>CAVRWK010000001.1:0-39996 GCA_963724935.1 Vulcanimicrobiota bacterium
GGGGGTGCTGTAGTATTATTCATAGTTAAGTTTTAGTATTGCTCAGGTTTAGTCACGACACAGACCCTACGGAAATAATAGGAATCCGAGACCAGCCGGTCCTCTCGCGCTCCATCAACGACCGGGACAATCGGCCACGTTCAGAAACCAGCCCTGCACAGGAACAGTCCTCCACAAGCCTGATCCGGATACACCACCGCGGTGTCATCGGGATACGGCGGCGGCGACTGGGTCCCTCGCAGAACGCGCCGTGAGCCGATGGTACTGCGGATATCAGCGGCATCGGCTATCCAACCGGAACCGTAGAAGGGGGCATTGGAGAGCAGGAACACGCCGCCGTCCGAGGCCACCCAGCCAGTAGCCCCATCTACCAGTCTTGTCGTTCATGGTAGTGGTGATGATGGGCTTCATTAACATCGTGAGTCCCTGCAAATCTTTCATTGCTGAAGGGAACATTGATCCGGTGAATTCTCACCGTGCGCGAGGCCGCCGGGCCGGGTTTCCTCACTCCGTCGGCGACAGCGTCGATGCCCACGATCGGCTTGTTCAACTTCATCCCGCCGGTGGCCCCGTCGAAGGGTGGGTGTGATTAAACATCGCCGCCGTCCCGAAGCCACCAGCCAGTAGCCAGCCCATCATCAGGTCGTAACCGCCATGCCCACGAATCGAGTTGTTCGTTGTCGGCCCCAAAGTACAGCAGCGAAACGGGGCGTTGAATAGGAACGCGCCCCCGTCGAGGCCGCCGGCCAGGTAGCCCCGACCGTGGGGGTGGCGCCCTGCCCTGAGCAGGCTCTGTCGACCTGATCCCGCCCGTGGTTCGATCCTTCGAAGGGGGCATTGAAGAAGCGCCGCCGTGCGAGGCCCGCCGGCGGCGTCCCCGGTGGCCCGGTTGATGGCCATGTTCACGACGGCGGCAGGCCAGGGCGGTCCCGGTAATCGTCGCCGTCACAAGCGGCACCACCGAAGGCCGCCACGTGCGCCTGCATCGGTCTTCGTTGCGGTCACGGAACCGTCCATTGCCGATGCCTTAACACGTCGACCGCGGAACCCGGCGATGGCCGTCCGGTCGGGTCTGGACCGCCAACGACTAGACTGGTGGCGGCGAGGAGGTGGCCACGGGGTTCGGACGCTCACCGGCCACGAGCTCAGACCGTTGACGTCCACGAGCCGTCACGGTGCAGGTGTAGTTCGTAAGCAGCCGCACAGACATGCCTCTATGTAGCTGGTGACGGTCGACGGCACTATGCGCGCTTGCACGTGGGCGATCGGGTACAAGTGACGCCGGGACCGCCGGTGTAGGTGGCAGCGTGCAGGTGAGCTGCACGGAGGTGGTCCCGGTGGCGGTGGCGGTGACCGGTGGGTGGAGGGGTGATCGTCGAGCTGAAGAGGTAGGTCTGAGGACGTCGAACGTCCCGCCGGCGGCATTGGTGGGGGTGACGGTCGCCGGTCTCCCAGACCGTCACCTGCAGAGAGGTGACGTTAGGGCGGCGGATTTGAGGGGGGTGGCGCGGGTGAGCAGCCACCGCCCCCTCGTCATCGCCGGCCCGCGATCGAGCGCCGGTGCCGGCGCTCACGTTGTCGGTGGAGCGAGATCGCGCGCGGAGGTGGGATTTACTCCCCGAGGAGGCCGCTCGACGACGTCGTCGTCGTGTCAACCAGACCGGGTGCGCGCGCCCGCCGCGGCATCGTCGGCGCGGTCCAGGGGCGCTGCAGTCCGCTGCGGCGTGTTGGGCGTGCCCGTCGAAGGCGGTGCGAGCGCCAGTTGCTGAAGCCGAGGCTTTGGAGCTGGTGGGGGGCGTTGGGTGCGCCGAGCTGCTCTGGGTGTGGGATCGGAGGGCTGGGTGGGCTGAGCGCAGCAGAGGGAAGTGGAAGACCTCACCACTGTGATGATGCCACCGAGATCACCCAGTCGGCAGCCGACCACCTGGTACTCCGGGAGACATGGTCTGCAGTGCTGACATGCTCGGCATCGGCCTGGTCAGGCTCACCGGCCACCGCCGGGCCAAACACCTCATCTCGTCGACCGTTGGCGGTCCCCAGCTTCCCGCTCGTGGCTGCGCCCCATCTCACCGTCGATGACATTGATCTGGCCGCGTCTGCCGTCGAGGTTGCCCCGAGCGTCAGGGGCTCCGTCGCTGGTGGTGCCGGTCGTGCGCGGCCGCCGACGTAGCTGTCGAAGGCGTCTGCGTGCCTCCAAAAGTGCGCGGGAGATGTGGGTGTCGGCCACACCTTGAGGGTGGTGGGGTCCTGGTTGTGGTCACGGCCGCGGCGAAGGTCGGGATCCCCCGGCCACAGGGTAGTCGTCGGGACCGGAGGCTTGTCTAATCTCGGGAACGGTGCTGGAATCCTTCGCGGGGTCACAAAAATGATGGATGCCCGAGTTGTCGGCGGTGTCCCCAGCGTGGATCAGAGCATGCACTTGACGCCGATCTGGCTGAAGAGCGACGCCTCGTTAGGGGTTGTAGGTGCCCGGGAGAGGACAGCCCGGTGGTCGAGGTCGTGTCGGCAAAGTTGTCGCCAGGTGCGTCGGTCACGTTGAAGGTGACCGGTGTGGTCGAGGTGGTGGTCCCCGGTTGGGGGCGTGACTGATCAGGCTGGGAAGGGGGCGGCAGCTCAGCGCCAGGTGCGCTGCCGTCGGGGGAGGACGCGGCGGCCGCGGTGCGGGTGCCAGGTGACAGGCCGCTCACCTGGGCGCCGACACCTGGTCTTGGCGGGGGTGGTGCTGGCGCGTGCGACGACTTGGAGGACTTGCAGTCTTCAGCGTGGCCGGCGGGATCCAGGTGGAGGTGGGGCCCGCCGGTCTCCGGCGGGTGGCGTGCCCGCCGGGGCCGCCGACGGCGGCACCACGTGGTGGTCAGCGCCCGGGCGCGAGGATCCAGGAGCCCGCGGGAGCGCTGGAGCCGAGTCGGACTTGTTGGAGGTGGTGGCCCGGTGGCGCGCCGATGTCTGACTGGGTGTGGGCGGCGTGGGGCGCGCGCCGAGGTTGGGCGGCAAGGCGGAAACTGCGTGACCAACAGTGGGGTATGGGCCGAAGCCGGCCCCATGCGCCAGGCACAGACCGACGATCAACGCCAAGCGATACCCAATCGATTATTGTCGCTTGAGCATGGTGCCCAGTCATCGATATTCAGCCCGAAAGATCGTGTGTGAACCATGAGTGCAAAGTGTGAGTGCCTTTCTATGGAGCACTGTCTGGAGGCCGACTCTGACCCTCTGTGATGATGATCAGAGCCACGGAGAGCGTCATTTGTTCTCACCAGGTTCCACCTGAAATTGTTCCGCCCACTCCCAACGTCAGTACTGCCGCCGCTCAGCACCAGTCACGATGGAGGCCGCGCCGCGCGCAGGACCGGTCAGGCGGGTGTGTAATCCCAAAGCGCAGCGTCCAGATTGTGCCGCCGAATCTGCTGCCGATCTGCTGAACGGGGACGCCACTGTAGAAGCCGACCAGGCCGCGACCAGAGATGGGCGTCGCTGGGAGCGCGGCTAACGAGGCAGCGCGCAATATAGTAATACTCCTGGGTGGCCCGGCAAATGGGGGTGAAAGATTAGAGATATGAGTCGAGATGGCGGTGGGGTTTTCACTGATCCCGGTGTCGACTAGTGGAGTGATTCGAGTCGCCGCCGCGTCTGGGTCGGGTCCGTCTGGGGTCGCCGATCTGAGGCGTGGCCGGGGTTATTGCGCTGGATCATGGCCCGATGGGGACTTCAGGGGCATTTGGGAATGGTGCAGCCCCGCGCTGCGGACGGGGGCAGGAGAGCGCGCTCGCCGCGCTGGCGGTGATCGCAGTGACGGCGGCGGCCGTCACGGTGGCCACCCGTCCGGGCCGTCGTCTCGCCCGCGGCGGCGGTGACCAGATCATCGGCGGTACCGGGTGGTTGACGGCGAGGCGGTCACCTGCTCACGGTGGGTTCACCACCACCACTGCGTGGCGACGACCGGAACCATGTGCACGCGCGTCGCCGCCGGCGGCCCATCTCCCTCCGGTGCCGTGTACACGGTCAATACCCTCGCCGCCGCCGGCGACCGAAACGTCAATACCGCCGTCATCACCGTGCCGGGCCCGGACCGCCGCCCTAGCCGCGGTGGTGGCCGGCCGCCAACCCCGCCGTCGTGGGCGCCTACTCGCTGAACATTCCTGGCCGCCTGACCGGACACCACCCCCGTGCGCGGCGACGTTGCCGTCGGTGCATTCCTCTCCGTCCTGACCGTCAGCGGCGGCCAGATCGCCGGGTCCAGCGTGACCAGCTCGGTCTCGGTCCTCGGCCACCGTGCGGCCGCCACGATCCGGCAATTGACGGTGTACTGTCGTCTACTCGTTCGTTGGTGTTGCTCGGGTCGGGCGAAGAGGGCGCCGCCGACGCCTTCTCTTCGTGGACGACGTCCCAGTGCCAGGCGTCGACACTTACCCGAATGGACAGGTCTTCCGGCCAACCTTGGCCATCGCGTCGCGGGACGATTCGCACCGCTTTCACTTTCGCCTCGCAAGGCAAGTCGATCCGAATCCATTGCGGTTGGACGTCCGGTCGCGTCTGGCCGCGGCCGCTCCAATAGGTGTCGGGATTGCCGTCGATCAAGTGTACGGCCCGCAGGGGCTGAAAATCGCTCATCCAGGTGCGGGGTGTGCGCGGCGGAGTGGCCCCGATCTTATTGCATTTGATTTCCCATGATCGCTTCAGAGGAATCTTAATAGTCCCCGCGGTATTGCCAATAGCAATACGCTGGCTGGTCGTGTTATGTCCTGCTATTGATCCATCGTATTGCTGTGTTATTTCCCCGACTGTGCGAACCACGGGAAACACGAACAGCCCTACTACACCGTTCGTGCCGCCGCGCAGGCTCAGGCTGGATCTCAATGTCGGCATCTACGCCCAAGACAGTTGGAAGATGGGCAATAACGTCCAACTGAACTACGGTTTGCGGTACGATCATTCAACCGGATACACGGGCGGATGGATGTTCTCGCCGCGCATTGGAATCAGCGTTTGGGACGGCGGCAAGAATACCGCGCATGCGTTCTACGGTCGCTTCTACGCCGCACCGCTGCTGGAAGACGTCCGGCAGGACTGCGTCCTGCTTTCGGGGTGTACGGGTACGCCGGTCTACAATCTTCAACCTGAGCGCGACGCATACTTCGAGATCGGCATGGATCATGCGTTCAATCCCAGGTTCACCGGATCGGTGAACGTGTTCCGCAAGAGCGTGGTGAACATCCTCGATACGACCCAGTTGCTGAACACGCCCCTGTTCGCCGTCTTCAACAACGCGATCGGCATCGACAACGGCCTCGAACTTCGCCTTCAGCAGCGCATGCCTAACGAAAACACGTGGTTCTATACGCTGACGTACTCCGGCTCGTACGCGGCCGGAGTCTCGGGATCGACGTTCCTCTTCCCGCCGGACGTCAATCCGCCGGGTCAGAGTCTCGTCTCGCAGCTCGCGCCGGAGGATCACGACGAAACCGTCGTCTCGACCGCCGGCTACACCTGGCGCTTCGGCAAGACGCGCCAGTGGTACACCACACTGCAAGGCAACTACGGCAGCGGCTTCCCCGTCGAGTTCGAAGACTCGAACACGGTCCTCTCGGGCCGCTTGCCGGTGCATACCACGTTCGACGTCGCGATCGGCAAGTATCTCGCGGCCAACACGCGGAAGGATCACGGCCTCGCACCGTCGCTCATCATCACGAACCTGCTCGATCACCAATACGTGCTCAAGGTCGCCAACGGCTTCAACACGACGCAAATCGCAAACGGCCGCACGTTTCTGTTCAAACTGGCGGTGCCTTTTTAACCCTGTCACCCTGAGCGTAGGCGCGCAGCGCCGTAGTCGAAGGGCCGCTTCGCGGGTTTAGCTTTTCCGCGGCCCTTCGACTCCGCTCACTGCGTTCGCTACGCTCAGGGTGACAGGATGTTGAGCTGCAGCAAAATCGTACGGGGGCGAGCGTAGTGCGTGCCCTTGTAGTGAATTGTCGAGCGTGATGGCGTAGCGGTCTTGGAAGGCGTTGAGGATCGAGAGCGATGCGGTGAGGTGTCGTCCGATGCTTGCGCCTTTCTCTATGTTGAAGAGCAGGTGCGGCGGGACTTTGCAGTTGACCGCGTCGTTGGTGTAGCATGCCGTGTCGGCGGCGTAGGCGTAGGGTGGGGGGCCGGGGTCGATGACGTTTGGATCGCCGAAGGAGAGGCCGCTGCCGTATTCGCCGTTGATGGAGAACCAGCCGCCGTGGGTGTCGTAGACGAGCCAGCCGGCGTTGGCGTCCCAGTGCTGGTCGTGATCGGCTTGCACGAGACCGCCGCCGGGTTGCACGTAGTACGGCGTGAGGCGTTCCCCGGACCGTTCGTGTAGCCGCCCGAGCGTGCAGTTTTGCAGCAGGTTCGTTTCGCAGATCAAACTGTTGAGCGCGATGCTGTGCGTTACCGATGCGTACGCGCGGCCGCCTAGTTGGAGGTTCTGCTGAACGTAAAGTGACTGCGCGTCGACGCGGCCGACTGGGAAGTTGATGTCTTGATGCAGGTTGCGTCGCGCCGACTTGGGTGTCGTCGATCCAGTCGGTTGAGACTTTGTGCATGATGCGGATGCCGAGATCCGCGGGGCCAAGCGGAATGTGGGCACCGAGTTCGTAGAGCGAATCGCGCTGCGGCCTGAGGTCGAACGTTTGCGGCGGCGGAGCGTAGTAGAGCGCGGCGGCAGTGACCGGGTTGACGTTTTCGAACGAGAACGGTACGAAGAGCCGGCCGTAGTACGCGTAGACGCTGGTGCGCGGGCCGAAGAACCGCGTGAGCTTGATCCGCGGGCTCCACTGCGCGTAGCCTTGGTCGAAGTTTGTCGAAAAGATCTGAAAAGCATCCATGCGCAGACCGTAGTCGAGCAGATACGCGTTACCCATCGACCACGAGTCTTGAAGGTACGCTTCCTGCTGGTGCCCGGCGTTGGGAGACGTGTCCGTGGCGGTAAACGTTCCGGCCGGATTCTTCGCGCTGAACGGCTGCAGCGTTATCACGTAGTCTTTCAGGATGCTCGCCGCATCGTAGAGCGCGCCGGCGCGAATCGTGTGATGGGCCGATTTCAGCGTGTAGTCTACGTTGAAGCGGTAGTCGCGCGCCGTGCGGTTTGCGTAGACCGAAAAGACGCAGTCGGTGAAGTCGATGCAGTTGATCTGCCCCGGCGGCGGCGGCGGGCCGCCGGCAGCGAGGTCGTTCGTAAGATCGTTGGTATCCAGAATGTTCGATACTTTGAGCGACGGACCGAACTGCAGCGAGCCGTGCCCGCCGATGTCGTGCCGGTATTGCAGTGCGACGAACGTGTCGTTTTGGAACTCGTCGTCGTCGGTCGCCGCCGGAACGCCGCTCGCCGTATCGGGCGGAATCTGAAACGTCTGAAGCGAGTGGATCGCATCGAAGTTCAGCGTATCGTTTGCGGCGACCGGCAGGCTGACGCGCAAAAACTGGTTCGCGTCGCTGCTGTCGTTGTGAACGGGGTCGGTGACGGGCGGGTCGAGCCCCCAATCGTTGCGGCCGAGGAACGAAGCGAATGAGATCGAGCCGCCGCGAGCGCCGATGGGCGCATGCGCGGAGAACGAACCTTGGAACGTGCCGAACGAGCCGCCCTCAGCCGACAGATCGAAGCCGGGCGGCCCGGCGTAGGCCTTCGTTCCGATGTTCAAGACGGCCGCGAACTTGTCGCCGTACTGCGCCGGATACGCGCCTTCGAGCACGTCGAGGTATCCGATATCCGCCGGGTCGACCTCGGTTCCGAGCACGCGGTTGAGGTTCGACGGAACCTGCACGCCGTCGATGTAGTAGTTGAGACCGTTGTGATCGCCGTTGACGTGAACTTGTCCGTTGGATCCCATCGCCGCCGACGGAAGCTGCGCGAGAATTGACGGCAAGCTCGCACCGGTCGGCAGATGCGCGAGCTGCGACGCGTCCACGCTCACGTCGGTGCCCGATCGCCGCGCGACCGGGTTTCCGGTCGCAACGACGACGCGGCCGATGGTCGCAAGCTTTGCCAAAGTGACGCTCAACGAAAGTCCGTTTGACGAAACGTCGATCGTTTGACGCGTGCGAAGATCGCCTTTTGAAACCGTTAAGTTCGTACGTTCCGACGGTAAGCGTGGAAAATGCGAAGTCGCCGCGCGCGCCGGTGGTCTTCTTAAGGTAATGTTTTGTCCGGAGAGCGGACGACGGCGCCGCTCACCGGCAGGCCGGCTTCGTCGACGACGGTTCCGTCGACGAAGACCGTTTGCGCGGATGCGGAGATGGGGGAAACGGCGGCGAGCGCAAGCGCGCATAACGCGCACGCGATGCCGCGGGGCATGGCAAACATGATGCTCCTAGCAAAAAAGGCGGACTCGCGCAAGGGCGAGCCGGTGAAAGGGTTAGGCTAGGAGCGGAAGCGGGGGCGGGCGATTGCCGCGTGTGACGGCAAACGTCGCGTAGACCGAACGCGGGGCGCGCGACGCATGGCGGTGCCTTCGACCGGGAGGCACCGCAGCACGCGATGCAGCGCCGTGCACGCCGAGATCGAACCGGCGAACGCAGTCGGACGGCAAAGCGGGCAGCGGCCGTCGGGCACGACCAGTGGAAAGAACGGTAGGAGTAGCGCCCGCCAGGCCTGCATTATCTGAGAATCATTCCCAACTAATCCGGGGAGTCCTCCTGGTTGGCCCTAATTGGCAGTGAGCACGAACTGGGCGACGTGCAGGCCCGAACCGCCCGCAAACTGCAGCCAGAGCTTGTAGGTCCCCGGCTCGAGCACGGTCACGTGGAGCGCCATCGCGCCCGTCGACTGCCTTCGCCGCGCCCGTTTGCATGCCGCTCATGCCGGGCATCCCTTGCATCGCGTTTCCGGAGGCGCCGAGCGGCATCGGATGCACGTGAACGTACGTCAGATCGTCCGCATCGATGAACACGGCGTGCGCCAGCGCGCCGAGGTAGGGGTGCAGATCCGCGGCAGGCTTACCGCCTCGCAAGATGTGAACCGCCAGCATGGACTCGCCGCCGGCTTTGAGCTTCAAGGTCGACAGGGTGACCGTGTAGCCGTCGACCGTGTTGCTGGGGCTGCGTTCGCTCAGATCGCGCCGGCGCGAATCGTTCGGCACCGGCGGCCCGGCCGTAACCCCGAAGCGGAAGACTTGCTGGCCTAACCCGCTGGGCTCGCTGTCGGCGTACAGATGGTAGAGGCCCAGCTGCGGGAGCGTCTGAGCGGAGTGGAAGTGACCGCTCGAGTCCAGCTCCGGATGGTCGTGGATGAAGACTCGGAAATCGTCGCTGATGATGACGGCGTGCAGCATCTTCGTCCAGTCGACGTCGTAGGAGTGGATCGGCACGTTGCTGTCCGGCGGGGTTAGCCAAAGGCTGAGCTGCAGGGTGAGCGGGTTTTCCCGGCCTGGGTGCTGATGAGGTAGGCGTGCGTCTTCGGCGTGCCGCCCTGGAGGGCGAAGACGCCGCGCAGCGGTTCGCCGCCGCGCGCACCAGCCGCCCAGAATAAGCACGTCGCGCCCAACAGCACCGCGCTTGCTATCCAAACCGATTTCTTCACGAGTGACTTTTGCGACCCGCTCGCATTTTTGCCCTCTAAGAGACCTCTATCGGAGGACTCAGGATTGGTTAAGCGGGATAATGGGGGTCGTTATGCACGACCTCTCGCGCGGCACGATCGTCGTCACGGGCGGCGCTGGCCTCATTGGCAGCGCGTTGGTTTGGGCATTGAATCGCCGCGGCCTGGACGACATTTTGGTCGTCGACCGCCTGGACGAATCCGAAAAGTGGCGCCACTTGGTGCCGCTGCGCTTCGCCGACTACATCGACGCCGACGAGTTCGAAGCGCGAGCGATGGACGGCGACGACTTCGGCGGCGTCGAGACGGTCTTCCACCTCGGGGCGTGTTCCGCGACGACCGAACGCGACGCCGATTTCCTCGCGCGCAACAACTACGAGTACACCAAGCATTTGGCGGCGTGGGCGCTCGAGCGCGACATCCGCTTCGTCTACGCTTCGTCCGCCGCGACGTACGGCGCGCTCGAAGAGAACCTCTCCGACGCGAGCCGACCTGCGCACGCTGCGGCCGCTGAATATGTACGCCTATTCGAAGCATCTCTTCGATCTCTACGCGGCGCGCAACGGTTTCGCCGACAACGTTTGCGGCATCAAGTACTTCAACGTGTTCGGCCCCAACGAAGATCACAAGGGCTCCATGCGCAGCCTCGTCGACAAAGCGTACGGGCAGATCCGCGAAACGGGTACGGTGAAGCTCTTTAAGAGCTATCGCACGCGAGTTCCGCGACGGCGAACAGCGGCGCGACTTCATCTACGTCAAAGATGCCGTCGACATGACGCTGCATCTGGCCGAATCGGGCGCCGGCGGCCTCTACAACGTCGGCTCCGGTAAAGCGCAAACCTGGCTCGATCTCGTCCGCCCGATCTTCCGCGCGCTCGACGCGCCCGAGCGGATCGAGTTCATCGACATGCCGGAAGAGCTGCGCGGCAAGTACCAGTACTCCACGTGCGCGACGATCGATCGTCTGCGCGCGACCGGATACGACCGTCCGGCCACGCGCGCTGGCCGACGCGGTGACCGATTACGTCGCCAACTATCTCGTGCCCGCGCGCTTGCTCGATCCCAGCGACGCTCCCGATCGCTTCACCACTGCCCGCACCCGTTTAGAGGAACTATGTCACAACCGACTCGTGCCGACCGCCGCCGCGACCAGCGGGGTGGCGCCGCTCCGCCGCCGCGCCGCGACCCAATGACGTTCGTATATATCGGCGTCGGCGTTGCCGTCTTCGTCGTGATCCTGATCTTCGGCGCGATGAACTGGCACCAGAATCAACTGCGCACCGCCGCATACGCCACGCCGACGCCCGGCCCAAGCCCCTCCGGCAAAGCCGATCGCGCTGGTCGACGGCACCGCCGTCGGAACGCGCGTCTACTTCAAATCGAAGATCCCCGACGCTCCGAAGGGCGGCATGGGCCGCCGGTCGACGGCATCCAGTGCGGCGGAATGGAATACGCGAACGCTTCACATCCACCCGCATCTCGCGCTGTTCATCAACGGCAAACAAGTGCAGGTTCCGCAAGGCATCGGCTTCGGCATCGCCAGCGCTGCAAATCCGCAAGGCTGTCTCTACTGGATTCACACGCACGACGCCAGCGGCATCATCCACATCGAAGCGCCGCAAATCGAAGCCCCGGCCGGCGGCCCGTACACGCTCGGCATGCTGTTCGACATCTGGGGACAACCCCTCGCGACAACGGCGTCGCCGGCGCAAAAGGCCCGGTCACGGCCTACGTCAACGGCGCCCCATACACCGGCGACCTGCGCGCGATCCCGCTGCGCTCGCATCAAGAAATCACGCTCGAAGTCGGCACGCCCGTCGTGCCGCCGCCGTACTACACCTTCCCCCCGAACGATTAAGCCCGCGTCATCCCGAGCGGAGGCGACAGCCGCAGTCGAAAGGATCGCGGAAAAGCGTAACCTGCGAAGCGCCCTTCGACTACGGTCGCGGCGTGACAAGCTTAGTGCAATGCTTTTTCGATTGCGCCGGCTAGTTCGTCGTAGCCGATTTCGCCGCTGTTGAGGTAGACGATTTTCTTTGGGCTTGTCGATGACGGCGATGGTTGGGAAGCCGCCTTGCAGGTAGAGGTCGGCTACGGCGGTTAGCGGGTCGTATGCGACGGGGTATTTTACGTCGAACTTTTGGACCCAGGCGAGCAGATCGTTTTGGCTCGCGGCGCTGGTTCCGTCCATTGCGGTGTCGCTGCCGGAGACGCCGACGAAGGCCATTTGCGATTGGTACTTTTCGTAGAGCTTGTCGATGACGGCGGTTTCGCGTTGGCAGTGGGGGCACCAGGTCGCGAAGATTTCTAGGAAGACGGGTTTGTCGGTTTTGCTCAAGTCGAAGAGGCCGGACGTCGTGGCGACTGCGAACTGCGGCGCGGTTCCGCCGAGCGTTGCTTTGCCGACGATTGGAGATTGCGATGCGTTTTGCAACTGCTTGGATGGGTGCGAAGACGTACCAGCCGCCCGCGCCGGCTGCGATGAGCAAGACGGCGATCGACGGTGATGATGGTGAGCGAGCGTTGATTCATTGGCTAGCGTAGTCTCCGATCGACGGCGAGTATTCCGGGTGCGCCATAGGCGACGAATGCGCTGACGAGCGCGAGGCGAGATCGAATGCGACGTGCGGCCAGTCCGCAACGGCAACGTCCTGCGGGCCGAAGCATCCGCAGTTGGCGGGGATGTGACGGATGACGGCCGAGGCGATCGCTGCCGGCATAGATGACGAACTGTACCGTGCCGTAACGATCGCGGCGGTGCGCGTGAAGAGGCCGATCGACGAGATAGCCCCCCGAGCAGCATTTCGAAGAAGGGCAGCGCCAGGGCAAGCGGGCCGACGGCTGCGGCGGGCAGCAGTCGAAACCCGGCGATAGCGGCGGCGAGGTCGGGAGCGTGCCCGAGCTTGAGCGCGCCGGTTACGATCAGCAGGCCGCCCAAGAGCACGCGCACCACAAAGACCGCGGCGTTCATCGCGCGCACCCTTAACCGGACGCCCGCGTCCCTACCTTCCTAGGAGGGCCGATTCCGTAACGTAGGCTAACCTAACAGATATGCGCAGATTGCTCGCGATCTCGCTGGCCCTGGCCTTTGCCGGCTGCGCTCGCGGAAACCCGGCGGCCGATTTTACGCTGCAAACCGATGAGTCGGCCCCATGGTCGCTCTCCGCGCAGCACGGTAAAGCGGTGGTGGTGAGCTTCGGCTACACGCACTGCGCCGATACGTGCCCGCTGACGCTCGTAAAGCTCGCCAAGGCGCGAGCGGCGCTCGGGCGCGCGCGCCGGCGACGTCGAGATCGCGTTCGTGACGGTCGACCCGCAGCGCGACACGCCGGCGGCACTGCACGCGTTCTTGCAGAAGCTCGGCGGCGGCATTCGTCGGCTTGACGGGTACGCCGCAGCAAATCGACGCGCGTCGAGCAGGCATATCACGTGTGGGCGCAGCGCGTTCCCGGCAAACACGGCGGCGACGACTACGACGACGCACACGCTTCGGCGATATACTTCATCGATACGCACGGCAACGTGAGCAGCCTGCACGACGATTCGGATTCCATCGAAGAGCTCGGCCGCGCCGCGGGAGAGGCGCTCGGCTGATGCACGCGCTCGTCGCCGCCGTCGCGCTCGCGCTCGCGCCCGTTCACGGCGTCGTCCTCGCAACGACGCCAACGGGCGACGCGATCGTCCGCATCGATGCCGTGCCGGACGTCGCGCCCGAAACCACGCGCCGCTTTCACCTCGTTCCGAACGTTCGCGTTCCCGGCGGCACGCAGATCGATGCATATCTCGATCGCAGCACGCAGCCGTGGACGCTGCGCTCCGCCGCCGTCGCGGGGCCGTTCGCACCGGGCGAACCGGACCCGGCGCACGTCATACCGATCGAACTCGGCAGCACGCTGCCCGCCGATCGAATTGGTCGATGCAAAACGGAGCGCTCGTGCGCCTCGATCGCGCTTTCGCCGGCAAGACGGCGATCGTGACGTTCGTCTTCACGCGCTGTCCCGACCGCACGCTGTGCCCGGCGATCAGCGGAAAGTTCGCGTACATGCAGGCGCGTCTGGATCCGAAGCGATTCGCGCTCGTCGAAATCACGCTCGATCCGCCGTACGATTCTCCGCCGGTGCTGCAGCGGTACGGCGCGCAGTACGGCGCCAATCCCGCAATGTGGAGCCTGCTGACCGGCAAGGGATCGACGATCCAGCACGCGCTCAATACGTTTCGAATCAGCTCGATGAGGGTGAGCACGGCGAACTTCCTCCACGACGACAAACTCTACATCGTCTCCCCGGAGGGCCGGGTCGCATACGTCGTGGATACCGGCGACTGGGATCCCGACGGCGTGCTTGCGGAAGCGCGCGCCGTTTCCGGGCTGGCGAGCAACCCGTGGGAGCGATTCAAGCTGTCGCTCGTCGCCAACGTCGTCGCGGTGTGCGGCGGCAGCCAGTTTGCCGGTATCGTGTTTCTCGAACTGGCCCTCTTCGGCTTCATCACGGCGATCGTCACCGGGTGCCTGTGGCTGGTCGCGCGGGTGCTGTGGGGCAAAAAGCCGGTCGCATAATTCCCCGGGCAGCCCGAGCGGAAGGGCCTCTGCGGCAGGGCGCGATAAAGGGCTGGTAACCTATGGCCGCCCCACGCAAGCCGTTCGAGGCACCGTCGCCCGAACAGAGCGCGTTCTTAGAACGCGCGATTGAGCAATACGGCAAAGCAACCTACAACTTCGCCTTTCGCTTAACGCGCAACGAAGCCGACGCTCGCGACCTTACGCAGGAAGCGTTTATCCGGGTCTACCGGGCCTGGCGGAGCTTCAAGCCAGGTACGTCTTTTCTCTCATGGATCTACCGGATCGTAACAAATCTCTACCGGGACGAACTTCGGCGGCAAAAGGGACGTTATCAGGAAGAGATTCCGGAGGACAATGCGCCCCAGGAGTATCGTGGAGAACGCCCGCTGGCCATCGCCCCGATCGACGAGTATGTCGAGGGGCATCTCAGCGAGCCCGTCTCCAAAGCTCTCGAGGCGCTCTCACCCGACCAGCGACAAATCGTCGTGCTGGCCGACGTCGAGGAGTGCAGCTATCAAGAGATTGCGGAAATCGTCGGGATGCTCGATCGGAACCGTCCGGTCGCGGCTCCATCGCGCACGCGGCCAACTCCGTAAACTCGTCCAACGGTATATGAAATCGTCATCATGAGCGAGCAACACGTGTCCCCCGAAAGCCTAGTCGACTATCTCCACGGCGAACTGCCGGCCGGGAGAGGATGCGGCCATGCACGCACACTCTGGCAGATTGCCGGGAATGCAGCCGACGCGTACGAAGTCCGAGGCGGCCCTTACCGACATGATCCGCGGGCACTGCCGCGCGGAAGAGCGCGACCTGCCCCAGGGCGTCGTCTTGCGCATCCGCGAGGCGGTCGCCGCTTCGCCCGTACCGTGGTGGAACCGCCTGAGCACCGGGTCGCTGCGCCCGCTCGCCGTCGGGAGCGCGATCGCGGCGGGACTGTTGTTCGGAACGTTCTTGGGCCTGCGCGCGTGGCACTCGCACGCGCAAGCGTCGACCATCGACGCCGCCTATTATCTCGACGACCATTCGGCCCTGGCCGCGACGACGCCGTTCGGCGAAGGCGCGGCGCTGCCGGGTCGCTGAGCAGCGGCACGACCGAATCCGAGGAGCAGCCCGCTGCCATGAAACGCATTAACGTCGCCGTCGCCGCGGTGGTGCTCGCCGCGACCACCAGCATCGCGGGCGCAACGACGCCCGCCGAGGCGCCCGACGCGCTGGTCGCCGACGCGATGGAACGCGCCGGCGCACGTTTCGTATTCGGGTACGGTGGAAGTCGTGAAGATCGGCGCGCGCGGAGCTGAGTCGTCCGTATTCGACATCGAGCATCGCGCTCCGGATCGTACGCGCAAGACGTTTTCGTCTCCGGCCAACGTCGGCGGCGACTCCGTCATGATCGTCGGAAACCGTTCGTACGATATCGACCTCAAACGCTCGCGCGTCGTCACCGGCGAGAACGACGCGCTCACGACCCCGCGTCGCTTTCGGCCAACTACCTGCTGCTTCGCCGCAACTACAGGCAGTCGCTAAGGGCGACGACATCTTCGCCGGCCGTCCAGCCAACGTCGTGGCGCTGGTCAGCGATTATAGCCATCGGTCGATGCGTCGTCGTCCGCATCGACCGCGCGACGAAACTCGTGCTGGACAAACAGCAGTTCGCCGACCGACGGCACGCTGGTCGGCGAGATGCGATTCCTGCGCGATCAAGTTACGCCGGCTCGATGCCGGACGCCGACTTCGCGCTTCCACGTCAGGCCTAACGCAGGTCGCCGGGCCGAAGCGCGGCGTTCCGTCGGAAGCGATCGACTCGCTGGTCGCGCAAGCCGGCTTTGCGGCGCACAACCCGAAGTTTCTTCCGCTCGGCTTTTCGCCGGTCGAAGGAAGCGTCGAGACGATTCAAGGCGTGCGCACGCTGCATCTGCTGTACTCCGACGGCGTTCGCACGCGTTTCGCTCTTCGAGAACGCCAACGCGCCGTCGGCCGATCTTTCGCGCTACCACGCGCAAGCGACGCGCGTCGGCCGGCCGCGACGGACAGTATGCCGAGCAGCCGGTCCGACGACGATCCTCGCGTGGACCAACGGCAGCCTCAACTGCGCGCTCGTCGGCGAGATGCAGCTCGACGAACTCCAGAAAATCGCCGCTTCTATTTAAACGTTCGTTCGATCGTCGCGCGCAGAGCCGCAAGCTCGGTCGCAATCGAGGCGCTCGCTCCATCGGCCGTGAAGCCGCCGAGCGCCGACCCAACGCCGTGGGCGAGGGTCATCAAGGCATCGGCTTCGTCCGGAGCGTACACTTCGCTGTCCTGTTTGCTGCCGCACACGAGCATGCCGGCAAGCATACCGCGAGAGACCATTGGAAACGCGAACTGCCCCGAGAGCGCGGAATCTGGAAACTTCTCGAGATCCACGGGCTTATGCCACGCGCGAAGCGCGACGATCGCTGGAGTCGTTTTCGTCGACTTCCGCGCGATCGCCGGCCAACTGCGGATACGCAGCGGTAACGCCCCATCCCCGTCGTGGTCCAAGATTGAGATCGGCGCCGCCGGAGTGCCGGCTAACGGTGGCGATCGCGCGGTCCAATAGAATCGAACGATCCGTTATGTAGGCCGATTCGTGCGCGAATCGCCGCAACGCCGCCTCGTCGTCATGGCGCTTTCGGAAGAATACGTGGTCTGCGAAACGATCGACGTATTTATGGATGTAGCGCATCGAGAAGCCGAGGGCGAGCGCGACCAGCATGGCGACGACGGCGCTCGTCGTGTGGCTCGCGTTCACGAGCCATTCGCTGGCGGCCCATTCCGCCAACACGAAGATGCCGATCACGATGCCCGAAACGATCGTAAAAACGGCCGCTCGATTCAGGACGAAGCCGACGTCGAGGAGCCGGCGGTTCAACGCGACGTACAGCAGCGCGAGCGGCGTGAAGAAATCCAAGACACTGGCAACGTAGTACAAGAAGTACGCTAGGTCGTAGTTCGTAATGACTGCTTGCGACGTCTCGCTCGCATAACCGATGCCGATCAGCAGCGCCGGCGGAACCAGCGACCACAGCGCGCGCTGCCGTTCCGCACCGTCCGTCGCGACGACCGCCAATACCGCGCACCAAGCCGCCGCGCAAAACGCCAAAATGAATGGGACGCCCGACCACAGCGAGCTAAGCTTTAGCGGATCGGCGCCGAGCGTCATTATCGCGGCGAGCCGTGCGAATCCGAGCGCCATCGAAACGCCGATAAGCGCGTAACACGCAACCTGTACGGTTCGCCGAAGCGTCGAACGCGGCGAGCCGAAACAGCCCGCGGTGGCCGCCCAAAGGGCGACCGCGAGCGTTCCGACGACGTTCCCAATGCCGAGCGCGACGTAAGCCCATGCGGACTGGGCCGCGAAGAACCGCGGGCCGGTCGCCTCCCAAAGGGCATAGAACAGCAGCATGAGGCATAGGAGCCGCATTTCGCGGACGCTGGAACGCCGCCACGCAATCATCGCCGCAAACACGAGGAGCCAGAGAGTCCCCAGGGTGATCGGCGAGAGCAGCCAACGCCGGAAAACGGAAGCCGCGCGCGGCAAAATCGTGCGGTATTGCCGCACCGTACCGCGCGATACGAGAACCGTGACCGGCGTGCCGGCAATCGGTTCGCCCAGGAGCCAGAATCGTTCGACCTGCGTAGCCGCACGCACGTCGACGAGATCGCCCACACGCAGCCCCGCAAGATCCGACGGACCACCTGGATCGAGCGTGCGAATTGCGAGTTGGTACGGCGACGAAGCCGCCGCGACGGTATTTCCCCATTGCCCGACTTGCGGCAGCACACCGGTTCCCACGAACATCGCGATATCGACGACCTCGAGGAGCACGAGCACGGCGGCAAATCCTAGCAGCAGCGATCGCACCGTACCAGCGTTCATGGGCAAATACTTCACCGCAAAAAGAACAAGGCCCCCGCTTTCGCGGAGGCCTTGATTCTTTGTCCGTCGTTCGGACGAAGGTCGAGCTTAGAGCTTGATCTTCGCCGTGACGTAGAACTGGAACGGACCCTTCGTCGAGTTGCCGTCCTGGTTGAACGGTCCGAAGAGCGGGCCGTACGGGTACTTCACGATCGGTTGAACGATCGATCCGTTGTGGCCGGCCGGGTTGTAGATGTTGCCGACCGGGAAGATTTCGCTTCCGAAACCGCCCGAGGTGTAGCCGCAGACGTTACCGTTGCCGGACGTCCACGGGTGCCGTGGTGCCTCCCCAGCAGGTGTTGAAGATGTTCGCGAGCGTGCCAACGAGTTGGACGCGCGGGCTCACATCGTAGCTGAGCTGCATGTTCATCGCGATGTTGTTCGGTTGCGTGAACGAGCCGAGGCCGTCGAAGTTACCGGTGTACGTATCCGGAATCGCCGTCAACGCTGCCGCACGTCTGTGCGTCGTAGCGGCCGCCGCCGTTGTAGCCGGCAACGCCGGGCAGAACGGCGGTACAAGCGGCCGGGTCGATACCCGGGTTCGTCTGCGGATGCGCCGTACTTGCGCGCCGCCAGCGAACTGGAGCGACGGGGTAATGGCGAACTTGTCGTGCTTGTAGTTGACGAGCAGCGTCGCGACGTACGGTGCACCGTAGGCGGATGCCGACGAACCGATGCCGCCCGGGAAGATGTCGTACGTCGGGAACTGCGAGTTCGGATCGATCTGACCTTGCGGGCTGTTCCAGTACGGGTTGCCGATGTCGGCAGCCGTACAGCCGGTCGTTACCGGCGCGCCGGCCGTCGTGTAGCAGGGTGCTGCGGCGACGCCGGTGCTGGTGCTGCCGCAAAGCGGAACGTGGTTGTAGCCGATCTTGCCGACCCACGCGCCGCCCGGCGCGCACGCCTTGGTGTAGGCGTTGTAGTTGGAGATGACTTGGTTCGTGCCGGTGATGACGGTCGTACCGTACTGACCGGACGCGAGCGTTCCGTACTTGATGTACGAGTCCGTGTACGCAAACGAGAGTTGACCCGCGAAGCCGTTCTTCGAGAAGTCGCCCTTTTGGAACAGGAACTCGAGACCTTGGCTGCGCTGGCTGCCGACGTTAAGACCGGAAACGAACCCAGTCTTCTGGTCGAGGAAGAACTGCTGAATCTGGTTCTGCGTTTGGCGCAAGAACGGCGTCAGCTTGAACGACATGTCCGTGCCGCGGAACTGATGTTCCCACGAAACGTCGTAGTTGATCGAGGTCGGCGGCGCGATCGGGTAACCCGGCGTCGTGCGGCCGTAACGCATAGAAGTTGCTGCCGATGTAGTCGGCGAGGTCTTCCTGCTGGGTGTTGTACTGCTCGAACGCCGAGTTCGGAGCTTGCGTATAACGGCCGTACGAGAAACGTACGACGTTCTGCGGGTTGACCGTGTAGGTGCCGCAGATACGCGGCTGCCAGATGTTATACGTGAAGTTGGCCGGGACGTTCTGGAAGAACGCCGGCGATTGACCCGGCCGGGCAAGCCGCCGTTACGGCGCCGGCCTTGGGGACGATCGTACCGGTGACGTTGTTGACGCAGTTGTCGATGTTGAACGCGTTCGTCCACAGAGTTGCGGGCCGCGCCGTAGTCGCGTGTTGGAGCCGTTGAACGTGAAGCTGTCGAGACGAACGCCCAGGTTGAACAGCCACTTGTCCGTCGGACGGAACTCATCCGTCAGCGACGACGCCCAGAACTGCGGAACGACCTGGTTGTACGTGGCGTGGTTGCCGTTCTCGGCAAGCATGTACGCGCACTGCGTGCGTGGCTGACGCCCGGATTCGGACACGAGGCCGGCAGATTCGGGACGCCGCCCGTGGTGCCCGGAGCTGAGACCGGAGTGAATCGTGCCGAACGAGACGGCGTTGCCCGTTGACAGTTGATCGGGGCGCCGCCGGTCGGTCCGTAGCAATAACCGCTCGTCGGATCTGCGGCGTTGACGACGACTGCCGCCGGTCCGACGCGCGTAGAACGAGTTGTTGTCGCGGATGCTGTTGGCCGTCGTGTAGTCTTCCGAAGGCTCACGAGGTTTTGAGCGTTGATCTGATCTTGGAACTGGATGCTGCCGCCGCGCGTGTGCGAGGTCAGCTCGTAGTCCGGAGAACAGCAGCCGGCGAAGTCGGCATACGTGGTCTGCGGGCCGTTCTGCAGCCAGTCGCGAGTAGTACGTGTAGCCGTACACGCGCAAGAACGCCGACGAACCGAAGTTCTTGGTGTACTGCAGTTTCACGATTTCCTGGTTGTTCCAGATCGTGTCGCCGCCTTGGATCGGCTGGAACGGTCGCGGTGCGGTTCGTGGCTGCTCGGGAAGTAGTACGTCCCGACGCACTTGCTCTGAGCCGTCAAGCTGCGCCGCGGTGAACGTCTTGCCGACGTTGCCGGGGCAGTTGTAGTTCAGGCTGTCGATGTAGACGGGCGTGCCGAGGCCGATGGCGTTGGCGCACGCGCGCACCGGTCGTGAGACCGCCGCAACCGGCCGTCGACGTGATGTCGTTGGTGTTGCTGTAGAAGTTGTTGTGGAGCGATTCGCTGTCCCACAGAATCTGCACGTCGTCGCGGCCGCCGTCGTTATGATGCGGGATCGCGAAGTGCAGGTTCACGACCGTGTCGCGCGCCGAGATGGCGGACAACGCGGCGTAGTTGAACGGGCCCATGTAGTACTGGAACGACGCTGGCGCGCCGACCAAGTAGTTGACCGTGGGAGCGTAGCTGATGTTGCCTGCGAGCGCTCATCGGCGCGCCCGACCCAGTTGTCGTAGGCTCGAACCGTTCTGGTTGTCGACGTAGTTGAACGCCTGGTTGTAGCCGGCGACGCCGACGTAGTACGAGAAGAGGCGGTCCGGCGTTGCGCCGCCCGCTTCGACCATCGCACGATGGTAGAACGCCGGGGTTGCGATTCCGAGCTGGCCGTCGGCGAAGCCCGGATACGTGCCCGTGCGGATAACCTGGTTGATGTAGCCCGGCGAGGCCCTGGCCTTGCGAGTTCGGCCGGCGTTGGCGCCCGTGTAGACCTGGACTTCCGAGTTGCCCAGCGACGATGCCGAGCTCGACGGATAGTTATCGAACGAACGGTTCACCGGAACGCCGTCGAACTCGTATCCGACTTGGTCGTAGTCGCCGCCGCGAATGATGACCGTCTGATAGTAGCCCGTCTGGTTGCCGGGAACGTATGCGCCCGGAACCGATGCGACCGCCGAGTAGGCGGAGTTCAAGCCGCCGCCGCCGCCGAGTGCCGCAGCCGCTTGCTGCGCCGCTGCGTTGACGGAATAGACGTCGGCCGTGGTGCCGCTCTTCACGAGCGCGCCGCTACCGGTTGAGGTAACGTGCGCGATGGTGCTGAGCGTCTTTTGCATGCGGAACGTGAGCGTCTGCACCGTATCGGCGAAGACGATCTGTCCCGACTCGCTGTTGGGTTGGTATTGATCCTTCGTGGCGGACACGGTGTACGTATCCGGCGCGAGGGTCAGGAATCCGAAAGCGTCCCGACGCGTCGGTCGTTACGGAAGCGGTCTGCGACGGGCTTGAAACCGTCACGACCACTCCGGCGAGCGGCGCTGAGGACGTGGCATCGACTACCGAACCGGTAAGACCACCCGTCGTGCCTGCCAGTGCCCATGTTCCCTGGCTGACGAAAGCGACGAGTAGTACCAGAGCGGTAACGATTTGCCGGAGGGATCTCCGGATCATTAAGTACCTCCTCAGGTAACTAGTATGTGCAAACGAGAGCTACCCCGCTTTGGGGTCGCCTGGTTTGTCAACATGCGCTAATTCGCACCCCTCTAAGGGGTTCCTGGGAATTTCCTAAATATTTCGCCCAGAGTGACACGTATGGGCTCAGGGATGGCAGAACCCTCGGCGCCGCTGGGCAAACGATAACCCGCGTCATTCTCGCGAGCCACTGAGGCGATCGAACGCGTCAGGGCGTCGATATCGTAGCCGCCCTCCAGCACGAAAGTGACACGCCCGCCGCAGTACTCCGCCGCGGTACGCCCGATGGCAGCCGCAAGGCCCGCGGCCGCCTCGACGCCGACCCCAAGGTCGCCGACCGGGTCGCCTGCGACGTAGTCGAATCCCGCGCTGACGACCAAGAAGTCCGGTTTTACGGCACGCGCCATCGCCGGCAGCAGCTGCTCCCATACGGCCACGAAGGCTTCAGTCGAGATGCCCGAGGCGGGAAGCGGCACATTTGCGACGGCGTCCGCTCCGAGCGCGTAGCTGGAACGCCCGGTGCCGGGGTAGGCCGGCGAGGCGTGGGTGGACACGTACGAGAGGCCGCTCCCTGCGACCGCCTCGGTGCCGTTCCCATGGTGATAATCGAAATCGACGATCAGCACCCGCCCCCCGTGGAGCGCCTGAAAGGCCCGCGCGGCAATAGCGGCATTATTAAGGAGACAGAAGCCCATTCCGCGCGCCGGCTCGGCGTGGTGGCCGGGGGGGCGCACCAGAGCGAACACCGCCTCGCCGCCGGCCGCAGCCTCGACCGCGGCGATCGCCCCGCCGGCGGCGCGCCGCGCGACGGCCAGCGAGCCGGGGTCGACGAGGACGTCACCCGTCGAAAGATAGCGCGGCCGCTCTAGGGCGCCGATTTCGCGTTTGGCGAGTTCCAGGTACCGCGGGGCGTGGACTCGCTCGATCTCCTCGTCGGTCGCGTCGCGAGCGGCGAGGGTTCGGTCCAACAATCCGTCCGCCCGTAAACGCGAAGCGACCACCTCCACGCGGTCGGGCGATTCCGGATGCCCGAGCCCGCGGAGATGGTCGCCGTAGAGCGGATCGGTGACGAACTTCAGGAGTGTTTCTGAGCCGCCGGTTTACACGTATCGGTCGACGCCTTCTGCACCTTGCTGTAGTCCGGCGTGTTCTTCTTCATCATCGGGAGCAACCGTTTGTAGGCAGCTACCGCTTTGGTGCATTGGTTGGCGCCTTGGAACGACTTGGCCGCCATGTAGAGCAGCGGCGGATTCGAATCGAGAAAGCCCTTCGCATTCTTATCGAGCGCGTCGAAGATCGTTGCGGCTTCCTTGTAGTTGTGCAGCTCGTAATCCGCACCGGCGACGCAGCCGAGCGTCTCCGGCTCGCGCTGAATCTCGAAGCTCTTGCCGCAAGCGTCGCGCGCGTTCTGGTAGTCGTGCGCGATGGAATACGCCTGTCCGAGCAGGGCGAACCCTTGCGCGTCCGGCGACACTTGCGTGTAGTGCTTGAGATAGTTTACGCCTTCGGTAACCTTGTTGGCTTGCAGCGAGACTTGACCGAGATTGAGCAGCGACTGCGCGTTGTCCGGGTCGATCGCGAGCGCTTGCTGCCATTGCGCCGCGGCTTTATCGAACTGCTTTTGCGACGCGTAGTAGTCGCCATACGCGACGAAGCCGCCGGCAATCTTCGGGTATTGCGTAATCATCTGCTGGAAGATCGCTTCGGCTTGTGCGTTCTTCTTCGCATCGACGTAGAAGCCGGCTTTACGGACCATGATCGCGACCTTCTGGTCGTCGCTCGGTGCCGCGACGATCGCGTCGTCGTAGGCGGCGATCGCCTTGGTTTCGTCGTTCTGCTTCGAATAGAGATCGGCCTTATAGACCAGCGCCTGCAGATTCTTCGGATCGATCGCGAGCGCGCGATCGATGCTTTGAATCGCCATCGGCAGGTTGTTCTGCTGCGCGTACGTCGTCGCGATCTGGAAAATCGGCGTCACGTCCTTCACGTTGAGCTGATATGCAGCTTCGAACTGCGCGCGCGCGTCGTCGAAATGGCCTTCGGCTGCATACACGCTGCCGAGTTCCATGAGCGCGCCGGGCTCGCCCTTGTTGAACGTCACCGCGCGTTTGGCAACGCGCTCCGCGTCGTCGGGCCGGTTCGGCTTTGAGATACATCTCGGCGAGCTGCGCGAGGATGCCCATGTTCGTCGGATCCAAGTTCGACGCGTTCTCGAAATCGTACAGCGCCGCTTGCGCGTTTCCGAGCGTCTGCTGCGCGTACCCGTCGTAGTAGTACACCTGCGCGGTTTTATCGCCCGACTGGAGCAGACGCTGCGTGAGCTGCACGGCGAGATCGGGCCGGTTGACTTGCAAGAACTGCGCCGCCAAAGCCGCCGCCGACTGTTGGTCGTTCGGATTCGCTTTCAGCTTTGCTTCGAGCTTCGGGATCGCGACGCTGGGCGGTTCCGGCGATGCGGTCGGCAGCGCCGAGGGGACCGGCGTCGGCGTCGGCGATGCGGCCGGCTTGCTGCCGAAGAGTCCACCCGCTTGCGCGTGCGGCGTCCCCGCGGCGAGCGCCAGCGCGAAGGCGAAGGCGAAGGCGATGAGGGCGGCCGGCGAGATGCGTTTCAAGTTGGTATTTCCTTTGACTAATGTTTGGCGGCTTCGACGAGTTTGGTCAGCTCGGGCACGATCGCAAAAGCGTCGCCGACGACCAGCAGGTCGGAGAACTCGGCGATCGGCGCCGCACCGTCTTTATTGATGGCTACGATCGTACCGGCCGACCGCATGCCGACCTTGTGTTGGATCGCACCGGAGATTCCGACTCCGATATAGAGGTTGGGGCTGACGGTCTTTCCGGTTTGACCGATTTGCAGGCTGTACGATACCCAACCAGCGTCGGCGGCCGCGCGTGACGCGCCAACCGCTCCGCCGAAGGCGTGCGCCAACGGTTTGAGCAGCGTCTCGAACGGCTCGGGGCCGCCGAGACCGCGCCCGCCGGCGATGACGACCGGGGCTTCCTCGAGCGCGAGTTCGCCCGTGCCTTCCTCGACGTCGCTTTCGATCGCCGCGGCGTAGGATTTGCCGGCCGGTTTTTCGAGCGGCGTCACCGCCGCGCCGCTTCCGCCGGCTGCCGCGTTGAACGCGCTCGGACGGACGGTGGCGATGCCGTAGTCGGCCGGTTTGAGCGCGCACGTCGTGACGAGCGCACCGCCCAGCTTCGGCGAGATGCACTCGACCGCGCCGCCTTCGATCTTGAAGTCGGTGACGTCGGCACCGATGCCGGCGCCGAGGCGCGCGACGAGCTTGCCGGCGACGTCTCTGCCGGAAAGCGTGTTCGGGATCAGGATCAGCGACGGGCCCGCGGCTTTCGCCGCCGCTTCGACGTAGTCGACCGCCGGATCGAGCAGAGAACTTCTCGACGTCGGCGTCGTCGTTGACGTAGATCGTATCGAGCGGATAACTCTTGAGCTGGTCTGCCAGTACGGTGGACCCGGGTCCGACGACGACGGCGTACGCTTTGCCGCCGAGGGCGTCGGCAATCTTGCGCGCTTCGGTGGCGAGTTCGAACGTAACTTTGCGGGTCGTGCCGCCTTTGTGCTCGACGTAAACTATAACGTTCTTCACGCTACACCAACTTCTTCGCTTTGAGGAAATCGAAGATCACTCGTGCGCCGGCCGCGCCGTCGGCGGCTTCGACGATTTCGCCTTTGCCGCGCACCGGCGGCGGTGCGAAGGTTTCCAACAATCGTTTTGGAGCCGCTCTCGCCGACCGGCTGGTCGAGTCCGAGATCGGCAACGCGTAAGCGTCGCGATCGTCTTTTTCTTGGCGCCCATGATGCCTTTGAGCGATGCGTAGCGCGGTTCGCCGAACGTCAGCGCCGTCGTCAGCAGCGACGGCAGCGGGCCGCTGCACCTTTTGATAGCCCGAATCGGTTTCGCGCTCGACGTGAAGCTTGCCGTCGGCGATCTCGGCTTTGCGCGCGTTGGTAACGCACGGCAAACCGAGATGTTCGGCCAGCGCGCCGGGAACCGCGCCCGTGCTGCCGTCGTCGGTAAGGCCGCCGACGATCAGCAGATCGAAGCCGGTTTTCTTCAGCGCCGCGGCCATCGCGTACGACGGTCGCCCAAACGTCGCTGCCTTCGAGGCCGGCATCGCTGAGCAGCACCGCTTCGTCAGCGCCCATCGCCAGCGCTTTGCGCAGCGTTTCTTTCAGCGACTCCGGGGCCATCGTAAAGACGGTCACGGTCGTATCGCCGCCGGCGCGCTCTTTTAACTGAAGCGCGGCTTCGAGAGCGTACTCGTCGTAGGGGTTGAGCACCGTCTCGACGCCGGTGCGCACTAAGCGTTTCGTCGTCGGATCGATCTTCTTTTCGGAGTTCGGATCCGGTACGAGCTTGACCGTTACCACGATCTTCACGTGGAAATTGACCTCCAGGCTATGGGGAGAACCCGGCGCTATTGGTTCCACTCGCGTGGAGGACCTGCCCGGGACCTGATACTTTTATCAGATTGTAATCGAGCGGTCTACGACAAGGGCCGGTCCGGCTAAAAATTCTCAGGGGCGGGCAAGCGGCCTTAGGGGCGCGGGGCCAACTGCGTCTCGGCGCGCCGCGGGCGTATTGGTTCGGAACGAACGCCTCGCCGGCCAACAGGTCGGCCGCCGTCCAGACCCAGCGCGGATCGCGCAAGAACGCGCGCGCCAAGGCCACGAAATCCGCATCGCCTTCTTCGACGACGCGCTGCGCGTAGAACGGATCGGTGATCATGCCGATCGCGACGGTCGCGATCTCGGCCTCGCGGCGGATCTTGCGCGCGAACGCGACTTGATATCCCTGCCGCGCGTCGATCTGCTGGCGCGGCGACAGGCCGCCGCTGGAGCAATCGATGGCATCGACGCCGCGCCGCGCGCACTCGCGAGCGAACGACGATCGATTCTTGCGGGTTCCATCCGCCGTCGACCCAATCCGTCGCCGAGATGCGCACGAAGAGCGGCAGCCGCTCCGGCCAAACCGCACGCACCGCTTCGACCAGCTCGAGCGGGAACGCCATGCGGTTTGCGAGCACGCCGCCGTAACGGTCGGTGCGATGGTTGGAGAGCGGCGAGAGAAACTCGTGCGCCAAATAACCGTGTGCGAAATGCAGTTCGATCACGTCGACGCCCAAACGAACGCATCGCTGCGCGGCCGCGACGAAGTCGTCGCGCACTTTCTGCAAACCGGCATCGTCGAGTGCCTGCGGAACGTTCGAACCGACGTCGTAGGCGAGCGCCGACGGGGCAACCGGCGTCCAAGCGCGGCCGTCTTGGACCGGCCCGCCGCCCTCCCACGGCGGCAGCGTCGAAGCTTTGCGGCCGGCGTGCGCGAGCTGCACGCCGATTTTGCCGTTGCCCCATCGCCGGATGAAGCGCACCGTTCGCTCCATTCCGGCTTCGTTCGCATCGCTGTAGAGGCCCAGGCAATGCGGCGTGATGCGCCCCTCCGGGCTCACGTGGGTCGCTTCGAAGAACACTAGGCCCGGGCCCGAAATCGCGAATTGGCCGAGATTGACGTGTGCCAGTCCGTCGGCGTCCCGTCGCTCGCCGAATATTGGCACATCGGCGAAACCACGATGCGGTTCTCAAAGCGACGCCGCGCAGTTCGATCGGCGAGAAAAGACCCGGCATTCCAGCCGCTTTAGGGCGAGGAGGGTCGGCCACCTGTCGTGAGAACCTGGGACTTTCCAACCCAATTTACCGGCTATCAGAGGAGACTAGGGAATGAATCGATGGGCGCTTGCCGTCGGTATGGCTTTCGTTGCGTGCGCGTGGCCCGGCACGCCGGCCGCGGCGGCCGGGAATTTCGTCGCCGCAACGCCGTACGCAACGGCCACACAGCCGGCCACGCTTCTGCTCGACGCCACGCAGGCCTCGCGCGGCATCATGTTCGCTCACGAGAAAATCCCGGTCGTTCCCGGACCGTTCACGCTGGTCTATCCGAAGTGGATTCCGGGCGAACACGGCCCGACGGGGCCGCTCAACGATCTCGCCGCAATTGCGCATCACGGCGAACGGAACGCCGCTCGATTGGCGGCGCGACACCATCGATCTGTACGCGTTTCACGTCAACGTCCCGGCGGGCGTGCACGAACTCGACGTCGATTTCGACGTGCTGCTGAACGCGGCCCGAGCGACACGATGTCGACGCACTCGATCGCGATCGTCAACTGGAACCGCGTGCTGCTGTATCAAGAAGGCATCAACTCGCGTCAATATTTCTTCAAACCGTCGATCGCAGCTGCCCGACGGATGGGAGTACGGCAGCGCTCTGCGCGATCCCGCAGCACGCCGGGCAACCGCGTCGATTTCGCGACGACCAGCCTCGAAATGCTGGTCGACTCGCCGCTCGACATGGGCCGCTTCGTGAAGAAGTGGACGCTCTGGAAAGACGGCGCGACGTTCGTTGCGTTCGACGTATTCGCCGACGCACCGCAGGATCTGGACATCTCCGAAGACTTGCTCGAACGCGTACAAGCGCGTTCCGGCCGAAGCGTTTGCGATGTACGGTTCGCACCACTTCCTCGACTACACCGCGCTGCTGACGCTCAGCGACGATCTCGGCTTTCAAGGCATCGAACATCACCAGTCGAGCGACGACCGCGCCGATTCCGGCGATTTCTCACCGACCCGGACGAATCGCTCTCCGGCGGCGACTTGGTGACGCACGAGTTCTCGCATTCGTGGAACGGCAAGTACCGCCGTCCCGACGACCTCACCACGCCGAACTTTCAGGTGCCGATGCAGACCGATCTGCTGTGGGTCTACGAGGGCATGAACCAGTATCTCGGCGATCTGCTCTCGTTCCGCGCGGGCATTCGCGAATCGAAACTCTATCCGGAATACCTCGCGACGGTCTACTCCGAGATGGATGCCGAAGACCGGCCGCTCGACGACGCCGCTGATCGATCTCACCGCCGGCGCGCCGTACTACTACCAGGCCGCGCGGCCAGTATCACGCGATCCGTCGCAGCGCGGGCGACTTCTACACCGAAGGCGAGCTCGTGTGGCTCGACGTCGACACGATCATTCGCGAACGCTCGCACGGCGCGCGCTCGCTCGACACGTTCTTGCACAAGTTCACCGAACCGACGTCCACCGGTCCGATGGTCGTGACGTACACGCGCGCGCAAGTCGAAGAGTTGCTCGACTGGCGTAGAACCCTACGACTGGCACGCGTTCTTCGACGAAGTACGTCTACCAGCGCACGACGCATCCGCCGACCGACGAGCTCGAGCGCTCCGGCTGGAAGTTCGTCTACACCGCCAAGCCCAACAAGTTCACTCGAAGCCGAACGGCGGAAAGGCGTCAACGCGCTGGTACTCGTATCGGCGCGTCGTTGCGGCTCGAAGGGCACCATGCGCGACGTGCGCGACGGTTCGGCCGCCTGGAAAGCCGGCTTGGCGCCGGGCATGACGATCCTCGCCGTCAACGGCCAAGCGTACGATTCGGAGCTCTTCAACGACGCGCTGAAGAAAGCGCAGCACTCGACCGCGCCGATCGTGCTGATCACGCGTCAAACGGATTGGTTCCAAACCATCAACGCTCGACTATCACGACGGCGTGAAATATCCGCACCTAGAACGCATCGACGGCAAACCCGACATGCTCATCCAAATCGCCTCACCCAAAGCGGCGAAGTAACTTTGTCATCCTCCAGCGTAGGCGCGCAGCGCCGAAGTCGACCGCTACCAAGCAAAAAGCCCGCCAACATCCGGCGGGCTTTTCCTATGGAGTGCTATGGACCAGTTTCGATACTATGCCACTGCAGCGCGTCGCCGCTATCGAGGTCGTCGATCGCGATCTCGATCTTTTCCGAAGTAAAGAGACCCATCTCCGGCAGATCGCAGTCGCAGTAGCTTCCCGGATCGTCCGCGTTGAGATAGAGCGTCACCTCGAGATCCGAATCCGCCGACCCTTCGTGCTTCGCGAGCACGATTGCACCGTTGCGAAAGCGGATCGTATCGACGCCGGTTCCGTCAAAGAGTATGCGCTCGGCGCCATCCGAGATCGAGCTGTCGTCGACGTTGAGGTCGAGGATTCGCGTCCGATACACGGGTTCGAATCGCGCACCAACTTTAAAGTTCGCTCGGACGAGGTCGAGCGACGCTATGCGCACAGGCGTCTCGCTAAACGGCGTCAACAGGTAGAAGTCGCGTCCGTCCAGCGATTCCAAGAAAGTGGGCAGCGATTCATCGGGCATTTTTGGCCGTCATCCCGTTTCCGAGTCGTTCGAAAGAATTAGACGAACAGCGCTTTCTTCATGCGCAACTCTGCGAGCGTCTTCTGCGCCTCTTCGCTAAGATTGGACTTCCCGACCCGGACCGTCACCTTGTGAATCTTGCCGTTAAATTTATTGTCACCTTGTTTGTAATCGTCGCTTACACATGTATAGAGGTTCTCACCCACGTCCGTCGTCTCCGCACCGAATGCGAACGGCTGCGTGTGCTCGATGCGTCCCGCCGCGACTTCTTTATCGTTGACGAAAATAACACCGTTACCACCGGCGCCAACACCGCCGTCGTATGCAAACTCGAAGCGGAGTGCAACTCGCCCTGCCGGCAAGCGATCGGGGCCAACGATCTTGTAAATCTCTCGGCCGAGATAGTTCCAAGCAAACCGAGGAGCGCCGTCCGTAACGTAGAGGCTCCAACCGCCCATTTCTCCGCCTTGGGCGATGACTACACCCTCTGCGCCGGCCGGCGGAACGTCGACGTCGGCACTAACGACGAAAGAGCGGTTCTTTACGTTGATGAAGCCGTTTTCGGGAATGCCTTTCATCCCCTCATAGACCGTGATTTCGGTACGACCTTCCATCAGATCCGGACGGCCGGCGAGAGCGGCATTGAAGCGCTCCCAAGCTCGGTCATCGAGCGGAAGCACGTTGTACTTCACAGCCTCTTCGAGGAAGACTCCCTTTAGCTTCGCAAGTTTGTCGGGGTACTTCGCGGCAAGGTCGTGCGCGCAACTAAAATCTTCCTCGACGTTGTAAAGCTCCCACTTGTCGTCCTCAAGCGCTGCTCGAGATTTGGGTTCCCACGGCGGCCGATGCACCGTGGTTGCGAACCAGCCGTCCTGGTAGATACCCCGGTTGCCGGCCATCTCGAAGTATTGCGTTCTATGGCGCGACTTCGCCTCGGGTTCATTTAACGTGTCCAGCACGCTCACGCCTTCAAGCGGTTTCTGTTGGACCCCGTAGACGACGCCCGGCTCGGGTACACCAACTACCTCCAATACCGTCGGCGCGATATCGATCATGTGCATCCACTGCGTACGCAGGCCGCCCTTCTCCGCAATACCCTTCGGCCAATGTACCACCATGGGTTGGCAGATGCCGCCGTACGAGGCGACCTGATGCCCCCAGCCAAACGGCGTGGCGCCCGCAAAAGCCCAGCCATTGTTGTACAGAATATGGGATTTGGGACCGCCGATCTCGTCGAAGTTTTGCAGCGCAACCTCCAGCGGCTCCGGTATCCCGTTGAATACGGATAACTCATTGAAGGCGCCATTGAGGCCGCCTTGGAAAACCGAACCATTGTCGCCGGTGATGTAGAAGATTAGCGTGTTGTCCATTTCGCCTAGGGCCTCGATCTCGTCGACGAACCGTCCGATTTCGTAGTCCGTCACCTCGGCAAAAGCCGCGTAGATCTCCATGTATCTGGCAAAGACTTTCTTCTCGTCGGCCGTCAAGTCGTCCCATTCTTGGATTCCCGGCGGCTTGGGTGCGAGATCGGTGCCCGGCGGCACGACGCCAAGCTCGATCTGTCTGGCCAGCGTTTCTTTTCGCACTTGGTCCCAACCCTGATCGAACTTACCCTTGTATCGGTCGCGCCACGAGTCGGGTACCTGGAACGGACCGTGCGTACCGATCGCCGAGTAATAGACGAAGAACGGCTTGTCGGGGGCCAGCGAACGCTGCGAACGCAGCCAGAGAATAGCCTTGTCGGTGATGTCGGTGCTGCCGTAATAATCGGGGTCGGGGCGCATATCCAACCTGGTCATGTTGTCGTAAATAACCGGATGAAAGAGATCGGCTTCGCCGGACATGAAGCCGTAGAATCGCTCAAACCCACTATGCACGGGCCAGCGATCGAAGGGTCCGACGACGCTGGCTTCCCAAGGTCCCAGTTCGTGACATTTACCGAACATGGCGGTGTTATAGCCATTGAGCCGCAAGGTTTGGGGCAACATCGCGACACTATCGGGACGCATCGCAGTGTATCCAGGAAAGCCGGTGCTAATTTCCGAGATCACGCCGAAATTTGCGCTGTGGCTATTGCGGCCGGTAAGCAGCGCCATCCGGCTGGGCGAACACAACGGCGGAACCTTGAGATTGTTGTAGCGTAGACCGGCCTTCGCTAGTCGGTCCAGCGTCGGCATCTGGATCGGTCCCCCGAAGGTCGACGTGTCGCCGAAGCCCATGTTGTCGAGAAGGATAACGACCACGTTGGGCGCGCCTCTCGGCGCCTTTACTTCGAACCGCGGTGGGGCTTCGGCGTTGTGCGCGTCGAGCTCGGTGATTGGCGGATATTGCGGCGGCGGGACAGGCAGCACGGTACGGTCCACGGCGGCAACCGATTCGTTAGCCGTTAGGGGCTTCGACTGCTTTGTCATGGTCTTCTCCTGTCAATTTTCCTCGGCGGAGGCGATTTGCCATTAACGGATTTAAACTTCGTTACGAATCGTCCGATACACTAGCCCGGCCTCCGTCGCCATTACAAAATCTTTGACAAACGGGGTAAGAAAAGCTGCTTGTGCGGCGGAAATTCTTGTTAAACGAGAACACGTCTTGGGATGGCCGGGAATCGAACCCTCGCTCGGGGATTCCAGACGATTGCGACCAATCCCGAATAGTACTATTCCGCGAGGCTTTTCCGTCTCACTACCTGCCGAACCGTCCCGTCCGCTACCCTCCGCTTCCGACCCGTCCGTGACAAAATGTGACACGCAAAAGGGGCTCCCGCGAGTTCTGGCACGCTTGTCGAGGAAAGGCGCGCCGGCCTGCGGATTTTACGGTCTAATGCGCGTACCTTGCATCGAGGCATGGACCGGGCCGCGCACGAGCACCCCGTTCACGTCGTAGAATCGCCCGGTTGCCGTGCCATTAAACGCATCGCCGGCGACGGTAATTTCGAACGAAATCTCGCCACGGCTGACGAACGAGCGCGTGGTTCGATCGGCTGTCACCTCGACGAACTTCCCGACGACGCGACCGCTGGTATCCGTCCACGCCCCGAAACCCGAGCTATCGCTCGCATTGGCGTCGCCGGCATCAGGATTTGACTCCTGCATGGTACCGTCGGCATTGAACACGTACATTTGATATTCGAATGGCGCGCCAGGCACCTTGACGAACCACGCGCCGACGATCGGTGGCCGGGCGACGTCCGTGGCCGATACGCGTTGCCCAAGCAGCACGCAAGCAGTGAATACGAGTGCGGCGAATACGGCTCGCTTCGAAAGTAGACGGTTCATGGAACAGCGGTTCTCTCTCTCTGGACTCATGCATGGGAACGCGACTCGGCGGAGTTTTGGGACAACAACTGGCTCGACGTTACTGCTCTATTCAAGAGTGGAGGCCCTATAGGTAATGCGACCGTCGTCGCTGCGGGAACGATCTTGCACTCGACCGATCTGGAATACGCGGTAATGACGTTGGCGGAACTTGTGGACGCGCTGCAGGGCATCGCAGAATCTCGACGATGGACCCTGGGTTTAATATCAAACTGGAGGATCTTTCGGGAAGTAGGATTGGGTTCACGCTGCCGCCTGCATTGGCCGCCTTGAAGAATATTATGAAGACATTTGGGCCAGGCGGCGAGCGCCCACTGCTTGCTCCCGATGGAACATAGCACCGTTTTCGACCCGACGGGGAAAGCCGTGATACCGCGGCTACCCTTTTCACAGCCCTTCTACTGCCGACCGCGCTTGGTGTAGACTACGCTGCGATGAAGTACGCGGCGCACGACGACGGTCCCGCTTTCCCAAACGAAGAGCACGCGCAACTCGTCGATCTTTATTCGCCACGTCGGCGGGCGGTAATCGCGCAGCTTCTTTACTTCCCCAGAGCGAGCAAAATGCTCGAGTGCCTGAATAACCAGCTCGGCTAAGTCGGGTTCAAGCCGCTTTAGGTCTCGACGGGCAGCTGGTTCGTAGCGAAGTTCGCTCAGTGGTCCAATCCAAGTTCGCGACGTATTGCATCGCTTGGGGTCCGCGAACCGTCATCGATCCTATCCGCTTCTTCTAGGGCCTCGACCTCACCGGGGTCCGGCTCGACCTCAGGAGCCAGTAACATCGAGATTCGTAAGCGGTCGCCTGCTTCGTAGGCCAGGAGCAGCTGCGTCACGCTCTCGATTTCTTGATCGGGAAGCCGATCGATCAGCTCTCGAAGTGCGGCGCGTGTCACCGCCATATCATACACCAGCGCCATGCATCGTCAAATATAGTTCCCGCGTCACGGCGATCGGCGACAAATCCGACGCCCTATCGACGCAAAATACTGAAGCCGCAAGAGAATACTTTTTGGGATGGCCGGGAATCGAACTCTTTTCCGGGTGGTCGCCCCTGGTTGCTGATGATTGCGAAGCCGCATAAACTCAGCGTTTCCGAGCGTCGAGCGGTTGGCAATGGGCGCTCGTGGTTGCTATCGACGGCAACCGTTCGGCAACCGCCGATTGCTCGCGCGCGCGCGCGTTAGGTGTTCGGTATTGGCTTCACGGTTTGCCCTGGCGGCTCAGGACTTGAATCTCCAGCTGAATCTCCTTCGTATGCATCGCGAACAGATGTTCGCGATCGATTCAGGTGGGTCAACTTTCAACCGGCGGGGTGGGTCAATTTTACTCCGGCGCTAACAATCAGCGTCCCAAAGAGCAAGCCACACACCAGCACGGGTAGACATCCGCCACCGCGTGATCCGCCACTTCCGTCACCGCTGTACACGACGGTATACGGATTTCCGCGCTTCGAAACGTAGTGCCTGACGCCATCCTTCCCGAATTTCGATTTGCGATGATACATTGGGATGTCACCCTCCCCTATTGCGTTTCACTCGGTTTGCCCGGTACTTACATTGAGTGGTTTCAAAACTTCTCGATGTACGACGTTGAATTTTTCCCTGTCATTATTTAATACGCGGCGAAGGCATAGTTCAAATTTACTATCGCTTCCGAGCGAGATCAATTGCCAGTCCGATCCAAGTCTTCTCGCACGAACAATGAGCACTTGACGCTGCTCTTCGTTCAACGCATCCCATCGTTCGGCTTGAACTTCGAACTCTGTTGTGACTTGGGGGTTGCCGCCTGAGTGAAACGACCGAGACAAGCCAAACCAACACGATTTCGACATGAGCGACATACGAATGTCCCAGCCAATCATCGGCAGCATACGAAGACGTTCTCCGCCGTCATCTGGAAGTAGCCGGACACCGACGTGCGTGATGTTTCCAGAATCATTGAGGCTCACCACCTGTGCAAATACACGGTCGGCGATTCCGCGCAGGCGATATGCTCGCGCAAAAAGGCCGGGGAAACTTCGATCCCCGACCTTCTCACGCGTGATCAAGCCGTTTGATTGCGCTTCAATCACCGCTGCTGGAATCAGGCGCCTGCGATGTTGCTGGTCGTCTTCAAACGCAGACTTTAGATCGGCGTCAAGGCGCGGGTGGCTGAGCCCCTCCGGTGAGAGAAGGGCGTCAGCCAGGGCATCAAGATCGCCAGGCGTCATCCGTTACTTGGTTCGAACGTGAGCGTGCCGAGCGCTGCTGTCAGCGCCGAAAAGCGTCCAATCGACGTAGAAGGGCCAGTCGAGTGGAAAGTCCTCGCTAATCCAGAGGTCATTGCCTTCCATTTTGTAGGCTCCGAACCCGACATTCAGGACGGTCGGTTTTTGAATATCCAAGGCCTCGGCTCCGAAAGCGGTTGTCGCGCTCCCTACGAACCATGTTCCGGACCCCGCGCGAGGCCCAAACATCACGCCCTCTTGATCGACCTGACAATAGTCCGCATCGAATGGAAAGTCTGGAGAGCAATATGGCGAAGATCGCGCTATTGCCTTGGATAAAGGTGCTCTTGAGCGATGCGTATGTGAGCCACCACTGCGCGCCAAGTTCATTGATATATCCATCCGGTTGCACGGTGGTACTGAATGCGGTGCTTGGTCCGAATGCATTCGCTTGCCCCGTGACGAGGTTTGAAAGCATGAGATTGCCGAGAACAAGCATCGAATCGCCGTCTGGATCGGTTGCAGCCGCTTCTTGTTGGATCGGAATCTTCACAACTGCGCCATTGCTGGCGATGCCGTAGAGATAGTCGATATTGAGTGCGGACGGCTTCTTCACTCCCTCTACTGCCATAATGTAGTTCAGAACGAGGCTCGTGTTCTGCGGAGACTTGTTCAGCATCGCGGTATCGGCACTCGCAACCTGACTCCGAAGAACCGCATCACTCGATAGCGCTGCCCTAAACTGTGCGTCAGTTGGCGTTTGACCGAGAGGCGTCTTCCCGTATTTGCTATCCGTCGTTACGTCCGACGCGTGGATGCGGGTACTTGTCGCGCGCTGGCTGCTGCTTCCATTTGCCTGCAATGAGGAGGTCTGTAGCGGTGATGCAGTCGGGAGTGAGGACGGACCGCTACAGGCAGCGGTGAGAACGGAAAATATCGTTGCGAAAGCGATGACCACTTCGCGGCCCACCTTCAGGCGGCGTTTCATGCAAAGACCTCTTTCGAAAACATAGTAAAGAAGTGTTCGCCGAATCGCGGAAGCAGTGACGCGCGATGCGCTGAGATCGTGAATCCAAGACGAGCACCCGTCACTCGACCAGAAATCCAGCTAGCGGGCAAATAATATCGGTCACTCCTCGTCGTTGTCAAGCCTCGCCGCGCGCTCTCCACGCCCAACCAGGAACAGCCCCTCTCCGTGCGGAAGCCCACGCTGGCTTCGACCGTCGTAGGCTTTGTTCGGGCGTCAACGCTGGAGATTTTTTATGAGGGCTTCCGCCTTTTTCTTGGTCGTCGTCAGCGCCGTTCTACCGGCTTGTTCAGGCTTCAACGAGGCCACACAACCGACGCCGTTTGCTGCGCGTGAAGGCGCTCCGGCGAAACGTATCGGTTGGCATTCGCTTAAGGTGGAGCCGAAGTCGCTTTCGCTTCGCCTTCACTCCCAACGGGTGACCGTTACCGTCACAGATGGCGCACCGCCGTACCGCGTCTCGCAATCGCATCCAGATCGACTACGTCTCACGCCGCTTTCGAATCATCAGTCGCGATCCACATTCACAGCGACTGCATCGGTCGCGGGGACGGGTATCATATCGGTTACGGATTCGCTCGGAGTTATTAGAAAAATACCGGCGACGGTAACGCACTGAGGCCCGTCGTCGCCCGGCGCAGAGCGGTTGCGCTTGGCCGAGGTATAGCGAGCATAACGTTTTTGATGCACATACAACCGTGGAGACGGTCCGCTCCGCTCTAGGGCTCCTGCGTCGAAACTGGTTTGCGGTTGTGGTGAGGTGATCTGGGGGTCAGGCTCGACGATGAGATGGAGGGACAAATGCGCTGCTTAGAGCGTGTGCCTGATCGGTTCGCTGCTGATGCGGACGCTCTGTTTGTTATTTTGGGTGCGACACTGACTGTGAGCCGTCGGCGTCGCCTGGTGTTTGGAGGGTTGGCGCGATCGACGCTGTCGCTTCCGGCCGCGACGAGGCGAGCACGACAGAGGGGTCGGACTAGACGGCGCCTAGTCGCCCGTTAGGCGTCCCAATCCTCCACTTCGCCGTGATCCGGCATGATCATCGTACGCGGCTTTGCCTGCTCGTAGCGAACGTGGACCACCATCGGGAGATCGTTCTCCAGAGCGCAAGCCACCGCGTCTTCCTGGACGGTGTGCTCATGCCCGCAGCCGTCTTGAATACCTCCCGTTTGCGGACTCCCTGCGTGGCCGGCGTAGGCTTCCGCCGCTACGTAATGCGACGTCCGCCCATCCGAGGTTGGTATCATGCCGGTCTGCACGATTTCGACGTCGCGCTCGTTTTGCTCATCCATCCGACCAATATACAGCCTTCGGTGGCCAGGACAAACGTCCAGCGGACTTGATTGGTTCGAGACTTCTTCCGGCGTGCCCGTAGGAACGGGACTCCTACGCTATCCGCCGTACATGATCTCGATCGGCAGGTCCCACGGCTCTCGTCCCTAAGCGAGGAGCACGCGCTGATAGTGCGCTAATATCGCGATTTCCCCGCTATCGAACGCTTCCAACTGCAGGCCGGCACGATAGGCTTCCTCTGGATGCAACGGCATCGTCATAAGCAATTGCTTCGCGTGGTCCGTCGCCCGTCGACAACGCTCGCGCAGCGTACGATGCGCCATGAAGTTCATCATGTTATCGTGACGCTGACTCAGATTCGTCTTGTACTCTTCGATGTTTTCGTCGGTCAGCCGATCTTCCCACGAGAACGTTCGCCCGTGGTCGTTGCGTTCGAGGACCGGGGCTACAGCATCAACGAGCGGCTGCACGTACTGAAGCGGGGTTTCGGTCTTGAGCGGCAGTCGCACTTGGAAAGCGTGCAGGCTGAACAGCAGCACCGTGACGTACGTCTCCTCGCCGTTGGGGTATGTTGCGATTCGGTGCATCGGTGGGAGCGACGTCGGGAAGAATTGGCTATCTAGCGGAATCGTCCGCACGTATTCACCGCCCGCGAGCTTCTCCCCGGCGACGTACGGGAGCATCTCGATCCCGACGTCACCGGGTATGTCCGTGACGAACCCGGCGACGAAGTGCAAAGCCGTCTTCAGCACGCCGCGTTCCACCTCGTGCGCGACGCGCACGCGGACGTTGATTGGCTGAGCCTTCTCAAGCACGGCGATGATTTTGCCGGCGCTTGCATCGATCACGCCTTTTTGCATCAGCTCGTCCAGCGCGCCAAGATCGCCTTCGGCGCGAAGTATCTTTGCCATCGGCTGCCTTCGCGTGTACCTGAAGTCTGGGGCGTTTTATTCTGCCGCCGCGTTGCACGCGTAGCTTTTTGCCGTCGTCGGATTTTGCGCAGAACTCCGAGCCGCGCTCGGCTCGCTGACGCGCGACGTGGAGAAACTCGACCAATGGCTGCATTTCGACGATCATCGGCTCGTGGGAACGCCGGCCTACAAGCTCGTTGTGCTTGCGGCAAAGGATCGGAGCCTTGAGTCGTCCACCCAGGGCTTCCGCAAGAACGTGCTCGTTCGAGGTTGGGGGCGCGTCGCAGTAAACGCAACGAGCCGGCCGGCGACGAAAGCGAATGTGATTCATCACTCCGACCAAGGTTGCCAATACACGTCGATCGCGTTCGGCAAGCACTGCGAAAAGGCCGGCATTCGTCCTTCAATGGGATCTGTAGGCGATTGCTACGACAATGCGATGTGCGAAAGCTTCAACGCAACGCTCGAATGCGAGCTGCTGGCGTTTCACCGATTCAAGAATCAACGCGATGCCTCAGCGGCGATCTTCGACTTCATTGAGGGATGGTACAATCCGCATCGTAAGCACTCAGCGCTGGGTTATCTCTCACCGAACAACTTCGAGCGACGCATGGATCAAGCCGCCTGATGTCCAAATCCCAACTCTCCGCGAAAGCGGGGCAACTCCAGTCTGACTGTGGCAATTCGGACAAAGGAGCCTGAGGTTTTCCAGGCTGTTGTCGAGCCGATCGCCATTGATGTGATCGAGGTGTAAAGTAAGTTCTTCTTCCATCCACTTACATACGCCGCAGTGGGCGCATCTATTCTCCAGCAGTCCTGCCGTCAACAGTCTGCGTCGCAGCAGACTGCTGGACCCCCGGTAAGCGCTGTTGGAAACAAGAATCTCCCCTAGGGCAATCTTCGGCGCGAACGGGTTCCGACGGCCTTTTAGGTGCCCTTGTGCAGTCCAGTGAGACGTGTCGAGTTCGTAGCGGTGTATCCGATCACGAAGCGTGGCGTAGTTTCCGCCGGCAGGTACTAGTCCGAGATTTCGAAGCGCCTGAGCCGCCGAACGCGCTTCGCGAACGGCGTTCGTGAAATCGACTTTGTCACGTATAGCGTTGCGTTTCATAGCCTGAGAATATACGCCAGCGATGCCATGAGCATGGCATCCGGGATAACGCCAGAACAAGATTCTTTCTGGGATGGCCGGGAATCGAACCCGGACGCCCTTTCGGGCTGCAGATTTTCGCACCACCTT
>CAVRWK010000002.1:0-8366 GCA_963724935.1 Vulcanimicrobiota bacterium
GGGCGTCGGATCGACGTTGCCTTCGAACGGAATACCGAACGCCGAACAGACCGCTGCGCGCCCTTGTTCCATCGCAATCGATGCGAGGGTCGGTCTGAGCACGTCGCCGGCCGCGTAGACGCCGGCGGCCGACGTTCGGAAATTGTCGTCAACCGTGATACGTCCGCGCGCGTCGACGTCAACACCTATCGATTCGAGCCCAATGTTTTCGGTGTTTGGGACCCGTCCGGCTGCGATCAGCACCGTGTCTGCAACGACATGTTCGCCGCTCGAAAGCGTGACGTCGAGCATGTCTCCGTCCGCGGCGACGTCTTGCAACTGACAGCCGAACTTCACGTCGACGCCCGGACGTGTGAAAGAGTTCCTCGATGCGTTTGGAGATTTCGCCGTCCATCATGCTTGCCAAACGCTCGCCGCGATCGACGATCGTGACGCTGGCTCCGAGTACCCGGCAAATCGTTGCGAACTCGATGCCGACCGCGCCTCCGCCGACGATGACGATCGCCTTCGGCGCGCCGCGCTCCCGATACAGAATCGTATCCGTATCGAAGATTCCCGGCGGTAACGCTGCCGCTCCACCCTTCGGTCGTTGCGGGCGCGATCCGGTCGCGATCAGGACGACCTTCGCCCGCAGGGTCAGCGGCGCGCCGCCGTCGCGCGAAACGTGCACCGCGCCGTCGCGATCGAGGCGCGCTTCGCCCTCGATGTAGTCGACATTGCGAGCCAGGATGTTCGCTTTCGTCAGTTCCTGAAGTTGCGAACAGACGTCCCACGTTCGCGTGCGGATAACGCCCATTGCGAGATCGGGTGGAACCGCCATTCGCAATCCGTAGACGTCGGCGTCGCGGAATCCGGAAACGAAGAGTGCCGCTTCGCGCAACGTCTTGGTCGGTACGCCGCCGGTCGTGGTGACCGTCCCGCCGGCACGATTCTTTTCGATCACGGCACAGCGCAGACCGAAGAACGAGGCCAGCTCGGTGGCACTCTCTCCGGCCGGCCCCGCGCCTATGGCAATCAGATCGTACGTTTCGGTCACGGCTCTTACGCTCGAGGCTTATTGCATCTGGTCGAGCATCTCTCCGAATTTCTGCTTGATCCGTAGCGCTTTCTTTATTTCGTCGGCCTGGACGTACGGGTACTCACCGTATTCCATAAAGCTCGGCCGATGGTGTTCGCGAACGAATTTGACGAAGGCCGGAACGTTCGTTCTCCAGTCCTCCGGAAAGCCTTCGAGATTCTCAAACGCCGTCGACACGCCGGCCTTCATGAACAACGCCACGGCATCATCGGTGTATTTGTCAAAGTCGGTATCGAAGATGCCTTGATACATGAAATACGTCTCGCCGCCGATATCGAAAAGCACCCACTTTAAAAAGTGGAGCTTGAGGGGGGCGAGAAACTGCGGGTCGGCTTTCATCGCTTTTTCGATCGTATCGGCATACGTCCGCATCGCGGCCTCGCGTCCCGGCTTGAGTTTCGCGATAATGGTGAAGCCGTAATTTGCCGGCGTCCGAGGAAAGATCGGTCCGTAGTTGCCATCGATCCGTTCGAAATAGCCCCCTTCGGGGATGGCCATTGCTTGCGGATTTTCCCAGGTAGCTTCGTGCGTACTCATAGCGGATTGTTTCCTCCTAAATGCCCTTTGCGATTAAGGTCCGAATAGCGAAAAATGCGAATTGAAAGCTCAGCGCAACTTGTAATACCGATAACACCGTCGCGAGCAGTCCGAGCGGAACCCCCAGCACGCGCATGATGGGTTTGACGAAGAGCATCATGACCAAGTCGATCAGCATCACCACGAGCAGCATGACGTACAGCTGCGTCGCGCTTTCGGGAGCCAGCGTTAACAGCACGATGAAGGCGGCGATTCCGTATGGCGTGGCGACATAGGGAAAGGCCAGTTGCAACGGCGTAATCGCGCGGCTCGAAGACACTGGCGCCGGGTCGGAGGCGGACTCTTGGTACGGGGTTACGACCGATTTCATCGCGACAACGAACAGCACGATCGCGCCCGTTAAAGCGATTGCGGGAATCGAAATCTGCCACGTCCCGAGCATCTTGCTTCCGACGTATCCCGATAGCGCGATGGCGGCCGTTGCAATCAACGCAATCCTGATTGCGAACCCAGCGAGTGCCTTTGTATCTAGGCTAGCTGCCGTTTGATAATAACGATTGATGAAATTGATCGGCCCGAAGGTTACGAACAGAATGATGAAGACTTCGCTCGACCCGAGAAACTCGCGGCCCGGAGCGCCAACGAAGATGTTCATTTAGATCGGCGTCAGGTTGAGGGTGGCGGTATCGAGGCGATACGAACCTTCGCCGACATAACTATTGGGTTGCGCGCATACGACGCTTTCCTCGGGACCGTACACGACCACGAGACCGGACGGGCCGCACTGCGTCTGCGTGAGATGATAGGAGGTGAGAAACGTCGCGCCTGGCGTGCCGGCTTGTATTTCGTAGGAGTTGTACGTGATGTGGGTGTCTTCGTCGACGATCGATCCGTAAATCGCCGCCGACGTGACGCCGATCGCCATCGCGCCCCAGAAACCGCCGCCCCAATAATACGGCGCCGGCGCCCAGACCATGCCGCCGTTCCAACCGTAATAACCGCCGCCGCCATAGACGGGATTGTTGACGATAATATTCCCGCTGCCGTTGCCGACGTTGTTGCCGCCGCCCGGGCGGTTACCGGTTCCGGGCGTTCCGGGTCGACCGGGGCCGCCGACGCCTCCAGCGCCACCGGGTCCGCCTACTCCACCAACACCACCGGGGCCGCCAACTCCACCGGACCGCCGACGCCGCCGGGCCGTTGCGCGATGCCGGGTCGCTGCGTTGGTAGTTGCGAGGCGCCGGGCCGCTGGCGGTTGCCGCCGCCTCTCGAGAAGTCGGAGCCGCCGAGGTTGTAACCGCCTCTGTTGCCGCCACTCTGTCGGGACGATCTCGAGCCGGCATTACGGCCGCCACCGCTGCTGCGCGCGGCACCGCCGCCGCGTCCACCGCCGGTGCGGCGCTGCGAGTCGGCCGGAACGCAAAATTGCAGTACGAAAACGACGGAAAGAACGGCGGCGAGATACTTCATCGATTGATCAACTGATCGATGCGGCCGCGGACGTTGATGAACGTTCCGTTGTTGGTCGAGAGCGTCAGCATGACGCTATTCGCGGCCAGTTTCGCCGACGAGCGCGATAGCGGCTGTTCGGAATTCGTGTAGTTAAGGTAAATCGTGCCCGTTCTGAGGTTGAGGGCGTTACTTTTGCCGTCTTGCACGAGTGCCGCCGCAGTCGGCAAACAGACGATGATCTTTTCTCGATACGAGCACGCCGCCCGGGTAATGACGATGGTGCCATCGCCGTCATCGGACGTTAGGAAGAGTGAACCGGAAAACACTTTGATCTGGACGTCGCGGTACGTGTTGACCGCGCCATTGCTGTGTTGAATCTCGATCGTGCCGGTAGCACTTGCCGCGATGGGGACCGAGACGCAACAAACCACCAGCGCAGCCGCCGCTGCTAGCCTGGATGGGAAGTGTAAGGCCGCAATACACTGCAACATTTTGGTGTCAACTCAGCGTATCGGCACCCGATAGTCGCAGCAACCACGTACGAAGGTCCACCTGGTAAGTGGAGGATGCTAGCGGTGACGAAGCTCCTCTTCGTCGTCGTCTTCCAAATCGCGGAATTTCGCCGCTGTTTCTTGGTCGGCCGGAACGAGGGAGCGCACTAGAAGGTCGGGTTGCATGGGCGTGCTGAAGTCGATCGCGCGCACCGCGATTCTTCCGACGATCGGATGGTTTCGGACCATGAGGTTGTCGTCGGACAACTCGCCGGCCACGACCCGTCGATTCCAAGCCCACTGAAAGAGCGGGTCGTCTTTGACCCGTTGGTACACCGCGTCGGCGAACGGACTCGGGCGCGGTTTCGAATAGTTGAGCCGAAACATCCCAACGGCGCGCACGAGAAGCGCTTCGCGCTCAACCCCCAGAAATGCGATGAACTGCGGATCGAAGAGGCAGCGAACCAATGCATTGCGCTCTACCGGATGCTTGAACCGGGAGTGACCGTACACGGTATCCGCCAATGCGTTCCAGCGAAGAGGCGTAAGTATTTTATCGCCGATCGTCGCGGCGATTCCACGCATGCTCTGCATCAACGCCGACATGGGCTCGGGTATCATGATACTCGCGCCGATGCCGGAGGACGCGGGATCGCGCAAACCGGCGAGATCGCGCATGTATTCGAATTCGGCTTCCGACAGCTGCAACGCACCCGCGATGGACGCCAAGGTAGATTCAGACGGGTGCACGCCGTCGCCGGCCTCGAGTCGCGCGTACCACTTGACGCCGATGTCGGCAAGAACCGCGACTTCTTCCCGGCGCAACCCGGGCGTGCGACGCCCTCGGCGGGATGCGATGCCCACCTGTTCGGGAGACATCGCCTCGCGCCGTTTGCGCAAGAAACGGCCCAAGGCTTCGCTAGGGGTCTCGGTGGCGCCGTCGGGCGTACTCGAATCGAAAAGTCCCCGCACGGTACCTCTTTCCAGCAGGCAAGCGGATACTAATCTTACTATCATACACATCGAAGTGTCAAAGCAACCGAAGTTCCTGGCCTTAGCCGTAGCGTTAAGTGATCTGGCACTACAGCCCTTCGTGCGACGGCGGCGGGGAAGTTACTGCCGTCCTCTACGACAGCTTGCTCTTCGTCGCGCGGCAATAATAACTCGACGACGTTCAACAGTCTCATCTTCAACTAGGACGCCGGCGTTCGCGCACAACCTCGGGTATTTTGCGAATGGATCGACGCTCGAAGCGCAGAGTATTCCGTCAATGAGCGAGGTGTGGACTGTGAAGTTAACCGATAGCGGTTATTACGGATACAACTCGGCACCGATCGTCGTCGGCGACGTCGTTTATATCACGACGATCGAGAACGATCTCGCCGGTACGACGCGTGTACTGGAAACTAAAAGCTGTGGTAAAACTCGCAAACAATGATCCAAGCGTCAGCGCTCGCAAGATCGCGTGGTTGTCACGATTCCGTCAGGCCCAGCGCTCCGGCGATTCGATTGAGCCGTCGGTCGAGCGTCCACAAACCGCAGCCAGAGAGCAACGCCGAGGCAAGCAGATGTGCATCGATCCAGCCGATGCCTTTACCCCAGAGGCGGCGATCGTCGATCAAGTGTAGTACTTCATTCTGCTCGGCGGTATCCACGGCTGGGAGCGCGGCCAGATCTGAGAGTACACGCGCGCGATCCCTGAATCCGCCGCACGCAAGCTCGCCGACAACGAACGGATGCATCAAGACGAGCGAGTCGTCCAGAGCTCTACTCAATTTAGGACTGCCCAAACGGAAGTGCTCGATCCAAACCGAGGTGTCTACAAGAATCATCGCGCTGAAGGCGGACGTCGGCGCGGAACCGCCCTCAGCTTTGGCTGGGAGCCGCCGAGACTTGACAGACGCTTTGCCGCCTCACGTGCAACGAGCGCTCTGAGCCCGGCATGGACGAGAGCCGTTTTTTCCTGGATACCACTAAGCTCTCGCGCCCGCTGGAGGAGCGCCTCGTCGATGATAAGGGTCGTTCTCATATGCATCAATATGGCCTATTCATGCATATCGGTCAAGAGAAGGGACTGAAGGTCGTCCGAATACCCCTCCTCTCCTAGGTACCTCCGCGAGTTGCGTACTGGCCGCCGTCAACCGAGCGGTCGAACGCATAGGCGACGACCACGAGTCGATGGCGCTGTGGCAGAGCGAGCAGACCGTCGATCAGCCGTAGTTCGCCGCGTGCGCGTCGTCAACTAGCAGCGCGATCGGCTTGCGCTCGGCTCTGGTTACTATGCCGGACAGAACGGCGGCGGCGGAACGCGTCGTTGCGCGCGCTCCAGTTATGCTAGGGGCAGTGGCAAGTTGCGCGCGCAGGTCGCGTTCGCCCAACGCGGCGCCCGCGCAGCGCATGCTAATCACGGCCACCGGCGACTTCAGCGCGGCGCACTCGCTCAGCAATCGCGACTTCCCGACGCCGCCATCGCCGCCGAAGATCAGTGCCGACCCCGTGCCGAGCACGACGTCGTGGAGAGCATCTTGCACGCGCGCGAGTTCCGCGCGGCGACCCACGCAGTGCGGCGGATTCTGCGGCGAATTGAAAACCGGCGTCCGAGCCACTTGTAGTGTGTGATTTCTCGCCGGACGCAAGCCGCCCCGTGCCGGCGCAAAACAAAGGTAGGCATATGCCTAGGTCAGGGCGGCGCGGATCTTTCTATACTCAAGGTGCGTGGGCGGGCCAGTGAACGTTCGCCGCACGGCCGTTCGAAGATCGGAGGAGCAATGTCACCCTCGCGCATCCGGCGCTATTCGGCTCTCGTTTTGTGCTGCGTCGCCGCTTCGGTAGCGGCGGTGCTTCCGGCGCCATCGCCGTGCGTGCCGTGCGCGCGCCGGCGACAAAGCTCGCCATCGCAGCTCCTGTTCGTCCCCAGCGAAACCGGCATGATCCAGATTTATGGATTGAAAAATCTGAGCAAACCGCTGGCGCAGATCGGCGGCCTGCAGGCTTACCAAGATCAGATGGTCGTCTACGCGCACGGCGATCTGTTCGTCGTGAACAACGGACCGTACGGCAACGACGACTACGTTTCGGAATACACGCCGCCCTACAACTCGGCGCCGACGATCCTCAACACGGTGTGGCAGGGCGAGACGTTCTATCCGGTCGGCATCACGGTCAACGCCAACGGTACCGTCTACGTCACGAACTGGGGCGCAGGCGTCGGTGAGACGCCGGAGATTTTCGAATATCCGGCCGGCGCGACGTGGGGAGGCGTAGCGCTGTTGGGTAGCCTCGGCGGGATGTCCCTCGACCGGAACGGCAACGTGTACGTCCTCAACGAGAACCCGGACTCACTCGGCGCCGATGTCTTCAAACTCAAGCCCGGCTCGAAGAAGCCGATCCCGCTCGGACTACGCGGACTGCTCGGGATCATTCGCAACAGCGTCGCGATCGACGCGGAAGGCGACCTCTACGTCAGCAGCGCCGTTACGTCGGACTACGTGCTCGAATACCAAGCCGGAAAGACCGAGCCGTTTCGCGTGATCGACCGAGCGTCGTGGTTCCAAAGCGGACCGTTGAAGCTTGCCGTTGGCCCCGACGACAACGTATACGTCCCGGTCGCGTGCACGGATTCGCAGTGCCCGGAAGTGTACGCCTACGGACCGCACGAGAACCACCGTCGGAACAAATCGGCAGCCAGGTCTTTAGCGCGGAGGGCACGATGAGCGTCGCCCTCGCCCCGAACATCGCGTTGCAGGGATCCGCACGAACTCGTCCGCTCCCGAGGAGGCCACAATGAACTCTCGTTACATCGGCACGCGCGCGTTGCTGGCCGTCACCGCGGCCGCCGCGCTGCAGAGCTGCGCAGCTGCGCCTCCGGCGTGAATACGTTAGCGCCGCAATCCGTATCGGCTCTCAATCCGCTCTGCAAACCGCCCGCCCGCAATCTCGCCTCGAGCCAAACGCGCTCCCAAAGCGTGGTTGTCGGCGCAAGCACTGGGACATAAGCACGTCGTGTACGTAGCCGGTGAAGGCGCTTACGACAACGGATTCGTCAACATTTTCGCGCCCAAAGGCCAGTCACCGATTGGCGAAATTACGAGCGGCATTTCCACGCCCGAAGGGATCGCAGCGGATGCCGCAGGGAACCTCTACGTCGCCAACAGCGGCAACAACACCGTCACGGTCTACGCGCCCGGGACGCTGACGCCAAGCCTCACGTATTCCAGCGGCGTCAACGTGCCGTACGGCTCGGCGTCGGTGCCGAGGTACGTTACATCGCGAACGTTACCTGCAGCGGGAGCGGCGCGGGGACGGTGACCGAGTACCCGTCGGGCAGCACGTACCGAGCCAAACGCTGACGCTGCCCGGAATGGCCGCCATCAACGTCGCGCTCGGCAACTCCGGCAATCTGTACGTATCGTGGTACTCGCTGAGTCGGCGTACATTCAAATCGAGAAATACGCGCCGAGATCGTCAACCGGCACGAATCTCGCAGCTCCACCTGCCCGCCAGTTCATTCCCCGCATACGCGCTAGCATTCGATCGCGAGGGCAATCTCGCACTGGCCTACGAGCCGCTCACCCACGCCGAGCCGAAGTACCTCGCGATCTTTCCGCCGGGAGCCACCGAACCGGTGCGCAAAATCGACGAGAGCTCGCTGCTCGACATCGTCAACGGCATCACATTCCAGCGCGACGCCGACCGCTTCTACGTTTCGTCCACCAACTCCAGCATTCATGCGGCTCGACTATCATCGGCTGATGATTCGCTCCGTCGCGTCCGTCGGAGGGGCGACCGGCTCGCGCTATCTCCGGGAA
>CAVRWK010000003.1:0-994611 GCA_963724935.1 Vulcanimicrobiota bacterium
AATCCCCCACCGGCTGAAAACCGCGCAGCGGGTCAAGATGGACGATATCGAAGTCCCGGTGTTCTCGCCACCGCGGGCTAGGAAGTAACGGGCATGGTGTATGCTGCGTGGGTCGTTCTCGACTCGGTCAGTCCCTGTGGGCGTGCGCCTGACCACATTAGAGGTCACGTTCCCGGCGGTTTGGATCCGCCGAGTTCAATACGCATCGCGTGTTTTCGCGCAACTCGGCGAGTTCGCGGCTATTTAACGAACAAACTCATCCAACGCGTGCTGACGAGCCCGCTTATTCCGTCGGAATGGGCGGAATAAGGCCGGGATGTCGTCCGACGAGGTGCTGGCATACGAAGACGGCGTTGCTGCTGAATGCATTTGGCTGAAGTGCGTGATGCAGCCGTCGAAATGGTGTGCCGGCTGCTCGAGCTAAAAGTCCACAAGCAAGCAGCTCAATCTATTGCCTCGAGCGTCTGATGGCACGCCGTGATCGTGACGTCACCGAGTGGACAATTTTTTCAACCTGCGTTGCGCGCCGCAAGCGCGGCCCGAGATTCGCGCGGCCGTGCGTATGTGTGAAGCACTGGGCGAAAGACTGCCGCGCCGGTCGGAATGGGCGAGTGGCGTCTGCCGCTGATGCAAGATGACGAACGATTGCGGCACGTTGAGACACAGAAGAAGGTCTCGGCCGCGCGCTGCCCCGCGTTTCGTATCTCACCCACGACGGTATCCGCGAAGTCGAAAAAGATCTTGCGCGCGCCTGATGATCGACGGCACCTCAGCCCGTTGAGACACGTCGCGTCCCCCGCCGAACGACGGATTTCGAGGAAATTTCCGGGCTGGCGGCAAATGCGCAAAGAGGTCGAAGCGCCGGTCGTCTTTCAGTGAAACGGTGGCTCTTGGGCGGGGCGCTTGCCCTGTTGGTAGCGATGTCGTGCGTCGCGCCTGCACGAGCGCCTGCGCAAACCGCTGTCGTAGCTAACGCCGGCGACTCGAGAAGCTACGCTAAGCGCAATCGAGAACGACATTCGCACGACCTACGTCTTTCCGGAACTGACGCGCCCGCTGATCGCGAAGCTCGATAGCGAAGCCGCAACGCAGCGTTACAACACCGCGGATCCGAACGCGTTCGCGAATCGCATTACGCAAGACTGGCAGTCGGTGGCGCACGACGGCCATTTGTATCTGACCTGGCGACCCTGCCGAATACGCCGCGTTGATGGCGCCACCCAAAAGCGGCGAAGGCATGGATGCATACTATCCGGCGATCGCGATCCGACAAAATAGCGGCTTGACCGAAATCAAGATTCTTCCGGGTAATATCCGGTATCTGAAAATTAGCGCCTTCGACTATACACCAGGCATGACGACCAGCGCCTACGACGATGCCGGCCGCTTTCTGCACGGCGGCGATGCCATCATCATCGATTTGCGTGGCAATGGCGGAGGTGACAGCGACGCCGCTGACTATTTCGGGAAGGCGTTCATCGACCCGAACTCCGGAAACCGATCTACATTTTGGTCAACGGGCACGTCGCTTCCGCGGCCGAAGCGGTAGCGTACAGCACGAAAGCAGCGAAAGAAGCGATCGTCGTCGGTAGCACGACGTACGGCGCGCAAATAACAATAAGAAGTTGCCGATCGCGCCCGCGTTCGTCCTGAGCGTGTCGAAGAATCGGCCTATCAATCCGATCACAAAGACCAATTCGGAAGGCACGGGCGTCGTTCCGGATATCGCCGTGCCCGGCAGCGCCGCGTTGCCGGCTGCCGAACTGAGCGCGCTCGCCGAACTATCGGCGCTGCCCGGCATCAGCGCTTCGCAGCGCGCCGAATATGTATGGGCGCGGCAGGGCGTTAATGCGCAACTACATCCGGTCAAACTTTCGAACGCCCAGCTTGCGCGATACGCGGGCCAGGTATGGGACGATTGTTATTCGTGCCGTCGAACGGCCAACTGCGACTGACGAGAACCGATCGTCCACGCTGGGAAAGAATATTCTACTCGTGCCACTCGACTCGAGTGGCCTGTTCGCCGTCACCGCTTTCGACGATCTCCGTCTGCGCTTCCACAACGAATCCATTCGATTTTCTGTATGGAAACGAAGACGACCGGGACACGTTTTCGCGGAGCTAACTCTCTTGCAACGCAAGTCCGGCATAACGCGCTCGCGTTCGCACCGCCTCGACATGATCGACGCACGCGACGCTTCACGCGCTAGGTCTTCGAGCATAGCGGCTTCTTCTGGATCTAGTTGCGCGCCGTTAGCGTGCGCACCGTAAAGGGTGAAGCTCACGAGTCGTGCCGCACGGTGACCGGAACCGCAAGCGTGTAGATGGCCGCGTTGTCGGCATCGAGCTGCGAGCGCACTTCGTCGAGCCAGACGATGTGTTCGTCGGCGAGTAGCATGCGCACGAGCAAGTGATTCGTATCGAACGACGCGGGGGCGACGTTGGTTTGCCGCGAGGTCGCAACGCCTTCGAAGCGGCCCGTACTCGTGGAGCGCCGGTATAACGCGGCGGCAGCCAGATCCATGGCATCGTTAGGGACCTGCACCAATCCATCGCTGATAGCCGACTCATCTGTCGCGTATGGCAGTGCTGAGGCCGCTCTGCGCAGATAGGCTTCCGCTTGCCGGCGGCTGCGGAAGAGATCGACTCCACGACGCCCTCACCGAGCGATTGATTCTGTCCAGCAAAAACCCGAGCACCGATGGTTATCAGTAACTCGATGCCGATGGTGAAACGCCCGATGGCGACCACGCGCGCAGAAGAACCAATCCAACACCGAGACGAAGGCAATCACGCCGACCGAGAGTACGCCGTAGACAAGCGCGCGATTGAGGACGAAGGTCACGTCGAGGACGCGCAAGCGGAAGACTGCATATGCGATACACAGCGGCATGAGGATAACGGCGAAGCCGACGATCTGCCCGACCGCGAACGGCACGCCCGGAACGTAATAGATCGCATACGCGATGAACGAGGCGATCGTCCCGATCGCCAAAAAAGCCCCACCGCTGGCGGTCGCTCGGCGTCGCCATCACGACGTTCTTGGCGAGAATCAGGCCGGCGAATGCGAAGGCGCTGAGCGGAATGACCGAACTCACGACGGCATCCCATGCGGGCAACGATTGCGTTGATATAGACGTGCCATTCGAACGCGTAGAGCGCGAACGCGGCGGCGAGATAAACCCACACGAACGGGATCGATGTGCCTTCGCCAGCCCTGGACGTCGCCGTTTGGAAAGCGCAACACGAACGGCAGTAACGGCAGAACACTCCACGGCCCGAAGACCGATTAAGGACGAACCCGAGTACGAGAAACTGCTGCGGGGATAGTACGTGCGACCAATAGTCGAACGCCGGACTGGTTCCGAAATACCCGACGGCGAAAATATAGAACGACCACGCCATGATTGACGGCCGGAGAAATACCAGCAGAAACGCGACGATGAGAAACACCGTCGGCGGAATGTAGGCGAGAATGCCCGCGATGCGCTGCCAAGCGGTGAACTGCGCGACGGGAACGGCCGTCAAGGTAACACTGTATGCGTGTCCCCGACGCAGAAATGTAAAATGCTCGGTCTCGCCGGCATACGGTGCGCGCAGAAGGGACGAGGTTGTGAGGTAACCGTTTTCTACTAAGAGGTCGCCGGCGTGCACTCCGGCGCGGTCCGCTGGGGACCCGCGGTCGACTTTCGCTACGACGTTGCTTCTGATGTAGTTGGTCGCGCCGAAGCTCCCTTCGCCCCAGTTCTCGACGAAGTCCACGTGGCCGGCCGGCAAATAGTAAATCGCTACCACGACCAGCGTGACCACGATGAGGAGCGCTCTCGAGAGCGTCTTGCGCATCACGCTGTGTGCGGCGCGCCTATCCGGATTCCCCGCCGCCGCCTCCCGTGGACATTAAATCGGAAAACGCGCGACGGCTGTTTCGCAACGATGATCGTTGTGTTATAACCGTCGTCCATGTTGCGCGAACCTTCGGTAACCGCCTTCACTGACGAACCCGCGATTAGGACGCTGGATGCGATCCTCGCGCATGCAATCGATGCCGGTGCGTCAGATCTGCACGTCGGTCCCAGCGCGCGTGCCGGGCACGCGCGCGTGCGCATCGGCGGTGCATTACAGTTCGTGACCGAAATCGATGCAGAGCTCTTGCTACGGATCGTGTCGCGAATCAAGTTATTGGCCGGGATGGATATCGCGGATCGTCGTCTTCCTCAGGACGGGCGGTTTGATGTAGAGCGTGCCGGACGCCGTATCGATCTTCGCGTGTCCTCGCTTCCGACGATCGACGGGGAGAGACTAACGATCCGCCTACTCGACCGCGACGGTGGTGGACGTCGCCTAAACAATCTCGGGATGCCGAAAGATCTACAACGTGACTTTCGGAGTGTCTTGGGTGCGAGCGCGGGATTTGTCGTAATCTGCGGTCCAACCGGTAGCGGGAAGACAACGACCCTGTACGCGGCGCTACGCGAACGCGACGCAGACTCGGAACACATTTGCAGCGTCGAAGACCCCGTTGAATTACGACTCGACGGCATCGCGCAAGTACAAGTGAACGTTCGCTCCGGCCGCACCTTTGCGACGGTTCTTCGTGCGTTTCTCCGCCAAGACCCCGACGTAGTCGTCGTCGGAGAGATGCGCGACGCCGAAACTGCAGCCGTCGCTACGACGGCCGCGTTATGTGGCCGATTGGTTCTCGCAACGCTTCACGCGACGAATGCGCTAACCGCGTTCGATCGCCTTCAGGAGCTCGGGGTCGGCGCTCGAACGTTGGCTGCGTCGGTTTCTGCTGTATTGGGACAACGGCTGCGGCCAAGATTAGACGGCGCCGGACGCGAGGGGGTGTTCGAACTCATCCTGGTCTCCGACGAGCTGCGTCACGCTCTACACATCCAGGCGCCTCCGGAGACGTTGCGTGCGGTCGCACTACGCGACGGATATCTTCCAATCCGTTCGATCGAGGGTGCTGCATGAAGGCTCGCATCGATCCCGGCATCCGATTCGCAGACATCATGCATACGGCACGAGTCCGTAACGCCTCCGACCTTCATCTAGCGGCTGGCCACCCGGCCGTCGCTCGGGTCAACGGCACACTTACAGCGTTGTCCGAAGGTCTATTCGATTCGGACGAATTGTGGAGCGTGGCGGCTGGGCTCATGAGCGATTGTAACCGGATGGAGTTCGAACGGAGCGGCGACGTCAGTACTTCGATCGATTTTGGTGACGGCGGACGTGCGCGGATGCACGTTTTGCGGACGGGCGGAGAACCGGTGCTGGCCGTTCGTCTTCTGGATCGTGAGCCGCCGGCGCTCGAACATCTGAATTGCCGGCCGTCGTAAGCTCGTTGGGACAGCGCGAGCGCGGTTTGGTCGTGCTCGCTGGGCCAACGGGATGCGGCAAATCCACAACGATGGCTGCGATCGTTGGCGACATCAATCGCGGCTATCCCCGACGAATTGTGACCCTGGAAGATCCGATCGAATACCGCCATTGCAACCGCAGCTCGTTTATTTCCCAGCGTGAGATCGGACTTGATGCGCCGACCATACAACAAGCACTGGTCGGCGCACTCCGCGCCGATCCCGACGTCTTGGTCGTGGGGGAAGTACGGGACGCAATCGCCATGCATACCGTGCTGATGGCAGCCGAGACGGGACACCTCGTGTTTGTGACGTTGCACACGGGAACCGCTTCGGAGACAGTAGAGCGGATCGTCGATATGTTCGATGGAGCTCGACAAGCGCAAGCGCGCGTGGCACTGGCCGAAACATTAGTCGCCGTCGTGTGTCAACGTCTCGTAAAGGGTGCCGTTGCCGGCCGCCGCGCCGTTGCAGAGATACTCATCGCGACCCCGGCGCTGAAGAGCATAATACGTCAATCGAAGACACACCTCATCCCCAATGCTATTGTCACCGGGCGCCGGCACGGCATGCAGACCTTCGCGCAACATGCCGCCCAACTCGCTGCCGACGGAGAGATTTCGCTCGACACGGCGCGCCGCTTCGAAGACGCTCGGACGACGGCCGCTTGACCGGTGCTCTTATATTATCGAGGGTTGACCAGCGATGGCTCTCGCACGTGCGGATCGATTATCGCCCCCGGGCGCAGTCTCGCGTTGCGAAGGCTTCGAACCGGCGGCATATGCGTGACGGCCCTCGATGGGGCGTCGACGATCCCCGGCATAATCGCTCGCATTCGATTCGCGCTGCATCGCGACTCGGGGGCGCGACTGGCCGCCTTTCGATCCTTAGCTGCGCTTATCGAGGCCGGCGTACCGCTCCGGCGGAGCCTGGAAACGGTCACGGCAGTTCGTTCGCGGGACAGCATCATCGATGCGCTACGGGCAGTATCCGCGCAGGTCGAATCCGGCACCGCACTATCGCAAGCCCTGCTGGACCACCCGCACGAATTCTCGCGGGTGACGATCGCGATCGTGCGTGCGGGAGAGGCGGGGGGATCGCTCGACGAGGCGTTGCGGACACTTGCTCGATGGGAGGAGCGCGACCGGGCGCTACGGCGCAAGATCGTGGCTACCCTGACGTATCCCGCTGTGGTAAGTGTGGCAGCGGTGGCACTCCTCCTTTTCTTGATTGGGAATACAATACCAGCATTCGCGGCGACATTCGCTCAGTTGCACGCGCGCTTACCTGTGATAACGCGCGTGCTGTTACGGCTGGGAGACATGGTAGATTCACCCGAGTTCGTGCCGTCGGTCGCGCTGGTCGTTGCCTCGATCATCGCTGCGACCGTCTGGGCGCGACACCGGTCTCCGCTCTTGGCAAATGCGCTCGACCGTTTTCGGTTTAAGATTCCATTGGTCGGACCGGTGCTGTCGAAAGCATCGGCCGCGCGGCTGGCCCGCACGCTCGGGTCGCTCCTAAAGGCCGGAGTTGATGTCGTAACATCGATCGACATCTGCACCGGCGTCGTTGGACCCGCTCACCGCAGTTGTCTCGAAAGCGTCACGGCTTCTCTCCGGCGCGGTGACGGTCTGGTCGCTCCGTTCGAGCGAAGCGGCCTGTTCGACGCAACGTTCGCGCAACTGCTTCGCTCCGGCGAGGAGAGCGGCGCGATCGACGCAATGTTCGTGCGAATAGCACGGTTTTACGAAAACGACGTAGAAACATCGCTTCTCGCTCTGACGAGCATCTTAGAACCGGTTCTCATCTGTACCCTCGGACTCGCCGTAGGGACGATCGTTGCATCCATCATCATCCCACTTTACACAATGATCGGAAACATCCAATGATTCAACCGCTGACGACTGCGGAGCTATGGTACCGCTTCCGCCGCCCCGAACATCGCGAACGACTCGTATCCGAATACGCCTACCTATGTGCTCGAGCGGCTCGCCGTTTCGTGCGCCCGAATCTCGATCGTGCCGACCTCGAACAAGTGGCTACGATCGGCCTCATTAAAGCAGTTGACCGGTACGATCCGTCGCAGCAAACGCCGTTCGAAGCGTACGCGTGGGTCTTGATTTTAGGGGAGCTAATGCATTTTGTGCGCGACGGGGAGCGAATGCTTCGCGCGCCCCGGCGTCTCCGCGATCTCGAGCGGCGTTGGTTAGCAGCCGAGCGTGAGTTGTGGAACCTGCTCGGTCGTGAGCCGGTAGAGGACGACATCGCTCACCACATCGGCGCCTCGATGCAAGAACGCCGTGACGTTCGTGATTTTAGGGCGAGTGGTACGGTCGTTTCATTCGAACTGCTTCCACCGCATCTACAGCGCGAATCGAGTGCGCCCTTCGATGCGGTTATCGACAAACTGACGCTCGAGCGACTGCTCCAAAGTGTGACCCCGCTCGAGGCGTCGATCGTGCGGTCAATTCATCTCGAAGGCGCGACCATGGTAGATTTAGCGCGACGACTCGGGTATTCTCGCCGGCATCTCACCCGGTTGCATCGAGCCGCCATCGAGCGGCTTCGTCGCGCCGGTCAATTGCCCCAGGAACGTTCCGGTCGCGGCGCTAAGACGCCGGGACTTTGGACGTAACGCTTTTTCTCGCGGACTCCGCGCAAGTCTCTGAAGGTAAACTGCACGCGCTCGGGATCGGTTGGAGCCACACGTCGAGCCCCATGACCGGTCCGAGCGCGCTCGGAATCATTTTTCACGTGCCGTGGGACGAGACGAATCGGCGGACGCGTTGGACGCTCGACTTGCTCGACGCCGATGGTAAAGCGATTCAGATTCCCGATGGACGCGGCGGCACGCAAGGGATTCATGTTGAGAATGACCTCGAGGTCGGGAGGCCGCCGGGTATAAAACCGGGTTCGGCAATCAACGTTCCGTTCGCGATCGTGTTTCCGCCGCTGGCTTTGCCCCCCGACTCCCGGTTCGAGTGGGTGCTGCGCGTCGAGTCCAAAGACTGGCGCGCCGCGTTCGCAACGCGACCGAATACAGATCAGACTGCCAGACGATAAAATAGCCGGCGCATGACGCGCGTATCGTATCGGCGGGCACTATACCGGGCGATCATGGATGAATCTCGGCGAGCGATGGACGCTCGAAACGTACGGTCACAGCGCGGATTTACACTCATCGAAATGATGATCGTCGTGGCGATCATTGCGATACTTGTTGGAATACTCGTGCCGAACTTTGTCCGAGCGCGTGCACAGGCACAGACTTCGGCGTGCGAGTCAAACTTGAAAGAGATCGCGACCGCGATCGAGCTGTTTCAAACAGATAACGATCGTTATCCGGACGGAGGCACCGTCAACCCGTCCAACGACGAGTTGACGCCATACCTAAAACAAACGCCCGTGGACCCGGCGGCTGGACCGGGCTCGTTCTACACCTTTACGGTCGACAAGCCCGACACGGGGAATGCCTCATACGCAATTGTTTGCCCCGGCACGCACGACCCGGGGACGTTACAGAACATTTCTCCGCAGACGAAATTTACGCACATACAATATTCATCCGACGCCGGCTTCGCGGCGACGAAGTCGCAATGAACGTGGCACCTTTGGTTGCCTTGCAGGCTGGCGCGCTTGCCGGTTTGGGTCCGTGTGGGCTATCGCGCGCGCTCTTATTACGGGCGCTTCTGAAACGACTGCCCGATAGGGAGCGTCGCGTTCACGCTCTGGCATTTGGAGGCGGCTTGATCGCAGGATACCTGGCTTGCGGGGCAATGTTCGTCGCCGCGGCAAGCGTTGCCGCGACATCTCCGGCTGCATATGGCGCGGCAGCAGTCGCCTGCTTCGTCGGAGGAGCGCACGCGGCATGGCAGGCGGGAAAGTCTCACCTTCGCGAGTGTCAGCCCCCGAAGGCGGGGGCATCCGCCGGCGCGACCTTCGCTGCTGGCGCGGCGAGCACGCTCGTTGGATCGCCGTGTTGCGGACCACTGTCGGCGGCGCTTGCTGGCGGCGCCTTCTACGCACTCTCGCCTCGCGACTCGCACGCGTTGATCGCCGCTTACGCGATCGGCCACGCCGCTCCAGTTCTTGCTGCGATCGTCGTGGGCGATCGATTGGCCGGCCTCTGGCGAATCGTGCCACCGCGGGTAAGTCAGGGCATCACGGGTGGCGTTCTGTTCGGGCTCGGCGGCTACTACGCGATTTCGGCATGAACGGCGAGTGTGTTCGGTCGGTGCTCATCTGCGTTGCTGCTGCAGCGGTCGCGCTGGTACTCGCGCGTCGCCCAATCGCCGACAGTCTCATCGCGCGAGGCGATTCGGTTGCCCTGCGCGCGCAGCCGGTAAGCGCGCTCGCGTACTATCGTCGTGCAATTCGCGTGGACTCTGCGGACGGTGTAGCACTAGACCGGTTTTCGTTCGGAGCGTTGTTCCAGCGAGATCAGCCAACGATGCGGCTGGCTATTCGATTATGTACTGGTTTCTTGCAGCGAAATCCAAACGATCGCACGATACGCTTCGACCGCGCTTTGTTGTTCCGAGCGACCGGCAATCTCGACCGCGCAGAGTTCGACTTTGCGGTCGAGGGTACTCTGGCTCGCGATGCTCGCGCCCTGACCTTCGCTGGGTTCATCGCTCGTGCGGCCGGAAGAGGACACGCTGCGCGTTCATACTGGAGAACGGCGCTGTCGTACAGTCCACATTTCTTGCCGGCGCGCCGCGCACTCTCTCGTCTGGCCTCGCGATGACTCCCGCTGAGGCCGGCGCCGTGACCCTCGCGGGTACGGCGCTACTAGGCTATGTTGCTTTCGCTTCCAGTCGAAAATGTGGCATCGATAACATATTGAGAATGCCAGTGGCATTAGCAATCTGTTTGGCTTCGGCAGTACTCGCCGCGGTGCTTGCGCGCGCAGTTCCGTTCGAACTGGCCGCTTCGCTCCTTATTTCGCTCGCATTCATAAATGGGGCTACCGATATTCAATCGGGCGTGTGCTTCGATACGGTTCAGTTGTGGGCGGCCCCCATTCTGGCTGTGAGCCGCTATTCGCGCCTCAGCGATGCGGCGGCCGGCCTCCTCGTTGGAATAAGTTTGCTCGGCATTCCGTATATACTAACGAAGAAACGGGGCATCGGTCTCGGTGACGTCAAGTTTGCCGCGGCGATCGGTCTAGGTTTGGGCGCTTCCGGCGCGATACAGGCGGTGTATATTGCATTCGTTGCCGGGGGGACTGCCGCCGCTTATATCTTGCTCTCAGGCAGAGCACATCGCAAGGCGTCGATCGCATTCGCACCGTTTCTAAGTTTCGGGACGGTCTGCGCGCTCGTCGCGACAGGATCGTCATGACACAATGCCTTCCACTCGGTATCGATATCGGCACAAGCCGCTTGCGAATCGTCGCCATGCGGCGAGAGCGCGCCGGGGCGGTACGCGTCGAATCTGCGGCGACACGCGACTTTCCGAATGCTGATGGCTCGAGTGAATCTGCTGCTATCAGATCGGCCATAGCCGAGTCAGTCGCTGAACTTGGTTGGCGCCGCCGCTCGTGCGTTCTCGCATTGCCATGGAGCGACGCGGTGATGAGATGCATGGAGTTCCCGCCAATGCGCCCGTCAGAGCGACTGCGCGCGGCTCGGCTGGAGAGCGCGGTGTTCGCACCCTGGAGCGACGGCGATGCTCCAACGCAAGTACGAATTCGATCTATCGATGGCTCGAACGCTCATCTCGTCGTCGTCGCACCGTTAGAGGCGATTCGTAACCGGATGCGAGCTGTAAGGGACACTCGATTAGCCGTACTGGCCATGGATTACGAACCATTCGCGTTGCGGCGGGCGTTTCCTAATGCCGACGCCATCCTCGACATTGGCCTTCGACAATCCCGGCTATATGGAAGATTAGCGCAGCCATTCCGAACCCTATCCATCGATAGTGGTGGCGCGGCGCTCACTGCCGCGATCGCAGCCACGCTTGCGATCGACATCGCGCAAGCCGAACGTAGAAAGCGATCCGTTGGCGCCGCAGGCGCTTGCGACGCGGAACTCGATGCGTTCGTTCGACGAGTTTGCGACGCACTCGAAGCCTTACGCGAGCGAGCCACAGTCCGCACGCTCGGAATAACGGGAAACGGTTCGCGCGTTCAGGGCCTGATCGAACGCATTGTCACAGCGGCGAGCGTCGTAGTGGACGTGCCCACGCCGGCGTCCGAAGATGCATACCCGCCTGGTGCGTCATTTGCTTTCGACTATGCCTTGGCTGCGTCTCTAGCCGCATGGGCGCTCGATTGAGGCGTTTTAATTTCCTGGACGAGCGGCAATGGGAGATAACGCGACTTTTCAATGGGCTCTCGAACGGTTGGCAAAGTGTCGCTATTGCAGGTCTTATCAGTTTCCCGGTCTTGGCAAGTGGATACGCCTTGGCAGCGTATCGAGTGCACCAGGCTAGCGACCTAAACGTTCGAGCACAGGTCCGGTTGCGCGCCGGCGAAACGGAGCTCGCCAAATCGAAGCTCGCATGGGAGGATCTACGCACGACGCTCCGGCTCGCCAAGCGCCTTCGCGCGGTTCGCCTGTCCGGATCGCTGGCGATGCTGCAGCTGACGAGCATCGCAGAGCGATTGCCCTCCGGCGTATGGTTGGATTCGTTCTCAAAATCTGGGGATGGTCTCACGCTTGATGGCCAAACAAAACAGCTCGCCGAACTCGCGCGAGTGTCCGATATCGTGACTGAAGTCAGCCCTGCTACGCAGATGCGATCGGTCACCCGCCATGGTGAAAGCAACAGTCTCACCTTTCAGATGCACGCGCAAGACGCAAGCAGATGAGCTTGCCATTCGGGGTGCTCGTGGCTTGGGCGATACTCGCAATCACGGTCGCACTCACGACTGTCCTAGGGATCGTGCCTGAGCTTCAGTCGGAACGAACGCTGCTGGACGACGCCCACCAAGCGTATATCCGCGCAAACGGAGATGAGATCCAGCTACGCGATGGCGCTCACGAGGACGCTGCCCGGCGTCGAATCGCCGCGAACATCGCACGTATGCACCCACCCGACTCGCGTTATGTCGGCACGACTGCGGTGATACGCACCGTCGACGGGCTCGACAAGCGATTCCACGTGACACTGCAACGACTCGATGCAGGCGATGACGGCGTACGCGAGGCTGGCGGGCGCTCGGTGACGATCGAATGGTCGGGAGCCTATCGCTCGATCGTGCATGCGGTGGCGGCGCTCTCTCAGGGGCCGGCGTTAATACGAGTCGTCGGCGTGCGACTCGACCATGACCCTAAAATGGCGGCTTCCATCGACGCGGTGGTACACGTCAACGTGTATGCCGCTATCGACACACTGTAGTATCCGGACGATCGTCGCTCTCGTCCTCGTCTTCGGACCGCTGCCCACTAGCGCGGACGACGAGTCTACCTTGACGCTTGCGATCAATTCGCCCGCGTCACTGCAGCCGTTGCAATATCCGGCGTTATCTTTAAGCCGCGACCCGTTTCTGGTACCGCCATCTCTGAAGTTAGATGCTGTCGTACCCGAACCAATTCCGGCGATCGATCCGGGTTTTGTACTTCCGCCGAACCTGGGCGCATCGGTCGATGGCGGTTCGCCGGTCGGCGTCTCCGTCCGTGCGGTCGTGGTCGGCGAATCCCCCAAAGCGCTCTTGCAGATTGGGAGGCGGACGGTCTTCGTCGGCGTTGGCTCGCACGTCGGCGGTTCGATCGTTGTCGAAATCAATGCCAAGAGCGTTCGACTTTCCGATGGCACGCGTTTGCTGCTGGCGCAAAGCAACCAATGATGCGCAGTTCGAGCATTCTATGGGTCCTAGCGCTGGTAGTACTCTGCTGGACTGCCGCATCTGCTGCGCAGTTAATTTCAATCGATGTGCGTGACGTGGACATTACCGATGCCATTGCGCTTCTCGCCAGTCAGTCCGGCGTCAACGTGGTAACGGACGGCTCAGTGAAACCCGAGCGCGTTACCGTGCATCTCACCAACGTCACGTTCGCACAAGCCCTGCAGGCAATAGCCGAAGCGCATGGCTTACGCGTACGCAAACAAGGCGACGTGCTCGTTGTCGGCGCCGTGCAATCGATGAATCGATCTGGAGACGGCGTGGTGATCGCATTGGCCCGTGCACAACCGGATGATGTGGCCCGCGAGCTCGAGTCCGCATTGCCTGACGGTACCGTGATCGTTCCAGATAAGCGGACGGGTTCTCTGGTCATTTCCGGAGATACTGATACCATCGCTAGAGCGCGCCGGCTAATAGCGCTCCTGGATGTCGCTCCCAGCTTAGGGGCACGGACGACGTTCGACGAGTGTATACCGGCTGCGATACCTTCGAGCCGACGACGTCGTGGCGAAGTTGAAAACAGTCGCGCCGGATGGCGTGTATGTCGCCGACGAAGAGCAGAACGCCGTCCTCGTCGCGGGCGGCGACCGAGCCCAAAGCGCGGTCGCAGCTATCGTGACGCAACTCGATCGCCCGAGCCCACAGGTGCTTTTCGAAGTCCGTGTCGCCGATGTGACGCCGGTAAACGACTCGAGTAACTTCGGAATCGAGTTTGGCGGGGTTGACGCTGAAGGAAATTCTCTACCCGGCGCGGTGGCCTACTCGTTCACGGGTGGAACGATTGCAGTGAACGTGCAACTGAACGCCCTTGTCAGCAAGGGTCGAGCGTCAATCTTGGCCACGCCGAAGCTGGTGACGATCAATAATAAGGAGGCCGATCTTAGTATCGGCGAGACCTATCCGATCGTCTATAGCACGTCCGTCTTCGGCGGACAGAACGTTCAATACGTCGATATCGGAGTCCACCTCCGGCTCACGCCAACGATCGGAGCCGATGGAAGTGTGATAGCAGAGTTGCATCCAGAATACAGCGAGTTGGTGGGCTTCACTCCGACGGGCTATCCAATAGTGGCGAATCGTAAGATCGATTCAACCCTCCACGTTAGAGACAACGAAACCATAGTCTTGGGCGGGTTGATGCGAGAGACGAACACAGAAACGATCTCAAAAATTCCCGGGCTCGGAGACATACCAATACTCGGGAAGCTGTTTCAAAACAAGCAATCGACCCACGAACGGGACGAAATCGTCTTTTTAATCACGCCGCATGTCGTGTATCCCGGCAGTCCGCTCCCAGTACGCTAGACTGCAGTCGTCCCTCCTTGGACTGGCGTATCGCGGGTAATGACGCCTCCCGGGCCCAGTTGACTGCTCGAATTGCCGGGCGACGGGGTGCCAATCGCGAAGCAGCTTTTCTGCTAGTTCGCACGGGAGCAACGCCATGAACACGTCGGCCCTATTGAAGTATTCCGCCACCGCTGTTGGCGCTCGCCGTATGTTCGGCCTGTAGCGGCGGCTCGGCGGGCGCGCCGGCGGCGGCCTCGTCCGACGTTCGATACGTGGGCCACATGGCGTACGTGAACGGGAGGCCGGTAACGGCGGAGCGTCCGAATCTCAACGCGCCACACCAGTACTCGTCAATCGTTCCCGAGCTGGCGCAGAAGTCGAAGTCGAGCTCGAAGTACTACGAGTACATCAACAACTATTACGGCAGCTATTCCAGCATCTTTAACTATCCGAAGAGCGAGAAGCAGATCGGCTCGATCACCGATGTCGGTGGCCAATCGTGCACCAACGTGCTCTCTGGCTACGGGAAGAAGACGTTCTGGATCGTCGCCGGCGAGAAGCAGATCACCGAGTACAGCGTCCCAAAGAAGCCCCTGAAGACGCTTGCCATTTCGGGTATGATGCCCTCGAGTTGCGCGATGAACTCCGAAGGAGACCTAGCTCTGGGGGTGCTGAACGGCTTTCCGGACGGGGCCGGCGATGTGGTCATCTTTAAACGCGCGACCGGTACGCCGACCTACCTGGCTACCGGAATGCTCAATACGTATTTCGATGGTTACGATCCTAAGGGCAATCTCTTCGCCGACGGCTTTCGTAGTGGTGCGGGCTTCGCGCTCACCGAACTGCCAAAAGGCGCGAATGCGTTTCAACTTATCACAACAAGCAATACTATAACCTTTGCCGGCTCCGTGCAGTGGGACGGCAAGTATGTCACCGTCCTCGATCAGCACGTCAGCAAAATCTATCGCTACACGATTCAGGGAACGAAGGCAAAGTTAAAAGGGACCGTCTCGCTGACGGGAGCTGGCGACTGCTCGCAAACGTGGATCGCCGGATCCGTTGTATATTGCGCAGACGCCGGCAACGACGATGGCGAGGTCTTTAACTACCCTGCGGGGGGGTCACCCATCGCGACCTTTACGGGTAACTTCGATGAGCCGCTGGGCACGGTCGCAGTGCAGAAGTAAGCGATGTCATGAGCGAACCTGCGCGGATCACTACATGCCGAGAGCGCAGCGTGCACTGCTCTCAGCAAAATCACCGCAAGCATTAAGCCGGTTACCAGTAATATCTGATTAAACAGGAGGAGAACACGTAATACTTTAGGCTGCTCCGAATGGAGAGGAACGCGTGATGCGCAGACTCGGTTTCGGGCTTTTACTGCTAACAGCGGTCGTCGTCGTCGCATGCGGCCGGCAAGTTACGCCGAATCCCGTTGGAATCGGGCCGGGCGGTGCGCCCGAGGGATACATGAGCGTCTTCTTTGATGTCGCGCAACCGTTCAACTTTTCTACCTATCAATATTGGATTATCTTCAATACGAGCGGAAATAAGCTGACGCCGGATACGCAGCCTGCGAATAGTAACTGGGCGGCCTATTCGGAGGGCATCGAGGTGGAAGGCACTGGTGGCGCGGCCTTCGCTCGTGCGGTGCAGTTTGTAAAGGACCCGTCCAAGCCGCATGCCGTGCCGGCCTTTGTTTCGCTGCAGCCCACGCCCCAGCAGCTACAGCTGAACGTGAACAGCAACGGAAGCCAAACCGAGTTCAACGTCATTTTTCAGCGATCAGTCTTCTTGGGTCCGCTGTCTAGTCCGGCCCCGCTGGCGACCCCTTGGCTTTACAACGGGTTCACAACGCAAGCCGACGTGCAGAACAACCTGGTGTTCGTTGACTCTATGGGGGCCGGTGGAAAGAATCCGCCGCAGTACGTTTCGCCCACTTTGAACACGTGGCAATGCTTCGATGACACGTTTACCGCTTTATCCAGCGGCATTCAAATCGATCCGCCCGCGCAGATCGTACAGATTCAAATCGCAAACAATCCGAGCCCGACTCCCAGCGTAACTCCGAGCGCGGTGCCGTGTTCGAGCGACGAGGGCGACTTCCGGCACGGACCCTAGCGATTGGTTTGGAAGGCTCCGATGCGGGATCTCTCAAACGAGGTGGTTGAACGTCGCCGCACGGGAGGTCTCCGATTCCGACCACCGACCTAACTGCTCCCCTTCAGGGTCGTTTCATCCTCGGCTTGATACTGTTCCCATTGATGATCGTTGTGACGGCGTTCTTTGTTTGGATTTGTTGGGGTCATCCAGAGCTGGAGTGGGTAGCGTGGTTCGTAAGCGCTGCTGCGATAGCGTCATGCTTCCCGTTCGCTTTAATCGTGTGGCAGATACCAGCGTACCGAAACCCCGTACTGCAGTTGCGGCCGGAAGCGCTGGTATTTTACGGGATCGCGATCCCTTGGACGGCCGTTAAGGATATCTATGTGGGGAACGTCAACGTTTTGATGCAGTCGAGGGGCGTCGAAGGCGTCTTTATGCCACAAGATAGATTATGGATCGGAATTTCAAATCGGGGCGAGTTGCAGCCCCCGGACCTCTCTAGAAGTTTCATGTATCGGTACGCGCGCGCAGTATTGGCTCGTCAAAACGGCAAATTATTGCTGCCACTCGTGAACGAACGGTCCGTAAGCGATCTCGCTCGCGAAGTACAAGAAAGAATAACTGAACGGGCCGCCCACGGACTTTCGAGATTTCCGCCCGGGTGCTAAGATGGAACTGAGTGCGACGCCAGTGCGATACTGAGCGTCGATGCGTGCTTCGTAGATAGGTTGCCTCAGGGAGCAGAACAAATGAGTGTTTCAGCATTTGGACGCTATGCGCTTGGATACTGGTTCGCGTTCGCGATGCTTACCGGCTGCGGCGGTGTTGCCCAGTCACAACTAGGGCCGACAGCGCAGTTCGCTGCAGGTACGACCAGCGCCGTGCAAGGCAGCGCGATCGTGCGTGCTAACCACACGAAGTCGTGGATGGAACCCGATGCGAAGTCCAAAGACTTGCTCTACGTCACCAATCCCGGTAACAGCGACGTCCTCGTTTACTCGTATCCGCAGGACAAGTTAGTGGGGACGCTGACGGGCTTTTATTACAATATATTCCCAGACGGCGTGTGCACGGACAAGAGCGGTGACGTCTGGATCGTTGAAAACGTGGCGCAGCAAATCGTGGAATTCAAACACGGCGGCACGACGCCAATCGCTACCCTGAGCGATCCTGGTTATTACCCCACAATATGCTCCGTCGATCCGGTTACGGGGAACCTTGCCGTCGCAAACAAACAAACTGTCGGCTCGAACCCCCAACAGGGCAACGTTGCCATTTACGCGCACGCTAAGGGCACGCCGACCCTTTACAAGGATTCGGACCTTTTTCAGGTGTGGTTCTGCGGCTACGACAATAAGGGCAATCTCTACGTCGATGGCACGAAGGGCTACTCTGTCACCTTTGAATTCGCCGTACTCCCCAAGGGCAAGAAGCAGCTGACGAACATTGCGTTAAAGGGGGGCACGATCTACTTCCCCGGTAAGATTTTGTGGGACGGTAAGTATGTCGCGGTCGGCGATCAATCGTATCAAAATAAGTATCCGTATACCTCCGGTATTTACAAAACCACGGGTATGGGAGGAAAAATCGTCGGCACCACACCGCTTACGGGGTCCTCAGATGTCGCTGGCTTTTGGATCGAGGGCAACACGGTCATCGCACCGGACATTGGCCTTGAAAACATCAGCTCGTACAAATATCCAACCGGCGGTAAGTCCACCAAGTCACTTCCAGGCTGCAGCGGCAATTCGTGCCTTCCGTACGACGCCGCGATCAGCGTAGCGAAGTAGACACCCACAGCAGCCTTGTCATCGGTTAGGGAGCTCGCTGCGGTTTTGTGATTTCGGCAATGGCGTAGTCGAGTACCGGATCCTTCCCCGAGCGAAGATCCGCTCGGGTTGGGATTAACGTCACATCGGGAATGACGCCGCGACCTTTGGGGTGGTTCGGAAACCATGAATATCGCGTTGTGAATTGAAATTTCGCGCCGATGCGAGGTGTATAGCCGTCGTAAGCCGTTCCGGTAGTGTCGAGCGGTTCGCCTGTCTCCTGACCGACGAGGATCGCTAGATGGAAGTCTTTCGCTTCCTGCGCGCAACTGAGTGCCGAGGAGAAGGTCTTCGTTCCAATCAGAAGATACACCGGACCGTCGTATCGCAGCGGATTGGGAGCGGGGCGAATCGTTGCGATCCGACTATAGTCCTGAGTAAGAAGCGAGCCGTCGCGCATGAGCCAAGCCGGCGGAAAGTATTGCATGTTATAGCGGAAGAAACCATACTCGCGCTTGAGGCGGCTGCTGACCTTCATGGTCGTCGGGCTTCCGTCCGAGAACGCCTTTGATGTGACATACTTCCACAGTTCCGCGTTGAGAATTGAATCGCCGCCACCGTTATTTCGGATGTCGATCACGAGGCCGTCGATCGGTTCTCGCGCTATTGAGGCGAACGTCGTTTTTAGAAACTCCTTGAAGCGCCCGAGGTCGCGGCATTGGCGGTACTCGATGAAACCAACCCGACCGTCGGCAATGCGTGAAAACGTGTATGGATTGGACGTCGGCGCCCCCATCATGGCGTACAACTCATCGTATGGCAACCCCCTTACATGCCGTGAGAGACGTCGCCCCGACCTTCTTGCGGTCACCTCAAACGAGGCTCGCTCACCATAGCGCGCGTAGTAAAATATCGACAAATTAGCGCGGGTGCTAGAGCGCTGCGCAGCGGCTGTGTTTGGCCGCCCTGAAGGGCCACGAGGCTTTTTATGATCTCTGCGGCTAAAACTCCGTCGATCGATTCAATCTGTGTGCCCGACGTCAGCCCTTCATCTGTCTGTGTATCGACATACATCTCGTCGCCGTCGAAGGTTACGAGCAATGGAAACATCTTGCCGCCTCCGTGGCCCCACTGCTGGAACGCGAATCCGAGGTTCAGGCCGACGTGTCCATCGTTCAACGCGGCGAAGAGTGGTGCGGCGCTGAGGAAGAATCCTCGTGCATCCAGAGGCCGGTCGCACTTTCCAATGGTTTCGGCGTAGAGACGATCGAATAGCTCCTGCCGGCAATATGCAAATGGATTAGCGCCAACCTCGCGCATCGTATCGACGAGCCACGATAATTCGGCGCGCTGCTCGTGCGAAGAAAACAAGGTTCCGGCTGGGGCGAGGTTTTGGGGCGGGGCCGCACCGCCAAGAAACGTGCGTGGACCGCCGCCGGGAAGCGATAAGGCAGTCAAACCGGCGGCGGTAAGGCTGAAGCCACCGAAGAGCCACGTCCTTCGTGATATCGGCATCGATCGGTAGCCTTTAACGTCGATCGCTCGACAAACCTCGTTTACGCCGGGACATGCATGCGTATCCAGAGACTGCGCAGTAAGCAGCGTTTCCAGGAACCATTCTTATGGCATGTTTGGCTTCACGAGGGTGCCGGGTATGCTTTGGCCGTTCTGATGCAACACTAGCGAAGTGGCGTGGCCGGTGCTATCGAGCATGAACCTAATAGTCGCATCGACGCCGCTGACTTTATAGGTCGTGCCCGATTGTAACGTCAGCTCAACTTGTGACTGCCTCGTACCTTGGCCATACAGTACGCCGTTGTCTTCAAATATCGTGATCGAGAAAGTCGGCGACAACCGGTAAACACCGACGAGCGGTGAATTGCCGTGCGGCAGCACCGCCGGTGGTGGTGTCGCAAGAACGGGCGACGCAGGGATGGTTCCCGGCGCAAGAAGGTGCGCGGCGAGAGCGTTAACGTCGAAACTGGCGACGTTTGTGAGAACAACGATTCCAATGCCGCTCGCGCGGTCGAATCCAAGGAATGAGTGATAGCCCCCAGTTTGCCCATTATGCCAGGTGATGTGCGAATCGATATTGGTAAACCAATTCAAACCAATCTTCATAAACGGCGCAATGGTCGTGTCGCTGCGAGGCGTTTGCGCGAAAGCCATCGCTTTACCTAAAGGACCCGCCGGCGCGTTCATATTTGCCCTCAAGTAAAGTAACATATCGTGCATCGAAGAGTTGATTGCGCCGGCACCTGCGAGCCCGGTGAGTGTCCAAGCTGGACTCGGTGTGAGCTCCTGCGTGAACCCGGGCATAAGGCGGGCCCGAATCTCTGGGGTGAGGCCGGCAGCCGTCTCGTTCATTCCAAGCGGTGTGAGAACGCCGGACTCCACAAGTGACGCGTAATCCAAGTGCGCCGCGTTCGAGAGCAATGTTCCAAGCAGACCGACGCCGACGTTCGAGTACTCAAACTTTGTCGCCGGCGCTCGCGTCAGTACATAGCTGCCAAGAAAGTCGTAAAGTTGTGCGGCCCCATAGTCGGCATACGGATCGCTTAGATTCGACGGAGCGAAGTTGGTGGGCATCTCGGGTAGCCCTGAGTTCTGCTCGGCGAGCTCGAGGAGCGTTATCGGCTGACCCCTGTACTCAGGCGTACGAGTTCCACGCGGAAGATATTTACCAATCGGGTCGTCCAGGTTAACGGCACCTTTTTGAACCATTTCGGCTAAGAGAGTCGCCGTAAATGTCTTGGTTATCGAGCCTATCTGAAATTCGGTCGATGCATCGAGCGGCGGCGCGCCCGCCGGAGGTCTCCCGGCGGTAAAAATTCTGCTCTGACCGTGGTCTACTAATCCTACGACGACGACGACCCCTGGGGCCTGCGCAACGAATTTATCGATCGATTGTTGGACTTCTTCGGACGACGCTGGGCTAGCAGCATCGGCCGGCCATGGTGCGAACGACATAGCGAAAGTCACGGCCAAAATAAACGACACGCACTTACTCACCCGCATTTGATTGGACGCCGGAAATCAGACTCCGCCGTCATAGGCGAACTGGGCACGCGGCTCTTAAGAAACGAACGATCGCAACGACGGATATGGGACAGCGACGACACGGGGCCGAAAGGACGTCCATATGCAGCCGCCCTCGGTGAGAGTCCGCGCCGCCGCAAGCGGCGACTTGATGTCAATCAGGGCCCTGTCTACGACGACGCCATGGGAAAAGAGCGACTTTGTAAAGCGCGCGGTTGATCTCGGCCACGTCAGTGTTGCGGTGAATCAGGATATTATTCTCGGCTTTATTGTGTGGAATGACGAGTTTTTCGAGAAGCCGTTCGTCTGGCTCATCGTGGTGGATAGCAATCATCGCAGACTTGGCATTGGAACAAATCTTTTCGAGTACGTCGAAGCGCGTCATGCGGGACATCGTTTGTACACCTCTACGAATCGCAGCAATTACATCATGGCTGCATTCCTGAGCGGGAGAGGTTACGCCGTGGTCGGAGAGATCGATCTAGACGCCGGCGATCCTGAAATCTTTTATCGGCAAAGCCGTCACGCCGGCTAACCCCGGCATCGATCGCAACATGCAGAAGAAGGAACCATTCGCACTGCTCGGAGTGCTGACGGACCGAACTGCCTCTCCCCCAACAACCGTGTACCGAGAAGCGGCGGACTGGTGGATTGTGAGCACGATCAGTCGGCCCGATTTCTGGTTTGGAAACTATGTGGTGCTGAAGGCGCATCCCGACGATGAAACGCGAAAGCGCGCATGGATGCTATGCAAGTCCTTGTTTCCGGCTTCAGGCGGATACAAGAAGCACATCCTTCTCTGGGAGACCATCGCCAGTGACCAATCGCACAGTGCGCCTGAAGAGCAAGAGCTAGTAAACGCGGAAGGCATTGAAACCCTGCACCGTGACGTGATGCTATTCGAGGACGCCGGGTGTGCTAAGCGACGGGAAGGCGTCACTGGGGGCAAGATTAGCAAAGTTGTCCAAAACGAGGAGTGGCGCGATGTCCAGAAGCTCCTGCTCGGAAATGCCTCTCAAGAAGAACGGTCGTTCCTTACGTGGCAGCTCGATCAGTATCGTGTGCTGTGTGAAGCAGGCTCCGGATTATGGCTAAGAGGGATGAACAGCACAGGACGAGCCGTGTCCACGCTTGGCATCTACGTTTCGGCGCGGTATGCTCGATTTCAAAACGTCTTCACGGAGCCGTCGTCGCGCGGCAACGGGTATGCATCTGCACTGATCGAACGCGCTATCGCAGAGGTGACAAAAGATCGCAAGATTCGATCCTACGTTATCGTTGCAGATAGGGACAGCGACGCTCAAAGGCTTTACAAGCGTCTTGGCTTCCGCAATATGAGCACACAGCACATCAAGATTCGTTCTGCGGTCTAGCTTCCGGCGACGAGCTTTTGGGGTCAAAAAGAGAGGAAGAAGCACGCTTGCTCGCCTATGTGACCAGCAGTCGCTCATCGGCTAGGTTATCGCTCGCTTTTCGATTGGAGTTTATTGTGAGAAGATCGCTATTTGTCGTGCTAGCGCTCGCTTTGACCGCCGCCGGCTCATCTGGCTTGGCCGCGCGGGCTTCGTCGAACGACTCCGCCGCGATCACAGCGCTGTACAAGCAGTTCGGCGTTGCGTTCGAACACAAAGATCTCGCCGGGATTATGTCGGTTTACGTCCCGGGCGACAGCCTCTTCGTTTATGATGTCGGGCCGCCTCGCGAACACCGCGGCTGGAACGACTATCGCGAGGATTGGAAGCAGCTCTTCGCGGGGTTCAAGGACAATCCGACCTTCGAGATCGTCGATTTCGGAATGACGATCGACGGCGATGTCGCTTTCACGCATGGAGCGCAGCGCATAACCGTCAATACGGGCAAAGCCCGCACGACGATCGTCGTTCGCGTTACCGACGTCTTGCGCAAGATCAACGGCAAATGGCTGATCGTCCAAGAGCACGTCTCGATCCCGGTGGACCTCGATACCATGAAGCCGGATCCACTCTCGAAGCCCTAGGTCAGTTGTGCGCAACCAGAGAAAGATGACCCAAGTTCCCTAAAGCGACACGTTGACTACCTGGTTGCTCCAGGGTTGCTCGAAGGTAATTCGAATGGTCATTCGTCTTATCCCGTCACTCACGCGAGGAGCATTGCCATGCGCGCCAAGAGGGTAGTTGCATTTCTTTTTAGCGCCGTACTCCTGAGCGGCTGCGGTTCGTTCGGCTCGCAATCGCCAATCGATGCCGCGCACGGCGCTCGTCATCAAGCGTCTTCAAGTCCGATTCAGCACATCGTTATCATCATGCAAGAGAACCGTAGCTTCGACAATATGTTCTACGGTTATCCGGGCGCGAACACGGCTACGTCCGGCAAGGGTCACGACGGTACGGTCTACCAACTCCAACCAATCAACTTAGGATTTCTCCACGACCAAAATCACTTTCATTATCAGTTCCTGGTGGATTACGATAAGGGCAAGAACGACGGCTTCGATCAGCAAATCGCCAACTGGAACAGAACCAAGAAGGGCTGTACCCAAAATAACTGGGTCAACAAACCTCCTTGCTTTTTACTCGATCAAAATAAGCACGAACTGATTCAACCCTACACCTACGTTATTCAGAGCCAAATCCAACCGTATTGGGATATGGCCAAGCAATACGTTCTCGGTGACAACACGTTCGCATCCAACAACGGCCCGACGTTCGTTTCACATCAATACTTGATTGCGGGTCAATCTGGTCACGCGTCGGAGGTTCCTAGCTCGACCCTCGGGGGATGGGGTTGCGATACGCACGGAGGAAGCATTCCGCCGTCCGAGTGGTACATCCAGTACGGCTCGTTCAATCCACCGTGGTACGGCCCGAAGTACGGCAACGAATATCAGGGACCGATTCCGTGCTTCCCGCTGGGGACTACGGGTCCGTCAGCGACCTATAACACCATCGCAAACGAGTTGGACACTGCCGGTGTTACCTGGCGGTGGTACGTCCAGCCGACATCATCCACAGACTCTTGGTGGCTTAACGCGTTCGACGCTGTCAAGTCGATTCGCTACGGACCGGATTGGTCGAACGGTGATATTTCCATGCCTGATACGAACGTGATAACCGACATCGCCAACAACGACCTGCAGCAGGTCACTTGGGTGATGCCGCACGGCGGCGCATCGGACCACCCGGGGCACGGTTCGAACTACTGCGGGCCAAACTGGGTCGCGGCGATCGTGGATGCGATTGGTAAAAGCCAATACTGGAAAAATACCGCGATTATCGTCATGTGGGACGAGTGGGGTGGCTGGTACGACCACGTTCTTCCGAAGCAATATGCCGATCCAGTAACCGGCGTCTACGAGGGGTTGGGTTATCGCGTTCCGTTGCTGATCGTGTCACCGTATGCTAAGCCCGGGTACATATCGCATAAACCGCATGAGATTGCGAGCACACTCCACTTTATCGAGCAAACGTTCGGTTTACCGTTCCTCGGGCAAGGGACGAAATACAAGTTTGCCGATGAGCGGGCCGATGCATTCGATGACGCGTTCGACTTCACGCAAAAGCCGATTAAGTTTAAAAAAATTAAATTGGTGGACGAGCCACCCCCGCCGCTTTCGTCGCAAGCCCCTTGCCCGAAGAACGGCGTGGGTTTCGTACGGCAAAAATGGGGACCGGAGATCGACTACTAGCGTACGCTTCGCGAGATATCGAGTCGCGCAGAACTTCCACGCTCCAACACGGCTTCGCAAATCGCGAGGCCGTATTGGACTGCGACGGATGCGGTCGCCTAACCGAATAATGCTCCCGAAGGTCAATTTGCTCGTTTGGATTGCCCTACTCCGGGATTGACGAAAGTCCCGTGCTGGGCGCATGGTTAGTCCGAGCTAATCCTCAGCACGTATTTCGTCATCCTTAGGGGCTAGGAGTTTTGGAATGAATCGACCAGCAGGGCGAGGCGTTATCACGTCGGCTCTTCTACGTTATGGCTTAGGCCTCGGCGCGGCCGCCGCGCTGCTTGCGGGCTGCGGTGGATCGCAAACCCCGCTAGGTCCGTCGCCGCAGGGACTGGCGTCGCAACAAGCGGTTCGGGGTGACGCGTACGACATACTCCACAGCTTCGGCAACTCGGCCGGGGATGGTACGAATCCGTCCGCGGACCTCATCAACGTCAATGGCACGCTGTACGGCACGACTCAGTACGGTGGTGCGCACAACTCTGGGACGGTCTTTTCAATCACAAAGAGCGGTGAAGAGCGAGTATTGTTTAGTTTCGGCCCTGGTGATGGCTGTTGTCCTCTCGCGCCGCTGCTCAATGTCAACGGCACGCTCTATGGCACCGCATCGGGTGGCGGTACAAAGGGCGGTGGCACCGTCTTCAGCCTTACACTGGACGGTACGGAAAAAGTTTTGCATAACTTCGACTCAGACTACTACTCCTCCGAACCAAGCGGCGCATCTATGCCCGTCGCTGGGCTGATCGACGTCAATGGCACGCTCTATGGTACGACGGAGCGAGGCGGCTTAGGCTTTTGCGGATTGGAGGACTCGTGCGGCACAGTGTTCAGCATTACGACCAACGGCTCGTACAAGTTGCTGCATAAGTTTGGGGGACATGATGGCGCATTTCCCGAGGCAGCGTTGCTCGACGTCAATGGCACGCTCTACGGCACGACGTTCTATGGTGGCGGCGGCGCGGGAACGGTCTTCAGTATCACCACGGCGGGAAAAGAGCGTGTCGTTTACAGCTTCGGGACGAACGGAGGCGATGGCGGATTTCCTGCAGCTGCTCTGATCGACGTGGATGGCACGCTATACGGCACCGCGTCTGGCGAACTTAGCTGTGGTGCAGCTTTCAGCGTCACGCCGGACGGCACAGAAAAAACACTTAACTTCGAAAACGGCGGCTGTCATCCCCTCGCAGGCTTGACCGACGTCAGGGGCGTCTTCTACGGCACGACGACAAGGGGCGGCGCGAAAAACCGTGGTGTGGTCTTCAGCGTTACACCGAGGGGCAACGAAAAGGTGTTACACAGCTTCCGTGCCGGAAGCGGCGTAAACCCCGTCGCTGGCCTGCTCAACATTGCTGGCACGCTGTACGGCACGACGTATGGCCCCTCAGGCCGCTACCACGGAAACGTCTTCACGTTAAAGCCGTAAAGCGCGAACAGACTACTTTAAAACTGTAGTTAAATAAACCGAACACGGCTTCGCGATTCGCGGGAAGCTGGGCAAACCGTGTTGGTACCAGCGCGTACGAGTGAACTTGTAGTGTACTCGGATGATGATGCCCCGTAGTACAGCCAGCACGGGAGGAAGCAACCCTAGCGATTTATGATGTGAATCACTCCGATCAGATCGCTTTTGTTGGCGATCATCGTTCTGGTGACTTCGTTCGGCGTAATGCTATTCAATGTGGTTGACTCCGCTGAGCCAATACTAATGGGTGTGAAATGGCTTTCGATACTACATAAGGGCGCTGGAACTTTCGGTTTTGCCTTGAGGCCGGCGATGAGTAGGAGCGGGAGATGGCGGTGGTAAGGTTGGACGTGGTCGGGGGATCGGATGCCCGGGGACACGTGCACCGCGTTGTCGTAGGTGCAATGAGTAAGCAACCCCTAACAAGGGTCTTTCAATGAGGAACATTGCTTGTACGCTTTCCTTCTCGCAGCGAGCTTCGCTACCCTTAGCCTAGCCGGGGGACTTTTTACGATGAACGTTCCAGCAAGCGTGCATCTAAAAAAGCAGGATGTTAACTTTGAAACTAGCGCGTACAACCTCTACAGTGGAAGCGACCCTAGACCACTCTTAACCGTTATCGCTGGTGGCGGTTCCTACGATCTCGGACACTTTCATAAAACCTGCTTGAATGGTAGCCCGGCTTGGATGCACGACGTCGGAACCTCTGGAACGGTCGTTGTAGGTCAACCGGGATCCTGGGCGGTCGCCGCTTACTGGAAGGACCTGAAAGGCTCGCAGATCAGTACCGCTCGTGCGATCATTTCATCGATTCGTCTAAATCCTGAGGAGAAGTGCTAGCCGCCTATACTACATAGAGGTTCTGTAACTTCCGGTTTTGCTCAGTGGCCGGCGATACAACCCGTCCGCCGCAGGGGAAAAAAGTGATCAATATGTGTTGTCGCAAATCGGAAGTCACCGTGGCCTTTTCCCGTCAGTTCGTCCTCGTAGGCAGGCAGTCCGGATAATAAGACCCGCAGGATGCGGCCGAGTGCGGGCACCACTCCTAAGGTTGTCATTGGGAGTAGTCGAGGAAATGGTGTGGGTAGTCAGTTCCGGAGGTGACGACCGCAGCCGAGGTGCGGATGCACCCCGAATACTTATTTATTCCGAAACGATTCCACGATATCCAATGTAATGTTAGCAAATATTTTCAAAGTGATTAGAGCGATTCCGACTGCGAAAAGCGCTAGGCCCACTATGCGGGCGTCAATATTCTGTGTGAATTCGAAGATGAAGTGCGCGGGTGCCAGAAGCAAGATTCCGATCCAAAAGGCCGCAGATTCTAGGATGCGCCGGCGGCGAGACTTATAAATTTGCTGGCGATTCCACACCGGCGACGCCAGCAATCGGAACAACTGCGCGCGAAGGAAACGCGAGACTTTAACCATTCGAAAGGCTGCGGACCGTAGAACGCGTCGGCGGCGAGGCTTATAGAGTTGTTGACGATTCCACACAGTCACCACCGACATTCAAATGGCTTCATTCGAGGTCCTTGGGGCATCAAACACTCATGAGAAAACCAGGCGTATCAATCATCGTTAGCCCATCGGCAAAGCCAGCTAGCGCATTGCCAGCCTAGCCGCCCGGATCGACAAGCCGCTGGGCCGGGCTGGGCGAGCCGGCTGTCTCGTCTTTGAGCGCCTAGCATTTCTAAGAGCCTCTTGTCTTGGGCGCGTGCAAATCGGAGCCGCACGCAGTACAGTCGAATCCTCCCAGCAGCACCATCCAAGGCTCGATGCTAACGGTCCTTAACAAGCGCATTGGGGCCCACGGATCGTCGGCCATAATCGCCTCGATGGCGCCTTCTTTGACGTCCTCCGGCGCATTACAACGTGTAAGACTCGGAGCAACGAGAGTTGGCACCTTGCGCTATGAGTAACCAGCGTTGCAATGATCGGGTTGGCGTATATGCCGGGCCGCTCAACGTGGATCTGGGTTGACGGATACGACCGATTTGAAACGGTACACGACGCTCACACGCGACGAACGTTTAAGTTGGCGGTTAATGTAATATGTGCTGTTGGGAAGAGCGATGACCAATGTGTCGGCCCCAACCCAAGAAAGTCTGGGCTTCATGTCAAGCCATGCGGAATAATCGCCTACGGGCTGAAAGCGGAACACGAGGTTATCAGACGAATTTTCAGACTTGACCGGCCTAACGAACACAAAGAACCAATACCATCCGTCAGTGACATCGTACGAGCAGTCCGTTTCGCGGACCTGAGCCGCAATGTTTGCTTGGTTCACTACCGGAAGCGAGTCGTGCATGTGGCACCCTCCGCCCCACCATCCGTGATCGTATGTTTGGCCGATGAAGTTAGGGCTCGTATCCGGCGCCGGGATAACACGGTCGGCCAGGATGATAGAACCGCCAGCCAGCGCGACAAGAAATATAAGAACCGCGGGGATTAAGGACTTAGCCAACCGGGACTGACTTCCCGAGCGATTTCCTCATGCCGTTCCTTTGTAGCACAGAGCTAGGCGGGTGGCAAGTCGCAACGCGACAACGAATCGAAACCGAATTTTATCAAGCATTGAATCGCTACATCCACGCTCGCCGCGCCGCATCGCAGGCGGATCGGCAAAGTCACCTAGCGCATTGCCAGCCTAGCCGCCCGGAGCACTGAGGCGCCGCGCTTGACTTCAATCGCCAAGCCGCACGACCGGCAAAGTATCTCGTCTTTGAGCGCCTAGTTTAAGCGTTCAAAATGCCTGAGAGTCAGCGAAGGAGAGTTCGTCCGCTGGCACCATAATACGGGCTTTGTTCACCATCTTTCGGCATCTCCGACTCACGGTGCGCCCTCCATTCTTCGAAAGTCACCTCGTGCTCATTGACAAGAAAATGCGCTTTCGGTGATTCCATGGAAGAAAAATCGCCCGGTTCAGTGGACATTCGAAGGCCGTCGCATTGCATGAAGCCTTCGTTTATCTTTTCGAGGATGCGAAACGCTGCCTTTCCGACTATCCACCGGCCCGTTTCGATATCGATCGCTAGTGTGGCCCAGTAGTTTGTGCCTCGCGTGAAAGACAACTCTATCGGGATGCTGTACCGACCGGTAGAATCCGTAAACACGATCTCCCCGACTCTCCCACGTAGAATTACTCTAAACGACGCACCCTTGGAGGCGTATCGCATCGTCCAAAGGGACCGTTTCCACTGGTTAAGAGATCGCTCCGCCATCTCTTAGGCAGGTTGTTGAGGAACTGGTCCGGTCGAGCAACTCATTTCGGTTACTTCTAAATTCCAGTTGACAGCACCCGTCTCGCCTTTTGGGCGCTTTTAGTTCTTTTTGTGAGTTATTCGTGGGCTATCGCCCAATCGCCGCGGCAGTCGTCGTAATCATCATGCTCGAGGATCCGCGGCCACACGATAACGGTCTTCCAGTACAGCGTGTCAAGGAGCTTACGAGGTCATCTAAGCACGCCAACAGGATTTCGTATCTTTAGGTTCATTCTGCGTAAGGTTGTAAACTATCGTAACACCCGACAACTTCATTACTTGATCCTCGATGTAACCATCGGTGCGAACTAGAATTCTTAAAGTGTCAGGGGTCACCCACGAGATGTCAGGCTTGTAACAATCGTCAGTGCCAACGTTGCGGGGGTCCAGAAGAAAACGGAATGCCAGGTTGCGCGCCAAATTAGGTTGGTACGGTGCTCGTACAAAAACAAAATATTGCGTTGACCCTTCTAGAACATCGGTATTGCAGTCCGTTCCACGCACTTGGGCTGCCATCCGTGTTTTGCTTAGAATCGCAGGCCATTCGTGCATATAGCAATTTTGGGATCCGTCGTGGATTGCTTCTCCGATGTATTCAGGTTGAGTCGCTAAACGCGTCGCAATTGTTGTGACAATTGCCACTAAGAGCACCAAAATTGAGATCACGATAAGCCAGCGGGCTGGTTTTCTGCGATTTGCCATATGTACTTTGTATCACAGAGTGGAGCCTTCGTAAAGATTTACATCCCCGCCCACCTCGCCGATCGGCAAAGCAAGCCATGCTAACCTGCCGCCCGGATCGCCACGCTACTGGGCCGCCTTGGCCGCAAAGTGTCTCGTCTTTGAAGCGGCCTAACCCCTCTCCCAGCGTCGCACTAGCGGGATAGGGGTTAAGGCCTTCCAAAACGAGGCTCGTCGCAATAATTGTTCATCAAATCGGCGTCAAAATACGCAAAGGCGGATCGATACGAGCTTTCGCCTTTTCGCCGTGCCGTCGGAAGTACGTGACCGCCGCGAGATAAAATGTGATACTCTTCAATTTGACTTGGTAGGGCGGCCGCGTTCAACTTGCACTGAGAACTGCAGAAGGTGTTAGCCGCGGAAGGGAGGGTCGTCGCAGCTATCCCGAATGCGCTCAGAACAACAAATCTGGTAAGCCTTCTGACCGAGTTATTGAGACGTCTCACGCTGTTCCTTTCAAGTTCGATACCAGATCGTGACGACCGTCAAAGTGCGGTTTGTGTGCTTAACCGGCCTAAAATGGCGCCGGCTTAGCGCCGCACTTCCTTGCAAGATATAAAAAAAGCCCGCTTCATCCGTTGCGCATCGTCTAAGGCGCTGAATGGGAAAATAGATGTTCTCCATTTGATTGATATACGCTTGTAGAAATTGGAGGCTAGGCCGCTTTAAAACGCCGCCCCCAGCCCGGCCCAGCGGCAAGGTGATCCGGGCAGCTGGGCTGGCGTGGCTCGCTTTGCCGATCGGCCAGCAATGCGGCGAGGCGGGCGTGGATGCAACCTTTATGTACGTTGCGTCGAGATTCGCGTCGCCTCAAGGCTCGATGGTAAGCGTGTTCGGATAACGGATACCAGCCGAAATAGTCTCAGTTATTGCGTCGTTGTTTGCACTATAGACTGTGACATCCGAAGCCGCATTGTTTGCAACGTACGCATTTCCAGCGGTATCGAAAGCCATCGCCACGGGTGAAGAAATACCTTCACTAATGGTGCGGATCAGACTCAAAGTGTTGGGCGCGTAGGCCGTTACGTTACCTTTAAAGTTAACCACGTACAAGTTTTGATTGCTATCGAATAGCATACGCAACGGGCTTGTGATGCCATCGGTGATCGTAGCCACAACGGATGTGCTTTCAGGGGCGTATTCTGTCACCGAGGGTGGGTCCACATTCCCAACGTAAAGATTTCCCGAAGCATTCATGGCTAAAGAGGATGGCGCCGCAAGTCCTTGCTTTATCGTCTCGCTCGGAGTATCGGTATTCGGGGCATACACCGTGACGGTACTCGTGCCCCGGTTCGAAACATAAACATTGTTTTGAGAATCCACCAACACGTCGGTAGCATGTGAAACGCCACTCGAAATGGTTCGGATCGGAGTTGAACCACCTGGCGCGAACTCACTTACCTTCTCGGGGCTCAACACGTACAAGTTTCCGGTCGCGTCCAAGGCAAGACGTACAGGGAGACTAACCCTGATTTTTTGTAGAAGCACATTAGTTTTTGCGGCGTAGATGTCAACGTTGTCCTTGCGTGAATTCGCGACGATGATATTTCCGCTCGAATCGAGGACAATCGATTCCGGAAACTGGAGATCCTTGATCGTTCCCTTTCGAGCACCTTTCAACCCATATATTGTGACGTTCTTTTGGTTTCCAACGTACAAGAGTTGCGACGCGACCTTCGCACTCATGCCTGATGACGGCTCCAGAGACGCGGGCCCGACAGTTGTGGGCGCACCATGAGCACCACCCTGGCTGCAGCCTGAAAGAATGATTCCGAGCGTGACTGCTGCCAGAATCGAAGTAGTACGCATCATCTGAAGAACTCCAATGTCAAGATATGGCGATTGAGCAAGAATGCTCGCGGCCGACTTTCATCACTTTAGAGGGCTATGTTCGATTGGTCAATCCTACCAAGATACTCAATTTACTCATGCGATGACCTGAGTTACTGAAAGCGCCTCTCGCGACGCGTGGCGCCACCAGCTAGGCCGGAAAACGTGGCGCCCACCCAGCCGGCCCAGCGGCGTGGCGATCCGGGCAGCTAGGCTGGCGTAGAAGAGGTGTGCAAGGCACGCACGGCCAGTTATTTCGCGAGTCGTGCGATCGCGTCTTAGGGTCTGACCGCAATTCCAACCGGATCCGTAATGCCATTTGAGATCGTGCGTGACGGAACGTCGCTCTTTTTCTTGTAGAGCGTAACGGTCCCAGATGCAGCGCTATTCGCCACGTAAAGAATGTCGTCAGCGCTCACCGCAATACCACCAACGCCACCTATTCCCTGCGTTATCGTTCGTATTGGAGAGGTGCCACCCGGAGCGTAAACGGTTACGGATGGGTTAGGAACGCATCCTGAGGTGGAGCCGGGAACGCAGTAGTTTAAAACATACAAATGTCCTGATGAGTCAAACGCTAGGGCGGACGGATGAACAATGCCATCAGTAATCGTTCGCATTGGAGTGCTCTGTCCTGAAGCGTACACCGTTACGCTACCGGGATCGCCCTCATTGCTACCGCTGTTTACGACGTAGAGGTTCCCGCTCTTGTCGAAATTCAATGCATTTGAATAATCCGCACTCGGAATCGTCCAGTAAGGAGACGTACTACCGGGCGCAAAGACAAATATCGGCCCGTAGGTCGCATCCGTTGCGAGGTTTCCATTAGAGTCAGTAGCCAGAGCGGTGGCGCTGCCTCCGAATTTGCGGAGTGTAATTCGTCGTGTAACAGGTTTATGTCCCGAAGCATATTCGCAGATGCGATCCGCTGCGCACAGAGCAAAGAGATTTCCTGTGCTGTCAACCGTTAATGTTTCGAACGGATGAGTTTGAGCGATGGTGCGGACAACACTCTTGCCGCCTGGCGCATACACTGTGAGCAACGCTGGACCTGACGGTTGTGCTGCGTTCTGCGGTTCAGCAACATACAAAAGTCCAGAACTGTCTACCGTAAAGCCGTTGATCGGTTTTTCGTCCGAAATCGTGCGCAGCAACTTGCTGCCATTTCCCGAGTAAACCACGACCGCTGATTTGCCGCTGGATGAGTTAAGTACGTAGAGTGTACTTGGCTTAGAGTACTTCTCCGAACTGTTCAACGTAACAGCCGACGCACTTGAGAGTCCCTCTGACGCGGGCGTTGTCGACGCCGGAAAACTGCAGCCCGTGACAACAAGGCTAGCCGCAAGCGTGACAACGAACGTACGATATTTCACAAGTTACTCCTAAGGCTAAATGTTGGAGCCCGCGGCATGGCCAACACGGTGCATCGGCGCAAGACCGCTACGGGTCCCGATCAATAGCACGATGTGAGACCATGTCCGCATGTGCGATGTCCCGTGACGAAAAATAAAAGCGCGGCGAGAAAACTTCGTGACCTTTACCCCTACGTTAGTCCCACCGACCGCGGCAGTCAAGCGTAAACGTGGCGCCCACTTGCCGGGCTCATCGGCAAAGCGAATCGAAAGTGAGCAAAATCTGCTCGACCGGCTTCCTCACTCTAGAGGGCTTCGTTCGATTGGTCAATACTAACGCAGAGTTCGTCAATGTTAACCTGGGTAGATTTTCTTAACCGGCCAGGGTGGGTGATGGTGTTTTAAGGCTTCGTATCGCCCTTTGGCAATAAGTCACACAATTGTGTCCTCCGCTAATTTTGGGGAGGAAGAAACCGGACCATCGAAAACGGCCGGCAAATGAATAGTTGCATACGGGCGTCTTCTTTATTCGTAATGGCTGCCGTACTCGCGTGCGGCGGCTGCAACGGCGGCAGCGCATCGTCGTCGTCGGCAATTCCGCAGCAACAAGCGCTATGGGCTCAGTTGCAGCCAACACTCGGAAAAGGTAACACTCCCGTCCAGCACATCATCGTCATGATCCAAGAGAATCGAACCTTCGACGATTTCTTCGCCACGTTCCCGGGCGTCGATGGCACGACCACCGGCAAGGAGAGCAACGGCAAAGTCATCCCGCTCAAAGAAGCGCATCTTGCCGCGCGCGACATGAATCACATGCGCCCGCAGTATAAGATCGACTGCGATCTCAAGGGCAGCGTCTGCCAAATGGATGGGTTCAACCACACCTACATTAACTCGTTCCCGGTGGTGCCTGCCGACTACCCGTACCAATACACCAATCCCGACGAGATCCAGCCGTATTGGTTCATCGCGCAAAACTACGCGATCGGCGATCACATGTTCCAAACCCAAGGCAGCGGCAGTTTCACCGCACATCAAGACTTTATCGCGGGTTGGACCAAGATTAATCCGACGCACAGCATCGTCAACGTACCGTACGATAACAACCACTGGGGCTGTGATTCGGTGCCAGGCACTCCTACCGACCTCCTCACCCTTAAACTCAAAACCGAGAAGAAAAAGGGGCCGTTCCCATGCCTAACCTACCCAACGGGCACGTTGCGCGACCTACTCGACGCAAAGGGCGTCAGCTGGCGCTACTACTCGCCGCCCCACGCAGGCGGCGGGAAGACCGGCAACATCTGGAACGCGTTCGACGCAATTCAGGCGGTTCGCGAGGGACCCGAATGGCAAACCAACATCTCCGTGCCGGAAACGAACATCTTCAACGACATCAGCAACGGAACGCTCGCACAGATGAACTGGATCGTTCCCAGCAAGGTTAACTCCGACCACCCCGAGGGGAACAAAGCCACGTATCATGGGCCGGAGTGGATCGCGTCAGTCGTTAACGCCGTCGGACAGAGCCACTATTGGAACAACACGACGATCCTCGTCCTATGGGACGATTGGGGTGGCTTCTACGACCACGTTCCGCCTGCGTTCATCGATAACCAGGGCGGCCTCGGTTTCCGCGTACCGTTCTTAATCATCTCGCCGTATGTGAATAAAGGCCAAGTCGTGAGCACGCAGTTTGAGTTCGCGAGCGTCGTGAGGTACGTTGAGGAAACGTTTAAACTCGGTAGCCTGCACTCGAACGACGTCCGTGCCCACAGCCTAACCACTCTGTTCCACTTCAAGGCGAAACCCCGCGCATTCGTCTCAGTGCCTTCGAGCGAGGACAAGGAGTACTTCTTGCGCCAGCCACCCGACTACGAGCCAGTTGACACGCAATAGAAATGGACGACTAATGATAAAAACACGGCTCCGCGAACTGCGGAGCCGTTGTTCTGATGAGAGTCCGCGACCCCCGAACCGCTCTCGCGCAGGACCCCTCAGATCTTCTCCCCGCGAAATTCTTTGGTTAGTTGTAGTAAAGTCTTCCAGCGGCGCTTATGCGGAGGTGTCTTACCGCAACGAATCTTAGAAGCGTGAGACTGCGAAACGCCGAGTGCGTCCGCGATCACGCGGACTGTAAAATCGTGCAACCTTGGTAAAATGTCGCGGTGAAAATTGGTCGCGCCGAGCGATCCGTCGTCGCGCCAAGCAATTGCCGCCGTACGTTGCTTGGAGACTCCCGCTGCGCGGCGACGCTGCGCCTCTGGCGTCGCGGTCGGATCAGAACCTACTTCGCGCATCGCTTTCAACTTTGCCGGCCCAGCAGCAACGAACCGTGGTTGCACGGCGCGCTGCTGCGCCGCCATCTGCTCCGGAAAAGCACGCGTCGCAATAGACACGCTTCCATTCGAAAGCGTAGGAAGTATTCGCGACCTTTTCTGCCCCGAGTGCAAGGCTGAGTCCCGTATAGAAACGCGATTACGAATTACTGTGACGAGCGGCAATTGCGGACCGAGACGCTGGGGCGTAAATGACGCTTACCGTCGCGTATGCTCCTGCGCCGGTCAGTGGCATGGATCTCGCAGCGGACCCGCGAGTACTGATGATGCGTGAATGATAACCGTGACCATCGGCAACAGTGGTGACTCCGGGCTTTTTTATTAGTTGCCAATTTGACACTATTGCCACGCATCAACTAAACTAGCCGGGCGCGCAGGCTGCAATTCCCGGTGCGCCGTCTTTTATTTTCCTTTACCATTCTAGGAGGTCGCAATGCTCGGTGGTTTACGCGGTGTCCTGATCAGCGCCTTAGCGGTTGCATTGCTTTCGGCGTGCGCCGGTGGCAGTATCGCCCCATCTGGCGTCGCCTCGAATGCCGCATCGAGTGGTGCAAGAAGTTTGGAGGCGGCCAAAAGCAAACCGGCGACGCTGTACGTGCTCGACCAAGAAGACGGCGCTGGGGTCGTTAGAATTTATAAAGGTCGGGGGGCTTCTTATCTGCGCAGCGTCCAGCCTAATAGTTATGGCGAGCCAGTCTCGATGACTGTTGATTCCGCCGGAAGTTTGTTCATGTCGGTGTACAATCGACAGGCTAAGCAGCGTGGAACACTCTATGTTTACGGTAATCGCGGTTCCGAACTGCTGAGGACGTTGACTCAGCGTAGTGGCTTTAGTTCGCTCACGCTGGATGAAGATGGGAACCTTTACTCATACTGCCCGGGGCGTCACATCTGCGAATTTCCAGCCGGTAACGAACCAATATCCAGAAAACTCTCAGGAATCGACGCTCCGCTAGCGACTGATGACAGTGGAGATCTCGTCGCTAATCGATGCGGTCTAGTAGGTGCAGAGGCGTGTGTTTTTGCGCCCGGTCAGCAAACGCCGTACTGGTCGATCACCAGTGGGCTTGATAATCTCTACATGAACGGGTTCGCCTTCGACCCACAAGGCAATCTGTACGCCGCCAATCAGGGCGATGAACTCCCGACTAACCCGGGCAGCATTCCAGTGTTCGCGCCCACTGACAGTTCGCCGACCCGCGTTATCGCGACCGGCATTGCGGGTCCGCGAGCCATGGTGGCCGATGCCAAAGGCAATCTGTACGTGTACAACACCTGTGGTGGATCGTACAACTCCTCGCATCAGTGTTCAACATTTCTTGGCGCAGTGACGGTCTACGCTCCGGGTGCCAGCACTCCGTCTCGGACGATTACCAACGGAGTAACGCAGCCATCCAGTTATGCGTGGGGTAGTCTGCTAGCCGTGGACAATGCCGGATACCTTTACGTCGCCAACAGTTTCTACTACCAACATGGTATCTACCATGGTCCGACTGTCACCGTCTACAAGCCGGGTTCTAACGATCCGGTAAGGACGATTACCGATGTGCAAGGCCCCGTGGCGCTGGCTGTTGGGCCTAAGCGTCAACTGGCCGACGGCAATTGAAAGATGAAACAATCGAAAACCAAATGCATCAACATGGCTTCGCGATTCGCGGGGCCGTGTTTGTTTGCAGACATTACATCCCCGCCCGCCTCGCCGCATCGCTGGCCGATCGGCAAATCCATATACCTCGGGTGTGTACGAAACGACTGGTGCAGGCGGTAAAATCGTCGGCTCCACGCCGTTTACCGGTTCCTTGGACGTCGCCGGGTTCGCGATCGACGGTAGCACCGTCATCGCACCAGACATTAGCCTTGACAATATTAGTACGTACAAATACCCGGCCGGCGGTAAGCCCCTCAAACTACTCCCGGGCTGCACGGGCCGAACCTGTCAGCCATACGACGCGGCAATCAGTCGAGCGAAGTAGACGCGCACCCGATCTGCCGTCGTAAGGCAGCCAAAAGATGACCTTCGCGCAGTATCCCCGCCCGCAAATCGGCGTGTCTAGCCTGGCGGAGCGTCATAGTTGCGCAAGTCCGCCGTCAACGGCGACCTCGCTGGCGGTCATGAAGCTGCTGTCCTGCGATGCGAGAAAGGCGGCGACCGCCGCGATCTCCGCCGGGTCGGCCATGCGCTGAAGCGGAGTCATCGAGGCATAGGCAATCTGACCTTCCTCACCGAGCGCTTCCTTCGCGAGTTCGGTCGCCGTTGCGCCGGGTGAGAGCACGTTTACGCGGATGCCGGTACCCTTCAGGTCCTCTGCCCAGCTTCGCGCGAGGTTGCGCACTGCCGCCTTGCTCGCGCTGTAGGCGCTCATTCCCGGGGCGCCTGTGGTACCGGCGCTCGATCCGGTAAGGATGATCGAACCGCCTTTGCCCATCAGCGGCAGCGCCTTTTGGACCGTGAAGATCGTACCCTTAACATTCGTGTCGAACGTTTCGTCCAAGTGTTTGGCGGTGATATCGCCGAGCGCAAGTTGGCTGCCCGTACCGGCATTGGCGAAAACGACATCGAGCGTTCCGCGCTCGGCCTTCACCGCAGCGTAGAGTCGGTCGAGGTCACCCAGGTCGGAGACGGAGCCCTTTACCGCGCGGGCGTTGGGCCCGAGTTCGGCTACAGCGGCATCGAGCGCTTCCTGCCGGCGGCCGAAGATGAAGACGAAGGCGCCCTCCTCGATGAACCGCTGCGCTGCGGCTCGGCCAATGCCGGTGGCGCCGCCGGTGATCACGGCGGTCTTTCCATTCAGTCTGTTCATGTATCCATTCTTTCTCGCGTTCTCAGATTGTGTGGTGTTTAGCGTTGCGCGGTCAGCGCTCCAAGCCGCCATTTTCAACCGAGAGCTCCCAACGATAGCCATCCGGATCGTGAAACCACAGGCCCCTATGCGGCGAGTCCGGTGCCGTGGGACCGATCTCGTCGCCCGGGTCTTCTAGATCTACGCCATTTTTCTTCAACGTTTCGAGTGCTTCTCGCAGAGCGCGCATACCGTCGAGACGAAACGACAGGTGGTCGATCGCTTCCGGCTGTGGCGAGCCTTTGAAGAACCCGATAATAAGTGCGTCGTTCGTCAGCGCGATGGCGTCACTGGAACGGAACATTTCCTTTAGATCGAAGTTCTTGGTCCAAAACTGTGCGGTCTTCTCCGGATCGCTGACGGCGAGGCTGAAATGCCAGACCGTACCAAGTTGTATTTTCATATTCCCGGATGCTAACAGATATGGACCGTTCGGTCAACAACTCTGGACCGAACGGTCAAGTTCTGCTAAGATATCGAGCATGGGACGGCCTGCGAAGTTTGATCAGACCCAAATGTTGGAGACAATACAGACCGTATTCTGGGATAACGGATACTCAGCAACGTCGCTTGACGACATCATGACCTCGACCGGTTTAGGTAAGGGAAGCCTTTATGCCGCGTATGGCAACAAGGAAGATATGTATGTACTGGCGTTCGCGGATTATTGTGACTGGGCAATCCAAGATATTCAGGAACGCTTGACGGGCAATGATGCTGGTGCGATCGTTCGTTTACGAAAGTACATCCGGGCGGGCGCTAAAGGCGCGGCCAGTTCTCGTCGGGGCTGCATGCTGGCAAAGGCGACCGCGGAAGTGGCTGGTCGCTTTCCCGAAGTCGATAAAATTATTCAACGCACCTTCGCGGCATTGGAACGCGAACTTGCACGATGCGTTCGCCAAGCCCAGCGGGCCGGCGAGGTCGCCCAAGATCGTGACGCTCGAACGATTGCAGTCACGCTCCTGGCGGCACTCCGTGGCTTGGAATCCCTAGGCAAAGCCGGAATTTCCTCAGCCTCTCTTGCACTCGTTGCGCAGGGCGCACTGGACTTACTGAAACCGGCTAGTTAGGCGTTTAGGCTAGTTTCCTACCGGCGCATTGCGTGCTTCTCGCTCGCTAGCGCGTGCGGCTGCTCATTTCGTAGCGGTGGGTGGAGCGAGTGGTGCAACGTACGTTATTCCGTACTCGCTTCCGAGTCGCACAATCTCTGCGAGATCTTTCGGTGGCGTTAATCCGCGATCCGAGATGGTGCGGAACATGCGTTCAATACCGGCAGGCACGACGGTCATAACCATCTCACCGGGCGTGCTGCCGACGTTGAGAAACTGATGCGCTTCATTCCGCGGCAAATACACAACCGTGCCGGGCGTCGCGTCCATGACGTGCGTTCCGTGCCAGAACCGAAAGTGGCCGCTCGTGATAACGTAGGTTTCGTCTTCACGCGTATGAATGTGCGCCGGAGGGCCTCCGCCTGGGGGAACCACCGTGTCCACCGTCACGCTCGCCCCGTGCGTCTCTGCCGCCGTGACTGCGATCGTCATCGTGATACCGAGCATTTGGAACGACACCGGCGCTGTGCCGGCGCCCGCGCCGAGCGCAAAACAGAGGCCTATGATAGCCCCGGTTTGCAATGCCGCCGACATGATTCGCGAGTTTTGCATGGATGAGTCCTCCTGGCTCCGTGCATTGTAGCATGCACCCCCACCGAGAAGGCTAGTGCCTGCTAGCTCCGGGAGAATGCCGCGGATGAGCCTTCGACGGCGCCCATGCCGTCCTCGATATCCATGCGTTCGATGAGGCCGTTTTCAATGGTGTAGACATGCGTCACGTCGGTGTCTGATAACACCTCGCCGTTTAAAGCCCTGACCAACTGATGAACCGCAACTTCGACCTTGCCATCTTCACGGTCGATCACTGCACGCGGATCGACACGCGGATTGAACTCGGCCCACTGGCGTGCCCAGTACTCCCTAATCGCTTGTTTTCCGATGACTCGACCGCCCTCGGAGGCCTTAGGCCAACTCACGTTCTCACTCATGAGCGCGAGGGTCGCGTCCACGTCTCGGCTATTAAACGCGGCGTAGATACGAAATATCAACTCCTGTGAAGTCACTACGTCGTTACGGACGCCGCAGCTGCGGTTTGCGGCGTGAACAGCTCGATGATGGCCTTGTTGAAAGCTGGTATGTCCTGCGGATTGCGCGCCGTCACCAGTTGCCCGTCGCGAACGGGAGCCTCGTTGACCCAGTTCCCGCCGGCGTTCCGAATATCGGTACGTAACGATGGCCACGACGTCACGCGTTTACCACGCAAAAAGTCGGTCTCGACCAGCACCCACGGGCCATGACAGATCGCCGCAATCGGTTTGTTCGCCACTTCGAATGCGTGCACGAATAGCATCGACTTGTTATCGGCGCGCAGCTTGTCGGGGCTGCCGACGCCGCCGGGCACCAAGAGCGCGTCGAATTGCGCCGGGTCGGCGTCGGAAACGTTGACATCCACCGGAAACGTTTCGGCCGGCACTTCGTGTTGCGAACTCTGCACCTCACCCTTACTAGGCGAGACAAGCTGCGTCACAGCGCCGGCTTTGTGCAGCGCCTCGCGGGGCTGCGTCATTTCGACCTGCTCGAATCCGTCGGCCACGAGAATCGCGACGCGTAGGTTCTGGAGCGGCAGCGTTTGTGCGGTCATGGGCGCTTCCTACCCGGCCGCCCCACGCCGGAAACGTCGGAGGATTTGCCTCGCCGGGTTCCAAGACCGTGGCATGAGCGAGAAAATTGCGCCCTGTTTGTGGTTCGACAACAACGCCGAGGCCGCGGCCCAATTCTATGCGCAGACGTTTCCCGACAGTAGAGTCGATTCAGTCACTCGTGCGCCGTCAGACTACCCGAGTGGTAAGGAGGGCGATGTCCTCACCGTTGAGTTCACGGTCTTGGGCATGCCATTTCTCGGTCTTAACGGCGGGCCGCACTTTCAACTTAGCGAGGCAGTGTCGTTTCAGGTTTACACCGATGACCAGGCTGAAACGGACCGCTATTGGAACGCGATCGTCGCCGATGGCGGGGCCGAGAGCGATTGTGGTTGGTGCAAGGATCGATTCGGGCTCTCTTGGCAGATCGTGCCGCGGGCGTTGCTGAAGGCTTTAAAAAGCGACGATCGTGCAGCCGCGAAACGCGCGATGAACGCCATGATGGAGATGCAGAAGATCGACATCGCCACGATCGAAGCCGCGGCGAAAGGCTGATTGAGAAAATGAACGCTAACAAAGCCCTCTGGGAAAAAGGCGACTTCACTCGCATTGCGGACACGATGCGCGAAAGCGGATCGGCGTTCGTCGACGGCCTCGCAATCAAACCCGGCATGCAGGTTCTCGACCTCGGCTGCGGCGATGGAACGACCGCGCTGCCGGCTGCGCGCCTCGGAGCCGACGTCCTGGGCGTTGATATTGCGAGCAATCTCGTCGAACGTGGTAAAGCGCGTGCTAAAGAAGCCGGGCTTGACAACCTTCGATTTCAAGAAGGCGACGCGTGCGAGCTGGCCGGCATACCGGACGTGTCGTTCGACCTCGTCGTCAGCGTGTTCGGCGCCATGTTTGCACCCAAGCCGTTCGACGTGGCGCAAGAGATAGTTCGCGTAACGCGTCCCGGCGGACGCATCGTTATGGGCAACTGGATTCCTAACGATCCGACGCTGGTCGCGCAGATCCTCAAGACCAGCGCGGCCTTCTCCCCGCCGCCTCCCGAGGGTTTCGTGAGCCCGATGTTATGGGGCGTTGAAGCGAACGTCGTAGAGCGTTTTGGAGCGGCCGGCATTCCCCCGGAATCGATTACGTTCGAGCGCGAGACCTTCACGTTCAAGACTGCTGGCAAGCCGAGCGATTTGGTCGATCTGTTTCAGCACTATTATGGCCCCACCATGAACGCGTTCGATGCTGCAGAGAAAGCCGGACGCACCGATGAATTGCGCACGCAGCTCGTCGAGTTATTCGAACGGCAGAATGCCGGTAAGGGCGAAGTCTCGATTCCCGCGACGTTCCTGAAGGTCACGGTCACCAGACCTCGAGGCTGACACGCGCAACGTGAGTTGATTTTAGAACCGGAGGACCGTCTGTTCTTTTTCACGATCCCAGTCGTCGCGCAAGCGTCTCCCCAACCGGCGGCCACCGCGCCGGCGAATCAGCCACTGAACGTCGCTTGGCCCGCGCGCATTGAGATATCGCCAGACTCGGCGGCGAACTTTGCACGATTTAACCAGGGCTCCGGTTCGATGCTGGTGACCGCCAAGTGTGATGGCAGTAAGACTCCAATGATACCGCCGACCCCGGACATCGATGGTGCTCTCAGAACGGCGCTGATGACATTTCTGTCGCAAACGACCGTCACTGCCGGCGCCTCATGCCACGACCAGATGTTCGTGATTCGATTTGAAGTGCCGAGCGGAAACGTGACGGAAACCGCAATGCCTCCTCCTCCAGGCTAAAACGAAGCGAGGTTCTGTGAGCGCGGTATTGTGCAAGGTCCACTTTACGTTACAAGCCGGTAATTTTGATGAACATACACCGCCACCCCATCATGGGGGCGAAGGGCTTTGGGCTGAACTGCTCGGTGATGGAACAGCAAAACTGCTTAATATCCCTTTTGTCATCAAGGGCGTAAGCTACCTCGATCACGTGCGGTTGAGGAAGTTCGAACCAGAACCAGGTTTAGAACACGAGGAGATCGGTCCTAACCTCTTTGAGTTCGATAAAGTCATCGAACATTCTGGCCGTGGGACGGTTCGTATTATTTGTCGATCGGACCCATCTGCAAAACTCGTTTCTACCTTAGATAAAATTAAGGAAATGGGTTGCGGTCTTGAAACGTCGAGGTATCGTCTTGCCGCAATTGATATTCCACGCGATGTCGTTTCAGGTCTGGTGTTGGCGCTTCTGGAACCGATAAAACTGGCGAACGAGATTTTCATCGATATCGGATTTCTTCCGGAGTTTCAACCCCCAGCGTGAGTGAACTCGCGCACTGACGGTCATCGGACCGTACAAAGGCGGACGAATGATTAGGGCTCCCGATGGGTCGTTGGCGAGGTACGACGCGTCTCGTACTCGAGCCGCGTACGACGATCCGGCTATCGGCGACTATTGCGAGTGTCCGGGCTGTCGAAACTATCGAGCGGCTTGGAAACCGGAGTATTTCGAGCGGGAGCTTCTAGCTGCTTGCAGTAGCATCGGCATAAACCCGGCGAAGGCGTTCGAAACCGTAGAAGTTGGCTCGAAGGAAAGCGGAGTGTCTTACATCGGAGAGCTTCCATTCTTCGGAGAAGTCGACGAGACGCGTCGCAAGCGTATCGAGTCGTGTCAGTGGTGGTTCGCACAGGTTGGACCTGGAACCGCCGCATTTGCGCGCGGATTAGTCGCAATCAACTTCGAGCTCGAACTGCCCTGGGTCTTACCCGAACCGAATCCCTACGTACGGTGAGCCGGGGGCTGCCTCGGCGGCGCCGAAGCTCAGAAACGCATGTTTTCGTACCTTACGGCGGGTGAATCGCATGGCCCCAGCCTGGTCGGCATCCTCGACGGATTGCCGGCGCATTTGCGCCTGGATGTTGAGCGCATCGACGAAACGCTTCGACGCCGTCAAGGCGGCTATGGCCGAGGCGCACGCATGCAGATTGAGTCCGACGCGGTCGAGTTCTTGGCCGGTGTTCGCGGAGGCCAAACGCTTGGATCCCCGATCGCAGTACTGGTGCGGAACCGCGATTACCTGACCCCGAGCGTGCGCGCGCTCATGGATCCGTTGACCGGCGACGGTCCGGCGCTCACCAATCCGCGCCCGGGTCATGCCGACTTTTCGGGCGCTCTCAAATACCGGCAACGCGACCTGCGCAACGTTCTCGAGCGCGCCAGCGCGCGCGAAACGGCGATGCGGGTGTGCCTCGGCGCCATCTGCGCGCAGTTTCTCGAAGCGATCGGCATTACAACGCACAGTTGCGTCGATTTGATCGGCGACGTCGAAGCGCCATCGATCGATGACTGGAAGCAGGACGAGGTCGACGCTTCCGAAGTGCGCGCGCCCGATGTAGAAACCGCGCGACGCATGATGGCGGCGATCGACGCCGCCCGCGAGGCTGGCGATACGCTCGGAGGGCGGTTCGTTATTCGCGTCGACGGCGTGCCGGCTGGTGTCGGAAGCAATCGTCAACCGAATCAACGGCTCGACGGCGTTCTGGCCGGCGCGTTGATGGGCATGCAGACCGCGCGCAGCGTCGAGGTCGGCCTGGGCGCCGAATCGGCACGCCGTTCCGGCTCGCAAGCGCATGACACATTTCACCTCGAAGGCGACGCCGTCGGGCGCGGCAGCAATCGCGCCGGCGGCATCGAGGGCGGCATGAGCAACGGCCAACCGTTAGTTGTGCGCGTTTCGGTGAAACCGATCCCGACGTTGCGCAAGGCTCTCCCGTCGGTCAACTTGCACGAGAAGACACACGCGCTGGCCGGAGTGGTGCGTAGCGACGTCTGCGTCGTTCCCGCCGCGTCGTTGGTGGGCGAAGCGATGGTACGCCTCGCGCTGACCGGTCCAATTTTAGAAAAATACGGCGGCGACTCGATGGAAGAAACGCTCGACAACCTACGCCGGAGCAACGAAGCCGCCGCCGGACTCTTCGCACAGCCTGCGCCGCAAGCATGAAGCGGCACGTAGCGCTCGTTGGGTTTATGACGTCGGGAAAATCCAGTGTGGGCCAGCGTTTAGCGCGCCGGCTCGAATGCGCGTTTTACGATACCGACGCGTTGGTCGAGCGCAACCGCGGCACGATCGCCGAGATTTTTGCAAACGAAGGCGAAGATGCGTTTCGGCGTTATGAAACGCAAGCGCTTGCCGATGCGCTCGAGCCTAAAACGCCGGCGATCGTATCGTTAGGCGGCGGCACGCTGGTGGCACCGGAGAATCGCGAGCTATTGCAGCAGCACGCCTATCGCGTCTTCGTCCGTCTCTCACCCAGGCGTGCGTACGAACGCCTGCGTCGTAGTCGTGTGTCTCGGCCGCTACTCGGCGCGGCACCCACGTGGGAGAGCGTCGAGGAACTGTACGCCCGCCGGCTGCCGCACTATGCGGCCGCAGAGTACGTCGTCGATGCCGACGACCTCGCGACGCCGCGCATCGTCGAAGTAATAGTGGAATGGATTCGCGAGCGCAAGATCGCGATTTAACCGCCACCGTCCAAAACGACGCGCTCGGCTATCCGGTATTTATCGCCGGGAATACCGATTCCGAGTTGCGAGCGTTCGTGCGAAATCGCGGCGATGCAACGATCGTGCTGTGCGATGCTGCGGAGCCGGTGCGCGCGATCGCAACGCGGCTTGCGGCGACACTCGGTCGCGCGCGGGTGCTGCCGTTTGCATTGGGCGAAGCGCATAAGCGTTGGGGGGCCGTCGAGAGGGTGCTCGACGCGTTAGCCGGGCATGGAGTCGATCGGTCAACGTTGCTCTTCGGTGTCGGAGGTGGTGTCGCGGCAGATCTGTTTGGCTTCGCCGCATCGACCTATCTTCGCGGCGTCGCCTACGCGCACGTCGCGACGTCGCTGGTCGCAATGGCCGACGCCGCCATCGGGGGCAAAACGGGCGTAAATATGCGAGCCGGTAAGAATCTCGCGGGCACGTTTTCCGATCCGGTCGCCGTGTTCTGCCCGATCGAAGCGCTCGACACGCTGCCGTATCGTAACCTGCGTGAGGGCTTAGCCGAAATCGTCAAATGCGGCGTCATTGCCGGCGGCGATCTGTTCGACGCACTCGAAAACGTCTCGCCGCATCCGTTCTGGCGTTGGCCGTGGGTGGAACTCGTTGCGGCTGCCGTCGAAGTCAAAACGTCGATCGTCGCCGAAGATCGCCGAGAATCGGGATCGCGGGCGTTATTGAATCTCGGACATACGTTCGGCCACGCATTCGAACGTGCGTCGAGCTATCGTATCTCGCATGGTGCCGGCGTCGCCCTCGGCTTGCGGGCCGCTGGATTACTCGCGCTGCGTACCGGACGCTTCAACGAAAACGATCATTTGCGCGTCCTGACGTTGTTAACGTTACTCGGCCTGCCGATGCATACGCGCCTCGCTCCCGGCCTAGTGTTGGCCGCAATGCAAAGCGATAAGAAGAAGCGAGAGGGAAAGTTGCGCTTTGTGTTGCCGCGCGCGATCGGCGATGTCGAGTACGGCGTCGAGGTTCCGACCACACAAGTGCGCGCCGTGCTCGAGTGCATGCGCTGGGCGCCGGAGGACGAGGGATAATCCGCGTCGTCGAGGTCCTGGCGGCGTTGCGAACGTCGCGGTTCGATCTGCCGCTCAGCTACGATGCCGGCGATCGAGATCTAAGAGTCGGCGATGTCGTACGCGTGTCGTTGGGCAAGCGCGACGTCGTCGGTTACATCGTCTCCGCGCCGCGTCAACAACTCTCCGGGGAGCGCCAACTCAAGCCGGTGCTCGAACATCTGGATGTGCCGCGCGCCTTCGACGAAGAGGCGCTACACCTGGCGAAGTTCGTCGCCGATCGCTATATTTGCACACTCGGCGAAGCGCTGGGCGCCGCCGTGTTAGCCGGCGCGGTGCCGCACGTTCGCGAGACGCTCCATCGATCGCCGGAGCCGCCCGATCCCGAGCGCTTTAGTGGCGTACCGCAACGCCTGATCGAGCTGATCTGGCGCGACCTACCGGCGGAGACTCCGCTTCCGCAACTGCTCCGTCACCCGGAAGCGCGGCGGGCGGGCGATCGTGCCACTCTGCTTCGCGCCATTCAGCAACTGGTTCGCGGCGGCGCATTACGACGCACGCGCGAGTTCGTGAAACCCCGAACGAGCGAATATCGCGTGCGCACCCTGTCGATCGGAAGCGCGGCCGCAACCGGCAAGAAGGCTCGTGCCTTGGCCCAGTTCGTCGCCGAAAGCGGCTCGGCGCCTCGCGCCGACGCGTTGCTAGCGGGCTTTTCGCAGGCGGTGATCCGGCGTGCCGTGACGCTCGGCGTTCTGATAGAAGAAGAACTGGCGGTGCGACGCGGCGAGGCCCCCCCGATTCAACTTCCCAACTTCGAAGCCACGTCCGAGCAACGAATCGCGATCGATCGGATCGCCGCCGCGCTCGACGCGCACACGTACGACGAGTTGCTCGTACACGGCGTCACCGGCAGCGGCAAAACCTTCGTCTACATCGACGGGATCGCTCGCGTACTGCGCGAAGGCGGACGCGCAATCGTACTCGTTCCCGAAATCTCGCTAACGCCGCAAACGGCGCAACGCTTCGAATCCGCGTTCGGAAACCGCGTCACGGTGCTCCACTCGGCGCTCTCGGAGCGCGAGCGCTTCGATGCGTGGCAGGCTTGCGTTGCCGGCGACATCGACGTCGTGGTGGGGGCGCGCAGCGCCGTCTTCGCGCCGCTTCAGAACGTGCGATTGATGGTGGTTGACGAGTCGCACGAATCGTCGTACAAGCAAGACACGGTGCCGCGGTACCACGCCGTAGCCGTCGCCCGCGAGCGGATGCGTGCCACCGGCGGAGTGTTGGTACTAGGCAGCGCGACGCCGTCGGTCGAGAGCTATGGCGCAGCGCGCGCCGGACGCATCGGGTTAATCGAAATGCACGAACGCGCCACCGGGCTGCCGCTTCCGGCGGTCCGCATAGTGGATCTCGCGGAGGAGTTTGGGGCCGATCGACACCGCGTGTTTTCGACCCCATTGTTGCAGGGGATTCGCGAACGGATCGAGCGAGGCGAGAAAACCGTGCTGTTCGTCAACCGGCGCGGTAGCGGTGCATTCGTATTGTGTCGCAGTTGCGGTGAGGTGCCTCGCTGCCCGCGCTGTACGGTCTCGCTCGCCGCGCACCGGGGCGAAAAGCTGCTGCGTTGCCACTACTGCGATTTTCAGATGCGCGTTCCCGAGGTCTGCACGAACTGCGGCGCGCCCGACCTGCACGAATATGGCGTGGGCACCGAGCGCGTGGTAGAAGAAGTGCGAGCGCTGTTTCCGCAAGCGCATGTCGTGCGCATGGATTCGGACACGACTACGCACGTCGGTGACCACGCGCGCATCCTTGCAGAGTTCGCGGAACGCGGGGACGTGCTGGTTGGAACGCAGATGGTCGCCAAGGGTTTAGATTTTCCAACCGTCACGTTGGCGGCCGTGGTCGCCGCCGATATCGGATTGAACGCGCCGGATTTTCGGGCATCGGAACGGAGCTTTAGCGTCATCGCGCAACTGTGCGGGCGCAGCGGCCGCGCTCGCGCCGGCGAAGCGATCGTACAGACCTTTTCGCCCGAGCACCCTGCGATCTTGGCTGCCGCAGCGCACGATTACGAAGGCTTCGCAAACGCCGAACTGGAGCAGCGCGCCGCGGCCGGTTTTCCGCCATCGCGGCGGCTGGTGTATATCGGCATTATCTCCCGGGACCAGAAGCTTGCGTTATCCACGGCGCGCAAATACGCCGGAGTACTCAGCAGCATCGAGGGAACCAACGTGCTGGGTCCGGCTCCGTATCCGATCGCGCGCCTTAACCACGAATGGCGCTACCGTCTAGCTATCGCCACGCTGAAACCATCGCTGGTGCGCGCCGCGATCCGCGAACGCATCGTTCCACTCGCTCACGCCGATACCAACACGCGTCTAGCAATCAACGTTAACCCGTAAACGAAAAGGGCGGACGCTTTCGCGCCCGCCCTTTAGCGAGGTTCGGGTTCGGTAGAACCTTAGAGCGCTTTCACGTTCTTGGGCGTTCCCCATCCGGTCGGGCCGGAGTAGACGCCGAACTGACCCGTGCCGGCGGTGCACAGGTAGCTGCCACCGCAGCTGCCGTTGCTACCACTGCTGATAACGTGGAGGCGTTTCTTCATCTGCTTGGCGCTCATGCTCCAAACATAGTTGCCACCGTTGAGCTTCGCACCGTTGCCGGCAAGCGCAACCACGCCCGCGAGCAGCGGCGATGCGACGCTGGTGCCGCATTCGAAGAACCAACCGCCGTACAGTCCCGAATACATCGCGACGCCCGGACTACAGCCGGCTTCGGCCGAGATGTCTGAATCGGTGCGTCCCGAGCAGCCCGGGTCTTTTTGCCACGACGGCTTCGCAACCGCTGTTTCGCAGCCCGATCCGGCGTCGTTCCACGCGGTCTCGGTGAAGTTAGTACCACTGGTTTCTAACTGCGTTCCGCCAACAGCGATAACGGTCGAGAGAACCGACGGTCCGCCGATTTCGTTGTAGCCTGAATCGCCAGACGAAGCGAGGAACGTAATTCCCGCATTGTTAAACGAGTTGGGAAAATTTGAGTCGCCACAGTCCCAGTTGCCGTAGCAGATCCAGCTGTTGCTGACGATCTTGGCGCCCAGTTTCACTGCTGCTTGATTGGCTGCTTCGAAGCCGGCGATCGATCCGTCAGCTTCCATCAGGTCGATGGTGCACTTCGGACAGGTGGCCGACACCATGTCGAAGTCGAGCGCGGTTTCGACGCACCAACCAAAGTCTTCGCAGCTCTGGGGTAGTCCGCTGGTTTGACCGTTCTGGTTGTAGCGCGTGATGTTCGCAGTTCCAAGTCCGTACTGCGTGCGATACGTTCCGATGTCGGAGGTCGCGCTAGCATAGTCGCCGGCCTCGATGATGGCGACTTGAATGCCGTTACCTTTGGCGAGTTTCTTCGCCTTTAGTCCGTAGGCGGCTTGAATCTGCGCGGGCGTGAAGCCGCAGCTGGACGACGGATTACAGCTGGCGGGCTGGATGCCGTTCTTGAGTCCGCGAAGCGCTAAGCACGTCGGCTTGCCGATGACTTGCGGACACTCGGCACGCGCGAGACCCTTAACTTGCCATTGCGGCGCGGGACCCTTGATTTGTTGAACCGCCGCGAACGGCGTGGTCCCGCCGGACGAGCCGGTCGATGTCCCCGGCACGCTGCTCGAGGATCCGCCTGCGCTACAGGCGGCGATCGTCAGCGCCAACAGTGGCGCGACGATCTTGAATAGCTTGATCATGGACAACTCCTCAGGTTGATTAGGTTCCGGTCGTTGAGGAGGCAATATTAGGAATCCCTAAGAGGAGGCCTGCGGACACAGTGCTTTACTTACCAAGCGCAAAATTGTGAAGAAAAGTGGGCCGACGCTGTACGTGCGCAAATGAAAAGGGCGAGCGCATTTGCGCCCGCCCTTCGCGGTAGTTTGGTTCGGTTAGAACCTTACAGCGCTTTCACGTTCTTCGGCGAGCCCCATCCGGCGGGAGCGGAATAGTTGCCGAACTGGCCGGTGCCGGCGGTGCACAGGTAGCTGCCACCGCAGCTGCCATTGTTACCGGTGAGAACCGGATGCAGACGCGCCTTCATTTTCTTGGCGCTCATGGTCCACACATATTCGCCGCCATTCATTTTGGCCGCGTTGCCGGATAACGCGACGACGCCAGCCAGGAACGGCGAAGCCACGCTCGTGCCGCACTCCGTGATCCAGCCGCCGTAGAGGCCGGAATACATCGCTACGCCCGGTCGGCAGCCGGATTCGGACGAAATATCACCGTCGGTACGGCTGGTGCAGCCGGGATCTTTTTGCCACGACGGTTTGGGAACGTTTTCACCGACGACAGACGAGCTTCCGCAACCGGAGGACGCGTCGTTCCAAACGCTTTCGGTGAAATTCGTGCCGTTCGTTAAGAGTTGCGTGCCGCCCACGCCGATGACGGTCGGTAACACCGAGGGGCCGCCGATCGTGTTGTACGCGTAGTCGCCGGTCGAGGCCAAGTACGCAATACCCTTGGTGTTAAAAGAATTCGGGAAGTTGGAATCGCCGCAATCCCAGTTGTTGGGGCAGCTCCAGCTGTTGCTTAGCACCGTAGCGCCTAGCTTTACGGCTTCCTGCTCGGTCGCTTCGAGGTCGCCGATCGTGTCCTGAGCTTCCATGATGTAGATCGTGCACTTCGGGCACGACGCCGAAACCATGTCCATGTCGAGAGCGGTCTCGACACACCAGCTGGCTTGTTGACAGCTCGGCGGGTAGTTGGATTGCTGGCCGGACGAGTTATAACGGGCCAGTGTAGCGGTGCCGAGGCCGAACTCAGTACGGTACGTCGCGAGGTCGTTCGTGGCGGAAGCGTAATCGCCGACTTCGATAAGGGCGACCTTGACGTTACCGCCCTTGGTGAGCTTCTTGGTGAGATTGTAGGCACTCTGAAGTTGTTGTGGGGTGAAACCGCAGCTGGAAGACGGATTACACCCAGCTGGAACGACTCCGTTCTTGAGCACGCGGAGTGCTTGACACACGGGCTTGCCGGGAACATTCGGGCATTCGGCTTGCGCAAGATGCTGCGTCTGCCACGTTGGGGCACCAGCGTGCACCCCGTTCGGGACCTGCGCCATGCCGGAAACCGGCACGCTAGAAGAACCGCCCGAACTACAGGCGGCGATCGTCAGCGCCAATAATGGCGCGACGATCTTGAATAGCTTCATCATGGAGAACTCCTCAGATTGATTAGATTCCGGTCGTGAAGAAGCAATATTAGGATTCCCTAAAAAAGACGCCTGCGGACGCAAGCGCTTTATTTACCAAGCGCTAAAACTGAAAGGACTGCGCCGCGACGTGCGGCATGGAAATTGCATCGTGCAGCCTCGTTATTTCTCCGCATCTCTTGCAGCGCTGATTGCATGTTCGGCCTGCTCGCAGTCGCCGTCCGCACCGGCGTTGCCGCTTCACACCGGCAGCAACGTGCTGCAGTCGGTCGCTACCACCGGCGCTGGAAAGATCAAGCACGTCGTGTGGGTCGTGCAAGAGAATCGCACCGTTGACAACCTGTTTCACGACTATCCCGGAGCCGATACGGTGTCCAGCGGACAAGATTCGCACGGCAATACGATCGCGCTGAAGCCCGTTTCGCTGAAGACGCGCTACGAGATCGATCATTCCGCGTTCGCGATGTTCGAAGCGTGCAACGGTACCGGCAAACTGCCCGGCACGAAGTGCCGGATGAACGGCTTCAATCTTGAGGAAGAAGGCGGCGGACCGCAAAACGGCCAGTACGTCTACGTGCCACAGCGAGAGGCGCAGCCGTATTGGGACATGGCGCACGAGTGGGTTCTGGGCAACCGGATGTTCCCGTCGCAACTCGACGAGAGTTTCGCGGCACACCAATATATCATCGCAGCCCAAGCGCAATCGAGCGTTAACGTTCCGTTTATGTTGTGGGGCTGCGGCGGCGGAGAATCCGATCAAGTGCAGACGCTCTTAAGCAACCGCACCTACGGCAACGATCAGCGGCCGTGCTTCGATTACCAGACGCTCGGCGACGAGCTCGATGCGGCCGGGCTTACCTGGCATTTTTACACCAGCTCGTACAAATATCCGACCAGCGGCTTCTGGTCGGGTTATCAGGCCGTACGCCACATTTTTCGCGGGCCGGATTGGCATAAGGACGTGATCCATCCGCAAAAACGGTTTCTCGCCGACATCGCCGCCGGTAACCTCGCTAGTATGACGTGGATCACGCCGCTGTGCCGCGATTCCGATCATAGCTCGTGCGGCGGTGGCGGTGGACCTGCGTGGGTGTCGTCGATCGTGAACGCGGTCGGTCAAAGCAAATTCTGGGACTCCACCGCGATCTTCGTGATCTGGGATGATTGGGGCGGATTGTACGATCACGTGAAACCGCCGCACATGGATTACGACGGTTTAGGCTTTCGCGTGCCGCTGCTCGTCATTTCGCCATACGCGAAGAAGAACTACGTCTCGCACACGCAGTACGAAACCGCCAGCATGTTGCGATTCACCGAAGATCTCTTCGGCCTGGCGCAACTATCGGCATCGGACGCTCGCGCGACCTCGCCGGCCGCCGACTGCTTCGATTTCAACCAGAAGCCGCGCAAGTTCGTGCCGATCGCAGCGCCGCAAAAGGCCCAGTATTTCATGAGCGAACCCGACGACGACCGGATCCCCGATACCGAATAAGTGTGAACCGGGCCGTTCGGGGAACGGTTTGACGGTATGAAGATTTTGGTGACCGGCGCAACCGGATACATCGGCGGACTGCTGGCGCCCCGCTTACTCGAAGCGGGTCATTCCGTTCGTTGCCTATCGCGGAACGCCGAGCGCCTGGCAGGACGATTCCCCGGAGCCGAGATCGTTCGACGGCGACGTGTTAGATGCGAACGCTCTGCGCGCGGCGTTTGCGAATGTCGACGTCGCGTATTACCTCGTGCATTCCATGAGCGATTCGCGCAGCTTCGGCGAACGCGATCGTAACGCGGCCGAAACCTTCGGTCGAGTCGCCCGCGAGTGCGGTGTCCGGCGCATCGTCTATCTTGGTGGTTTAGGTGCCGACGATGCGTCGCTCTCGCGCCATCTCGCGAGCCGGCATGAAGTCGGTGAGGTTCTGCAGCGAAGCGGCGTCGAAACAATCGAGTTCCGCGCCGCGATGATCATCGGCGCCGGCAGCATCTCGTTCGAAATGCTGCGCTACCTCACCGAACGGTTACCGATGATGATCGCACCCCGTTGGGTGATGTCACGCTGCCAACCGATCGCGGTTGCCGACGTCTTGCGCTACTTGCTGCTCGCTCTCAATCTACCGCGCGGCGACTCGCGTATCTACGAAATCGGAGGCGCCGACGTCCTGACGTACCGCGACATGATGTTGCGCTACGCGCGAGTGAGAAATCTCAAGCGGAAGATCATTATCGTACCGTTTTTCACGCCGCGGCTTTCTTCGTATTGGGTACACATCGTTACGCCGATCTCCGCGCGTCTCGCGCAACCGCTCATCTTAGGATTGAACAACGAGGTGATCGTTCGCAATGATGCCGCGAAACGCGATTTCCCGCAGGTTCACCCGATGGGCTTCGAGCCGGCGGTGTCCGACGCACTCGACCGCTATCGTAGCAGCGGCCCGGAGACGACGTGGTTCGACGCGTTCGATATTCGCAAGCTTCCGGCCACGTTCGCCGGTGCGCGCGAAGGCATGCTGATCGACCGGCGCGAGCGCATCGCCAACGCCACGCCGCGCGAGGTATCGTCGGTCTTCATGCGGCTCGGTGGTGCGCAAGGCTGGCTGTATGGCGACGCGCTGTGGCGCGTGCGCGGCTGGCTCGACCGCTTCGTCGGCGGTGTCGGCTTGCGTCGCGGGCGTCGCAGCGAAACGGATTTGCGGGTAGGCGACGCTGTCGATTTCTGGCGCGTCGACGCGATTACGCCCGACCGCCTTTTACGTCTGCGCGCGGAAATGAAGCTCCCCGGAAAAGCGTGGCTCGAGTTCGACGCAGAGGATATCGGTAGCGGGCGCTCGCGCCTCACGCAAACGGCATTTTACGAGCCGCGCGGTTTGCCCGGGTTTCTTTATTGGTATCTCGTGTATCCGTTCCACGGACTCATCTTCGGAAATATGGCTTCGCGAATCGCCGCCCTTGCGGAGCGGCAGAACTCAGCGTAAGCGCGTCGAGCCCGATTTCGATCGTAGCGTCGAAGTCGGCAGCACCAACTGCGAAAGAAGAAGGCCCGCGACGATCTGAATCGCGGCAACCACCGCGTTACCGGCCAGAATCAACGCGTTATCGATATTGTGGTTGAAGGCGAACAGCACGCTCTCATAACTCAAGCTGCCGGGAACCAGCACGATCAGCGCCGGCACCAGCATGATCGCCTGCGGAACGCGCAGGAAGCGAGCGCCGAGATTTGCGACCACACCGCAGAAAAAGGCGGCTAAAAACGCCGACACCGCGTGCGCCGACGTCGCCGCCAAGACGTGCGTCATCAAGAGTGCAACGAAGCTCGACGCGAATACCCACACCACGTCGCGCAGACGAGCGTCCAGGTTGACCGATATCCCGATCGCCATCGCGATCGACGCGACGAACCACCACAGCGCCGGCACTGGATGCGTCGCCGCGGTCCCCATGCTCGCAACCCATGGCACGCACGCCAGCCCCAAAAACGCGCCGCAACCCAGCGCCAGCAACACCGATAGCACGCGCCCCAACCGTGCGACGCCGGCCACTAAGAAATCGTTTGCCAACTCGTGTAGCGCCAACGTCAACGTGTAACCGGGAAGCAACACGACGATGCCCGCAATCAGCGAGACGAACATGTTGGTCGGCCCGAAAAATTTCGTATACAGCGCTACGATCAACGTCGCGGCGAACGCTGCAGCGACTGCAAACAATCGCGCTATCAGCGCATTGCGCGACGCAAGGCTGCTCAGGATGCCGGTGCAGATACCGATCGACGTCGCCACGACGATCTCGTGCGGGCCGCCGCCAAGGATCAGCGCGACCGCCACCGCGATGAGCGCGAGCGCGGGAATTTCGAGCCAGGCGGGCAAGCCCGGCCAACGCTGATCGACTTCGGATAGCAAACGCGTCGCGCCGGCGTAATCCACGGCGCCGGCTCGGAGCGAGTCGTAAATATGTGTGAGCAGCGCGATCTTGCGTAAGCTGACGCGCCCCGGTTCGAGGCGCATCATCAACGTTCGCTGCTGCCAGTTAGGTCCGATCGCGATCGTTATGTAAGTTGGTAGCGCGAAGATCTGTGCGTCCAACCCGATCGACGCTGCCGTTTCGGTCAGCGTCTGCTCGATTGCGTCGGTGGCGATGCCGGCTCGGTGTAATTCTCGACCCAGGGTCGACAAAAAGACTTCGCGCGGATCGGGAGCGCCAAAGGCGCTCGAAGAGCTTACTTCTTGGCGGTCTTGCGGCCGGTCTTCGATTTCGTGCTCTTCGCCTTCACCGGCTTCACCGGAGCGGCGGCAGCGCGTGTGATCGCCTTCGACAAGCGCGATTTCTTGCGCGCAGCCTTATTCGGATGAATGATGCCCTTCGAGGCGGCCGAATCGAAGGCGCCTTCGACGGTCGCCGTCGTCTGCGCGTCCGCCGCGGTAACGGCCTTCTTGAAGAGGGTCTTCAAACGGCTGTTGGCATCACGATTGCGAATCGTGCGCGTCTCGGACTGGCGCATCCACTTCTCGGCGGCTTTGATATTGGGCAAATTTGGCTCTCTTTCGTGCGGTAACGACGGCGTGAAGTATACCAGCCGCGCGGTTTTGTGTCTAGGGAGCTCTGTCGTGCCCTAGCGGTCTTCCTTAGCTAAGATGGCCCGGAAGCTCTCGTAGCGGCTCGCCGCAATCGCGCCGGCGTTTACCGCCTCGCGGATGGCGCAGCCCGGCTCTTGCAGATGGCGGCAGTCGGTGAACCGGCAATGCTGCTGCGGCTCGGCCATCTCGCGAAAGCCGAGAGCCAGCTCCCGTGGCTCTAGCGAACCTAGTCCGAATTCGTTCAGCCCGGGGCTGTCGATCAGAAATCCGCCCGGGGTGCGGTACAGCCGGGCGGCCGTCGTGGTCTGCCGGCCCATGCCGTAACGCGAAACGTTCCCGACCGTGGCCTCACCGCCCAAGGCGCTGAAGATCGTGCTCTTGCCGACGCCTGAGTTGCCCGCTAACAATGCCCGTTTCCCGGCCATGAGCTGGCGCAGCGCGTCCACATTCTGGCCTTGCTTTGGATTGATCACCACGGTCGTGTAACCCAGCCGCCCGTACAGCGCGGCCAACGTCTCGGCTTGGTTCGGGGCCGCGAGGTCCGGTTTCGTGAAGACGGCCGCGGCGTCGAGGTCTTGCAACTCGGCAAAGGCGAGGAGCTGGTCGAGCGTCGGCAGGCGCGGGGCCGGATTTGCCAGCGCCGTGACGGTGACCAGCAGGTCTAAATTGGCGGCCATCGTCTTCGATCGGCCTTCCGACGTCTGGCGTTGCAGCGTCATTGTGCGTTCTTCCATCCCGTCGACCACCACATCGCCGTCTTCCAGGGTCCGCACGTGCAGCACATCGCCCGGCACCGGCATCGAGCGCTTGCCCGTCATGCGTTTCAGTTGCGCTATGCGTGGGGCGTCTTCGCCCTCGATCGAAACCCACGCCGAATTTTTGCCCGTCGATACGACGAGCGCGTTGCAGCGATCGCCTACGCGCAAGATTGCAATGCGTTCGCGCCTAACGATGCGGGTATCGTGCAATATCGCATGCTGCGAGGCAATTCGCTCGACGTCAACCGGCGCGCCGCAATCGACGCGGGCATCGCCATGCGCGGCGGCATTGCATACTGGCGTGTCTCGCCGGACGTCGACCGCGCGTACGCGCTGGTCGAGTTACCCGACGACGGAGTGACGACCGCAATCGCAACCGATGCGTCGTTCACCGAGAGCGCGCCCATCATCGCGTTGGCTGTTTACCCTACCGTCGCTGAAGCCTTGCCGGCGCTGATCGACGCGCTGCACGGACCCGGGCGTCCGTCGGGCGTGATCGGATGCAGTGCCTCGGGCGCCGCGGCCGTGCTCGAGTGGGACCTCGACCGAACGCCTGCTACCTTGGTGCTCGATCTGATCGACACCGAACTCGACCGCTTCCACAGCGGCCGGCGCACCGAGCTGCTCACGCCGCTCACCGAAACGTGGCTGGCCAAAGTCGCTGCCGACGGGCTGCAATGTCCGGAGATCGCACCAGACCGTATTCTGGAGACGCTCGTAGCGAAGGCTGGACTCGATGTTTGAGTCGTTACGATCGTACGTCGGCATCACCGATCTGCTCGACATCGCCGTCACCGGCGTGCTGGTGTATTATTTGCTGCTGCTCATTCGCGGTACGCGAGCGGTGCAAATTCTGATGGGCATCATCGTGCTGTTAGCGATTCTCGGCATCGCTAACGTCTTGCACTTCTATCTCCTCGTTACGATTCTGCAGCTGGTAGTGGTCGGCGCCGCCGTCACGATTCCCATCGTCTTTCAACCCGAGCTGCGGCGCGCGCTCGAGCAGATCGGTCGCGGCGGCGTGTTTCGGATAGACGCCGACGATCCGCTGTCGCGCGTCGTTTCGCGACCCGAAGATCGCGCGCTCGTCCTTCTCGCCCGTGCCGCGTTTCTGCTGTCGCGCAACAAGATCGGCGCGCTGATCGCGGTAGAACAGCACAGCGGCCTCAAAGAATTCTGCGAAACCGGAACGCAACTCGACGCTGAGCTGACGGTCGAACTGCTGCTGACGATCTTCACGCCGCGTTCGCCGCTACACGATGGCGCGGTAATCGTGCACGACAACCGGATCGTCGCAGCCGGATGCTTTTTACCGTTAGCCGAACATTCGTTTACGGCGCGTGTCGGCACGCGCCACCGCGCGGCGATCGGGTTGAGCGAACAAACCGACGCCGTCGTTATCATCGTTTCCGAAGAGAGCGGCGGCGTATCCATCGCGCGCGACGGCAAATTAACGCGTCCGGTAGAAGAAGAACAGCGCCTGGCCAAAATGTTGATGGCCGTTACGCGGCCCGCACGTCGCGATCGCCGCTCGCCCAACGATCTCGTTTCGCACTTACGTTCGCGCCTGTCATCGCGCCGCGTGCGCGAGGCCCCACATGCAGATCATCCGCAAGAACTTCACTCTTAAAGTTCTGGCGCTGACGCTGGCGATCGTCGGCTGGGCGTACGTGCGATTCGCGACCAACCCGGTCGTGGCGACCGCACGTTTCGATCAGCAAATGTCGGTTCCGATCACGAGCGTTAATCTCGCTGCCGGTTACGTCGCGCACTTCACCGACCGCGCGGCCGTCGTCACCGTCGCATCCCGTCGTGGCGAAGCCGCGATCAAGCCCGAAGAAATTAAAGCCGTGCTGGATCTCGCCGGAAAGGGCGCCGGCGTCTACAACGTGCCGGTCGCTTTGGTAGCGCCGCAGATCGTCGTGCAGAGCTTGAGCCCGGCTTCGGTGACGTTAACGATCGAAAAAATCGAGTCGCGCGACTTTCCGTTGGCCGTTCATTACGTCGGGGATCTCAAGAACGTCGTGGTTGCCGGGACGCAACTCAAGCCGTCGATCGTCGCGATACAGGGCACGACCACCGCGCTGGAACAAGTGGCCGCGGTGCACGCCGACGTCACCCTGCCCGAACAAGCCCGTTCCGTGGACGAGATGGTCCGGCCGGTTCCGATCAACGCGGCAGGAACCGAAGTGCTCGGTCTCCAGGTCGCCCCCGACCTGGTGCGCGTGCGGCTGCGGCTGACCCCCGGCACGGGACAAGCGCCTCGATGAGCCGCCTGTTCGGCACCGACGGTATCCGGGGCGTCGCCAATGAGGACCTGACGCCGGAGCTGGCCTTTGCCGTCGGTCGGGCCGCTGCTACCGTGCTGGTGGCCGAGGCCGGCGGCCGCCCAATCATCGTTGGTCGAGATACACGCTGTTCTGGTACGATGCTCGAAGCCGCGATCGTGGCCGGCATCACGTCCGCCGGTTGCGATACGGTATCCCTCGGCATCGTCCCCACGCCGGCGGTCGCGTGCGTCACGCGCCATGAAGGCGCCGCCGCAGGCGTCATGATCAGTGCCTCCCACAATCCGGTGCCGGACAACGGGATCAAATTCTTTGGTGCCGACGGGTTCAAACTGAGCGACGCGCTGGAAGACACGATCGAGGCGGCCATGACGGGCGGCTACGGCGCACGCCCAACCGGAACCAGCGTCGGGGTCGCACGAACGGCTGCCAACTTAGGTCGCTGGTACTACGCGCAGTTGTACGAAGGCGCGGCCGATCTGAGCGGAATGCGCGTGATCGTCAACGGCGCGTACGGCGCGGCGTATGCGATCGCGCCCTATGCGTTGCGCAAGCTCGGCGCCGAGGTCATCGAACTGCATTGCGACAACGACGGTACGCGCATCAACGTCAACTGCGGTGCGACGCACATGGAATCGCTTGAAGGCGCCGTTCGCGAACGAATCGCCGCAGGCGAGCGAAACGTGGTGGGCGTCGCGTTTGACGGCGACGCCGACCGTGCGTTGTTCGTCGATGAAGAAGGCTGTCGCTTAAGCGGCGATCATGTGATGTATGCGCTCGCGACGGCATTGCACGATGCGGGAACGCTACCCGGCGACACGATCGTCGGAACGGTCATGAGCAACATCGGTTTCGAGCGTGCCCTGCAAGCGCGCGGCATCGCGCTCGAACGCACCGCCGTCGGCGACCGCTACGTGCTGGAGCGCATGCGCGAAGGCGGCTTCGTCTTAGGTGGCGAGCAGTCCGGACATATCATCGATTTGCTCACCAACACCACCGGCGACGGCCCGATGACGGCCGTTACGTTACTCGGCGTTGCGGCACGCTCCGGCGTTCGTTTGCACGATCTCGCCCGCGAAGTCGTGATCGCGCCACAGTTATTGGTGAACGTGAAGACGCGTTCCAAAGATGTGCTGCAACGCGAACCCGTCCTGCGTGCGATCGCAGAGGCCGAAGCGCGCTTGGGGAAAGACGGCCGGCTCTTAGTGCGTCCGTCCGGAACCGAGCCGCTGGTTCGAGTGATGGCCGAGGGTAGCGAGCGATCGCTGGTCGATGACGTCGTCGCGAGCGTCGTCGGTGTGATTGAAAGGGAGATTAGAGACTAGACAGAAACCCAACCAGCGTCATCGTCCGGCAAGTAACAGCGCCGGTTCGAATGACGTTACGCCTGCACAAGATCACTGAATCGGGTCCCAGCGAGGATCCGAGCGGGGGACTCTCTGGTAGGGGTGAATGAGCCGGTCGGCTCTAGGGCGACTCTTTCCGTCCGAACCCGTCAACTAACCTCGCAAGTGTCGTCAAAGAGAGGTATCTATTTCTTGCGTCACGCGTTAGCTGCCGGAGCGTTCGCCCTTTCGATTGCCGCCACGGCCGGGTTCGCTCAAGCTCATACACAGCAAAATTCCGCCACAATCGCGTTCAGCGTTCCGTCCTCGACGACGAGCCAGCGTGCCGTCAGTCCAGACGTCGCTGAGTGGACCCAGCGCCTGGTGATTACCACGCCGGCGCGTCATTCGGCCAACTTTGGCCGGTTCGCGGGCGGCATCTTAGCCCGCACCTCCAAGATCGCTACCCTGCTCACGCACAGCGCCCTGCGCTTTTTGGGAACGCCGTACGTCTTCGGCGGTACCACCGCGGCCGGGTTCGACTGCTCGGCGTTCGTGCAGCACGTGTTCGGCATGGCCGGCATCGCGTTGCCGCGCACGGCCGACGCGCAATACGACGTCGGCAAGCCGGCCGTCGGCGGACCGCGCCCGGGCGACCTCGTGTTCTTTCAAACGTACACCGAAGGCGTATCGCACGTCGGCATCTACCTCGGACACGGCAAGTTCGTGCACGCCAGTTCGAGCCACGGCGTCATGGTGAGCCAGCTTTCGGAATCGTATTGGTCCTCGCGCTATCTCGGCGCGAAGCGACTCGTCGCGACGCGTTAGAAGCCGCTCGGCTTCAAGGGGCTCCGTTCGGCCATCGCCAAATGGCGTTATTGCCGATGGGGTGTAGCCAAGCGGTAAGGCAGTGGACTTTGACTCCGCCATGCGTTGGTTCGAATCCAGCCACCCCAGTACTACGCTTCGCGCACGCGATTTTCGCGTGCGCTTTTGCTTTCGCAGTCTCACCGAATTCGAGCTAGTTATGACTAGTGGCGCGGACAACGGGTTGCCCCGGATTACGAATGGGTGAAGCTGCGGCTATTTGACCGTACGGCGTACAGGCTCAAATCGAAGCAGGCGCGAAGGCGCCCGGCCTTAGAGCGTTTCCCTACTTCCTAGAGTGCTGGAGGCTATGTCTCACGACGAACTGACGATCGACGTCAAATCTGAAAAACACGGCGAAGCGCTGGTGTTCAAGCTGCGTGGCAGCTTGGATCTCGCGACCGCGCCGACGGTGCGCGCCGCGTTAACCGACGCGGCCGGCGACGCTAACCGCCATCTTATCGTCGATCTGACGCAGATCGAGTTCCTCGATTCGACCGGATTGGGCGCGCTCATCGGAGCGCACCGCCGTGCGAGCGAACACCACGGTTCGTTGCGATTGGTCGTGACCGAAGGCCCGATCGCCCGACTGCTCAACATCACCGGATTATTGCGCGTGTTCTCGGTCTACCACGACCTCAAGGACGCGCTAGCCGATCAGGCGCGGGTAACCGCCGCTCCGTAAGCGGCGTACGCGTCGTCGAGCAACTCGACGACATGCTTGACGTTGGCGGGAAAACCGGCCTCGCGCAGCCCGGCCGCAACCTGCATCGCGCAACCCGGGTTTGCCGTTGCGACGATCATCGGCGCCGGTTGCCTCGACGTTCTCGATTTTGCGCCGGCGTAAGCGCGCCGACATCGCCGGGCGTGTGAGGTTATAGATTCCGGCGCTTCCGCAGCACAAATCGCTTTCGTTCATTTCGATCAGTTGCAGACCCGGAATGCGTTGCAACAACCGCCGGGGAGCGGCGCTGACGCGCTGGGCATGTACTAAGTGACACGGTTCTTGATAGGTGACCCGAACGTGTCGATTCGCCGATAGCCGGATCGAGCTCGCTGGCGTCGAGCACTTCGCACACGTCGCGTACGCGTTGCGAAAAGCGGCTCGCGCGCTCCGCCCATTGCGGATCCGCCGCAAACAGCGTCCCGTATTCTTTGAGCGCCGAACCGCAGCCGGCCGCATCGACCACGTAGACATCGGCCTTGCTACGTTCGAACGCGGCGATGTTGCGCTTTGCCAACTCGCGTCCGAACTCCATTTCTCCGGCATGCACGCCGATCGCCCCGCAGCAACCTTGATCGCGCGGAATGACGACCGACAAACGGGCGCGCAACAACATCCGAATCGTGGCGTCGTGAACCTTCGGGAAGGCAAACTGCATCACGCACCCGGCATGCAAAAACGCTACACCGACCGGACGTTCGGCGTCGATTCGGCGCTGCGCCGGTTCGAAGAAGCGTTCGGGTATCGCCGGCGCCAGTGCGATGGCATCGCGTAATCCGATCGCGGACGCAACGGACGTCAACCCGGTACGCTGGGCGAAACGCAGCAGAGAGCAGCCATCGCGCGCATCAGGGCGAGGTTGCGGAACGGTGCTTTTACGAACAGACCGCGCGCCCCGCGTTGTACCGGCGATTCGCGGGCAGCTTGCGCGCGTGCGGATTTGTGCACGCGCCGTTTCGACCAAGCGCCCGTACTCTACGCCCGACGGACAGCCGTCTCGCAAGCGCGGCAATCCAGACACTCGTGACATTTGATCCACGAAGCCCGGACTCAGATAGGTCGAGGCGGCCTTCGTCGACCGCCTTGATCAGATCCAATCCGGCCTCTCGGTCCCGAGGTTTCTATCAAGGTCTCTAGGTAAGTCGGACAGGTCGGAAGACAAAAGCCGCAACGAATGCAGCGATCGTAGACGTCGGCAGGCGGCCGATCCTCGCCGGAAAAGCCCGATAGCGGCCGGTTGGATCATCGCTTGCTCGACGTTCGCCCTGCATGACCGCACGCTTCCCCCGCGAAGTATCGATTTGGAGGCTTCGATCGTCGTCACATACCGTTACTAACGAATATAATCTCGCGTCAGAAGACCGCCTGCGGCATTTCGTTACCGAAGCACTCGAGCGGTCCGGCGTCGCGCCGGAACAAGCCGCCGTCGTCGCCGACGTGCTGGTCACCGCCGATCTGCGCGGCATCGAATCGCACGGCGTCGCACGGCTCGAATCGTACTACGTGAGCCGCATTCGCAACGGCCATTTGAATCCGAAACCCAACTACGACATCGTGCGCGAGACGGAAACGACCGTGCTCTTCGATGCCGATAACGGCCTCGGTCATCCGGTCGGCAAGATGGCGATGGAAAAAGTGATCGAGAAGGCCGCTAAACACGGCTCGGCTTTCGGCGGCGTACGCAATTCGAATCATTTCGGAATCGCCGGATACTACGCGATGATGGGCCTCGAGCACGATATGATCGGCATGGCGTCGACCAACTCGGTGAAGTACGGCACGCCGACTTTCGGCCGCGACGTGTTGCTCGGCACCAATCCGCTGGCGTTCGCGATTCCGGCCGGCAAAGAGCCCGCGTTCGTCCTCGATTTCGCGACGACGACCGTGCCGAAGGGCAAGCTCGAAGTCTACAAGCGCAAGAACAAGCCGCTGCTCGAGGGTTGGGCGATCGACAACGAAGGCCATATGACGCACGATCCGGATGAAGCACTGCGCGGCGCGTTGCTGCCGCTGGGCGGCTTCGGCACCGAAGGCGGCGGCCACAAAGGCTATGGCCTCGGATTGCTGGTCGACATCCTGTGCGGCGTGCTTATCCGGCGGCGCATTCGGCCCGACGCTGCCGGTGGTGACCGACGTCAGAGAAGGTGCGATCTCGCATTGGTTCGGCGCGTTTCGCATGGACGGTTTCCGCGACGTCGTCGCGTTTAAGGCGGATATGGACAGCGAGCTACGCTACTTCAAGGAGAGCGCCAGCGCCGGGCGCAGGATCGCATTTACGTTGCCGGCGAGCCGGAACACGAGAAGACCGCCCACCATCGCGCGACACGGCGTTCCCGGTGCACGAAGCGGTGTGGCGCGGGTTGCAGAAGTTGGGCGGTGAGTGGATTCCGTTCGACATCGCGCATGGTAACGCGTGAGATTTCGCGACGGTGAAAACGAGGTCGAGTCGATCCACGTCAACGTCGCCTGCACCGCCGGCGCGTATACGATAGGAAGCTCCGCGTTCTTTCACTATATTCTCCGGTTAGGCGAACTCGGGTTGCCGCTCGCGAGCCAGGATCAGGAAGCGGTCGATATCCTGGCCGCCATCCCGCACGCCTTCGAAACCGGACGCGACGGTTCGCGCTCCTAGGGCAGCGGATGGCGCGTCGTTCCGGCCCACGGCGAACTCGATTGGGCGGTCCTCGAGGCCACGCCCGAACGCTTACACAGTGCGCTGGAACTGCGCGCGGCATCTTGTGGCAGAACGCCGCGCAATTTCACGTGAGCGCGCGCGAGATAACCACCATCGAAGACGAACTCGAGGCGGTCTACGGGTTATTGATGCGGGCCAAGGCGGCCGGCGTGCCCGTCAATGTTTCGTACGTCGCGTAGGGTTACATCACGCCAAATATAACGGCCTTGCCGCTGCGCGGCGCCGGAGGCGAACCGATCTCGTTCGCGCGGACCGTGCACTCGCACGGCGTCGCGCGCCTGCTCCCCGCCCGGATCGTCGAAGGTCCACCTTTGGAGTATCGCCGGACGCTTCGAGTCGATGGGGCGCTCGTCACCATCACGCTGACCGAACGCGACGGTTATCTGCAGATCGATTCCAACCGTCGAGTCGGCCGCGGCGCCAAAACCGACATCGAACGCGTCGTCGCGCGCATGTTCCGCTTCGACGATAACCTAGCGCCGTTTTATGCCATGATTGCCAACGACGATCGCTTGCGTTGGGCCGCGGCGGGCGCCGGACGTATGCTGGCCAGCCCGACGGTATTCGAAGACACGATTAAGACGATCTGCACCACCAACTGCGCGTGGTCGGCAACGATTCGAATGACGAACGCGCTGGCCGAACTTGGCGACGGCGCGTTTCCGGAGCCGGCGTTAATCGCGAAAACGCCTGACGCGTGGTTCAAAGACGTCGCGCAAATGGGCTATCGCGGTGCCTACGTGCGTGCGATCGCTCGCGACGTTGCCGATGGGTCGCTCGATTTGGAATCGCTTCTCTCGTCGGCCGGGCGAAGCGACGACGACGTCGAGGCTGCACTGTTGGAGTTGCCGGGCATCGGCCCATACGGCGCCGCCCACGTGATGCAACTGCTCGGGCGCCATCGCAATTTGGTCCTCGATTCGTGGACGCGTCCCACGTTTCTGAAGATCGAAAAGAAGAAACAAGCGAAAGATTCAACCATTAGGCGGGTATATGCAAAATACGGCGATTACGCCGGACTTGCATTTTGGTTGATGCTCACGCACGCATGGACCGACTGAAGTCGCTGCAAACGTGCAAGGATATTCATACCAATACGGGTATAAGTCGACGAACCGGACCCCAAAGAAAGATTTACGTAATTTGAACGTCACCTTTAGGCGCTGGACAAACGGGGTCGGCATTGGTCTGATCCACATCGCCGCACTCGCCGCATTCTTACCGGGTATGACGCACTGGAGCTCGGTAGCCGTGGCCTTCGTCTTGCTCTGGGTGACCGGCGGATTGGGCATCAACCTGTGCTACCACCGGGTGCTCACGCACCGGTCGGTGCGGCTTCTTAAGCCGGTCGAATACATACTAGCGACGATCGGGACGTTATCGCTGCAAGGCGACCCGGTCCGTTGGGTCGCCATCCACCGCAAACATCACGCGTACGCCGACCGCGAGGGTGATCCGCACGGCCGGGATCGCGGTTTCTTGTGGTCGCATATGGATTGGCTCTATAAGCCCAACGACGCGCTCGAGAACGAAGAAGAACTTGTCCGGTATGTTCCCGACATGGCCAACGACCGTTTCTACCGGGCGCTCCCCTACCTGCAATGGATCGCACATTTCGCTCTCGCCGGATTATTGTTCGCGTTCGGCGGCTGGAGCTGGATCGTTTGGGGCATCTTCGTGCGACTCGTCGTGAGCTACCACGTCACGTGGTTTGTGAACAGTGCCGCGCATTCGCTCGGGTATCGTACCTACGTGACGCGCGACCTATCGACGAACTGCTGGTGGGTTGCGTTACTCGCCTGGGGCGAAGGCTGCACAACAACCACCACGCCTTTCCGTATTCGGCTCGGCACGGGCTGAAGTGGTTCGAGATCGATCCGACCTGGTGGAGCGTCCAGACATTGAAGTTTCTGCGGCTCGCCGATTCGATCAAGCTTCCGCCGAGCGCGGCGCTCCACCGCAAGCCGGTCCCTGCGACGGTTCCGGTCCCGGTAACCGCCACGCGACAAGCGTCTAGGGGTTACTGACCACCGTTCCGAGCGGAACGTAGACGCCGCGTACGGTTGTAATCGGTTTGCCGCCGGCTGGATACTTCCAGATCTCGACCGACGCGTTGCCGGAATCCGGGCCGATAATGCGGCCATCCTGGATCCAAAACTGAAAGATTGCGATGGCGTTCTTTAACGCCGTCGCACTTTGAAACGTACCCGTACCCGATGAAATCGCGAACCGATCGACGGCGTTGTCGGCTTGATCGCCGACCGCCAGAAACTTCCCGTCCCATTGCACCGCTCCGGGATTGCCGATTCCCTTATCCAACGCGATGGGCACGAGCGCTCTCTTTCCAGCCGGAAGTTCGTCTAGAGAAAACGCGCTCGTGCTCGTCAACCCGTCCGCATACAAGTTACCGGTCGGGTCGTATCCGCACAGCAAGAACTGCGGCGTGTTCGCATCGGTCAAAGCTTTGCCGGGTTTCCCTTGTGCATGCTTGTAGATCACGATGTTTCCGGGGCCGCTCGACGATGACGAAAAGTTCGTCACCGCCAGATCCCCGGTTTTCGAGTAAACCGCACAGCCCGATCGGAAAGAATCCAGGATCCTTCAGTGTCGCGATGGGCGCCGTTCCGCCATGCGCGTACTCGAGAACGTTACTTCCGCCGGTGTTGGTCACGAACACGTTACCCTTTGCGTCAACGCACTCGCCGCCCGGATCTGTGAGACCGGTGATCGTACCGGCCGGCGTTCCCTTCGGGTAGTTAAACACGTAGACATCGCCGCTTTCGGTATCCGAAACGTACAGCAACGAGCCACTCTTGATTCCGTCGCGCATCCACGAGGCACCTCGATCGGGCTTAGCTAGCGCGGCTCGCTGTTGCGGCAACAACGCAGCCGTTCCGGTAGCACTCGGCGTGCTTGCGGGCCCTCCGCAAGCGGCGAGACCGAAGGCGAGAAGAAGGGCGATTCGAGCGGTAGTCGTCATGACGCGATTGCTTCCGCGACGGGCAAGCGGCCCCTCGCGGAGGCTGCTTGCTATGCTTGGTGAATAGCAATCTCGCTGAAGAGGTGCACTCGCATGCGGAATTTTATCACCGGGCCGGTCTCATTTCTTGTTTTCGCACTACTCTCCGTGCTTTCTGCGTGCGGCGGATCGCAAACGGGTTCGACAACGCCGTCGCATCCGTTCTGTCCGGTGTCGAAACCGTTCCTTGAGTTGTTATATCCGATACCCGGCACGATGGGTGTGTCAACCGACGTCGGCCAGATGGTGTTCGCTTCGAACGGTATAACTCGGATCGTCCTTGCCATCGGTACCTACACGTACGAAAACAACGTTCACACGAAGCACGTTCCCGTTCCAAACCCGCTCCCTTCGCCGATTGCCACGGCGGGTCCATACGGGCAATACTTAACGACACGATTTGCCGTCTCGTTCAAGACCCTGCAGCCACGTACGAAATATGAAGCGAGAGCCTGGGTAGTGCAAAACCCGTGCTACGGAGGCGAATCATTTCCGCCCGGGTGGGCCGACCTCGGATCCTTTACCACGCAGTAAATGGCCTGAGTCGGGTTCGGACGGGTTTCCGGTAGACGAATCCCATAATGAGGAGTACGCTGGGGCTGTTATGGTAGAAAAAACGATCGGCTCCGGCGAGCCCGTTTCTGTTGCGCAATTCTGGTCGAAGTTTCCGGAGTTTATGGAACGCATCGCAACAAAAAAATACGAGTTACAGACGCAGCCCGGTGGAGTGTCTTTCACGCGCGCGGACGGCAAAGTGGCGTCCCTGATCGCGAAGCGAGAGGCATCCGGCAACGTCGTAATGTCTTGGCGCTCGTTCTCGGGCCTCGAAGACAGCTATCGTAGCGGCGGCGCCTCGGTCGGAAACGTAATTTACAACCTAGAAAACTAACGGTTTCGGCGCTATGCTGCACGCGGCCGACACCTCTACAGCTCTGGCATATCGAGCGGCGGCGCCGGCGCGCTCGCACGTACGCGTAACCTTCGTCTCGTGTGGCGCTCGCGGTACGAGCACCGTCTCGTTCATTACGACTCCGTCCGGAACGGTCGTGGCGAGTGGCACATTACAGCGACAGCCATCTCGGCTGCAGACCTATTCAGCCACGCTGAATCCCGGCTATTACACGATCGTGGCCGGGGTGTTGCCGTGCACGACATCGCACGAACTCGTCGTGTTGCCGGGCAAGAATCGATCGGTCGTGCTTCGCGGCCAAGACCAGTTGTCGATGCGAGCCGGACCTGGAGGCTTGGCTGGAACGTTCCCGGAGAACGGTGTCCGCATCATCGCCAACTGCGCGGAACTGAATCAGGGCATCGTTAGGTACACGGCAATCATCCAAGACGGTGCCTATTACTTCGACTCTATCCGGAGTCCGGCGACATGCGATCTCACCGTGCTCTCCGGAGAGATCGATGAAGCACCGCTCTTCTCGTTACACAAGATTTCCGTCGCGCCGCATGCGATCGTGCGACGCGATATCGATTGGACGGATGTATCTAGTGGCGCGCGGTCCCGGTAATAGCGGCAGCGATTTCCGATATGGCCGCTGCGCGCGCGCCGACAAATGCCTTGAACGATCTGCTGCGCGAATCGATCACGTAAACGGCCGGAATATCGAGACCCGTCGCCGCCCGTTGATTGTCGGTAACATCCGGCCCGTCGAACGCCGGCGTCCGTCAGTATCCCGACTGGAAACGTCAGGCCGTATTCGGCGACGAGCGCTCGAGCTTTGGCCGGACTCTCGAGTTCGTCGATTCCCACGAAACGGGCGCGCCTGCTTTGGGCGAGGCGCTCGATCGCCGGCAGATTCTTGCGGCACGGGTCGCACCAGGCGGCGAATATCACGAGCACCGTCACCCGGCCGTTCGGATCGCGTAGCGGCAGCGTTCCGCCCGCGATATTCGGCAACGTTATCGGGGGAACGGTCACTCCCGGCTGACGCAACGCGGCAATGTCCGATGGAGCGGCGCCGGGCGCAAATCCAACGCCTGCAATGAGCGCGAGCAATATCGATGCAAACATGTCAAATAGTATGCGGCTTTCTGGATAAAGAGTCCGAAATTAAATCTCAAAGTGTTCAAAAAAGCGCTCTAATCGAGACAATTTGGAGACGCGGTGAATAAGGCCGGTTATAATCGGGCCTATCGTGTACCTTGAGACCGACCGTTTGACACTTCGACCGTTCACGTCGCGGGATGTGCCCGAGGCGATCGCGATCTACGCCAATCCGGAAAACATGCGGTTCATACCTGGGGGCGTATGGACCGAGCAGCTGACGCGCGACCTCATCGAGCGCTTCTCCACGCACGCGCGAGAACGCGGCTACGGTCTTCTTGCGATTCGCGAGCGCCCCTCGTTGCAGCTCATCGGCCACTGCGGGCTCAGTACCATCGCCGACACGGCGGAAATCGAAGTCGCCTACCTTATCGACCGGCCGTTTTGGGGACGAGGCTTTGCGACCGAAGCGGCCGCCGCGGTCGTGGCTGACGGATTCACTCGCGCCGGCCTGGGACGAGTCATCGGTCTGACGATGGCGGAGAACATCGCTTCGCGCCGCGTGCTCCGAAAGCTCAGCATGGCGGAAATTGGAGAGGCAGAGTATTTTCGCACGAGAATGATCGTGCATGAGTTGTTCGCTACTTCCTAAAGCGACAAAACGGACGCTCGCTTTGTGCGCGGTTTGCTTTGCCGTTCTTGTCCCTGCCTCTGCGCGCAGCGCGATCGCCGGCGCGACGACTTCCAACCCGACGCTAACGCCGGCTTCGATTCTCCAGCGCGCTCTCGCGCGACTCGCGACATATCCCACGCCGCCGTACGCAATCTATACTACGTTTTGGGATATTCGAACGAACCAGCCCGATCTTCCGAGCAGCCAGCTCGAATGGCGCTACGCGGTCAGGCAAGAGGACGACGCCAAGAACGCGACGTGCAGGCTCGATCAAACGTGGCTCCCGCAGGCCCAGGTCGGGAAAAATACGTTGCCATTGCTGGCAACAACGATTCTCAACGCGCCAACGGTCACAACCTCAGTCGATAACTACCGCATCGAGTTGGCGCGGGATAGCGGCACCGGCGCATCGCAGTCGTATCAGCTTCGTTTTACACCGATCGCCGATGGCTCCGCTAACAACGTGCGCGATCTTTGGGTCAACCGGCTCACTTTCGACATTCGAGGCATTCGGTATGTCGCGAAGAGTAACGGGACGACGGTGACGGCCCAGTTCGGGTCCGCTTCGAGTTACTGGACCGCGACGCACCTGTCTTGGGTCTCTCCCGGTGGTGACGGAAACCGTTCGTACGATGTGACGATCGTAAGGACCGCCTTCCCGCAAACGCTACCGGATTGGCTGTTCGACCAAACGGCGTACGACCAAAAGCAACGTGCGGGAACAAACGACGTTCTAAACGTGACGCTGGCCCAAGTAGGAGAAGATGTTGCCGACGCTCCTCGCACGCCGCATGAAAATGCCGCATTCACGAGATACACCGACCGGACGACCGTCGTACGCTTCCCGGTCTGCAATCTGGCGAACTAGACTGGAGTGAAAATGCAAACGCTGGATTGGCGGCTGCTCTACCATTGCAAATAACGTTCAGTGTAGTATCCACAACCATAGAACGGTGACCGCAAGGCACGCCGGAACGACGGCTAACCCGAGCTTGGCGTACTGAAGCAGACTGACACGTACACCGTGCCGCCGCAGCACGTCTAAGCAAAGCAGGGTCGCGATCGAGCCGCCAAACGTGAGATTCGGTCCGAGATCGACGCCGGCGATCAGTGGATATGCGACGTGACCCGTTGGGTCGTGCACCACGGCATACGCGCCGGCAATTGCCACCGGCAAATTGTTGAACAAGTTGGACAGTAGCGCCGCCGCGCCGGCGGAAGACGCCGCCACCGCGAGATCGAATGGGTGCTGGTCGAGCACGTGAATCGCGCCGTTTGCCGCGTTGCTACGAACGACGGCATCGAGCAGCACGAACAACCCGCACAGCATCGCCAGCGTCGTCCATCCCATCCGGCGCACGACACGAACCGGCGACACGCCGGCGAGCGCAAGAAGAAGGAGCGCGGCGATCGCGGCAACCGGTCCCAGCGGAAAATGGGTGATTAAGGCGACGACATAGGCTACCGTTACGAGCATCAATCCTATACCGACGCGCAACGCCTTCGGATGTTCGACCGGTGCAACCGGCACCGAGTACGCACCGTTGAGCTGGTGGCGGAATATCCACAAGAATATGCCGAGATTGATCGCGATTGCCGCCAACTCGGGAACTCCTAAGTGCAGCAGATACGGCCATATGCTCGGATGCGGCAAGATGACGACGTTGGCCGGATTCGAAAACGGTAACCCGAACGACGCGGTGTCGGCCACGAACAGCCCCGCAAGCACGTACGGCATCGGGTCGATACCAAGTTCGCTGACCGCGTCGTAGATGATCGGCGTAAGGATGACGGCCGTCGCATCGTTGGATAGCAACGCCGTCATGGCGGCCCCGCCCAAGAAGGTCCACACAAAGAGGCGCCTGCGCTCACCGCGGCCATATCCTAAAAGTTTCCCGGCAACCGACCTAAATACGCCCGCTTCGGACGCAACGGCGCCGAGGCCCATCAAGCCGCCGATAAAAAGCAACACGTTCCATTGCCGCTCTATCGCGTAGCCCGCAATCGGCGTCGGCTCGAACCCGAACACGACGACGATGAACGCGCCGGCAAGCGGCCAAATCCACGACCGTATTCCGAACGGACGAAGCGTTAGGAGCGCGACCGAAATGGCCGCGACGGCTAATGCCATCTACACCGCGAGCGCGCCGAAGCCGTCGTACGAACCATTCGACGCCTTGGCGATCCGCTGCAACTCTCGCACGACCGTACGAACGCTCGGGTAATTGAGTGGCGAGCGAATACGCGCGCGAACTTCGGTCGGACTGAAGAGGCTCGATTTCGGTAACACGAATGCCTCGACGTCCGGCCGCAGTAACTCGGCAAGCGCAGTCGTAGCATCCTTGGCTTTCCGAAAGCTCAACGTATGGTCGAAGACGAGTTCGTCAACGCCGCTCGTCACTTGCTCGCGCAGAATGGCGATAACGAAACGTGATTTATTCATTTGCTCGAGCATCGGTGGATCTGGTAACTCGATGTCAAAGCCGACATTCAGGCTCAGTGCCACTTCGAAGGTCGTGGCGTCTTGCGGAACGACCGACGGTGCGTCGCGAAACTCCGGCGTGTCGTCCGAATCGATCATCGCGCGAATGAACAACGTTTCCGGATCGTACTCGGCGAGTACGCGCCTGCCACCCTTCGCAACCGCCTTGAATCGGGGCAGCGTCGCGACATCGATGTCCTTCGCGAGCGCCAAGCCCGGCGGCGACGGCACCTTGAGGTATGTGCCGTCGCGAAGGCCGATCGTATCGGCGACCCAGCTCGACCAGCCCTCAGGACGCCACGCCATCAGGCCGGCACCGTCTACGCGGCCCAGCGCCGGCCCGAACGTCGTTACGAGCATGCGCTCGGGCGTCAAGCGCCCAATCGTCGCGATTACGAAGCCCGGCTCCGGTAATACGATCGCGATCGTGTCGCCGGCGGCAAACCGTCCACCGTACGCCGGGTCGAGGTCGAAGCCGCCGTCAGGGTTGGGATCCATCGGGTTGAAATATCGGGGGAGGGCACCGGCCCCCTTGCCGCGGCAGGGTCGTTCTTCATCCACTCGAATGCAGTAAAACTGTTATTATGTTTCCTTGGTGGTAAGCGGGAGAGGAGGCGCCAGTGGCAGCACGGACCCGGCGAGGAACCCCGGTGGTCAACCCGATCATTCTGGATCTGATGGCCTACCTGCGGCTCGAACGGAATCGCAGCCGGCTAACCGTCGAGGCGTACGCGCGCGACTTGCACGAGTTCGGCGCGTACCTGGCGCGGTTAGCCGCCGACGAATCGCCGATGGGGCGCGAGTATCCGCAACTGCGCGCCGCGACCACCTCGGACGTGCGCCGGTATGTAATGCATATTTCGGGCGACAAAGGCTACGACATGCGAACCGTGCGCCGCAAGCTGTCGTCCGTTAAAGCGTTGTACAAATTCCTCAAGCTGACCGCGGTCCGTGACGACGACCCGGCGTCGATCGTGGCCGGCCCGAAGCTCGAACGGAAACTGCCCGAGCACCTCGACCAAGACGAGGTTCGCGGACTCTTAAATACCCAAGCCATCGCGGGCCGCACCGAAGACCGCAAGCGCCGCGACATCGCCATCCTCGAGCTGTTATACGCCGCAGGCATCCGCCGTGCCGAAGTCACCACCATCGACCTCGGCGACGTCAACCTCAAGAACCGCGAGGTCCGCATTCACGGCAAGGGCAGCAAGGAACGTATGGTGCTGATCAACCGGTCGGCGGCCGACGCGATTGCCGCATACCTGGCCGTTCGCCCGCGTAGCCGAGACGAGGCCCTATTCCTTGGACGCGGCGGCAAACGGTTGTCGCCAATGCACGTGTGGCGCATTTTCCGCGAAGTGTATAAAGTGAGCGGCGTGCAACGCCATGCGAGCCCGCATACGCTGCGGCATTCGTTCGCCACGCATCTCGCCGAGAACGATGTCAACCTCGAGACGATTCGCGAGTTTCTCGGCCACGAAAGCCTCGCGACCACTGGGATTTACCTCAAAATGTCGATGCAACACAAAAAACGCGCCTACGATCGCGCCCACCCGCGCGACAAGATGGACGAATGATTCCGCCGATCGACCCGTACGCGATCTACGCCCGCGCGCAAGCCTATTGGCTCTCGCAGCGGTACCCGCAAATGTTGGCGTACCGCGTCGTCGTCCGGATCGTGGAGGGCGGCAAAGAACGAGTCGAACGCTACGAAACGCGCTTCGACGCAATCGACGATGAGATTTCGGTGGACCCGATCAGCGATTTCGAAAAAGAAAACCCTGTCCGGCCGCCCGGCGGCTTGAACGTTTCGCTGTTCGGTTTCTACCGCATCGGAAAGCCGGAACCGCAAGTCAACTTCCTCGGCGTTCCGCGGCTAGCTCCGACATACTCGTTTGGCATGGCGCCGTTCGTGCCGGCCCCCGAACCCACGCCCTTCAACTCAGCCGCTCTCGTCGCAGGAAATTCGTAAGGAATATCACGATCCCGACCCACGGGTAACGCCGACGCCGACGCCGTCCGTGGAGTTGCCGGTGATCGCCGTCGTCGTTGCGGCGCACCGAAACTACGTTATGCGTTATGCCGGTCAGGAAACCGTCAACGGGCACCTGTGTTACCACGTGACCTTGCGCGCGGTGCGCGATCCGGGAAAGTATCGCTTGCGCGATCTATGGGTCGATGAAAACGATTACGCGGTTTGGCGCCTGCGCGTCGGCATCAACTTCTTGGATGGACCCGGAACCAAGATCCCCTGGACGGTCAACTTCACCGATATCGACGGCGAGCATTATATCGACCGCGAGATCGCCGGCGCTCCGATGGCTGTAGCCGGCGAAATCTACACGCAGACGTCGGTGGAATTCGAAAACGTCGGCGCTGCCGGCGACGAAGCGTCGCCGATGCCGCTGCAGTTACCCTTACGAAATACGCTGGAAGAACCGACCCCCGTGCCGGCGGCTAGCTCGAGCAGGTAATCTCCCAGGCGTTCAGGTTCAGATGCTTGCGCAACGCCGTTTCCTTGTATGCCGCCTCGGCCGGACACACGTCGTTGATGAACTGCGATTTCGATCCCTTGTATTCGATATCGACGACGAGTGCGTTATCGTCGGTATACGGTGTAAACTGCTGACAGTATTTCTGCTGATAGCACTGCTCTAATACTGCGAAGTCGAAATACGGACGCAGGTCTTTAATCTGGTCGTTATCATTTTTCTGATCGATCGACATGTTGAGCGAATGCACCTCGGTCGCTAACCACTCGTCGTAGGCTAACTGGTCTTGCGACGTAATCTTGAAGCCGGTTTTATTTTCGTAGCCATCGATGTTATCCGGGTCAACCGCATCGAAGCCCTTCTGCGCGCACATTTGAAAACGTGCAGTCATGATCGGTTCGAGGATCGAGAGTTGGCGCACGTCAAGCCAGCGTTCGCCCTTCCAATGGCCGTCGGGATTTCCGAGCACGCTCTTCGGGAACTGTTTGGCATCCGGGCGCCAGTTTTCCCAAGTGCCGGCCGAGATGTAGCACACCGCGTGCCGGTTGGCCTGATGCAGTTGACTCACCGTGTCTGCCTTAGTATCGAAACCATCGAGATCGTACGTGTCGGCATCCACGCTCAAATCGAGCTTTCCATCGTATTGAATCGCGAACGTCGATTGCGCGGCCGGGATCCAAACCGCGGCGTGACGGATCTTCGACGGGCCGGCGCCGTCAGTAAGCGGTACGTTCGAGGCGGTTTGCCCTCCGGAACAGGCGCTCAGAATGAGCGCCACGAGAGCGAAAATGGACGTGCGAGCCGAACGATGCATCACGATGAAGTCTCCTTTCCAACTGCGTTCGACGCTGCTTCTTCTTCTCGTGCCGCTCGCAGCCGGTTGCTCCAACCTCGCCCCATACGTAACGACCGTCGGCTTGCTCAACCCAGGCGCCACGATGTCCATCCGCTCTGCCGGCGGTACGATCAGCGCGTTCGCCCCCGCCGCAGGGGAACCGCGGGACCGATTTACCATCAGCGCGACGGGAGAGAAAGGCAAGAACCAGCCTGCGCCGCCGAAGCTCCGAGCCGGACGCGACGGCCTGACGGTCGGCGTGTCGCAGCCGGTCGGATCCTTGTTGGTGCGCGTTCCCGACGGCGTGGCGCTCGATATCGACTCGAAGAACGGCGACGTGCACGTTACCAATATCACCGGCAGCGTTCGCGTGCGCGCCGACAAGGGCGACGTGCAAATCATGGTGCGCTCGTACGCGCAAGCGTCGGTCGGCGATGGAAATCTTTCATCGACGATGGGCTCGATCGATTGGCCGGGAACGTTGCACTACGCGATCGGTCATGGCGACGCCGAAGTATGGGTGAACGAAAACGCCAAGTTCCACGTGCGCCTGCATACGGACAACGGCATGCTGTTTACCGACTTCGATCTTCGCGGTACGTCGCAAGGGCGTTCGGAAACGATCGATGGAGACGTGAACGGCGGCGGCACGCGTTCGATCGATATCGAAACGCAAGCCGGTGCGATCCGTTTGCTGAAGTTACACCCTCAGGCATAGACCGTCGATTGCCGTCCATCTCGCGCACGCTCGCTCTCCTACTTGCCACCTTGGCGCTCGCGTTGCCGGGGAGGACGCCGGCCTCTCAGGTTGCGCCCGCAGCGACGACGGTCTCAGCAGCTGATTTGCAGACCGACGTCGCGGTCTTGCGCGACGCCTTGGAGACGCTGCACCCCGGACTACTCCGCTATAACGACACCAAACAGATCGACGCAGACTTCACAGACTTACGCGCAACGCTTAACCACTCGCAATCGTTGGAATCTGCCTATCTTGCATTTTCTGAAATTCGAGGCCAAGCTGCGATGCGGGCATTGTTACGCCAATTTTTTCAATCAAGATCCGTCGGTTGTTGCCGAGCTCTTTCGAGGCCAAAATCGCGTGCCGTTCTTCTTCGAGTGGATCGACGGCGAGATGGTGGTGACCCGCGACTTTACACCATCACACATTCTGCCGCGCGGCACGCGCGTGGTCGAGATTAACGGCACGTCATCGAGGCGGATCCTGGAAACGCTGATGACCGTCGCGCGAGGCGACGGCTCCAATGATGCCAAACGGGTTGCCCTCTTGGGCGTGCGCGGCGCCGAGACGTACGAAACGTTCGATATATTCTTTCCGATGTTCTTTCACCAGAAATCGCCGCAGTTGCAGTTGTCGGCGATCGACCCCAAAGGGCGCGCAATCGCGGCGACCGTGCGCGCGCTGACCTATCAACAGCGCCTTTCTGCTGTTCCGGTTACCGAAACCGGATCTGGCTCGTCCTTTGAATGGCGTTACCTTAGCAACGGCGCGGCGTACTTGTACATGCCGGACTGGGCACTGTTCAACAGCACGTGGGACTGGAAAACGTGGCTGGCCGCGCACCTCGATGAACTAGCGGTGAAGAAGCCGCCGGCGTTCGTCATCGACGTGCGTGGAAACGAGGGCGGTCTCGACGAGATCGGAGACACGATTTTGCAGCGGTTAGTCCCGGCGAACCTCGGCCTATCGCCGTTAAAACAGCTCGTGCGATATCGCTCGGTACCGGAGCGGCTGTTACCGTATTTACGAACGTGGGATCCGTCGTTCAAGAATTGGGGATCGAGCGCGGTCGCACTGGAGAGCCCGTGGCCTACCGCCCCTCACGTGCCATTTTTTGCGCTGGAGCGAGGCGGGGACGACGCTGGGATGGTTGCCGCAAGCGGAAAACACTACCCTGGCCCCGTCTTTGTCTTGGTCGATGCGAGCGACAGCTCGGCGACCTTCAACTTCGCGCAGGTCGCGCAGCAAGCCGGATTAGCCAAACTCGCGGGGCAACCGACGGGCGGAAACCGGCAAGGCATCGACGGCGGCGCGTTTTTCTTCCTGCATTTACCAAAGTCGAAGATTGAGATCGACATTCCGTTGATCGGCACGTTCCCGGCGGCACCGCAACCCGATGCCGGCCTGCAACCCGATATCGACGTTCCGGTAACGGCTGGGGATATCGCCACGGGACGCGACGCGGTGCTCGACGCAGTCAACGCCCGCATAGGTCGATAGCTAAGAACGTGCTCGCGAAAGAACCGCTTCGCGCGCTTTGATCAAGCGCACGATCGTCTCGTTCACCGGCGTGGGCGTGTTGCTGCGGCGCCCGTACGCGACGACCGCTCCGTTGATGTGATCGATCTCGCTCGGATGCCCCGATTCCAAATCGAACGCCATCGAACTCTTGGCGTCGGCGCCCAACGCGATCACTTCTTTTACGTAGTCCCAAGCATTCGAGAACGGCAGTCCGATCTTATTTGCGGCGGCGACGGCAGCAGCTTCGGTCGCTAACGCGTGCGCTATCTGGGCGGCATTTTGGTCGCGCGGTATGGCTCCGGATTCGCAATCGAGCAACGCCGATAACGCGTTGATCGCAGAGTTTGCGACCAGCTTGCCCCACAGATGCGGGCGAATGTCGTAGACGACCGACGCTTGCAATCCGCTGTTCGTCAGCAAGTCGGCCACCGAACGAAGCGTCGCTTGCGACGTCGCATTCGACCCTAAAATCGAGTTGCCGCCGTGCGACGCGTGTACGCGTCCGGGCGCGATCGTTAACGAAGATTCAGTAGTGATCCCGAGGATTACGGGTACGGATCCGCCGAGCGCGGTTTTGATCGCGGTTTCGTTGCCAATGCCGTTTTGCAGCGATACGATCGGCGACGCCGGGTCGAGTTCGCCGGCAAACGGGCGCAACGCGCGCAACGTATCGACGGCTTTAACGAATAAGAATAATACGCTCGAACCGAACAGCTCGCGCGCCTCGGCCGCCACCGCCACCGTCCTTGGCAGTTGGTCGTCGATCTGTAAACCGTCGCGCTCGATCGCCCGGCTGACCGCCGCACTTTGATCGAGCATCGTGACGTCGCACGAAGCGGCCAAGTGATAGCCGAACAGGGTGCCCATCGCGCCCGCGCCGATGATTCCGACTCGAGGACGGACGCGATCCATTGGCTAGAACGTGTATTGAAAGCCGGCCGTATTGCGCCGGCTAGCGTGCGTCATATCGCGTTGGCCGAAGAACAGTTCGCCATTCTTCAGTACGTGTATGTTGCCGTAGAGATCGATCATCGGGTACGTAAGATCGTACACGCGTGTTTCCAGACCAAAGCCCTTGATCACGTTGGCGCGGCCCATCACCCCGATTTGCGAATACAGCACGCCGCCGCCGAAGGTGAAATTCGAACTGTTGCCCTTGAGTAGCACCGCGTTCCACGTCGTGTTGTTGCCGATCGAGTTTGCGCCGACCATCAAACTGGTCGAGGCGTGCGGCAAGATGATCGCATTGATGTCGCCGAGCGGTCCCTGGCTCTTGGTCATCACGGGATTCAAACCGGGGTTCTGCTGCACCGACAGCCCGCTCAAGCGCAGCTGGAGTGCGATCAGGCTGTGCGATAACGTGGAAAGCTGATTGGCGATTTTGGCGTGCGCGGCCGACGTCGGCGCCGGGGCAGGTGCCACACCGCCCGGCGTTACCGGATAGGGCGACGCTCCCGGAACGGTCGGCGGATACGGCGTAGCGTTGGGGTCAACGCCCGGAACGCTGCTCTGGCCGCCCAGCTCGCCCAGCAAAGAGTTGGCTCGCTGCATCGTCGCGTCGAGATTCGCGACCGTATCGCGTAACTGCGCCTGCGTCTTCGGATCGCCGGTGACGTTGTGTAAATCCTTGGTAAGCGCTGCCAGGTTGGCCGTCGTGGTGGCAATGTTTTGCGTGGTCGCCAACACGTTGGCCTTAAGCTGCGGATCCGTCGCCATACCCTCGAGCGCCGTCATCGACTTGTTGAGCGACAACGACGTCGTGTTCAACTGATCGAGCAGCGCAGAGACCTTGGTCGAATCGGTCGTCGCGGCGCCGTTGAGCGTTTGCGTGAGTTGCGCCACGTTATTACTCGCGGCGCTCAGCCCGGTCTCCAAACTCGCACTCAACGCGAGCAGCCGTTGGGATAGCACTTGCATCGACGACTTGGTCGAAACCGCCAACTCATTGGCGCTGTCGATCGTCAACTGCAGCGAGCTCAGCAGCTTGGGCGTGCGCGCTTGCAGCTCCGACATCAGCTGGTCGAACTTCTTCACTTCGCCTTGGCCCGCATCGAGCAGGTCGGCGACGGTGGCGCTATTGGTGCCTTGCGGCTGTAGTGCAACGGGAAGTACGCTCCGTTCGAGCGTGGCGAAGGGCGGGCGTAAACCGACCGGCGGCACGATCAAGACGTTGGGCGAACCCGTCAACGGCGCTTGGATCAGAAAGCGCGATGATTGCGGGATGTCAACGTCGTGGCTGATTGACAGAATCACGTCTACGGTATTGTCGTCCAGGAGCTTGATGTCGTCAACCGACCCGATCTCGACGCCGCTAAAATAGACCAGCGAGCCACGCGTCACGCCGGCAGCCGAGCGGAAATGCACGCCCATTTGATAGCCGGTGCTGCGCGTTCCGAAATCGGTGATGACGTAAAACACGCCGAACAAAAAGAGGAGGGCGACGAGCGTAAACGCGCCTACCTGCGCCTGCCTGGTCATAGCTTTTGCGTATTTGCCCTCCGCTTCCAAGTGCCTCGTTGCATAGCCCGGCTAGATGGGGATCGGCCCCACCTGCGAGCCCGTAATAAACTGTTGTACGATAGGATTCATCGAGTTCTTGATACCCTCGACGGTGTCGCAGGCGATCACGGCGCCTTCGAACAGCATCGCCACGTAATCGGCCATGGCGTAGATCGAATCCATGTCGTGCGAGATGACGACCGCCGTCCCGTTCAGCTTGCCGCGTAACTTCTTGATGGTATTCGTAATGAGACCGGTGACAACCGGGTCCAAGCCGGTCGTCGGCTCGTCGTATAGCACCAGATCCGGCGTGGTAACGATGGCGCGCGCGAACCCCGCGCGCTTGAGCATGCCGCCCGAAAGCTCGCTCGGCAGGTTGTCGAAGGTGTGCTCCAACCCGACGCTGTCGAGCGAATCCATGACGGTCTGCCGGATCTGGGCATCGTTCATGCCCCCTCGCTCCTGGAGCGGTAGGGCAACGTTTTCGCCGACCGTCAAACTGTCCAACAGCGCCGCGAACTGAAAAGCCAGGCTGATCTTCCGCCGCGCCGGAATGAGTTGCTCCTCGGTCATGTGGCAGATGTCTTTTCCGCGCAGGTACACGTGCCCGGAGTTCGGACGAATCAGCCCGTCCAGAAGGCGCAAGATCGTCGACTTGCCGGCGCCGGATAAACCGACGATGCACGTAATCGCACCTTCGACGATGTCGAGATTGCAGTTCTTGAGCACGATGCGATCGCCGAACGAGAGCGACACGTCGTCGAGGCGGGCTATAACGTTCGATCCGGGCTCCGGCATGCCGTTCGTCACCCTCCGAACAGCAAGAACGAGAGCGTGAAGTTCGAGATAAAGATCATGATGATCGCCAGCACTACGGCACCGGTCGTCGAAACGCCGACGCCCGCGGCGCCGCCCTTGGTCGTCAATCCTTGATAGGCACCGATCATCGCAATGATGATTGCGAAGACGAATGTTTTGACCAGGCCCTTGAGCACGTCGCTGATTCCGATCGTCTGACGAACCGAAGCGATGAACGTGTCAACCGAGATATGCGCGTAGGTTTGCGCGATCCAGCCACCGCCGACGATCGAAATCACGTCGGCGAAAATTGTTAATAACGGCAGCATCAACAGCAACGCGAGGAGCCGCGGCACGACCAAATAACGCGCCGGCTCGATACCCATCGAGCGCAGGGCCTCGATCTGTTCGGTCACGACCATCGAACCGATCTCGGCGGCAATCGCCGCACCGACCCGTCCGGCGACGACCACCGCCGTCAGCATCGGTCCCAGTTCTCGTACCGACCCGTACGCGACCGCGCCGCCGACCAAATTGCCGACGCCGTACTGCACGGCCTGCTGGGCCGATTCGAGCGAAATCACCATGCCGGTGAAGAGCGACGTTAACAATACGATGATCGTCGATTGAACGCCCAACAGATATGCCTGTGCGATCGTTTCATTGAAGCGCACGCGCAGCCGCACGATAAATCCGGCCGACTCGAATGACAGCAACGTCAACCCGCCGGCGTACTCGAAGAAGTTGATGGTGGCTCGACCCACGCGGTCGAGCATGCGCATCATGCCCGCTGCTCCAGCAGCTGCACGGCCTGCCCGAGCACGCCTTCGGCTCCCTCGATGCGCTTGACCGCGACGGCGCGTTCGGCCGTTAGATTGAACTGCACTTGATTGAGATCGACCAGCCGGCGATCGACATCGCGCAGATGCCCGCGTGCCTCGCGTGCGAAGCCGTCAAAATACTGCCGTACCGCTTGCAGGTAGCGTGACGCGGCGTCGGCGCTCGCATCGCCGCTCGCGAGCATGCGCTCGAAATCGTCCTGGGCGCGCCGCATAGCACGATCGGTGATATGAAACTCGCCGACCCTCGCAGCCAACGCCGTGATGCGTTCGTCAGCCGCCATCGCCGACCGCTTGCGATTGCAGTGCAAACAGCTGGCGTATGCCGCCTTCGGCCAAATCCAACATTCCGTCGAACTGTCGGCGGTCGAACGGTTCGGCCTCCGCCGTACCCTGAATCTCCACGAAGCGGCCGGCTTGCGTCATGAACACGTTCATGTCAACTTCGGCCCGGCTGTCCTCCTCGTAGGCCAGATCCAAGAGCGTACGCCCACCGACCATGCCGACGCTGACCGCAGCCACGGCACTCGATAGCGGCCAACGCACGCGATCCGTGCGGTCGAACATCGTTTGCAAGGCGAGATGGAGAGCCACGTAGGCTCCGGTAACGGCCGCGGTGCGCGTACCGCCGTCGGCCTGAATCACGTCGCAGTCGATCCACAACGTGCGCTCGCCCAGCTTACTCATATCGGTGATGGCGCGCAGCGCGCGACCGATGATGCGTTGGATCTCGTGGGTGCGTCCGCCGATGCGCCCCTTCGAGGATTCGCGCTGCGTGCGATCTTGCGTGGCACGCGGCAACATCGCGTATTCGGCGGTCACCCACCCGGTGCCGCGGCCCTTCATCCAAGGCGGTACGCGATCTTCCAGCGTTGCGGCGCACAGTACGCGGGTGTTACCGAAGCTCACCAACGCGCTGCCTTCGGCATACTTCAGGAAGCCGGGCACGATGTCAACCGGCCGGAGTTCGTCGGACTTCCGCCCGTCGGCGCGCTGCACGCTATTCGACGGTGACGGTTTTTGCGAGATTGCGGGGCTGGTCAACGTCCTTGCCTTCGATGTCGGCGATGTGATACGCCAGCAGCTGCAGCGGAATGACGTTGACGATCGGCGACAGCAGTTCGTCAACCTTGGGCACCCAGAAGACGTGGTCGGCGATTGCCGCCGCATCCTCGTCGCCGTAGTTTGCGACCACGATGATGGGCGCTTCGCGCGCCTTCGACTCCATCAGGTTCGACAGCATCTTCTCCCGCACGCGATCCTCGGTCATGATGCCGACAACCGGCACCGTCGAGTCGAGCAACGCGATGGGGCCGTGCTTCATTTCCCCGGCCGGATAGCCCTCGGCGTGGATATACGAAATTTCCTTGAGTTTGAGCGCGCCTTCCAGTGCCGTCGGGAAGTTCACGAATCGTCCGAGGAACAGCACGCTGCGCGCTTTGCGAATCGATTTGGCGACCTTACGAATGTGCGGCGAGGTGTCGAGCACCACGTCAACCGCGGCCGGCAGCAACTTCGTGCCCTCGGCGATCTCGCGCAGCCGCTCGATCGGAGTGGTACCGCGCAGACGGGCCAGATACAGTGCCAACAGCGTCATCGCGGTCACTTGCGATGCGTAGGTCTTGGACGCGGCGACACCGATTTCGGGTCCGCCGCGGGTGTACAGCGTTCCGTCGGCCAGCCGGCTCAGGTGCGATCCGAGCACGTTGCAGATGCCGAGCACGGCGCTGCCCTTTTGTTTGGCAATACGAACCGCTTCGATCGTGTCGGCCGTCTCGCCGGATTGCGACATCGCGATTACCAGCGCGCTCGGATCGATCACCGGATCGCCATAGCGAAACTCGCTGGCGAGTTCGGGTTCGATCGGCAAACCGACCAGCGAACGCAACAGATACATGCCGACCAGGCCGGCGTGATAGGCCGTGCCGCAACCGGTGACCGCGATTTTGCTGATGCTGCGCAGATAGTCTTCGCTGATGTTCCCGAGCTCGCGCCCGAGATGCACGTCACCGGCGCTGTCGATGCGGCCGGCCAGTGTCTCGTGAATGACCGACGGCTGCTCGAACACTTCTTTGAGCATGAAGTGTTTGTAGCCGCTCTTTTCGGCCGAGGATGCGTCCCACGTCACGGTAATCGGGTCGCGATGAATCGGCCGTCCGTCGTACGCGGTGAGCGTGTAGCCGTCGCTGCCGACGACTGCAATCTCGCCTTCTTGTAAAATAATCTCTTTGCGCGTGTACGGCAGAATGGCCGGCGTATCGGAGGCCACGAACATCTCGCCCTCGCCGATGCCGATCACGAGCGGGCTAGCGCCGTTCCGCGCGAACACCAGATGCTTGGGATCGTCGCTCGAGATGACGCCGAGCGCGTACGCGCCGCGCACTTCGTCCAACGTGCGCCGCACCGCACCGACCAGTCCGGCGGCCGGATCGTCCTTCAGATAGGTTTCGATCAGATGTGCGAGCACTTCGGTGTCGGTCTCGCTATTAAACTTGTGGCCGGCTTCGAGCAGGCGCGCGCGCAACGGCGAGTAGTTTTCGATGATGCCGTTGTGCACGACGGCAATTGCGGCACTGCAATCCAAATGCGGATGCGCGTTGGCATCCGACGGACGGCCGTGCGTCGCCCAGCGCGTATGTCCGATGCCCACGCTGCCGCGCAGCGTTTCACCGTTGCTCAGACGCTCGGCTAAACGCGACAGCTTGCCCTCGGCCTTCGAGCCGGCGAGTTTGCCGTCGGCGTCGATGACCGCGATGCCCGCGCTATCGTAGCCGCGATATTCGAGGCGTCCGAGCGCGTCGAGGATGATCGGAACGCTGTCCTTCGGGCCGATGTACCCGACGATGCCGCACATGTGTTTGCTCTCCCGGGGTTACTTGATGCCTTCGCGGGTGCGATGGTATGCGATCTTACCTTCGGCGATTTCGTCGAGCGCGATCGAAACGGCCTTGTTCGGGTTGATCGAGTCCCTGTCAACCAGCGGCTCGCTGGCGAAGTACTCACGCCGCTCGGTCGTCGGCAGCTGCTGCACGCGGATCCAATTATTTAACTGGCGGGCGCGTTTCGTCGCGATATTAACCAAGCTGAACTTCGAGTCGGCGTGGACCAGCAGCGAATCGAGATCGCCGAAGACTGATTTTTTCATGATAGTAAGGGTTACCTTATTCCGTTCGGTGTGCGCGTCCGCGCTATGAGCGTCGCACCTGATTCAGCGAGTCGTCGCTGTACCGGTGGATGCGAAAGCGTTCGGCTCGGAGGATCGCCTCCAAATCGTACTCCGCATCGTCTTGGCGGTCTTGTTCGTTGACCACGATGTAGTCGAATCGCCGGATCGACTCCATCTCTCGGTGAGCGATTGCGAGACGGCTCGCGATCTCGTCGTTCGTTTCGGTTCGCCGCGCGAGCAACCGTTCGCGCAGATGCGAGAAACGGCTTGGAACGAGAAAGATCAGTACTGCGTCTGGATATGCGGCTTTGATGGCCAGCGCACCATTGACTTCGGGCTTGATAATGACGTCGTCACCCACCGCGACCGTCTGCTCGATGTAATCGCGCGGGGTGCCGTAAAGGTTGCCGTTATACTCGCGCGTCTCGAGCATCGCTCCGCAGTCCCGGCGCCGTTCGAACTCTTCCGTCGTAACGAAGAAATAGTGTTCCCCGTCGCGTTCGCCCGGGCGCGGAGCCCGAGTGGTGGCAGAAATCGAATAGCGAAGCCGCGGCAACTTGCTCAGGAGCGCTTCGACGAGCGTGTCCTTACCGGCACCCGAAGGGCCGGATACCACAAACAGTAGCCCTGGCCCGACGATCACGCACGCTCCCTAGTCAAGGTCAGCCCGTTCGATTCATGAATTCCGGCCCGGAAACCTGCCGGCGCGGCACGAACCAACTGCGCCGTGGTTACCGATTGGCTGCTAGTCCGACGTCTCGGACGCGAGCTCGAAGCCCGGCTGCGCGGCGGAAAAGTAACCGATGCCGGCGTACTGCCGGATGGCCGGACGGCAATCGTGCTTCGGCGTGGCCCGAACGCTCGATTGCTCGTCTTCGATCCGTTCGGCTCGCCGCCGGCGGTCACGATCGAAGATGGCGAGCTGGGCATTCTCGCCGAGCCCGGGTTCGTGCGGGCGTTGGCGACCTCTCTGCGCGGCACCGTACTCACCGCCGTGAAGGCGCGTCACGGCGATCGCGTGCTTCGCTGCACCTTCTCCTCGCGTTCGCGCTTCGGCGTCGGCGACGAGTTCGACGTGTACGCCGAATTCGTGCCACGATTCGGCAACATTATTATGACGAAAGGCGAGAAGGTCGTCGCCGCCGCCAAGGAATTTTCACCGGCAGAAAACGCCCGGCGTAGCGTACAGGCCGGCCTGCCGTACGAGCTGCCGCCACTCCCGCCCAACGCCGGATCGATGCCGCGGACGTTGAGCGCGGCCGGCGTTACCGGCGAGACCTTCGAACGCGCTGTCGCCGAACCGGACGGCGGCGACCTGTACGTCTACCGCGAGGACGGAGCGTTGGTGCAAGCCCACGTCGTACCGTTGCCCTCGCTTGCCGGCGCGAATTGCTCTCGCGCATCGTCGTTGCTCGACGTGCTGGCCGAATGGCGCCGCGAGCGCGCCGCCGGAGGAACGCGTCAAACCGAGTCTCGCCGCCGCGCCGCGCTGATCAAACGTTTGCGCGAACGCGCCGCAAAACTACAGAGCGAGCTGGGGTCGTTGGATTCCAAGCGGCGCCAATCAAGCGAACGCGATGCGCTTCGCACCGAAGGCGACTCGATTTACGCCACGTTGTACGAACTCGCGCCGGATCTGCATGACGAGGCAAAGGATCGCGCGGCGAAGCTCTTCGCGCGCTATAAGAAGCTCGGCGCGGCATTGCCGCATATCGAACGGCGCGAGATCGAAGTGCGCGCCGCGTTAGATGCAGCCGACTCCCTCGCGTGGGAAGCCGAACGAGCCGCACCAGAGGACGTTCCCGATGTCGAAGCCGCAGCCGCCCAGCTCGACGGACGCAACGTGCGAAAGAGCGCCGCACCTCCGGCGCGCAAACGGAAACGCGCACCGCTCGAGTTTCGTACGGAGGCCGGCTCGCGCATCGTAGTCGGACGTTCGCCAACCGAAAACGCCGACGTAACGTTTCGCATCGCTCGTCCTAACGATCTGTGGTTCCACACCCGCGGCATTCCAGGCGCTCACGTCGTGCTCGCGCGCGACGACCGCGACGAGCCCTCGAGCGACGACGTGCGGGCGGCGGCGTCGTTAGCCGCGTTTTATTCGAAAGGAAAAAACAGCGGTAGCGTTGCGGTCAACTACACCCAGCGTAAACACGTCCGCAAACAACAGAACGGAGCGCCCGGACTCGTGTGGTACACGCACGCGTCCACGGTCACCGTTTCGCCCGCAGATACGATCTAGCCGGCCGACAGTTCCGCGCGGCGCAGAAGCATCGAGCGTTCCCGCGCGTTGCGCGTCAGGCCGGCAGCATGTTCGAAGGCGGTGCGCGCTTCGACCCTCCGGCCGAGCTTGAAGAGCAGATCGGCCCGAGCGCTGTGCACGAATTGGTAACTGCGTAGCGAGGGCTCGGTGACGAGTACGTCGACGATCTCGAGTGCGGCTAGCGGACCGTAGGCCATGCCCACTGCAATAGCCCGGTTGAGGTCGATGACCGGTGACGGAGCGAGCTGAGCGAGCGCGTCGTACAACGCGACGATTCGCACCCAATCGGTCTCGGATGCATTTTTCGCGCGAGCGTGACAAGCCGCAATCGAGCCTTGGAGCGCATACGGGCCAAGGGCAACGCCGAATCGTTGGACGCGCTCGAGTGCCGCGAGGCCGCGCCCGATCAGCAAATGATCCCATTTCGAGCGGTCCTGATCCAAGAGTAAAATGGGATCGCCCGAAGGCGTCGTGCGCGCTCGTGTTCGTGAGGCTTGAATCTCCATCAGGGCCATGAGTCCGTGCACTTCCGGTTCGTCGCCAACGAGCGCCGCAAGCATCCGGCCGAGACGCAGCGCATCTTCGCACAGTGCCGGCCGCATCCACGCGTCGCCCGCCGTCGAACGCGTAGCCCTCGTTGAAGATCAAATAAACGACCTCGAGCACGGAGGCGAGCCGAGCGCGGCGTTCGCTCCCGCCGGGAACCTCGAAGGGAACTCGTGCCGCGGCCAGCGTGCGTTTCGCACGCACGATGCGCTGCGCGACCGTCGCTTCCGGTATGAGAAAGGCGCGTGCGATCTCGTCCGTCGTCAATCCGCCGAGAAGCCGAAGCGTGAGCGCGACGCGCGCTTCGGCCGAAAGGATCGGATGGCAGGCAATGAAGATCAGACGCAGCAGATCGTCGTCGATCCGGCCGCCGTCGCGCTCGGCATCGATCGCTTCGAGCGCGCCATCGAGCTCGGCCTCAGGCGCGTTGTACAGCGACGTTCGATCTCCGTCGAGCTCGCGATATTTGCGGTCGCGTCGGACGTTGCGGCGAATTCGGTCGATTGCACGCCGCTTCGCGGCGGTCATCAACCACGCGGCCGGATTCCGCGGCACGCCCGACTGCGGCCATTGCTCGAGCGCCGCGACGAACGCGTCCTGCGCCAGTTCCTCGGCGAACCCAACGTCGCGAACGAACCGTGTGAGGCCGGCAATCAGCTTGGCCGATTCGATCCGGCAAACGGCTTCGATCGTGCGGCGGGTCTGGTCCGCGTCGATCACATCAACCCCGTCGATGTTAGTTGTTCGGGGGCAACTGCTCGCGCCGTTTCACCCAGCTGTCCTTCGTTTCAGGCGTCAGTGCGGGGCCGAAGTCGTCTAGTTCGAAAATTTGGCGGATCTCGACCTCATCGCCGTCCTCAAACGGTGCGCGTTGCATCCACGCCACGATCTCGTCCTTCGACTTCGCCTGAAGTATCCAGAAGCCGCCGACCAGCTCCTTGGTTTCGGTGAACGGGCCGTCGGTGACGACCGGCGCCCTCGACCCTTGATAGCGGATGCGCGCTGCCTTCGAGGTCGGCTGGAGGCCGTCGAGCGCCAAAATCATGCCGGCCTTGGTCATCTCGTCGTTAAAGCGTCCCATCGCTTCCAGGTCTGCGGCGGTGGGCAGCGCGCCGTCCTCGTAATCGCGGCGGCCCGGTTTTACTAGCACCATGAATCGCATCGGTCTCTCCTTCGTTCGGCGGTTAACTAGCTACACGTCGAACGAGCACAGGCGAATTCGACACAACACGTCACGATTGTTTAGCTTCCGAACCCTTAACGACGAACATCGCATCTCCGAACGAGAAAAACCTGTAGCGTTCGCGCACCGCCTCTTCGTAAGCGTGCAACACCCGCTCGCGTCCGGCAAATGCGCTAACGAGCACCAGCAGGCTCGACTGCGGCAGATGGAAGTTGGTGATCAGGGCGTCGACCGCACGAAAGCGGTATCCCGGCGCGATGAACAGGCTGGTTCGCCCAACGCCCGGCGCGATGGCTCCGTCGTCGGCAGCACTTTCCAGCGCCCTCACAACCGTCGTCCCGGCCGCAACAACCCTACCGCCGCCGGCGCGCGCCGTCGCGATCGATCGAGCCGCAGCCGCCGGAATTTCGTAGTGCTCCGCGTGCATTTCGTGATCGTCGATTCGTTCGGCGGTCATCGGCCGGAACGTGCCCAGCCCGACATCGAGAACGATCCGCGCGATCGACACGCCGAGCGCTTCGATCTCGCGCAATAAATCGTCGGTAAAATGCAACGAGGCAGTCGGTGCGGCGACGCTGCCCGGCACCCGTGCGAATACGGTCTGATAACGACGTCGGTTTTCATCAGAGTCGTCGCGCACGTAGGGCGGCAGCGGCAAACGTCCGGCTCGTTCGAGAAACGTTTCAAACGGCTCTTGTAATTCGAACTCGACCTCGCGCGCACCGTCGCCCAGTTCGGCCGTAACGTGCGCGCTACCGGACGCATCGAAGCGGATGCGATCGCCGGTATGCAACCGGCGGGCCGGCCGTGCCAGCGCGACCCAGCGCGAAGCGTTGGGATCGAACCGCCCGCCACCGGCCGGATGCAACAGCAGTAGTTCGACCCGACCGCCGCTGGGTTCGCGCGAACCGAATAGTCGTGCGGCGATTACGCGCGTCTCGTTCAGCACCAGCACGTCGCCGGGACGCAGATACTGCGAGAGGTCCGCAAAATGGGCGTGTTCGATCGCATCGCCGTCGAGGACCATCAAACGGCTGGCATCGCGCCGTTCGGCGGGATGCTGGGCAATGAGTTCCGGCGGCAGTTCGTAGCGATACGCGTCGCTACGACGGTCGTCAGACGTTGCCGATCACCGTTCCGGGAAAATACCACGCTATGATATCGACTGCCGAGCGGCCCAGTGTCGCGAGGCCGCGCGCGCCCCACTGGCACAGCCCAACGCCGTGACCCAGGCCGGCTCCTTCGAACCACAACGACGGTGGTGACGGCGCTTGACGAACGCTCGTCACGAGCAGGCTGCGCAAAACGTGGCTCCCGACCAGTAGTCGAAACGTCTCGCCTTTGATCGTCACCATCCCGCGCTCGCAGGTGAGATCGAACCCGCGCGCGCGTCCGCTGGCATCGATGGATGAGACACGAAGATTTTGTACGGCACCGGATGCATCGAGGCGTCTGCCGCACGCGCGAGTTACATCGTCGAGTGCGATCGTCGTCTGCCACCGGTAGTACGGCGAAGACGAGCAATACGTGCATGGCACGCCGCCCAGGTACGGCAGCACCGCGCCGCCGCTCCATGCCTCAGCCGAGGATTCGGTGTGCCCCCCGCAGCACGACGAGTACGCGATCTGCGCGTACGCGTTGTTAAACTTCACCACTTGTCCGGCCGTCGCATCCACCGCAGCGCGTCCGGCCGGCGTTTCGCTCGAAAGACCGCTGTAGACTTGATCGGCTTCGGACGGAACCAAATCGTACGCTCGCTGCGGGTTGCTGCGCTGCAGCACGTACGTGCGCGCGCACAGCGCCTGCGCTTGTAACGCCGCGGCCGGCCACGACGGCGGCATTTCACGCGGCACCACCGAGTACAAATATTGCTCGACGTCGACCAGATTGACGATTTCACCGCTGGGCAGCCGCTGGAAGGCTCCGCGATACGAGCGTCCCGCAAACACGAATCCACCGCCGGGGGTCGGTTCGGCATCGCCCGACCCGAGTAGCACTCGCAACGCCGGGCGGGCGCTGTTGCTGGCCGGATCGACGTCGTCTTGCGCCTTCGCACGCAACGGCAGCGCGCACGTCGCCGCGACCAATCCTAAAAAGCGCGCGCGTGGTAGCGTCACAGCAGCCGCTCTTGCACCGACGGCGGCAACGGGACGCCCAAATGTTTGCGCGCCGCGTCGGTCGCGCGACGGCCGGATGCGGTGCGGATGACGAATCCTTGCTTGAGCAAGTACGGTTCGACGACGTCTTCGAGCGTCTCGGCATCCTCGGTCAAGGTGGCGGCGATCGCGCCCATTCCGACCGGCCCGCCGCCATATTGCTCGAGGATCGTGCGCAGAAAGCCGCGATCCAAACGGTCGAGCCCCAACTCGTCGACGCCTTCGCGCGCCAACGCCTCACGCGCGACGCCGGCATCGATTCTGCCCTCGGCACGAACTTCGGCATAATCGCGCACGCGGCGCAGAAGCCGGTTGGCAACGCGGGGCGTCCCGCGGCTCCGCGCAGCGATCGTGTGTGCGCCTTCCGCGTCGATCTCGACGCCGAGAACGGCCGCCGACCGGCGCAAGATACGTTCGAGCTGCTCCGGTGCGTAGTAATCGAAGTGATGGACGATCCCGAACCGCTCGCGCAGCGGCGCCGTCAGCATACCGGCTCGCGTGGTCGCTCCCACCAGCGTGAAACGCTTGAGCGGCAGTTTCAGCGTCTTTGCGTACGCGCCGCGGTCGACCAAGAAGTCGATCTGAAAATCTTCCATCGCCGGATACAGAAACTCTTCCACGACGCGTCCGAGCCGGTGAATTTCGTCGATGAAGAACACGTCGCCGTCTTCCAACGACGTTAGAATGCCGACCAGATCTTTGGGTTTCTCCAACGTCGGTCCGCTGGTCGGGCGAAAGTTCGCGCCCATTTCGCGCGCCAACAATCCCGCCAACGTCGTCTTTCCCAGACCCGGCGGACCGTACAGCAGAACGTGTTCGAGCGGCTCTCCCCTCCGCTTGGCGGCGTCGAGCGAAATGCGCAAGTTCTCGACCACCAAATCTTGACCGACGTAGTCGTCGAACGAACGCGGACGCAAACTCGCGCCGTAAACTTCGTCCTCGAGCGTGTCCTGCGGGTCGACGACGCGCTCGGCATCGTCGGGACCGAGCAGGCGGTGGCGCGCGTCTCCTTCGGTCATGCCGGCGCCTTCGACGACTTCCGGCGGTAAATCTCCGCCAGCAAACGTTCGGAGTCGTCGATCGACGGATCGGCTTCGAGCGTTTCGCGGATCATCGTTTCGGCTTCGACGCGTTTATATTCGAGTTGCAGTAGCACCGCGAGTGCCTCGCCCGCGAAGTCGGGCATGGGCGGCGGCGGCGTCTGCGGCGCGTCTTGAATCAACAAGAACTTTGCGACCTTGCCTTGCAGCTTTGCCACGATGTCGCGCGCCTTCTGCTGTCCGATCCCTGGCAGCGTTTTCAGAAAGGCATGGTCGCCGCGATCGATGGCCCGCGCGATCACCGACATCGGTTGCGAAAACGCGCGGGCGGCCGAGCGCGGACCGATCGAAGCAACACTCAACAGCGATTCGAAAAACGCGCGCTCGATCGGATTGGTGAACCCATAATAGGTAAAGCGGCCGCTGTTGCCGTCCATGCTGAGCACCGCAAAAATTTCCAGCGTTACCCGTTCGCCGGGATTGCTCGGGATTTTTTCGGCGATGCACGGCGGCAGCAGAATTTCATAGCCCAAGCCGCCGGCGCCAACCACCGCGCCCTCGTGCGTGCGTTCGATCAGCGGTCCGTCGATGCGCGTAAACATCAGCCGTGTACGCGGCCGAGCCGCTGGAGCACCGGCGACATGTTGACGAAGGCCAGCGCTAACGCCAGCGCGTCGGATACGTCCTCGGGCTCCGGAGCGCGCCGCAATCCGAGGAGTTGCGTGACCATTGCGTTCACTTGATCCTTGCGTGCGCTGCCCGAGCCGACCAGCGCCCGCTTGACGTGCGAGTGGCCGATCGAATGCACCGCGAGGCCGGCCTGCGCGGCCGCCAAGCATAACACGCCGCGGGCGTGGGCCATGAGAATTGCCGTCCCTGGGTTGCGATACGTGGTATATAGTTCTTCGATCACGATCGATTCGGGTTGCGTCTGCGAGATCACGTCGGTAATACCGGCGTGCAGTTCGCACAAGCGCCGTTCGAGCGTGTCGCTCGCGCGCGGACGCACCACGCCGGCTTCGATCAGCCGCATGCGGACGTGCGTTCCTTCGACGACGCCGTATCCAGTAGTTCGCAACGCCGGATCGATGCCTAATACGCGCATACGATGCGAACTATTGCGGGCCGGTGCCGTTGACGATCAACGTCACGCTCGACCCGGGCGGAAGGCTCGTTCCGACGGCCGGATCGGTACCCACGGCACGGCCGCCCGCGCCGGCGTTGTTGGTGTACTGTATGTGCTGCACCGAATAGCCGTAACTCGCCAGCATCGACTTGGCCTGCTCGGCCCCCATGCCTTCGGTGTCGGGGACTTCACCCGACACGCTAACTGTCAGCGTTACCGGCGAGCCTTGCGAGAGCGGTGTTGACGCCGACGGATCTTGCGCGACGACCGCAATCGGCCGGTTCTGCGGGAGATTCGCTTGCACTTGAAACTGCATGCGCGCACTAAAGCCGGCTCCCGTTATCGCGCTAACGGCTTCCTGATAGGTGCGTCCGACCACGCCGGGAACGGCGGTCGTCGCCCCACTGGTCGGTTGCGCCGGAACGTCTTGTTCGCCGGTGCTCACGACCGCCCCGACGGCTTGTCCGGGCCCGAGCTGTTGACCCGCAGTCACGTTTTGCGATGCGATCGTATCGGCCGGAACGCCGGTCACGGCTTGCTGCGTTAAGGTGAGCGTGATGCCCAGCTTCGCCGCCAGCGCTTGTGCTTTGTCGGAGGTCAAACCGACGAACTTCGGCACGTCGATGGGTTTGGGACCATCCGAAACGATCAGCGTGATGCGGCTCGCTTGCGGTACTTGCGTTCCGGCCTTCGGCTTTTGATCGATAACCGTGTCTTTGAGCGTGCTATCGAATTGGCGGACGACGGTCACGGCGAACCCGAGATGTTGCAGAATGCGCTGCGCGTCGACGCCCGTAAATCCGCGCGCGTCCATCAATCCGACCGTCGGCTTTCCGTTGCTCACCACCAGCTCGACCAGTGAATTCGGATCGACTTTGGTGCCCGCCGGCGGATTTTGGCGGATGACGTGATTCATCGCAACCGTGTCGCTCGGGCTCTTGACGAAGCGAACGCGCAAACCGCCGTTCACTGCGGTTTGCTGGGCCTGAGCGTCGCTCATATTGGTGAAGTCCGCGACGGCGATCGAGGTTTTGAGCGACGGCAGCGGACGCCCGAAGAAATAATAGCCGGCGCCGGTTGCGGCCGCCAAGAACGCGAGCAACAGCACGATCGTTCCGATGTAATTTCGGCCTTCGCGTTCGTCGGCGACCGTGCGGTCGGGCATCGGGGTCCGGCGCGGCGGCAAGGGCCGTGCCGCGTTCATCGCCTGCGTCGGCGCGTCGTCGGAAATGCGATAACCGGCAACGCTGGGGCGCTCGCGCGCTTCGCGTAATGCGGTTGCCAACTCGGCGGCCGACGTAAAACGATTCTCCGGGCGCTTCTGCAGCAGCCGGTTGACGATCGCCGCCAGCGCCGGACTCACGCCCAGCCGCCCGGCGGGAACGGTCGGCACCGGATCGCCGATGTGTTTGAGCGCCACCGTCACCGGCGACTCGCCCGAATACGGCAGGTCGCCGGTCAACATCTGGTACAGCACGACGCCCAAACTGTATAAGTCGGACGTCTCGTGCAGGTCGTGGCCTTGCGCCTGTTCGGGCGAAATGTAATAGACGCTGCCCATCACCAAGCCCGGCTTGGTGAGTGCCATGGTTTGAGTCGAGACGGCGCGCGCTATCCCGAAGTCCGACAACTTCACGACGTCATCTTTGGTGACCAGAATATTGGCCGGCTTGATGTCGCGGTGCAACAGGCCGGTGCGATGCGCGTACGCCAAACCGCTGGCGATTTGGATACCGTAGTCCAACGCCACCGGTTCGGGCAGCTTGCCGTCGGCCGCAATGATATCGGCCAGCGAGGGACCGTTGACCAGTTCCATGACGATGTAGTACGCGTCGCCTTCATGGCCCACGTCATACGTATTGACGATATTGGGATGCGAAAGTCGCGCGGCCGATTCGGCCTCTTGGTAGAAGCGCCGGACAAACTCTTGGTCGGCGGCGTACTGTTCGCGCAATACTTTGATTGCGACGCGACGGCGGAGCACCGTATCGATACCGCCGAAGACCGTTGCCATGCCGCCTTCACCGAGCTTTTTGTCCAGCTTGTAGCGGTTGTTGAAAATCCGCTCTTCGATCACGGACCTGCGCTTTGCAGAGCGGTTGACAAGACGTCGCGCGCAATCGGGCCTGCGTAGGTCGCGCCGTACCCGACGTTCTCGACGACGACCGCCACCGCGACGCGCGGATGTTCGGCCGGCGCGAAGCAGACGAACCACGAGTGGGAGCGCCCCAACGGGTTGGTCGCGGTACCGGTCTTTCCGGCGACGGTGATATGCGGCAGCTTGGCCACGGTTCCGGTTCCGCGCTGCACCACAGCAATCATCATTGCCGTTACGTTCGCGGCGACCGCAGGCGATACCGGGTTCGAAAGGGCCGCCGACTGGGAGACGCTGGCCGGCACGCCGTCGCGCACGATTTGGCGCACCACGAACGGTCGTGGTTCCACGCCGTCCGCGGCGATGGTCGAACCAATCAGCGCCATCTGCAGCGGCGTCATCAGCAGCGCGCCTTGCCCGAAGCCCATCTGCGCCAGTTCGCCGGGCACGAGACCCGCTTGCGGGGGCACCGAAGCGCGCTCGGCCGGAAGTTGAAAATCGAGCGATTCGCCGATGCCCCAACGGTCGAGATACCGGTAGTACGAATCCGTGCCCATCTTCAGGGCGATTTGGGCGAAGTTGACGTTACTCGATAGCGCGAACGCCGTGGTGAGATCGGCGTACCCCGTTGCTTCACCCTCGTTGTCGTGCAGCGTAAAGTCACCGATTTGAAAATATCCAGGATCGTCGAAGTGCGATTGCATCGTCACGGTGCCGTTGTCGAGGGCGGCCGCCGCAGTGAAAATTTTGAATGTCGAACCCGGCGGATACAGTCCGGCGAGCGCGCGATTGAGCAGCGGGCTGTGCGTGTCGGCCGATAGTTGCGCAAACTCGTTATCGAAGTCGTTGGGATCGTAACTCGGCACGCTTCCAAGCGCGAGCACCGCGCCGCTACGCGGGTCCAACACGACGCCCGCGGCGCGCGGATACTTCGACAGCAAATCGAACAGACGTTGCTGCACCGGCGGCACGATCGTCGTCACGACATCGGCGCCGTGCTCGACGAGCGTTTGGCCGTGCAGAGCGGCAACGATGGTCGCAAGTTGCGCGCTCGGATCGCCGGCACTGTCGGGCGGCGTCAGCGCACGGTCGAAGGCTTGTTCGATTCCGCTGGTCCCGTAGCGCGTAGAGAGATAGCCGACGGTTTGCGCCAGCGCGGAACCCATTGGGTACTGTCGCCGGCCACCGACCGTTTCGGCCAGAACGGTCCCGTCGGTCGCCAAGATGCGCCCGCGCGCCGCATCGAGTAGCGCATGACGCGGATTATTCGGACGAGCCGCGATCGAGGGAGCGGCGACGACCTGAACGTAGGCTTGGCGCGCCGCCAAGATCGCAAACAGCAGAACGAAAAATCCCGACAGCGCCCGAATCGCGCGGTTGGTCACGCTTCGTTGACGTTCTCGCGCAACAGCGTGTAACCACCATGCGTCCGCACGGCCATGTGCGGGCGTCCGTTACCGGCCGCAATGACGACGTTGACCGCCGCCAGAGCGGTCTCGTCCTCGATGGCCGTAGCCAACAGTACGATTTCGGCGTCACCCTCTGCCAAGAGCAGCGCCGAAACGTAGGCGCAACTGGGAATCGTTTCGAAGTGCCGCGTCTCGTACGGTGCTTCGTGCCACGGGCCGCGCTTCCCGAATGCTTGTGAGTGGAAATCCCAGGCGCACAGCTGTTTCTCTTTCCACACGAATTCGTCTCGCACGCATAAGCGCCGGCAGGCCGCGCACTGCACGATCGACGCCGCCGGTTGCGCCAGCGCGTCGGCCACATCTTCGGGAAGATCTTCGATGTTGAGAACGGCGTCATCGTCGAGCGATTCCGGCAAGGCGGATTCCCAGCCGGTGCGAGCCAGCAACTCCACGTCACGCACGGGAGCCACGAACGCGCGGCGGTCTTCGGGCGCGAACGTGCGGTCCATCCAATCTACCAAGCCGGAGAGCGCGATGCCGACGTTTTGCCAGGCGTCGCCAACCACCGCGCCGATGGGCGTCCATGCGATCGGGACGAGCCGTGCCGTGATCGCTCCGCCGCTGGGTCGGAAACTGTTGACGACGGCCAACGTGTTCTCGTTGCCGCCGAGCATGAAGACTTGCGGCTTTTCTTCTACGTCGCCATCGTCGCGTGCGCCGCGGCGTACTCTTGCAGGCTGCGGGGAGCTTCCGCCCGGCTGCCGAGCGCCTCCGCGAGGGCCCGGGCCGTATCCAGACTGGTCAAACACGCGATACCCGCTTCTACCGCCGCGCGGCGAATCTTGTAGTTATCCGATATTTCACGCGGACCGGCAGCGTCGTTGATCACGAGGTCCACGCGGCGCGACGAAATCAAGTCGAGCACGTGCGGCGAACCTTCGGCGATTTTATTGATCGGTTCGCACGCGATGCCGGCCGCTTCCAAGACCCGCCGCGTACCGGGCGTCGCCACCAACGTGTGTCCCAGCTCGGCATAACGCCGCAGAACCGGCACCGCTTCGGCCTTTTCGGCGTCGGCGATCGAAACGAGGATGCGCCCGCCGCTGCCCGGCATGCGCACGCCGGCCGCGATGAATCCTTTGCGCAGCGCACCGGCAAACGTAGCGTCGATCCCGAGCACTTCGCCGGTCGACTTCATCTCCGGTCCGAGGATCGTTTCGACGCCGCGCATTTTCGAAAACGAAAAGACCGGCACTTTCACCACGACGAACGGCACGGCCGGACGCAACCCGGTGCCGTACTGCATGTCCCGCAAGCTTTCGCCAAGCGCGATACGTGTTGCCGCTGCGACGATATTGATCCCGGTGGCTTTTTGGATGATCGGAACCGTGCGGCTGGCGCGCGGATTGGCTTCGATGATGTACAACTGTCGTCGTGCACCACGAATTGAATGTTGATCAACCCGCGAATTTCTAGCTCGCGCGCGACGGCCTCGGTGACCTCGGCGATGCGACGTTCCATGGCTGCGTCGATCGTTTGCGCCGGATAGGCGCTAATCGAATCGCCGGAGTGAATGCCGGCGCGCTCGACGTGTTCGAAGATGCCGGGAATCAGAATGTCCTCGCCGTCGAAGACCGCGTCGACCTCGACTTCGAGCCCGCGCAAGTATTTATCGACCAGCAACGGGGCGTCGGGAACGATATCGGCGGCGCGGACTCGGCGTACGAAGCCAGCTGGCCTTCGTTGTACACGATTTCCATCGCGCGACCGCCCAGCACGAACGACGGACGCACCAGCACCGGAAAGCCCAGTTCGCGCGCGATCGCACGCGCCTCGCGGAAGCTGCGTGCGGCGTGCCCTTGCGGACGAGCGACGCCGAGGCGCGATAGCGCGGCGTCGAACTGCTCGCGATCCTCGGCCATGTCGAGCGACGCACGGTCGCTGCCGACGATTCGGACGCCGCGAGCGCTGCAGCTCGGCTGCAAGATTGATCGCGGTCTGTCCGCCGAACGCCAGCATCACGCCGCGAGCGTTGGTCGCGCGGTACGCCGCTTCGACTTCGTCGGCGCCGGCGGTTCGAAGATCAGCACGTCGGAGATATCGAAGTCGGTCGAAACCGTTTCGGGATTGTTGTTCACGACGACGGGGCGAACGCCGGCGGCCTTGCAGCGCCCACGCCGCGTGCACGCAGCTGTAATCGAACTCGATGCCCTGTCCGATGCGAATCGGACCGCTGCCGACCACGACGACCGCCTCGCGCTCGACGCACGCGCATCTCGTCGCTCTCGCCGCGCGAGAGATAGTAGTACGGCGACTTGGCCGGAAACTCGGCCGCGGCGGTATCGACCATGCGAAAGCCGGCGAGCCGGTTCGGCCGAGGCCACGCTCGCGATGCGTGAGCCCGCACTCGAGCGGCTTGCCGGCGGTCAGCCGGCGACGGGTCGACGCGCAGACGCTCTTCCAAGCTCGACGAGATCGGCGAACTCGTTCAGCCAAAAGCGGTCGATCGACGAAAGTTCGGCGATGCGCTCGATCGCACCGTGCCGGTCGCTGGCATCGAATCGCTCGGGAAACATGTCGCGACGCAGCAGCTCGCAGACCGCGAAGAGCCGCTCGTGCGTCGGCGTCGCGACGACGGCTTCGAGTTCGGCGTCGCTCCACTCGTCGTAGCGCGCCGGTGAGCGTTTCGACGCTTGAGATCGAGGCCGCGGACCGCCTTGATCAGCGCGGCGCGGAACGTGCGGCCGATGCCCATCGCTTCGCCGGTCGATTTCATCTGCGTTCCCAGACGCGTGTCGGCGAGCGGAAACTTGTCGAACGGCCAGCGCGGAATCTTGACGACGACGTAGTCGAGCGTCGGCTCGTACGCGGCTTTGGTGACGCCGGTGACCGGGATTGGGAATCTCGTCGAGCGTCTGTCCGAGCGCGATGCGCGTCGAAATCTTGGCGATCGGATAGCCGGTGGCTTTCGAGGCGAGCGCCGAACTCCGCGAAACGCGCGGGTTGACTTCGATGATCGCGTATTCGCTGCGCATCCGGATGCAACGCGAACTGAATGTTGCAGCCGCCCTGCACGTTGAGCGCGCGGATCACGTTGATGCTCGGCGGTGCGCAGCATCTGATATTCGAGATCGGACAGCGTCTGCGAGGGCGCGACGACGATCGAATCGCCGGTGTGCACGCCGACCGGATCGATGTTCTCCATGTTGCAGACGATGATGCAGTTGTCCGGCTTGTCGCGCAGGACTTCGTACTCGATCTCTTTCCAGCCGAGCAGCGACGTTTCGAGCAGCGCTTGATGGATCAGGCTGGCCGTCAATCCCGCGTCGAGCGTTTCGCGCAGCTGCGTTTCGTCGTAGACGATGCCGCCGCCGGTTCCGCCGAGCGTGTACGCCGGCCGAACGACCAGCGGATAGCCTTTGCGTTCGGCAAAGGCGACGCCGGCCTCGATGTCGGTGACGATCTCGCTCTCGGGCACCGGCTCGCCGATCTCGATCATCTTGCTCTTGAAGCGCTCGCGGTCTTCGGCCAGCTTGATCGTCTCGATCGGCGTGCCGAGCAGTTCGACGCCGTATCGTTCGAGGACGCCGGCTTCGTCGAGCTCGACGGCAAGGTTCAGCCCGGTCTGGCCGCCCAGCGTCGGGCAGCAGGGCGTCGGGCCGCTCGCGCGCGATGATTTGTTCGATCGACTCAACGGTCAGCGGCTCGAGGTACACCGCGTCGGCGACCTCGGGATCGGTCATGATCGTCGCCGGATTCGAGTTGACGAGGACGATCGCGATGGCCTTCCTCGCGCAGCGCGCGGCACGCTTGAACGCCGGCGTAGTCGAATTCGGCAGCCTGACCGATGACGATCGGTCCGGAGCCGATGACCATGACATTCGCGGGGCATGCTGGAGCCATTTCATTGGCCTGCCGACGCTCGCAGTCCTGGAAAGCTTGGGGATGGCCCGATTATTTTGAATCGATACTGACTACCGCCGCACGTGCATCGATGTTGTACGTTCGTAGCGGCATACCGCCCTTAGGATATTGATACAGCGCGAGAACGCCGCTTCCGGTTTCCGGACACAGCAACCGATCGTTGTAAATATACGTTGCGGCGCAGCCGCTCGAACCTCGCAACTCGGTCTTTCCGGTTACCGTGACGGTACTTCCCGCGACGCGGGTCTCGTAGTTAACCGCTTGCGCTGAGTCGTCGATGTTGAGCACATTCTTCGTATACTGAACGTTGCCGGCAAATCCGACGGCCGCGCCGCGGACCTTCAGAGGGCGGAGCTTCTTGGAGCCTTTCGGCAATTCGAAAAGAGCGAACGTCGATCGATAGCCGGTTCCGTCGCCGAACAAATTACCTTTTGAATCGTAGGTTAGGAAAGATATTTCGCTCAACCCGCGCACGATCTTCGGCTGCCCTTTTGCGTGTGCGAACAACGCGATGCTGCCGAGTCCGGACTGTACTTCGACGATGCCGACGGCCAGCGTGCCGCTGGTCGGATCGACGGCGCAACTTTGCGCGAATTCGCTTGGAGCGCGTAGTGTCGCAATCGGCGTCGTCCCGCCGTGTGCGAACTCCAGAATATCTTCGCCGATCACGAACCAAACGTTCCCTGCGGTATCGGTGCAGACGCCACCCGGAAGGTCCGGCAGGGTTTGCTGTAACGCGAACTTGGGGTAGCTGTACATTCCGGTTACGTAATTCGCCTGATCTACGACGTAGACGAGCGGTTGCGCCACGCTATTCGCGGCGATTCCCGATATCGCGGTTGGTGTGGTTCCGGATCCCGCGCATCCGCCAAGGACCGCCGCGGCGAAAACCGCGGCGACGAAAGGACGACGCTTCCTTTGGAACCGCATCTACTGCGAAATTCCGGGGCTGATCGCCAAAAACTGGTACGAGCCGGTCGAAATCATCTTGACCGCCTTTCCGCCCTGAGGGTATTTGAAGAGTTCGAGGTGCGTGCCAACCGTTACAAGGTGATCGTCCAAGAGGACATAGGGGTTACACTCGCCCTCACAATGCAAGTCAACCTGGCCGGTAATTTTTCCCGACGGTGCAATCTGATAGATTGGCTCGCCGTATGTCTCCGAATCCTGGAGGTTCATACTCTTCGTGACGCTGGACCATGCAAGATTTCCAGGATACTGAATCGTCGCTCCGGTGAGTGGGATGTTTTTGAACTTCCCTTTGCTAAACGAGCCATAAAAAAGCCGGCCTGACTGATTGGCGCCGTCGAGATAGAGCGTTCCGGTCGTACCGGCATAGGCGACGTAATTAACGATGAGAATGTTCGGACTTCGATAGAATTTCGGTTTTCCCGAGGCGCCCGTATATAGTGCGATATTCCCCGGACCGCTCTCCTCGGAAGTAAAGTTGCCGACAGCCAAATCTCCGGATTTAGGGTCGTACGCACAACTGATCGGCTCATAGCCGTCGTCAGCTAAGGTGGCGATATGGCTGCCGGTATGCGAATATTCTTCAATCGTCGAGCCTCCCGTGTTCGCAACCCAAACGTTCCCCTCAGCATCGCTGCAGGCGCTGCCTGGTTTGTTTAATCCCGTAATTACTCCCAACAACTTTCCGCTCGGATATGCCAGCATATCGACGGCGTTCCCGTAATAGTCAACAACGAAGAGCGCCTCTTTTGTTTGGGTCGCGAGAGATGGCGCCATTGGCGTCGCGGGTACTTCGGTCGCGGATGAACTGCAAGCGGCGAGTGCACCGAAGCCCACCAATACACAAATGCGACCTGCTAAAATGCCGATTCTCATAATCGATTTTCTTCGCCGGGTCGAAGTCCGTTCCTTATCCGGCGCCGCCGCCGCAATCACTACGGCTGGAGGCGAACGGCGCTCCACCCATCGTGCGAACGTTCGAAGCGCATTCGATCGTGCAGCCGGTTGGGACGGCTTTGCCAGAATTCGAAGCGCTGCGGGACGATCAGGTAGCCGCCCCACGAATGCGGACGCGGCACGTCTTCTCCCTCAAAGCGGGCTTGAAAGTGCTCGAAACGCTCTTCCAACAGTGCGCGCGAGTCGACCGGTTCGCTTTGCTCCGACGCCCACGCGCCCAAGCCGATGGCCGCGCGGGCGCGACTCGAAATAGGCGTCCGATTCGTCATCGGATAAAGCGCGCGCCACGCCCTCGAGGCGCACTTGCCGTTCCAGCGCGGCCCAGCGCAGCACGGCCGCGACGCGCCGGGATCGTCGCTGAGTTCGCGCCCTTTGCGGCTGAAATACGACGTGTAGAAACGCAAGCCGCGCACGTCGAGTCCACGCAGCAGCACCATGCGCGCCGACGGCTGTCCCTGTGCGCTCGACCGTGGCCACGCACATCGCGGTCGGCGGTCGATCGAATGTCGCGTCGCGTGCCGCTTCGATCCAGCGCGCCAGCGCGTGAAAGGATCGTCGCCGAAGCGACGTCGTACGGGCGGCTATCACGGATACCGTCCCAGTCGCCAAGCCGCGTAACGAACGCCACGATCATGCCAAACCGCCGCCGGCCATCGCGAACGCGAGCGACGCGTCGATCGTGTTTGCGTCGATCGTCGTCAGGCGCGCCGAGCCGCGCCAAGCGCGTCGTGCAGTTGCACTGCATTTTCGACGCGCGCGTACGCGCCGCCGCTGGCTTGCGCGTACTGAGCGCAAGCGCGTCTTCATCGATCGTGGCTTCGTCGTTGGTCCCGGGAATCATGCCGCCCGAGTTGCGTGCCGATGCCGACCGTGTACATCGGAACATGGTGTGCGCCCAACCACTGCGCGATCTCGATCGGATCCGAACCAGCGTTATTGACGCCGTCGGTGATGAGGATGACGACGCGATGGCCGGCATCGCGGCAAATTCGTGCCGCCAACTGCATCGCGTCGCCGATGGCCGTCGCGCCGTTCGGGTAGCGGCAAATTGTCGAGCGACTGCCGAAACGGCCTCGCGGTCGGCGCTGAGCGGCTGTACGAGCTCGGCCCGCCGGCAAACGCGATGATGCCGATCTTCGTCCCGGCCGGTGTTTCGTTGATGAACGCCCGCGCAGCAGCTTTCGCGGCCTGCGCACGCGTCGGCGCGACGTCGTTCGACGCCATCGAGCCGGACGTATCGATGCAGATGAACACGCTGTCCATCGTGAATCGGCAGCGGCAACATGACATGCGGTCCGCCGAGCGCGAGCGCGAGCCGCCCGGCGACGCCTCCACTAAGCGATCGTTAGTGCGCGCGGAATCCATGCCCGCGGCTTGAGTCGCTGGGATGAAAAACTCGACGTTGGAATAGGCGAGATCGCGCGACGGTCGTTCGCCGCTGCGAGAACCACGTGAGTATAGCAGCGCGAAAGACGACGACGCCGGCGATTCCGGCGAACAGCCAGCCCGGATGATCGAACGCTCATCGTCGCGCGCCTCGCCGAAACGCAGTCCGAACGCGCCGCGCGATCGAGCCGCAGCCGTCGCTCTTCGTACAGCAGGCCGGTGCGCCAGTTCGCTATCGCGAAATGTTCCAGCAGCGCCGCCTCGCGCTCGCGAACGGCCCGAGCGGTACGCGTCGCGTTCGCGCTTGCCGATGTACGCGCGAACGTGGCCGCCTTCGGCGCCGCGCATGCGAACGATGCCCGCCAGCGGCAAGCCCGTCGTACCACGGATCGCGCGCGACCAGCGCCGTGCAATCGAAGCGCGCGCCAAGCGCGAGCAGCAAGCGGTCGTCGCCGCGTCGAGGTCGAACCAATCGCCGATCGCCAGCAACGCGGTGCCGCGCGGCAATGCGCCGCGCGCGTCGTGGAAGGTCGCGCGCACGGCATCGAACGTGCGCCGCGCTGCGCTGCAGCTCGGCGAAAACGGCGTGCGGCTTGCGCTGCAGCGCTGCGGGCGTGACGCAGTCGCCGGTGACGTGCATGCACCGATCGTCGCCGTTCGCGGCCGCGAACCAGCCTTCGGCCGCTTCGTGCGCCGCGGCATAGCAGCGGCCGCTGGCGGCCGACGCGCATCGAGGGCGAACCGTCGACGATGGCGGCCAAGCGTCAGCGCGACGTCTTCGAGAACGACCCGCGACTGCAATGTCGCCGGACGCGCGCGGTCGCCGCCCAATCGATGCGCCGCACGTCGTCGCCCGGGACGTAGGCGCGCAGCTCGACGAATTCGTAGCCGTCGCCGCGATAGGTCGTCGGCGATCCCGCTCCGAGCGTTGCGCGGACGGCGTTTGCCACGCAACAACGCGTCGCGAATCGTCACGCTGCGACTACGGCGCGGGAATCGCGGCGATCAGCGCGTCGATCATGCGGTCGACTGCGACGCCCTCGGTAGTCATCCGGTAGTTGAATCCAATGCGATGCCGCAGTGCGTGCGGCGCAACCGCCCGCACGTCGTCCGGCAACGCGAAGTCGCGCCCGGCGAGAAACGCACGCGCTCGCGCCAGATACGCCAGGGCAAGCGTCGCGCGGGGACTCGCACCGTAATCGATCAACTCGGCACATGAATCGTCCGCGCCCGCCGCGCTCGTCACCGAAACGCGGTCGCCTTCACGCGTGATCGCGACCAACTCGACGATATAGCGCTTCGAATTTTTCGTCGATGTGCACGGCGTGCGCTTTGCACGCGCCAAGCCGCGCACGTCGTCGAGCGTCGCGACCGCGCGCACGCGGCTGCGTATCGGCCACCGCGAACCGGTCGAGAATCGCGAGCTCTTCGTCGCGCGTCGGATAGCCGACGTTGACTTTCATCAGAAACCGGTCCATCTGCGCGACCGGAAGCGCGTACGTGCCTTCGGATCGAGCGGATTCATGGTCGCCATCACGACGAACGGATCCGGCAGCGGATGCGTCTGCGGGCCGATCGTGACCTGGCGCTCTTGCATCGCTTCCAATAGCGCGGATTGTACTTTGGCCGGCGCGCGGTTGATCTCGTCGGCCAGCACGACGTTGGCGAAGATCGGGCCGAGCACCGTGGTAAAGTCGGTTTCGCGCTGATCGAACACGCGCGTTCCGACGATGTCGCTCGGCAGCAGATCGGGCGTGAACTGAATGCGTTTGAACGTCGCCGTCGAGCGCGGCCGCGAGCGAGCGGCAGGCGAGCGTCTTGGCCAAGCCGGGCGGACCCTCGAGCAGCACGTGCCCGTTCGGAGAGCAGCGCGAGCAGGAGCGATTCGATCACATCGTGCTGTCCGACGATCGTTTCGGAGAGCGCGTCGACGAGGTCTTTGGGTATGCGTCATGCCGAGTTATCGTTCCAGAGCTTCGCACGCGCCGTCGATCGGCCCGGCAGAGTCGTCGATCGTAGGTAAACGCGGCGCGTTCGAGCGCGCGCAGCAATCCGCGCATCGCGCGGTCGCCGGCTTGCGCGGCAGTCGCAGACGCGGACAACGTCTCGCCTTCGATCGCGCCGATCAGTCGCCACACGACCCCGCGAACGCGCACGGCCGTCAGCGCGCGTTGCGATCGGCGCGCAGAACCAGTAAGCGCATCTTGCAGTTGGTCGCGCCGATCGTACGCGGGGGCATCGCCGGCGCTGCGTCGGCCGCCGGCGGCGCCGTGCGAATGTCTGCAACCGCGGCCGCCGGCGCGCGATCGCGATGACGATCAGCACGATGACGATGCAGATAACGCACCGAGCCCGAGGACCAGACGATGAGGCCGCGCGCGGCGCAGAGTCGACGAGCTGTCTCGCATCGCTTGCTCTCGGGGCTCGTCACCGGCGAGCCCGCCCCGGTAACGTCGAGGTCACGGATTGGTCGAATATTGCTTGGCCTTGCCGTCGTGAGCATCGATGGCTTGCAGCGTCGGCCGGCGCGAGCGCGATCTTCCCGGCGTGGTGCGCGGCGACCGAGATCGTTTCGCGATACGTCGATCCGCCGGGCGCCGCGCTGACTTGGCGCTCGTCGCCGAGCAGTTCGACGACGCCAGCAGCGGAAGTTCGAGGTTGTCGATCGAGCCGACGTTCTCGCGTACGTGCAACGTGACGATCAAGTGAAACGGCACGTCCACGTGCGGCGTCGCCGTGTCCGACGACAGCGTGAAGCGTTGCACCGTCAGATGCTGCAGCGGCGCCGCGCCGGCTGTGCCGGAATGCCAGAGCGCGATCGCGAGCGCTGCGAGCGCTCGCGATAAGCCGGCGGATTCGAACCATTGCGTGAAGAGTTGTACGCGCGTCGAACGGACCGGGCGACGCTTCGGGGTGAAACTGCACGCCCGCGATCGGCAGCGAGCGATGGCGGAAACCTTCGTTGGTGCCGTCGTTGAGGTTGGTCATCGTGGCTTCCAGTTCGACCGGTAGCGATGCCGGCGTCGACCGCATAGCCGTGATTGTGCGCGGTGACGATCACTTCGCCGCCACGATATCTTTCACCGGTTGATTTCCGCCCCGATGACCGTACGGAAGTTTGTACGTCTTCCACCGTAAGCCAGCGCCAGCAATTGGTGCCCCAAGCAGATGCCGAACAGCGGCTTGCGTCCGATCAACGCACGCAAGCGTCTCGATCGTTTCCGGCAAGTCGGTCGGATCGCCGGGTCCGGGCGAAATGAAGACCGCCTGCGGAGCGGTGGCGAGGACGTCGTCGCTCGATGCATCGTACGGCAGTACCGTTATTCGAGCGCCTAGTGCTTGGAGTTCCCGGAGAATCGCGCGTTTGACGCCGCAATCGATCAGCGTCACCGCGTATCCCGCCTGCCGGGCCTTCGACGGTCGCGGTTCGAGTTGCGACGCGAGGCGACCAAGCCGGCATCCGTATCTCCGCGCACGAATTCGGCAAGCTTGCGTTCGGCGTCGGCCAACGCGCCCTCGCCAACCGCCAGCGCACCGGCGATCGTTCCGTGCTCGCGCAACGCGATGGTAATCGACCGCGTGTCGGCGCCGATGAGCGCGGGAACGCCTTGCTCGTCCAGCCACGACGACAAATCTGTTCGACTCAGATGGTGCGATGGGTGCGTTGCAATCTGCTTGACCACGGCGCCTGCGACGCAAGCCCGCGAATATTGGGATGCGCTACCCGAAATGCCGTAGTTGCCGATCATCGGATAGGTGAACGTCAAAATCTGACCGGCGTACGACGGATCGGTCAGCGCTTCTTCGTAGCCGGTCATGCCGGTGTAAAAGACGGCCTCACCTAGCGCCAATCCGTCGGTCAAGCCGTAGCCGTCGAAGCGGCTCCCGTCGGCAAGAAACAGGGCGGCGGCAGGCGAGGAATGCATCGGCCGTTCGGGTTAGCGCCGGGCCGGGCGGGTCCCTTGGAGGAGCGCTCGCCCTACTCCGTATCTACCGGCGTGTAGTCGGGTGGCAACTTCATGAAGTATGCCCGATCGTGGCTCGGATTCTCGGGTGCGATCGGCACGAACTTCCGCGGTTTCTTCGTAAAGTCGAAAACGTCCGTCAGATTGTTGGCCCGCACGTCGGTCGTGTTCAAGCTATCGAGCCCGAAGGTCGTCTCCATAAACTTCAAGATGCTGCCGAACTCATATTGCGTGTGCGAAACGTAGCCTTTCTTGGCATAGGGTGAAATGACGAGCAGCGGAACCCGAAAACCGAGTCCGCGATAATCGAGTTGCGGCGGCGAAATGTGATCCCAATATCCGCCCCAATCGTCCCACACGATGATGATCGCGGTCGAATTCCAGTACTTGCTCTCACCGATCGCGTTGACGACGGAGGCCACCCAATCGGGCCCCGTATCGACCGACTTGTAGTGTTGGATACTGTAATGGTCGGACTCCACGCCGGTCGGGATCACCCAGCTAACCCCGGGCAGCGCAACTGGGCCGGGAGTGTTCGGTGTCGGACACGGGCTCGTAACCGTCCCAACGTCGCAGAACACGTTGGTGTTGGGCCATGAAACGCAGTTAACCGTCGCGTTGCAGGTAAACGGCACCTTAAATTTCGTCGGCCACTCACTGCTATAACGTACGGCGGAGATGCCGTCGAAGGCGTTCCACATTTGTCCGCCGTCGTCGGGCCACGGTGGGACGTAATATCGCCAGCTCACGCCTTTAGCTTCGAGCGTGTCGCGCATGGTCTCGTACGTCATGCACGGGAAAGGACCGGCGAGATTATACTGTTGTTTCGAACTCAGCAGTGGCGTCTGCGTGTACGGGGTGTCGTCGCAACCCCACTTGCTGGCGCCATGGTCCTCGGGGAGATCGACTAAACTCTCCCCTTTCTCGTAGGTTGCATCGCCTCGAATCAGCGTTTGATGGGCGGTATAACTCGCGCTGAACTCGGTGGGAAACATGCGATCGCCTAAGACGTAACTTTTTGCTAACGCCCAGTACGGCCTGATATCGCCCGGATCGGTAACGCGATAGACCCAGTTTTTCTTCGGGTATTGCAGGCTATCGACGTATGCAAACCCGTCCATTCTGCCGTCGTCATATTCCATTTTGAACGTCGGACAGTAGGTATGGCCGGGATCGTTTATTCCGGCTAACGGCTGATGGAACTTGATCTTGATGGGCGTCGGACTGGGGCCGGGGGTCGGTGTGTTCAGCGCCGGACACGGGCTCGACGCGGTCCGCGGACCCGGCTCCGCGCCGGAACCAGCGGCGGTCGTTATACAGTCCGTTCCCTTAAAGCAATCGAATAAGTTGTCGAACGTGCGATTCTCTTGCACGATGACGACGATATGCTGGATCTTTCCGCCGCTGGCTTGTTGTCTGGCGAGTGCCGGAAGATCGCCGGTTGCGGTCGGGGTCGAAGCGCCCGAGCATCCAACCGCTATGCTAACCGCTAGGAGACATAGTAGAGCAACGACTTTCTTCGACATCGCCGATTTACTCCGTATCGACCGGTGTGGTGTCGGGCCGGCGCTCGAGGAAAAACTGCGCGTCTTCATTGTTCTTCAAGGGTTTAATCGGAACGAACGCGCGCGGCTTCTGATTAAAAAAGAACGAATCGGTGATATTGGCCGCACGTCGATCGGTCGTGCCCAAGCTGGGCAACCCGAACGTGCTCTCGATGAATTTTAAGACGCTGCCGAACTCGTATTGCGTGTGCGAAACGTAGCCTTTCTTGGCATACGGCGAGATGATGATCAACGGGACGCGGAAACCCAAGCCCGCATAATCGAGTTGCGGCGGCTTAACGTGATCGTAGAATCCACCCCAGTCGTCCCAGAAAATCACGATCGCGGTCGAGTCCCAATACTTGCTCTCGCCGACGGCATTAACGACGGACGTTACCCAATCCGGTCCGAGGTCAGTTCCTTGTCCGTCGGCGTGATCGGATTCTTCATTGGTCGGAATGACCCACGACACCGCGGGTAACACTGCGGGTCCGTTGGACTTTGGCGTGGGGCACTTTCCGCCGGTCTTACCGGCGATGTCGCACAAAATGTTCGTGTTGGGCCACGATACGCAACTGCCGGTGCAGTTGAAGTTCTTCGACGACGGCCATTCGTCGCTGTAGCGCACGGCTTTGACGCCGTCGAACGCATTCCACATCTGACCGCCGTCGAACCCAAAGGGCGGCGCGTAGTATCTCCAGGATATCTTGGCGGCGTCCAACGTATCCCGGATCGTTTCGTACGTCATGCACGGAAACGGTCCGTTGCGCACGTAGAGATGTTTCGAGGTGATCAGCGGCGTCTTGCTATCCGGCTGGTCGTCGCAGCCCCAGTTGCTGGTACTCTCGCTATTCCAGGGGAAGTCGACCAAACTCTTACCGGTTTCATACGTCGTATCTCCCCGAATAAGATCCTGGTGCGCCGTGTAGCTGCCGCTGAATTCCGTCGGGAACATGCGATCGCCAAGCACGTACTGCGATGCCATATCCCAATACGGCTGGATCTGCTTCGGATTCGTCACTCGATACGTGTACGACTCACACGGCTTGTGGAAGACGCAGTCGGCTTCCCAATAAAAACCATCCATCCGCCCGTTATCGTACTCGACTTTAAATCCCGGACAATAGAAGTGGTTGGGATCCAGGTCCACGAGCGGGACGTTGAACTGCAGCGCAATCGGCGTCGGGGTCGGTCCCGGCGGAAGCGTGTGCAGTGCCGGACACGGACTCGGCTCGGACGACGGGCCCGGCTTTGCGCCGGGGCCGGGCGCCGTCTTTACGCACTCGGTTCCCGGAAAGCAGTCGAAGAAATTATCGAACGTACGATTCTCTTGAACGATGACGACGATGTGTTTGATCTTGTTGCCTTGTCCCGCGTCTGCCAACGAGAACGCTTGCGCACCGGCGTAACCGCTGGGCATCGGCGTACCGGAGCAACCGACCGCGACCGCGACCGCTAGCACGAGACATAATGAAATCACGGACCTCAACACATCTTCTCAGTTACGAGGTCTCGATGCCAGTCCTCCCGCGCGCATGCCGAACGCTTGCTTCGTCGATAACCGAGGTTATAAATCTTCGCAAAATGCGACGTTTCCGCCGACGATCGTCGCGACGATCCGGCGCGGAAGCGTTCGTCCGGCGAACGGCGTCACATGGCCTTTGGAGGCAAATTGTTGCGGGTCAACGCGCCACGGCCGGTCGGCGAACACCACCGCGTCGCCCGGACTTCCGACCCGAAGCGATCCGCCCGGGATGTTGAGAATGCGCGCCGGAGCAGTCAACAAGACTTCGACGTAACGCCGTAGCGACAAATCCTCGATCGCATACGCCAGCGCGCCGGCCGCAATTTCCAATCCGGAAAACCCAACCGCGGCGTGTTCGAAATCCGTCAACTTCTCTGCATCGGTGTGCGGTGCGTGATCGCTGGCGCACGCGTCGATGCTTCCATCGCGCACGCCTTGGCGCAGCGCCGCTACATCGGCATGCGTTCGCAGCGGGGGGTTGACTTTAGCGGCCGATCCAAGCGTCGCTACGAGCTCGTCGGTAAAGGCCAGATGATGCGGCGTCACCTCGCACGTAACGTGCGTCGCCTGCAACTTCGCCGCCCGCACGAGATCTAAACCGGCGGCGGTCGTAATGTGTGCGATGTGCCAGCGCTTGCGAGTTTCGATCGCGATCGTGCAATCGCGTGCGACGATCGACTCTTCGGCAATCGCCGGACTTCCGTGCAGACCCAATCGCCTCGATGTCACGCCTTCGTTCATCACACCGCCGGCCTTAATGCCTTCGTCTTCGCAATGCGAAATGAACGGCGCTTCGCCCGACGCCGCCAACGCCGCCCGCACCAACAGTGCGGTATCCTCCACGGTCGAGCCGTCGTCCGAAAACGCCACCGCGCCGGCGGCCTGCAGCGCGTGATAGTCGCACAGCTCGCGCCCGAGCCGGCCGCGCGTGATCGCGCCGATCGGATAGACGCGGCACCTCGCGCGTTCGGCGGCCGCCGCAACGACGGCGCGCAGGACCGCCGGATCGTCGAGTGCCGGTTCGGTATTCGGCATGCACGCGACGGCCGTGAATCCGCCTCGCACGGCCGCATGTGTGCCGGTCACGATCGTTTCCTTTTCGGGAAACCCGGGTTCGCGTAAGTGGACGTGCATGTCGATGAACCCGGGCGATACGAACGCGTTGCGTGCGTCGATCGCGATGTCCCCACCTTCGAGAACGATGTGCTCGCCGATCTCGACGACGATACCGTCGCGAATGCGCACGTCTCGGAGGGCGTCAACGCCGATCGACGGATCGACCAATCGGCCGCCGGCGATCACGACGCCACCGCCGCCGGCGATCAACGCCGTCCGTGTACCAAAAAGTCGAGCACGGCCATCCGCACCGATACCCCGTGCCGCACTTGCTTGGCATAGCGCCAGCCGGCAAAATCGAGCACGCAGTCGTCGAGTTCCATGCCGCGATTGTACGGACCGGGGTGCAGGATCACCGCGTCGTCGCGCACCTTCTTCAACCGCGTACGATCGAGACGGTAATCGCGCACGTACTCCTCGTCCGTCAGCGGCATCGACGCAAACCGTTCGCGCTGGATGCGCAACAGCACGACTCCATCCGCTTTGGGCAAAACCGCATCGAAGTCGCGCTCGACGCGTACGCCCGGGCCGGCGTATTCGTCCGGGAGAAACGGCTGCGGTCCCACGAGTACGACGTCGGCGTGGGCGTGTTTTAAGCCTGCGATCAACGAATGCGCGACGCGGCTGTGCGCGACATCGCCGACGATCGCGACCGTGCGTCCTTCTAAACCGCCGAACTCCTCGATCAGCGTATACATATCCAGCAACGCTTGCGTCGGGTGCGCGTGCGTTCCGTCACCCGCGTTGACGACATGCCCGTCGAACACCGCGCCGAGCCGCTCGGCAAAGCCACTCTCCGGGTGACGCACGACCAACACGTCCACGCCCATCGCGCCCAGCGAGATCGCGGTGTCCTCGATGGTTTCGCCCTTGGCCAAGCTCAAGTCGCGCGGCGACAGATTCACGACGTCGGCGCCCAGACGAAGTTCGGCCAGGTTAAACGACGTGAACGTGCGCGTGCTCTCCTCGAAAAACGTATTGACGCAGGCAACCCGATCGAGCAGGCGTCCGGGAGGCGTGCGTTCGAACTCGGCGGTACGTTCGAAGACGTAGCGCAGATTGTCGGGATCGAGATCGGTCAGATCGATGAGGCTATGGCGTATCCGCAACGACCACTACCTCATCGGATGCGGCGCGTTGTGCTCCCAGCGACACTGCCACGCGTTCGCCCACGCTGGTTGGAATCACACGGCCGACGTAATCGGGTTGGATCGGCAACTCGCGCAACCCGCGGTCGATCAGCACGCATAATCGAATTGCCGACGGACGGCCGAGATCCGTCACCGCGTCGAGCGCTGCGCGAATGGTGCGCCCGGTGTAAAGAACGTCATCGACGATCACCACGGTGCGGCCGGTCACATCGACTGGGATTCGCGACTCCGCCATTTCGTGCGTGACGCGGTCGTCACGGTACAGGTTGACGTTCAGAAAGCCCAACTCGGGCGGGGCGCCGCCGATGCGGGTGATTTCAGCCGCCAGACGCGCCGCGAAACCTTCGCCGCCGCGGCGTACGCCGAGCAGCACGACGCCATCGCGCGCCTCGGACGGTTCGACGATCTCGTGTGCGAGGCGCGCGCAGGTGCGGGCGATTTCGTCGTCGCGAATGACAACGCGATGACGCGTGGCCGCGTTCATGCGACCGAGTCCGTTAGTGCGTCGAGTGCGGATTGCACGCTCTTTTGCTCCAACCGGTATCCCTCAAGCTTGGCTCGCTCTTTCGCAACCACGTCGGGCGCAGCCTTGGCGACGAACGCCTCGTTCGACAGTTTTCGTTCCAATCGTTCCACCTCTCCGGCCAAACGCGCCACTTCCTTGGTGTAGCGAGCCTCGAGCAGCTCGCGCGGAGCACGGGCGCGTAACGCGGCCAGCGCATCCTCCAGGGTGTCGCCGGCGGCGGGCGCGGGCTCGATGGCCGCAGCCGCAAAATGCCCCAGCAACGCCGCAACTGCGGCCGGAACGTTGGCGGGCGTTTCCAACGTCAGCGGCGCACGCGGTTGCAGACCCATCTCGGCGCGCAGGTTGCGCAAACGTTCGGCCGCACGCTGCACCGATTCGAAGGCGGCAGCAGCATCGCGATCGACCGGCACCTCCAACGGGTCCGGCCACGTCGCGGTCATGATCGTGTTGCCGTCGTGCGGAATCGCCAGCCACACCTCTTCGGTAATAAACGGTTCGATCGGATGCAGCAAGCGCATCGCGTTGTTCCACACGAACGACAGCACCGCGGCGCGGGTCGGCAGGTTGTCTTCGATCTTGGTTGCCTCGAGGTACCAATCGCAGAACTCATACCACACGAAGCGCCACAGCGCATCGGCCGCCGAACCGAAGTCGTAGCGATCGTAGGCGCTCTCTACCGCTAGGATCGCGTCGTGCAAGCGCGTGAGGATCCAGCGATCGGCGATCGTGAGCGACTGCGTCTTCGGCAGAATGCGCGCGCCCGGCAAGCCTTCGGCTAGCGTCAACAAATAACGCGTCGCGTTCCAAATCTTATTGTTGAAGTTGCGCGCTTCTTCGCAGCGCGACTCGACGAATCGTATTTCCTGACCCTCGAGCCGCATCTGCCGCAGAACGCCCATGCGGAATGCATCGGCTCCGTATTGTTTGGCCAACTCCATCGGGTCGATTGCGTTGCCGAGCGACTTTGACATTTTGCGCCCTTGCGCGTCGAACACCAGCGGCGGAACGAACACGTCGGGAAACGGCAGCTCGCCCATCACGTGCAGCCCCAGCATCACCATGCGGGCCACCCACAAAAACACGATGTCGCCGCCGGTTACCAACACCTGGGACGGGTACCAGCACTGCAGTTCGGTGGTCGTCTCCGGCCAGCCGAGGATCGAGAACGGCCAGATGCCGCTCGAAAACCAGGTGTCCAACGTGTCGGGATCGCGCACCAACGCGTCGGTGCCGAGGTCGCGCAGCGCGATCTCGCGTGCTTCTTCTTCGGTTTCGGCCACCACCGGCGTGCCGTCGGGCGCGTACCACACCGGAAGGCGGTGCCCCCACCACAGTTGTCGCGAGATGTTCCAATCGCGAATATTCTCGAGCCACTGTTCGTACGTGCGGCCGTAACGCTCGGGAATAAAACGGAGTTGGCCGTTGTGATATGCGTCCAACGCAGGTTTGGCGAGTTCTTCCATGCGCGCGAACCATTGCAGCGATAGCATCGGTTCGATCGTATCGCCGGTGCGCTCGCTTACCGCCAGCGACATGCGATGCGCTTCTTCTTTCACCAAACGTCCGTCGCGTTGCAAGTCCTCGACGATGCGCTTGCGCGCTTCGTACCGATCCATGCCGTCGTACCGCCCGACCGCGATCTCCGCGCCGGTGATGCGCGCCTGTTGATCCAAGATCGACGGCATCGGCAACGCGTGGCGAGTGCCGATATCGTAATCGGTTGCGTCGTGTGCCGGGGTCACTTTCACCGCGCCCGTCCCGAACGTGCGATCGACGGCCGCATCGGCCACGATCGGAATCGCGCGGTCCAACAGCGGCGGCACCAGCACGTGGCTCCCGACCAGCCCGGCGTAGCGCTCGTCGTCGGGATGCACTGCGATCGCCACGTCGCCCAGGATCGTTTCCGGGCGCGTGGTCGCGATAACGATGCTGCGGCGCGAATCGTCACGCAGCGGATACGCGACGTGCCATAACGTCGCATCCCGCTCGACACGATCGACCTCGGCGTCCGAAACGGTGGTTTGGCCGCGCGGATCCCAGTTGACCAGCCGCCGGCCACGATAGATCCGGCCTTCGCGATATAAGCGTACGAACAGCGACCGTACGGCCGCTGACAGACCTTCGTCCATCGTGAAGCGGCTACGCTGCCAGTCCGGACCGAAGCCTAAAACGCGGAACTGCGATTCGATCGCGCCGCCGTACGTGCGCGACCAATCCCAAGCACGCTCGACGAATCGCTCGCGCCCCAAATCGTCGCGCGTGACGCCCTCGCGAGCGAGATCTTTAATAACGACGGCTTCGGTCGCAATGGCCGCATGATCCAAGCCCGGCAGCCAGTCGGCATTGTTGCCGCGCATACGGTGGTAGCGCACCAGCACATCCATCGGGGTGTAGGTCGACCCATGCCCCAGATGCGCCCGCCCGGTAACGTTCGGCGGCGGCATGCAAATAATGAAGGGCGGCCGCGCCGGATCGGGCTCCTCGTGGAAGTAGCCGTTCTCTTCCCAACGGCGATAGAGGCGTTCTTCGACCGTGCTCGGGTCGTATTGCTTGGGAAGGTCCATGGGTGGGCCTGCGTTTCGCGCCGCGCAGACCGGACCCTCGAACTACGGAATCTTATGCGAGCCGTAATCCGGCCTTAATGGCCGCTTGCTAGCATCGGCGCACATGATCACGGCGACCGAACAACGCGTCGACGAGCTTTTGCGCGACGCGCGAACGTGGGACGCGGCGCGTTTCGCGGACGCCGCCCGCTTGGGGAACGACGATCCGTCGCTGCGGCGGCTGGCCGCCGGAGTGTTCGCGATCAGCGGCCGTCACGAGGCCTTAGCAGCAGTCCAAGACGTTCGACTTCTAACGCCGCATGGAGCCGGCGACGTCGAAGCGTACGTCGCTTCCCTCCCCGGCGGTCCGAGTGCGTTCGACTATGCCGCCGCGGGTGCGGGGGCCGCCTGGCGCGGAGAAGCCGTTGAAACCTATCGACTGCTGCGAAGTGGGGCCGCGCTCGCAATCGAAGCGGGCGCTACCCATATCGCGATCGCCATCGACGAGCGGTTGGCGCAGCACGCGTTGCTCTTTGGAAACGTGGACGTCGCGCAACGCGCCGTCGCTGCGGCACTGGCGTTGGCTCCGGTGCAACGGGCGTGGAGCTGGCACTGGCGCGCCGCTGCGACGGCCGCGCGACTTTCCGTCGCGGTGGGCGATACCGGCCGCGCAGTCGATCTGGTCGCACAGTCGCGCAACGCTCGATCGCCCGAGATCGACGCGCTATTCGCTCCAAGCGCGGTCGCGCTTTCGGCGCTGCACAATGCAGCGCCGGTCGTTACCGACGAACTACGACGCATCGCGCTCACGTGTGAGACGCCCCATCTGGCCGCGTCGGCGGCAATGGCCTGGGCGGTCGCCGAACCGTCCGAACCGAACGCGCCGTCACCGGCCACCGTCGCCCTGCGCCGCGCGCTTCTGCGCGGAAGCGACGGCCTGGATACGATCGAGCTGTATTCGATAACCGCGCGTTACGGCGACGTCGACGATGCGCGCATTGCCGCCGCGGCGCTGCTCGCGTTGGCCGCGTACAATCGCCCGTTCGCCGATGCCCACGCGCAGCTGGCGCGGGCGTACATTCTGTTTCGCACCGGGCGTCACGACGCGGCTGCGGCAGCCGCCGGCGATGCCGCGCGCGCGTTCGCGGCGGTTGGCTTGCGCGGCTGGACGAACGAATCGATGCTGCTGCTCGTTCGCCAGGAAGGCGATGCAGGAGCGGCACGCCGGCGACCGTCCGCGCTCGCCTTAACCGGCCGCGAACGCCAGGTCGCACAACTGATTCGCCGCGGGTCTTCGAATCGCGACGTCGCCCGCGTTTTAGACATTAGCGAGCACACCGTCGAGCGTCACGTCAGCTCGATTCTGTCTCGTCTCGGACTTCGATCGCGCTGGCAGTTGGTTCGACGAACGTCAGGACGAACAATAAGAACGTGTTCTAATTATTAAGAACGTATCATTAGAGCCGCTAGTGCATTAACGAACCCCGTGGCTCCCGGGATGCGCGCGAGCGCTAGGCTCGCCTACCATCGTGATGAGGAGTATCCGCCCCGGCTGCTTCTCGTTGCTACTGGGAGAGCTTGTTGTTCGACGTTATTGCTCGCCTCGGCAAGCGCTTCGCTTGCGCGGTGTTCTTGTGCATTGCGACCTCGCCGCTGCCCGCCGGCGCCGACACCGCAGGCATCATCTCAGGCACGGTCACCGACTTCAAGACGCACGCGCCGCTCGCGGGCGTGGCCGTCGTTGCCAAGTCGCCCAGCGCGACCTACCGCAACGTTACCGACGCGCGCGGACGCTACACGTTTTTGAGCGTGCTGCCCGACAATTATTCGATTTCTTTCACCCGCACGGGCTATGCGGCATATTCCGCCGTCGCCGTCGTGCTGAACGGTTCGCAGCAGAAAGTCGACGCCGAACTTTCGATCACCCTGCGCACGATCGCGCACACTCGCGCCCGTTCGGCCGGCAGCGCGTACCAACGCGGTATGACGATCGATACCTACACGGTAACCGGCGCGCAGATCGAGACCGTACAAGGCAAGGCGTTTAACGCCGACGAGAATCAGCTGCTGCGCAGCATTCCCTCCGTCACGATCGATAAATCCGGAACGGTTTCGATTCGCGGCGGCTTCGCGTTCGAGGCGGCCTACGAGTTCGAAGGCATCGACTACACAACGCCCAACGCGAACCTCCAAAATACGCTCCAGAACGTCGGCAACTTCAACCTGCTCAATGGCGTCGGCAGCGTGCAGTTGATTCCCGGCGGCGGCGACGCCACCCACGGCGACACCGGCACGGGCCTCATCTTATTTACCGCCAAGCACGGAACGTATCCGGAGTTTTTCCACGCCGACGTCGAGTCGCAAGTGTTCCCATACCTGCATCAGCTCGGCTTGGAGTGGGGTTGGGCCGATCCCAAGCAACATCTTTCCAACTACGCCGGTTTTATCGGCATTCGTAAAAACTATCAGTACGGAACGCCGGGTACCGCGGCCGCCACGCTCGGCACGTTGGGTACCAACGCCGCGACGCTCGGCAGCGTCATCGATCCGAACGCGGTATATTACGCACCGTCGTTTGTCGCATCGAACGACTTCGTCGATAACTTGATCTACCGATTCGGCAAGAACGACAGCCAGCGGTTTCAGTTCTTCATTCAAGATCAAGCCGTCAATCAAACGCTGGATTACGGCGGCTTTCAGAACCTGCAGTACATCACCGGCGGCAAGGCCTCGGGACAGTGCTCGCGCTATCCCGTGATCGGCTCGAACGGTCCGGTCAACACGACGCAGCAAAACTTCGTGTGCGATACGCTGACACCGATGTTCCCGGGCCAGCCCAACAGTTATGCGTTCGTTTCGCAGCCCGACACGCTGTCGAGCCCATTTCTGGCCTACAAGTTCGAGTACGGCGCCAACCTCGGCTCGTCGTCGCTGTTGACCGCACGCTACTTCCGCACGTTTAGCCAGCAAGAGCAGATCATGCCGGCGCAAGGAATCTTCGCTTCGCCCTACGGGGGCCAGCGCACCGCGTTCCAGCTCGACGACACCACGCAAATTGGTAGCAAGAACACGATCAAAGTCGGCGGTATCTACGAGTTTCTCAAACCGTATGGCGACCGCTTCGATTACACATCGTACACCGCGTTCACATCGCCGGCGTACATCGTGACCTACGCGATCACCCATCCCAACCAACCGCTGCCGTTGCCGTACACCTATCAGGGTTTGCTGCCCAACAATAACCCCGCCGCACAGCAAGGCCTGGAAGAAGACTTCTTTTCGCCGTCGCTGTGCCGCCAGCTGAACTTGCAGTCGGGCTGCGGGTATCTCAATTCCTACTTTCCAAACGGCGTACGCTTTCCGTACGAACACGACATCCCGACCGTGACGCAGCAGACGTACGGCTTGTACGTGCAAGACACGCTCGACATGTCGGACCGCTGGAAAGGCGAAGCGGGCCTGCGACTCGACGGGTACAACTTTCAGATCCCCGAGCAAGCCGGCGCACCCCCGACGGTCGGCGCGGTAGCTCACCAGCGTTTGTACGAGCCGCATTTCGATCTGTCGTATCTGCCCGATCAACGCGATACGCTGCGCGTCGGTTTCGGCCATACGCTGTCGATTCCGTTGCCGAGCCAGCTCGGCAACGACGTCAGCATGACGCCTTACGCCGCCTTCGACAATGTTCCGTCGTACGATAATACGACCGGAGCGCCCGCGCAGTACTGCGGTCCCCACGCCAACCGGCAGTGCTCCAACTATGCCCAGCAACTCTACTGGCTGACGCGCGACTACCGCTTCGGTAGCTCGACGCTTGAGGCCCCGCTTGTCGGCGCCACGTTTACCAACATAGACGTTTCGTGGGCGCACGAGTTTCGTGACGGCGCCGCATTCAAGGTGACGCCGTTTTACCGCCGTGGTTACAACGTGATCGAACAGACGGCGCAGATTATTGGATTCAACTATAATACTGGCACGCCCGTCTACGGCGACGTCGCGTATTCGAATCTGGGCACGCAAAAAGCGACCGGCGTCGAGCTCCTCTATACCAAAGAGGTGCCGCTCGGCTTGTCGATGCAAATCGGCGCGACCTACATCAGTCAGTTCGGTAACGAACCACCCGGCGCGTTTTTACAGCCTGCCGCGCTGGCACTGGGCATCACGTACCGCTCGCCCGATCTCTCGCCGTTCCAAGCCAATGCGGCCTTTAACTACCGCACGGCCAAAGGCTGGCGCATCAACCCGGTGATCGGCTTCAACGTCGGTTATCCATACGGCGGCGGATACTACACGGCGGTGTATTGCAACGGTATAGCGGTCATCGTTCCAAGTACCAGCCTGTCGACGATCTTCTCGCAAACGCCGGGATACATCGATCCGCTCGATCCGGGAACCTGCACCAAGCCGAACATCGCAGCAACGCGCGGCATCCACGAACCGGGATTGCCCGGCGGCCTGCTTACCACGCCGCGCATCGATGCTGACTTGACCGTTGAGTACAGCCCGCCGACCAAATCGTTAACCAAATCGATCTTCGGATTACAAGTACAAAACCTATTCAACCAAACCTACAACGTCCCGATCGTTAACGGCTGTTACGGTATTCCCGTAACGACCGGTTTGACCAGTGGTTCGGCGCCTTGTACCTACAGTACGCCGCAGTACGCACCGCCCGACGTGGCCTCGCACGGCAACGCGCCGTATCTGACGTACCCGAACGAAACGCCGATTTCGTTCCGCCTCTACTACCAGGTGACGATATGATTCTGCGATTAGCGATTATGTATGCGGTCGTTGCACTGCTTACCGCGTGCGGCAATGGCGCTTCCTCCGAGCCGCCGCAAACCTCGCTCGACCCGGCCGCGTCGAGCAAACTGCAGTTTTCGGTCGGCGTTGCGACGATCAGCTTCAACGGCGGCCAGAGCGTCGCGTACGGACTGAACACCGTGCTAACGTTGCGTCAATCCAACGGGTTGTCGGGCACGCTCTATAACATTCCGCAGATTCTCGGACCGTCGAACTTCAACGTGCTCACGTCGACGGTGACCGGAAACGAAGTGCAGTCCGCCGGCGCCGATCTAGGCACCAACCACATTACTTGGGCGACGCTCAACCAAACGCTCTGGACCGGGCCGCCGCAAGGGCAGAAGGCGGCGACCACCGGCGCGTTCGGATACGGATTCTGTCCGTGCAACGCAGACGCCGGTCCGCAAAACGGCACGGCGCCGCTGTATCAGGCTTTCAATCTGCCGGTATACGGCACCGGCAGCAATGCAGAACACTTCTACGGTGGTCCGCCCTCGTTTCCGAACTTCGACCCGTCGCTCGAGGCGCTCGGATTCGTCGGTTTCTCGCTCGGCTTTACAGACTTCGCCGTAACGCCAGTCATTGGTACGTATCACTTGTATGCGGCCGTTCCGCCTGCATACACCACGCCGCAGAATCCGGTGCCGACGCCCGGGCCCGGCGGTACGCCGACGCCCGGGCCCGGAGTCCTCGCGGCGGCAGCGCAGATCACGCACGTTACGCCGTTGCCGGCGTTCAAGACGCCAAGCTTTAGCGCCGACGGTAGCGGCGGTGGGACCGTCGGGGTTACCGTTCCCAAAGGCGCGACCGAGGCGGTCGTTATCCTGCGCGCCGTCGCCGACAGCGGCACCGGCGTTTGCTTGCAAGCGCACACGTTCGACGCGTACTACACGCTCGTCGCGAAACGCACCGGCACGCAACGGCTTACGTTGCCCGATAACATCGGGCCGAAGACCCAATCGAATCAACCGAGCGCAACGATTTGCCCGAGCGGCTCATATCAAGTCTATGCTGCCGGGGCAAACTATCCGCTGTACGAGGCGTCGTATCCGACGAACCTTTCGCAACTACCAGTCATTCGCGGCAAGGACGGACAAGCCGACATCAGCACGTCCGATATGCTGCAAGGCACCTATCCACAATGATGTTACGACCGGGCGCGCGCGCAGCATTCACCCTCGCACTCGCGTTGATCGCGGGTTGCAGCGGCTCGCCCGGTACGCCGAATGGCTCCGTCGTCGGATCCGGTGGCGGTCCGGTTACGCCGCCGACGACGCTCGTGAACGTTTCGGTTGCGGTAATCGTTCGCGGTAACAACGGCGTTTCGCCGGGTTACGTTTCGTCTAAAACCGCGTCGCTCTCGATCGGCTTGGCGTCGGTGAACGGCGGTCCGGTGTCCGGCGCCGGCACGTCGACCATCACCACGACCCTCAAATCGCACGGCTGCAAGTTGCAAGGCCAGCAGCTGATTTGCACGGGGGATGTTTCCGGATCTCCGGGCACCGACGTCTTCTCCGTCACCACCTACGACGGACCAAATGCGACCGGCGACGTGCTGTCCGTCGGCACGATGCAAGCATCGATCGGCAGCGGCGGTGGCAAGGTCTCGATCTCCGAGCAGAACTCGGGACAAATCGACGGAATCGCCGCCAAACTCAAACTGGCGCTAGCCGAGAAGAACGGCAAGCGAGGTAAGGCGCTCACCATTCCGGTTACGCTGAACGCCTACGACGCCGCCGGTGCGCTCATTCAAGGCAACACGCCCTACGCGTACCCGATCGCCCTCACAATCGAAGGCGATGCTACCGGCTCATATTCGCTGCACGCCGGCACGCAATCGGGCGAGAACGCGCAAATCGAAGATCCGGCCCAGCCTATTACGTTACATTACAACGGCGATTCGAATGCATCGTCGATTACGCTGCAAGCCAGCGTTTCGGCTCCGCAACCGGTCAGTGCGACGGCGCCGTTCAACTTGCGCGGTAATCCGCCGCCGCCGCCCGTCGGCACGATCTACGCCCTCAACCTCGGCAGCGACGACGGACAGGGCGCGACCGTTACGGAGTATTCCGGTAAAGCCAGCGGAAACGCCGCACCCGAACGTACGCTGCAACTCGATGCAAAGCTCTACGCGCGCAGCATCGCAGTCGACGCAACCGGCAATCTCTACGTCGGCTACTTCGATACGACGATCGGCTTCAATCCCTCGAACGGGTCTCCCGACCAAAAGAACTTGGTGGCGGTGTACGCCCCCGGCGCCAGCGGTTCGGCTCAGCCGACCGCAACCCTAACCGCCGATAGCAGCAGTAAAACGTCGCTCTTCCCGCTCTACATGACGTTCGACACTGCGGGCGGTTTGGTTACGTACGGCGCGACCGATGTGGATGCAAATACCGGAGATGCCGCCCTGACGTATGCGCCGGGAGCCGCCGGCGCGGCGACACCGCAGTCCGCCTGGAACTTTTCGTCGCCGTTGCTTTCGTACGCCGGCCCGACCGGGCTAGCGCTGGACGCTGCCGGTAACTTCTACGTCTCGGGCGCGCTCAAGACGTCATTGGGACCGCAATACGGCGTGTTCGTCAATCTGGCGAGCAACGGGAATAACCCGCAGGCGAACCCATCCCGCACGATTCCGTGGGATACAAAAACCGAACTCACGCCGGGCGACACCACCAACGTCGCGCTCGACGATAGCGGCGAGATACTCGTCGCGAACTCGCTGGTGACGTTCGGCAGCGGTAGCAGCGCGACGTGTCAGGGACGCGCTAACGTCTATGCCGCGGGCGCATCCGGCGGCAACACCGACGTTAAGCCGCTACGCATCGTGACGTTCCAAGGAATCATCACGCAGAACGAAGCTTGCGTATCGCCGCGCAGCCCACTCCAGCCGTTCTATCCGTCGATCGCGGTGTATGGCGCCAACGTGTATGCCGCCGACGACTTCAACAATCAACTGGCAGCATATCCCGACGGACACAACGGCACCATCAAGCCGTCGCTGACGATATCCGGCGGCGCCACCGGACTCAACGCTCCGATTGCGATCGTCATCTCGTCACTTTCCGGCTCGGCCCAGGCCAAGCCGGTTACCGGCGTCTCACGCGCGCCGGCTCACTCGACATCCTCCGTTTCACGCACACGCTAGTACGAGGACATATTTGCAATGAACAAGACCCTGGCCACGCTGGCCCTGGCAACCGTTCCAGCGCTGCTTCTCAGCGCTTGTAACGGCGGCGCCATGAGCCCCAGCGGTACCTCGGCGCTGCCCGCAACGACGCATAGCATCGGCGGCCACGCTAAACCCAACGACAACGGCGCGCAAGATCTCCACGCGGGCGGCGCCACCTTCCCAGCCTACGCCTACAACCTGGCAAACCAGCCGGTGGGCAACTACAATCAAGCACAACAACCGCCCGGCGAAGGCTCGCTGTTTAACGCAGCGCCGACCACCGGAACGATCTACTACTGTCTGACCGGCTCGGGCGCGGGTCGTAAAGCGTTCGAAGGCGGCAGCGCCGATTCGTCAGCACCGCCCACCGGACCGTGCGCACCGCTTGGTGCGACCCCGACCGGCTTCGGCGGCCGCATGGATCCGCTCGACTTCGTCGGCAGCGACGTCGCTATGCCGTCGACAGAATATGCGACCTATCAGCAAAATCGCGAGAGCGGCAGTCAGCAATGGGGCGAGCCGTTCGAGATCCCGACGATCGGCGGACCGATCGTATACGGCTACCGCTCTAAAGATTTCTCAGCGTCATCCAAGCTGAGATTCTCGGCGTGGACGTATTGCGCCATCGCCAACGGAACGATTTCGAATTGGAACGACCCGGCCATCACCAACGACAATGGTGGCTCGGTGACCGGCGGCACGTCCGAACCGATCACGTTCTACTTCCGTTCGGATAGCAGCGGCACCAGCTACCTCTACACCAACCATCTCAACACGGCGTGTAACAGCAAATGGCACAAGCCGTACAACGCTGCCCCGTACGAAACGTCGGGACACAGTGCTGCTTGGACGTTCGGCGTTAATAGCACGTGGCCGGGACCAGGCTCGTCGAACGACCCGAACCCGAACTTCATCGGGGAAAGCGGCAACCCGGGCGTCCTCGCCGCGATCCAGTCCACGCCGTTCTCGACCGGTTACGTCGAAGGCGCCTATGCCAAATCAGCTAACCCGCCGGTCGCCCAAGCACTGCTGCAAAGCGGACAAAAGGGCCAGAAGGCGCTCTTCGTTGACCCGACCGACAAAGTGGCTGTCTCCAACGCACTAAAGAAAGTCACCGCGCAATCGATCACGTACGGCGAAGGCAGCGACGGCGTCCCGCTCGGCACCAGCCGTCCGGAATGCGTCCTCTATATCGATCCGTCGCACTTCGTGACGCCGCCGAACCGTGCGTATCCGATCGTTGGACTCAGCTACTTCCTATTCTACGGACAGAACAACGGTGTCCACGTCCCGGACAAGAAGGCGCTGATCACGTTCATGGAATCCGCGCAAGCCAACAAGATCGTCAAGAAGCTCGAATACACCCCGCTCAACGCCTCGGTACAGAGTGCCGTCATCACCGCGCTTAACGGATCGGGCAGTAAGTCTGCCTGTCTCCAGTAAGCTTCACTCGAACGCCTTCGCTCGCCGTACGCGACGAGCGAAGGCATCTTTTTTAAGGGCCACACCATGCTCGCTCGAAACAGGTTGCTTCCATCGCTCGCGGCCGCCATCGTTCTGTTAGCGGGATGCGGTGGCTCGAACGGTTCTACGCCCTCGATTGCGGCCGGGTCGGGCACCGTGCAGGTTCGGTTCATCCAAGGATCTCCGTCGCTTGAGGCAATCATCGGCGGCCAGCCGACAGATCTCGGCCCTTCTACGTATCTCAGCGTCAACGGCACGACCGTCGCATCGTCTTTTCTCTACGCGTATCTGACACCGTTCTCCAACTATCACGCCGGCTCACTGTCGCTCGAAGCGCTCGATAGTTCGGGCTACAAAGTCGGCCCGGTAAAGACGACGGCGCTGACGGCCGGGAAAAGTTATACCGTCGCACTCGTCGGTGCGTATCCAAACTACAAGGCGCTGACATTCGAAGAGCCGGCGCCGCAATCGCACGTAACCGTTTCGGCGTACGGCGCATCGCCCAGCGTGGCCGGCGCCGATTTCGGTTCGTTTATGACGTCGGGCAAGCGCCAATACAGAAAACTCGGTAGCGTAGCGTTGGGAGAGATCGCCACCGCAAACGTCGGCACGCACGTGACGAATTTCGGCGGGTACGTCGGACACGGAACGACGCCTGTGGAGCACGGCGCGATCACCGTGCAATCGGTCAACTCGTTCGATACCGCCGGCGCCCTGCCGTTCCACAACGCGACGCGCCTCTCATTATTTTTTCTCGACCCGAAGGGCGGTCAACCGCTCGGTCCGGTCCTGGGGAGCCTCGATCAGTGAAACGTTCGTTCTGGTTGGCCGTCGCACTCGGTGCGCTGTCCGCCCTCTGGGCCTGCGGCGGCGCGTCGCAAAGCGGCCCGCTGCCAACCTCCTATACACCCGGCCCGGGTTCGACGCCGACGGCCGCGCCTAACGTGCTCTACGTCGATCATCACGGAACGCTGTACCGGTATGGGCTTCCATTGCGAGCCGGGGAACGTCCGTCGCAAGCGCTAGTCGAATCGCCTGGTTCGGCGCTGACGCCGCAGGTTGCGGTCGATCCCTTCGGCACCATCGCGATCGCGACGACCGAGTACGTGTACACGTACGCTCCGCCGATCCAATCGTTCCAACCGAAATACGCCAAAGTAAAGCTGAAACTAACACCTGCCATCACCGAGATCGGGCCGGGCGGGGCCGATCTGGTCGACATCGAGTACGATCCGAACGATAATCTGTGGCTGCTCAACGATTTAGGCGGCGAAATCTCCGAACTCGCAGCGCCGATTCACGCGCACGCGGTTGCAGCGTTCGCTATTCCGTTCGGCGTCTCGGGAACCAAGGCGTCCGGCTTCACGGGCTTGATTCAGGCGCGCTTCGACGTCAGCGCAGCGTTGTACGTCTATGCAACCAACCCAGCCGCAAATCGCTCGCGGCTGTTCAAGATCTCGTTTCCGTACGCTAAACCGCCGTCAGCCGTTGGAATCGATATAGCCCAAGCAGATTTCGTGGACACCAGTCAATACTTGCCGACGGACCCAAATCCGAACTCGCTACTTCTCGGCCAATACAACGGCCTATTAGCGTCTCCGGCGCCGAACCAACCGCCGCCGCCGCCATCCAACGTCTTGGCGCAGTTCGCCGAACCGTTCCCGCCGGGACAAGACTTCTTTCCGGAGTCGCACAACGACAGCATCGTCGGCGCATTGATCGCCGACCCGCCGCGCGACATGTTTTATACCCTGGATCGAAGCACCGGCCGTCTGGATGGGTACGCGCTGCCGCTTCACAACGGTGCGGCGCCGAAGTTCTCGATCGCCTGTCCCGGGGTTCCAGCCGACTGCGCCGGACAAAGCGAGCATCTGTTCCTAGCGCCCTAACGGGACTACGCCGGCATATCTTTCTTTTGCTCGTGATAGATCAGCGTCGGCGCTTCTTTCTTCTCGATCACATCTTTGTTGACGATGCATTTCTTGACGCCTTGCAGCGACGGAAGATCGTACATCACTTCCAACATCGTCTCTTCGAGAATCGACCGTAGTCCGCGCGCGCCGGTCTTACGGGTCTGTGCCTTGACGGCGATCGCTACCAGCGCTTCTTTGGTGAACTGCAGGTCGACGCCGTCCATGTTCAAGATCTTCTGGAACTGGCGCACCAGCGCGTTACGCGGCTCGGTAAGAATCCGGCGCAATGCCAACTCGTCGAGCGCATCGAGCGTAACGACGATCGGCAAGCGTCCGATGAACTCCGGAATGAGCCCGAACTTGAGCAGATCTTCCGGCATCAACTGCTGCAGAAGCTTGCCGACGCGGACGTCGCGCTTGCCCTCGGGGGTCGCGCGGAAACCCATGTTATTGGCGGCCACGCGCGACTCGATGATCCGCTCTAAACCGTCGAACGCTCCGCCGCAGATGAACAACACGTTGGTCGTGTCGATCTGGATGAACTCCTGATGCGGATGCTTGCGGCCGCCCTGAGGAGGCACGTTGGCCGTCGTGCCTTCGAGGATCTTGAGCAGCGCCTGCTGCACGCCCTCACCGGACACGTCGCGCGTGATCGACGGATTCTCGCTCTTGCGCGCGATCTTGTCGATCTCGTCGATATAGACGATGCCCTTTTCGGCGCGTTTAACGTCGTAATCCGCAGCTTGAATGAGTTTGAGCAGTATGTTCTCGACGTCTTCGCCGACGTAACCGGCTTCGGTCAACGAAGTGGCATCGGCCATCGCCAACGGCACGTCGAGGATTTTGGCCAGCGTCTGGGCTAGGTAGGTCTTGCCGGAGCCGGTCGGTCCGACCAGCAAAATATTCGATTTCTGTAACTCGACGTCGTCGGCCGTGCTGCCCGCGTTGACGCGCTTGTAATGATTGTAAACGGCGACCGCGAGCGACTTTTTAGCCCGGTCCTGGCCGATAACGTACTGATTGAGGATGTGGTTGATTTCTTTCGGCTTCGGGATGTTCCGAAGCCGCAGATTCTCGTCAACGTTCTTATAAAGCTCTTCCTCGATGATCTCATTGCAGAGCTCGATGCACTCGTCGCAAATGTATACGCCCGGACCCGCGATCAACTTGCGCACTTGCTCCTGCGATTTACCGCAGAAGCTGCACTTTAGTTGTCCCTTTTCTTCTCCAAACCGGAACATCGTAGGAACGGGAGATCCTCCTTCGGCGCGCTAGGCCTGGCTCGGCAGACCCTGTCGGTCTTCGAGAATATGGTCGATTATCCCGTAATCCTTGGCCTCTGAGGGCGTCATGTAGTAGTCGCGGTCGATGTCGCGCAACACTTGCTCGAGCGGTTTTTTGGTCGTCTCTTCATAGATCCGGGCGACCGTCTGGCGGGTCGCGATCAGATCGCGCGCCGCGATTTCGACGTCGGTGGCCTGGCCGCCGATCTGCGATACCCAGGGCTGATGGATCAGGATCTTCGTATGCGGCAGCGCGTACCGCTTGCCCGCCGCTCCGCCGGTCAACAGGATGGATCCCATCGAGGCGGCCATGCCCATACAGATGGTCGCAACATCGGGTTTGATGAACCGCATGGCGTCGTACATTGCCAAACCGGCGGTAACGCTACCGCCGGGAGAGTTGACGTACATATCGATATCTTTGTCTGGGTCTTCTTTTTCGAGGAAGAGCAGTTGCGCGATCACCAGGTTGGCCAAGTGGTCGTCGATCGCTCCGCCGACGAAGACGATGCGGTCTTTCAGCAGCCGCGAGTAGATATCGTAGGCGCGCTCGCCGCGAGCCGACTGCTCGACGACCATCGGCACCAAATGTCCCATAAATTCTACTTTCTCACGTTTCTCTTCGGTCGATTGCACGGCGCACCCGCAATGCGCGCCTGCTCCCTAAACTACGCGGGCGTTCCCGGGGTTTCGATTGCCGGCGCGGCGGGTCCGGCGCGGTCGATCAGATAGTCGAGCGTTTTGGTGCGCACGATCCCGTCCATCAACGCGACGACCGAGTTGCCTAATGCCTTGCGGACTTTTGCAACGGGTTGGCCGTATTGCCGCGACAGCGCCTCGAGTTCTTCGGCAAGGTCGGCAGGTGTCGCGACGATATTCTCCTGCTTGGCAATCTGCTCCACGAGCAGCGTACCCTTCACGCGCGATTCAGCTTCGGATCGTAACTGCACGCGCAACTCATCTTCAGTTTGTCCGACACGTTCGAGATATTGGGCGAACGAAACGCCGGACTGCGCCGCCGCGGCTGCGGCGTCTCCCATCAGCCGCTCGAGTTCGTTCTCGACCATTACTTCGGGCAATGGCACTTCATGCGTCGTAACCAGCCGTTCGACGATCGCGCTTCCGGTCGCGCGGCGCGCGCGGGCGTTCGATAGCGCTTCGAGCCGTTTGCGCACGTCGGCCCGCAGCTCGCCTAACGGACGATCCGCCACGGCACGCGCGAACTCGTCGTCGATCGCCGGCACTTCAAGCGCCTTTACGTCGTGCAGCGTTACGGTGAAGTCGGCTTCCTTACCGGCCAATTCCGAGACGCTGTAGTCGGCTGGAAACGTGGCCGCAATTTGTTTGGTTTCGCCCGCTTTCATGCCGGCGATTCCGCTCGCAAATCCTGGAATAAAACGCCCTTCGGCCAGTTCGATAACCGACCCGGTCGCTGCGCCGCCTTCGAACGGATCGCCCTCGACGCGGCCTTCGTAATCCACCGTCACTACGTCGCCCAAATGCGCCGGGCGATCGGCCGGCGCAAGCGTTCCTCGCTCGCGAGCCAGCGCTTGTAGGCTCCGCTCGATCTCGTCGTCGGTCACGGGCTCGGGCGTCGCCGCGACCGGCAATGCCGAGTACGGTTGTAGCGCGATCTCGGGACGCACGTGCACGGTCGCCTTGACGCGCGTCGGCCGTCCGTCGGTTTCCTCGACGATCTCGAGATGCGGATGGTCGACCGGATCGAGTTGATGCTCGCGCAGCGCGCGTGCGTACGCTTCCGGCACGACTTCGTCGACAGCTTGCGCGGTAACGGCGCCCGGGCCATACGCCTGCTCGAACACCTTACGCGGCGCCTTACCTTGACGAAAGCCCGGCAGGCGAACGTTTTTGACGAGCTTGCGAAACGCGCGCTCCTCGGCCGCGGCCAGTTCGTCCGCGCTAATGGGAATGTCGAGCTCGACTTGCGTCGGCGCAAGGCGGTTGAGAATCGAGGTGCTCAGGGTGTGTATGCTCCGAAGAGAGGGGGGCAGTCTGTAAAAATGGAGCGGAAGACGAGATTCGAACTCGCGACCCTCGCCTTGGCAAGGCGATGCTCTACCACTGAGCTACTTCCGCGTCTGCCGCCGACGAACGGGAACGACGTGGGCACGCAGAGACTCGAACTCTGACGGGTTGCCCCACTGGAACCTAAATCCAGCGCGTCTACCAGTTCCGCCACATGCCCGGGACGCCCGTGTCCGGCGAACCCCCTCATATAGAACGCATCCGGTCCATTTCCTCTCACAATGCAAGCCGCGCACGCGTTTTCGAAAGCAAGTTAGGAAGGCGATGCTTTGAGGTATAAGCTCGCCGCGTAGACTCGATTTTTCACAACACCAATAGAGAAAAGGTGGATCATGACGACTATCGGACCGGACGATACGCCTGGATCGATGCCCGGCGGTGCCGACGATCTGAACCAAGACTTCACGCTGACAGCCGGAGACGATATCGACGACGACGACGACGACGACGATGATAACGACGATGATGATGACGCTGCGGACGACGACGTAGACGACGACGATGGCGGCGACGGAGCCAGCGAGGGCAATCCGGCGTAACCAAGCCACAAGGAAGAAGAGCTGGACGAACGTCCGGCTCTTTTTTACGCCTTTTGTCGTAGTTCGACTCGCGGCCGGGAACGACGCGCCTTCTAGCTAATCGAGGTCAGATGCGTCTGCAAGCGTTGGCGGCCGCCGCCGCGGTCTTCATCGCCGTCGCGGCCGGGTGTTCCGGATCACCTTCCACCGGTCCGGCTCCGGCGCCCATACCAAATTCATACGATGCCTCAGCCGTCCTATCAGCCGCCGTTTTTGATCGTTAATCGCGATGCAAACACCGTGACCGTTAACGGAAAATCCCGAATCCCGCGAACGATTTCGGACGGAATCGCACGCCCTATGTCGGCCGCGTTCGACTCGTCGCTGGCCCTCTACGTCGCGAACTCGGGGGCGAACACGGTGACCGTGTACCGGCCGGCTGGATTGAAACTGGAACGTACGGTTTCGCAAGGCATCGCCGCCCCGTCAGCGATCGCGATCGACCGCTCGGGCAATCTGTACGTCGCGAACGCCGGTTGCACGGCGCTGCCGTGTAAACAAGCGGCGAGCGTCACGGTGTACGCGGCCGGCACCTCGAACCTCACCCAAACCATTACGAACGGGATCGACGAACCGAGCGCGCTCGAATTCGGCGGTGACGGTGATTTGTTCGTCGCGAATGCCGCCGGCAACTCGGTGACCGTCTACGATTCGGGCTCCGGAAGATTGCTTCGAACGATAACGACCGGCGTCGACGATCCAAGCGCGCTTGCGTTCGACGCCTCCAACGAACTATACGTAGCCAACGTCGGCGGCAATTCGGTCACGATCTACCAATCGAATAACAACGCTCCGATCCGGACGATCTCTCAGGGCGTCGACCGCCCGGCCGCACTTGCCTTCGATACAAGCGGCAGTTTATACGTCGCAAACTCCGCCGGTAATACGATCGCCGTCTACGCGCCCGGACAGATCGATCCGTCCCGTACGATTTCGCAGAACGTGCACGACCCGATTTCGTTGATGGTCGGAACGTCGGGTTATGTATTCGTCGGCAACGCCGGGTCGAACGCCGTGACGTCGTACGGTCCCGGATCCGGAACCATCCACCGGACGATCTCGGACGGCGTCGACTATCCGGTCTGCATAATTCAGGCGTTGCCATCAAACGAGAAAGCCCCGCAACTTCTTGCGAGGCCTTTGTGAGTGGTGCACCGCGAGGGACTTGAACCCCCAACCAAGTGATTAAGAGTCACCTGCTCTACCAATTGAGCTAGCGGTGCGAATGTGCGCCCTCCGGGACTCGAACCCGGGACCAACGGCTTAAAAGGCCGCTGCTCTACCGACTGAGCTAAAGGCGCTCGCGCGGCTCAGGCCGTCCTATCGATACGCATCGTTTCATTCTACGTCCTGCCAAACGAAAGATGACTCGGTGCTGCGTCGCTATCAAAAAATTTGGGAGCAAATAGCGAGAGGTTGGGGTGACCGACGGGATCCGAACCCGCGACCTCCCGAGTCACAGTCGGGCGCTCTGACCAGCTGAGCTACGATCACCACACGAATACCGAGTCTAGCATACCCGGCGACGGACGTTGCGATTCGCGCCCGGAGGGACTCGAACCCCCATCTTCGAGTTTAGAAGACTCGTGCCTTATCCTGTTAGACTACGGGCGCATATCGGGACGACAGGATTCGAACCTGCGACTTCTGCGTCCCAAACGCAGCGCTCTACCAAGCTGAGCTACGTCCCGCTCCGCCCTATCTAGAATATTAACGGATGAAAGCCTGCGTACCGTTCCGGTTCGGGAAGTGGAGCGTCGCCGGCCAGGATCGTATGCGCTTCGACCCGCAGCCCGGCGTCCAATGCCGCGCGCAGCAGACGAAGGTTTTCGGCCGGAACCAACAGCGAACACCACGACGCGCCGAAGGTTCTCTGCAGCGTGGCCAATGCGAACGAAAAGAGCTGCGTCACGTACGCCGGCGACGCGACGGCCATCGGCCCGATGCGCCCGTCCGGTCGCGCGTATGCGTATGCGATGAACTCGCCGTTAAGGTAGAACGCGAGCGCGGCAGCGTCGCGCGCAAACCGGAGATGATCCGACGGGCGCGCGGTTCCGCGCACGCTCGCGATCGAGCGAATCGACGAAACGCCCGTGCTCGCGTAGATCGAGCCGGTCAACGTCGAAGCGGTATTCGCCGGCCGCCATGCGCAAGAGTGCGTCCTCGCGCGGCAGCGCACCCCGCAACTCTACGACGGTACTTTTGACACGCAGTCCGGCGCGCGTGAGGAGTACGAGCGCGGCAGCATCGTCGGCCGCGGCCGAAACGAGTCGCGGCTCCCCCTTGCCGGCGCCGAGCGCTGCCAAAAGGAGCCGGCGTCCGATTCCGCCGCCGCGGAACCCTCGATCGACGTGCACGCGTCCGACCAGCAGCTCGTCCTCAGAACGATGTGCCAGCGCGATGGCGACCGGCTCGTCGCGATCGAATGCCGCCCACGCACACTCCTCGCGCGCACATTCCATCGCCAACGCCACGTCGAGATCGCCACGGCCGTGTCGCCGCTCGTACCGCGCAGCGTCGTCCGGATCGCACGCGCGAACTTCGAGTTCATCCATCGTCGCACAACGATGCCAACAACGCGTCGGCCGCGCGTTGCCGGTGGCTCACACGATTCTTCTCACCGGGATCGAGCTGCCCGAACGTGCACGACCGCGGCGGATACCAAAACACCGGATCGTAACCAAAACCATGCTCGCCCGCTTCGCGTTCGGTGATTCTCCCTTCGACGATTCCGCGCGCGGTGCGCGCGCGTCCATCTGGTTCGACGAGCGCCAGCGCCGATACGAACCGGGCCCCACGCCGCTCGGCTTCGACATCGGCAAGTTCGTCGAGCAGCAGCGCACGTCGATTCGGCCACGTCAAGCTCTCGCCGCCGTATCGTGCCGAGTAAATGCCCGGACGGCCGCCGAGCGCTTCGACTTCCAAACCGCTGTCGTCGGCCAATACCGCCGCTTCGATGCCGGTAGCGCGCAACTGCTGGTACAGCGCCAGCGCTTTAAGCGACGCATTGCCTTCATATGAGTCCGAGGTTTCTTCGACGTCGCGATAGTCCGCGAACGTTTCGAGCTGCAACGGCGTGCCTTCGAAGATCGCGCGCATCTCGCGTAGTTTACCGGCGTTTTTGGTGGCGACGAACGTGCGCATGCTGTGAGGGGCGTTAGTCCCCGAGTCGCAAGACCGCCATAAACGCCTCTTGCGGAAGCTCGACGCGCCCGACGCGTTTCATGCGCTCTTTGCCGACCTTCTGCTTCTCTAGCAGCTTGCGTTTGCGCGTGATGTCGCCGCCGTAACACTTGGCCAGAACGTTTTTGCGCATCGCGGCGACGGTTTCGCGCGCGACGATCTTCCCGCCGATCGCGGCCTGAATCGGAACGTCGAACATCTGGCGCGGAATCAGCTCTTTCAGCTTTTCAGCCAGCGCGCGACCGCGGCTCGCCGCTTTTTCGCGGTCGACGATAAACGACAGCGCATCGACCGGCTCCGCGTTCAGCAAGATTTCCAGTTTCACTAAGTCGCCTTCACGGTATCCGATGACGTCGTAGTCGAGCGACGCGTAGCCTTGCGTGCGCGACTTGAGCTGGTCGAAGAAATCGACGATCACCTCGATGAGCGGCATCTCGTATGTCAAGATCACGCGCCCGTCGTGCAGATATTCCATGTTCGAGAGCGTGCCGCGGCGGCTTTGCGTGATGCCCATGATCCCACCGACGTAGTCGGGAGGCGTAATGATCGTCGCCTTGACGTAGGGCTCTTCGATCGTTCGAATCGATTGCGACGGCGGCATCTTCGACGGATTATCGATGATCATCGACTCGCCGTCCGTCTTGGTCACTCGAAAGACGACCGACGGCGACGTCGCGATCAAGTCGAGCGAGTAGTTGCGCTCGAGCCGCTCCTGGACGATCTCCATGTGTAGGAGGCCGAGAAACCCGCAGCGGAATCCAAACCCCAGCGCGGCCGACGTTTCGGGTTCGTACACCAGCGCAGCGTCGTTGAGCTTGAGCTTTTCGAGCGCGTCGCGCAGATCTTCGTAGGCCGCGCCTTCGTTCGGATAGAGCCCGCAATAGACCATCGGCACGGCCTTGCGGTAGCCGAGCAGCGGAATGTGCGCCGGATTCGACGGGACCGTGATGGTATCGCCCACGTCGATATCGCCGAGCGACTTGATGTTGCCGATCGCGTACCCGACCCCACCGACGTCGAGCTTGTCGACCGCGCGCATCTCGGGCGTAAAGATGCCGACTTCGGTGCATTCGAACACGTGTTGATGCGCCATCGACATGAAGCGCATGCCGGCGCTCAACGTTCCGTCGACAACCCGAATATAACTCACGACGCCGCGGTACGGGTCGAACTGCGCGTTGAACACCAGGGCGCGCAGGTGGTCGAGATGGCCTTTGGGCGGCGGGATGCGCGACACGATCGCTTCGAGAATTTCCTCGATGCCGATGCCGTTCTTGGCACTGGCGAGAATGCACTCGCTGCGTTCCATCACGAGCAGCTCTTCGATTTCGGACATCACCCGTTCGGGATCGGCAGCCGGCAGATCGATCTTGTTGATGACCGGAATGACCGTCAAGCCATGCTCGATGGCGAGATGATAGTTCGCTAGCGTTTGGGCTTCGATGCCTTGCGCCGCATCGACGATCAACAGCGCGCCCTCGCAGGCTGCCAACGAGCGCGACACTTCATACGAGAAGTCGACGTGTCCGGGCGTATCGATGAGATTGAGCCGGTACGAATCGCCATCCTTGGCATGATAATCCAGCGTGACGGGATGCATGCGAATGGTGATCCCGCGTTCGCGTTCCAGATCCATCGCGTCCAGCTGCTGTTCGCCGAGATTACGTAATGCGATCGTCCGCGTAATTTCCAGCAAGCGATCGGAGAGCGTCGTTTTACCATGGTCGATGTGCGCGATGATGCAGAAATTACGGACGTTCGCGGCGACGTCAATTCGGTGCGGGTCGGTTTTTGCAATTGCCACGTTACACCGCCATCAGAACGGCGAACAAGTGCCGACGATCGCCATAGCGATCAACCGGCGCGCGACCAACTGCAACAATAAGAAGACCACGAGAAACGAGATGTCCAAACCACCGATCGGCGGGATGATCCGGCGAAACGGCCGGAGCACCGGCTCGACCAACCCGGCCAGAATATAGACCCAGCGACCGCGCGCGCCCGGGAACCACGAAACCACCGCATAGATGAAGAGCACGGCGATATACGCCGTCAGCACGTAGTTGAGAATTATCCATAGGTTGCAGAGGACGACGTTCATCGCTGGTCCCTCGCACGCGCGATCGCCTGCACTTCTTCATCCGACGCCTGAGCGCTCGGCTCGAAACCCTCGACCTGCTTTCCGTACGTACGCGTGTCGGTTCGTGAGTAGAGGCTCGACAGCACGACACCATCGCCGTTGCGATTGAGCAGCGCGAGCGCATACGACAGGTCGGATCCGACATCGTCGATCGCGTTATAGCGGACGAAGCCGATGCGGGAAACGTCGGTTGACGCTAGCGTCTCGAGGGTCGCAACACGCGCGGCCGCGGCAGCGATCGCATCGTCGAGGCGTTGCTGGCCGGTTTGGAGCTCGCTCAACCGAGCCGACGCTCCGCGGGCCGAGCCGCCAATCAAACCGTCGTGAACGTCGATCGTTTCCCGCAACTTAGAGAATGCGGGGCGCACGACCGCGGCGTGGTACGCCAGCAGCGCGGTCACCGAAGCGACGAATGCGGCCGCGGCCGCTATGAGGCTTGTCTGCATCTTCTTTATTATTGCACCACGACGAGGATCAGGTGGATCACGGCACCCGCAACGATCCGCTTACCGTTGCTTCCTTCCGGATCTGGCGGGGTTCACGGGGCTGCGCCGCGTGAAGCCCAACCCCCATCATGGCTTGCCCATGATAGCACAAGCCGCGGGCACCACCCTTCCGCTCGAGCGACCGGGGAGGCTCGGGCCGCCGCCGAAATTCCAGCCTATGAACGACCCTGTCGTGATCAAGGTCCGCCGCGACGGTCCGTACCTCGTCACCGGCGCAATCACGCTGACCGATGCCGATGGCAACCGGTACGATATCGATACGCCGAATGTCGCGTTATGCCGGTGCGGCGCCTCGCAAACCAAACCGTTCTGCGACGGTTCGCACCGTACGAACGGGTTTTCCGGCTGCGAATCCGCCGGCTCCGCTGAAAGGATCTCCTCGTAACATGCCGTCCTACGTCCGCGCCGGTTCCGTCCCGCACAAACGGCACATTCAGTTTCGCCGGCCCGACGGTGGTCTCTATGCCGAGGAGTTGTTTTCAACCAAGGGTTTCGAAAGCTCGTACTCGTTGCTCTACCATATGCGACCGCCGACCGCCACGCTCGACGTGCTTCCGTGGGAGCGCCCGGCCGTGCGCTACGTTCCCAACGATCCCTTACGCAACCGCCACTTTAAAACCGCGGCGTTAGGAGTGCCCGCCGGCGACGCGGTCGAGTCGCGCGTTCCGGTGCTGGGCAATGCCGACATGAAGATTTCCGTGGCGCAGGCCGATCGTCCGATGGAGTATTGGTATCGCAACACCGGCGGCGACGAGATGCTGTTCGTGCATCACGGCGCCGGCGTGCTCGAGACACAGTTCGGCACCCTCGCGTACCGCGAGCGCGACTATCTCATCATCCCGACCGGAACGATCTATCGTTTGATTCCGGCGTCGCCGACGCGCCTGCTCGTTCACGAAAGTACCGGCGAAATCAAAATTCCTCGCCGGTACCGCAACGAGTACGGCCAGTTGGAAGAGCATGCGCCGTACTACGAACGCGACTTCCGCGTTCCCGTGCTTGGGAAACCGCACGAGCAACAAGGCGAATACGAGATCCGCGTTACGAACGCCGGCCGCAACGCAACCTATATCGTGCAAAACCATCCGTCCGACGTGGTCGGATGGGACGGTTACTGTTACCCGTACGCTTTCAACGTCGATGAATTCATGCCGATTACCGGCAAGTTGCACCAGCCGCCGCCCGCGCACGCAACGTTTGAGGCTCCCGGTGCGGCATTCTGCGCGTTCGTTCCGCGGCTCTTCGATTATCATCCGCTCGCGATTCCGGTCCCGTACAATCACTCCAGCGTCGATTGCGACGAAGTGATTTACTACGTCAGCGGCAACTTCATGAGCCGGCGCGGAATCGACGAAGGTTCGATCACGCTGCACGCAGCCGGAGCACCGCACGGGCCGCAACCCGGCGCGGTCGAAGCCAGCCTTGGAAAAACATCCACCGACGAAATCGCGGTGATGGTCGACACCTTCGCGCCGTTGATGATGGCCGAACCGGTGCTGGCGTGTGAAGACGGCCAGTACTTTCGCTCTTGGCTCGAGCAACCGGCTACGGCGCCGTAACGTAGATGTCTCTCGAAGACATCTTTTATGTCAGTCAATCGCTAGCGGCGCTGGCCGTCATAGCCTCCATCCTCTACTTGGCGCGGCAAGTGCGTCAAGCCGACCGAGTGCAGCGCGCGAGCATGCAACAAGGCCGAGCGGATCGAGCCTCGTACAACGCGATGGCGCTTGCGAACCCCGAACTTGCGAGCGTTTTTCGAAAGGGAGCGGCGGGTGATCCGAACCTGACGCGCGAGGAGTTCACGCAGTGGATGCAGATGTGCCGGGCGGCGTTTCTCAGCGGCGAGGACTCATTTCTCCAGCATGAAGCCGGCATGATCTCCGACGCCGCATTCGACAGCTATGTCGAGGGCGTCAAATTCTATTTCGCAATGCCGGGAATGCGTGCGGCATGGACGGTGTCCGAAGGTCAATTCGGTCCCGGCTTCCGTGCCTTCGGCCGGGAAATGCTCGCCCGAACTGCGACGTCCCACCTGTCTGACGCGTATTCCGAATGGCAGAAATTGGTGGTTCCGCGAAATCCGCAGACTACTGCCCCGCCGTAACGATCCTACCGCGCGCGGTGCCGAACCCGATGCGCCGCCCGCGCTCGTTTTCGCACCAACCTCGCAACGTTATTTCATCGCCGTCCTGTAGGAACGAACGTTTCTCGCCGTCGATGTCGATCGGTCGCTCGCCGCGCCACGCCAGCTCGATGAGACTTCCGTAACTGTCCGGCTCGGTGCCCGAGATCGTGCCCGATGCAAACAAGTCGCCCGGCCGCGTGAGGGCGCCGTTGACGGTCGCATGCGCGAGTTGTTGCGCCATCGACCAATACATGCCGGCAAAAGTGGTTCGCGAGATCCGTTGCGGCGGCCGGCCGCGTTCGCGCATGCGCTGCGTTTGCAGCTCCACGCTCAACTGAATGTCGAACCCGCTCGGCCCGCTCGCGCGGAGATACTCGAGCGGTGGCGGGTCTTGCACCGGACCGGCGATGCGAAACGGCTCGAGCGCATCCAACGATACGATCCACGGCGACATCGTCGTCGCGAACGACTTTCCAAGGAACGGTCCGAGCGGCTGATACTCCCAGGCCTGCACGTCGCGCGCGCTCCAGTCGTTCACCAACACGAGTCCCGCGATATGTTCCTCGGCTTGCGTGACCGCGATCGGACCGTCGCGTCCGTTGCCTTTACCGGTAATGAAGCCGACTTCTAACTCGATGTCGAGCATCGTGCTGGGGCCGAACGACGGCGCCGGCGCATCCGGCGGTTTACGTTGACCGTTTGGACGCGCCACGGGCTCGCCGTCGACTTGAATAGTGGCCGAACGTCCGTGGTAGCCGATCGGAATCCAACGCCAGTTGGGAAGCAGCGGTTCGCCCCCGGGACGAAAGAGTTTGCCCAAGTTGGTCGCGTGTTCGAGCGACGAGTAGAAGTTGACGTAGTCGCCGATGTTGACCGGAACGAGCATGTGCGCGTCGCGACCGTCGAGCAAGACGCCCCGCGCGCGTTCGCGCAATGCCGAATCGCCATCGGTCCGTAACAACTGCGACAACCTGCGCCGGAGCGCGGTTCCGGCGGCGCGGCCCTGCGCCAAGAACGCGTTGAGTGTTGGCCGTTGCAGCAACTCCGGCTCGCACGCGTCGTCGAGCAATCCGGCCTGCGAGAGCGCGTACAGATCGACCAGCGTTTCGCCGACGATCGTGGCCGCATGCGGACCGGCCGGTGACGCGAAGACGCCCAACGGCAAATTCTGAATTGGGAAGTCGCTATCGCGCCCGACGTCGATCCACGACTCGAGTCGCGGCGACAGCGTTTGGTCGGTCATCGTGCGGCCGGCGGAAAGACGCCTAACGCGGTGAGATCGTTCGACCGGTTCTTGCACGCTGCAACTGCCGTATCCGTGGAAAAATGTCGAACGCATGCGGCCGAGTTCTCCGATGTCGACGTGACGATCGCGCCAACGCAGCGAGGTTTCATCGAACGCAAACGCCCGCGGATCTTCTTCTGCCACGACTGCCCCGAGGTCGGCAGGCGAAACGTCGGGCGCGAGTGCGGCTGCGACCAAGATATTGAAGAACCCGTGCATCGTGAATCCGGTAGCGGCGTCGAGGTGTCGCACGGGATGATGCAAACCGGCCGTGGCCTTGAAGGCAACTCCATGGCTTGCCGCCGCGGCGATGAACTCGGCCACGCGTTCGACGCTCGGAAACGCTTCTGCGACCGTGCCCCCACAGCGAAGCTTGGCATGCAGACCGGTTCTCTGCAGCGCGTGCATGGCTGCATCGAGTCGCTCGCCTTCGATACCAGGCGGGAGTTCCAAATAGGTGGGAAGCCCCAGCAGTTCGGATCGTTCGAGCAGCGCCGCCGCCTGCGCGATCGGGGCGTCGGAACTTTCGCGCACGGCTTGCACGATCGCCATTGGAATTTCGAGTGCCTGAATGGCGATCTCGGTGCCTTCGGCGCGGATGGAACCGGCCAGCGACACGGCGGCGCCGAGCGAATCGAACCAGCGGCGCGCATCCCGCTCGACGTCGAGGATCAGCGTTAACGGCAGCGGTCGCTCCGCGTCGCGCAGCACGGCCAACGCCTCGAGGCGAGACAGCGGCGCCACGAAGCGCCCGACCAACCACGCGTTCGGCCCCGCGACGGTGGCGTCGAATTCGTCGAGCGCGGCTTGCGCGTCCAAGGCGGCCGGCGGAAAAAGTCCGGCGTAATCGATCAGGCGTTCGAAGGCCGCCCGAACCGGCGGGAGGAGCGTCGTTGCATGCACGGTACGGGCGTGCTTCGAGCAGACCGACAGGGGCGCCTCGCGGGCTCCGCCAAGGCTCTCATATGACTACGGCAACCGAATCGCGCAGCAATCCGCTGTCGCACATCGACTGGGACTACATCGAATTCTACGTCGGCAACGCCAAACAGGCGGCGCATTACTACATGTCGGCCTTCGGGTTCGACCAGATCGCGTACGCCGGACCTGAGACCGGGGTAAAAGACCGCGCCAGCTATTTGCTCGAGCAGAACGGTCTGCGTTTCTTGCTGACCTCGAGCCTGGTTCCGGACGACGAGATCGCGCGGCACGTCGCACTGCACGGCGACGGCATCAAAGACGTCGCGATCGTCGTCGCCGACGTGCGCGCCGCGCACGAACAAGCGGTTGCCGGCGGCGCGCGCAGCCTCATGGACCCGGCCACCTTCGACGACGAACACGGCCGCATCGTCCGCTCGGCAATTGCGACCTACGGCGACACGGTCCACTCGTTCGTACAGCGCGACGCATATCGCGGCATCTTCATGCCGGGCTTCGTCGAGGCGCGCAAGAGCATCGCATCGGTGCGCAAGCCCAACCTGCTCTTCGTCGACCACTGCGTCGGCAATGTCGGCTGGGGCGAGATGGACGTGTGGGGCGATTACTACGCCAACGTGTTCGGTTTTTCGCAGTTGGTCTCGTTCGACGATAAAGATATCTCCACCGACTATACGGCCTTGCGCTCGAAGGTGATGACCGACCCGCGGCATCGCGTGAAGTTCCCGATTAACGAACCGGCGCAGGGCAAGAAGAAATCCCAGATCGAGGAGTATCTCGACTTTTATCGCGGCTCGGGCGTGCAGCACATGGCCATCCGAACCGAAGACATCGTCGCGACGGTGCAAGCCTTGCGCGACAACGGCGTCGAGTTTCTCGATACCCCCGATTCGTACTACGACATGCTCGAGGAGCGCGTCGGCCACATCGACGAGGCCATCGATCTGCTGCGCGAGCAGCGTATTCTGGTCGATCGCGACGATCTCGGGTATATGTTGCAGATATTCACCAAGCCACTGCAAGACCGCCCGACGGTGTTCTTCGAGATCATCCAGCGCAAGGGCAGTCTCTCGTTCGGAAAAGGCAACTTCAAGGCACTCTTCGTGTCGATCGAACGGGAACAGGAGAAACGAGGAACCCTCTAGTGAACGCGACCCTCACCGGACTCCACCGCGACTGGTTGATCCAGCAGTATCGCGCCAATCGCCGGCGTTCGGCGGAGATTTTCTCGTTCGTCAACGACGAAGCGTTTTACACCCGGCCGATTCCACTCCGCCATCCCTTCGCGTTCTACGAAGGGCATCTACCGGCGTTTAGCTTCCTCACACTGAACGAACGGGCGTTGGGCGAAGCGCAACTCGACCCCGTGCTCGAGAAGCTCTTCGAACGCGGCATCGATCCCGGTTCGGTTGGCGACGCGCGGCGGCACGAACGCAACGACTGGCCGTCCCGCGCGGAAATCGCCGCCTTCGGTAAAGCCTGCGACGAGCGCGTCGAGCAGGCGTACGCGAACGCGCGACTGGACGATCCGTCGAATCCGCGGCTCGTGCGCGCGCAATCGGCCTTTACGGTCATCGAGCACGAGCAAATGCATCACGAGACGACCATGTACATCGTGCATCGTTTGAAGCGAGCGCTCAAGCGTTACGTCGTCCAAACCCACCGAGACGGCAAGCCGCCGGTCAACGAGTTTCGCACGGTTCCGGCCGGCATCGCGACCCTCGGCGCAAACCGGGACGAGTTGCAGTTCGGATGGGACAACGAATTCGAACGCCAGACGATCGAGGTCCCCGCGTTTGCGATGCAACGCTACCCGGTTACGAATGCCGATTGGCTAGAGTTCGTCGCCGACGGCGGTCCCGAACCGCTGTTTTGGGTGCAACGTGATGGCAAGTGGATGCTGCGCACCACATTCGAAGAGTTGCCGCTGCAGTTGTCCTGGCCGGTGTACGTCTCGCATCAATACGCCCGCGCCTATGCTGCCTGGAAAGGGCTGCGATTACCGACCGAAGCGGAATTCCACCGCGCCGCCTACGGTTCGCCCGGCGGCTCCGAACGAGCGTTTCCGTGGGGCGATGCGGCGCCGGCGCCCGAACACGGAAACTTCGATTTTCAGCGCTACGACCCCGAGCCGGTCGACGCGCATCCGGCCGGCGAGAGCGCGTGGGGAATTCACGATCTGATCGGCAACGGATGGGAATGGACCGACACGCCGTTCGCACCGCTGCCCGGATTCGAGCCCATGGCTTCCTACCCGCAATACTCGGCCGACTTCTTCGACAACCGGCACTTCGTAATGAAGGGGGCTTCGCCGGTGACGGCGCGCGGCATGGTGCGTCGCAGCTTCCGCAACTGGTTCTACGACGATTACCAATACATGTTCGCAAAATTTCGCTGCGTCGCTTGACGTTCGCTCGCGGCCTTTGCCTGCTGGCAATCGCCGCGATGCTGGCCGGCACCGGCTGTTCGAAGTCCGATCGAACCGGCGGCCCCGTGAGCGACCGGCTGCGCATCGCTCTGCCCATCAACCCCACCCAACTCAATCCGATTCTTTCGCAGAACTCCATCGAAGGCTTCACCGACAGCCTGATGTTCAATATGCTGGTAACCCACGACGACCGGCATCGGCAAATACCCGATCTCGCTGCGGTCGTACCGACGCTCGAGAACGGCGGCATCAGCCGCGACGGTTTGACGCTCACGTACCATCTGCGCCGGAACGTGCGCTGGCACGATGGCGCCCCGTTCACCAGCCACGATGTGGTGTTCACTTGGCACGCGATCATGAATTCGCGCAATAACGTCGTCGATCGCCGCGGGTTCGATTTGGTTGGCTCGATGGATGCGCCCGACGCATACACGGTGGTGATGCACATGAAAAAGCGCTTCGCGCCCGCGATCGATACAATTTTTGGCGAAAGCGACATGCCGGCACGCGTGTTGCCCGCACATCTGCTCGAGAAATACCCGGATCTTAACCACGTCGCGTTCGATGCCGCGCCAGTCGGCACGGGGCCGTATCGATTCGTGCGCTGGCTGCGCAGCGACCACATCGAACTCGTGGCCAACCCATCGTATTTTGGCGGTGCGCCGCATATCCAACATCTCACGCTGCAGATCGTTCCCGACGACGCCACGGTGGGCGCGGAGCTTCGGTCGCACGAAACGGACCTGGGCCTCGAAATAACGGCACCGGTATATCAAGCCTTGGCGAATGCCGACGGCATCACGCGCCAGCTGGCGCAGACTCCGGTCTACACTGCCGCCGACTTCAATACCCAACAACCGGTGATGCAAGACGTGCGCGTGCGCCGGGCATTGGTGCTTGGAATGGATCGCGCGACGATCGTGCGCGACGATACCTACGGGACGTCAACCCTGGCCGTCGCCGATCTTTCGCCCTATTACTCGTGGGCGTTCGACCGTTCGCTCAAACCGGTTCCATACGATCCCGTGCAAGCCAAGGCGCTGCTCGATGCAGCCGGCTGGCATCCCGGTCCCGACGGCGTCCGAACGCACAACGGCAAGCGTCTATCGTTGTTACTCGTGTACGGCATCGGAAGCGAACTGATACGGAACATCGTCACGCAAATCCAACAGATGTACCGTCCGCTCGGCGTCGAGGTCGAACTGAAGGGCTACGATTACGCCAATCTCTACGCGGCGGCCGAAAGCGGCGGAATCATCAACGGCGGCAAGTTCGATATCGCGATGTACTCCTGGATTTCCGGGGCCGATCCTGACAACTCTTCGCAGTGGACGTGCGACGCCATACCGCCGGCCGGCAACAACGTAGCGCGTTACTGTTCGCCCGCGATGGATGCGCTGCAGCGCGTCGCAACCACCAGCTTTGATCGCTCCGTGCGAACGCGCGCCTACGCCGGCATCGAGAAGCTCTTATTGCGAGATGCGCCGGCCGCATTTTTGTACTACCAGCCGCTACGCTACGCGCACGCCTCCGACTTACGTAACTTTGCGCCCAACGGCACCAGTGAGGCCTGGAACGCCCAGGAGTGGGCCCGCTAAGGGCCGTCGAAGCGTCGAGCATGACGACTTTGACGACTTCCACGGCGACTGAAAAGAAAGTGCCGGTGACGGTTGCGTACGGCGACGGCATCGGACCGGAGATCATGGACGCAACGCTGCGAATCATCGACGCGGCCGGCGCGCAACTCGACCTCGAGCGCATCGAGATCGGCGAAAGCGTTTATAACAAAGGGTTGAGTAACGGCATCGAGCCGTCGTCGTGGGATTCGTTGCGCCGCACCAAAGTATTTTTGAAGGCGCCGATCACAACGCCGCAGGGCGGAGGATTCAAGAGCCTCAACGTCACCGTTCGCAAAACCCTCGGCATGTACGCCAACGTGCGGCCGTGTGCGTCGTTGCATCCGTACGTTTCGACCAAGCATCCGAATATGGACCTCGTGATCGTTCGCGAGAACGAGGAAGACGTCTATGGCGGAATCGAGCATCGCCAAACTCAGCAGGTCACGCAATGTCTTAAATTAATTTCGCGGCCGGGCTGCGAACGAATCATTCGCTACGCGTTCGAATACGCGCGCGCCAACAAGCGCAAAAAAGTCACGTGCTTCACCAAAGATAACATCATGAAGATCACTGACGGCTTGTTTCACCGCACCTTCGACGACATCGCGCGCGAGTACCCGGATATCGAGAACGAACATTGGATCGTCGATATCGGCGCCGCCAAGATGGCCGATACGCCCGAGGTCTTCGACGTCATCGTCATGCCGAATCTGTATGGAGACGTGCTGTCCGATGTCGCGGCGCAGATCACCGGATCGGTTGGACTCGCCGGTTCGGCCAATATCGGCGATCACTGCTCGATGTTCGAAGCGATTCACGGATCGGCACCGCGCCGCGCCGGACAAAACATGGCAAATCCGTCGGGCTTACTTCACGGTGCGCTGTTGATGCTCGTGCACATCGGTCAAAGCGAAGCGGCCGAACGCGCGCACAATGCCTGGCTAAGAACCATCGAAGACGGCATCCACACCTACGATATTCATGCCGACGGCGTCTCGAAGAAGAAAGTTGGAACGCGCGAGTTTGCCGACGCCATCATCGAACGTATGGGTCAACGTCCACAGCATCTGCATCCCGCGGTATATGCCAAAGACGCGACGATGGATATTTCCGCTCGTCCCGCCGGCAAGCGTGCCGAGAAGCGCCACGTCGGCGTCGACGTCTTCATCGATCGCCCGGATGGGAATCCCGACGAACTGGCAGCCACGCTGCAAAAACTCAAGGTGGATGGCACGAAGCTGTCGGTCATCAGCAATCGCGGCACCAAAGTGTGGCCGAACGGGAATCCCGATACGTTCTGGAGCGACCACTGGAGCTGCCGTTTCGAAGCGCTCAAGGGCGGTTCGTTCGGAGCCAAACAGGTCGCGGATTTAATCGCCGCGATCGGCGGCGCCGGATTCGACGTCGTTAAAACCGAGGGACTGTATACGTTCGACGGCGAGCGCGGTTACTCGCTGGCTCAGGGAGAGTAAGACCGCAAAAGGTATCGATCGTGCGCATCGTCAGCCTATTGCCCAGCGTCACCGAGATTCTGTTTGGAATCGGCGCCGGGCCCGAGGTGGTCGGCGTTACGCACGAATGCGATTTTCCGCCGGAAGCGCTGAAGCTGCCGCGTCTTACGGCATCGGCGATTCCGGCGTCGTCGTCTCCGGCCGAAATCGATCGTCACGTGCGCGCCGGCTTGCATTCGGGATCGAGTCTCTACTCGCTCGACGACGTAGCGCTCGCGCGCTTAGAACCCGACTTAATCGTCACCCAAGAACTGTGCGACGTCTGCTCGGTGTCCTACGAACGGGTCGCGTCGGCGGTTCGTCGTTTACGTGGCGATCCGCGCGTCGTTTCGCTCGAACCGTCGTCGCTCGACCAAGTGTTGGGCACGATAACGACACTCGGCGCGATGACGCATCACCAGCTCGGCGCAGCAGCGCTTATCGAATCCTTGCAATCGCGAATCGACGAACTACGCGTGTCGAACCAGGTGATTAAGAGTCACATGGTCAGGCGCGTGCTTCTTCTCGAGTGGACGGACCCGCCGATGAGCGCCGGACATTGGATTCCCGAACTCGTCGAGCTTGCCGGCGCCGATCCGGTATTGGCCAACCCGCTCCGCAACTCGCGCCGCTTGCAGTGGGACGAAATCGCCGCCAGCGACCCGGATGCGATCGTCGTCGCGCCGTGCGGATTCGGTCTCGAGCAAACGCGCGAAGCGATCGCGATGCTGGACGATAATGCGACATGGCGCGGACTACGGGCCGTTCGCGAAGGGCGCGTCCTCGCGATGGACGGAAACGCTTATGCGAGCCGGCCGGGACCTCGTTTGGTCGATACCGCCGAGATCATGGCTCGCTGGATTCGCTCGCTCCAACCCAATGCGGCGACTCGGCCTCGAGATGCCGGGCATCGTTAAGTCCCATCACCCCGGCGTTACCGTTTGCGTCAATAACGACGCGCGATAGCGCGGCGGGCGTAAATTTGAAACGCCCGACAAAGACCGGTTCTGCGCCACGCGGTAGCATGGCGCGCATCGCCGCGTGCAGCATTCCGGCGTGGGTTACGACGAGTGCACGACCATTGCCGGTTTGCACCAAATCGGCGTGAAAGCTGCGCCAGCGCTCGATAACGTCGGCGATGGTTTCACCGCCGGGAGGCGCGTATGCGCCAATGATGTCGGTCGCGTCGTTTAACTCGGGATTTCGCGCGGCGATTTCGAGCCACGTCAGACCCTCCCACTCGCCAAACGCAAACTCGCGCAAGCGCGGGTCCGTAATAACGGGAATGCGGTGTGGCGCCGCAATGATCTCGGCCGTTGCTCGGGCACGTGATAGGTTGCTCGAGTAAATTCGGTCGAACGACTCAGACTGCAGGCGATGCGCGATGGCACGCGCTTGCCGGCGGCCCAGTTCGGACAATCCCACGTCGGTATGTCCTTGGAACCGCCCGGAGGCGTTCCACTCGGTGGCCCCGTGGCGGACCAGCGTCAGTTCGATCGGTTAGCTAACTTTTTCCAGCAGGTCGTGCATGTCGTTGGCATGCTCTTCTTCCACTGCCAGGATCTGCTCCATCAAACGGCGCGACGTAACGTCTTTGTCGCCGAGATAGCGGATGATCTCGGTGTACGACTCGATCGCGATGCGCTCGGCGATCAAATCTTCTTTGATCATGTCCCGCAGCGACGAGCCTTCTTTGTACTCCGAGTGGCTGCGCGACGCCATGCCCTCGGGATTGAGGTTCGGCGACCCACCCAGCTGCGTGATGCGCTCGGCAATGCTGTCGGCATGGCCCTGTTCATCGTTCGCATGCTCGAGGAACTCGGCCGCAACCGCATCCTTGTTCAAACCGGTGGCCATGAAATAGTGACGTTTGTACCGCAGCACGCAGATGATTTCGGTCGCGAGCGCCTGGTTGAGGATTTCACAGACCGTGTTGACATCGAGCGCGTAGCCTTCGGTGACCGCGCCCTTGTCGATGTTTTCGCGCGCGCGCCGGCGCAGCTCTTGAACGTCGGTCAAAAACGGCTTATTCGTGTTGGCAGATGAATCTTTACTCACGAGGGTCCTTTTCTAGGAAGCGGCGAAAACGGCCCGCCGGTCGCGGAGAGGTGGCAGAGTGGTCGAATGCACTCGCTTGGAAAGCGAGCATACCGCAAGGTATCGGGAGTTCGAATCTCCCCCTCTCCGAAGCCTTACGCGCCGCCGGGACGGAAGACCATCAACGCCAGGATGACGAGCGCGATGAGGAACAACACGCCGCCGACAACATTTTGCCGCTTATCCAGTGCGACGTATGCCGGATCGTCCGGGGTGCCGGTTTCCAGCATTTTGATTTGCTTACGTAACCCCGGTGAATACATTCCGTAGGCGAGCGCGGCCAACACGACCCACAGCAGAATCGCCCATTCCAGCCACGTTTGATGGAACGGTTGACCCGAGATCAACACCTGCGCTATGCCGGTGATCAGCAGCAAGCCATATGCGGGATTTGCGATCCGTCCATCGATCAGCTTTATGCCGCGCAACACGAACAATAACTCATCGCGCTGCATTTTTCCGCGCGTCAGCCAAACGGGATACGTACAATTCGCACCGACCGCGATGACGGCGCACAGTACGTGGATGAAGACGAGCCCTTGATACATGTTCAACTCCAAGATGCGCGGGCGCCTATTCGACAGCTCCTCGCATCGACGTTAGCCAGAAATCGAAACTCGCGTGCGCTTGGGCACGCAACATCGCTCTGCCGTCGAACACTTCGCGGTTGAGGCGCGCACCCATCGTCGCGCGTTCGCCGTAGTTCACATCGAGAATCGAATCCGACGAACGTAGCTGTTCGGCTAGCCGGTCGGGAATTTGCGCCTCTGGCGGAAGCGTGCTAATCACGAACTCGGGCGACTCATCGCCCGGCCACGGCGCAGCTTCGTAGTCGGCGCACACTGCCGCTACCCGCTGTGGGTCGCGACCCCAAACAAACGTATAGACATCGTTATCGTGCAGTTCGACTAAGATCGCGCGCGCGGTCGCGCCGTATCCCAATACACCGACGCGTTTCAGCGCAAGCGGCTGATCGACCGCGGCCTCAAAGGCGACTCGAGCTCCAATTCCATCGGTGTTCGTGCCGACGATCCGCCGCCCAAACGCGATCGTGTTAACGGCGCGGGCGCGCCGCGCTTCCTCGGTAAGCTCGTCGCATGCCGATAGCGCCTCTTCTTTAAGAGGAAAGGTGACGTTGCAGCCTACGTAACCCTCATCCGCCAAGCGGCGGATCGCCGCCGCGCCTTCGCCTTTTTGAATCCGCAAGGCCGAATAGCTGCCCTCGATCTCAGCTCGCTCGAGAAACTCGGCCTGCAGCAACGGGCTTGCGCTATGGGCGACCGGATCGCCGATTAGTGCAAGTTTCACGGTCGCATGTTGCGCAACATGATCCGCTCGAAAAATCGGAAGAACGAGGTCAGCGGCAGATCTTTCGCTTCGATCGGCTCGGTCAAAATGGTATACAGGCCGCAAAACTTGGCCCCGAGCACATCGGTGAACAGCTGGTCGCCTACGACGGCGATCTGGCTACGATGCATATTCAGCCCTCGCATCGCCCGCATGAAGCCGAACGGCAACGGCTTAAGGGCATTGGGGATGCACCGGACGTTCAACTGGGCGGCGATACTGGTGACCCGCTCGCTGAAGTTGTTCGACAGCATGATGATCTGGAAGCCGCGGTCGTGCGCACGCTCGACCCAGGCGATGTGCTCCTCGGCCAATTCCGTCTCTCGATAGCCCAGTAGGGTGTTGTCGAGGTCCACGATGAGCCCCCGAATGCCGGCGGCTTCGAGATCCTCATGCGCGACGTCGTGCAGGCGCGGAGCGAAGCGGTCGGGTCCGATCATCAAGGTCCCCTTGCACCGGTTATCCCCGGTATCCTCGGGTCTGTCCACATGTTGCTCTGCTCGGAGACGACTATCCGCAGCTTATCCGCCGGCCATCGAGGTTGTTCGCAGCTCTCCCCACAAGGAATATTGACTTTACCCCAATATCTTGTGGTTCCCGGCCAAACGTGGCACAATAGATACTCCAAGGAGCGACCGACCATGAAGTTTGAGCGCACGTATTCCTCCGTCGACAACGCATATGCCGGCGTCGATTTCAGTCCCCGGACCTCGCGGATCGTCAATCCCGACGGCTCGGTGATTTTCGAAGCCAAGGACGTCATGGTCCCCTCCGTTTGGAGCCAGGTCGCCGTCGATGTGTTGGCCCAGAAGTACTTTCGGAAGGCCGGCGTGCCGAGTGCCACCTCCCGGGTGGCCGAGGAGGGCGTGCCCGAGTGGCTGTGGCGCTCCATCCCCGATGAGGCCGCTCTAAACGAGGTCTCGCGCAACGATCAGTTCGGCCCCGAACGCGACGCTCGGCAGGTGTTCGAGCGACTAGCCGGCTGCTGGACCTACTGGGGCTGGAAGAACGGTTATTTCGATTCCGAGACCGACGCCAAAGTCTATTTCGACGAGATGCGCGCCATGTTGGCGCGCCAGGTGGGCGCTCCGAACTCTCCGCAGTGGTTCAACACGGGCTTGCACTGGGCGTACGGCATCGCCGGCCCGTCACAGGGTCATTTTTACGTCGACCCGGCTAGCGGCAACACGAAACGCTCTACAAGCACCTACGAGCACCCGCAAGTATCGGCGTGCTACATCTTGTCGATCGAGGACGACCTCGTTAACGAGGGCGGCATCTTCGACGGCGTTCTTCGCGAAGCACGCATTTTTAAGGGCGGCTCCGGATCGGGCGCCAACTTTTCCCGACTCCGCGGCTCCGGCGAAAAACTGACCGGCGGCGGCACCAGCTCCGGCCTAATGTCGTTTCTAAAGATTTTCGACCGCGCGGCCGGCGCGATCAAGTCGGGCGGCACCACGCGCCGCGCGGCCAAGATGGTCGTGCTCGACGCCGATCACCCCGACATCGAAGACTTCGTCAATTGGAAAGTTCGCGAGGAGCGCAAGGTCGCCGATCTCGTTGTCGGATCGCGCATTTTCGAACAGCAGATCAACGCGATCGTTTCGGCCGCGCACGACACGCGCGTTCCCGAACATGCGCGAATGGATCCCGCGCTCAATTCGACTTTACGCCGCACGATCCGCGAAGCGATCGCATTAGGCGTCCCGAGCGGCGCGACGCAAAACGCGCTCGACTATGCGAAACAGGGTTATACACGCGTCGAAATCGAGCAATACGACACGGCCTGGGATTCCGAAGCATACATCACGGTTTCCGGCCAAAATTCGAACAATTCGGTGCGGTTGACGAACGAGTTCTTCCGCAAACTCGACGCGGATGAAGATTGGAATCTCACTGCGCGCACGACCGGTGACACGATCAAGCGCCTCAAAGCCAGCGACCTGTGGGAGCAGATCGCGCTCGCTGCCTGGCAGTGCGCCGATCCCGGTCTGCAATTCGACGACACGATTCAAGACTGGCACACGTGCGCCAACGACGACCGAATCAACGCAACGAATCCGTGCGTCACGGGCGAGACGCTCGTTGCGACGGCCGACGGCCCGAAACGCATCGCTGACATGGTTGGTAAAGCTGCGTTCGTCATGGGCGGCGACGGCCAGCCGCACTTTGTTTCGCGCATTTTTAAGACGGGCACCAAGCCGGCATATCGCCTTCGCACGAAAGCCGGCTACGAGCTGAATGTCACTGCGGATCACCGCATCTGGACCGAAAATCGCGGCGACGTTCCGGCAAGCGAACTTCGCGCTGGCGATCGCATCGGACTAGGCGGCTCCGGCTTTGGTTCGCGTACGCTCGATGAGCGGATTGCGCTCGGCATCGGTGCCGCAGTTGGAGACGGCTGCGTAACGAACGGTCCTCGCCCCGGACTCATCCTGACCATGGCTCACCACGAAGCGCCCGTTTTAGAATCGATTGCCGATGGAATCAACGATTCAAAGTCGACCGCACTAGATGGGCGAGGTAGACGTGTCACGTCCGTCACACACCCGCCGAGTGCGTCTTGCGCTCGTATCTCTGTTGGGAATCGCTCCGTTATCGAGACCTTCTCTCGATATGCGGTGCTTGATCAAGGAAGCGCCGAGAAACGCTTTACCGAAGCGATCTTCGAGCTCGATCGCGTTAGCACCGCGCACATTCTTCGAGGTCTATTTACCGCCGATGGAACGGTCGCAAACTACGGTTCGAAGTCGCAGTACGTATCGCTCGATTCGTGTTCGCTCGACCTTCTCAAACAGACGCAGCATCTTCTTCTGTCCTTTGGCATCAAGGCGAAGCTGTACCAAAATCGTCGCGTGGAGCTAACCAGCCAATGCCCCGACGGAATGGGCGGCGTGGCCACATATAATGTTGCCCAGATGCACTCGTTGCGAATTTCGCGGTCCTCTCGTCTTCGGTTCGAGCAAGAAATTGGATTCGACATCGGATCGCCGAAGGTTCAGGCACTTCGCGAACTTAACGCGACAGTGGCGTGTTACGCCGACGCATTCTCCGATGAGTTTACGTCGCTCGAACTCATTGGTGATCGCGATGTTTTCGATCTTACAGAGCAGGATACAAATCACTTTGTCGCGAATGGATTAAAGGTCCATAATTGCTCCGAGTATGTATTTATAGATGATACAGCTTGCAACCTGAGTAGCCTAAATCTCGTTAAATTTCTCAACGATGATGGAAACTTTGATGCTAAACGCTTCGCGGCGGCATCACGTATTTGGACGACCACTCTTGAGATCTCCGTGACGATGGGGCAGATGCCGTCGCAGCAGATTGCTGAAAAGAATCACGGCTATCGCACGCTTGGCCTCGGCTACGCAAATATGGGCACCTTATTAATGCGTATGGGTCTGCCGTATGATTCCGAGGAAGGCTACGGTTGGTGCGCTGCTATTTCCGCGCTTATGACTGGCGCCGCATATCGCGCATCGGCTGAGATGGCGCAGCAGCTCGGGCCGTTCGCTCGGTTCGAAGCGAATCGCGACTCGATGCTCCGCGTTATCCGCAATCATCGCCGCGCTGCGTACAACGCGCCTAATGCTGAATACGAATCCCTTGGCGCTAAACCGGTAACGCACGCACCGACGTTGTTCACGCAAGAAACGTGGGCGCTCGCTCGGCGTATGTGGGACGATGCGTTGTCAATCGGTGAAGTTGCAGGCTACCGAAATGCACAAACCGTTGTGATCGCGCCGACTGGATGTCTAACGGGCAATACGCTGGTTGCGACCGATCGTGGTCTAGCACGCTTGAACCGTCTGGGCAACCCGGACGGCAATCAATGGCAAGATGTCGATTTCCGCGTGCTCACCGACGACGGCGAGCAACGCGCGACCAAGTTCTTCATCAATGGCATCGAACCGACGCGTCGGATCACGACGAAGAGCGGTTATGTGATTCAGGGTACGCCGACGCACCGCATCAAGGTCGTCGATCCCGAATCGGGCGACTTGGTCTGGAAGCGCATGGCCGACGTCGCTCCCGCACGATCGCGTCGCACTATCGATGGGCAAGTTCGTCGGACAACCCCGCTCTGTTACGCTGCCCGAACTCGGCGAAGCGTACTGGACAGGCGACTACACGACTGTCGTTCCGCGAATGATGACGCCCGATCTGGCCGAACTGGTTGGATACTTCATGGGCGACGGTTCGTTCCACAGCAAGGGTCTACGTTTCTGCGTTGCACAACCCGACGAAGACGTCGCGGACCGCCTGTGCGAACTCGCTAGGACACTCTTCAACCTCGACGCAACTCGCACGCAGAAGACCGGCTACGTCGAAGTCGCGATCAACTCGGTGCCGCTCGTCCTTTGGTGGGAAGCGTGCGGCTTTAGAAAGCTGCCCCCGTCGGTAGGCCATCGAGGCAAGGGCTACATTCCGCGCATCCCCGATGCGCTGTTAGCGACGAACGACCCGGCGATCTACGGCGCGTTCCTTCGTGGGCTGTACGAAGCCGACGGAACCGTCACGAACGAAGTTCCCACTTGGTCGTCGGCATCGGCTGATTTCTCGGAAGAAGTCAAGACGCTGATGCTCATGCTCGGGCTTCCTACAACGACCAAGATCGATATCTCGGGCTGGGGGCAATCGAACCTGTACTGCTCACGGCTGCTCAATCTGTCATACGGCCGCCGGTTTGTCGAAGCGGTCGGTTTCATCGGCGCGCGTAAAGCGAATGCCGTAGGCGCGCGCGACGGGTGGCAAGCCCGACGTCACGACAATGTGTACGTGGGCGAGATCGCATGCCGGGAACTCGTTTCCGCGGGCGCGATCGCCAAAACCGATCTCCACAACGCTCATAAGCGCAATCCGGGCGCGCTTTCGCGGCAGCTCGTTCAAAAGGCGCTGGATACCAACTGGCAATCTCGCCTCGCGTCGTCGCTCGAGTTCTACTACGACAGCGTTGCTGCAAACGACGATGGCGGCGAGCAACTCACCTACGATCTATCCGTTCCGGCTAACGTGACGTACGTTGCCAACGGCTTCATCTCGCACAACACAATCGGCCTGGTGATGGATTGCGATACCACCGGTATCGAGCCCGACTTCGCGCTCGTGAAGTTCAAGAAACTCGCCGGCGGCGGTTACTTCAAGATCGTCAACCAGTCAGTCGAGGCTGCGCTGCGCAAGTTGGGATACTCCGACGAACACATCGACGCGATCGAGACGTATGCCAAGGGAACCGGAACGCTCGAAGGCGCGCCGCACATTAATCGTGCAACCCTGAAAGCCAAAGGCTTCGACGATACCGCGCTCGCCAAGATCGAAGCGTCGTTACTTGGTGCGTTCGAGTTGCCGTTCGTATTCAACAAGTTCGTTCTCGGAGAAGAGTTCTGCACGCAGAACCTTGGGATTCCGGCCGACAAGCTGAACGACTGGAACTTCTCACTGCTGCGGGACGGATTGGGCTTCACGAACCAGCAGATCGAAGAATCATCGGCGCATATTTGCGGGCGCATGACCGTCGAAGGCGCGCCGTACCTCAAGGACGAGCATCTCGCAGTGTTCGACTGCGCGACACCGTGCGGACGCTACGGCGAACGGTACATCCGACCGCTGGCACACGTAGACATGATGGCGGCGGCTCAGCCCTTCGTCAGCGGCGCAATTTCAAAAACAATAAATCTACCGCAGAGCGCGACGATCGCCGATGTCAAGGAAGCATATCGCTACTCATGGGAGCGAATGATCAAAGCGGTGGCACTCTACCGCGACGGATCGAAGCTGTCGCAGCCGTTGGCCGGTAGCTACGATCTCGGCGGAAACGACGATGAGGAATCGCCAGCCGTTGCCAACCCCGATTTCGCCACACCGATGCAGATCGCCGAGAAGATCGTCTATCGGTACATCGCCAAGCGCCGGCGGATGCCGGAACGCCGCAGCGGATACACGCAAAAGGCGATCATCGGCGGCCACAAAGTCTACCTGCGGACGGGCGAGTACGAAGGCGGTCAGCTGGGCGAAATCTTCATCGACATGCACAAAGAAGGCGCCGCCTTCCGATCGTTGATGAACAACTTCGCGATTGCGATCTCGCTGGGCTTACAGCACGGCGTTCCGCTCGAGGAATTCGTCGAGGCCTTTACCTTCACGCGTTTCGAGCCGAACGGTCCGGTGACAGGTCACGACCATATCAAGATGGCGACCTCGTTACTCGACTACATCTTCCGCGAGTTGGCCGTGAGTTATCTCGGCCGCTATGATCTCGCGCACGTACAACCTTCGATGCACGTCGATGCGATGGGTCCCGAACCCCACGACGAGTATCTGTCTGAGGAGGACGGCGGTACGAACGTCCGGCCGGTAGGAGTAGACGAGAAGCTGCATCCCGTCAGCTCGCACTTCCGGCCAGGACAATCTACCCCGTCGGATGCCGGAATGGCAGGCGCGCACGCCGTCTCAACCGTTGTTTCCCTGACGGCTACAGGCGGCGTGCAGGCTTCTGCTGCGACGGCGACCGTAACGCTCTCTCGCACCGAAGCTATTAGCGCGTCGAAGGCAAAAGGCTACACCGGGAACGCGTGCTCCGAATGCGGTCAACTCACGATGGTCCGAAACGGCGCGTGCGAAAAGTGCGATTCGTGCGGATCCACGAGCGGCTGCTCGTAAAACGGTCTCTCGATAGCTCGCTCCTCTTGAAAGGCTCCTAGCTCGCGCTAAACAAAGTTGCGAGCGTTATGAAGCAAACGCCGCTGTTTGCCGCAGTCCTTTGGACGCTGAGCGCTTGCAGCGGCGGTTCGTTAGTTGGCGGCGCGCCGAGTGCGGCGGAAGGGGTCGCGCACGGCCTAGGCCGCGCGGTATCGCCGATTCAACACGTCATCATTATCGTACAAGAGAATCGCACGCCGGATAACCTCTTTCAGGGTCTGCCGGGCGCCGATATCTCGAAAACCGGGCTGGATTCGGAAGGCGAAACCGTTACGCTAAAACCGGTCTCGTTGGCTGCGTCCTTCGACCTCGGTCATAGCCGCGCATCATTCCTGACCGATTACGACGACGGAAAGATGGACGGTTTCGATCGAAACCTTCCGGAGAAGTTTCATCTCCGGCCGTTCAGCTACGCGCCAGCTTCCGAGGTGCAACCGTACCTCGATATGGCGAGCCAATATACGTTCGCAGATAATATGTTTCAGACGCAGCAAGCCGGCAGTTTTCCGGCGCACCAATATTTGGTCAGCGGCACGTCGTCGGCGCTCCCGACCACGAAGTACAGCGCTTCGGACAATCCATACGACGAGCGGCAACCGACGAAAACGGCACCGGCCGGTTGTGACGCCCCCGATTACTCGCTCGTCGCGACGTTAAGCCGGGGCAACGGAGACTCGGGAGCGGGCGTCTTTCCATGCTTCGATCGCCCGGCGCTGTCCGATCTATTGGATTCGGCGCATCTAACCTGGCGCTACTATCAGCATCTGTACGGAACCGGCCTTTGGCACGCATTCGATGCTATCCAACACGTACGGTACGGTCAGGATTATGCGAACGTCATCTCGCCCTCGCAAACGATACTGACGGATATCTCCACGAACCAACTACCCGCTCTCTCGTGGGTTATGCCGGCATCTGAAGCGTATTCCGATCATCCGGGTAGTCGAAGCGCGAAAGGGCCGTCATGGGTCGCGGCAGTCGTGAATGCGGTCGGGGAAAGCCAATATTGGAACTCGACCGCTATTTTCATTACGTGGGATGACTGGGGAGGCTGGTACGATCACGTGCCGCCAAAAATGTACAACCATTTCGAACTGGGATTTCGCGTCCCATTAGTCATCGTTTCGCCGTATGCCAAGGCCGGCTTCGTTTCGCACCGGCGGCACGAGTTCGGAAGCATCCTCCGATTTTCGGAGACCGCCTTCGATTTAGGTTCGCTCGACACGACCGACAAGCGATCCGACGACCTCTTCGACTGTTTCGACTTCACGAAACCACCGCGGCAATTCGTTCCGATTCAAGCGCCACCGTTCAATCCCAGCAGCGATACGACGTCCGGTCCCGACATTGAAGACCCGGAATAACATACGCTTTGTATCGATTCAAAACTTGAGCAAGAGCAAGCGCTCGAAGCCGTACGTCCAGTTATCCGAAAGCGCGTTTGCGGCGCCTTCGATGTCGCAGACTTTAAGAGCTTCGATTATGCGCGTATGGTGAGCGGCGGAACGGGTCACGTCGCTAACATCGCTCATATACAGCCGTTCGTAGCGGTCCATCGCGGCTTTAATGGGAGCGAGCGTTCGGAGCAAACGTTGATTGGGACATCCACCGATCAAGAGGCGATGGAACTCGGTATCGATCCGCTGAGCCGCTTCGGGATCCCGCTTGGCTTTAAGAAACGTTCGATTGAGACGATCGAGTTCGCCAATCGTTGCATCCGAATAATGACGCGCTTCTCGAAGAGCAAGCAGGTCCAGTGCGCGCCCAATCGGGTACAGCTCAGATACCTCTTGGAGCGACAGCGGCGGAACGAAGAAACCACGATCCTGCTCCGATTGAACGAGCGACTCGGCCTCGAGCGACGACAGCGCCTCGCGCAGAGGGGTTCTGCTAACCCCTAGTTCCGCGCTGAGTTTCGATTCGTTGATGCGCGCGCCCGCCGCAAGTGATTGCTCGACGATGAGCGCGCGGATACGATCTACGAGTAAGCCACGGGCGGACGCCTTCGAAAGATCGGCTACTCGCACGCGGCCACGATATAGCGCTCGACGAGGTCGCGGAAGCGGCCCCAGGTGCCGTGGTTGCCGTAGTTAGCAGCCATGATTCCAACGACCAATCTCAGGCGCGGAACGACGATCACAAATTGGCCTCCATTTCCCTGAGCCTCGAAAGCATCGTACGTTGCGCTCGCAGTGCGGTACCGCGTTAGGTGCCAGCCGTAGCCGTAGTCATTCGGAGCATTTAACCCGGAATGCGGGGACACGGCATCGTGGACCCATGCTTTCGCCAGAACGCGTTGACCATTCCAGACGCCATCGTCGAGAGCCACCTGGCCAAGCTTTAGGAAATCACGCGGCAGAAAATAACTGCCGCCCCCGAGATACATCTCCCCGACAGGCGTCAGCTGCAAATGATATAGTCCAAACTGCATCGGCCGGGCTAGCGCGCTATCGAATAGCTCCGGAATCCAGCGATGCGTTGCGCCGATGATGAACCCGCCGATCATATTGATCCCACCGCTACAATAGGCGGCGGTCTGCGAGCCCGGATCGCGCACCATGGGAAGGTCCATTACGTAGCGATACCAATCCGGCTGCGCAGACTGGGACTGCATGGTATCTTCGTTTCCGGGCGAGGCATCGTTATTATCGTCGCAATCGAGTCCGGACGTCATGTCAAAGAAATCGGCTACCTTGATTTGCCTTTTTCGTGTATCCGGATGCGCGAACTCGCTGTACGGAAGCCAGCGGTACGCGAGGGTATCGACGGTTAAGCCCGGCGCAAGCCGCATGGCAGCGCCGAAGAGTGCCGCGTCGAGGCTCTTCCCTGCCGAGCGGACGTCGTGCGGGCGCGTGCGATCGAAACCGAAATAGTAGTGTTCGGCAACTAAGCGACCGTTGCGAGCGACGAGGATGCTCTGAATATACGGCGAGCCGGGCGACGTCGGCGTCTGCGCGAGATATTTGGCAAGCTGTTGTAGCTGCGCGTCGTCGATGCCGACACTCGACGGCGCACCTGTCCTCCAACCATCGTCACGCTCGGGTGGCCGGGTGAACGTCGTGGCGTCGCCAGGGTTAATCGGGAAAAAGCCATTCGAGACGTTCGAATCGAGACGATGGAAATGCATCGGCGAGCCGGTCCCAATGCCGATAACGAGCGTACTCGACGTCGCATCGACGGAACCGTGATAAACGTGCGCTCGCGTCGTAATCGTTATATTTGCACCCTCGATCGCTACCGTTTCGAAGGGCGCCATCGTGCCAAAATCGCCGATGGGGTCGCGCATGAATCCTCCGAGCGACCCATCGGCACGTCTCATAAATGCTACGTAGAGTTCGTAGCGCGGCACGAACGGCGCGACCGTCCCGGTCCATTCGCGCGAGCTACGCGATCGAAGTACGACCGGCGTTGCGTAAGGGTTCGAGTCGATTGCGTTTCCAGGTTGGCTCCACAGCCCTGCCAACGTCTTGCGAGCTGCAGACGGTATCCAAAGTTCGCCGCTGCCTCCAGCGAAGCGAAACGCGACGCCCGCACGCGCAGCCACGCCCGTCGCACGCATCGATCCAGCGACGGCGCTCCACGCCGACCCGGAGTGAACGACGGTAATGGTCCCGCTGAGGGCCGGCCGATCGGCTCCACTTGCAACCCACACTCCAGACGGATCGAAGTTGCCGGCAACCGACGCTTGCGGCAAACCGACGGCAATCACGAATCCAAGGACCAGCGCTAGGCGTCGCATGTGGAGTGCGATTTTGTATACAGTATACTTGCACCTGCATACAGCTAACTACGCGCTGGGCGGCTGCCAGAGCTCGATCGGATTCCCCTCGGGATCGTGCAGCCGCGCAAACGCGCCGATGGAATGAACCTGCCCGTCGAAGTCGACGGAGATGCCCGCGGCGCGCAGTTGTTCGACCAGCTTCTCCATATCACGGACGCGAAAGTTGATCATCCAAACTTTGCTCGCGTCGCCAAAATAATCGCTCGAGTCGGGAAACGGGCTGAACACCGTCTGGCCAGCCTGCTGCTCCCAAACGGTGTCGCCCTCGCTCGTCGGCGCGGGTGAAATCCCAAGATGTTGCTCGTACCATTTCGTCAACATTTCCGGATCGCGCGCGCGAAAAAACAGCCCGCCGATTCCCGTCACTTTTTCCATGCCGCTCTTCTTCTGCTCGGCCCGCTATGACCCGCCTTCTACCCAAAGCGGAAATCGAGCCCCACCCGGCGTAGCGACTCGTGTGAGCCCTTCCGTCTCGCGCTTTTTCTGCATCCTAGCCGCGCTCGTCTTCAGCGGCTGCAACCTCGACGTCACCCAAACGATCGACGTAACGTCACCGGATCGCGAAACGATCGCCTACCAAGAAACGTTCGACGACGAGACGTACTCGCACACATCGGATCTCGGCGCTCCAGCCGCGTTCGGTCTCACTTCCGCCAAAGCCGACGGATGGACGGTCGCACAAACGGACGCTGCGAACAGACACGTTCTCACGTTGACCAAATCGATGAACCCTGACGACGCGCCGGCCCAACTCGCGAAGCTAAATACGGACGCCACCGCGGAGGCTTCCGAAGGCAGCGGATTTTTGCTCGGCCCGACAGCTTTCATCGGATTGCCGCTCGTGCGAGCCGGCGCAAATGGCCCGATTCTGCGGTCGGTTCCAGCGCTGCTCCGGCCATCGGCATCCATCCCCTTAAACAAGAAACCCGACCCTGCATTTCAGCTCGCAAACGCGCGCGTCAACGCCGCTGCTGTGAACACCGTCGTAACGGTTGCCGTCATCGTGCGAGACGCAGGCGGCGAACATCGGCTGCCCCTTGACTTCGCACATGCCGTGACCGTACCGAGTGCGCTGCGCATCTATGCCGGCCATTTATGGCGCCTGTCGAGCATCCTCGCGACGTGGCAAGCCGTCGGCGACTACGGTCTCTTCGATTACGAGCATTCCGCACCACCGCTGTGCAGCGCGCAACCGCAATATCGCAAGTCACGGATGTTCGGGGCCGGCGTGTACGCCGAAGGCGCGCGGATGCCGCCCGACCTCATGCGCAACGCCTTTACGCTCGCCGACGAATGGTTGAGCGCACACCCGGTGCAATGCACGCCGTCGCAACCCTCGTAACGCTCGTAGGCGTGCTTGCCACCGCCGCGCCGGCACCGGCGGTCGGTACGATTGCGCCGCATATCCTCGAGCAATTCATCGATCGACAGTTCGTACCGCCATTGCGCTCGTACAACGAGCACTTGACGATCGGCGATGCTCGATGCCCGCGGGCGCTCGACCCAAAAGGGACGCACAAGATCTACTGCACTGTAACCGTCGACGGCGTTCCCGTCTCGGTCGGTGTCATCTCGGGCGACGCATCGAACCTCGCGTTGGTGCCATCATCCTTTTTTGATGTTGATAGCCTGGAACGGCTTGAAAAAAGCGAGCTACTCGAGCAGTACGATGTAACGGCGACCGACGTGCGCTGTCCGGGTCCTCGCTTTCGCAATTTGGACGTCGGCGAGACCGTGTCGTGTTACGCCGATGGCTCCTCCGGCCGTAAGCCGCTTAGCCTGACCGTCTACGCGAACGGTGTAATCTATATGCAAAAGCCCGCCGGATCTCTGGCTCCAGCGTGGATGAGATCCGCCATCGAAGCGCACGCAGCCGGTAAACGAACGATCGTGGATGGCCCCACGCTTGCCATTTGGCAGCAACAGGTTAATGAAGCGGCCCTAGCGGCGCGGCATCAAGGCGGACCCATCAGCGTGCAATGCCCCCCAACGGTCAACCTTAGCGGCTCGAAGCACGCGATCTGCACCTACCGGTTGCACGGATCGTCGATCAGGCTCGACGTGCATATCGACAACGTTCGCGGAATCTCCAGCGTCCCGCTCGACGCGATTATCGATTGGGATAAGCTGGAACGGACTGCGCGTGAATCGATCGATTCTAGCCTGCGTGCCAACGGCCAAGCTCCAGACGCGTCGGTTCGTTGCGACCGGAGGGCGCTGGTCGCCACGCCACCCGCAGTTTTTTACTGCGGCATCGTCGCAGGCGGTAAGAGTTATAGGGCCCAGGTCACGCTCAAAGACGGCCTGGGCAACGTACAATTCACGATCGTACCGTAAGCGCGTGTCTCACGACGTAGAAAACACGAACAAAACGGTACCGGCGACGACGAAGACCGACGCAACGGATCCTGCGGCGATGCCTTTCCAGAAGGTTCGTTCCGCCCACGCGATGCGACGAATCACAGCTGCAAACGCTATGCTTGCAGCAACCAGGTACAGACCAAAACCGAAGACGGCAACGTAGACCGAGTTCGAAGGCACGGCGATCGCGCCCAACCGTGTAAACAGTCCGTTTATACAAAACGCCAAGGCGATAACCCCGGCTAGCAGCCCTAGTAAGAAGCCGAACAGCGCGGCAATCGACCAACCCGGTCGAGCCGCCCCCGCGTTCGGCAAGAATCGCGTAGCAACCGCGCCGCCGGCCATCGCCCCGAACACCGGCATTCCTAGAGTAAGATACGGCACGTCTTGCGTCGCTTGAAAAAACGACCACGGCAAGCCGACGATCACGAAAGCCAACGCCGCTCCGGTAATTAAAATCGGCAGCGAGCGCCAGGGAGCGCTCTTAGCGGGTGAAACGCAGATAATCAGGATCGCCGGAGTCGTTCCGACGACGGCGCCCACGAGTATCGCGACGGTCACAATCAACCCGAAGGCGTGACCTACGTTGGGCAAATGGGCCGCCTGAGAGAATGCCGACCAACAGAACAATGCGATTCCAAAAACCGCACCCGTAAGCGCCGCCGCGGCCAAACCTGCGAGAGCGCAGGACACCAGCCCCGCGCCCTCGCGATCTACACTCGGCGATGGTTGACGTTCGAAGTTACTCGTCGTCCATCGGCTGGTTGTCCATGTGATGGCTATGCTCGATGAAGTAGTCTTTCTTCATATCCGACTGAATCACCGTATATTTGCGCGGTTTCTGGGTGAAGTTGAACATGTCGACCATCGATGTCGCACGTGCATCGGTCGTATTCATCGATGGTAGGCCGAAGTTCTGTTCGACGAATTTGAGGATGCTGCCGAACTCGTACTGCGTGTGCGTGATTTCGCCCTTCGGAACGTACGGGGAGACGACCAGCATCGGAACGCGGAATCCGAGCCCGCCCATATTGTCGAACAGCGGCGGCGGCTCGTGATCGAAGAACCCGCCGAAATCGTCCCACGTAACGATTACCGCGGTCGAGTTCCAATCTTTGCTCTGACCGATGGCGTTCACAACCGATGCAACCCACGACGGGCCGGTGTCCGCCTTGCCCTTGCCCCACGGGTGATCCGAAGCGTAGGTCTCGGGAACGATCCACGAGACGGCGGGCAGCGTATTATTCGTAATGTCGTTGAAAATGTTCGTCTCCGGCCAAGAAACGTTGGTGCCCCACTCGTTCGGGTCGCTATACACATCCTTAATAGCGGCAAACGCGTTCCACAGCGCTCCGGCGCTACCCGGCGCATACGTCGGCGTATAGTACTTCCACGAGACACCGGCCGTGTCGAGTAAATCGCGCATCGTTTTCGTCGGGAACGTCAGGCATGGAAACGGACCCTTTTTGGGCTCGTATTTCCCGGCCGTCGTTAAGAGCGACGTGTACGTACCGGCCGGTGCTCCGCAACCCCAATCCGTAAAATTGGACGGATAGTCGATCAGCGTCAACGAGCTCTTGATCTGGCTCCCACCGGCGACGAGATCGAGATGGGCGGTGAAGCTGCCGCTGCCTTGCGTCGTGAACAGATGATCGCTGAGGCCGTATTGTTTGGCCATCGTCCAGTAGGGTTTGATGTCCGCCGGGTTCACGTACATGTACGCGTAATTGTGCGACGGGTTGTTACCGTCAACGCCGATGAAGTTAAAACCGTCCATATCGCACGAGGTTTTCGGATATTTGTCGTTACCGTCGCACGCGAGATTGTATGCCACCGAGTTATGATTTAAATCTTCCTCGCCTGCTAAATCGCGCATAACGAGCTTGATCGGCGTCTTGACGTATTTCTTGCCAACCGCCTTCAAGTAGTATCCCGAAGTCGCGCCATCGGCTCCAGGGTATGTCGCGAACAGATTGTCGAACGTCCGGTTTTCTTGAACGACGATCACGACGTGTTTGATATACTGGCCGCTCGTCGCATTCATCGACTGCGGACCGGAAGGTGCGAACGACGAACCTCCGCTGCCCGGCTGGGAGCAGGCGCTTAACGCGGCGATCGTGGCGGCGATAACGAATGGTCGCAAACGCAACATACGAATTGAAGTTCCTCCGGGCAAAGTCTCGTTGCGCTTAGTCGCTCGCTGTTGCGGCACCTCCCTTTTACGAATTAAGCAACTTACGTCAACGAAACGACGGTGTCGTTCAGTAGTGATAATCCGCGCTCGACGTTTTCGTTCGATACGATGAGCGGCGGTGCGAAGCGGATCGTATTGCCGCCGGCGGTGCCGATCAGCAATCCAAGCTCGCGCGCTCGCGTAACGACATCGCTCGCTAGAAGCGCTCCTCGGACGTCGACTCCAAGCAGTAAGCCAACTCCGCGAACTTCGCCCAGCAAGCGACCGTTGCGTAGAGAAATGGCTTCGAGTCCGGTGCGCAGTTGGTGCGAGCGTTCGGTAACGGCGTTCTCGAGGGCAAGTTCGTCGCGTACGCGCAAATGTGCCAACGCCGCCGCGCACGGAATCGGCGACCCACCGAAGGTCGAACCCGTGGTCGCCCGGAGCGAATCCCGCGGCCGCACGAACGCCTGCCAAAACCGCGCCGATTGGGAGCCCATTGGCCAGCGCCTTCGCCATCGTCACGACGTCGGGCACGACGCCGAAGTGCTGAAAGGCAAACGTCGGTCCGATCCGTCCCATGCCGCATTGTACTTCGTCGAACATCAATAACGCGCCGCGTTCGTCACACAGATGACGCGCGCGTTCTAAAAACGCACGGTCCGCGACGTGCACGCCGCTCTCGCCTTGCACCGGCTCGACGATGAATGCTGCAACGGAATCGTCGATCGACCCATCCAGCGCGTCGACGTCGTTGAACGGCGTAAACGCGAAACCACCCGGCAACGGGTCGAAGCCTTCGCGATACGCCGCGTTGGCGGTTGCCGCGAGCGCGCCCATCGTGCGTCCGTGAAACGACCCGGTGCAGGCGAGGATGGTGCGCCGCTCCGGTTCGCCGTTGCGGAAGGCGCGCTTGCGCGCGAGTTTGATCGCAGCCTCGTTGGCCTCGGTTCCCGAGTTGCAAAAGAACGCGCTCGCTAGGCCCGATCGCCGCACCAACTCGCGTGCCAGCGTGCCCGCCGGCTCGTGGTGATACAGGTTGCTGGCATGCACTAGCCGTCGCGCTTGTTCCGAAACGGCGTCCGCGATCGCCGGATGCGCGTGACCCAACGCGCACACGGCGATACCCGCCATAAAATCGAGATACCGGCGACCGGTGTCGTCGATCAACTCACAGCCTTGGCCCGCAACGAACGTCACCGGCGCGCGATTGTAGGTCGGCAGCAACGCCGGCTGGACGGCGGTCGTCACGTGCGGTAGCTCGCGTTAATCCGCACGTAGTCGCGTGAGAGATCGCAACCCCATGCCGTCGCACTCGCTGAGCCGAGGCCGAGCTGCAGCTCGATACAAATGTTCGCGAGTTCCAGCTCGCGCCGCGCCTGCTCTTCCGACAGCGCCTCGATCGCGCCGGCCGTCACCCACGCGCGCCCGTTCAGCGACAGCGACCACATGCCCGGAACCAATCCGGCCCGTGCAGATCCGGCCGACGAGATGATTCGTCCCCAGTTAGGATCTTCACCGTAGAGCGCCGTCTTCACGAGATTGCTGTTGACAACCGCGCGCGCGATCGAGCGTGCCTGCGCGCCGTCGATGGCGCCCGTCACGCGCATCTCGAGCTTCTTCGTGGCGCCTTCGCCATCCGCAACCATGGCTTGCGCCAAGTCGAGGCACACACGCCGTAACGCTTCACGCACGACGTGCGGCGCGGCGTTGCCGCCGTCCGGCGCGAACGCATACACCGCATCGTTGGTCGACATGTCGCCGTCGACCGAAATCATGTTGAAGCTCTCGTCGGCGCTCTCCGACAAGCGCCGCCTGAAGTGCGCTCCGCGATCCAGCGGGAAGTCGGTCGCGATAAACGCGAGCATCGTCGCCATATTGGGAGCGATCATCCCGGAGCCTTTGGCGATCCCGCCGATCGCGTACCGGCGCTCCTCGTGATAGAACGCGTAGGCCGAAAGCTTCGGTACCCGATCGGTGGTCATGATCGCTTCGGCAGCGTCGTTGGCGGCCTTGCCGCCGCCCTCCAACTGCTGCGCGGCCCGATCGAGTCCCTCGAGCAAGGGCTGCATCGGCAGCGGCACGCCGATCACCCCGGTCGACGCGACGATCACTTGCGAAGGCCGCACGTCGAGTAGCCGCGCGACGCGATCGGCCGTCGCGGCCGCGTCGCGCCATGCCCGCGCTCGCCGGTGCAGGCGTTGGCGCAGCCGGAGTTGCACGCCAGCGCGCGCATCGGAACGCACGCCTCGAGATGCGCTCTACTCAGCCAACACCGGCGCAGCTTTTTCTCGTTGGTCGTGATTACCGACGCGCACGCTTGCGGCTGCTCGAATGCGATCAGCGCGAGATCGCGCTTGCGCGGCTTGATGCCGGCGTGCACGCCCGCCAGCAACACGCCCGGAACGGCACCCAGCCCTCCGCGCTGCGCGATCAGCCGCAGGGATTCGTCAACAGAGTACGGTGCGAGCATCAAGACCGGTTGCCTCCGAAAAGCCGAGCATAACGTTGAGATTTTGCACGGCTTGTCCGGCCGCGCCCTTACCAAGGTTGTCGATGGCGCAAACCGCCCGCACGACGTTCTCGCAAACGTCGACGTGCAGTTCTGCCTCATTCGTGCCGACGACCGATGGAACGCTCGGAACACGCCCACCCGAAACGATCCTTACGAACGCGCTGCCGCTGTAGGCGCGCGCGTACGTGTCCCGCACGAGTTCGCTATCGACGCTGCCGTCGAAGATCGCATACGCATCGACCAGCATGCCGCGCACGATCGGCACCACGTGCGGCGTGAACACGACCGGAGCATCGATGCCCGCGTGCGCCAGCGTACGCACGATTTCCGGTTGATGCCGGTGGCCATCTAAACCGTACGGTCGAACGTCGCCGCTTACTTCGGCGAACAACGTGTCCACGCGCGGCGTCCGCCCGGCGCCACTCACGCCGCTCTTCGCATCGATCACGACGGTGTGCGGCCGTCCCGCGGCAGCCAACGGCAATAATGCGAGGGCTGCTGCCGTCGGATAACACCCCGGGTTCGCAACGATCGCCGCGCTGGCGATTCGAGCGCGATTCCATTCCGGAAGACCGTAGACAGCCGACGAGTCGAAACGATAATCCGATGACAAGTCGATGACGCGCGCGTCGCGTTCCAACAACGCCGGCACCAGCGCGCGCGCATCGCCCGAATTGCCGCCCGTGACGACGACGTCGCCCGGCCGAAGTCGTTCGAGCACGCTGCCGGGCGCATCGAAGCGCAACGAACTGTTCCGCAATGCCGGGAATTGGTCGCCCGCCGCTTCGCCTGCGTGCGTGCGGCTCTCGAGCACGCCGAGTTCGACCTGCGGGTGCCGGCTGAGAATCCGAATGACTTCGGCCGCCGCGTATCCGCTCGCGCCCCATACGTGAACGCGGGTCAAGCAACCGACTCTAAACGCGTCAACTCATCCTGTAGCGATGCGATCTGTTCGTCGACCATCGCCCATCCTGTCGAACCCGCGGTTTGCTTTGCGGCGATCGACGCCTCCGGCGTTAGCGGCGCATGGATGTGCGTTGCGCCGAGTTGCGCGGCGACCGCCGCGACGTCCGATTCTTCCAACGCACGCCCAAACGACTCGGCGCGCACGACGGCCGCGCCGGCCAGCGTGTGCGCGACACGGGCTGTGGCGCCGTTGGCGATCAACGCGTCGGCCACGTCGGTCGCGACGGTATATCCGTCCCCTGCCGTCGACGACATCCGCTCGCGATCGAACGTCACCGCATCGAACGCTCTACCGAACGCATCGAGCGCGCCCGACGAACGCTCGACGATCGAGATAACCGCCGCTTTGGTTTCTTGCAGATCGCGCTGATAGGACGTCGCCAACCCGCACAGCGTGGCGAGCGCGCCGGCGTACGCTCCAACCATCGACGATGTGCGCGCGCGCACCAGTTCGAACGGATCGGGGTTGCGCTTCTGCGGCATCAAGCTCGAGCCGGTCGACGCCCGATCGGCCAAACGCACGAATCCGTAGGCCGGCGCGCTCCACGCGATGAGTTCTTCGCAGATACGCGATGCGTCGACCAGCGCTCGTACGTACGAGTGTGCGAGATCGAGGGCAGCGTCGCGATTGCCGACGGCGTCGAGCGCGTTGCGCGATGGTGCTGTAAAGCCTAACGCGGCGGCGGCGCCGGCGCGGTCTAGGGGTAACGTCGACCCGGCCAAAGCACCGCTGCCCAGCGGGCACGCTTCCGCCGCGAGCGACTCAACGGCCGCAAATCGGCGAGCGGCCCGAACGAACTGTTCTGCCCACGCGATCAATACGAATGCAAGCAACACCGGTTGGGCGGGTTGTCGATGCGTACAGCCTGCCAGCATCGTCCCGGCATCGCGCTCCTCGCTGGCGCGCTGCACGATCGAAGCGGCGGTCGCGCGGGCCGTCGCGCCGGCGCTCGAAGCACGGTCGCGCGTATATAGCAGCAGCGTCGTCGCAACCTGATCGTTACGGCTTCTTCCGGCATGCAGCAGTTCGCCTGGCGCGCCGGCCAACTCGCGAACTCGCGCGTCGATCGCTCCATGCACGTCTTCCGCGCCGGCGGCGCGTGCACGCGCGGCAAAGACACCGGAGTCGATCTCGCGCGCAACCGCCTCTAACGCATCGACAAGCTGCGCCGCATGTTGGTCGGAGATCACGCCGCCCCGCAACGCGCGCACGTGCGCCATCGAACACGTTACGTCGAACGGCGCCAACACCAGATCTTCTTCTAACGACGAGCCGAACGCGAGCAGCGCCTCATCCGGAGGCGCCGTGAAGCGCCCGCCCCATTGCAATTGCGCCACCGTTAGGTTGCTGCCAAAACGCCGTTCGCGCGCCGTGCGCTGGCCGCCACCGGCAAGCCGTGCAACGCGATGAATCCGGTTGCCGCCGAATGATCGAACGTGTCACCTTCACCGTAGGTGGCGAGCGACGCATCGTAGAGCGCGTGCGGCGATGCAACTCCCGTGACGGTCGCGACTCCCTGATATAACCGAACGCGCACACGTCCCGACATGCGGGACGAGCCGGCGGCGTTGAATCCGTTCAGCGCCACACGCAACGGATGCATCCACAGACCGTCATAAATCAATTCTGCATAGCGTTGATCGCAGCCGGCCTTAAAGCGCAATTCGTCGCGCGTTAATACCAAACGCTCCAACGCTCGATGGACGGTCAGCAGCACGGTCGCGCCCGGGCACTCGTAGATTTCGCGCGACTTCATGCCGATCACGCGATCCTCGACCAGGTCGATCCGTCCGACGCCGTGTTTACCCGCAATCGCGTTCAGCCACGCGACGAGCGCGAAGCCCGTTCGTCCGTCACAGCTCGGTTCGTTACGCTCGAACTCGATCGTTACGTCATCCGGGACGGATGGTCGTTCCGCCGGCGCCGCCGTCCACGCATACGCATCTTCGGGTGGCGCGTTCCACGGATCTTCCAGCACGCCGGCCTCGATCGAGCGACCCCACACGTTCGCGTCGATCGAGTACGGTTTATCGATGGTGTGTGCGACTGGAATACCGTGCTCGCGTGCGAACGCGATGGCGTCCGGCCGCGACAACGGCCGGTCGCGCAACGGTGCTAGGCAGGTTATCGATGGGTCGAACGGCGCGCGCGCTTACCTCAACACGCACTTGATCGTTGCCTTTGCCGGTGCAGCCGTGCGCGACCGCCGTCGCAGAACAGTGCGCCGCCGTCTCGACCAATAGCTGCGCGATCAACGGACGCGAAAGCGCCGCCGAGAGCGGATAAACGTTTTGATACATCGCGTTAGCGCGCAACGCCGGGAAGGCGAACTGCTCGACGAATCGCTCCTTGACGTCGATCACGACCGCGTCGTACGCACCTAGCGCTAGCGCCTTCCGGCGTACGGCCTCGAGCGCGGCGGTAGCCTGGGCGCCGGCCAACGCATCGCTTTCGCCGAGATCGACCGTCATCGCGACGACCTCGTGCCCATCCAACAGCAGTTGCTTCAACAATACCGATGTGTCCAGACCGCCGGAGTAGGCGAGAACGATCCGGCTCATGCGGCGTCGGCGTTCTTGAGATCGAGAAACCGCTGTTTGACGTGCGGAACGTCTTCGATCGATCGCACGATGGCGAGCACCGTGTCGTCGCCGCCGATGGTGCCGATCACTTCCGGCCACGCGGCTTCGTCCAGCGCCGACGCGATCATCATGCCGCTGCCGGGCGGCGAATGTAATACGATCAAATTGACGCTTTCTTGTATCGAGGTGACCAATTCAGAAACCGCGCGGTGCAGACGGCTCACGTAGTTGACCGTTGCCGCCGGAACGACGTATTTGAAGATATCTTCACCCCGTTCGGATTTGATCGGCACCTTTGCCAAACCCAATTCCTTGACGTCGCGCGACACGGTGGCTTGCGTGACGACGAAACCCTGACTGCGTAATAGCGCGACGAGTTCGTCTTGCGAGTGAATTGGGCGGGTCGCCACCAGCGTTAGAATCGCTCTCTGCCGACGGTCCTTCATACCGGAAACCCCCTGCGATCGGTTAACAGCGCCACCAGCAGCGCTTTTTGTGCGTGCATTCGATTCTCGGCTTGATCGAAGACGGCGCTCCGTTCGCCGTCGATAACGGCCGCGGCGACTTCTTCTCCGCGATGCGCCGGCAAGCAATGCAAAAAGATTGCGTGCGGCGCTGCGTTGGCGAGCAGTTCTTCGGTGACCGCGTACGGGCGTAGCATCGCCTCGTTCCGCTCCCGGTACCGTTCTTCGCCCATGGACGTCCACACGTCGGTGTACACCGCGTCCGCATCGCGCACGGCCCGCGCCGCGTTCGCGAACGTGCGTGCCGTTCCGCCGCTTCGCCGTCCAAGATTCCCAAGGTGGGCCAGCAGTTGCTCGGGCGGCCGGTGCGACGGCGGCGCAGCGAAGTGTACGGCGCCCCCCATCATCACCACCGCTTCCGCGAACGAAACCGCAACGTTGTTTCCCGCATCGCCCACGTAGGCGACACGCAAGCCGGCGATCTCGCCGAACCGCTCCTGTAACGTCAAGGCATCGGCCAGACCCTGACACGGATGCGATGCCGCCGACAAACCGTTGACAACCGGCACCGTACTCGACCGGGCGAACCGTTCGAGCGGTTCGTGCGCGTGGGTGCGAACCACGATCGCATCGACGTAGCGCGAGAGCACGCGCGCTGCGTCTTCAGGTGTCTCGCGCGACCCGATCGCGAACTCCGCGCCGTGCGCGAACAACGCCTGGCCGCCCAGTTGATTCACCGCGACTTCGAACGAAACGCGCGTGCGCAAGCTCGGCTTCTCAAACAGCAGCGCAACGGTGCGACCGCGCAGCGGACTATGCTGAACGCTCGAGGGCCGCGCTTTGAGAAACCCGGCCAGGCGCAGAACGTCGGCCAGTTGGTCCGGCCGCAGGTCGCTGACGTTGAGCAAATTACGCCCCTGGAGGCCACTATTGGGGATGGGGGCTAGCGCGAGGCTGGTCATCTCTTGTATATTTATGCATATGACGCATAAACTTGCAAGTGGCGATCGGCCACTCGTCGTGAAATACGGCGGAAACGGGATGGGCGCCGATCCCGACGTACTCGATCCGGTGATCGACGAACTAGCCGGACTCCAGCGCGCGGGACAAGCGGTCGTCCTGGTGCACGGCGGCGGACCGGATATCGACCGCGCGCTGCTGCGTCAAGGAGTCCAGACAAGCCGCATCGCGGGGCTACGCGTCACGGATGCGGCGACGCTCGAAGTGACCGAAGCCGTGTTGTGCGCCACCTTGAACAAACGTCTGGTGCGCGCGCTCACGCGAGCGGGATCGCGGGTCGCCGGTGTCAGCGGGCAAGATGGCGGAACGTTGGTCGCAACAAAAACGCAAGCGCCCGACGGAAGCGACCTCGGCTTTGTCGGGACGGTGATCGAGACCGATCCGGCGTTGTTGTTCGCGTTGTTGCACGCCGGCTTTCTGCCGGTCGTCTCGCCGCTAGCGCTTTCGAACGGCGCGACGCACGCATATAACGTCAACGCCGACGCAGCTGCGGCAGCGATTGCCGGCGCCCTCGACGCGAGCGCGCTCGTGATGCTGACGGATGTGCCGCGCGTCTTGGGCGATCCGGGCGATCCGTTATCGTCGATACACCGTCTCTCGCTGCACGACGCGATCGCATTCGTCGAACGGACCGGCCTGTCGCGACGGCATGCGTCCAAAACTCAACGCTGCTATTACCTACGTGTCGGCGAGAGCCGGTTCGGCCTATATCTGCGCCACCAAGCCCGGCGCCATCGCCGCCGCGCTCGATGGCGACGCAACTGTCGTCGCCAATACCGTTTAGGCTGCCGCCGATCGCCGGCGCACGCCGTCGCGCCGTACCACGTGCGTCGTACCGGTGCGAAAATCGTAGGTTACGACGCCGGAAATCCGTTCGCCGCGCCCGGTGGTGCGTTCGGCAGCGACGGTCGGAAGCGCGGCCAGGCGCTCCGGGCCCGATGGCAAACGGCGCAGCGACAATCCGTATGGAGCGCCATCCCGCCCGCGAACGACCGCATCGAACGGGCGCGCCTGGGCGCCGGCGGCGAGAACGTTCCGGCGGGCGAGTCCGAAGCAACGCGAAGCTAAGCGCGACGACGCGAAACGGCGCAGCTCCGAGACGATTCGGTCGCGTTCGGCAAACAGCGCGGCGGGCCGCACGCCCTCGGCAGCAGCTGACTGCACCAGTGACTCGAAGCGCACCAACGCCTCGTTGGCCAGCGCGCTGACCGTCGGCGGCCGGTTGCGATGCAAGAGTACGTGCCGCACGGCGTCGCGCATGGCCGTTTCACCGAGTTGCGGAAGCGTTTTGGCGAGCAGAACCGGATCGTTCACCATCACACTATCGGGTTTTGTTGTGCCATACGCCTGGCACTATCGCTAAAGGGAACTCTGGTCATTTATAGATTTCGTGATGGCGCTCACGAGCGACAGGTTCGGGCGGCCGAAGTTCGCAAATTCGACGCTCACCTATTTCGGAGGCCAGTTCGTGCAATTATTGTACGCGAGATCTAGCGCCTTGGCTGCCTGCCTCGCATTTCTAGCAGCTTGTGCGGGTGGGGCCGGGAGCTCCACAACGCCGGGTTCGCCGGCGGACCGGGCGGCCGGCTCGAAGGCGCACACCATCGATCATATCGTCATCATCGTTCAAGAAAATCGTAGCTTCGATAACCTCTTCGCCACATTTCCGGGCGCCGATGGAGCGACCTCGGGATATTACCTCAAAAAGAACGTTCCGACGCTCGTTACACTCGTCGCAAGACCACTGGACGACGGCCGCGACATCAATCATGCATCCCAAGCGTACAACGACGCCTGCGACGGCGAAAACACGTATCCGAAGACGGCGTGTGCGATGGACGGTTTCAACCTCGAGGGGATCGACGGCAACAACCCGGCCGGTACGTATCCGTACCAATACATCAAACCGTCCGACATCAAACCGTATTGGTCCTTAGCCAAGCATTTCGCACTCGGCGACCACATGTTTCAAACCCAAGGCAGCGGCAGCTTCACCGCGCATCAAGACCTCATCGCCGGCGGGACCACCATCGACGACGCAAACTGCGGCAGTTCGCAAGCTGCCTGTGCGATGATCGACTATCCGGGTCCGAAGAGCTTTATCAACTGGGGATGCCGCGCGCCGGCTGGAACGACGACGTCGCTGCTAACCCAGCAGGGCCAGTATCTTTCCGGTGCGGGGCCGTTCCCGTGCTTGACGTACCCAACGCCAACAATGCGCGACCTCCTCGATGGAGCCGGCGTGACGTGGAAATACTACACGCCGCCATACGTTAGCAAGACGAGCGGCGCGCTGTGGAATGCCTTCGCCGCAATCTCGGCCGTGTACAACGGGCCGGAATGGCAGACCAACGTCTCGATTCCGGAATGCAACATCTTTGCAGATATTTCGGCCGGCACCTTACCGCAAGTCTCGTGGGTGATCCCCGAAGAGGAAAACTCCGACCATCCGCGTGGCCCGGGCAAGCCCGATTACGGGCCGCAGTGGGTCGGAGCGGTCGTGAACGCGATCGGTAAGAGTGCGTATTGGAAATCGACGGCGGTCATCGTTACGTGGGATGATTGGGGTGGTTTTTACGACCACGAACCGCCGGCATTCTTCGACGACATGGGCGGACTCGGATTTCGCGTACCGTTGCTCGTCGTTTCGCCGTACGTTCCGAAGAACGAAATTTCGCACACGCAATACGAATTCGCAAGCATCCTGAAGTTCGTCGAAGAAACGTTCGCGCTGGGATCGATGGGTACGACCGACGTGCGCGCGTCGTCGATCTCCGACATGTTCGATCTCAATCAGAAACTGCGTCGATACGTCGCAGTGCCCGCCCCGCCGTCCAATACGTTCTGCACTAGCCCGCAATCGCTTAAGGAGCCCGTCAACCGCGAATGACCGCTCGTTCCATCCGATCGCTTGCCTTTATCGCTTGCGTTGCAACCGCCGCTTGCGGAGGAGGAACCGGAACTGCTCCGCCGCTTTCCGGCCGTCTCATGCCGGCAGCTGCGGCATCGCCCAGCCCGATCCAACACGTCGTGATGATCGTGCAAGAGAACCGCAGCGTCAACAATCTCTTTGCAAAGTTCCCCGGGGTGGACGGAGCGACATACGGTTATTACCTCAAACCCAGCGGTAAGACGTACATCAAAACCAGGGTGAATCTGAAAGAGCGGCCGCTCGACGGCGGCCTCGACATCAATCACGCATCGCAAGCCTACAACGACGCCTGCGACGGCAAAGACACATATCCCAAAAAGTCGTGCGACATGGACGGCTTCAACCTCGAAGGCATCGACGGCGCGAACTACGCCGGTACGTATCCGTATCAGTACATCAATCCAAACGACATCAAACAGTATTGGGCGTTCGCGAGAAACTACGGTATCGGCGATCATCTCTTTCAGACCCAGGGCAGCGGCAGTTTCACCGCCCATCAAGATCTCGTCGCAGGCGGTTCCAACATCGACGACACGCATTGCGGATCGACCAAAGCCTGCGCGGTAATCGATTACCCCTCGAACTTTACCAACTGGGGCTGCGGTGCGACGTCCGGAACCGTCACCTCGCTGCTAACCAAAGCCGGAAAGTACGAGCCCAACCTCGGCCCTTTTCCGTGCCTGACGTACCCGACCCCGACCATGCGCGACTTGATGGACGCGAAAAACGTCACCTGGAAATACTACTCGCCGCCGTATTCCGGCGATACCGCCGGTGCGATGTGGAACGCCTTCGCGGCGATTTCGGCCGTATACAACGGCCCGGAATGGAAAACCAACGTCTCGATGCCGGAATGCAATATATTTTCGGACCTTTCGGGCGGGACGCTCCCCGACGTTTCATGGGTGGTTCCCGAACAGCAAAACTCCGACCACCCCAGTGGTCCGAGATCGATCGACCACGGTCCGCAGTGGGTCGGCGCGGTGATCAACGCGATCGGCAAAAGCCGGTATTGGAAGTCGACTGCCGTGATCGTCGTATGGGACGACTGGGGCGGCTTTTACGACCACGAACCGCCGCCGTTCTTCGATGAGATGGGTGGCCTCGGATTCCGCGTTCCGCTGTTGGCCGTTTCGCCGTATGTCGCGAAAGGCACGATCTCGCACACCCAATACGAGTTCGGCAGCGTCTTGAAATTCGTCGAGTTGAACCTTTAACCTCGGTTCGATGGGGACGACCGACGCGCGCGCTACCTCGATTGCAGATATGTTTAACGTCAAACAAACGCCGCGCTCGTATATCAAGGTTGCGGCCCCCGCATCGGACACGTTCTGCACCAGCAAACAACAAGAGCAGGTTCCGGTCAACCGCGAATAGCGGCGCGCTTCTATCCTCGCGACTCGGCAGGCTGGCCGAGCGCAAACAGGTACACGGTCGAGTGGTTAACGCCGTCGATCTGCAGTAGTTCGTCGATCGCATAATCGAAGAAGCCACCAATTGGCGTTCCCGCCAACCCGAGCGCGGCCGTGCACAGCGCCATATTCTGAGCCACGTGCCCGGCCTCGATCAGCGCAAATCTGTATCCGCGTTCGCCGTATTTTCCAATCGTTCGCTCGAAGAGCACCGTCGTGAACACGGTCGCAGCCGCTCGCGCCAATTCCGGCTGTGCGAGCGAAGACGCGAGACGATCGCTACAGTCTCCATCGACGAAGCGTCGCAGCGCGCCGAGCGCCGGCTCGAAGTGGTAGATACCCGGAGCGAGCCCCGCCACTGATGCAGCATGCACGTACAGCTCCAGCGGGTAGAGCGCTCCCGCAGACGGCACGTCCCGCGAACCGAATGGAAAATCGTCGGACGTCGACGACGGCCCGTCGATCCCATAGGCATGATGGAGGATCGTCGCGAGGTGTTCGAGCGATACGTTCGATTCTGCAAACGCGGCGGCCGTCGCGCGTTCGGCCAGCGCCCGGTCGAGCGAACACGTTAGTGCCTGCGGTTCGGGTAAGGGAACGAGCGGGTGCCCCTCGTACGACAGCGACGGCGCCAGTCTGGATTGCCATTCCAGCAGCGTCGCCTCGGCAACCGGCCGGCGAAAACGCGTGCCTTTGGAGTTTTCGTGGTACAGCTGCCAAACGGAATTCGCTGCAGGGATCCGGTGTCGATCCCATACTTCTCGACTCATACGCTTCCTTAGGGAAATGGGTGCGGATTAGTTGGGTCGTCGAGTGGAAACTCCGGTGCGTCGTAGCCGAGGCGCGCCGGCACTTCGTACAAGCGTCGCCCGCCCAGCGCGCGACGTCGATGTCCGATCACCAATGGATGCAAACCCGGAACGACCGCGCGAACGACGTAGAGCCCGAGTTCCCGAATCTCCGGCGTCGTTACGTCCACGCAGAACATGTGCAGACCAGCCCGCTCGAGCGACTCGCGCACGAAGCGCAGCAGTGCGGTCGTGTCGTCGGAACGCCGCATGGCGGCCGATAGCGGCCCTTCCGCATTCGATTCGAACAGCCGGCCGGCTCGATGACGGTTGGAGAGCTCGGCCCAGAAACGAATGTGCTGTTCTTGCTCGTAGATCTCGTCAACTCGGTTGGGGTCAACCGGTGCCACCGTCGCTTTCACGCGCCTAGCGTAGAATCTCGTATGCTCGAGTTCCTCGAGACACTTTCGCACTGCGACGTCTGCAACGGGATGCGCGGCCGCCGCGACCGTCAGCGCCGGCTGGCTGGCATCGTCGTGACACGCGACCGCCATCGCGCACGGAACGGATATGTCGGTCGTGATATTCAACAGCGCGACGTCGAAGCGCGCGCGCGCGAAGCGATCGAGCAGTTCGCGATTCTCCGCGTTCAGCGAATCCCGCGGGATGCGCGGCGGTGACAGCTTGGCTTGCCAAAAGATGGTAAACGCATCCCGCTCGATCGCCTCGCATACCGCCGAGAGCAGCGCCTTCTCAAAATCTTCTCCACACGCAAGTCCGGTCGATATCGGCTGCATGATCGGTTCTTCAGTGTCGCGATACATGTACGGCAGATACACGGCCGCGGCCGGGACGCACGTCGTTCGCCCCGTCGTACAATCGACCGCTTCGGCCCAGCGCACCGGCAATTCATCGGTGAACGGAACAAATTCGATCGTACCGGCAGCATATTGATCGGCACGATTGAGTGCAAACGAGCTGGGGTCTACGTGCGCGAAGGTCGCTTCCGCAGCGCTTACGAGCGGCAGATCGGAGCGACGGAAAAATGCCGCGCAGTATCGCTCGACGACCTCTCCCACCGCCTTTGCCATGGCTCGATCGCGATCGAGCGACGCTCCGCCTCCGAGATCGAAACCACCCTCGGCGCCGAGCGCCGCGGTGTTGGTGCCGCGGGCGAAATAATGAAAGAACTGCGGCATGCCGGGCTCGTGCGGCGTTTCGGCTAACTCCGTGACGATTCCAAAACGTGGATCCAACAGCCGGGCGAGCGTGTCTTGCAGCACTCGAGAGCGTTAGGCCGGTTCCGTCGCGCGTAACGGCGTAAAGCGGCCGCGCGAATTCAACGTGCTGCAAACGGGACAGTTCGGCGCCTTTAGCACGGGACGCGTAACGGTGCTGGCGGCAAGTAAGTTTATCTCAATGACGTTGTCGATTGCGGCCGACGTCCAGCCATACGCATACTGTTTCGTCAACTCGATCGCGGCAACGTCGCCCGTTGCCGATGCCATCGACGGATGGTACGCTGCCACGAGCTGACCCTCGAACGCAAAACGCTCGAGCGCCCTGCGCACGGGAACCGTTGCCGAGTTCGCCTCTTCGCGTGAAAGCAGACATTGAAAGCATGCCGTCTCGCCCGGGACAGCTAACGGGCCAACGAGGCCGACGGCGTTCTGCAGAACGACCGGCAGAAAGTGCCAACCGCGCCGGTTCGCCAAGCTATTCCATTCGGCGAGTCGCTGCAAGCCGCCGAAATCCGAACACACGACGAGACATGTCGCCGCGGTTTCCGTCGTCGATCGATCCCACACTTCATATGGCGTAGGATCGGGCAAGCGCCAGAGATCGCCGTCGAGACGTTCGTTTGTGTCGAAGAATCGAACGTTGCGAAAGCCCGGATGGTCGATCGCGCGAGCGCGCGCTCCAACCTGCAGTAAGCTTTCAACGAGTCGTTGCGATACCGCGTTAACGCCGATGACGTCAATTGCGACCGAATCGAACGCACCGCGCATCGCGTTCGGGCTACGGCCCATCCCCCAGCCGAGCAGCTCTGCCGGAGTTTCTGCGCCGGCACTTACGTCCGCCGGGTCAACGAGCATTCGCTTCTTGCGAAGTTCCTCGAGCAGTCCGTCCGCCTCTCCCTCGGCGTCCGTTTGCAGCATCGCCAACAACTCGGCATACGGTGCGCCACCCGGTGCGCCCGCACGCGCCAGCGCCGCCGTAATAGCGGCGGCGCTTCGCACTGGGACGACGAGCTCGTCAACGCCGCGCTTGATGATCACGCCGCCCGGGATTTCGAGCAGCTGTAGCGGTTGGGCCGCGAGGCGTCTATCGACCGAACTTTCGAGGGCATCCATGAGCGCTAGCTCAGTTGCCGGCCTTGAACGTCACCTCTTTGCAACAGCAGCAACAGCAGCAACCGAACATCACCGGCTCGCCACTGGCCTCTCCGAAGAGCGTTTGTCTCGCGCCGAATTGGTTGATCGCGTACTGCACGCACGCGCCGAGATCGCCGAGCGTCACGGTCGGAAACTTCCGGGACACTTTGGTCATGATCGCAGTGTTGAACTCGCCTAAGCCGGCGAATTCCGCGAGGGTCATTTCGCCGGTATTGTCCTGAAGGTACGACCCGGGAATGAACGAGTCGATCTTGGTGTTTTTCGGAAACAGAAAGCTGTTGGGTTGCATTTCCGAGTCGAAGATGTGCCCGCCGCTTCTCGCTAGCGCGGCCGTCGGGGAGGCATACATCGCGCCGCCCACGAGAAGGCCCGCCTTGAGAAACGAGCTGCGAGAATTTTTCTGTTGCTCCATTTCAGAACACGCTTTCTTAAGATCTGGTTAAAAACCAGGCAGGTTCCCTTCCATTGCAAACAAGCGGGCCCCTCCTATGCAAATAGGCCGGCGGGCGCCTAGCCATTCGGCTAGATGCTCACCGGCCCACTTGCCGATCGGAGGGTAGAGACTAGAGGTCTTCGGGGTTGATGCCCTTCAGGCGATCGTATTGGGTCTTCTTCGGGGGAGCTTGCACCGCGACGTTCTCGTCGTAGTTGCCTTCGTATTGCACGGCCAGCGGTTCGCGGCTACGCTCGTAGGCGCTCACCAATCGGCTCATGCCGTCTCCGTTACCGCCCATGACTTCGGCGAGGGCGGCGTCGTCGGCCGTCATGCCGGCGTACGCCATCTCGTAGTCCTGACGCGGTCGGCCCTCCTCGTCGATGTCCTGGCCTTCCGGGACGATATCGACGTTGCGATAGCGTGACATACCGGTTCCGGCCGGGATCAACTTACCGATGATCACGTTTTCCTTGAGGCCGAGCAGCGGATCGTATTTGCCCTTGATCGCAGCGTCGGTTAAGACGCGCGTGGTCTCTTGGAAGCTTGCCGCCGAGAGGAACGATTCGGTCGCCAGAGATGCTTTGGTGACACCCAACAGCACCTTATTGGCGGTCGCAACGTCCTTACCGTCGGCCTTGATCTTCTCGTTTGCCTCGGCGAACGCCGCGCCTTCGATGACTTGACCCGGCAACAGCAGCGTGTCGCCGCCTTCGACGATCTTCACCTTACGCAGCATCGCGCGAACGATGACTTCGATGTGCTTATCGTTGATGTCGACGCCCTGCGAACGGTAGACCTTTTGCACTTCTTGCACGAGGTAGTTCTGCAACGCCGTCTCGCCCAAGATGCGCAGGATGTCGTGCGGATTGCGCGAGCCTTCGTTGAGCTGGTCGCCCGGCTTGACCTGCGATCCCTCGGACACCGTCAAGTGCGTTCCGAAGGCAACCTCGTAGTCGTGCTCTTCACCGGTTTCCTCGACGACCGTAAGGATGCGTTTGTTGCGGTCTTCGCCGATCCGTATCGTGCCGGCCACTTCGGTGGTGACGGCTTGGCCCTTGGGTTTGCGCGCTTCGAAGATTTCTTCGACACGCGGTAGACCGGTGATGATGTCTTCGGTCGCGACGCCGCCGGTGTGGAAGGTACGCAGCGTTAACTGCGTGCCCGGTTCGCCGATCGACTGCGCGGCAATGATACCGACCGCCGTTCCGATGTCAACCTTGTTGCCGGTGGCTAAATCGCGGCCGTAGCACAACGAACACACGCCATACTTCGACTTGCACGTCAGCACCGAGCGGATCTTGACCGACTGGATGCCGGCATCGATCAACTCGCGCGCCTTCTCTTCGTCGATCTCGTCCCCGCGGCCGACGATCGCCGTCGTCGGACGCTTGGGCTCCAGGCGGATCTCTTCGCACGCGCGCCGTCCGACGATACGGTCGATCAGCGGTTCGATTATTTCCTTACCGACACGGATATCGCTGACGGTAATACCGTCGCTGGTTCCGCAGTCTTCCTCGCGCACGATGACGTCCTGCGCGACGTCAACCAGGCGTCGGGTGAGATAGCCCGAGTCGGCCGTACGCAACGCGGTGTCTGCGAGACCCTTACGCGCGCCGTGCGTTGAGATGAAGTACTCGAGAACGGTCAGGCCTTCTTTGAGTGACGCCTTGACCGGGATCTCGAGAATCCGGCCCGACGGGTCGGACATCAGTCCGCGCATTCCGCCAAGCTGTTTTACCTGGGCGATGGAACCACGAGCTCCGGAGGTCGCCATCATGAACACCGGGTTGAGCGGATTTTGTGCCGCTTGCATCGCGCCGGTAACGTCTTCGGACGCCTTCGACCAAATCTCGATCGTTTTGTTGTACTGTTCGTCGTCGGAGATGAAGCCTTGGTCGAACAAGCGATGGAGTTCGTCGACTTCGTGCTGCGCCTTATCGACGATCTCGTACTTCTTATCGGGAACGATGATGTCGCTGATCGACACCGTGGTGCCCGACAGCGTCGCGAAGTGGAAGCCGAGGTCTTTGATGGCGTCCAAGAAGCGCGCCGTTTCGGCGTTACCGTACTTGCGGTAACAGTCGGTGATGATTTTCTTTAGCGCGCCCTTATCGACGATGCGATTGACGAACGCGTGATTCCATTTCTCCGGAAACGCCATGTTGAAGATGACGCGCCCCGGCGTGGTTCGAATCAGTTCGCCGAGCCACCGAACGTACACCCACTCTTGCAAACCAACGCTGCGGGTCTCGTACGCCATGACCGCTTCGCTCGGACCGTAGAAGGTCGGGATCGAACCCGGGCCACCCTCGGGCGGCGCGTTTGCGTTCTTCGCATGCGGAACGATCGCATCGTAGTCGTCGATTACCGCGGCTTTTGCCGGACCGACGTACTCGTCGCGATTGAACGTGATGTAGTACAGACCCAACACCATGTCTTGCGTCGGGATCGACACCGGATTACCATACGCCGGCAGCAAGATGTTGTTCGACGACAGCATCAGGATGCGGGCCTCGGCTTGCGCGCCGGCCGACAGCGGCAAATGCACCGCCATCTGGTCGCCGTCGAAGTCGGCGTTATACGGCGTACACACCAACGGATGCAGATGGATCGCCTTACCCTCGACCAACACCGGCTCGAAGGCTTGAATGCCCAGACGATGCAGCGTGGGTGCGCGGTTCAGCAGCACCGGATGTTCCTTGATGACTTCTTCGAGAACGTCCCAGACTTCCGGGCGCACGCGCTCGACCATTCGCTTCGCACTCTTGATGTTGTGCGCCAGCGCGCGGTCGACGAGCTTCTTCATGACGAACGGCTTGAAGAGCTCGAGCGCCATCTCTTTGGGAAGGCCGCATTGATGCAGCTTGAGCGACGGACCGACGACGATGACCGAACGGCCGGAGTAGTCGACGCGCTTACCCAGCAAGTTCTGCCGGAAACGGCCTTGCTTGCCCTTGAGAATATCTGACAACGACTTGAGCGGCCGGTTGTTCGGACCGGTGACCGGACGTCCGCGGCGGCCGTTGTCGACCAACGCGTCAACGGCCTCTTGCAGCATCCGCTTCTCGTTCTTGATGATAATTTCGGGCGCGTTCAACTCGAGCAGCCGCTTGAGACGGTTGTTGCGATTGATCACGCGACGATACAGATCGTTCAAGTCGGACGTAGCGAAACGGCCGCCATCGAGCTGCACCATCGGACGCAGTTCGGGAGCGATCACCGGCACGGCAGCGAGCACCATCCATTCGGGCTTATTGCCGCTGGCCAAAAACGCTTCGACGACTTCGAGACGTTTGATCGCCTTGAGACGCTTCTGTCCGGTCGTCTCTTTGAATTCCTTACGCAGATCTTCTTGATTGCGGCGCAGGTTCAGGTCGCGCAGCAGTTCGCGGATGGCTTCCGCGCCCATACCGGCCTTGAAGCGATTACCATACTTCTCGCGCGCTTCGCGATACTTTTGCTCCGACAACACTTCGCGCTTGGTCAGCGTGGTGTCGCCCGGATCGATCACGACGTACGCCGCGAAATAAATGACCTTCTCGAGCTGGCGCGGCGACATGTCGAGCAAAATACCGATTCGGCTCGGAACGCCTTTGAGATACCAAATGTGGCTAACGGGCGTCGCAAGTTCGATGTGGCCCATTCGCTCGCGGCGCACTTTGGCGCGCGTGATCTCGACGCCGCAGCGATCGCAGATCATGCCCTTGAAACGAATGCGCTTGTATTTGCCGCAGTGGCATTCCCAATCTTTGGTCGGCCCAAAGATCTTTTCGCAAAACAAACCGTCGCGCTCGGGCTTGAGCGTGCGGTAGTTGATGGTCTCGGGCTTTTTAACTTCGCCGAACGACCAGGCGCGAATTTGCTCGGGCGAAGCGAGCCCGATGCGCATGGCGTCGAAGTTGTTGACGTCGATGAGGTTCAAGAAGAGACTCCGTTGTGTGCCGGGCCGCCGATCGGTCGTCGCTGACGCAGGGGGCCCATCTCACGTTGTCTCGTAAGGGACACCCACCGTTGCGGCTGACACAGGCCTCAAGGCACAGACTGTTATTGTACTCCTGCCGCCCCCGGGGCGCAAGAGGCTACCTGAGCCCGAAAAAGCCCTCGAGCAAGGCGGCAACCGTCGGGAAATCGGTCCGGTGCAAATTGTGGCCGGCGTCCGCGATTTCGATCAACTCGACCCCTCCGGCACGGTCGCGCCGCACCGAGTCAACCACCTTCGGATCGTTGATGCCCTCGCCCGGAGCGGCCAGCAGCACCAGCAACGGCTTGGGGTAGTCGGCAACGACCGGGCGCAGGTCCCAAACCAGCGGCGGGTTCTCTCGAAACAGGCGCTCGATGGGTTCCGTGGTCATCTCGTGCAGCGCATGCACCTTGCCCTCGACATCGAGGCGGTCCCAGTGCGCGACGCCCTCGCGCGTTTTCGCGTCACGTTCCTCGCCGTCGAGCGCAAAGTGCTCGCGAAGCTCCTCGACGTACTCGTCGTACCACCCGCGCTCGACTTGATGGAGCATTGGGTCGATCGCGGCGATTCGCGCGATCTGGAGCCGGCTGCCGCCGAGGATCGCGACGGCGCCGCCCCACGAATGTCCGATCGAACCGGCCGGCGCCTCGTCGAGCGATTCCACGACCGCGGCCAGATCGGCGACGCCGCGCTCCAACGCCATCGGACCGGTAATAGAGGCGCTATCGCCGTGCCCGCGCTGATCGTAGGCAGCGACACGAGCCCGTCCGTCCCAGTGCTCGGCCAGTCGCTGCCACGACTTGCGCGAGCTAGTCATGCCATGAACGGCGACGATGAACGGGCCGCGATCGCCCCAGATTTGCAACGTCGTTTCGGCGCCGTCGCCGAGCGCCACGCGGCGCTCGATGGACGTCACCCGGCGTGGACTTGTTTGTGCAGTTCGTGCAGGTCGTCGAGCGAGTTGAGCGTCACCGCGTCGTTCACGTTTTCGTCTTTGAGGCCCAGCGACTTACGCATAGAGGTTGCTGTTTCCGGCGAATGGTCGTATCCCCCAATTGCGCTGTTATGCTTGTCGATCGTGGCTTTGTCGGTTTTGCCGTTGGCTTTCACCCACTCTTCAAATTGCACGTAGGTCGGTTTGTGCGTGCGGATGAAGTCGAGTACTTTGCCGCGTTCGAGGCCCAGATTATCGATCGTCATCTGATCGAAACCGTCGCCGCATTCGTCCCAGCCCTCGGCCAACTTGCCTTTGCTACCTAACGTGAGTTTGGTCCACAGGCGCGGGAGATGCAGGGCCCCGAGCGGGCCGGTCGTTTGCGAACTAATATAGGGAATTTGCTTGCTATCGGGCATTCGATAACGCTTCCTTTCCATGACGGTCGATGAACGTGAGTTCGGATACTCCGGACTTGTCGAGCTGACCTAAATCGAGCGCCTTCATGCGTTCGAATTGTTGGTACGTCGCCTGCGCGAGCGGTAGCGATAATCCCGTTCCGGCGGCCATGCCCAGCGCGATCCCCGAATCTTTCGCGGCGTGCTCGGCTGAGAAGTAGACGTCGTGATCGCGATGTTGCATGTCGGCGCCGTCGGTCTCGAGCACGCGCGAGTTCGCGCCAGTCTGCGAAAAGATTTCGCGAACGACGTCGAGATCGAGGCCTAATGCATCGGCTAAGCCGAGCCCTTCGGCTAAACCGGCCGTATTGATATTCATGACCATGTTGACGAGCGCTTTCACTTGCGCCGCGCGGCCTGCCTCGCCGACGTACTTCAACGACGCGCTCATCTGTTCGAGCAGTGGTTTGACCTCTTCGAACGCTTCTTTGCGGCCGCCGATCATCAAATACAACGAACCGTTGCGAGCCTGCGGAATCGAGCTCGCCATGCACGCTTCGAGCGCTTTCGCGCCGGCGCGTTCGGCGCGCCGTTCGACTTCGACGTGCACCTGAGGCGAAACCGTCGCGCAGTTGATAAAGACGGTGCCAGCGGCATCGCGCAACAAGCTGTCGGCGTTTGGGTCTTCGCTGAAAATCTGGTCCATGGCGGCGTCGTCGACGACGACGGTGATCACGATGTCGGATAACGCCGTAACGTTTGCCAACGTCGTGACCACCTCGCCGCCTGTGTCCAGAGCCGTCTCGCGCGCCGCTTCGGGACGAGTATCGTATAGCGCCTCGATGGCGTATCCGACGTCGTTCAGGCGCCGGGCGATATTCGCACCCATGCGCCCGGTGCCGACGATCCCGATGTGCGGCGCGTCAACCATCGACTAGTATTCGTCCTCGTCCTTGCCGTTTTCGATGAACGGCGTTTCCTCTTCATCGCCGTCGGCCGAGGGTTTTTCCTCATCGTAGGTTTCTTCGTCTTCCTCCTCGAGCTCGTAGCCTTGGCGCCCTTCCTCGACCTCTTCTTCGGGCGCTTCCTCTTCCTCGAAATTCCTCGGATTCGGCGTGGGCTGCGGCCGGCGGAGGCGCCGGCAACGGAGCGGCGGTGTCGATCGGCTTGCTGTCGTCGATCTCTTCCTCTTCCTCCTCTTCCACTTCTACGGCCTGACCCGGACCCTCAGCCGCACCGGCTTCGGCAATGGCTTCGCTAGCCGCGACGGCGGTCTGCGAAACGACCGGCTGTTCGTCGCCCATCAACAGACCGAACTCGCGACGCTCGCTTTCGCCCATGTCGTCTTCGGGCGAACGAATCTCGACTTCTTCGCGATTTTCCGTCAGAACCTTGACGTCGAGCGCGAGCGATTGGAGTTCCTTTGATGAGCACCTTGAACGATTCCGGAACGCCCGGCTCCATCACGTTCTCGCCTTTGACGATCGCTTCGTACGTCTTGACGCGGCCGACGACGTCGTCGGACTTGACCGTCAAGAGTTCTTGCAGCGTGTACGCCGCGCCGTACGCTTCCAGCGCCCAGACTTCCATTTCGCCGAAACGCTGGCCGCCGAACTGCGCTTTACCACCCAACGGCTGTTGCGTGATCATCGAGTACGGACCGGTCGAACGCGCGTGGATCTTGTCGTCGACCAAGTGAGCCAGTTTGAGCATGTAGATCAATGCCGACCGCGATCGGACGCGAGAAGCGTTCGCCCGTGCGTCCGTCGCGCAGCCACGTTTTGCCGTCGGCCGGCAAGCCGGCGTCTTGCAGCCACTCGGCGATGTCTTCGGCGTGGGCGCCGTCGAACACCGGCGTCGCAACGCTCATGCCAAGCATGCGCGCCGCCCAACCGAGATGCGTCTCCATGATCTGTCCGAGGTTCATGCGCGACGGAACGCCCAGCGGGTTCAGAACGATGTCGACCGGCGTAGCCGTCTTCCATGTACGGCATATCTTCTTCCGGCAGCACCTTAGCGATGACGCCCTTGTTGCCGTGCCGTCCGGCCATCTTGTCGCCTTGCAGAATCTTACGTTTCTGCGCGACGTAGACGCGTACTAAGTGGTTCACGCCCGGCGACAGCTCGTCGCCGTTTTCGCGCGAGAACACCTTGACGTCGATGATCTTGCCTTTTTCGCCGTGCGGTACTTTCAGCGAGGTGTCGCGTACTTCGCGCGACTTTTCGCCGAAGATGGCGCGCAACAGACGCTCTTCGGCCGTGAGCTCGGTCTCGCCCTTGGGCGTCACTTTGCCGACCAGAATGTCTTCCGGACGCACTTCGGCGCCGACGCGAATGATGCCACGCTCGTCGAGATCCTTGAGCGCGTCTTCACCGACGTTGGGAATATCGCGCGTGATCTCTTCCGGCCCGAGCTTGGTATCGCGGGCTTCGCACTCGTACTCCTCGATGTGAATCGAGGTGAAGCGATCTTCCTTGACCATGCGTTCGCTGATCAGGATCGCGTCTTCGTAGTTGTAGCCTTCCCACGGCATGAATGCGACCAGCACGTTTTGTCCGAGCGCCAGCTCGCCTTCATCCGACGACGGGCCATCGGCGAGAATTTGGCCGGCTACGACCGCATCGCCGAGTCCGACGATCGGACGCTGGTTGATGCACGTTCCGGCGTTGCTGCGAACGAACTTCAGCAACTCGTAGCGCGTTTCGACGCCGTCGGCGCCGGCCAACACGATGGCCTTGGCATCGACCGACGTCACCGTGCCCGCAGCATCGGCCACGATGAGGCTTCCAGAATCCTTGGCCGGCGCGATACTCCATGCCGGTGCCGACGATCGGCGTTTCCGGACGGAGCAGCGGCACGGCTTGCCGTTGCATGTTGGCGCCCATCAACGCGCGGTTGGCGTCGTCATGTTCCAAGAACGGAATCAACGCAGTCGCCACCGAGACGATCTGTTTGGGCGAAACGTCCATCAAATGCACGCGCGCTGCCGGTTCTTCGATGTACTTTTCGGCGTAGCGGCACACGACCGAATCGGTCATGATGTGGCCGTTCCCGGCATCGACCGCGCGTGTTGGCCTGCGCGATGATGTATTCGTCTTCACGATCGGCCGTGAGGTACACGATCTCGTCGGTAACGACGCCTTCTTTCACGACGCGGTAAGGCGTCTCGATGAACCCGAAGCGATTGACGCGTCCGTAGGTCGCAAGCGAGCCGATCAGACCGATGTTCGGGCCTTCCGGCGTTTCGATCGGGCAGATCCGTCCGTAGTGCGAATGGTGAACGTCGCGTACTTCGAAGCCCGCACGTTCGCGCGACAGACCACCCGGTCCGAGCGCCGACAAACGGCGTTTGTGCGTGAGTTCGGCCAACGAGTTGGTCTGATCCATGAACTGCGACAGCTGCGAGGATCCGAAGAACTCTTTGATCGCTGCCACGACCGGGCGAATGTTGATCAGTGCTTGCGGCGTTACCGTTTCAATGTCTTGAACGGTCATGCGTTCGCGCACGACGCGCTCGAGACGCAGCAAACCAACGCGGAACTGATTTTGCAGCAGTTCGCCGACCGAGCGCACCCGGCGATTGCCGAGATGGTCGATGTCGTCTTTTTGTACGATGCCGGTGCCCACTTTGATCAATCGGCGAATGACGGCGATCATGTCGGCGCGCGTCAAACAGCGCGTTTCGATCGCCGGCATTACAAGGCCGGCATCGGTGTACTCGTCGATCACGACGTTCGGCGTTTCGAGGCGCGCGTCGACGTCCGGGTTCTCGATGCGGTAGTGGAACTTTGCGTTCAGCTTGTAGCGGCCGACGCCCGCCAAGTCGTAGCGCTTCTCATCGAAGAACAACGACTCGAGCAGTTTCTCTGCGTTTTCGGCGTTTTCGGGCTCGCCGGGACGCAACTTCTTGTAGATTTCTTTGAGCGCGTCCTCACGCGTCTTGACGTCCTTGTCCTTCTCGATCGAGTTGCGGACGAGCGGACTATCGCCGAACAGTTTGAGGATGGCCTCGTCGGTTTCCCAATTACAGCCGAGATCCGGGCGCGACAGCGCACGGATGAACGTCGAACACATAAATCTTCCGGTTCTTGTCGATGCGAACGCCGATCGTACCCTCGGTCTCATCGTTCTTGGTACCGTTATCGGTTTCGAACTCGATCCAGGCGCCGCGGTTCGGGATGATCGTGGCGTTGAAGGTCGGGCGCGAGTTGGTATCCGCGTCTTGGCTGTAATACACGCCCGGCGAGCGCACCAGTTGGCTCACGATCACGCGCTCCGCGCCGTTGATCATGAAGGTGCCCTTGTCGGTCATGAGCGGGAAGTCGCCCATGAAGATTTCTTGGTCGGGGATACCCTTGATTTCGCCGGATTCGGCGGTAATGAGACGTACCCGGACGCGTAGCGGCGCGCTGTAGGTCATATCCCGCTCGCGGCACTCTTCGATCGTATACTTCGGCTCTCCGAGACTGTGTTCGCCGAACTCGAGGATCAGGTTACCGGTAAAATCCTTGATGGGCGATATCGACGAAAATGCTTCCGCTAGGCCCTCGGTCTTGAACCAATCGAAGGAGGCTTTTTGCAGCTCGATCAGGTTCGGGATTTCGAGGACGTCGGAAATCTTCGCGAAGGTGTAGCGTTCGCGCTTGGGTCCCGGGTCGGGCGGTTGCGCGACCGTGAAGGCGCCGGTCGGCATCGGGAAGGTCGCCGGCATGACCCTGGAAGCGCTATTGGCGACGGCCGTCATGGCCGCGCGTTTCGACTTGCCCTTGCCTACTGCGGTGGATTTCGCAGGAGCTTTTTGAGCTGTCGTCTTCGCCATTATTCTCTTTCTCTGTTGGACGATTTTAAAAGGAAATGCGTTCGTTCTGGGCCGAAGTCATGACGCACGCGAAATAGACGAGCTCACGCTCTACTGGCTGCAGAGGTGGACCCGCCTGGCTTCTTATTGTGGACTATTCGCCCCGGGGCATAGACGCACAGTCTAACACCGCGTCGCGGAAAGCGCAAGGAACCCTGCCCCCCGACCCGACGTTGGTCGGACATGGATGCCCTCGCAGCGAGCGGGGACCCGACCGCTCGCCACCAAAATCCGGCGCACATGCGATGGTTCGCGGGCATAGCGATCGGCTATGTGGCCCTCATGCTGATTGCCGTAAGTGCGATCCAATTGCTGGCGCGGGCTAACCGCGACCAGGCCGTCGAGTATATCGGCCCGACCGGCGAGTACAGGCTGCGTATCTATCGGGACGCCCCGATTCCGGCGTTTTTCGGCGCGCACGGCGACGCGCCGGGAGAGCTCGAGGTGGACGACTCGGCCGGCCGCGTGATGGACTCCGAGCACGTGCCGGACGTCGACAGCATCACCGAAATTCAGTGGGAGCGCTACAAGGTGGACTTCCGTTACCGGGATGGCGCCGGAACCTATCGGGGCGCCCTTAACCTGGCGCAGTAGGGGCTAAACGGCCACCGGGATCCCGACGACGCGGCCGATCCGTTCGGCCAGCGACTGCGGCGTGAGCCCAAAGAGCACGCGCTGTTTATCTTGCGAATCGTGGTGCACGAGCGTGTTTCCGAAACGCCGATGCGTTCGACCGCGATCGCAGACAGCGGTCCATACGAACTCTGCGACGGCCGAGCCGAAACCGCCGTCCAGCGAATGTTCCTCCAGCGTGATCAGAGGTGCAGTGGTCGCGCGCCAACTCGGCGATCAAGCGCTTCGTCCAGCGGTTCGCAAACCGCGCGTTGACGATCGGTCGGCAGCGAGCCCTGCTCATTTCCCCTTCGACGGCGTTCAAAGCGCGTGCGCGTCGAGCGCGAGATCGAGGTAGTTCCGTATGCCGAGGACGCGATGCCGCGTGCCGCGGCGAAGCACTTCGGCTTTACCTTGAACCATCGGCGCGTGTTCACGTCGCCGATGCTACAGTTCTGGAACCGCGCGGATAGCGGATGGCAGCCGGAGCGTCGAGCGAGAGCGCGTGCTCCAGCATCGGATGCAACTCTTCTTCGCTGCGCGGCGCCATCAGCGTAATGTTCGGCAGCGTGCGCAGATAAGCGACGTCGTATAGGCCCATGTGCGTCGGGCCGTCGTCGCCGACGAAGCCGGCGCGGTCCATGCAAAACACGACCGGGAGTTCTTGCACGACGACGTCGTGGACGATCTGGTCGTACGCGCGTTGCAGGAACGTCGAGTAGATCGCGCAGACCGGGCGCAAACCGTTGGCGCCAAGCCGGCAGCGAAACAGACCGCATGTGCTTCGGCGATACCCACGTCGAAATAGCGCTCCGGGAAAGCGCTTTCCGAACTTCGCGAGGCCGGTGCCGTCGGGCATTGCGGCGGTGATACCGACGACGCGCGTGATCTTTCTCGGCGATTGCGATCATCGCGTCGCCGAACACGTCTTGGAACTTCGGCGGCGCCCCGGGCGGGCTTCTTGCTCGACCGTCGCTCGGTTCGTACGCGTTGGCTCCGACGCCGTGGAAGGTGCGCGCGTCCCGCTCGGCAGGCTCGTAGCCTTTGCCTTTGACGGTGCGAACGTGCACGAGCACCGGGGCCTTGAAATCTTGTGCCGTCTGCAGCGCGTCGACGACCACATCGTAGTTGTGGCCGTCGATCGGGCCCATATAGCGGAAACCCGAGCTCTTCGAAGATGACCGCGGTCTTCTCGGTCGGGCGAGATGAAGTCGCATCGCGCCGAGCTCGGCTGGCTTCGATCGCCTTCTTGGCTGGCCGCCGAGCGGGATGCGATCCAGCACCATTTTGCCGGTCTTGCGGGCCAAGTTGGCAAGCGGCTTGTGCGTAGCACCGAGAGATACGAGGCGATCGAGCCGACGTTCGGCGCGATCGACATCTCGTTGTCGTTGAGGATGACGATGAAGTTGGTCTTCGAGGCTGCCGGCGTTATTGAGCGCTTCGTACGCCAGACCGCCGGTGAGCGCGCCGTCGCCGATGACCGCGACGACCGTCTCGTCGCCGCCGGCATAGATCGCGCGCGGTCGCCATGCCCAGCGCGGCGCTGAACCGACGTGCTCGCGTGACCGGCGCCGAACGGGTCGTACTGCGACTCGGTGCGCATCGCAAAACCCGAGAGTCCGCCGCCTTTGCGAATCGTAGTTGAAACGATCGCGCCGTCCGGTCAGGATCTTGTGCACGTACATCTGATGGCTGACGTCCCAAACGAAGCTTATCGTGCGGGAGATCGAGCACGCGATGTGAGCGCCAGCGTGAGTTCGACGACGCCGAGGTTGGGCGCCAGATGGCCGCCGTTAACGGCACACGTTTGCACGAGCATCTCTCGAATCTCGGCAGCAAGGCGGTCGATATCTTCGCGGTCCAGGCGTCGTACGTCGGCGGGTGACTCGATTTTCTCTACGATCATGTCGATTGGACGCGCTTCGGCGAAGCCAAACCTATCTCCCCGGCCAGCGCGTAGCGTACTATTTGCGCCGCCCGGCGCGCGTACGATGGCGCAAATCGCGCAAGCCAGACGGCTTGCGGCCAATTCCAGGGGCGCAGCACCGCCGTGGCGGGCCGAATCCAATCCGCCGAGAGTTCCTGCTCGGGCGTATCGAGGACGACGCGAACCGCGGCGATTGCGTCCGAACGAAGCAGCGCCGTTTCCATGTCGACGCCCGCGAAACCGCAGCGCGCCCATCGCCCTCGTTCGGATCCTCGAACGATCGCATCCGACGTGAGCATCGGGTCGGTCACGGGTTCGAAGCCGAGCGCACGCGCTGCAGCAATCAGCGCGGCCACCCACTGCGGATCGCACGCACGTCGCGTTCCGTCGGCGAGCCCGGTTTCGGTTGGAATCAATACGGTGCCGCTCGGAACGTCCTCTCGCAATCCGCCGGCGATACCGCAACTGATTGCCGTCGCGATTCCGTGACCGTCGAAATCGACCAGTGCGATGCCGGTTTCGTAAACGCGAACACCGTCAACTTCCTTACGCGCGGCGTTCGCTTCTAACCGCGTCGCCGCTACCACGGCGACGCGATCGATTGCAGGATCTAGGATGACTTCAGCTTGTGCAGGACGACCTTATTGCCTTCGGTATCGTCGATCATTACCATGAAACAGCTCGGGCTTTCGTGCTGCATGACGATCTCGATCTTGTTTGCTTTCAAGCTCTCGATCGTCTTGTCGAAGTCGTCAACCGAAAACAAAATGCAGTTGCTCGGCTGAAACGGCATCATGTCGTTGCCGCTCCACAACCCGAACGTGCTGCCGTCGGAAAGTTCGAACTCCGCACCGGCATCGCCGTCGAAGATCTTGGTGGGCTTCATCCCGATCACGTCGCGATAGAAGGCGATCGCGCGCGGCACGTCTTTGGCCATATATCCGACGAGGTCCATGCCCGTCACGTGGAATGTATTACTCATGGCGATGTTCGTTAAGGCCTACCTCCGAACGTTCCTACGGCAATGAAGCGGGCTCGAAGCGGATGGATCGCCGCATGCGGAGCGCGCCCGGCGGTGTGCGAGAAGGGACGGCACGCCGGCAGCGTGGCCGTCATCGACGTCGCGGCAGCCACCTCGAATCTGCCCGACCACGCCGTTCTTTCGACTGCGGCGGCCGGCTGCGGGCGGTCCGTATTGCGATCGGCCCCGATGGGCGACCGCGTGGGTGACGTTGCGCGGCGAGAATTCCCTGGCAGCGTTCGATGCAGACTAGCTCGTCGCGAACCCGGAGCATGCGCTGCTGCGAAAGGTGCGCGTTGGAGCGTCCCCGGTCGGTTTAGCGCTCGTACGAAATGGCGCCGTCGCATTCGTGGCAAACGCTAACCGCTTGGATGCAAGCGCCACCAACTCGACGATAGTTGCAGTCGAACACCGCTCCCGTACGTTCTGGAGGTTATTCCGATCCAGTAATCGACCCCGCTGCCAGTCGCGCCGAGTGCCGGTCGAGCGTAGCGCGTAGATCGTCGGCCAGATCGGCGATTTCGGTTCGTATCGAATCTGCAGTTTGTCGCGCCACTCGTACGCCTGCCTCGATTGCGGTGAAGTTGCGTTTGAGTTCGGCGAAGCGCTTCGCTGCGACATCCAAGCGTTCGACGTGTTCGCCCACGACGGCGGCGTCGAGCGTTTCCGCCGGTACCGACTGCATGAGCGCGGCGGCTTGTATACGCGCTGCCGAATACGCCAGCTCGAGCAGCGTTCGGTGGTATTCAACGTCGGCCGCCGGGTCTCCAAACGAGGGGAGGTACACGACGATTCGTGACGGTCCGTACAATGCGATCGGCCTGGTCGTTACTTTCGGGTTCGTTAGCACGCCGATTCCGACGATCGCGTCACGGTTTTCCATCGCAACATCGAGTTGGTCGCACAGTTTTTTCACGGTGATCGCAGCCGTCTTCGCCTCGATAACGATGCGAGCGTCGGCACCTCGCGTGACGCTGCCGTTGAACGATCGACACGAAATCACCGACTTTGGAGTCGTGCAACGCTCCGGTTTCGCAAGAACAGTTTTCGAACCTGTCGCCGAGGCGGCCGGCTAGTTCGCCCACGCACGTTTCCACCACGTTTTCTAAATCGTATCCCTTATGCACTGAAATGCTCCGTTGACGTTGCGCCGCGAACGCGCCCTCGATCGACGCACGCAGTTCGATTTGACCGCACCGCACCTCGTGTAACGCACCGGCGATCGCGCCGAGCGGCCCGGCTGCATCGTTCACGTTGAGCGCGCGGACGATCGGTTCGAGCGCGTCGCTGATACGACGCCGCACGTCAACCGCCACGACATCGCGCAGCGACTCCCCAAGTTGCGAAGCCACCCGGCCATCGCGGCCGAAGTAGCGTTCGCACAAGCCGTCAACGTGCCGTCCCACGAGCGCTGGAACGTCGGTGAGACGAGCGGACGCAGATGCAACGGCCGCCTGCAAGCGTTCGTCGAGCGCCGACATCGTCGCCGAACCGCCCGCAGCAGCAAGCGCTCGCGTGCCGAGTACAAAGGCTTGTTCGGCCGCCGCGGGCCGCTTGTTGGGGTCCATCGCAGCGTAGTAGTCGACCACCGCGGCGTCGATGGCGCAAAGCCGGTCAACGTAGACCGCGTCGCGTTGACAGCGTACGTTTGGGCTAGGGAGTTGGGTAGGCTCTCCCGGACGTTTGGGTGCGGCGTTCATGTTCCGATGATACCGCTCCAGAGTGCCAACTGGGTGGCCGCGTCGCGCGGTACAGGACGTGCCGCTGCAAACGATGTCCGGCATCCAACCGCGGATGATCGAACCGATGATGTCGGACTTCGACGCAAGCCTCTGTGTTGTTGCACGGCGAGATTCGCTGCTAGGAAAGCGCTCCATCGGCGTCGCAGAAACGGGCATCCGATGGTGCGCAACGCGATACGTCCGGGCATATGGCTAACGTGGGAAAACCAGCGCCGGAACCGCGAGTTGTCGGCATCGCTCGACGTCGAGCTTTACGCATTCACGGATCTGATGGACGTGCCGCGATGGAAAAAATACATTCTTGGTTCGTGCCGGGCGATTTCGACAATAGCAGAAACAAGACCCGGGATCATTTTTTGCCAGAATCCCTCGATCGTACTAGCCGCGTTAGCCGTCGTAATCGGTAAAGCTACGGGCACACCGGTGGTGGTCGACAATCATCACACGGGGGTCTTTCCGGGCGGTTTCTTGGATCGCGTCGCCGGATTCGTTCATCGTCACGCTACGCTTTCGATCGTTACGAACCCCTCCCACGCACGCGTTATCGAGTCGCGCGGCGGACGCGCGTTCGTGTTACAAGACCGTATACCCGCCCTTACGTTCAGCGGCGTTCCACTGCCCGCCATGCGCAGCGGCAATGCCGTGCTAGTCGTTTCTTCGTGGGCGGCAGACGAACCACTCGCGAACATCATTCGCGCCGCGCGTTCGCTCGACTCCAAGGATGTCCGGTTTTATTTTACCGGTAAGCCGCCGCAACACTTTGGGGACTACGGGACGATCCCCAAAAACGTTCACTTACTCGGCTTTCTATCCGAACAAGCTTTTGTAGACGCACTGTTCTCAGCGGACGCCGTTCTCGATCTTACCACCAGCGAGGACTGCCTCGTTTGCGGCGCATATGAAGGCATTGCGGCGGGGCGCCCTCTCGTGCTTTCGGATACTTCTGCGACGAAAGCATATTTTACGCAGGGTGTGGTATATTGCGACAATAGCGCGGCTGGGATCGCCGGAGCAGTCGTCGAAGCGCTGGCAAACCGTTGCGAACTCGCCACATCGGTAAAGGCGTTTAGAAATACGGCTTTGCTGGCCTGGCAAGTCGCGTTGCGCGAGTTACAAACGACTGTCCACGGTTTCCGTCCGCCTACATAATGCGGCGAGAATCGCCATTTCCATAAAGAGCAACCACACGTATTTGAAGGTTAGTACGTCCACGAACAACGAGGATACCAGAATTCCCGCGAAGGCAGCGAGATAGGCGGTTCTGTCCCGCTTCGCGCTCCAGTTCTTCGTCGCAGCAACGAAATACAACACTTGGCCCGTCAGCGCGAATAAAAGGCATGCGAACCCTATCGCGCCCAACTCCGTCAGCGTGCCGAGGATTAGGTTGTGCGGAGCACGATGAAGTCGCTGAAACTCCGACACGGGGGTCGCTATCAACGCGCGATCGTACGCGGTTGGAAAGCTTCCGAAACCCGAACCGGCCAGCCAGTGCGATCGAATCGATGTAAGAGCTACGCGCCAAATGTCGAACTCGGCCGGATCCGCCTTCCGAAGCCTGCTCCGTGAGAAACCGTGCCCGTAACGAATTTGGGATTGCGAAAACTGCCGCGCACATCGCGGTAACGATCGCCAGACCCGCGATCCGGCGTTTACTCAGGCAGATCCCCACGATGGCCATCGCGAGCAGACCCACGAAGGCTCCTCTCGACCCCGTGCAATAGATCGCTGCTAACATCGTGACCGCGAGACCGATCAAAGGGACGAAATACGGCGACCTCACCTTCGTCAGCCGTGCCACCGTTAAGGAGAGCGGCAGCAGCAACGCCGCCGCGAAATCGTTAGGGTCCGCCACCCTGCCGTTCGCCGCCAAAAAAAGCCGAGCGCCCTCGAGCGAGCCGGCCCGGGCGTGCAGCGCGAGATAGATTGCAAGCAGGCCCGCGAGGCCGCCGCTCAAGATGGTGGCCTTTACGATTGCTTCGAATTCCCCTTTCCCGAAATTGAATCGACGCGATCAAACAAAATAGCGCGAAGTCAGATACCACCGTAACGATGCCTTGACTGGTGTCGGCCGGACTCACGGTCCACGATCTACTCACCACCAGCCAGACGATCATCGGAACCCAGGCGAGGAGCATCGGTGAAACCGCTATGCCCTGCGCGCGACGCGATACGATCGTACATGCCCCGGTCACGGCCGCTACGATCCCCAGAAGTCTCGTCACGCTGCCGAACCCTTGCAGCGGCAACGTTGCATCCAGCGGAACCAGCCCTATGTAGAGCACCAACGGGATCACGACGGGGTAGCGCGCGAACACGAGGCAGGTTAGCGGCAGTGCGGCGATCAGCACTCCGACTGGATAGCGGGCAAAAATCTCGCACGCTCCGCCGGGGTGGCCGTCGAAGCACGGCCCGCCACCGTTAGCCAATGCCACAGCTGCGAGCGTAGACCCGATCAACAACGCAACCGCAACGACCGCGACCGGCTTCTTCGCCGAAGATTCGCGGAAAGCGGCGATCACGTTTTAGACCTGCGGGTGAAGAATCGCATCCAGCCGGGACAAGTACGGCGCGAAATCACTTCGCCGGACCAAGATGACATCCAGCGGTCGCAGCGACGTTTCGCGTCCAAAATAGACGAGCGAAACGCAGAACGAAACTCCGTACGAGATCGAAGTAGCGATGGCGCCCGCCATCAGTCCGTATCGCCGCACGGTAAGTGCCGTAATTACGGCACATAGGACCGTGGAAGTGACGCTTACCGCCAACGGAATCTTTGGCTCGCCCACTTGTTGGGAGAAGAACTGGCTGATTGCGGGCATAGCGCTGTAGAGTACCACCCCCGGCAGTAATGCTAACGTCACGGGGATCGCGGCACTAAACGATTGACCGAATAACCCCACGACGATCGGATGCACCGCGGCGGCGATCGCTATGGCGCCCACGGCGCCGAGGCTCAACGAGATCCTCGCGGCTTTTGCCGTCAGCCGAGCTGCGTCTTCTTTGCCGCCGCGCGCTACGCGCGATAGCACGGCAGCAGCCACGGAACGGCTCATCTGCCACAGCGCCTCGGCAATGGCTATGCCTACGGAGTAGACGCCCAGTTCGCTGCGTCCCAACACGAACATGATGATGAAGACGTCAACGCGCAGATTCAGGTATGTCGCGACGCCGTTCAAACATAACTTCGCCGCGAAGAGCGCTTGCTCTCTGGTCCGCCCCGATACACCGGCGCGCGCTTCGGGCATTTTCATGCGTCGCAGGTAGTACGCCGTAAAAGCAGCGCATACGACGTACGCAGAGCACCAGCAGAGCATGTACGCGGCGATGTTCCTCACGTCGGTAACGAAAAGCACGACGAATAGCGCCGCGGTCACAACGGTCGTAATCAGTTGTTGAACCGCGAGGGGTGCCATCTCCGCATTCGCGAGGAAAACTCCGCTCGCAGATTGCGCGTACACTGCAAACGGAATCGTTACGGCGACGACGAGCACGCTTGTATCGGTCCTGCCATCCGCACGATACAGTGCGAACATCGCTATAGCGCCGATGCCCGAAGCGAACAGGACGAGGCGATTCATACTCGTCCTGACGGCCTCGATCGGCACTAAACGCTTGGCATACTGCCACGCAACGGCGCCCGGATGACCCGAGGTCGTAACGAGTATGATCCCCAGGAGGGTGACCGTATACGCAAACGTGCCGCGCCCCGAAGGGCCGAGCGCCCTGGAAACGAGGACGGCGCTAAGAAAGCTCGCCCCCTGACCCGCGAGGCGCGACGCGAGTACGCCAACGGCGCCGTTTGCCGTTCGACTCAATCGCGCCGCGCCTGTCTACATCCGCTCACGCTTCATTTAACGATGAACGCTGAGAGAGCTGGCAAGGAGTCGGGCGCGCCCGGCCCGCTGAACGACGCGGTACCGCCGTCGAAGATGCCGGCACCGCTCAGTTCGAGGGTGTTCGCATACTTGTGATAGAGCGGATTCTTCACCTTATCGGTCGCGCTCGGATTGACGATGACCGCGCACCTACCGATCGCGTCGCCGGCGTAGTAACAATTCCCGTATTCGCGATAGAATGCCCCGTTGAGCTCCAATCCGGAGATTTTTTCGGGCGCCTCGTGCAACGGGTCTAACGCAACGAGTTGGCTCTCAGGATACACATGTACGTTTGAAGGCGTGCGGAAGCGTTCCCAAAGTACCGCCAATTCCAGCTTGTACGTTAGGAGGAACGACGCGATGTCGTACATTCGCAATTTGCGGCCCTCCGGCGAACCGCCCGTGGAAAAGTTACGTGCGTAACAGAAGAACAGCTTCTTCTGCGCTTCGACCTTGATTTGGGTGTTCTCCATCGCTCTCCAAAGCGACCCGGAAAGCTTGTAGACCGACGGGTTGGAATCGCTGTCGTAGCACTCTTCTCCCTCACCGCCGATGCTCGTAGCACCAAATGCTAGCTGCACCGATTGTTGATCGTTATGCCAGTTGCCGTTTTGTTCGAAAAATGCGTCGAGCGAACTAGGGATGAGCGGTTCGGCTAGTTCCGCTTCGAGAGCGGCGTCGCGCGCGATATAGTTATCCTCGTGCAACTCGCATGGCTGGCTAGACAAGTCGCCCGTATACAGCCGCCCGGCGGAGTCCTCGAATGCGGCATCGTATGAATTACCGGCGAAGACCGAGGCGAGATAGGTTTTCGCCAGCTGGGCCTCCTTCGCGTTGCGACTCATGAGGTACAGCCGTGGAAAGTCCTGTTGTGTTATCCGGTTTCCGTTGCAGTCGTGCTCGAATGTCGATTCGACATCGCTGTACAGCGGGCCGTTCGCCGCTTGGAACGTCGGATCGAAGTACAGCATCGTTTTTACTCCGGCGTTCTCGACCGAGAGTTGGTCGGCCGGGCGCACCTCGGCCCAGCTCAAGGCTTTTGCAATTTTATTCAGCCCGATGGCAGCGTGAGCGGAATCGTAAAAGTCACTCGTAAGAATGTGATGCTTCGGCACGCCATCCGGCATGGTGGCAGCCAACCCAATGCGAGCAGCCGGAACTCCGTTTGCACCGCTAACCGGATCGTAGGTATGTGATGCGCAGGCGGCCAACGTGGAGCCCAAAGCCAGCGCGGCAAGCGTCGCCGTGTACGACGTCTTCCAGCCTCTTAGTAGCATGGTATTCTCCTTATTTCTAGCGCAATCATAACGATTGCAACCGGTCAAGTACGGTAACTCCCGGCCGCTCTGTACCGGCCGTTGCATACCAGTCCACGAGAAACGTTATTCCAAATGCGAAGAACGCGGCGATGAGCACGATCGACAGCAGCGCGATGGAAAGCGATGGCCGGGTCTCGGCCACTGCCGGGTCGGCCAGCTGAACGACGGCGACATCGCTCACGGCCATATTTTCAGCGACGACCGCATTGTAGTAGGCTGCCTCGAGCGCATCGTACAGAGCGCCGTCGGTCTTCACCTCACGCTGTAAGCGATCGTATAGCATCAAGACGCTTGGTAGCGACACCAATTGAGCGTGTAGGCTAGCTTCTTGCGTTCGAAGCGCGCTCAGCTGCGCGCTATCCCCCTGCACTTGCGACTGCAGAGCCGCTTGCGTCGTTTGGAGGCTCGCACCCAACGGGTTGGGAGCGATCACGCTCGAACTTTCCTCGCGCGCGGGAAGGGCAGAAATGCTTCGTTCGAGATTGGTAATTTGTTGCTTCGCTGCTACGACGTCGGGATAACTGTCCGTAAATTGCTGTTGAAGCTGACGCAGCGTGACCTGTTCTTGTACCAATTGCCCCCGCAACGTATCGGCGACCGCCGGTTGCGTCATAGTTTTGCTCGCTTCGATCGTCGCCGGCAGCGTGCCGACTTCGTTCGCTACGATTCGCAACTGCGCGCTCGCTCCCGATCTATCGAGAAGCGCGCTGCGTTCTTTGGACCGTAACTCCGCTTCGGCGTTCAACAACTCCGTCGTCTGCTGCGCCGAATCGGCTAAGCTATGTCTCGCTTGAAACCGTGAAAGTTGCGATTCGGCTTCAAACACCTCGCTCCGCGCAAACGTGGCCGATTGACTCAGAGAACGCGCCGCCTGCCGCGCTTGACTCGAGGCGATCGCGCTCTCATGCGCGACGAATTGTGTTGCGAAAGCGTTGGCCACACTTGAAGCCATCGCCGCGTTTCGCCAGGCCACGCTAATTCGCAACACGTCAGAGTTAACGACGGGCACGATGTTGACGTTCACGTTGAGAAGGTCTTTGGCCGTCGTTCTAAGCTTCAGCCGCTTTACGACGTCCTCGGCAATAGCGGGGTTCGTCGCAAGAGCCGCATACGTCTCGACCGTGGCATCCCGGTTCCAGGATAGAAGTGCGTCGATCTGGGGATAGGCAGACGGCTGCATGAGGTCGTTCGATCTGCGAACCATGACTTCGGCGTTCGCTACGTAGGTTCTCGGCATAACGGCAAGCATCAAGCCGCCGAGTACGAGTACGGCGACGAAAGCACCGGCGAATATCGGCCAACGTCTCAATAGCGTCTGAACGATGCGGTTCAAGTCGTACATGGGCGCGCTATCGTCCTACCGCTGCCGGGTTGGAGAGTAAATACAGATAATATAGAGCGAACGGCAGGTTTAGCAGGTTTATAGGCTGCTTTGCCTGTGGCACGTAGATGAGGTCGTTCGGTTCGAGCAGCATATTCGACGCGAGATCTCCATTGAGGAGCATCTCGTACAGGTGAACGTTGAATAGCCGGGACTTTCCATCCCCTATTCGATTGACGGTTATGTGATTCAAATCGGCGTGCGACGTCGTGCCAACTCCTGCTTTGACGATCGCGTCGGACAATCGATCTCCGGGATTGAGCGGGATGGAACCGCCGTGCTCGACGCTTCCCAGCACTTCGATCACGTTTGTCGTCGGCTTCAGAACGATAACGTTTACGGTTGGTTTTTTGACGTAGTGTGCCAGTAGTCCGGTGATGAGACGGCTCGCTGCGTCGGGCGTCATCGTGGCCACCTGCACACTGCCGATAAACGGCAATGCGATGGTGCCGTCCGGCAACACCGGGACCGTTTCGTTGAGAGCCGTCACACCGTAGACGACGATTTGCAGTTGATCGCCCACGTGAATCGCGTAGTCGCCCGGCGACGCGACAGCTGGAGTACCTGCAAAGGCCGGCGCGAGCAGTATCGAAATCGTTACGGCGCGGAACGCCGGTACGGCGTTTCGGAGAGCACAACGTACCCGCAGAAAGCTGCGCACGTTATCCTGCGATCCGAAGGTCGCCGGCGTTCGAAGCCTGCTGCGGCGCCACGTTTGCAAGCGGTCCCGTGTCAACGTAAATCCCGAAGACCGCGTTCATGCCCTGCTTCTCCAAGTCGATCTCCAATAGTAGCTTTCTTAAGCGCAGATCGTAGAGACTCACGCGTGTGTTTCTCGATTGCGGACGGACGATGTCTCTTGCCCAACGCAAGTTTTCGGTCATTCGCGTTTCTCTCACTCGAGTAAATCCGATCCAAACCAAACCATCACCGGCAACCGCAACTCCGCGGCACCAGCCCAATAACGAACCGCTCGGATTATCCACGCCGTTCAAGTCGATCGATTGCCCCGGCGTTTGCAGCGATGGGTCGGCGACGACGACCGTTCCGTTGACCGTCGTGAAATAGACCTTCCCCTCGTAGACGTCGCCGTCGTGGCAGCCTTCGGTTCCGACGGAAATGCCGGGCTTGTTGCTCGTCAAACAGACAGCGTCGCGTTGGTGAAACCGCGTAACCCACAAATCGCCGTTCAAATAAAATGTGTGGTTTGGGTGCGACCGGTGCGGCTTCGTGGTGGCTACGTAGCGGTAGTCGATGTCCCGAGAAAATCGGTCCCAGGGACTCTCTCCGAGAACGCCCCATTCGCGAACTATTGCGCCATCGGTGGAAACCTCGAACACCGCATCCAAACCGGTACTCGTGACCAGCAGGTTCCCGTCGGTTGAACGGGCGGACGTGGTGGACGTCGTTAAAGAACGGCATAGATACGTGATGTACCAGTTCGAAGGACGGCAGCTCGAAAACGAGCGCCTCCGTGCGCGTGCACGTATACAGGCATCCGTCGGCAACACATCCTGCCTCAAGCGTAATGGATGCCTCACCATCGGGTACGCATCCCTCGCGACTGTGGTACGTCGCCCTCCGCTCGACGGCTTCAGAGCGCGGATTGACGCAAAGAACGACACCTTCTTCGTATAAGTTCCATTCCTCGCGCGGTTTCGAACGTACGTCTCGCTGTTTACCGCCCGTCACGAAAACCGGACCTACCATCTTGCGACCTCCTGGAACGCGGACCGCAGCGTCGCATAGTGTCGCTCGGGCGCGTAACGACGAAGCTGCCTTTTAGCAAGCCTTGCCAGGCTTGCCGCCGTTGACGGGTCGGAAAGAATGGCGGCGATGCGCGCCGCCATGCCGTCAACGTCTCCACACGATAGCAATAAGCCGGAACGCTGGTCTTCGAGCATCTCGACGAGGCCGCCGGCCTTGGTCGCCACGATCGGTACTCCAGCGTTCATCGCCTCGAGGATGACGTTTGGAGTTCCCTCGGTATCCGAAGAAAGAACGAACACGTCCGCCATCGCGTAAAAGCTCGAAACGTCGTCGCGCTGTCCCGCAAAGATGACCGAAGCATCGAGTCCCAGGCGATGTGCTAGACGCCCGAGCCCCTCTCTTTCCGGCCCAGACCCCACGAGCACGAGGACTGCATCGCCGAAACGCGCGGCGCGTCGAAGCTCGCCAAACGAACGTATGAGTACGTCCTGGCGTTTTTCTTTCGAGAGCCTCCCAACGGAAAGAACGACCTTGGTTCGGGCAGAAATTCCGAGCGCTTCGCGCAGTGTATTTGCGCGAGCACGATCCGCGCACGGCCGCGATACGTTCGGAGTTGGGCACACTCGCACGACCCGCGGCGAAACTCCGAGATGCTCCATTTGCGTCCTGAACGCGTCGCAGGGCACCATGATGCTTTCGGCTTTCATCAACGACCAACGATCGAGAAGCTGGTATGCTCTCCAGCGAAGGCTGGTCAACGTATATCCATGGTGAAAAGCCACCCACCGCCGATTGCTGCGAACGTTGCTCAACGCAGCCAGGAAGTGCGTCTTCGAGCTGTGTGTCCAAACGATATCCGCCGCCGTCTCGCTTAAAAGCGCTTTGAGTTTTTCAACAACGCGCCAGTCGAAAGCGCGGCGCTCCTCGAGCAATCGAACGTCGAGTCCCTCGTCGCGCAAGAGCGAGGCGAGATCGCGTGCGGCCCCGCGTCGCGAAAACGCTACGATCGATAGCTCGATTTCGTGAGACGAAACGCTTCGAGCGTGCGCTTCTTTTGCAAACGAGACGATGGGTTGCGTTTTCCCCCGAAACCGCATTATCGTCGATGATCGCCGTAATGCGAAGCGGCCTTTCCGCCGGCATCGTCAGATGAACCCATCCGCTGCGAGCGGTTTATTAAGCCGGATGCTACCCCACAGCCAACCCACGGCAAATGCCAAATGCATGGCGCCGATGGCTACCGGCATCATTGTCGCCGCGAGGAAGTCGCGGCTCCTTAAGAATGCTTGCGCCAAAGCGAGTGCGAGGAACGCCGCATACAACGCCGGCAGGACCACGCCAAACCAACGACCCGACGCCATCGCTACGGCTGAGGACAGCAGTCCGATAAGCAGCAGCGGAGGCGCATAAACGCGCAACGGCATCGAGCCCGGGTGCTGCAAAGCGGTCCAACGGCGATAGTATCCGTAACGAAGGTATTGTTTGGCAAGCTTTCCGAGCGACGAGCGCACCTGGTATCGCAACCGTATCGAAGGCGACACGAGCACGCCGTATCCGGCCCGCCGAACTCTGTAGTTAAACTCGCCGTCTTCGTTCACGACGTTGCTTTCGTTGAAGAGGCCTACGTCGTCGAAGAGCGTTTTATCGGCGAAGGCACCCATGACGGAGTCGACCCATCCCTCGGCGTTGCTGTACCGATACTTGGAATCGCCTACACCGAACGGACTCGACATCGCCATCGCAATCGCCCTGCCGATAGCGCCCGAGCCGAAATGCTCCACGACGCCGCCGACGTTCGCCGCACCCGTTCTGCGCTTGACTTCCAAACATGTAGCAACATAGGCGGGAGCGATCTGTACCCGAGCGTGCAGGATCGTAACGATCGAGCCCCTCGCATGCCCGATGCCGATGTTATATGCTGCAGCCTGATGACGGGCGGGATTATCGAGAAGACGTACGTTGTGGCCGGTGGCGATGAAGTTCTCAACGACCGCACGGGTTCTGTCCGAGCTACCGCCGTCCACGACGAGAATCTCGATTGAACCCGCGAACGCCTCTTGTCGGAGAAGATCGTCGATCGCCCGCCCGATCGTGGCCTCCTCATTCAAAGTAGGAACGATCGCGGTAACGAAAATATTATCGGGCTTCGCGGTCGCCGTCATTGCGATAACAGCCTCGCGTCCTCGGCCGGGACGACAACGCCGTTCGTGGCGGCGACTGGATGCAAATCCAACCGTCCGTCGCAGCCGGCGTTTTTCGGACAAACTCCGGCGAGTGGCCCACCGCTACTATCGATCTCGTGCGCGTATCTCTGCGCGAGGCTTGGCCCGCGTAGAACGACCGGTACCGATTGCTCGTTCACGATAGCCGCACATCGTCCGATCGGCCGACCGGCCGCGAAGCACTGCTTGTATTCGCGAACGTAGGTGCCGGCGTCTCGACCGTCGTTCGAGCCGCACGATGCAATCAGATCGGCCGTTCCACCGCGAGCGGAAGCATCGACGGACCCGCGATTGCACGCAGAACTATTCGCACCGTCGCGCCCTTGCCAGACGCCCATCGGTTTGCGCGGATCCGTCGGAACGACGAGTTGCTCGGGATAGACGCCCAAACGATCGCTGCCGTTCGGGCCCTCGTATGGATCCAGCCACGACACCGCTCGATTTGGCGAGTCGCCGCTGACCAACCATAGCACTGCAGTATGCACGCGGCGAACCCGCGCCAAATCGCGACCATCCACATCGGTAGACCAATCGAGCACGGCGTACTTCAGCGTCGTTCGTTCGAGAAGTTCCGACACCGTGTTCACGAGGACGGGAACGTTCCGAAGGCGGAATCTCCGATCGCTTCGCGCCCAGATCGGGTCTTCGAACGTCACCCCCAACACATTTCTCGCGTGATTGAACCGCGTATAGGCATCGAGCGGAATCGCGCCATCTACTGCCGCACCTTCCACTCTCGCGCCGGTGGCCGAAACACCACCTTCGAAATATCCGCCTCCCGGCCCCAACCCGTTGGTCCAAAGGCAAGCCGGCGCATAACTATCGAAATCCGCACCCTCATATCGAAACAGCGACCGGGGATCGTTGATCTCTGCGCCGGGTAACTCGACGAAGTTCGTCACGTCGTCGAGGAAGAAACACTGATTCGGCACGGCCTTCTCGATGCGCGCGTCGAGAAAACATTTTCCAATAAAGAATTTCGCCGGCGTCGGCAAAGTTCGCAAAATATGCCCGGTTTGCGCCGTCTTCACCGGCGCAACGTCCGAACGCGGAGCTTTCGCTCAAGCGCCGGCGACCGTCGGTCGCGTGCATGAACCAAGATTCATGCGACCGCGCTAACTGAAACCACTCTTGCGTCCCCCAATCGCAGTACACGTTGTGCGTGTCCACGTAAAATAGTGCGGTACAATCGCCCGGGAAACAGCTGGAGCGCGCGGTTCGCAGTTGCAGGCCCGCGCGCGCAAACGTTACGTATCGGCTCACGATCGCTGGACCCGGATCGTATCCATCGACTCCGACGTACGCCATGATCGGAACGTGTTCGGGAGCGGCGTTCGCCAACGCGCTCCAGGCGAAGATCGATGACAACGCTGCCAACACCGCAACGAACGGCTTCATCGCTTGAACAACACCTCGGCTGCCGACTTGAGGACGAGCGATATGTCCATCAGAATCGAGTAGTTCTCGATGTAGAAGAGGTCGAGCTCGGTCTTTTCCGCGATCGAGGCGATGTCTGGATTCCGTCGCATGTGCATCTGGGACCACCCGGTTATTCCGGGCCGTATCATGTGCCGTTGGTCGTATCTGCTGTGTTCTCGACGGAATCGCGCGACGAACTCCGGGCGTTCCGGGCGCGGTCCGACGACCGACATCTCGCCGCGAAGTACGTTGAGAAACTGTGGCAGCTCGTCGATGCTCGTTGCCCGGATAAACCTTCCGAATCGAGTAGCGCGATTGTCGTGTGGCGTAGCCCATTGCGCACCGGACTCGCTCTCGGCGCCCTGCACCATGGAGCGGAGTTTAAAGATTTGAAACGGCTTCCCATCACGACCGATGCGCGTCTGCCGGTAGAACATCGGGCGCCCGGACTCTGCCACGACGGCCAAACCGGCTAACGCGATTATTGGCAACGCAATCGTTAGGCACACGAATGCAACGGCGAGGTCGAAGGCGCGCTTGACCAAGGCGTTCGCTGTCGAGCAGATCGGAACTCGATCGGCCACGAGAACGGCCTGGCGTTGGCGAGTCTCGAGGCGCATGGGATTAACCTGCGGGCATTCGAGCCCGGGTGTCGCGAACGCAATGCGGATCCCGTCGCGCGCGGCGCGTTCCACGAATAGAGCCGCAGCCGGAAGAAGTTGGCCCGCAAAGACGATCTCTCGGCAACCGCGGCGGCGAACGTCGTTATACCAGCCAAGGTTGCCGGCAAGCATTGCGTCGAGGCACGTTTCGATCGAATCGCTATCGATCGCGATGACGCTGGTCGAGCGGTCGGCTTCGAAGGCTGGTACGAGCATCGACAGTCGATCGGCCGGCCCGACCAGAGCAACGACGCGAATCCGCGATTCGCTTCTGGCTTGTCGCCGGCCATGTAAAAAGCTGCGTGCGCCCCCCGCAAAAATTATTGACAGAAAGTACGAGAGGATCAGTACGAGTCGCGAGCTCGAAAGCGACGGCACAATCGTAAACAGCGCCAAGATCGGAAACGCACCGATGCTAAGGCCGGCAACGACGTAATAGAGTTCGTCCTGCGACGACATCGCATACGAAATCCGGTACAAACCCAGCAGACGAAACGTTAGCATGGCGACGAAACTACAAACGATCGCCGTCTGCCCGATTCTCGAATACGACAAGACGTAAACGTGCGGTCTGATAATCAGGACCGCCATGGCTGATGCTAACGAGAACGCCAGCGTGTCGCTTACGGCGAGCGACATCGCGCGTGACGCATCGAAAACACGAATCGACCGACTACGTACGTACGCACCCGCGGTACTCATCGGATGGCCTCCCCCACACCACTAAGGAAGTGCAACCGTCGCTCGGTGTAACCCGAGCCACGCTTGCCTTGCCCTACGGTACGACCGTCATCCAGAACTTCCTCTACTAAGCATATCAAATGACCGCTTAATTAATTTGTCAACCAATACAAGTAAGCGAGCAGAAGCTTCCCTGGAAGCCGGGGCTCGATGGAGCGCAGTCAAACGGGCGGTTGGGCGCAGCCGGCCCGGCGGTGTCGTCGCGCAAGACGATCACCGAAACCGAAGCACGAGCCCGATCTTCAGTGAGGCAAACGCGGGCGTAACATCATCGACGCTACAGCATTCGATGATGCCGTCGTCGAGCGCGTCCATCGCGACGTAATAATCGACCACCGCGGCATCGACGGCGCGCAGCCGGTTGAACGTAGACCGCATCGCCTTGACAGCGAACGTGTGCGCTAGGGAGTGGGGTCGGCTCTCCCAGATGTTGCGGTGCGGCGTTCATGCACCGGCCATACTGGTTCGGAGTGCCAACTGGGTGGCCGCTTTGCACGATACAGCACGTGCCGCTGCAGACGGTGTCCTGATTCCACCCGCGGATGGTCGAAATCGTCCGCCGGATCGTAGGTCATCTCGAGGCGTTCCATCACGGCGCGCGAGCGACGATTGATCGATGCCGTGATCGCGACGATTTCGAGAAGATGGAGTCGCTCGAACGCAAACTGCATGGCTGCAGCGGCGCCCTCGCTCGCGTATCCATGCCCCCAGGCTTCGACCGGCAGACGCCAGCCGATTTCGTGCACCGGCGTAAAGTGCGCTTCGAACGGAATGAGCTGCAGTGCGATGATGCCGACAAAGCCGGCGTCCCGTTTGCGTTCCAGAACCCACCATCCGTACCCATCGCGCTCGAATGCGGTTCGCAGCCGTCCGGCGACTTCCAGCGATTCTTCGCGGCTCGCGACATCTGGAAAAATTCCCGCACGCGAGGATCGGCATTCATATGGATCCACGCCTCGACGTCGTCGTCGCGCCAGGCTCGCAATCGGAGACGCGGCGTTTCCAAAACCGGCAGTTGGTGCACGCCGAACGATTCGCGAACGGGCCGCACGTTTCGTTTTAGGCCGGGCGGATGCTTACTAGGTACGCTTACGCCGCCCCATTTTCTCGATACCAGATGGTGCTGCGTTCCAACGCGTCGCGCACCGGCGACGCCTGAAAGCCGAGTTCTCGACTCGCCTTCGAGGAGTCGGCGTACATTCGCTCGCGCGACATCCGTACGCCCTCCAGCGGTGCGAACGGGACCGCGCCCGCGTCGATCCGGCAACGCAGCTCGTCAACCGCGGCCACCGCATACGCCAATGCATACGGCGCGCGGAACCCCGGCAGCGGACGGCCCGTGACCTCGGCCAACAGGCGCCACACTGCGTCCATCTCAGTTTTCACCGCCCAGCACGTACCGTTCGCCCGGCCGGCCTCGCTCAATGCGGCCACGTGGCGCTCTGGCGACGTCCTCTACCGCGACCAGATTCATGCCGCCTCCCAATGGCGGCATGGCTGCGAACTTACCGCGCGCGAAATCGCGCACCAATTTGCCGGTCGGGGTCGGCTTCCAATCGCCCGGCCCGACCGGCGCCGTCGGAAGCACGGCGACGACCGGAAGTCGCGCTGCAAACGCAGCTCGCTCTTGTTCGACCTTCGATGCGTGGTAGTCGCCCCGCCGGGCCGCACGGCCGTTCGATCGGGTAGTAGCGTTCGTCGGCAGGATGGGAGCCGCGAGCGTGTCCGATCGTTGCCGAGCTCGAGGTGAGCACGGCGCGTTCGACCCCGGCTAAATGTGCGGCAGCGAAGAGGCTGGCAGTGCCGCCACGTTCACGTCGTAAATGCCGGCACGTTCGTAGGGTGAGAACGAGTACAACGCGGCGGAATGCACCACATAGCGGCAACCGTCCAAGGCATGGGCGAAATCGCCGGTGCGCAGCAGATCGCCGTTGATCCACTCGACGTCGTCGTCGAATGCGATATGCGATTGATCGCGTACCAGCGCGCGGACGTGATACCCGCCCGCCAGCAACGCGCGCAGAACTGCGCGCCGACGAACCCGGAAGCGCCGGTTAAAAAGACTCGATCAGGTGCCAAAGGCGGCGCGGATCGATTCCGCATCGATCCCGTCGTCTTGATAACGGCGGTCGGCTCGTAGCCGCAATGCGCCATGCAGTTATTGCACTTTTCGTGCTTGCCGCGGCCGTAGTTCGTCCCAGTCGGTCTCGTCGAGCAGCTCTTGATACGTCTTGGCGTAGCCGCCGTTGCTCATCAGGTAGCACGGGCGCTGCCATCCGAAGACCGTGTAGCACGGAATGCCCCACGGCGTGCACTCGAAATCGGTCTTGCCTTCGAGGAAGTCGAGGTACAGCGGGCTGTGGTTCAGGCGCCACTTCTTGCGCTTGCCGTCGGCGAAGGCTTGGCTGAAGATTTCGCGCGTGCGCTCGACGCCCAAGAAATGCTCTTGATCCGGCGCTTTCTCGTAGGCGTACGCCGGGCGAGATCTGCATCATGTCGACCTTGAGGTCGTCGTTGAGGTAGTCGAGCACCGCGCGGATCGACTCCGGGCCGTCCTTATCGAAGAACGTCGTGTTGGTGAACACGCGGAAGCCGCGCGCCTTGGCGACTTTGATCGCTTCGACGGCTTTTTCGAACACGCCGTCGCGGCAGACCGACTCGTCGTGGCGTTCCTGCATGCCGTCGATGTGGATCATCCATGCGAAGTAGATGGACGGTTTGAACTGATCGATCTTCTTCTCGAGCAGCAACGCGTTGGTGCACAGGAAGACGAACTTCTTGCGCTTCACGAGTTCTTCGACGATCTGCGGCATTTGATCGTGGATCAGCGGCTCGCCGCCGGCGATCGAGACCATCGGTGCGCCGCACTCTTCGACCGCGGCGATGCACTCCTCGACCGAGAGGCGCTGCGCAGAATGTCGGTCGGGATGCTGGATCTTTCCGCAGCCGGCGCAGGCCAGATTGCATTGCAGCAGCGGCTCGAGCTCGAGCACCAGCGGGTACTTCTTCTCGCCTTGATCTTCTTGCTCGCGATGTACTTCGCGACGGCGATCTTCTGTTGGCACGGCATGTGCTCATGGGGTGCTTAACTGCTCCTTACGGTGTCAGGATTGCCCGGATGCCTCGGCTCGAGCAAACCGTGTCGAATCTGCCGCTCGGCGAGCGCCAATGCATCGTCGGAAAACGTGCCGGTATAGGTGATAGTTGATGTAAAAGTCGCGCGGAAAGCCGGTGCCGGTAACGCTTCGCTCGTCCCACGTGCCGTCCGGCGCGCTGGCGTTCGCGCAGGAAGGCGAGACCCGCTGGGCGCGGCAGGTGTCGCGCGCAGCCCGGCGATCTGCAGCGCGTTGACGGCCCAGGCCGGTTTGCGAGGGCGTGCTCGGCGCCGATGCCGGCGAACGATCGTCGACGTAGGAGTGACACGTTTCGCCCCACCCGCCGTCGGCGTTCTGCACCTGCAGAGCAGCCAGTCGGCGCCGCGCTCGATCATGTCGCGCCCGCCGTTCAGCGCGCCGAGCGCCGAGATGACGCACCACGTTCCGTAGACGTAGTTGACGCCCCAGCGGCCGAACCACGAGCCGTCGGGCTTTTGCGTTTCGCGCAAATACTCCAAGGCCGCGCGCGACGTAGGCGTCGTCCGGCGCGTAGTTGAGCGCGGCCAGCATCTCGAGCACGTGCGCGGTGACGTCTTCGGTCGGCGGATCGATCATCGCGCCGAAATCCGAGAACGGCATGTGGTAGAGCATCTCGCGCGTGTTGTCGCGGTCGAATGCGGCCCAGGCGCCGTTGTGCGAGCGCATCGCGAGCGTCCAACTGTCGCGCGCTCGATCGACGCTCGGCAACCTTTCGCGGCTCGCCGCCTTCGAGCAGCGCCAGCACCACGATGGTCGTGTCGTCGATGTCGGGGTAGGCGTCGTTGTCGAACTCGAACGCCCAGCCGTTGCCGACGTCGCCTCTCGCAGTTTTCGCGCCAATCGCCCGGCGCGTCGTCGGGGATCTGTTCGGCCAGCATCCAGTCGACCGCGCGCGTCATCGCCGGATGCTGCGCGTCGACGCCGGCCCAGCGCCAGCGCGCGCACGGCCCAGGCCGTATCCCACACGGGCGACATGCAGGCGAGAAAACGCCAGCCTGATCGGCGTCGTCGCATGGTGAAGCGCTCGAAACCCGCGATGCCCTTGCCGCATCGACCGGATGATCGAGGTCGATAGCCCATGAGGTTCAGCGCGATCAGCGAGTACACCCACGGAGGCTGAATGCCGCCCCAGCTGCCGTCGTTTTCTTGGCGTTCGATCGACCCAATGCGCGATGCGATGCTGCGCGTCGCGCGCGCAGCGGCTGCCAAGGGAGGGCTTCGTAGAACTTCTGCAGATTTTCGACGCGCATCAGCCAGCCCGAGCCGCGCACGCGTGTGCAGTTCCGGCTCGCTGCCGGGGAGGACGATTTCGGAGATGTCGACGCCCAGTTCGCGCACCGGCTTCTTCGAAACCACGATGGTCAGCGGCGCGACGGTGCCGCGCGCCCAGCAGGCGAAGTCGTATAAATTGAACGGCATCCACGGCGGGAAGTAGACGAGCTCCGGCGGCAGCGACGGTACGCCGGCCCACGGATATTTGCCGAACAGCGCGAGCCAGATTTTCGTGAAAACGCGCGCGGCGACGACGCCGCCGCCGCGGTGGATCGAGGCGAGCGCCTTGGTGCATCTCGTCGCGCGCGGGATCGACGCCGAGCACTTTGAGTGCGACGTACGATTCGATGCGTCGTGCTCACGTCGGCCGGGCCGTCGTAGTACAGCGCCCACGAACCGTCGGAGCGCTGGTGTCCGAGAATATGCGCGATCGCGCCGTCGAGCGAGTCCGTCGACGGATCAAGGCCGAGAAACCGGTACAGCAGGACCTGCTCGGCGGTCATCGTGACGTTGGTCTCGAGTTCACGCGCTCCACCAGCCTTCGGGGGACTGGCGCTCCAACAGCCATCCGACGGCTTTGTCGAGTCGCGCTTCGCGAACCGTTCATCCAGCGGCTCCAGCGGTTTCGCGCACCAGCGCGGTGCGACCGGCCGTCAGGATGGCGCGCGCTGCAATACGGCCGCTGCGCACGGCGGATTCCATCGTGTCGGGCCAGCCGGTGTCGGTCCACGCGCCGGCGATGGCGATCGCGGGATCGGTCGGTACGTTGCCGGCGCGCGTCGATCCAGGTCTGCGGAAGCCACGTGGCCTCGGGATTGCGCGTGACGGCGCGTGCGATCAAGTTGCACGCCGTCAGCGGGGACGTAAAACGGTTTGTACTTCGCTCCCACGCCAGCGCTTCGAGTTCGGCGGTCGGAAGCCGCATGTATTCGTCGGCTGCGCTGAAGCTGCAACTCAGATAGCCGGGCGACTTTTCGAAAATCCACTGCAGCGGCGATTCGAGTGCGGCGGCAAAATCGAAACCGATCTGGCGCCGCGTCGTGCCACAGGTGGACGTCGAGGATCGGGAACGGGCGGTAGCCGTCGAGTCGCGCGACGCCGTACCGTTCGCGGAGTCGCCGAGCATTTGGCGACCGCGCGCGGCGGTCACCGCCAGCACGACGGCGTCGAACGTCGCGCGTCTCGCCGCCAGGCAACGCAGCGTGACGCCTGCGTCCGCGTTCGCACGCGGGTCACCGCGGTCGAACGGTGCACGGCGTCCGCGCGTCTCGCCGCCGCGGCGGCGAGATGCGCGAGCGGAACGTTGGAGAAACCGAAACGCGGCGCCGACGGATCGCGTAAAGAACGCGGTCGTTAAGCATGAACATCGCGTCGTCGCAGCGAGACACGGTCGAACGGAGCGTTGAGCGCCGGAATGAAGAACGGATCCCAAGAACGCGCGTCGCGTACTTCGCCTTGGCCGCGCAGACTTCAGCCACGACTCGAACGGTCGTCGAAGCGGGCTTGCTGCGCCCGAAGCGTGGCATGCGAGCGCGCGCGCGATTCGCAGCTTGCTCGCCGATGCTCGAGATGCGGGTAGCGTTGCGAACGACGCGAGCAAGTGGAACGGGCGCCGGCACGACGCCGCGCGCAGCCGGCCGTGCGTGCCGTTCGCGCGCGAGCACCAGCGCTTCGAAACGCTGCTGCACGTTGAGTGCGTCTCGCAAAGCCGGCGCGGTCGACGAAATCGACGAACTCGGTGCAGCACGCCAGAAACACGTGCTGACCGTTGTCGACTTCGATGCCGTCGATTTCGAACGAGGTCGCGCGGCCGCCGAGCAGGCGGCTGCGTTCGAAGAGCTCGACGTGCGGCGCCGAGCTCGTCCAAATCCACCGCCGCTGCCAGCCCCGCGAGGCCGGCTCCGACGACGGCTATGCGCTGCTGAAAGCCACGATTTCACCATGACGCGCAGCTTTTCGGTTTTCGCGAGCGCGGCGCGCTGATGCAGCGGCAGCCCGGATCGCGCGCGATCTTCTTGAGAATGCCTTCGTAGATGCCGGCCATCGTTCGCACGCAGGCCGCCGGGCGGCGCGGGATGTAGTCGAGCACTTCGTAGCCGGTGACGAAATATTGCGTGCGCGCGGCGCGTCGTAATGGCGACGAAGTTCGTTCCAGCGCGGAGCGACCGTACCGCGCGGCGAAGCGCTGCTTCTTCGATGCCGAAGCGTGCGAGCTCGTCCTGCGGCAGGTAGATGCGACCCACGCCACGGCATCTTCCGTAACGTCGCGCAGGATGTTCGTCAGCTGCAGCGCCAGGCCGAGATCGTCGGCCCGTTCCAGCGCGACCGGATCGGTGAAGCCGAAGATGCGCACGCACATGCGGCCCACCACCGAGGCGACCAGGTAGCAGTAGCCGCGCAGTTCCTCCAACGATGGCGTAGCGCTGCGTATCTAATATCCATCTCGACGCCGTCGATCAGCATCTGCCAACTCGCGCTCCGGAATCGAATAGCGCTGCGTGGCTTCGCGCCAGAATCTGCATGATCGGATCGTCGTCCGGCATCGCCGCGACCCGCCTTGACGATGCGGTCGCGATGCACCAGCGGCCGCTGGGAAGATTCTCGGCCCCGCCCGAGTCGCGCTTCGTCGTCGAGTATGCGTGCGAAGTTATAGAGCGCGTAGATCGCCATGCGCTGGTCGATAGCGGCAGCGAGATGAATCCCCAGTAGAAATTGCCGGCTTCGCGCCGGGCCATTTCGCGGTTGAAGCGTTCGGCGCTTTGCAGTCCTGCCATTAACCCGCCGCCAACGCGCGCACCGCGAGCGCCAGCTTTACCGGCGTCGGAACGCTCGGACGGATGTTGACGGTGTCGTAGTTCACGCGTTGGATTGCGTCGCAGATGGCTCGGCCGCCCAAGCGATAGAGCGCCAATTGCAGACGCAACGCCATCGGCGCCCGGCGCTCCAACTGCCGGCCCGAGTCCAACAGCGTGCGCGCGCGATTCACCAGCGCTTCGACTGCGAATGACACTCCGCCGGTACGCACGTCTTCTTGCAGCAAGTACGAACGTCCGATCTTGCGATCGCGGCTGACATCTTGCGCGTGATTGGCTAGTTGCAGCCCGACGCAGACGTCGTCCGACCAGCGTTGGTTTTCTTCGCCGGCGATACCGAACACGTGCAGCACCATACGCCCGACCGGCGCGGCCGATAGCATGCAATATCCCAAGAGTTGGGGCCACGATTCGTACGACGTCACGCGTTGATCCATCGAAATTCGCTTCGATCAAGTCCAAGAACGGCTGCGCCGGAATTCCGCACCGGGCGACCGTCTGCGATAGCGCCAGCAACACCGGGTGCACCGGCGCGACGCCCGCGAACGCATCGCAAACCTCGGAACGCCAACGCTCCAACCTCGGGACGGCTTGTGCGCTCGCACTTTCGTCGCCGAGATCGTCGGTGGTACGGCAGAACGCGTACAAACGCGCCAGGTCGGTACGACGGCTCCGGTCTACGAAGGCCGATGCGACGCTAAAGTTTTCGTAATGGCGTCCCGTTAGATACCGGCAGTAGGCATCGGCGGCATCTAAGGTGAGGCCGGCCGTCGCGGAGGGTTCCCGCATAACCGGCTTCCTCTTTCCCCCCGTTGCGTGCCGAACCTCCGCCGTCAATCGTGCGGCTCCGCCCGGCGCAGACGTTGCGTGCGACGTAAGTCCGCAATCGTTCGCGCACCGATGCAGAACATCGCCACGCGCAACGTTTCGATCAACTCGCGCGCGAAATCGCCCGTTTCGACCGTTCCTGCGTCGGCCGCCCGCAAAAAGGCGCCCGCCACACCTGCAAAATCTGCGCCGAGTGCGATCGCTTTCGCGACGTCGATACCATTGCGAACTCCTCCGCTCGCGCCGATCGTCGCATGCGGGGCGACCCGGCGAGCATCGACCAGACAACGCGCGGTGGGTATGCCCCAACCCGCAAACGCTCCGGCAACCCGCGCGCGCCAGGGTTCGGCGATGCGAAATCGCTCGACTTCGCTCCACGACGTTCCGCCCGCGCCGGCTACGTCGATTCCGCGTACGCCGGAATCGATGAGACGGCGGACGGTATCCGGGGCGATTCCGTTGCCGACTTCCTTCACAATAACGGGCACGCCGACACCCGCGCACACGTCCGCAATCTGCGGCAACAAATTCGCAAAGCGCGTGTCGCCCTCGGGCTGCAACGCTTCCTGAAGCGGGTTACAGTGAATCGCCAACACGTCTGCCTGCAAGAGATCGACCAAACGTCGGCATTCGTCGGCGCCGTAACCTCTATTCAATTGCACCGCGCCGACATTCGCGAAGAGGACGACGCTAGGCGCGATCTCGCGCACCGCGAATGTCGAAAGCTGCTCGGGCGACTCGATCAGCGCGCGTCCGGAACCGAGCCCCATCGCCAGGCCGAACGATTCCGCCGTTTCCGCCAGCCGGCGATTGATGCGGGTCGCTTCGGGCGTGCCGCCGGTCATGCACGAAATCAACAGCGGCGCTGCCAGCGGACGACCGAACAATTGGCACGACGTATCGACCGTAGAAAAATCGAGGTCGGGTAGCGCTTCGTGAACGAAAACGTACTCCTCGAAACCGGCGGTTACGCCTTTGGCGTCAACGTCGCATTCGAGGTTGATTCGAATGTGTTCGGCTTTGCGCGACGACGTCGCGCGATCAGGCGGCCTGCGCGACGACGTAGTCAACCACCTCGCGAAATCCACGAGCCGGTTCGGGCGCGGTCAAACAGCGATCGACTGCGGCTGCGGCTTTAGCCGCAATGCGAGCGCACAGCGCGCGGTCTCCGCTCGACTCGGCCGCCGCCAGCAGCCGCCCGGCGCGGTCGAATCCGCGCGTTACGAAGGCATCCGCGCCGGCGACGATTGCCCCGGCAGCGAGGGCCGCTCCCGTCAGCGTCGCGCTGCGGCGGCGAACCGAACGGACGCGCTGCAACAATCCGGCGCGGTGGCCGCGGACTTCGAGCTCGACATCGCTGGTGCGGCCCTCGATGGCTTCGAGCACCGCTCGTCCGAGCGACGCGGCGACCTCCAGGCGGCGCGACGCGTTCACAACGTCCTGCGCCAACGCCCGCAAGGCGAGCGCATATAGCGCATCGCCCGCGTTCAAACTCTGCCCTAAACCCCAACGCGCGACGAGCGACTCGCTGCCGGCCGAAGCGCCGTCGACCAACTCGTCGTGCAGCAGCATGAAGCGGTCGAACAGATCCATTGCTGCGGCCACCGGAACGGCGTCTTCGATCGGCCCGCCGCAGGCGTCGCAGGCCCACAACACGAGGGTCGGCCGAAGCAACGCGCGAGCCTGTGCGCCCTCCGACGAACGTTCGATGATCGTCCATGCAGTCGACCGAAGTGGCAGCGCGATTCCTTGCAGATACTGCAGGATGCGGGCACGATAGTCGCCCAACGGAAGCGGCTCGAAGGTCGTCGCCATACGGGTCCTGGCCTTCGTCGCCCGCCATCATCGTCCGCTTTGGAGAATTACATGCAGATCGGTTCGGAAGAACACAAACGCCTTCTCTGCGAAACGTTTATCGCGTCGCACAACCGCTACGAACCGCAAGACATGCCGTGGCCGCAACTCGACGACGTTTCGCTGGCGCGCCTGCGTGCGATCCCGATCTGGACGATGGCGCTCGATATCGAGATCAGCGCCGGTGCGATGCTGCAAGGCTTTTCTAAAACCGAAAGCGACCCGCTGGTACGCGATGCGCTGGCGCTGCAGGGATTTGAAGAAGCTCGCCACGGGCGCATCCTCGCGGAAATGATTCGCCGCTACGGTCTAACGGTCCAAACGAAAGAACCGACCAAAGACCCGACGCGTCGGGCGTTCGTACACTTCGGTTACGACGAGTGCGTCGATTCGTTCGCGGGTTTCGGCATCTTTAAACTAGCGCGCGACGCGCGCATTCTTCCCGAGTCATTGACGTCGCTGTTTGCGCGCGTACTCGAGGAGGAAGCACGGCACATCGTCTTCTTCGTCAACTGGATCGCTTGGGATCGTGCGCGGAGCGGCTTGACGCCGCCATACATGCAAATCCTGCCGTCGCTCGTGAGTTACGTCGCCGCGATCGTTCGCCGCGTCCAAGGCGGCAGCGCAATGGCCGGCGGCGGCAACAACGACGGAAGCGCCGCGATGGGCCTGTTTTCGGACGTGATGCGCGATCTCACACCGGCCAAATTTCTTCGGGCGTGCCTTACCGAAAACGATCGTTACATGCGCTCGTTCGACCGGCGGCTTTTGCGGCCGCGCGTCATACCCACGTTAGGAAAGACCGCACTCGTCGTCATGGAACTAATCGACGCGCTGCGCGCCCTTCTCGGCCGCGCGCAAGCGCGAGCGTAAAAAAACCACAATAACTACGGAGGACAACCACCATGGCGTTACGCCGATTTATCATCGAACGCGCGATCCCGGGCGTCGGAACGCTCGAACGCGAGCAGCTCCGCGAAGCGGCCGCAACATCGAACGCAGCTCTCGCCCAACTAGCTCCCGACATTCAATGGGTCGAGAGCTACGTCGCCGGCGATAAGACGTTTTGCGTGTATCTGGCTAAAGACGAAGACGTGATCCGCAAACACGCCGAGATCAGCGGATTTCCCGCCACGACGATCACCGAAATTCGCAAGACGATCGACCCGACGACCGAACGCGCTTAACCCGGCGACGACCCTTCCACAGCGCGCGCCGTTTCGGTTTCCAGCCGGTCCACCGCCGTTCGTAGATCGGTCGCCTCGGCCATTTGCTGCGCTTCCGAATCGTCACGGTCCGGCAGCGTTGGATCATCTTTGCGCATCGTCTCGAGCAATTCGACGATCTTCGCGGCTTTACGATCGATGACCAATGCCAGCTGCAGCGTCACTTGGGCGCGCTGATCGGCCAGTCAACCCTGCCGGTTTTCACTGATCAAAATCAGCGCCGCCATCGTGAGCGACAACGTTCCGACGATCAGCTGCAGCCACGGAAACGGGGGCGTATCGAAGCGATGGTGCAATCGCCCGGCCACGACGTCAACGCCGGTCCATAGCAATACGAACGCAACCAGTGAGTACGCGAACCATGGGCGGCCGATCGTGTCGGTCAGCCACTCGATACCCCGTTGCGACCGCGGTACCTTACGCAACGTATCGGCGTGGATCTCGGCCAACATTTTGACCGCGTTTTCAACCGGGTGGGGGCTCTTCTCGTCGTCCTGCATGCCCCCGGGGCCGTTTACGGGCGCTGGGGCCAGTTCCCGCCAAACGCGCTCAGCCGGCGCCCCTGAACGCGACGGCGAACCGCACCAGCCGAGCGCAGGCGCGCTCCCACTTGTTCTTCGGATTCCTCGCCGATGTAGTTGCGCAGCGCGATTTCTACGATTGCCGAGGTGGAGCAAGAGTGCCGCGCCTTGAGGCGCTCTAGCCGCTCCAGCAAGGGAGCCGTGAGCGTGACGGTGATGCGGCCGAGATTCGCGTTCGTATCCATAATCTTACTGACGAGCGGCCGCGCTGGTTGGATTGTTCGATTTCGGACGATTTTTATCCGAGTCGTTCGATGCGGCGCAGCGACGGGAACAGCTTGAGCCACAAAAGGGCGATGGCGATGCAGGCGAGTCCGCCGAGTCCGGCCGCGGCGACCGGGCCGAGCAGCGCGGCGGCCGTGCCGCTCTCGAACTCTCCCAACTGATTCGAGGCGTTGATGAACAGATAATTGATGGCCCCAACCCGGCCGCGCATTTCGTCCGGGGTCAACAGTTGCACCAGGGAGGCGCGAATCACCACGCTCACCGTATCGGCGGCCCCCATCAGCGCCAGTGCTGCTAGCGATAGCACCGTCCAGCGCGACAGCGCGAACACCACCGTCGCCACGCCGAACACCCCGACCGCTCCGAGCATTTTGACGCCCACTCGCCGCCGGATCGTGCGGCGCGCCAGCACGATCGTCATCGCCAGAGCGCCTAACGCCGGAGCGGCTCGCAACGCACCCAAGGCCCACGGGCCGGCGTGCAAGATGTCGCGTGCGTAAATCGGTAAGAGCGCGGTCGCGCCGCCGAAGAGCACGGCGAACAGATCCAAGGAAATCGTGCCGAGGATGGCCGGATTGTCGCGTACGAACGCGATCCCGGCAAAGGCGTCGCGTAGCGTCGGGCGTTCCTCCGGTGCGGGAAAACGGTGAACCCGAATCGCCGAACTCAACGCCGAAGCGATCAGCCAGAACGCCGCCATGATGATGCACGGAACGCCCGGCGCAATTGCATACGAGATGCCGCCGAGCGCGGGCCCGGCGATCGCCGCCACCTGAAACGCTCCCGATGACAGCGCCGCTCCACGCGACAAGTCTTCGTCGCTGGTAACTCCCGGCAACAGCGCGGCCGACGAGGGGCTTTCGTACGCACCGGCGATACCCAGAAGCAACACTGCTGCATACAGCTCCCAAACGTTCAGCCGATGTGCGAACGCCCCCCACGCGAGAAAACCGGCGGTTATTCCCTCCACCGTCTGGCAAATCTGGACGATGCGCCGGCGCTCGAAACGATCCGCCGCATGTCCCGCGACAAACACCAACGCCGCCGACGGAACAAATTGCACTAAGCCCGCCAACCCGAGCGCGAACGCGCTCCCGGTGATGGCGTAAATTTGCCAACCAATAAAAACGGCCGAGATCGTATACGCGAACTCCGATCCGGCTCGCGACGAAAAGTACAGGACGAACGGCCGATGCCGCAATAAGCTGCGCGCGGACGTCACGATGCCGAAGGGCGTTAAGAGCTGAGCTTGACCAGCGCGATCGGTTTGGTGGTCGGTTTGAGCGATCCGCCGGCGGGCTCGACGCTCAGGGCCACCATCGCCAGCGATTGCGCCGACGCCGGAATTTCCACCATCGTCAACGAGCTGCCGGGCGCACTAAAGGTAATCGACGGCCGAACGACCTTCGAGCCTTTGGCGATCGTCCAAGCTTGATAGACGCGTCCTTTCGGAAGCGATTGGGGCGCGCGCAGCGCGATGTACAGATGCGAACCGCGCGTAACGATCAAGCCGTGTTCGAACGGATAGCGCCGCGCATCGACCGCAGCGAGATCGGCGATCATCCGATGCTCGCGCTGCTCCGACGCGTTGGCCGCGAGCAGTGCGGCCTGCTGCGATGCCGTCGCCGTTTGCGCGGCCGCTAGGTCGCGTTGTAAGCGTTGATTCTGCGCGCCGAATCCGACGGCGATCGCGACGCACGCTGCAGCGGCCAGCCAACCGGGCCAAGCCGGGATCGAACGCCTCGCCAATACGGGCGGGCGGATGGCCTGCATGATCCGCGCCTTCAGCTCGGGGCCGGGAAGTTGCGCCGCGGTCGCCTCTGCGGAGTACGCGATTGCGGTGACGGCCGGCGCGAGCGCGTCGTACTCAGCGCGACATTCCGCGCACGTCTCCATGTGCGCTTGCACGGCAGCAGCTTCGCTCGCCGGAAGAACGCCTACTGCGTACGCTGCGACGTCGTCGAGCATCGTATCGTGCGAATCCATTACAGAACCGCCACGTGCAGCAGCTCGCGAAGGCGGCGTAATCCCGATCGAATTCGCGTCTTCACCGTGCCGAGGGGTAAACCGGTTTGCCGCGCGATCGCGTCGTGCGTCATGTCTCCAAAGAATCCAAGTTCGAGTAGCGAGCGCTGTTCGTCGGGTAGGCGACCCATAGCGGCTCGCGCGCGCTCTCCATCCAAGCGTTCCATCGCCGTCTGTTCCAACGTAGAATCCGCTGGAATTGATTCGGAGAGTTCGCTTTCGGAGCGCAGCTTTTTCGAACGTAGGACGTCGATGGCGCGATTCCGGGCAACGCGAGCGAGCCAACCTTCGAGGTTACCCGAACGAAATGTATCCGGAGCGGTCCAAATTTTAAGGAATACGTTCTGCGTCACATCTTCGGCCGCAGATGGGTCGGCTAGAACGCGCAAAGCCAGACCGTATACCAGCGCGTGGTAACGGTCGTAGAGGCTTTCGAAAGCGTCCGCATCACGAGCGCGCACGCGCTCCATGAGGCGCGACGCATCTTGCATGTCAGCAACATTCGCGCCACTCCCAACGAAGGTCCGTTTTTGCATCAACGGCCACCGGGGCGTTGCGGATTGGATGCAGGACGCGGATAGCCGGCGCAAAAACGCTCCGCGCCGGCTAATATGACGATCATCGAGGGCGGGGCGCTAATTCGGCGATCCGCGCAGAACGGCTAGCGAGCAGCAGCAGGTGACGGTGGGGTCATCGGCGTTGGGACGGTCGCCGGCGAGGGCAACTGGCCCGGCGACGGAATGGCACCAGGCGTCGGCGCGGGCATTCCGGATGCCGAAGGCGAGGGCATCTGCATCGGCATCATCGTAGCCGCAGGGCTTGGCATGGTTTGCTGGGCGGACGCGACAGCCGTGCCGGCGCCCATGCCGATCGCCACGGCGACCGAAAGAATTGTCAATGCTTTGTTCATCATAGCTCGTGCTACCCAATAGTACGCTCGTCTACTCAGCCGATGCGACACGGAGCACGATTTTGCCACCGGCACGACCGGCCGATAGATCGTCCAGAATCTGCGGCGCCTCGTCGAGCGGCCGTTTGGAATACTCGATCTTCACGCTACCGCCCGCCACCAGTCGCACGACGGTTTCTAAGCCGCGCGGCGACGATTGGGGCGTCTGCGCCATCGTAATATTGGATGCCACGCGGTCGCGCGCGGCAAACCACTCCACGTCGGCATCGTGTATGGTCGTGACCAACGAGCCGCCCGGGCGCAAAACGGTGTTATAGCGTTTGAGCGTTTCGCCGTCGCTGACGAGGTCGAGCACGGCATCGTACTTGGCGTGGCCGAGCGGCGCGATACCGGCGGATTCGTCAACGACGCGCGATGTACCCAACGCGCGAACCCGTTCGATTTGATCGGCCTTCACGATCGCCGTTATCTCGGCGCCCCGAGCCCGCGCCATCTGCAGCGCTGCCGAACCGACGGCACCGGCCGCACCCGCGATAATGAGGCGCGTGCCGTCGCCGACGTTCAACATTTCCAACGCACCCAATGCGGTTAGCAAGGGAGTGGGCAGTGCCGCGGCCGTCGCGTCGTCGACGCCGTCCGGTATGCGCGCGAACGGCGACGCGGCCACGTTTTCGCGCACGATCGTCTGCTCGGCGTAACTACCCGAACCGCGCGCCACCCCGAAGACGCGGTCGCCCGCTGCGACGCTCCGAATATCGCTGCCGGCCGATTCGACCACGCCCGCGAAATCTTGACCCAACACGAACGGGAACTGCTCGATTTGCCCGGCGTGTCCGTCGCGCACTTTCCAATCGATGGGATTGACCCCGGCATACGTGATCCGGACGATCGCGTCTTCCGGGCCGGGCGCCGGAAACGGAATATCTGCGAGCCGGCCGTGCTCGCCGGCGCGGTCGATGACGATAGCATTCATGAAGACGTCGTTACCCGCGCCGCCTGCAAACGACCCAATAGCAAGTGAAAGTACAGGAGGCCGCGCCGGTCGCCCAGTCCGTCGAGCAGTTCTCCGAGATCGACGTCGGGATTGCCCGACAACGCGCGCACCGCAGCACGCACGCCCGAGTCCCCCGGTGGGAAGGCGTCGAGCCGCCCGCATCCGCGCAGCAGCGCTACGTTGGCGCTCCACACGCCGATACCCGGAAGCGTTCGCAACGCCGCCACGGCGTCGTCGAGCGGGGCCGCGCGCAACGCGGCAACGTCGAACGCACCGTGGTCGCGTGCGATCGCGCGAACGTACGACGCCTTCTGGCGGCTCAGCCCGAGAGCGCGCAGCTCTTCTTCGCCGGCACCGGCAATCGACGAAGCCGCCGGAAACGGGTAGAGCGTCGCGTCTAGAGCGCGCACTGGAGACGAAAATCGTAAGACGAGACGCTCCATGATTGCCGCCGCCGCCACCAGACTGATCTGTTGAAAGACGACGGCGTTGCACAGCGCCTCCCACAACGACGGGTACCGTGGCGGCCGAAGGCCGCGTAGCATGTGCGCTAATCGATACAACCACGGAAACCGCCGCGTGCGCGATTCCCACGGCGCGACGACGACGCCGGTGCCGAGCATGACGGCGATTCGCTCCGGCGCATCCGGAGGAGTTGCTCCGCGCATTCGAACCCGCACGGCGCCGGGATCGGGCTGGTCAACCGTTACCGACCACGCACCGCCCGCGTCGTCGAAGGCGCGCAAATACCGGCCCTGCTCGTCGATGCGATCGACGGCATTTACCGACGTTCGCTGTAGTGCCGTCGCGGTGAGATCCAGGCGGTACGGAGGCCGTACCGCTATCGCGAACTCCCTATCCGAGATAGGCGATCGCCGTTTGTATCACGCCTTTGGTGTCTTCCGGATCGCGAACGGAAATGCAATCGGCTCCGGTCGAGCGCGCCGGATAATCGTTTCCTCCCGGAAAAAGCGCGTCGCCGACGTACAGCATTCGCTCGATCGGAATCTCCAGAACGTCGCGTAATTTGTAAATGCCGTAGGCTTTATCGATGCCGGGCTTGGTGACGTCGATCGACGTCTCCCCGCCCATCCGGACCGAGAAATCCTTGAGTGCCGGAGCGGCTAACTCCGCGATTTTCTTACGTTTGCTAAAATCGGGATCCCACGTTTTTTTTGCATCCAGCGGCGCCTGTTGTCCCAGCGCGGAATACGTAATCTGGCTGCCCCGGTCTTCGATCGCAGGTCCCCACGTTTTCGCGACGCCAAATCCTGACTCGGCGACGGCGGCGTCGAGCGCGCTCTCGATCAACTTCTTTTGATCCGGCGTCAAGTCTTCAGAGTACAGCTTTTGCCAACCATTGTCGTAACGGAAGAATTTGGTTCCGCAGGTCGGCAGCAGCGTCAGTCGCGTCAAGTCGCTACCGGACGCGAGACGCTCCACGACCTGCTTCTGAAATTGCGGAAAGTCGCCGCCCGAGATGATCGACACTTGGCTGCGCGCGAGCAAGTCGCGCAACAGTCCGGCCATCTCGTCGTCGATTGAAGATTTGCTCGGCGCCAGGGTGCCGTCTAAGTCGAAGACCATCAATTGCTTCATTGGCCGATTGTCCCGGGGCGGCACCCCGTTGTCAATCGTATATGGGCGCCAGCCGGAGTTTTGGTACCTAAGCCATAATCCCAGAGAATCTAAGCCTAACCCCCGTTTCGTTCTACGAACGAAGGAGAACCTATGAAATTTTTTACTATTCCTCTCGCCCTTGCGGCGGTCGTCCTCAGCTCGCATGTCGCACTCGCACAAACGTCGGGATCGAGCATGCAATCCAGCAGCATGATGTCGAGCATGCCGAAATGCGCCTCCGGCGATTCGGTCGTCGCCGTCAACACCAGCACCAAGATGTACATGACCATGGCGCAAGTGAAGGCCGCCTCGGCCAACATGACCCCGGCGCAAAAACAGGCCATGATGGCCAAAAACCACGCCAAAATGATGTGTAAGTCGCAGGCGACCGCGATGGGCGCCAAACCGATGACCAAGCCCCCGATGTAAACCCACGTGACGGGCGGTCTCGGCGCAACCGGGCCGCCCGTTTCCGGTTCGAGCCAAAATAGTGGGTTCGCTCTTCCGACGGCGCGATCAAGCGCCAGTCGCCCTGATCACCATCACGGTCATGCTCGGCATGATCATGGCGATCATCGACACGACGATCGTCAACGTCGCGTTGAATACCATCGGTGGAAACCTCGGCGCAACGGTCAACGAGGTCGCATGGGTGGCGACCGGCTACATCCTCGCCAGCGTGATCGTCATGCCGCTCAACGGCTGGCTGACGGCGCTGCTCGGCCGCAAAACGTTTTACGCCATCTCGCTCGGACTGTTCACCGTGGCGTCGCTCTTATGCGGCACCGCGCATTCCATATGGATGCTGGTGTTCTATCGCGTCCTGCAAGGTTTCGGCGGCGGCGCGCTACAGCCGACCGCCCAAGCGATCATGTTCGAAACCTACCCACCAGCGCGACGTGGCGCGGCCATGGCAATCTTCGGTTTGGGCGCGATGGTTGGTCCGGCCATCGGTCCGGTGTTCGGCGGGTATATCGTCGATAACGCAAGCTGGCCGCTAATTTTCTACATTAATATTCCAATTGGAATCGTCGCCTTCTTGATGACGTTGGCGTTCATTCCGAATCCGAAATTTCTCGAGAAACCCAAGGGCGGTATCGACTGGACGGGGCTGGCTCTACTCAGTGCCGGTTTAGCCTGTCTGCAATACGTGCTGGAACGCGGCGAACGCGACGACTGGTTCCAGTCCTCGACCATCACGATCTTGACCGTCGTAGCGGTGTTCTCTCTCATTTGGTTCGTCGTGAAGTCGTTGCGCGACAAGTATCCGATCGTCGAGTTGGACGTCTTCAAACACCGCTCGTTCTCGATCGGATCGATCTTGGCAGTCGTCATGGGCTTCGGTCTCTATGGTACCGCGCTGATCTTGCCACTGTTCTTCCAGTCGATCCTGAACTTCACGGCCTTCGACACCGGGCTCGCGCTGCTGCCCGGCGCATTGTCGACCGCCGTTTCGATGCTGATCATCGGACGGATGCTCAATCGCGTCGATCCGCGCTGGCCGATCGTGTTCGGCATCCTGATCTTTGCCTACTCGACGTGGATGCTGGGCGGATTGAACGCGCAGGCGGGATATTGGGACGTCTTTTGGCCACGGTTGATTCAAGGGTTCGGTCTGGGTTTCTTATTCGTGCCGCTCACGACGGTGTCGCTCAACGACGTGCCGATTCACGAGATGGCCGGCGCGACGGGCGTGTATACGCTCTTGCGCCAACTGGGAGGCAGTTTCGGCATCGCCATCCTCACGACGATGTTGACCCATCAAACCGCAGTCGCGTGGAACGTATTGGCCTCGGGCGTAACGTCGCTGCACGGGCAAAGCACCGGCGCGATGACGCAACTCGTCGCGCAACAGTCGAGCATGATCGCTTACGACTACCTGTTCCGCGTTTGCGCGATCGTCTTCGTGTTGGTTACGCCGCTCGTGTTTTTCATCAAGAAGCCGAAGACGGCCGGTGCGTCCGCGCCGATGGCGATGGCCGCAGCGGAATAACCGCTAACGCGACCGAGCCCATTCACGCCACGACGCTTGCATTTCCGGCACCAGCAGTTCGTTGGCTCGATCGCGATCGAACAGACGAATTCGTGCCGCTTCCCGAATGGTCAATCGATGCGCGGGGCGCCAGATCACTTCGATCGCATCGCCGGCGGTCACGCGTCCCTCGCTGACGATCGAGAGATACGAGCCCGGACGTAGCGCTTCCGCGAAGTGCTTTAAAAAGTGCGGGTCGCCCATCTTTAGCCCGAGCTTGAAGCACGGGACGCGCGGAATAGTAACGCGCAGCACGGTCGAACCGACGCGCCATCGTTCGCCGACGAGCGCCCCGTTGACGTCGATTCCCCTGGTCGTCAAGTTTTCGCCGAATTGCCCCGGCAGTATCGGACGGTTGAGCGTCGCAGCCCACCACTCGTAGTCTTCGGCCGCGTACGCATAGACGGCCTGATATGGGCCGCCGTGAACGGAGCGATCGGCCTGGTCGTCGCCGTCAAGATTCACGCCTCGCACGGCGACCGGACCCACAACCGGCTCCTTGAAAATGGCGGTCGTTATTTCTTTACCGGCGTAGGGAACCGCCCGAACGGCGCCCACGTTCACGGAGGTTAGCATCGTCATTCAGCAAGCATGCGAGTCGGGGCCAGGCCAGCCCTGGTACGGTCGCCGAAAGCGACGGGCGATGGATTCTGCAACCGGCAAGACCGGCTTCGATACGCCCGCGATCGCGGCGCCTCCGTCGCAGCCGAAGGCGCACCTGATCGTGGCCGCGCCGCTCCCCGAGGCGCTCGCGCGCGGTCTGGTCGTGCTTCAATATCGCGCGGAGAATCTGCGGTTCGTCAACGTGTTCGGGGAAGCGGCTCTGAGCGTGACGCCGCGCATCGGACATATCCATGTGTCGGTAGACGACTCGCAATGGCACTGGGTCGATGCGAGCGGCGAGCCGGTGATCGTTCAGGGACTTTCGCCCGGAGAACACCGCGTACGCATCGATCTCGCAGACCCGACGCATCGCGTCATCGACAGCAGCACGATAGCGTTCGTGATTCCGCCCAAATGACGGCGGCGCACGTATCCCACATACACCTCACTGCTATGTAAAGAACGGAAGATAATAATGAGCTTTATCACGACCCGAGACGGGACGCAGATCTTCTATAAGGACTGGGGCACAGGTAAACCGATCGTCTTTCATCACGGCTGGCCGTTGTCGGCCGATGATTGGGACGCACAGATGATGTTTTTCGTTCTCAAGGGTTTTCGCGTTATTGCGCACGATCGCCGCGGCCATGGGCGGTCGAGCCAGACCCACACCGGCAACGAGATGGATACGTACGCATCGGATGTCAACCAGCTCACCGCACACCTCGAGCTCAAGGATGCCGTGCATATCGGCCATTCCACCGGTGGCGGCGAGGTAGCCCGATACGTGGCCCGCTATGGCGGAAACGGTCGCGTTGCCAAAGCGGTGCTCCTCGATGCCGTGCCTCCGATCATGGTGCAATCGGATAAAAATCCCGGCGGCCTGCCGATCGCGGTGTTCGACAGTTTTCGAGCCGCTCTCGCAGAGAATCGGGCGCAGTTTTATCTCGACATCGCCTCCGGCCCGTTCTACGGCTTCAACCGGCCGGGCGCAAAAGTGTCGCAAGGCTTGATCGACAATTGGTGGCGCCAAGGCATGATGGGCGGCGCCAAGGCGGGATACGACTGCATCAAGGCGTTCTCCGAAACGGACTTCACCGAAGATCTAAAGAGCATCGACGTTCCGGTGCTCGTGGTCCACGGCGACGACGATCAGATCGTCCCGTATGCCGACGCCGGGCCGTTGTCGGCCAAACTGCTGAAGCACGGAGCGCTCAAGACCTACAAGGGTACGCCGCACGGGGTGCACTCGACCAATCCGGACATGGTGAACGCGGACTTCCTAGCGTTCATCAACGGCTAGCCTAGCGAACAAGGCTGCGGGCGAGCGGATCCAGCGCTCGTCCGCGCCAACGCACTTCGTAGTTCGCTGCGCGCGCGAGGTTACGCAACTTGATGCTCGCCGGTTGTTCGCGCACGACGCGCTCCGTGAGCGAATGCCACGGCTCTAGGGCCGGCCGCAAACGGTGCAAGGTCGCGGCGGCGGCCGCGGGATGGTGGCCGTAAAACCGCAGCAACCGCGGATATTCCGGCGCGAAGTAGCGACGCACGTCGAAATCGTCGAGTTGATCTTCACGTAACACGTCGCCCGGCGCGCCCAGCGACGAGTAGTGGCGCCCCTTCTCCGCGTGCCGTCGCGGTGCAAGCGTGTGCCCGTAGTGCGCGTACACGTAGGGTAACGCGATCCGCCGGCCCGGCACACCCTTCAACCGTTCGTGCACGTCTCCGGTCCAGCGCGCCTGTGGATCGAATCGAAAAAACGCCATGCGGCGTTCGATCGACGTAAAGTAATCGAACGATTGAAAGAAATGCCACGTATAACCGTCAACGAAGCCGGCGTCGGCCGGAACGTCGCGCAGATGTGACGCGATTCGTGCGGCCGCTTGCGCGTGCACCTCGTCGGCATCGACGAATGCGACCCACGGCGACGCGAGATTCGCGGCATGTGCGCGTAGACAGACGTTTCGCGCTTCGGCAAAACTGGTGAACGGCGTGCGATCGACGATCAGCCGGCCTTCGCGGCCGAAGCGACTCCGTTCCAGGACGCCGCCGTGTGGAGACTCGCCGGGCCCATTATCGTTGACGACGAGATTGCCTGCGACGGGCTCGATCGATGCGAGAAGAGCCTCCAGAAACGGCTCTTCGCGCGGGCCGAGGATCAAATGCGCGGCGACTAGTTCGTCGGCCCAGGCCATCGCAGCCCCGTTCGTGCGCGCGAACGGAGTTTCCGCCGCACGGACGAACTCGCCGACCGATGCGCCCTCTGCGGCTCGCGGTCGATGCCGGTGTCGTCGACGAAGATACGCGCGGCATCGGACGCTACGCGCGCGCGTTGCTGCGTCGCATTGCCGTCCGCGACGATGTGGAACTGCTATTGCTGCGACGCGGGCCGCTCGCGTTTCGTCATCGGGCTCGCTTGGAAAAGGCCCTCGAGTCGGATCGCTTTCGGATCCGTTCCGACGCGGCGGCTCAGTGTGCCGATGTGGTGTGGCATCCGGCCAACGGCACGTTTTTCCGAACCACGATTCCGGCCGTGGCGACGATCCACGATGCGGTGCCGTTTCGCTTTCCCGACCCGGACGAGCGCCGGCGCGAGCACGCGCAAGCACCCTTCTTGCGCTCGGTGCGAACGGCAAAACACTTCATCGCGGTTTCGGAGTTCGGACGCAATGAACTCGCGGACGTATTCGGCATCGCTCCCGAACGCGTCAACGTCATCTATCACGGCGTCGAAGCGTCGTTTGCGCCGGGTCCGGCGCAGCCGCTTCCGGCGGGCGTGCCGGAAGGCCGCTACTTTCTGTTCGTCGGCGATCCAGAGGCCGAACCGCGCAAGAATTTCTCGTTACTCTACGATGCGTACCGGCGTGCGTTTTCGGCCGACCGCCGGCCACCATCGTTAGTGGTCGCGGGCAGCGGCGCCCCGCAACTTCCGGGGGTTATCGACGCGGGGCGAATCTCCGACGATTTGCACGCACGCGCCAACGACGTGCTGCGCGCGCTGTACCGTGGTGCGATCGCACTCGCACTTGCGTCGTATCACGAGACGTTCGGAATGCCGCTGGTCGAAGCCATGGCGTGTGGAACGCCGGCTATCGCGTCCGATGCAGGATCGTTGCCCGAAGTCGGCGCGGATGCGGCGCTCTACGCCCCGCCCGGCGATGCCGATGCCTGGGCCGCGGCACTGCGCCGGGTGTACGACGACGCAGCGTTACGAGATCGCCTGCGCACGCTCGGGCTGGAGCGTGCAACGCACTTCGATTGGGACGAAAGCGTCGAACGGCATCTCGCCGTGTTCCGAGCGACCGCGGTAGCGTGAAGCTGCTCGTTCTGTGCGAGCGCGTCGATAACGAGGGGGGAACCGAAACGTACCTGCGCGTGCTGCTTCCGGCATTGGCGGCACGCGGCTACGAGATCGTGGTTGCGGCACGCACGGTTGGCCGAACTGCCAGTTACGGAGTGCCGGACTACGAGGTGCCGTGGAGCGACGAGCACGACCCGCCGTCGAGCGACGCCGCCAACCGGATTGCCGAAATCGCGACGGCGTTCGAACCCGACGTCGTCGCCGCGCATAACGTAATGGATGCCGGCGTCCTCGAGGCCGCGCGTTTCCGTACGCGTCGCTTCGTGTATCATGTGCACGACCATCGTCCGTTCTGTCCGAACGGCGACCGGCTGTATCCCCGAAGTTCGCACATTTGCAGCGTCACCATGAGCGCCATTACGTGCGGCTGGCATTCTGCGGTCAACGGGTGCGCGTACGGGCCGCGTCCGCGAACGATGCAGTTGATCGGGTTGCGCGAAACGCTCGCCGCCTGCGTTCGCGAAGCCGATTCCGTCATCGCCTTATCCGAGTACGTTGCCGGCTTGGCACGGCGAAACGGCGTTGCAACGGTGCGGGTCGTTACGCCGCCGATCCCGGCTGACGCGTTCGCGTCCGCTCCCGCTCCGCGGCCGGAGACCGACGCAGTGCTGTTTGCCGGACGCATCGTGCCGTCTAAAGGCGGCCGTTCGCTGGTGCGCGCGATCGCGCGGATCTCTGCAGAGCGACGCCCGCTTCTGCGGGTTGCGGGCGAGGGCCCCGATCTCGACGCGCTGCTGCTCTCGGCCAAGCGTCTCGACGTTCGCACCGAACCGTTGGGACGGCTCGAGCCGAACCGATTGCGTGGGGCGATCGACGCGTCAACGCTAGTTGCCGTTCCGTCGTTGTGGGGCGAACCATTTGGACTCGCCGGGATCGAAGCGTTTGCGCGCGGACGCCCGGTCGCGGCCTACGACTCCGGCGCGATCGGCGAATGGCTCGATCCGGCTGCCGGCACGCTCGTCGCACGCGGTGACGAAGCAGCGCTTGCGATAGCCGTCGAGCGGCTCTGCGAGCCGGCCGTGTGGCGCGACCGTGCCGCCGGTGCGCTCGCGGCTGCGCGTCGCTACGCGCTCGATCCGCACGTCAACGCGATCGCGCGGGAGTACGAAATAGCGTGACGCACATTCACCTTGCGCAGGCCCTCATCGTTCGCGACGACCGCGTTCTGCTGGTTGCTTCGAGTTACCCGAATCACCCCGAGCCGCTGTGGAACTTGCCGGGCGGCCGGCAGCGTTTCGGCGAGCTGCTGACCGAAACGGCCGAACGCGAGTTGTTTGAGGAAACCGGACTGTCCGGCGTCGCCGGCGAGCTTGCATATATTAACGAAAGTTACGATGGCGCGCGGCATTTTGTCGCGGCCGTTTTTCATACCAGCGTTCGCGACGGAACGCCGCGAGCGGCGCCAAACGATCGTGTCGAACAGGTGGAGTGGGTGCGGCTGGATGCGATTGCCGGACGCATCGTTGCGGATGTCGTGCGAGCGCCGCTGCTCGCGTGTCTCGGCGGCGGCCTGCGTCGTCGTTACGCCGGACGGCTCGTCGCGGGCATCTCCGTCGAATGGCCCGACGAAGCGTGACCCCGTAGGGTCTCCCAGCGCTCGCGTTCGAGCAGATGCGCGACGACGTCGACCGCGCGTCCGGCGACCATCGCGCCGTTCGGCACCAAGCCATCGTCCTCGAAACCGTTGCGGATCAATACTTCTCGAGAAGCGCGATTGTCGGGAACGCAGTACGCGCGCACCTTGCGCAGCTTCGCCGTCTCGAACGCCTCGACGAGGATCGCCGAGACGGCCTCGGTCGCAACGCCTCGGCCGCGACGTTCGCGCACCACGCTATACCCGATCTCGGCATTCGTGGGCTCGCGATCGCCAACTCGCAGTGAAACCCACCCCAGCGCGGCACGCTCGGCCGGCTCGATACGATAGATCAGCCATTCGAAACGTCCGACTGCCTCAGGCGTTAGCGCCGGCGGCCGCGACGCGACGGTACGGCGAAACTGTGCGGCGTCAACGCTCGGCAGGTCCTGAAAGTCGCGCAGTCCGGGCTCCTGCAGGACGCGCCACAGCGCCGATGCGTTCTGCGGACGTACCGGCACGAGCAGCAGCCGCTTCGTCCGGATGCGCTTCATACCGCGCGACTGTTCGCTTCGGCCGCCGGGCGCTCTTGTCGCCACCGAGCCGCGCGTGATCGAAACGGGCGATGAATTTGGTGAGCGCCTACGCGCAACAGCAACCTGCGCGGGTCGATTTCACGGCTACGGTGACGTCGGCGCCGCACTTCTTCTACGGCTCGCGATCGCACGCGATGCACGAAGCATTCGACGCCAACACACCGGCCGGGCCGGTCGAAGTCGTCGACAACGTTTCGATCGCGCCCCGCTGTCCGGTCAACGCCGGCGATCGCATCGAGGTGCGCGGCGAGATGGTCCACGATCCCGGCCGCCCGCCGGTGGTGCACTGGACGCATCACGACCCGTCCGGCCGTCACTGCGGCGGGTTTATTCGCCTTCGCGGACGTGAGTACGCGTAGCCGCACCGGCGTCGGCTCGCAGCAGTTCCGGAATCGTAACGAAACGATAGCCACGGCGCTTGAGCGCGTCGACGATCATCCGGGTCGCCGCGACATCGCTACTGCGATCGCAAACGTGGGCCGGGACGCCATCGTGCCCGCAGACGATCCCGCGATTGCCGTCGTGCAAGTCGATGATCGAGCCGTTGCCGACATAGCGCAACACACGACCGGCGATCGTCGCCGCCGGCGGATACTCCCAGTCGTGGGGCAGCGGCACCGACCACATGACCGGCGTGTATCCGAGTTTGCGCGCTTCGTCCAACACCAGCCAATCGCGTCCGCCGTAGGGCGGACGCATGATACGCGGACGCGTCCCGGTCGCGGCAAAAATGGCGGCGTCGGTTCGTTGCAGCGTCTCTTGCAAACCCGCGGTGTCGTATAACACGAGATGTCCGTGATTCCACGTATGATTGCCGATCGCGTCGCCGTCAAGGTACGCGCGGCGCACGACAGCGGGATACGTTGCCACGGCGCGTCCAACCACAAAAAATGTCGCGGGGACATGTTCGCGTTCCAGTACGGTGAGAATCGCATCCGTGTATGGCGGGTTCGGGCCGTCGTCGTACGTGAGTGCAACGATCCGTTCGTTCTTTGGACCCGAAACGATCGTGCGTCCGAACAGCTGGTTCGATGGGCTCTCCGCGATCTCGTACACTGCGAAGACGATCGCGGCCAATAACGTTACACCGAGTACGGATCGGATCAAGCGCCGCCGCGTCAGTGACACGCGTTCTCTTTGGCGCGAGCTTGCGCCGCGGCAACGTTACGGCGAAATTCATCCGGCCCAAAGGTGCGGAAGTCGTCGACGATCTTACGGTAGCGCGGATCTGGACTCGGCGCCGACATCCGCAAGATATTGTCGCCGTCACCTTTCGAGAGATCTAACTGGACTTCGCGGTGCGGCCCGTGGGTGGCCCAGTAATTCGGATCGGTGAAGACGACGGTGCGATCGCCTTGCTTGAAGTCGGCGACCTGCTTGACGTACACGGTGTAGGTTGCCGCTGCGTGCGGCAACGGTGCCTGATTTGTCAGCTGCCAGATACCGTCTTGCTCTAAACCGCCAAAGAAAAAGCTGACGTCGTACGTGTGCCCTTCCGGGGCTTGAATCGTGACCAACCGGCAGTTATAACCGCGAATCCGATAGTTGAAGGTCGACAGCCCGTCGATGTCTTGCATGTAGTATTGTTCTTGGAAAATCGGCGGATGCGCATAGTCGATGGTGAGCCGCGCGTACAAACGGCTGGGCGCGTTTTTCGCGTGCCCGAGGCCGGCTACCTGATGGAATCCGCCAGAAAACCGCCAGGCAAGGATCAAAAACACGATCGTCAGGCCGACGATGAACAGCTCGAGGGGCGAAGACCGTCGCATATTCGGCGCCTACTCGGAGGCTCGCCGCGCCTCCTGGGCGCGGGCGGCTTCGGCGTCGAGAACCTGGTTGACCAATGCATCCGCCAGAGCGTTCTGCTTACGCGGGACGTGACGGATTTCAACGCGCTCGAAGGCACGACAAAGTTGGCTCGCCCGGCGATGCAGGGGCTGTAGATCCGGGTGCTTTACGCGGTATTCGCCGCTCATCTGCTTCACAACCAGCTCCGAATCCAAGCGCACGGCTAGCCGTCGGATGCCCAAGCGGCTTGCCGCTTCTAAGCCCTGCACCAGGGCCGTCCACTCGGCAACATTGTTAGTGGCGACGTTCAAAAAGGTGCCGACCGTTTCGATTTGTACCCCCGCCGGATCGATCAGCACCGACCCGCTGGCAGCCGGCCCCGGATTCCCGCGCGAGCCGCCGTCAGCGAACAGCGTTGCCTCGTACCCGCCCTCGTCAGCCACGGGCGGCCCGGTGCCGGAGCCAGGAGTTAAGTGTTTGATTCTGGGGAATAACGTGCATATGAGATCTTTCTTTTCTGCCATAGCGGCCTCGGCCGTTTTCGCTTCGTTCGCGACCGTTCCGTACGTCGCTTCCGCGATGACCACCCAGACCTTCTACGGGATCGTCATACACGTTTCCACCAGCAACATCAAAGTACAGAATCCCAAGACGAAGCAGTCGTTGAGCTTCACGATCGTTCCGAAATTCGATCAGGTCTTTTCCAGCAACGGCAAGACGACCATGCAGATGTCGGCCGTCAAAGCCGGACAGTACGTCGGAATCATCTTCGACCAAGCAGCGCTGGGAATGCGCCACGCCGACAAAATCTATCTGCTCAACAACGCCAACGAAAAAATCGGGACGCAGTAGCTAGCTTTCCCAGATATCTTAAGGCACGGCTAAAACTGGCGAGTTCTGAGTTTCGCTGCGAACTCGGTGGGTACTCAAAGAAGCATGAAATACCTACTGCAAACGACAATCGCGGCGCTGGCGTTCGGCGCGCTCGTCGGAACGTTCGGCTCGGCGCTCCCCGCCTCGGCCCAAGCGTATCCGTATCCTAACTACACCACATGGCAAAATCAGTGGGACACGCATCAGTACGATAAGAAGCACGTCATGGTCGGCGTCGTCCAGAACTTTAGCCCCTATCGATTGACCGTCACGCGTCGTAACGGCGAAGAGCAAACGGTCGATCTTAAAAACGGCACGGTGATCCTCCCGACCGGTTCGACCCCGCAGCCGGGAGAACGTGTCGCGTTAGTCGGACATTACAGCAACGGCGTGTTCGTCGTCGGCCGAGTCATACTCCACTAAGCAACCGCTCCTTCTCTAGCAGCACAGACCCCGCTATTACGCGGGGTCTGTGTTTTACTTACGCATCTGCGAGCAGAACCAGCCGGCGCGAACCCCAATCCCGTTGCCACGCTGATTCAACCTCTTCGAGCGGAGCCGTGACCATATCGATGGTGAGTGCGGCGGCCGTTGCTTCGCGCAGCATCTCGCCGATCGAAGCGATCAGCGTTTTGTTGGTGACGCTGCGCAAGCCGCTTCCCATGATTTCCACCCCCGACGAACGCAACGCGCTGCCCGGCAAGCGGATATCGGCGCCCGATGCTGCGCCGATTTGCACGAATCGAATGCGCGGCGCGGCGTCTCCCCCGGAGTTTCGCGCGATCGCAGCAACGAGCCGCTCCGCCGACGTGCCCCACAAATAGTCCAAGATAACGCCGACGCGATGCGTTCGTAGCGCTTGGTCGAATCGCGTTTCGAGCTCGGCCGGTTCCAACGACAGCGGAATCGACTTCGTCAACGCTATCGCGCAACGCCTCGAGTTGCGATTCGTTACGCCCCGTAACGACGATCGCTCGCGCACCCAAATAGCGCGCGATTCGAACTGCCAAGCGGCCGGCAGAACCGGTCGCTCCGTTGATCAACACCGACTCGCCGCGCTCGAACTTCGCACGCTCGCGCAATGCGACCCACGACGACATACCCGGATTGCCAAGGGCGGCGGCAGTAACATCGTCGAGACCGTCGGGCACCAACGTGCAGTTGTCGAGAGCAACGGGCGCTCGTTCGGCCATCGTGCCGAACGGTGCACGCGGAAACGCGAAGAATACTCGACGCCCATCGGGCGTTAATCCCACCCCATCGACGCCCGCTACGAACGAATCCGCACCGGACGCACTGTAATGCGTTCCCGACGCGCGTCCGCGCGCCAACGGACTCAGCGCCGCGGCGCGTACCGAAACGACGATTTCGTTTGCCGCCGGTAACGGATCGGCGAACTCCAACCAGCGCGGCGGTTTGGTAACGTCGGTAACGACAGCTGCATGCATGGTGGGGCGATTCGAACTGCCGTCCGAAGGCCCATGCTATACTTGCAGTATGTTTACCACAAGCGGCAGCGAGCTCGAGCAAGCCTGGAGACTCGATCTCTTCCGGCTCCTACACCCGCACCTCGGGTTTCCTAAGAAGGACGGCTCGAACGACCGCCGGCGCTTCTCGGAATTTTGGGTGTCTTGCACGTTTTCGAACAACAAAGCTCTCGTAGAGTTCGACGCGTTACCCAAGCCCGGGCGGCGTGAGTCGCCGAAGGACATTCGCGAATACGATATCGCCACGTACAGCGCGGCCAAAGCGGTCGAAGACCTGCGCGCAGATCTCTTACCGCCGCTGCGACAGAGAATTGCCGCCGCCCAGCGCCGACGCGCACGGCCTTTCTAACACGACGTATGTTTGCGTAGAGGCAAGTCAGGGGAAGGTTGCCAGCACAGGTGCCCGTTGGGTGCCAGACATTAGGAGATATTGGACTTTATGGCAGCTAAGAAAACGACGGCCAAGAAAACCGGTAAGAAATCGATCGCAAAGCGCGCCGGTGCTTCGATGAAAAAGACCGCTAAGAAAGTAACCTCTGCAGCATCTAGCGTCGCTCGTAAAACGAAACAGGTCGCGCAAGGAGCTCAGAAAGCCGGCAAAGTTATTGCCGCTATTGGCTCCGTTGTTGAGAGCGGCGGCAAAGTCGCCGAGGAGCTCACCGCAAAGGTTGGAAGCGCCGGCCGCGGAGCGTTAGCAAAAGCGAAGAAGTCGTCCACGAAGAAGACCTCCGTGAAAAAATCGTCCGCGAAAAAGTCGACCGCGAAGAAAAGCGCCCGAAAGAAGCGCTAGTCTTCCACCGAATCAAAAGGTGTTAGCGTCTGCCGAAGTGACGATGACGCCTTTCGCCGTTGCGCCATATTGCGTTACGATTCCGCGGATTGAGTCCTCGACCGCGTTCATACGGCGCTGAGCGGCGCCAAGGGTTTCGCCGCGCGCCCGAATCTCAACCGACACCCCAGTAGCGTCGCCAAGGTTGTACTGCGGCGGAGGCCCAGTATGCGTGCCGAGAACCGAAATCGGAACGCCTCCGGCATCGAAGGTTACTGCTAGCATAACGACACCGCTTGCAGGCGCCGAAACTGACGCACTTCTTGGCGCAGGCATCGGCGCGAGTCGTCCGGCGCCGATATAGCCGGTGCCGCCTAGGGTTGGCGCGACTTCATCGACGCTTCGTACGTTTCCGAGTCTAACTCGAGCATACGTGGCGATCGCTTGGGCTTTAGCGCGAGCGTCGTCGAGCGCCGCAATATAGACGTTCGCTTCGACGTTGGTAGAGCTTCGCATCGCGTATGTCGGATAAATCTGCAGCGCCACCGTTGCGTCATCGAGCGTTGCGCTGCCTTGTAAGGCCCGTATCGCTTGGGGAACCAATGCCGGCGCTAAGCGCACGTTCAACGTCTCCCCAACGTTTGCGCGGAGGGGCGTTGCATTTGGTGCTCGATTCGTGCAAGCGCTCACGATAGCGACCGCGGCAATTACCAGCAAAAGCTGTTTGCGAAGTCTCAACCTTCGGCGTCAGTTCTTCTCAGGTGTGCCAAAGCAAGTCCCCTTCGGCGCCGGATCGTCGAGGTAGATGGGTCCTGCGTTCTCGACCGACAAACCGTCGTCGGGATTTAGCACGACCTGCACCTTACCGTTCGGCGTCAAATGATTCTCGCACCAAAACACGTCGTGCGGTATCGACGCCTTATCGCCGCCGATCCAGAGATCGAACCATAAGCCCGAGCAGCCGTTATGTCCGTGGCCGCGATGCGGTCCCGAGTGGGCGCAGTCGTCTTCGCGTATGAAGTATTGCTCCAGGAATGGTACGTATATTTTTATGCCGTACGGAATCTGACTGTCGTTCTTTTTCTCGGTGGCAAACGTCGTGGGATTGCAATACGTTCCGTCGCCCGAGGCGACTTGGTGCAGCACGGGATGTGCGATCGCATTTCCCGGCGGACTGTTGTCGGGCCAACCGTAGAACGTGATCGTCGCGTTCACCGTCGTGGGGTCGATTTTCGTTACGTAACAGCTGGTGGGCAACGCGGACAATCCCGCTCCGCCGGCGGGCTGCGAAGTCTGCCTGGGTGGGCCCCCGCACGACGCGAGCATCACTCCGGCCACCAACAATATGCTAATTCTCGCTGCGTGCTTCATCGTTCAATATCCCCCGTCAAACCAAGTTCGTCGAGATGTTGGTATGATCCCCGAAGAAGCACGAGAGTTCAAGCGTTCACGCGGTGCGACGGCTGGCCACACGGTTAACAAGTCTTTTTAGCCCCAATCATTTTCCGCAATGCTTTGGGTCGAGCCCCTCCTATTGTCTTTAAACCTTCGAAGATGATAAACTGACGGTAGTTACCCGAGCAACCTCGGGCACGCTTACCATTTCCGTTCGCATAAGACGCGGAAAAGGAGTGTATCGTGCGAACTCTGTGTTTGTCATTTCTCGGCCTATCCACCGCGGCCGCGATTCTCGCGCTGAATGGTTGTAGCAGTAACCAAATCGTCGCACCCTCAGCGCCGGGGCTCGCGTCGCCGAGTCCTACGGCGACGCCTCTAACGCTGGATGGCGAAACGTTCGTTGGAACGTCAATAAAGTTTACCTGCAGGGCGTCAGGAGGAAGGACGAAGCAGTTTGAAACGATCCGATTCCACGTCTCCGGCACAGCGCAAGGCCCGCTTCCCGGCACGTTTAAAGCAAAAGGCGTCGCGGTCTATGCTCTCTATCTAAGCGCGCCTCCGGGATTTCTAACATTGAATGAGACATTCTCCGTCACGTCGGGCGCGAACGCGTTTGACGGCACTGCGACGGCCAATAATCTGAACTATTACGATACCGTCTGCTACCCAAGCAACGGCGGCATGAAGATACCGCACATTTCGTTCTTATTTGCACCCGTAAAGCAAAAGGGCGCGTCAACGCTGGACCTTAAGACGGCGACCTTTAGCCAAAAGTTCTATTCTTCTTGAATCGACGGGGATTCACAGAGCGCTTTTCATTTGCTTGGTGCTGCTTCAACTACGATTCAAGACGCTCGATTCACCTGGGACCGGGGGCAGAAGTTGGTCCGGCGAGCATCCTGCGGACGTCTCTCCAACGTACATTCTCCTCGACGGGGTGTACGTTGCGCTACACGGCTCCCCAATGACGTGGAACCAGGCTTCGTAAGCCGCGACGTTGCTCTCGCTTAATCGCTCTAAACCTCGAGCGTCGAATACAATCAGCGGAGGGTCCGACGGCAGCTTCTTCGCCGGTTGCTTCACAAAGCGCATGTATTGCCAGCGCTTTGCGTAGGCCGGAACAGCATGGATCAAGTGCAGCCATCGAGCTTGCGCGGTTGTAAGCTGCGGAACCCCGGGCTCGCCGACGTCCAAAACGGAATACGTTCCGAACCATACGTGAACCGCGAGTAGAAGCGCTAACACATTCGTTGAAGCCATTACTAGATGCCCCGCTGGAACCGTTGGATGGCTGACTTTGCAGGCAGCTGGGGGCGAGACGGTATTCCCGTTACCTTGCTACGGCGCGCTGCAAAAGGGGAGATAGATGGCGTAGGCAGCGGGCCGGGGGTCGCACCATATTGATGCCGGAAAGTCATGGGGAAGTCATCCGAAACCGACACTCCCGAGCAGGTGTCGCAAACGATAAAAGCCCTTTTAGATAAGGGCTTTGGGGAACTTCGGGCTGACAGGATTCGAACCTGCGACCTCTTGACCCCCAGTCAAGCGCGCTAACCAAACTGCGCCACAGCCCGATGCCGATTGCGCGGACCCGTCTAGCGCGACGAACGTTTTTGCGAAACGTTCTTGCGGCCGACCGAATCTTTCAGAGCCTTGCCGGCGAGGAATGCCGGCGCCCTGTGCGCTGAGATCTCGATCTTCTCACCCGTCTTGGGATTTCTTCCTTCGCGCGCCTTACGATCGCGTACGACAAAACTCCCAAACGGCATCAATGCGACGCGATCGCCGCGACAAAGCGCCGCTTCGATCTCTTTTAGCACCACGTCGATGACTTGCGCGGCCTGGCGTTTCCGAAGCTCCGCCCGATCCGCCACAGCCTCGACTAAGTCGGCTTTGGTCATGGCGCTCTCCTACAGGCCGATTGAGCTTGCGCTTGCCTGCACGGACGCTTGTTCACCGTCATTTCTCGTTTTCCGCTAGCGCCCGCAGGGCCAGCGAATAGCCCGCGGCACCCAGGCCGGAAATGGTGCCTTTGCACGCTGCGGCCGTGACGCTCCTTCGTCGAAACTCGTCGCGAGCGGCAACGTTCGACAGATGCACTTCGATCGCCGGAAGGCCGATCGACGAGAGCGCGTCGGCGATCGCGTACGAGTAGTGCGCGTAGGCCCCGGGATTGATGACGATTGCGTCATACTTTCCGCGCGCCGCATGCAACGCATCGATGATACTGCCTTCGCCGTTATACTGCTCGCACTGCACCGTGATGTTCAATTCCAGCGCGGTCGCGCGGATCTGTTGGTTAACCTCGCAGAGCGTCTGCGTACCGTACGTCGCCGGATCGCGAATGCCGAGCAAGTTCAAGTTCGGACCGTGCAGCACCAAAACGCGCATCGGCGCCCCTTCCGTACAGGAAAAGCGCGCGCCTTTCGAGAGAAAGCGCCGGATGCCCGACGCACTCCTCAGCGCGACCGCGACCGGCAGCGGCATCGCGGTCAGCGCCGTCGTCACGACCGACCTGGTTCGCGAAATCCGTGCCCGGCACGACCTCTCCCCCACGATCGCTGCGGCCCTCGGGCGGCTAGCGACCGGCGCGGTGCTGTTTGGAGCAAGCCTCAAAGGCAGCGAGCGCATCTCGCTGCAGATTTCGGGGGACGGGCCGGCCGGTGCAATCACGGCCGAGTCGTGGTTGCTCGACGCGGGAGCCGTCATCGGCGCGCGTGGATATGCGCGCAACCCGCTGGCCGAACTGCCCGTCGATCGGCGCGGCAAATTCGCGGTAGCAAGCGTCGTGGGCAACGGCGTGCTTCAAGTGACGAAGTCCTACGAAGTCGGACAGCCGTACGTCGGTGTCGTGCCGCTACAGACCGGCGAGATCGCTGAAGATCTCGCGTATTATCTTGCGCATTCGGAACAAATACCGAGCATCGTCGCGCTGGGCGTTTTGGCCGATCCGACCGGCGTCGTGGCCGCCGGCGGCATTCTCGCACAAGCGTTGCCCGGCGCGCCCGACGACGCCCTCGAACGCATCGAGCGTCGAGCGCTTGCGATGCCGTCCGTCACGACGCTGGTTCGAGAAAACCCAACTGCCGAACATCTGCTGCACGCGCTGTTGGGCGATGTCGATCTTCGCGCCCACCGCGAAATGCCGGTGCGATTCGATTGTCGCTGCACGCGCGAAAAAGTGGAAACCGCACTGACCGGCTTGGGCGCCGACGGTCTGCGACGTCTACGAGAAGAGCGCGACAGCGCCGAGGCGACGTGTGAGTTCTGCGGGCGGCGCTACGAGCTAAGCGGCGCCGAACTCGATGCGCTCGCCGAACGCGTCGAGCGAGCGAAGTCCTAAGGAGTCGCTAGCGCCGCTCGAAGAGCGCGCGCAGATTCGCGGGCGTGCGATACGGCTCGAGCCGTTGCTGATACGATTCGCGAATGCCCGCACCGTCGTTGTAATACCACCAGCCACACTCGCACCGAATCGGCCGATCGTTGGCCTCCGGGTAGGCATAGACTCGCTGGCAACGCTTGCACGTAAAGCGGCGTCCTTCGATCGGAGTGTCGGGGGTATACGTGATCGCTGCTGCCATTGCTATTCTTTCTGCGCGCGTACGCGCACGAACTTTCGCGAACCAACGGAGAGGACCGCCGACTCGGCCGTCCACGCCCCGCGCGGATCGTTGACGACTATACCATCGATCTTCACGCCGTTCCCGGAGATTAGTCGCTCGGCCGCACGCTTGCTCTCGGCTAAGCCCGCGCGTACCAGCACTTCGCCGATCCGCGTTCCGTGCGGCACCCCGTATTCGGCGAGCTCCGTTTGCGGCAGCTCCTTGCGCTGCACCGTCCGCTCGAAATGCTCCCGCGCCGCGCTCCCCGCAGCCGCGCCGTGATAGCGCGCCACGATGCTTTCGGCCACGTCTTTTTTTACGACCATCGGGTTGACCGAACCGCCGGAAATCTCGGCGGCCATGCGATCGCATTCGGCCTGCGAACGAAACGCAGCCAGACGTGCGTACGTCGGCACGAGCGAATCGGCGATGCTCATGAGCTTCCCGAACTGTTGCTCGGGGGCTTCGTCGATCCCGACATAGTTGCCCAAGCTCTTGCTCATCTTCTTCTCGCCATCCAAGCCGACCAACAACGGAACGGTCGCGCAAATTTGCGGCTGTTGGCCGTATTCGCGCTGATAGTGACGCCCTAACAACAGATTGAACAGCTGATCGCTTCCGCCCAGCTCGACGTCGGCCTCGACCGCAATCGAGTCGTACGCCTGCGCGACTGGATATAAGAACTCGTGCAACGAGATCGCGGCACCGCTGCGATACCGATTCGGAGAAATCGTTGCGTTCCAGCATTTGCGCGACCGTCGTCTTGGACAAGAGTTTGATCAAATCGGCGAGATCCAACTTGTCGAGCCATTCGGAGTTGTAACGCACGGAGATGCGCTCCAAATCTAGTACTTTTTCGGCTTGACGGCGGTAGGTGTTCATGTTGGCGTCGATCGCTTCGGGCGTCAACTGCGGGCGGGTCGCGTTCTTCCCGCTCGGATCGCCGATGCGCGCGGTGAAATCGCCGATAATCCACGTTACGCGATGGCCTGCTTCGGCGAAACGTTGCAGTTTGGAAAGCACGACCATGAAGCCCAGATGCAGATCGGGGCTGGTCGGATCGATGCCGAGTTTGACGTTGAGCGGCCGTCCCGAGCGTAACCGTTCGCGAAAGTCGTTCACCGTTTCGACCGTTTCGAAGCCGTCGAGCAAATAGTCAACGTCGTCGAATCGCGCGTCGCGCGTCATTCGCGCAGGTCCACGATGGTCACGCCCGCAGAGCCCTCCTCTTCGTTACCGTAGCGCACGCTGCTAACCGCCGGGTGCGAACGTAGATACTCTTGCAGCCCGCGGCCTAACATTCCGGTGCCTTTTCCGTGAATCAGCCGCAAGGGCGAGTTGCCCGCCAGCAGCGCCTCGTCGAGCCACTGCTCGACGATCGGCTCGGCGTCCACGAATCGCTTTCCTCGGACGTCCAACTCTGCCGAACTGCGCGTCGCCGCCTCCAGCCGCGGCGTCCCGCCACCGGCTCGCAACGTTCGCGCCGGCGCTACTTGCCGTCGCACGACGTCGCTCTTGTCAACGACCGTCTTCATCGGCCCGATCGCGACCAGAACGTTCGTACCGTAATCCTCGACCACGCTGCCATCTTGGCGCAAGGACGTGATCCGCACCGGATCGCCGGAGGCAAACGCGCCGTTGTCGAGGGTTCCAGGTGCTTCGGGCCGGATGCCGAGGTCTCGATGCATCGCGTCCAGCGTCTGCGAGAGCAACTGGGATTGCGCCGGCGTCACCTTCGGCCGGCGCTGCTCGCGTTCTTCGGCCCGCTGTTGTAAATCGCGTACGAAGTCGCGCAGCGCATCGCGCATCCGCTCCTCGGCGCGCAGTCCAAAACTTCTGCGCTCGCCGTCGAGCGCGTCGCGTTCGCTGCGTGCCCGCTCGAGTTCGCGGCGAAGGTCGGCACGCTCGCCTTCGAGCGCGCGCGTGCGGTCGTGCAGTTCGGCAGAACGTTCCGACAACTCGGCCAACGCGGATTCATAATCGCGTTCTTTATTGTCCAATAGTCGTTGCGCTGCGTCAACGATCGATTCGTCGATGCCGACGGCGCGCGCCAGCGGGAAGGCCAGCGACTGCCCGGGTGCGCCGATATCGAGATGAAAGGTCGGCGCGAACGTGCGCGCGTCGAAGCGGACGCTCGCATTGGCCACGCCTGCGGCCGCATGAGCGAAGAGTTTGAGTTCGGTCGCATGCGTGGTCACCACAGCCCGCGACCCGGCTTGCAACAAACGCTCGAGCATCGCCACGGCCAGCGCCGCACCGGCGTTCGGTTCGGTGCCGCCGCCGATCTCGTCGACCAGCACCAGCGTGCGCGGGCCGGCGCCGGTCAGCGCGTCGCGCATGCGATCGAGGTGGGCCGAAAAGGTCGACGCGTTGGCCACGATCGACTGTTCGTCGCCGATGTCCGCCACGACGCGGTCGAACCGTCCGACAGAAGACCCGTCGGATGCGGGAATCTGCATGCCGCAGTACGTCATGATGGTGAACAGCCCGACGAGTTTGAGCGCGACCGTCTTGCCGCCCATGTTCGGGCCGCTAATCACGACGACGCGCGTCTCGTCGTCCACCGCGATCGATTGCGGCACGGCTCGCCCACCGAGTAATGGATGCCGTCCGTTGCGCACGTCGATTGCGGCTTCTTCGCGCAACAACGGCTGCACGGCGTCCATCGATTTTGCAACCTGCGCTTTCGCGACGATACCATCGAGATCGGCCAGAATATCGATATTGCCTTCGATCGCGCTCGCGTCGGCCCCGACGCGTCGCGACAACTCGCCTAAGATGCGCTGAATCTCGCGCTCTTCTTCGAGTCGCAGAGTACGCAAGCGATTGTTGCTTTCGAGCGCCGCCAGCGGCTCCACGAACAGTGTCTGACCGCTCGAACTCGTATCGTGGACGATGCCGGGAAACTCACCGGAAAACTCGGCCTTGATCGGCACGACGAACCGGCCTTCGCGAATCGTTACGACCTGATCTTGAATCGCATTGGCATACCGCGACGAACGCAAGATCGAGCCGACGCGATCGCGCGCATCGGACTGTGCTTGCACGAGCGAACGGCGAATGCGCCCCAGCGCCGGCGAGGCGCGGTCCAGCACGACGCCGCGTTCGTCGATGCCATCCACGATCGCACGTTGTAATTCACGCACCGCGACGTATCCAACGGTGACCTCGCGCAACACCGGATCGTGGCCGGCGACGTTGTACGCCGCGGCCGCGGCCGCTAACGCGTCGCCCACCGCGCGCAACTCGATGGCGCCGAGCGTCCGCCCGAGCGCCGCCGTCTGCGTTAACTCGCCGGTGTCGATCGCCGCCATCACGTGGAAATCGGCGGACGCCACTAAATCGCGCGCTGCAGCGGTGCGACGCTGCTGCACCGCCACCATATCGAACGCAACCTCTGGAGACAGCGCCTCGGCCAGACCGCGGCCGCGCTGCGTGCGTGTCGCTCCGACGACGCGCTCGCGAATCCGTTCGAAGTCGAGCGCCTCGAGCGTTTTCTCGTCGGCGAGCATCTCGCTACTCCAGCTTGCGCTTCAGAACGGTGTTCACCAACGCCGGATCGGCTTTTCCGCGCGACGCCTTCATGATTTGGCCGACCAAGAAGCCCGCGACGTTGGTCTTGCCGGCGCGATATTCCGCAACGATGTTCGGATTGGCCGCAAGCACGTCGTCGACGAACGTTTCGACCGCCGCCGGATCGCTCGTTTGGGACAGACCTTCGCGCTCGACGATCGCTTTGGGCGAGCCATCGCCCTTCCACATCCGCTCGACCAGCGTTTTGGCGATCTTTGAGTTGATCGTTTTTGCTTCGACCATGGCGATCAGCTCGGCGACGTCGTCCGGCGACGCCTTCGAATCGGCCACGGCCACGCCGCTCTCGTTTGCTAGACGCGACAGATCGCCCAACACGAAGTTGGTCGAACTGCTGCGGATTCCGGCTCGCGGTGACGACGCGATCGAAATACTCGGCTAGCCGGGCGTTGTCGATCAGCTGACCCGCCTGCTTAACGTTCAGCCCGTATTCGCCGGTAAGGCGCTCGAAACGTTGCCAAGGCAACTCCGCCAAGCCGGCGCGCAGCCGCTCGACGTCGTCCCCCTGCAGTTCCATCGGGACCAGATCGGGATCGGGAAAATACCGGTAATCGTGCGCTTCTTCTTTGCTGCGCATGCCGTGCGTTTCGCCACGCGCTTCGTCCCAGCCGCGCGTCTCTTGAACCACGCGGCCGCCGGCTTCGACCGTTTCGATCTGCCGCCGGATTTCGCTATCGATTGCCCGTTGGACCGAACGAAACGAGTTCATATTTTTGATCTCGGTCTTGGTGCCGAGCTCTGTGGCCCCGACCGGGCGTATCGACACGTTGGCATCGCAGCGCAGCGAGCCTTCTTCCATCTTCACGTCGCTGACGTCGAGCTGCAACAGCGTCTCGCGCAGCGACGTAAGATACGCAACGGCGTCTTGCGAGCTACGAATCTCCGGTTCGGAGACGCACTCCATCAGCGGAACGCCCGCACGGTTGAAGTCAACCAACGAATACTCGCTGCCGGCGATGCGACCGTCGCCCGAGCCGGCGTGCGACGACTTGCCGGTATCCTCTTCCAGATGGATGCGCGTCAGGCGGCACGACTTCATCGTCCCGTCGTCGAGCCAATACTTCACCTCGCCGCCCGACGTCAACGGCATATCGAACTGTGAGATCTGATAATCTTTCGGCATGTCCGGATAAAAATAATTCTTGCGGTCGAACTTCGAAAACGCCGGAATCTCGGCGCCAAACGCAAGGCCGGCTCGCACCATGTGCTCGATGGCGACGCGATTGGGCACGGGCAACGCGCCCGGCATTCCCAAACAGACCGGACAAACGTTGGTGTTGGGCTCGGCGCCGAACTCGTTCGGACAACCGCAGAACATCTTCGTTTGTGTTTTCAGCTCGACGTGGCACTCGATGCCGATCACGGCCTCCCAGTTCACGGCGACACCGCTTCTACGCGCGCGGAATGCTGCGCCGCGTGATTGGTGGCACGCTCGTAGGCATGTGCGGCGCCGAGCAACAGCGGCTCGGCGAATTGCGGCGCACAGAGTTGTAAACCGAGCGGCATCGGAACGTTTCCGCCGGGCGGCGTTACCCAACCGCACGGCACCGATAGCGCAGGCAACCCGGCCAGCGACATCGGAATCGTGTAGTAGTCCATCATATACATGCTATACGGATCGCTTTTGGCGTTGAATGCGAACGCCGGAGAGCTGGCCGCCGGACACGCGATCAGGTCGCAACCGGCAAAGGCTTTGTCAAAATCGCGCGCGATGAGCGTCCGCGCTTTCTGCGCGCGAACGTAGTACGCGTCGTAAAACCCGCTGGATAGCGCGTGCGTTCCGATGAGAATACGGCGCTTTACTTCGGGGCCGAAGCCGGCTGCACGCGTTTCCTCGTACATCGCCTGCACGTCCTTAGCCTCGACACGTAACCCATATCGCACGCCGTCGAAGCGTGAGAGATTCGATGAACATTCGGCCGGGGCAATCAAGTAATACGTGGCCAGGCCGTAGTCGGCGGTCGGCAGCGACACTTCGACGATTTCCGCACCGCACGCGGCCAGGTCGTCGTATGCTTTTGTATATGCGGCGTCAACCTCGGGGCCCAAAAGCTTCGTGTCGAATTGGCGAACCAAACCGATCCGTAATCCGCGCAGGTCTTCGCGCAGCGCCGTCGCCGACGGCTCGACTTTGCGGTGAACCGACGTCGCGTCCATCGTATCGAAGCCCGCCATCGCGTCGTAGGTTAGCGCCGCATCCTCCACCGAACGCGCGAGCGGACCGATTTGATCGAGGCTCGAGGCGAATGCGATTAAACCGTACCGCGAGACGCGTCCGTACGTCGGTTTGAATCCGACGAGATTGCAGAACGCCGCCGGTTCGCGGATCGAACCGCCGGTATCGCTACCCAGCGCGATGGTCGCTTCGAGCGCGGCGACGGCCGCGGCCGAACCGCCGCTCGATCCGCCGGGAACGCGCGCCGGGTCGTATGGATTGCGCGTGACACCTAACGCCGAGTTCTCGCACGAGCTGCCCATCGCAAACTCATCGAGATTCGCCTTCCCAATCGGAACGCAACCGGCATGCAGCAAACGCGCGACGGCGGTAGCCGTATACGGCGCTACCCAATGTTCCAAAATTTTACTGCCGGCGGTGGTGCGCGTTCCGGTAAGGCACATGTTGTCTTTTACGGCTAACGGCACGCCCGCGAGTGGGAGCAGCTCGCCGGCACGGATGCGCGCGTCGACATTGGCTGCGGTGCGGCGCGCGAGATCGTGCAAAGGCGTTAGGTATGCACCAACCGCGCCGTCAACCGCGTCAACGCGTGACAAGATGGCTTCGACGACGTCTGCCGCCGAAACGGAACCTGCGGTAACGGCCCGCGCGATGTCGGCCGCGCCGCGTTCGATCGAGAAGTCGCTCACGTTATTCGGCGATAATCCGCGGGACGCGAAAGAAGTTGCCCTGCCTGCGCGGAGCTTGTTCGAGAACCGTCTCGCGATCCAACGACGGCCGGCGATCGTCGGAGCGCGTGACGTTGCGCGACTCTACCACTTGCGCGGTCGCCGCGACGATATTGGTGTCCAATTCGGATAGCGCGTCGACGTGATGCAGCAAATCGCCGAGCTGCTCCGAAAAACGGTCAACTTCTTCGTCGGTCAATGCGATGCGCGCCAGTCGTGCGACGTAGCGGACGTCGATGGAATCGGATTGCACGATAAACTCCGGTCGGTTAGGATTGTCGCTCGAGCGTGGCCAGCGCCTCAACGTGTCCCGTCTGCGGGAACATGTCGAACGGCTGCACGGTTCCGAGACGATATCCTTTTGCCGTGAGGAACTTCAAATCCCGGGCTAACGTCGCCGGGTCGCACGAGAGATACCAGATCGACGGCACACCGGCCGCGGCCAAGGCGCCCAGCGCAGCCTCGTCGCTGCCCTTACGCGGGGGATCCAAAAACGCCAACTCGCATGCCGCCAACTCGTTTCGCCCACGTTCGTCGGCAGCGATTCGCTCCACGCGGCCCTTCGCGAATCGAACGCGTTTTGACAGCCCGTTAAGCTCCGCGTTCGATCGCGCTTCCTCGATCGCTCCTGCGCTTTCTTCTATACCGAGCACGTCGGCGCCACGGCGCGCAAAAAATAGCGAGAACGTGCCGACGCCACAGTACAGATCCAGCACCCGCCCTACGCGCGGCGCGCGCGCATCGAGATATTCGAAGATGCGCGCTACGACATTGGTATTGACCTGAAAGAACGACGAGGACGAAACGCGATAGCGCAAACCGTCGATGGTCTCCTCGATTTCCGCATTGCCGGCCAACAGTCGCTGGCGCTTCCCAAGGATCGCATTCGTACTCCCGAGATCGTACGAGTTTGTGAGGCCCGAGGCGCCCGGTAGCGATGCCAACAGCTCGGGTGCGGCGCGCTCGGCCTCGTCCGACGGGCGGTCGGTCGTCAACGTCACGACTGCCGTTCCGTCCAAAGAAGCGCGCGCAACGATGTGCCGCGACGACGCAATCGCTCGCGCCGCGTCAGGGCCGGGCGGATGCTGCAACGCCGCGACGTACCCGCTCAACTGCGGCAGCACGATCGGACACGCATCGATCGGCACCACGTCGTGCGAGCGCTGGCGATAAAAGCCGAGTTGCGTGCGTTCAGCCTGATGGGCAACCACCAGCGACATTTTGTTGCGATAGTTTCGCGGCACGTCCATACCCACAGTATCGTTGACGTCAACGTCCCGAAAACCGCCGATGCGTTCGAGCGCATTGACGACGACCCGCTTCTTCCAAGCGAGTTGTGCCGGATACGCCCAGTGCTGGATCTGGCAGCCCCCGCATTCTCCAAAGACCGGGCAGAACGGTTCGGCGCGTTCCGGCGATTCGACCAACAGTTGAATGAGGGCGGCGACGGCGTACTTGGGCTTGACGTCGGAAATTTGAACCAACGCGCGTTCGCCGGGAAGCGGACCAAAACAAAACACCACCAAGCCGGCATGCCGGCCGACGGCCTGTCCGTTGGCGAGAAGATCGTGGAAATCGAGTTCGAGCCGCTCACCGGCTCGTGGCGCTCCGTCCGGCTTAGCTGCCGCGTTGATCGTCAAGGGTCTTCAGCAGCGTGTTCGCTTCGTCGATCAGCTGCTGGATACGCTTGCTGGTCGGATCGTCCGGAAGCCGCCGTGCGCCGATGATCGCGCGCGCCACGGTAAAGGCGAGTGCGGCTCCAAGGCCGGCGACACTCACGCCGACGCCGATCCAGACCAGCGAGCGTTTCAAACCGCCGCTATGTGCGTCTTCGTGACCGAACGCCGCTTCCCCAGAACCCGAATCAGACGGTTGCACCGCGTTCCCCCTTTCCACGGTTCGCCGTTCGCGCTAGAGGTCGAAGTCACCCGGTTGAAGTCACCCGGCACGGGGTGTGTCGAAACGTGCGACATGCTTTCCGGACGGCGCGGCGATCGCGATCGGGGGCCACTCCTTTGGGCGTTCGTCGCCTCGCTCGCGTTGCACGCACTGCTGGTGCCGCTAGGCGCGTGGAGTTGGATGGTGCGCGCCCCACTCGTTCCGCCGCACACCGAACGTGTCGTCGCATCCAGCGTCGTTCGCATCGACCGGCGCCCGATTCCGGTTCCGCGAACTGCTCCGGCCACTCGTACCGTTCCGCAACCGCGGCCGCAAACGGCGCGACGCGCCGCGCAATCGGTCGCCCCAGTCGCGCCGCGGCCGTCGGCTGTGCCCAAGCACGAATTTCTCGACAAGATGCCCAAGCCACGCCGCAGCCGCAAACCACCGCTCCGCCGACGCCTGGCAGGCCTGCGGCCGAGGCAGCGGCACCGTCGGTGAGCGAACAGATTGCAAAGCAAGAGCAGACCTTCGCTCGCGTCGCCGCTCAGTTGCGAACGACCAACAACCCGCTGAGCCTCGCTACGGTACAACGTCAAGCGCCGGCAGCTTTCCGGCGATCGTACTTCGACGTTGCCGGACGCATCCAAGAAAACGCCGTCCAAATGCAGTTGATTCCCTTGCGGCGTTGGTCGTCGGGCGCGACCATCTGCTATTACGCGCGATACATCGCACAGTTTGCTACGGGCGCGGGCGAGGACGGCACGATTCCCTGGCCCGTCTGCTATCCGGCGAGCGACGACAGGATTGCTAATCCGCCGTACGTGCACGACGTGCCGCTACCACTTCCTCCGCTGGGCTACGTGCTGCCGTCCGGGACGTACCTCACGCCGTTGCTGTCTCGAATCTACGCCGGTCGCGAACCCCCGCGTTAACTCGTAGCCGAACGACACGTTAGCGGCCAAAGGTGCGCGCGAAGCGTTCGGCGCGAAGCCAGTCGTCTTGCGTATCGATGTCGAGAAACGCGCCGGCATCGTCGCAAGGAATCGCAGTCGAGGTTAAAAGGGCATGCCCGCGGAGTTCGCGCAAGGTATCGCCGTTCGGCAACTCCGCGACGTGCGCTCGGGCTCGGCGCGACAGATACACGGGATGGCCGGGAATTCCGGTTTCCGACTGCGGATACACGATGTCGAGCGGCGACCACGACACGATCGATTCTAGTCGATCGAGCGTCGCTCTCGACAGCAGCGGCTTATCACCCAATAACACTCCGATGCATTCGTGATCCGCGACAGCTTCTAGCGACAGGCGAAGCGATGACGTCATTCCGTCTTGCGGACGTTCGTTCACCAGCACGGTCGCATTCGGCATTAGTTGCTTGCACGTTTCCAAGCGCGACGCTGTGGTGACGATCACCACCGCTCGCCCATTCAGCAACGCCGCGAGGCGCTCCAACGGTGACCTGCCGGAGAGCGGCGAGGTCAGCTTGTCGCGCCCCATTCGACTGGACGATCCCGCGGCTAACACGACGTACGCAAAGCGCATGGCGTTCGCTACGCGCTCGCGCCCGGCGTCTCCGGCAAAAGTGAGGCGAATGTCTGCGATTACCTCATAGCGACCAATGCCGACATTTCGGATATCGGATGCGCCGCGCCATCGCTAACACCGTATTTCATGCGGCAGCCGTGCACGTTCGCGACGTACCGATCGTCCGGAACAGCTTATTTCGTAACGATAAGCAAGCGTAATGCAAGTACCGCATTCTAAATCCAATGGGACTAAAGGCACGGATACGCAGTCGCAAGCTCCCTAAAAATACGGCGTTTATACCCGATAAACACAACAGGCCACGAGGTAAAAGAGAACGTAGATCGATGCAATACCTTCTGGAGGAATTTAAATGCGTACCATGTCCCCGCTTCTAACGCGTTTCGGCGGCGTTGCAGCCGCAGTCACATTCTTGTCCGCATGTTCGGGTAACATGCAATCGCAAGTCGCGCCATCGACGGCAACGTCGGCCGGCGTCACGTCGTATGCAGGCAACGCTGCAAAAGGCATTCTATCACCGTGGGCTTTCCGCGGCCCGCTGCCGGCCGTCAAGCCGGATCGCAAGAAGTCGTGGATCTCGCCGGATGGTAAGAAAGCCGGAAACGCGAATTTGTACGTTTCCAATTTCGGCACTGCCGACGTCACGATCTATACGTACAAAAAGAACGGACTCAACACCGCGCTCACCGGAACGCTGACCGGTTTCACCGAGCCCGCCGTCCCGTGTGCGGACTCCGCCGGTAACGTGTTCATCCCGGATTACGCCACCGGTAAAATCTACGAGTACGCGTACGGCGCGACGACCCCGAGCCAAACCTTGACCGACCCGAACGGTGGTCCGGTCTCGTGTTCGGTCGATCCGTTGACCGGAAATCTCGCGGTTTCAGAGTTCGCACCGTCCGCCGCAAACGGCACCGTCTCTTTCTACACCCACGCAACTGGATCGCCCACGACCGTCACGGTGAGCAACATTCCCCACCCGGCATTCGTCGGTTACACCCCGACGGGCGCGCTCTACGTGGATGGATTAGACAGTAGCTCGAGCTTCGCAATCGCGGTGGCGCCGAGCGGTTCGACCACGTTCTCGCCGGTTACCGTCACCGGGGGCGTGCCGATGTATACGCCCGGCGCCATCCTATGGGGCGGCTCGTACCTGCTGGTCGGCGACCAGACGTACCAGAACAATCCGACGTCGGCCATCTTTCAGCTCTGCACGTGTGGCACCGCCGCGACCCTCACATATAAGGGCCAGGCTCCGATCGCCGGCTCCAGCGACGTCATCGGATTCTGGAAGCGCGGCCAGCAGAAGGGCACCACTGCTCGCTTCATCGCCCCGGACTTTGGTAACGCTGCCAATGGCGTCATGATCGACAATCCGTTCACGCAACAAATCACCGCGAACATCACGGACTCCGTTTCCCAACCCGTCGGAGCGACGATCAGCCAAATAGGCAACCAGTAACCCCTCTACACGCAAGGATGGGGACGGGAACGTTGCCTACCCCCCCATCCTAACGAGCTGTAACGATCCTCTAACCGGTTCCAAGGATGCTTGGCTGCCAAACGGGGTATGTTGGTTCCTGAAGGAGCTTGAGGAACAGCAATTACGCGTGTAACAGGATTTTTAACCGCGGTCGCCTTCGCGGCGGCCCTCCCCCTAGCGACGGCTGCGCCGGCAAGCGCTCAGCTGTACGTCGGGATCGGCGCACCGCCGATCATGCCGGCGTACCAACAACCGTATCTGGCCAACCCAAACTACCAGTGGATCCCCGGATACTGGGGATACGGGTCGGCCGGTTACTACTGGATCCCGGGCACCTGGATGGCAGCTCCGCAGTACGGAATGCTCTGGACCCCCGGATACTGGGGCTATCAAGCCGCGCAAAATAACTACGGATGGAACCAAGGGTACTGGGGCCGGACGGTCGGTTACTACGGCGGCGTCAACTACGGCGGCGGTTACTACGGTAACGGCTTCGTGGGTGGCGCATGGTCGGGCAATCAGTTCCGCTATAACACCGCCGTGATGCGCGTCAACCCGCGGTATGTGCGGAACGTGTACGTCAATCGTACGGTCGTAGTGCACAACGTCAATCGTTATAGCTACTACGGTCCGGGCGGATCGCGGATCGTGGCGACCCCTGCTCAGGTTCGGTATGCCCGGGAGACGCACATCGGCTTGACGCAGAATCAGCGCAATCACATCAATACTGCGGCAGCGGATCGTAATATGTACGCCCGCGTCAATCATGGACGGCCTGCCGAACTCGTGTCGGCCAAACCGCTGAGCACGACGAACCGTCCGCCGAACTTCAAACCGGTGACTGCTGCGGATAAGGCTGCCGCTCCGAAGCCTCCCGTCAACGCCGCAAAGCCTCCGGTAAACAGTGCCAAACCGGCACCGAAGCCTCCGGCCAACACCGGCGCTGCAAAGCCGCCGGTAAATAGCACCAAACCGGCAGCGAAACCGCCGGCCAACACCACCAAACCGGCGCCGAAGCCGGCCTACAATACCAAACCGGCGCCGAAGCCTCCGGCAAAACCGCCGACGCACCCGGCTGCGAAGCCGCCGATGCACGCGGCACCTCCGAAGCCGCCGCAAAATAGCGGAGCTAAGCCGCCGCAAAATAGCGGAGCTAAGCCGCCGCAAAACAGCGGAGCTAAGCCGCCGCAAAACAGCGACGGTGGGAAACCACCCCGCTAACACACTCGATCGCCGGCACGACAAACACTGTGCCGGCGATTTTCTTTTACTGCGTTAGGGAAGCCGATGCGGCAGAACGTCGCTACGATAATCGAAATCCTTCAGCTCGCGCTTATCGACACGAATCCGGCGAGATAGACAGAGGTCGCGGCCGTTTGGCATCGCAAGGCGAGCGAGGTAGCGCTTGACTTGCAGAGGCGCAAAGAGTAGCCTCTTGCCATGACGGGCGTTTTGTTTCCGGCGAGCTATCCTTTAGCCATTTTGGCCGCGTCCGCGCCCTCGGTGGCTACTCCCGCGCTGCCGTCACCTCAGGCCGAGGCCGCGACGCCCGGCTTTCGGTACGCCTCATGAAGCGCCCGTTCGTCGCGATCGCCTTAGGATGCGTGGTGCTGTCCGGTTGTGAAAAACCGGTCGATACGCAGCGAGTCCAAGAATACGCTAAAACCTTCGCCGCAGGCGCCGCCTCGTTCGACAACGTTGCCGCCGATTTCGCACAATCGTGCGTACGCATTCGCGAATATTCCGACAACAGCGCCGCGTTTTTGCGTACGCGTCCTGTGGTGGAAATGACCCCTGCGCCGAACGGAGTCGCGCCCTCCACGTGCGCGCTTGCCGCAACCGTATCCGCGCAATGGAAACTGCGCAACGCTATTCTCGAACAGTACGTTCAGGGTCTAGCCGCAATCGCCGGTGTCGATACGAAGCCCGACGGGACGGATGCGTTGGGAAGCGCGTTGACGAGCACGTCGATCTTCTCGAGCACCCAAGCGACCGCGTTCGGCGACTTGGTGAGCACGATCGTTTCGATCAAACTGGAAAACGACCGCGACGCCGAGTTGCGCCGGGTGGTGCTGAAAGCGGATCCGTCGGTTGGCCAAGCCACCGAATCGCTCGCATCGACCGCGGAAGGACCGTATACCACGCTCCTCGATGACGAGGAAGTGGTCGTCGATCGCTTCTACCAACGGTATCTGCGCAACGCCGTGCACCCGAACGGCGATCGATTAACGATCTTGCACGTTCGCCAAGAGTGGCTTGCTCGCAGAAACGACGTAGAGACGCGCAAACAGAAAGCGTTGGCCTACGCCGCATCGATGCGCGACCTCGCGAAGACCGATGCGGCCCTCGCGAAGGCGGCACAGTCGCAGGCAAGCCTGTCTGAAATGATCGATGTCGTCAACGATAACGTGGTGCCGTTGGTCAAAGACGTTTCGGCGCTCGCGTCGAGTGGAGGATAATCCGTGCCGAAGCTCTCTGCCGATCAACTCGAAACGCTAGCCAAACGCTACACGCAATTTGCGACGAGCATCAACACTTTTCTCGACGATAACGACGTCGCAGACCAAGCGTCGTACGATCGACTTTCCAGCGATGCGACGCACGCCGCCAACGCGGGTGCCACGCTCGCCGTGCAAGCCGCTGCCACAACGTTCGACGACGCAGCCGGTGCCTTCGTCAAACTCGACGCGGCGACGACGCAAGCCAACGCGGCTGCAGCGACGCTAAAAAACGAAGTTGCGAGCATCAGTCGTGGAATCAAGATTGCCGCCGGGATGCTGTCGTTAGCTGCAGCGCTCGCCACTGGAAACGTACCAAACGTCTTATCGAGCGTCACCGCAATACATAGCGCCTTAATTTCTTAAGGGGCCTCCAACAAGAAAGGGAGGAACGACGTCATGAATAGCACGCTAATACGCGGACTTGGGTCAGTCATACTGGGTTTCGCTTTGATTGCCGTTGGATTCTATTTGGGTCAGCGTCAAAGGCAAGTCGTCACCAACGGAGACAGCGTTCCGACCGGCTTTCATATTAATGGAAACCAACAGATTGTCGGACGGAAACCTTGTATAGCGAATTGTGGGTTCGAGATTTTCGTTTTTACTTCCGAGAACAGCGCATCATCATCGCCGATCGTCGCCTGCACTGGAGTTACGACGTTTTGTCAACACCTGGCTTCTGTTGAAGCGGGCGCAACGAGAGTAAACGATGGAATTCCGCAAGCGAACACAGCTTACAGCATGAGCATCAAAGTTGTTACTGGATTGTCGAATTTTGACGCTCCTGTCAAGAGCCAAGTAACTCCGTAGCGAGCTAGAGACAACCCTGAAGGGATCGCATGCGAGATATCGCCCCTTCGGGATCCGTATACGTAAACGAAGCACAAAGGGCTGCGGCTCCCGAAAACTGTCCGTTACCGGGATCCGCAGCCAGGTACGTTTCGACCAACTTTTGGGCCAGACCGCGCCGATTTTCGACTTTCATTTTAACTGAGAAGTCATGCGCCAGCGTATAACACACTGCAGATGCTTTGAGTTGATTTTGCAACGCATTGGCGCCTGCCAAGCCGTATAACGAGTCAGATATAAAACTTCGAGCGTCAAGCCGATCTGCCTCGCGCAGCGCGGTTTCGAATTGGGCCATCGCTTTGGCAGCGTCACTGTCGAGAAGCGCCGCGGTCGCTACACCTAGCCGGGCCTGGCAAATACCGTGCAGATCACTCTGCACCAGCTTTTCCTCAAGCGCTTCTTGAAACAGACGTCTACCATCCTCGGTCCGGTGCTCGGACAATGCAAGCCAGCCCTGTTCGATGAGTAGCTGCGCAGAAACGTTCGGGCTATTCAGTTCGACCGCGAATTTCAGCAGCTTCGTTTAGAAGAGAGTGCGCGGACTCAAGATCCTCTCGCTCGCGCGCCAAAAGACCTAGATTGATCAAACAGGTCGTTATTCCAAGTAAATGGCGCGCGGTTCGTAGATGCAGCAACGCGTCCTCGTACAGGCGCTCGGCGTCTTCCCAGCGCCCTTGTCTGTGTGCGATTTCGCCTAGTGTGTGCTGCACTTTTCCAACCCCAAGCTCATCGTTTGCGCTCTCGTAGGCTACAAGCGCTTCTTCCGCCAGCGATGTGGCTGTGTTGTAGTCGTCCTGCATGGCGGCGAAGGCTGCTTCCTGGCGCATAAGCTCCGGCGAACCCCGCGTTGACACTTTACGAGCGCGCTCCAACCATAGGCGCGCTTCCGTAAACCAGCTCCGCGCACGCCAATACGATGTCATGGCCAAAATGAAGGCGCTCGCTTCAGATTGGGGCGCGCTTGGTCGAAGCGACCAATCCAGCGCCGCACGTACGTTGTCAATGTCGGCCGCGATCTGCACAAACCGATCGTCGGCAGCCCGGCCTGCGTCGCTCGCAATACGCGAGAAATAGTCGCAATGCCGGTGCTCCAGATGTCCCGCCCCAAACTGGGTACCGCAACGTCCGGCCGCATACTCTCGCGTTGGGTCGGAAAAACGATAACGCGGCTCACCGTCACAGCCCGGCGTTTCGTGCAACAGCGACTTGTCGAGCAGCGATTCTAAGGCATCGTCGGCGTCAGCATCGAGGACGTACGCTAACGCATCGACGGTGCAGCCTCCCCGAAAGACCGACATTGCGAGGAACGCCCGTTTCTCGTCCTCGTCAAGAAGCTCGAAACTCCATTCGATGGCTTTTGCCAACGTGCGATGGCGCTCGACGACCGTCGGATCTTTATTAACGAGCAAATGCGCATCGAGCCGCTCCGCCAGTCGCCGCAGTGGGATGCTCGCAGTCCGCGACGCGGCGATCTCGATCGCGAGCGGAATCCCATCGAGGCGCCGGCAGATCGAAACGATCGCCTCAGCGTCGCCGGGCGCGCCGGCAACAGTGCCACCGCTCGCCCGTGCCCGCTCGAGAAAGAGCTTGCAGCCGTCGCTCGTTTCGAGCTCCGATGCGCCGATGCGATCCGGCAACGACAGCGAGGCTAGTCGCTCGACCCTCTCGCCGGTTAGGTGCAGCGGCTCGCGGCTGGTCACGAGAACCATCAGCGCGTTGCAACGCAAAGCCAACGCTTTAACCATAGCAGCCACGTCGTTCAAAAGATGCTCGGAGTTATCGACGATGAGCAAAACGCTTTGCTCACCGATAAAGCGGGCGATAGTATCGATAGGAGCCTCGGCTGCATTCTCGCGAAGCCCGAGCGCGGCGACCACGACGTGCTGCAACAATGCGGCATTGGTTACACTCGCGAGCTCGATGAGGAAGACGCCGCCGGGGAATCGGTGGACGTTCTCGGATCCGAACTGCACTGCCAGGCGGGTCTTTCCGATTCCGCCGGGCCCGGCGACCGTGACGACGCGCGATTGCGTAAATGCCGTCTTCAAACGTTCCAGTTCTGCGCGCCGCCCCACGAAGGACGACAGTTGCGTGGGCAGATTATTCGGATGTTCGTCGAGCGTCCGTAAGGGCGGAAAAGATACGGATAAACCCGCTGCGATGACTTGAAAGATGCGTTCGGGATATTCGAGATCTTTCAAACGTTTGATACCGAGATCGCGAAACGCAATTCCATCCGGCGGAGCGCCGATAACGGCGACCGTAGCACTGGACGCAAGAATCTGTCCGCCGTGGCCGCTCGACATCACTCGCGCCGTACGATTGAGTGCCGGACCGACGAAGTCGGTTTCGCTGCGAATCGCCGCTCCGGTGTTCAGACCGATTCGCACGCGTAACGGCCCAATGCTTTCGGGCCACGATTGGCGAGAGAGTTCCAACTGCGCTTCGACCGCAGCGTGTACGGCATCGGCAGCGTCCTCGAAGGCGCAGCAAAAGGCGTCGCCCATCGTTTTAAACGTCCGACCGTGCCATTTTGCCACTGCAGCTTCAAGCACTCGGTCGTGCAGCTCCAGGGAAGCGTCCATGCCCGCTAGGTCAAGCTCCCACATCCGGCTGCTGCCTTCGATGTCGCTAAAAAGAAACGTGACCGTTACCGACTCGGTCATCGCCATTTGCCCGAAATCGAGCCTGAGAGCATAGTACGGGCTTTTATACCTCGCTTCGCTTACCTGCGCGCTCCATACTTATTGGGCCTAAAGGCCTATTAGGCAACGAAGAACGTTCGCAGGTTGCGCTTTCGCAATCCATGAACGAGTCGGTTCACCATGTACCGGTTTCAACCATGAAAAACGCGATAAACAAGCCGCCCGCGCGCGTCGCTTGGATGCGCACGATGAACGACGCCTTCGAAAGCGGGCGCGATTCCGAAGCGATAGAAACGTTCGACGCACACGTTCGCCGTGGCCAAGTTCCGCCGAACGTCGCGATCGTTCGCGCACAAATTGCGTTGCGCACGCCAGGCCAATCGCAGAAGGCGCTTCCGCTGCTCAAGTCGATGCAAGCAGCGTCGAACGGCAGTGATTATGTTTGGCAGCAAATGCTGCTGGGCGAGGCGCACGCCGTGTTGGGTGACTACGTAGCAGCCGATGACCGGCTGCAGCGCGCGATGCAGACCGCAACGCACAAAGGCGACGCAGAACTGATCGCTGCGGTCGGATCGCGCATCGGCGGACGCTTCGTCTTGCAATCCGATCCGCAACGTGCGCGCGAAGGCCTCGCGCTCGCCAAAGCCGGCCGTAGTACGGAAAGCAAACTCGCCGCACAACTCCTCGAGAGTCGCATATTAGAATCCGAGTCGCGCACGCACGAACAGGCGCGCGTCCTAATACGACTGCTGGCGTCGATCGACCCGCAGTCGGAAAAACACATGGTGCCGCGGGTGGCGGCGACCTATTCATTGGCTATCTGCTCGCGCGAGAGTCACGTACCCGATGCGGTCCGTTCGATCGAACGGCAACTTTCCGGAACCCCCTGGCCCGAGGACCTCTCCGGCCGCCGATTTATGGCTGCTCGTTCGCTGGCCTGGACCAGTGCGCTGGATGGCGACTACTTTACTGCGTTTCGCTATTTGCGCGAGCGCGCTGAGGACGCACCCAACGACGCGTGGCGTACGGTCGCGTACTGCGATCGAGCGTATCTCGCGCGAGCCCGTAACGAGCTGACGTGGTTTGCCCAGGAACTTTTCGAAGCGCAGCGGATCGCCGAATCCTTCGATTGGGACACGTTCGACGACGAGAGTACGCTCGCGTTACTGCTGCTCGCGGAGCTGACGGCGCCCAACGACGCGGCGCGTGCGGCGAAATATCTCAATCGATTCCGCCGCATAAAAAATGACCCGTCCCGCGTACCGTTCTACCATCGCGAACGCCGCTTTCACGCGCTGCTCGATTACGTCAGCGGCGTCGTCGATCTGCATCACGGTGAGCGTAAGCGTGCCGCGAGCAGCTTCGAGGGCGCCCGCGAAGTGTATCGAACCATTGCCTTCGAATGGCGAGCTGCACGATGCGATCTTCGATTGTTCGACGCGACGCGAAAGACGGCGTTTCTTCAGGAGGCCCATCAGTGGCTTGGGAACTATCCCAAGAGCTGGTTGGCCGAAGAATGGCGCGATCGCTTCACCAGCTCGAAACGAGGCTCGGGTCTGACGCCGATGCGCGACCGGACGTTCCGTTTGCTATGCGAAGGGAAGAGCAACGCGGAAATAGCCCAGGAACTCGATTTGAGCGTGGCCACCGTCGCCAATCATGCCAAGGCCGTGCTCAAGTTCTTTGGCGTCAGCAGCCGCCACGCACTGCTGGCCGAAGCGAGACGCAGAAGGCTGACCTAACATGACGGCGGCCGCATGTGCGAAGCAGATCGTCGCGGGTCTGCTGGCGTTCGCTGCGTGCGTCGCGCCGGCGAGCGCGCTGCCGGGACAGACGCTGCAACAGTTCCACGCATGGGCATCGACGCGAAAATTGCCGGCGGGCATCGCGCAACGCCGCGACGAGATGAGTGGCGACCCGGCCTTCGAGCTCGAAACGAACGATCGCGGAATCGCCTGGACGTTCTACGCCACCACCGATGGGACGCACATTCGGCGCGAATCGCTGTCGGTCGGCAATCCCGGAAAACCGCCCGGGTCGGCTGCCATTCATCATGATGGCAACGGCTACGGCTACACTTTCTTTGCCACCCTATACGGGCAAGCTGTGGCACAAGATTTTCTTGCCGCCAAACGCGTCGCATCGATTCGGGATCGAAGTGACGGCACGGTAACCGAATTTACCGGGGCAAGCGATACGGATATTCGACCAGCGGCGGCATCGTCGTCGAGGCGATCTCCGCGTTCGGAGTCGATCTCGCGCAAGCGCAATTATGCGCCAAATCGCCCGAGCAGTGTAGCGAATAGCCTCGCCCGCCACCCAGCCCAGAAAAGGTGCGTAACCGCGCCACGATGGAACACAGGAGCGTGGGTGGCATTTCATCGAGTGCCGGCGTCGAACGAATCCTACTCGACGACTTTGCAGAAATTTTGTGGGTCGGCTCGTTCGATGGAAACGTGCACCGCTTCAACCGGCAATGGTTTGCGTATACTGGCCAACGCCTCGAAGACGGCCTCGATGCCGGCGAGCGGCTCCGGCTCGCCGTCCATCCGCGCGACGCCGAGACCGCGATCCAAGCCTGGACGCAAGGAATAGAGCGCGGCGAACCGTTCTTCCTCGAGTTGCGGCTTCGCCGATTCGACGGTGATAATCGCTGGTTTCGCGCCAGCGTTTCGCCGCTTCGGTCGGGCAAGGCAGACCGCAGCGAATGGCTGGCGGTGTGTACGGATGTTGACGACCACAAACGGCAAGGTGAGCGATTCGCGTTTCTTGCGCGGTCGAGCGAGGCGCTGTCCGAGTCGCTGGATCTGCAGACGACGCTGGAACGCATGCTGGCGATCGTCGTCCCGGAATTGGCCGATTGGGCCGCGATCGACTTATTCGACGAAACCGGCCGGCTGAAAACCGTCGCCGCAATCCACGCCTACCCGGAGAAGGCCGCGCTCGTGCAGCGGATCGTCGGCCGTTACAATCACGACCTCCAAGCCGAACCGCTGATAGAAGCCGAACTGCGTAAAAATCAGGCGATCGTTATCCCCAGCATTCCCGATGAGTCGATCGAACGGTCGGCCTCGCACGATTTGATCGACGTCATTCGCGCGCTCGCGCCGCACTCGACCGTCACGGTGCCGTTAAAATCGCGCGGCGGCACGATCGGTTCGCTGGTCGCTTTTTGGGCCGAAACGCCGCGCCGGTACTCTCACGACGACGTTCCATTGTTCAAAGAGTTAACGCGCCGGGCTGCCGTTGCGATCGAAAACGCGCGCTTATACGAGCGCGAACGCGAGATCGCGACCGAATTCCAACGAGCCGCCTTGCCGAGCTCGCTTCCGAGCGTCCCCGGAATTCGTTTCGACGGAATCTACGTCCCGGCCAGCGATCGCGCGCTGCTGGGTGGCGACTGGTACGACGCGCTGCGCCTGAGCGACGGCAGAATCGTCGTTTCGATCGGCGACGTTGCCGGAAGCGGACTCAGCGCCGCGGTTATCATGGCGTCGATGCGGCAAGTCATTCGCGGCGTCGCACAAGTCTATGCCGATCCGGTCGCGATGCTCGATGCCGCCGACCGTACGCTGAAAACCGAACATCCCAACATGTTCGTCACGGCGTTCGTCGGCGTATTCGATCCGATTACGCGAACGCTCACCTACGCATCGGCCGGACATCCTCCGCCGCTCTTGCGCGATTCCGATGGCAGCGTGCGGGCGTTAAGCGGTGGCTCGCCGCCGATCGGTCTGCGCATGCGCGGCGACGAAGCGATGAGCATAACCCTTCCGGAAGATTGTCTGTTGGTGTTTTATACCGATGGTGTGATCGAGGTCGAGCGCGATGTGATCGCCGGCCAAGAACGCCTGCAGGCCGCGGTTGCGGCTGCCGACATCCCGTCGATGCCGAACTGCGCGGAAGCGCTGTATAAGCGCCTTCTAGAACGCGGCAGCAGCGACGACGTCGTCATTCTAACGTTGCGTCTCGCGTCGCCCGGGCCGGCCGAACCGGCCTCGACACGACCCTCGATACGTTGGACGTTCGATACGAGCGATGCAGAAACGGCGCACCGTGCGCGGCACGCGTTCGTACAGGCGTTGCGCGATGGCGGCATGTCCGAGGACGACACCGGCACGGCCGAGTTGATTTTCGGCGAACTGTTAGGTAACGTCGTCCGGTACGCTCCAGGCCCGATCGACATCACCTTCGATTGGAACGACGAGATGCCGGTGTTGCACGTTCTCGATCGCGGTCCGGGCTTCACGCTCGTCCCGCGGCTTCCGAGCGATCTGCTCAGCGAACGGGGGCGTGGACTCTATATCGTTTGGAGCTTAGCCGAAGACTTCAACGTCACCGAGCGCTTCGACGGTGGGTCGCACGCGCGCGCCGTTCTCGGCCCTCGCTAGACGCGCTTAGGCGTCTGGCCAGGTTTCGGCGAGTAGCGCCGCGGCTCGCTCCGCAGCCGAAGCGTATTCGTCGTCCAGCGCGGATTCGAGCGGCTCGGTGCCGCTCCAAAACGGAAAACGTCCGGCACGCCGGAGCGGCCATGCATCCACCGAAGGAACGTCGATCGGCGGACGAGATTGAGGAAGCGGTGCCGCATCCGGTGCGACCGCTACCGAGCCGAACTCGCGCGCGCTGAGCGCTTGCACCACGCCCTCGCGATCCAGACCGCGTAACGCGAACAGCAAGAACGGATCGCGGTCGAACTCTTCGGCCAGCAAATAGTACACCGCCGCGACGTGCTTGCACGGATTCGACCAATCCGGACACGTGCACGACGTTCGCAGATCCATCGCCGTACGCGGAAAGAGCGCGCAGTGGACGGCCGTAAACGCTTCCTCGATGTCCTGCGGCATCGTGCCGCTCAACAACGCGGCCGCAAATCGCGGCGTCTTAGCGATGCGATCGGTCACGTGCTGCCATTGACCGGGCGAGAGTGGCTGCATCGCGATCGTCACCGCGTACGGCTCTGCACGCGTGCCGCTTACCGACGCACGCACGCCGCGTTCGTTGACCTCAACGGCCGCGACGTTGCCGTTCCGCGCGTACGCGCGACCGCGGCGCAGACGCGCGCCCAAACCGAGCGACTCGAGCACCGCAATCCATCGACGGCTCCACCATCGCTGCCCGAACGCACCGCGGCGCGACTGCGCGCGAACGCCGCCGGCTCTCGGCATACTAACCCTCCACCGCTTCGGGTGCCAAGGCAACCAAATCGCGAAGCTCGCGATCCGATAGTTCGGTCAGCCATTGTTCGCCGGTTCCGACCACGCTTTCGGCAACCGCGGCCTTGCGACCGATCAAATCGTCGATGCGTTCTTCGAGCGTGCCGGCACAGACCAGTTTATGCACCTGCACGTTCTTCGTTTGTCCGATGCGGAACGCTCGATCCGTCGCTTGATTTTCGACCGCCGGATTCCACCACCGGTCGTAGTGAAAGACGTGGCTAGCCCGCGTTAGATTCAGTCCACTTCCGCCGGCCTTGAGCGACAACACGAACAATGACGGGCCGTGCTCCTCTTGGAAACGATTGACCATCTCGTCGCGCGCGGCTTTCGGAACTGCGCCGTGCAAGAAGAGCACCTCACGGCCGAACCGCTCGGACAGCCGGCGTACCAGCAGCTTGCCCATTTCGGCGAACTGCGTAAATATCAACGCGCGATCGCCGACGTCGAGCACTTCTTCCAGCATCTCTTCGAGGCGCGCGAGCTTACCCGATCGCTCGGCCGGCGCCGAACGGTCTTTGGCGAATTGTGCCGGGTGGTTGCAAATCTGCTTGAGCTTCGAGAGGAGCGCCAAGATCGCGCCGCGCCGGGCCATGCCCGTTCAACTCGTCGATGCCGGTTTCGAGATCGCGCAGCACGGCCGCATACAGCGTGCCCTGTTCGGGCGTCAGCGTACAATACACGATCGACTCGCTCTTTTCGGGCAGATCGGGGACGATCGCGGGATCGCGTTTGCTGCGCCGCAATACGAACGGCCCGCTCAGCCGCTGCAGATGTTTGGCCGCGTCCGAATCGCGCAACGCTTGAATTGGAATAACGAAATCGCGCCGGAAGGCCGTTTGCGATCCCAATAGACCGGGATTGCAATACTCCATGATCGACCACAAGTCGCCAACGTGATTTTCGACCGGCGTTCCAGTCAAAGCGACGCGGTATCCGGCTCGCAACGAACGCGCGGTGCGCGCTTGTTTGCTATCGGGGTTTTTGACGTTTTGCGCTTCATCGAGAACGACGCCGTGCCAACGCAACGCCGCAAACGTTTCGGCATCGCGGTTCAGCAACGCGTAACTCGTGATGACGACATCGTGCGCCCGGATCGCACGAGCGAACTCGCGGCCGCGCAAGCGGGCGGCGCCGTGGTGCACGTAGGCCGACAAGTCCGGTGTGAAGCGTTGCATCTCGCGCACCCAATTTTCGATCACCGACGTCGGACACATCAGGAGCACGGGACGATGGCCGGCGACGCGTTCGCGATCGTATTGAATTAACGCCAGCATTTGCACCGTCTTGCCGAGCCCCATGTCGTCGGCCAGGCATGCGCCAAAACCGGCTGCGGTCAGAAACTGCAGCCATGCGTAGCCACGCAATTGATAGGGGCGCAGTTGCGCGCGCAAGCCGGCGGGCGGCGCCAGTTCGCCGAGACGTCCGGCGCTCTCCAATCCGTCGAGCAACGCGGTGACGTCGCTGCCGCATTCGACCGGCGAAGAACCGTCGAGCTGCAGGCGCACCACCTCGGCCAACGTAAGCGTCGAAGCGCCTTCGCGCAATCGAGCGAGAACGGTTCGCACGTCGCCCGGTTCCACGTGCACCCATTGGCCGCGCACGCGCACTAACGGAACCTTGAGCCGCGCCAGTCGTTCCAACTCGGCTTGCGACAAGCGGTGATCGCCGAGTACGACGTTCCAGTCAACGTCGAGCAGCGTATCGGCACGTAAGCCGGCCGACGTGGACGGCGGTTTGACGGTCGCCTTCGCAACGATGCGGCCGGCCGTGTGTTTACCGAGCCACCACGACGGTACGATGACGCCGATGCCGGCTTGTTCGAGCAGCCACGCCGATTCCGAAAGAAACGCATACGCGCCTGCCGCGTCCGTTTCGAACCAATGCGGCACGGAGTGAACGCCGCGTAACGAGGCATCGACGGCGGGTGAAATTTGCGCGGCGCGACCCAATGCCGCTAGGAACGCAGGCGCGAAGCGGCCGATGCAGCAGCCGCCGCGGCGTCGAGCAACAGCGTCGGATCGGGACGGCTCTGTAACAAATAGACGACGCGCCACACGTCGCCGTCACCGTGCGGTTCTTCCAATCGTAAACACAAACGGTAATCGGTCGCGTCGTCGTCGAGAACCGGCCGGCGCCAAGAGGCGATTTGTGCGGCGAGACCGCGCAGTTCGGCCGGAGTAGCCGAAACCACACCGTCCGTCGATCGCAATCCATCGAGCCATCGGTCGTGGATCGACGTTCCGGCGGCGGATCGTGGCTCGGCCGCGGCATCGCGCACCAGCGCGTCAACGGCGACGGCGAGAAAGCGCTCTAACGACGGAGACGATGCCGGTGACGTCAACCCCAATGCAGCGGCCAGCTTGCGTTCGCGATCGCCGAGCATCGGGTCCCAAACCGCACGATAGCGCTTCTGGTCGGCTTCATATGAGAGCCCGGGCAAGAACCGTTGCGACGCCACGATCTCGGCAGCCAATCGCAATGCGTCGCACCAAAACGTGACATCGGCGCCGAGCGCAACATCCGGCGTTGCCATCTCGCGGCCGGCTAGTCAACGCAACAGCGCGACGGCATCGCGCCCGTCGAGTGCGAGCCCTTCGCGCGCGACCCCGCCGGTCGAGGCCGACCCGGCCGCGGCGTCGCTCCAGCTCTGCGTGCGCACGTCGCCGCCGAGCGCCGAAAGGCGATCGCGCAGCGCCGACGGACGCGCAAACGGCTCGCTCCATAGAAAGAGAGCGTTTCCGGCCATTGCGGCGTGCAGCGTCACGCGCTCGATCCGGCTCGGGCGGCGGCGCGTCCGCGACGGCTTCGGTGGTGCTAAGGTGCTCAAGGCGAGTGTTAAGATACCCCGATCGCCGGCAATGGTTCCAAACCGTCCGGCGAAAAGACGGCTTTCGATGCAACTCGTGCTACCGGCCGAACCATATCTCGCCAGCTATGTGGACGCGCTCCGACGCGGCTGGTCGCGGGATAACTTGCGTCCCGAAGCTTACCAAGAAGAACTTGCGGCCATCGAACGCGACGCACCCGCGTTCCTGGCTTCCCTGGACGATCCAGACGGGCGCGGTGAACCGATCGATCTTCCGGACGGTACGCGGGTGCCTCGGCTTCCGGGGTTCCAGCGCTGGATGTGGGATGGGGACTTTTGCGGCAGTATCGGCTTTCGATGGTCGCCCGGCACGGCCGCACTTCCCGAAACGTGTCTCGGGCACGTTGGCTACGCCGTCGTGCCGTGGAAACGCGGTCGCGGTTATGCGTCCGAAGCGTTACGCCAACTCGTACCTCACGCTCGGGCGATTGGATTGCCGTACGTCGAGTTGACGACACGGCCAGACAACATCGCATCGCAACGCGTCATCCTCGCCAACGGCGGCGTGCTCATCGAACGCTTTGAAGCACCGCGCCATCACGGGGAAGGCGCGGTGCTCCGGTTTCGAATCCCGTTAACGACGAATGGCTAAAAGGCCGAAACGCCGTTGGGCGTGCCCCATCCGGTCGGGCCATCGTATCCGGGTCCTGCATCGCAGATATACGGATTCGCTTTGCAGTCACCGTTGCTGCCCGATGTGATGTCGTAAAAACCCGACGACCCGCCGTTCGCCCACAGGCCGGCTGCATAGTTTTGTTTGGAAGCATTTCCGGCTAACGCAAAGACTGCCGCAATGGTCGGTGACGATGCGCTGGTTCCACCCGTCGTGCCCCATCCACCCGACGGATACGTATCGTAAAATGCGAGACCCGGATAGGGAGAGGCGACCGACGACACGTCGGACTCAGAGCGAAACGCACAGCCCTTATCCGTTTGCCAGGTCGGTTTGGCAACCAGTCGCGCACAAGCACTGCCGGCGCCGTTCCACGCCGTCTCGGTCCAACCGCGGCCGCTGCCACCCTTAATCAACGACGTTCCGCCGACGCACACGACCGTGGCGTAATCGCACGGTGACGAAGCGCCATGCCCGTAATCACCCGAACTCGCGGTGATGACGGTTCCTGGGTGATCGTAATGCGAGTTCGACGAGCCGCCACCCGAACCGCCGTACGAGTTGGAAACGACGTTAGCGCCCAACAGCACCGCGCGATCGACCGATTTCGCCAAGCTGATCAGTCGATTGGAGGAGGCCTCGACGACGATAATTTTGCATTTGGGACAAACGGCCGACACCATATCGAGGTCGAGCGACATCTCACCCGCCCATCCCGGATCGGGACGCGGGAATTTGGTGGTCGATCCGCTTTGGCTGACTTTCTTGAAACAGCCGTTTTTCGTGGTGCACGCCGGCAATTTAAAGTACGAACGATACACTGCAAGATCGCTTTCGGCATTGGGATTGTCGTAGGCGTCAACGATCCCGACCGTCTGGCCCTTGCCGTTTTGCGACGATGGCAGATTATAGGCGGCTTGCAAATCCGCCGGCCCATATCCGCTGATCGACGGATGCTCGCCCTGCGTGCGCGGAACGTCGGTGCGGATCCACATATAGCAGGTCGCATACCCCGGCTGCACCGTCTGCGGACAGCCCGGTCGCGTATGTCCTGTATCGATGGCGGCGAGTTGCGCTGGATTCGAAAAAGTGGTGGGCAGCGTCGAGTTCGTCGTGCCGCTCGAACAAGCGGTGACGGTTACGACGCTTACGATCGTGAGCACACGAGCAACGTTACGATTCAAAAGCGATCTCCCTCAAGAAGCGATCGGACCGGGATCGGCGCAGGCTACTTTTCATCAGTTTGCCGTCGTCGGCCTGTTGGGTAGGGAAGCGAGCCCACATACGAAACGGCCTTTTCTGCGGCCTTTCTATTGTAGGAGGAACGTTAGATGCATCGTTTCCGTTGCTGTCTTCTCTGGACGCTCGCGTTCTCGGTATCTGCCGGCTGCGCCGGCGGTACGAATAACTCGACGTTTTCACCCTCCCGGACGCAACCGCAACCCGATCGCACGCGAGCGGCCCTAAGCGACGCATTTTCGCGCCTGTATGTCGCCGATTATGGCAATAGCACCGTTACGATGTATCTGCACCCCGCCCGAAAACTGAAACAAACCATAAGCCAGAATATTCAAACGCCGGCATCCATCGCAGTCGATTCCTCCGGGACCGCCTACGTGGCGAACTGCGGCGGCGCGTGCGGCGACGACGGAAGCGTCGCGGTTATTTCTAAAACCGGAAAAACGGTTCGTGTCATAACGGACGGCATTAGCCGGCCCGAATCGCTGGTGGTCGATTCGCAGGGGAATCTCTACGTTGCGAACGTCGGCTTCGCTTACGAAACGTCGTCGTACTATTATCTCCCGGCTTCAATAGCGATGTATGCGCCGGGGTCGCAGTCGCCGAAGGTTACGATCACGCGAGTGGCGCGACCGAGCATGTTAGCCCTCGACGCCTCCGAAAACCTCTACGTCGCGAATCACGGCTTCGTTAGCGAATACGGACCGCAATTGGGAGGTCTTATTCGCAGCATCACAATCCGCGCACCGCTCTCCTTTGCTTTCGATGCAAGCGATAACCTATACGTCGGAAACAATAGTGGCCGGGATCAGAGCAATGTCGAGGTCTTCGCACCCGGCGCTACCAAACCGTTCGAAACGATTAAGAATGGTGTCAATCAGCCGTATGCGATGACGATGGATCCGGCCGGAAATCTTTACGTCGCTAATACGTTCGGCAACGATGTAACGGTGTATGCAATTGGATCGACGACGCCGTTTGCGACCATTTCCCAAGGCATCGCTCAGCCTCGTGCGATCACATTAGACGAGAGCGGAAACGTATATGTGGCGAACGCGCAAGCCAACTCCGTCACCGAGTACGCAGCGGGAACTTTCAATTTGATCAAGAGCATCACCCAAGGCGTCAGTTTTCCGCAGTGGCTCACCTTCGGCCCGTAGGGACTGTAGCCATAGCAACCACGAAGCCAACCAATGCAGCCGCCGCGTCGACGCAGAATTTCGCATGCGTTGCCGTTAGCTTGGAATCTTCGACGGCGTCCAGGGAGTCGATCAGCTGCGCTATGTTCCGCAATCCGACGCGGACGACCGCCGCCGTCTTGTTGCTACCGCTCACACCGTAGCCGTCGCCCGCGAGCCGGCCGGCAGACTCGACCAGTTGCCGCGATCCGGCAATAGCGTCGCCTGGTCGTTCGCCGGCTAACACGTTCAGACGCCGGATGCGGTCGTCGATCGATGCGTCGTCTAGGCTCGTTAACGCGAACGAACTCGCGTCGGTTACGGCGATTCGAAAGGCGCCATCAGTCAACGAAAAGCCGTCACGCTCGGCTGCGCCGATGAGAAACGCTTTCTTCGAGTCGGCGACCTCGTCGATCAAAGCGCCGAGTGCGTCGCCTAGCTGTTGCAGCTGTCGTTCGTCCTGTCGATCGACGCCGGCAAGATAGCGGCGAAACTGCGTCCGTCGAGCGCCGCCCGAATCGTCGTCGGTCTTGCCCGGACGGATGCCGGCGCGTTCGAATGCTCGATCGAGTGGGCGGAGCGGAATCGAAGCGCACGCGTCCGCGAATTTCGAGAGCGTTTCCTTACTGAACGTTGCCATATCGCGTGCTTCGACGTTCTAGCGGAAATTCCGAGCGTGAATGCCGTCGGCGATGCCGCCGCCGTCGAAGGCGTACGCACGCTGCGCCAGCACATCTACCGAACCCAACTCTTTCTGCAGGTTGCCTTCGACGATCGAGCATCGACGACGCGCGAATCGTGCGGCGGTAGCGTTCGTAGACGTCGGGCCGAACGATCACGTTGACGAGTCCCGTTTCGTCCTCGAGGGTGAAAAAGACGAAGCCCTTGGCGGTGCCGGGGCGCTGGCGCGTGATCACCAGCCCGCCGACGCGGCAGATGCAGGTTGCCCTTGAGCTCGTGACAAACCTCGCGGCCGGTCACGACGCTGCGCGCGTCGAGCTCCTCGCGGAAATGCTGCCATCGCTTGGCCGTGCGGCGTGACGCCGGTCGACCATAAATCGAACGCCGTCTCTTGCTTGCGGCGCGAGGCGGCGCGAAACGCACGCCGCCGGTTCGTCGACGTCCATCAGCTTGCCGAGTTCGCCGCGCGCTTCGCGCTCGTCGAGCGCGCGCAGCGCCCACATCGCTTCGCGCCGCGTTGCGATACCACGGCGCGAACGCGCCCGCGACCGCGAGATTCTCGAGCGCTTCCTTTTCCAACCGGGTCCGCTGCGCGAAAGTCGAGCAGATCTGCAAAGGCGCCGTCCCGGCGAGCGCGGCTTCGAGGCGGTTGCTGCTGCGCTTCGCCGAGACCGCGAACGAGATGGAACCCAAGCCGCAGCGCGCCGTCGGCATCGACGTACGACCAGTATTCGCTGGCGTTGACCTCGACCGGTTTGACGACGACGCCGTGGCGGCGGGCGTCGTTGACCAGCACTTCGGTCGAATAGAAGCCCATCGGCTGCACGTTGAGGATCGCGGCGGCGAAGATCGCCGGGAAATGGCACTTCACGTACGCCGAAGCGTACGCCAGCAGCGCGAAGCTGGCCGCGTGCGATTCGGGAAATCCGTAATCGGCGAATCCCTCGAGCATGTGGAAGAGCTGCTCGGCGGCGGCGCGGTCGATGCCGTTGGCGACCATGCCGTCGACCAGGCGCGGATAGATTTCGAGCATCCGGTCGCGCGAGCGTTTGTGGCCCATCGCGCGCCGCAGCTGGTCGGCCTCGCCGGCCGAAAAGCCGGCGGCTTCGATCGCCATGCGCATGCCTTGTTCTTGAAAGAGCGGCACGCCCATGCGTGCGTTCGAGTACCGGCTTGAGCTTCGGGATGCGGATACGTCACCGGTTCCAAGCCCGCGCGCCGGCGCAAAAACGGATGGATCATGTCGCCCTTGAATCGGACCCGGGCGGATGATCGCGACCTGCATGACGATGTCGTAAAAGCACGTCGGCTTCATGCGCGGCAGCATCGATTGCTGCGCGCGCGACTCGATTTGGAAGACGCCGACCGTATCGGCTTGCTGAATCATCTCGTAGGTCGGTTTATCGTCCGGCGGGAATCGTGTGCAGTGCGAGCTCGGTCTCGTAAGCAGCGTTCGTGCAGCGTAAACGCTTCGCGCAGCAGCGAGAGCATGCCCAAGCCGAGCAGGTCGATCTTGATCAGTCCGAGATCTTGCAGATCGTCCTTGTCCCACTGGATGATCGTGCGGTCGCGCATCGTCGCCCATTCGACCGGCGCGACGCGCACCAGCGGATCGCGCGTGAGCACCATGCCGCCCGAATGGATGCCCATGTGGCGCGGGAAAGCCGTCGATGCGCGCAGGCACAGTCGCGTACGAGCCGCTCGCGCGAGCTTCTCCCCGCACGGAAGGCCGTTCGCTCGGTGACGTCTTCGACGCCGGTTCCGACGCGTTCCAGCGATTCGCTCGCGTCGAGCTCGTAGCGACGGTTCGACTTGCGCCAGGCGCAGGCCGAGCGCTTTACCGACGTCGCGCAGCGCCGAACGCGTGCGATAGGTGATGACTTCGGCCGTCATCGCGGCGTTGGAGCGGCCGTAGCGCTCGTAGACGTATTGAATGACTTTTTCGCGGTCTTGATGCGCGAAGTCGATGTCGATGTCGGGGATTTCTTGCCGCTCTTCGGACATGAAGCGTTCGAAGAGCAAGTTCATGCCGATCGGATCGACGGCGGTGATGCCGAGCGCGTAGCAGACCGCCGAGTTCGCCGCCGAGCCGCGCCCTTGGCAGAGCACGCCGATCCGGCGCGCTTCGCGCACGATGTCCCAGACGATCAGAAAGTAGCCGGCGAGATCCATGTTGTGCGATGATGCCGAGTTCGTATTCGAGCTGGCGCTCGACGTTGGACGGCGAACGGCGTGCCGATAGCGTTCCGCCGCGCCGCGATAAACGAGTTCGCGCAGATACGATTGCCGCGTCTTGCCTTCTTCGACCGGGAAGAGCGGAAACTGTCCGGTGATGCGTTCCGAGCCGGAAACGGCAGCGCTGCGCGATTGCGACGCGTACGTGCGACGGCTTCGGGATAGCGCGCGAACAGCCGGCGCATCGCGCGCGCGCGCTTTGAGATGGAATTCGGCGTTCGGGACGCAGCAGATGGTCGTCGTGCGCGCGCTCGAGGGTCGTGCCGTGCTTCACGCAGCGCAGCACGTCGGCGACCGCGCGCGTGCTCCTTGACGGCGTACACCGACGCCGTTGGTCGCGACGCACGGCATGCCGCAGCTCGCGCGGCGAGCTGACGAGCCGCACGTTCGTTGCGGCCGGCTTCTTCCGGCGTGAGATGCTGCTGCAGCTCGAGATGAAAACGCTCGCCGAAGAGGTCTGAGCGCAGGCGGTCGCTTCTTCGGCCGCCGCGCCGGATCGTCGCGCGCGAGCGCGCGTTCCGACGCGCCCGTCGCACCGCCCGAGAGCGCGATCAGCCCGTCGCGTGCGGCCGGTCGAAATCCTCGAGCCGCAGGCGCGCGTCGCCCTTGCTGCCGCGCAGCTGTGCGCAGTCGAGATCAGCTCGCAGAGGTTGGCGTAGCCGCGCGCGTCTTCGACCAGCAGCACGATGCGCGCGCCGTCTTCAAAGGTGAGCTCGCTGCCGACGATCGCCGCGATGCCGCGCTCGCTGCGCCCGGCGCAGCAAAGCGCACCATGCCGTACAGGCCGTCGCGGTCGGTCAGCGCGATCGCAGCCAGGCCGAGATCGGCGGCGCGGTCGACCAGCTCTTCGGGATGCGATCCGCCTTCGAGAAACGTGAAATTCGACCACGCGTGCAGCTCGGCATACATACAGGACCTCGGAGTATAGCGAACGTATGTTCGATATACAAGGCCCTTCTGACGGCGGTTTGAGAGGAGTACGGGGTTTGATGCCATTTTGACCGCGCGCCGGCCGGCTCGGTGCTACACTTCGGTCACCTTGCCCCTCGTTCGCACGCTGCTCTATTCGCTGGTCGGATTGCTCCTCGCGTTGCTCGCGGGCAGGGCACAAGCCGTCGCGTCCGTCGGCAGCACGTTCCAGTTCACGATGGCGCGGGCGCCGCACCCGTTAGCGCTCGATCCGAGCCTGGCCGATCCGGCCTGGCAGACCGGCGCGGTGCCGAACGGAACCGGACCGTGGCAGAACATGACCACGCGTTCGCCCGCGCAGTTCGCGACCACGGCGTACGTGCTGTACGACGATAAAAATTTGTACGTCGGGTTCAAGGCCGTGCAAACCGGCGTGCCGATCGTTGCGTCGCAGACGACCAACGACATCGGGTTCGGTCTCGACGATTTCGTCGGCCTGGGCGTCAACACGAGCGGGGCCGGCAGTCAAGCCTATTATTTCGAAACCACGCCGCGCGGCGTGCGCTACCAACAGTCCAACGAAAACGTCCGCTATAAGCCCCGCTGGACCGCCGCCGCCACGTCGGCCGATGGCTCGTGGAGTGCCGTGATGATTATTCCGCTGAACGTGTTGCGCGTGCCGCACGGCGGAAAGCAAACGTGGCGCGTGCAGTTCGTACGTGGCGTTGCCGGTCGCGGCGAGCATCTCTCGTGGGTGTCGGACCCGATCATGCAGGACTCCGGTGGCGGCAGTTGGCCGCAGTTCGCCGACACGCGTTTTTGGGCTGCCGTCGCAATCGACGTCAGCGTCTGCGGCCGCGTTGCGTCCGCGTCCTCGCGCGGATATTTACGGCTTAGCGAGCGTCGGCAACGATCGCAATCTTTTTCAGCAAGCCAACGGGACGTTCTTACCGATGAAGGTGCGTTGGATCGGCGGAGATGCCAGCATACCGATCACGCCGACGATCCGCTTCGTCGGAACGCTCAATCCGGATTTTTCGAACGTCGAAATCGACCAGCAGACGATCGCTCCGCAAGAGTTTCAACGCCAGTTAGTGGAGTATCGTCCGTTTTTCGCGCAAGGTGCGGCATTTATCAACGCATTGTCGGGACCGCGATCGCCGACCGGAACCTACGTCAACGCTTCTAATTTAATTTTTACTCTCCCTCGGTCGGACCGTTCGACAGCGGAGGAAAGGTCGAGGGCACGTTCGGTAACCAGAGCTTTGGGGCGCTAACCTTCCATGGTTACGATCAGACGACCGGAAATACGTTCAGCGATCAGGCATTCGGATACGAGCACGCGATTCAAGGTGGATCGTTTCTGTATTGGAGCGACGGCGTTCTGGCCAATCACTCCATTTTCGGGACCGACGATACGATCGAGGGCGGCATGGAGGCCCGCGATTTGCAAAACGGGATGGTCTACTATTTCGATCACTCGTTCGAGAACGGGTCGTGGACCGGCCATGCGGACCTCACGCAAGCCTTCATCGACCGGCACAAAGGCAACACCGAGTTCAACATCGGGTACATGGACATATCGCCCAACTACAATCCGATCGACGGATACACGGCCAACTCCGACATTCGCGGGCCGCAAGCGTACGCTCAGATCACCGGCGCGAGCAGTGCGATCAAGAACTACGGAATCTTCGTTACCGGGGATCGTTTTCTCGACGACTCGGGAGCGGTTCACCAAGCGGACGCCCAGGTTTTCGTCAACGCGACATTCGCCAACGGATTCTCGCTCAACGGCGTCGGTCAAGCGGTCGGCGAGCTTCGCTCGTACGGGATCCCGTCTGGTCCCGGCTGCAGCGGCCCGATCGCGTATACATCGAGCTTCTCGGGGGCGCCGTGCTATCGCGACGGTTTCACGCAACCGTTCGATCTCACCCAAATCCCGATCGGTTATCGCGACGGAACACCCACGCCGATCGACGCCAGCTATTCGTGGGGACCGTTCGGCGACAATTACATTCACCTGTTTACGATTTCGACGAGCCGTCCGATCGGGCGGCGGCTCAGCCTCGGACTCGAATACGACGGAACGTTGCAACAAGCGTTCTCAAACGGCTCGATCGATTCGCAATGGCTGCGCCGCGTGTCGCTCTCGTACGGTATCTCGAGCGAAAGTACGTTCACGCTGGAGCTTCGAGACATCAACGGTCTGGGTGGCTTCGCAACGCAGGTCGGTAACAATCTCGCCGTCGCATTCCATCAACGGCTGCGCAGTGGTGACGAACTCTACGTCAACTATGGCAGTCCGGCCGCCGGCGCCACCTTGAATCGTTTGATCGTGAAATACGTTTTCCATGCGGGCGCCGACGAAGGGACGTAGCCTTCAATCGTACGCTCCGCGCACGTACCAGTGCGCGCCCTGACGATAGATACGATACAGTTCGCCGTCTTCCAGCAACACATCGTATTCGTCGCGCACCACATCGTGTTGGGGCCAACCGGTATCGATACGCCACGGCCCGGCACATTCGAGCACCGCGCGCGGCGGATCGCCGACCGATGCCGGTTCTCCGGCACGCAACTGCACGGCGATTTCCGCGACGGTCAGCAGCCGCAGTTGCGGTACGACCGTCTCGGACGGCGCCGCCTCGGCCGTACCGCTTTGCAGTACCGTCCGTTTAGGTAACTCGAACCGATCGTACGAAAAGCGATCTTCGAGCGCGTGCGCTTCTTTGGTACGCGCGCGCCGGACGGGGGTGCCGAGCACCGATTCGAGCCGCGCAATGGTAACCGCGACGGCTTGCGGATCGAGATCGTCGCCGGCCAGCAGCGCCAGCGCTTCTCCACCTTCTTCTAACCCTGCCGCGCGCACGCGCAAACCGACGATTGCGGCCGGAAACGTCGCGCCGTCGAGTTTCGCGCGCACGACGTCGAACATCGCGCGTTCTTGTGCGGTCGGCGCGGCCAGCAACACGTCGAAGCGGTGGGTCTGGGCGTCTTCTAACTCGAGGGTCAATTCGAGCGCGCCGGCACGCCGGCCGCTGCGTTCTAGATCTGAAGCGATACGCGACAGCAACATACGCAAGGCGAAGAATACCTGCGCTTCGTCTTCGGCACGCCCTTCACCGAATAACGCCGCTTCGATCGCCGCCGAATGTCCGCGCGGAACGAATGGTGTCGAATCGTCGCCGCGAGCGAGCGCGTGCCATCGCGCCGATCGCGCGCCGAAACGACGCACGAATGCTCCGTGCGGAAGTTTGGCAAGATCGCCGAGACGTTCGACTCCCAACAATCGCAAGCGATCGATCGCATCTTGGTTGACATCGAGCACGGCCAACGGTAACGGTGCCAGCAACGTGCGCTCCCGTCCAGCCGGAAAAACCGTTCCGTCGTTCGTAAACGCCGCTCCGCGTGCGGCGATGCGATTGATGCCGGCGCCGAAACGGGCGCGCACGCCGGCACCCTCGAGCACCGTTCGAGCGTGCCCGATCCATTGGAGCGGCGTTCCCGGCATGCCGCGCATATCGATAAACGCGAGTCCCGGGCGAACGTCGTCGATCAGCGGCGAGACGGCATCGAGCGCATCGAGTGCGTCTTCCCACGCAGCGACGTCAACCGGAACCGCTTCAACGCACAGCAGCACGGCGCACACGCTCGCGACGAATGGGACGATCTTGCGCCAGCACCCGCTCGCGCAATTGGGCACCCGCAACCGCATCGATAGCCCGTATGCGGGCGTACGCACCGGCGGCCGCGCGTTTATCTTTTCCGATCGACGCGCGCACGTCGTAGCCGGCGACCGTGCACCACGGACCGCGCGAGCCGTGCAGCACGACGCGCTCGAGCTCGCAGCGCAGCCGCACGGATGCGGCCGCGGCCAGCTCCGCACCGGCGCGCTCAGCGATTGCGACGAGCAGTACACCGGAACGGTGTGCGACGGCCGCCAGGCGCATCCAAGCCGCCGGCCGCAGTGCGGGCGCGCCCATCAAGACCAAACGGCAGGCGCGCGAACGAATCAGAATGTCGGCCGCTCGTGCGATGCCTTTGGGGGTGGCCGCCGATACCACCATGAGCCGGTCGAGCCGGACGCCGGCTCGAACCAGATCCGGCGGATACAGCCCACCATCGTCGATGACGGCGGCTAGCGCCGTCCGGGTCACGCCGGCCAGCGTGCGAGCCAGAATGCTCCAGCGGCCGCTTCGCCCCTCGAGCGCGACCAAACCGCCGGTGGGGAAACCGCCGCCCAATGCCCGGTCGAGGGCCGGAATCGAGCTGGAAACGGCGTCGGCAATCCGTAGCTGCGGCGCCGATGTGTGCCCTCCAGACAACGTGGCTTTAAGTGCGGAAAACGCCTCGCGGCGGTTCGCATCCGAGTCGGAATTCGTTCGATCCGGCGCCATGGGAGCACAGCGTATCGAACACCTGTTCGTATGTCAAGGGGCTTTGCCCATTAAAGCGGGCTTGCCTAAAAAGCCCGCGATCTGCCCAGAAAGGCTAGGAAAAACGGGGCAACGGGCGTGACGCGGAAATCTACGGAATGGCCGATCAACCGCCCGACCGGTTTTTTTTCGGGCTCATCCCATATCGGGCACTGTCCGGGCAACGAAAGGTCGAGGGGGCCGCTTTGGGTCTCCTACGTCCCCACCGTCCTCGGGCTGGGCGCAGTTTACGTGCCCGGGGGCGTTAAGCTGACTAAGGACAAGCGTTAGCTTCGCCTGGGTAAGGAGTAGCAAAAGAGTGAATGACAATCCCAACGTTGTCAGCCGCGTCATCGGTCAGATAAACGACCTAAAGCAAAGTCTTTGGGGGAACGGCGTGCCGCCGGTAACGGCTAAGGCGGTCGTTGACGGTGGAAGCCTGGCTAGCGAACTGGAATCACTCAAAGACGAGATCGATAAGTTTCTTCAGAAGGGTTGAGGTTGGCAAACGACCGCAAAGAGGGGGACCGCTTTCGCTTATCGGGCCTTACGCGGATGCGCCGGGGCCAATAGCCAGGCGACCGCGATTATGACCCCTATTGCGGCGACGCCAATTACTAAGCCCAGCGAGGTTAAGTGTAACGCGTTGACTCCTAGCACTAGCAGGAATACGACCCCAGCGAGGACTGCCAGCAAGAACTGAGCCACCAATTGCAGGCCGAGAGAATTCGAGGAAACTGGGCTGTCGCGATTTCTTGCGACACCACCATAGATAGACAGCCCATAGGGCTGCGGAATTCCTAACGCTCCTACTACACTCAGGGCGGCTGCAACGTCAACGCTCACATTTAGGTGTTCGGTCAGCACACTAGGCGAACCCCACCAGGGCAGTCAACCTTTTTCTAGGCAGATCGTAGACTTTTTAGGCAAGCCCGGTTTTATGGGCAAAGCCATGTCAAGGGGCTCCAGCCGGCGGTTTTGGTCCAGGATTCCCGGTCTTATTAGCGCAGGAGCAAGGATCGGAACGATCGCTGTATTTTTGCGGAAGGATGCATATGTTACATCGAGGCCCCTTTGCATTGTCTTTGGGAGCGGCTGCGGCGCTGTTGGCGGCTTGTCAGGGCAATCCAGCCGCCTCGTCGGGCGTACCGCCGGCGCTTTCCGTCGGCTCCTACGCACACGACCGCTTGGGATCGTGGATCGCGCCGAGCGCTCGCGCGGCATCGAGTTTACTGTACGTTTCCAATCTTGGGAGCAACGACGTACGAATTTACAGCTACGACGGGGGCGATCAGCACGAATTGATCGGAACGTTGAAAGGCTTCAAGCAGCCGGCCGGCATGTGCACCGACAAATCTGGAAACGTGTACGTGGTAGATAGCGGAGCGTATAGCGTCTACGAATACGCGCACGGACAAACTGCCCGTCTCCAAACCATCTCCGAACGCTCGTACGGCATTCCTTATTCGTGCGCCGTCGATCTCCAGCACACCGGCGATCTGGCAATCGTCAATCAAGCCGATCGCAAGCGCCACCTCGCACCCAACGTGCGCGTCTATCGTAGCGGCTCCGGCGGCACGGGATACGAAGGCTTCGACAATACTGGCGACCTGCTGTGGTCGGCGTACGACGACAGCGGCACATTATATGTCGATGGTTACGATAACTACGGCATTCCAGCGCTCTTCGAACTACCAAAGCGCGGTGGAACTTTCGGTGAAGTCGCCATTCACGGTGCCACCATTTCGGCCCCGACGGGATTATCGTGGGTCAACCCAGCCCTTCTCATCGGCGACCAAGATTTTCAGCGCAAGAACATTTCCGGGGCGTACAAGTTGAACGTGTACGGCGACCGTGCCGACGTCGTCGGAAAGCTGCCGTTCAAAGGCACGATCGACGTGCATGGATTCTGGCGGCGCGGCGACCGTTTGGTCGCGCCGGACGAAACCGAAAACAACGTCGCGATCTTCACCTTTCCGCAAGGTAAGCCGTACGCGATTTTCAACAACGACGTTTCCAAACCGTTCGCGGCCACGATCAGCCAGTTCGGCAACTAACGCCGCTTGAGTCGGTTCGTTTACATAGCAAAAGGACGCCGGTACGCGGCGTCCTTTTCACGTTCATGCGCGACCGGCGTTAGTGCGGTTTTTGCGTGGCGGCGGGTTGGGGTGAGGGAGCGGCGCATTGTTGCGCTCCGTTCATCACGGCGACGGAGGCGGTATTTTCACGCTTCTCGGTTTCGGCGATCGTCCAACGCAACGCCGTCAGTAACCGCGTCACCGGATTGTAGCCCAGCGTCAATCCCGGGACGTTGGCGAGATCGATGTCGTACGGGTTGGGCGGCAAACCCGGCTGATTGGGATTTTGCATCAGCGGATTCGGCGACGGCGTCCCGGACATCGACACGGTGCCGCCGCGGCTGCCGGTTTGTTCGCTGGAGTTGATCGCGGCGACGTATTCTTCGCCTGCGTGCTGCAAGTCGCCCATCTGCTCGGTAGCAACGAAACCGCTAACGATGTCGAGGGCGGCATTTTGGGTCGCCAGCGCTGCCAGCAGTTTGGCACGAATGTCTTTCAGCTGCTTATCGTCCTGAACGCTGCCGGTGCCTTGCATTAACGCGGGCGAATCGAGCAGTTTCTGCGTTTCGATGATGTTGTTGGCGATCGGGCTGACGAGATTTTCCATTCCAAGCAACGCCATGTTCTGGTCGGCGTTGAGCGTGCCGTTCGACGCATCGCCCGCAGTGACGGCCGCGCCGTTCGCCGTGGTGCCGACGCTATTGCTGACCGAGTTGTCAACGCCGTTCAATGCGCTGCGGTTGTACTGCGAGAACAGTTTCGGACTTTGCTTGATCGTTCGATCGTTTTGCAGCATCATCGCGATGGCCGGCGCGATATGCTGGTGCAGCTCCGCGCACAACGGACGCGTCACGATGTGGTAAATCTCCGGCGGCGGGGTGCCTTTGGGCGCGGCGGTGGCGGCGACGCCGACGACCGCCATTGGGGGCGCGGACGCCAGCGCGGCAAAACTGAGAATAGCTAAAGCGGATGCGGCACGTACCATCACCGTAGATATACGCCCCCCGCAGTCCGCCGCCTCTTAAGCCGCCGAGCGTACGCTCACGTTCCCTTCTCGGCGCCCGCATAGAAAATCCATTTGAAAATCGCCTGCGGCACCGTCGTCAGCGCGTTTGGATTGCCGTAAGCGACGTAGAACTCGCTATGCGGCGTCAACAGGTGGTACGCGACCGTCACGTTCGAGCAGCTGCCGACACAGTTGCCGCCTCCGTTAGGGATCGGAGGATCGCCGATGACGCGCCGGACGCCGAGCGCGAACGACGAGTTGCGCGTGATCTGGAACGAGTAGCTGGCGTTCTCGAACCATTGGATGTTGGGCGTCGCGTTCGGGAAGCGCTGCGCCGTATCGTCGAGCGCCAGCGTCAGAGCACCGCGCGATCCGACGCGAATGGTGGAACTGCGGAACCACGTGTCCAAGCGCCCGTTACCATAGGCCCCGGTGCTGTAGTTGATCGAGGTCGGGTCCGAGGACGATCCATGGTACGGAAAGTTACCCGGATTATTCGTCTGAAGACCGCTGTGATACGTAATTTGAAAGCCGGCGTTCTGCGAAACCGGTGTTAGAATGCCCATCCCGGTGAGCGGGTCGACGAAACGCCAATAGTTCGATCCGGTGAAGATCTGAAAATCCCATGCGCTCTTGGTGAGGACGTCGAGCAGCAGCGAGTTGTCGCTTTGTGCGATCCCTTGTTGCGGTCCTTGATACCGGTCGAGGAACCCGGCCACACCCACCGCGGCGAGCGCGTCGTTGGGAGCGAACGTCCAAATCTTTGCGCTGTAGAGCGCGTAGCCGGCGATACCCGGGTGCGAAACGAAGCCGTCGACCGGATTGTAATATTCGCCCAGCTTTCGAACCGAGCCGAAAAATCCGAACGTCGAGTTGCTCCAGCCGCCGCCGAAGTCGTAGCGTTGCGCCTGGTCCGGCACCAGCACGTTCGTTCCCGAATCGCTTCCGTAGTTGAAATACGCAGATATGTGTTTCAGATCGGAGTATGTGATGCCGGTGGTCGTGACGTCGTCGGTCAACCCGGGCATGTTCGCGGAGACGCGTTGCACCGCCGCTCCCCAGCGTCCGTCGGGCGACGAGTAGTCGAGGGCGCTCGCGACATCGGTGCGATCGTCCCCGATCGAGTCGAACGTGCCGAACGAAAGCGGCCCTTGTTTGCCTTCGACGGCATAGCCTTCGCGAGGCGTCGGTATGGCCGGCGTGTACAACTCTTGAATGCTCGGGCACGCGTCGCAGTTGAACGGATTGTACAGACTCGCTCCTTGCGTGAAGAACGGCCGCACCTCGCTATAATAGCGAGCGAAGACCGTCGGCGCGATCGACTGTTGATCTAGCTCGACGTTCGAATAGTCCGGGTGAAATGTGGCGTAGAACGCCGCGGTGGGTCCGATCGGTATCGAAAGGTCGGCGCCGACTCGGCTGGTCGATCCGCCGATCGTCTTCGATGCAGCTTCGGCCAGCGCGTAGGTGGCAAGGCGCGGCTTGGGTTTCGGCGACGAAACGTGGAGCGGCGGCATCGCCAGAACGCCGGCGCGCGTCACGTCGTCGGCGCTAGTTTGCGCCGAGTCATACGACCACACCGCGATTTCACCGGTGGCGTGTACGTAGCGCACGAACTGTGCGCGCCACGGAACGCCGGGAGCGATGCCGCGCATGACCTTTAGCGGAATCTGCATGGTAACGGTGTAGCCGCCGGCGTGCGTCGCGCCTTGCGACTGCCACGACGGCGTATAGTTCGTATTCTCCGACGAGGATTGATAGTGCGTGCCGTTCGGCGTCGCCTGAAACTGATACATGAACCCATTGGTGCCGTCCGGCCAAAGATCGATCCACACCGCGTCGTCGCTTCCTTGCCCGATGTTGTCGCTACGCTGCGAGGCGGCTATCGGCTCGTGCTGTGTCGCGTCGAACCGCACGTAGAGCGACGTTCCGTCGGTCGAAATCGCGGCTTGCGTCGCTTCCGACGCCGGGCGCGATGCGGGAACGTTCCATCCCAGCTTGACCCGCGCGGCCTGCGCCCACGCATCGCTCGACTTCGACGGATCCAACGGCGCGGCGAACTCGGGTACGGATAAGCGCGTGACTCCCAAGGCGTTGGCCGGAGCGGCGAACGTCGCTAGAAGACCTACGACGAGCGCCGCCCGGCCGAACATTACAAACGCGCTCCGCTGAACGGCGAACGGCCGCGCTCGCGCAACGTCGCCGCATCGACCGGCGAGCACGTGTCGTTATTGCCGCAGACCATCGCGCCGCGAAGGTCGGCACCGCGCACGTCGGCGTTCGAAAAATCGGCGCAGTCGATGCGGCCGCTGTAATCGCGCGTGCAGAGCTTGGTATCGCGCAGGTTCGCGTCGCGTAGGTCCGCGCCGCTGAAGTTCACACCGATCAGATCGGCGCGCGGCATTTGTAAGTTTTGAGCCTTAGCGTCCTTAAAATTCGCCCCCACGAGGCTCGCTGCATCGAAACGCGCTCCGCTCAACGTCGCCATCTGAAAGTTGACGCCGACGAGTTTGGCTTTGCTGAAATCGGCCGACGTGGCGTCGGCGGTGCGAAAGTTGGCGCCTACCATTTTAGCGCCGGAAACTTTCGCGCCGCGCAAATTCGCACCGGAAAAATTCGCGCCGACGTAATTCGCACCGGAAAAATCCACACCGTGCAAATCGCGTCCGCTGAACGAACATCCGAGACAGCTCGACGGCATATCCGACGAAGCGCTGCGCGCCGCCGGGGGTACCGCAGCCACGATCGCGATTGCGGCGATCGCGAGGCAGGCGGTGGTAATTCGAGTCATAGAAGAGCATCCTTTCGGTGATTTTTGGGCGCAACGAACCAGGCCGGTGGGTCCGGCTCGAGCAAATCCTACTATCTGTACGGAGCTAGCTGGTCGAGAGATTCATGCGTCGTTACCGGTCGTCTGGATAATCGGTATCGATGAGTTTAGCGCGAGCCAGCGCGGCACGCGTTAGATTCGTTCCGCTGAGGTCGCAGTTCGTGAACACCGCACCGTCGATGTCGGCCCCCGCCATGCGCGCGCCCGCAAAATCGACGTCGATAAACGACGATCCCGAGAGATTCGCATGCGACAGATCGGCACCGGCAAAATCGATGTCCGCGCCGCGAACGTTTGAAAGGTCGACGCCGCCGAGATTTGCCCCGGAGAAGTCGCAGCCGTCGCAACCGGTCACGATCGTGCGAATGCGCGCCGAGACCAGTTGTGCGTGGTCGAACTGACATCCGGAGACGTGCGCGCCGGTGAAATCGGCTCCCGACAAATCGGCACCGGTGAAGTCGCATCCGGTGAGGCGAGCATCCCTGAACGAGGCATTCCGCAGACGGGCATGCGAGAAGTCAACGCCTTGGAACGAACCGCCCGAAAAATCGGTGCCGTCGAGATTCGCTCGCCGCAGATCGACGCCGGTGTATGCGACGCCGCGAACGTCGCGTCCGCGCCAATCGACACCGCTATAGTCGCACCCGGTGCACGCTTTGCCGCCGTTCGCCAAACCGATCTTCGGAATCGTGACGTTAATGGGGGGAATGCGCAACGACGGCACGTCGATCGCCGGAATGTGAATCGCCATCGTACCGCTCGCCAACGGCCGGGGCGAGACCATGGCGCGTAGATGTATCGGCGCGATGGGCGCGAGCGACGCGGACGCGTGCGTCGTTGTGGGCGAATGCCCCGTCGCCGCGGCGTGCGTCGTCGTGAGCGGACGCGCCGTTGCGGCCGGTTGGGTCGAGGGCGCGGGCGTCGTTACGGCGGCAATGGTTCGCGGTATGTTGACGTACCGCACGATATCGCGGACGGTTTGGACGCGATGCGCCAGGACCGGCGGTACTGCTGCCGGTTGCACCGTTGCGGCGACCGACGGAGCGATCGAGCCGATCGCGCAACCCAACAGCACGACGCCCGCCACCGCGAATGCCGCAATACCGAACGACGGGTTCGTACCGGCGGCGCGGCCCGCGAACAGGAGGCGTTCGATACGCAACGAGAGATGTTTGCGGGTCGCAAACACGGCCGGTGCGGCGATCGGGCCGCGCGGCCACGACGACGACTCGGCCATTTTCGCCAAGCACATCGCGTAGGAACGCACGACGCCGCTCGCATCCAAGACGTAATCGTCGCATGCGACTTCGCGTTCGAGATCGAGTTGCGCCGCGGCGAAACGGACGGCCGGATTCCAACCGAAGGCCGCGAGCAGGATACGCGTTAGACCGTTGGTCCAATCGTCGGCGCGACGCAGATGCGCCAACTCGTGCAACACGATCTGGTCAACTTCATCGGCCGACAACCGCGCAAGCAGGTCGCGCGGAATCAAAATCATCGAATCGAACAAGCCGACCGCAACCGGCACGTCGATTTGGTCGCTGACGCACAACCGGACGTCGCGGACGCCCTTGGTGGCCGCGTTCCAGCGCACCATCGCATCGCGGTACTCCACCGGTAGCGGGAGCGCATCGCGTTTGAGCCGTTCCAGCCGCAGCAACCCGGTGCCGAAGCGAATCGCGCCGGCCAACGCCAGGAGCGCCCACAGCGATGCGAGCACGATCGCAACAACCAGTGGCAGCTGTAGGTGCAAACGCGGAAGTGCGCGCGGTGCTGCAGCGCCGTCGTGCGCTGCGCTGTCGTGCGCGGCGGCCTCGCGAACGCGAGCCGGAACCGCAGTAGCGGGGAAGGCATGCATCGCAGGTACGACGGACGCCTTCACCGCAGCGGTCGCCGCTGCCGGCGGCGACATCGATAGGAACGGCAGCGTCGTCGCAACCGGCACAACCGCGGCCGCAGCGAGCGCCACGCTCCAGATCACGTATCGCGTCGCCGCGTTTACGCGCGGCCACGTGCGCAGGAAGATCCAAACGCACGCAACCACGAGCGCGTCTTCCCACAATGAGTTGAGTCCCACCGCCGTGACGGTTACGGCAACGTTGCCGAGTACGTGCGATGCGTTCATTGAGAACGTTCCTCGTATCGCTCGATGAGCGCTCTGAGACGGGACAGCTCGTCGTTGGACGGCCGCTCTGACTCGATCAAGCGTAACGCGAGCGAGCCCGAACTGTTCTCAAAGAATCGTGAAACCAAATGTCCGACGGCGGTTTGAGCGGCGGCGTCTCGCGCGACCAGTGGATGGTACACGAATGCTCGCCCGGCTTCTTCATGAGCGACGAACCCTTTCTGCTCCAGGATGCGCATCGTCGTGAGCACGCTGTTATATGCGCTTGGAGGCGGGGGCAGCGACGCCACCACCTCGGCGACGGTCGCCCTCCCCCGGACCCACAGCACCTCCATCAACCGAAGCTCCGCCTCGGTCAACGTCTTCGAGCGCGAGCGCGCCATGCAGTCTCCTTCAAACGGGTACTCTTAACGATTTAGTTATACTGTACGCCGGTTAGAATCGGATGTCAACTAATTTCTTAGGAGCAGCCGCGCGCGGGAATGCCGCGACGGTGTGCCAATAAGGAATCGCTCATGATGACGACGGCTTCTGTGCGCTTGGCCCTAGGCGCGGTTATTGCTGCCGCACTGCTCGCAGCTTGTGGAAAAGGTACGCCGCTGACCAGCGGCACCGCGACGCCGGGCCCGGCGTTTACACCGCAAGTAACGAGCGAATACGCTATTCCGACGGCATCCAGTCAGCCAATGGGCATAGCGCTCGGCTCGGACTTGAACATTTGGTTTACCGAATCGCGACCCAGCAAAATCGGACAACTCAACGAAAACGCGAAGTTTAGCGAAGCCGTCACGCCGACCGCTAAAGCCGGTCCCGTCGGCATGGCGTCCGGTCCGAACGGACTGGTGTGGTTTACCGAAAAGAACGTCGGCAAAGTCGGCCAGATTCAGTTGACCGGGCCAACCTTCGTCGATTTCCAGTTGCCGAATCCGGCCGCTCAGCCGGTAGGCATCACCCTTGGCTCCGACGGCAACATGTGGGTGACCGATCCGGGCGCCGACCTCATCTGGCGCGTCACGCAAAAAGGCGTCGCGACTTCGTGCAAGCTGCAGGCCAACGCGCAACCGCTCAGCGTCACCAGCGGCCCCGATGGCGGCATTTGGTTTACCGAGCCCGGCACCAACAGCATCGGACGCGTAAGCGTGACCGATCCGTGCGCGTCGCTGGCCGAGATCAAGATTCCCACCCCTAATGCGTCGCCTGCCGACATCACGTCGGGAACCGATAATGCGTTGTGGTTTACCGAGCAAAAAGCCGATAAGCTCGGTCGCATCGCAGTGACGGGCCAAGTAACCAACGAATATCCGATGACGCCGGCAATCTCGCCCGACGGAATCATCCAGGGCATCGACGGCAACTTCTATTTCAGCGATCCCGGGGCCAACGCGATCGGACAGTTCAAGTACAAGAACCAGGCCGTACGCCTCTTCAAGGTTCCAACGCAGAACGCGCAACCCGGGGCGGTGACGCTCGGTCCGGACTCGCAAATCTATTTTGTCGAAACGGCTGCCGATAAACTCGGCCAGTTCAAGTACTTCTAAAGAACTTCCAGGCGCACGGCGAACGCGGGCGGCATGATCGCCTTTAGTAGCCGGGCCTTACGGCCGATCGCGGTTGCGATCGTCATCGCCATCCTGCTGGGAACGCTCCTGACGTTATTCGGCCCGCATTGGCTGCGCAGCTCGGTGCGAATCGTTGCAGTGTACGATGCCGCCGCCGTAGGCATGCTGTGCACCTATTGGTGGAAGATCTGGCACGCCGATGCGGACGAAACCAAACGGCACGCGGCTGCCGACGATCCGGGGCGCAACGTCGCCGCGGTTATCGTCTTCATCGGCGTCGTGTTCGGTTTCGTTTCGGCGTTAAGCATTCTTGCCCGCGGTCCGAGCGGCGAACCGCCGGGGCACGACGCGCTGATCGACGCGTTGGGATTCGGTGCGGTAATTGCCGGGTGGTTTTTGATCCACATGACGTTCCTCTTCCGTTACGCGCACTTGTACTATCGCGACCGCGATCGCGATCCCGGCAGCGATCGCGGCCTGACATTTCCGGGCGGCGAACCGCCCAACGACCTGGACTTCGCGTATTTCGCATTCGTGATCGGAATGACGTTTCAAGTGTCCGACGTGCAGATCACCAGCCGCAACATTCGGCGGCTGGTCTTAGCGCACGGCTTAGTTTCGTTCGGTTACAGCACGGCGATTCTGGCGTTGGTCGTCAACCTCGTTTCGGGCCTGCTGCGCTAGCAAGACCGGCGTGCCGCCGGCAGCAACCAAAAATTCGCACTCGGCGGCTCGCACGATATGTACCGAAACGTTCGGAGCGAGTGCGATCGAGGCCAACACCGACAAACCGGCTCGATCCGGGGGTCGCTTTCGCCTCCGAAGGACGGAGGCCAACCGTGACAACAGCCAGAGCGCCGCGCAAACCGTCGCAACAGCGATTGCGTATCGTATCCAAAACGTCTGCGTCATCGCGCCCGCACCGTCTAGGAGTGCCCGCTATCGTGCCGTGCGTGCGAGCATCGCGGTATCTTCCAGAGCGGCGGCTTCGCTGAGCGCGCGACGGCGCCGCCGCACCGTCTGCCAACGCTCTTCGAGTTTTTCGATCACGCGACGGTCGAGCCGTGCCGCGCGCAACGCCGAAAAAGCGGCACTGCGGCGCTCGGCACATTCGCGCAGGCGCTCGGAGGCCGGGCGAAGGTTGAGCGCGGCGCGCGACCGGTTCCACTCGGTCGCGGCGGCTCGCGCCGCCGGTTCGCGATCGCCCGCTAGGTGCGAAGCGGCCGCGGCGCGTTCCAGCAGCCGAATCAGTTCGAGCATTCCATTCCATTCGGTTTCGATCTCGATCCACTCGCGCAAACGTGCCTCTTCGATCCGGCCGCGTTCTTCGAGCAGCGGGTGTAACGAAAACGCGCCGCGACGAGGGCTCACGTGCATCCATCCCGCGCGCTCCGCGAATGGCTAGCGATTAACGAGCGAGTTGTGAGCGCTCCCGCCCGACCGAAACCAATGCGACCGGCACGCCGAGGGCGCGCTGTATGCGATCCACGTAGGCGCGAGCGGCCTGCGGCAGATCCGAAATCGATCGACACTCCTCGATCGATTCGCTCCAACCCGGCACGTCGTCATATTCGACGCTCAAACGCTGGTCGGACGCATCGCCAAAACCGGCGGACGCACCGTCAACCGAATATCGCGTTGCAAACGACAGGCGCTCGAATCCGCTCAACACATCGAGCTTGGTGATCGCGGCCTCGGTCAGGCCGTTCAGCCGCACGGCGTAGCGCGCCGGCGACCGCGTCGAACCAGCCGCAACGTCGCGGCCGTCCGGTGACCGTTCCGAACTCGCCGCCTTGGCGGCGCAGCCGCTCGCCGCGTTTCGTCGTGCAGCTCGGAGGGAAACGGTCCGGCGCCGACGCGCGTGCAGTAGGCCTTCGACCACGCCGATCACGCGACCGATCGCCGTCGGCCCGATGCCCAAACCCATGCATGCCCGCCGGCGATGGTGTGCGAGCTCGTCACGTACGGGTACGTGCCGTAGCCGACGTCCAGCAGCGATCCTTGCGCTCCCTCGATCAAGACGCGTTTGCCCGACTCGAGGCGTTCGTGCATGTACTCGACGCCGTCGACGACGTGCGGGAGCAGCGTTCGCCGCGTCGAGCGTTTCGCACCAGGTCCGCTTCGCTCGGCAGCGTTTCGCCTTCGAGCGGCCGGCGCGGTTCGTCAGGTTGATCCGAATTTTTCGGCGAGCGCTTCGCGGCGCGCGAGATCTCCGAAGGAATTCCGGCGCGCGACTTTATCGACGTACGCCGGACCGATGCCGCGGCCGGTCGTGCCGATCGCAGCGCGCCGCGCGCCCGTTCGTTCGCGCGATCGGCGGCGCGTGCTGCGGCAGCACGACGTGCGCGCGATCCGAGATCTTGACGCGCGAGATATCGACGCCGAATCGCCGCCAAGCGGTCGAGTTCTCGCGAGCAAGCGGTGAGGCTGACGACCGTGCCGCCGCCGATGAACAGTTCGCACGTGCTGGTACAAGCACGCCCGACGGCACGATGCGCAGCGCGATCTCCGTGTCGCCGACCACGATCTGAGTGGCCCGCATTATCCCCGCCCCCAAACCGCGCGACGACATCGTAATCTGCGGCGTAGAGATCGACGATACGCCCCTTGCCTTCGTCACCCCACTGGATGCCGACGATGATGTCTGACCGTGCGCCCAGACTTACTCAGAGCGGAACTCCAGGTCTCTGGTGTCGCCCATCGGGATCGGGGCGACGCCTTGCAGCTGCGTCATGACGAACTCGGAGAAGAGCGCGTTCGGCCATCCAAAATCTTGACGCGTAAACTGTTTCGGATCGTCGGGATTGAACGACTCGTGCAACAGATGATCGCCCGGATCGCTGGCGAGCAGCTGCGTCAGCACGTCTTGTTTTTCCGTTGTGCGTCTGTAGCGGTCATGCCTTGGACGATCAGCGCGAGCGGCCACACCCAGTGATCCGGCGTGTGGAAGCTGCCGATCCCGCGCGCGACTCTGGCCCTGATAGAACGACGGATTATCCTGCGAGAGCAAGAAGCGGCGCGTGTTTTCGTAGTAGCGATCGCTCGGCGTCGTGTAGCCGATGTACGGCGCCGACAGCAGGCAAGGGATGTTGGCGTCGTCGGTGAGGATCGCGTGGCCCTGTCCGTCGACTTCGTAAGCGTAGATGTAGCCGTATTTCGGTACCAGCACGAGCCCGTAGGTTTGAATGCCGCGCTGCACTTCGTCGCGCAGCGATTTGGCTTCGCGCGCTTTGACGACGTTGTGATAGACGTCGCGTTCGATTTCGGCCATGTCGCCCAGCGCTACCACGGCGAACATCTCCGACGGAATCAGGAAGTTGTAGTAGCAGGCGTCGTCCGACGGCCGGAAGCCGGTCCAGATCATGCCGGTGTATCCGACCGGGCGCCCTTTGCCGTCGTTGGGGAGTTCTTTATGCGTGTAGCTGGAGTTGCGCGGATGGTCTTGCTCGCGCTGCATGGTCGCCAGCACGTCGAATCCAGCATCTGTCGAAAATTCCGGCGTGAACACGACGTGTCGCCGGTCGTCTTCCAGTAGCTCCACGCCAGTGCCGTCGGATATGCCAGCGAGTCGAGCTCGAACTTTTGCTCCCACACGCGGTAGTCCAGCGTATAGGCGTTGGCGTACGGATCGATCTGCACGTAGCTTGCACCATGCGCGCGACGATGCGCGACGCAGCAGCTTGCGAACGTCGGGATCGTTCTTCGCAAAAAACAAATAGGGCCGCGATTGTGCGCTGGCGTCGCGCAGCCATTCCGCCGGAATGTCGCCGGTCTTGATGTAGGCCGTGCCGTCCGGCGGCATACTCGCGAGTTTGCTCGTGTCGAGCAGCGCCGCGCGGAACATTTCTTGCAGATGTGCGTTGGGGTTGCGATAGTCGGCTGCGGCTTGCTCGATCGAGTGCAGTTCCAGCGCCGGAACGCGCAACGGCAATACAAATACGACGAACGCTAAAAGCGCAGCGAGCCAACCGTGATACTTCGGCGTCGGCCCCCGTGACGTAGGCACGGGCTATAGTCTACGACGAATCGCGGCGAGCGTCCCGCCCCGGCCTCTTAAAAGCTGGTAAGGCTTCATGAGTGGAATACGAACGCCGCGGCGCTCCCGGCCCATCCGTGTTCGTACTCAGGCCATCGCGCCGCGTAGCCGGCCCCCAACGCAATCCGGTCTTCGCGATTGCCGTCGGCCCCGGGCAACGTGCGATCGCCGCCTACCGCGGTGTCTTTGCAGCCGACGCTTCTAACCCATCTCGACGCGCTACGCCACGGCTTACGTGATGGGAAAATTGTCCTATCGCGGGGTCCTATGGCACCGATGTCGCGCTCGTGTAGTTGCGCCGCCATGTGGCCTCGGCTGCCAGTTCGATTCGACGCTCCGCAGGGGCGCCCGCCGTTCGCGGCCGGCTTCGCCGGACTCTTTTAGCCTGCGAGCGCTAAACCGGCCGCTTGAGCCGCTAGGTTTGGCTGTGGACAACCTGGGAATCTAAAGACATGTGTCGGGTTGGGGTGCTTTGGCGATTTAAAGCCGATGAAGCGATAATCGCCATCGCGCACCGCACCCAATTCGTCGGCATGCTTCGCAGCCATCAAGGCTGGTCGGTGGACGAATACGCGGCATCGGTCGTTTTCAGCGAGCTGGTCGGAAACGTCGTAACGCATTCCCCCGGCCCGATTGAAATCGTTCTCGAATGCGACAATCAAGAGATCGTTCTGAAGGTCACCGACCGTGGCATGGGTTTTCGCTTTTCGCCCACGTTGCCGCGTAACGTCTTGAGTGAAGGCGGCCGCGGTCTGTTTCTCGTGGCGCAATTCGCCGCCGCGGTGCAGCTGGATGACGCGCAGCCCGGCACGACCGTTCGAGCCACGTTAGCCCGTAAGGTGCCGGCAGCCTAAACCGCGCTTCGTTTACACTAGCTCTTCTTGTTCGATTTCGGCGCGCGACGGCGCTAACCGCAAGTACACGACCGGCACGAGCAGCAGCGTTAGCACCAGCGAGCTGGTCAGGCCGCCGATCACGACCGTTCCCAACGATCGTTGCGCTTCGGCACCAGGTTCGAGCGCCAATGCGAGCGGCAGCATGCCGGCGATCATCGCGACCGTCGTCATGACGATCGGACGGAATCGCTCGTACGCGGCCTCGATCATTGCCGCGCGCGGGTTCGTTTGCGTGATGCGCAGGCGGTTGGCGAAATCGACCAACAAAATGCCGTTCTTGCTGACCAAGCCCACCAGCAATACCGAGCCGATGAACGAGAACAGGTTCAGCGTTTGATGCGTGATCGCGAGCGCACCCAACGCACCGACCACGGCAACCGGCACGCTGAACATAACGACCAGCGGCGTCCGGTAGCCGTTATATAGCGCAACCATCAACAGGTACACCAACAGCACCGACAACGCCAGCGAGATCGACATTCCGATCACCGTGTCGTTGACGAACTCTTGATTGCCGCCACTGACCGGCGCGACGATGATTCCAGGGCCGAGCTTGAGTCCGGCGAGACGCTTATTGAAATCGCCTTGCACGTTCGACAGCTCGCGACCCGGAGCGATGTTCGCTCCGACGTAGACGACGGATTGACGGTTAATGCGTGTGATCAACGGCGGCGCCGGTTCGCGTTCGATGCGCGTGAAGTCGCCGACGTTGACGATCGCGCCCGAGCTGGACCGAACCGGGATCGCCGCGATCGCCGTCAAGTTGGTTTGATCCGATTGCGGATAAATCACTTGGACGTCCTTGAGACCATTCGATGTCGGGAACTGCGTGGCCAGCGTTCCGCCGAACGCCGCTCGAATGGCTGACGCGGCCGTTCCAACCTCCACGCCGAGCGCGCGCGCTCGATCGCGATCGAACTCGACCTCGACTTGCGGCGACGGCGGATTGTCGGAGGTCGTGGGATCGACCGCGCCCACCGTCTTGGTCATCACGGCGTATACTTTCCCGGCAGCTTCGCTCGGATCGCCGCCCGGAGCGCTGACGACCTCATCGATCGGCTGCTGGATGCCGCCCATCGTGCTCGTCGCCGGCACCGCCACCACCGCGGCACCGGGCGCCGCGCGACGTACGTCGTCGAGCACGCGCGTCCCGAAGTCGGACGTGTTGCGCCACCGCTTCGGATCCAAGAAGACGTGCAGCTGCCCGATCGCGCCGTTATTGACGTAACCGGGAAGGTTGCCCTCATACGCACCGGCCAGCGCGGTTTCGGCGAGAACGCCGGGCGCGCCATCGATGACCCGCTCCGCTGCGAGAATCCCCTTACGCGTCGTTTCGAGCGGCGTTCCGGTCGGATAGTTGAGCGTCAGGAACAGCTCGCCGCGATCGACGCTGGGAATGTACTCGAATCCGACGATGCCCAGCGGCAACACCAGCAAGATGAGTGCTAACGAGCCGAACGAAATCAGCACGACGGTTCGTGCGCTTCCTAACCCCCACATGAGCGCGCGATCGACGTACCACAAGCGCGTGCGGTCGAACCAGCCGGTGAACGCATCGATCGGCTTCCACGGTTTCCAGCGCGACACCAGCGACCAGTGCGCGGCCAGCGACGGCGTGATCGTGAACGAAATGAACAGCGACGTCAGCGTCGCCACCGCGACGACCAATCCGAACTCGCGCAAGAACAGGCCGACGGCTCCCGGCAAAAACGAAATCGGTAGGAACACCACGACGTCGACCAGCGTGATCACCAAGGCTGCGGTTCCGATTTCGGAACGACCGCGGTAGGCGGCGTCGAACGGCGCCTCGCCCTCGGCCGCGTGACGTTCGATATTCTCCAACACGACGATCGAGTCGTCGACCAGGATACCGATGATGAGCGTCATAGCGAGCAGCGAAACGGTGTCGAGCGTGAAGCCCAGCAGTTTCATCGCCCCCAGCGTCACCAACAGCGATGCCGGAATCGCGATCATCACGATGATGGCACTCCGCCACGAGCGCAAGAAAAATAGCATGACGATGCCGGTAACGACGATCGCTTCGGCCAGCGTGCGCAAGACGCTGCTCAGTTGCTCCTTAGTGTAGCTCGCCTGAACGTTTTGCACGGTAAAGGTGACGTCGGGAAACTGCCGCGTGAGTTTGGGAAGCTCGGCCAACACAGCTTGCGACGCCGCGACCTCGCTGGTATTGGCGGCCTTCTGCACGTCGAGCGCGATGGCCGGCGTGCCGTGGTCGTAGCCAAACACTCGCTGCGGCTCGTACGTATCGAGAACCGAAGCCACGTCGCCGATGTTCATCAGCCGGGCCGTGGTTCCGTAGGCGCTGGTGGTGCCACCCGACGCCGATCCGCTCGTTCCGAGCAAAAGATTGGCCACCGTCGGCGGGGTCTGCACGTCGCCGCGAATATCGATCGACGTTTCGCGATTGGGTTCGTAGGCGATGCCACCCGGGGCGCGCACGTTGTTCGTGGAAATCGCGTTAACGATGTCGGTCAACGTAAAGCCGGACGAACTGAGCGCGCGCGGGTCTACCTCAACCTGCAGCGACGGCGTCACGTCGCCGTTCACCTCGACGAACGAAATGCCCGGGACTTGCTCGATCGCCGGCACGACCTTATTGGTCACCAGCGCCGATAGTTGGCCCGCCCCCAACGTCAACGATTTCGCCGTGAGCGACACGACGACGGCTTGGCTCGGATCGTAAATGGTGATCTGCGGCGTCTGCAGATCGCTGGGAAGCTGCCGCTGCGCGTTTTGTACGCGACCCTGCACTTGCACCAAATCGGAGTTCTGATCGGATGACAGCGCAAAGCGAGCGACGATCGTGGCTTGCCCCGGCTGAATCGCCGTTTCGATCGCGTCGAGGTCCGGAGCGCCCGCGATTTGGTCTTCGATCGGCCGAACGATCGCGTCGCGAATTTCGGTGGTCGAACCGCCCGGGTATGTCAACGCGATTTGAATCGTCGGAACGTCGTAGTTGGGAAACTGTTGCTTGACCAGCGTGTTCGCAGAGATCGTTCCGCCCAATAAGATCAAAGCCAGCAGCACCGTCACCAGCGACGGGCGCTTGATAAAGAGATCGGTAAGCTTCATCGAGCGGGAGCCTCTGCGACGATGTCGAGCGGCGGCGCTAGCGGTCCCGGCCGCGGTTGATATTTCGGTGCGAGCAAGACGAACGCAACCGGAACCACCACCAGCGTCAGCAGCAGCGAGCTCAACAATCCGCCGATCACGACGACGCCCAGCGCTTGGCGTTGCGAGCTGCCCGGCTCGAGTGCCAGCGCCAACGGCAGCATGCCGGCCACCATCGAGGCCGTCGTCATGACGATCGGCCGGAAGCGTTCGTGCGCGCTCTCGCGGATGGCGCGGACGCGATCCATACCGGCCCGCACGCGATTATTGGCAAAGTCCACTAATAAGATGCCGTTCTTGGATACGAGTCCGACCAGCAAGATCGTTCCGATGAGCGAGAAAAGATTGAGCGTTTGGCGCGTTAACGCCAGGGCGCCGATGGCACCGACCGCCGCGACCGGGACCGTAAACATGATGATGAACGGAATCCGATAGCTATCGTAGAGCGCCAGCATCAACAGATAGACGAGCAGTAACGACAACGCCAACGCGACGCCCATGCCCGCGATCGTCTGCGCGAGATTAGCCTGCTGGCCGCCGGCCGACGGAATCACCGAAACGTCGTCGGGTAGATTGGCTGCGGCCAGGCGCTTGCGGAACGCGCTCTGCACTGCTGACAACGCATATCCGGGCGAAACGTTCGCGCTGATGTGGATGACGGTTTGGCGGTTCGTTCGCGTGACGATCGGTTCGACTGGATCTTGGACGAGACGCGCGACGTCGCCAACCCGCAATAGACCACCGTTTCGCGCTCGAATCGGAATCGCGAGCACGTCGTTGACGTTGGTTTGCGCCGACTGCGGATACGTGACTTGAACGTATTGAATGCCCTTCGCGGTCTCGAATTGTGTGACCAGCGCTCCACCGTAACTCGATCGGATCGCATTGGCGGCCGTCGCGATGTCGATGTCGAGAACTCGAGCCCGGTCGCGGTCGAACTCGACGTCGACCTGCGGTGAAAGTTGCTGATACGAGCTGGTGACGTGCATCGTTCCAGGCGTTGCGGTCAGCAATGCGAGTATTTTTCCGGCGTACGCCTCGGGTTTATCGTCGAGCGCGGTCACGAGATAGTCGATCGGCTGTTGGTTACCGCCTCCGCTGCCGGTGGCGGGAATCGCGACGACGTTGGCGTCCGGCGCGATGTCGCTTCCCATCGTTCCAAAGCGGCGCGCCCAGTAATCGGTCAACTTTTTCCGATTCAGCTTGAGAAACACGTGTAACTGACCGGTCGAGCCCACGTTCAGCGAACCACCGAACGATTGTTGGGACGAGCCCGCGCTGCCGGTGACGGCTTGAACGTCGGGTTGACGCGCGATTTCGGCCGATATTTTCTGAATCGACGTATTGGTCTGCGCGAGTGGCGTGCCCGTCGGATAGCGCACCTGCACGAACACTTCGCCGCGATCGACCGACGGCATGAATTCGAAGCCGACGGCGCCCAGGCCCAACAGCGCTGCCGATAAAACGACCGTCGCCGCGCACGTTCCGAACACGAGCCACCGGTGGCCGAGCGCCCAGTCAACCACGCGTGTGGAATAAAAGCGCCGCACCCGCTCGAAACCGTTCGCAAAACGGTCTAACAGCGGCCACGGCTTCCAGTTGGAGTGCAGCGCCCAGTTGCCCGCAAGCGACGGCGTAATCGTGAACGACACCGCCAACGAGGTGAGGGTCGCCGCGACCACGACCAATGCGAACTCGGCCAGAAACTTTCCGGTGATGCCGGGCAAAAACGCGATCGGTAAAAAGACGACGACGTCAACCAGCGTGATCACGACCGCTGCGGGACCGATCTCGGTGCGTCCGAGGATTGCCGAGGTGCGCGGCGACTCACCGTCGTCGTAATGACGTTCGATATTTTCGATCACGACGATCGAATCGTCAACCAATATGCCGATGATCAACGTCATGGCCAGCAGCGATACGGTGTCGACCGTAAACGAGGCGAGTTTCATGATCGTAAATGCGATTAACAACGATGCCGGAATCGCGATTAGCACCACGATCGAGTTGCGCCACGAACGCAGGAAGAGCATCATAACGATGCCGGTCAGCACGATGCCCTCCGCCAGCGTGTGCCATACTGCGTCGATCTGTTGCTCGGTGTATTTCGCTTGGACGTTCAGCACTTCGATGTCGATGCCCGGATAGCGAGCGCGAATTCCCGGCAATGCGGCTAGCACCGCATTTGAGGCCGTGACTTCGCTGGCTCCAGTGGTCTTTTGCGCGCCGAGGGAAATCGCCAGCGACCCACCGACGTACGAATATACGCGCTGCACCTCGGCACCGTCGAAAACGTGGGCCACGTCGCCGACCTTCACGTAGCGCGGCGCGACGCTGAATGCGTTGAATTCGTCGGACGACGACGACACCGGCGTTCCCGACGTTTGCGTCGGCGTGACGGTCGTCTGCGCGGTGCCGGACAGGCCCGAGTTGAGGTTCGCGCCGCCGGTGCCGCCGGCGGTCGGTTGCAGGAAGAGATCGCTGACCGATTTGACGTCCTGCACGTCGCCGCGCACGTCGACGCTCGTTTCACGATTTTGCGAATACACGATGCCGCCGGGCGCGCGCACGTTGTTGTTGGCGATCGCCGACACGACGTCGGCCAGCGTGACGCCCGACGAGCTGAGTTGCGACGGGTTGACGTTGACTTCGATCGCCGGCGTCAACGCGCCGCTGGCGTTGACGTTAGCGATCCCGGGCACTTGCTCGAGATCCGGAACGAGTTGATTGTTGACCAGCAGCGACAGCGCCTCGGGCGTCATCGCTCGCGACGTAACGACCAGCGTCGCGACCGTCGGCTCGCCCGGGTCGAAGCTTCCGATACTCGGCGTCACTAAGTCGCTCGGCAAGTTGCCTTCGGCCGATTGCACCCGGCGTTGCACTTCGACGAGATCGGTCGTCTTATCGGAGCTCAGCGTAAACGTGGCGGCGATCGATGCTTGTCCGTTTTGAATCGTCGAGTTGATGTGATCCAAATCCGGTGCACCCGCGATCGCATCCTCGAGCGGACGAACGATCGCATCGCGAATCTCGCTCGGCGAACCGCCCGGATAACTGGCGCGGACTTGGATCGTGGGAAAGTCGATGTTCGGAAACTGTTGGTTGACTAAATTCACGTACGAAACGACGCCCGCCAGCGCGATCGCAGCGAGCGTGACGAACGTCAGCGTGGGCCGGTTAACGAAGACCCGAGTCAACCACATGTCGGAGGTTCCGGTTTCCTACGGACCGTCTTCGAGATCTTCGCCGGCCGTAATGCCGAGTTGCCCGTTCGAGATGACGGTTGTGCCGCTTTTCAGGCCTTCGACGATCGACGTCGTTCCGTCGTTGGCGACTTCGCGCACGGAGCTGCGCGCGGCCGTGCCGTCTTTGTCGATCATTACCGACGTGTGCGAATCGTCGAGAAATGCGGTGACCGGAATGCCGACGCCGCTGGCCGACGTCAGCGCGATCACGCCCGTCACCGGCAAGCCGGCAGCCAACGCGCCTTTCGTGTTGCGCACTAACACCTTTACCGTGAAGTTGGTCGAGCCGGGCGACACCTGGCCGAGCACGCCGATCGTCGAACCTTGATAGCGCGCGTTGGGTTGGCCCGGAATCGTCAGCGCGACCGGCGCGCCGGCATGCACGCGGAACACGTCGGCGCTCGAAGCGTTCAGTTCCGCAAACACCGGGTCGTCTTGCTGCACGACGAAGATCGTGCGCGAACCCGGATATTCGCCCGGATTCAGATTGCGGTTGACGACGATACCGTCAACCGGCGACACGATCGTCGCGCGCGAGATCTGCGCGCTCAGATTGCGCGCTTCGGCTTGAGCCGAAGCCGCATCTTGACGCGCCGAGGAAATCGTTGCCGCTTGCAGGCCCTCCTGCATGTTGCCGTTGGTACGTTGCGATATCACGGCGGAGTTCAACGCCGCTTGATTCGAACGAACGTTGGCCGTGTAGACGTTCGCGAGCGTCTGCTGGGTCTGCAACGATTGCGCCGATAGGTAGCCCTGCGACTCCAACGATCGATCGCGAGCCAAATCGGCGTTTGCTTGGTTCAGGTTGGACTGGGATTGGTTGAGCGCTTCCCGCGCGGTCGAAACCGTATTGGGCGCCTGGTCGATCGTCTGCTGAGCGCTGAACACAGCTTGGTCGGCTTTTGACGAATCCGAGCTGGCGGTATGCTCGGCCGCTTCGTACTGCGCTTGCAAGTCGGCGGTGTTGAGAACGGCAAGGACCTCGCCTTTGGTGACCCGATCGCCTTCGTTTACGTTGACCGCGTCGGTCGGCTCGGCCAAGTTGTTGGTCAGCATCACGTTTTGGTAGGGAGCGATGATGCCCGAGATCGTGAGCTTCGGGTGGATCGTCGCCGGCTTCGCCGTCGCCGTTGGGATCGAACCGGCATGCGCGGCCGTCCCTTGCCGGCTTTGACGGCCGCCGCCATGGCCGCAACCGGCAAGAAGACAGACGCCGGCTATAGTGGCTGTCACGCGTAGCAGGGCTCGTTTCACGTTATTAAGCCTACTCCTCAAACTGAGAACTTCCGGGGGGACCGCTAAATAGCTCAGACGCTTCCCAGGGCCGGTACGTATCCTAATCCGCCGGTAACAAAGGATGGTGACCATGTTTTTTTCTTCAATACCACGACTCAAAACGTACATCGGGGTCATAGCAGCGTCGTTCGCCCTGGCCGCGTGCGGCGGCGGAGCGAAAAGCGCGACGCCCACGCAACTCTCGGCCTCCGCGACCGACTATGACGGCCAATCCGTCAGCGTCACCGGAACCGCTAAAGACCCGCACGTTCGAACGACCAAACGCGGCAAAATGGTGCGGTATCAGCTCTGCGACAGCGCCTGTGTCAACGTCGTTCAGTTCGGCGACACGAGCGTAGCCGATGGGACACAAGTAACCGTGACGGGCTCGTTCCATCAATCGTTCGGACGAATCCGCAAGATCTCCAACGTTGTCGTTGTCGGGGGACGCCGCCCGAACTCATAAAGCGAATCGGCGCTGACCAAAACGCGCACGACGCAAGCGCACATCCGCTGCAGGTACGGCAACGCCGCTCGCCTGCCTGCAGCGTCGCGCCTACTTTCGGCTGACCGGTAGTCCTACGCTCGCTCGAGCCACAAGACGAAGCGCGCTCCGCCCAAACGCGACGGCAAGACGACGACGCGGCCGGCGCAGGAACGGACGATCGCGGCGACCGCCGCCAATCCAAAACCGGTTCCGGCGTAATTTGAACCGGCTCGACCCCTTCGTTCGCATTCGAAGATCGCGCGACGTTCGCGCGGATCCACGCCTGGCCCGTCATCGTCGATCGTAACGGCAACTCTGCCGCCGGCGCGGCTCGAAGCGACGTGCACCGTGCGCGCGCCCACATCGATTGCATTCTGCAAAATGTTGACGGATGCACGAATACAGTCGTCGGCAGCTATGCGAGCCGTGCCGCGAGCCCGATGCGTAATACGGACCGAGACGCACCTCGCGAGGGCGCGCGGACGTATTGCCGCGACGGCGTGATCGATCGCGGGCGCGACGTCGCACGTCGCTACCGGGCGTATGGCGCTGCCGTCGAGCAGCGAAACGTCGGCGATGCCGTCGAGCAACCGGCCCAACCGCAAAACTTCACCACGCGCGGTCTCCAAGCACTGCAGCCGCCCCGGCACGTCGCCGCGCGGTTCGAGCAACAACTCTAACTGGCCGCGAATGCTCGTGAGCGGCGATCGCAGCTCATGTGCGATGCCGGCGAGTTCGCGCCGCCGTTCGTCCCGGCGAAGCGCGTCGGCCAACATCTGGCGGAGCGCACGGACCGAAACGGGACGGGTCAACCGAGCGAACGCGCTCTCAAACGTATATCCCATGTCTGCCCGAAGCACGCCGGCGATGCGGCAAGCGGCGCCGCGGAGGTGCCGGTCGCTCGCAACGGCACCGTCGCGCGGATCGCTCAACAACCCGACGGCGGAGATGCCATCGTGCGGTTCGTGCATCAGAACGTCGCCGGCGCGCACGAGCGGCACGCTGGAACACCGGCCGTTTCGGCCCCTACGAACGACGCCCGAACGATCGCGCAGCGCGATCAGCGCGACGGGAGTTCCAAGCTCGACGCGACGATTAATCGCACCGGCGAATGCGCCGGCCGATAGCGCCGTCACGCCGGGGTAAACTTGTAGCCGAGCCCGTGCACGGTACGAACCATCGACGGCAGCGAACGCGCCTCCTCAACCTTCGCGCGCAGCCGCCGAACGTGCACGTCGATCGTGCGAGCGTCACCGTCGAAATCGAAGCCCCAGACCTTTTCGAGCAAGCGCTCGCGCGAGAGTGCGATGCCTGGATTCGCAGCAAGCTCTAATAGCAGCGCGAATTCGCGCGGCTTCAACCGCACGTCTTGGCCGTCGACGCGGACCTCGCGGGCGCGCTCGTCGATCTCGAGCCGTCCGAAGCAAAGAATCCGGCCTGCCGGCTCGACCGGCGCACCGCTGCGTCGTAACACCGCTTTCACGCGTGCCGCGAGTTCGCGCGGCGAAAACGGTTTGCAGATGTAGTCGTCAACGCCGAGTTCGAATCCGACGACACGGTCGAGTTCGTCGCAACGGCCGGTCAACATCACGATGGGAAGACTCGGTCGTTCGCGTTTAAGCGTGCGCGCGACTTCGAGGCCGTCGATCCCGGGCAATCCGATGTCGAGGATCAAGAGATCGGCCAGCGTACGCGCTCGCCGTAACGCAGCCGGCCCGTCGGGCGCGGCGGCGACAAGAAAGCCTTCGCGCTCGAGATGGTGCGCGACGATGTCGCGGATGGCGGCTTCGTCTTCGGCGACGACGATCGTTTGCACGGGCACGATGGCGACAGTGCCCGTTACGGCTTACGTGTTAGACATCTGCCAGTGGCCCGAATTGCGCTGCGTGTGCCCGTAACGTGCGATAGATCGTCGATGCGGCGAAGCCTAAGCGCTCGAGCTTACGCGCCAGCGCGGGATAGGACGCCGCCGGCTGGCGTTGCTGCAACGACGCCAGCGCGACCGAACAGCGATCCGCTTCACTGCCCTCGAGTTCGCCGACCGCCTGCGTGGCCGCGTCGCGCTCGATCCCTTTGCGAACCAACTCGCCGACGAGTCGAGCATCACCGCGCGCGGTGCGTTTCGTCTCGACGTACAAACGCGCGTAGAGATGGTCGTCAACGAAGCCATCTCGCTTACAACGTTCGACGGCTTCGCGAACGCCGTCGCCCGGAAAGCCTTTGCTTTCGAGTCGTTGCCACAGCTGCGCTTCGGTGAGTCGCCGGCGCGCGAGTAAGCCGAGCGCACACGCGTACGGCGTCACGAACGCCTACGCTTCGACGACCGCGGATCCGTTCGGCGAAACCGTCTTCATAAGCGCTTCGCGGATCTTGGTTTCGATCTCTGCGGCCATATCCGAATGCTCTTCTAAGAAGGCTTTTGCGTTTTCGCGGCCTTGCCCGATACGTTGATCGCCGTACGTATACCACGAACCGCTCTTGCCCACGAGGTTTTGATCCAATGCGACGTCGAGAATCGAGCCCATCTTGGAAATTCCGCGGCCGTACGTGATATCGAACTCGGCCTGCCGGAACGGCGGCGCGACCTTATTCTTGGCCACTTTCACGCGCGTGCGCGCGCCAACGACGTCTTGACCGATCTTGATGGTTTCGAGCTTACGAACGTCGAGACGAATCGACGCATAGAATTTGAGCGCGCGACCGCCCGACGTCGTTTCGGGGCTTCCGAACATGACGCCGATTTTCTCGCGCAACTGATTGATAAAGATCATCACGGCTTTGCTGCGCGAAATGGCCGACGTCAGTTTGCGGAGCGCTTGCGACATCAATCGCGCCTGTAGACCGACGTGCGTGTCGCCCATATCGCCCTCGAGTTCGGCCTTCGTAACGAGCGCGGCGACCGAGTTGACCACGATCACGTCAACCGCATTACTGCGGGTGAGCATCTCGGCAATGTCGAGAGCCTGCTCGCCGGTGTCGGGCTGCGAAACCAATAGGTTGTCGAGATCGACGCCCAATGCAGCCGCATAGTTAGGATCTAACGCGTGTTCGACGTCGATGAAGGCCGCCGTTCCGCCGTTCCGTTGCGCTTCCGCGATTGCATGCAGGGCCAACGTGGTCTTACCGCTGGATTCAGGACCGTAGATTTCGACGATTCGTCCGCGCGGAAGTCCGCCGACGCCAAGCGCCAAATCGAGTGCGATGGATCCGGTCGGCACGACCTCAAAGGCCATGCGCTCTTGGAAATCTCCCATACGCATAATCGAGCCTTTGCCGAACTGACGCTCGATCTGCGCGAGCGCACTATTCAGTGCAACTTGCCGTTCGTCCGATGATGCCATGCTGATCCTCCTTCGTTAGTGTTGTCGCAATGTGGGGCGGCGCGTAGTCAGATTCGCATTGGATAGTGCCACATGGATGGCATTGAGGACGCGGACGGTCATGAATGTGCTCCGGCCGGTGCCTCGTCGAACAACGCCTCGATGAACTCTGCCGGAACGAAGGGCGCCAGCGCGTCGGCTGTCTCTCCGAGGCCGATGAACTTGACCGGAATTTCCAGTTCATCGACGATGGCGACCAATACACCGCCTTTGGCCGTCGAATCCAGCTTGGTGACGACCAGGCCGGTGAGCGGCGCGGCGGCATGAAACAGTTTGGCCTGCGAAATCGCGTTTTGCCCGGTCGTTCCATCGAGCACCAACAGCGTTTCTGCCGGGGGCTCACCGACTTCGCGTTCGACAACGCGACGAATTTTTTTCAGTTCTTCCATGAGGTTGATCTTGGTTTGCAAGCGTCCCGCGGTGTCGATCAACACGACGTTGACGTTACGCGCTTTTCCGGCGCGAACGCCGTCGAACACGACCGAGGCCGGATCGGCGCCTTCGGCTCCGCGGATTAATTCGCTGCCGCTGCGATTGGCCCAAATCGCCAACTGTTCGGCCGCTGCGGCGCGAAAGGTGTCGCCGGCAACCAACAGCACGCGTTTGCCTTGTTTGCGCAAGCGCAGGGCCAGTTTTCCGATCGTGGTCGTTTTGCCGCTGCCGTTGACCCCAACCACCAGAACGACCGCCGGCTTTCCGCCCAACTGTAGTTCGGCCGACGGAAGCGTGAGAAAGCGTTCGACGTCTTTTTGGAAGCGTGCGACCACACGATCGGTGGTTTTCCACGCTTCTTGTTTGGCGACGGTTTGCAACCCAGATACGATTTTCTGCGTCGTGGGCACGCCGAAATCGGCGACGATTAACGTTTCCTCGAGCTCGTCCCAAAACTCGGGCGTCAACGGCGTACCCGGCCGCCCCAGCCGCCGTACCGCGGTAAATGCTTCGCGCGCCTTTCCGAGCGATACGCGAAGTCGCGAGAACCAGGTCACGGGCGTCCGTCTTCTCGGCTAACTATCGAACTCCTGTTCGCTAGTTTTGGTCTTTTGGGCTAGCAGCGGGCGGCGCGAACCGCAAACACGAGCGCCTGGCCGTAGAGGCACGCCTTATCACGCAACGTGCGTACCGCGTCGTCCTTTTGCAGCGCGTCGGCGAAGCGTGGGAAGCGCGCCAACTGCTCGAACAGCACGGCGTAGCGAGCCGGCCGGCGCTCCATGAAGCGCATCAACTGCACGCGATGGACCAGCCGGTGAACGAACTGCGAACCGACTCGTCCGGCATACCGCGCCGCTGCCCGCACCGGATCGGACCGGTCTGCATTCAGCGCTTCCGCCGCCAGCCGGCCGCTCATCGCGGCTTCGTAAATGCCCTCACCGTTGGTGGCGTCCACCAACCCGGCCGCCGTGCCGCCGAGCAACACGTTGCTGTCGCAAAAACGCGGCCGCGGATCGCCGCCGTACAGCAAGTGGCCTTCTTCTTTCACCGAGACGACGGTGCGGTGCGAGTACAGCCGTGCGCGCACGCGCTCGGTAAACGCGTCCAGTTCCTCGCGTAGCTCGAGCCCCGGAAGTTTTCCAACCAGCCCAAGTCCGATTGCCAGGTGATCGCGCTTAGGGAACATCCACGCAACGATCTGCCTCCCGTCGCGAGCGGGATAGTAGTGCAGCTCCAAGGTTCGGTACGCGATGTTGACGGCCGGCGCATCGAGATACACGCGATATTGCAGCGTCGTCATGAGACCGTCACGCCAGCGGTCGTATTCTAACCGCGAAGCCGACTCCGATTCGGTACGCACGCGATCGAGATTCACAGTCGCACCCGACGCCAGAAAAACATTCCGCGCCGCGATCGTACGGCGCTCTCCGGCACGGAGATCGGCATATTCGACAACGGCGCGCTTACCGTCGGTTTGGATCGTGCGAAACAGGGACTGCGTGCGAATGTCCGCGCCTTCGCGCGCGGCCAAGCCGGCCATGGTACCGTCCAGCTCCTCGCGCGTGCTGGTGTGTCCGGGGCCGAACATCACTTCGTGCTCGCGCCCGTTGACGTCGAACAGCGCCAGGCGCGGCGTATCGAAATGTACGATCTCGCGCGGGAGATCGAATTCTTCACAAAAACCGGGTCGCAGCCCGGCGGCGCATACGCGTTTGGCGCCGATGACGGCGTCCTTTTCGAGGACGACCGTTTCGAGGCCGGAACGGGAGGCTTCGCGCGCCGCGGTGGCCCCTGCCGGCCCGCAGCCGACGACCACGAGATCTACCGTTTCCACAAGCCCGCACGTTCGTCGCCGGTTCGCGCGGTCCGCCAGCTTGGCCGCGTTTCATAAAGGACTCGCTCGTAATACCGCAGTAAGCAGGCCGGTCGGCTCGCTCCCTCGAGCCGGATATTCACCCGCTACCCGCTCTTACTTTAAGGATAGGAATGACGGCAGATACGGCGATCGCAGCCGGTTTAATCGGCGGCGCCCTTGCGGTGCTCTACGGAATCGCGCTTACCTTCTGGGTGCTGCGCCAGCCCGCCGGCAACGAACGGATGCGCGAAATCGCCGGCGCGATCCAAGAAGGCGCGATGGCGTTCCTCCAACGCCAGTACATGACGGTCGGCATCGTCGCAATCGTTATGGCAATCGTAATCTTCTTCGCGCCGACGCTTGGCAAAGAAGCCGCAGTCGGATTTTTGATCGGCGCCATCTTATCGGGCGCCGCCGGATTTATCGGCATGATCGTGTCGGTTCGCGCCAACGTGCGAACGGCCGAAGCCGCACGCGGCGGGATCAAGCCTGCGCTCAACGTAGCGTTTCGAGGCGGCACCGTTACCGGTATGCTCGTCGTGGGCCTCGGCCTGTTGGCGGTGTCCGGCTACTACGACATTCTGCTGCACATCAACAATGGCGACCAGGGGGTCACACTGAACGCGATGGTCGGTTTGGCCTTCGGCTGTTCGCTGATTTCGGTGTTCGCACGTCTGGGCGGCGGCATTTATACGAAAGCGGCCGACGTCGGAGCCGACCTGGTCGGTAAAGTCGAAGCCGGAATTCCCGAAGACGATCCGCGCAACCCCGCCGTCATCGCCGATAACGTCGGCGATAACGTCGGCGACTGCGCCGGCATGGCCGCCGACTTGTTCGAAACGTACTGCGTTACGACGGTCGCGGCAATGCTGCTCGGCAACCTCGTGTTCGGCGCGACGGTGCCGGCGGCCACGACCTTCCCGTTGCTGATCGGCGCGATGTCGATCGTTGCATCGATCATCGGCACGCTGTTCGTCGGCGGCGGCAAGGTGACAAAAGATCGTATCATGGGTTCGCTGTATCGCGGCATGATCGTCGCCGGCGTACTCTCGATTATTGGCTTCTGGTTTATCTCGCAGAAAGCGTTTGCGGACGCCGGCAGCATCTCACCGACCGCAGTCTTCATCTGCTCGGTCGTGGGCGTCTTGATCACCGGCGCGATCACGATCATAACGGAGTACTACACCGGCACGCAGTTTGCGCCCGTTCGCAATATCGCCAAGGCATCGGTCACGGGACACGCGACGAACATGATCGCGGGATTAGCGGTCTCGATGCAAGGCACGGCACTCCCGGCAATCGTCATCGTTATCGGCATCCTCGTGAGCTACTCGTTCGCCAATCTCTACGGCGTCGCGGTGGCCGTCATGGCCATGCTCTCGCTAGCAGGCATCGTGGTAGCGATCGACTCGTTTGGACCGATCACGGATAACGCCGGCGGCATCGCCGAAATGGCCGAGCTTCCCGAAGCGGTGCGTAACGTCACCGATCCGCTCGACGCGGTCGGCAACACCACCAAGGCGGTGACGAAAGGTTACGCGATCGGCTCTGCCGCGCTGGCCGCCGTCGTGCTCTTCGCGGCGTTTCTACAAGAGCTCATCAAGATCAAGTGCCCGGGCGCCAGCATCGGTTCGTGCGTCGAACGACGTGCGCAACCTGTTCGCGATCGGCAATCCGTACGTATTGTGCGGGTTGTTCATCGGCGGTCTGTTACCGTACTTGTTCGCCTCGCTTTCGATGGAAGCGGTCGGACGCGCCGGTGGTGCGGTCGTCGAAGAAGTCCGCAGACAGTTCCGCGAGAACCCGGGAATCATGGAAGGAACCGTGCGTCCCGACTACGCGACGACGGTCAACATCGTGACGCGTCACGCGCTCAAGGAAATGATCGTACCCGCGCTGATTCCGGTCGGCGTACCGGTCGCCGTGGTCTTGCTGTCCGTGTTCGGCGCATTGCCGGGCAGCACGGGGGCACAGATGATGGGCGGTATCTTAGTCGGTTCGATCGTCACGGGCTTATTCGTCGCCATCTCGATGACGACGGGCGGCGGCGCCTGGGATAACGCCAAGAAGTATATCGAAGACGGACACTTCGGCGGCAAAGGTTCGATCGCGCACCAAGCGGCCGTTACCGGCGACACCGTGGGCGATCCGTACAAAGATACGGCCGGCCCGGCCATCAACCCGATGATCAAAGTGCTGAACATCGTGGCCCTGCTGCTGGTCGGTTTCTTGGTTCGCTGACCGGGTTTCTCACCGTATCTTAGCCCATTGAAGGGCGCCGGCTATCGCGGCCGGCGTCCTTTTTGTTTACAATGCGCACATGAAACGCGCGCTACCACGTGGCTTGCGCGGCGCATTCTGCGCCGCCGTCTTGTGCTTTGCAACCAGTTTGCCGGCTGCCGCCGATCCGCAACAACAGCAGCAACAAAACCAGATGGAAATGCAGATCGGCCAACAAGAATGGACGCAGTTATCGCAACGCGGTGAGGTCGTGCAATCGTCGCAGTACTATCCGGAGCTGCAGCAAGTCGCACAGCGCGTCGCGGCGGTAGCAGATCCGCAGTACTTCACGCCCTTTCATTTTATTCTCGTCAACGAGAACTCGCCGAACGCGATGGCGGCCCCGGGCGGGAACGTCTACGTAACCACTTCGCTGATGCGTTTTGCGCAGAACCAAGACGAACTCGCCGCGGTCCTATGCCATGAGGTTTCGCACGATATCCACCACGATGTCGTGAACGAACGGCAGAAAGATCAGCGGTTGCAGTCACTGTCGAATTTCGCAAACATATTCGCGCCCTTCGGCATTCTGGGAGCGGCCGCAACCGGTGCGGTTGGTTTAGGTGCCGGCGCTCAATCAAAGAGTTACTCCCGACAAGCCGAATCGAACGCCGACCATATGGGCGCCTACACGTGTGCGCAGGCCGGCTTCAACCCGTACGGCATGGTGTGGTTGTTCCAACGCATGGAGTCGATGCCGAAGCAACCTTCGAGCGGAATGTCGAGCATGGAGATGTTTTCCGACCATCCTACCGACGGCCACCGTGTTGCCGACCTACAAAATCTCTTCAAGAGTGACCCGGCGACGTTCGGCCACTTCGATCCAAACGAATCGACCGCAGAAGTATCGCATACGAGCGGCGCCCGAATTAAACCGGTCCAAGGCTACGCGCAGGCACCTGGTCAGCCGCAAAATGGTCAAGCGGCACCGCCGAACGGACAATATCCCCAGCAATATAACGCTCCGCCGCCGCAACAGCCGCAGCAACACGGCGCTCCGCCGCAGTACGGAGTACCGGTACCAACTCAGCCGCCGGCGACGCCCCCGCCGGGCAACTCTTCCGGTGGTGCGGGCGGCGACGCGAGCCGTCCGGCAACTTCTTCTCTATACTTGCGCGCTATGACGATGTAACTCGCGACGATAAACGCGATGGCGAAGGCGAGCAAGCCGTCGCCGACAGCGCCGGTCAACGAGCCGTGACGCGGCATCGCGAGTCGAACGATGTAACGCAAGCCGAATGCGACTGCAAAAATCACGACGGTGACCCAGGACGATCCGAGATACATCACGCCCGGACGTTCGGTCGGACGAACGTCGGTGTGGATGCCGCGCAGAATTCCGAACGGCACGCCGGCGATCGCGCCGACGAGCATTCCGACCGCGACTTCCCAAGCCGGCGTCGGCTGCAGCTGTTCGCTGCCGTAGATTGCAAAGACCGTTATGAATACGAGGATCAGCGGCTGTACCCACATGCGCGCGATCGTCAACCGTTGCGGCCGGCTCAGACGCAAGGCGAGCAACGCAACGACCACTACGAGAATGACGGGTTGCAGCCATGGCGGCGACGCAGCAGAACTGTACATCGAGCAGAGCGCTCCTTTCACAGAATAAAAAAACGGGAGCTATCGCTCCCGTTTCTATCGTGACGCGGAAGCTAGAACTACTTGATCTGGACTTTCGCGCCGGCCTCTTCGAGTTTCTTCTTGATTTGCTCGGCTTCGTCTTTGGCGATGCCTTCCTTGACCGGCTTGGGCGCGCTTTCGACAAACGCCTTGGCTTCGGTCAGTCCGAGGCTGGTCAGTTCGCGAACGGCCTTAATCACTTTGATTTTTTCCGGTCCGGCTTCGGCAAGGATCACGTCGAACTCGGTCTGTTCGGCGGCCGGTGCGGCGGCAGCGGCGGCCGGAGCGGCGGCAGCCGGTGCGGCCGCGGATACGCCGTACTTCTCTTCGAGCTGTTTGACGAGGTCGGCGAGTTCGAGGACGGTCAGTTTATCGATTTGATCGATCAGTTCGGCTAGTGCCATGACTGCAGGGTCTCCTTAAGCGTTGGATGCCGCGGCTTTTTGCTCGCGGATTGCATTGAGCGCGCGGACGAGGCCGCTTTGATTGCCGCTGAGGACGGTCAAGAGACCGCGGATCGGCGACGCGATGGAACCAACGAGGCGAGCCAGTAGCTCGACGCGAGGCGGAAGTTTGGACAGTATGTCGACCTCGGCGGCACTAGCGATCCGTCCGTCGATCCACGCAGCCTTAACCGAGAGCTTTTTCGTGGCTTCAGAAAAGGTGCGCAGCGCTTTGGCGGGCGCGACCGGATCGGATCCGGCAAATACGATACCGGTTGGGCCGGCGAGGTACGCGTCGAGTTCTTTTGCAACCTCGCCGCCCGCGATGCGGAACAGCGTGTTCTTGACGACGGCATACGAGTTGCCGTCCTTGCGCAGCTCGCCGCGCAGTCGCGTGATATCCTCAACGGTGAGGCCTTGATAGTCCGTCAAGAACAAATTCGGAGAGCCGGCGAGGCGCTCGCGCAGCTCTTGTACGGAAGTTTCTTTACGTGCGGTTGGCATGAGCCGTCTTTCTGGACCGAAGGAAAAGAAAAAGCGCTCCTCCGATGCGGAGAGCGCCGAATGGACACGCGCCGGCGAAAGCCGGTGATCGGGTGCAATCGTACGTCCTCTGCGGGTGTCGTTTCCTCTCGCGAGGATTGACGACGATTAAGGCAAATGAGCCGCCCACGGTCTTCGGAGCCGTCACGTAGGCTACCACAACTTTCTTCTTCTTGCAACACCGGTGGGGGGACATGAGTCGATGGGATCGCGTAGATCTATGGGTCGGGGACGCTTCTTGGAAGCTGCCGGCTTGGGAATTGCAGCCATGACGTTGGGCTCGGGTGCATCGGCATCGGCCGCCGGCGCGGGTCCCGAACGGGCCGCCGAATCGCCGTCAGAGGCGCTGTCGCTGCTCAAGGAAGGCAACGCTCGATTCGTCGCCGATCGTGGTACGTGCACGTCGCTCTCGGTTCGCCGCTTGGAACTGGCCGCAGGGCAAAACCCCTTCGCGATCGTTTTGGGTTGCTCCGATTCGCGCGTTCCGATCGAGACCGTTTTCGATCAAATTCCCGGGCATATCTTTGTCGTGCGAGTGGCCGGAAATTTCGTCACCGCAGACGGTCTCGGCTCCATCGAATACGGCGTTGCGGTACTCGGGGCGCCGCTAATCGTCGTGCTCGGCCATAGTGCATGTGGCGCAGTCGACGCGACCATAAAGTACGTGCAGGGCGGCCCAAAACCGCCGGGTCATATTATGGGCCTGGTGGACGCGATCGAACCGGCCGTACGGGAAACCAAAGGCGGGGCCGGACCTTGGCTGGATAATGCGATCGCGCGAAACGTGCGCGATAACGTCCGGGCACTCACCTCGCGCTCGTCAATTGTCGGCGATGCGGTCAACCAGAAATCGGTGCAGATCGCTGGCGGCGTCTACGACTTGCATTCGGGAAAGGTGACGTTCTTTTAGAACGCCACCTCCGAACTAAGCGGTCGCCTTGATGCGGTTGGGATCGACGCGAACGCCCGGTCCCATCGTGCTGGTCAGCGTCACGCTGCGCAGATAGGTTCCCTTGGCAGCCGCCGGCTTGGCGCGCACGATCGCATCGAGCAGCGTCGAAACATTTTCTAGCAAGTTCGCTTCGTCGAAGTTGGCTTTGCCGACGATCGTGTGAATGATGCCGCTCTTATCCAACCGGAACTCGACCTTACCGGCCTTGATGTCGCGGATGGCGGCGCCAATGTTGGCGGTCACCGTACCGGCTTTCGGGTTCGGCATTTTCTGCGCGAGAATACGGCCAAGCTCGCGCCCGACTTGCGCCATCATATCCGGCGTCGCGACGGCGATATCGAATTCGGTGAAGCCGCCCTTAACGCGATCGATCAAATCCTGATCGCCGACGATGTCGGCGCCGGCCTCTTGCGCCGCCTTGGCGCTATCGCCTTTGGCAAACGCGATCACGTTCACAACTTTGCCCGTCCCGTGCGGCAGCAAGACCGTGCCGCGCACGTTCTGATCGCTCTTCTTTGGGTCGACGCCTAAGCGGATGTGTGCCTCGACCGTTTCGTTGAACTTGGCGTTGGCGTTCTTCTTCACGAGTGCGACGGCGTCGGATGCGGTGAACGATTCCTTTTGGTCGAACTCGGCCGTCAGCTTTTTGAAGCGTTTTCCGTGATGTTGCGGCATTAGGCTTCAACCTCCACGCCCATCGAACGGGCCGTTCCGGCGATGATGTTCTTGGCGGCGTCGATATCGTTGGCGTTGATGTCGGGCATCTTCACGTTTGCGATGTCTTCGAGCTGCTTTTGCGTCAGCTTACCGACCTTGTTACGGTTCGGCTCTTTGCTGCCAGAGTCGATCTTCAGCGCCTGTTTGATCAAAAACGACGCGGGCGGCGTCTTGGTAACGAACGTAAACGTCCGGTCCTCGAACACCGTGATCTCGACGGGAATGATCATGCCTGCCTGCGACGCAGTGCGCTCGTTGTACTGCTTGCAGAAGTCCATGATGTTGAGCGAATACGGTCCCAGGGCGGGACCGATCGGGGGAGCCGGCGTCGCTTTGCCGGCGGGAATCTGCAGGCCGATTTTGCCTACGACTCGTTTTGCCACGTACGTTTCTCCTTAACGATGCGCCCTTCAGCGCTTCTGCCCCTCAAAACGTTCGCGAGCCGGGGTCGTTCCCGCGAACACATCTGTTGCAGCCGGTGCGGCGCTAGACTTTCTCGACTTGGAAGAACTCCAGCTCGACCGGTGTTTCGCGGCCGAAGATCGAGATGAGCGCGCGCAGGCGTTCTTTTTCGGGCGTGATCTCGTCGACGACGCCGGTGAAGTCGAAGAACGGTCCCGACGTGACCTTGACGCGATCGCCCTTCTTGAAGTCGATCTTGAGTTTGGGTGCCTCGATACCCATCTGCTTGAGAATCGTCTTGACTTCTTTATCCGGTAGCGGCACGGGCTTTTCGCCCGGTCCGGGGCTGCCGACGAAGCCGGTGACGCCTTGCGTGTTGCGCACCACATACCAGGACTGGTCGTCCATCGTCATTTCGACGAGGACGTAACCCGGAAAGACTTTCTTCGGGGTGATCTTGCGCTTGCCGTCTTTAAACTCGACTTCGTCTTCCATCGGGACGAGCACGCGAAAGATCTTGTCTTGCATGTTCATCGAGTGAATGCGGCGCTCGAGATTGGCTTTGACCTTGTTCTCGTACCCGGAGTACGTGTGCACGACGAACCAGTTGCGGTCGTCCTTGGCACGCGGCGAAATCGAGACGGATTCGGCAGCCTCAGCATCGTCGCCGGCTGCGTTGGCGCCGGCATCGTCAGCGGCGTCGACAGCAACATCGCCGGCGGCCTCGACGGTCTCCGCGGTTGCAGTCACCTCGGCGACGGTATCGTCAGAGGATCCGGCGAGGTCGCCCATCTGCGCGTCGTCTATGGGCTGTTCCGAGCGAACGTCCGTCGTTTCCGCGAACGGATCGCGTCCGATTTCAAACATCGTTATTGTGGCTTACTATCCGATCGTGGGGTGAATCCAGGTAAATAAAGCGCCGAAGAGTTGGTCCAAGGCGAACGTGAACAAGCCGACGCCGACGACCAGCGCGATCGTCAGCACGGTAGCAGAGATCCACTCTTCGCGAGTCGGCCACGTGACGCGACGCATCTCGGTGATGACGCCACGTACGAAGTCTTGACCGGCGATGCGTGAGGCCGCTTTTCTTTGATCGTTCACCAGAGCATGTCTCCTGAAAAACTGGCAGGGCGGACAGGACTCGAACCTGCAACCGGCGATTTTGGAGACCGCTGCGCTACCAATTGCGCCACCGCCCTACGTGCGCCGTAGACTACTTCGTCTCGCGGTGCGCGCGGTGGCACCGGCACCAGCGGCAATACTTGTTGCGCTCGAGCCGGTCGGTCGTCTTGGACTTGTTTTTCTGCGTGTTGTAATTTCGGCGTTTGCACTCGGTGCATGCCATTACGATCATTACGCGTGTTTCTTTTTTCGCCATCCGTCCATCTCAAAACAGAACAAAACGGACCGCGCGGCCCGTTCGACCACCCATGCTAACATATGCCGCGCCACGCCGCAATGGTGCGCCCGGCCAGAATCGAACTGGCAACCTTGGGCTTAGGAGTCCCCTGCTCTATCCAGTTTTGAGCTACGGGCGCACGAGCGCCGCTGACTTCTCAGCGGCCCTACGGCGCGCCTTGTAGCGAGCCACGATCAGCCGGTCGAACGCCTCGAGCGACTCCACGGGCGTCACACGCGGATTTCTGAGTTCGGAGGCCACGCGCGTCCCGAGAGGTCCGCCTGCCCACACCTCAGCGTCGTCCGGCAACCCCGCCGCCAGGTCCTCGCAATATGCTCGAGCTTGGGCCGGCCGCGACGGCGCCCCGGATATGCCCGCCACGACCACGCTCGCCCGCATGGCGGTGGCGGCCGCCACCGCCTCGGACGCCGGAACGCGGGTTCCAAGATCGATCGTCCGGACGCCGCGAGCGCCGGCCAGCATCGCGGCGAATGCGGTGCCGAAACCGTGCGGTTCGAACGGCGGGGTCACGAACAGGATCGCCCGGGCGGTTCCACTCGTGCCGGGAGAGCCGATTGCGCTTCGGACGAGATCCGAAAGTAAATGTTCTTGCCACACCTCGGCCCGTCCGCGCGCCCATTCCTCTCCGATGCGGCGCAAGGCCGGTGCCAGAATCTCCAGGACCAACTCGCGCGCCGGCACGAGGCTCGCTGCCGCAGTCAAAATTTGTGCCGCTTTGGCAGCTTTGCCGGCAAGCACTGCATCCACGAGCAGCTCGGCGCTGCGACCGGCGCTCTCTTGGCGCTCGTCCAGCCCGCCGATCAAGGCGCGGATTTCGTCGTCCTGGAGCCGGGCAACGGTTCGAATCGGGTGACCGAGCCGTGTAGCGGCACCGGCCAGCGCAAGCCGTGCGACGTCTCGCTCGGAATAGCTTCGGGCACCGCTCGCGTCGCGGGCGGGTGCGACCATCTGATATCGGCGCTCCCACACGCGGATCACGTCCGCCGACAAATGCGTGAGGCGGCTGACCGCTGCGATCGAGTAGTTCATGTGACCGGCCGCCCCCGCCAGCGCAAGGAACCGCGCCGGCCGAGCACGAGTGCGCGAATCGCGCCGATGGCCGCCACCGCGTGCGACACCGGAGCGAGCGCGACCGAAAGCGGCGACTCGCGCACGCGCGCGGCCTGCAGCGCGCGAGCGGTGACGACTGCGATCAAAGCAACGGTCGCCGGAAGCCGGGCGCGGCGGCCGAAAAGCGGCGCGATCGCCAGCAGAGCATGCCATGCTGCGTAGGTTGCGCAAACGCCGGCGCCCGCACCGAAGAGCGAACGCCCGAGGCCGTCCCAGCCGGCGCGCATTGACCCGTACCCGTTGACGGCAAGGACGTGGGCGCCCGAGGCCAAGGCGACGCGATGGCCGCGCATACGTAGCCGCCGCGCCAGCGCAACGTCCTCGACGACCGTGCCGATCCCGGCGTGTCCACCGCAATCGACGTATGCATGCCGGTTGACCAGTAGGGCTTGTCCCGTCGCTGCGGTGCAGCGCGGATCGCGCCAACGCCACATTGGAAGCGCTTGTAAAAGCAACTCCGGCACTAACGGCGCGAGGAGCGAATCGGCGACGGTGCGCGCTCGCACTCGTGGCCACGCTGAAACCGCATCCGCATCACATTCGCGGGCGCGTGCCAGCAGCGCTCCTGCGGCGCCGGATTCAAACGTCACGTCGGCGTCGGTGAATAGTAAGAATGGAATATCGCAGTGGTTCGCGCGCTGCGCCGCGGCGGAAAGGGCCGCGCTTTTCGATCCGCCCGTGCCCGACGGGAGACGCGCGAGCCACACGCGCGGATTCTCGTTCGCGAGACGTTCTAAAACGATCTGCGTTGCGTCTCGCGACCGATCGTCGCAGACTGCGACCGCTTCGATTTCGGGTTGCGCCAACAATCCATCGATGCACGCTGTAACGGTTCGCGCTTCATCGCGAACGGCGAGGCACGCAACGATCGAACGGTCGCGACCTCGCACCGGACGCAAGGCCGGAAAAAAACGAAGATTCACGCATTCCACGGTCAAACCGGCGACCGCCACGATCGCCCCCGTCCAAGCCGTCGTCGTAACGAGCTTCATCGCACGAATCGGTTACCGGCGATTGCAGCTAAGCGCGCGGTAACGACGTCGGGACCGCCCGATGCCGAATACAACGGCCGGCGCCCGAGCAGCGCGCGTCCGGCTGCGAGGTCGGCATCGATCCGCTGCAACGACGCGCGAACCGTCGCGAGTACCGTCGAGCCGGCATCCCTGTCGCACGGGTCGATCGGCGGCGCCACTTCTACGAACGCGTCGGGACGTTGCGCTTCGACGAATGCTAAACGTACCGCGCACGCCACGACCGGCTTGCCGGCCGCGCGCGCGGCGTGCAGATACCCCGGACGGAACCGCTCTGGGTCGCCGTTTTCCAAGCGGCCTTGCGGATAGATCCAGACGCCACCGCCGCCCAACGCACTGCGAGCCGCAAAATCGATCGAGCGAACGCAGTCGCGCGGAGAGTCCGCATCGATCGAAAACGCTCCGCCGTACCGAAAGAACCAATATCTGCGCAACTGTTCTTCGGTCATCATCACAAAGAACGGAACGGAGGGTGCGAGCGCGCGTTGCACCGCGTACGGAAGAAACCCGTCCCACCACGATGCATGATTCGCGACTGCGACGAATCCGCCGTCGGGAACGACGGCATCCTCGCGAACCCAGACGCCGCGGAACGAACGGCGCAATAGCCAGTGCAAATAGCGACCGAACGTGGCATCGAATCCACGCAACGGACGCGCCTCGATCATGCGGCGTCGCCCATCAGCCGGCGAGCGGCCATTCGGCCCGAAAGCAACACCATCGGCACGCCGGATCCCGGATGCGTTCCACTGCCGGCAAACACGACGTTATCAAACTTCGGATGCCGGATCGAGGGGCGGAACGCGCCCATTTGGTCGAGCGTGTGATCCGGTCCGAACGCGGCTCCGTGCGCCAGTCGCAACTCGCCGGCAAACTCACGCGGGCCGCGCGTTCGAACGAACTCGATATCGTCGCGAAGCGCACCCGCTTGCCGTTCGAGGGCCGGCAGAACGGCGTCAAACAGCGCGGCTTCATCGAACTCCGGAAGCGCGAGCGCGTTGGGAACCGGCGCGAGCAACGTTAGCGCACTACAACCCGGCGGCGCCACGCCGGCATCGTTGACCGCCGGGTTGCACGCATATACGAGCGGTTCTTGGGGTATTTTGCCGGCATCCAACTCCGCATACGAACGCCACGGATCGGACGGTAAAAACACGCTGTGATGCGGTAACGCTACCGGACGGCGCACGGCTACGTACCACAACATGGCGGAATGGCCGTATCGCACGCGTCGCGAGCGCGACGAGCCGAATAACGATGTTATCGCCGTTTCGCGATCGGCCGTCACCACCACACCGTCGGCCTCGATCGTGCGATTCTCCAAGACGACGGCCTGCGCGCTGCGCCCGGCCGTGCGCACTTCTTTCACTACGGAGTCGAATTCGAACCGAACGCCCGCGGCGGTGCACGCTTCAACCAGCGCGGTAACGACGGCCGCCGTGCCGCCTGCGCAATACCAAACGCCGCCCACGGCTTCTTCGACTGCCAGCATCGCGTAGAGTGCTGGTGCGCGAAGCGGTGACGTTCCGAGATAGAGCGGCTGAAACGTCAATGCGTCCACGACGTGCGACGACGTAAAGTGACGCTGCGCGAACGAGCGAAGTCCCCCGACCGCCCACGGAGAAAACCGCCCGGGCGCGAGCAACGTGCGGACGAACGAACCGGGCGTGTGATCGACGTCGAGAATGTTGGTGCGCGAACGACGGTACAAGTCGTGCACCCGCGCGAGGTATCGAAGCGCCGGTGCATTGTGCAACGGACCTTCGAACCGTGCGATCTGCGTCAACAGCTTCGCCAGGTCCGACGACAGGTCGAACCGCTCGCCATCCGGCCAAAACACGCGATAGCCTGGTTCCAAGCGGCGCAAACCCAGTCGTTTGAAACCGGCTGCCCCCAACGTTCCGTGAAGGACGTCGGTCATCACCAGCAGCGTGGGGCCGGCGTCGAACCGATACGCCCCATACTGCAAACGTTGCGCGCGGCCGCCTGCGGTCGACAGCGCCTCGACGACCGTCACCTCCGCTCCGCGCCGTGCGAGTTCCAGCGCCGCCGACAATCCGGCCAGACCCGCACCGACGACCGCCACGGATTTCACGCCCGCGCACCGAAGGCGCGGTCGATGGCGTGGCTGACTACGCTGCACGTCGCATCGGCGGTGTTGTGGCTCGGAAACTTCGCGATTACCGGCGTGTGGGCGTTGCGAGCGTTTATGAGCCGCGATCGTAACCTCGCCGCGTTTGCCGCGCGGGAAATTTTGTTTACCGACGCGGTCTTTACGCTCGTCTTCGGCAGCGCGGTGGTAGTGACCGGATTGTTGCTCGCCCAAGGATTGCACCTCGACGTCGCGACCACGCGTTGGCTGCGCGACGCACTGATCGCAGTGGCCGTTTCGGGCATCGTCTGGATCGCGGTGCTGGTTCCCATCGAAATACTTCTTTTCGTTACGACGCGCCGTGGTAATCCGGCTCGCAAGCTATTCGTCGCATGGAACGTCGTCGGCTGGACGGTAACCGCCGTGCTCTTTGCCGTCATTTACTTGATGATCGCCAAGCCGGTATAGGCGCTAAGAACGCACTTAGCGGCCAAGCCCCACTTGGCCGCACCTCCGACGAACGCCCGTCCCGCGCGGTCGAATCCGCGCCGCTCGATGCGCGCCAGAATACCTTCGTAGAACGTCGCCGCCATCAGCAACGCGGCTCGCGATCCGTCGTTTGGAACGCGGCGAACCAACGCTCGTCCCGCGTCGTACTGCCGTCGCGCATGCGCCGCGACGGCTCGCATCGCATCCGTACCGCCGGCGCCCGGAAACTCGCGAAGCGGCAGATAATTTCTCCCCTGGCGCTCGTCGTCGGCGACGTCGCGCAACACGTTGGTCAGTTGCATCGCAACGCCCAATCGCTCGCCCAACGCCAGCGCACCGGCGCCCGTCGCTCCGAGGATCGGAACGACGCTTCGCCCGACGGTCCCGGCGACGGCGCGCGCGTACGTTTCGAGATCGTTCATGGTCGCGATATCGACCGTGCCAAGGTCGCTTTCGCAACCGTCGATCAGCTCCAACAAGGGGCGCCGATCGATCGCGTAGCGCAGATATGCCCGCGACAATGCGTCGAACCAGGGTTCGTCGCACGCGTCCGGGCCGCCGTGCAACGATTCCACCGCCGTGCGAAACGCCTGCATGCGCGCACGCCGCGTTTCTATTCCGGCGTTTCCTTCGTCGGCCGCATCGTCGACGCTGCGGAAAAATGCGTACAGCGCTTCGATTGCGTCGCGCTTTCCCGCCGGCAGCAACCTCGTGGCGAAGTAAAAACTGCGTGCGTGATACCGCATGACGCCGCGACAGTGGGCGGCACTTTTCGCGCGATTCATGCCGGAATCTCCTCGCAAATACGCTCGACCGTTTGCATCGCGCTCAACGTCACCAGCGGCAATCCGGTCGCGGGACGCGTGCTCGCGCCTGCGAAGTAGGCGTTGCGTAAACGGCGATGCCGCGTATCGGGTCGCAACGGACCGATCTGCAGTAAGTCGTGGGACAACCCGAACGCCGAACCGCGCGAGCAGTTCAACTCTTCGAGAAAGTGTTTTGGCGTGCGCACGTCCATCCAGCGAATTCGCCCCCGCAGTCCCGGAAAGCGCCGGCGTTCGATCGTTTCGAGAATGCCGTCGGCTTTCTCGGCGGTTTGCGAGCTCCAATCCGTATCGCCGTCGGCGTTGGGGACCGGCACCAAGACGTACAGCGCTTCTTTTCCGGCCGGCGCCATCGACGCGTCCGTAACGGACGGCGCGGCCAAATAGATCGCTGGGTCGCGCGGAAAGCGCCGCCGGGCGAAGATATCGTCGCAGGTCGAGCGCAAGTCTGCCGGCATCAAAAACTCGTGATGCGCGGCGTCGCCATACGAGCGCTCCAAAGCCGCATAGAGCAACAATGCGGACGGCGTGTGGCGCATCCCGGTCGATCGATGCCGTGGCTCGTTAAGCAACGACGCATACACGTACGGCAAGTCGGCCGAGAACAGCGCTACATCGCACCCAATCTCCCCACGGTCGCTGGTGAGGGAGCGTACGGTATGGCCGCGCTCCACCACGCCGCGCACCGCCGTCGAATACTCGATTTTGGCACCGCACGAAATAGCCAGACGTTCGAGTGCTCGGACCAGCGTGTAGATGCCGCCGCGCGGAAAGAATATGCCTTCCCCCATTTCGGTGAAAAATAGCAAGCGATACAACTCGGGCGACGCGTACGGCGACATACCGAGGTACATCGTTTGGAACGACAATGCGGCGGCCACGGTGCTGGATCGAAACGCGCGCGCGGCGGTGCGCCGCAACGAGCGAAACGCGCCGGCACGAACGAGTGCGGAAAGCACTGCCGGCGCCAACAGGCTTCGAACGCCGCGCAACCGCTCGCCGACGAGATGCCGGCGCGAAGCATCGTATGCGAGCGCGCAACCGGCGAGGTAGTGCAGCAAACCGCCGGAGCTTCCGGGCTCGAATCGTTCCAGCGCCTCGATCGTCTCCGGCAGCGACGGTCCCATCGTCAGGGTTCGGCCATCAACGAAGTGCATTCGATAGTTGGGTGACACGCGTTCCAACGGAACCTCGCGGTCGAAATCCGCGCCGCACGCGGCAAACGCCGCGCGGAACACGTCGGGCATGAACAGCAGCGTCGGGCCGAGATCGAATGAAAAGCCGTCCCGCGCCATGCGGCCGGCGCGGCCGCCGGGCGACGCCGAGCGCTCGACGACGGTCGTTTCGTATCCGGAATGGGCCAGTAACGCGGCCGCCGTTAACCCGGCGACTCCCGCACCCACCACCACCGCTTTCTTCCGTCCGCTCACGAGCAATCCGATCCCATGGACTCCTTTTTTGTCCAACTTTTGTCCAAAGCAAACGCTTGCGCGAAAATGGGTAATAAAGCCAGATGCTGCTCGGAATGACCGGATCGACCGGATTTGTCGGGAACGCCCTGAGGGGACGAGCCCACGCACGCGGTTGGACGGTTCGGCCGATCTCGCGCGATCCGCGACCCGCCGACGTCGAAGACCTCGACGCGGTCATCCACCTAGCGGGCGAACCGATCGACGGGCGATGGACTGCCGCCAAGAAAGACGCGATCGTGCGGTCGCGAGTTGACACCACGCGCAAGTTGGTCGAAGCGATAGCGCACGCGACGCATCCGCCGAAGGCGCTGGTCGCGGCATCGGCCGTCGGATTTTACGGCGATCGCGGAATCGAACCGCTCGACGAACGCTCCACGCACGGCACCGGATTTCTTGCTGCCGTCTGCGTTGCGTGGGAACGCGAGGCATCCCGGGCGAGGGCGCTCGGCATCCGCACCGTCATTCTTCGAACGGCCGTGGTGCTCGGTCGCGACGGCGGCGCGCTCCCGCGCATGGCCGCACCGTTCCGTTACGGCGCAGGTGGACCGCTAGGCAGCGGGCGTCAGTTCGTGCCGTGGATCCACATCGACGATCTCTGCGCGCTCTATCTGGGCGCCGTCGAAAACGAATGGAGCGGTGCCTTCAACGCCGTCGCGCCCGACTACGCAACCTCAGCGCGATTGTCGCAAGCGATCGGTGCCGCGATTCGTCGCCCGGCGTTGGCGTACGCGCCGTCGCCGGTTCTTCGGCTCGTATTGGGCGAGTTCGCAACGACGTTGCTGGCGAGTCAGCTCGTGTTGCCGGCACGAGCGCAAGCGGCGGGGTTCGAATGGTCGCACACACTCCTCGAGACGGCCGTTCAATCGCTCTTGGCCCCGTCGCGACGAAGCCCGCTCGTACGTACCGTACGTCGCCGGCAAACGATTCGCGCCTCGATCGGCGATGTGTTCGCCTTCTTCGCTCGTGCCGAAAATCTCGAGTCCATCACGCCGCCTGCACTACGATTCGAATTAGAATCTCAAGCCGGAGATCTCGCGGCGGGTAGTTCCATTCGTTACCGGCTGCGATTGCACGGCTTCCCGTTTGGGTGGACTACGCTGATCGCAAAGTGGCGGGCGCCGCACGAGTTCACCGACGTGCAGTTGCGCGGTCCGTACGCACTGTGGGAACACCGGCATACGTTCGAAGTGCGCGACGGCGCGACCATCATGCACGACGCGGTCGATTACGTGTTACCGTGGTATCCATTTTCGACCATCGTCGAAGGCTTCGTGCGACGAGATGTCGAGGCGATTTTCAATTTTCGCGCGCGTATCATTCGGCAGCGGTTCGGGGCGGCATAACGGCCAGCCGCAAGTGCTAGCGGGGCGGTAACGAGCTCGCGGCGGTATCCGGGAGCAACGCTTTCGTTCGCCAATTTGAATCGGATCGCGAGCAACCGGATCGCGGTGGTTAGCGCGATCGCGATCCACGCCGCCGTCTCGGCGCCGGCATGTGTCAAGCCGGCGATTCCGCAAAACACCAGCGCGCCGGCGAAGGCGACCACTGCTAGCAGTTGTCCGGGCAGCATCCAAATTTCGTTGACCAGCACGTCCCGCAATAGACCGCCGCCGCAACCGTTGACCACACCGATGAAGATTGCAGCCGGATAACTGAGTCCGGCCACCAGCGACATCTGCGCGCCGACGCATGTGTACGCGCCCAAACCCACCGCGTTGACCACCGACGTCATCGCGGTAAAACGTGCCGACGGCGTCCGTCCGCCGGCTCGTATGGCGATCCAGCCTCCAGCGATCGCGCCGACCACTACGGTCAATAAGTACGCAGGCTGCCGCACGGCTTCGGGAGGGCCGTGCTGCAAGAAGATGCCGTCGCGTAACAGACCGCCGCCTAACGCCGAGACGAATGCCATAACGAACACGCCGGTGACGTCGTATCCCTTGCGGACGCCCAAACCGGCGCCGGTGACCGCCCAAATAAACGTCGCGCCGATATCGAAAAACGCCGGCAGTTGGAACTGATGCGCGCTCACCGTCCCGACCGTTTCCAGTTAGCAAGTCGCGCGAGATTCACGGCGATCGAGTTCGCCGCGGTCAATACGAGCAGCGATCGCGCGATGCGTTCTAAACTTGGATCGCCCCAACGAAACACGTGTTGGTATTCGTTATAGATCAATGCAATTAAAAAGATGCCGCCGCTGAGAAGCGTCGGACGTAAAATCAGCGTCCCGGGCTTCTCGCCCGTTCGCACGTCGAATGCGAAGCCGCGCGCGATGCCGAGTGCGAGGCCCACGACCCCGGCGACGATCATCCATTGGATCGAGCGTGCGTCCAACGAACCGTGGGTCAGGATCGCGCGTGCGGCCAGCAGCGTATACGCAGCCGGCCAAACCCATATGGTGCGCAGCGGCTGCACGCGCTCTTTTCGCTGCACGAGATACGCCAGAACGATCGTTAGCGTGGCAAGCGCGATGAAGATCGTACTGCGGACCCAATCGACCGTCATGAACGGTTGCTTCAAGGGGCAGCCTGGCCGCTACCTGCGCCAACGTTGAGGGGTTTACGCCTCTCCGTCGTACTCGATAGCTCGTCGTTATCGTTCCTCGAAACGCCGGGAGGTTTCATGCACGCATTCTTCCGCCGCGCGAAGCAGCCGGCGGGCATCGCGTTCGCATTGGCGTTGGCCGCGTGCGCGGGATCGGGCTCCGCCGTGCCATCGGCCGGAACGCAAGCACCGATCGAGGCGTATCAAGCCAACGTCCGGCCACGCATAAGCGGCAAAATCCAGCATGTTGTCATTATCATTCAAGAAAACCGCAGCGTCGATAATCTCTTTCAAGGTTTACCCGGCGCCGACACGCAGTCGTACGGTTACACGAGCAAAGGGAAAAAAGTCAAGCTGACTGCGAGGTCGCTGGCCGACGAGTGGGACATCGAGCACAGCGCGCAATCCTACTTCCAAGCCTGCGACGGTCAAGGATCGTTTCCCGGCACGCATTGTAAGATGGACGGTTTCGATCGCGAATCGCTGGAATGTCAGGGCCCGGGCCCGGGACATTGCCCGAGCGGCAATCCACAATACGGATACGTGCCGCATTCGGAGTCGAAGCCGTATTTCGATATGGCGCAACGGTACGTCTTCGGTGACCGCATGTTCACCTCGGAGTTCGACGCCAGCAGCTTCGTATCGCATCAATACATCATTGCCGGCCAAGCCAACTCGACCGTCGATTATCCGACAAACCTGTGGGGATGCGACGGCGGTAAGACCGACGTGGTCAACACGGTCAATCAGCAACGCGTCATCACCAACAACTATATCCCGGTATGTATGGACAGTCAGACGCTCGGCGACGAACTGGATGCCGCGAAGTTGAGCTGGGGCTATTATACGGCCGGCGTGTACGGCGACGGCAATATTTGGAATGCGTATCAAGCCATCAAGCACATACGCTATGGCCCGGATTGGAAAGCCGACGTGATTCGCCCGCAGACGCGCTTTCTAAAAGACGTCGCAAACGGCCAACTCCGAACCGTGAGCTGGGTGACGCCAACGTGCCAGAATTCCGATCACGCCGGTTGCGGCAGTTCGACCGGGCCGTCCTGGGTGACATCGCTGGTGAACGCGGTCGGCGAGAGCAAGTATTGGGATTCGACGGCGATCTTCGTCTTTTGGGACGAATACGGCGGCTGGTACGATCACGTACCGCCCAAAAAAGTTGACTACGACGGTCTCGGGATCCGCGTGCCCTTATTGATCGTTTCTCCGTATGCAAAGAAAGGCTACGTGTCGCACGTCCAGTACGAGCACGGCAGCATCTTACGTTTCGTCGAGGATCAGTTCGGTCTCGGGCGATTGGCAGCCAGCGATTCGCGCGCCACGTCGCCCGAGGCGGACAGCTTCGATTTCAAGCAGAAGCCTCGGGCGTTCGTGCCGATTAGCGCTCCGCACGATGAAAGCTACTTTCTAACCCAATCGCTCGATCCGCGGGCGGTTGACAACGAATAGCTGTTAGTTACTCGTAGTCGGGCGGTCGTCCATCGTCGATCTGCTGCAAGAAGAACGTGCGGTTCTTGGGTGCGGCGATCGGAACGAATTTGCGCGGCGCCTGATTGAAGTCGAAGGCGTCAGACGCGGGCGAGTTTGCGCGCGTGTCGCTCGCCGCTAAGCGGGGAAGTCCGAAGACGTCTTCGGCAAACTTCAAGATGCTGCCGTGCTCGTATTGCACTTTGGAGATGTGGTTCTTTTTGGCATACGGCGAGATGATAAGCAGTCCGGTACGAATGCCCAAGCCATCGTAATCTTCCATCGGCGGAGCAATCGGATCGTAGAGTCCGCCCCAGTCGTCCCAGAAGACGAATATCGCGGTCGAATCCCAAAATTTACTCTCGCCCACCACGTTGACCAGCGACGTCACCCACGACGGTCCGAAGCCGCCGCCGCAGTTGACGTGGTCGGAATCCACGCACGTCGGCGTAATCCAGGTGACGTTCGAAAGTATGCCTTTGGGGACGTCGGTTAAAAACTGCTTTTGCGGTGTGATGACGTCGTTCTTCCAATCCGGGCCGTTGTAGATGTGTCTGACGGCTTGGTAGGCCGACCACTCGCCGCCGCCGTCGTCGCCGGTGATGGAACTGGTGTAGAAACGCCAGGTAAGATTGGCCGCATCCAGCTCGTCGCCCAGCGTCGTATAATCGAAGCAGGCCTGTTGCTGGGGTCCGTACGTGCGCTTTTGTGTGAACGTTGAAACGGTGTCGGTCGAACCGCCTTTGCAGCCCCAGTATCCGTAGGGGAGATCGACGCTGCCCTGCGCTTGTCCGGCGATGATGTACTGATGCGATACGAAGCTTTCGTCGAGTTGCGACGTGAAGAAGCGCGTGCCGAGCGTCCACTCGTGCGCCATGTCGAAATACGGCTTCGACTCGGTATGCGGCACGTAGACGTATTCGGGGTTGGCCGGTCCGCCAAACGACTCTTCATTGTTGAAGCCGTCCATCCGGCAATGCGTTCCGGGGAGATCGCCTTTGGGCGCGCGGCATGCCGAAAACATCGCCGCAGCGGAATGGTCGATAACGTATTGGGTCGCCAGGCTGACCGGCTTCAACTGGATCGTCTGTCCCGTGGAGTCTTTTCCGGACGGAACCGTATCGGCACCCGGGAAACCCTGGAACAAATTGTTCACCGAGCGGTTCTCTTGAACGATGATGATGACGTGCTTGATTTTCCCGGAGCCGCTCGACGTCGGCGGCGAAGCAATGTTCCCTTGTCCGGCGAAGGGCACTGCGGATGGAGAGTTCGCCGAGCACGCGCTCAACGAGATTGCCCCGGCCAGCGCGCCGCACAACGCGAAGCGTGAATACATCATGAATCCCCTATATTCGTATGAGATAAGAACGATGGAGCAACGTACGCGGGGCGGACTCAGTGGTCCTGGACCCGGCTGCAAGCGTACGCGCTCCGGTAAGACAACGCAGCGATGAAGCGCTTCGTCGCCGCGGCGGCCCTCGGTGTATCGGTCGGATTACGCTCGCAGACTGCTTGGGCCGTGCTTTCCATAGCAAGACGACGCGGCGCTCGGTCCGTATTCGCTGGGGCCTGCGCGCTCGGCGAATTTGCAGCCGATCTCTGGCCGCGGGCTCCCGACCGCACGACCCCGTTACCGTTGATCGCGCGCGTCATCGGCGGCGGCCGCGTCGCGTACGCGATTGGCAAGCCCGGATCGCGCGTCGGTTACGCGTTGGTCGGTGGCCTGGCCGCGCTCGGCGCCGCGTATGCGGGGTTGGCCGCGCGGCGCGCGGCGGCGGAGGCGATCGGACCGGTCCCAGCTGCAGCGATCGAAGATGCCGTCGCGGTCGCGCTCGCCGCGTGGGCGGTGTGGAGCGTTCCCGAATGATTCCGGCCCTCCGTCCGGGGCAAACGTTCGTCGGACGTCGCGACGAACTCGACTTCTTACAAGAAGCCTTCGAACGCGCGAGCGAGGGACGCCCAAGTTTCGTTCCGGTCGAAGGCGACGCCGGCATCGGCAAATCGCGTTTGATCGATGAGTTCACTGCCGCGTTGGGCGATGGCGCGACGGTGGCACGCGGCTGGTGCAGCGAGCAAGTCCGAAGCCCGTATCTCCCGTTTTTCGCGATGCTCTCGGCGGTCAACCAACGCGCCGCCGCACGCGCGTTCGATCCGCATCGGGATCGCGGCGACATTGAGGACAAAGCCGCTTTCTTAGCCGTCAGCGCCGGCATTCTACAACGCGTCGCGCAAAAAAAGCCGCTTGTCGCCGTGGTCGAGGACGTTCAGTGGGCCGACTCCGGTACGCTCGAATTGCTGTCGTATTTGATGCACGGACTCGGCGAAGCGCGCGTGTTGGTGTTGGTGTCGATGCGCACCGAAGACGCGGCGACCAACGCCGATCTCGCGGCATTTCGTTTGCACGCAACGCGCAGCCGCGTGGCGACGATTCGCTTGCGCGGCCTTTCGCGCAACGAGATTCGTTGTTTAGTAACGGCGCGTCTCGCGCACCGTTTGCCGAATGCCGGTGTCGTCGGGCAAATCGAGCGGCTCTCCGAAGGCAACCCGCTGTTTGCCGAAGAGCTTTCGAACATCGCCGAAGACGGGCGCTTGAATCTCGCCACGGATTCGCCGGTGTCGGTGAACGCCGTGCTCAGCCAACGCTTTGCCCCACTCTCAGAACGCGACCGCTCGTTGTTGGTTCGAGCGGCGATCGTCGGGCGCGAGTTCGACGCCGGTTTCGTCGCCAACATCGCGGGCGTCACGATCGAGACAGCACTGGAGACGTTGCAACGTGCCGTCGAGGCGCACGTGGTGGTGACCGATTCCGTTAACCCGAACGGTTTCCGATTTCGGCATGCGTTGATCCGTCAAGCGTTGGCCGATCGACTGGTCGTCGGTTTGGCCGCTCCGTTGCACGCACGCATCGCGGCAGCGCTCGAAGCATCCGATCCGTCGAACGTGGCCGCGCTCGCCTACCATTGGTCGAAGGCGCGCGTCGCCGATAAGGCGCGCGCGTATAACGAACGTGCCGGAGAATCCGCCTGGAACGTGTATGCGTATCGCGACGCCATCGGCTTCTACGCCAACGCCTTACAGTGGGAATATCCGGCGGGCGAAGAACGAGCGGCAGCGTTCGAACGCTTCGGCACACTGCTGTACATCGAGGGCTGTGGTGAGGAGCCGGCCTCGTGGTTCGATCGCGGCCGCCAGGAATGGGAAACGGCCGGCGATCACGTCGCCGCGGCGCGCGCGCTTCTCCGGACGGCCGATCAACACTGGGTGGATGCGCGCACGGACGAAAGCATGGCGGCGGCGCGCACGGCGGTCGAGCGCCTCGCGCCCCTGCAGCGTCCGGCCGAAGCGCTCGAGGCACATCTGTCGCTGGCGCGCTTTGCAATCACGTTGGGCGACGCCGCCACCGCACATGTTGAGTTGCAAGCGGCGCACGGGCTCGGTGGGTCGATCGAGATTCCGGCCAACGCCAGTTTTTATGAGATACGCGCCGAAGCCGGCGCCGCGCTCGGGAACTCAGGACCGGCGTTGCTCGACTGTGCGACCGCGTCGCGCCTAGCGCAGGCCGGCCGCAATAGCGAAGCAATCGTCCAGATCGAGAACAACTGCGCGTTGGTCGCGGCCGAACTCGGCGCCATCCCAGCGGCAATCCGGCGCCACGAGATCGCTCTGGCCGAGGCTCGGCGCACCAGCATGCCGTGGCGAATCGCCTACTCGGCGCTGAATTTTGCGCAGACCCTAACGCTGTCGGGCGATCTGCGTCGAGCGCGCACGGTCGCGTGGGAAGCGATCGAAAGTGGCGTCACGACCGCGACGTTTCGCACCAAGGCAGCGGCTGTCGGAATTCCGCTGGCGTTGCTGCTGAACGACCGCCGCCTTCTCGACGCCTGCGCCCGCGACGAAGCGCTCGAGCTGGCGCGCCGGTCGGGCGAGGTGCAGCGCATCTCCGCCGTCGGCGCCGCATTCGCAGAGTTACGCTCCGCCCAGGGCGCAGTCAACGAAGCGCGCCGGATCGTGAGGGATACGATTGCAGCCATCGAGACGATCGGAACGCCGCACCGTTGCGTAGCCCTGGTGCTGCATGTCATCGCGAACGGCGGCCAGGTCGAGCGCGAATGGGCCGGCGCCGCGCTGCAACGGAGCTGGACGAGGCCGGCGGTACTGCGTGCCTGCCGCCTGATGCTGCATGCCGCCGTCGAGCCGAGCGGCTCGCCCCGCGCGGCCCGTAGCGCTTCGTCGGCGGCCGCGCAGTTCGGACGGCTCGGCTGGAGCCTTGCGCGGGCCCGCGCGCTCGAGATGGCTGGAAACGCCGGCAGCGCGTACGCAGCGTACGTATCGATGGGCGATGTCCGCGACGCCGACCGATTGGCTCCAGTAGCGTGCGACGAGAGCAAGTCCCGTCCCGATAGCTTGAGCCCGCGGCAGCGACAGATCGCCGAACTCGTGGCCGAAGGCGTCACGAATCGCGTTATCGCCCAACGGCTGAATATCAGCGAGCACACCGTCGAACATCATCTGTCGAGCATTTTCGCGCGCTTGGGCCTGCGGTCGCGCGCGGCTTTGGCAGCCCGCGTCGGTAGCCTGCCGCCGCAATAGCGGAATCCCGGGATAGCGTTCGGCCGCCGCTCTTCGTATAATTCGCGCAAGACCGGAGGAGGAGCACGATGGTCAAGCTGTGTTTGGTGGCGCGCCGTTGGATTGCCGCGGTGATCGCCGTTTCTTGGGTGCTGTGCGTTCCCGTCAATGCCGGTACGACCGGCAGTTTAGCGGGGAGCGTCGTGTCGTCCGCGAGCGGCGAACCAATCGCCGGTGCCGTCGTACGGATGACGAGCCCGTCGCAGGTGGCATCGACGCACACCGACGCGAGCGGGCGTTTCATCTTCCTCTCGTTGGCGCCCGATACGTACGTCATAACGATCGATCACACGGGCTTCGAACCGCTCTCGGCCAGCGGCCTGAGCATCTTCGCGGATCAAGCGCAAACGCTCTCGTTCAAACTCAACAAGAGCCTAAAAACGATCGCCACCGTGCAATCGCGCTCGTCGTTGAACGAGGTGCGCTCCGGAACGATCACCGACGTGTATTCGGTCAATCCGGCGGTTACTAAGGCTGCCGCGCCGATCGGCGGCGGCGGCGGATTGAACAACGTGTACTCGGCGATCGCCGCCATGCCCGGCGCCTACGTACCCAACGGACAAATGGGCGTCAACCAGACGGTGTATATTCGCGGCGGCTACTACGATCAAATTGGCTACGAGTACGATGGCGTTCCGGTCAATCGTTCGTTCGACAACTATCCAGCACACTCGGCGTCCACGCTCGGCCAACAAGAACTGCAGATTTACGCCGGCGGAGGCGGAGCGAGCGCCAATGCGACCGGCTTGGCCGGATTTATCAATCAAGTCGTTAAGACCGGTACGTTTCCGGGCTACGCCAACGTCTCGGGCTCGTTGGGTTCGCCGACGTTCTATCACGACGTTTCGTTCGAAACCGGCGGCGCGACGCCCGACCGGCTCTTCTCGTATTACGTCGGCGCCAGCGGTTACAATCAAGATTTTCGTTACCTCACGCAGTACAACGGCGCAGATCTTATGAGCGATTTCCCGTACGGCGCCGGCCCCAGCAATCTCACCACCGACCTGGATTTTTACCCGGCGGTGTACCCCACGTGCAATACGAATGCGACCTACACGAATCCGGCCACGAAGTTCCTGAGCAACGATCCGGGCTGCTTCTCGGCCTTCGCTTCCAACTACAGCGAAGTCTCATACATCGCGGGCCGGGAGATCGTGGCCAACATGCACTTCGGTATTCCGCATCACAGCGATGGCGGGCGAGACGACCTGCAAATGCTCTATACTTCGTCGGCGCAGTACCGGCAATATTATAGCGGCGTCAATGACGGCGGCCTGCCGCTCGCCCAAGGACTGCTGCAACAGTGCGATTTCTCGCATTGCGCACCGCCGCATTGGCCGGACTATTACACGTTTCCAGGCGGTACCAAATTTTTGGCGCCGGCCAACACCCAGCAGATCGCGTATCTCTTCCCGGGCTCGCCAACCGATCGCTGCGCGAACGTTTCGGGTGTTCCCAACGCGTGCCCGAGCGGCACCTATTCCCTCCTGCCCAACGATTATCGGGACGCACGGTGGGACACGGCCAGCATCTTCAAGTTGCAATATCAGAAGAATTTCGGAAGCAACGCGTACCTTCGGGTGTTCGGCTACTCGTTCTATTCCGACACCAATCGCAGCGGCGCGAGCCGCCGCGGTATCGGCAGCGGATACGGCGCCACGAACTACGACTACGAAGTCAACGGTCACACGCGCGGTATTCAGGCCGACTTTGGCGATCAGATCAACGCCACCAACTTATTGAGCGCGAACGTAAATTACATCACTTCGACGACGTTGCGGATAAATAACGACAACTACCTGAACACGGCCGGCCAACAAGTCAGCAACTTCACCAACGGTGCCGAATGTTTCGCCTTCGAAAACGGAAGCGTCGGCAAAGAACATTTCAACAAAGGCGACGTGGCGCCGTGCAACGCCCCGATCACGCAAGGCACGTTCGAAGCGCCCTCCGGCAGGGCAAACTGGATGGGCAATCCGTGTTCGACCGGTAACGTGCCCGCCGGCTCTCCGGCTTGCAAAGCGGGCGCGCTCTTTCAAATCACCTACACCGGCAATCAGGGCGAACTCAACCAAGTCGTGCCGAAGTTCACCGACGCGTCACTCTCCGACGAGTGTCGGCCGAACGACAAGCTCGATATCAGTCTCGCCCTCAAGTACGCCGACGATCAATTCGATCTCGCATAACACCAACACGGCCGGCAAGAACTTCTGGTTTGCGGCCGCGCAACGCGAGTTTTGCTACAATCCGCTGACGTTCGAGCCGGTTCTCATGCCGCGAAGCACCGCAGAACGCTCGATCGATCGAGCCGTACGTCGAGCTTCGACTGCCCGATCGACAAGTCGACGCGGCACGCCGGTGCAAACCGTTCATCCCGATGGCAAAAACGGGCATCTGTTGCTTTCGAACGAGTATCCGTCGACGTACGTGCAAAACTACTGGCAGCCGCGCATCGGATTGACGTACACGGTCAATCCCGATACGGTATTGCGTGCTTCGGCCGGCCGCTACGCACAAGAGCCGCAGAACTACGAAATACAGTACAACAGCTTGGAAGAGAATCTCGCATCGGAGATGCTCGGCTTCTTGCCGTACGGCTTCACGACGCCGTTTCACAACGCGCAAGCGCAGTTCTCCGACAACTACGACTTCTCGTACGAGCATCATTTTAAGGGACCGACATCTCGGTAAAAGTAACGCCGTACTATCGCTTCGCCACCCAGCAACTCGACGAGAACATCTATATTCCGACACTGCTGGCGTCGCCCGCGCTCAATGCCGGGACGCAGATCAGCTACGGCGTCGAGTTCCAATTGGCCAAAGGTGATTTTCAAAGAACGGCTTAGCCGGCATCTTCTCCTACACGTACCTGAACTCCAAGGAGAAGTGGAACAACTTCCAGGGCATCGGCGTCAATGCGGTCATCCCGTACGAACAATACATCCAAGCGTACAACGCGCTCACCAAAGCCGGCGGCGGCGCTCGCGTGTTACCGCGATAACCGCAGCGGCAACTCCCGCGCCGAACTGTCACAACAACGCGATCCTCAATCCCTACTACAACATGCCCGCACAGCCGCTGCTCGACAAAAACGCTTGGTACGTCACCGGGCTCGATTATCCGTACACGTCGCCAAACGTCTTCGCGCTGGTCCTCAACTACAAACACAATCGCTTCTCGATCACGCCGGCCATGACGCTCAACCAGGGCGCCGCCTACGGAGCGCCGTCCGACGTTCAAGGGCTCGACCCGCGCACGTGCACGGCGACGCAGAGCAGCACGGCATTCACGGCGGCAACCCGCATGCGCCCGACTACACGTCGTGCGGATTTGCCGCGACGCCCGAGCGGCAAGCTCTACATTCCGAATCCGCGACCGGCACGTTCGATACGTTCGGTCAGTTCACGCAGCCGTGGCAGTTCAACATGGGCCTGCCGCTGCACTACGATGTCTCGCCCGCGCGTTTCGGCGCAACGTGACGGTCGCGAATCTTCGTCAACGCATGCTTCGGCGGATCGAGCACGCCGTGGAGCCGGCAGTACGCCCCCAGCACCACCGATCTGCGGCTACTCGCCCAACGTCTTCTACATAGCAACTTCTACAACGGCACGGGCCCGAACGACCAGGCGGCCAACGGCGTGCCGCTCAACCCGTATTTCAAGAATGCGTTCACACCGTCGTATGGCGACAACAACTCGTTCAACTATCCGCTGCCGATCAATCTGTACTATTCAGCTGCAACTGAAGATCTAAGCCTTCACCGTGCTCCGTCGTTGTATCGCCATCTGTTCGGTCGCTATTTGCCCTCCCGTCGGGCGTGCGTTCGGCGACAACCTTTTCGATGCTCGAGCGATCGCGCGTATCGTGGATGTCACGCGATGCGGCGATCGCGCCCGACGGAACGGCACGTCGCTTTCGTGGCAGCCCGCACGGTCCTCGAACGCAACGCGTACCGCGACGAACTGTGGATCTACGATCTGAACGACTCGTACGTCGTTGCGGCTTGGCGGCGCGCACGCTCCTTTTCCTCGCCGCCGTGGTCGCCCGACGGGCGTCGATCGCCGTCGATCGCCGACGATGCCAACGGTGCCGACCAACTCTACATCTTCGGACTCGACGGCACCGAACGACGGATCACCGCGGGATCGACCGGGGTCGTCGACGATTCGCTTGGCGGCCGGACGGCGCGGCGATCGCGTTCGTGCGCTCCGACCCCGTGCCGCAGCGCACCGGTGCGGCAGCCTACGCCGATGCATTTCGAAGTGACCGACAACGACTATCTCGCGACGGCGCGGCCGCGGCCGCTCCATCTGTGGCTAGCGAAGTCGCGCGGCGGCGAACGGCGCCTGACCGAAGGAGCGTGGAGCGTCGCCGACTCGACGCTTCTCGTGGTCGCCGGATGGCGCGGAACTCGGGTACCTGCGCGCGCCCAACGCGATCCACGGCATATCCGACCGCTCCGACCGCCTATGCGCTCGACCTGCGGACGTGGCGTTCGCGCGCGCTAACGCCGCACGACGCGCACGAAGACCAAATCGAATGGTCGCCCGCCGGCTCAACGCTTGTTCTATCTCTATTCCGCGCGACGGCGATCCGGCAAATCGGCCACCACGGTGACGGACGTCGCCGCCGACGCATGAAGCGCGACGCATCGTCGCCAACTCGACCGGCACGTCGATATCGCCGCGTGGATGCCCGACGGACGCGCGCTGCTTCTCAAGGTGTACGACGAAACGTCGGGTCCGCTGTATGCGCTCGACGGACGCGGCACGCCGCGTAAATTACCGCTGGGCGACGTCGTCGATGCATCGATCGACCTGCGCAAAGCGTCGCGCGGGACGGAGCGATCGCCTTCACCGGCAAGACTGCAACCCTTCCGGATGAGCTGTACTGTCTGCCGCCGGGTGCCCGAGCCCCGAACGAATCACGCACTTCAACGATGCGCTTGCACGACGAAACTTGGGCCGCGCCACCACGGTGCGTTGGAACGTCGAGCGACGGTTTCCACGAAGCCGGCGTCCTGACATATCCGCCGGACTATCGGCGCCGGCCGCACGTTATCCGCTGGTGCTGCGCATCCACGGCGGCCCGACCGAAACGTCCGAAGCGGCGTTCGATCCGTTCTATCAAATGGCCGCCGCGCACGGCTATCTCGTTTTCGCGCCAAACTATCGCGGTAGCAGCAACATGGGCAACGCGTTCGAACGCGCGATCTTCAACGACGCCAGCGTCGGGCCGGGCAGCGACGTATGGCCGGGATCGAGGCGGTGGAACACCTCGGCATCGTCGACGCATCGAAGCTTGCCGTTTCCGGTTGGTCGTACGGCGGCCAGCTGACGTCGTGGATGATCGGGCACTATCAGATTTGGAAATGCGCGGTCACCGGCGCGGCCGTCAACGATTTGGTAGTCGACTACACGATCGCCGACGACATCGACGCCGACCGGGCCTCTTTTTCGCGATTCGCCGTTTGTCGGGGACAGCTGCGCCGCGTGGCAAGCGCAGTCGCCGATCTCGTGCTTTAAAAACATTCATACGCCGCTGCTGATGCTCGGCAACGTCTACGACGTGCGCGTTCCGATCGTCGAGCAGTACGAGATGTATCACGCGCTGCGCGACAACGGCGTGCCCGTGACAGTTTTATGCCTATCCGAGTGGCGGCCACTTCCCGACGGTCCGGTGCGGTTCGCCGACGCCTACGGAAGCTGGCTCGCGTGGTTCGACCGGTATCTCGCGCCGTGAGCGCCGTTCGTTTAACGCTGCCGGCGATCGTCGCAGGCGTTCTCGGTTTTCTGGCGCTCCGGCAGCGCAGGCACAAACTCCCGCCGCCTCGCCGTGCGCGATGACGGTTTATCCGCGGTACGGGAAGTACGTGCGCACGCCTCGACTGCACGGGCCCGGACTCGTGCTTAGCGGGCGGCGGCGCCGAAGAAGCTCCGAACGCCGTCTTTGCGTGGATGCGGCGCACGATCGCCGGAACGGACGCCGGTACGCGCCGGTAACGTCGTCGTGCTGCGCGCGTGCATCGGCCAACGAATACGACACGTTCTTCTATAGCTACGGGCACTTCTCATCGGTGCAGACGGTACTCATTCCGCCCTGCGCGGCGCGCGCCATCTCGATCGGGCCGCGAACGATCGTCGACGGCGCCGACGCCGTCTTCTTCGCCGGCGGCGATCAAGCGCACTACGTCGTCTGGAAGGGCAGCGCGCTCATTGCTGCCGTAAAACGGGTCTACGCGCGCGGCGGGATCGTCGGCGGCGGCAGCGCGGGGCTTCGCGATTCAAGGCGCGGTCGTCTTCGATTCGGTCGCCGGCGACCGGCTGAACGCCGACGTGCACACGCCCGACGCCGTCGCCAATCCGTTCGAACCGCGCATCAGCTTCACCACCGGATTATTCGCGTGGCCGCCGCTGCGCGACACGATCACCGACACGCATTTCGTCGTACGCAATCGCTTCGGACGCACGGTCGTCTTTCTCGCACGTATCTCGACCGACGGGCTGATGCCGGACGGCGGCGACGATCTACGCGCTTGGGAATCGATCAGGCTAGTGCGGTCGTCGTCGACGCCCGCGGCGTTGCCACGGTGATCAATGCGACCGGCGGGCGCGGTGCGTATCTCGTGCGGGCGCCGGGCAACGCAAAGATACGGAGCGGCGTGCCGTTCGTCTACCGCGTCGAAGTCTCGCACGTGCGACGCAACTTCGAAACCTTTAACCTCGCAGCCAAGACGACGTCGGACCCGTGGTCCGAAGTTCGAGTGAATGCATCCGCAACGATGTATAGCCGGGATCCGTACGATCTGTGAAACGAGCGATCGCGCTTCTGCTGATCTGCCTGGGGCTCGCGGCGTGCTCGCGTCACGATTCGCATCACGCGCGCGCAGAGCTCGTCATCGCGCAACAGCACGAGCCGATGTCGCTCAACCCCGCACTCGAAAACGGCACGTCGTCGATGGAACTCGGTCTGCTGATGTTCCAATATTTGGTGAAGTTCGACGACCACTCACGGATGATCGGCGATGCGGCCATCGAACCGCCGACGCTGCGCAACGGCGGCATCAGCCGCGACGGATTAACCATCACGTACCACCTCCGTCCCGGATTGCGATTTTCCGACGGCAAGCCACTCACGGCGGACGATTGCGTTTGGTCGATTCGTGCCATCCAAGATCCGGCCAATAACGCGCAATCGCGCTACGGATACGATCGCATAACCGCGGCCGAAGCGCCGAATCCCACCACGCTGGTTCTCCACTTGCGATCGCCCTTCGCGCCGTTGACCACGTTGGTACTCGCGCCGCAAGGCTTTCCAATTTTACCGCGCCACGTGTTACAGAACGAAGCCAACTTCAATCACGACGCGTTTTCGCTTTCGCCGATCGGCTCGGGCCCGTACGTCGTGATGCACTGGCTTCACGGCGACCGCTTGGAACTTCGCTCGAATCCGTTCTATTGGCAAGGCAAGCCGCGCATCGATCGCATCACGCTTCGGTTCGTAGCCGACGCCAATACGGCCATCAGCTTGCTGCAGACCGGCGAAATCGACGGCTATTTCGACGACCAGGACCTCGGTAATTTCCCGCAGTTGCAGCAGCTCCCGCACACGTACATCTCGAGCTATCCTATTAACGCGCGTCGGTGCCATCATCTTTAATACAGCCGATCCAGCGACCGCCCAACCGCGCGTGCGGCACGCCCTAGCAGAAGCGCTCGACATCCCTTCTCTGGTGGCAAAAACCTATCGCGGCGCGTATTCCAGCCGCGATGCCGCTCGAGGGTTGTTCATGTGGGCGTACGACCCGCGTGCCTATCCCAACATACCATACGACCCGAGCGATGCATCGCAAGCTGTTGGACGCCGCCGGCTGGCGCGCCGGCCCGTCGGGTGTGCGCGCGAAAGACGGTCGTCCACTCGACATCCAGTTGATCATCCAAGCGCAAACGCCCGGCGATCAAATCATCGGCAATACGATCGCAGCGGAAGAACGCGCCATCGGCGTGCGGGTATCGATCAAACAGTTCAACGTGACGCAGTTCGTCGCGCCGGCGGCTATGGGAGGACCGGTATACGGCGGTCATTTTCAAATGGCGCTCTATCCCTTTTTGAACGGTGACGATCCGGACACGACCGACCAGTTCGCGTGCGACCACGTGCCGCCCAACGGCTACAACAAATCCCGGATTTGCGATCCCGCAATCGACGCGCTGCTCTCCGCCGGCCGCCGCACCTACGACCAGACCGCCCGCAAGACGATTTATGCCGCGTTACAGCGAACGCTGTATCGCGAACTTCCAATCGCGATGCTGTATCAGCGGCGGCAAATCGGCGCGTTTACCGATCGATTGCACGGGCAGACGACGTCGTTTTCCGGAGCGTTTTGGAACGTCGGGCATTGGACGCTGTCGCAGTGACGGTTCTTCTCGACGGTGCGCCGGCAATCGCCGTAGCGCGTGGTGGCGGCATCGAATCGGTCCATCGCGTCGCTTCGTGCGTTGCCGACGACGAGGGCCACATTCTCGACGCCGTCGGAACGGTGGACGTCCCGGTTTTCCTGCGCTCGTCCGCCAAGCCGTTCATCGCCGCGGCGATCGTGCGCGCCGGGGTCGCCCAGCGATTCGGCCTCGATCAGCGTGAGATCGCGATCGTCGCCGGTTCGCATAACGGCGAGCCGTTTCACATCGACGCCGTTCGCTCCATGCTCCACAAGATGAACCTGCCGGAAACGGCACTGCAGTGCGGCCCGCACCTTCCATACGACGAAGCGTCGGCGCACGCGTTGTTACGCTCGAGCGCGTCTCCGACCGCCATCCACAACAATTGTTCCGGCAAACACGCCGGCATTCTCGGGCTGTGTCTCGCGACGGAAACGCCGATCGAAACGTATTTGGAGCGCGATCATCCCGCCCAACGCGCGATCTTATCGTTCTGCGCGCGCATATGCGGCATCGACACCTCTGCGATGACGATGGGCGTCGATGGTTGCGGAATCCCGGTTTTTGCGGTACCGCTCACCGTTGCGGCCACCGCCTTTGCGCGCCTTGCAACGCTGCAACGCATCGATCCGCAAGACGCGCAAGCGCTGAAAACCGTGCGCGACGCGATGATGGCGCATCCCGAATACGTCGGAGGAACCTCCGAATTCGATACCGACTTGATGCGCGTTGCGAACGGCGACGTGACGGCGAAGTCCGGAGCGGAAGGCGTGCACGGTTTGGCCGCATTGCGCGCGCGCGTCGGAGCGGTGCTAAAAGTTGTCGAACGGCAACGGGCGCGCGGTGCCGGCCGCGACGATGGCACTCCTACGGCGAACGCAGATTGCAGGCGATACACCCCTGCGCGCGTTGCAATCGTTTGCAGAGCCGGAGCTGCGCAACCGTGCCGGACGTATCGTCGGCGTGCTGCGTCCGCTACCCGAACGCGAGCCGGCGGCCTACGAACTGCTCGAACGTCAAGCACGTGCGCTGCTCGAAGGCGAGCGCGACATCGTCGCCAATGCGGCCAATATTGCTGCGTTCGTTTACGACGAACTTCGGGATATCAATTGGGCGGGCTTTTACTTCATGCACGACGACGGCACGCTGGTGCTCGGACCGTTCGGCGGAAAGCCTGCGTGTTCGCGACTAGCGGCGGGACGCGGCGTATGTGGAGCGGCGGCCACCCAACGTCGCACGTTGGTCGTCAACGATGTGCGCGCGTTCTCCGATCACATCGCGTGCGACTCGGCGTCGCGTTCCGAAATCGCCGTGCCCTTCTACGATGGCGACCGCGTACGCGGAGTGCTCGACATCGATAGCCCGTCGGTCGGCCGTTTTAGTGAAATCGACCGGCAAGGCATCGAAGCGCTGGCGCGAGTGTTTTCCGAAGCCGCTTACGGCTGAGGGGGAGGGGGACCGCCGTCAGGCGGCGGCCCGTTCGGCGGGGGGCCGTTCGGCGCAGCGCCATCGGGCGGCGGAACAACCTGCTGAGGACCGCCCGGCCCGCCACGCGGACCGCCGAAGCCGTGCATCATTCCCATTCCCATTCCCGATTCCGGAGCGAGCGCCATCAGCAGGATGCTACCCGGGTCGTTCCGGCTGGGCCCGGGACTACGCATCGGTCGCGGCGAGCTCTGCGCGTCCGGCATTTGTTGTGCCATTTGCGACTGCATTTGTTGATGCAAAGCGAGGCTCTGTTGCTTGAACGAATCGCGCGCCGACAGGATTGCCTGGCGTTCGGACTGATTCAACACGCCATCGATTCGCGCGGCAGCTGCGCGCGGGTCGGGACTGGCCGAAACCGCCATCGTGCCGATGATTCCGGCGATGGCGTTGCGATGATCGGTCGATAACGCGGACAATGCCTGCGAGCGGAACTGCCGCAGCAACTGCATCTCCTGTTGCATAAACGCACCGAAGTTACCGTGTTTCCAAGCATGCGAGGAGGTTCCGGACGGGGGCGGGCTCGGGGGAGTATCGGCTGCGGTAACGGCCACCGGTGCGATGGTAAGCGTCAGCGTCAGCGCCAGCAAGAGGTATCTCATGGGCGCATTGTAGGATGCCGCGCCGTAATCTTGCCTGAGAAACGCTCAACCGTTGCGAGTCGTGGTAAGACGCTCCCGTCCGTGCGGCGCGGCGAAATCGAGCAGCGGCCCGATCGGCACGATGCGCGTCGGGTTGATCTGCTCGTGCGTTGCATAATAGTGCCGCTTGATGTGGTCGAGGTTAACGGTTTCGGCGACGCCGTCGCTTTGGTACAGATCGCGCACGTATCCGCTGAGGTTTGGAAAGTCAACGATCCGCCGCAAATTGCATTTGAAATGGGCGAAATAGACCGCATCGAATCGCACCAGCGTTACGAAGAAGCGCCAGTCGCATTCGAGCGGTTGGTCGCCCAGCAAATACCGGCGTTTGGCCAGGCGGGCGTCCATAGCATCGAGCGTTTCGAACACCCGATATGCCGCGCGTTCGTACGCGCGTTGCGACGTCGCGAAGCCGGCCCGGTAGACGCCGTTGTTCACCGTCGCGTATAGCACGTCGTTCAAGCGGTCGATCTCGTCGCGCATCGATGCGGGATACAGATTCAATCCGGCGTCGCCAAATGCGTCGAACTCCGTCTCGAACATGCGCATGATGTCGTCGTCCGAGTTGCTGACGATGCGGTGCGTCTTCGTGTCCCACAAGACCGGTACGGTCACGCGGCCCGCGTATGGCGGATCGCTCGAAGCGTACGCTTGGCTCAAGAAGTGCCATTCGTTAACCGGATCCGGTTCGAAGAAGCGCCACCCACGTTCGTCGCGAATCGGATCCACGACCGTCATGCCAATCACATCTTCGAGCCGCTTCAACGTTCGAACGATGATCGTCCGGTGTGCCCACGGGCATGCCAGCGACACGTATAGATGGTACCGTCTGGCTTCTGCCGGGAATTCGGAGCCCGGGTCCGCGCTGACCCAGCCTCGGAACGCGTCGTCTTGACGCTGAAACTCGCCCGAGTTGCCTTGCTCGTCGGGAAACTGCGCGGAAACCGTCATAGTCTCCGTAACCGCGTTGGGTTGCTCATGGTCGCAGCCTGTCTGGCAGCCTGCGCGCGTCACACCGTGGCTGCCGTGACGGCACCCTCCATCGACGCGGTCCTCAACGTGCCCGTGTATCCCGGCGCCCAAGCCGACGCCGGCGGAAGCTTCACGACTTCGGAGGGCCGGTCAGTTGCCGCCTTTCAGACGACGGATGCCTACGACCGAGTCGTTGCGTTCTACCGCAAACGCCTGCCGGCCGGATCGCAAACGATGTCGGCCGCTACCGCCGACGGCTCGGCCGCGGCGTTCGAATACGCGCGCGGCATCTGGCACGTCACCATCGAGGTCGCGTCGTCCAAGCCGGCCGAAACCGACGTGCTGATTAAGCGGTCCCGGACGCGTCGCCGGGCTGGAACTTGAGCGATAACGAGTTGATGCAATAGCGGGTTCCCCGCGGGCCCGGGCCATCGTCGAACACGTGCCCGAGATGCGAATCGCAGGCTTTACAGCGGACTTCAGTGCGGTGCATTCCGTGGCTGTCGTCGTTGAGAAGCCGGACGTTCTCGAGTTCCCCCGGATGCGTGAAACTGGGCCATCCGCAATGCGAGTCGAACTTCGAATCCGACTTGAATAACGCCTGACCGCAGGCGCCGCACATGTAGGTTCCCTCGTCGTTGACGCGCAGCAGGCTTCCGCTGTTGGGCGCCTCGGTGCCGCCTTCACGTAAAACGTGGTATCGCTCGGGTCCGAGTTCTTCGCGCCACTGCTGTTCGGTTTTTTCAATCATACACTCCTTAAACCGCGAACGGCGCCGGTGCGGATGCACTGCGGCTCCGGAGGTCGCGTGGCACCTCGACGGCACTTCCGACGGCATGGCTCCGAGACGCGGGGCTAAACTTCACGGGAATGCATCGATCGCGGTTCGCCTGTCCCAGCTCCGTCTTCGAAGGGGAGAATTGACATATGCATCCGGCACAATCGGCAAAGCACGGTTTGAGCATTGCGGCGGCGGCCGCGCTTCTGGCGGGCTGCAGCAGCGCAACCTCGCAACTCGCTCCAGCAGCCAATTCGGTGGCTGGCGCGACCGGGATCACGCGTAACGGCCACGTCTTTACAACCTCGATCCTCGACCCGAAGGTCGCGATTCGTAAGAGCGACCTCTCGAAGTCGCACCCTCTTCGCGGAAAGATCGATTCCCGAACCAAGACGTTCTGGATCAGCGATGCCGGCGATAACGTGGTTCAGGTGTTCTCCTATCCGTCGGGCACGTACATGGGCGCACTCTCGGCCCCGCCCGAAGGCTTCTCGGAACCGCAAGGCATGTGCTCGGACAAGAACGGCAACGTGTTCATTGCGAACACGGAAAACAGCAAGATCGACGAGTACGCTGGAAACGGCACGTTCATGCAAGCACTGTCGGACCCGGGTGAGTACCCCTCCGGCTGCGCAGTCGATCCCTCGTCCGGTACGCTCGCCGTTTCGAACATCATCAGCACCAGCGACAACGCCGGCGGCATCAGCCTGTATGCCAACGCTTCGGGTAAACCGCAGCAGCTGACGGATCCGAACATGTTCGAAGTGTTCTTCATCGCCTACTACGGCAGCACCGGAAAGCTCTACTACAGCGGCTTCAATAACTCGTTCTACGGGGCGATTAGCTCGTACGTGAAGGGAAACTTCAAGCCGTTCATACTCGAGGGTTACACGATTGGGTTCGCGGGAACGGTCGCGTGGGCATACAAGACGAAGAGCCTGTTGATCGGCGCCCAGGGCGCGACTCTCTTGCAGGTGAGGGCCAACGGCAAGGTGATCGGCACGACCACGCTTTCGTGTCCGTCGGGCTACTGCGACGTCGTGCAAGCGACGGTGAACGGTAAGTATCTCATTGCTCCGGACGCCGAATCGCTCGATGCTAGTGTCTTTCCGTACCCGGCCGGCGGCAACGCTCTCGTGACGGTCACTGGTTTTGGCCAGCCGATTGGTTCGGCGGTCAGCTCCGTCAAGAACTAACGATCGGAACCGGACTTGGGTCGCCTAAAGAGGGAGAATTATTATGCGTTCTGCCGCATCGGCAAAGCACGTTCTGGGCATCGCGACGGGCGCCGCGCTTCTGGCAGGTTGCAGCAGTACGGTCGGCGCGACCGGGATCATGCGGAACGGCCATGCCATTTCGACCTCGATCCTCGACCCGAAGGTCGCGCTCGGTAGGAGCGATTTGTCGAAGTCGCATCCCCTGCGCGGAAAGATCGATGTCCGGAGCAGGACGTTTTGGATTAGCGATGCCGCAAACGACGTGGTCCAAATCTTCACCTTTCCGTCCGGGACGTATCTCGGCGCTGCCCCTCCGCCGCCGGAAGGTTTCTCGGAACCCCAAGGCATGTGCTCGGACAAGAACGGCAACGTGTTCATCGCTAACACGGAGCACCGCGCCATCGACGAGTACGCGGCCAACGGCACCTTCACGCAAGCACTGTCGGATCCTAATGCGTTGCCGGTCAGCTGCGCGATCGACCCAAAGTCCGGAACACTTGCAGTTTCGAACATATTCAGTTACAGCTATCGACCGGGCGGCATTAGCCTGTATAAACACGCTTCGGGTAAGCCGCAGCAGTTGACCGATCCGAACATGGCTGAGGTGTATTTTATCGCCTACTACGGCAGAACGGGAAAGCTCTATTACAGTGGTTTCAACAACTCTTTCGAGGCACTCATCAACTCGTACATAAATGGTACGTTCGAGACCGTCGCGCTAAACGGCGTAACGCTCGATTTTCCCGGCGCCGTCGCCTGGGCGAACAAGACCAAGAGCCTGATCATCTTCGGCCAAGGAACGGCCGGAGGAGCCCTCTACCATATTAAGGCGGATGGTAAGGTGACCGGCTGGACCGCTCTGTGTGGTTCGAGCTACTGTGGCCCCGCGCAAGTGACCGTGAGCGGTAAGTATTTCGTCGCTCCCAACCCTGAATTGGACGATGTAGCGGTTTACCCGTACCCGGCCGGCGGCGACGCTCTCGTTACCGTCACTGGGTTCGGCCATCCTGTCGGCTCGGCGGTCAGCTCCGTCAACAACTAAAACTCTGAATCGACCTTAGGTCGAGGAGAATTGACATATGCACTCGGCACAGTCGGCAAAGCACGTTTTGAGCATTGCGGCGGCGGCCGCACTTCTCGCAGGTTGCAGCGGCGGCGCGACTTCACAACTCGCTCCGGGGGCGAATTCAGCGATTGGCGCGGCCGGGGTTATACACAACGGCCATCTCTTGACAACGTCGGTGCTTAACCCGAAGTTCGCGAGCCGCGAGAGCAATACACAACCGCGCACACAACCGCGCACACATCCGCTTCGCGGCAAGATCGCCGCAAACCTCAAGACGTTGTGGCTCAGCGGCTCCGGCTATAACGAGATTCAGATCTACACCTTTCCGTCCGGCAAGTACATCGGCACGGCTCCTCCGCCGCCCGAGGGTTTCTCGGAACCCCAAGGCATGTGCTCGGACAAAGCCGGCGACGTGTTCGTTGCGAACACGGAGAACAGCACCATCGACGAGTACGCCGGCAGCGGCACGTTCATGCAAGCGCTGTCGGATCCGGGTGAGTTCCCTGTCGGCTGCGGCGTCGATCCGGCCTCCGGTACGCTCGCCGTTTCGAACATCATTAGCACGAGCGACAACGCCGGCGGTATCAGTCTCTACAAAAACGCTGCGGGTAAACCGCAGGTGCTAACCGATCCGAACATGTTCGAAGTATTCTTCATCGCCTACTACGGCAGCACGGGAAAACTCTACTATAGTGGTTTCGACAACTCGTTCGGCGCGGCCATCAGCTCGTACGCAAATGGTACGTTCAAAATCTTCACAGTGAACGGGGTGACGTTTAGCTTCCCCGGTACCGTCGCCTGGGCGAACAAAACCAAGAGCCTAGCTATTGGCGGCCAAGACACGTCGATCGAACCGACGTTCTACCACGTTAAGGCCAACGGAAACGTTACCGGTTCGACCGTACTCGCGTGCCAGTCGGGCTATTGCGACGTCCCTCAGGCTACGGTAAAAGGCAAATATATCGTTGCTGGAACCGGCGTCTTTGCGTACCCGGCCGGCGGCGACCCTTTGTTTACCATTGGCAACAGCCTCGACGAGGCAATCGGTTCGGCCGTGAGCGTCGTCAAGCAGTAACGCTTATCGCGTCAGGCTTTACGCCATACTAAACGGTTCGAAGTGCCCCAAATCTCGGGCGGCAGCGTGCGAATCGTCAGCGTGTTGCCGGTCAGCGTGAACTGGCGCTCGAGCGTCGTCCCCACCAGGTTGGTAAAGACGCTGACTTCGACGTGATGAAAGACTCGATCGCCGCGTATTTCGAAGCGACCGGCGTACGAGAGAAAGTTAGCGAGCGATTCGGTGACGTCCTGACGGCTCGACGACGATCCGTCCGGCGCCGGCAGCGCGGCCCGATGGACGCCCATGAGCGTGGCCGACATATGGCCGTCGGCCGTGTAGATGAGGTAGCCAACCGGATTGGGACCGAATCGCGGTTTCTGCGATCCACCGTGTTCGTCGATCACGAACGTCTCGAGCGCCCACGCGCCGATCAACGCTGCCGGCGGCGCGGCCATGGCCGGCGCGACGGCTGCGGGAGCGGCGGTCGCGTGGACGATGTTCGCGGCGGCGGTCGCGATGCCAAACGACGCGGCAGTAGCAAATAGGCGCTTGCGTGATAGCTGCATTCGAGATCCTCGGCGGTTAAATGGAGCCGTTGACGAGGATTGAACTCGTGACCTCCCCCTTACCAAGGGGGTGCTCTACCACTGAGCTACAACGGCGAAGTTGGAGCGGGCGGCGGGAATCGAACCCGCGACTCTTGCTTGGAAGGCAAGGGCATTACCATTATGCAACGCCCGCGGTATCATGGTGGGCAGGGCTGGATTCGAACCAGCGTAGCGCTTTCGCACACCAAGTTTACAGCCTGGCGCCATTAACCACTCGGCCACCTACCCACGAATCGCTCACCAGGCTACGCTACCGCGCGACCGGAGTCCTCGAAAGAACGAAAAAACCCGTGCTCTCACCAACATCTCACCCGTGTCGCGAGGCCGTCGGCACGCTACGCGCAATACGGACGTACGTCAACGTACGCAAGGAGAAGTGCGGATACTAGCCCGGTGTCGGTTGATCGCACTGAGTGCGGTGCTCGCGTTTGGCGCGTGTACCGGGCATCATTTTCCTATGCAAGCCTTGCAAGCCGCTCCCGGCGACGAAACGGTCGGCGACGCAGCCGCAATCGTGGCGCACAGCACGACCGATTCCGCCATCACGGCCATCGCTCTTAATGCCGCCAATGCCTTTGGCGCTCCGTTGCGCAGCCTCTCGGACGGCGTCGGATTCTGGCCGCTGCCCGCAACGGCCGCCGTTCCGAACGATGTCTGCCACGACGGCGTCGAGTCGTTCGTACCCGATCGCAGTGGAGATCCCGATTCGCAGGAAGTCGCCCAATATTACGACCCTCGTTGTACCAACCCGGCGCGCGTCAGCGTGTACGTGCGGCGTAATGCGTCCGGCGATAGCGAGACCATCGATCGATCGACCTGGATTTACGCTCGCGACGCGACCGCTCCAGTCGCGCTGCGCGAAAGCGTCACCGTGATTAGCAACGCCATTTTCGCCCCAACCGGCCAGCCGATCGCAAGCGACGGATTTATCTTGACGACGTCAACCCGTTTAACCGTCGGAAGCCGGGTACAGTCCGTGTCGGGATCCGAGAAAATCGCGTTACGCGGCTCCCCCAGAGGGTGCGATGCATCCGCCGGCTACGATGCCGCTGGAATTCCGTCGCTCGATGCAACGTTCGGCTGGCAAAGTGCATCGATGGATCAAGCCGCGCAACGCGTTATCTCACCCTTGCGTGGCCGGACCGTCGTTTCGTCGAGTCAAATCGGCAGACTGTTCGTCGGGCCGATCGGATCGTTATCGATCGCTGGAGGAACGCTGCAGCCGACGTGCCCGATCGCCCGTCCGGCATACGCACTCACCGGCGGCACGTTGAGCGGTACGTTTAAAATGGCCGCGCAGGCGGTCTTCCGCAACGGCCGGCTGGCTGCGCTGCGTGTTCCGGCGGCGTCGATGAGCGGCGGCTACCGCTTCGATGTGTGGACGGATTCAGCAGCACGCGGACCGCGAGGCGAGCGCCGCGTGCAAGCCGTTCTCACCGACGCGCAATCGCGTGTCGCTGCAATCGATGCCGACCGTTTCGGCGATGGTGTAATGACCGTAACGGCGACCGGCGAAGAGTATCGTTTGATCGATTGGACCGTCGTTCGGTAGGGGTCGCTCCCCACAAGTGTGAAGACGCGGCCGTACGCCGACGTGGCTGAGCGGTTGAAGGCGCGTGATTTGTAATCACGTCCGAAAGGCGTCGCCGGTTCGAATCCGGCCGTCGGCTAACGAAAAACGTCTCCAACATATCGGAGACGTTTTACTAGCAAAACACCGCACGGACAATTTCAATCCGAGCCCGCGGGCGCATACTATTTCAGTACGAGGATTCGAGGGAGTGCGAGGAGCCTCGGGGTTGAAGTTTACTAAGGTAAACGAGACCCCGAGGCGACGACGCAATCACCGAATCATCGTTACTGAAATTCGAAATTCGGCGAGATTTTTTTCGATCTTGCGCTTAACGCGCTGCAACGCATTATCGATCGACTTGACGTGGCGTCCGAGATCGCGCGCCATCTCCTGGTAGCTTTTGCCTTCCAGATACGATTCGAGCACCTGCGATTCGAGCTCCGATAGATTCTGCCGGATACGCTGGCGAATGTCGTCGGACACTTCTTGCGTGACGACCAGCTCTTCGGGATCCGACGTCTTCTGCGACGCCATGACGTCGAGTAGCGTGCGTTCGCTGTCCTCATCGTAGATCGGCTTGTTCAGCGAGATGTACTGATTGAGCGGAATGTGCTTCTGACGGGTCGCGGTTTTGATCGCGGTGATAATTTGTCGCGTGATGCACAGTTCGGCGAACGCGCGAAAACTCGAAAGCTTGTCGGCTTTGAAGTCGCGCACGGCCTTGTAGAGGCCGATCATGCCTTCCTGAATGATGTCTTCGCGGTCTGCACCGATCAAAAAATAGCTCTTGGCTTTTATACGGACGAAATTTTTATACTTGTTCAGTAAATATTCCATCGCGAGGTTGTCGCCCGTTTTGGCGATCGCGACGAGGTCCTCGTCGACGCGCTCGTGATAGTCCAGTCCATCCGAAACGGGCTGGGTCATTGCCATGTTTATTTGTCTACCTTCCGGGGATCGTGTCAAAGGATAGTATAGGAGGCCCCCCCTCCATCGTCAACTATGTCGCTCGTACCGCCTGTCGCCGCTGGCGCAAGGTCTCGAACAGCAAGATACCGGTCGCAACCGACGCATTGAGCGACCCGAGCTTGCCTAGCATCGGGATCCGCAGCAAATAATCGCACTCGCGGCGGACCAGCTGCGAGAGGCCGTCGCCCTCGGCGCCGATGACGATCGCCAGATCGCGGTCGAAGATCAGCCTCGTTCATGGCATCGGCGCCTCGGCGTCGGCTCCCGCGACCCAGATGCCGGCCTTCTTCAGGGTCCGAACGGAACCGCTCACGTTGCCGACGCGGGCGATCGGGGACCTGGGCGGCCGCGCCGGCGGCGGCCTTGCGCACCGTCGCGTTGATGCCGGCCGACCGCCGGTCCGGCAAAATCATGCGCGTTCGCCCCGGCGCACTCGGCCGTTCGCACGATCGCCCCGACGTTATGCGGGTCGGTCAGGTGATCCAGGACGACGAACAACGACGGCTCGTCTCGCTTGCGCTGCGCCAGCACATGCGTCGAGCGTCGCGTAGGCGAACGGCTCGGCGAGCGCCACCACGCCTTGATGGGCACGAAACGGGATGCGCGTGAAGAACTCGCGCGGCTCGAACGCGACCTCGACGTCCTCCTCGGCGCGCTCGCGCCAGAAGGACGCGCACGGCCGGATCCGTCGCCGGTCGTCGGCCACGTGCAGCTCGCGGAGGCGTTCGCCGGCGGCCAGCGCCTCGTCGACGGTGTGAATCCCGTAGAACGCGTCGTCGAGGTCGAACGCGCGGCCGGGGAAGGCGGCGCCGGTTTATCGCCGCGGCGGTCCACGTCGTTCCCTCCTTCGAATCTTTCAGCACGACGCCGCAGGTCGCGAGCACGTCGCGCAGGCGATCCGACTCCGCGCAGTTCTTATCCGCGCGCGCCTGGCTTCGTAGTCGAACGATGCGCTCGACCGCGCCTGGCGCGACGCGCCGTTGACGAGCGCCATCAGGTCGGCCGGAAGCCGGTCGACGAAATCCGACGGCAGTTCGGCCGGCGCTTCTAGCCAGCGATCTTCGGGTGCGAGACCGAGCAACGTCAACAGATAGGCGAACTCATAGGCGGTCGGGCTGCGCCGGCTTTGGCCGCGATCGCTGCGGCATTGGTGGCAAAGTCGAAGATCACCGCCAGCGCCGCGGCGGTGTTCATGTTGTCGTCGAGATCGGCCTCGACGCGCTGTACGTAGCCGGTCGCATGCAGATCGGTCGGTTCCGGTTTGCGCCGCCGCCATGAGCAACCGATAGGCCTTCTTCACTTGGCGCAACGTCACGGCCGCCGCACCGACGGACTCTTCCGTGAAGTTTTTGACCTTCGAGTAGCTCGTCTGCAAGAACAACAGCCGGATGGCCTGCGGATCGTGCCGCTCGAGCAGGTCCGATAGCGGTTCGAAGTTGCCGAGCGACTTCGACATCTTCTTGTTGTCGAACAATAACAGGCCGCCGTGCAGCCAATATTGCGCCATCGGCGGATGCAGCATCAACGGTTCGCTCTGCGCGATCTCGTTCTCGTGATGCGGAAAAATCAAATCGGCTCCGCCGCCGTGGATGTCGAATCCCAACCCTTGCGGTCCAGCAGCTCTCGCGACATCGCGGAGCACTCGATGTGCCAGCCGGGGCGTCCGTCGCCGTACGGTGCGAACGGCCATTTGGGTTCGCCGCGGCTTGGCGAACTTCCACAGCGCGAAATCGAGCGGATCGTCTTTTGCTCGTCCACTTCGATGCGCGCGCCGGCCTCCAGCTCGTCGACGTTGCGGTTCGAAAGCGCGCCGTAACGCGCGAACGACTTCACTCGGTAGTAGATGCCGTCGTCGCGTGGCGTAGGCGTGCCCCGCCGCGATCAGCCCTTCGATCGCCGCTTGAATCTGCGGCGATGTACTGCGTCGCGTACGGCTCGTGATCGAACTCCAGCACGCCGAGCTTGCGCATCGACGCTTTGAAATCGGCGTAGTAGCGGTCGACGATCGCGCGCTAATCTTCGCCGGTCTGCGATGCCTTCGGCGATGCTGCGATCGTCGATGTCGGTGACGTTTTGCACGTAGGTCACGGCGTACCCGCGATGGGTTAGATACCGCCGCAACACGTCGAAGAACAGAAACGAGCGCGCGTGGCCGAGGTGCGCCTGCGCGGACGGCGTCAGACCGCAAACGTAGATCCGCACTTCGCCGTCGCGCAGCGGCACGAACGGTTCGACCGTTCGCGTCCGTGTATTATAGAGTCTCAGATCACCCAGCTCCAAGATTCATCCGAGCGTTCGTTTCCTTCGAGTTCGTCGATCCGCAGTTCGAGCGTTCGATCTGCGCTGCAGTCTCGAGATCGCGTCCATCGTCACGTCCGGCATTTCCACTCGCGGCCGGTCGGAAGCAACTCGCACCGGTTTGCCGTCCTGCGCGACGATGCGCGCCGGCACGCCGACGACCGTCGCGTTCGCCGGCACGTCTTTCACGACGACCGAGCCGCCGCCGACTTTTACGTTGTCGCCGAGCGTGATCGCGCCGAGCACGCGGCGTTGGCGCCGACTACGACGTTGCGCCCCAGCGTCGGATGGCGCTTCCCGCGCGCCAGACTCGTCCCGCCCAGCGTGACGCCCTGATAGAGCGTGCAGCCGTCGCCGACTTCGGCGGTCTCGCCGATCACGACGCCCATGCCGTGATCGATAAAAACGCCGTGTCCGATCTTCGCGCCCGGATGGATCTCGATGCCGGTGAGAAAGCGGACGATTTGCGAGAGGAAGCGCGGCAGCAGCGGAACGCTTCCGGTATCCGGATGGATGAACCGGTGCGCGGCGAGCGCGTGAAACCCCGGATACGAAAGCACGACGTCGAGCCACCCGCGGGCCGCGGGATCGCGCATCGAGCGGCGCGCGCAAATCGGCTCCGAGGGTCTCGAAAAGGCCGGGCATACTCGATATAGGCTAACCCGGCCGGTCAACCGGCGGATTCCGTTCCGCGTCCGCGGCGCACTCGGCCCGCGGAGCGGCTCGAACGGCGCGCCGTCCGGCCCGAACGCGATCGGTTCGAGGCCGCGCCCGTGCAGCAGTTTGGAACTGACCGCGCCGGCGCGAATCAGGATGCGGTCGTGCCCGAGCAGCGGGAACAGCAGTTCCAGCGGCGGTCCTTCCGTCTTTCCGGTCAGCGCCATGCGCACCGCGGCGCGCGCGTCCGCCGGGGGCGATGCCGAACTCGTCGGCGATCGCCGGCAAGTCGTGCTGCAAGCGGAAGTCCGCGCAGTTCCGGCTGATCGTCGACGTATTGTCCGACCGCATCGATAAAGAATAGCGACATCGCGCGAACGCAGCCGCTCGAGTTCCAGCGCCGGAATCGTGCACGCTTCCGCGCGCAGCGATTCGACCAGCGGAAGTGCGTCGTCGACGACGTCGAATCGTCTCGCCGTACGCATCGAGGAACGTATCGATCCAGCGGCAGCGCGGCATCGGGAGCGGGCTCTTCGAGAAAGCCCCAACGCTGCATCGCCGCCGCCAGCTCGTCCGCGGTCACGATTCACGTCGCACGCTCCGGCGCCAGATCAGCGCGACGGCGTATGCGGCGATGCCCGCAGCCGTCGCCGGTATAGCCCAGCCCCTCGCTGCTTTTGGCCTTTACGCTCACCGCGTCGATGGTCGACGCCGATGCGCGCGGCGACGTTGTCGCGCATCCGCGCGACGTGACGGTGCGAGCTTCGGACGGTCGACGACGATCGTCGCGTCGACGTTCACCGATGGTCGAAGCCGGCCGCGCGCAACGTCGGCCGCGCACGGCGCAGCAGTCTCCATCGAGTCGGCACCCTTCCAGCGCGGATCGCTATCGGGGAAAGTGTCCGCCGAGATCGCCGAGCGCAGGCCGCGCCGAGCAGCGCGTCCGAGATCGCGTGCGCCAGCACGTCCGCGTCCGAATGTCCGAGCGCGCCGCGCGCGAACGGCACGGTGACGCCGCCGAGCACGAAGGCGGCGTCCTTCGACCAGCGGATGCGCGTCGAAGCCGTGTCCGACTCGCATCAGGGCGCGTTCTCGAAGCGCACGCGCAGCAGCGCCTGCGGCGCGCGACGCAGATCTTCCGGCAGCGTCACTTTGAAATTCTTCGTCGAGCTCGGCACGGCGACGACGTCGATCCCGATGCGTTCCAGCAGCGCCGTGTCGTCGGTCAATTTCGATGCCGGCTTCGTAGGCGTCGTCGTGGGCGCGCCGCAAATCGTTAGCTCATCGCAAACTGCGGCGTCTGCGCGCCCCACAGCGTTCCGCGATCGAGCGTCTGCATGACGACCATCGTTTCCGGATCGACGATCTTGATCGTGTCGACCACCGGTGCTGCCAGCACCGCGCCGCGGCCGGGGCGCACTTCGCGCATGCCGGCGCGCACGTCTTCCGCGCGAACGAGCGGCCGCGCTCCGTCGTGCACGAGCACCGCGTCGCAGCGTTCCGGGGACGGCTCGCAGTGCCGCGAAAGACGCTCTGCTGGCGCGACGCGCCGCCGCCGCACGACCTGCCACGCGATGCGCGGGGCGAGCTGTCGCGATGACGCCTTGCATCGCTTCGATCCACTCGGTTTCGGTGACCACGACGAGGTCGTCGATCTCGGGCATGCCGGCAAACGTGCGAATCGACCAGCCCGCCAGCGGCAAGCCGCGAGAGCGGCAGCAACTGCTTGGGGCGGCCGAAACGCGTTCCGCGGCCGGCCGCGACGACGACCGCGCCCCACACGCGCTCACGGCACGCTTCAATGCGGCGCTCCATCGCGTTTCGGGCGCGCGAAGATCATGCGTCCCGCGACCGTTTGCAGAACGCTGGTCACGACCACGTCGGTCTCTTCGCCGATCAGCCGGCGTCCGTGTTCGACGACGATCATCGTTCCGTCGTCGAGATAGCCGACGCCTTGATGCGTCTCTTTGCCCTCGCGCGTCACCTGCGACGTGCAGCTCTTCGCCCGGAAGCACGACCGGCTTAACCGCGTTGGCCAGCTCGTTGACGTTGAGCGCGGGGATGCCCTCGACGTGCGCGACGCGGTTGAGATTGTAATCGTTGGTGATCAGTTTCGCCGCCGAGCTCTTGCGCGAGCCGCACCAAGCGCGCGTCGACGTTGCCCGGCGCCATATCCGTCGAAGTCGCGTTCGCTGATCTCGACGACCGCGAGTTCCTGCAAGTTGGCTCAGCACGTCGAATCCGCGCCGCCCGCGCGTGCGTTTGAGCGAATCCATCGAATCGGCGATACTCTGCAGTTCGCGCACGACGAATCGCGGAACGATCAGCACGCCTTCCAAGAAACCGCACTCGACGATCTCGACGATCCGTCCGTCGACGATCGCCGACGTGTCGACGATCTTCGACGCCGCCGGCGCGCCGCGCCGGCGTTGCTTTTGGCTACCGGCACGACGCGAATCTTGCGCGCCGACGCGCGCGCCCAGATACGCTGCAAAGATCGCGACGAGCAAGTAGAGCACGATCGCGACGTAGATGCCCGCCTTTCCCGCGCCGGAAATGATTTCGAAAACGATGCTCTTGATCAGAAACGCGATCACCAGGCCGACGATCAAGCCCACGGCGCCGCCCGCGATTTCGGCCGGCGACGAGGCGTTCCATCGCGCCTTCGACCCGCTCCAGCTCGCCTTCGAAGATCGATGTGCGCGAGCGGCGCGAGCAGAGCGCCGACGATCGCACCGATCACCGGCGACAGGATCAGAAATGCCAGCTGCACGCCTTCGCCTGCAAAATGCAGCGAGAACAGATTGAAGTACGCCTCGCGTCCCAGCAGGAAGCCGGTCACGCCGAAGACGAGCATGAACGCCCCCGCAGCACGGTTCCCGAGAGATTGGTCGCTAGTCGAATGTTACAAAGGCTCCGCAGACATCGTTGGCAAGAACCGGCCGCGTTCCGTCAGCCGGAGAACGTCGCCGCTCCGTTCGAGAAGGCCCGCCTCGGTAAGCGGCCGACGACGGGCGCGTAATGCTCGAGAAGATCGACGCCGTATCGATTCTTGAAATTGGCGAGCCGGACCCCTTGCGACGTCCGCAAAGCCAGCATGATCGCCTCGCCGGCTCGGCGGAAGCCTTCCAGGCGCTCGGTTTCGGACGGAATCGGGCCGCCGGCAAGGGCGCCGCGATATACGGTTCCAGCGACGAACGTGGCCGCGGCGCTCGCCGCCGAGATACGACGCGGCGCCGACGCCCGAGCCCCGCATACTCGCCATTGGCCCAGTAGTTCTCGTTGTGCCGGCAGCGGTGGCCGGGACGCGCGAAGTTGCTGATCTCGTAGTGTTCGTAGCCGGCGCCGCCCAGCGCGTCGATTGCCGATGCGATACAGCTCGGCTTCGCGCGTATCGTCGAAAAACGCACCCGGCTCGCGTGCCTGCCACTGCGCGTACGGCGTTCCTTCTTCAACCGTCAACCCGTACGTCGAGATGTGATCGACGTCGAGCTCGATCGCCCGCTCGCAGCGATGCGCTCGCCAGCTCGCCGGCGTTTGACCGGGCACGCCGAAGATGAGATCGAGCGAAATCGATTCCAATGCCGGCTCGCGCGCCGCCGGAGCGACCACGTCGCGCACCATTGCGGGCGTGTGCTTGCGTCCGAGCGTCGCGATCTCTTCAGGTTCGAAGGACTGGACGCCGATCGAGACGCGCGTGATCCCGGCCGAATGTACGCTTCGAAATCTCCGGCCGACGAGCTCGGGATTGACTTCGATCGATGCTTCGTCGAACGCGACCGAAACGCCGCGTCAGCCGGTTGAGAAGTTCGGCGACAGCATCGGCTGCGTACGCATTCGGCGTTCCGCCGCCGAGAAAGAGCGTCGCCGCGCGTTCGGCGGCGCGCGGTCGAGCTCGCGATACAGCGCGTCCAGATAACGGCGCGTCGCCGACGCGCGCGCCGGCCACTTCGCAAAATCGCAGTACGGGCAAAGATACGGACAAAACGGTAGATGGACGTAGACGCCCGGCATGCCGGGCGTTACGGTTGCGCGACGCAGTAGCCCAGCGCGCCTAGGCCACCATGCGTCGCAATAACCGGACCGGCTTCCCAGACGTCGAGTTTGGCCGGCGTCACGCCGTTCAGCCGTTCGCGTAGCTGCGCTACGACCGCTTCGGCCAGTTCCGGCGCGCCGACGTGAACGATCGCGAAGCGCGCTTCCCTGGGAGTTGAAACGGCTGCCATCATGAGGTCGAGTGCGGTCTCGCGAGCACGCGCGAACGTGCGCACCTGCGCTTCGGCGACGATCGAACCTTCTTTAAGCGCGAGCACCGGAACGACTTTCATGAGCGTACCCAACGCTGCGCGCGCGCGTCCGATGCGCCCGGTACGCTGCAGGTGCGAAAGGTCCGCGATCAAGGCGTACAATCGCTGCGACGCGCGCCAGCGATCCAATGCGGCCACGATCTCGTCGATCGTCGCGCCGGCGACGGCCAACTCTCGAGCGTACAGCACCATCATTCCTAAACCGCCCGCGACGCTTTGCGAATCGTACGCAACGATACGCGCTTGCGGAAACGAACCGGCCGCGGCCTTGGCGGAGTTTAACGTTCCGGAAAGCTGCGACGAGATGGTGATGCACAGGATGTCTTCGCCGGATTCAACCACCGGCGCGAAGACGGATTCGAACATCGTAGACGTCGGCTGAGAAGTCGTCGGCAGCGCCGCTTGCGTTTGCAACATGCGATAAAATTCTTCGCGCGATAGGTCGACGTAGTCGCGGTAGCTTCGATCGCCGAAGACGACGAAGAGCGGAACGACGGCGATTCCGGCGGCAGACGCCGTTGCGGGATCGATATCGGAGGTTGAGTCGGTGACGATCGCGACCGCCACGCTAGGCTTCGAGCGCCCCGTGTCCGGCGACTATCATGTCGCTGATCTTTCCGATGACGTCGTGTTCGACTTCTTGCACCGCCGCCATCGTCGCGTGTTTGATCGCGCGCCGGCTGGCGCGCCCGTGTGCGACGATGCAGTTGCCGCGCAATCCGAGCAGCGGCGCGCCGCCGTAGGTATCGTAATCGAAACGTTGGCGCAGTCCGTGTAACGCCGGCGCGAGCATTGCCGTTCCGAGTTTGGTAATCAGGTTGCCGCCGAGGAGCGTTTCGCGCATGACGTCGGCCAGATCGCCGATCATGCCTTCGCCGACTTTCAACACGACGTTGCCCACGAAGCCGTCGGTGACGATCACATCGGCGATGTTGTGAAACAAGTGCCGGCCTTCGACGTTGCCGATGAAGTTGACCGGAGCCATCTCAAGCAGTTTGGCCGCTTCGAGCGCGAGTTGATTGCCTTTGCTGCGCTCCTCGCCGACCGACAACACCGCGACCCGCGGATTGGGGACGTTGAGGACGGCGCGCGCGTACGCCGAGCCCATGATCCCGAACTGTTCGAGCCATTCCGGCCGGCAATCGACGTTGGCTCCCGAGTCCAGCAGCACGGTCGGACCGTTCAAAGCGGGCCACACGGTCGCGATGGCTGGTCGCGATATTCCAACGATCGTACGCAATTTGATCAAGGCGATGGCCAAAAATGCGCCGCTGTTTCCGGCCGATACCACGGCGTCGGCCTCCCCGCGCTTAACCAGATCCACCGCGACACCCAGCGACGTGCGTTCCGCCGAACGCAGCGCAGCCGACGCGTGCTGATCCATCGGAACGGATTCCGGGGCGTGGACGACTTGAATGAGATCGGCGCCCGGGCCCTGCAGCAGCGGCCGCACGCGTTCCTCATCGCCGACGACCAGAATGTCGGCGCCCGCCTCGACAGCCGCCATGACGGCACCGGCAACGATCTCTTCGGGGGCATGGTCGCCCCCCATCGCGTCGACCGCGATGCGCGGACGCTTACTCATCCAGCGACAACCAATATTCGGCGTGCTTCATACCGCCGTAATAGTATTCGACGCTCGCGTCCGGAAATGTTGCCTGCACCTCGGCGGCCAATTTTCGCGCGTCTTTTTCGCGCTGCGCGTTGCCGTAGTAGAGGGTCACCAGCCCACCGCGAGCTGCTCCCATCCGGGCCAACGTTTCCAACGCCACCTCAGCGACCGAGTCGGCTGCGATCAGACCGCCGTCGTACCATCCTGCGGGCTTACCGTTGCGAACGCTGACGCCCTCGATGGTCGAGTCTTTGCCGGCGAAAAACACCCGCGCTGACGAAACGCGCCGAGAGGCAGCGGTCAGCGTCTGCTCGTCCGGAAGGCCGTCGGGAGAGGATTGCAGCGCGAACAAACCGGCGATCCCTTCGACGACGTCAGCGGTTGGCACGATGCGAACGCGCTTGCCGGTAAGGCTCGGAACCTCGCGCGCCGGAAGCACCGCGTTGGCGTCGTTCACGAACAGGATCACGTCATCGCTCAAGCACTTGTTGACCGCCAGGAGCAAGTCGCGAACGCTCGGCGTTTTTACACCTTGCACCACGACTTCGGCGCCCAGCTCTCGTGCGATCCGCGCGAAGCCTTCGCCCGGGACGACGGCGACGACCGACCGCGCTGGAGGTGGTTCGTCGGTCACCAGCAGCGTATGCTGGCGTTCCATGTCGTCGACTTTCACGCGCGTCAACGTGCCGTGCTTGCGCGCGATCTCTTGCACGCGCTCGGGATCGTCGGTGTGCACGTGCACCTTGATCGTGGGTATCGCGCCGACCACGAGCAACGATTCGCCACGCGGTTCGAGCAAGCGCCGCAATTCGAGCGGCGCGAGGGTCGCGGATTCGAGAACGAACTCGGTGCAATACTTGTTCTCGCCCACCTGCTGCGACGGTGTAAACGCTCCGCGTCCACTGGGGCGTCGCGGAAACGCGGTGGCGCGCACGCGCTCGTCGGGCAAGAAGCGGAGAATGCCCTCGAGGAAATAGACGAAACCGGCTCCGCCGGCATCGACCACTCCGGCTTCGGCCAACATCGGCAGTTGCTCCGGCGTCCGGTCGAGCGCTTCGTTCGCGGTGCGCAGCACCGAGGTCAGCAGCCGGTAAAAGTCCGGTTCGTGCAGCGCGGCGTGATAGGCGGCTTCGGCGGCCGCATCGGCCACCGAAATAATCGTTCCCTCGACCGGGCGCACCAGCGCGTTGCGCGCCGCCGCCACGCCCTCGCGCATGCCGGTAGCCATCATGAACGTGTCGATCTCGGTGCGCTTGCGCACGTGGTGGGCGAATCCGCGCAGCATCTGCGACGTAATGACGCCGGAGTTGCCGCGGGCGCCCATCAGGCTGCCCTCGGCGGCACGCGCTGCCACCTTGCCGAGCGGCTCGCCACGGCCGTTCCCGGCCGCCAGCGAGGCGGAGCGCAGCGTGAGATACATGTTGGTCCCGGTGTCGCCATCCGGAACGGGAAAGACGTTGAGGTCGTTAAGGACCGGCCGGTATTTCCTGAGGAAGTAGGCACCCGCGGCCAGGAACTTTGCGAACCCGCGGCCGTCTAAGGCGGTTACGTCCACGGCGGGCCGTCTTTCGGAGGCCGGAAAAGAATCCTTGCTCGGCGCGCCCGGGCGTGATACTATCCGGAGGTTGTGCCCGAGCGCCCGTCGCTCGGACCGTTACGACATTTATCTCATCGAACCGATAAAGGAATCTCTTTCATGGCAAAGCGTTGTGAAGTCTGCGGCAAGGGCCCCATGGCCGGTAATAACGTCAGTCACGCCATGAACAAAACGCGTCGCCGCTGGCTGCCGAATTTACAGTCGGTCAAAGTTGACGAGCAGGGCACGCATCGCACCGTCAAAGTGTGCACGTCGTGTCTGCGTTCGCGCCGCGTGACGCGCAAAGCCTAACCGGCTTCTTCCTCCGCCGGAAATCCCTCAAAGCCGCCCAAGGCGTGCGTGATATCGCGCGGCTCGAGGGTAATCATGAATTCCAAACGTGCGTGTGACGCCTCGATGCTCTTGATGAGCGCGGCGCACAAAACCGGCCCTCGCCGGGTCGGCGCGAACGAGAGCGTAAACAATCCACCCGCCAATGAGAACGATGCCTGCGGGCCGTTGCCGGAGTTAATCCGCGACAGATAGGTTCGTAACGCGCGCAGATCGCGTTCGCGAATACGCAGGTCGAAGTCGCCACGCATCGGGCCGGCCCGGACGCGCGCCGCACACTCCAGCACGTCCAGACCATGCGGTGCCGCAACCTGCGGTGTCGCGTATCCGCCGGCGACGATCGCCACGTGCGCGCCATCTTCGGGGCCGATTCGTATCTCGGTCACGCCGTCGCGTTCGCGAAGTGGTCCCAACCATCGGCGGACAGCGGCGCGCCCTCGAACTCGATCGACGGCTCGTCACGAAGCGTTCCAATGCGGTGCAGCGCCCGGCCGAACCGTCTTTCGAAACGCTCCGCCAGCCGGGGATACGCTCGCGCGCGAACCGCCAGCAACAGCTCGAACTCTTCCCCGCCCGCGAGCGCGTAGCGCCGCGGGTCGACCCGTAGGCTCTCGGCCGCTGCCCGAGCGGACGGATCGACCGGAACGTCCTCGATGTTTGCGCCGCAGCCGGATGCGCGCGCCAACCGCGCGACGTCGGTCGAGAGCCCGTCCGACAGGTCCATCATGGCCGCCACGGCGCGATCGGCGCCAAAAAATCGGCCCTCGGCCACGCGTGCTTGCGGCCGCCGGAACGCATCGAGCGCGCGCTTGGCTTGCGCATCGGTAAGCGCAACCGCTCCGCGGGCTGCATCGAGTCCGGCGCGGGCGGCGCCCAGCGCGCCGGTAACGCACAACACGCATCCCGGTCCGCCACCGCCGCGGGTTTTCAAATTCGACGGACGCACCTCGCCGGTCGCGGCGATCGCGACGGTCCACACCGGAGCGCGCGACAAGTCGCCGCCTACGATCGCGATGGTAGCGGCACGGGCCGCCCGAGCCAATCCATCGTACAGTTCCAGCACGTCGTCCACTCCGGCCGTCTCCGGAACGCCCAGAGCGACCGTCGCCAGAACCGGACGCGCACCCATCGCAGCGACGTCGCTGACGTTGGCCGACATCGATCGCCAGCCGGCGTCGTTCAACGACATTAAATGTTGCGCGAAATGCACGCCCTCAACCAGCATGTCGGTCGTTATCACGCTGCGATGCGAACGCGACGGCTGCCAAACGGCCGCGTCGTCGCCGATGCCGATTCGAACGGCGCGGATGCGTCCGCCTCCGAGCAACGTCGCGATCGCAGCAACGATGTCGTCCTCAGGCACCGCGCGCAATTGCGCCGGGCGTTCGAGCGCCGTCACGGCAACAGCGAGCGGAGGTAGCGCAGTTCGGCGCCCGGATCGGGCGTATCGAACACGGCCGATCCCATGACGATCGCGTCCGCTCCCGCTTCGGCGACCGCGCGAACGTTCGAGCGTCCGACGCCGCCGTCAACTTCGATCAACGCCGCCGACCCGCGGCGATCGACGAGTTCGCGTGCCTCGCGAATTTTTTCCAGCGATCGCGGAATGAACGACTGCCCCGAAAAGCCTGGATTAACGCTCATGATGAGGACCGTGTCGCAGTCGTCGATGATGTCTTCGAGCATCGCGACCGGCGTTTGCGGACAGAGCGAAATGCCCGCCTTGGCCCCCAACGAGCGGATATGCGTCAGCAGGCGCTGCGCGTGCCAGGTCGCCTCCAAATGGAACGTGATGCGATCGCAGCCGGCCGCGCGAAAATCGTCCACGTACCGCTCGGGTTCGACGATCATCAAATGCGCGTCGAAGACCGCGGTGCTGAGTTTACGCAGGTCGCCGACGATCTTCGGCCCCCACGTGATGTTGGGAACGAACCGGCCATCCATCACGTCGAGATGCAGAAATTCCGCGCCGGCGCCGATCACCGACGCGATTTGCTCGGCAATGCGCGAGAAATCCGCCGACAAGAGCGAAGGCGCGATACGGACCCGGCTCACGGCGAACGCGCCGGCACGGCGCGCGGCGATCCCGATGGCTTCGGCGTCACCGCCTTGTTGCCGTAGACCACTGCGGGCTCTCTTCCCAGCCGTTGCTCTGCCACGAGTTGATCGTTCACGTACATGTCCACCACCGACGTTCCAACCGCAGTAACGTTGAAGTCAAGTTTCTGGCCGGGCTGGGCGAACGCGCGAAACAAATCGTATTTACCGGTCGCATCCGTCACGGTTAGCCGCACGTTGACCGGCTGCGAACCGGCGTTTCCGGCCGTCGGCACCGACACCAGCAATCGGACTTGACGTAACACGTAGCCCGATTCGAACGGCCCCGCGCTGACCTGCAACGAGACCGGTTCGAACGACGCGATCTTGGAATTCGGAGCCGGAATTTGCCGTACGACCGCGCCGTGCGGCGGACCGGAAGGTCCCAACGGCGTCCAAACGATTTGTCCGAGTTTGATACCGGAACGCGTTGCGAGGTCGCGCGCATCGTCGATCGTCAAGCCGGTAAACGTAGGAACTTGCAGCGCAGAAAGGCCTCCGCGGCTGACGACGAGATCGACCGAATCGCCCTCGTCGACGTCGGTCAGCGGCACCGGGTTCTGCGAAACCACGTGCGCTTCGGGCACGATGTCGCTTTTTGCGTAGGTGATCTTGCCGATTTTCAAACGCGAGCGCGATAGGTCTAACTGCACTTCGCGCAACGATTGATAGCGCAGATCCGGCATCAATCGATTGACGATTCCGTCGCTAACTACGAACGAAATCTGGCGCCCTTCGCGTGCCTGTTCGCCGGCCGACGGCCGTTGCATGATGACGACGCCCTTCGGGTAGCGATCGCTGGTGGTGTGGTCCACGACGGAAGACGAGAGTTTGAGCCGCCCGATTTCCGCGTTGGCGTCGGTGAGCGTTTGCCCGACGAACGACGGGATCGTGACGGCCGTCGATGGCGGAATCAAAAAATCGTGAATCTGCCGCGCGAACCACACCACGACTGCAACGAAAATCGCCAGCACGACGCTGAACATCCAGTCTCGGGATCCAAAGCGGCGCGTTGACTCGCGCTGCTCGCTCAGGCTAGTGCCTCCAACGACACGTTTGCCTCATCCAAATTGCTGAACAGCCGCTGGATGTCTTCGTGATCGTCGAGAGCTTCGAGAAACGCTAATGCCTGCGCGAGCGCTTCTCCATATAACGCTACTCTGGTTTTGGCTCGAACTCCTAAATAGAGGTTGACGATCCGCATGCCGCCGTTCGTCAACGCGTCGCGAACGCCGGCTAACATCGTTGGATCGGTATACACCGTCGACACGTCGGCATCGTACTCGAGATCCTCGACGCCATCGACCAAACATGCGTCGGTAAATGCGTCTTCCGATTTGCCACCCGACTGCACTTCGAGAACGCCGACGGCTTCGAACATCCAGCCGACGCTGCCGGTTTCGCCCAGCGTTCCGCCCTGTTTCTGAAAGAGAAAACGCAGCTCGCCGGCCGTGCGATTGCGATTGTCGGTTGCCGCATCGACGACGACCGCCACGCCGTGCGGCCCGTAACCCTCATAGCGCAGCTCCTCGATTTCGCGTTCGCCGGATTGCCCCGAGCCGCGCACGATCGCGCGTTTGATGTTGTCCTGGGGCATATTGAACTCGCGGGCTTTTTCGACGGCCATTTTCAGGCGGTAGTTGGCCTCGGGGTCGGGCGACCCGCCGCGAGCGGCGAGGATGATCTCTTTGCTGAGCTTACTGAAGAGGGCGCCGCGCTGCGCGTCGACCTTGCCCTTCTTCAGGCGGATATTGTGCCACTTGGAATGTCCCGACATCGTCGCTCCTCGCCTTCGCTAGCCGGGCCCGATGATCCACTTGCCGATCCACATGCGCTGATTCCACTGGTTCCACGCGATCCCGTGCGCCGAAAGAATCGGATAAAAATAGATAAACGCCCCGACCACGATCGTCACGTAGGCCGCCACGGCAGCCCCGCCTAGCCATTTATCGTGTTCTTCGGGCCGTCTCAAACCCCATTGCCAGATGCGCTGGAGTACGATCGCGTTACACAGACAGATGAGCGGGATATCGACGTAAAAATGGTATGCGAACGTAATACGCGGAGACTTGATCCAGGGCAGCCACTGCAGCAGGTAGGTCAGCACGATCAAGGCATAGGCCTTGTTGCGTTCCCGCCACGCCAGCACGCCGACGAATGGAACGCAGATCAACCCGAACCACAAAATCATCGGGTTGGGCATCGACGTTATTTCTTCGATGCAACAGCCTTTCGGATTTTGTTGGTCGTGCCGCTTGTCCTCATAAAAGTATGCGACCGGGACGTAATCTAGGGGCCATTCCCACCATTGCGACGAGTAGGGATGAGTCGCGACGAGCTTATCGTGATACTCGAACATCGAGTATTGCCGGTACACGACATCGTTGAGATTGTGCACTTCGTTGGGGTCGGCCGAGCGACGCGCTAGATCGGGAATCCATACCAGTGCGTACACGGTTGCCGAGATCAACACGATCGTCACCAACGCCGCATCCAGACGGAAGCCGCGCGGATTGCCCCACAGCAGCGGCCGGCGTTGCCACACCAGGCCCTGCATCGCGACGGCGATCAACACCAGGAAACTCACGCCGAAACCCATCACGCCGTACCACTTGCTGCTCACCAGGCAGCCCAGCGCGACGGTAAAGAGCACCAGCCATAACGTTAACGCGCGTCCCGACTCGGTTCCGGCCTGCGCTGAAATCGCGTCGTTCGCGTAGGTCGCGGCACCCGCCGGCGTCGCGTAGCGCACGCTCGGATCGCGGCGATATTCGATGCGCAATTCGTCGTCGTCGTAGGTCAGCACGCCGCCTCGATTGCTCGAACGCGCGCCGCGAAGGATCTTGCCGCGATCGTCGATCGACCCGCCGTCGGGCGCGTATACCGCCGTTTCGCCGTTGTGGGTTACTGCATAGGATCCGTCCGCGAACGTCTGCTCGCGGCCCGCGCCGAATTTCCGCTCGAGAGCGAAGAAACGAATTGCGAGATATGCCGCGCACGCGACGTAGAGCGTGACCAGCACGGTCGACGCCGTGTCGAACGCAAGGACGACGTGCCCGAGGAACGCTACGATGAGGCCGGCGACGAACGACGCGCCGGCGGCGGCTGCGAACGCCCACTGCGGAACTGCCACATGGCGGCGTTCGCTGACTTGCGAGGCCAGCCAAAAACGATAGAATGCGTAGGTTGCCAACGTTGCGAAGAAGATGACGAAGCCTTCGGGTGTTGCGATGCGGGATTGCACGAAGTGCATGCCGTCGCAGGTCAGCAGCAGGGCCGCGATTCCGGCAAACACCGTCGAACCTGTAACGCGTTTGGCAAAAATGTAGAGCAGCATGACGACGAGCGCGCCGAACACCACATCCAGAAAACGCCAGCCATACGAATTGTCGCCGCTGCTCATATGGCCGAGCAGGCCGTTCAAGAACGTCCAACCACCCACTCCGTGGCCGTGCGGCATGCCGCCGAACAGCATCATCGACAGCGTCACCAGTAGCTTCGTCAGTGGCGGATGCGTGTTTTCGTATATGCGCAGGTTTTGGAGATACTCTTCGCCGGCGCGAGCGAAGTAAATCTCGTCGAACACTTTGTCGGCCGGATACCAATAGTTGACGAACGACAAGACAAAACTAACGAGGCCGAGCGCGCCCATCACGATGTAATCGATCGGCGCTCGCATTCCGGTCAGTCCCTCGCCGGGATCGAACCACCGGCGCGCGCGCGTTCGCCCGACCGGCTCCGGGCCGGCGTCGCGTTCGACCGGCGCCTTTCCGATATCGGGAGCGACAACGCTCGGGTTTTCGCCGCCCAGAAATTGGTAGCCGAGCCAAAAGAACGTGCCGACGGCCAACAGTGCAAAGACCGTCGTTCCGGGGCCCCACAAATTTTGTGCATCGGCGCCGGCGATGTGATTCTGCATCACGTTGAGGTACTGGAGCGAGTATTGCAGGTTGGCGAACAGCACCACGGTGAGAGCCACCGCGCCCCACATATAACGAGCGGCGAACGGTATGCAGGCGATCGTAAATAGCAACCCGTCGAACGAGTAGCGTTCGTGCATGCGCGTCAACAGCACGAAAAATGCCAGCGTCGCTATCGCACAACTCTCCAGCAGCGCGCGGGATGTCTTCGCCTGGATGTAGCGCCACAGCACGAGACCGAGCGCCGCAACCAGCAAAATCAAACCCCACAAGTATTGGGGGCCGAGCGAGAGGCCGCCAAACACGGTGATCGGCGTCGTGTCTTGCTGCCAGAAGGGTCCACGAATCGCCCACAGATTGAACGCATTGACCGTGTTGAACGGATAGACGTTCGAGCCATACTGATACCGTCCGAACAGCCACGTCAACGCTTCGACCGGATTGCTGGGATGGAATGGTTCGGTAAGCGCGATCGCCAGCACCAAACCCGCAGCGATGCCGATCGCGGTTGCGATGGCGCGCGAACGGCGCCGCGACGGATCGACGAACGCGAACGCCAGCATGATCGGCAACACCACCGCGGCCTGCGGTTTGATCAACAGCGAATAGGCGATCGCGGGCCATGCCGCGACGGCCCACCAACTGATGCGCTCGGGCGCATCGTCGTCGGAACGTAATAGGCAGTAGATGGCCAGCAACGCCAAACCGGCAGCGACCGAGTCGACTTGTCCCCACGCAGCGGAGTTGTAAATGACGGCCGGGTTGAGCAGATACAACGCCGCCGCTCCCAACGCCCAGCCGGTGGATGCGAACCGCCGCGCTACCGCATAGAGCAACACTCCGACGCATGCGTCCGCAACGATCGCCGGCAGCTTGACCAGCAGCTTGAGCACGGTGTAATGCCCGGAATCGCCGGTCTTAAAGAACGTTTCCCACACGTGCCCGAGCAACGCCAGCACGTAGAAATAGCCTGGCGGGTAATCGGCAAAGCCGGCGTTGGAATAAAAGTTCGCGAAGCCGTGTTCGGCCAGCGAGATCGCCCAGAACTCGAACGTAGAGATATCGGTTTGGAAGCCTTCGTTCGGAACCAGTACGAGCCGCAACACCAGTCCGGCGGCGACCAGGGCCGCCAGAATCCAAGCGACGGAGTTCGAGCGCTCGGGGATCCGGGCGTTCGCGGTTGCCTTCAAGCGGTTACGATCTCCTAACGGACGGCGGCGAGGTCGAGCGTTCGCAACAAAAAGTCGCGCAACTGGGCATTGCCGTGACGCTCGATGACGCCGATCTCTTCGGCCACTGCAGCATCGGCGGCCTCGCGCGCGCCAAGCTCGTCGAGCGCGCCGATGACGCGGCGCACTTCTTCACGATCCAGGGGACGGCCGAGCGCGTACGCGCCGGCAACCGTTTCGCGCGCCACCGATGGCGGTTGCGAGATCGCCCAGACCACCGGGAACGTCCATTTGCGGCGAGCCACATCGCTGCCGGCGTTCTTTCCCGTCTCATCGAGCGACGACCAGATGCCCGATACGTCGTCGCGGATCTGAAACGCCATGCCGTAGGCGCGGCCGACCGCGCCGAACTCCTCGGCAGCGCGCCCGTCGCACCCAGCCGACAACGCGCCCAACCGGCACGACGCGTCGAACAGCTGCGCGGTCTTGCACGCGATCATCCGGTGATAGTCGGGGAGCTCGACCCGCGGCTCGCTTTCGAAACGAAGATCGAGCGATTGGCCCTCGCACATGATCGCATGGGCTTCGTGCAACACGCCGATCATGTCGAGCACATCGCGCGGCCCGACGTAGCGCCCGGCGTGTTCCAGGCTGAGGAAGCTGAGCGCGCACATGGCGTCGCCGGCGTTGATCGCCTGCCCGATGCCGAACGAGGTCCACAACGTCGGTTAACCGTGACGCAGTTCGTCGCGATCTTCTATGTCGTCGTGCACCAGCGAATAGTTGTGGAAAATCTCGACCGCCACCGCGGCGTTGACCGCGTGCTCGGGCGGCGCGCCCTCGGCCTGCGCGACGCGCATCACCATCTGCGGGCGAAGACGCTTGCCGCGACGCGCCGGTCCGTACCGGCCGTAACCGAAATGGCGTAAAAGCATATCGGAGATTTCACGCGATCCCCGATAGTTTACAATTCGTTCCTCGAGGGCGCTTTCGAAGTGCTCAAGCAGGTTGACGGCTGAGCTCCTCCATCCGCGACTCCACCTGATCGACGAGCCATCCGGGCGTTGACGCTCCCGACATCAACCCGGCGACGTGGACGCCTTCGAACCATTCCGGGCGCAGTTCGCTGGCATCTTCGATGTGGTACGAGCGCGCGCCGTGCGATTCGGACAGGTCGGCCAAGTGTTTGGTGTTGGCCGACGTCTTGCCGCCGACCACGACCATCACTTCGACGTCGTGCGCTAATCGCGACGCTTCTTTTTGCCGATTATGCGTGTCGGTGCAAATCGTGTTAACCGCGCGCACTTCGTAGTATTTGGCGGCCAGCGCTTTGACGATCTCGGTAAATTGATGTCCCGACCACGTCGACTGCACGACGACACCGACCCGGCTCGATCGCGGCAGAGCTTCGACGTCCTCGATTTTCTGAATGCACCACGCACCGGGAACGTGGCTCAACGTCCCTTTGACTTCCGGATGCGCCGGATCGCCGATGACGATGATCTTGTAGCCGTCGGCTTTGAGCTTCTCGGCTTGTACGTGAATTTTGGTCACCATCGGACAGGTCGCGTCGATGATTTCGAGGCCCTTACGCTGCGCCTCTTCGAAGACGCCGACGGGCAGGCCATGCGCCCGCACGAACAGCGCGCCGGAATCGACCGAGTCGACCGAATCCGCGTTGCGTAGTCCGCGAGCGCTGAGCGACTCGACCATCTGCGGATTGTGAACGACGTGTCCGAGCGTCGTAACGGTGTCGCGCGCCGCGATCGCTTCCTCGGCTTTCTTCACCGTGATCGCGACCCCGAAGCAAAAGCCTTGGACCGACGCCTTACGAATTTCCACGAAAACTCTCCGCCAACGTACCGATTGCGTTCATAACTTCACCCGTAAACTTCGCCAAATCGTCACGAGTTGCTTTTCGACCGCTCGGCAACGCGATCGGCGCGCCGAATGCGATGTCGAAACGTCCCAACCGCTTGATCCGGTCCCCTCCCAATATACACGTCGGAACGACGTTCGCCGACGACCAAGCCGCGAGCAACGCCATTCCCATCTGTGCGGCTGCGGCGCCGTCGGGATTGCGCGTCCCCTCGGGGAAGATGCCGATCGCCCCGCCCTCGTTGAGGATGCTGAGCGAGCGCTTGATCGCCGCTTGCGGGCTCCCGTGCCGGTCTACCGGATAGGCCCCGAGCGTTCGAATCAGCGGTGCCAACAACGGAATTTCGAACAGCTCTTGCTTGGCCATAAAGCGGATCCGGCGCGGGCAATAGCACAGCGCAGGTGGGTCAAAGTACGAAAGATGGTTCGAAGCGACGATCAGCGGCCCGCTGCTGGGAACGTTCTCCACCCCGCGAACCCGCGCTCGGAAGACCGTCGAAAACATCGCCCGCAGGGCCGCGGCCGACGCATCGTAGACCGCCTCGTTCATCGACCATAACCGGCCGCATCGGCCACCGAGCAAATTCGTTCGACGACCTCTTCGGCCGTGAGATCGCTCGAGTCGAGCACGTAGGCGTCGTCCGCCGGGACCAGCGGCGAAACCGGCCGCTCGCGATCCAGCCGGTCGCGCTCTTCAATTTCTGCCGACAGGAGATGCACGTCGCCCGGCACGCCGGCGCGTTCGAGCTGCGCCCGCCGCCGTGCGACGCGCGCGCCGACGGAGGCGGTTAGAAAAATCTTGATCGGCGCGGACGGCAGCACGACCGTGCCGATGTCGCGCCCGGCCATCACCACCTCGGAGGCGTCGGCGGCCCGACGTTGGGCGGCGACCATCAACGCGCGAACGGCCGCGTGGGCTGCGACGGTTAACACCACGGCCGTGACTTCGTTGGATTGCAGATCTTCGTCGGTCATGGTCCGGTCGTCAACACGAATCGCATAGGCGGCGCCGTCGGCGGACCGCACCACGCCCAGCGGGTGGGCACCGGCCAAACGAACCAAAGCGGCGGCATTGTCGGCGTCCGTTCGCGTGCGGACGGCGAGGTAGGACAACGCGCGGTACATCGCACCGGTGTCCAGATACGGAACGTTCAAACGTTGTGCGAGCAAGCGCGCGACGGTCGTCTTTCCGGACGCAGCCGGTCCGTCGATTGCGATCTGTAACGCAGGGAGCTCGGGCACCGGCCGGTTGTTCCGCGTCCGCCGAAGAACACCCGGGCCGTGGCAAAGTCCCGCTCGGTCTACGCTTGTTCCGCCTGCGGAACCGAATCGACACGATGGCTCGGACGCTGTCCGGGCTGCAACGCGTGGAACTCGTTCGACGAACGGCCATTCGTCGTGCCGGCCGGCCGGACGCCCGTCGCGACGCGCGATGCCGGTTCGGCCGAACCGGTGATGCTGGGCGACGTCGATGCGTCGCACGTCGAGCGCATGCGCGTCGGCCTGCCCGAGTTCGACGCGGCACTTGGGGGTGGTATCGTTCCGGCCAGCGTCACCCTCATCGGCGGGCCTCCGGGCGCCGGAAAATCCACGCTGTTGCTGCAAATCGCGGCCCGCATGTGCCGGCACGGCGCGGTCGCCTATCTCTGCGGTGAGGAGTCGGCCGCACAAGTAAAATTGCGAGCGGCCAGGCTCGAGATCGACGCGCCAATTTCGCTGTTCGCCCAGACCAACTTGCGCGCGGTGCTCGACCGGCTCGAATCGCAGCCGCCGCGCACGCTGATCGTCGACTCGATCCAAACGACGTGGCTGCCGTCGTCGGAATCGTACGCCGGGAGTCTCGGACAGGTTCGCGACTGCACGCAAGCGCTGGTCGAATTCTCCAAACGAACCGGCTGCGCGACCTTCATCGTGGGCCACGTCACCAAGGATGGTTCGATCGCCGGCCCGCGCATCGTCGAGCATTTAGTTGACGCCGTGCTGTACTTCGAAGGCGACTCGAGCGGCGACGTGCGTATTTTGCGCGCCTATAAAAACCGCTTCGGCTCGATCGACGAAATCTGCGTCTTCTCGATGCGCCCGAACGGGTTGGAAGAGGTCACCAATCCGTCGGCGCTCTTTCTGAGTTCGCGCCGGGCGGACGCTGCCGGTTCGTGCGTCGTCGCGTCGATCGTCGGTTCGCGTCCGGTATTGGTTGAGGTGCAGGCGCTCGTTGGTGAAGCCGCCTACGGGACGCCACGCCGTCTCGCGAATAATGTCGATCAGCAGCGACTGGCGATGATCATCGCCGTCTTGGAACGGCGCGCCGGATTGCATTTGGGATCGCACGACGTGTACGCCTCGGTCGCCGGCGGCTTGCGGGTGAACGAACCGGCCGCAGACCTCGGAATCGCGCTCGCAATCGCATCCTCGTTTCGAAATCGTTCGCTCGGCCCGGACACTGCGGCGTTCGGCGAGCTGGGTCTCTCGGGCGAAATCCGCGGCGTCGGAGCAGCCGACCGGCGAACGGCCGAGGCCCGCCGCCTGGGATACACCACCATCATTTCGCCCGATCGCGTTCGCGACATCGCCGACGCAATCGAGCGCGTCATAGGCTAGCGCTCCCTTTGGCGCTCTACGAGATCGTTCCGAATTTTTCGGAAGGCCGCGACCCAACGTTCTTGACGGCTGCGACGGAAATCGCCGCCGCAACCGGGGCGAGCGTGCTGCATGCGACGTCCGACGCGGCGCATCATCGTAGCGTGCTCACCGTCGCCGGCGACGGCCCGGCCATAGTCCGATCAGCCGTCGCTTTGGCCGGGCTCGCTGCCGAACGAATCGACTTGCGCCTGCATCGCGGGGTACATCCGCGCATCGGCGCGCTCGACGTATTGCCGTTCGTTCCGCTGCGCGACGCCTCGCTGGACGACGCCGCCCGGCTCGCGCACCGGGCCGGCGACGCCATCTGGGAGCGCTACGAGATTCCGTCGTTTTACTACGGCGCCGCCGCGCGCAGCGAGAGCAGGCGGCGGCTTCCGTCCGTTCGTCGTGGCCAGTTCGAAGGGCTGGACGCACGCTTTTTGGACCCGCGGTGGTATCCGGACACCGGAAACGTGGCCAAACACGAGTCCGCGGGCGCGATCGCGATCGGCGCGCGCGACGTCCTGATTGCGTTCAACGTTGAGCTGGACAGTGACGATGAACGCGCCGCACGTGCGATCGCCCGGACCCTGCGCGAACGCGACGGCGGGTTGGGCGGGTTGCGCGCGTTGGCGTTTCGAATGGACGACGGCCGGATGCAGGTCTCGTTTAACGTCACGAACGTGCGCTCGCTCGCGCTCTATCGCATCGTCGAACTCGTGCGCCGGCTAGCGGCTCGTCGCGGCATCGCAGTGACGCGCAGCGAACTCATCGGCTGTCTTCCTCGCGGCGCCGTCGAGCGTTCCGCGGCGTACTATTTAGGAGTTACATCTCTGTGAAACGCGTCATCGCCACGTTGCTTGCGGTATTGGGCTTTTCGTTGCTCGGTGCGGGAACCGCGACCGCGCAAGGCGGCCCGGGCGACGCCGGCATCTACGAACGCACGTTGCCGAATGGTCTCAAAGTGGTCGTGGTCGAGGATCGGGCCGTGCCCGTCGTACAAACGGCGGTTTGGTACGGGTTCGGATCGCTGCAAGAAACGCCCGGCAAAACGGGTCTAGCGCACGCGCTGGAACACATGATGTTCCGCGGCACGCCCGAGATCTCGGCCGGCGGTCTAGACGATATCGTCGCCCGAATGGGCGCACAGATGAACGGCCAAACCGACTACGACTACACCCAGTTCTATTTCGTCCTGCCGTCCGACAAGATCGACGTCACGCTGTTTACCGAAGCCGATCGCATGCAGCACGCGTCGCTGCGGGCCGCCGACTGGGCGGTCGAACGGAACGCGGTGCTTAACGAACTCGACGGCGACGCAAGCTCGCCGTTTTTCAATCTATTGTCGCGCGTGCGCGCGGCCGCGTTTCCCGGCCAACCGGCGGGACGCACGCCGATCGGACGACGCGCGGACGTCGCCAACGCAACCGCCGCCGATATTCGCACATACTATCGCGAATGGTACGCACCCAACAATGCAACGCTGGTGATCGCCGGCGACGTGTCGCACGACGTCGCGTTTGCAAAAGCGCAGAAATATTTCGGCGCCATACCGTCGCGAGCGCTGCCGGCTCGAAACGATCGAAGCCCGGTGCCCGCGCACGGTCAACGCGTGGAGGCCGAGTTTCCGTTTCCCTTCGAAGTCGTCGATCTGGCCTACGCCATCCCCGGCGACAAAGAGCCCGGCGAACCGGCCGTGAGTACGATCGCGACCCTGCTCGAAAATCAACGCTCGCCGTTTTATAAAGCGCTGGTGCAGTCGAACATCGCGCTGGCGATCGAAACAAATGCCGATACGCAACTGCGCGGTGGGCTGCTCAACGTGTTTCTCGTACTCAATCCGGGACATCACGCCGACGAAGCGCAGGCCGTCTTTCAATCGACGCTCGACAACATATTGGCCCACGGAATCGATCCCGATCTCGCGGCCGCGGCCAAGCGCATGACCATCGCGGAGCGCCTCTACTCGGTCGACTCGATCGACGGCATCGGCGATTTAGCCGGTTACACCTACGGAATCGTCGGCGAAAAGCTAGGCAGCGAAGATGCGCGTTTGGAAGCGCTGACCGGCGCAGATTTGCTGCAAGCCATGAAGCGCTACATGAAGACCCCGACCGTCGTCGGACATCTCAGCCCGAACGATAAACCGCCGAAAGGCAACTCCGAGAAGAGCGATTCGACCGCGGCCGACGATTTCTCCAAACGCGTTCCGAATGGTCCGATCGTCGAGCCGGCCTGGGTCGCGCGCGCCGTCCGCCAGCCGACGACGGCGCGTAGCACGCTCTCACCCACATCGTTCACGTTACCCAATGGCTTACGCGTGATCGTGCAGCAGAAAACCAATCATCCTACATTCGTTCTGAGCGGCCGCATCGCGTCGTCGCCGGCATTCGAGCCGAACGGTCAGGAAGGCATCGCCCGATTGGCATCCGATGTCGCCGACTACGGCAGCCAGCGCTACGCGTTCGAACAGCGGCGTAAGGCCACCGACCAGATGGGCGCGTTCATCGACACCGGCGCGTCGTTCTCCGCACAAGCCGAGACGCGCGACTTCGAAAAGGTTCTCGATATCCTCGCAGACGGCGAGATGCATCCCACGTTCGCGGATCCGTGGCTCGGTGTCGAACGTTCGCAGCTCGCGAACAGTCTCGGATCCGAGCAGAACATCTCGGGCGTGATGATCGATCGCGCCTACGACTCGCTCTTGCTCTCGACCGCCGACCCGTCGCTGCGGCACCCCTCGGCGCAAACGGTCAACGCGATCACACAAGCCGACCTGCTATCGTACGCACGGGAATACTGGCGCCCCGACCTCACGACCGTTTCGATCGTCGGCGATCTGTCACCGCAGCGCGTCAAGGATGCGATGACGGCGGCGTTCGGCGCGTGGGAAACATCCGGAACGAAACCCGACGCGCATCTCATGGCGATGCCGCCGGCTTCGAAAGGCCACGATTGGATCGGCACCGCGGCAAACCAGGTGTTCATCCGCATCGGGCAGCCTGCCGTCTCGCGCTCTAGCGCGGACTACGACACGTTTCTGGTGCTGAACCAAATCCTCGGCGGAAGCGGTGACTTCGAGTCGCGCCTGTGGCAAGAACTGCGCCAAAAACGCGGGCTCGTGTACGGCGTCGATAGTTCGCTCGACTCGAACGCCGACCGGGGCGATTTCAGAATCGAGTTAAACGCATCGCCGCAGCGCGTGGTCGAGGCCGTGCAGTTCGTGCGCGACGAGTTGCGTCGCTTCCAGACCACGCCGGTCACCGAAACCGAATTGCAAGAAGCGAAAGTGCGCTTAGTGGGCGACGCGCTGCTCGACGAAGCATCGTCAACCGGGCAAGCCAAACAGTTGCTCGACATCCTGAACAGCAACTTGCCCCTAGATTACTATCGCACGCTCAACGAACGTTTTCAGCGCATCACCGCAGCCGACGTGCAGCGAGTAGCGAAAGCGTATCTGCGGCCCGACAGCTTGGTCGAGGTGTATGCCGGTCCGTCTGGTCCCTGGGCTCGCGGCATTTAGCACATGAGCGGGGCGTTCGTCACGGTCGATCCGTCCACCGGAGCCGTGCTCGAACGCTTCGAACGGATGACCGCCGCGCAGGTCGACACACGCTTGCAGTCGGCAGCCGATGCGTTTGTATCTTGGCGGCGATCGAGCGTCAACGAACGCGTCGCGTTGGTTCGCTCCATCGGCGCGCAACTGCGTTCGCAGCGCGAACGGCTCGCCGCAACTGCGGTGCGCGAGATGGGCAAACCGATCGTGCAGGCGCTGGCCGAAGTCAACAAATGCGCCGCGTGCTGCGATTACTTCGCCACCGAAGGCGTTCGCATGCTGCAATTGCAGCCGGTCGCTCAGACGCGCGGCCATTATGTCGCGTTTCGGCCGCTCGGCGTTCTGTTGGCAATCATGCCGTGGAACTTTCCCTACTGGCAAGTATTTCGCGCGGTTATCCCCGCGCTGATGGCGGGCAACGCCGTGTTGCTCAAGCACGCGGAGAATACTACGCGCTGCGGCTTGGAGATCGAAGATCTGCTGCGCGACGCGGCAGCGCCCGCCGGATTGTTCTCGACGCTTCTCATAAGCGACGACGATGCCGACGCGGCGATCGCCGACCCAAGAATCGCTGCGGTCACCCTCACCGGTTCGGAACGCGCGGGCACCGCCGTCGGACGCGCGGCCGGTGCGGCGCTCAAGAAATGCGTGCTGGAGTTAGGCGGATCCGACGCGTTCGTCGTACTCGCCGATGCCGATCTGGATGCGGCCGCGTCAACCGCAGTGTTCGCTCGCTTTCAGAACAACGGGCAGAGTTGCATCGCGGCAAAACGATTCGTCGTCGAATCCGCGGCGTACGATCCGTTCCTCGAACGCTTCGTACGATTGGCGGGCGCGCAGGTCGTAGGTGATCCCGCCGATCCGGCTACGCAAATCGGTCCGTGCGCGCGCGCCGACTTGCGCGACGCCATTGCCGCGCAGGTGCGCGAATCGGTAGCCGCCGGAGGACGCCTCGTGCTCGGCGGTGGCTCGATCGACCGTCCCGGATTCTATTTCTCGCCAACCATCGTCTGCGATCCACCGCCCGGATCGCCGATGCGCGAGCGCGAGGTGTTCGGCCCGGCGGGCGCCGTCATCCGCGCTCGGGACGAACGCGATGCGATTCGAATCGCAAATGAAACCGACTACGGTTTAGGCTGCAGTATTTGGACGAGAGACGTACGGCGCGGCGAAACGTTGGCGGCCGAAATCGATGCCGGCATGGTGTTCGTCAACGCATTGGTCGCAAGCGATCCCGCGCTGCCGTTTGGCGGCGTGAAGCGCAGCGGGTACGGGCGCGAGCTTTCGTATTTCGGGCTTCACGAATTCAGCAACGTCCAGAGCGTGGTGCTCGGCGGGACCGGTTAGCCGAGGCGCTCGTGCCCCACGACGACTTGCGATACACGCAACGCCAATGAAACGCGCACGCAGATGAAGCGCGAAGCGATACCCACGGACACTCCCCTACGTCAGTAACTTAAATGCGTGATGCCACGTTCCGTTGACCTGTCCGTACAGCAACCACGCCATGCACATGGCTTCCAAATAGCGCGCCGATGTGATTCCACCAATATCGGCGACGTCCCAGCCGAAGCTCTTCAAGATGTCGCTCACTGCGGTTTTTGCGCCAGCGTCGTCGCCCGCGATAAACATGGTCGGCGGTCCGCCCGAATACTTCGGATCGACCATGTCGGCTGCGGCGACCGTGTTGAAGGCTTTCACGACATGCGCTTGCGGTAACGCACGCTGCACGCGCTCGCCCATCGAATCGTTCGCGCCGGTCTCCAGACGAAAGCCGGCGGGATCTTCCGCTATCAAATTGGTCGCGTCGATGACGACCTTGGTTGAGAAAGCCGCCGAATCGAGCGCTTCCAATACCGCGATGGTTGCGTTGCCCGACGTCGCGACGACGATCAATTCGCCGAACGCCGCGGCTTCGGCATTGGAGGCCGCGCGCGAACCCGCATTCGCAGCAACAAAATCCTCGAGCTTCGCGGCGTTGCGCGTTCCCAAGACGACCGCATCGCCGCGACCGAGAAAGCCTTTGGCGAGGGACTGCGCCACTTGGCCGCTGCCGATGATTCCAACGTTCATGCGACCGAAGACCCGCCGCCGCTCGCGCTCGTTGCACGCGACCAATCGGCAATTCGGCGAAAGCCCTCGACGACAACATCGGCCGGAGCGACCCAACTACAGCGCAACCAACCCTCCATCGCGGCACCGAACGCGCGTCCCGGAATCGCGACCACGTCGTGTCGATCGATCAGGGCCAACGACGCCGCTAACGAGTCCACGCCGTGCGGCAACCCGACGCACGCATAAAACGCACCGTCCGGAACGACGTGCGGTAAACCGCTCTCGCGCAATGCCGCGACGACCGCCGCTCGCTGGCGCGCGTACCACGCCGCGTGCTCGCGTACGCCGTCGCCGCCCGCAAAGATATGTGCGGCTACGTACTGCGCGAACGTGTCGGCGCACGACGTCACCCACGCGTGCGCTTTCACGGCCTGCTCGATCAAATCGCCCGGCCCGAGAATCCAACCGAGGCGTAGTCCCGTCAACGCATTGCTTTTGCTCAGCGAGTTGGTAACGATCGTGTGCGGATACATCCTCGCCAGATCGGCGGCGTCGTCCACAAAGCATTGCTCGCGATAGATCTCGTCGTGGATCAGCCAAATCGGTTCGCCGTCGCGTTTTCGCAGCGCCTCGACCAACAACTCGGCTTGATCGCGCCGCAGGACGCGAGATGTGGGGTTGCATGGGGAACACAGGACGATCGCGCGAGTGGCCGTCCCGATGCCTGCGAGAATGCGTTCGGCATCGAATGCGAATCCGTCGTCCTCGAGCATCGATACGGTTCGGACCGCAACTCCGCCGAGCGTCGCCATCTTGACGTACGACGGAAAGGCCGGCTCGACGACGAGCAACTCGTCGAATGCCGGGTCGAGCAGCGTCATGAGCGTTACGTACATCGCCTCTTGCGAACCGGCCGTAACGCACACATTCTCCGCGCCGGTCATCTCGCGGATATGCGTAGTAGCCGGCGATCGCGTCGCGCAATTCCGGATCGCCGGCGTTGGCCGTGTATTTGACGCCGTTCGCGCGCAGTGCGCTGCATCGCGTATTCGAAGTGCTCGATCGACGGCAAGAAGCGTCGGCTCGCCCAAGCCCAAGATCGATCGACGTCGCGCTTTTCTTCGAAGCGATCTGCGAATGATCGACCGGGATCGCGGCCACGCGCGGGTTCATACCGGCTACCTCGAAATCGCGCAACGCGGCGTTGAGCGACGTTTTTCGTCGGTCGACTCGGTGCGCGTAGCCGATGACCAGCGCGCAAGGCGTTCCGTACTCGCCGGCGGCGAAATCGCTTGGGCATCGTACCCGGGATAACGACGGCGCGCTCGACGGAACGCGGCCACGCTCGTCACGGTCGGCTCCGCGCCGCGCACGTCGACGATCGGCGTGCTGGCCGTGAACACCACACCGGCGCCCAGCACGGCCTCGGCTTCGATACGCACGCCTTCGACCACGATGCAGCGCGAGCCGACGAACGCGCCGTCTTCGACGATCACCGGGCTGGCTTGCGGCGGCTCGAGCACGCCGCCGATCCCGACGCCGCCCGAGAGATGCACGTTCTTACCGATCTGCGCGCACGACCCGACGGTCGCCCAAGTGTCGACCATCGTGCCTTCGTCGACGTACGCGCCGATATTCACGTAGCCCGGCATCAGGATCACGCCGCGTGCCGAGAAAGCTGCCGTAGCGAGCGACTCCGGGCGGCACGCAGCGGACGCCCAGTTTCTGATAGTTGCGCTTCACGGGCAGCTTATCGTGATACACCAGCACGTCGTCGCGCGTCCCCATGCGTTCGACCTGGCGGCGTTGGAAATACAGCAGGATCGCTCGTTTGATCCACGCGTTCGTGGTCCAGCCTCCGTTGCCGTCCGGCTCGGCGACCCGAAGCGCCCCGCGGTCGAGCGCGGCGATGACCTCGTCGAGCACCCTGCCGGCGCGACCGCGCACGTTCGCGGCACCCGCGAGCGCCTCGCACCGCTCGCGCATTTTTTCGATGTGCATGCGTGTACGGATTACGGCGCGTGAAAGCGCCGGTCATGCCGAAACCGTTGGGCTCCCGGGACGGGTAAGAGATAGCCGGACGAGGTCGAAACAAGCCCACCCCTTTGAGGGATAACGCGACCGGTCGCAATCACGTCTTCATTAAGGAGAGTCCGTGCCGAATAGCCCGGCCGACGAGCAACGCATCAACGCCATCCGCTTTCTGGCGGTCGACGCGGTCCAAAAGGCCAACTCGGGCCACCCGGGCATGCCGCTCGGAGCCGCCGCAATGGCCTACGCCCTCTGGACCCGGCACCTCCGGTTCAATCCCAAGGATCCGCACTGGTTCAACCGCGACCGCTTCGTGCTGTCGGCCGGCCACGGGTCGATGCTGCTCTACGCCCTGCTCTACCTCACCGGCTACGATCTGACGCTGGACGACCTCAAGAAGTTCCGCCAGTTCGACAGCAAGACGCCGGGCCATCCGGAGATCGACCGTACCGCCGGGCGTCGAGGCGACCACCGGTCCGCTCGGCCAGGGCGTCGCCAACGCCGTCGGCATGGCCGATCGCCGAAGCGCATCTGGGCGCGGTCTACAATCGCGGCGATCGAGCCATCGTCGATCACTACACCTATTGCATTTGCGGCGACGGCGACTTGATGGAAGGCATCAGCCAGGAGTCGATCTCGCTGGCCGGCCACCTGAAGCTCGGCAAGCTGATCTTTCTTCTACGACGATAACCACGTCTCGCTCGCCGGTCCGACCGACGTCACGTTGACCGACGATCCGGTGCAGCGCTTCGAGGCCAGCGGCTGGCACACGCAGTACGTCGACGTCGACCACGGCAACGACGTCGCAACCGATCGATCAGGCGATCGAAGTCGCGCAAGAACGTCACCGATCGGCCCGTCGCTGATCGCCGTGCGCACGCACATCGGATTCGGATCGCCGCGCCAGGACTCGTACCTCGCGCACGGCGAGCCGCTCGGCCCCGACAACGTCAAGAAGACCAAAGAAGAGCTGGGCTGGCCGCTGGAGCCGGACGTTCTTCGTTCCCGACGACGTGCTGAAGTTCTATCGCGAAGTCGGCGCCAAGGGCAAAGATCTCGAAGCGGCGTGGCAGACGCTGTACGACGCGTGGAAAGCCGCCAACGCCGATCTCGGCCGCGCAGTTCGAACGCGCGCTACGCCGGAAACGCCCGGCCGATCTGCCGTGGCCGACGTTCGATGAAGTCGAACGGCAGCGTCGCGACGCGCGACGCCGGCGGAATCGTGATGAACGCGATCGCCGCGAGCGCTGCCCGAACTCGTCGGCGGCTCGGCCGATCTCGACCCGTCGACCAAAACGTATATGAAAGACTGCGGCGACTTTCGAGCCCAACAATTACGCCGGCCGCAACATTCACTTCGGCGTGCGCGAGCACGGCATGGCCGCGATCAACAACGGCATCGCGCTATCACGGCGCGCTGCTGCCGTTCGGCGCGACCTTCTTCAACTTCCTCGACTACTGCAAGCCGGTCGCTGCGGCTGGCGGCGCTCTCCGAAATTGCACATGCATCTTCGTCTTCACGCACGACTCGTTCTTCCTGGGTGAAGACGGCCCGACGCATCAGCCGATCGAGCAGCTCGCGATGCTGCGCGCGACGCCGAACTGTCGTCGTCGTGCGGCCGGCCGACTCGCTCGAAGTGCTCGAAGCGTGGAAACTGGTGGTCGCCGCGCGAGCACGCGCCGTGGGTGCTCGTGCTCACGCGCCAGAAGCTTCCGTTCCTGGGCGACCGCGACGCCGCCGTTGCCAAAGGCGCGTACGTCATCGCGGAGCCGACGGCGGCAAGCCCGACCTGATCCTGATCGCGACCGGCTCGGAAGTCTCGCTCGCGATCGACGCCAAGAAGCTGCTCGACGCCAAGGGCGCAGCGCCGCGCGTCGTCTCGATGCCGTCGTGGGAACTGTTCGACGCAGCAGACGCCAGCCTATAAGGATCGGTACTGCCGCCGGCGGTCGGCGCCGCATGTCGATCGAAGCCGGCGCGACGATCGGCTGGTCGCAGATACGTCGGCGACCGCGGGCTATCGCGTTCGGCATCGATCATTTCGGCGCGTCGGCGCCGGCGGCCGATCTCGCCAAGACGTTCGGTTTCACGCCCGACAACATCGCCCAACTCGCCACTCGACACGTTCGCACTCGCCAACTCGCTAGGAGAGATTCGTGAGAAACCAACTCGCAACAGCTGCTTGCCGCCGGCCAGAGCGTGTGGCTCGACAACGTTCGCCGCAGCATGTTCGCATCGGGCGAACTGGCACGCCTGATCGACAACGGGCTGCGCGGCATGACCAGCAATCCGACGATCTTCGAGAAGGCGATCGGCGCCGGCAACGACTACGACGCGCAGCTTCGCAGCCTGATCGGCTCCGAAAGAGCGCGGACGCGCTCTTCTGGGATCTCGCGATCCAGGATATTCAAAGTGCGTGCGACGAGTTCAAAGTGGTCTTCGATTCGTCCGGCGGGAACGACGGCTTCGTCAGCCTCGAGGTCTCGCCGCTGCTCGCGCACGACACGCAAGGCACGATCGCGATGGCCAAGGAGCTGTGGGCGCGCGTCGCCCGTCCGAACCTGATGGTCAAGATTCCCGGCACCAAAGAGGGCGTGCCCGGCGATCGAAGAGTGCATATACGAAGGCCTCAACATCAACGTGACGCTGATCTTCTCGACCGACATGTACGAAAAGGCCGCGCGCGCGTACGTGCGCGGCCTGCAGCGCCGCGTCGCCGAGAACAAACCGGTCGACAAGATCCGCTCGGTCAACTCGGTCTTCGTCAGCCGCATCGATACGGCGGTCGACGAGATCATCAACGACCACATCGCCAAAGGCGAGAAACTCGAAGGGCTGCTCGGCAAAGCCGGCGTCGCCGGCCTGAAGATGACCTATCAGAAGTTCAGCGACGATCTTCTTAGGCGACGAGTTCGCGCCGATTCTGCGGCGGGCGGCGCCGCGCAGCGCCCGCTGTGGGCGTCGACATCGACGAAAGAACCCGCGCGTATCCCGGATCTGATGTACGTCGAAACCGTCGTCGGTCCGCGAGACCGTCAACACGATGCCGCCGAACAACGATGGACGCGCTGCTCGATCACGGCAAGATCGTCGCCGATACCGTCGAGAGCGATCTCGACGCGGCGCGCGCCGACATGCAAGCGCTGCCGATGCGAAGATCTCCTTGTTCGACGTCACGCGATCAACTCAGACCGAAGGCGTGTCCTCGTTCTGCGATTCGTTTGCGGCGCTGCTCGGCGCGATCGTCTACAAGCAGAAATTGCTCGCATCGGGCGGACTCGAACGCGTCGCACTGTCGATGGACTCGGCGCAGGCGCACTACGATGCCGCGCTCGACTCAGCTCGTGAAAGCCGATTTCCTCAAGCGCCTGTGGGCGCACGATCCGACGCTGTGGTCGCCGATCCCGCGCCGCCGACGATCGTCAAAAGTCGCTCGGGATGGCTCGACGATCGCGCAGCACATGCTCGAGTCGGTGCCGAACTCTCAAAAATTTCGGCAACGACATGGGGCAGAAGTTCGAATCCGCCGTCGTTTGCGGAATGGGCGGCAGTTCGCTCGCGCCGGACGTGATGAGCGAAATCTTCGGTCGATGAAGGCGAGGACTCTGCCCGAACTCCTGCGTGCTCGATTCGACGTGCCCGCAGCAGATCAAAGAACTCGAAGAACAAATTCGTATCGCCGCAGACGGTCTTCATCATTTCGAGCAAGAGCGGTACGACCACCGAACCCAATGCGTTCTACGACTACTTCCAAGAGAAAGTCGGCAAGGAGCTCGGCGCGACGGTTGCCGGCCGCAACTTCATCGCCATCACCGATCCTGGGTCGCCGCTCGAAGCCGAAGCCAAAGCGGCCGGATTCGCGCCTGTTACGATAACGATCCGAACATCGGCGGACGCTACTCGGCGCTGTCGTACGTCGGCACCGTGCCGTCGGCGATCGCCGGCTACGACGTCAACCTGCTGCTGGATCGCGCGCTCGGCGCGATGCACGCCAACGACCGCACGGTCGACCCCAAGAGCGCGCCAGGCGTTCGGCTTCGGCGCGGCGATGGGCGGCCTCGCGGTCAACGGTCGCAATAAGCTAACGATCGTCACGCATCCCGACGTCGCGCACGTTCGGCGACTGGGCCGAGCAGCTCATCGCCGAATCGACCGGCAAAGACGGCAAGGGCATCGTCCCGGTTGCCGGCGAGCCGCTCGGCGACCGGGCGTTTACTCCGAACGATCGGCTCTTCGTGTACGTCGGCGCGAACATGCCGGAGCCGGAACCCGGCGTCGACGACAAACTCAAAGCGCTCGAAGCGGCCGGACACCCGGTCGTACGCTTCGCGATGAACGACGAGTACGATCTGGGCGAACAGTTTTACCTGTGGGAGATCGCGGTCGCGGCCGCCGGTTCGATCCTGCGGATCGATGCGTTCGATCAGCCGAACGTTCAAGAGTCGAAGGACAACACCGTCGCGCTGCTCGAGCAGTATGCCAAAGAACGGTCAAGTTTTGATGAGCCGCCGGCCGACGTTGCGAAGGGTAGCGACTTCGACGTGACGTATCTTGTCCGGCAGCCGCGAAGATCGCGCCCAGACGCCGGTGACGGCGCTGGCTGGATTGTTCGCGCGAGCTGCAAGGACGGCGACTACAACGCGATCACCGCGTACATCGCGCGCAACGAACGGCACGAAGAGCTGCTGCGCGATTGCGCTGAAGATCCGCGATGCGCGCAAGGTTGCGACCACCGTCGGATTCGGACCGCGCTTTCTCCACTCGACCGGTCAATTGCATAAGGGCGGACCCGGACCAAGTGCGTCATGATGCAGATCTCGTTCGACGATCCCGACGATCTCGCAGATCCCGGGAATGAACGCCGGCTTCCGTACGCTGCTCGCGGCGCAAGCATTGGGCGACTGGCAGTCGCTCGACAAGCGCAACCGCCGCGGCGTGCGCATTCACCTCAAGGGCGACGTGGAAGCGGCATTGCGCGCGCTGATCGCCGCGGTCGACGAAGCCCTGGCGGTACGCGCATGACCGCTCGCGTAACGGCCCGACCAGACGGGCCGCGCCAATCCGCTGCGAGAAGGATTGGCGACGGTCGATCGCATCGCGACGCCGTGCACATCGTGTTCTTCGGCGCGAGCGGAGATTTATTCAAACGCATGCTGCTGCCGGCGATGTACTCGATGCGCCTCAACGGAACGTTGCCCGCCGACTTTGCGCTGATCGGCTTTCTCGCTCACCGTATACGACGAGACGGTTTTCGCAAGTACTGCTGCGATCAGCTCGATGCAGTTCTCGCCGCACGATCAAAAGCCCGAGCGGCGACTTGTGGGACGACTTCGCGAAGCGCATTTCGTACATCACGTGCGGATTTCAACGAGACGAAACGATTTCGTAGCTGCTCAAAGCAACGCTGGCCAAAACGACGCGCAATTCGAAACCGGCGGCAACCACCTCTTCTACCTCTCCACGCCGCCGCCGGTGTTTCCCGAAATGGTCGAGCAACTCAAGGCCTCCGGCCTCGATCCGGCAAAGACGACGACGCGGGCTGGACGCGCATCATCGTCGAGAAACCGTTCGGCACCGATTTAGCATCGGCGCGCGCCCTGCAGCACGAGATCGGAAGCGTCTTCCCGGAGAAGCCGATCTACCGCATCGATCACTATCTCGGCAAAGAGCCGGTCCAAGACATCATGGCCCTGCGGTTTGCTAACACGATTTTCGAGCCGATTTGGAATCGCAACTACATCGCCGAGCGTGCAGATCACCGCCGCGGAGACGCTCGGGCGTCGAAGAGCGCGGAGGGTATTACGACAACGCGGGCGCGCTGCGCGACATGATTCAGAACCACGTCATCAATCTGCTCGCGCTGGTCGCGATGGAACCGCCGGTCAGCTCGCACGCCGACGCCATCCGCAACGAAAAGTTCAAGGTGCTGTCGGCCATCACCCCGCCGACATACGAAGACGTCGCTTCGATGTCGGTGCGCGGCCAGTACGGTCCGGGCAGCGTCGACGGTCAAAGCCGTCGCGGGTACCGCAAGGAAGACGACGTGAAGTCCGATTCGAACACCGAGACCTTCGCTGCGGTGCAGCTTCTTCATCGATAACTGGCGGTGGGCGGGCGTTCCGTTCTGTTTACGTTCGGGCAAGCGCTTAGCGCGCAAGGTGTCGGAGATCGCCGTGACGTTCCAGCCGATCCCGCATCGCTTCTACGGCGATTCGACCGACGACATCGAACCCAACTTGCTGGTCATCAAGATTCAGCCCGACGAAGGCATAGCGATGCGCTTCGAAGCCAAAGTACCCGGTGCCAAAGATCACGTTCGCAGCGTGTACATGGACTTCAACTACGGCAGCGGGTTCGGCGTCGTTTCGCCGCCGGCATACGAACGGCTTATCGGCGACGCGATGCGCGGCGATCAGACGCTGTTTACACGCTGGGATGCCGTCGAACGCGCGTGGCAACTCGTCATGCCGATCCTCGACGTCTGGCGCGACAGCAAGGATTTCTAGTTCCCGAACTATGCGGCGGGCACGCAAGGACCCGAAGCCGCCTTGCGCCTCTTTCCGGATTGGCGCCGTCTGTGACCGTGCGTACGTGACGATCGACGTCGGCTCGGTACTCGACGAACTCTCGCAGCGCCGGCAGGAGCGCGACAACGCGCCCGACGTCGCGTTGATGACCGTCGTCGCCTTCTTCGAGGACGAATCGATCGGCCGTTGGCTGCGCCCGCGCATCGCCGCGGTCGCCGCCAAGGAACCGTGTCGGGTCATTCTTCTCGACGCCACGCGCCCAGCCAATGCCAACTCCGTTTCGTCAACCGCCTCCGGGACGCAAGGGCAAGCGGCCGGCGATTGGATCGAGTTGGGCGTCGCGGATTGCTCGCCGCAATCGCTGGCGTCGGCGACGTCCTCGTTGGCACATCGCACCGCGCCGATCGCATTGATCTGGGCGTCGTTCGATATGGCCGGCGACGAGCGCTTCGCCGCACTCGCTCCCCAGGCGCGCACTATCGTCTACAACAGTTCGGCGTTGGAACGCGACGAAAACGGCTTGCAAGCGCTGTGTTCGTTCGCCCAACGCGAGACCGGCGCTGCGATTATCGATCTCGCGTACCTGCGGCTTGCTCCCTGGCAAGATGCCGTGGCGTTATTCTTCGACGCAAAAAACGTGATCCACGAGTTGTTCGATCTGCGCCGCGTTCGAATCGTCAGCGGATCCCAAGCCGAAGCCTATTATCTGCTCGGCTGGCTCGCCAGCCGGCTCGAATGGACCGGGTGCGGACCGCGGCAGTTTTGCAACCGCTTCGGCACCGAAGTCAACTTTGCAATCGAAACCGGCGGCGAACGGCGACGGCTGCAGCGCGTTCGGCTCGACTCGTCGCAAACGTCGTTCGACGCCGAACTGCAGCGCGGCACGCCCGAATCGATCGAGTTGTCGGTGTCGGGCGCGGTCGAGTATCCGCGGCGATTCCGGCCGGTTACCAACATCGGCACGCCGGCCTTGATCGAACGAGCACTCGACGCGGCCGTGCAAGATCGAGTCTTTTTAGAAACGCTCTTAGCCGCGGGCAGCATCTTATCGCGCGAACGAGGTACCGAATGAACGTCCCCGGGGTGCAAGTCTTTGACGATGCGGCGGGAGTGGCGCGCGCGTTAGCCGACACGATGTTGGCGGCCGGTCAAGAAGCGATCGCACGCAACGGCGCGTTTCGTATCGCCCTTTCGGGCGGAACGACACCGCGCGCCGCCTACGAGTTGTTGGCGCTCGAGCCGGATCGAGACGCGTTGTCTTGGAGCGACGTCTTCGTGTACTTCGGCGACGAGCGTTGCGTGCCGCCGGACGACGAACAATCGAATTATCGCATGGCCCGCAATGCGTTTCTCGATCGGGTTTCGATTCCACCGTCGAACGTGCACCGCATGCGGGGCGAGATCGATCCCACGCAAGCCGCAATCGAATACGCACATTCGTTACGCGACGACATGGGAACGCCGCCGCAGTTCGATCTTATTCTTCTCGGCCTCGGTCCCGACGGCCACACCGCGTCGCTCTTTCCGGGCTCACCGCCCGACGAGGATGCGCGGGCACTGGTTCGAGCCGTGTATTCGAAGTCTCAATCGCAGTGGCGTATTACGATCACGCCCGAAGTCATCAACGCCGCTCGGAAGGTCGTCTTTGCAGCCGAAGGTACGTCCAAGGCCGCCGTGCTGAAGGCGGTCCTGCAAGGCCCGCGCGATCCGGAAAAGTATCCCGCACAAATCGTTGCCCCGAAATTCCGGCAAGCTGGAGTGGCTGGTCGATAAAGCCGCACTCTCGTTCTGCGGCCCCCCGGGTGAGTGAAGCGTAAGGGAAGCGTGCTGGATCGCGCGATGCGATCCGTTATTTTGCGAGCGGCAAACGATACTACCGTTCGCAGCTTGGTGCGGCGCTACGGCATGCGCGCCGGCGCGGCACGGTTCGTAGCCGGCGAAACGGCCGACGCGTTCCTCGACGCAGCACAAAAAGCTAACCGCGAAGGCTTCGCGGTCGCGTGCGGCTACCTCGGCGAGGGTGTAACGTCGCCGCAAGAAGCGATGGCCGCTCGCGACACGTACTGCGGGTTGCTCCGAACGTTTTCCGAGCGGCAGATCGACGCGAACGTTGCATTCAAGCTCACGCACGTCGGGCTCGACATCGACCGCGAGTTGGCCTATCGACTGGCGGGCGACGTTGCTCGGACGGCGCGCGATACCGGCAATACGATTCGGCTCGACATGGAGCAGTCGAGTTACGTCGAACGCGACGCTCGAGGGATATCGTCGATTGCGCGACGAGTTCGGGTGCGCGGGTTTCGTATTGCAATCGTACTTGTATCGAAGCACGAACGATTTGCACGATCACCTCGTGCCGTGGCCGAACGTGCGGCTAGTCAAGGGCGCCTATCTCGAGCCGCCCGACCGCGCATACGCGCAAAAGGCCGACGTGGACGCCAACTTTATCGCGTTAGCGGAAACGGCGCTATCGCATCCGGGGTACACTGCGATCGCGACGCACGACCCGGCGATCGTCGAGCGGGTCGAACGCATCGCGAGCGAGCGTCAACTGCCGAAACGCGGACGGTTCGAGTTTCAAATGTTGTATGGAATCGGTACGCCGCTCGCCGAGCGCCTGCGCGATGCCGGATATCGCGTTCGCATCGCGATTCCGTTCGGCGAACACTGGTTTCCGTATCTGATGCGCCGCCTTGCCGAACGCCCGGCCAATCTAGCCTTCTTCTTGAAAGGATCGATGGCTCGTGGCTGAGTCGTGGGGCGTCTGGGCGGCCACGCTGACGCCGGTCAACGCGCGTCTGCAGATCGATGCATCGCGCGCAGTCGAATATTACGCCGAGCTATTAGAAATGGGTTGCGACGGCGTGAATATTCTCGGGACGACCGGCGAATCGATGTCGTTTGGAATCGATCAGCGGACCGCGTTCATGGAAGCCGTGGTCTCGACTCTACCATGCGAGCGCGTGATGGCCGGCACCGGCGCTGCTTCGTTGAGCGATACGATTCGCCTGACGCGCTGCGCGATCGACGCGGGTTTTCGTGCAGCGCTGATTTTGCCACCGTTCTTCTTCCGCGATGCGTCTCACGATGGGATCGTTCGGTATTACGAGCGGTTGCTCAGCGCGGTACCACAAGCGCAGGGCCGGCTGTTGTTGTACAACTTCCCAAAGATGAGCGGCTTCACGTTCGAACCGGCATTAGTACGGCGCTTGACGGCGGAGTTGCCGCGCGCGTTTGCAGGCCTGAAGGACAGTTCGAACGATCGTGAACTCCAAACCGCACTCATCGCCAAGTTTCCGGCCTTGCGCGTGTTTCCCGGATCCGAAGCATATCTACTTGAGGCTGTCGCGAGCGGAGCAGCGGGCTGCATTTCCGGTACCGTAGCGTTGTGGCCCAAATGTGCACGACGCGCGCTACTCGGCGATCGCGCGTCCGCAGATGCGCTGATCAAAGCGCGCGGCTGCTTTACCAATTTGCCACTCATTCCGGGAATGCGACACGCAGTGTCAACCGCACGCCGCGACGACGTGTGGTCGTATGCGATGCCGCCGCTCGCGTCGTTGTCGGCGGCGGACAAAAAGACGCTCGAGCGCCGGCTATCGACGCTCGAGACGTGTGAGGTGGAGTAGCGCGGACGAGCGCTACGGTTTAGGACTCGCGAGCCCCGGGACGGTCGGTGGCAGCGGAGCCGGATTACCCGGCAGCGCTTCTTGGCCAAGTCTTTGCACCTTGACGCCGTTATCGGTGAGAATCGTACCCTCGACACGCTGGATTTCTACGACCGCCTTGTTTAAGTCCGTCTGAGCTTGCAGTTCACGTCCCCGACTCTGCAACAACTCTACTTGACGTTGCAGCACCAAAAACGTCGTCGATGCGCCGCTCTTGTATTTGCGCTGCTCGCTGGCATACACCAACTCGGAAGCCTCGCGCGCGATTCGCGCGGCATGCAGCCGCGACATTGCGGACTGAAAAGTCTGCAGTGCATTGCGAGCGTCGTAACCGATCCGCGCACTCACGCTTGCTGCATAGATTGCCGCCTGATGTTGCTCCTCAAGTGCAGTGCCTTTCAGGCCTTTTGCGTACTCGTTGTTGAGCGGGAAGCTGACCGTAACGCCGATGTTGAAGGTCGGAAACTCCACACTCCACATGTTGTGGTATGCCTGCGCCATCTTACCTTGTGTGTCCGGTGGGGGCGTGGGACAAGGTATAATGTTGCCTTGGATCGTGCACTGGGTGCTGAGCAATCGAGGAGTAGGCTGCAATAAACCTGCGAAACCATTGCTTTGAAACTGCACGGATGCATCCGCCTGCGGGAGCGCCTGATTTTTTGCGAACTTCAAGTCGATATCGGCTTGTTTGTATCGGTCGAGCGTCTGCTGGATCTCCGGTCGATTTTTAATCGCTGTCTGCACGACGGTTTCGAGAGTGGGTGCAGCCGGAAGCTGCTCGACACGGGAAGTTGGAAGGAGATTCGCCATCCAGACCTTGTCGTTCGCGTCGGTAACGATCAAGCCCTTAAGCTGGTTTTGAAGCTCGGCCACCGTTTGCAACGCGGAGTAAACGCCGTCCTGGAAGGTCGCAACTTGCGTCGCGGCTTCAGTCGCATCAATCGGGGCCGTTGCGCCACGCCTGGCCAATCTCACGATGCTATGTTGCTGCGTGACGGCATCCTTTAGCGCTTCCTCCTGGATCGCGACGTTTCGCCAGGCTGCGACAAGATTCCAATACGCGTCGGAGACTTGCGAAATCGTGTCAGATGCATTGACCAATGCCAACTGCGAGCTGCTGTCAGCGTTTATTAGAGCAAGCTGGAGCTGATGTTTCGGGCCGTTCATGCCGGCGTTTCGAAGCAGCGGCTGCGTTACCGACAAATTTAACGATGCGATATAGTACGGATTGAACGAATTTAGAATCGTATTGTTGTACGTGCGCGTCTGCTGAATCCCAGCCTGAACCTGGGTGCCGTTCACGCTCTGCCCGCCGAGGCCGTAGCTGAACGAAGATTGATGTTGTATAACATCGCCGGGGCCGGGGGTATAAAGAAACTTCGGTTGGCCTGGAGCGGGATAGCTGTTGTTGGCGTATTGGCCCACGTCGCCGGGGCCTGCTTCGAACGGATTTAACGGCGGCGTTACACTATAATTTGATTGCGGCTGAACCTGCAGTTTGACGTCGAACGCGCCGCGCGCTTCCACCACCTGATAAGCCGATATTCGCGAGTTCGACGCCGAAATCGCGAGATTCGGATTCTTAGCTAACGCCATACCAATTGCATCTTGCAATGCGATGCCAACAAACGGCTGCTGCGTAACGCCGATGATATTCGCGCTATCCTGCGTCACTTCGGGAGCTATATAACCGGGAGCGATCGCCGGCGCGTTCGGCAGAATAGGTGACGGAACGGCGGTCGGCATCGGTGCGTGCGTCGGCAGCGTCTCGGTCACGGGGTTGACCGGCACGATTTGTGCCGATGCCCGCGTGAACGGAACGCCGGCGGCGGTTAATGCCAACAACGCAACGAGTGCCCAAAGCCTCCGAGTCCGAACGGTCATACCTTTATTCTCCTACCGGGCCGCCTAAGCGCGGCTTGTTGAGCAACAATACGAGTGGTGCCAGAGAGATCGTGAGAATCGCGACCCAACGCGACGTATCGGCGTACGACTGCACCGCAGCCTGCGATGCTACTATTCCGCCGAGCTGTACCAGCGCCGGCTTCGAAAGCTGCTGGCCATGGCGCTGTAAGAACTGCGCGGTCGGTGCGTGCTGCAACGTCTGCGTACCTGCCAATTCGCTTTGATGTACGGTGAAGCCTCGCACCAAAATAGTGACTAAAATCGCCGTCGCGACGCTTCCGCCGATCTGACGGGATAGATTGAAGAATGCCGACGTCGCAGGCACTTCCTTATCCGGAACGCCTCCCAAGACGGCAATCGACAACGGCACGAAAATCTGTGACAACCCGATACCGCTAATGATTAGCGATGCGATAAACGTCGGGAACTGTGATTCTGGCGTCGTAACGTTGGCGAGCATCCAGTTCGACACTGCCAATAGTACGAAGCCGAGCGCGGTTGAAAATCGTACGTCAACGATGCCGCGACCGGCGAGCGCCGCCGTCAAGGGTGTGAACAGCATCACGGCTCCGGCTCGCACGAGAATCGTTAGACCCGAGAGCGTCGCGGTGAACCCGAGCGAGTTCTGCAGATACTGGGGCAAGACGAGAATCGATCCATACAAACTCACGCCCAGCACGGCGCCCAAAATACTCCCGGCGGCGACTTGTCGTAAGCGTAGCACTTGCAGATCGACGACCGGAATCTTTGAACGCAGCGTCCACCAGACGAACGTGCTCAAGCCGACGATCGACATTGCCGTGCCCAAGCGAATATTTCCGTCGTCGAACCAGTCGTATTGCTGGCCTTGTTCGAGCACGTACTGCATCGAACCCAACCCGATCGCCAGCAGCAGTAAGCCAACCCAGTCGAGCTTCTTATACGTCGGTTCGACCGGATTGCGTAAGTAATTCCAGATCAGGGTCGCGGCCACGATCCCGACCGGCAAGTTGATGAAAAAGATCCAATGCCAGCTAAAATTGTCGGTGATCCAGCCGCCCATCACGGGTCCGAGCGCCGGGCCGACGATAACGCCCATGGCGAAGATGCCTTGCGCCGTACCTTGTTCGCGAAGCGTGTAGGTGTCGCGCAGAATCGCCTGCGATGTCGCGATCAAGCCACCGCCGCCCAAACCCTGAATGATGCGCCAGAACACCAACTGGCCAAAGCTGTGCGAAAAGCCGCACATCAACGACGCAAACGTGAACAGGATGATCGACCAGAAGAAATATTGACGGCGTCCGAAGCGGAGCGCCAGCCACGGCGTGATGGGGATCACCACAACGTTGGCGATGATGTAGGCCGTAACGATCCACGCGCTCAGGTCGATCGCGATGCCGAAGTTTCCCTGAATATTCGGCAACGCGACGTTGACGATCGTGGTATCGATGATCTCCAGCAAGGTCGCCGCGATCACCGCAACGCTCACGATGGCCCTGCGCAGGCCGTGCTCGACGACCACGCTTTGCATCATTGTCTGAAAACTCCGCTACTTTATCTTAACGAAGGTCTCGACGCTCATGCCCGGTCGAAGCGGGTGATCCGTGCTTTGGTCGTCGATCGAGATGCGAACGGGAATGCGTTGCGTCACCTTGACGAAGTTGCCGGTGGCGTTTTGCGCCGGAACCAGCGCGTACGTATTTTGCGACGCCGGGTTGATCGAAACGACGTGACCGTGGAATGTTTGACCGCCGTAGGCGTCGACTTTGATATCGACCGGCTGTCCAACTCGCATGCTGCCCATCTGCGTTTCTTTGAAGTTCGCAGTGATGTAGATGCGGTGCGGAATCAGCGTCATCAACGTCGATCCTGCCGCGACCGTCTGACCGACCTCGGCGTTCTTCTCACCGACGTAGCCGTCGATCGCCGCGTACACACGCGTATACGTTAGATTCTGTTTGGCGAGATCGAGCTGCGCTTTGGCCGATTCCACCTGGCTCGGGTCGGCGGCTTGCGCCAGTTTGCCCTGCGCGGTGGTGACGCCGCCTTGGGCCGCTCCGATGGTCGCATTCGATGCATTAACGCGCTCTTGGGCCGCCGAAAGATTCGCTTGTGCGACCGAGACTTGATCGCGTGCACCGCGGAACTGCGCCGATGCTTGGGCGTACTGCGCGCGAGCCGTATCCATATTCTGGCTCGGTTCGTCGCCGGAAGCCACCAGCGACTGGGTGCGCGCGAAATCCGCTTGCGCCTTATCGAACGCTGCTTGCGCGGCCGGCAACTGCGCGTCGCTCACTTGCAACTGCGCCGAAGCCTGCGAAACGCCGGCTTGGGCCACCGGCACTTGTGCCTGATTGGTAACGAGTTCGCCCTGCGCTTGCGCGACGCCGCCACGGCCTTGTAGCGTCGTCGTGCGTTGATTGGCGATCGCCAAATCGTACTGCGCCTGTGCTTGTTTGAGGCGCGCGACTTCATCTTTGTTGTCGAGCACGATCAGCAATTGGCCGCGCTTGACCTCTTGATTGGTGTCAACCAGAATTTGGTTGATCTTCTCGTTGATGCGGCTGGTGACGGCCACGGCATCGGCGTCAACGCGCGCGTCGTCGGTTCCCTGATGGGCCAGCATATACGACAGCCACGGAATACCGAACCACAACGCGGCAACCAACACCACCACGCCGAGGATCCCAAAAATAATTCGCTTCGGCGGTCCGCTACGTGCGGCCGGGGTATTTGGCCCCGCCGCAGCCGGTTGTTTCGGTTCGGCGGTGCCGTTCGACGCCGTTGGGGCGACGATTTTTTGATCGGCTTCGCGCGTATCCATTATCTGCTTCGCACTCCATTGAGAAAGACGTCGACGTAAAATGCCACCGCGGCCTCATTGCTGCCGCTGTAGAGCTCGGACTTAGGGAATTTCTTGCGGGCTAGTCCATGCATGAACACCAACCCCATGAAAATGTGCGCGAGTTTCTTGGAATCGCCGGCGACCTCGCCGCCGTCAACTCGCCGCTGCATGAACTCCTCGACGACCGCGAGGATCGCGAGCTGCGGGCGCCACGCGGTTTCTGCGAAGATCGAGGCTTCCTCGTAATCCATCTCCACCAGAGACCAGCGAATCATATCCATCTGCGACTCCATGCGCGTCAACATGGCGGAACCAAGCGTGCGCAAGTCTTCTTCGATGGAGCCGTGTAACTGCGCGACCGTTCCGCGCAACACGTCGAGACCGCAAAAATGTTGCGCGACCGCGACGATCAGTGCTTCTTTCGTTCGAAAATGACGGAACAACGTGGCTTCGTTCACACCGGCAACTTCGGCGATCTCGCGCGTGGTCGCGCCGCGTTTTCCCTTACGGCCGATCACTTCGCGAGCCGCGAGCAGCATGCGTTCGCGGGTATCTTCCGGCGATTTCGCTTCGCCCGCCGCGCGCCGAGTCTCGATCACGGGCTCGCTTCCGGCGCTACCGCGACGTTGGTTTGATACGCATCGTACGAAGCGTCGGCAACGGCGTGGACGTGGGGAATCTGAATATCTGCGTGCTGCTGCGACGGAACCCAATAGCCGCCTTGACGCGCATATTGCTGCGACATCGTGATCTTACCCCCGCTGGTGTAATACCACTCCATGCGTATCAGTGCGAAGCTCGCCGAATCGACATACGCCAGCGTGTGGTCGAGAATGTCGCTATGGATCCGCTTCGTCAATCGCAATACGTAGGTACTGCGGCCGTTGACGGTTGTAACTCCATCCAGCGAAATCTTCTGGTCGCGCTCCCACGCGGCGGCATCGCCGACGTCGTCGAACAATTTCTGGAACCCTTTGGCATAGCTCGGTACCCGGTCGAACACGACCTCGTAGGTGTCGGGACGTTTATAGTACGACGTTCCGTCGAGCTTAGGAGCGAAAAACGGAAAGCTGAGCATGCGTACGTCAACGTGCACCCGCGCCTTATACGAGAGTAGCGACGGATTGCGGTCGATCATATGCTGCAGGACCGTACGAGCATCGGGCGTGACGCTCGACGCAACGGTCACCGACTGTGCGTGCGCGGCCGTCGCCACGCAACTTGCGGCAAACAGCGCCGCCATCGCTACCATCCGCCTGCGAAACTTCATGCCGCCTCCCGCGTTACGATCGGAAAGATTCTATCCAATGCCATGCCCTCGAGCGTCGCACGCACCTCGGGTCGATCGATGGCCAGGGTCAGATCGACGCCCTTGGCTCGCGCCCGCCGCAACAGTTCGATCAAGGAGCGCACGCCCGCAATATCGAGTTCGGTTATGCCGTCTAAATCGAGTACCACGTGCCGAACGCCGTCGGCTGCCGCCGCTGCAATCGCGCGTTCGGTCTCCGGATATTGCCCCAAACGATAGGGGATCACGGTTTCCTCCATGTTGCTCCCGTAGCTCCGATCATCGTGCAAGTACGCACTTGCACGCAGAGTGTACTCCATACCGAAGGCTAATGCAAGTACTTGCACGCACTTGAAGCGAAGGCTAGAACCATGACTTCCGGCAAGCGTTGGACCGGCTCGGACTGGTTGGCAGATTTGGCAAGCGATGCGGGGCTCGAACGGCCCTCGATCGTCGTCGGCCGGCTCGATGTGCCCGAAGCCTGGCACAACCTCAACCCGAACCGTGCCACCTATCCGGCCAGCATGATCAAGACGCCCCTGGTCGCCGCTTGCCTGCTCGAGATCGCTGCGGGGCGCTTCTCCTTAAACGATCGGATCACGATTGTCGAGGCGAACATGACCGCCAATGATGCCGATTCACCCCTCGTGCCTGGATACGCAGCGACGGTCAACGAGCTGATGCGCCTAGCCATCGACCGCTCCGATAATGTGGCCACCAACCAGCTCTTCGATCTTGTCGGGCGCGAACGCGCGACCGATCTGGCTCGCGGGTTGGGGCTCGAGCACACCCGCTTCTCGCGAAAAGTCTCGGGAAGCGAACCGCTGATCCACGATCCCGAATGGGACGGCTCGCAACGCAACGCACACCCAGCCGGCGATGCGGCGCTGCTGTTCGCAAAAATCGATGCCGACGGGTTCGCCGGCGCCGCCGTATTACGCGGCTATCTGTGGGCCCAAGTTTGGAACGACAAGCTGAGCCTCGGACTGTCCCCCGGTGACGGGTTCGCGCATAAGACGGGCGATACCGACGAAGTAACGCACGACGGCGGCATTCTTTCGACGCCTGATGGCAAGCGCTACGTCCTCGTTGCCTACGCCGAGATGCCATCGAACGAGGGCAACAACGCCGCGTTCGGCCGGTTCATGCGCGCGTTGCGCGCGCACTTGTAAGAGCGGGTACAAAAAGAAAGAGGCGGCGCAAAACGCGCCGCCTCTCCACCGAGCTAGTCGATCGACTTACTTAAGCTGAGGACCGAACGTTCCAAACAGCATCGCACCGATGCCGCTCATCTGGTCGTAGCCCGGCATCGCCGAGTACACACCAATCGTTCCCTGTGTGATGTCGCGGAAATAGACTTTCTTGCCCTTTCCGTAGCCGAGTTTACCCCATGCCTTGTACATCGTGGGGTTTAGATAACCGGCACGCGACTTGTTCATTTGGTTGACTGCCGTGATGCCGGCGCCGAAAATCGGCGATGACAGCGACGTTCCACCGATCGGACCTTGGAAGCGTCCGTTGTAGTACAGGGACGTTCCAGTGTTCGGGTCGGCATCGAACGCAACGTCGGGCAGGTTGCGGCCGCCCTTGATGACGTTCGTGACGCCCTTCTGGTAGCTCGGAACTTTGAAGACGACCGAAACGCCGCCGCCGGTTCCGTAGCTCCAACCAACCTCGCTGGTCTCTTGACCGGTCGTGTGGTCAACGTCTTCGGTGGTGCCGCCGATCGAAACGTTATGCGGAGTGTCCGTCGGCGTGCCGACCGACACTTCGTAACTGCAGCCGTAGGTGTAGACGCCGTAATCACCCGACGATGCGTGGAACGTGATGCCTTCGGCAGCTCCCTGCTCGAAGATCTTGTCCGCGGCCTTCGGAAAGCTCGGAACGAACGCGGTTTCGCATTCGCTATAGCTGGTGTTGACGGTTCCAACCTTGTTGTCTTGGACTGCCTGGTTGTACATATCGGTAAAGTAGCGCAGATCCGGTTCGCTGGGAACGGTGTACAGATACAACGCCGTGTCCGGATCGATACCGACGACCGTTTCAACGTCTAGTTCTGTCTCAATCGAGTCTTGCGTCAGTCCCGGCGGTGCGCCGCCGTCAACCGCAACGCGAGTCGTCGGCACCTTCTGCTTCTCATCGAAGTACATCAGAAAGCCGGACAAGTCGCTATCGAGAAAGTCGGCATCGCCCACCACACCGGTCGCCTGACCTTTACCGGTCATCTTGGCGGGAAAGTTATACGAAATCCGATAGACGCCGGGGCCGTAGCCACGGTCCGGTCCGAAGAGCGGCGGCGTCTTTTTGTTCGGCGAGACTTGGGCTTTGGGTAGCGCACTCTGGATGCGATTCGTCGGGAATCTGTATTGCGGTTGCATCATATGCGCGCTGTCGAGGCCGACGACTTGGTACACGGTCTGCGCGAGTTGCGCGGGAATCGTTTCGGCCTTCGTGTTCATATAGCGCGCGACGCCGTCCGGCAGACGCACGTTGTGAATTTCGGTCGAGAAATATTTCTCTGCCGTCGGTGCGGGTCCGCTGGCGTCGATCACGGTGCGGTTCGCGAACTGGTGCGTGACCGTAAAGCCCGCGTCTTGCAGTTGCTTCACCGTCGCCGCGTATTGATCGGGCGTCGGTCCGAATTGCTTGACGAACTGTTGCTGCGTCAAGAAGTGATGGTACATTCCGGAGGCTGGGTCGCCTTGATCCTCGACCAGCTTATCCAGCTTGGCGTCGTTGTTATATTTGAGAACGACCGCCAGATGAACCGTGGTCTCCGACGTCGCTCGACCCGTGTCGACAAACGATTCGGTGTTGCTGGGGGAGCGCAAGCCGTTCGGGCTCGTGCCGCCGGATGGAGAGAGTCCTGAACTCGCACCCGAACATGCCGTCAGCATTCCGCCGATTACGACGGCGCTGATGACCCGGGCTGAGAAATCGTTTAAACGCATTCGCGTGCTCCTCATGTCAAGTGAGACAGTGCGCCGGATTAGTGTCGAGCGGGGGGGCAGTCCATGTCGGCACGAGCCTTCGCCGGCACGTACGTGTCAACGACGTACACTCCGGTGACGACCATGTCGTAACCGGTGCTATCGTCGTGGATCGTCGCCACCCCGAGTGGAAGACTTCCCGTGAAGCTTTCACCGGTGCGCACTTGCGCGGTGGCACCGTATGGTTTGTTCGTACCTGCCCATCCTTTGAACACGGCGACGACGTAGCGACTTGGAGTTGGTGCACTCGCGAACACGTATGAGGTGCACGACCGAGCGGTCGAGACGCCGGTAGGTTCGTTGGGAATGTACCAAAGAGTCCATTTGTTTGGACCGGCGCTGGCGCAACCGGCAAAACAAAAGGACAGGGCCAACGCAAGTAGTAGCCTTCCGGCAGGCCGGAAGTCATTCATCAATGCTTCTCCCTTTTTTGCTGCCGCCGATCGAAGCTAGGCGGCCCAGAGCGGACGCTAATCTGCTTCATTGATGTAAGTCATCATACCTCCCCTTCGAGCGGCGCTGCTCGCCGTAATCACGCACGCGAAATGTATGAATCTTAACAATTCGAATCCGCCCGCGGCACCGCCGGCGCAAGCAATCTTCGAGCGTGCTCAGCGCGCATGGGAGCGTCGCGCCGTTCCGGCATTCATATCGTTTGAGTTACCGTGCGCGGATACGTTCTTAGCGGACCGCTGTCCGCTTGGAGCGCGAGCCCAGTTCGTCGTGCGCATGACCGACGGGAAGACCTTCGCGCGCGCCGTTCCGAGCGGTCCGATCTTGATGCGCGGCGGCTACATTCTTGGACCGGCCGGAACGCCGATCGGCTTCTTTCGAAGCATCGTAGGGAACGCCGCCACCGAATTCGCCGCGGCAGCCCCGCCACCGAATCTAGCACCCGATCCGTTCGCCCCACCCTCGATTGCGACGGTCGTTTCGGTTGGTCGGGCATACGCTGCGAGTCTTCAGGGCGTCGAAACGATCGAAGGACGGCCCGCATACCATCTGGCGTTGCGACCGCTCGGAGATCCGCAACGGCTGCCGCTGCGCGATGTGTGGGTCGACATGCAGTCCTTCGAAGTTGAACGCGTTAACCTACGCGCGTAAAGCAAACGAGGACGCGCCGCAGGGCACCGTTCATTTTGAGTTCGCTCCGGTCGGACAGCAACGATATTGGGCGGTTGCTCGTATTGAGGCCGAGCTCCCGGTCGGTGGTAATGCACCGGCCGCGCGACCCCAGGCAACGCTCGAGAACGTCACACTTCCCGCCGTGGAACCCGCGTGGATGTTCGACCCCTCGCTACAACCCTGACAGGTCTACGCCTCGCGCCGTTGTTCCACCACGTCCTGCGCCGGCAAATGCGGCAGCAGCGTCGCGGCGAACTGCAACGGATCGTATGCGGAAACCGGATCCACGTCGTCCGACACTGCGCCGCGCCGCGCCGCACGCAACGCCTCGATCGCTTCCGGCAACGCGAACTGCTCGCCGACGACCGTCGTGACAAAACGTCCCCCGCGTATTTCGCCGCGCGCTTCCATCCGGCGCAGCGACAGCAATACGTCGCGCCAACGCGGCGAGATCGATTCGCGCGCGGTCACATCTCGGAACACGATTCCCCAGCGATCGAGCAATCTGCGTGCGAACGCCTCCGGATCGATCGTTTCGGCCGAAGCCTGCAATCGAGTCCAACGGCCGCTCGACGAACGCGGCCGAGCTCGTAACCCCTTTTCACCCAAACGCCGCTTCGCGTCGATCAACGAACGCAGCGCGTCGAAACCGTCGGCCGTCACCAAACCCGCAGCCACCAATTGCCACAACGCTTCTTCAACTTCGGCGGGCAGGCGCCGGCACTCGCTAACGATTTCGGCAAAGAACGGTGCGCCACGACGTTCGATTGCGGCGAGCACTTGCCGCGAGCACTCGGATAAACCATCCAGCGAATACTCGCCGCGTACGATCAGCGACTCGGCCGAACTACGGACGAACAACGATACCGGCGCGAGCTTCGTCGGACGCACGCGGCGACGGCGTTCTTCGTCTTCGTCCGCCTGCAATGCGGGATGCGGCGAGATGCGGCCCCACATTACGTCGCCCGAATAACAAAGACGATCTAAGAACTCCGGCTTGTACCCGGCGATGCGACGCGGCAAAATCTGCGATTCCCACGCCGCCGCAGGTATTTCGTATCCTTCGAGCTGCTTGATAACCGCCAACGTGCCGTCGATACCGTGCAGACGGGTCCCGGCGGCAGCGTGCTGCCAGCGATACAGAAAGCGCGCAAATTCCGACGCCGTCGCCGGTTCGATCTCGCGCCGTAGGCGACCGATGGTCAAACGATGGATGCGCGCGAGTACGCGCCGGTTACACCATTCCTGATCGCCGGTACCGCGGAAGCTGCCCCGAAGCACCTGTCCTTGCGATTCGAGCCGCAGCATCGCTGCCAAAACGGCGTCAACCGGCGACGCTAGCCGTTCGCCCAATTCCGCAACGGTCACCGGACCGCTGCACTCCAACCAGCCGCGCAGCACTTCGGTGAACGCCGCGGCTTCGTCGTCGGGAAGCGGCATGCCGTCAACGGCCGCCATCGGCGGAGCCGTCTCGGTAACGCCGAATCCGAGGCCCACCAGCGTCAACCGTTCCGCGCACGTCCAGAACGGTTTCCCGCCGATGGTAACGAGGGCCGCACGACGTTGTAACTGCAGTTCGTCGTACCACCCTTGCCACTGCGCGACCGGCGGCAGCACGATCAATGTCGCCAACGCATCGTGCAGTTCTTCGGCGTCGCGCACAACCGGCCAGGATTCTTCGGCGACGGTCGCAATCGCCGTGCGATCCAAAATGCCGGGACCGTCGGCGTCGTCGCGCGAAAAACGTCGCAACGTAACGGCGCGCGTGCGACGCTCCTCGAGGGGCGCGTCGTCGAGATATGCGAACGGGTTCGCGTTGAGAATCTCGTGGCAGAAGGCCGATGGTTCGGCCGTATCGATCGCGACCGTTTCGATGGCTCCGGCTTCGATATCCCGCAAGATCTCGACGAGCCCGTCGATATTCATCGCTTCATGTAAGCAGTTGCCGATGGTTTCGCGCACCAACACGTGATCGGGAATGCGAATCGGTCCGGTTAAATTCTCAGGACACGCGGCCTGGTCGGGAAAGACCGACGCCAGTAGATCGGCCGCCCGCATACGCAGCAGTTGCGGCGGAACCTTCCGCCCACCCCGCATGCGCGCGATCGCCAACGCGCGCACGGCGTTCCAGCGCCACCGCGCTTCGAACATCGGCGCAGGCAGCAACGCCTGCGTCAATACCGTTTCGACGCTGGACGATTTGAGAAACTCGAACACCGCATCCAGCGGAAAGGCATGCTGTTCGGCCAGTGAAATCACGATGCCGTTATCGGTGGCGGCCGCTTGTAGTTCAAAATTGAAGCCGACGCAGAATCGCTTCCGTAGGGCCAAGCCCCATGCGCGATTCACGCGCGCTCCGAACGGAGCGTGCAGAATCAGCTGCATTCCGCCGGCCTCGTCGAAAAACCGTTCTGCGACCACGCGGCGGCAGGTCGGGATCGCGCCGAGACCGGCCTTGCCGGCGCGGATGTAGGCAACGATTTGTTCGGCGCCCGGGCGGTCCGCCGCGCATTGCGTCATCAGTAGCTCGATGGCTTCGGCATCGTTACGCGCGTCGATATCGTCGCGCAACGCGCCCACTTCTCGTGAGAGTTCGATCGTTCGACCTAGTCCTTCGCCGTTCCAAAACGGAATCGTGGGCGGCGATCCGTGCGCGTCCTCTACTCGCACTACACCGTTCTCGACGCGTCGAATCTTCCAAGAATTCGTTCCGAGTAAGAAGATATCGCCGGCCATGCTTTCTATTGCGAAATCTTCGTCGAGCGATCCAACGATTTGCCCTTCGGGCTCGGCGATCACGGTGTAGTTTGCATTATCGGGAATCGCGCCGCCACAGGTGATCGCGAACAACCGGGCGCCGCGACGCGCTCGAAGCATACCGTTGACGCGATCGTGGTGCACGAATGTTCCGCTGCGCCCGCGGGTGGTCGTAATGCCGTCGGCGACGAGCGAAACCACCGCGTCGAAATCGTCGCGCGTCAAGTCGCGGTACGAATACGTCGATCGAAAGCGGTCGTACAGATCCGTTGCGCTCCACTCGTGGGACGCGCACGCGGCCACGATCTGTTGCGCCAAGATGTCCATGGCCGGCGGCGGAACTTCGAGCGCATCCATTTCGCCCGAACGAAGCGCACGCACCAACGCCATGCATTCCAATAACTCGTCGCGAGTGGTCGCATACAAAATGCCGCGGGGCGTCGCTCCAACCCAGTGGCCCGAACGTCCGATGCGTTGCAGCGCCGTGGCGATCGAGCGCGGCGTGCCCAGTTGCACGACGACATCGACCGTGCCGATATCGATACCGAGCTCCAGCGATGCGGTGGCGACGACGGCGCGAATCGATCCGTCTTTCAGTCGGTTCTCGGCCTCGAACCGCGCCTCGCGCGAGAGGCTCCCGTGATGCGGCAGCACGATGCCTTCACCCAATCGTTCGGTAAGCGCGAACGCAACGCGCTCGCTCATGCGACGCGTTGGCACGAAGACCAGCGTGGTTCGGTGCGTGCGAACCGTTTCGGCCACGCGATCGTAAATTTCGGCCGACATCTCGCCGCTGGCGACCGCACCCAGTTCGTCGCTGGGGACGGCGATCGACAGTTCCATGTCGCGGCGGTTACCGACGTTGACGATCTTCGTTCGATCTCCAAGGAACCTCCCGATCGTCTCGATCGGTGAAACGGTCGCGGAGAGTCCAATGCGCTGCGGTCGCGCGCCACCGGCCTGCGCAACCAACTCATCGAGACGCGCGAGCGTCAGCATCAAATGCGCGCCACGTTTGCTGTTTGCGACGGCGTGAATTTCGTCAACGATGACCGCCGTGACTCCGGTGAGCAGAGCGCGCGAACGCTCGGCCGTAAGCAGAATGAAGAGCGACTCCGGTGTCGTTACCAGCACGTGCGGCGGCTTGGTCAACATCTGCCGGCGTTGCGCGGCGGTCGTGTCGCCGGTTCGTACGGCCGTGCGGATCGGCGCGAGCGCGATCCCGGCAGCCTGTGCGGCGGCCGTCAGTTCGCTCAGTGGCAGTTCGAGATTCTTGCGGACGTCATTCGTTAGCGCCTTGAGCGGCGACACATACACGATCAGCGTACGATCGGGCAGCGTGCCGGCTTCTGCCTTGCGAATCAAACCGTCGAGACTGGTCAGAAACGCTGCTAACGTTTTGCCCGAGCCGGTGGGCGCGGCAAGCAGCAAATCGCCACCGGTAGCGATCGCCGGCCATGCTTGGATCTGCGGCTCGGTCGGTCGTTGGAAACGATCGCGAAACCAGCCGGCGACCAGCGGATGAAACGACTCCGTCATAAGCGTATTCGCTTCAACCCGCCGCCGCTCGAAGGTGTTGCGCTACGTTTTCGGCGACGGTGTCGGCGCAGGGGTAGGAGTCGGCGTGGGTGTCGGTGTCGGTGTCGGTCGTCGGCGTCGGTGTCGGCATTGGTGTCGGTGTCGGTGCCGGCGTTGGCACCAAGCTCACGACGGCACCGACCGGCTGATCCAAGCCGCTGCTCACGACCCTTTTGTGCGCTCCGCCGGCCGGATAGTTGAAAAACACGGCGTTACCTTTGCACGCGTCCGCACCGATTAGCGTCGTCTTCTTCTCGATGAAGAACTGCGCGATGTCGCAAGCGCCTAGCAAATTCGTCGTGCCGATGACCGTTCCGCCCGATCCGTTGTTCTGAATCTGATAGACGGCGCCCTCAGTCGGCGCGTATTCCTGATCGCCGACGGCGATATTAGCCTCGGTCCAAATGACGTTACCAGGCCAGTTGATTGTCGTGTTAATCGTAACCGGCGTATACGTCCAGCTGCCTTTGTGAAGCTCGGCTAGCTCGAACGTAAAATAGTTGCCGTTGCCTAACCCATCGACGAAAATATTGCCCTTGTCGTCGTAACTCAAAAAGAACGACTGCCAGAAGAGCGGGTTCGGATAGGTCGTTGGTTTTCCGGCGGCCTTTTTATAGATCGAAACGCTGCCGCCGTAAAAGGCGGTATCGAACGCGTTCGAAACGGCGAGGTCGCCGGTGCGCGGATTGATCGCGCACGCAACCGGATATTCGCCCGCATCGCTCAGCGTTGCTACCGGCGTCGTCCCGCCGTGCGTATATTCGATAATATTCGACGCCTGCGTGTTGGTGATGAAGACGTCGCCCGCAACGTCCAGGCACTCGCCCTGCGGTTGATTGAACCCGGTCAGCGTACCGGCTGGCACGCCCTCCGGAAACGTGTACACCTCCACGTCGTTCGTTCCAATATCCGAAATATACATGAGTTTTTGGCGTACGACGTTGGGGCGCATCCAAGCAACTCCCCGGTCCCGGCGAACGGTGGACTTGCGCGACGGTATGAGCAGCGTGCTTCGCTCGCGGATCGCGCGCGGTTCGCCATTGCCTTTCGCCACGACGGCGTTCTGCTGCGGTGCGCCGCAACCCGTGACAAATAGTACTAAGACGGCCACGATACTGTATCGGATCATGCGACGAACCTTCGCTCGTAAAAATAGAGGTCGCCGAACCATTTGAGTAGCCGGGCACAACTTCCTAGGGGTAACTTGAGAACAAAAAAGTGGGAGGACGGCGGACCGTCCTCCCACTGCTCACCTTCGCTACGATTCTACCCGCGGCAGAACGTGAGGGCCGTGGTGCTTACTGCTTGGAACGCGGCGCGTAGGCGGCGCCTTCCGGCTGTAAGCTCGCCGAAAGACCACTGGTGACGCTCGACGTGTAGGTCAGCGCCGTTCCGCTGTACTTGTAGAGGTTGAACTGCGCCGGTGGAGATGTTGGCCGCAGCAAACGCCTTACCGGTTTTGTTGAGATGACCGAAGACCGATTCGCCGTGCAGCGCTAGCGGGCCGGCGACTTTCGTGCACTTCGGATTGCAGCCGCTGTACACGTAGACTGCCGACGCAGCCAGGTCGATCGCGAGGAGGTTGCCCTTGGCGTCGATGTCCAGGCCGCCGTACGAGCCGTTCGAGTAACCGGTGGTGGCGGCGCCAGCACCTTTGCACTTGGCGAAGTACGTCAACGTCGCTGCGCCGCTCGTATTCTCAGCCGAGGCCCAGCAGTTGCCCTTGTTATCCATGGCAACGCCCGCGACTTCGTACATGTTGGAGTTGGTCAGGTTGGTCGTGCAACCTTTCTTGATCGTGCAGAGCGTGATGCTGCCCGGGTCGCCGCTTCCGCTCGGACCAAAGATGTTGCCGACGGCGATCGTGCCGGTTGCGGCGTTTGCGCTCGAGGCGTCGGCCGGTTGCCCATCGTTATCCGGGATCGTTCCGATCACGCTGCCGCAGTTCGGGCCGAAGACGATAACCGAGCGGCTGCCGCCGTCCGGATCGATCACGTTGCCCTTGCCGTCCGCAGCGAGGCCGTTGATGTAGCTAACGCCGTCGATCGTACAGGTCGGCGAGCCTTTTCCGCTGGCTTTATAGCCGAAAATCTCGCTACCGTAGAACTCGCTCGCGTACAGACCGGCTTTTGCGCCGCCCTTCCCGAGAGGAGCGATCTTGCCGAGAACGGACCCGGGGGTCTTGACCTGCATCGATGCAGGAATCAGGCTGTACACGCCATGGGCTTGAGCCTGGCGCGCCATGGATGTCGCCGAGCTGCCGCCGGCGCTTGGTGCGACCTGGGATCCGCCGCTGCAGCCCGCCAGAATCGCTGCGGCCGCAGTGACGCCCAATGCGTACTTGACCGTGTTGGAAATCCTCATTAGTGAAACTCCCCTTTTCGTTCATGAAAGGTTGGACTTCATGGTTTTTGGGATCGAGGTCGAGAGACAGTCGCCTCGCGTGGGCCACAAATGCTACCACGGTCATCGAATCCCTGCGCACCATTGCGTAAATGTTTTGTAAGGAAGCGTAACGAGCCGCTATAGTGGCGGACGGTGAATAAGCGGGCGTTCTCTCGCCCTACAGGCTCGTACAGCCGGCTCGCAGGCGTCGCTTCCGCAGCGCCCTCTGCCGCTACGCATTCGGACGTTTTCGTTACAAACCGCTCGAGCGTCAGCGCGGCTTCGACTGGTGTAGCCAGATCCGGTTACCGTCCGGGTCCGAAAAGCCTGAAATGAAGCAAATCGGCGTTTCGAACGGCTCCGACGTTTCGACATCGTGCTTGGCCAACGCGGCGCGAGCGGAAGTCATGTCGGCAACTTCCAACGCCAGAGAAGCGGCGGTTCCCGGCGTTCCGACTTGCTCGAAATTGCCGATGCCGAACGTCGCGCCCGCTACGTCGAACTCGACCCAATACGGCGACTCTAGCCCGGACTTCTGCAGCCCGACGACGTCGGCGTAAAAGTGGATGGCGCGTTCCATGTCGCCGACCGGATACATCACAAAAGCGATCGCTGTAGACTCCATTCTTGCCACCTTTCAAACCGGAGTAGTGGGCGAAACCCGGACCGCAGCCTCGAACTGCCGTCGAAAGGTTTGCGGATCCAACGTCGTTTGCGCCGCAATGCGCTCGACCTGCGGCGAATCGAGGTCTTCGGCTTCGAGCCGCACCATGTTGTCGCGCGCAACGCGGTAGGCTTCGGTCGTTACATCGACCAGGCGCGTCCGGATGCGGCCGGTCTGCGGATCGATCAGCTCTTCCAGCCGCATGGGTTCGACACGTCCGCCGCGCAGAGCGATGAGCGCGCCGCTGCCGCCGTCGAGCAAATAGCGAACCGCGCCATATCCGAGCGTTCGCGTGTAGTCGAGATCGAATGGAACCGGTTTGGCACAGCGCAACTCGTAGCCGACGTCTTTTGCGGTGACCGTCGTGTCAACCCCGAGCTCGGTCAAGCGTTTTCGGACGCCGTCGCGCAAAACGGGACCGATCGGAATGTCGGCCAAACGCACGTGCCCGAATGCGTCCCGCTCGACGCCGTCGAGCAAGGAGAGGCTTTCCAGCGACAACCGTTCGGCGACGCCCTCGGCGACGATTGCTACGCCGTCGCGCCGTCCCAGCGCGCGTTGCTTGACGATCGAGCCGACGATCGTGTCGATTGCAAGCCCGACGTCCGCGTTGGATGGAAACTCCTCCGGAATGACCGCTAAGGTGGCTCCGGCCGCCTTGCACATGCCCAATGCCAACGCTCCGGATTTGCGCCCCATGCTCACAACGAGATACCAGCGGCTGGTCGTCATCGCGTCCTCGATCAGGCTCTCGACGATCTCGGTGCCAACCGAGCGCGCCGTTTCGAAACCGAACGTCGGCGCGTTGTCGGGTAGCGGTAAATCGTTGTCGATCGTTTTCGGCACCGTCGCAATTCCGAGCGTCGAGCCGGCAGCCTCGGCAATCTTGGTTGCGCCGTACGTGGTGTCGTCGCCGCCGATACACACGAGATAGCGCAGATCGAGCGCTCGTATACCGGCGATGCAGCGTTCCAGCGATGCGGCGTCTTTCGCCGGATTGGTGCGTGACGTACGCAGTAACGATCCTCCGGTGTAGCGGATGCGCGCGATGTCGTCGTCGTCGATCTCACGCGTCTGCACCGGCGTACCGGCGGCGAGATCGCGATATCCATCGTAAATCCCGACGACTCGCAGTCCGCATTTTATAGCCTCGCGGGCTGCGGCTGCGATAACACCGTTGATGCCGGGTGCGGGACCTCCGCCAACCAAGATTCCAAGGTTCATCGGACGATCGTCCGCACGACGCTCGCCAGCTCGTGTAAATCCGGCAGCACCGCAGTCGCGAGCGCGGGATCCTCATGCGAGCGTTGTCGATCGATCCAGACGCGCGGTATGCCCGCGCGATGCGCCGGAACGATATCGTGAAACCAGCTGCACGCTACATGCACCCACGGACTATCGCCGATCGTTTCGCGAAATCGAAAAAAGTGGGCCGGCGCGGGCTTGTAGCTTCGCACGTTTTGAGCGGTCACGACCCGGTCGATCGGAACTCCGAGCCCGGCTGCGGTCAACGCAAACAGGTCATCGTCGCAATTCGTTAGGATCGCTAACGACCAACCGTCAGCTCGCAGTTGCTGCAGCGCTTCGACCGAATCGTCGAAGACCGGCAGTGACGCCCACGAATCGGTCAGCGCGGTCGCCGAATGGATCGTGTCGTCGGTTTCGGCGATCGCTCGCTCGAGCGCCATACGTGTCACCTCGCGATACGGACGGTAGGTCTCGGCTTCGAGGGACGCCTCGTGCCGGTGAAACGCCTTCACGACCGCATCGGGCTTCGACGCGCCGCTCGCCGTGAGAGCCGCACGAAATCCGCGTTCCCAGTCGACCAGCGTACCGAAACAATCGAACGACGCCCAACGTTCTCGCACGAACACGCAGCGACGCTTCGGGGTCGCGGCAAGTGCTCCCGCGCAGGGGCTTCGACCGCGGCGCGCCAAGTTTAGGAGAGCCTAATATGTTGTGTTGGTTTCGCCTAATCATGCGCATCACGATACTGGCGCTCGCGGTCCTCGCCGCGAGCGTTTTTCTACCGCAGCGCGCGCTGGCAGACGCCGACGAGCAACCCGGGGCGACCACTTCGGCGCTCGGCATGCAGCCGATTCAGGGGCCGGTTCCGAGAGCGACGCCGGCACCCGGAGAATCGGCCACCTTCCGGCGAGCCGATGGCGCGTATCAAGCGCGACCGGACGGATCCGGGCGAACCAAAGTGTTTCACATCGTCGAACGCGCCGCGCCGTGGGAGATTTCGCCCGGGCTTACCGTTATGGCGAATACGTATAACGGCGTCGTTCCCGGTCCGGCGCTGGTGGTCGACCAAGGCGATACCGTCGTGATCGATTACCACAACGATGACACGACGCCAGATACCATCCACATGCACGGCATTCACGACATTCCGGTTTCTATGGATGGCGTCGGAGGTATCTCGCAACCGTTGGTACGCCCCGGACAACGCTTCGAATACCGGTTCGTCGCCGACACGCCCGGCACGTTCATCTATCATACGCACGACGACGAAGCGATGCTGAACTCCGGATTGTACGGAGCGATCATCGTACGCCCCGCGCATCCGCTGCCGGCCGAACGCAATCTCGGACACGATTTTCTCGAGATGATCTCGTCCTGGCAAATTCAGAGTTCGGCCGAAAACGTCTTCACGCTCAACGGCAAACAATTTCCGGCGACGCAAACCCTCGACGTGCATAAAGGCGAACGTTTTCGCATTCGCTGGATCAATATATCCGGCGAAGAATTCCATACGATGCACACGCACGGGCATTACCAGCATCTCGTCGCGCGCGACGCGCAGCCGGTGCATGACGACGATGTGGAAGATACGGTTCTGCTCGGACCGGGCCAGCGCGTCAACGTCCTGGTCGACGCCAACGCCGATCCCGGAACCTGGCTGGTACATTGTCACGTTGCCGACCACATCGAAGATGCCGACGGTATGCCTGCCGGATTGATTACCGCCATCCACTACATCGGAACTCCGAACACCCTGACGTCGATGTATCGTGCTATGAAATCGGTCACGAAAGCGAGCGCGCCGCGCGCGCTGAGTTTTTCGTTGACGCTGTTACTCGGCGCGATCGCCGGTTTTACAATTTTCTTGGGCTTGCCGATCGCTCGTGCGCGCAAGGTGTCGCCGCAAACGGTCGCGGTACTGAACGCGCTGGCGATCGGCATTCTTCTCTATTTGGTCGTCGAGATCGCGACCAACGCCATCGCTCCGATTAGCAGCGGCATTGCGTCGTGGAAGGCCGGAACCACGCGGTTTCCGATCGCCGCCGTATCGGTCTTCATTACCGGCCTACTGATCGGCTTGGTCGGCTTGGGAAGCGTTGCGACCACGTTCGCGCGACGCGCATCGGCGCACGCCGACAATCCAATGGTTCTGTCGGCCATCATCGCCATCGGTGTCGGGGCTCACAACTTTGGTGAAGGTCTTGCCATCGGCGCATCCGCAGCGTCCGGCGCCACCGCAATCGCGATTGCGTTGATCGTCGGGTTCGCACTGCACAACGCCACCGAAGGCTTTGGCGTCGCCGCCCCCATGGTCGGCCGTTTCGTGCCGTCGTGGTCGCAAATCGCCTTAGCGGGTCTGATTGCCGGCGGACCTACGTTCTTAGGAACAGCTGTTGGATATGCATTTTACTCGCCGGTCTTGAGCGTTCTCTTTTTAGCGATCGCCGTTGGAGCGCTCGTATTCGTTATTGGCGAATTATGGTCGGTGCTGCGCAAGAGCGGTCTGACGCCGCTGGTAACGATCGCGGTGTCGGCCGGCTTCGTCGTCGCCATGGCAACCGAGCTATTCCTCGATTTCAATAACGGTTAAACTCGCGAGTCCGCACAACTCCGTACAGCCTTCACAGCGTTTTCCCAGGTTACTTTAGCGGTCGCAATGAAATTGTAACTGCGGAGGTTTATTCTGGACGCTACAACCGTTGAAGGCGGCGCCGTTCGGGCGTTGCGCGCAGCATCGTTGCACGAACGCGTGCTGGTCGTCGAAGCCGGTCCCGGCTGGGGAAAGACGACCGCCGTACGTGCTGCGTTTCCGGATGCCCCGTACGTTGAAGTTCCCGGCGGCGGTCGCGCCGGCGCCTTTGAACTGGCACTGCTGACGTCGCTCGGGTTGAGCGTTTCGGATGCCGGAAGCATCGTAGCCCGCCTCGATTCCGACGCGACCTGTGTATTGCGCGCTATAATTGCTGCCCATACCGGGCAGGCGATTATCCTCGACGATATTCAGCGACTAGATTCCGTCGGGTCCGGCTTGATCGAAGCGCTCGTCGAGAGTCAAACGGTGCGACTGGTACTGGTGGGAAGATCGTTGTCCGTTCTCCCGATCGGCACGTGGGTCGCCCGCGGACACGTCGGCATGCCATTCGGGCCAGATGTGTTAGCGTTGCGCAGCGAGCACGTCGCGCAACTTTTTTCGGACGTGGACGGCGGCGACGAACTGCAACGTGCGATCGTTTCGACCTACGCCGGCTGGCCGCTCGCAGCGTCGATCGCAACGGCGATTTTGCGCAGCGGTTCGGCACAGAGCGCAGTGCCCGCAAGATTGGCCGACGGCGTGGCGGCAATCGCCGGTTCGATCGTTGCCGAACTCGACGACGACGGACGAGCGCTGCTTATCGAATCGGCGCTGCGTTCGACATACGGGCTTCGTGCGACCACCGCCGGTTTGGCACAGATACGCCGCTTAGCACTTCCAGAATCGGAATCGGGTCTACACGAATTGTTCGTCGTCGCCACGCTCAAGGAAGTACCCGGCGAAGAGCGCGCGCGCGTCGCGGAGCACATCTTCACGCCGGACGACGACCCGTCGGCATTGTATGCGCTGCTCGCCGCGGAAGCTCCGCATACGTTGAACGATCGCGTGTGGCAATTGTTGGCCGAGCTGCACGATCGTTACGATCGCGCGACGCTACAAAACATCGCGTCACAAACCGATATCTCGCCGGCCGCGGCCGGCGCTGCGCGCAGTTTCATTCACATATTCGCTTCGCGATTCGACGAGGCGGCGGCCGTCGCCGAACCGGTACTCGGCGAGGTAGCGCGCCGTAGCCCGCACGCCGCGTTGCGGCTCGCTCGCGGACTCGTGCATGCCGGGCGCGGCGAGGCCTGCGTTTCGCTGTTGCAGCAAATGCAAGACGACGATCCCGCGATTGCGGTTCGCCGCGACTGTTTACTCGGATACGTCACCGGCGATTCGGCGCGCATTGCGAACGCAAGCGAACGCGCATCTGCCGCCGGTGATTTGAACCTCATCGCGTTCGCATCGATCCACGCGTCGGTTCTCGCATTGCACGACGGCGAACTCGACGCAGCCGAAGGTTTAGCTGCGCGCGGCGAGGACGCAGCTCGCGCGGCGGGATCGGTGCTGCTCGAAGCGCGCGCGCTGAAAATCCGCTACGGCATCGCGATGTTGCGAGCCAAGTTGGACGTCGCGGCGGTTCACGTCGGCCGTTTGGTCGCGTTGCAAGAACTCGTTGCCGATCCCAACGAACGCGCGTCCGATCTGGTCGCTGCGTTCGAAATCGAAGTGTTGGCCGGCCGCCCGGCGCGCGCCGCCGGTTACGATCAGACGATTCGAAAAATCGGACACGGCTGGCTCGACATGGAAACGTATGTGGTGTGCCAGGCGGTGGTCGATGCATGGCAAGGATTGCCGTTCACCGGAGCCGATCGTTTGGCGGCCTTCGCATCGGTCGCCCAGCCCGCCGGTCGAACGGCTTCCGCTTTCGCTCGGCGCCTTTCTGTCCGCCTCGGGCGACGCGGCCGAGCGGGCTGCCGATTTTCTGCGGCGCTTAGCGGCGACACCCGCGGCGGCCGAACCGTTCGCACAGGCGCATTACGAGATGGCGGCCGCATTCGCTGCCATCGCCGAATGTTTGCTCGGCCGCCACAGCTCGGCCGCGGCGCGTCTCAAAGTCGAAGCGCGCACCGAGTTCGGCGGCGTCTTCCTGAACGCCGCGCGTCACTACGCGGCCGGATCGAACGCGGGTGCTTTTACGGACACCATGCGCGCGGCCGGCTTTGCCGGCATCGCCATGCTCTTCGAAGGAAGCGGCCTGCGGAGCGAACGCGCCGCGCTTTCGCGCACGGAGCGATCGGTGCTGTCGTACCTGGCGTCCGGGATGGACGCGCCGCGGATCGCCGACCTGACCGGACGCTCGCTGCACACGATCAAGAATCAACGGCGCTCGATCATCAGCAAGCTCGGAGCCGGAAACACCGTTGAGGCAGTCGCCATCGCACGACGCCTCGGCCTGCTCTAACGGCACCCCCGCCGGGATAGCATCTTGGTGTCATGCGCCGGCCGGACCGCCCAGTATAGACTGACTGCAGAGGACCGTGCTAAGAAGGAAGTTGCGACATGACCGCCATCTTGATCCTAACGCTGCTCAGCCAGATAATCGGCGAAATCGTCCCGCCGTATCTTCCGTACCCTGGCCCGTAAGCGAAGCTCGCATGCAAATGTATCCGGGCGAACGCCTCGCCCTCTCTGAGCTTGCGTCTATCGTGCGCGACGAAGTCATCTACGCCGACCGCTGGGCCATCGTCAACTGGATTCGTCGCGAGATGCGCGCGGCCACGCCGCATGAAGTGTTGACCTTGATCGACCGTGCCGGCGCGCAATTGGCGCAGTCGGTTGACGACGTCGATCGCGGCGCCGTGCTGCAGCGCCTCGAGACGATGCGGTCACGTTCCCAGGAACTCGTTTGGGAGCAAACGGCAACCCGCGGAACGAGCGTCGACGACGCGATTGGAGCGCTCCACGCCGTTGTACGCGCGACGCATCCCGAGCTGCACCAGCACCTCGAAGCCGTCGGCGCGCTCGCGGGCCGGCTCGGTCGCACGCTAGGACTCGATTCCGAGGACGTCGCAAACGTTGTCGCCGCCGGACGCCTGTGCGACATCGGGGCCGTCGGATTGCAATCGGGCTCGCACGCTCAGCGCGGCGAGCAGATCGTACGTGAGATTCCGGCACTGTCGCCGTATCGTGGCTGGATCCGGTCCCACCACGAACATCTCGACGGTTCCGGAACCCCCGATGGATTGGCCGAAGCAGACATTCCGTTCGAAGTACGGATCATCACGGTGGCCGACGACTTTCACTCGATGATTGGATCCGGCGGCCGACTGGGAATGCGCCCGCTCAACGACGCGCTCGCGCATTTACGGCGGTACGCGGGGACGCGCTACGACGGCCGCCTGGTGGCGGCGCTCGAAGAACTCGTCACCCCGCGGCGCCGCTTCGGGAGTCCCACCGCGGCGTAACCGCCCGACACTTTGCCGGGGTGGGCATGATGAACGGACCCTCATACAAAGTATGAGGGTCTTTCATTTCGAAAGAGGCTAGGATGGACAACAGAACGATCGCTCATTCAATCGCCGACGGCCTTAACGGCATCGTCCGCGCGACCCGCGCCGTCACTCCGCCCGGCTCCGCCCCGCAACTCGACCGCTGGAAGAACGAGATGACCGAAGCGTCGCGCCATGTATTGATGGCGTTCGGCATCGATCCCAACCAGCTATCGAGTCCTTCGATCCCTTGCGGAGGAGGCTGGAGCGTCAACTGGGTCGGCGGCGATAACGGTCAGTGGGAGGCCCGTCAGCCTACGAGCTAACCTTCGCTATCGTGATCATCGTCTTACCGGAAGCCGTCGAGATCGAGACGCTCGTTACGTTCTTTCCGGAGCCGATGGTGAACGCGGCACTCTCAATCGGCGTCGTGATATGCGCCTTTTCCGAACCCGCTGGTAGGTTCTTCTGGTACCACTTGTAGACGTCGTCGAACGAGTCGGTCGTCAACAACACTTTACCGGTGGCGGTTTGACCGCCGGCGGCCGATCCCGTCGTTCCAGACACTTGTACCGTGGCACCGGGGTACGACGGCACGTCGCCGTTCGCAGCGTCGGACGCCGCGGTTGCGGTCATCTCCGGCGCGGGGCTGGTGACCGCATCTCCGGCCGAGGCCGCCGCGGTCGCACTCGCGTCGGTGCTCCCCGACGAGTTCTGGTCGTTGGAACTTTTGCCGGAGCAACCGGTGGCCGCGACGATCGCCATGGCGGCGATCAAGGCGTACGTAGGTAAGCGCATGCACCCTCCTTTAGGTAAGTAGCCTCGCTTCATCCAAGAACTTAAGGCAACTTTCCCGCCTAGAACCACAAATTTCGCCTCGAAATTGCCCCGGCATGAGCGGGAGGGCAGGCGCGCTTCGCGAGCCCGCGCAAGTCAGCGCGAAAGTCGCTCCTTCCCGTTTCTCCGGAGGTTATTCGTGCATATTGTCCGCGCAGTCGTCGCGGCCGCATTCGTTGCGGCGCTCACGGCATGCAGTTCCGGTACCATCTCGACGCCAAATCCACCAGGACCGGGGCCAAGCTCGGCACCACCGTCCGGGTCGATTCAGCACGTCGTGATCCTGTTCCAAGAAAATCGCAGCTTCAATTCGATGTTCATGGGTTTCCCCGGAGCGGAAACCAGCAATCACGGCGCTTGTAAAGCCTTTAAGGCGCCCGGATTGGGGCACACGTTCTGTCCCAAAAATAAGCCCGTAAAATTGCGTCAGGTCTTGCTCGAGTCCAAGTGCTTTCCCAGCTGTCAAGGTGGGGCCGACATCGCCCACCAGTACGGCACTTTTAAGACCGAATCCGACGAAGATCCGTCAACGGGTCTGTTGCGTATGGACGCTTTCGACGCGATTCAAAGAGGGACGCAGGGCGGCCAAGGTTGGGCGGGTTTATATCCGTATGGATACGTCGAGCCCAGTGAAGTAAAACCCTATTGGGATATGGCGTCGCAATATACGCTCGCCGATCATATGTTTTCGACCGAAAAGAGCGACAGTTTCCCGGCGCACCAAGAGTTGATCGCCGGAACCACGGCGCTGAGCGATCAGGAGTCGCTGGTTGAACTCGCCGTCGACGCCGCATTGGGGTTGTGACGCACCGAGTGGAACGACGACGCCTGTGATCTTCAAGAACGGAAAGATCCAAGTCCAGGGACCGTTCCCGTGTTTCAACCAATATAAAACGGTCGCCGACATCCTCGATGCCTCGAACGTGTCATGGAAGTACTACGTGGAAGCGATGTCGAGCAAGCCCGGTGGTGGTTTCTCCGGTGACGTTTGGAACGCTTTCGACGCGATCAAGAGCGTCCGGTACGGCTCGGACTGGAAAAAGAACATCGTCAATCCGAACACCCAAGTGATGAAGGACGCGGCCGCCGGAACGCTGCCCGCGGTTTCATACGTAATCCCAACCCTCCAAGATTCGGATCACCCGGCCTCGGCCTGTCCGAACGGCCCGAGTTGGGTTGCGAGTGTCGTTAACGCCATTGGAAAAGGCCCACAGTGGAAGAATACGCTCATCTTGATCACGTGGGATGAGTGGGGCGGTTGGTACGATGGCGTCCCGCCGCCACAGCTCGATTACACGACGCTGGGCATGCGCGTACCGCTAATCATTATCTCGCCCTATGCGAAGAAACACTACGTTTCGAAAACGCAGTACGAGTTCGGCAGCATGCTCAAGTTCATCGAACAAAACTTCGGAACGGGTTCGCTCGGCTCGACCGATGTGCGCGCCAATTCGATCGACGATACGTTGGATTTCACGCAGAAGCCGACGGCTTTCAAACCGATCGCGATACCGCCATTCAAGAACTGCAGTGGCCCAAGCAACGAACAGCTTATCGAAGACGAGGGCGGCGCTCCGGGCTAGTCCGACGCGGAAACCGGCCGGCGGGTGTCGTAATGAGGCAGCCATGAACCATTTGAAGGTTGTGGCTGCCTCGGCCGTCGTTGCCGGCGCCGTAATGGCCGCCTTGGGGGCACTCCCCGCGCGCGCCGAAACGATCTATTTTCAGTTTTCGGCGTTACCGGGGCCGGTCGCGAACTGCCAATGGTTCGACGATAACATCAACGACCGTTCGGACGACGCGCTCGTGCGACAAACCGATCTGATCTACAATCGGCTGGCCTTGACGGCGAACACGAATGCGAGCGTGACCGCAAGCGCGCCCACGAAAGCCGGCGCTCAAGTGGTGCAGTTCGACGTCGGGAGCCGCTTGATGTGCGCGGAGTCGCAGGTCATGCATCCGGAGCAGGCCGAGCCCTCGCCCGCTCCGCTCGAGTAAGCATCGTCGCCCGAACCCGGAATGCCAAACTGATGCGGCCGCCGATTGAGGCGGCCGTTTTTGGTATGCCGTGATCGTAATGCAGTTGCGTTTCGTAACTCATCAGCAGTAAACTGCCCGGCTCGAGGTCGATGTCGAAGGACCGGCGCGGACGCGCCTTGCTGCGAATGGTCATACGACGCGTGGCTCCCAGCGATACCAACGCGATCGGAAAACCGGGCACGATCTCGTCGATGTGATCGTTGTGGGGCGCGACGCTATCGCCGCCGCCGCGATACCAGTTCAAGCCAACGCTATTGAACTCGACGCCGCTCGCGGCCGCGACCACCGATCGCGCTTCGGTCAGCGGATCCGGTGGCGGCCCGTCTTCGAACCGGAACCATGCCACGAGCCTCGGCACATCGACGTCGCGATCGTACATTCGCCGGCGTTCGCTGCGCCACTCGATGCTTTCGCGCAACGTTTCGAACCATCGCGCTGCGGTAGCGGCGTCAACCGTTCCGGGCGCGTAGGTTATGCGGCCGGATGCGTCGTCAACCAATATGCGGGGGCCGAGCCCGAACAATTCCGTTTGCATGGTTATTTCGAATAAAAAACGCGCGACCGGCGGCCGCGCGTTTCGTTAACGTTAGAAACGTTTGGCGTTACGGGTGAGCGTAGATACCCCGTTGGAGTGCCGGCAGATGCGGATTCTTCCACTTCGTGCCGTCGGTGAACGTGATCTTCAGCGGGATACATTTCGCTAAACCGGTCTGCAGCGGGAACACGTTGCGGTTCAAGCCGAATTGATGTTTGATCTCGGCGCCGGGCGAGAACGTTCCCACGTCTTGCACTTCGGCGACCAGCCGGCCGTTGGCCACCAGCCCGAACTCGATATGCGACATCACGACGTTGGTGGCGTTCTTGTAATCGATGCTCAGGGTGGGGTTTCCGTTAACCGGATACTGGTAGTAGTTGTAGCCGTACACGCTCGGCCAGCCCCAATACGGGCCGCCCGGATAGTATGCCGGCGAGTAACCGCCCGACATATAGACGTTGCGTTGCGGGTTGCAGTTGTTGACTTGGATCGGATGCGGCGTCGTAACGTGCGACATCGCGCCGGCCACGCCGGGCGCTACGGCCAACGCCAGCACCGCCGCACCAAAGAATAAGCGAGCCGTCTTCTTCATAAGATTCCTTTACGCACAAAGAGAGCCAAGGGAGTTAGCCCTTCCTTTCTGCGCGCGTCGCATGGAACCTAGGCGAGCACGTTGCGGGCGATGTCGGCGACGACGGTCGCCCCCGGGGCCACGGTTTGCGTTCCCGCTGGTCCGTCGATGGTGACCGACCCGCTGCTGACCCGCACGACGGTCTGGCCACCATCGGCCACCGAGACGCGGAACGTGCCGGGCCTCGCGGGCCGCACGGTCGCCGTCGGCGTGTCGATCTGTGCCTGGGATCCTGCGGGCGCCGTAACATCGACGTTCCCCGCGGCAATCTGAATTTCGGTGGCGCCAGGGTCGAGGTCGACCACCCGCACTTGGGTCTGCGCGTCGAGTCGAAGCGTTTGGCCACCGACGCGTAGCGAGGTATGCGCGCCGGCGCCCGTCGCTACAAAGTCGCCGGCGGACAGCGTCGCGGATGGAACCGCCGCCTCTTGCAAGCCCGTATCGGCCCGAACGATCGCCACGTCACCCGAAACGTCGGCAAGCTGGGCCGGGGCATCGGCCTTAGCCACAAGCGGTCCGGACAGTGCGGCAAGGAACGCGGCCGCAAGCATGACACCCTTCACACTTCAATCATACTCCGCTATGACGAAGAGTTTATTTAGGAATGGCTAAGAATTTGTTTGACGTCTGCGACAGGTCAATGCTGTTTGCGTGCGTATGGAAAACGCCGGAGGTGCGAAATGAAAAAGATTTCGGACAATCAAACGCGACGGGATTTCGTGCGCAGCGCGACGGTGCCGATCGTTGGAGCGATGCTCCTGGCAGCGTCGACATCGGTCGCATCGGCGAAGGGCTCGCAAGCGCAATTTAAATATCAGAACAAGCCGAACGGCAGCAAGAAATGTTCGGGTTGTAAATTCTTCGTCAAGGGCAAAACGGCAACCGCGAACGGTACGTGTACCCTCGTCAACGGAGCGATCAGCCCCAACGGTTGGTGCATCGCGTATCAGCCGAAGACCAGCTAACGCCCCGCACTACACGATCTCGAATAGCGCCGCAGCGCCCATTCCGCCGGCAACACACATCGTCACGACGGCGTAGCGGGCGTTGCGCCGTTTTCCCTCGATCAGCGCGTGCATCGTGCAGCGCGCTCCGGTCATGCCGTATGGATGACCGATCGCAATAGCACCGCCGTCGACGTTGTAGCGGTCGGGATCGATCCCCAGCGCTTCGCGACAATAGATCGCTTGCACGGCGAAGGCTTCGTTTAACTCCCAAAGATCGATGTCGTCGATGCGCAATCCGCATCGCGCGAGCAGTTTCGGAACGGCCAACGCCGGCCCGATGCCCATGTCGGCGGGTTCGCAGCCCGCGACCGCGTAGCCACGCAGAATTCCGAGCGGCGTCAAACCACGTTCGCGCGCCAGTGTGGCGTCCATGACGACGACGGCTGCCGCACCGTCGGAAAGTTGCGAGCTGTTGCCGGCGGTGATCGTCGTGTCCGCGACGCCCGGAACCGCGCCCTGTAAACCAGCCAGCGTCTGTAACGTCGTGTCGGGACGGTTGCCTTCGTCGCGTTCCAGCGCGACGGGTTCTTCGCGGACGCCGTTGTCGTCGCGAACGACCTTCCAAGACGGCAACGCAACGATCTCGGCGTCAAACCGTCCGTTGGCCTGCGCGCGCGCCGTTCGCGCCTGGCTCTCGACCGCGTATTCGTCTTGGCTTTCTCGCGAGATGCCGTATCGCTTAGCCAGCGCGTCGGCCGTGAAGAGCATCGGCATATAGACGTCGGGCGCGTGTCGCAAGAGCCACGCATCGGTGTAGTTCGTCAGGTTGACGTTCGGCTGCACCAAGCTGATCGATTCGACGCCGGCCGCGACGACGATGCGTGCGGTTCCGGTGTGCACGCGCGCCGCGGCGCCGACGATCGCATCTAAACCCGAGGCGCAATAGCGCGAAATCGTTTGCCCTGGAACCGTTACCGGACAGCCGGCACGCAACGCCGCCGTTCGGCCGATGTTATTTCCCGTCGCGCCTTCGGGCAAGCCACAGCCGACGACGACGTCCTCGACTTCTGCGGGAAATACGCCGGCGCGATTCAACGCGTGTGCGATCGCGTGCCCAGCAAGCTCCGCGCCCGTCGTTCGATTGAACGCTCCGCGGAACGCGCGTCCGATCGGCGTACGCGCGACCGACACGATCGCCGCTTCAAGCATCGGCATACCACATCGGGCCGCCGCGGTACGGCGGGAACCCATAGCCGTAGACGTATACGATATCGATGTCGCCGGCGCGCAATGCGACGCCGTCCTCGAGCAACTTTTGCCCGCGATCGATGAGTGCGCGCAACAGTCGTTCGCGAATCTCTTCATCGGTGACCGTGCGACGAACGACGCCGGCCCGCTGCGCTTCTTCCGCGAACGACGCTTCGACCGCCGGATCTTCGATCGGCGTGCGGCCATGACCGACGCCGGCATCGTACCGATAATAACCCGCCGATGTTTTTTGTCCTAAACGTCCGAGGGTGACGAGGTGGCCGACAATTCCCGACCGATCGGCACCGAGGCGTCCGGTGTTGGCAATATGCCACGCAACGTCGATTCCCGACAGATCCGACATCGCGAACGGTCCCATCGCAAAGCCGAACTCCGTCATCACGCGATCGATGCGCGCGACACCCGCTCCTTCTTCCGCCAACCCAATCGCCTCACGCACGTAATCGAAGATCATACGATTTCCGATGAATCCGAACGCATTCCCCGACACGACTGCCTTCTTTCGCAACCGTTTGGCCAGCGCGAACGCGGTTGCCAGGGTCGTGGCCGACGTTCGCTCGCCGCGCACGATTTCGAGCAACGGCATGATGTTGGCCGGCACGAAGAAGTGCAGGCCGACAAATCGTTCGGGGCCGCTGACGGCCGACGCGAGCTCGTCGATGTCGAGCGTCGAGGTGTTGGTTGCCAGGATTGCATCGGGTGCCACGATAGCATCGAGTTTCCGAAATGCCTCAAGCTTGGTGTCGAGCTTTTCGACGATCGCTTCGATGACCAGGTCCGACGTCCGGAGCGCCTCGACATCGTCTGCGAAGGCGATCGAGCGCCCCATCTCCCACGCGTCTTTCTGCGCCAGATTCCCCTTGCGTACGCGATAGGCCAGCGTTTCCATCACGGTCCGGCGCGCGCGCTCGACGGCGCCGTCGTCCGGGTCGACGACCGTTACGCTATAGCCGGCTTGCGCGAGTGCCAGCGCGATGCCGCTGCCCATCGTCCCGGCTCCCAGCACGCCGGCGCGCTGCAGCGGCCGTGCCGTTGCAGCATCGAGGCCCGGGACGTCGGTGAGGCGGCGCTCGGCGAAAAAAAGATGCAGCAACGCGGCCGATTCGCTCGACGCCGCGAGTTCTTCGAACAGCCGCGCTTCGTGTGCCAGCCCTTCGTCGAACGGCATCGTCACCGCAGCTGCAACCGCGTCGACGATCGCGTGTGCGGCGCGCCCGCCGCGGTCTTCGGGCGGCAGCGCCTTATGAGCGGTCGCAACCACGAACGGCAGCGCTTGCGCCGGGAAGCTCGGCCCGAGCGATGCGATGATCTCGGCCAATCGCCGTTTATGCACTTCCCCGTTTACGAGTGATTCGAGCGCGAGGTCGACCGCATTATCCTCGACGACGCGGTCGACGATGCCGAGCTCCAAACATCGTCGGGCATCGTGGGTGCGGCCCCGCAACGCGAACTCCAAGGCGGCCTGCGGGCCGATCGCGCGCGGCAGACGCTGCGTACCGCCGGCGCCCGGCAACAACCCTAACCGCACTTCCGGTAACGCGAAAGTCGAGCGCTCTGTGGCAATGCGAACATCGCATGCCAGCGCGAGTTCCAATCCGCCCCCGAGACACGCTCCGTCGATCGCGGCAATCGTCACGCGCGTACTTCGATCGACCGCGGCGACCACATCGCGCACCGACACCGGACGGCCGACCGGCGGTGCTGCGAAATCGCCGACATCGGCACCCGCGCTAAACGTGCCGCCGGCTCCGCACACAATCAGCGCCGAACAGGCTTCGTCGCGTTCGACGGTTGCGAGCGCTTCGACGATCTCGGCCGAATACGCAAACGACATGGCGTTGACGGGCGGACGATCGAGCGTCAGCACCGCGACGCGCCGCGCGCCGGCATCGACGAACCGAACGTCCAAGAGTTACACGCCCGTTCGCTTGGAACGGTCGGCGTCGAACTGCGCGTCGCTTAGCCGGCCGACCTCAGACGATCCGCTCATCACTTGCTGCGCGAACCAGGCGGCCTGCGAAAGCACGTGCCGCGCGTAGAACGCCGCCGTCGCCAGCTTCGCCTCGTAGAATTCGCGGTCCGGGCCGGATTCCGCTAATCTCGTCGCAGCAATCGATGCGGCGCGCGCCATCTGCCAACCGCCCGCAATGACGCCCCACATCTTGAGATACGGCACGCTGCACGCTGACGCGAGATTGAAATCGGCGAGCGCCGTCATGCCCAGCCATTGCGACGTTTCGTCGAGCAATCGGAGCGCATCCGCCAGTGCGGTGCCGGCCACCCGAACGTCGGCGTTTGTAGAAGCCACGCATTCCCGCGCCGTTTGCGCCATGCGCCCGCCGAAGGTCGTTGCGGTCGCGCCCATATCTCGCAACAGCTTTCGCCCGAGCAAATCGAGCGACTGGATGCCGGTCGTCCCTTCGTAAATCGTCGTGATGCGTACGTCGCGATAATATTGCGCGATGCCCGTTTCTTCGACGTAGCCCATGCCGCCGAAGATCTGCAATGCGTTGGAGCACAAATCGATTGCGTTCTCGGTGCACCAGCCCTTCACGATCGGCGTCATGAACTCGACGAGGGCGCGATGCTCCTTGCGCACCCGCTCGTCGGGGTGCCGTAGGGCGAAATCCATCGATGCCGACGTGACGTACGATAGCGCGCGCATCGCTTCGATGGTCGCCTTCTGCCACATGAGCATTCGCTGCACGTCGGGATGCCGCGCGATCGGCAGTGCGTCTTTCGACGATCCGGGTTCGAGGCTGCGGCCTTGCACGCGCTCGCGCGCGAACTCCAACGACGCTCGATACGCGCGGTCGGCCAAGCCGATGGCCTGAACGCCGACCGAAAACCGCGCCGCGTTCATCATGACGAACATATACTCTAAACCGCGATGCGGTTCGCCGATCAAGTATCCGAGCGACCCACGTCCGCCTTCGCCGATGCTCATGGTACACGTAGGATTGCCGTTGATGCCGAGCTTGTGTTCGATGCCGGTGCACACCATCTCGTTGGGTTCCCCCAACGAACCATCGGCGTTCACCACGAATTTGGGCACGACGAACAGCGAGATGCCTTTGGTGCCGGCCGGCGCATCGGGTAGTCGCGCCAAGACTAGATGCACAATGTTCTCGGCCATGTCGTGCTCGCCGAACGTGATGAAGATCTTCTGTCCGGTCAAGCGATACGCATCGCCGTCGGGTACGGCTTTGGTGCGAACCTGCGCGAGATCAGAGCCGGCCTGCGGTTCGGTCAAGCACATCGTACCGGTCCACCGTCCCGAGACGAGATGCGGAATGTACGCCTGCTTCTGTTCTTCCGACCCGGCCAGTTCGATGGCTTCGATTGCGCCTTGATTCAATAACGGGCCGTTGGCGAATCCGATATTGACCGCGTTCCACATCTCGAGCGTCGGTCCGAGCAAGATCTGCGGCAACCCCTGGCCGCCGTATTCGGGTGGGACGGCCAAGCCGATCCAGCCCGCTTGCGCAAACTGCTTGTACGCCTGCGGAAATCCGGGCGGCGTGCGAACCGCTCCGTTGTCGTAGGTGCAGCCGACCGTATCGCCGGCACGGTTGAGCGGCTCCAGAACGCCGGTCGCGAAGGCGGCGGCTTCATCCAGCACCGCATCGAGCACGTCGGGCATCTCCTCGCAACCCGGCAACGCGGCGATGTCGTCGAACGGCACGAGTTCGCGCAGCACGAATTGCATGTCGCGGAGCGGGGCGCGGTATTGATTCATCGCTGAACGTGATTCGACAGAATTGAAGCGGCCCCGCTCAAACGAGCGAGGCCGCGGACATGTCCGTTCGATCGGATGGATCGTTACTTGCTAAGTTCCTGAACGGTGTTGCTGTTGGAGTCGGTGAAGTACAGCACCGTGTTCGCGTCGGAGGTTCCGACCGCCGTGATGCTACGAATCGCTCCGCCGGTGCCGGTGTCGACCACTTTGGTGGCCAATACTTTACCCGTCGATTCGACTTCGATCAGCTCATTGGTCTTCCCATTGGCGACGATCACGTTTCCGTTCGGAAGCGGCGTCAACGAGATCGCACCGCTCAGGGGCGCGCCTGAAAGTACCACTTTGGCGCTCTTTGCCTTAGGCCCGGTGAAGGTCTTGCCGTTAGAACCGATCTTCACGGAGCCGGCTGCGAAGAAGTTGTTGTAGACGTTTGCGAACGAATATAAGATGTTACTCGAACCGTCGATAACATACAACGTACCGTCCGAAAACGCGTTCTTCTGGTAGAAGCCCAATCCAGTCGGTCCAAGAACGCTTCCGGGCTTACCCTTGTTGACCTTAAAGCCCGTAATCACGGCCGTCACCGGCGGATTTTTTTGTTGCGTGCCCAAATCGATCCGATTAACCGATCCGGTCGTCGCATCGCCAACCCAGAAGCCCGGGCCGGGGGGATACGAAACGCCGATGTCGACGAACGTGCCACCGTACGGCTGCGTCAGACCGCTTCCGGTGATCTTTTGAAAAATCTTCCCTTGCGGGGAAACCGACGCGACATCCTTAGCCGTAGAACCCGGCCCGTACAGATAACCGTACAGCGGCTCGGCTGCGAGCCCGGCGCATCCCTTGAGATCGGTTGACGCGATTAAATGCACCGGCTTCGAGCCGGCCTTCGCTACTAGCACTTCTTCCGTCGTGCCGTTACCCATCACGCCGTTCTTATCGGCGTAGTTACAGACGACCAAGTCGCCCTTCTTAAATTTTCCGCCGCCGTATGGCGATTGCGAGATGTACGTGATACCCGCCGGCGTTTGATCGCCGTTCGTCGTATCGACGGTCGATCCGATTTGCGTTTGCTTCGTCAGCGTTTTTAGTATCGACGTTGCGTCGACATCCGGCTGCACGCCATTCGACACCATTCCGGGACTCGAGATTGGCCCCGCGCTGTTGACGTCCGCAATTCCGGAACCCGCATTTACCGAACCTGCATTTGCCGATGGGACGGTTGAATTCGTTCCTGCCGCTGAGCAAGCGCTGGCCAATAGAACCAACGCCGCCGCGCTAAGTGTTTTACTCCGCATACAGAGCGACTTCGACTGCTCGTTCGGCGCCCCTCCCGTATAATGAGCTTATATTATCGTATTGTTAATCAAAATCATTATCGTAAGTCATCATTATCGATTTGCTAACCTCGCGGACACTCTCAAGCAACCGTCTCAGCCCACACTCAGAAAATGGTTGACGACGCGGTTGCACTGGCGCGCGAGCTTTTCTCGCTTGAAGTGGGGCGTGCTGCCGAAACGGCGATCGTCGAGACATTGATTCGCTACGGCGCCGGGGCCCTGCGATTCGCGATCTCGTGCGATATTTCGGTGCTGCCGCTACGCGACGGCGAGCGATATCGCGATGCATCCAAGACCCTCGCTCGGCTTGGTATCGACGTGGATCGCTGGCCGGCACCGCCGGCCGGCTTGTTTGTTGTAGAAGAGCGCGCGCTCCTATTACGATCGCGCAGTCCGATGACGGTCGCGCACGAGTTCGGACACGCGCTCGATTGCGCGTTGGGCGGCGGCGTGTATCGGTCGGGAATCGATCCCCGCGTGCGAGCGCACTATTGTCGGGCGCGAGCGTTCGTTACGCCCTACGCCGCAACCGGCATCGACGAATATTTTGCGGAGTCGTTGCGAGCGTACGTCGGCGTGAACGATCCGTCGTCGGCCTGGCCGCGCGCAACGCGCGAACGATTACGCCGGGTCGATCCTCACATGTGCGAATATGTGGCCGCGTTATTTGGGCGCGAAATTCTCGATGCGCGCCACGTCGGCCGCACTGACCGGTGGGGCGTGATTGTGCCACGCGCTGCGAACGTACGTTACGATTGCCGCGATTTGGTCGTCGTTGAGATCTGCTGCCCAGCCCGGCATCACGCCGTCGTACGTCGTCCCATCGGTCAACGGGCGTCCGCGCGTGCCGAACGCAACGGCCGCAATCACTCGACCTGGATCGCCGGCAACGACCCGATCGCCGGCAAGTGCGGGGAAAACGCCGGCCATGCCACGACCGTCCGGCTGATGACAGCTCGCACAGTGCGTCAGGTATAAGGCTCCGCCGTCGCTCGACGAACCGGGCGCATGGCTCGGCGCGCTCGACCGGTCGGCATGCGCGCAACCCGTCACGAGTGCGACCGCCAGTAGCGCCGCGTACGTCCTTGCGATCATCGCCTGCGCGCGCTCATCGACCACGCGAGCGAAACGAGCAAGACGTTTGCGACCAGCGAGCTTCCACCGTACGAGACGAACGGTAACGTAATGCCCGTCAGAGGAAAAATACCGATCACGCCGCCGACGATGACGAAGACCTGAAAGCCCAACGTCGAGGCGAGTCCGACGGCCAGCAACTTTGCGTACAGATCCGGCTGCTGCAGTCCGACCGCGAAAATACGCCGGACCAATCCTAAGAAGAGCAGCAACACGACGAACGCGCCGATCCAGCCGAACTCTTCAGAAAAGGCTGCGTACACGTAGTCGGTCGCGACTTCCGGGATAAACGTCGGATGGCCCAAACGAAAGCCCGTGCCGAACAATCCGCCCGCGGCCATCGCGTAGTACGCCTGCGACGACTGGTATCCGGCGCCGAGCGGATCCGAAAACGGATTGCGCCACACCGCGATACGCTCGTGCACGTAGTTGAAGTGCCGGGCCGCCCAAAATGCGACCGCCGCAAATACCCCGGCGCCGGCCGCCACGATATCCCAGCGCCGCGTTCCGACATACAGCAGCGTCGCGAACGTAGCCAGCAGCAGCGTCGCCATTCCGAGGTCGCGCTGCACCACGAGAATCGCCATCGATGCGCCCCAGCCGAGTACCAGCGGTCCGAGATATTTCGCGTTGGCTTGCAACGACCAGGGGCGCGCGGCCGCAAGGACGTCCGACATCTCGGCCAGATACGCGGCGAGAAAAAACACGACGAACAGTTTGATGAACTCGATCGGTTCGAACTGCGCAGGGCCGACGCGAATCCACAATCGGGCGCCATTGACTTCCTGGCCGAACAGCAGCAATACGCCAAAGAGTGCGAGCGACGCGACGACCCATAAGTATTTGTATGCGGCGAACCGCCGGAAGTTCGAAAAAATGGGCCCGAACGCGATCGCAAGCACCATCGCGACGCCCAGCCACACTTCCTGACGCGCCGCCAATTCGGGAGACAATCGCGCAATCAACAAGATGCCGACCGATGACAGCACGATCGCCAAGGCAGGCAACACGTCGTCGCGCTCGCTATCCAATGGTGCGCATGCAACCCATAGGAGCGCCAAAACGCCTAATCCGATGCTCAGTAACGGCGGCCCTAGCGAGCGTTCCGGCGCGAACGACAGCACCAGGGCGGACACGGCGAGCGCTCCGCACATCGGGAGCAACCGCCGGAGGATGCGAATCGTCAGCGGGCTAGTACCATCGCAATCACGAGCAATGCCGCGATTGCGATGCGCGCGATCGTCACGGCGCGCAGCGTCGTGCGATGCGGCTCGGCCACGACGTCGGACGCGTCGTCGCGATCGAAACGTGCCAATAGCGCCTGCTCCCACGGGCCGGCCGACTCCACGTGCCGCAACAGGTGCGCTGCGTCCGGCTCGCGCTCCAGCCGTCGCCCGGTCAGGACGATCACGTCGCCCTCACCGACCCGCACGCTCGACACGGTCATCTCCAGCGTCGCTGCCGTTCCGAGCGCGCGAAGCAGCAATGGCGCCGAGCCGTCGTGCAAGGCGTCGTCGTCGGTCAGCGCGGTAACGTGCCCATCGCGAATCAAGTATGCGGCGGTCGTACCGGAATGCAGCACGTAGGCCAATCCGCGCACCGCAAACACCGCGGTCAGCGATGCGGCAGCGGTAACGTAGTCGTCGTGCGAAGCGGTGCGCGCGTGCACGTCGCCGTTCACCCGAGCGACGACGCCGAGCATCGCAGCCGCTGCGGCTTGCGGACGATCGATCGATCGCCGGAAACGGCGGCCGCGCGACCGTCGTTCGCACTCCTGGCGCAATCGCGCGAGCAACGCGCGCTCGATCGGTATTCCGTCGATCGATCCGAAGCCGCGAGCCACCGCCAGGAGCCAGCCCTGCCGGCCCATTCGCATCGTCAAACACGAGGCACGATCGCCACGAATCGCTACGTCCACGGTTGCACCGATCGTATCATCAAGCGCGTGGTTCCCACGTCGATCGCGTCGCCGGCTCGTACTTCGATCGGCTCGTCAACGCGCTGCCCGTTTAAAAACGTGCCGTTACGACTATGCAAATCGATCACGTAGGCAATTCCGTCGCGGCTCTCGATGCGCGCGTGATGGCGGCTGACTTCCGGGTCGCGCAACCCGACACCGGAAGCGCCGCGCCCGATGTCCATCGGCGTCGCTCCGTCCAAGCGCCGCACGTTGCCGATCTCGACGATCTCAATATTGACTGCGAGCGGAACGTGGCGGCCGATCTCGGTCGCAGCACGCACGTTGGGACGAATCGTCGCCGCCGCGACGACGAGCAGCGCCGCCGTAATTTCCAGCGTTCCTACATGCATGCGCACGTCGAAGTTCATCGCTCCACTGCCGCCGCTTCGAATCGCATACGCGTATTGCCGAACGACAGTTCGTCGCCGTCGTGCAACCGTTCGGCGCGCACGCGCCGCCCGTTAACGGCGGTGCCGTTGGTTGAATCGAGATCCCGGACCAGCGGGCCGGCCGCGTCGGTTTCGATTTCCGCGTGCGCGCGCGAGACGCTGGGATCGGCCAACACCACGTCGTTATCGTCGCCCCGGCCGATCGTCGCCGAACGGTCGAATCCGTAGACGCCTTGCACGGGAACGCCTTTAACCATACGCAGCCGGAACGAACCGCGCGTCACTTTTGCTACGGGCGGGCGGCCGTCAACCCGCACGTCCATCGCACCCACCGGCAGGCCGTCGTTGGCGGTCATGACCACTTTCGGATCGCCATCGCGCAACGTGATGCCCACACGCGCGGACAACTCGCGCAGCAATTCGGCCCACTCTCGCTCCAGGTACTCACGATGCGGCGCGAGCCGTTCGAAATCGTCGGGATTCACGATCACGGTGTATCGGCTAGGCGCGGTGCGTTCGCCGCGTTCGTGAACGGTGCGAGCCTCAACGGTCGCGACCAATTTGCGCGCGATTTGCTCCGGTTCCAGATCGGTCGGGAACACGCTCGCGAAGCTGCGCTCGATCAGCGCAGCACACGCCTGTTCGAGTTTCGCGAGCAGGCTCACCGGCGTTGCAGCCGGGAAATGAAAAAGCCGTCGCGGCCCTGGATGCCCGGGGCCACCATCACATCGCCATCAGGCGTGAGAAAAGACTCGTACGCTGCCGGCACGAGTCCGCGCTCGAAATTGTGACGCGAGAGAAACCAATTCACGACCTCCGTGGTCTCGCGCGGGTCGGTCGAGCATGCCGCGTACACCAAAACCCCGCCCTCACGCAGCGAGGTCGAAACGCGCTCGAGAATGGCCCGCTGGGTCTCCGCAAGCCGTTCGCCGTCGTTCGCACTCTTCTTCCAGCGTGACTCCGGATGCCGGGCGGCCAAGCCGGTGCCCGAACACGGCGCGTCGACCAGGATTCGGTCGAAACGAACGTTGGAATCGAAGGTGTGCTCGCGGGCGTCGGCCTCCACGATTCCGGCCACCACGCCGGCCGTATCCAACCGCCGGCCCAAGGTCGCGACCTTGCGTGTGTCGCGCTCGAGACACACGATACTTCCGTCGTTTTGGAGCCTTCCGGCGATCTGCAACGTCTTGTTTCCGCGACCGCTGCACGCGTCGAGCACGTCCTCGCCCGGTTGCGGGTTGAGAATGTCTACTGCCATCGCCGAACTCTCGGACTGCAGCCACCACGCGGTCGCCTCTGCACCCCCCGAGAGGCGAGCGCCTCCACCGTCAACCACCGACGATTCCGCAACGTACGCCGAGGGATGTATGCGCACGCCGTCGCGCTCCAATGTCTCGCGAACTTCTTGCGTCGTGAACCGAAGCAAACTCGCAGTTACGGCGGCCGCCGGCGGAGCGTTGACTGCAGCGCAGATCTCCGCTGTCAGGTTTCCGAACGAAGCGCGCCACTGACGCACGAGCCACGTCGGCAACGAATATATCGTTGCTAGATATTCGTCTTCGCTCGGGAAGTCGTCGGGTTGCGGTTCGGGCGGCGGCTCGCGCAAATAGCGGCGCAGCACCGCGTTGGTGAGATTTGCGACGCCGGTGTGCCCGTAGCGTCGCGCCAGGTTGACCCATTCGAACACGGTTGCGTGCACGTCGGCCTGCGTGTAGGCCAACTCGTACACCGCGAGTCGCAAAATCTCGCGGATGGTGGGCGGTAGCGAGTGAACGCGTTCGCCGATAAACGGCTCGAGACGCCAGTCTAACGCGCGGCGCATCTTGATCGCGCCATAGGCAAGCTCGGTCGCGAACGCCCGGTCGCGCGGGTCAACCGTTGCGTGTCGAATGCGGTAGTCGAGCGCTTCGGCAGCCCCGCGAGCCGGTCCGGGCCCGACGGGAAAGACGTCCCGAACGACTCCCAGTGCGATGTCGCGAGCGCTTAACGTTCGTGCGATGCCCGGCCTCGCAAATAGGCGGCACCGCTCATACGGCCGCGATTCGGTGCGATAAGTTCGTCGATCTCCACCCGGCCGTCTTCGACGTGCGCGCGCAACACCTTGACAATTTCGCCCTCAAGTTGGGCGCGAGCGCCGGGCAACGGCGAGTACGCGCGTACCGCGTCAACGATGCGCTGCGGTTCCCACGACCAATCGATCGAAAGGTCGTCTTTGCCGAGCGGATGCGTGTAGGTTGCCTCGCCGGACTGCGGCGTTGCCCGCAACGAGCCGTTGGCCGCGAGTTTCAACGCGCGACCCAGCAAGCCGGCGCCGATTTCGGCCAGACGATCGTGCAAATGTCCGTAATCTTCGCCGGGCTCGATCGTCACCGGCTCTTGCAGCACGACGTCCCCGGTATCCATACCCGCATCCATCAACATGATCGTAACGCCGGTCGTGCGCTCTCCGTTGCGCAACGCCGTCTGAATTGGGGTCGCGCCTCGATAGGCCGGCAGCAGCGAGGGATGGACGTTTAAGGATCCGAGGCGTGGCACTTCGAGCAGCCAGGACGGTATCAAGCGTCCGAACGATGCGAGCGCGAACAGGTCAAAGCCGCCGCCGGCTACTTCGGGTTGGAACGCTCGCAACGTCGTCGGTTGATAGACGGGCAGTCCGAGTGCGATCGCGGCAGCCTTCACCGGCGAGGGAGTGACACGCTGGCCACGTCCGCTCGGGCGGTCGGGCTGCGTAACGACGCCGGCCACGGTGGTGCGTTCGGCGAGCACCCGGAGGCTCGGAACCGCGAAGTCGCTGGTTCCGAAGAAAAGCGTACGAACTGGCGCTATGCCTCGGCAGCCACGGCGTCGTCGCGCGCGCCGGGTTCGCCGGCATCGTCTTCTTCGTGCGGTTTGGCGACACGCACGTCGCGAGCCGAATCGAGGTAGAGCTCGCCGTTCAAATGCCCGATTTCGTGCTGCAGGCACTGCGCGAACAGGCCCTCACCTTCCAGGCGAATCTTTTTCCCGTACCGGTCGAGACCGCTAACGACGACGCGGTTGAAGCGAACGATCTCGCCCACCATACCGGGAACGGAAAGGCAGCCTTCGGTCAGTTCGACTTCTTCTTCGCACGACTCGATTTTAGGATTGATCACCACTTCGGGCGGGTGCTCGTCCTCGTGAACGTCGATCACGAACACGCGCTTCGAAACGTTCACTTGCGGCGCCGCGAGGCCGACGCCCGGAGCAGCGTACATGGTTTCGAACATGTCGTCGAGCAGTTGCTGAAACAACGGCTCGGCGATCTCACGGGCATCGACCCTTTTCGCGACTTTGCGCAGCGTCGGATGCCCGTCTGTAATTATTTCCCGCACGTAGGCCATACGCGGCCCTTATTCCAGCTGGAAAAGGCGCGTCGCCTGCTTGGCGTCTATCGGGTTCCGGTCGTGAACGAGCTGACGATAACGTTGGGCGTGCAGCCGGTCCCGCCGTTATTCCAGTAGAGGTTGACGCTCTGAAGCGGACCTACCGGCTGGGGTATGACGGTTTGGTAGATCGTCGAACCCGGCGGCGGGCTCGTGTACGGCTTCGGGATGGGCCCCGTGTAATGCGCGAACGCCGACGTGTATTGCTGCGCACCGCTGCTCTGCACCAGGAAGAAGTTGTACTGGTTACCGACCGGCAACGTCGCATTGGTGGCGACGTACACGGCCTGGATGGCCGGATTGACGCGCGACGATCCGTTGACCGGATGCAGCACTTGAAGGCCGTTGACCGGGCCGCCGCAGTTCTGTCCGAAGCCGTTGTTGTTCGTGCTGGAATTGTTGTTGCATCCGGTCAGCAGCGTCATCGCGGCCGCCGCTGCTATGAATGCGTACGTGAATGGTTTCGTCATGCTCGTAACTCCTCGCGGGACCGCTCTACGCCCTTCCCGGCAAATGGGAAACCAGTTAGGAAGTGCCTACAAGATGTACCCGGATAGATCGGTATTCCCCACCACGTCGGCGAGCCGCTCTTTCACGTACGCGGCGTCGATTACCCTCGTGCCGGCCTCCTCGGGAGCCGCAAAGCTGACGTCTTCGAGCAGCCGCTCGAGGACGGTGTGCAGGCGGCGGGCGCCGATATTCTCGCTGTGTTCGTTGACGCGCATGGCGAAGGTCGCGAGCTGGTCGATGCCGTCGGGACGGAAATCCAGCGTACGTTCCTCGGTCGCGAGCAGCGCTTTGTACTGCTCGATCAGCGCGTTCTTGGGCTGGGTCAGGATCGTTTTGAAATCCTCGGCGGTGAGCGAGTCCAGCTCGACGCGGATCGGAAAGCGGCCTTGCAGTTCCGGGATCAGGTCGGACGGCTTGCTCATGTGAAACGCGCCGGCCGCGATGAACAGAACGTGATCGGTCTTGATCGTGCCGTGCTTGGTGTTCACGGTCGAACCTTCGACGATCGGCAGAATGTCGCGCTGCACGCCTTCGCGCGAAACGTCCGGACCGCCGCGGCCCCTTCGCGCCCGGCGACCTTATCGATTTCGTCGATGAAGATGATGCCGTCTTCGCCCGCGCGGCGCAGCGCCTCGCGCTTGACCGCATCCATGTCGATGAGCTTGGTCGGCTCTTCTTGCGCGAAGATGCGGCGCGCGTCGGCGACGGTCACGCGCTTTTCGCTCTTGCGCTTCGGAAGTATGCCGCCGAGCATCTCGCCGATGTCGGCCCCGCCGCCGGCATTGGTCCCCGCCCATCATGCCGATCGGCAGCTGCGGCGTTTCTTCGACTTCGATTTCGATCAGGCGCACGTCGTAGAAGCCGCGCTCGATTTCGGCGCGCGTTTGCTCGCGCAGCGCCGCTTCGCGCGTGGGCGGCGACGGCGGGCGGCGGTTGGGCCTGCTGGTGCTGCTTTGAAAGTTGTTGCCGAAGATCGATCCCAGCGTCGCGCCGAGCGGATTGCCTTGCCCGGGCGGCTGCGGCGCGCGCGTCTCCGGGTGCAGCACGTCGATGATGCGCTCCACGGCCTGGCGTTCGGCCGCCTCGCTGACGTCGGCGCGGCGTTCGTCGCTGACCGTGCGGATCGCGGCTTCGACCAAATCGCGCACCATCGACTCGACGTCGCGGCCGACGTAGCCGACTTCGGTATATTTGGTCGCTTCGACTTTGACGAACGGCGCGCCGACGAGCGCCGGCCAAACGGCGCGCGATTTCGGTTTTGCCGACGCCGGTCGGTCCGATCATCAGAATGTTCTTCGGCGTGATCTCGTCGCGCAGATCTGCCGGACACGTTGTCGACGGCGGTAGCGATTGCGCAGCGCGATGGCGACGGCGCGTTTGGCTTTGGCTTGGCCGACGATGTACTTGTCGAGCTCTGCGACGATCTGTCGCGGCGTCAGCGCTGCGGTGTCGGGACCGGAGATCACGGCGGTCACTGGAGCAGTCTCCACGGTGATGTCGTCGTTGGTGTAGATGCAGATCTCGCCGGCGATGTCGAGCGCTTTGCGGCGATCTCTTCGGCGTCGAGCGCGGTGTTGCGCAGCAGCGCCAGCGGCGGCCGCCTGCGCGTACGGGCCGCCGCTGCCGATCGCCGCGATGCCCTCGTCGGGCTCGATCACGTCGCCGGTGCCGGAGAGCACGAACAGGTGATCGGCGTTGCCGACGAGCAGCAGCGCTTCGAGCCGGCGCAGCGCGCGGTCTTGGCGCCAGTCTTTCGCCAGCTCGACCGCCGCGCGCGTCATGTCTTTATACTCGTCGAACGACTTGTTCTCGAATTTCTCGAGCAGCGTGATGCCGTCGGCGGCCGATGCCGGCGAAGCCGGCCAGGACCTTGCCGCCGGCGATCTTGCGCACTTTGCGCGCGCCGTGCTTTGACGATCGGTCTTGTCGAGGGTCACTTGCCCGTCGCCGGCGATCGCCAGCTTGCCGTCCGCGAGACCGCGAGGATGGTCGTCGATCGAATCCTCATCGTAGCGTCAGTACCCTGGGTACGGCCGGCGCGGTTTCGCAAGGCCAGGCGAACGAGCGAAGCATATCGAGCGCCGCCAGCGCCCGAATCGCCAGCGCGCCACGGCGCGTTCGCTCTTGTCGCGGATCTCGTACCGGTCAAGCGGCGAGAACCACGCCCAGGTAACGTTGCCCGGCTGGAAATCGGGCGAGGCGGCGTTCTGCAGGTGCGCGACGACCGCACCCAGCGCGGTTTCGCGCGGGAACTCGACCGGCGGCAGTCCCAGCACGCTCGCCGCGCGGCATGCGATCCCGGCCATCGCGCCGCAGGCAGCCGCCTCGACGTAGCCTTCGGCGCCGGTGATTTGGCCGGCGAAGATAGAGCCCTCGACGCCGCGCAGCATCAGGTGCGCGTCGAGCAGGCGCGGCGAGTCGATGAACGTGTTGCGGTGCATCACGCCCAGCCGCAGCCACTCGGCGTTCGGCCAAGCCGGGGAGCTTGCCGAAGGCTCGCCTTTTGCGCCGGCCACGTCATGCGCGTTTGAAACCCGACCAAGTTGAACGCCGTGCCTTCGCGTTTTCTTTGCGCAGCTGCACCACCGCGTACGGCGTATTGCCGGTCTCGCGGATGGCGCAGCCCGACCGGTTTGATCGGACCGAAGCGCAGCGTCGTCCTCGCCGCGATCGGCCATCTCTTCGATCGGCAGGCAGCCTTCGAAGTAGGCGCCTGTCGGACTCGCCGAGCTTCGAAATCTTTGGCCTCGTGCCGCGGCGACGTCCGCAGATCGTGCGATGAACTGCGCGATACTGCTCTTTGTCGAGCGGGATGTTGAGATAGTCGTCGCCGTCGCCCTTTTCGTAGCGCGACTTGCGATAATCGCGCTCTCGTCGATCGAATCGGCGGCGACGATCGGCGAGGCCGCATCGAAGTAGTGCAAGCGGCGCCCTGTCGCCGACGAGCGCGTCGATCGCAGCGCGGCGATCGATGTCGACGGCAACAGGCGCGCTCGGCAGCGGCCCGCACGACCACGATGCCGGCCGGTGCGACGGAATCGTCGTGCACCTCTTCGCGGTGAGCTGGATGCGCGGTTCGCTCAGCAGCGCGCGATTCGACGGCGCGGCGAAACGCTCGCGGTCGACGGCCAGCGCCCCGCCGGCCGGCACCGCGGCCTCGCGCGCCGACGGACGATGATCGAATCGAGCCGCGCGAGCTCTTCCTTGAGCAAGCCCGACGGCGTTCTCGAGCGCCGCACCGCGCAGCGAGTTGCTGCACACCAGCTCCGCCAGCCGACCGGTGTGGTGCGCCGGTCCGCTCGATTGCGGCCGCATCTCGTAGAGTCGACGTCGGCACGCCGCGCGCGCCGCCTGCCACGCCGCTTCGCAGCCGGCGAGTCCGCCGCCGATGACCGTCACGCGGATCAGACGATCGTGTTTACGTGGACGCGAGCTCCGCTTCCTCGGCGCTGGTCGTCGGCGCCCTGGCGCGCATCGACGACGACGTCGTGCTCGTTGTCGGCCGCGCACTCGAAGCGGACGTTGCCGCCGCGGCGGGTCTTGGCGACGACGTAGGAGCCGCAGACCGGGCACGGTTCGGCGAACGACGCGGTCCCACGAGACGAAATCGCACTTCGGATAGTTGGCGCAGCCGTAGAACGTGCGGCCCTTCTTCGACCGGCGTTCGACGATCATGCCGCCGTCTTTGGGACACTTGGCGCCGGTGTCTTTGACGATCGGCTTCGTCGTCTTGCACTCGGGATAGCCGGTGCACGAGATGAAGCGCCCGAAGCGGCCGGTCTTGATGACCATCGGCCGGCCGCAGTTCGGGCAGATCTCGTCGGTCGGCTCGTCGCGCAGTTCGAGCTTGCGGCAGCTTGTTCTCGGCTTCGGCCAGTTCGGTCGCGAACGGGCCGTAGAAACCGCGCAGCAGCGCGACCCAGTCCTCGTTGCCCTCGGCGACTTTGTCGAGATCGCCTTCCATCGAGGCGGTGAAGTGCAGGTTGACGATCTTGGGAAATGCTCGACCAGCAGATCGTTGACCGCGATGCCGATCTCGGTCGGATGGAAGCGGCGCTCTTGCTGGGTGACGTATCCGCGCGCCTGAATCGTCTCGACGATGGTCGAGTAGGTCGAAGGCCGGCCGATGCCGTTATCTTCGAGCGCTTGACCAGCGAGGCTTCGGTGTAGCGCGGCGGCGGCTCGGTGAAGTGCTGCTTGGGATCGATGCCTTGAGCAGTCGAGCGGCTCGTCGGCTCGTGCAGCTCGGGCAGAGCGGACTTTGGCTTTGCCCTTGAGTCGCGCGTCCGTCGGCGCGGCGGCCGGCCGCGTCGGCGTCCTCGTCCTTGCTCTCCTCGTAGACTCGGGTGAAGCCGGCGAAGCGCATGCACGGTGCCGGTCGCGCGGAAACGTGTAGCCGTTCGGCGATCGACGTCGACCGTCGGTTTGGTCGAGAACCGCGGCCGCCATCTGCGAGGCGACGAAGCGCTCCCAGATCATCGTGTAGAGCCGCAGCTCGTCGCGCTTGAGGACGCCGGCCACGCTTTCCGGCGTGTGGAACACCGAGGTCGGGCGGATCGCTTCGTGCGCGTCTTGCGCGCCTTCGCGCACCTTGTGGCGCGGCGCCGCCGTGGAACTCTTCGCCGTAGGTTTCGACGATGAACTCGCGGGCCGCTTCGCGGGCCTGATCGCTGATGCGGGTCGAGTCGGTACGCATGTAGGTGATCAGACCGGCCGTGCCCTCGGCGCCGCCAGATCGACGCCTTCGTATAGAGCCTGCGCGACCTGCATCGTGCGGCGGACCCGCAACTTCAGTTTGCGCGAGGCTTCTTGCTGCAGGGTCGAGGTCGTGAACGGCGCCGGCGCGTTGCGCCGGACTCGCGCTTCTTGATCGCGGCGACGCGAAACGCCGCGCCTTCGAGCGCAGCGCACGATGGCGTCGGCCTGTTTCTGCGTTCGTGACTTCGAGCTTCTCGCCCGTCGATGCGTCACCAGCTCGGCCGGGAACGGCGAGCTCCGGCGCTCTGCCGGTGCCGCGAGCGTGCGCGGTGACGTCCAGTACTCGCGCGGGACGAACGCCGCGATTTCGCGCTCGCGGTCGACGATCAGCTTGCACCGCGACCGACTGCACGCGGCCGGCGGAGAGGCCGCCGCGGACCTTGGCCCAGAGCAGCGGCGAAATCTTGTAGCCGACCAGCCGGTCGAGAATGCGCCGCGCCTGCTGCGCGTTCACGCGGTCCATGTCGATCGAGTGCGGCGTCTTCGATCGCGGCCAGCGCCGCTTCTTTGGTGATCTCGTGGAGCTCGATCCGCTTGGGATCTTCGAGCTTCAGCAGCTCGGCCAGATGCCACGCGATCGCCTCGCCCTCGCGATCGGGGTCGGTGGCGAGATAGACTTCGCTCGCGCCGTTTGGCCGCGCTCTTGAGCTCCTTGATGACGTCGCCCTTACCTTTAATCGTCAGGTACCGGGGCGTGAAATCGTGATCCACGTCCACGCCGAGCGTGCTCTTGGGCAGATCGCGTACGTGGCCGACGGACGCCTTCACGACGTAGCGCGGCGGCAAGAACTTCTTAATCGTCCTCGCTTTGGTCGGCGATTCCACGATAATCAGGGGCTTTTTCACGGGGCCTAGTATACAGCCGCGGTCAACATCCCGGCAAATGAATCGCGCGCGGCGCGCGATTCGCGTGCGTGTCACACGCGTGAACGCGCACGCGAATTTGCATGATTTCGCAAAATCCTCTATGATGCGCTCAAAGCGCCGAACGGCGCTGTCCAAAATAACGCTTGTCGTCCCTCGAGGGCGAGGAGGAATGAATGGACTCCGATACCATCTTGAATGGCGGCACGATCGCCGACGAACGGCCCCGCCGCAAGACGCGCCGCAAAGGCGCTGGCCGAAAAAAAGCGGCTGCGACGAACGGACGCAAGAAAACCGCCGGTCGTAAAAAAGCCGCGCCGGGACGCAAGAAAGCGACCGCCGGACGCAAGAAAGCCACCGGACGTAAGAAAACTGCCGGACGTAAAAAGGCCGCCGGACGCAAGAAGACCGCCGGACGTAAAAAGGCCACCGGACGTAAGAAAACTGCCGGACGTAAAAAGGCCACCGGCGTAAGACTGCCGGACGTAAAAAGACCGCCGGACGTAAAAAGACCGCTCGCAAGAAGGCCGGCGGACGTAAGAAGGCCACTGGACGCAAGAAAACGGCCGGACGTAAAAAGGCCACCGGACGCAAGAAAACCGCCGGACGCAAGAAAGCCACGACGGGCCGTAAGAAAGCCACGGGACGTAAGAAGACCGCTGGCCGTAAAAAGGGCGGACGTAAGAAAGCCGCTTAACGGTTCGCCGATTTCGGCGTAAAACACGAGCGGCCGCTCTCGCGGCCGCTCATTTTAATTCTCGAGGGCGGCGTTTACGCCGAAACGACGACCGGGCCGTCCGGCCAGGTCGGGCGCGCGTCCATCGTGTTCGTCGACCCAGTGGCACGCCGCAAAGTGGCCGGCCGTAATATTCGACCAACGGCGGCTCTTCGATCGCGCAGCGTTCGAACGCGACCGGGCAACGCGTATGAAACCGGCAGCCGGACGGCGGGTTGACGGGCGACGGGATATCGCCGGTCAGGACGATGCGTTTGCGCCGCTTCTCTGCCAGCGGATCGGGAATCGGAATCGCCGAGAGCAGCGCCTGCGTGTACGGATGCAGCGGGTTGACGTAGAGCGCGTCGCGGTCGAGCGAGCTCGACGATCTTGCCGACGTACATCACGGCGACCCGGTCGGAAATATGCCGCACCACCGAAAGGTCGTGCGCGATGAACAGATAGGTCAGGCCGAACTGCTCCTGCAGATCCTCCAGCAGGTTGATGACCTGCGCTTGGATCGAAACGTCGAGGGCCGAAACCGGCTCGTCGCAGACGATGAACTTCGGGTCGACCGCCAGGGCGCGCGCGATACCGACGCGCTGGCGTTGTCCGCCCGAAAACTCGTGCGGGTAGCGGTTGACGTGATAGGGCTGCAAGCCGACGCGTTTGAGCAGGTCTTGCACGCGGTCTTGCGCGTCTTTCCCGCGGGCGATCCCGTGGATCCGCATCGGTTCGCCGATGATCTCGCCGACCGTCATGCGCGGGTTGAGCGACGCGAACGGATCTTGGAAGATGATCTGGACGTCGCCGCGCAACTCGCGCAGTTGGGTCCGATTCATCGCCACGACATCGCGGCCGTCGAAGCGAATCTTGCCTTTGGTTTCGGCCAGCAGGCGCAGCAGCAGCCGGCCGACGGTCGTTTTGCCCGAACCGGACTCGCCGACTAAGCCCAGCGTCTCGCCGCGCTCGATCGAAAAGCTGACGCCGTCGACGGCTTTGACGTCGGCCGACGTGCCGCGACAACAGGCCGGCATGAATCGGAAAGTATTTATAGAGATCTTCGACTTCGACGAGCGCGCTCACGGCGTCGGCACCACCGGCGCCGTCTCGACCTCGATCGGGCGCTGCGATCTCCGCACGCTCGTCGTACAAATAGCAACGGGCGACGTGGCCTTCACCGAAATCGTACAGCGGAACCGGTTCGTCGCACATCGGCATCCGGTACGCGCAGCGAGGCGCGAAGACGCAGCCCTTCGGAAGATTGAGCAAGTTCGGCGGCTGGCCTTTGATCGGCTCCAACCGGCGCGGATTGCTTTCGTCCAGACGCGGCAGCGAAGCCAGCAGCCCTTGCGTGTACGGCATGCGCGGACGGCCGAAGATTTGCTCGGCGGATCCGTATTCGACCAAGTTTCCGCCGTACATCACGAGCACGTTACGGCAGACTTCGGCCACCACGCCGAGATCGTGCGTGATCATCAGAATCGCTGCGCCGGTCTCGCGCTGCAACTCGTTCATCAACTCGAGCACTTGGGCTTGGATGGTGACGTCGAGCGCGGTCGTCGGTTCGTCGGCAATCAGCAGTTTCGGGCTGCACGACAATGCCATCGCGATCATCACGCGTTGGCGCATGCCGCCGGAAAACTGATGCGGATAGTCGTTGAGGCGTTTTTCGGGCGCAGGGATGCGAACTTTTTTGAGCATCTCGACCGTGCGATCGCGGGCATCGCGCGTGTTCAGTCCTAGATGCAGCCGGATCGCTTCGGCGATCTGCTCGCCGATCGTCAAGACCGGATTGAGCGACGTCATCGGATCCTGAAAGATCATCGCGGCTTTATTTCCGCGGATCTTACGCATCTCGGATTCGCTTAACGAGGGCAACGACTTGCCGTCGAACACGATGCGGTCGGCCGTAACGGTCGAACTCTTCGGAAGTAGCCGCATGATGGAAAGTGCGGTGACGGATTTTCCCGATCCGGACTCGCCCACGATGCCGAGCGTCTCGCCGGCCCGCAGCGTAAACGACAGTCCGTTAACGGCAGTTACCGGTCCGTCTTCGGTTCGAAAAACCGTTCGTAGATTGGAGACGTCGAGCAATGGCGCCGCGTCGGGCACGCGAGCCGTGATTCCTTAGATCCCGGTCATCGCGAGGACGAACGCGCTCACGACGAACACGACCGCGACGATTCCGGTCAGTCGTTTGAGTTGTTCCTCCGCGCCGAGACGTCCGTGATAGGCCGACTCAACCCGGCCGCCGATCGTTCCGCTCAAGCCTTCTTGCTTTGTCGTTTGGACGGCGAGCAATGCGACCAGTCCGACCGCTGCGATCATGAAAATCCCGGCTATCGTGTGGGTTAGCCACGGAGCGTGGAGCGCGATCGCGGTGTGCGGGATGATCGCGGGCGCCGCGGGCTGGGTCAGCTGTTGCTGCACCGGGAGTGGAACCGGCGGCGACGTTTTTGAAATAGGGGCGGCACCCGCGGCCGCGAGGATGAGGGAAATCACCGGGTCGATTGTACGACCGACACTGCTTGGCGGCCTGCCGCGCAGGATTGGCGGGGCGCCGGACGTTAGTAGCAACGGTGCTAGAGCCAAGCGCGCCGGTCGTCGCGCTACGCGGACGCCGGGTCTGGCGCGACCTGGCGCGCATTCTGTTAACGATCTTCAACCCGTTCCTGACGGCGTTGGCTTTGTTCGTCATCCTAGCCGATACCAACGCGCCCGACACCTTCGCATTCTGGCGCTTGCTCTTCCTGTCGACGTTCTTCACGTCGATCGGTCCGATGTTGTACGTCTTCTGGCTTTACTCGACCGGGCGCATTTCGGATTTGGATATGTCGGTGCGGACAGAACGCGAGGTCGTCTTCAGTATCTTCGTCGTCTTTTATCTGATGGGCAGCGCGGTGCTGTGGTTGCTGCACGCCCCGCGGGTTATGGTCGCAGCGATGGTCGGGTATTTCGTCTCGACCCTGATCGTGGGCTACATTACTCGGTTTTGGAAAATTAGCACGCATGCGTTGGGGATCACGGCACCGATGGTCGCGCTCTTTCTGCTATACGGCCGTGCGCCGTTACCGTTTTTCGTGCTGATACCGATGGTCTGCTGGGCGCGCGTCTACTTAAAAGCGCATACCGTGGCGCAAGTATTGGCCGGCGCCGGCCTCGCGACGGTTACGACGATCCTGTTTTTCTCAGCGTTCCACGTAGCGCGTTACTAGCCGGAATCTCGGCGCGCACGTTCGGAGCGCTTTCACCTAAAATGCGCGTGACGTTGGCTGCGAGTACGCGCGGGTCTCCGTTGGTCACGTAGCGCGTCGTGCCGCGCTCGGTTGAACGGTTCGAGCTCCGCCACGATCGCTGCCGCGCGCTCGGCTTGCATTTCGGCCGGATCGATTAAGGCGATGCCGCTCAACGCCCGCCGGAAGTGTTGCGACAACATCGGATAGTGCGTGCATCCGTACACCACGGCGTCGAGTTCGTTCGGGAGTTTGGCGCAAACGGCGTCAACCGCGGCCCGCGCCCGCGCGCCCATCTCGCCCGCTTCGACGAGCGGCACTAAATCGGGTGCGGCGATTTCCCACACCTCGGCACCCGGCACCGCCGAACGTAACGAGCGTCCGTACGAACCGGAGGCGACGGTCGCGGCCGTCGCGACGACGCCGATGCGGCGATGACCGGCCCGTTGCACGGCGGTTGCAGCGGAATCGATCAAATCGAGAATCGGAGCGCCGGTCAACGGCCACCCATAGCGCTCGGCGATCGCGCACGACGTATTGCAGCCCATGACGATCGCACGTACGCCCTGGGCGTCGAGCCAGGCGACGTTCCCGCGCAGCAAGCCGTGCAGCTCGTCGGGGTCGCGACCGCCATATGGTACGTGCGCTTGATCGGCAAAAAATAAGAGATCCACCGCGGGCAAACGTTCGCGCACCCGGCGGACGACCGTGAGTCCGCCGAGGCCCGAATCGAAAATTCCAATCACTGCGAAGGCGTCATCGCCGCCCGTGCCGGTGCCGGATACTGCTGATTGTACTTCTCGATGCCGTCGGCGATCGATTGGGCGATCTTCTGCCGCCACGCCGGCGAAGAGAGTAACGAGAAGTCGCTCGGGTTCGAAAGAAATGCCGTCTCGACCAACACAGCCGGCATCACGGCGTGCAGCGTCACGTATAAGTGCCCCTTGACGACCCCGTCGTCTTTCGTGCCGTCGCCGATGAGTTGGTGTTCGATCGCGTTGCCCAACGGAACGTCCATCGGCTTCGAAATGTAGACGGTGGTGCCATACGGTCCGGAGTTGATGAAGCTGTTGGAGTGAATGCTCACGAACATGCGCGCGCCGGCTCGATTGGCAACGTCGTCGCGGGCCTGCAGTTCGTCGTGCGCGCTGTCGTTCGGCTGGTAGACGTCAACGTCGCGTTCGTGCGTCATGCGAACTTGCCAGCCGCGCGCAACCAGGATGTCGCGCAGCCGTCGCGAGACGTCGAGATTGACGACGGCTTCGTCGAGACCGTTGCGCGAGGCGCCGCGATCGCTGCCGCCGTGGCCCGGATCGATGACGATCAGTCGCGGATTCAGCGCTGCGTAACCGCTGTGCGTGGGGCCAAACTTCCAGCCCGAGCTGTCGTCGGACGAGCCGGTTTGGTCGGCCGGCGCCGGCGTCACTTGCGCGACGGCTTCGGTCGAAGAAACGGTCGTACCGATGCTTCCGGCGCCCGCGCGCGGCGCGTCGGCCACGTCGTCGTTACCGACCGAAATCGTCACGCCGGTTTGCGTCGGCGACACCAACAGCGATTTTGGCCCGGTGAGCGATAAGGCAACTCGCACGGTGCCGGGCGCAACCTGCCGCACGCGCAGCGAACCGATCGGCGCCGGCTCGTTCTGCATGATCGGAGTTCCTTGCAACTGCGCGCCGACGATGTCGATCCAGAAGCGATTATCCGGCTCCCGTAAACGGTGCCATTCGTACGAGGCATTTCCCGATACCGCGACCGACACCGTGAACGATCCCCCGTTGCCCGCCACCGACACCCCGGTTACGGCCGTCGCGCCGTTTGCCTGAGGCGACTGGGCCTGCGGCGCCGTTTCGGCGGGCGGCGGCGCCTGCGCCGTCTGGTTGGACGACGCCGCTAGGCCGGGACCGAACGCGATCGTCACGTCACGCGTGCCGGTGCTGCGCGGCGAGTCGTGCCCGGTTCCGTCAACCATCGAAACGGTAACCAGCGTTTTCGGATCGCGGGCCGTTCCCGACTGCGCGATCTGTAGGCTTTGCACGCCACCGGCCTCGACGTTTCGCGTGCCGATTAGGGTCGTGCCGACCCCGTCGAACTCGTACGTCACCGTACCGCGATTCGATTGCACGATTCGCGGACGCAGCATCGCGCCGCCATGCGCGACGATATCCACGCGATCGCCGGCCGGGCGCACGTCGATGGCGTCCAGCTGCGGCTGAAGAATCGCAGTACTGCCATCGTTGCGCCAGGCCAGATCGAGCGAAGCGATCACCGCATCGAACGGCAAGTAGACCTCGCCATTCTGCAGGTAGGGAGCGAACGGGGCCTGCAGCGCGATCGAGCCGACGTCGTAGCGCGGATCGCCGAGCGCGAACGTCGCGACCGCGGGAGCGGCCGTCGTCAACAACACGTACCGTTCGCCCTGCTTCCACGTCAGGCTCGCACCATCGGTCCGCAGCAGCGCGCGAAACGCGGGATCGTCGATGCCGACGGCGAGCGAGCCATTGGCATTCGACACGTGCGTAAACGTCAGGGTCTGATGTTGGAAGACCGCTCGCACGGGAGCGTCCGCTCGCGTTGCGGCAAACGCCGCGGCGAACAGCAGGCACGCCGGAAGGGCGAATTTACCAATCGGAGCGGTGCAGCGGCTGATCCAGCTCAACATGACCTCCTGGTAGTGTTGGAAGGGTCGCGCCGTCGATCGTGATCTTCACGGCGTCGATACCGGGTACGCCCGTCAACGTGTAGACGAGCGCTTTGAACTCTCCGTCTTCGCCGAAACTTCCGCCGGCTTGGCGCGTGATCTCGCGCGACAAATCCACGGTAGCCGTCGAACCCTGGACGGTTACGCCTTGCACGCGCGTTCCCGGCGGGAAACGTATCGCCTCGGTTCCACCCGGCGGGCCTGCCAGGGCCGACACCGCAGCGTACAGTGCAACGTCGTGTAGATGTTCGGTCGCGCTCTCGCCCTTTGCCGCCGGGCGTTGCGAAACCGTAAACGTGCCCATCGACGTTCCATCCATCTTCGTGTAGTAGACGGAAACGGTGCCACCGCCCGGGTGAGAATGCGATAAAATTTCGTAACCGGCGATGACCGCCGCCAACGCCAAGACGACGAGCAAAGCAACGATGCGTCCGGCGTTCCGGTTCGGCGCAGCCGGGGCGCTACGACGTCTTACGGTCGGTTCCACCGCCGTATCATACCATATACGTTTTTGGCGGGTCGTCGAGCTGTAGTATCGGGCGACGGATCGAGAAATCGTCGAGCCCGCCCGGCAACGCCGACTCGGTCGCACTGCGCGCCAACACGCGGCCGATGACCGATGCAAACTTGAATGCATGGCCGGCTCCGATTGCGACGCTCACGTGCGGATGATTCGGCAAGCGATCGATGATAAAGTCGCGATCCGGCGTCAACGTATATAGACACGTCTTGATGACGCGCGTCGCGCCGGCAGCAGGCAGATGCCGATCGACGAACGTACGGACGCGCGCCGTGATGGCGGGATCCTCGTCGAACGTCCGCGTGTCGGGGTCGACGCAGCGCCCGCCTGCGTCCTGGGTGATCTTGATCGCTCCGGATTCGCCGAAGACCGGGAATCCATAGAACGATGGATCGTCCATCCAAATCCAAATCGGAAAACGCCCGATCGCAAACGCATCCGGGCGTTCCACCGCAAAATACATCGCCTGCTCTTTGGTGACGTCCAGCGGAACGCGGCAACCCAGCTGCTCGAGCAACGGCGCGCTCCACGGCCCGGCAGCGACGATCAGCCGGCCCGCGCGATATTCGATGCCGCCGGCACGCACCGCGACTTCGCCGCCGCCGCAATCCACCGCGTCAACCGGCGTACGTTCGTGGAGTTGCGCTCCGTATTCCAGCGCCATGCGCTGGTGGGCCGCCGTCGCACGCTCCGCCGCCACGATCCCACCGTCGGCTTGAAAGAGCGCCTCGATGTCGTCGTCGATTCGAAACTGCGGCCAGCGGCGCCGGATCTCCGCCGCGTCTATTCGCTCGTACGGCACGCCTTCGGATCGCATTGCCGCGGCATAGCCGTCGAGCGGAATCGCACCGTTTCGAGGTCCGATATCGAGGCCGCCGGTGCGATAGACGATTGCCTCACCGCTGTCCCGCTCGACCTCTGCCCACGCTGCATACGCCAATTTTGCTAAGCGCACGTAGGCCGGCGTAACGTACGACAAGCGAATGATGCGCGAATGATCGTGCGATTCGCCCCGGGCATGCCCAAACTCGAACTGCTCGAATCCGGCGACCCGCGCGCCCGATTTAGCGAGCCAGTATGCGGCGCCGCTCCCGATGCCGCCCAGCCCGAGTACGATGGCATCGAACTCGTTGGTCACGCGCCGGTCTCCGCATCCACGTTAACCGCGTCGCTGCCGAGACGATGCTCGATATAGCGCCGGATGTCTAAACTATAGTCTTCCATTGGCGCGTAGTATCCGTAGCGAAAGGCGCGCGACCGCATTCCGGCTTGCACGCCCGCGCATACCGCCCAATCTTGCCGGTTGACCAAGTCCCAAAAATCGGCCGCATCGCCCGGATCGAATCCCGGCTGGGCCATTTCGCTTGGATGAAACAAGATGTCGCACACGATGTCCGTGCGACTCGGCGACAGCGGCCACAAGGTAAAGGCCGCTGCATGATCGGCCGACAGGCTCAACATAAAGTTCGGGTAGACGAGTTCGCCCTTGTGCCGCTCTCGCTCGTCCTGGTCGAGCCCGTCGAACGGACGGCGGTCGCTGATGCCGGTCGCACTAAACGTCCATGCGCCCGGGCGGTGTTCGATACCGCGCTCCCAATCGAGACCGCTGCCACCACGCCGTTTGAACGCCGGAACGATCCGGCACAGCTCCGGGTGCACTCCCGCGCAGTGGTAACACTCGTTGTAGTTTTCCAGCAATACTTTCCAGTTGGCGTCAACCGTGTAACGAAACGAACGCGCCACGCGTAATGCGTCCAATGGATAATTTGCGACGCGCTGCGGCGCGCCGGAAAGCTGCTCGAGGAGCGTCTGGCGCGCGCTGTTGGCGCCGAGGTTGACGAACGCGAACCCGGCCCAACAGTCGATTGCGACGGGGTGTAGGCGGCGAACCTCATCCGGCAACGCATCGATCTCGAGGAACGGCGCGGACAGGAGCCGCCCATCCGCATCGTAGGCCCAGCCGTGATACGGACAGCGAATGGCGCCGCGCAACGTTCCGCTGTCCCACAAGAGCCGGCTCCCGCGATGCCGGCACACATTGAGATGCGCGAAGAGACCGCGCTCCGAACGAATGACGATGACGCTTTCACCGGCGAGGTCGATCGTTTCGTACGCGCCCGGGCGGTCGAATCGATCCGCGCGGCCGATGCAGAACCACTCGGTCCAAAAGATCGCGCGGCGCTCGCGCTCGAAGTACGCGTCGTTAACGTAGGCACGTCGCGGAAGCGATGTTTGCAGGCCCGGTTCGGCCGGCGGCGCTATCCGCTCTCGTTCGGTCAAGTTCCGCGCCTCCCGAAGGTTTTAGCGGTTTTTGAACTGCATCGCTTAACAAATCGACGCTTCGGAGGGGCTTCCGTCAAACGAGCTGAAGTCCTCGACAAACGTCGCCGTTCGCCCTGCGAGGAGGCTGTCGTGGAAACGTTTGCAAAGCCGGCCAACGTTGCCGGAGCGATGACTTTGGACGCGTCGTGGTACGTTTCGCCGGACGTCTACGAACGCGAAAAGCAGACCGTTTTCGGACGACAGTGGCTGTGCGTCGGCCGCGACGAACACATCGCCGCAACCGGCGATTTCGTGACGGTTCCGGTTGGCAACGACGAACTGATCGTCACCCGCGACCGAGACGGCCAACTGCATGCCCTCTATAACGTCTGCCGCCACCGCGGCACGCGCATGTGCGAGTCGGCGTCGGGCCGATTCTTGGGTTCGATTCAGTGCCCGTACCATGCGTGGACCTATGGACTCGACGGCTCGCTCCTGGCCGCTCGCAACATGGCCGACGTCGAAGGATTCGATCGCCGCGATTATCCGCTGCGCAAAGCCGCGCTCGAGGTATGGCAGGGCTTCATCTTCATCAACCTCGCGCCCAATCCCGAGCCCTTCGATCGCGCGCTGGCCGGACTCGCTGGACGATTCGATCGTTGGCAAATTCAAGCGCTGCGTACGGCGCGCACGATCGAGTACGAGGTCAACTGCAATTGGAAGCTGATCTTTCAAAACTATTCCGAGTGTTACCACTGTCCGCTGGTGCATCCGCAGCTCGATAAGCTATCGCCGTCCGACAGCGGCCGCAACGATCTAACCCAAGGGCTTGTGCTCGGCGGGTACTCGGAGTTGCGCGCGCACGGCGCCAGCCTCACGACGACGGGACATACGAATCGAGCCCCGGTTGGAGCGGTATCCGGCGACGATCTCGACCGCGTGTATTACTACACGATCTTTCCGTCGCTGCTGCTGAGCTTACATCCGGACTACGTGATGGTGCACTACGTGCGGCCGCTGGCAATCGACCGGACGCACATTTCGTGCGCGTGGATGTTCGATCCACAGGCGATGGACACGTGCCATTTCGACCCGCGCGACGCGGTCGATTTTTGGGATTTGACGAACCGCCAGGATTGGCACGTCAGCGAACTCACGCAAAAGGGGTTGCGCTCGAGCGCCTACATGCCGGGTCCATATTCCAACGCCGAGGGATTGCTGGCCGCCTTCGACCGCCAGTATCTGGCGATCGTTCAAGCGCCATGAACCGCGCGCTCGTTACGCTGCTGGCAATCCTATCGATCGCATGGCCGTCCGTTTCGATCGCCGGCACGACGGGTCGCCTCAGCGGAATCGTCACCCAAACCGGAAGCACGTCGCCGATCGCCGGAGCTCGCGTGACGGTGACCAGTCCGTCGCAGATCGCGACCGCGACCACCGATGCGTCCGGACGCTTTCAGTTCGTTTCGCTAACGCCCGACGAGTACGTCGCGACGATCGAAAAGACGGGCTTCGAACCGGCGTCGTATCCGGGGATTGCGGTGTTCGCCGACGCCCAGCAAACGTTGGCGTTCTCGTTGCGAAAGACGCTGCAAACGATCGCCCGCGTCGCGTCGCGCAACGCATCCAACTTGGTACGTCCCGGCACGACCGCCGACATTTATTCGGTCGGTGCGCAGCAACAAGAACGGTTGAGCGCGCTCGGCGGCGGCGGAAATCTCAACAGCGCCTACTCGGCGATCGCCAGCGTTCCCGGCGCCTACGTTCCAGCCAATCAGAACGGCTACAATCAAGCCGTTCATGTGCGCGGCGGCGACGCCTACGAGGTCGGTTACGAGTTCGACGGCATTCCCGTCAACCGCGCGTTCGATAACTATCCGTCGTCGTCGCTCTCGTCGCTCGGCCAGCTCGAACTGCAAGTGTACACCGGCGCAACGCCCTCCAACGCAGAAGCGCAAGGCTTGGCCGGGTTCATCAATCAGGTGATCAAGACCGGTACGTTTCCGGGCTACGCCAGCGTCAATCCGAGCATCGGCCTCCCCGCCTTCTACCACAGTTTGAACGTCGAAGCGGGCGGCTCGACGCCCGACCGGCTCTTTTCGTATTACGTCGGCATCGGCGGTTACAACCAAGAACACCGCTACGTCGATCAGTTCGGAGGCGCGGCCTACACCGACGAGTTCGGCCAGCAATTGGGGCGTTGTCCGCCGGCGCCGGACCCATCGCTGCCGTCCTGTTACACCAACGGCCAGCCGAATGTCGGCACGAACGGGCGCCCCGGCTGGATCCTCGGACCCATCGGCTTCGGAACCGCCGACGCTTCCAATATCGCGACGCGAACCTCGATCGTCAACCTGCACGTCGGCATACCGCATCGCAACGACGGCTTACGCGATGACGTGCAACTGCTGTACGACAACGACGAAATCTTCACCACGTTCTTTAGTTCGGTAAACGACGAAGGGTTGGCCAACTATCTCGCCACGGTTCCGCCGGCGCCCGGCCAAAGCAGCGGGTTTCCGCCGTACTATCTCGACAGCTTCCAGTACAAGGGTTGACTCGGCGGGTTGCTGCCGTCCAACTATCGCTCGCTGGTCTCCCCATATTTGTATCCGTCGTCACCGGCGCATTCGCTGTTCGCAGCGATCCCGGGCGGTGAGAATCAGCGCGACCGCGGCTACAACGGCCAGGCGATCGTAAAACTGCAATATCAGAAAAACTTCAGCCCGAGCGCCTTTTTGCGCGTATATGGCTACACCTACTACTCCGATTGGATCGAAAATGGTCCGATGATGTCGCTGCAGCCCTACGCGTATTACGACAGCGGCGACTACGAGATCAACAATCATACCCGCGGCGTCAGCGCGTCGTTCACCGACCAGCTCAATTCGCAAAACTTGTTCGAGGCCGAAGCTTCGTACACTACGGCCACCGGCGCGCGTATCTACAACGAGCAGATGTTTGGTTTTGGAGACAGCTTCGCGGTGTTGGTGAATCCGCACTCGCTGTCCAGCGGCACCTGTTACATCGCGCCGGCATCCGGTCACGGCGCCGCAACGCCGACGACCTGTAGCGACGGTGGCGGCAGCAATATCTCGTACGGATCGCTGCCGACGTTCGCGTCGCTCGAGGGCATCTATCTCGGCAACGGTTTGCCGCCGAACGCCGCCGGCATGACCTGCGGCGGCGTACGCTGCGCGTACTACACGGTCGAGAACGGTGCGTACGGACTCAACAACACCGTCGTGCCGGCGTTCACCGGCTACTCGCTTACCGACGAATGGCGTCCGACGGACCGGATCGCCGTCAACGCGGGACTCCGCGTGGATAGTTACACGTATACCGGAACCAATACCAACACCGGCGCCGCGCGCGACTTCTGGTTCAACGCCTTCAATCAAGACACGTGTTACGATACGCAGACGCTGCAACTGGTTGACCGCAGCGCCTTCGGCGGTTCGTGGTCAACGAACGCACAGAAGCCGTGCAAGGCCTTCGGCAGCCAATACGTCAACGCGGGCATCCAAAACGCTCCGGCACGATATTCGTATACGATCGTGCAGCCGCGCATCGGCGCGACGTACACGATCGATCCCGACACCGTTCTTCGAGCCAGCTACGGAAAATATAACGAGCAGCCCAGTTCGGCGTACGAGCAATACGATGGCCTCGAGCAAAACCTGCCCGACACGCTCACCGAGTTTTATCCACTTGGGTTTCGGACGCCGGGACATGAAGTCGCGCCATCGATTTCCTTTAACAGCGACTTTTCGATCGAACATCGCTTCCACGGAACCGATCTCTCGATGAAACTGACGCCATTCTTACGCCAGACGCAGAACGAAGTCGAAAACTTCTACATCAACTACACCAGCGGCATCACCTCGGGCCTCAACGCCGGCAATCAAACCTCCAAAGGCTTCGAGTTCGAACTCAACAAAGGCGATTTCTCGCGCAACGGGTTTTCGGGGCAGCTCTCGTTCGCATATACCTATGCGACCGTTAAATATGGATTGCTGCCGAACGGAACGACGATTCTCGACCCGGTCAACGCCGGCATCGCGCAATACAACGCCTACACCAAAGCCTGTGCGCCCGGCGGTTCGCAATACGGCAAGCAGCAATTCGGTCGCGCGGTTTGCGGTTCCACGACCGACGGTCAAGGCGCGGCTCGCTGTTACACGCCGGCCGGCGCACCCGATCCATCCTGCAGCCGGCCGCACGACGTCGCGAACCCGTACTGGCTTTCGCCGGCGTTCACACTGTACGATCCGTCCGCGTCGTATCTTCCATATTCCACGTTCCCGGGGCCAATCGGTTCCGGCGTTAACGCGTACAACTATCCCTACGTAGCGACGCTGGTGTTGAACTACAAGCACGATCGTTTTTCGATTACGCCGTCGTTCCAATTCCAAGCCGGCAACCGCTACGGCGCGCCGTTGACGACGCCTGGCGTCGATCCGGCTTCGGGATGTCCGGCGCTGCGCGGCTCGACTGCCGGCGACCCGCGCTATCCTTACGGCGCCGCCGGCGGTAACCCATACGGCGTTGCACTGGGGCAGTGTAAGGCGACGCTTTCGATCCCCGATCCGTACACCGGCCAGTTCGATGCGATCGGCGCATTTCGCGAGCCCGCACAGTTGCTCGGACACCTGCGCATCTCGTACGAAATGACCCCGCGCGTAACGGTCGACGTCACCCTAACCAATCTGGTGCAAACGTGCTTCGGCGGACAGACGACCGGGTTCACCTATTTCAAAGGCACGAACGTCTGCTCGTATGGCGACCTGATCGGCGGCCCCAGCACACCGCCGGTCGGTAACGCCTACAACCGCGGCGCCAACGTGCAAACGTTCTTACGCTATCCCTACGAACCGTCGTTCGGAACGTACGACGACCTCACCAACTCGATCAACCAACCCTTTAACGCCTACGTCAGCCTGAAAGTGCGAATTTGAGTCAACGTTACGACGCCATCATCGTCGGCGGCGGCCACAACGGCCTCGTCACCGCCTGTTATCTGGCGCGCGCCAAGTGGAAAGTGCTCGTGCTCGAACGCCGCTACATCGTCGGCGGAGCCTGCGTTTCGGAAGAGATTTGGCCGGGCTATAAAGTCTCGACGGCGGCATACGTCAACAGTCTGTTCCGCCCCGAAATCATCGCCGATTTGCGACTGCACGACTACGGCTTCGAACCGATCGAGCGCAACCCGGCGTCGTTTTCACCATTCGACGATGGCCGCTATCTGATGCTCGGCACCGGCTCACACCGCGATGTCGAAGAGATCTCGAAGTTTAGCAAGCGTGACGCCGAGCGCTATCCGCAATACGAAGCGATGCTGGAGCGCGTCGCGTCGGTCGTCGAACCAACGCTCACCCAGATTCCACCCAACCTGTTGCGGCCGTCGATCCCGGCGCTCTTCGAAATGGGCAAGATGGGGCGCGCGTTACAAAAACTCGGTCCCGGCATGGGCGAAGCGATCGAGGTACTCACCGGAGCCGCACGTCCGATTCTCGACCGCTGGTTCGAATCCGAAGAAATCAAAGCGACCATCGCCACCGACGCGATCATCGGTGCGTTCATGGCGCCGTCGATGCCCGGCACCGCTTACGTCCTCTTCCATCACGTGATGGGCGAGACCAACGGCAAGCGCGGTGTGTGGAGCTACGTGAAGGGTGGAATGGGCGGCTTAACCCAAGCGCTCGCAAAGGTCGCGAAAGACCTCGGGGTCGACATTCGCACCGAAGCGGAAGTCGCGAAGATTCTGGTCAAAGACGGTGCCGTCACCGGGGTTGCAATGCGCAACGGCGACGAGTTTTTGGCCAAAAAAGTTGCCTCCGGCGTTGACTGTCACATCACGTTCAACAAGTTGGTAGACGCAGCAGAACTGCCGCCCGAGTTCAACGACGCGGTCGGCCGCATTTCGTATAGCAGCGCGTCGTGTAAAATCAACGTTGCTCTCGAACGGCTCCCAAGCTTTACCGCGCTGCCCGGGCACGAAGCCGGCCCGCAGCATCGCGGCACCGTGCATCTGTGTCCGGATCAGGACTTTATCGAACGCGCCTACGACGAAGCCAAGTTCGGAAAAATGTTGACCGAGCCGGTGGTCGAGTGCACGATTCCGTCATCGCTCGACCCGACGGTCGCGCCGCCGGGCAAACACGTGATGTCGATGTTCACCCAGTACGCGCCCTACCAGTTAGCCGACGGCCCGTGGACGGATGCCAAACGCAACGAGTATGCCGACCGCTGTTTTGCCGTGGTCGAACGCTACGCGCCCGGGTTCACCGAGTCGGTCATCGCGCGACAGGTGCTCACCCCCATCGATATCGAGGAAACGTTCGGACTGACGGGCGGGAGCATCTTCCAGGGCGCGATGCCGCTGCATCAGTTGTTCGCGTTCCGCCCCGTCCCGGGATTTGCCGGCTATAACACGCCGATCAAAGGACTGTTCATGTGCGGTGCGGCGACGCACCCCGGTGGCGGCGTGATGGGCGCGTCCGGATGGAACGCCGCGCGAGTTATGCTTCGGAGCTGACACCCGCCGCGCCGCGCCGCGCGGCCACGACCACCGCAACGATGGCGACGATTCCAACCGTGTTGGCGACGATGGTGAACGTGTTGCCGGCCGACATCGAGCCCATAACCGGCGCACCGAACACGTTGCCGATCAACAGGTCCATCGTCGCGCCCGCGATCATGGCCGCAACGATAAACGAGCCGACGAACGTCCAAGCGATCTGCGGAGGGAACGATTTGCGGTAGATCGCAATCAGTGGCGGAATCAACAAGTCGCCGTAGATGAACGTCGTATTGGCGCCCAACGGTATTCCGGCACTCATTAGATAGCGCGCGATCGGCACGTTACCCATCGAACACACGAACGTGACGACGGCGATGAGCAATCCAGTAACGAGCAGCAACACGTACCCTAGATATGGCACGCCGCCCACCGCATGGAGCGCGGCAGCCAGCCAGCCGGCGGGAATCAACGCCGACGCAAAGCCGGCCACCAGATACCCGACGATCAGTTCGTTGCGCAACATATTCACGTCACCCCAGGCCGTTTGCGCGATCGCACTCCACGTCAACGCACGCCGCAACGCATCCCAACCGGTCGTCTCTTCGACCTCGTCGTGTCCGTGGCAATGATCGTGCCCGGATGTCGCTTCTGCCGGGTTTTCCGCCAGATATTGCTCGTGCAGCTGCGCCAAACGCTGCGAGTTGAACGCTAGCGAAAACACCAGCGTAACGATCGTCACGATGATCAGGCCGCCAAAAAACTCGGCGAACGCGAACTTCCAGCCCAGCATCGCCCAAAAGAGGATGACGATCGCCACGTTCATGTTGGTCGAAGACACCAAGAACGCGAAGATCGCACGAACGTCCGCACCCTGGCGATAGAATCCGCGCACCGCGGCCGTCGCGCCGTACGAACACGACGACGCGATGATACCCAGACCGAGGGCCGACAACATGCCGCGCGCGTTCCAACCCATCAGCCGTTCCATCGTGCCCGGCGCGAGTGCGGTTTGCGCGATGGCAGAAATCAAGAACCCGAAAATCAGTCCAAACAAGCTGTCCCACAAGAATCCTAACGATTGCGCGAAACCTGCGACCAGCGCGTGCCCGAGCCAGATCATCCGACGGCCACCGGCGCGTGCCCGAACAGCGGCGGAACGTACCGCCCAACCAAGTACGACAGCAAGAAGATCGCGCAACCGTATGCCACCAATTCGAGGCCCTTGCGAATCGGGTTGCGCGACGCCAGCGTTGCGGCGTACCAACCGACCGCGAACAACGCCAGTACGGCGAGCACGAGCGCCACACCGATCGACCAGGGCGTCGAAACCGGCAGCAAAAACGCAACGATCGGAATAAGCGAGCCGATCGCGTACGAGACGCCCATGAAAACCGATGCGCGCGAGCCCGGATCGTCGGCCACGCGCGGGTCGATCCCGAATTCGTCACGCACCATTTCGTACAGATAAATTTCGGGATGCTGCGTCAGGCGGCTCACGATCGTAACCGCTTCTTCCGGCGTAAATCCTTTGAGCCTATAGTACGCCACCTGCTCGGCAAACTCGGATTGCGGATCGGCCGCCATCTCTGCTTTTTCCATCTCGATCGTCGCGGTTACGACATCTCGCTCGGCCTTACGGCCAAGGTATTCGCCGACGCCCATCGACAGCGCACCGGCAAACATCGCCAGCATTCCGCTCATGATGACGGTGGAGCGCTGGCCGTCGGCAGCTCCGACGCCGGTGATGATGCCTAACGTCGTGAGAATTCCGTCTTGCGCGCCGAACACGACTTCGCGAATGCCACGCTGACGTTCCAAGCGCCGCCGCTGCGGCGTGTCGGGAATTCTCGGCTGGACTTGCTGCCAGCCGGGATTCGGCAACTGTGGTTCGGACATGCACACCTGCTTGAAGTTACGTCCCGGCAGTTCCTACGGACTCGCCATCGAACAAGCGCCGGATGCCGCTCGATCTTGATGTTGTGGGAATCGGAAATGCCATCGTCAACGTGATGGCGCCCGGCGATGACGCGTTTTTGACGCGTCACGGAATGAGCAAGGGAGCGATGACGCTGGTCAACGAGGCGCGTGCCGGCGAGATTTACGCCGCCATGGGTACCACCGTTACGGCATCGGGCGGCTCGGCCGCGAACACCATCGCCGGCATCGCCGCCCTCGGCGGCCGCACGGGTTTTATCGGAAAACTCCGCAACGACGCACTGGGCGCCGCCTTTCGGCACGATATTGCGTCTGCGGGCACCGTTTTTCGGACGCCTCCCGCCGAAACGGGGGCGTCGACCGCTCGCTGTTTGATCGTGGTCACGCCGGATTCGCAGCGGACGATGAACACGTTTCTGGGCGCGAGCGGCGACCTCGCACCCGACGACGTCGATCGCGAATTGGTCGAGGCGGCGCGCGTCGTCTACTTAGAAGGCTACTTGTACGATGCGCCGTCGGCGCAGCAAGCCTTTCACGCAGCCGCCGGCATCGCGCACGATGCTCGGCGGGCGGTCGCCTTGACGCTGTCGGATCCGTTTTGCGTGCAACGACATCGTGCGGCATTTCTCGAGCTGATCGAACGGCACATCGACGTACTCTTCGCCAATCGCATCGAATTGCTGGCCCTGTTTCAAACCGAACATTTCGAGGGCGCGCTGGATCGCGTCCGCTCCGTTACCGGCGTGGCCGCGATTACGTCCGGTGCGCTCGGGTCCACGATCGTCGCCGGCGACGAAACGATCCACATTCCGGCTGCACCCGCGCACACGATCGTCGATACGACCGGCGCGGGCGATTCGTACGCTGCTGGATTTCTGTACGGCATGACGCGCAACGCCTCGTTGTTCGATTGCGGGCGGCTCGGCAGCGTTGCCGCTTCCGAAATTATCGGCCATTTCGGCGCCCGGCCGTTAGCCGATCTGCGCGCATTGGCCGCGACGGCCATGCCGGATTCGACGATTACTTTTTAAGCACCGCAAACGCATCCAACGCGCGCTTGCGCGACGCTGCGTGATCGACGATGGGTTCGGGATACTCGTTTCCGATGGTGACGCCCGCGGCGCTCGCAATGATGGGCGGCATCGACCACGGTTCGTGGATATAGCGGTCGGGCACGTCCTTCAGAGCCGGTAACATCACGCGTACGAATTCGCCGCTCGGATCGAAGCGTTTGCCTTGCAACACCGGATTGAACAGACGGAAGTACGGCACGGCGTCGGTGCCGGTCGATGCCGACCACTGCCAGCCGCCGTTGTTCGCTGCGAGATCGGCATCGGCCAAATGGTGTTCGAAGTAGCGTTCGCCGCGCCGCCAGTCAATTAACAGGTCTTTGGTAAGAAACGATGCGACGATCATTCGCAAGCGGTTGTGCATCCACCCGAACGTCCTGAGCTGGTGCATCGCCGCGTCAACAATCGGATAGCCGGTTCGACCCTCACACCACGCGTCGAACTCGCCGTCGGCTCGACGCCATGGAATGCGTTCGGCCTGCGCGATGAATGGGCCGGTAGCGACGCCCGGCCAATGCTTGAGAATCATCTGGTAAAAGTCGCGCCAAATCAACTCGGACAGCCAAGTTTGCGCGCCGCGTCTCTCCGTTGTTGACTCCGCGGCGCGAGCGGCAGCCGCCACGCAGGTTCGAATTCCGATCGTTCCTGCGCGCAACTGCGGCGAAAGTTGCGACGTTCCGGTCGTCGCCGGGAAGTTTCGTCGATCCTCGTACTCGGTGATGCCGGAACGAACGAATGCGGCCAGCCGCCGGCGCGCGATCGCTTCGGACACTTCCGGCATTTTGGACGACGATTCGAACCCGTAGGTTTCCGGAGCCGGCGTTTCGTTCGTGGCGCCGATCGCACGCCGGCTCAGCAACCGGTCGTGCGCCAAAGCCGATCGAACCGGCGGCCTTGGTTCGGCTGCGAAACGCTCCATCCAATGCCGGCGGTACGCGGTAAACACTTGGTACGGACTGCCGTTGTCGCGCACCACTTCGCCGGCACCGTAATACACGTGATCGGTAAACGAGTACGCGTCGATACCGGCATCCCGAAACGACCGTTCGGCCCTGCGGTCGCGTTCGATCGCGTGCGGCTCGTAATCGACGTTGAAGAACACTGCGCCGCCGCCAATCCGGCGAGCCAGCTTTGCGATCGCCTCGCCCGCGTCTTCATCTTCGAGGATCGCCAGATCGCCGCCGCGTTCGCGCAGGTCCTCGCGAAGCGCGGCAACGGCGGAGAAAAAGCACTGCACGAGCGGAGCGCCGATCCTGCGGCCGCGCAGCAATCCCGGGTCGATCACGAACACCGGACATACCACGTCACATTCTCGTTGGGCCTCGAACAACGCGCGGTTATCCGAGATGCGCAGGTCCCGTCGCAGCCACACGACTCCGCGTTCGTAACGGCTCATCCGGCGCTTTGGAATAGCGCGCTTGCTTGTTGGGTACGATCATACAAATTTGCATCACCCGCAAGGAGAGACGATGCCACGCACAGCGTCAACGCGCAAAAAGACCACCCGCAAGAAAGCCGCCGTCCGGAAAACGACGACCCGCAAGAAAGCGACGACGACCCGCAAGAAGACGACGCGGAAGAAAACCACTCGTAAGAAGGCAGTGGGCCGCAAAAAGACCACCCGCAAAAAGACGAGCACGCGCAAGAAGACGCGGAAGTATCCGCCTCGGTCCGGTAGCAAGGTAGAGCGTGCCATGGACGAGATGAAGCACGGGAAACTGACGTCGGGACGTTCCGGCAAGAAGGTGACGAGCCGGAAGCAAGCCATCGCGATCGGCTTGAGCGAGGCACGCCGCGAAGGCGCAAAAGTTCCGAAGAAAAAAGGCTCATAAATTCAATCGGCGCGGGGCAATAAACGTCCCGCGCCGATTGCGTTCTCCGCCCGGGTTAGAGCCTCGCGCCGCGTCCCGTCAACAAGTTGACAACGAGCACGATCAGAGCGATGACCAACACGATATGAATAAGGCCGCCGATGTGCCACACAAAGAAGCCCAGCAACCAGACCACAAAGAGTACGACGATGACCGTCCACAAAATTCCGCCCATGAATATAACCTCCATCGAATCGCTGTTTGAAGCAGCAGTTGGTCATACGATACCCCCACCCGCGGGCTCCGAAACGCCAAACGCTCGCTGGCTTATGAGGAATTGGTATGAGATCGGGGTGATCGCTCACACGCCGAGCGCGATGCGCGCGGCCCGTACGCCCGATGAAATTGCGCCGCTGACGGTGCCGGCCGCTTCGATCGAGGCCGCCGCTTCGCCCGCAAAACACAAACTCGGCGAGAGCGGCGATGCCAACAGCTCGCGAGCGTTTCCCGCACCGACCTTTAGATAGCTGTACGCGCCACGCGCGTACGGATCGGCGGCCCAGTCGTGATAGTGAGTGCCGAGTGGCGACGTGGCGGCTTCGCCGAACGTTTCGCGGGCGTCGTTAACGGCTAGCGCGAGGATCTCGTCGCGTGAAAGCCCGGAGAAGCGCTCGGCTGCGGGCCCTCCCGCCCACGCTGATAAGAGCGGATCTCGCGTCGGTCCGAGCGTCCACATCGATCCAAAGGTCATCGCGTCGCTAGAAAAAAACGACACGCCCGATGTGCTTTCGAGCGCCTCCCAAAAGGGCCGTGCGTAGCGGAGAACCACTTTCACCACGTGACCGACGGCGATGGCTTGCAGCGCTTCTGCAAACCAGATCGGCAGCGCGGGCTCGAAGACCAACGCACCTTGGACCGGTTCGCGTTGTGCGAGCACGCCGGCCGGAACCGTGACGATTACGGTCTCGGCGCGCACGATCGACGGCCGGCCGAAACGACGTCCGATGACGCGCGCGCCCGCTCCCCGCGACGACCATTCGATGCGCTCGACAACGCTCTCCAAGAGAATTCGTACGCGATGCGGGTCGAGCGCGCGAGCAAAACGCGTGAAGAACGGCTGATAACCATCGATCGGACGAGACGAAACGATTTGCAAACTTTCTTCGCCACTCCACTCGCGTGCGATTGCCTGCGCGCTGGCTATCGCCGGATCCGCCGCGTCAAAGCCGCCGACGAGCGCACGAACGGCATCGGCCGTTGCGGCATCTGCGTTCATCCTAGACAGAAACGATTCGACGCTCTCGTCGGGTGCGTCGAGGTTGACGCTCGCAATTAAATCTTGCGCGCGTTCGAAAGCAGCATCTCCGTCGGTCAACTTGCCGTTCCGGCGCGCGATCCGGCTTCCCGTGACGTCAACGACGGCGACACCGAAGCGAGCCAACAACGATCGCAGCTCGGTCGATTTACCATGGACGAACTCGGCGCCAAGTTCGGCGCCACCATTCGACGGGCCGGACTGCGTATACGCGCGACCGCCGACACGATCGCGTGCCTCCAGCACCACGCAGGTCTTGCCCGCGCGTGCGAGGGCTTCGGCTGCAGCCAAACCCGCGGCGCCGGCGCCAACGATGGCAACGTCGCACCGATATTCGTATTCGTCTGCGTGCATCGGCGCTTCGGGTTCGTGAGACACACGCCGGAAACCCGGCTAGTACGCCTTGCCGGAGGCTATGAGCACCGAGCACGGGCTTTGGCCGCTACCGAGCAGTGGGCGCCGGCCGGAAAAGCGGATACTCTCGCGGCCGGCGTCTAAGAGAAGCGTATTACAGAGCTGGAACGAGACGGTCGATCGCGGCGTTCCAACCTTCACCGTGTCCATCTCGGGATTCGACGGTCGCAAAGCCGCTTTGCGTGAAGATCAGATCCGTCTTGTCGCCCGCATCGGCGAGGTCGATCGAAATGAGCGTCTCTATCTCATCTTTCGGATCGTCTTCTTCCCACGCCCACGTAAAGGCCACGCGTTCGGGTGCGCGCACTTCGCGATACACGCCGCGCACCGCCCACACTTCGCCGTTGGGCTGGCGCATATGAATTCGATACGTGCCACCCTCACGCACGTCAGCCTCGAGTTTTTCGATCGCACACTCGGGCGGGCACATCCACTCACGAATGCGCTCGGGCTTGGTCCACATCGCGAATACGCGTTCGCGCGGCGCGGCAATCGTGCGCCGCAAAACGAGGGTTCGTTCTTGAGTCGAAACGTCGGTCATCTGTTCTCGTTCCTTGTAAGTTTAGTTACGCGTCTTCTTCGGCGCGTGCTGCAAGTCGATCGAGGGCGGCATTCCAGTAACGTTCTTGGCGGGCCACCCAGGTTGAAATCATGGTTAAGCCTCTAATACTCAGACGGCAATGGTGTTCGCGACCTTCGATGCGCCGGCGCAATAGGCCGCAACGTTCGAGCACTTTGACGTGCTTAGAAATCGCCGGCGGTGTCATCGTGAAGCCCTCGGATAGCTCTCCGACCGTTCGTTCGCCGCGAGCTAGCCGCTCGACGATACGCCTGCGCGTTGGATCTGCCAATGCTGTGAGAACATCGTCCAGCTCACGATTGTTAACCATTGGGTTAACTATAGCGTTTCAGGTCCCAGCCGTCAATCCTACGGCCGCGCGATTATTAACTGCTCCGCATACGGCCAAGCACTGCGGCGCACGCTAGCGACGGCCAAGACGGCGCTGCCGAACGCCAGACTAATTTCGATGGGGCCATCGTTCGAAAAATCCGGGGCGGGAGCGACCGTCGCAGAGTGCGGCCGGTGAAGCGTGTAGATCCCGTCCACCCCTAGCGCCACTAAAGCGTGGCTCGTCGCCACGATTCCCAAGAACGGTTCGCTGTTCCAACGATCCAAAGGTTTAGAAAACAGCGTCGTTATGTGGCGCCCGCAGACCTGAATTATGCGGCCGGTTCGACCGTCGAGGTGCATTAGCCCGATCGATGCGACGACACAATCCTGTGCCCAAGGATCGTTTGCGATGCCCGTAATTGGAGAGCAGTCAGGATTAAATGGTCCGCGGCAGTCGTCGCCCTCGGCGGTGGAAAGTGCGACAGTCGTGCCCGTGCGGCGGTCGATCCGCCACAGCTCGCCGCCCCACTCGCCTTTGTTCATTCCTACGAACAAATAGTGCCGCCATGGAAAAAGAACGACTCTGGCAAACGCCGGAGCTGCTTTCGATGGAGACACTGATGACGTCGTAGAGCCGGCGACGGTGATCAACCGGTGCGTCGCCAAAATCAGCACTTTTTGCGGCAGACACGCGATTCCAAACATGTGGTCGTGGTCGCCTGCGATAGTCGCGGTCTGTCGCCAAGCATCGCCATCGCGGGCCTCGAGCGTCCATCGCGTTGCATCCGGTTCTCCGACTAATGCGAACAGCGCGCGACCGGACGTGCAGATATCCGCTACCCGTCCGGGAACGCTCTCCTCAGCGCTTCTCTGCGAATCGAGCCCAACGCTCCAGACCCGGCCGGACAGCGACAGCACCCAGACACGCCCATCAAACACCACACCGCGAACGAGGGCGGAATCTTGCCACGCCTTGGGGTTTTCGGGCCGCGGAATCAGCCACTGAAAGACGGCAAAACCCACGCCGATGACGGCCACGATCGCCGCGGCCAGTATCGAGAGAGTAACCCTTCGCATACGAGCGCGTTCGACACGATGGGAATGGACGCCCAGCCGCGGCCCATATTCGATGCTTTCTTACACTGACCGACCGCACCGCTAACGCGCGCGAACCGATCGGCCCGTGCCTGTAATGCTTTTGCCAACGCAGACCTTAAACCGCTGTTAAGATAGAGGTCGCGTGATAACTCGACAGAACGTGCAACTGAGTACCGCACTTCATTATTAAGGGACAAAGTAATGGCCTTCTCGCAACATACGCGCATCCTCAGTGGGATCGCGCTCTTGGCGCTTGCAGCCTGCGCCAACTCCAACGGAATAGTATCGGCACCTTCGGCGGCGTCCGAATTAAAACAGCAGATTGTAAACCCGCATAAAAAGCAGACGTACACGACCAAATACGTCCAAGTGGTTATCTTTGAAAACGAATCGTACGACGACGTCATCGGAAACGCGGACGCCCCGTACATCACCGGATTATCGAAGACGTGGGCAAACATGACGCAGAGTTTTGCCATCACGCACCCAAGCGAACCCAACTATCTCGCCTTATTCAGCGGTTCGACGCAAGGCGTCACATCCGACCAGTGTCCGCTCACGTTTACGGGCAAAAGCCTCGGCAGCGAACTACTCGCTGCAAAGATATCGTTCCGCGGATATGCCGAGTCGATGCCGTCCAAGGGGTTCGAAGGCTGCCAGGCCGTCCCCGACTCGCTTCCAAGCGGATACCTGTACATGCGCAAGCACGTGCCGTGGACCGACTTCAGCAATCTTCCGGCATCGGTTAACTTGATCTATAAGAAGCCGTTCTCCAAGCCGCCCGCTCGGTTCGTTTGGATCACTCCAAACATGTGCAACGACATGCACGACTGTCCGGTCGCGACCGGCGATACGTGGGCATCGAACAACCTGCCAAAGCTTATCGCATGGGATGAAGCCAACAACGGCGTTTTGATTCTGACGTTCGACGAAAACGACGGAAGCCCGGGCAATCAGATCGCAACCATTTTGATCGGCAACGTCAATCCCGGACAGTACAGCCAGACAGTTAACCACTACAATGTTCTCCGCACGATCGAGGACGTGTTCGGTGTCAAGCCGCTGAATAACGCAGTATCTGCAGACGTTATTAAGAATGTCATAAAGTAGCGTTTACTTTTGACATCGGACTTAAAGATACGTTAACGCTAGCCGTACAGGTGGCGAACGCGTCCGCTGGAAGTTTGCTTGCGTTTCACAACCGTCACTCGATAAAGGGAGAACGTAATGTTTCTCGCGCAACGGACGCGCATTCTCGGAGTGGCCGCGCTCATCGCCCTTGCCGGGTGTAACAACTCGAGCGGGGTCGGTGCAACGCCTTCAGGCTCGACTCCGAACGGTGCGGCGGCGCGGACCGCCGCTAAACCACTTGCGTTCACGACGCAATACGTTCAGGTCGTGATGTTCGAGAACCGGACCTACGACGAAGTGATCGGGAGTCCGAAAGCTCCGTATATCACCGGCCTCTCGCAACAGTGGGCGAATATGACGCAGAGCTTCGCGATTCGCCACCCAAGCGAGCCGAACTATGTGGCGCTATTCAGTGGTTCGACCCAAGATCTCGCGTCGGACTGGTGTCCGCGAACGTACCGTGGCGTCAGCCTCGGCAGCGAACTGCTCGAGGCGGGAATCTCGTTCAAAGGATTAGCGGAATCGATGCCAGTGGATGGCTACCAGGGATGCCAAGGGACACCTTACAAGCACGGCTTCCTGTACAGACGCAAGCACAATCCATGGATCGATTTCACGAAGATCCCCAGAAAAGATAACGTCATCTATCGCAAGCCGTTCGCCAGGCCCCCGGCTCAATTCGTCTATATCGTTCCGAATATGTGCAACGACATGCACGACTGCGGCATCGCGATCGGCGATGCATGGGCCGCCAGAAACCTGCCGAAGCTGATCGCATGGGACACCACACACAACGGCGTCTTGATCCTGACATTCGATGAAAATGACGGCAGCCCGGGCAATCAGATTCCGACCATCCTGATGGGCAACGTGAATCCTGGGCAATACAGCCAAACCATCAATCACTACGACGTACTGCGCTCGATCGAGGACGTGTTCGGCGTCAAGCCGATCAATAACGCCAACTCGGCCACCGGCATCCAGGGTGTCATAAAGTAGCACCTTCAGTCGAAGGGACGTTCGGGCGAGCGCCTCGGTTTTTCCGAGCACTCGCCCTTTTTTGCGCCCTCACCGGGTCTGGATGCTACGCGGCGCACCACACGGTCGTCTACGACCGACGCGGCCTGATCATCGATGGGCGGGCGACGCCGATTTCGGCCGCACAATTTCACTACTGGCAACTGCCGTCGCAGGCGCTGTGGCCAGCGATGTTCCGGCGAATACGCGCCGACGGGTACAATGCCGTGGCGACGGATCTGTACTGGGGATATCACTCCTCACGGCCCGGCGCGTACGACTTTTCGGGAATCCGTGATCTCGACGTCTTGTTTGACGACGCCGCACGCGAACATCTGTACGTAGTGGTGCGATCCGGGCCGTATATCGACGGCGACGCAAATGCAAGCGGCCTCCCCGGTTGGATGCTGTCGCATGCCGCAGTGCGCTCGGTCTTGCGCAAGCGGTACGCGCTCGAGTCTCGTGAATGGTTCCAACGTATCGACCGGATCGTGGCTCGACACCAGTTGACGGATGGCCGTGGCACGATCGTTCTGGATCAAATCGACGACCGCGCCGCATCTCGCACGCAACTCCAGCGACAGGCAAGGCACGACGGCGTCACGGTGCCGGTGAGTTCGCTGGTTTTCGCCGACCCCTATGCCGGAATGCTATGGGGCTGGACGAGCACTCCCAGCAGCGATAGTTCGTACGTTGCGCCTACGCACGCCGCGACCGGCGACGTGCATCTACCCGAAATAGCCGGCTGGCGCATCCACAGCGACGATGACGAAACCGAAGCGGCATTCAACGACCGCGCGTGGCCGCAGCTCCTGCTAAACCGCGCATTCGACAGCGATGACGGCTCGGCGATCGGCGCGCCCGCCGGTCGCGGCCGCTCGAATCGCTTTTTTGGTGTTGACGACTACGGCTTTCATCACGGGGCCGTGTGGTATCGCGGCCACTTCGTTGCTTCGGGTCGCGAGCGCGCGTTTGCATTGACGGGCATTGCAGGCCGTAGCGGCGCGTGGGGCGTCTGGTTGAACGGCTCGTACCTCGGCAACACGATCGCATCGTCCGACGGCGTCACGAACTCGACGTTCCCAATCGTCGCGACGCAACTGCGCGCAGGACGGGACAACCTTCTATCGGTGTTGTTTGAAAACGCCGGACACGAAACCGACCCCAATCGCGATAGCTCGGGCACGCTGCCGCGCGGCATGCTGCAAGCGGCACTTTTTCCCCACGCGACGTCGATCGCGTGGCAGATTCTCGGCAACGGCGAATACAACGTCGATCCGGAACGCGGCCCGCTCGATGCAGGGGGCCTCGCCGGCGAGATCGCCGGTTGGCAGAACCCTTCGTTTTCGGACCGATCGTGGCGCACGACAAAGCTGCCCGCCTCCACCATTCGTCCGGGCGTTGTGTGGTACAAAACGCGTGTCCGAACCGACGTAACGCTAACGGCCGGCATACTGCTTGCGTTGCGCATCCAGGACTTGTCGTACCGCGATTATCGCGCGTCGGTTTTTTTCAACGGTTGGATGGTGGCGCACGTTACTGGTGCCGCGGGGGCAGTGCAGATCGTTCCGCTCCCGCCCGGCATTCTGTCGAATCCGGGCGATAACACGATCGCGGTTGCCGTTTGGAATCTATCCGGAAGGAAAGGCCTGGGCCGAATCTCGTTTACGACGGTGCGTGCGTTCGACAATGCGCACGTGGCGCTACCGAATCTACCGGTGCTCGAATCGCGCGATGGCGTCGCGCGATTGCAATTAACGGCAAGCGGCGGCCGTTTCGGTGCGCCGCCGCGCCTCTTCGGGTTCGGAGCCGCCGCTCCGACGATCCGCGTGCGGCCCGGCGACGCCATCGATATCGAGTTGCGGAACGAACTGCCCCACTCCACCCAAACCGCCAACGCCGTCAATCTGCATTTCCATGGCCTCAACGTTACGCCAAACAAACCGGGCGACGACGTTCTGACGTCCTTGGCACCGCCGGGCGGCCGTCTGCATTACCGATTCGTCGTCCCGGCATCGCAACCGCCCGGCCTTTACTGGTATCACCCGCACTCCCACGGTGAAACGTATTGGCAAGTGACCAGCGGCATGGCGGGCGCCATCGTCGTTCGACGGACTCACCCAACGCATTCCACAGCTGCGCGACATACGGCAACGAATCGCGATCGTGCGCGACGTCCAGAATCACCCCGACATCAGGTCGATCCCATGGTACGCGCGCAAGATGACGCCGCAGGGAGCCGGGCTCGATCCCGACGATGCGCCCGGGCCGAACGAATCGTGTTTGCCCGAACCCACGATGCATCTCACGCTCAACGACGTCGCGACGCCGTACCTATCGATTGCGAGCGGAGAGCGCCAACTCTTTCGCATCGTCAACGCCTCGGCCGGACGAGTGCTCGACCTGGCAGTCGATAACGAACGCATCGGTGTCGTCGGAGTCGACGGTTACCCGGTGGCGACCTATCCCGGAAATCCCGGCGTCGTGTGGATGACGCACGCCGTCGTGCCGCCCGCCGGGCGTCTCGAGTTTATCGTTACCGGGCAGCAATCACCGGCCGTTTTACAGACGCGCTGTTACGATAGCGGGTCGGGAGGCGACCGCGATCCAGCCGCCGTGCTCGCGGTATTGACCCCGGCAAACACGCACTCGGTAACGCCCTCTGCACTCGGCGCAAATCGTGCCGATCCGCAGACCTATGGGCGCCCCATCTCCGTCGAACCGCCCGCTACGAAACGCACCATCCGCTTGACCGAGGATACAAACGGTTTCTACATCGACGGCCAGGCATTTTCGATGGGCGCGCGGCCGGCGATCGTCGCGCATGCGGGCACGCTAGAAGAGTGGACATTCCTCAACGACACCGATGAAGTCCACGATATGCACGTCCACCAAGTGCACTTCGCCGTCGAATCGGTCGATGGAAAGGCGCCGTATCCTCGCGTCTGGCGCGACACCGTGTTGGTTCCGCCACGCCATCGCACCAGCGGCAGAACCGTTTCGGGTACGGCGCGCGTTCTGGTCGACTTTCGTGATCCGGGGATCCGCGGCACGTTCGTCCTCCACTGCCACATGCTGGATCACGAAGACGGCGGCATGATGGCGCTCGTTCGCGTCATCTGACGGCCTTGTCGGGAGGTTTACGGACGCGACGCAACCTATTTTTATGATTAAGAAACGCAACTTCGGAAATAGGCTGTCGTATGCGTACTTGTAGACGTGTTGAGAGCGGCGCTACGCCGGATAAGTCCGATATGCGCGAGGGGATCGCCCGCGCGTGCCTTCGGGCCGTCGAGGACCGGTCGCTCTCGTTCGCGCAAGTCGTCGATGCCTTGCGCGCCGACGGATTCGACGGTCTTCTGGTCGACCATCGGCGATGGACGGTGAAATTCTATCACGTCGAAGGCCAAGTGGTAACGCTGGGATTGTCGGGACAGCCCGCATCGGTCGCGCCTGACTTCGATTCCGAAGCGCTTCGCGCGCTCGTCTCGACGTCGAATTACACCAACGGCATACACGTGCCGTCGCGCTATCGATCGAGACTGTTATCGTTGGGTTGCGGGGGGTTTCTGCTCTCCGTTTCGCGGCGGAACGTTACCTATATGGGCTTAGACGGTTCGACGTTTATCGAACCGGTGATGTAAAGATTCTATTCATCGTACGGACCCCGCTCGCTTCGTCGGAATCGACCCCAGCTAGATCGCTCGAATGTTTGCCATCATACCGGCGTCTTCATGATCCAATATGTGACAGTGGAACATGAATTCACCGCGGATGATCGGGTCGCGGAAATCCATCAGTAACGTGACGGCGCCCGGGCCGGCTTTGCCGCGTTCGTGCGGCACGACGACGCTGTCGCGCCAAATCGGATGTTGCTGCACGACGCCGTCGACGCGTTCGACCAAGAAATGCGTCTGATGAATATGGAAATCGTGCACTTCGCGGCTCACGTTGAGCACGTGCCACTCCTCGACCGTTCCGACGTGCACAACAAACATCGGTCGCGCGTGCATCTTGTACACCGTACCGTTGATCAAAAAGTGTTTGGCGTTTTCACTGAACACGACCGTGCGGCGCGCAGCCGGCGGAGGCAAAGATGCGCCGAACGCGTTCGCCGGCAGCGCATGGACCGCGCTCACGTCGCGCGAGCGGCCGGCGACATCGCCCTTGGGCGACACGATATTGGCTAACACGAGGGGTGGGTCGGGATCGCCGTCGGGTCCCGTGTCAAAACACAAGGTCCGGAACTTCGCGCTACCTGATGCGGGGCCGGTCACGATGAACTCCGCACGCGCGGCCGGCGGAACGATGACCGATGCGACGCGCTCGACCGGCGGATTGCCGTGATAGGTATCGAGAGCGAAGCCGTCGATCGCCAACACTTCTAACGTGCCGCCGTCGACTGCGAGTTTAAGCGTCTTATGGCCGGTAGCGTTGACGACCCGGAAAAACTGCCGCTCGCCGGGCGCCATCACGATATTTGGTTGCGGTATGCCGTTGATCGAAACGGTCAGGCCGTCTTTCGTTCCGCACGGATGCGTATTCGAGCCGGAATCCGGGAGCGCGTCGCCCCCGAGTCCGGTCGCGCGCACGATCATGACGCGGTGCTTTAACGACGCCAGACCACGATAGTGCCGCTCGAGACCCTCGATGACGATCGCGCCCGACATTCCGGCTTGGCCGACTTGGAAACTCGTAAAACCATAGACGTGCGGATGATACCAATACAGCCCGGGTTGCTGATTTCTCGGAACGTGCACTTCATAGTGCAACGATTGCCCCGGTTCCGCCAGCATGCCGATCACGTCGTCTCCCGGAGCCTTGGGCGAAACCGTCAATCCGTGGAAGTGCAGGTTGATGTCGTCGGCGGTTCCATTTCTCGACATGCCGATATCGGAACCGATGCTTGCGGGCGGCGGAACGCTCGGCAAATTGTCGGTGACGTCGACCTCGATCGTTTGTCCGGGCACGATGTCGAAAGTTGGTGCGACGCCGCCCATTCCGTCGTAGACGAACTCAGGCTGGCCCGTCGCCGGATTGATTTGCGCCGTCAGCGCTGCGCGCGCGACGCCGTGAATCGCGCGAACGACGGGCGGCTCCGGAAGATCGATGACGCCGCTTGCGCTCGTGCCGAGCGTCCGAGCTGCTTGCAACGCCGGCATCGTTCCGGAAGCCGAATTATTGCACGCGGCTAGCGCCGCGCACGCGCACGCGGCAAACAGCGTGCGCCGAACATCGTACATCACGGTAGCATCCGTATGCAGGGCATTCGGCTACGGTTCCTCCCCGAGCGGGCAGGCTCCGCGCAGCCCCGGCCGAATTGCTCCCGTTTACGCTGCTTCTTCCGAGGAGTTTGGATGCGCCATTTTCGCTTCGCACTCGCTGCATGCACGCTTGCGTCGCTCGCCGCAGGCTGCAGCGCAGCCGGGGGCCCACCGGCCGGGCCGGCGGCCAACGCCGCCAACATGCCGCGCTTTATGCGCTTGACCCACACGCCGGCGTTCCCACCGCCGCACAAACATGCGATCACAGCACTCATGCGCGAGAAAGCTCGCAAAGGCGGTTGGCAACCGCTCATGGCGACGTCGCCGTTCGTCAACGGACCGAGCACCGAAATGTTGATGACCGACGGGACCGTGATGGTGAACGATAGCTGTTCGCCCAACTGGTATGCGTTGACACCCGATTCGAGCGGCAGCTATCAGCACGGTAAATGGGTGCAGCGTGCCTCGATGCCGTCGAGCTACGGTCCACTGTACTTTGCTTCGGCGGTTCTTCCGGATGGTAAGCTGATCGTGCAAGGCGGCGAATATAACTTCTGTTATTCGGCCGAAACGACGATGGGCGCGATCTACGATCCCGTCGCGAATGCGTGGACGGCGGTCCAACCACCGAGCGGATGGAGCAGTCTCGGCGACGGCGAGTCCGTCGTGTTGGAAGACGGCACGTATATGGTTGGTAACTGCTGTTTGAGCACGCAAGCGCTGCTCAACGAGTCGAACATGACGTGGACTCTAGTCGGCAACGGCAAGCAAGATTCGAATAGCGAAGAGGGTTGGACGTTGCTGCCCAACGGCAACGCGTTAACCGTCAACGTGTTCGATCCGCCGTACGCCCAACTGTACGTTCCGAAACAGCAAGGTTGGATCGCTGCCGGACAAACCCCGGCCAATCTAATCTCCGAATACGAGATCGGACCCGCAACCTTGATGCACGACAAGCGGGTGTTCGTGGCCGGCGGCAACGGCCAAACGGCCATCTACGATTCGACGAGCGGAAAATGGACAGCCGGCCCAACGTTTCCAATGCAAGATAACCAGCAGTTGGATACCGGCGATGCGCCTTCCACGATGCTCCTCGACGGAACGATCATACTTCCGGCGAGCCCCGGCGTGTACAGCACGCCGAGCACCTTCTTCTCGTTCAACGGCAAGAAGCTCAAACAGATTGCCGGCCCGCCGAACGAAGTCAACGACTCGACCTACAACTTCCGCCTGTTGCTCCTTCCGACCGGCCAAGTGTTATCGGTCGATGGATCGAGCGACATCGAGATCTACACGCCGAAGAGCAAAAAGACGGTCGCGCTACCGCCCGTGATTTCGTCGGCTCCGTCGAGCATATCGCCCGGGGCGACGTATCAGATCGTCGGAACGCGCTTCAACGGTGAATCGCAAACCAACATGTACGGCGACGACGCTCAGCAAGCCACGAACTATCCGCTGGTTCGCATCACCGCGGGCAGCAAGGTGTACTACGCGCGCACGCACGGCACGAGCTTTATGGGCGTCGCTTCGAACAAGAAAGTGACGACCAGCTTCGACGTACCGGCGGGAATCGCGGCAGGCCCGGCAACGCTGGTCGTCGTTACCAACGGCGTCGCATCGCAAGCCGTCAACGTGACCGTCGGAACCTAAGATGCCGATCCCGGCGGCAAGACTCGCGCTGTATGAGAAGCTCATCGCCACCAATCCGAACGTCGAACGTAAAGGCGATACGAATCCATATACGTCGTACAACGGCCATATGTTTACGCATTTGGCGCCGCCGGGAATCCTCGCCATCCGGCTCTCCCCCGAAGACGCCGCCGCCTTCATCAAGAAATATAAGACGAAGCCCTTCGAAGCGTACGGGGTCGTCAAGAAAGATTGGGTTGTCGTGCCCGACGCATTGCTCGTCAAGACTGCCGAGCTTCGCCCCTATTTCGAGCGCAGCTTCGGGTTCGTCCGGACGCTGAAACCAAAGGTGGCGGCTAAAAAAGCTGGTCCCAAAAAGTAACGAAACGTTACACGAGCGGCGCGGGCGGTGTTCTAGCGGTATGACCCTGCCGCTCGCCGTCCGCGACCGATGACCGCCACAGCCGTGGCGCAAACCGATACGTTCGAAGAGAGCTTCCTGCGCGAGTACGCCGACGTCGTGCGTTGCGCGCACCGCGTTCTCGGCGACCGCGTCGACGCCGAAGACGTCGCCCAAGACGTCTTCATGCGCTTTATCGGCCGGCGCCTTCCCGAACCGTCCGTTCTCCGCCTCGCGAGCGTTCGCATGGCGCTCAACGCGCTGCGCTCGCGCAAACGGCGTGTCGCCCGCGAGTTGGCCGAGTATCGCTCGGCCCTACCGTCCACATCGGATTCGTGTGCGCTCGACCCGTTCGCGATCGTCGACGCGCAGTCGCGTACGGTGCTCGTGCGGGCCGCGCTCGTCCGTCTACGCCCTCGCGACGCCGAGTTGCTTCTGCTTCGCCACAGCGGAGCCGACTATCGCGACCTCGCGCTGACGTTGCACATCGACGGAGCACAGGTCGGCACGCGGCTCGCCCGCGCCGAACGCGCTTTTAGAAAGGAAATCGATCGTGCCGCACTTCGATAATCCGGCGGCGATCGCCGACGGCGATTTCGCCGAAGCCATGTTACACGCCGACGACGTGCGTGTTGACGCCCCGCGCGCCTATCGCGCGCTGCTCATGCGATCGCGGATGCGCCGGAAATCGACGCTTCGGTTTTTGTCCGTCGCGGCCGTCGCCGCATCGTTGCTGATCGTCTGCTCGATCTTTCCCATGGGTTCGTACGCTCGCCAGTTTTTGGCGATCTTTCAACCGCGCGAATTCGTACCGCTGTACCTCGACCATTCGGACCGCCGGGCGTTGGCGGGAGCGCCGAGCCTTTTTGATTTCGGCAAAGGGCGCGTGCTCGTACCGATGTCCCGGGTTCGCAAAGCAACCCCGCAGGGCGTTACCGCTGCAGGTTTCGATCCGAAGCTTCCTCCGGCTACGATGACATCGGCATTCAGCATCGCGTACTATTTCTTGCCGGCCGGGCACGCGGAGTTTACCTTCGAGCGCTCTCGGCTAACGACGTACGAACGGCGCTCAAAACGCAGTCTTCCCTCGATGCCGGAGAACGTAAACGGTACGCTCGTTCGAGTGACGAGTGGCCCCGGCGCCGTCATCGAGTACGAACGACCGAACGGGCAGCAGTTCACGATCGTCGAGCTTCGCGCGCCGTCCGTCGCTTCGACCGGCGCATCGATGGCGACAATCGAAAAATACTTGACGTCGATGCCGGGTGTTCCGCCCGATGTATCGCAGCAGTTGAACGAGCTCGCAAATCCGGCGTCGATGTTGCCCGTACCCATTCAAGCCGACAAAAATACTGCCTGGACGGAAACGATCGGCGGCGCCAAAGCGCTGGCTATCGGCGACCAAACCGGTTTGGGATCGGCGCTCGTGTGGCGTTCGCACGACATCGTCTACGTCGTCGCCGGTTCGATCGCCGTGTCCGAAGCGAAGGCCCTGGCGAATGGCATCGAGTGATGCCGCGATCGATTCGTCGTCGTTAACAAAAGCCTACACGCGCAACGGTCCGCTCGCGGTTTCCGATCTGACGCTACGCGTCGAGGCTGGATGTGTCTTCGGTTTTCTCGGGCCGAACGGCGCGGGCAAGACGACCGTTCTCAAGATGCTCCTCGGGCTCACCGCACCCTCGTCGGGCCGCGCCTCGCTGTTCGGTACGCCGATTGGAATCCCGAGATCGCGTCGCCGCGTCGGCTACTTACCGGAGTTGTTCCGCTATCCCGCGTGGTTAAGCGCTCGCGAAACGCTCGCATTCCATGCGTCGTTAGCGGGCGTCGTTCGCTCCGAGCGAGATACCGAGATCGCGCGGATACTCGGACTGGTGGGTCTGGGCCACACCGGAAACCGCCGCGTCGGCGCGTTTTCGAAGGGCATGCAGCAACGACTCGGCTTGGGTGTCGCACTACTAGGAAATCCGCGTCTGGTTTTCTTGGACGAGCCGACGTCGGCGCTCGATCCGGTCGGACGCGTCAACGTTCGCGATATCGTCGGCACGCTAAAGAACGCGGGAACGACCGTTTTCATCAACTCGCACCTGCTCACCGAAGTCGAACGCATGTGCGATCGCGTCGCCTTCTTCCGCAGCGGTAACATCATCGCGGAGGGCTCAATCGCGGACGTGGTCCGGCCGCCCAACGGCGTCAGCATTCGAACCGATGGTGCCGACGACTCGGCGGTCACGCGCGCGCTCCGTCCGTTTGGAGTTCCCGAATTCGTGTCAGGCGAAATTCGCCTTGGAGATCTCGAATCCGATCGTGTTCCCGACGTTGTTGCAGCTCTCGTATCCGCAGGGATCCGAGTACGTGAAGTCCGCTCAACGACGTATTCGCTCGAAGAGCGCTTCCTCGAACTGATGTCGTCCGAATGTTGACACTCGTTCTCGACACGATGCGCGAGACGGTGCGCAGAAAGTTCGTTCCGGCGGCGGCCATTCTAACGGCTGCCGCAGCGCTCTTAAGCGTCTGGGGCTTCTGGAGTCTAGCACACCTCCATACCTCTGCAGGGCGTCCGATTTCGTTCGTCGAGATGCGTTCGACTACCGCGGTATTGGTTATTTTCGTCGGGTTCTTATTTAGTTTCGTACTCGCGTTCGGAGCGGCCGTCCTCGCGGCGCCGGCACTCTCGACCGACCTCGAATCGGGCCTGTTGCTACCCATCCTCGCACGTCCGATTCCGCGCCAACTCGTCGTCATCTCGAAAGCCGCCGGATTGGCGATCGTGCTCGGTGCTTATGCGGCCCTGGCGAGCCTGTTGGAACTGTGTGCCGTGTACGTTACGACCGGTTACATCCCGCCGAATCCGCTTGCTGCGCTCGTCGCGCTGTGGGCCGTTTCGGTGGTCATCCTGTCGCTCACGATCGCGCTCAGCGTTCGCCTACCGGCGCTTGCCAGCAGTTTGGTAGCAGTAATGGGGTTCGGCGTGGCGTGGATGGTCGGAATCGTTGCGGCGTTCGCGAATGTGTACCACAATGCAACGCTCGAACGCGTCGGTGTGATCTCGCAGCTGCTGCTTCCGAGTGACGCGATGTGGCGGCTCGCAGCGTATCAGTTAGAACCGGTTGCGATGCTCGGGAGGAACGGTGGAAACGGACCGCTCGGACCGTTCTCGGTCGCCTCGCCGCCGCCGCCGGCGATGGCGTGGTGGACGGTCGTGTGGTGCGCCGGCATGATTTGTCTCGCGTCCTGGATGTTCGCGCGGCGCGACGCATGAGCGAAGAATGGTACGCGAGTATGTTACCGGCCGTCTTTATGACCCTATCGCTGCACGACGCCGTCAGCACGAACGTTACCGAAGCGTCGAGCGGCATCGGCCCATTGGTGGCCGCACACCGTTTCTTCTTAGCCGGTGACGACGCTGCGGGGATGCAAGCGCTCGAGCGCACGTGGCAAGATCGATCCGAAGAACCTCGCGTCCGGCTATGGGCCGCGAACGTGTTGCGGTCTCGCGGCGTCGCTATTTCCGGTCCGGGTTCGGATACCGTTCTAGGAGTTGTTCTTCAAGTGCCGGTCGATGGCGGAATCGATACCGTTGCAGCTTATCAGGACGGCACGTTTCGCTATTACAACGCCATCCGCGGCGCCGTCATGGTCGAGCCGGGAGCCGAAGCGACGGTCAACGCGGATGCAAAGGAACTCGTCCGGCTCGCATCCGGCCTTCTGCCGCAGGCCCCGGCGCTCGATCGCCCCACCATTTCAGCGTTGACGCCCGCAAAGGCGATCGTGCGGAGCGACGACAACGCGGCCGGGCAGGCGATATCGCAAAAAGCGCTTGTGACCGTTACTTATGCGATGGGTTTGAGCGATCGTCAATCGGCAAGCGAATAACGCACAGCGCGCCGCCGTCATCGCGATTGCGAAGCTCGATCGATCCGCCGGCGCGCTCGACGACTTTGGCCGCGATCGATAAACCGAGACCCGTTCCGCTGGTTCCCTCCGACGTTTCGCCGCGGTAAAACCGGTCGAATCCCGAACGTATGTCGTCATCCGAAAACCCGATGCCGCGATCGGCCACCGTGATTTCGCACCAGCCATCGACGCGGCGCACCTCGATCGTAATCGGCGCTCCGCCGGCATATTTCACGGCGTTATCGGTGAGCGCAATCAGCGCTTCGCGAAACTCGTTTTCCGCCGCGCTCACCAACACCGGAGCCGGACCGACGGCGACGCCGATGCGGCGTTGCGCTTCAGCGGCAAATGCGTTCGGAATCTCGCTCGCTACGTCGCGCACATCGAAGATCGTTTCTTTGAGCGGCGCTGCGTGTTCGAGCCGCGCCAACACGATCAGTTCGTCGATCAGCGTTTTCATCCGGCGGCTTTGATCGAGCATCTTCCCGATCGGAACCGCGGTCGTTTCGTCCGTCGTGCGCGTCGCCATCGAGCTAAGATACCCCATAATTACGGTGAGCGGGGTTCGCAACTGATGTCCGGCATCCGCAACGAACTGTCGCATCTCCGCACTGGCGCGAGCCCGCTCGTCGAGCGCTCGCGTAATTTGTTCGACCGCTCGATTATACGCGTGCGCTAGCTCGCTGACTTCGATCGTGTTGTTGGCCGAAACGCTAGCCGGGGTAAAATCGCCGTCGCCGAAGCGATTGAGCGCTGCCGTCGTGCTTAATAGCGGATCGAGCGAATTGGCGGCCACGACGATTGCAATCCGCCACGCCGCAACGATGACGACGGCTGCCAGCAGCAGCATTGCTACGGCATAAAACTCGACCGCCCGCGCATAAAAGGCCGGCGCGACGAAGAGCAGCGTGCGTGCGTCGTCGTGCGAGACTTCCATGGGACGAACTTCATCCATCAACAAATGCACGACGATATTGGTGTTGAACGGGCCGCGCGGCGGACCGCGGCGGTCGCCTCGATGCGGCGCGCCGAATCGATCTTCGGTGTGTGTGACGACCGGCAACGGAGCGAGATGCTCGTCGAGATAGGTATCGAGGCCGCGGAGATCGCCGGGATGTTCTGCAGCGTATGGAGCCGCCAGCGCCGGCACTTGCCGCGACGCCGAAAGCAGCGCTTCGTGACCCTGATACGCCAGCATTTGTGTGCCGAGAACGGCCGTCAGCGCGGCGAGACACAAAACGACGAGCGCGCCGGTGGTAATGTACCACGTGATCAGGCGGCTGCGAAGGGAGGCCAAGCGTCTCCGTTACGAACGCAGCGTGTAGCCGGCTCCGCGCAGCGTGACGATCAGCGGCTCGTCTTCTCCGGCCGCATTCAACTTGATGCGCAGATAGCGGATGAACGTTTCCACGTTATTTTGCGAGACGTCGGAATCGAAACCCCAAACGCGATCGATCAAATCGTCTTTGCTGAACACGCGGCGCGGCTCGCGCATAAACGTTTCGAGCAGCGCGAATTCACGCGTGGTAAGCACGATATCGCGCCCGGCGCGGGCGACGGTGCGCCGGTTGCGATTCATCTCGAGATCGTTGAAGGTAAGGATGTCCGGCTGGTCGAGTTGCGGCCGGCGTAGCGCCGAACGGATTCGCGCGATCAACTCCGGCGTTTCGAACGGTTTGGCCAGATACTGGTCGGCGCCGCGCTCCAAGCCGAGCACTTTATCGCCCGTGTCGCCTTTAGCACTCAAAATAAAGATCGGCGCTTGGGTAAGCGCGCGAAATCGCGGAAGAATGCTCACGCCGTCGATTTTCGGCATCATGACGTCGAGCAGAATCAACGCCGGTTCCCACTCGCGCGTCAGCGCTAGGCCGGCGGGGCCGTCTCGGGCAGTGCGAACTTCGAAGCCCGCCAGCTCCAGCTCGGAACTGAGAAGACATCTGATATCTTCCTCATCGTTGACGACGACGATGCGAGCTCCGCGTGCGTCCATATACCTCTCTTAGCGCGCCCAACTGAGGCCAACCTTGGATTCTCGTCAGAACGACCCAAGCGCCCGGCTCTACGCTCGGCCCATGAGGTTCGAGCCATGAAGTGCCCAATCGCCGCAATTCTCGGCGGCATCTTGGCCGGCGCACTGCTAAGCATCGTCGTCGAACTGTTGCTGGCCTATGTCGTCGTTCGCTCGGGCGCGCTGCCGGCTAACGCCGATGCCCGGCCTCCGGGCTTGGAGCGCTGGATGGCTCGGACGTCGCTGCGCGCGGCCATCCAGCGCGAGGCGCCCAAGGGGGACAATCCCGTGCAGCCGACCGGCGCCAATCTCACCGCCGGCATGAAAACATACGTTGTAAACTGCGCCGTCTGCCATGGTGTGGCCGACGGAAACGCCACCAACGTCGCGGCGGGTCTGTACCAACGCCCGCCGCAATTCGGCGCGCACGGCGTTGAGGACGACCCGCCAGGCGTAACGTATTGGAAGGTGTATCACGGGATCCGTTTTACCGGAATGCCGTCCTATGCGGCCAGTTTGACGGATAACCAAATCTGGCAAGTGACGGCGTTCCTTTCGAATATGGATCGACTCCCGGCTTCGCTCGACGCGCAGTGGAGGAAGGCGCAAACACCCAAATAACTGGGTCGAGGACCGGTCGCTTGGGTAGAGACCACCAATGCTCGGAGTGCTCAAAAACGTCGCGATCGGCTTTGGCCGCGACAAGATCATGCGGCTGGCGTCATCCGTTGCATTCGCAGCTATCTTTTCCATCGCGCCACTCATGATCGTTATAATTGGAATCGCCGGATGGTTTCTCGGAATCAACAACGGCGGCCATGGCAATCATCTCGCTGAAAATGCCCTTCTCGACCAAGTACATCGCGCTGCCGGCCCCGGAGCCTCCGATACGATTCGTCAGATGGTTGCCGCGGCGTTTAATAAGCCGAGGCAGAGCATCATCGCGCAGATCGTTGGCTGGGTTACCTTCGCGGTCGGCGCCGCCGCATTGTTCGGCGCCCTCCAAGATTCATTGAACGCCATATGGCAGGTCGAGGCGACGAAGGGCGGCTGGAAACAAATGGTCCGCGGTCGCGCGGCATCGTTCCTCATGATCCTTGTCGTCATCTTTCTTCTCTTGGGAACGTTTGCGGCCAACGCGTCTATAGCGTTTGCTACGACGCACTTTTCATCCCAACTCGGTTCGACTGCGAACGCCGTCGTGATTGCGAGCGCCAACCAAATCGTTACGTTCATCGTATTGGCGGTCGCTTTTGCTGCGATCTATAAGGTGCTGCCGGATGTAAGCATCGGATGGCGCGACGTTTGGATCGGCGCCCTCGTCACGGCGCTGCTTTTTCTGGTCGGCGAGGCGCTCATCGCGCTGTACTTGTCGCGCACGGCGGTGGCATCTGCATACGGAGCCGCCGGATCGCTTTTGGCAATGCTTCTCTGGATATACTATTCGTCCATCGTGCTACTGTTGGGTGCGGAATTCACGAAAGTGGCAGCCGGGCGCGTGCAGACGTCCGCCCCAAGCACCGTGCGCAAACTGACAGAGCAGCCAGCCGGAATCGATCCTCGTTCTGTGTAGACTAACCGGCGTAGGTTGGATAATCGGTGTAGCCGTGGGCATCGCCGCCGAAGAACGTAGTCGGGTCCGCCTCGTTCAGCTGTAGATCGCGTTGTAAGCGTTCCACGAGGTCTGGATTTGCCAACGCAAATCTTCCGATGCTCGCGACGTCGGCCAGTTCCGCATCGACATCGACGGCAATTTCCGCGCGCGGCCGGTCGGGGCGATTGACCAACAGACTCGTTAACCACGCGCTTCGTATCCACGCCAACAGATGTTCGTCCCCGCCGTACACCACGTGCAAATAGGCCAGCTTCAATGCCGCCAGTTTCGGAACGAGCGTCTTATACAGCGTCGTCGTGTCACCTTCGACGATGTCGTTGAATGGGTTGCCGGGTGAAATATGAATGCCGGTACGTTCGGGCCCAATCTCAGAGGCTATCGCATGCGCGACTTCCACCGCGAATCGAGCGCGGTTTTCGAAGGAGCCGCCGTACGCATCGGTGCGCCGGTTGGCGTTTTCCGAAAGAAATTGATGCACGAGATACCCATTTGCCCCGTGGATTTCGACACCGTCGGCTCCCGCTTCGATCGCACAGGCTGCGGCATGCCGAAACTCATCGACCGTCGTTGCGATCTCGCCAATTTCTAGCGCACGCGGTTCGGGCAGATCTTGCATTCCAGTCAGCGTGAACATTTGTCCGAGAGCACGCACGGCGGACGGCCCGACCACGTCGCCACCCTTTGGAGAGTTCGAAGGATGCGAGATGCGCCCGACGTGCATGATCTGAACGAAAACGCGCCCGCCCGCTGCGTGCACGGCATCCGTGACCAGCCGCCAACCCGCAATCTGCTCTTTCGTATAGATGCCGGGCGTAAACACGTACCCTTGCCCGACGTCTGAAGGCTGCGTACCCTCGGTGATGATGAGGCCGTTCGAGGCGCGCTGCGCGTAATACGTCGCGTTGAGGGCGGTAGGAACTCCCTCTGCCGTTGCGCGAGAGCGAGTCATCGGCGCCATCGCCACTCGATTTGGAAGCGAAAGCCCTCCGAGCGAAACCGATTCCCAAAGCTTTTTCATGTACGCGCTAACTCCTCAGCGCGCGGGATGGATGCGCTCGGCTCGGGCACGAGTCAGGCGCGACGTGCGACGAGATGCCGCAAACCCAGTTGCCAGCCCGCTGGATCGAACGAATCGAGTAGCGCGGACCGCACATACTCTTCGAGTTCGGCCTTGCCGGATTCCGAAAGCCTGGCGATGTTATACATCGAGAGCAGCATCTCGCGGACTTCATCTGTCGTCCCGAAGCGAAGGGCAACCTCGCGTAATTCGACCGATTGCCAATCGTCGCTCTCGAAGAGGGCGCGGGAGGTTTCCTCTGTATCGGTGGCAGAGTCGCCGACGTCCAGTTTCGACAACCGTTCTTTCGATTCGATTTCGCGCAGTTTTCCACCAAAACCGCGTATGCCCAAACCGGTTCCTCCGGCCGGCCCGAAAACCGCAGCAAACATTGCGCCCGGGCGCAGAACGCGGGCGATCTCCCGCGTGACGGCACGAGCGTCGTCGAATAACATGAACGCCATGTGACAGACGACGGCATCGATGCTTCCGGAGGGGACGGGGAGCGCTTCAACCGGCGCCTCTACGAAACGCACTTGCCCCGAATACACGCGTTCGCGTGCGAGCCGAAGCTCTTCCGATGAAGCATCGACGCCAAGGAGCGTGGCTTGGGGACAGCGCTCGGAGATCAACTGGAGTAAATACCCGTCGCCACAAGCGATATCGGTTACCGTTTCGCATCGCGATAGCGTCGCGACGTCGTCTACCAGCAGACCGTATGTCGATACTTCGGTCCCGGCAACGCGGCCGGAAGCGTAGTGTCTCGCCGTACCGCCGGCAAAACGCGCGTGCCAGGCCTGCAAGAAGCCCGAGCCGCATAACTCTTCAAACATTTGACGTAGGGATTCGATTGAAGCCCGACGCCGGCCCTGGCGCCGCCCACCGCCGGACGCCGCGAACGTACGAGTTCGACGCATCCGACATGCTCTCGATCGAGCAACCGAATCTGCAACTCAGTGACTCCGAAGGCCGTTTTACGGTACGCTGTCCTGGGCAAGGCATATAAACACTCTGGTACATCACTCTCTAGAACGGAGTCGAACCATGTTTGAAGACGATAACCTCGACGGTCGCGAGGGACCCGCCGACGGCGGTGCTTCAGGGACACCTGGCGTTCACGACGGTGGCGCCGATGGCGGCGCGGACGGCGGAGCTGAAGGCCCAGCCGACGGCGGTGCCTCGGGCAAACCCGGCGTTCACGACGGCGGAGCAGATGGTAGCGCTGACGGCGGTGCCGACGGCGACGGCGGAGCCGATGGCGGCGCCGACGGGGGAGCGGACGGCGGAGCGTAACTCCCGATCGATCCGTTATTTCGAATCACAGGACTCGCAGTTGACGAGTTCGCCGCGCGGCATTGGGGCGTCGCCCCGCTGCTTCGAACGGCGGCGCAACGTTCCGGCGACGACTTCGGAAATTTGCTGTCGCTCGACGCGGTCGATGAGTTAGTCTCGCGGCGAGGGCTGCGAACGCCCTTTGTCCGCATGAGCCGGGACGGCGATTTGTTGTCGCCGTCCCGTTTCACGCGCGGCGGTGGTGCCGGCGCTGAGATCGGCGACCAGGTCGCCGACGATAAAGTCCTCACGGAATTCGTTTCGGGCGCGACGCTCGTCTTGCAGGGCGTGCACCGCACGTGGGCTCCCGTCCAAACGTTTGCCGAAGAACTCTCGGCGCAGCTCGGACATCCCGTGCAAGTCAACGCCTACGTAACGCCGCCCCAAAACACCGGCTTCGCGCCGCATTACGACGTGCACGACGTTTTCGTTCTGCAGTTCGCAGGTCGCAAGCGTTGGTTGGTGCACGAACCGGTGTGGCCGGCGCCGCTTCGCGATCAAGCGTGGCAGCAGCGCAAACCGGCCGTCGATGCACGCGCTGCCGAAACGCCGCTGATCGATTGCGTGCTCGAATGCGGCGACGCGCTCTATTTGCCGCGCGGCTACATTCATTCGGCGATGTCCCTCGACGATATCTCAGGGCATCTTACCGTCGGCGTGCATCCCGTTACGCGCCGGATGCTTGCAGACCAGATCCTGAGCAAACTTTCAGACGATATCGAGTTGCGTCGCTCGTTACCGATGGGAGTCGATCTCTCGGACGAAGACGCGATCGAAGCCGATCTTGCGGCGACGGTCGCCGCCCTGCACGCTGCCATCGACCGCTTCGATCGAACGGCGATCGCACGCGCGCTGGGGCGCAATCTCGCTGCAGCGACGCGTCCCGCTGCAATTCGGCCATTCGAACAGATCGCCGCGTCGCGGAAACTGACGCCGAGCGATCGCGTACGCTTGCGTCCGGGTTTGCGTCTTACCGTGCGGGTCGACAACGAACATGTCGTGCTGAGATTGCCCGATCGAGACATCCGGTTCCCGGCGAGTAGGGCGCAAGCCGTACGGCTCGCCACTTCTGGGAGCGACATCTCTGCCGACAAACTCCGCAGCATCGACTCGAACGACGGCTTGGCTCTTCTTTCGCAATTGTTGCGCGACGGCGTAGTCGTCCCGGCATGACGGCGAGTTCGGCCTTTCGCTGCTCGGTCGCAGCGGAGTTGCGCGACGATCCGATGATCGGCACGGCGCCGCCGCAAACCCGCGTGCTGCTCGTTCATCAACCGGGCGCGTGGGGACCGCGCGGGTTGACCGAGAGCCGATGCGATCCCGACGTCGCGCGGCGTATCGATGCGGCTGCTGCCAATGCCGGCATGCGCCTCCAAGCGATTCGCCGGCCGGGAAAACACGAGCCGGGCATTCTCGCCGGCGGCTACGAGGTCGGCATCGCCGAAACGAACATCGATGCGCCGCGCATCACCTGGTGGCGCGTTAACCATTTGGCGCAAATCGCTCCGGAGCTCGAGGCCGGGTGGCCGCGCATCACCCCGGAGGCAATCGACACTGCGCCACTGTACCTGGTGTGCGCTCATGGAAAGCACGATGCATGTTGTGCGCTGCGTGGTAGGCCGGTCGCACAAGCATTGCAACGTCTTCGTCCCGGACGCGTTTGGGAAACGACGCATCTCGGTGGCGATCGCTTTGCCGCCAACGTCTTGGTGTTGCCGACGGGAGAGCTGTACGGACGCGTACCCGAGCAACGCGCACTCGAACTTGCGCGGATCGCAGACGCTGGAGACGTTTTACCGGCGCTGATGCGCGGGCGAATCGGACTCGCACCGGTAGCGCAAGCGGCGCTCGTTTTCGCCTATCAACAGCTCGGCATCGCGCAACGGGATGCGCTGACCGTGGCATCCGTGCGCCGGATCGACGACCATCACGCCGAAGCCAACGTCGTTACGCCGCTGGGTGACATGACGGTGACCGTAGAAACCGCGGTTCGTGCCGGCGCGCAGCTCACGTGCCGCGGGCCGGAAAACGTTCGCGCGCGCGAGTATCGCGGAGTGGCGATCGCCAAAGCCTAGCGTCATAAGCGGCTCCTATTCCCTGAAACAGATCTCGAGCTTGTTTCCGTCGGCGTCCTCGAAAAAGACGGCGTAATACCGCGGCGATCCGCCATAATCTTCGGGGCCCTCCAACGATCTTGCTCCGGCTAGGCGGGCGATGTCTGCAAGCCGGTCCACATCGTCACGGCTAGCCGCACGAAAGGCGATACGTGTGCCGTTCTGCCGATGCTGCGATTCGGACATCAACCCGAAAAATGGCTGCGATCGGTCCTCGGCTTCGAGATGATAATTGACGTTCTCGCCATCCTCCTCGAGACGCGGAAACCCCATCGCCGGTAACAGCGCATCGTATAGCGCGCGCACCTTTGCGAGGTCGCTCACACGGAGATCGATGTGGTCGTACAGAGCTCATAGCCACTCCTTCCGTTCGGCGCGCGCCGGACCTACGGGCACGCGGCGTAAGCCCCCCGCGATCGAGGACAAAAACGATGGGGTCTAGAGTTCGCGTTCACGGTTTGCCATGCGGCGCACTCGAAGGAGTTGGCGTCACGAAGACTTGCGGCGCGATTGACTTGGGAAACGTAAAATTCGAGTACGCCACGTTGATGTTGAGATGCTTGACGGCGATGCCGACCGCGCGCAAATCGATATCGAACCGCTCGTTCGTGACGATCGCGTAGCCGCCGACATTCTTGAGATCGATTTGCGCACCGCTCGTTGCCCCGACTAATCCGCCGGCGGCGTTTACGTTGGCGTTGAACCGTAGCGCGCAGAGATCGCCGGTGCGTAAATCGACGGTGGCACCGGTCAACGGGTAACGCAACGGATCGTGACGAGCCACTAAACGAAGCGCGTGGCCGCCGTCACCGTTGGGGCACGTCGCGGCGCCGGCGTCGTAGACGTTGTAGTTCGCCACCGAAAGAGTGGAGACGACTGCGATCACGGGAAGCGATGAGGGTGCTTCGTCCGACGAGGGGGGCGGCGTCGAAGGCGGCGTGCTTCCCATGCCGGTGAACCCGTGCCGAATGAGTGCGTTGACGCCCGGCCACGTTGCGTTTAGAAAAGTCGAATCGCCGAAGACAACCGATCGGCCGTCGCGGTGTAGAGCCACGCGTCCATCGCTTTGCCGGAGATCGGTCGCGAATGGTGCCTCCGATTCCGCGGTACTCTTACCGAGCGTACACGTGAAGCCGGCCTTTTCGGCGGTGCAGTTCAAGCCGCTGATCGACGCATCGTACCTCGCGAACGCCGGTTCGGGATGACTGCGCATTTGGCCGACGGCGCGCGCGTAGAATTCCTCTGCCGAAGGCGGTGCCGGCGTAACCCCCACGAGAGGCAAAATCAGCGCAAAACCAGCAAACACCGCTGAAAGCGATCTTTTTACCATGTGCTTTATACGGAGTAGGCCGGCATCGGTTTCGTTGCGTCTATAGCTATGGAAAGTGCACGGTCACCGCGAAACGGACTGCGACAGTGTGCCCGTTGACGTCTCAGCAACCTACTACTCGCGCGGCGTGCCGCAGCTTTTCGCTTCTCGATCGAGGCGGTACGCCGCTGCAATGAGTCCAACCGGGATCGTCCTTAGTGTCGAAGGATTTGTCGCGCTGCTTGCAGTGGCGCTTTTGCTTTCGATGCTGGCCGAGCGCGCGCGTATCCCGGCCGCGGTACTGCTCGTCGGAGCCGGCGTCGTTGCGGGTTGACTCTGGCACATCCACCCGCCATTTAATTTCAGTCAGGCACTGCTCTTTATCTTTCTGCCGCCGCTCATCTTTGAAGCGGCATGGAACGTTCATCTGGACGATCTCCGGCAAACGTGGAAGCAAGTTTCCCTTTTGGCGTTTCCCGGAACGATCGTCGTCGCGTTCGCGATCGCGGGCGGGATCACGGCGATCGGAGCGCTGCCGTTCGGCGCGGCGCTTCTCTTCGGCGCAATGGTCGCTGCGACGGACCCGGTTGCAGTCGTCGCGGTATTCCGAAAATTCCCCGTTCCCAACCGGCTAAAGACGATCGTCGAAGCGGAATCCATCTCCAACGACGGTGTCGCCCTCGTGCTCTACGGAACGGCACTGGCGATCGCAACCGGTAAGAACGTCGATTGGCTCGCCGTGACTGGTCACGCCGCTCTCGCGATCGCCGGCGGCATCGCAATCGGCTCCGCTCTCGCTTATACGGCGTGGTGGCTCCTCAAAATGACGGCGGCAGCGGAATACGAAGTGACGATGACCGTCGCCCTCGCCTACATCGCGTACCTCGCGGCCGACCGGCTAACGCTTTCGGGCATATTTGCCTGCGCGTCAGCCGGCGTCGTCCTGCGAGCCCTTCAGCGCCGAAACGATCGCGTAATTGAAAGCGTCGACGACGCCGATCGTTTTTGGAATACGACCGCGTATATCGCTAACGCCGTCGTGTTTATCGCGACCGGGCTTTTGATCGACCTTCCGCGCGTCCTTCACGAACCCGCGTTGATCGCAATCGCACTCGTCATCGTCTTTGCGTCGCGAGCGATGATCGTCGGAATCGTGCTACACGAAGCACGAGCCCGGATCACTGTATTTCTCGCAGGCATGCGCGGCGCGCTTCCGCTCGCGTTAGCCCTCGCGTTACCTTTCACGCTGGTGCATCGTGCTGAAATCGTTGACGCGGTGTTCGCCACGGTCTTCGTCACACTCGTCTTGCAAGGACTGCCGCTAGAGCGGGTCGTGCAACGGCTCTATCCTCCAGAAGTTCGCTAGGGGCCGCCAAGCGTTGCGGTAGTGGCGTAACTAACGCAACAGCTAACTCGACTCTCCAGTCGCGCGATACGTGAGCCACTCGACTCGCATGCGACGGACATAAGGAATAGGATCCATGGAAAAGCGCCGTCCGGCACACGCACCTGGTTGATCTTCGTTAAATGTCCGGGCGCGCTGCCATCGCCCTCGACGGGCGAATCTGCAAACGTCCGTATTTGCTTCAAACGCGCCCCCGGAGATTAACGTCTATACGCCGTGAACATTCTTCGATCGCCTGACGGCCGCTGACGATTTCGAACGCGAGGTGATAGGAGCGGCTCTCGCCCGCTTCGAGAAACGGAAGGGTCCCTCGTTCGCCGGCTCTTACACGCCCTTCGATGGTCGGGCAATTAGCCGGCTCGATACCCATAACGTAGGTTTTTTTCCCTAACATCCTCCAGGTGAACAGCGCCGGCAGTTCGACCGGATCGAACCACACGACCAAAGCGATTCCGCGTTCGCTGTCGAGGTTGCGATTTACCATCATCGCTCCCGCCAGACCATCGTTGCAAGGGAGCGGCGTGTGAACGAAGACTTGTTCGGCAAAATCCGGCTCTGGATCCCCACCGAGATTCCAGTCGGACAAGCCGCTCTTGGCCCGATCGTCGCGTGGCCGCATAGACGATTGCGAGATATGCAGTTTGGCATCGGCGTCCAGTAGCGGAAATCCCATATTGCAATGGTAGAGCAGCATGTGCGGAACGCGGGTGCCCCCATCGTTGGTAACGGTATCGCGTACCTCGAGACGATTCGATCCTAGCTCGATCCGTAGCCGGCGCTCTAAGCGCAGCGCCGCTCCAAACATCCGCGCCTCGTCGACGACACCCGTTATCTCAAAAAAACACGAATCGGCCTCCCATACCGTGCGAGCACAAACGTCTTGCGCCGGAAGGTGGTTCACACGGCCGTGCGTACCAAAGCTACCGTACGAATCCGTTCCCGCCGGACCGAAGTTGGATAGCCCGCACGTCGTAAACAGGCCCCCAAAAAAGTTTTGGGCGAAATCCTCACCGCGCGGTTGGTAATAGGCGGGAGCCGCCAACCCTCCGGGACCGTGCCACACCAGTGGAATTCCGCGAAATTCCGCGGCGCATACGTCGAGCGCGCGATCTGCCACGGAAGTAAAGGTGAGCCCGCCTCCGCTGCGCACTTCGAGCGCGCGAACGCCGCGAGCGCGCCCATCATCGAACGTTATGCGGCGGATTCCGCCTATCTGCTCGGGACGACCGATGCGCGCGTTTAGTTCGTCCTTTGAATACCGGCGGCCGAAAATTCGCGGCAACGGCTAGATCTTTCCAAGCCCCGAGCGGAGCGACATCATGCTTGACTCGCTTCCCAGATTCGGGCGAACTGGCGCACGTTTGACTCAATAACCTCGTCCAGGTCGGCCTTCCAAATGGAGTCCGGTAGGGATTCGCTTGAAAAGATCTCGAGCACGTACGGCCGGTGGTAGCCCGCCGCGCGGACCGCTTTCACGATCGCCGCATTATCGATCGTGCCTTGACCTAGACTAACGCGGTCCGCGCCGGAGCGCGGACGCCGCCAGTCGCTGATCTGCACGAGAAACGTTCGGTCCGCTGCGGCAGAAATGACGTCGAAGAGGTTCGGTGTTTGGAAAACGTTCCAGGTGTTGAACGCACAGCCCAAGCGCCGGATGGTCGATCGCGCGCACCAGCTCGAGCGCGCTATCCAAGCCCCACAACGCAGTGTCCGTATTGAACAGCACCGGATTGAGAGGTTCGTATGCCAAGCGCATGCGCCGTTCGGCAGCGAAGTCGGCTAACTCCGCGAAGGCATGCAGCGCGCGTTGGTACACGGCCTCAGTATCGCCTCCGGGCGCCGCGCCGGTGATGACGACGAACGGGGTTTGCTCGGGCACGTGCTCGGCGATTCGGTCGATCGCGGATTTCATGTGAGCGATCCGATCGTCCGGATTCGCCGGCGTAGGCGCCAGGCTATCGGGGAAGAGCGAATGCACGGTCAACTGCACGGAACTTACATCGAGCCCCACTTGCTGGATGCGCTCGAGTTGCGGAGCGTAATCTCCGCGATTGAGCTTAAATTCGCATATCTCTATGGCGGCGACCCCGTGAGCGCAGTAGCGTTCGATGTCACGTTCGAACGACCAGGGCCACGTCGTGAACTCGCTCACGCCAAAGCAGCCGGCGGACGCTCCCATGCTCATACCTCTTGTCGTAGCTCGAGGACGCAGAAACCCTTGGCATCGAGCTGGATCGCAATGCCGCGCTCGAGATCTTCGGCTTTCTTCCTTGCATCGTCCAACCACTCGCCGCGAAGACTGTTGTAAACACGCGTGGCGTAGCGGCCGGCGAGACTCGTCGTTAATCGCAACGAGGTGGTTGTCGTGCGGTCCACGGTATTTCCAACCAAGATGACCATGTGATTGCGCTTACGCAGCGCGATCGCCGTCGCGGCGTCTCCGCTCACGTGTACGTCCGCGCTGATATCGCTATCGTAGGCTTCGTAGACCATCGATTGATCGAACCGAAAGTTCGCATACATTTTGATGTCGGGAGCGCGGACGACAAACCAGGTTAGACGCTTGCCGCTCAGCGGCAAGTCGCGTACCCCCATCCATTTCCAGCCGGCTGCCAGCTTCGGGTTGACGCTCGGCGACCCGCCGGAAAGATCGAGGCCACCGGCTCCTTCGATCGCCGCCCACAAATACCGTGGCGGAAACCACGGCGACAGCATCATTCCTTGATTAGCCAGCGTCTCGCCGTGCAGCCATTCGGAAAATTGACCGGGCACGGTGTTATTGTGCAGCGGGTCCTTCGAATAATGCTGGAAGCTACTTCGTAAAGCGAAGGCCATGAAATCGGCGTTGAAACGCGCCGCGGCAAAGGCATACCAAAACGTAACGCCTACCCAAATGCCGCCGAGTAGCCCGTAGCCGTGCGTTGGCCCGTAATTGATATCGTTACGCGGAACGGTATGGATGCCGGCGTCGCTCCAGAACTCGGGTCCGCTGAGCTTGCTGACTACGCGCGCGGCCGTTTCGTCGTCGGCCACTCCGAACATCACCGGAAAGACCAAGTCGGACGTGACGTCGGTGCGAGGTTTGCCGCTCAGATCGATATTGAGATAATACAGGCCGGTCTCGGAATCGAGCAAATGTTCGTTGATCGCCTTGCGCAACGTCTCGCCGTGTTCCATGAACTCTGCGGCTTCCTTATGCTTGTCCAGCACTCTCGCCATGTGACCGACCGTTTTGAGCGCGGCATAGCATTCCGAATTCACTTCGGTCGTCGCCCCCGACAGCCTATAGTTTTTGATGACGTTGCGCCATCCGACGATGCCCCAATCTGACGTTCCGGTGGCCGTGCACCAAACCAGGCCCTGCTCGTTGCGCTGCGACAGAATGTAACGCGCGGCTTTGAGCGCCTTGGGGTAGACTGACTTCAAAAAGCTCACGTCGCCGGTCGTATTGTAGTGGTGCCACAACGCTAAAATGAGCAGCGGGGTATTGTCGTTGATATTCAGACCATAGTCAGCAGATTTCCCGTTTCGAATGTCGTAGTACTCGACGACCATGCCGTTCTTGTTCAGGTGATTCGCATACCACAACAGCGATTCGCGGGCGAACCGCGGCGTGATGTAATCGGCACCGAATGCAAACCAGGCCGTATCGCGGCCGACGCTATTATTGGAGCGAGTCGGATCGTTCACGAAGCTCCAGCCCGTCTTGGCCAGCACTTCGGTACGGAGCATATTGGCCTTCGCCCATAAGACGCCGCGATTTACCTCGGGGTCCGGCGTAAGAACCACGGCTAGTCCGAGAATTTCGTCGTAGTGTTGGCGAGTCCGTGCGAGCGCTGCTGTAGGGCTCGGACACGAGCGGTACGTTCGTTGCGCAGACGGTCGCCCCGACGTGGAGAACGATAGCAACAACGTAAGCTCGGCGTATTCGCCAGGCTCGAGCGAGTGACTGAAGTGCAGAATTCCGATCGGGTCGCCCGGGCCTTTCTCGGTTTTGTTGGGAAGCTCGCCGGGAAAGTTCGAGGCACTCGACTTGCCCATATCGTGGGTCGTCTCGTAGGATGTCGGCTCGACTGAGCAACCGAACATTCGCACGAGATTCGGGTCTGACTCGTTCCAGGCAACGATCGCCCGGTGCTTTGGGCTATATTTCGTCAAGACGTCGTGGTTGGTGTTTCCGCGTAACTGAGCGGACGCATAACTGCCAATCCGCAGCTCTTCGGCAGTGTCGTTCGTCAGTAGCAATCGATAGTAAGCAGCCGGCGGATCGACGGCGTCCCCATCGGGTTTGCCGTTCAGAACGAAGACGTCTTCTTCGACCGTGATGCCGTTCGAAAGCGTAAATATATGTTGCTGATGGTCGGGATGAATGACGAATTTGCCGTCCAAAGCCGTAAGTTGGATTCCGGTACGTTCGTCCCAGTGATGCAGCACGACGGTCCCGATAACACTTAGACCGGCATCGATCGAATAGAACTTCTCGATCGCACCGGTAGGTTTAATAATGACGACGGCTTTCGGAGCGCCCAGGGTGCTGCCCGCCGCCATTTGGCTGTCGGCGATTTCATACGTCGACATCCGTTCGCCGGATCCGGCGATTCGGGCGATCACAGACTACCGGATTGTTTTGTCATGCCGCCGTCGATAACGTACGATGCGCCCGTAACGTAGCCGCCCTCGTCGCTAGCAAGATAGACACAAAGACCTGCGATTTCTTCGGGCTTCGCCATCCGGCGCAAGGGAATTTCCGCGAGTAGCCGATCGTATTCTTTACGGTTGGCCTTGAGTTTAGCGTCCATCGGGGTGTCCACCGCGCCCGGACATACGTCGTTGACGGTTATACCGTAAGCGGCGAGTTCGACCGCGATCGTGCGCATGAGCATTTTGACGCCGCCCTTAGAAGCGCAGTAGGGAGCGTTGGTCGGCATTGCCAGCTCTTCGTGCACCGAAGAGATATTGATAATCCGCCCGCCGCGCTTTTGCTTGACCATCTGTTTGGCAGCGGCTTGCGAACAGATCCAAGCTCCGGTCAGATTGATCGCGATGACCTTAGTCCACTCATCGAGCGGCGTTTCCAAGAATGGCGCCTTGTGTTCGATTCCCGCATTGTTCACGAGAATGTCTACGCCGCGAAAATGTCGCACGGCTGCCTCGACGAGCTCGGCAACCTCGTCGGCTTTACTGACATCTGCCGCAACCGCATAGGCCTTGCCGCCGAAGTTCTCGATCTCGTCAACGAGTGACTTGGCCGGCTTCTCATCGCCAAAATAGTTGACGACGATCTTGCCGCCTTCGCGCGCCATTCGCAATGCGATCGCTCTTCCGATTCCGCTGTCGCCTCCGGTGACGATCGCCACTTTATCCGCTAAGCGCATGGCTCTCCTCAAAGGACGTCGCGTCCTCTTCAATCAGCGGGAGGCGGTTTACGCCGCGCGGGAAGGCCATCTGCAACGACCAATCCATCGCGACTCGTGCTTTGCGACTCCAGCCCGGCAGGCGGCCCAAATAGTACGAACGCCAGAGCAGCCACGCCGGAAGCCCCCCGAGCAGTTTCCCGCCGGGCAATTCAGCCAACGCTTGGCGATCGCCGAGGCACGCCATTTGTCCGAGCTCTTGGTACCTGAAGTTCCGAGTCGTCGCGCCCCGTAGCGCGGCGAGCACGTTTCGAGCCAGCAACGGGCCCTCGCGGGTCGCATTTTGCGCCAACGGTGCGTATGTACCACCGTGGCGGCGCGGAACGGCGGCGCAATCGCCGAGCGCCCAAATACCCCGCGCGCCCGGCACCGAAAAATCGCCGTTCACTGTAACCGCTCCATGTTCGTTGGTTTCGATGCCGAGCGTTTTCACGAACGGCGCGGGTTCGACACCGGCCGACCACACGATCGTGCGGCTCTCGAAGCGTCTGCCGTCCTGTAGCTCCAAACCGTGGCCGTCGGCCGCGGCGACGTCGTCGCCCAAATTGATGCGTACGCCTCGTCGCGAAAGCGATCGCGCTGCGTTCTTGCCAAACCTCTCCGGCAGATGTTGCAACAGTCCGTGCCCGCTCTCGACTACTACCACCTCGACACGACTCCGGTCGATTTCCGGGAAGTACCGTAATACCGACCGCAAGAATCCTTGCAGTTCGCCGGCCGCTTCAACGCCGGTGAAACCTCCGCCCACGATGACGAACCGCAGCAAGCGGTCGCGCTCGACCAAATCGTGCGTTCTCGCGGCCACCTCTAGCGCTCCTAGAACCCGGTTGCGCACTTGGACGGCGTCCGCGATCGTCTTAAACGCCAGCGCGAATTTTTCAACACCCGGCACGCCCATCGTCGAACTGCTCGAACCGACCGCGAGTACGAGTTGGTCGTACGCAACCGTCTTGCAATCATGCGTCAAGGGGTGGCGTACGGAAACGGTGCGAGCTTCTCGATCGGCTCCGATCGCCTCACCCAGTTCGAATTGCGATGCGTGCAGTAGCGCTCGTAACGGCTGAGTAACGTCGCGTACATCGAGCGAACCGCTCGCAACCTCGGGCAGCATGGGCGTGAACAGCATGTAATTTTGGCGGTTGATCACCGTCAACCGTACGTCGCGCGGGTTGGACCGCCGCTCGAATTCTCGAGCGGCGGCGACCGCGGCGAAGCCGCCGCCCACGATTACGATGCGATGCATGACATTACATCAAACCGCATATCGCTCGGCGTCCGAACGCTTGAGCTCCAAACCGATCCCGGGCCGGCTGAGATCCGGGTGAAGGCTGCCATCTACCGGTTCGGCCGGTCCGTCGAACAGCATTCGCTCGATCCGTACGTGGTCAAAAAAGTACTCCATATGGCGTAGCTGCTTGCAAGCCGCCGCGGCGTGCAGTTGAACGTATGGAGCGCAGTGCGTCGACAGAGGCTGCATCATCGTTTGGCAGAGACCGTCCACGGCTAAGAGCCCGCTGAAGCCGGCGCAACGCGTCGCATCCGCTTGCAGCACGTTGACCGTCGCGGCTCGCAGCATGCGCTCGAAATGATAGAGCCCGTATCCATACTCACCGTCGGCGACATCCATGCCTGCGGGCACGCCCCTCCGAACGACGCTAAGTCCATCGAAATTTTGATGGTAAACGGGCTCTTCGTACCACGTGACGCGAGCCTCGGAAAATTGCTCTGCTTGGTGTAGGGCCTGTTGAATCGAGTACGCCCCGTTTGCATCCACGAACAGTTCCGCCTCGTCACCGATCGCTCGACGCGCCGCCGAAACGCGCCGGACATCTGCGTGCGGATCGCGCCCGACCTTCATCTTCACGCGTGGTATGCCCGCACCGACCCATCCGCCCAACTGCTCGCACAGACGCTCAACGGTATATGAGGTGAATCCTCCGCTCCCATACACCGGTACGGCTTCGCGTGCAGATCCGAGCATAACGCACACGGGCAAGCCCAATGCCTTCCCCTTGAAGTCCCAGAGCGCGATATCGAGAGCCGAGATCGCCATCGACGCGATACCATCGCGGCCGAGGTTGCGGATCGAGTGGCACATGTCGTTCCAGCGCGACCCGGTTTCCATGGCGTTTGTTCCAACGAGCACGCCGGCCAAGAGCGATTGCACGAGCTTCGCAGTCGACACGTCCGCATAGGTGTAACCAATACCGGTGACCTCGCCCGAATGGACTTGCACGTACACCAACGTCGTTGCATCCCATTCCAGCGTCCCGTCGGATTCGTGTCCGTCGGTCGGCACCGTGTAGGCCCGTACGTCGACCGCTTCTATAGGGTACTCGCAACGCCGAGCCAAGGCGATAGCCATTCGCTTCTAGCTCTCGTTCCGATTCGGAAGTACGGTTGCAAGCACGGTGCTGATGGTATCGCGGATCACGCCGCCCCGATCCGGATCGCCTTGCACCATTGCCGAAAACAGATTGTGCGCCTGCTCGAGGGTGATGTGCGGCGGCAGCTGCGAAATGTCTCGGTCGACGACGGCATCCAAGATCACCGGCCGATCGGCGGCTAAGGCACGATCCCAAGCCGGCCCGACCTCCTCGGGTTTCTCAACTCGAATGCCGCAGAGTCCGAGCGATTCGGCGTAGTGCGCGTAGTTGAAATGCGGAAGATTTTGCGAAGCTTCGTACTTCGGGTTACCGGACTCGACGCGCATCTCCCAGGTCACCTGGTTGAGATCCGAGTTGTTGAGCACGAGGAAAATGAGCCTCGGATCGGCCCACTCCTTCCAATATTTCTTAACGGTCAGCATCGACGCGTTACCATTCATCTGCATCGCTCCGTCGCCGGTCATCGCCACGGCAATTCGATCGGGAAACGCGAATTTCGCCGCGATCGCATACGGAACCGCACCGCCCATCGTTGCCAATCCTCCCGACAAGGACGCTTTCATACCGCGACGGATGTGAATGTTACGTGCGAACCAGTTGGTGGACGTGCCGGCATCGCTGCTTAAAATAGCGTTGTGCGGCAATCGGTCGTTGAGCTCCCAGAACACTAACTGGGGATTGAGCGCTTTGCCCTCAACGCGCGACCGCCTGCGCTCGTCGCGCTCCCAGTTGCGTCTGCCATGGGCGATCTTTTCACGCCATTCCGTTTCCGGATTTTGGTGTAGCAGCGGCAACAACTCGGTCAACGTGCGAGCGCTGTCACCGATGAGATTGACTTCGGTCGGAAACCGTAGCCCGATATTCCGCGCGTCTATATCGATCTGCACGCCTCGCGCCTGTCCGGGTTTGGGAAGAAATTCCGAATACGGGTAGCACGTGCCAACCATCAGTAGGGTGTCGCATTCGGTCATCATCTCGTAGCTGGGATGCGTTCCGAGCAAGCCCAACGTCCCGGTTACGTAGTGCAAATCGTCCGGCAACGCGGCTTTGCCAAGTAGCGCCTTCGCGACCCCGGCGCCCAGGCGGTCGGCAACGGCCATCACCTCTTCGGCGGCGTTCATCGCGCCCGCACCGATCAGCATCGCGACCTTCGTGCCGGCATTTAAAATATCGGCAGCTCGTTCGAGATCGGCCTTTTCCGGTACGACGATCGGAGCGGAATATCCAACTCCGCTCGGGACCATATTGTGCTTATGCGGCGGGACCGGAACCGCGTCTTCCTCTTGGATATCCTTAGGAACGATCACGCACGTAACCGTTCGGTACGCCGCGGCGGTGCGCACCGCCCGATCGATGATGTGACCCATGGCGGCCGGGCTCGAAACCGTATACGTGTAGGCGCTGACATCTTGCATCAGCACTTGCAAATCGACCTCTTGCTGATACGAGCCGCCGAGTGCGCTAACGGCGGCCTGTCCGACGATTGCGACGACCGGCATGTGATCCATCTTCGCATCGTATAAGCCGTTGAGCAAATGAATTGCGCCCGGCCCCGACGTCGCTAAGCAGATGCCCGTTTCGCCGGTGAATTTTGCGTGCGCGCACGCCATGAAAGCTGCTTCTTCTTCGTGCCGCACTTGCACGAATCGGAGTTTGTCGCCGATCCGATCGAACGCACCCATGATCCCGTTGATGCCGTCACCCGGATAGCCAAAAACGCGATAAAAACCCCAGTCGACCAAACGCCGCAACAAAAAATCGGCAGTCGTTGCCATACAATTACACCTAAACCTTTGTGTATGTTTATGTTCCCAAACGCACCGCACTCAAAACTTGCAGCCAAGCGGCCGATTTAGCGAACGCGCGGCATTCCATGCCCCCAGGTATCGGGCGGCGAGAGATCGCGACGGAAAGCCGGCGCCTCCATGTTGCGCACGTCGCTTGCGAAAATGTCGTTACCTTCGCGAATAAGATAGTCGGCGATGCGCGCCGACAGCGCCATGATCGTCAAACCGGGATTAGCCGAGCCTTGGGTCGGCATGATGCTGCCGTCGCAAACGAAAAGGTTTGCAACGTCGTGCGTTCGACCGAATTGGTCGACCACCGACGTCGCCGGATCGGACCCCATTCGAGCCGCACCGACGAGGTGCGCGTAGCGCGTTTCCTGTACCACTTCTTGCGCTCCCGCCGCCCACATGACTTCCTCGGTTTTCTTCTTGCCGAATGCGACGAGCTTCTTGTCGTTATCGTGTAAGTTGAACGTGACTTTCGCGACGGGAAGGCCGTGCCGATCCCGTTCGCCGGCCAGTTGCACGCGGTTGTCTGCGTGCGGAAGTATTTCGCCGAGCAGTCCGAATGCGGCCCAATGGTTATAATCCATCATGACGCGGCGCAATCCCCAGCCCCAAGCGCCTTTGGCGACCGCCATCTGTTTAGCGAACGCAATCGGCAGCGGTCCGACGGTCTGGATCGCGAAGCCGCGTGCGAAATCGCGGTGTGGATCGGTTTCGTAGAATTCCTCGGTCAGCGCGTTCGCCGGCGGCGCTTTATACATGCGAACCGGCTGCTCGAAGCGTCCCATGACGACGTTCCCGGCTTGCGCCATTAAGTAGCGACCTACCGCGCCGCTCGAATTTGCAAGGCCGGCTTCGAATCCGGAACACGCCGAGTTGAGGAGGAGCCGCGGCGTTTCGATCGAGTAGCCTGCAATGACGACGGCTTTGGCTTTCTGGAACCGTTCGCGCCCTTCAGCGTCGATATACGTCACGCCGGTCGCACGCCGGTTAGGACCGATATCGATGCGTGCGACCATGCAGTTGGGACGAAGCTCGGCTCCGTTAGCGAGCGCGTCGGGGACGTGCGTGATCAGCGTGCTCGCTTTAGCTCCGACTTTGCACCCTTGTATGCAAAAGCCGCGGTAGATGCAATGCGGCCGGTCGCCGCGCGATCCCTCAAGAATCGCGACCGGACCGCCGGCCGAGACGCCGATGCCCAACTGCGTGCACCCGCGAATGAGCGCGTCGCCCACGCCCCCCATCGGGTGCGGACCGTAGGCATATCCGTGAGGATCGCCCCACGGATAGTACGCCGGCCCCGATACCGGAAGCTCCAACTCCATCAGCTCGTAATACGGTTTGATGTCCGCATACGAGATCGGCCAATCGACGCCGACCCCGTCGAGGGAGTACGTGTGGAAATCAGAGGGATGAAGGCGCGGCGTGAACGAGGCCCAGTGCACCGTTCCGCCTCCGACGCCTTGTCCGCAGTTATTCGCGCCCAGCGCGAGCGGATTGTCGCCGCCCGTTACGCGCTTTTCGGTCCAGTAGAGTTTGTGTGAGCCCTTTTCGTCACTGACCCAGTCGCGTTCCGTGTCCCAGAACGGGCCTGCGTCGAAGCCGATTACGCGAAACCCGGCGCGCGCCAAGCGCTGCAATAAGACGCCGCCTCCCGCGCCGACACCGATGATGACGTAGTCGACTTCTTCGCCCGGCGCGAAGCGTCGCATCGGCGCATGGATTTTCTGAAGCGCTCCGAGCATGTGCGACGCGTCATCGGACGATCGGAATTTCCCAAGTAACGGTGACTTCAATGGGTGCCACCTTGCCCGGGCGAATCGGCGTGTTCCGACGTACCGGCCACGGGCTCGTACTCTCCCGAAATCGACAAAACGGGAGGGCGCCATGCGTAGCGCTGTTCGGCCGTTTCCCACGGTTCGGGCTCGCCACGTTCCAAACGCATGTACGCGCGCGGATAGGCGGGGCCGCCGAAACCGATCTCGTCCCACGCCCACGGATGCGCATAATAAGCCTCCGCGCAATCTTGCACGAGCAGCATCCAAAAGCGGTGAACCGGCATCCGCTTCCAGATCTCGTGCGCTGCAGGGGGTTTGCCATGATGCAGCGAGCGGAGTATCGCTTCTTGCTCGACCGTACCGATTTCCACGAACCCGCGTTCGTGCAGCGCGTGCGAAATCTGCTCGATGGCCTCCAATCCAAGGGTGTAGGCTTCGCGATCTGGCGGCATTTGTTCGAAACGATAGCCGTCGTGCGAATCCTCGTAAAGGCGTCGATCGATCTGCGGAACGATCGCTATCCGATGCGCCTGCTCGCGATCGTCCTGCGGGAGAATACAATTGCAAATGGCTTCGAGCAGCCGCGCCTGCCGCGCGTCGAAAAACCGGATATCCGGGACGTTTTCGACGCGATCGAGCACGACCTCACGCGTCGTGGCATCCCAAAAATTTTGCTGCGAGAGGCTTTGGAATTTCGGATAGTATCCGGGTTGCGGTAAGGGTCCAATCGGCGCTCCACTGTCTGGATCGATAGGACGGCGATCCGCTTCGTTACGGGTTGTCTTCAACGTCTTTTTCCTCGGCAAAGTAAGCTGGCCAGAATACCGAGTGCGCCGCTGGCCGCGAACAGCATCGGAGCGAATATCGGCGGACCATAGATAATGTTATAGAGAAGGTTCTTCGATCCACCGGCGCGCCGCAGCGTTCCGCGCACGTGAAAAAAGCAACCGACGCCGCCGTCTATCATGGCGATCGCGGAAACGGCGGGCAATACGGTCTGGGCGACCCGCACGCTGCGTAGCGCCGCAATGCCGGTCGCTACGACGACCGGCGTCAGGATCACGGGCGTCCATTGCACGGGGTACCGGAAATTGTTCTTGTAGTGCGAGTACCAAGCCTCGAAGCCGCTTAGCGACGTTGCAGCAATGGTCGCGACGATCATAAGGCGCTGAAAACGGCCTTCGCGAAGATCTTGCTCCCAAGAAATCGGCTCGTGTTTTCCCGTGAATGGCTTTGCCCAATGCGTCGAAGATGCAGGCCGGGGCAAACTGCAGTCGTTACCATCGTCGCGACGTAAAAAGGCGGCCACGATCCCCAGGTACGCACTCACGCCAAACAGCAGTGGAGCGAAGACCGGCGGACCCATCACCATATTAACGATCGGCAATCGCCACCCACCGGGCTTACGGGCGATACCACGCATGTGAAAATACAATCCGATCCCACAGTCGGCGAGGGTTACAGCCGATACCAGGGGTAAGAGCGTGCGAGACGCGCGCCGGTTATAAAAGCTTATCGTTCCCGCTGCGAAGAGCGCCGCGCTCAAGATCACGGGCGTATACATTATCCGGCGGCTGTAGCTGCCCTTATAATGTTCGTATCCGACTTCGAGTCCACTCAATGCACTCGATAGGCCGGCAACCAGCGCGAGCCAACGTCCAAAGCGGCCCTCGCGAATATCGAGATCCACGTCTTCAGCTTCTCGCTCGAGACGTTCAAACGGATCGCGACGCCGGACCAAGCCAATCACCTGCCGATTCTCATGCTGAAGGAATAGCGTCTGTATTCCCCGCCTTGTAAGGGAGAAAACCTACATTCGAGTGTTGGCCGCGACATCTAGTGGGAATCAGTGAGCATGAGCGAGCCTCGCATGTTGCTACGCACCGATAGATATACCGAGGGAGTGGTCGTGGCTCCCGACGGGACGGTATATTTTTCGATGACGGCTCTGGGTACGGTGTCGCGTTTCGAGCCAGGTGCCCCAACGGCAGATGTTTGGGCGCACGTACCGGACGCAAACGGCCATAAAATAGAAGCCGACGGATCACACATCGTGATGTCGAGCACGGGCGCTATTCTGCGGCTCGACCCGAAGGGACGCGTCGCGAGCGTTGTCGCATCGCGCGTCGATGGCAGATGGCTGACTTATCCGAACGATGTCGCCCTCGACCCCCACCGCGGCGGATACTACGTTACCGACTCCGGCTATAAGTCAACGCCTAAAGCAATGCCGGACGATCCGCAGGGTCGCGTTTACCGCGTTGACCGCGGCGGAAGCGTTCGGCTGGTGGCCGGGGACATCGCCTATTCGAACGGGGTCGCACTTTCACCCGACGGTAGCCGGCTCTACGTCGGTGAAAGCACGGCTCGGCGCCTGTGGTGGTATCCGGTGCACGCCGACGGGTCTCTCGGTGAGCGCGCGTTGCTTGCGGATGTTCCCGCCGGAGATACCGGCGCAGGGGTTCCCGACGGCATTTCCGTCAACTCGGACGGCTTATTATACGTTGCGAATCATGGAGCCGGCGAAGTGCTTGTCTACGGCGCGAATGGCGACCTTTTGCAGCGACTGCCGGCCGGAAATACAGCAACGAGCCATGTAGCCTTTTCGCCCGATGGCACGACGCTGTACGTTTCGGGCGGCATCGAAGACGAATCGGGTGAAGGTGCGATCTTCGCGATCGCGCGATCGTTACGTTGAGCGACAGGCTGACGGTTCTCATAAAGGTGTTCGCGGCAATTATTCTCGCCGCCATCATCCTTTTGGGATTTATCGCGTTTATCGAACGCATTCCGATCGTAGCGACGGCAATCGTCGGCGTCGTTTTCTTGGTCTACATCATCTTTCCGGCGGTGCGCGTAATTAACCGGAGCCTGCCGCTCTGGGCGTCGATCCTTGTCGTGTACGCGATCGTGCTTTGTATCGCCGGCGGGGCCCTGGTTTTCATCGTACCGATTCTGGTCGCCAACACGCAAGGGATCGTGCATGACGCGCCAGGGCTGGTCCATCGTTTGCAGTTGGCGATTACCGATCCGCAAAATAGGATTTTTTCCAGGCTCCCGGCAGAGCTACGATCGTACCTGCTACAAATACCGTCACAGCTCGTCGAACTAGTGCAACGTTACGGAGCCCAGGCGACGACGCGCGTCTTCCGCGTCGTAATCTCGATCGCGTCTGGGCTCGCGCTTTTCGTGGTGATTCCGGTCGTCGCGCTCTATCTGCTCTTCGAAATCGACGATATGCGCAATGCGCTACTAGCGAACGTTCCGTCGTACGCGAGGCCTCGAGTCGTCAAAATCGCGCTAGAATGTAACGCCGCGCTGGGCGGATTCATCCGCGGTCAATTGCTCGTGGCGGCGATCGTTGGGGCGCTCGCGATTGCTTTGCTCGAGGTGCTCCACGTTCCATATCCGATTCTCATCGGCGTACTGGCCGGCGCATTGGAGATCGTCCCGTACCTTGGAGCGATCGTAGGAGCCGTCTTGGCCTCCGCAGTCGCGCTGGTTAGCTCCGGATGGGAGGCCTCGCTGTTCGTCATAGCCGGCTTCGCCGTGATCAATCAAATCGAAGGCCACCTGATCTACCCGTTCGTGCTCGGCGGAAGCGTCGGGCTTTCGCCGCTCTTGGTTATCCTCGCACTGCTGGTTGGTGGCGAACTCTTCGGAATTCCCGGTCTCATGATTGCAGTACCTGTCGCGGCTATCGTGCAGGTGCTGCTGGCGAATCTGCTCCCGCAACGAGAACCGCTCGAACTCGAGCCGACGCTTCGACGTGCTCGGCGCTTGACGAGAGCGTCAGCCCTCGCCAAGCTGCTCGCCCGCGCTAAGGCGCGGGCGTCAAAGAACTAAGGCGTTGAATTCAACATCCGCGCCGATGAGAGACGTTCGCCGACGCTCGAGTCGACCGCCCTCGAGCACCCGAATGTGCCAACCTTTCACGCGAGCATCAATCGGCGCCGAGGGAGATGTAGAAAACCCAGCCGATCGCGAGCAAGCCCAGCAGCACGACCAGGACGATTAGGGCGGTTCTTGTTAGGTTCATCGTTCCAGTTGCGCCACCGTTTAGTTTAACACGCTCAGCTTCCGGTGAACGCATGCTTACCTGCTGCTCCGAGCAGGCGGTAGCAGCCTTGTTTAGCAAGCAGTAGGTCAACAAACTGAGGGAGTCTTAATGAAAACAATCGGTGATATGCCACCTGAATTGACGGTTTGCGCGCCTGCGTTGCGCGAACTCTTTTCCGAGCGTCAGTTCGACCCGTTCGTCGACGATGCGGGCGCGTTGCAGAGCATCCCGCAAATCGCGCGGTTTCCGAACTTCACCTCAAATCTGGCAAAGATGTCGCTACGGGTACTGTTGCCTTCGGAAGAAGTGTCACCGCAAACGCAAGCGCGTGTGGAACGAGCCATCGCGCAATACTGTTCGCACAAGCTCGCCGAGCTTCACTTCCAAATGGACGAGTGGCGCCACGAAGCATTGGGTACGTTTTTCTGGGGTCTCGGCTTCTTTGCCGTTAGCTTATTGATAACCGCAGGAATTGAACGCACCGGTCTCTTGCCGGACGCAATCCGCACCCTCGCGGTGGAAACGCTTGTTATAGCCGGCTGGGTTATCATGTGGCAGCCGATGGATACGCTAATACTCGGATGGCTGCCGATACGCAAGCAAGAGAAGGCGTTTCGCGCGATTGCCGCGATGCGCACAACGATCGAAGCGGCACATCGCTAGCGGCAAATGAATTCAGCGTAGCCCGTAGATCGGCTAAAGAAGTCAAGCGTTCGCGGACGAAAGGCCGCCCGCACTTCGATACGCATTCAACACGTCGCGCCGCGTTACGATTCCCGTCAGCGTTCCCGACTTCGAATCCACGACAGGCAGTAGCGGCGTATCGGGCTCGGCCATGCAAATCGCGGCTCGCTCTAAGGTGTCGGTCGAAAGCAGCGTTATGGACGCCGCGCGGCCGATTTCGTCGATATGCCTTTGCCCCGACGGATCGGCAACCAGTGCGGCTGCGATTTGTGAAACCGCCACCAATCCAACGTAACGGCTGCCGTCAACCAACGGGATCGCCAATTCTTCGGCTGCCCCCAGCCGAGCCGCAACTTCGCGAATCGTTTCGCCGCATTCAGCCACGATCGTCGGGGTTCGTTCGACGGTGCTCACGCGAACGCCGGCAAAAAAGCCGGGATTTCTCGCGCGCAGCCAATCTATTCCTTGGCGCATGAGCTTCATCTCATAAATCGTATAGCCCAGTAGCCGCCGCCCGAGTAGGGTAGCGATTACCGTACATACCATGAGCGGCAAAATGATCGTATAGTCGTCCGACATCTCGAATACGATCATGATCGACGTGATCGGTGCTTCGGCGGCCGCTGAAAAGACGGCCGCCATCGCAACCAATCCATAGGCCGCGGCACTTGCCGTCCACGTCGGAAACGCCGCGTGAGCCAGGCTACCGAATGCATCGCCGAGCATCGCCCCGGTGAATAGCGATGGCGCAAAGATTCCGCCGCTACCCCCACCTCCCAGCGTTAGGGAGGTCGCGATGGGTTTTAGCGCGGCTAAGGTCAACGCATGGAGCGCCGGTACGTGTTCCGACAAAACGGCCTCCACGCTTCCGTAACCGACGCCGAAGACTTGTGGATACCTAATACCGATGATGCCGACCGCGCCGAAGCCGATAACTGCTTTGGTCCAATTCGGTACGTTCCATGCTTCGAACCGGTCCTCGATAAAGTACAGAATCTTCACGAATGCCGCAGCCCACAGTGCGGCAATGACGCCCAAAAGCGCGTATAGCGCGAGTTCTCCCGGCGACACCAAATAGAACGCTGACGCCGTAAAAGAGGGATGGTTGCCAAAAAAGATCGTCCGATCACTGCAGCCACGACGCTCGAGACGACGATCGAGGCAAACGATCGTGGCTCGAACTTTCCGAGGATTACTTCGGACGCAAAAAAGACGCCGCCGATGGGCGCATTAAACGTTGCAGATATGCCGCCCGCCGCACCGCAGGCGACCAACGTCCGTACAATCGGTGTTGGGGCGCGCGCGATTTGCCCGAGAACCGAACCGATGGCCGATCCGATTTGCACGATCGGACCTTCGCGTCCGCAACTTCCACCAAAACCGATACAGATGGCCGACGCTAGACTCTTTACCCCGATGACGCGGGGCCGCATTATTCCGCCATGCAAGGCCACGGCCGCCATCACTTCGGGAACGCCGTGTCCCTTGGCTTCCTTCGCGAAACGGTTCACGATGAAGCTCGTTGCCACTCCACCCACGATCAACACCGGCACGACGTTTGCAGGCCCGAGAAAAGACAACGACGGCGCCATCCAACCCGTAGCAACTTCCGTGAGTGCGCTGACTAAGAAGCGGAACCCAACTGCACCGAGCCCCGCACCCGTCCCCACGACCGCCGCTGCAAGAAGCAAAAACGTGCTCTGCGTTAGCGAAAGCCGGCCGAATTCGAACCGATAGCCTCGCTGTGTCTCGACGTAGCGCGCCCGGGGAAGTGTGCGACCGGAATCCTTAGCGCTCACGTAGCCATCACCAGAAAACCGATTTGCCGGTTCTGAATCCGTCATCGAACCGCTGAATGGCGATTCGTAGCTGCGGGATCGTTGCGGTCATGCGCTCATAGTAAGTCGCCGCATCCCCGCGAAGCTCCTTGGAGTTGGCCTTCGCTAACACGAGCAACGCGAACGCCCCGCTGGTATCGCCGCTTTCATCACAGATCGTAGTCGATCGTAACGGGCGCGTGGTCGGAGAACCGCTCGCCCTTATAGATCGACGCCGCGCGCACGGCTCGACGCGAGGTTCGGGCGTGATCGAGCTGGTAGTCGATGCGCCAGCCGAGATTGCGCGTCCCACGCCGCCGGAAAATTCGACCACCACGAAAACTGCCGCGGTTCTTGGTTCACGACGCGAAACGCGTCGACCCAGCCGACGCGCTCGACCACGTCGTCGAACCAGGCGCGTTCCTGCGGCAAGAAGCCAGTCGTACGCGCACACGACTTCGGATCGAACACGTCGATGTCGCGATGCGCGATGTTGTAGTCGCCGCAGACGACGAAGCGGCGGCCTTCGTTCTTCATCTGCACGAGCTGTCGCGATGAAGCGATCGAGAAACGCTTCCTTGACGACTTGGCGCGCCGGCCCGCTGGTGCCCGAGGGCACGTAGAGCGACGCGACCGAGAGTCCGTCGCCGAAGTCCATCCGCACGAACCGGCCCTCGACATCGTATTCTTCGATCCCAAGCCCGCGCACGATCCGTTCGGGCGCTGCGCTTGGCGTAGATCGCCACGCCGCTGTAGCCTTTCTTCTGGGCGTCGACGAATGCGGTGTGGAACTCCGGGCATGTCGAGCGCCTCGGGTGGGAGCTGATGCTCTTGCGCCTTCGTTTCTTGCACGCACACGATATCCGGCTGCTGGCGATCCATCCAGCGCAAAGAAGCCCTTGCGCGCGGCGGCACGGATGCCGTTGAGGTTGGCGGTGATGATGCGAAACACGCTGGAGAGTATTTCCCGGTGAAGCGCTTCATCATCCCGCGCGACGCACCGAACGTCGTGGTGACGCCGGTCGCCGGCCGCAGCGTCCAGCTCACCAACCTCGACAAGGTCTACTTTCCGGCTGCCGGCTTCACGAAGGGCGACCTGCTGCAGTACTACGCCGACGTCGCGCCGCTGCTGGTGCCGTACGTCGCCGATCGGGCGATGGTGCTCAAGCGGTATCCCGGCGGGATCGATCAGCCGATTCTTCTACATGAAGCGCACGCCGCCGGGCGCGCCGGCGTGGCTGCGGCGCTGCCCGATCGAACACGGCTCGGGCAGCGTGATCGATTTTCCGGTGGTCGACGACGTCGCGGGATTGCTGTGGACGATCAATCTCGGCTGCATCGATCTCAACGAATGGTACTCGCGCTGCGACGACACCGATCGCCCCGACTACGTGCACTTCGATCTCGACCCGGTCGAAGGCACGCCGTTTGCGACGGTGCGCGAAGTGGCGCTGCGCGTGCGCGACGGGCTCGAAGGCCTCGGGATGAAGCCGGTGGTGAAGACGACCGGCTCGTCCGGCATGCACGTCTACGTGGCGATCGTGCGCGGTCCGCTGCAGAAGCAAGTGTGGACGTTTGCCAAAGCGTTCGCGCAAGCGCTCGAACGAACGTATCCCGATATCGTCACGGCCGAATATAGGATCGCGAAGCGCCCGGCCGGCCGCGTGCTGGTCGACTACAATCAGAATCGCTGGGGCGCGACGCTGGCATCGGTCTATTCGGTGCGCGCGAAGCCGCGCGCGACGGTTTCGACGCCGGTGACGTGGGAAGAGGTCGAAGCCGGCATCGAGCTCGACGACTTCCGCCTCGACAACGTGCGCGAGCGGTTCGCCGCGGTCGGCGATTTGTGGGCGCCGATCAATGCGAAGCGCGGCCGATTCGACCTCGCGCCGTTCCTCGAGGCGCCCGCCAAACCGAGAAAGAGAAAGGCTTAGCTCAAATCCGGATCGCGATCCAAATCTGTGAGCCCTTCGAACGATACATTGATGCGACATGGCCTGCGATCGGCGATCGAATAGTAGACGCACACGTTTTTGGCATCCTCGACCACGGCGGAAGCCGCGAACGCTATATTCGTATCGTCTCCGGTAAGGCCGAACGCTTCGATTAGTGGCTTTTCGGGCCTGTCGAGGACGACGGCCGCGCTTTGATCGAGCACTGCATAACCGATTCGCCAGACAGCCTCTTTCGAAGCTCCATTATAAAAGAGTATATTCGTTCCATCCGAGCATCGGATTGCAGACGACGGGCTCAAATGCCACGAATCGAAGCCGTTTAGACGCGGAACTATGGGCGAATTGGCAAACGTCCACGGCCCTTCGATCACCGGAGCATCCGCGACCCCTATGAGCGACGCGCCGTCCCGGGCATACTCGAAGAACATGCGAAAGCCGTTGGGCGTGCTAACGACAGCGGCTTCCTTCGTATTGCGACGTATGAGATCGGGGCGAAATACCAAACCCGCCTTCGTTAAGCCGGTAAGCGATTTGCCTGCCGCTCGGAGCATCGCCGAACTTCTGCTTACGGCGTTGTACCCGGAGTAAAAAACCGAATACGCCCCAGCCTGACCTACGACGGTTGGATCCTCGCATCCCGCACCGTCGGGATCGTCGCGGTCTCCCGGAGCGATGACTTCCGGTCCGACATCGAACGCAATACCGTCGGAGCTCGATGCGTAGTAGATGCGCGAAACTTTCTTCGCAGGATCGTCGGACGGGTTAACCATCCGCAACAGCATCTCGTAGCCTCGTCCGGATCGCACGACGTACGGACTTAACACAAAGAAATCCACTAGGTTAGACGGACGGCGAAACTCGAGCTGCTGGGGCTCGCCGAACGCAATTGCACCGACGATGCGTCGTGACACGCAGCGTTTTTCGGCGCAGCCACCGACCACCCTCTATCGGTAGTTTTTTCAATATTCGTTGTAGAACACCGGCGTTACGATGAGCATCAAAATTGCAAACTTGGTGATGGTCGCGATCCTCTTCGGCGTACAGACAACCAGCGTTCGAGCAACCGAAGAGATTTCCGGAAAGGATATCGCCTATGCCGGTACGGTTCCGATGTCCGGCTTCATGCGATTCGAGCGGACGACCGACGGAACCGCGCGTATCGACGCGTGGGAAGTCCACAATGGACAAGTGGTGCGCACCTACGACATCGATATGACGAAAACGATGCACGCGATCGTCGTATCGGACGACCTCACGGACTTCCAGCACGTGCATCCGGTCCTTTCGTCCGATGGCCACCTCTCCATAGTAGTCCGTCTCGCGGAGCCGCGCGCGGCGTATCACATCTACTTCGACGGTCTGCCGCACGGACTCGGAAGAAATGTCTTCCAGTTCGACCTGCCGGCGCAAGCCGGTGTGAAAACCACAACTCGGGAATTCCACGCAGCGGGCTCTTCCGCATCGGTCGGACCCTATGTGGTAAAGATCGATCCAACGTCCGTGCCGATCGGCGAAATTTCTACCATATCGGTGAGCATCTTTAAAAACGGGCGGCCTGCAACGGACTTACATCCGTATCTGGGAGTTATCTCGCACGGCGTTCTGGTAGGCACGCAAGATCTTGCCTATTTGCACGTTCACGGCATGACGGCTGCGATGCTCGACATGGCCAGCGACGATTGCGGGGACAGCATGATGATGCAGACGCCGCCCTTACCGCCGAGGAGCATCGTTCCCAGCGCATTCGAACTCGAACTGCTCGTACCGAGCAGTCAGAATTACAATCTCTGGCTACAATTTATCGGGGGGAAGACGGTCTATACGGCACCATTCCTCGTCACAACGAAGTGACGGCAATTCTTTCAAGGAAGTCCGGTTTAGTCGGGAAAACGCATCCAGCCTGGTGATTACTCCCGCAATGCTAGCCAACATCCCGCTCTTCGCATCGGCCCACGATGGGGCGTTGGGACCGATCGTTGCGCGTAGCGCCGATATCCACGTCAATGCCGGCGAATGGGTCGTGCTCGAAGGCGAGGCAGCGGCCTTTTTCGTCGTCCTCGAGGGCCTCTGCGAGATCGTGAAAACGACCGCGGGATCCGAACAGGTCGTCGAACCCGCCGAGCCAGGCGATTTCTTCGGCGAAACGTCGTTACTGCTCGGATCGGGCTTACTTGCCGGGCTACGTGCCGTCGAAACATCCCGGCTGATGCGGCTCGAAGCGCTGGACTTCCACGAGTTGCTCGTGCATTGCCCGGACGCGAACCGCCAGATTCTGGCGACGATGGCGCGCCACGTTTCCGGATTGCAACAGGCCGCGATCGTAACGCCCATGCTCAGCGTCACGGTAATCGGTCTGCGCAACGACCCCGCATGCTACGATCTACGCGATTTTCTTTCGCGCAATCAAATCGGTTTGCGTTGGATAGAACCCACCAACGACGCCGCCGTCGCCGCCGCTAACGTGCCGCCGGAACTATTGGAGAACGGCGTCTATCCATCGGTGGTATTTGCAGATCGCTCGTACATGCCAGCGCCCAAATATCCCGAACTCGCGGAACGCCTCGGCTTGCAGGTAGCCCCGCGCGCGACCACTTACGACGTTGCAATCGTCGGCGCCGGCCCGGCGGGCTTAGCCGCCGCCGTGTACGGCGCCTCCGAGGGACTGAACACCGTACTGGTCGAGTGTCGCGCGCCGGGAGGCCAAGCCGGATCGTCGTCACGGATCGAAAATTATCTCGGTTTTCCGGCCGGCGTTTCCGGCGACGACCTCGCCTCGCGAGCGTTTCATCAAGCCAAGCGATTTGGTGCTGAGGTTATCGTTACGCGACAGGCGACCGACATCGTGCCGCGAGACGAGAACACGGAAACGCACGCAATCGTCCTCGATTGCGGTAGTCGCGTGCAAACCAAGGCGATCGTGATCGCCACCGGCGTGGCGTGGCGTACGCTCGACGTTCCCGGCGCCAAAGCGCTGCTCGGACGAGGCGTGTATTACGGAGCCTCGCGCGCCGAGGCGCTATCATCTCGCGGTAAGGATGTCGTACTCATCGGCGGCGGCAATTCGGCCGGTCAAGCCGCGATGTTGTTCTCGAGCTACGCAGCCAGCGTCACGATCCTAGTGCGGGGCCAGAAACTCGCCTCCAGCATGTCGCAATATCTCATCGATCAGCTTGCGACCAAGAGCAACGTCTTCATCGAATACGGGGCCGAATGCATTAGTGTCGGCGGCACGGACGATATCGAATCGATCGACGTCGCATATAGAGACGGCAGGCAAAAAACGTTTACTGCCGATGCGCTCTTCATCTTCATCGGTGCCAAAGCCGAAACGTCCTGGCTTCCTGACGCATTGATATGCGATGCGCAGGGCTTCATCTGCACGGGCCGCGACGTGGTGGACCTACAGCTCTCCGATTCGATGCGGGCACGCGATCCCTATTTGCTCGAAACGAGCATTCCCGGAATCTTTGCCGCCGGCGATGTTCGACACGGCTCGATGAAACGCGTTGCGTCGAGCGTCGGCGAAGGTAGTATGGCAATCGCGCTGGTCCACCAATTCGTTAGCGAAGATTAAATAACCGAGCTAAAGTAGCCAATCACTCCACTGCGGGAATTGCTCGTTTGGTTTAGAAAAGCCAATAGGCGACCTCGCCCACTTTGGGCGTGCGCATTGGCAATTGGGAACAGAGGCTTGAAGCGTGCCACAACGTTCGGTCGATGTAGCGATCGTTGGCTCGGGCCCGTGTGGGCTCGGAGCCGCTTGGCGTATTGAAGCATTGCGCTCCGAAGGCGCTTCGACGAACTACGTGGTGATCGACGACAAAGCGTCGCCCGGGGGTAGCGCTGCTTCGGTGACGACGCCCGAGGGCTTCACGTTCGATTACGGCAACCACGTGCTTTACCCGCACGAACATTACTCGAATTTTACCGCAGCTAATGGACTCGCTCGTTCCCAGTTGGCACGAATCCGCTCCGGTTCGCGGCGTATGGATCGACGATCGCATCGTTCCCTATCCCGTTCAACAGAATATTCATCGCTTTCCGCTGCGAAAGCTTTTACCGTCGCTTGCGGGTTTATGTGCCGCATCCGTGCGCGGCGTATTGTCGAGCAGATCGCCGAACAAAAAGCGCGGCAGCGATCTCGAAAGCTATTTGCGCCAATCCTTCGGCAACGGCCTTACCGACCTCGTGCTCGGCCCCATTAACCGCAAGATGTGGGCGCACGAACCGCGTTCGATCGACAACTGCTGGACGGGCCAACGCAGCGGCTCGGGTACTCCCAACGTCGCCAACGCCGCCATCGGCCCTGTTCTTCGCAGTTTAATAACCCGGCGCGACAATGCCGGTTGGACACCGGCCTCACGTATTCGCTATCCGGCGCGTGGCGGCTCCGGCGTCATTTGGAGAAACCTCGCCCGGCGTTTGCCCGCCGAACGAATCGTCAATGGCCGGCGCGTCGTTGCCATCGACGCGCGTGCAAAAGTGCTGGTTCTCGATAACCGCGAAGCGATCGCGTACCAGCACATTATTTCGAGCATGCCGCTCGACTCGCTTCTAGCCATGTGTACCGGCCTTAACGGGTCGCGCGAACTCGGTCCCGCGCTGCGCTTCTCCCAAGCATACTTCGTCGGCTTGGGAATTGCGGGAGCGCCGCCGAAACCGCTCGCGAACGTGCACTCCTTCCACATTCCCCAACCCGACATTCCGTGCTGGAGAATTTGTTTACCGAGTAACTTTTCTCCAGGCAACGTTCCGTCGGCAGGCTACTGGTCGTTACTGTGCGAGATTAGCGATGCGAGCACGACGCCGTTCGAACTCGAATCGGCGGCCGCCGCGATCGAGACGAAGCTCGTCGAGTTCGGGATCCTGCAGCATCGCGATCAAGTCGTTTCGCGTTGGCAAGCGGCGATGTGGCACGGCTATCCGGTGCCGTTTCTCGGGCGCGATCGTATTCTGCATACAATTCAAACCGAACTTGGCGCGCTCGGCGTGTTCAGCCGCGGCCGATTCGGTGGCTGGAAGTACGAAGTATCTAACCAAGACCACACGTTTATGCAAGGCGTCGAAGCGGTCAACGCGATCTTTAGCGGCAAGCCCGAAACGACGTACGCACATCCTGAATGGGTAAATGAATGAACTCCCAGTTTCCAATTCCACTCATCGATCTTAAGGCACAGTATGGCCGGATTCGCGCCGAGGTTGACGACGCGATGGCACGCGTGGTAGCGAGCGCGGCGTTCGTCATGGGTCCGGATGTCGCAGATTTCGAACGCGAGTTCGCGCGATACACGGGCACGACGCAATGCGTCGGCGTCGCCTCGGGAACGAGCGCCCTGAAGCTCGGGATGCAGGCGCTCGGAATCGGTCCAGATGATGAGGTCATCCTTCCGGCGAACACGTATATCGCGTGCGCTTTCGCCGTTTCGCATCTGGGCGCCAAGGTCGTGCTGGTCGATTCGGGTGCCGATCATCTGATCGACGTCGCGCAGATCGAAGCGGCAATCACGCCGCGTACGAAGGCGATCATGGCCGTGCACTTATACGGTCAGCCGGCCGATATGAACGCAATCATGGAAATCGCTCGTGCTCGCGGGCTGTTCGTCATCGAAGATGCGAGCCAGGCGCACGGCGGAACGTACGCGGGGGCTCCCCTCGGTTCGTTCGGCGACGTCGCCGCGTTTAGTTTCTATCCCGGCAAGAACCTTGGCGCCTACGGCGACGGCGGCGCCGTTTGCACGTCGGATGAAGCGGTTGCCGAACGAGTGCGGCTGCTTCGCGATTTAGGCCAGCGGCGCAAACACGTTCACGAAATCGTTGGTGAAAACTGCCGCCTCGATACGCTCCAAGCCGCGGTCCTGCGTGTGAAGCTGCGTCACCTCGACGGTTGGAACGCGCTTCGGCGCACCGCCGCCGCGCGCTACGACGCGCGTCTGCAAGACGCCGGTTTTCCGGCCACTCGCTCGCGCGCGGAACACGTCTTCCAGTACTACGTGGTTTCGGTGTTGGAACGCGATCGGGTAATCGCCGATTTGAAAGAGCTCGGCATTCACACCGGAATCAATCATCCGACGCCGATTCATCTGCAGCCGGCGTATGCCGGTTTGGGTGCGCCCGAAGGCCGCTTTCCGCGGTCCGAATGGGCCTGCAAAACCGTGTTGTCGCTACCGATGTTTCCCGAGATCGCCGAGCAGCAGATCGATCGCGTTTCCGACGCGCTCATGCGCTGCGCTCGACCGGCGCTCGGCCATGTCTAACCCGCTCCGTCTCGGGCTCATCGGGTGCGGGCATTGGGGTAAAAACTATGCGGCGGCAATCGCAGGCATGGACGACGTCGTGTTGGCGTGGTGCGCCGACACATCCGAAGCGGCGCGAGAACGAGCGCGAGCGCTCAATCCCGGCGTGCGCCTCACGGCCGATCTAAACGAGTTGCTCGCGGCTCCGGACTGCGACGGTGTGATCGTCGCCGCTCCTCCGCAACAGCACGCCGCCGTCGCATGCGCGGCGATCGCCGCACGTAAGCCCGTGTTGGTGGAGAAGCCGCTAGCGACGACGGTTGCCGACGCCCGCGATGTAGCGGCCAAGGCTCGCGCCGCCGGTATTGTGGCCGTGTCCGGACACGTCTATCTGTTTCATCCAGTCGTAGTAGAGATCGTAGACCGAATCCGCTCCGGAAAAACCGGCCGTCTCCGGTTCATGAGCGCATCGCGCGCCTTCACCCGCTTGGCGTCGAGCGACGACCGCCCCGACGTCGACGCGCTTTGGGATTTGGCGCCCAACGATCTCGCGATGTTCGTTGCGTTTGCGGGGGCGCTGCCGCAGCGCGTCTTTTGCGCGCGAAGCGCATTCTTTCGTTCGGACCTCGCCGATGCGGCCTTCGCCATTCTCGAATTCCCTGAAGGCTTGACGGCAGAGCTGCGTGTGTCGTGGGATTATCCGCGACGCGAGCGGCTGGTGACCGTCGTCGGCGCGAACGAAGCGCTCTGGTTCGACGACGACGCCCAAACGAAGCTGCTATCGTACGCCGGGCCTCCGGTCGATCTTGCGGGGCGACAAGGTACTCCGATAACGTGCTCCAGCGTTCCGTCGCTTTCCATGCAGATCCGTCATTTCGTCAACGTGATCCGCACTGGCGAGCCGACTCGGGCTCCGTTCGAATTCGGTGTCGACATCGTCCGCATCCTCGAAGCGTTGTCGCACTCCGCCGAAGTCGGAGCGGCAGTTAGCCTTTCGTAACGGTATCGTGCCAAGCCGTCTGTTGTCGCGCTGGGATGTCGCGATCGGCCTGTACGCCGTCGTCGCGGTCTGCGCGATCGCCGGCGTTCTGCTCGTTCCGGGAACGCTCGGCCACCATTGGGACTGGCTCATACCATCCGATCCCGCCGAACTGCGGCGCCTCGCCGGCACGGCCGGCCTCGCGTGGCAAGACTTTGATTTCGGTTCGTACGTAACGTTTCATTACTCGACGCAGTTGACCAGCTTTTTGTTCGGCGTTGCCGGCTTTTTGAATCTCAACGGTGGGTTCGTCACAAAATCGCTGGTGTTTTTTGGAATCTTCGGCTCCGGCGCCGGCATGCGGTTTTTGCTGCTCTCGTTAACGCACGACGCTTCCGACGCGCGCGACGGCACCTTCGCGACCTTCGGAGGCTTGATCTTCGCGCTCGCGCCCTTTACCTACAATCAAATCATCGCGGGCGATCAGAGTGCCGTGCTCGGCGACGCGCTCAGTCCGTTCGCGATCGGGTTGGCTCTGCGGTCGGTGTTCGCTAGCCGCCGCATTTGGCTCGCCTATGCGCTGGGATCGTCGTTGCTGATGGCCGTCATCATCGCGTCGTCGCAAGTGTACGTCTTCACGACCGCCTTCATGTGGATTATCTGTCTGCTGATGCGCGCGGTACCCAAATCGTTACTGCGACTTGCGACGGTGTCCGGCGCATCCGTTGCCCTTGCCGCGTTCTGGGTCGTGCCCGGCCTTCTTGCCGGCGATTCGCTGTACACGGTCGTGCAGACCGGATCGCTCGAGAGCGCCTTTGCCACGTACCAAAAGTTTTCGAATCCGCTGATGACGTTTACGACCGTCGCGTTCCCCGGAGATTTTTATTTTCACGCACTCGGCCGCGGCGCTCTCGCTTTTTTCGCCGCCTACGCGCTGCTGGTCGTGCTGTGCGTCGTCGCGTTAATCAAGCGTCCTTCGCCGCTGCTCGCGATCCTCGGCGGCATGTTCGTGCTCGCCGCGCTTCTCCCACTTGGCGGAAATCCGATCGTCGGACCCCCCATCATTGCCGTCTTCAAAGCCCTTTTGCCGTTCAGCCTCTTTCTACGCACCCCGCAACACCTGATGTTCGTTGTGGCGCTGGCGTTTCCAATAATGGTGTTTCTGTCCGCACGCATCGTTTTTCAGCGGATCTCCGCAGGCTTACTATTCGCCGGTTTAGCAATCTTTCTAGCGTACGGTCAGGGCTTTTTCCTTCGGAGTAATTTCCTCGGACTCATCGGACCGTTCCATGAGACGGCCGGAGAGCGCGCGACCGTTTTGGCAGCAAGCGTTCCGAGGGATGGGTTGTACCGAACGCTGTACGTGCCCAACGCGGGAAGTTATTACTATCATCCCGGCGTTTTCGACTATCGTTTCGAGAGCGGGGACGAGCCGCAAATTCCTTTTCTCGGCGTGCCGACGATTGGAGCGGCTGCGAAATGGACGCCCTACGAGCGCACGCAACATCTTTTGATGGCGCTGGACGAAATGATTCCCGATGGCGCCGACGCGCAAACGCAAAAGCTGCTGCTGCAAATTTCGAGCATCGGTCGACTCGTTGTCCACGATATCGGTGCGCCGGGTTCGGGCGTGAGGAACGGAATCACCAATGCGCGGCCGGCGCTCGAACGCGCGTTGGGGCAGACGGGTATTGCCGTCCGCGAGCGGTCCTTCGACGATCGTTCGATATGGAACGTTGCGGGCCCGGTAGAGCGTACATACGCACCCGACTGCGTGTTTGGCGTGCCGTCATCGGCCGATCCCTACGACGTGTTGGCACTGGCACCCGCGGCCGCCACATGCGCCCGTCCGGCAACCATCGTCGCGCCGCCCGCCGAGCGTTCTGAAGAGATTCTTCCCGCGGTAAACTTTCAATCGGATTTGCGGACCGGAATTGCGCTGGGGCGACCGCGTGCCAATGTCGCAATCGCATCGGACGGATATGACGGATTTGTCGCCGCGATTCCGCGCGGCGTTCAGGACGTCGAACTGCTAGCGCTTCCACCTGTTCCAAAGGGGGCCACCGGCATCGCTTTTCGCATGTTGACGAGCACCTCGCGCCGCGTCTGGGTGCAGCTATACGCACCCGACAGCAACAACTATTACATGACGAACGTTAACTTCAGCGGCCGGGTACAAGACGTCGCGTTGAACTTCGATCGATTCGGTCGTATCGGGCGACCCCGTGTGGATCGCATTCGCTACCTACGATTCGCCTCACGGAACACGCAGTTGCGCGAGAGCGAAACGACGTTTAGCACGTTTCGCTGGATCGATCGTCCCCAGCAGTCGATTTCTCTTCCCTATCTGGCGATTACGCGCAATCTTTGGGATCAGTTCTACTTCGGCGGCGACCGCGAGCACGTGGTCTTCGAAGCCATGCCGGACCGAGCGCCGGTCTACGCTAAAGCACGGGTCGTGCGCGCGGGCGTTTACGACATCGTGGCTCACGTACAGCAGAGCGTCCGGCCGCTATTGCTGCAAGTCGCGGTGGACGGGCGTCGCAGTCCGTGTTCGCCGGACATTTTGCCGGGCAACGTTACCGAACGGCTCGTGCGTCTGGCGCGGGTGTCGCTGGGCACCGGAACCCATACCTTCGCGCTGCGCTTCTGCCGCGTTCCGCCGCCGCTGCGGACGCAGGACGTCGGCGTTCGTTCGCTTCTTGTCGTGGCTGAGCGGTTCGTGCCGCCGGCACGGCGGACGGCAGGCTCGGCGCGCATCGTCGCGCAGGGAGCCAACACACTGCGCATAACGACGACCGGAACGTTGCTCGTCTTTTCGGACTCGTACGACCAACGCTGGAGTGCGAGCCAGCACGGTATCCCGTTGACGCACATAATGGTTAACGGTTACGCCAACGGCTGGCTGGTTCCGCACCCGGATGCCGGCGATGTGGACGTCGCATTCGGGCCGCAGAAAGCGCTGACGCTCGGCATCGCCTTGACAGTGTTTCTCGCGCTGTTGGCGCTGGCGATCATCGCGTTCTTGGTGCTGCGGGAGCGGCGGATCGCAAAGCGCGGGTTAGACTAGCTCGGCGCCCGCCTGTGAAGCGTTCGGCGTGCCGAGCATCTCTTGTGGAATCCCAAACTGCCGTACGACTTGCAGCGTTTCGGCGAACCCGGCGCCGCAGTGTATCCCGTCGGCCCGGTTCAGCGTAGCGACATCGTCCGCGCGCAGTTCGTTGTACGGCGCACCCTTATAGTTATAACATCGAATCGCCGCCTTCTTCTGTTCCATATATGGGGAAACGTTGACGAAAACGTTCGGAACGAACGCCTGGGCCGGCTGTGCCCGATATTCGCTCGGTCCGAACGCAAAGAACTGCGCGTTCGAATGTCGCATCGCCGCGATAACGCATCGCCCGATCTGCGCGTGATCGCAGTGGGAGTCGTGTGTTCCGTGGCTGAGCACCACGTCGGGTCGATGCTCGCGTAAAAGCCGGTCGATCGAGCCCACACAGCGCGGCTCGGGAATGTCGATCACATGGTCGTATTTGCCTTCATCGATCCACAAGAGATCGTGCCCCAGAATCCGCGCGGCTTCGTGCGCGGCCTGTTTCCGGCGCGGAGCCGCAGATGGAACTTCGGCCGAGGTCGTAAAGACCGCGACGGTGACGCGGACCCCGTGACCTACCAAAAGCGCAATGATTCCGCCGACCATAAGCTCGGCATCGTCCGGATGCGCGCCAATGACCAAAGCGCTCTGCATAAATGCGCTGTATACTCCCCTCTACGGCCACGACTACGCATTCATCCCAGCTGTCCCCTGTAAATCCGGCGTTATTGCTATTCGTACCGCCGTCACTAACGATTTGTAAGGAGTAAGAAACGAGTGCGGGTTTGAGTAATCTTCTCTGGTTCGACTATGCGCGTTCGGCTGCAGTAGATCTAACTCAGATTGATAATCGCTTTCGCTTGCCGACTTTACACCTAAGGTCCGGAGGGCTACGCACGGCGGACGACCTCATTAATTATGCTGGATGATCCGGCGATGACGACGGAGACCGAGATATCGACGACATAAACTTACGGCTGGCTTGTCTCGAACTGAACCGGTACGCCGAGGCTCGACGTGGTGCCGGGCGCGATCACCAAGTATCGCCGGAGTGTGCCGTTTTCGGCTCGAATGACTTGGCGGATCGGGCCGACCGCACTGACGACCTGCGAGCCGGCTGCGTTCGTCACGAAAGCTGTAAGCGGTTCAAGAGTCCCGGTCCCATCCGGGTTTTCGGATAAGGCTAAAACGTATGGTTTGCCGGGCTCGAGTCCGGTCACGGCCGCTTCGAGGACTTGCAGAATCCCTTGGTCGTAAAGCGCGACGCTCGTTGGGGGTGCGCCAGACGTGCTGGAACTCGTCGAGCTGCTAAGCGTCAGATGCACGGCTTGACCGGCGAGCCCGAGCGGCTGTAAACCGGTTGTACCGGCGCCCATTGGAACGGCGTCGGGAACGTAGTTAACCGCTTGCGCCGCCTGACCGATCGCCACGCTTGCGACCACCGTGTTGCTCAGGGTATCGATCGCTATCAGGCGGTCGTCGCCCTCAAGTCCTACATACATTCGCGTTCCATCGCCCGAAGGCCAGATGCCGTGAGGAAGCTTTCCGACTGGAATGGTGGCGATTGGCTGGAAGTCACTCGTCCGATAGACGAGAACCTGGTTGAGTCCGCCAACGGTAATATACGCGAATGTGCCGTTTCGGTTGTGAGCGAAGTTCACATGATTCGAAATCGGTCCCGTTTCGAGCGTCTTTATTAACGCGAACGGTGGACGCGCACTGAATATCTGCGTCTTGCCGGAGTCTTTGAGTGTGAACCACACCTGTTTGCCATCGGGCGTCGCAGCGATGTTGGGACAAAACGGACTAGCCTGCACGACATGGCCGACGATCCGGTGGTCTGCGACCGTTATAACGACCGTCTCCGGCGTAAACGACGAGCATACGTATCCGTATTTTCCGTCCGGCGAGAAGATCGTCATCCCTGGCCCATTAGGAACGATAATGCGCGACGTTTCCTCGTATGTCTTTGCGTCAAGAACGGAAACATAGTTTTCGCCGCGTACGGTTACCCAAACTTCGGACCCGTCGGGCGTAAAGAACGCTTCGTGCGGAGAGCGGCCGACATACGTTACATGCTTGATAGCGTTCGTCGCTGTGTCGATAAACGTTACAGAGTTCGATCCAATCGACACGACCGCGATCGTGCGGTGGTCGGGCGAAAATCCCATTCCGTGGACCAGAACTTGGCCTTTGTACAGCGGGCTTAAATTTGCCGGCGAAGGATCGCCGAGGTGAATTTCACCGACCAGCGTGTTGGTAGACGGATCGGTCACCGAAACGGTATTAGAAAACTGCTCGGCTGCGTAAACGCGGTCGCGATTGGAAATCGGGATATCGGGCGCCGCGGTCGCGTACGGCGCCTGCCCCGCGAGGGCAAGCGTGTGAATGGCCAGGCAGCCTACTACAATTGCTGCGCCGGCAACGATGTTTCTAGTGTTCATGGGGCTCCCCTACCTCGCCGATAGCAAGCCGCATCGCCGTAGTCTCATCTTGTTGAGTTACGATAATTTCCTGAGCGAGACGCTTGAGTTGGACGTTGTGACCGTATTGAAGCTCGAGCGTGGCCATCTCAATGGCGGCCCGATGGTGTGGTACCATCATTGCGACGAAGTCGCGATCTACATCGCCCGATGCCTTGATGTCCATGCCACCCATCATCTTCGCCATGCTGACGTCGGCCGCCGTAACGAATGACTGATCGATTTCACTAGCTATGAGCGGCGTAGCGAAAAGAATGAGAAAAAGAACGAGCGAAACTGAACGCATGAATTAACCTCCCGGGACTTCCATCTTAACTAAAACCATCCATAGACACTGCTTCCCTCGACGGCTCAAGCTTATGAGTTTCATCACGGTCTGGACTCCCGACTACTGAGGCACTGCGATGATATCGAGCTTCTTGAAACCCTTGTACGTCGCTAAAAGCTTGGGCTGGACACTCGAGAGCCACCCTTTCGCCGGTCGCGCAAAGGCGTAAACACATTCTTTATGAGCATCCGCCACGTAGGCGATCGATGCGTCGCCGTTCAATGCGACGCCGCCAATCGATCCGTCCTTGTCGGGCACGCGAATCAACGATCCGCCCGAGGGCGACGAAATCGAAACGAGCCCGCGCGCACCGTTGACGGGCGTCAGAACATCCTCTTCGTTATCCGTGGCGCCGCCGATTAGGGCGATCGTGCCGATGCCGAAGCAGCTGCCTTCGGTGTATCTGCCGCCGGCAGTACGCGTGAACGGACGGACGCTCGCGAAACCACAGCCGCCCGAAACGATAACGTTTTTTCCGTTAGGCGTCGAGAGAACCGACGCGGCGTTCGTCGAATTCGCAATCACGACCGTCGGGCCGCGTTTCCCCATCTTGCCGTGAGGAAAGAAGTAGACCGCCTGTTGGCCGTAGTCGCTGACGTAGACGTTGTCGTGCGCATCGACCGAAACGTCGGTCAGCGACGGCGAAGCCGGCGCGCCCTGCAAGCTCGGTGCATTGAGTTGGCGCACTAGGGTGCCTGTATCGGTATAGATCTGCACGCACGCGGCGCACGGACTCGAGTTCGATTCGGTCAGCGTCGTATAGATGCGAGCGTGCGCATCGGCGGCAAGGCCTTGAGCGACTCCACCTCCGGGAGCGAACTGCTTCGTTAGTGTCGCCTTTCCGTTCGCAATCGAAAAGACGGTAATCGTTCCGTTCGAATAATTGAGATTGAAAAGTTCGGTGAGGCCGCCAGATGCTGCACGCTGCGCATCACTGCGGGCCGCTTCCGGCGCGGTAAGTGGAAGCACTCGCTGCGCCGTCGATACGCTGGAGCAACCAGCCAGCGCGATTACTGCCGCACCGACAGCGGCAACAATAACGGTTTTCATCAACGTGACTTTGCCGTGCGGTACCCGGAGTCATTCGGGCAACAGGTCTGCCGGCGTCGCCCCCCCTTCGTCGTGTGTGCCTCACACTCGACGAACGTTAAGGCCTTTGCGCTACATCCAAGTGCCACCCCACCTCGTTATCTGGCTGAGGTTCGCCTCCCAATCTCAAACGGCGGAACGCTCAACGAGCAGATCCCTCGAGGAGTTACAACGTGAAATCCAACACGCCACGCGGTATGATGGCTTACGGTCTGGTGGCATTGCGGCCTGACGGCGACAATCCAGAGCGAACGCAAATCGATGCTCCGTAGCCACTGCCGTTCGATCGCTCGCTTTGCGGGAATCGTTCTTGCCGGCGCCCTTTCGGCAAACATGGCCGGGACGGCGCTGGCGAGTCCTGCGCCAAATCGGGAGCAGTCGACACGATACCTCGGCCGGCCGGACCTGCCGCTGACGGCGGCCGTCGTTGCGGCCGGAGGAGGAGCGAAACACTTCAACGCGCTCGCGTTGCTGTCGGTATTGACCGGCCCAGAAGATGCTGCCGAAGTCGCTCGTCTAACGCGACGGTTTGGCAAGGCGCGCGTCGCAGCGTTCGCCGCGACGTTCGATCGAGCGATCGACGATGCGCTGGCGACCGCGACCAAGGCCGGCGTCTCGTTGCCTAAGCCATCGGCACACTTGGCAGATGGCGGGCATTTGTCGGCGGCGTTGGTCGCTGCCGGAACGATGGGCAACGGGCGCTTTGACGTCGGTTACATGCTGGAGCACCTCGTCTCGCGCAAGATTCACATTGCGATCATGCATCAGCTCAATGCCGACAGTAACGTCGGCCATCAACGAAACGCGGATTTTCACATTATGCTTACCGCGCTGATGATGGATCTCAAATCGCAATACGGTCTCTAACGCACGTGAGTCGCCTGCGCGCCCCGTACGCCGTCCTTTTCGCCGTCGCGACCTTGCTCTCGGCGTGCGCCAAACAGGACGCGGGCGAACAGCATAACAGAGCACCTCTTTCCGTTATCGTCAACGATCGCAGTGTCGGCAGTCTCCCGAACCAATTCCTGATATTCAGGGCGTTGGGAACGCATTCGGGGGCGGCACGACGGCCGTCATGCCGGTACCAGTACGCGCAGCTTCACCCCTGGCGACACGGTATCGCTGTTCTATTTCGGCCGCCGTTGCGAGCTCTTTGGCGTGGAGGGCCCTCAGGGTGGCCCCGCCACGCTGGTCGACTCAACGCAGCACACCATCAACTTTCACGCGCGTTCGGTACGGATGAAATCGGTGTATCTCAGTCCGTGGATGCCGGAAGGTCCGCACACGATGGTCGTTACCGTTGGGGTGCTGACAAAGGGGTTGGCGCGAAATGGTTACGTGAATATCGACTACGCGCGCGTTCAACAAATAATTATCAAAAAATCCACCGGTTACGGTGGATTTTTCGAAAGCTTGGTGGAGCTGTCGGGGTACTGCCCCCCGAGTCCAAGAAGCCTAAACGGCGCATTCTCCAGGCTCAGCTTTGATTTTAGCTTACTCGAGCGGCCGCCTCAAAGCGCGGTGTACCGTTCGCAGCAGATCGTTTGTCTCGTCCACGCGTCCGATCATTCGCGCGAACCAGCCCGAGTTTATGGCCGGAGAGCAGAGCGGCTCGGGCCGACCCTCTGCGTCCGGTGGCTAACCTAAGTTAGGCAGCCAGTGCGTATTGATTATCGGCAGATATTGCCGTTGCGATCGTTTTAGGAGGGCTCGCAACTCCGCCTGCTAACGCCGATCACGGATCTTCCTGTCGAACCTATTTCAGCCCCATGATCGTGCTCCGGGCCGAAACCCGGAGCACCTACTATAACACGCGCGTCAATGCGCTAGTTTCGGGCCCTCGCTAGCGCGCTTCTTCGCGCTTGGAGCCTTGATGCATCAGGGTCGAAACGATCATCATGAGGATCGCCCCGTACAGATTGGCCAGCCACGGGCTGATCTCGCCGGTGGTGTGGAAGTTGGGCGTCACCCAAACCGTAATCGCGAACAAACAGTAGTTGACCACGATCGAGAACAGGCCCAGCGTCACGATGGTCAGCGGCAGCGAGAGAAGCCGCAGAATCGGTCCGAGGACCGCGTTGACGATGCCGAAGATCAGCGCCGCGATCAGCGCGGTTCCGACGGTCACGCCGTGGTTAAAACCCGGGACGTACTTGGCGATCAAATACAACGCGATCGCGTTGACGATAAAGCGAAGAAGCAATTCCATTCGGCTCTCCTTTTGACGGTTGCGAACGGGCGCAGCCTTGCTTGGCTTCCTACGCCGGAGACTGCAGTCCCTGTTTTACCTTGGCCGCCAGCGCCGGCGTCATGCCTTTGATCGCAGCGATTTCATCGATGCTGGCGCGCCGGATGCCGGCCGCCGAGCCGAACGCCGTCAGCAAGCGCTTCTTGCGCGTCGGGCCGACACCGTCGAGCCCATCGAGCGCTGACTGCATCATCGACTTGGCTCGCCGCTGGCGATGATACGTTACAGCGAAACGGTGCGCCTCGTCGCGGATCCGTTGGACCAAATGCAGCGCGGCCGAGTTGGGCGGCAGCACGATCGGGTCCGAGCTCCCGGGCAAGTACAGCCACTCGTGCTCCTTGGCCAATCCCGCGACGGAGAGTCCGGTCATATCGAGCTCTTCGAGCACCTCGACTACCGCGCTCAGCTGCCCCTTGCCGCCGTCGATCAGCAGCAGATCGGGCTTCTTGTTGAACTTTTCTTTGCGCGCCAGCTCGCGCTCCATCGGCTGCTCTTCTTCATCCGTCACCCGGCGCAAATAGCGCAAGCGCCGCCGCAGTGTCTCTTGCATCATCGCAAAGTCGTTGGGACCGCGATCGTATTGAATCTTGAACTTGCGATAGTCGCTCTTTTTCGCGCGGCCCTCGACGAACACGACCATCGAAGCGACCGGATTGGTCCCCGCAATGTTCGAGATGTCGTAACACTCGATGCGGTGCGGAATTTCGGGCAGTTCCAGCGCATCGGCTAGATCGGTGAGCGAACGCGCTTGGGCCGTTTCTTGCACCTCCTGATGCGCGAGAAAGGCCTTGAGGTTCTGTTCGGCATTCTGATGCACCAGCCGCATGTATTCGGCTCGAACGCCGCGTTGTGGCTCGAGAATTCGAACGCGTTGGCCTTTGATCGAAGAGAGCCAACCTTCGATCGTGGTGCGCTCCTCGGGCAACTGCTCGACGAGCACTTCTTTTGGAACCGCGTTCGAATTGGCCGGACGGGCGCGACGTTTCAGTGGGACCGGCACGTCGTTCTCACGCGCAATTCGCCCGGTCGAAAACGTCGCCCCTTCCGGCGCTCCGGCCGTCCGTGCCGTGTAAAATTGGGCGAGAAATCCGTCCATGAGCGTAGCGTCGGACTGATCGTGCACTCCGTCGAGAATGAAGTGCTCTTGGCCGATCAACTTGCCGCCGCGCACGAAGAAGACTTGCATGCAGGCTTGGTCACGGGAACGAGCGATCGCGATCAGATCCATGTCGAGACGCGACTTCCAAACGACCTTCTGGTTTTCGGTCACGCGCCGCAGTTGAACGATGCGATCGCGAATGCGCGCCGCCGACTCGTAACTATAGTGTTCGGCGGCGGCGCTCATCTCGATGTTGAGTCGCGAAAACAACGTGTCTTGTTTGCCTTCGAGAAACAGCACCGCTTCGTCGATCATCGCATCGTATTCCGGCTCGGATTGCAAGCCGACGCATGGCGCCAAACACCGTTTGATATGGTATTGCAAGCACGGACGCTTACGCTTGCCGTCGATCGGCTCGCGACAGGTGCGCAGGGGAAACACCAACCGGACGACGTCGATCAACTCGCGCAAACCATGGGCGTTGGTGTACGGACCGAAGTATCGGGCGCCGTCGTCCTTGACCATCCGCGTGAAGACGATCCGCGGGTACGCCTCGTTGGTCACCTTGAGATACGGATAACGCTTGTCGTCGCGCAACCGCACGTTGAACGGCGGCTGATGCCGCTTGATCAGATTGGCTTCGAGGATCAGCGCCTCGATTTCGTTGGTGACGACGATCGTCCGCACGTTGACCACGCGTTCCACCATCGCCGCCGTACGTATATGATGAACGCTTCCGGCTTGGAAATACGAACGAACGCGGCTGCGCAACGAAACGGCTTTACCAATGTACAGAATCTCACCGCCCGAGCCAACCATCAGGTAGACTCCCGGTGCGTCGGGTATTTGCGTTAGCGTTTCTTCGCGCGTCACCGCGAGTTCGAATCGCCCTCCCGGGTCGAAGGGTTGCGTTTGCGCATGAGCGACCAAATCATTATTCCCGCCACGACGACGATCACGGCGATAATTCCGCCCAGCGTGCCCCAGCGATGCAATAGCGGCAAAAGGCTATCCAGGTGATCGCCCAGTTGATAGCCCAGCCCCACGAGCAGGCTGCAAAGCACCAACGAACTCAGCAGCGTCCATAGTACGAACGCGCCGAAATGCATCTCGGCGATACCGGCCGGAAAACCGGCTACGCCGCGGATCACCGGTAAAAAGCGGCAGATGAAAATCGAAAACGTGCCGTAGCGGGCGAAGAACCCATGCACCACCTCGAGCTGGCGGTGGTGGAAGCCGACGTATTTTCCGTACCGTTCCAAGACCGGAACCCCGCCGAAACGGCCGATCGCGTACGCAATCGACTGCCCGGTGCATTCGCCCGCTACCACGACGGCGATCGTCAGCCAGATACTCGCCAAATGTTTGGTCGCGGTCAAGGCACCGGAGATCGGAAGCACCAGCTCGGCGCCGACCGGCAATCCCATATTGCCCATCACCATCGTTAAGAACAGGCCGCCATACCCATACTGGTCGATCAGGCCGATAACGAAGTGCTGCAACTGTTCCATAGGTTATTCGGCCCGCGTCGAAGCGTTGTGGGCGGCGGCTTGCCGCAACACCTCGGCGGCCAGGCTTCCGCCTTCTTCGCGCAGCGCTTCGAACAAATCGAACGGCGCGATCTCACGGTCGGGGGCCCGCGTTTCGGCCAACGCGACGATCTTGCGCAACCGGGGCGTGAGCAGGATGCCTTCCCAGGCGCGCTCTTCTCCGGTCACAAAGCTGCGGCGAATTTCCGCATGCACGGCCCCCGCGTCGATGTTGCCGGCCGCGAGTTCCGCTGCAATCGCGTTGTCTCGCTCGTCCAGCAACGCGAGCAACAAGTGCTCTACGCCGACGTAGTAGTGGCTGTGGTTGCGGCACTCTTGCTCAGCCGCACGGAGAACCCGTCGCGACGCCGAGTCGAAATTCGAAAACACGCCTCTCCCGGCTTCATAGTTGAAAAAGTCGGGGAACTATCGGGGCGACTGGATTCGAACCAGCGACCTCTACGTCCCGAACGTAGCGCTCTACCAAGCTGAGCCACGCCCCGATGAAGTTTCTCGTTTTATTAGACCATACGCGCCGGGTCCTGCAGCCAGGGAATGGCGCCGAGGCTGGGAAAGGCCTGAGCCGCCCATGCAATACCTAATCGTCGGGTGCGGCCGCGTCGGGTCGGCACTCGCGAAATACCTCGACCTCGATGGCCACGAGGTCAACGTCGTCGACGAAGACCCATCCGCTTTCAAACGCCTTGGCCCCAAGTTTAAGGGTCACGTGATGGTCGGGACCGGTATCGACTACGACGTGCTCAAACGTGCCGGCGCGGCCACCGCCGATGGGTTCGTGGCCGTCACGAACGGCGATAACCGTAACATCATGGCGGCGCTCATCGCCCAACGCATGTTCAAGATCAAGCGCATCGTCGCGCGCATCTACGATCCGGCTCGCGGCCAAATGTATCGCGAGCTCGGCGTGCAGACGGTCTGCCCGACGACCGTCGGCGCCAAACTGATCCGCGACGTGCTGATGGAAGCGCCCTGGAATTCGCTGCAATCCTTCGACTTCGGAAAGTTGACGTCGATTTCGGCGCTCATTACGCACGCCGACGCCGGCAAAATCGTGCGCGATATCGAGGACCGAGGCCGCGTGCGCATCGCAGCCGTGCGTCGCGAAGGCGGCGGCGTCTTGATCGCAAGCGGCGACATGGTGCTCGAAGAAGGCGACGAGATCAACGCGGTGATCGCGCCCGAAGCCATCAGCGCGTTCGCACAGCGTTTCTCGGGCGCCGCGCCCGGTGCGAGGATGTCCGCCTAATGTTCGTCCTCATCGTCGGCGGCGGAAAAGTCGGCTCGAATCTCACCCGCGCATTGCTCAATCAAGGCCACGAAGTCGTCGTGATCGAGAAAGATGGCCGCAAGGCAAAATCGCTGGAGCGCCTCGTCGATCGTCAGGTGACCGTCGTCGGCGACGGCTGCGACCCCGCCGTGCTCGAAACGGCCGGCGTCGCTCGGGCCGATGTCGTGGTAGCCGATACCGGCGACGACGAAGACAACCTGGTGGTCGTGTTGCTGTCCAAGCGCAAATCGAAAGCGCAGTGTATCGCTCGGGTCAACAACCCCGCCAACAAACTGATCTTCGATTCGATCGACGGTGAAGACCCGGTGATCGTCATCTCTTCGACCGAGCTGATTCTCGACGTGTTGAACCAGCACGTAAACGCCTCGAACTGCCGCTCGTTTATGGAAACGATGCACCTGTTCGGCAAGGGCGAGATGCAGCTATTGCGCGTCGCGGTGCGCGACACGTCCCCGGTCCAAGGCAAACCGTTGGGCGATTTGAATCTGCCGCGCAACTCGGTCGTGGTCGCGATCGACCGTCCCGACATGGAACTGCAGATTCCCACCGGCGACACGGTGCTTCGCGCCGGCGATTCGATGATCGTGATCGTGAAGAACGGTGCGGCCGAGCGCATTCGCGCGCTTATCGGCGGTCCGGCAGCATAACCGCGGCTATGGCCGCCTGTCCGAGCGCGATGCCACCGTCGTTCGGCGGCACCATCGTATTGAGCCATAGACGCTCGCCGAAGGCTTCGGACAATAGTTCGATCAGCAGCCCGTTTTGAAATACCCCACCCGACGCAACGACCGGACGCTTTCTGTCGATGGCAGCAGCCGCGTCAACGCACGCGCGTGCCACCGCGCCGTGGAATGCGCGCGCGATGTCGCACGGGTCGCGACCGTTGCGGCGATCCCGAGCGATGCTCCCGAGCAACGGGCGATAGTCGAGTGTGCCATCGCGCAACGGAAACGGATACGCATCAGCATTTCCGTCGCGCGCTAACTGCTCCACCCACATGGCCGCCTGGCCCTCGAACGTCATCTCGCGCGTGAATCCGAGCAACGCCGCCACCGCGTCGAAGAGCCGGCCCATCGACGTGGTCGCAAACGTTCGTACGCCGCTGCGCGCCAGCGCGACCGCGGCACCGTAGCGGGGTGGAAACGAAAACGGCGGTGCGTTCAGATCTGGAAGGTCGTCAACCTCGAGCAAAAATCCGGCGGCCGCGGCGACCGGATGCCGCGCGGCGGCGTCACCGCCCGGCAACAGCGCCGGCCGTAGCGAAAGCGCTCTGACGAATCCGTCGCGAACGCTGCCGGTAAAAATTTCGCCGCCCCAAATCGTGCCGTCGTCGCCATATCCCGTGCCGTCGAACCCCAATCCGACGACCGACCGCTCGAGTTCGCCGCGCTCGGCCAGCACGCTGGCGACGTGCGCGCGATGGTGCTGCACGGCGATATGTCGAGCGGCCTCGAGTCCGAGCGCATATTGCGTGGATACGTACTGCGGGTGTGCATCGTGCGCGATCGTGAGCTGCCGGCGATCGACTTCGTACATCGCACACAGATCGTCGATCGCCGTTCGAAACGAACGCGCGACGTCGTAGTGATCCAAGTCGCCGAGATGTTGGCCCGCAAATGCTTGTCCCTCGACGACCAATACCAACGCATTCTTGAGATCGCCGCCAACGGCAAGAATCGGCGCGCGTGATCGAAGCGACGCGACGGCGCGCGGTGCGTAGCCGCGACCGTGCCGCAAGACGCTCGGACCGCTCGGCCCGACGCGAACGACCGAATCGTCCAGACGCCGCGCGATCGCCCGTTCGCCGATCAAGAACGCGTCGACGATGCCGTCGAGCCGTTGGCGCGCGTCCTCGTCGTCGTAGGCGATTGGCTCGCTCGAGCGATTTCCGCTGGTCATCACCAGCCACGGCGGCGCACCCGCATCGAACAGCGCGAAGTGCAACGGCGTGTGTGCCAGCATCACGCCGAGATCGCGATTGTCGGGCGCAACGTCCGGCAACGCGCGTTTGGCCGGCGCGAGGACGATCGGCCGGGCGATCGACGTCAACAACTTCTCGATCTCGGGTGTCGTGTGAATCAAGGCGCGCGCGCCGTTGAGGTCGCGAACCATCACCGCAAATGGCCGCTCCTTGCGAAACTTGCGTTCGCGAACCGCGCGCACCGCATCTGGGTTTGCGGCGTCGCACGCCACATGATAGCCGCCGAGACCCTTTATTGCCAGCACGTTGCCTTCGCGTAACAGTTCGGACCCGCGCCGCACGGCATCCGGGCCGCGCGCCGTTTCCGTCCCATACTCCAGAACGAACTCCGGACCGCATCGCGGGCACGCAACCGGCTGGGCGTGGAACCGCCGGTCGAGTGGGTCGCGATATTCGCGCGTGCATGGCTCACACATCGGCCAATCGTGCATCGTCGTATTTGGCCGGTCGTAGGGCAGTTGCGTGACGATCGTGTAGCGCGGTCCGCAATTCGTCGCAATTGACGTACGCGTATCCGAAGCGTCGATCGGCCGGATCGCGCAACTCGGCTAGACAATCGGTGCAGACTGCGAGGTCGGGCGACACGCGCACGCTGACGTCGCCGGTGCGCTGCGTCTCCTCGATGGTAAACCCGGTAAACGTGCCGACCGGCGCTTCGCCGATGTCAACCTCGGCGATCGCAGCGGCAGCCGGCGCCTCGTCAACCAGCGCGGCGACGAACGCGTCGATGTCGAGATCGCTGCCTTGCGCCTGAATCTCGACCCCGCGCTCGCCATTGCGCACCCATCCTGCGATCGAATGTCGCGCCGCCAAACGGTAGACGAACGGCCTGAAGCCAACGCCTTGGACGACTCCCGAGATGTGGATGCGCAGCGCGCGTTGCTTCACCGGAGCGCTCGTCACGCCGGCGGCGGCGCGCTCCCAACGTAACACGAGCGTCCTTGCCAGCCGACTTCCAGAACCCGGCCGTCTTCGACCAGCGTCGGAACGGCGGCCGACGGCGTCATCGCCAGTAATCGGGTTCTGGCGCCTGCGTCCGCGTCAACGTCGTACTCCACAAAAGCACGGCCGCTCCACTCGAGCTGCTGGCGCAACTCCGGCGTATACGGACAGCTTGCGCTTCCGAATAACTCGAGCACGTCAGTCGAATTCTTCGCCGAGGGCCAGCCCCTCACGCACAATGTGATAGATCGTGCCTTGCACTTCTTGAATGCGCGGGATGTAATCCGAATGCACCACGATGGCGTGATCGGCCAGTTTGCGCCGCACGATTTCGCCGCCATCGTATCCGAGCAATGCGACGGTGAGCATGCCGCGCTTGCGCGCCTCTTCGAGCCCGGCGATCACGTTGCGCGATCCGCCGCTCGTCGAGAAAGCGAGCGCGACGTCGCCGGGCCGTCCGTGCGCGATAATTTGTCGCACGAACACAACATCGACGCCGACGTCGTTCGAAACTGCGGTCAAAATCGCGGGTTCGAGCGAGAGCGACAGCGCCGGAATCGAAGCCGCACCGTCTTCGGGCATCACGCAATCCAGCGCGAAGTCGGTCGCATCGGTCGCCGAACCGCCGTTGCCGAAGGCGAGAATTTGCGCCCCGCCGGCCACGCGCTCGGCCACGGCAACGATCGTATCGGCGATCGTCGCGCTCATCTCGCGCGCCGTGGCTTGGCGCAGAGCACGCGCGTCCCGCGCTTTGGCCTCGATCGATTCCGCTACGCTGCGGTCGAGCGACTCGTCCGGGCGCTCGCGCGCCTCGCCTAGAAACGGATAGAGAAATGAAGCGGCGCCGACATCGGTGCCGCCGATTTCACGATGCTCGAAATACACGTGGACGCTTTCGTACAGCGTGTGGCCGAGAATCTCGAACAGCTCCTGATGCAGATGCGCATCGCCGCTGGGCGCGGCGACCGCATAGTCGGCGCGATCGCCCGGAAACGCCACTGTCAGCGCGCCTCGCTCGCGAGCGCGATCGAGAACGGCTTGCACCAGGTCGTGACCCTGCGGCGGCCCCAGACCGACTACGATGTCGTCCGGACGGACGACCGCATCGACCCAACGCTCCGGGGCGACGCTTAAATCCATGGCCGGAAGCGCTCGCTTGCCGACGATCACCGGATGCACGAATTCGACCGAAAGATGCTGTGCGTCGGTCGCGTATGGGCCTCGTCCCACGGCCAGCAATCGTCCACCGCGGTCGAAGCGCTCGAACACTCGGCGAGCGGCGCGCGCCAGCGGCAGCGCCTCGCGCGCGAAAAATTCGTCGGCAATCGCATCGCGTGCGGCAAACCGGTCGGCGACCCACGTCGTGAGGCGCGCGCGGCGATCGAGACCGGTCAACATATTCGCGGCAGCGGATCTCCAACGAGCATGTCAACGACGCGCGTTCCGCCGTAGGCTGTGGTCGCGATCACCATGCCGGCCGGGGCGTCGCGAACCTCGCCAATGCACGCAGCCTGTTCGCCACCCGGAAGCGCCCGCAAGGCCGCCAATGCGGCTTCGGCAACGTTCTCGGCGACGAGAGCTAGCATCTGCCCTTCGTTCGCAATGTGCAACGGATCGAGGCCGAGCAGTTCGCACGCGCCACGCACTTCGTCTCGCAACGGAACGCGATCTTCGGAAATTGCGATCGCATGCTGCGAGCCACGAACCAACTCGTTGAGCGCGGTCGCGACGCCGCCGCGCGTCGGATCGCGCATCCACCGCAGTCCGCTGCCGCACGCTTCTAATAGCGCGTTCACGAACGGCCAGAGCGGCCGCGTATCCGAACGCAGATCCGTTTCGAAATCTAAGTCCCCGCGCGCCAACAAGATCGTGATGCCATGATCGCCGATCGGCCCGGTGAGCAGCACGCGGTCGCCGCTGACGATTCGATCCGGTCCGAGCGACGCTCGCTGATCGACGATCCCGATGCCGAAGGTGGTGACGTACAGCCCGTCGGCCATGCCGTGCTCGACGACTTTGGTATCGCCGCCGACGATCGGGACGCCGGCACGTGCGGCGGCATCCGCCATGGTTTCGATTTCGGCGCGCAACACGTCGCTCGGGAGACCGGCCTCGACGATCAACGTGGCCATTAACGCGTGCGCGCGCGCACCCGACACGGCAAGATCGTTGACCGTCCCGTTCACCGCCAGTTCGCCGATCGAACCGCCCGGAAAGCGCAACGGTTTGACGACGTATCCGTCGGCCGTCGTCGCCACGCGCGTTCCGCCAAGCGAAAACACGGCCGCGTCCGACAGCTGCGCTAACACCGGGTTGGCGAACGCCGGTGCGATCAAACCTTCGACTAAACGACGCGAGGCTTTCCCGCCGGCCCCGTGCGCCATTTCGATCTGCGCATCGGTGAAGCGCGGGCGCGACGCCGGCGCGGCAGCGCGATCCAACGTGTCCACGTTACGCCGTTGCGGCGGCTGGCTCGTCGATGCGTGCGTAGCGATAATACGCAGCGCACGCACCTTCGCTGGACACCATCAACGCGCCAATAGGGTGCTCGGGATTACATTCCTTACCGAACAACTTGCACTGCGGCGGCTTCAACACACCCTTGAGGATCTCGCCGCATTGCGCGGCCTTAGGATCGGTAACGCGTACGCCGGGAACTTCGAAAATGCGCTCGGCGTCCCATGCGGCGAACGCGTCGGAGAGTCTCAGCGCCGACTGCGAGATGAATCCTAAACCGCGCCACTCGAAGTACGGTCGCAACTCGAACGTTTGCGCCATAGCGCGCAACGCCGGGATGTTTCCGTCCCACGGCACGATGCGCCGGTATTGGTTTTCGACCTCGGCGCGTCCCTCGCGCAACTGCACGAGAATGCGTGCGATCGATTCGAGCATATCCAGCGGTTCGAAACCCGAGATCACGATCGGCTTCCCGTAGTCGCGCGCGACGAATTCGTACGGCCGGCAGCCGGTGACGGTCGAGACGTGTCCCGGCCCGATGAATGCGTCTAACCGCATGTCGGGTGAATCCAAAATTGCGCGCATCGCCGGCACGATCGTGACGTGGTTGCAAAAGACCGAGAAATTCGTAATGCCAAGTTCTTTGGCGCGCAGCAGCGTCAACGCGGTCGACGGCGCCGTCGTTTCGAAACCGATGGCAAAAAAGCAAACGTGACGATCGGGTTCGTTCTGCGCGATGCGCAAGGCGTCGAGCGGCGAGTAGACCATGCGAACGTCGGATCCGCGAGCCTTGAACTCGAGAGGCGTGCCCCTCGTTCCCGGAACGCGCATCATATCGCCGAACGCGGTCAAGATGGTACCGGGATGTTCGACGATCGAGAGACCGTCGTCGACGCGCCCCATGGGCAACACGCACACCGGACAGCCGGGACCGTGGATCAGCTCGATGTTCTCGGGCAACAAATCTTTGAGGCCGTGCCGATAGATCGCGTGGGTGTGGCCGCCGCACACCTCCATAATGCGATAATGGCGATCCGGATCGATCTGTCGCTCGATCTCTCGAACGACGTTTCGAATTAACTGCGGATCGCGATACTCGTTAACGTACTTCACGCGGGCGTCTCCGGCGAATCGGAAAACGCGTAGCCGCGCACTTCTTCCATCGCCGGCATTTCCTCGCCGAGCATCCGCAACAGCTCGAGTTGTTCGCGTGCTTGATCCTCTTCGATTCGGCTCATCGCGAAGCCGACGTGAATGAGCACCCAATCGCCGGGACGTATCCCAGGATCGGCGATCAAGCCGACGTTAATCGTCCGCCGAACGCCGGCGACGTCGACCTTCGCGAACAGCGGGTCGTCCGCGTTACACTCGACGATTTGACCGGGTATTGCCAGGCACACGTGACGTCGAGCCCGCTACATCGCCTCGGATTTGAGGTAACGCACAAGTTCGGGGCCTTGCTGCGCCAACACGACCAATGCGCCCAGGACGATCAGCGTCGCCAATCCGCCCGTCCAATTAATTTTCACGTTCGCGCTCCTTCGATTCGGTAGTCAGTTTGTTCGACGAGCCGTCGCACGGCATCTGCGGCCGGCACGATCGCGGATCGGACCGGTTCGCTGAGTTCTTCGGTTATTTCCCCCGAATCCGGGTCGGGCACCGTTTCGGGCTCGCAGGTAACGACTAGCGTCTTGCGCGGCAACGTTCCCAACCGGCGAGCCAGCGCCAGCACGCTCACCGGATCCATGCCGTGCCCTTCAATCGCGCGTACCGGAAGGCCGTCGATCTCGGGGTCGATCACGCTGACCGTTCCCGGTGATTCGCCGCGAGCGGCAAGATCGATGAGGATCGCGGCGTCGTACCCGTTGACCAGCGCGTACGCTAAATCGAATCCGCGGATGCCGAACTCGATCGCATCGACGCCGGCGGGAAGCGCAAATTTCTGCAACATTCGAACGACATGCAGCCCGAACGCATCGTCGCCCAAAAAAACATTGCCGATACCGGCGATCAACACTCGGGCGGGTAAGGCCGCACCGGCGACCGCTTCGACTTCGTTGGGACGAAAGAAAAAACGATGCGCAAGGCTCCGGCCTTTGCCGAGCGTGCGCGCCGGATCGGCGTCGAGGATGACCGCCAGCGAGACGTTTCCCTCGAGATCCTCGATGACGGCGTTGACGCTCGCTAACCGGCCGTCTAACCCGCGCGAGATCGGATCCTGCGCAGCCTCGGGCCGCAGCCGGACGATGCTCCCGGCGCGCACGATCGTGTCGCCGACGGTGACGCTTTGCACGCCCGGTCGCGACAGATCGTCCCATGCTTCGAGGTTCACGGTGCCGACGGTCCATTCGAGCGCACGGCGCCGTGCAGACTCGCCAGCTCGCGCGGGTCGAGCTGCAACGAACGATCGAGCAGTTCGGCTGCGCGCGGATCGGTCGCGCGAATTTCGTCGCGCTCCGCGTCGGTGAGCGCGCGAATGTTATGCACCAGCAGTTCGTCGATTTCTCCCGCGTCGAACCAATCGCCCGGGCTTTCCGGAGCGATTCGCGGCCGGTCTTCAAGGATGATCGGTGCCGCGAAAACGGTCGTCGTGTCGGGCTCCGGAAGCGCCAACACCGGCCACAGTCCGTCGGTGCGGCACGCTTCGGCCGCGGCACGCAACGCCTCCGGCGGGTTGACGGTCGAAACGAACCCACCCCGAGTCGCATGCGCCACAACGTGACATGCGAGCAACGTCGAGCCTAGCGCGTCTTCGCGTCCCCTGCCGTCCCATTCGGTCTCGTTGGCGATGTTGACGCGCAAACGGTAGCCGTTCTCGACCGGTTCGAGCGCACACGTCAGGCGTGCGCGCAGTTCGCGAGCGGACCGGTGCAATATGACGCCGCTGCCGGCGTCCTCGTCCCGAACGAACGAATCGCATACGATCGGGCGCTCGACATTCGCTCCAGGCTCGATGTTCGCCGTCGCTTCTTCTTCGACGGCCTCATCCCACGTGACGTAGCGGCGATCATCGATCATCGCTTCATCGACGGACGCGCCCTCGACCAACACTTGCCGATGAACCAGCCGTAAGAAACGGACGGTAATCCGAACGGCCGGCGGACCATCGACGAGCAGGGCATCGAACGCCGCGCGGCTGCGATCGCTCGCGACGCCGGCGTACGCTTCCGGATAAATGCCACCGAGCGTGAAGCGGTGCCGGTTTTTCTGCGCGCTTCGCCGGTACGGCCACAGCAGATAGCCTTCGTATAGCACCGTGCGTGCCAATGTTCGCAGCGTGTCGTTCACGTTACGGCTCGCGTCCCGATAGCAACGCCTCGATCGTCGAGTCCCACGTCGTCAGCCCGTGCTGCGCACGATACGTCTGTAGACGCGGCAACAGGCGTTCGTCGATTCGCAGCCAGGCCGTGCCGTTGAAGACGGCGTTGACGGCCGCGCGCCAGGTTGACACATCGACGCGGAAGGCGATTTCGGTATCCCATGGCAGCTTGCCGGCCAGCATGCGTTCGCCGCCCCGATAGAACACCGTTCCGGTCGGCAGAATTTCGACCGGAATGAAGCCGCCCTCGAGCGCGGTCGCATATTTGACGGCGACCATGTCGAATTCGTAACCGCACGGCAAAATCACGGTCGTATCCACGCTACCTTCGAATGCCGGTACGTTGATCGTTCCGCGAGTCCAGACGATCGGTCCGATCGAGCGATCCCAATCGCCGTCCGAGCCGAACAGCTCGCGCAAACGGCCTCGCTCTGCGTCGGTGTAACGGCGGCGTTCGGCGGCGATTCGAACGTTGACGTTCAACGCCAATCCCAACACCGAAACGCCCGGCTCGGCCGCGATCGACAGCGTTGCGCGCAGCGACGGCGTTGCCGCATCGGTGGCTGCCTGGACGTCGCGCACGCCGAACTGCAGATGCGGCATCGCGCCGAGCGCGGCGTCGATCACGGCGGAGAAAGGTTCGGCATCTGCGGAAGAATCGGATCTCGCGCTTCCGCGTTGATGCCGGTCGAACGTTCCGCCGTTGACGTTCCATTGGGAAGATGGCCGGGCTGCTTCTCGTAGTTTCCGACGCTGTTCCCCTGCTTGATACCCTCGACGTGTGACGTCATGTCGGGGGTTACGTGTATAAAGGCTCGCAACAGCGATTTCAAATCCATCGTCAACTCCTCGTGCGCGCGTCGGCGCGCGGTGAAAGCTCGTCGAGAAAACGTGCGACCTCACGCCTCACCGTATCGCCGCCCCCGATACCATGCCAGTGCTTGCGAAACAGCGCGACTAATCGAAAACAGACGTCGATGCCCGTCAACCAGTAGCGAGGCGGCTTCGCGAGCCGATCGACCAATACGGCTTCTACTTGCGGTTGCAGCGAATGCAGCACCGGGTTGGCGTCTTCGATTTCCGTCCACGAGTCGAGTGGCAGGGTTGACTCGATGCGACCCGCCGGACTCGGATAATACGCCCGAATCGTGCCGTCGCCGCCGCGCACGAAGAACGCGAGTTCGACCGGAATGCGCAACGAACGCCAGGCGGATTCGTCGATGTCGATCGCTACGGGACGCCGGCGCTCCGGCACGAGCCGGTACTTGTCGCCTCCTGCGGCGTCGTGATCGAACAGCAGCGCACACGGACGGCACGCGCACAGTATCTCGCCGGCCGATAGCTCGAGCACGTGACGGTGCTGTTCCGGCACGTTGGCGCCGCAGTAATTCGCATCGCTCTAACGCGTCCGTCGCCTGACGGCGCACGGCCGAGCCATCGATCAGCGCGCGCAACCGCGACGGAGCGGTCACAGTACGACCAGTGAATGCGCCGGTTGTTCTTCGGCCTCGACACGTGCGATCTCGGGTGCTGCCGCGCATATGGCTTCTTCGATCGCCGACTTGAGCGTGACCGAGGATGCAGCACAGCCGTTGCACGTGCCCGACATACGGACGCGTACCACGTCCCCGTCGATTGCGGCTAACTCGACGTTCCCGCCGTGGGAGGCGATGTACGGGCGGACGCCGTCAAGTGCAGCGCCGACGCGGTCCGTCAGCGTATCCGGATGGAGATCGTGCAATACCAACAGCGGTCCGACGGTGTCGTCGTCGGCCAAGTGGCGGACGAGTTGCGGCGACGATCGCACCGTCGCTATCACCCTCCGGAGTGCATCCCCGTAGAGCTGGAGTAGTCCAGAAATCGCCGCCAGCGCGCGCTCGTCGTTGACGCCCGCCAACAGCGCTTCGAGTTCGTCGACATCGTGCGCCGGCACGTACGGAGCCTCGCTTAGCCTTGCGGTCCGAAGATCGGCGAATGCACGCGTTCGATCGTCTTGCCGTTGCCGACGTACATATGCACGCCGCACGGCAGACACGGATCGAAACTACGCACCGCTCGCATGATGTTGACGCCGCGAAAATCGTCGGGGCCGTTCTCTTCGAACAGCGGCGTGCCTTGCACCGCATCTTCGTAGGGTCCCAAGCGCCCGTCCGAATCGCGCGGGTTGCCGTTCCAACACGTCGGCGGCCACGGCTGATAGTTCGCGATCTTTCCCTCCCGAATCACCAAATGATGCGACAGCACGCCGCGCACCGCTTCGTGAAATCCGCACCCGATGGCTTCTTCGGGAACTTCGAAATCGTTGAACGTCTTGGTCTGACCGCGTCGAACGAGATCCAGCGCCTGCTCGATGAAATGCACCGCTTGCGCGGCCGCGTAGGCGACGAAGTACACGCGCGCCCGGTCGCGCTCGAGCGCGTTCGACCACTTCGGAATCTTCCACTCGAACGTCGTCTCGGGAAAAGCGCGCGATTTCGGCAGGTTGATCTGCACGCTGTGGCCGGTCGATTTCACATATCCGGTGTTGACGATGCCGGCCAGCGCGGTTGACCAGAGTCGCGCCAGCGCGCCGCCGCCGGTGTCGATCGCGACGGTTTCGCCGCTGTCCGGATTCACCCACCGGGGGCTCATCACCCAACTATACTTTCCGCCGTTCAAATCGCGCTTTTGCGGTTTGGGAAGCGTCGTGACGTTCCACGGATGCCGCCGGTTGACCGGGTTTCCTAACGGGTCGCGCTCGACGAACATCTCCTCGTTCGTCCAATCTTGATAGTACGAACTCCCCAGCATGATTCGAATGCCGAGGTTGATCTGCACGAGATCGGTCGTCACGAGTTTGCCGTCGATCACCACTCCCGGGGTGACCTTCATCTTGCGGCCCCAGTCCGTCATATGCTCGTAACGGTAGTCGCATTCGAACGGATCTTGGAACGATCCCCAGCAGCCCATCGCGATGCGTCGCTGCCCGACTTTTTCGTATCCCGGTAGCGCATCGTAGAAGAAATCGAAGACGTCGTCGTTCATCGGAACGGCTTTTTTGATAAAGTCCAACACGCTCAACAAGCGCGAAAGGTAATCGGTAAAGATTTGCGGCGTCGCGACGGTTCCGGTTCCACCCGGATACAGCGTTGACGGATGGACGTGCCGCCCTTCCATAAGGCAGAACATTTCGCGGGTGGTGCGGCTGACTTCCAGCGCCTTTAAGTACAGTTCACCGGTGAACGGATTGAAGGCGCGCATGATATCGGCGATCGTCCTGTAGCCGTGGATATGGCTGTTCGGCGCCTTCGTTTTTTCGGCTTTGGCCAGAACGCTGGGGTTCGTCTCTTTCACTATCTGCTCGCAGAAATCGACGAAGACCAGGTTGTCTTGGAAAATCGTATGGTCGAAGATGTATTCGGCGGCCTCACCCAAATTGAAAATTAATTCGGCCATCGGCGTCATACGAATGCCGTAGGCCATGTTTTGCGCGTACACCGAACATGTCGTGTGATTGTCGCCACAGATGCCGCAGATGCGGCTGGTGATAAATCCCGCATCGCGCGGATCTTTACCCTTCATGAACACGCTGTAGCCGCGGAACATCGACGACGTACTCTTACATTCGACGACTTCTCGATTTTCGAAATCGATCTTGGTGTAGATTCCTAAGTTACCGACGATGCGGGTGATCGGATCCCACGAGCGCTCGACGAGCTTGCGCGGCTCGGTGCTGACGTCTTCGGCGATGCTCATTCGCTGGCTGCCTTTCTGTCGTTGCCCCATCGGGGATCGCTGCCCGTGGTTAAGACCGGTCCGTTATGCCGCCACGACGGTTCTTCGCTGGCGGTACGGTTGGTAATCGAACGAAGCATCCGAATGAGCTTGCCGTACGGCGCAATCAGCGTCGACGAGATCGTTGCGCCGGCCGGTTCGTCCATGAACGGCATGAACTTGTCCGGGAATCCCGGCATCGTGCAGCCGATGCAAATGCCGCCCACGTTGGGACAGCCGCCAATGCCGACCTGCCAGCCGCGCTTGGTAACGTTACAGTTGACCACCGGCCCCCAGCAACCAATTTTCACCTGGCATTTGGGCGAGTTGTAGTCCATCGCGAAATCGCCTTGCTCGTAGTATCCGGCACGGCTACAGCCTTCGTGCACCGTCTTTCCGAACAACCACTGCGGACGCTGCATGCTATCGAGCGGGATGATCGGCGCGTTGCCGGCGGCCTGCGCCAACACCCAGGCCAGCGTTTCCATGAAATTTTCCGGCTGCACCGGACATCCGGGCACGTTAACGATCGGAAGTCCGCCGGCCGAGCGAAAATCTGCGCCGAGGTAGTCGCCCAATCCCATGCAGCCGGTCGGGTTTCCGGCCATCGCATGGATGCCGCCGTACGTCGCGCACGTACCCGCCGCAACGACCGCCCACGCTTTCGGCGCTAAGCGATCGATCCACCAGTTGAGCGTGAGCGGCTCGCCGGTTGCCGGATCGTTTCCCATCGACGTCCAGTAGCCGTCACCGCTAAGGTGTTCGTTCGGTATCGAACCTTCCACGACAAAAATAAACGGCGCGTCGAGCTCGTCGTTGGCGGCTTGGAAAAACGGTTTGAGAAATTCATCGCCACCGAACGTCGGCGATAATACTTTGTTGTGCAAATGCACTTTGGGTAGGCCGGGAATCAATCCCAGTAGCACGTCCTCGATCGACGGTTGCGACGAGTTGGTAATCGACACCGAGTCTCCGTCGCAGCTCAACCCCTCGGACGTCCACAAGATGTGAATCTCGTCGAATTTTGGGGTGGGGGAGTATGTCGTCGCCATATGCGCGTACCTCTTGAACGGGATGTTACCCACGACAACGGAATCTACCCGCTCGCAACGTGCACGAAATTTCGATCGCAATGGCCATCGTCGAAGAGCTCGAGGAAGCAGCCGTCGAGTCCGGATACACACGCGTGTATGCGGTGCGTTTACAGATTGGCGAACTGTCGTGCGTGGTAAACGAAGCACTCGAATTCGCGTGGGAAGTCGCTGCTGCAGATACGATCGCTTCGGGCGCGCGATTGGAGATCGAGAGGGTTGACGTTGCGCTAGAATGTCCCGCGTGCGGACGGACCGAAAAGCCGCTCGCACCGAATCATTTCGTTTGTTCGAACTGCAGTTCGGCGTCCGCGACGATCGTTCGCGGACGGGAATTGCTCGTCGTCGCCATGGAGGTGGATGATGCCGATGCGGGTGGTAGAGATCGCGCGCTCCATCCTCAAAAAGAACTCGACGCTGGCGGACGGTCTGCGTAAACGCTTTTCCGGACAGCGAACATACGTTTTCAATCTACTGTCGAGTCCGGGCGCCGGCAAAACGACGCTGCTCGAAGCCTCGCTGCGGCGGCTCGACGAGCGCTACCGTGTCGCCGCCCTGGTGGGCGATCAGGCGACCGAAAACGATGCGGTGCGTCTGCGGCGCAGCGGAGTGCCGGTCAAGCAGATTACCACCGGAGGCGAGTGCCGCCTGGACGCGATCATGATCGAAGACGCGCTGACCGGTTGGGAGCCGCCGTCGCTCGACGTCCTAGCGATCGAAAACGTCGGCAATCTGATCTGTCCGGCCGAATACGACTTGGGCGAAGATTTACGCGTGGCACTGTTTTCCGTTACCGAAGGCGAGGACAAGCCGCTCAAGTATCCGCTTGCCTTTAATACGGCCCACGTCGTGCTAATCACCAAGATCGACCTAGCTGCAGCCGCCGAGTTCGACGAACGCGCCGCGCGCCAAGCAATCGAGCGCGTGCATCCTGGCGTAACAGTGCTCGGCGTCTCGTCACGCAGCGGAGCGGGCATGGATGAGTGGATGGCCTTCCTCACCGAGCGGATCGACGCCAAGCGATTTCCCGACGCCGCGGCAGTGACTCCGCATGCGCACGCGCATGCGCACGACCACCAGCACGCCGATGGTCCCGAGCACGCGCACGTGCACGACCACGTGCACACGCACGACCATCCGCACGATCACGAGCACTAACCGCGTGCGACGATGAGCCAAGCGTTCGGACTAGCGAGCTTGCGGCACGTCATCGACAACGCATCGCCGCGAGTTCGTCGAGACATCGCACGCATGTACGCAATACTCATCGTTTTCAATGTGGGGATTTGGGCCGCGGCATTAGCGCTTTTCTGGCGGCATCCGGCACTGCTCGGGACAGCGCTCCTCGCCTATACGTTCGGTCTTCGCCACGCAGTCGATGCGGACCACATCTGCGCGATCGACAACGTGACGCGCAAGCTGGTGCAAGACGGCCGCCGGCCGGTTGCGACGGGCTTTTTCTTCTCGCTCGGTCACTCGACCGTCGTTCTGTTGCTGACGATCGCGATCGCCGTTGCCGCCACGTTCGTGAAGCACGATTTACCCCAATTAGCGAGTGCTGGAAGCCTGGCGGGGACGATCGTATCTGCGACGTTCTTGTTGGCGATCGCCGCACTCAACGCATTCGTGCTCGCCGACGTCCTTCGCGCGTTCGCGGACGTGCGGGCCGGGCGCGTCTATCACGAACTGCGAGTCGACGAGTCCTTGCAGCGGCGCGGATTTTTCGGGCGCATTTTTTCTCCGTTGTTACGCGTCGTCGACCGCAGTTGGAAGATGTATCCGATCGGCGTTCTGTTCGGTCTCGGCTTCGACACCGCTACCGAGGTCGGACTCCTCGGCATCGCAGCCGTCGAGAGCGGAAACGGGATGCCGGTGATGGCGATACTCGTCTTTCCGCTGTTATTCGCGGCCGGCATGTCGCTGCTCGACACGACCGACGGCATTCTGATGCTCGGCGCGTACGGCTGGGCCTTCGTCAAACCCGTGCGCAAGCTCTATTACAACGCGGTGATCACGTTCGCGTCGATCGTCGTGGCCGTGGGTGTTGGGGCTGCGGAAATACTCGGCATGGTCGTAGACCGGATGCACCTCACCGGGCCCATTTGGAACGCAGTCGGATCGCTCAACGACCATCTCGGCATCGTCGGTTTCGCCGTTATCGGCTCGTTCGTCGTTATCTGGGCGGTATCGGCGTTGCTGTACAAATACCAACGCTGGGACGAGCTAATGCACGTGCGTGAAGTTGCCGAGGGCGGCGCAGGCTCGTAGCCGCTGCAGTGCGACGCGCATGCCAAGCGGCTTTCGCGGCCGGCCCACCGCGTCGAAATACCATTGCGGATCGATGTTGAGCGTACGGGTTTGCACGAGAGCGACGCCCGAATCGCGCAGAAACGCTTCGGCCGCGAGAACCTCGCGCTCGTCGTCGGTCACCCCCGGATGCGTTAGCAGATTCAAACTCGTCCGCAGACCCGCGCCGACCGCGACGCGTACCGATTCCAACACCTCCGCAAGCCCGTAGCCGATCGGCCGGTAGTACGCCGCATACACGTCGGGACGAAACGAGTTGAGGCTGATTCGGGCTGCGTCGAGACCGGCGTCGATGCAGCGGCGCAGCCCATCCGGCATACTACCGTTGGTGTTGATGTTGATCGTGCCGTTCGATCGTTCGGCGCGAATGAGGTCGATCGCTCGAGCGATCGTCGTGGAGCGCAGCAGCGGCTCGCCTTCGCAGCCCTGACCGAACGAAACGATGCCATCGTTAACACGTTCTAAATGCGCGATCGCAACGCGCGCCAGTTCGTCGGCCGTGGTCTCGAATGCGATGCGAGCTTGCGGCGACGGAACGCCCGACTCCGGCTCTTGCTCGGAAATGCAACCGATACAACGCGCGTTGCACTTGGGCGACACCGGCAGCGCCGCTTCGCCCCACCGCAAAAACACGTTCTGCGCCGTAAAGCAGCCGTATTCGCGCGAACACAGCGCAACTTGCCGCAACACCCGATTCTCCGGGTCTTCGGCGATGCGCGCGTCGAGTATCGCTTCGAGTTCGCCGGGCTTGAAGTTGCGCGGACGCCACTGTTCGCTTTCGTCGGTTTTCATTGCGGCGACGTACAGCTCGCCATCCACCGCGCAGGCGAACGTGTAGCCGAACAGCGGGAGATCCGGCGCCTTACGGTCGGTCACGTAGGCCGGTACCAGCAATCGCGTATATCCCGACGGCAAGATGGCCGCCAGCGCGCGGCCGTCGCTGCTCGGGCCGATGTCGGTGAGCGGACGCCGCTTCGGCAACACCATGTCGACGGTACCGTCGGGCGCCGGGATCAGTTCGGTGAGCTCTGGTTCGCGGACGATCCCGCCGTCGGCCAACGTGCCGCGCTCTTCATCGAAATAGATGCGGCCGGCAGCGTCGCAATACGCCAGCGTGGCGCGTTTAGGCGCGATCGAACGCATCGCGCGCAACGGCCGTGTCGAACACACGCACGGCCGGACCGACCAGCATTGCACTCCCGTCGTCAGCCCACTCGACCGTCAAGCATCCGCCCGGAACGTGGACGTCGATTGGATCGCGGTGCTTCCATGTAAGCGCGGCGACGGCGGCGGATGCAACGGCTCCCGTTCCACACGCACGCGTGTGCCCGACACCGCGCTCCCAATGCAGCACCTCCAAGTGACGGTCGTGCAGAACGGCGGTGTGCACGTTGGTCCCGTTCGGAAAACGCAAATCGTCCTGCAGCGCTCGCGCGTACGATCCCAACTCCGGCTCGTCGGTGCTGGTACGAACCAACACGACGTGCGGATTGCCGAGATCGACGAACCACGCATCGGGATTGCCCTCGAGCCGTTCGGGTATCGCGCGTCCCATGGCGACTCGCACCAGAAATTCGGGATCGGTTGACTCGACGCTCGTACGAACGATGCCGGCGGCGGTCTCGAACGCGATCGCGCCGCCTTCGCCGGCTTCGTACAGCCAACGCGCCGCGCAACGAATACCGTTACCGCACATCTCCGCCGAGCTGCCGTCGGCGTTGAGCACGCGCATCGCAATAACCGCTCCGCTTTGGGTCGGCTTTTCGAGCGCCAACACACCGTCGGCGCCCACACCGGTGCGCCGGTCGCAAACGCGTCGCGCGAATGCCTCGGGGTGACCGAGCGTTTGCGCGCGCACATCGATCACCACGAAATCGTTTTCGGTGCCGTGCATTTTGGTCAAAGCGATCGCGCCGTCGCGTACCGTAGGGGACATCTCAGTCCGGCTTCTCACGCCAGCCGAGCTTCTCCCGTACTATGCCGGCGACGTCCCCGGGCGAGACCCACTCGATGCCGGGTTCGCGGCGAAACCATGCGATTTGGCGTCGCGCGTAGCGTTTGGTCGCTCGCAGCAACGTCGCATGCAGTTCTTGGCTGGTGCTCCAGCCGCGCAGATATGCCAGCGCCTGCGGATAGCCGACCGCGCTCCCGGCGACCGCGTTGGGCCCGATTCGCTCGGCTTCCTCGAGCAACCCGTTTGCAAGCATGTGCGCGGTTCGAGCCGCGATGCGTTGGTCGATCTGGGCGATCGGCACGTCGAGCGCTGCTTTGACGAACTCAGGGCGGCGCATTGCATCCGTGCCGTTGGGGAGCGGCGGATCGGCCAATCGAATCTCCAGCGCACGCAGCACGCGATAGGTGTCGTTCGGGTCGATCGCCGCTGCCCGGCGCGAATCTAACCGCACGAGCCATTGATGCAAGAACTTCGGTTCGTGTATCGATGCTTCACGTCGTAACCGCGCTCGCAGTTGCTCGTCGTAGGCGCGCGCGAGACCCACGCCACCGGTCAACGCGCGAATATAAAAGCCCGTTCCACCGGCGACGATCGCGCGCTTTCCGCGCGCGCTGAATATCGACGATCGCGGCCAATGCGTCGCGTTCGAAACGTCCGGCCGAATAACGCTCGTATGGGTCGACCACTGCGACGCAATGATGCCGCACTGCGGACAGCGCTTCGGACGGCGGCGCGGCCGTCCCGATCGGCATATCGCTATAGATCTGTCGCGAATCCGCCCCGACGATCTCCGCGTCGAAGCGCAATGCCAAGTCGAGCGCCAACTGCGTCTTGCCGGCGGCGGTGGCTCCGGCGATCACCAGCACGGTCGAGTCGCTCATTTGGTTCAGCGCTTGAACAGGCGCGCGATTGCGTCTGGCGGCAGCCGCACCATCGTCGGCCGCCCGTGCGGACAATGCATCGGATTCGTGCACCGTTGTAACCGCTCGACCAGCATCGCCATCTCGGCGGTTTCGAGCCGTTCGCCCGCGACCGTCACCGAGTGACATGCCAACGAGGCCCAGATGCGCTCGCGCACGTTGCGTTGTCGCGGCTCGCCGATATCGTCCAGAAAGCCCATGACGTCGAACGCTCGCGCCCCGTATCCGGCCGGAGTCGAAACGACGCGAAATGCCCGGTCGCCAAACGGTTCGATCGTCAAACCGCCCTCGTGCAGCGCCTCGAGCGTCTGCTCCAGCATAGCTGCGCGTGCAGCATCGAGTTCGACTACGTGCGGAACCAGCAGCGGTTCGCTCGGCGCGCCGGCCGATGCGCGCTCGACGATTCGTTCGTAGGCGATGCGTTCGTGCGCGGCATGTTGGTTGACCAACACGAGGTCGTCGCCGTCGAACGCCACGACGTAGGTGCGATGCAACTGTCCGGCGATTCGCAGGCCACTCGCCACGACGTCGCCACCAGCGAGCGGCTCGAAGAGCGATACGACGCTCGAAAACGATGCATCCTCGGGCGGCGCCGGCGAAATGCCCGACGCCGCCAAGTCGCCGGTACGCTCGTGAAAGCGACGCGTGGCATCGGCCGTCAACGTGGCGGTCATCGCGCGGCGCACGCCGTCGAAGACTTGCGACGCGTAGCGCAACCGCACGTCGCTCTTGGTCGGGTGCACGTTCGGATCGATGTGCGCGGCCGGCAACTCTAAAAAGAGCGCACCGTACGGATGGCGTCCGCTCATCGCATAGGTCGCATACCCGGCACTCCAGGCGCCGGCCAAGAGCGCACCGCGCAAGAGCCGGCCGTTAACGAACAGCAGCTGCATGCGCCGGTCGGGACGATCCGATCCGGGAGCGCTGATAAATCCGGAGATCGTGCCGCCGATCGACGCGGCGGCGGCCGGGTCGAGCGCGAGCAACGCCTCGACCGCGCGCCGGCCGAACACCATCGCCAATCGCTCGCGCGGGTCGTCTGTACCGGGCATCACCCACACGTCGCTGCCGTCGTGACGCAACGTAAACGTCGTTTGCGGATACGCTAGTGCGAAGCTCGACAGCCAGGTCGAAATACGTGCGAACTCGTTCGCCGGCGAGCGTAAATATTCGCGACGCACCGGAACGTTAGCGAACAGCGCGGTCGCCCGGACGCGCGTTCCCGGTGCGGCTGCCACCGGCTCGACTTCGCCGGCTCGTTCGCCATGCGCCTCGATCCGGTATCCGACTTGCGCTTCGGCTATGCGAGAAGTGACTTGCACGTTGGCAACGGAGGCGATCGACGCCAAACCCTCGCCGCGAAAACCCAGCGTCGCAATCGATTCCAAGTCGGATGCACCGCGCAGCTTACTGGTCGCATAGCGGCGCACGGCCAACGGCAGTTCCTCGGACGCGATCCCGCCTCCATCATCGATCACTTCGATGAGGTCGCTGCCGCCTCGTTCGATCGAAACGACGACCCGGCGCGCACCCGCATCGACCGCATTCTCCACCAGCTCCTTAACGACCGACGCAGGACGCTCGATAACTTCGCCGGCGGCAATCTGTCCGATCGTTTCCTGATCGAGCTCGACGATCGCCATGTTACTGCGGATACAGGAGCGCGAGTTGCGTCTCGACTGGCGCGGGCCGCGCGGGGGTTTTGCGCATTGGCACTTGCTGTTCGACGTCGGCCTGTCCGGCTAGCGTTTCGCCGATTTCTCGCGCGCGCTCGACCACCGAGGCCGGCAATCCCGCCATGCGTGCGACCTCGATGCCGAACGAACGCGACGAACTGCCGGGCGCCACGCGGTGCGAGAACACCGGCGCGCCGCCGCGCGACATGTTCTCGACCGCGGTGATGTGGTAGTTGGCGACCAAATTCCAATGATCGGCCAACGCGCATAACTCGTGGAAGTGCGTCGCGAACAGCACCATCGGCGCGCGTTCGTCGAGTGCCAACAAGAACTCGCAGATGGCTTGCGCGATCGACAAACCGTCGAGCGTGCCGGTCCCGCGACCGACTTCGTCGATCAGCAGCAGCGAGCGATCGGTGCTGCGTCGCAGGATATTGGCTGCCTCGGCCATTTCCATATAGAAGGTCGACTGCCCCGACGCGAGATCATCGCCCGCGCCGATTCGGGTGAAAATGCGGTCGATGACTCCGAGCCGCATCGATGCGGCGGGCACGAACGAACCGATTTGCGCCATGATGGTCAGCAGTCCGGTCTGCCGTAAATAGGTCGACTTGCCACCCATGTTCGGCCCGGTCAACAAAATGAAGCGGTGATCGGCGGCGCGCAGCGTGCAATCGTTGGCGACGAATTGCGCGTGCAACACCGCTTCCATCACCGGATGCCGTCCGGCTTCGATCGCCAGTACGCTGGAGTCGTCGAATTGCGGGCGCACGTACCCGCGCTCGGCCGCGCACAACGCCAAGGCCGCGACGGCGTCGATTTCGGCGATGGCATCGGCGGCGTCGAGCAACTCGTCGATTCGTGCCGTTACTCGTGCGCACAACTCGTCGAACAAGCGCTGCTCGAGCCGTTCCTGGCGCGACTGCGCCGTCGAGATCGCCGTTTCCAACGCCTTGAGTTCGGGCGTTACATAGCGTTCGGCGTTCGTAAGCGTTTGTTTGCGAACGTATCGTTCGGGTACCAGCGCGGTGTGTGCGTTGCCGACTTCCAACGCGTAACCGTAGGCGCTGGCATAGCGAACTTTTAGCGATTTGATCCCGGTCACATTCCGTTCGCGTTCTTCGAGTTGCGCCAGTTGGGAGCGTCCGTCTCCACGTAACGCAACGCATTCGGCCAACTCCGGATCGCTGTCGGGTCGAATCGCACCGCCGTCTACGATATGCGCCGGCAGATCGTCGGCCAGCGTATATCGCAAGTCGTCGAGCAGCTCGCCGAACTCGCCGACGCGTCGAGCGGCGGGCTGGAGCGCTACGGTGACGGCTTGCCGAATCGGTCCCAAGCATTCCAACGTGCGGCGCAACGAGCCGAGATCGCGCGGTCCGGCGCGACCCAGCCGCACCTTTTGTGCGATGCGTTCGAGATCGAAACAGCCTTTGAGCAGTTCGCGCAACGCTTCGCGCCTGGCGTGCTCGCCGAGCGAGCGATCGACCGCATCCTGCCGCGACTCGATGGCGGCGCGGTCGACCAACGGTGCGAGTATCCAGCGCCCGAGCATGCGAGATCCCATCGCGGTAGCGCAGCGATTGAGCGTTGCAAATAACGTTGCTCGGGCGTTCTGCCCGGTCGGGCGCATCAGTTCGAGATGCTTGCGCGTCGAAGCGTCGAGCTCGAGGAACGTGCGCGTGCGATAGAGCGAAGGCGCGCGCAGCCCGGTCAACGTATCGCTCCGGTGTTCGGTGCCCGCAACCCCGGTTCGGCGAACGAACGCGCCTAATACGTCGAGCGCGCGTCGAATGCCGGTCAACTCGTTGCGCGAAAAGCCTTCGATCGGCACGTCGTCGATGGCCATCGCGGCGCCGAGGGCGGGCGCCGTTACGCGCGCGCTCGTGCCGTCTAAATCGGCCACCAGCATCGCTCGCAAATCGGCTGGAACGTCGGCCACGACTTCGGCCGGCGCGACGCGGTTGAGTTCGGCGAGCAGCTCTTCGTAGGCATCCGCACCCGAAAGCGCGGTCGCCGAACACGAACCGGTGGAAACGTCGGCAAACGCCAGTGCGTAGGTGTTTTCGAGCGCCGAAACGGCGGCTAAATAGTTGTTGCTGCTCCCGTCGAGCAACTGCTCTTCGAACAACGTACCGGGCGTTACCAAGCGCACGACGTCGCGGCGCACCAATCGATTCGGTTGGGGAACCTCGAGTTGCTCGGCCAATGCAACGACGAATCGCTGCGCGACGAGTTTCGCAAGATATTGCGCCAGCGCATGGTGCGGAACGCCGGCCATCGCGACGCGCCGGCCGCCGCCCGCCTCTTTGCTGGTAAGCGCGATTTGTAGTGCGCGCGCCACCGTCTCGGCGTCTTCGCCGTAGGCTTCGTAAAAGTCGCCGACGCGCGACAACAACACGGCCTCGGGATGCTTGGCTTTCATCCCGAAGTATTGCTCGAGCATCGGAGAGAATTTCGCGCCGGCGTCGCTCACGACGGCTTTCTATACGCGGACTTCGTCAGGACGCTCCTACGTGCCGAGGGCGCTGCCGATAGCGGTGACATAGGTTCCCATGGGATAACCGGTACCGTTCATCGGCGCTTGCGGGTTATCCAAATCGAGATCCCAAATCATGATTCCACGATAACCGTTCGTGACGATCCAGCTCGCGTAGTTACTGCAGTCGGCCGGTTTGAGGAACGAACCGTCGTCACCCTCGCCGATCATCAATCCCATCACGACTTTACCGGCCGGAAACTTCTTGCCGCCGCCGACCGGCACGTTCGAAAACTCCTTGACGATGTCGAGGTAACAGTCGTCCGAAGAACCCGGCGTGTATTGGCACTTCGGATTGGTCGATGGCTTCCAACCATACTGATCGTAATCCATAATGTTGACGTAATCGATGTCGTCGCCGGCCTTCTTTAGGATCGTGCGATCTTCGCCGAAACCCTGGGAAAGGTCGACCTTGGGATCGGCGCCGGCCGAATCGGCGTCGAAGCTGATCACCGCGCCGGGGAATGCTTTGCGCGTCGCCTTGATGACGCCGATCAACTGCTGGCGGCCATTGGACTTCGTTTGAATCACTTCATCGTCAAAATCGAAACCGTCGTAAATCCCCGGATTCTTTTTCAAGTACGCTTTTAGATTCGTTACGAATTGTTTGGTATCGGTAATGTTAAAGGTCGAACGTCGCGCCGCCGAACGACAATAATACTTTGCCGCCCTGCTGGTGGATCGTTGTAGCGCCGGGCGCGAGCGGGTAGGTGTTTTGCGGATCGGAAATCTGGTTCGAGTTGGCGATACTGAACGCGACGTCAACGTTCGTGACCGTCGCGGGTACGCTGCCTAACATATTGAACGCGTCCTGACCGTTCCAGTCGGACCACGACTCCCAAAATCCAACGAACTCGGTCGGCTGCGACGGCGATTGACGCATACCTTGCGAAGATGCGGCACCCGGCGGCAACGGCGCCGCGCCACCATGGCACGACGCGAGCACGACGGCTAGTGCGAGGATCGAAGCTGGGACGAAGCGTGTACCGCTCACAGTAAGCTCACCATCGGACGCTCGACCGGCGAAGCGACGTCGTCGAAGCGTCGCGCGCGGCCTACTATCGTTCCCATGCAACCCCAAACGTGCGCCGATTCGATACGAACGTCGAGCCATGGCTGCGAAGCGTACGACGCCTCATCGTATCCGGGCGGTTTGGGTGCCACGACGGTCACGTTGTCGGTTGCCTTCGTGGCCAGCTTGCCGGCGTCTTTCTTCGAGTCGCCCGCGACCAGTACGCGGACCGTCGTGCCCAGCTTGCGGTCGTGGTAGGCGCGGGTCGCGGCATTTTGTGCATCGACGAGTCGCCCGAACCGCTCGGTAACCGCGTCGTGCGGCACCTGTTCCCAACTCGCGGCCGGCGTGCCGCGGCGGATCGAATACATAAACGTGAAAGCGTTGGCGAACACGCCGCTGCGCACGTACTCGAGCGTGTGCATGAAATCGGCTTCCGTTTCACCCGGAAACCCGACGATGATGTCGGTGGTAATCGCCCAATTTGGAAGATACTGCCGGATCGCATCGACTTTCTCTGCGAACAGCGCCGCCGTGTACTTGCGATTCATTCGGCGCAAAACCGGATCGCTGAACGATTGCAGCGGAAGGTGCATGCGCGGATTGCATTGCGGCACGGCGGCCAAATCGCGAATAATCTTGGCAGTGAAATCTTTTGGATGCGGCGAGATGAACGCCAGACGTTCCAGGCCTTCGATGGCCCCAACGGCGCGACAGAGATCGCCGAAGTCGGCGCCGCGAACCGGATCGTTCCAGGCGTTGACCGTCTGGCCGACCAGCATCACCTCACGCGCGCCCTCTGCGACTCGCGCTTCCACATCGCGCAGCACGTCGGCCATCGGGCGGTGATCGAAGCGGCCGCGGACGTGCGGCACGATGCAGAACGTGCAGTAATACGAACAGCCGCGCTGCACGTTCACGAACGCGCGAAGATGTGAGAACGGGCCGGCGACGGCATCCGGGGTTCCACCGAGCGCGACCGCGAGCTCGTTGGCGGCCGATGGTCCGCCGGACTCGCGATCGAAATCCGGCTCCCAATCGACAAGGCGGTCGCCCAACTCGCGTAACTGGCGCGTGCCGAACACCGCATCGACGTGTGGCGCCAGCGACTGCATGCGATCGCGATCCTGCTCGGCCAAACAGCCCATGACGACCAGGCGCACCGACGGATCGGCGTCTTTGAGCACTTTGAAATGATTCATCCGGCCGTAGGCGCGCCGCTCGGCATTATCGCGAACCGTGCACGTGTTGAGCACCAGCACGTCGGCGTCTTCGGGCGACGTCACGATGGCATAGCCGGCCGACGTCGCGCGATCCGCCACGTACTGCGAATCGGCTTCATTCATCTGACAGCCGAACGTCTCGATATAAATGCTCGCCATGGGTCACCGGCGTGGTTCGCTTTGTCCGCAAGGTGTTCCGGCCCATGGTTTTGCTCGGTCGCTGCGAAGCTAACGGCCGTGGAAGCTGCTAGTGACTCGGGCCAAGAGAGCGCCGCCCTTCGTCCGGCCATCGTCGCGATCGTCGGGCGTCCCAACGTCGGCAAGAGCGCCTTATTCAACCGGCTCGTCGGCCAGCGCTTGGCGATCGTCGAAGATACCGCGGGCGTGACGCGCGACCGCTTGTACGCGATTTGCGACTGGCGCGGCCGCACGTTCGGCCTGGTCGATACGGCGGGAATCGATCCGGAAGCCGACTCCGTACACGGCGATGCGCTCGGAGCCGCCGCCCGGCGGCAAGCCGAAGCCGCCGCCTCGGAAGCCGACGTCGTGGTGTTCGTCGTCGATGCGATGGCCGGACGGCATCCGCTCGACGATGAAGTGGCCTCGATTCTGCGGCGCGGGCACCGCAAAGTGGTGCTGGCCGCCAACAAATCGGAGTCGCCGGCGGCGGCAGCCTCCGCGATAGCCGAGTTTTCGCGTTTGGGGTTCGGCGAGCCGGTGACCGTGTCGGCACTGCATGGCGAAGGCTCCGGCGATTTGCTCGACATGGTGGTAGAGGCGTTGCCGGAGCGTCCGGATGCGACCGGCGGCGGCGAGTTGGCGCTGGCGATCATCGGACGGCCAAACGTCGGCAAAAGCTCCCTCCTCAACGCATTGTTGGGCGAGGAGCGCGCGATCGTGAGCGACGTTCCGGGAACGACGCGGGACGCAATCGATACCTTAATGACCGGACGCGACCGCACGATTCGTTTGATCGACACCGCCGGCGTCCGCAAGCAGCCGCAAGCGCACGGATCGATCGAATATTATTCGGCCCTGCGTTCCCTCAAGGCGCTTTCGCGGTGCGACATCGCGCTGCTGGTGTTCGACGCAATGGTCGGCGTGACGGCGCAAGACCGGCGGCTCGCCGGTTTCGCGATCGAAGAACGCAAAGGCCTGATATTGATCGGCAATAAGTGGGATCTCGTCCGCGAACAGGGCGAGTTCAGCCAGGGCGAGCTGGCCAACGTGATTCACGATCTGCTGCCGTTTGCGAAATTTCGCACCGGTCGCGTTTCTTTCGGCAAAAACGCATCGCAGGCTCGGAAGCCTGCTGCCGGTCGTCGATCGCGTCGCAGAAAACTTACAACGCCGTATCCCCACCGCGCGCTTGAACGCGGCAGTGCGGGCGGCCGTTCTGGCACATCCGCCGCCGGCTTCGGGTGGCCGCGTTTTGAAGATCTTTTATGCGACCCAGCCCGGCGTCAGCCCACCGCTCTTCGTCTTCATCTGCACCGATCCCGAAAAGGTTCCGACGCACTACAAGCGGTTTCTCGAGAACGTGTTGCGGCAAGAGTTCGACTTCGAAGGCGTTCCGCTGACGTTCCAATTTCGGCCGCGCAGCGCGGGCGACGACGTCGAGTGACCGTCGCTCTCGGCGCGGCTGCGGTCGTCGCTACGTTCTTAGTTGGTTCGATTCCATTCGGCTATTTGATCGGGAAGGTCGCGTTTCGCACCGACATCCGGCGCGAAGGCTCCGGCAACATCGGCGCGATGAACGCACTGCGCACGCTCGGAAAGCGCGGCGCCGCGTCGGTGCTCGTGCTCGACGCACTCAAAGGCTTCGTTCCGGCGTTTATTGCCGTACGGGCCGGCATGCCCGATCTGGCCGCGTGCGTTGCTGCCGCCGCAGTCCTCGGACATTGCTTCTCACCATGGCTTGGATGGCGCGGCGGAAAAGGCGTCGCAACCTCATTCGGGGCGGTGTTCGCATTCAGCTGGCTGGCCGGTCTCCTGACCGCTGCCGCCTGGGCAGCCGGGGCCGGAACCACTCGCTACTCCTCGGTTGGATCCATGCTCGGCAGCGTCCTGACCCCAGTTTTTGTCTGGTTCACCACCCGCTCGCCAGCCGAAACGATCTACGCCGGCCTGGCCGCCCTTCTCGTCTTGTACCTGCATCGCGGAAACATCGCGCGCTTGCGGGCGGGCACCGAACGCGCCATCGGCGCCGACCCCACCTAGCCGCTCGCCAGGGCTTGTCCAATCCCTGACCGTAAAAGCCGAAGTCATGATTTCGTCCAACGAACTTCGTAACGGCGTCACCATCATCGTCGACGGCCACCTGTGGACCGTCATTGAATTTCTCCACGTGAAGCCGGGCAAGGGATCGGCATTCGTTCGTACGCGTCTGCGCAACGTTCGGTCGGGCGGAACCCTCGAGCGCACGTTCCGCGCGGGAGAAAAACTCGAGCGGGCGACCGTCGACAACCGCCAGATGCAGATGCTGTATAACGATGGCGACGGGTACCATTTCATGGATCAGGAGACGTTCGAGAACGTCACGCTGCAGCGAGACGTGATCGGCGATCCGGCCGACTTCCTCAAAGACGGTATGGTGGTCAACGTTCAGACGCACGAAGGCGTTCCGATCGGCGTCGACTTGCCGGCGCACGTGGAATTGCAGATTGTTGAAACGGATCCGGGGTTCAAAGGCGATACCGCCACCAACGCAACCAAACCGGCCAAGCTCGAGACCGGAGCGACCGTTCAGGTGCCGCTGTTCGTCGAATCCGGCAACGTGATCCGCATCGATACGCGCGACCGGCGCTACATCGGCCGCGCGGGCTAAACGGCACTCGTCGTGCGACGGCGTTTGCGAACGCTTGGCGTCGCACTGCTTGCGAGCGCCGTAGCGGCCGGGATCGCAATCGCGCTCGAAAACTGTCCCGAATCATTTTTTCCGCTCGGTAATCGAATCGCCGATTTGTCGCTGCACGTCGCCGCCTCGTCATCCGTCACGCAATGGGGCTGGATGCACCCGGCATACGAAGCGGATGCCAATCCCAATCTCGGCATCGTAACGATCGACGACGCCACGTTTCGCTCGATGGGCTTTCCGTTGCCGCGTTCGGTGTACGGAACGTTGCTCGATCGATTGCGTGCGGCCGGCGCAAAGGCGGTCGCGTTTGACATTCAGTTTCTCGAACCGAGTGGCGATCCGCCGCAAGACGCGGCGTTCGCCGCAGCGTTACGGCAGATGCCTTCGGCATTAGCGTTTCCGCTCAGCACGACAGCCGGCGGGCGCATCGCCGAACAGCGGCCGATTCCGTCCTTGGCGAACGTGGCCGCCGCCATCGGTTACGTAACGGTCGACGCACCGGGCGGCTACGTCATCGGCGAACCGCCCACCATCGAAACGCAAGGCGGCGGAACGCACGCAAACGAGCGTCTGCTATCGCTACCGGTCGCGGCCGTCAACACGTTCGCCGGTCATCCGGTTCGAACGTCGACCATTCCCGTCGATCGAAACGGCCGCATGCTGGTGCTTCCGCCCGCAACCGCGCACCATCAGGATCCCGGCGGCAGCGACGTCCAGACGCAATCCTTTGCGGGACGCGGAATGCTGTCGTTTGCGGACGCGTTGAAGAGTACGCCGCAGGCGTTGCGTCCGTTCGCAAACGGCGCGCTGGTCTACGTCGGGGCGACCGCTGCAGGACTCTTCGACGTTTCGACCACCGCAGGTCGCGGACGCGTTCCGGGCCTCTACATCGTCGCGCGCCTCGCGGACCAGCTGATGCGAGGTTTCTACTTGCGCCCGGCACCGGCAGCGCTCGACGCGTTCGTCACGCTCCTGCTTGCACTATTAGCCGCACTGCTGGTGGTGTACGTGCGCGTCGGAGCGGCGGCGCTGGCGGTTTTTGTGGCGACCCTCGCGTACGCGTGCTTCGACGTGTGGCTGTTCGTCGAACATCTCTATTGGCTGGATTTGGCGCACGTCGTGTTGGCGGTCGTTCTTGCGACGCTGGCTACGGGCGTCTACCGCGTCGCGACCGAGAGCGGCCAGCGCCGGATGGTGACGCAACTCTTCGGCATGCACGTGAGCCCGGCGGTCGTCGGCGAGATTCTGCAACACGACGATCCGGCCGACGCCATCGCGCTGCGCGGAAAACGCGTCCGCGCCACGATCTTTTACAGCGACATCCGAGGGTTCACGTCGTTGAGCGAAACGATGGAGCCCGAAGCGGTGTACGCGCAGCTGAACGAATATTTTGACGCCATGTGCGCGATCATCTTCGAGCGCGGCGGCTTCGTCGACAAATTTATCGGCGACTGCGTGATGGCGGTGTTTTCGGCACCATTTCAAACGCCGGACGATGCGAGCAACGCCGTGACTGCCGCGATCGAACAGCAGCGCGAAATCGAGCGCCTCAACGAGCGTTGGGCCGCGGCCGGCAGACCCACGTTAGCCGTTGGAATGGGGATCAACACCGGCGAGGTCGTGATGGGCAATCTCGGCGCGAGTTCGCGCATGAACTATACCGTCGTGGGCGACGCAGTCAACTTGGCCGCACGGTTATACAACATCGCGGCCGGCGGCGAAATCATCATCAGTCAATCGACGTACGAAGCCTGCGGAGCGCCGGCCAACGTCGAAGCGCTCGAGCCCGTTTCGGTTCGGGGAAAGAGCCAACCGGTTACGATCTACCGCGTTCTCGATACCGGCCTGCAATGAATCAATGGGTGCTCTTCGTCGTGGCCGCTTGCGCGGGCGCGCTTGGTGCCATGGTGGGCTTGGGCGGCGGCTTCATCCTCGTTCCAATTTTACGCTTGGCGTTTGGATTCGCGCCGGCCGAGGCGGCCGGAACGTCGTTGTTGCTAATCGTGGCCAGCAGCGCGAGTTCGACCGTCACCTACTTGATGCAAAAACGAGTGCACGTCCGAATCGGGCTCTTGATCGCGGCCGGCGGGCTGCCCGGCGGCATCGTGGGCGGCTTTGCGTCGCAGCACATCTCCGCTCCGGTGTTCGACGTCGTGCTGGCAGTCTTACTCATCGCGGTTGCGATCGATTTGAGTTGGAACGCGAGCAAACGCATGCGGGGCCGGCCGGAACACGAACACGTGCGCGCGCTCAAGGGCATGTCGTATCGCGCCGCGCTGCTGCTGGGTGTTGTGGTCGGCGTGTTTTCGAGTCTGTTCGGTGTTGGCGGCGGCGTCGTGATGGTTCCGGCGCTGCTGTATTTTTCCGAACTGCCGATCCACGCAATCAGCGCGACGTCGCAATTTGGAATCTTGCTTACCTCGCCGGTCGGCTTAGGATTTCATGCCTTCGCGCACGACATCGACCTGCACGATGTCGTCCCGTTGTTGGCCGGCGGTCTCGTCGGCGGACCGGTCGGCGCTCGCCTGTCGCGCAAACTCAAGTCGCCGCAACTGGTGTTCGTCGTCTCGTGCGCGCTGGTCATCATCGCCGGATCGTTGATGTGGCGGCACCTGCGGTAACGAAAGCGGCGGCGCGTTGAAACGCGCGCGAGCAGCCGGGATCTTCGCTTCGGCGGCATTTCGCCAATACTTTATCGGGCAATCGCTCAGCTTGCTCGGCGACGGCCTGCGCTTACTCGCCGTCCCACTGCTGGCCTATCACCTCACGCATTCCGCCTTGTCGACCGGCACGGCCATCATCTGCGAGGTCGTGCCGTTTTCGATCTTTTCGCTGGTCGGCGGTTCGTTGGCCGATCGTATCGACCGGCGCAAACTGATGATCGGGTGCGACGCCATTCGCTTTGCGGTCATGGCGTTCTTTGCGATCGCGTATTGGTATCACGTGTTGTCGCTCGGCATGATCTACGCCGGCCTGGTAGTCATCTCGATCTGTGCGGCCGCCTTCATGGGTGGCCAATCGTCGAGCATTCCATACTTATTGGGCCGCGAACGCTCCACCCAAGCGGTCGCCACGTTAATGACCGTAGAAAACATCTCGTACTTAGTAACGCCGGCTATCGGCGGCGCAATCTTCGCGTGGGTCGGTCCACTCCCCGCGCTGACGCTCAACGCCGCGACCTATCTCGCCTCGCAAATTTCTCTTTCGCGCATTTCGTCGCTGGGTCCTGACGAACCGCAAGGCGTTCCGACCCTCTCGCATCTCGCGCACGATATCAAGCTCGGGTTTTCGTATCTGTGGAGCGACACGGGAATGCGCGCGCAAGCGATCTGCGGCTTCTTCTTCAACATTTTTGGGTTTGGCTGCTACGCGATCTTGATTCCATTCTTAAAGCAGACGTTTGGAGCGGGCGACCAAGTCGTCGGTGCCTTTTGGGCGATGTCGGCTGCGGGGGCGACGGTTGGCGCATGGTTCGCATCGAAGTATGCCGGGCGTTGGCCCTTCGGACGCGCGTTGACGATCGCATACCTGCTCGACGCTGCTTGTTTCTTTCCGGTCGTGCTGGTGCGCAACGTTTGGGTCGTCGCAGCCTGTTGGACGATTTCGAATGCGTTCGCGAACTTCGAGATCGCACAAATTATCGGCTTTCGCATGCGGGTAACGCCGGAGGACCTCATCGGACGCGTCATGGGCGCGGTACGGCTGTTCGTACTATCCGGATTGGCGCCGGGCATCATCGTATTCGGTTGGATCGCCGACCATCGCAGCCCACTCGACGCCATGTGGGTGGCGTGTCTCGGATACGTCGCCATCGCGCTTTCCGCGGTCGCGATGCCGGCCGTGCGAAACGAACGCCGATGAAACGCATCGCCGGCGCGCTCGCGATGACCCTCGCGATCGGTGCGTCGCCGGTTTGGTCGCGCCCGGTCGTTACCGGTTTTCCATTGCCGCAGCATTCGACGATCGCAACGTTCGGCTCCAAAACGTTGATGGCGGTCGCGCGCGACGGTTCGATCGCCGCGACGTTGACGATCGACGGATATTTGCGGCGACCGATTCTTTGGCACCAGGGCAAGCGGCGCGTCTTCGCGATCGACGCGACGATCGACGGATTCGATACATCCGGAGCGCTGCTGATGGATGCTTCGCGCCCGCTGCGCTTGGAGCGCGGTCGTTTGGTGACGATCGATCTCAGTGCGTGCGAGAACTTTCCGCAGTCGTCGATCGGTCCGTCTGCAGCCGGCACGCTGGCGGATGGAACGATCATCGCTACGATGCGGTCGCCGGCCATCGTTAATCTCGACGATACCAGCGGTCAGACCGCACCCGTCGTTTTGCATTTGCGCGACCGCCGGTGCTTGAATCTCGGCAACGGCATCGCCACGGCGACGGCCGGCATGTATGCCGCCGGTTACACCGCCTACATCGCCAACGTCCCGGCGCCGTCGAATGTGGCGTCCGGCCGCGAGCGCTTCGTCGCGATGCGCTGGAACGATCGCGCGCGTCAGTCACTCGGTACGGGAGCCGCGTTCGCCATCAACGCCAACGGCGAAGCGGCCGGCGCCGACGTTCCGCCCGAACACGGCGGCACGTTCGGAGCTGTGCCGCATGCGCGCTACTGGAGCGCGGCGGCAGCGGCAACGGATATCGCGCCACAACGTTCGGCGAGTGCGGCATACGCGATCGACGCTCACGGGCGCGTAACGGGGGTGTTGATGGATGCACGAGGCCGTCATCGCGCGTTTCTATGGCAGAGCGGACGGCTGCGCTTGCTCGACGATGCCGTCGCGGCACCGGGCTGGCGGTTCGAATGCGGCTATGCGTTCGCTCCGAGCGGAGCGGTGGTTGGAATCGGGACGTTCGACGGTCGCCCGGAGGCCTTCGAAGTCGAAGGCCTCTAGACACGTCGGGTTACTTCGGCTTGGTCATCTCACGCGGAACGACGATCTTGTCGTACTGTTCTCGTGACGTGGCCCAGCGATAGCGCCGCTTCTTTGAGCGTGCTCTTCTTGTGATGGGCGTGTTTGGCGATCTCGGCAGCCTTGTCGTAGCCGATGTGCGGCGAGAGCGCGGTGACGACCATCAGCGATTGGTCGAGGTAGCTCTTGATGTGCTCTTCGTTGGCTTCGAGGCCTTCGACCGCATGCTCGCGGAACATCGTGCACGCGTCGCGCAGCAGCGTGGTCGAGTGCAGGAAGTTGTAGATCATCACCGGGTTGAAGACGTTGAGTTCGAAGTTGCCCTGCGACGCGCCGAAGCTGATCGCGAGGTCGTTGCCGAACACCTGCGCGACACCATCGTCATCGCTTCGGACTGGGTCGGGTTCACTTTGCCCGGCATGATCGAGCTGCCCGGCTCGTTCTCGGGCAGACGCGAGTTCGCCGATGCCGGCGCGCGGGCCGGAGGCCAGCCAGCGAATGTCGTTGGCGATCTTCATCAGCGCCGCGCCGAGCATCTTGAGCGCGCCGGAGGCGTAGACGAAGTCGTCGTGCGACGCCAGCGCCGTGAACTTGTTCGGATGCGAGCGGAACGGCAGGCCGGTGAGTTCGGCGATCTTATTGGCCGTGCGCTCGCCGAACTCGGGGTGCGCGTTGAGGCCGGTGCCGACGGCCGTGCCGCCGATGGCCAGATCGTAGAGATGGTGCAGCGATGCTTTCATCGCGACCATCGCGCGGTCGAGCTGCGTGACGTAGCCGGAGAACTCTTGCCCCAGCGTCAGCGGCGTCGCATCTTGCAAGTGCGTGCGGCCGACCTTGACGATGTGCGACCACTGCTTGGCTTTGGCGTCGAGCGCGTTGCGCAGCTTCTCGACGGCCGGCAGCATGCCGACCATCGCTTCGGCGGCGGCCATGTGCATGGCGGTCGGGAACGTGTCGTTCGAGGACTGCGACATGTTCACGTGATCGTTCGGATGAACGGGCTTCTTCGAGCCCATCTCGCCGCCGGCGATTTCGATCGCGCGGTTGCTGATGACTTCGTTCACGTTCATGTTCGTCTGCGTGCCGGAGCCGGTTTGCCACACGCGCAGCGGGAAGTGCGCGTCCAGCTTGCCTTCGACGACTTCGTCGGCGGCTTTGACGATCAGATCGGTCTTCTCTTTGTCGAGCTTGCCGAGATCGTGATTGACGAGCGCGGCGGCCTTCTTCAAGGGCGCCATCGCTTTGATGACCTGCTTCGGCATGATGTCGCGCGGCCAGGTGCCGTCGCCGATGTCGAAGTGAATGAGCGAACGCGCCGCTCTGCGCGCCGTAGTACTTGTCGGCCGGAACGTCGATCTTGCCCATCGAGTCGGACTCGACGCGCGTCTTGGTCCCCGTTGGGGGAAGCATTTGTGCAGTGGTCATGGCTCCCTATCTTCGCCCGCCGGGGCCTTTTTCTGCCTGGATAAAGGTCGCACAGCCTCAAGGGAGCGACGTTCGGCCCGGCGCAGAAGCGACAAATGACGATGCAACCGGCCGTTCGGCGTGCGACCTTTGCCGACAGCGAATCGCTGGCACCCGTTTTCGACGCGTACCGGACGTTCTTCACCGGCACCTCCGATCCGGACGGTTCCCGCGCGTTCTTGAGCGACCGCCTCCAACGCGAAGAGTCGGTCGTGTTCGGAGCGTTCGACGGCGAGCGCGCCGCCGGTTTCTTGCAGTTGTATCCGCTGTTTTCATCGTGGTACGCCAGCCGCCAGTGGTTCCTCAGCGACTTGTTCGTCGATCCGAGTTACCAACGCCGCGGAATCGCGCGCACGTTGCTCGATGCTAGTGCGGAGTTCGCGCGCGAAACGCAGTCCCGCTCGGTGCTCGTCGAACTGCCGTTCTCCGAACCGCACCTGGTAAAGCTGTACGAAGCGGCCGGTTACGGCCGCGATAGCGTCTTCGCGCTCTACCGTCTGACGCTCGCCGGGGCTTAGCCGCGCCGCGCGGCCGTCAAACCCGAAACGGTATCGCCAACGACGCGCGTTTCCACGATCTCGTACATCGTCAATGGGAACTTTGGATCGAAGCGATGCCTGTTACAGCGCGGGCAGCTCGACGGCTTTCCCGGGCGCTTCTTACGCAATATTTCGAACGAGCAGTGTTCGCAACGCAAAATGTAGCGCTTGGACGATTCGTTGAGCGGCCGCACGTTGCCGAGATCGTGATAGATCGACGTCATCCCGCAGTCGCGCAGTTTCTTGCGAAAGCGCGGCGTGTGCCCGGATTCGCGATAGCGGTCGTAGCACCACGCGTGCACCATCTCGTGCGTCAGCGTTTCTTCCAGCGCTTCGGGGTATTTGCGAAAGTGCTTGGGCGATAGTTCGATCAACATCGGACGCACGCCGTAGGTGATACGTCCGGCCGAGTTGGAGAAACGTTCGTTGTAACGGATCCGGCAGTCGGGAACTTCGCCGTGAAAAAACTGGTAGTTCAAACGGGCGAAGAGCAGTTGCAGATCGGATTCGGCAGGCAAGACGGTCATAATATCGATTCGGGAGGCGTCTTCGGCGTGCGTTCGAACGAGTCTTTCGTGTCGCGCTCGACTTCCGGATTGCCGCTGCGGATCTATCTGCCGATCGTCGTCGTGCTTGCGGCAGCGTTTCTCGCGCTGATGGCCTATTTGGTGGCGGACGGGTTCGGCGTCACCGGTTCGGTGTTCGGCGCGACCGCAAAAAACAACGCGGCGGCGGCGTCACAGGGCGCGCAAAATGCCGTCGAAGGTGGACCTCCGGCGGCCGTTATGGCGCAATTATCGACATTGCGCGCGCGCATCGCATCCCATCCCAACGACGACGTGGCGCTGACGCAGCTCGGCGACATGTATCTGGCCGCCAACAAGTTTTCGGACGCGATTCCGTTCTATCACCGCGCGTTGAAGGCCAATCCCCACAACATCGCGGCACAGACTGGTTTGGAACAAGCGCAAGATGCCCTCAACGGAGCCTCGAGGTAATCGCGCGCAGCAACCAATTACGGCGCCCGATACGAACGGCGTCAGATTTTCGATTTGTGAAGTCAGGGTGACGGGGACGGCAAGCCCTACGAGAAGCGAGCACAGTATGACCGATCATCATCCACAACGGGACGGTGGAATTATACGACGGTCCAAATATATACAGACCCACGAAGAACCCCACGGTGAGAAGGCTCGTCGCGACGACGAGACTGGTAATCGCGCCAAACCAAATCTCGGTGAAGACAGCAGCATTGCCGGCTAACTACGCCGGCTGCGCTGCGCCCAATGCAACGGCGATTTCCACCACGTCGTCTTCGTTTAACGACAACCCGCGCATCGTTTGCTCGTGCTCTTCTATCGCGCGTTCGCTGCGGTTCGAGGCCGCGCGTTCTTCGCGCAAGCGTTTGACTTCGTCGGTGACTCGGTGCGCCAGCTCCGGCGACGGTTCGACGCCGGCGGCTTTCAAGCGCGCTCCGTGTTTGCGCAGCGTCTCCTCTACCAGCGCGACCCCCGAGTGTTTACCAAAGATGAAGCTCGTTGTAGCACCGACGACTTCGGCTGGCACGGCTTCGTACATCCGGTGGTCGATCAACACGGCGTGGGTGTGAATGCCCGACTCGTGCGCGAACACGTGCGTTCCCACGATCGGCTCGTGAGGTTGCATCGGAATGCCGCTCATGCGTTCCATGAAACGCGACAGCTCACGCAGTTTGGAGTATTGAAAGCCCGGAATCTCGATGCCGTACAGCACGCGCAGGGCGACGACGTATTCGTGCAGCTTCACGTTTCCGGCGCGCTCGCCATAGCCGTTTGCCGTGAGCGAAACGACCTTGAACCCGCATGAGGTCGCCTCGATCGCATTGGCGGTTCCTAAACCGTAGTCGTTGTGCAAATGCGCGACGATCGGCAAACCTTCCGGCAATCCGGCGACGATGCGCGAGCAGTACCAGCGCGTCGCCTGCGGCGTCAGCGTACCGACGGTATCCGGCCACGCCGGACGAGTACCGCCCGCTTCCAGGCCAGCTTTAAAATAGCGAATGAAATAGTCAACGTCTCCGCGGCTGCCGTCCTCGGCGCCGAACTCGATGCGTTCGACACCCCGGCTGCGAGCGTGCGCGATGGCATCGCATTGCAAGCGAATGTTGGCTTCGCGATAGAAATCGAGCGGCCGGTCGAGCCATTCGCTCTCGTCGTGGCCCTCGAAGCGCAGTAGCGTCTTACCAATTTTGTACTTGAGATGCAGATCGCTTCCGCTGGTAAAAATGAAGAACGTCACTTCGCGGGGATCGACGTTGACCGCTTGCAGCGTTTCGACCGTGACGTCGATGTCCTGACGATTGCTGCGGCACATGACGACGACCTCGACGTCGCCGAGTTCGCCCTTGCGTTTGGCATCCATCACCAACTGCAGGGTGCGGCGGTCGCCTTCGGAAGCCGCCGGAAATCCGACGCTCATGATGTGAACGCCCATCGCGGCGATGGTTTTCGCGATTTCGAGTTTTTGCGACGGCGTGTAACAGACGCCGGGCATTTGCTCGCCGTCGCGCAGCGTTTCGTCGTACAGACGGATCGATGCCGGATCGGGAAACGGTACCTCGCGAGTAAATTCTTAAGGGATCGCGGATCAGCCGCCCGATTGGTTCGCGCAGTTCCATCTTGGGTGGTTCTACGACGGCTTGCCGGGCTCTTCGCGCTCGACGCGCAGCTCGGCGATATCGCGCGGGAAGACCAGGTCGAGCGTCCAGTCGAACGCCACGCGAAACTGGCGGTCGAGTCCGGGCAACCGCAGCAAGTAATATGACCGCCATAGAAACCACGCTAAAAAGCCGGTAATGACCCGGTCGCCGGGAAGCTGCGCGACCGCCTTGCGGCCTCCAAGCGCTGCCATCATGCCGAGCGAATGGTATTTGAACGGCAAGGTCGGCTGGTTACGTATGGCGCGCACGATGTTTTCGGCCAGATGCGGCCCCTCTCGAATCGCGTGCTGCGCCGTCATCGGATACGGCTTGCCCGTCTCATCGGGAATCGACGCGCAGTCGCCCAGCGCCCACACGGATGGATCCGACACCGAACGCATATCGGCACCGGTGACGATCGCGCCGCGTTTCGTTTTCTCGAGCGGAAGGCCGGCCGCCATCGGTGAGGGCGCGACACCGGCGCTCCAAACGATGGTCGCGCTGTCGATGCGCCGTCCGCTCTGCAACGTTAACCCGTTTTCGTCGGCCGAGGCAACGCCGTCGCCGGTCATCACTTCGATGCCGCGGCGTTTCAAAACGCGTTCGGCGTAGACGCCCATCTTGGCCGGCAAACCGGCGAGCAGCGTCGCACCCGCTTCGACCAACACCATGCGAACGTCGTCGAGCCGAATGTTGCGATAGAAGCGAACGACGCTGCGAAAGAGCTCGTACATTTCGCCGGCCGCTTCCACACCGGTAAAGCCGCCGCCAACGACCACGAGCGTCAACAGTTCTCGCCGTCGCCGGACGTCGTCGGTGGTGTCGGCCAACTCGAGCAACCATACCAGACGGTTGCGCAGTGCGTCGGCATCGTGCAGCGTTTTCAGCGCCCACACGTTTTTTTCAACGCCCGGCAATCCGAAGGTCAACGTCAACGAGCCCATCGCTAACACGACGTAGTCGTACGGCAACGTGCGGCGCCGTCCGGTGAGCACATGACGATATTCCAGGGATCGACCCGCGACATCGATGCGTTCGACGTCACTCAAAATGAAATTGCTGCGCCGTAGCTGCGTGCGAATCGGGGTAACGACGTGCCGCACTTCGAGCTCGCCGGATGTCACTTCGGGCAGCATGGGTGTGAAAAGCGTATAGTTATCGCGGCTCAGCACGACGATGTCGGCTTCGCCGGGGCGCAGGTGGCGTTCGAGTTGCGCAGCGACGGCGATTCCACCGAATCCGCCGCCGACGATGGCGATTACAGGCACGAGGCACCTTGGCGGTTGAAGGGAGCGCCGTGGATTACCTTCCGCACGACGGCGACGAGAAAACGCCGCCTCCCGCTCCGCAGCCGCAACGCTCGCGTGGATGGATCGGAACCGCCGGCGCGGCAGCGCTCGCGTTTCTGCTCAAGTTCAAGCTGTTGCTCTTCGTCGGTATCAAAGTGCTGGCGCCGCTGTGGACGTTCGCCCTGTCGCTCTGGCTCTACGTCGTCATCTTCGGATGGCGGCTCGCGGTCGTCGTGATGCTCGTGCTGCTGGCGCACGAACTCGGACACTACTTCGCGTTTCGCGCCTACGGATTGCCGGTTCGTCTGCCGTCCTTCGTTCCGTTGCTCGGTGCATTCACGGCCGGCACGGCCGCCGCAAACCTGGAAGACGACGCCTACATCTCGCTCGCCGGCCCGGTAACCGGTTTGGGGTTATCGGTAGCGTGTGTGTTGCTGGCGCAAGCGTACGATGCCCGGTTCTGGTATGCGTGCGCCGACGTCGCGGCGTTTTTAAATCTCTTCAATATGATTCCGACGCCGCCGTTCGATGGCGGACGGATCGTCGGCGCCGTGTGGCCGCCGTTATGGATCGGCGGATTCGGACTGTTTATCGCCGGCGCATTCCTTTGGCACTTTCCGGTGTTTTTGGTGATCATCATCGGCGTACTCGGCCTGCCGTCGATCATTTCGACGTTGCGCGGCCACCCCGATCCACGCGCCGCAACGATGACCCTCGCGGCCCGCGTACGCGTAGGAGTTTGGTATCTCGGAACGACGTTGGGGTTATTCGCGCTGGTCGGCTACGCACACGCCGCAGCAACCGGCGCGTCCGCGCCCGGATGGTAGGGCGCCGAGGACTTCTTCTCGCCGTCGCGCTGCTGTGTTACATCGCAGCGGTAGCAGCGGCGCGTCCGCTTTCCACACCCGGGCCGTTCGTTCGTGATTTCGAAGCGTATTGGAGTGCGGGGCGCGTAGCCAACGCCGGAAACGATGCGTATAGCCGCAACGTGTGGCGAGCCGAACATACGGTACCGGGGGTCAACGGCTCGCGCGACGAGCTGCTGCCGTTCGTCGGGCCGCCGTACGGCTTGTGGATCTGGCGCGTCTTCGGACGATTCGAGTATCCGGCGGCCGCGCACGTTTGGTGGGTGGTGCTGGCGATCGGCATTGCAGGGCTGGGCGTCGCCGCATTGATCGGATCCGGGTTGACGCCGCGCGCACCGCCCGCCATTGCCGCGATACTCTTTGCTTTTTCGTTCGGCCCCATAACCAGCGGACTCGCGCTCGGACAAGTGACGTCAATAGCGATGTTGGGAGCGTGCTGCGCCGCGCTGTGGGCACGCGACGGCCGTATCGTAAAGATAACCGTCGCGACGCTCTTCGCCGCCTTACAACCCAATATTGCATTCGGAACGCTGGCAGCGTTGCGGCGGCCAGTGACGGCGGTCGCGATCGCCGGCGCTGCAATCCTCGCCTATCTACTCGGTGCGGCGGCCGCCGGCTGGTCGTGGCCGTTTGCGTACGCACGTCTATTGGCAGCGCACGCCGGCGCGGAGCGATTTGCGACGATCCAATTCGCGCCGTCGGCGATTCTCTACGGCGCGGGAATGGCACCGCCGGTTGCGATTACCGGCGGAATCGTAGTAACCGCCGTCGCGTTGGCGGCCGCCGCCGTTGCGTTCTGGAGAATCCGCGATACGTACGCGCGCTTCGCATGCTTGTCGGCGCTTATTCCGTTCGTCGCCGGCTTCGCGCACGAACACGATTTGATCGTGGCGTTTCCGGCGGCATTACTAACCGCGGCGCGTTCGCGCGGAACGACGCGTGCCGTCGCCGCGATCGCTACGCTGTTGGTGGCCGTCGATTGGCTGGGTTTGGCGCAGCGACCCACCGGCATTCTACAAAGCGCGCTGCTGGCAGTCGCGACCGGCTGTCTCTTTGCTGCGTTCGGGCCGAAGAACATCTCCGAACTCGTCGCTGCGCCGGTCTTCTGCGGAGTGTTTGCGTTGGCTGCGTGGCTCGCCGTTCAACATCCGATTGCGGTGTGGCCCGATGCGCTGGGCTCCTTCCACGCAACCGGCTCGGGTATGGCTGCAGTGTGGCACGCAGAATTGCAACGGAACGGATTGTTTTCCGTCAATCCGGCGGCCGCGTTGCTGCGCGCGCTTTCGCTGATTGGATGCGCGCTGCTGGCGGCCGCCGTCTATCGAGACCGAACCCTAGTTGTCAACGTCCATCATGTTGTCGAACGGCGTCCACGCATTGGGCTTGAATCCGGTTAAGCCTTTGCTATAGGTGAACCCCACCTGTGGATTCGACAGGACGATCGTCGGAGCGTTTTCGACGATCAGTTTGATTTCTTTATCCAGCAACGCTTTCTGCTGGCCTTCGTCGTACGTCGCCTTGGCTGCTTCCAGCATCGTATCGAGTTGCTTGTTGCAGAAATGCGTGACGTTCTGCCCGTTGGGCGGGATCTGATTGCACTCCCAGTTGTTCGAAATGTCAACGCCCGGAGTCAACTGCCACGAGAAGAACGTCATGTCCCACTTGCCGCCGTAGACGATCCCGTGGTCCTGAAACGGAGCGAAAAAGGTGGCCGGAGCAAACTGCTTCGTTTGAATCTCGATGCCGACGTCCTTCAACCACTGGCGAACGTTTTCGACGATACTATCGGCCGACGGCGAGCCCGTAAAGTACGGGAAAAAGAGCGATAACTTCTGGCCGTTCTTCATGCGAATCCCGCCCGGCCCCACCTTCCAGCCGGCTTGATCGAGTAGCGCTCGGGCTTTATCCGGATCGAACGGGACCAAGGCAATGTCCTTGGGAGCCAACGGATTCACCGAGGGCACGACGCTTTCGGATGCGACGCCGTAACCATGCGCGATCTTCTTGATCAATTCGGGGCGATTGATCGCGAACCGAATCGCCTGACGAACGCGCACGTCGCTCACCAGCGGACGGGTCACGTTGAAATCGATGTGGTTATACAGCGGGCTCGTCTGCAAGTCGGTCTGCAGCGACGAGATCGCCTTCATTTGATCGATGTACGAAGACGGCACGTTGGGCCAAAGGTTGACTTCGCCGGTTCGCATTTGCGTCGCAAGGGTCGGAACCGACGCGACCAATCGATACGTGATGTGTTTGAGCTTCGGCTGTCCGCGGAAGTAGTACGGATTGGCTTCCAGCTCGACGTTGTCCCCGCGATGCCAGGCCACGACCCGGAACGGCCCGATGCCGACCGGTTTCGAGTTGTACGGAACCTGATTGATGGTCGCATATTGCGCCAACAAATGCTTGGGCAGAACGTCCGGATTGGCGCCGGCGCTGCCGAAGAACGTCGGCAAAAACGGCGAGTACGGCCTGCTGAGATGATAGATGACCGTAAATTTATCGGGTTCGTCGATCTTTTGAATCAGGTTCCAACCGTCGCGACCGACCTCGTTATTGTTGGGATTCAACACAACTTTGGTCGTGAACACGACGTCGTCGCCGTCGAACGGAGCACCATCCGACCAGCGCACACCCTTACGGATGTGCCATGTGATCGTCTTGCCGTCTTTGCTGATTCCACCGTTCGCTTCGGTAGGAACTTCAGTGACTAGTTCGGGGTACGGGTTGTTGTTCACGTCGTACTTGACGAGGTACGCTTGCGAAAGCTCGGAGATGTATCCCAGCGTCAGTTCGGTGAAAAGATGCGGATTGAGGCTCGTGATATCGCCCGATCCGTCGGCCAAGGTCAACGCGTGCGTCTGCGTCACGCTTTCTCCGGCCTTCGAACAAGAACACAGTAACGCCGCGACCGCAAGTACCGCCAGCGGACGCAGGGCTTTGTTTTTGAGGTCAGTCAACTCGAGGCTCCTTAATTACTCCAAGCGACAACGGGTTAGATCGAATAGTCCCAGGGATTCCAGAATGCCGAAATGACCGGCGACGGATCGAATCCTTTGAAGTCGGTGTTATAGACGTACGGAACGCGCGAGAAGCTGATGATGATGGTCGGCACGTCCAGAAGTAACTGCTGCTGAACGATCGTGTAGTCGCGTTTGCGTCGCGTTTGATCCACCGTCTTCAGCGCATCGGCCATCGCGTCGCTGGCCTTGCGGTTCGCCCACATCATCGTGTTTTGCCCGTGCGGGGCGAAATTATCTTCGGAATAAATCGCATTGTCGTCGGGATCGGACGCGCCGGCCCACGAATACAGGGCGACATCGTAGTGGCCGCCCTCTAACGTGCCGCTCGTCGAGTTATCGAAAAACTGGCTGCTCGGATAATTCTTCACATCCGCTTGAGCGCCGACGTCGCGCCATTGATGCTGGATGACGGTCTCCACCGCTTTGCCGTAGTTCGACTCGTTCTGGGTGCTGAACTCGAACTCCAAGCGCTGGCCATTCTTTACCCGAACCCCGTCCGGACCCACTTTCCAACCGGCGGCATCGAGAATTTGCCGGGCTTTGTCGGGATCGAACAAGTGGTGCTGGATGTTGTTCGTGTACGCCCACGAGAGTTTGGGGCTCTGATCGGTTTCGGCGGCAATGGCCGACCCGTGAAGGATTTTCTGAATGATTTCGTCCCGATTGGTCGCGTAGGCTAGCGCTAGACGGACGCTGTGGTCGTTCACGACCGGATGCTTCAGATTGAAGTCGATGTGCGCGAAGAGAAACGAATCGACGCGAATCGCGGTCAATCCATTATTGGGGTCGGCCGCCAAGGCTTCGTATTGCGGCCACTTCATCGCCGAACCGGTGCTTAGCATATCCAGCTCGTGTGTCTGCAACTCCGTCTCTTCGGTGTTTTCGTCGGCAAGGATCTTGTATACGACCGTCGTTAGTTTCGGTTTGCCGAGATAGAAGTCGGGGTTGGCCACCATTCGCACTTCTTGCCCGCGAATCCACGAGGTCACTTTGAACGGGCCGCTGCCGATCGGCATCGAGTTGTAGGGCGCCGTGTTGAACGAACCCTTATCGTCGTTGTACTTCGCCAGGATGTGCTCGGGCAGGATCGGTGCGTTGCCGTTGACGCTCCACAGCTGCTGCAAGAACGGCGCGTACAGGCGTTTCATATGAATGACGGCGACGTACGGATCGGTGCAATCGATTTTGGCGATATCTTTAAAACCGTCGGTCGTTACGACGTTATTCTTCGGGTTCATCACGACTTGACGGGTAAACTCGAGGTCGCGGCACGTCAGCTTCTGTCCGTCCTGCCACGTAATATTATGCCGCAGTTTATACTTCAACGTCAGACCATCTTTGCTGACGTCGCCGTTGGCGAGCGTGGGAATTTCGCTGAGCGCATCCGGTATCGGGCGGGATTTCGAATCGTAGCGAACCGTCCACGAGTAGATGAACATCGAGAGCGTGAGGGTCGGCGAACCCGCGTCGAGCACCGGATTGAGACCCTTCGGGTCGGATCCTTCCGAGAAGCGAAACACGCCGGGTTGCGTCCACGGGTGACGGCCGGTATCGCCGGCAGCACCGCTGCTTACCTTGCTGCAGCCTGCCGCCGATGCCGCGAATGCCAATAACAGCGCCGCCCAAGCAGCTTTACGAACCATCCGGCCCTCCTTCGTTGGAGGGCTACGTTATGCCGATTGCCTGGGCGCCCCTGTGCCGTGTGAAGCGCAGTTACAGTTGCAGGTCGGTCGTCCCGGTCGCGTACAGATAGTTCTGCTGCGCGTTTTGAACGCCGTAAATCGCTTGGATGTTGTCCGCTTGCGCGGTCGCGAGGTTGGCTTCGGCGGTGACCACGTTGATGATCGTCGTGGCGCCGACCTTATATTGCGCTTGTGTGGCGTCCAGCGAAACTCGCGCGGCATTGAGTTCCGAAATTCGTCTGGACCAGGAGCGCGCGTGCCGAGATGAGGTTCGCCAATGCAGAACGCACGTCGGACTCGACCTGCAGGCGCGTTTGATTATAATTCGCATTGGCCGTGTCGAGCGTGGCGGCGGCTAACGCGACGTTATAGTTCGTTACGCCTTGGTCGTAGATCGGTACCGTCAGCGTCAGGCCGATCGCCTTGTCGTTCGAGGATGCGTTCGTGTTGTAGGCGTTCGTATAGGGTGAAGATAGCGTGCGGGTGACGCCGTAGCTCGCGGCACCGCTCAGGATCGGAAAGCGCGCCAGCTTTGCATAGCGCAAGTTCTCCTGGTCCGAGGTGACCGTGTAGTTCGACGACAGGAAATCCGGGCGCAATAAAAACGCGCGTTTCAGCGACAGCGCGTAGGTCGGATTCGACTGGGGCGCTTGTTGAGAAATCTGCTTCGGTACCGCCTGCGCGTCGGCATCTAAGCCCAGCGTCGTGTTAAAGGTGGCTTGCGCGCCGATGGCCGATCCCTGAGCGGTTACCAGGTTACCGCGCGATTGTGCCGTTTGAAACTGGGCGGCGGCTAAGTCGGACCGTGCGGCGGCCCCGTTCTTGATCTGCGCGACCACCGCTGCTTCGTTGACTTCGAACTCTTTGACCAGCTGGGCGTCCGCGACGACCGTGGCGTTGTCTTGCAGAACGGCGTAGTACGCGGTGGCGACGTTAAACGCGAGCGTCTGCAGATCGCGCAACAGCGTCGCTCGTCCGGCGTAATCTGCGTACTTGGCCGAGTGGATGTTGGCGATCGTGCGGCCGCCATCATAAATCAACTGTTGCAGGTTGATCGTCGCCGATTCGGACGTCGTTCGCCCGCTCGCGCTGGCACCCAGGCCGCCGCTTCCGGTCGGTTGCACGGTCGGAACCGGTGACGGACCGATGCCGCCCGGCACGTTGACTCCGAATCCTTGCGTACTGTACTCGTTGCCGAGTTGGGCCGTTCCGTTGAGGCCAGGTAACAAAGCCTGCTTCGACGACGTGTATCGCGCGTGAATGGCCGCCCATTGCGCGTTGGCCTGCGCGAAGACGGGCGATAGAGCGACGGCAATCTTGACCGCCTGTTGCACCGTCACGACCGTCGGGATGCCCGGCTTCTGCGTCAGATGCGCGACATCGGGTGCCGGCGTTCCGTATGCCGGATAGGGCAACGGCGTTCCACCGTTCGTCGGCAGCGGTACCGGCGAAGGCAAGGTGACACCCCCATCGCCCGCTGGAGTTTGCGCAAGTCCCAAGACCGGTATTCCGGCGGCGAGCAAGATCGCAACCGAAACTGCTCGAGTCACGTTGGCCTTCTTCATCATCCTCATGTTTAGTGGGTTTTAGGCGCGCCGGCCGCGGGCGCCGCTTGGCCGTTGTTGACGGCCACGATGCTACCGTCTTTGAGCGCGTCGGGACGGGTCGTGATGACCTGCGTTCCGGCCGTGATCTTCGGACTGATGACCTGCGCCAACGTGTCGGTTTCGACGCCTACCTTCACCGGTACGGCGACGGCCTTGTTACCGTCGACGATGTAGACGATGTCTGCCGCTCTGGTCTTGCGCGACGGCGCTGCGAGGAACGACGACCGCATCGTTGGCCTGACTGCTTCACGAGCGTCGCATCGATCAGCATGCCGCCGCGCAATACGTCGCCGGGATTGTCGTCTGCATGCGCGCGAGGTACGATAGCGTGCCGGACGTAGGCACGGCATTGACGGTTTGGATACGCTCCTTGAAGGTCTTGTCGGGAAGCGAGACGTTTTGAATGTACATGACGGCAGCCGGCGCGCACGTACTGCAAGATCTTCGTCCGGAACGTTGACGTTAATCCAGACATGTCGGTGCGCGAGATCTCAGAACCGGTTGGGTCGGCGACGCGAACGCGCCCGGATCGAGCAGCCGTTGCGAAATCACGCCGTCGAACGGCGCGTACACCGTCGTCTGCGAAAGCTGCGTGCCAGAACGTTGGCTTGGGCGGAGGCGGCGCTTCGCGCCGACGCTTGCTGCGCTTTCACGTTTTCGGCGCTTACGACGTTATTACGCAAGCCGACGACCGAGTTGTTATAGGTCGTTGGGCTTGCACGTACTCGCTTCAGACTGCTGTAGCGCGGTCTCCGAAACGTAGCCCTGCTTGATAGAGTTGTTTGTTTTGCTCGTAGACGAGCTTCGCATTGGCGAGCGAGGCTTTGGCGGTCTCGACGCGTAGCAATGTTTGTCTGCGTCTGCACCGGAAGGCCGACCGCGGCGCCTTTCGCCGAAGCGTGCTGCTGCGATGCTTGCGCTTGCGCTTGCGAAAGCTGCGCCTGAAGCGTCGAGGGATCGATCTGCGCGAGCAGCGCGCCCTTACGAACGACGTCGCCGATGTTGACGGTGATCTTGATGATCGGCGCGCTCTGTTGAAAGGCGAGCGTCGACTGTTCGAACGGCGCGATTTGTCCGTCGAGCGTGATGTACGTCGAGATATTCTGAAGCTTCGCCGCGGCGGCGTCGACGTTGAGCGGCGGCGGCCGCATCCGCGACCCTTGCCGCCTTTTCCGCACGCGCCCAGGACGAGCGTCGCGGCGAGCGCGGCTATCGCCAGGCGTTGAAACTGCATCTCTCTCCTAAAATAGGTTGGGTCGACAAGTCGTTTCTCGCCATATACGGCGGTCGAGACATTTGATTCATTCAATATCGGCGTGAAACCTGGGAACGGCCTGCAGCGTGGCCTTAGCACTGGCGTACTCCCCACCGCATGAGCGGGAAAGTCGACTGTCGGCAGCTCGTACAGCCTCCAGAGCCGGGTCGACGAATGGATGACGGCCGAGAAGGCCGGTAATCACGGGCGTCGACGTGCTCTCCACGTCGATGCTCGTCCAACTCGATCGAGAGCGCCGCGGTGCACTGTATCGAGCCGGTGCTCGACCGCGGGGCAGGTCACGCTGGGGACCCATATCGACCTCGAACACCATAAACCGGTACCGGTCGGCTTCATCGTCCGGACCGAGGTCGAGGTCGTGATGGTGGACGGGCCGCGCGTCAGCTTTGCCGTTCCAGGTCTTCGACGAGCAAGAGGCCGTGGCCGAGGGTACTCACGAGCGCTACATCATCGATAAGCTCGAAGTTCCGCGCCAAGCTCGAAGAAAAGCTGCGTAGTCCCCGAGACCGGGCGCGCAAGAATCTCGGGCTCCCACTGCAGGGGGGGCAATCGGCTGTTCCCGAAAGAGAGGGCGGGAAGGATTGCTGTTTCCCGGCCCCTCGGGATCCGCCCGCAACGTCAGGTCTCATTAACTAGCTAGCTAGGAGGACACATTGAAGCGACTGAGCACCGGAGTCCTAGCCGTGCTGATGGCAGCCGGCCTCGGACTCAATGCGGTCGCAGCCCAGACCCGCGCATCGCATGGCAACATTGGAACCAACGCGATCGCGCAGGACCAGGGTCGGCCCATGGCTGCTCCGCCGGCGAATTTCGGATCCCCGCCGTCGGGTCAGATCCCGATTCTCTACAATGACCACCACGTCTATAGCAAGCCCGACGTCCTGAAGCAGGGACGTGTGCTGGCCGCGCTCGTGCGCGGTGGAACGCTCCTGATCCCGCTGCGCTCGATGTTCGAGCAAATGGGTGCGACGGTTTCGTACGACGCCGGCATCTAAGACGGCGACGGTCAGCAAAGCCGGCGCCGAGGTCCAAGGTGACCGTCGGTAAGCCGGAAGTCGTCATCAACGGCGAATCGCGTCCGCTGGACGTTCCGCCGATGATCTACCAGGGCAACATTCTCGTTCCGGTCCGCGTCATCTCGGAAGGCATGGGAGCCTACGTCCAGTGGGTACCGGATCAACACGTCGTCGTCGTGCGTTATATCCTGCCGACGCCGCCGCCGCCCCCGGCTCCGACCGACAGCCCCGGCCGCCCGCCGCCGACGCCGACGCCGACGCCGATTGGTGAAGCCGTATAAGGACATCTTCGTGGCCGGCGACTACATCATCTCGCCGAAGGTCTACAACGAGTTCAGCCCGGGCAACCCCGGCAGCAACACGGAACGGTGGCTTCTCGTACCGTCTCCACGGTGCGGTCGAGTTCGACCTGTTCAACCTGCCCTGGATGATCGAAGGCGACTATCGCCAGCTACAACTACCCGCATCCACGCGGGCAACGTCACCGCGATCGGTGGCCAGTTCCAGACCTTCGTTCCTCCGTTCAACGGTTCGCGACTACGATCTGGACACGCGCTTTGGCCTCAAAGTGCTCAACCCGCGCATCTACATCGGCGTCGGTTACATGTGGCGCTGCGAACAATGCCGGCTACCCGGCGATTACGGGCTTCGGATTCGGCGTCGAGAAACTGCCCGATCTCGATCACCCGTTCTCGGTGTACGGCAGCGCGTACTACTACCCGAACGTGAAGGGTACGTGCGGTACGGGCGAATGCCCGGCCGGACCCTACACGCTATCGTATAACGTTCTGAAGTACGATATCGGCGTAGACTACTCGTTCCAAGGTATCCCGCTCTTCCTCGAAGGCGGCTACCTCGGCGACCGCGGCTACAACCTAGACGCGGCCCCGAGCGGCTTCTCCGAGGCCGGACCTTATGTCGGTATCGGCATAAAGTTCTAAGCTTCGAAGGTCCGAAACAGGAGAGCCCCGGCGATTGCCGGGGCTCTCTTTTTTACTCGGGCGAGGATGTCGGTCGCGGCATCGGCGATGTGGCCGCGCGGGGCTCGGGCGACGGTGCCGGCGTTCAACCGGTGCCCTCTCGGCTCCGGCGTTTCGGTGGCCGACGGTTCCGGAGATGGCGACGGCTTTACGCACGGCGGCGTTATGATTTGCACGATCGGTTGGCCGGGCGCGGGCGAGGGCGTCGCCGTCGCATTTGGTGTCGCCTCCGGCATCACGCCCTTGGGCAACGGCGTCGGACAGAGTTGCGCCAAGACGAACCAATGTTCGACGAACCCGGTCGCAGCGGCCGTCTTTGCGCTCTTCCCGAAGTACGTCGTCGGGTATTTTTGCATCAGCAATTGGTCGTAACGCCATGCGGTCTGCTGCGCCGATTGCGTATAGATTTTTCGAAATACGATGAGGCCGAGAAAATACGCACGGGCAAGCTGCGGGTCTCCCGGATACTTGGCGGCCCACTTTGCCAGCGCTTCGTCGGCAAACTGCAACTTATTAATCAGCTTCTCATCGGTGCTGTACGCGCCCGCGCTGATCGCGGCGTCTCGAAACGTGTTGTCGATTCCGAGATAGCTGATCTTCATCCGGCCGAAATACTCGTCTCCCGGTGCCGAGCCGTTAAACTGCTGGCACTGCAAATGCTGCCACTTGCTTTTCGCGGATCCGCAGGGATCCGCGCTTTGCGACGGCGCTGGTTTTTTTGCAGATGCCGCCGCCTTCGCAGACGGCGACGGTTTCGCGGAGGATGCCGGTGTGGGCGCTGCTACAGCGTTGCCGAAGGGTAAGGTGCTCGCTATCGCCAGCGCCGCCATGGGCGCCAGCACAATGCGTTTCACGTGCGAATGTTCTCCTTGGGAGCGGCCCGCCCGCTCCGACGTACGCGCATTGGGAAATAATCGTTTTCCGCTGATATGACGCGCGCCTTCCGCCACCGCGAAGGAACGTGCGCGCGGCGTGCGCGAACCTGCGCGACGATGAGCCGCTCGATCCGCGTCGCGGCCGTACAACTTCGCGCGCACGATCGTGCGGACTTCGCATCATCGGTTGACGCGACCGTTGCGAGCGCGTCGGCGGCGGCCGAGCACGCCGACCTCGCCGTGCTGCCCGAGGGAACGTTTCCCGCATACGTGCTGGAGCGCGACGACGTGGACGACGTCGCGATTGCGCGTTCGCTCGCGCGCTTACAGGACGTGGCCGCGAAGTATCGATGCGCGATCGTGGCCGGAGCGGCGATTCGCTCCGGCGGCAAGCTGCGCAACGCCGCGGTTGTCATCGACACCGACGGTTCCATCGCAGGACGAGCGGAGAAGCTGTTCCTTTGGCACTTCGACCGGCATTGGTTCGAGGCCGGCGAACGCATCGCGCCGGTGCGGACGTCGATCGGCTCGATCGGCGCGATGATTTGCGCCGACGGGCGCATTCCGTGGATCGCTCGCGCGTTGGTTGACCGCGGGGCCGATATCATCGCCATGCCCACCGCATGGGTCACGAGTGGACGCGATCCCGCGCTACTCGAAAACGTGCAAGCCGATCTGCTCGCGCAGATTCGCGCGCGCGAAAACCGCGTACCGTTCGCCGGCGCGAATAAGTGCGGTGTCGAACTCGGCGCGGTCGCCTATTGCGGAAAGAGTCAGATCGTTGACGGTGACGGAAACGTCGTGGCGATCGCGAGCCAACGGGATCCTGAAATCGTCCGCGCGACCGTTACGATCGGCGCGTCGCCGGTTGCACCCCGCGATGCAGACGACATTCCGGTTCGCACGCTCGCGAACGCCGCCCCCGTCCGGGTCGCGATCGCGCTCGACACGCGAGCGCTCGACATCGGTCGATTGCGCGGTTTTCTCGACGTTGACTGTGTGGTTACCGCGGACGGTGGAATAGCGGAGTTGAATGGCGCGATTCCCACGGTTGCGATATCCGACGAACGCGCCTACGATCCGGTGGCGTTGGCGGCATATCGCCAGGCGGGCTATCGCGCCGCCGTCTGGATCGCCTCCGCTTCTTCGGAATGGACGACGGCTTTCGCGCGTGCGAGAGCACTCGAATTGCGCATATACGTCGTGGTTTTCGATCGTTCGGCGGATCGCGCGTATGCCGTCGATCCAGATGGAGCGATCGTGGCCGGCACGTTCGGCGAATACCGGCTTGCGAGTTTTACGTTGGATCCGCGTAGGACGATGGAAACGACGGTCGCACCCGGAACCGACATCGCGGAAGGTCTGGCACGCGTCGGTACCATCGCCGGCAGAAAGGACATCGAGCCGGCGTTATGAGCGAAAGCATCCATCGCAAGTTGAGCGATTCGACCGAAATGCGCAAGAGCTCGGACCGCGGCAATCGCTTGATGTCTGCGACGATCGCCGTTATCGCCGTGCTCGCGGCGCTCGGTACGCTGTTCGCGCATCATCGCTCGATCGAGGCGCTCACCGCGAAAAATGAGGCTATTCTCTTGCAGGCGCGGGCCTCCGACTCATACGCGAAATACGAAGCGAGGGTGGTCCGCTACCAAATCGCGCAGGCACTGGTCGCGGCGAACGTAACGGGGACGCCGGGCGGCAAACGCCAGTTGCAATCGATCGTGGATACCGAACGCAAGAGCTCGGCCGACGTTCTTGCGAAAGCGCAGGCGCTCGAGAAGCAGTCCGCGGACCAGGACGTAGAATCCCAACACGTCCTAAAATCGTACGAAACACTCCAGACCGCTACGACCTTCTTCGATATTTCGATCGTACTCGTTTCGATCTCGACGCTCGTTGCAACGCGCGGTTTCTTCAACGCGGCGTGCGCGTTAAGCCTCATCGGCATCGTTTTGATGATCGTCGGCTTCCGGCCGTGAAGTCGCGCGCGCTGCCGGCGGCGGCGGTCGCGGTACTGGTGGTTTGCACCGCAACGGTTTGGCGTCCGGCACCCGTTTCGCGCGCGGTCGGGTCGATCGCCACAGCTCGGTGGCCCTATCTGCCGGGCAGCAGGGTTCCGATTGCCGTCGATGGATTCGCCGCTCCGTATCTCGTTCGTTTACTCGGGGACGGCAGTTTGGACGACGCCGGAACCTACGCGGTTCCCGACGACGCGCGAGCCGACGCGGCGACGTTGATCGCCGGTAACGCGGCCGGCATCGCCGCTACCACAATCGCCCTCGCCTCGCCGCCTCCGACGAAGCGCATCGAGCTCGCGGTCGCGAGCTACGATTCGGGCATCGTCCTTCACCGTACCGACAACTTCGCCGTTGACGGCGTCCTCGCAATCGGAGGTTCGCCCGGCGACACCGCAGCCGACGCAAACCGATTATTCGCAGTTGACACGCAAGGCGACCGGTTGACGGTCGTCGCGCGTAGCCCGTGGACCGTTACGCGAAATGCGGGCGTGCCGCTCGGCGATCAGATTGCGCTGGATACGAACGGCGACGCATTCGTCACCAATCGCGAATTGGGTGGACGCGGCGGATTGACGCGCGTTACCCACGGCGGATCGGTGTCCAGCGTGGTGACCGGACAAACGGCCGAAGGCGTGGCCGTTGACTCGATTCGCAACCTCGTTTACGTGGCGAATGCCAACGACGGAACGGTGGCGGTGGTCGGAGCTCAATCGATGCGCGTGGTTCGCCGCTTCCAAGCCGCCGATCGCGCGTTTTCGCTCGCCCTCAACGACGATGCAACGCGCCTGTACGTCGTAGCGAATCAGAGCGCGGATCCGCCGTTTTCGACTCCCGGCTACGTAGCATCGTTCGACCTGCGGCACTGGCCGCCGCGGCGGGTGGCACGCAGCGCGAACCTCGCGTTTCCGCTGGGCGTCGCGTACGATGCAGCTCGCGGACGCGCCTTCGTTACCGACGAGAGCGCCGACGTCGTATACGTGTTAAATGCGACGACCTTACGATCGCAGCGCGCGCCGCTGTCGACCTGTCATACTCCGTGGAAACCGTACCTGGACACGATTGGCCGGCGTTTGTACGTTCCGTGCGCGCGTTCGTCGCAAGTTGACGCGTTCGATACCACGACGCTGCGGCGCGTTAGCGGGGCGCCGTTCGACACCGGCGGCTATCCGCTGGCAGTTACGGTGATGCGTCCGGCGTCACACGGCGGCGCGTGAACCAACGCTGGGCGCGGGCGATGACGCTCGCCGCGTCGCTGGCCGTCGTTCCGTGCGCGGGACGCGCGGCCGACGTTCCGGCGCTGCTCGCTCCGCCCGCCCCGTTTCCTGCGATCGCATCGCAGGCTCCGACGATCGAACCGGTCGCGCCGGGCATCACGTACGCAGAATATCTACTGCAAACGGCGGCTGGCCCACTCGCGATTCACGTCGTGTCGATCGACTCGCGTCGCAGCGACGTTCGAGTGGCCGAAGTGCAAGCGCGCGACGCCTTAGAGTCGCACGGCGAAACGGTGGGATCGATGTCCAAACGCACCGGTGCCGTCGCCGGCATTAACGGCGATTATTTCGACATCGGAAATACGTACCGGCCGACCAACGTGGTCGTGCGCGACGGGGCGTTGCTGTCGATGCCGCGCAAACGCTACGCGCTGGCGATCGAACGCAACGGAAGTCCGCAAATCGTCGAGTTCGCGTTCACCGGAACGGTGACGGTGGGCACCAGCCAGCTTCCGCTCGCGTCGGTCAACGAGTTGCCCGTTCCGGGCGGTGGTGCCGGATTGCTGACGCCCGAATTCGGCGCCGTTCCGCCCGAAGATAATCTCACGCTCGTCGCCCTGTCGCCGCTATCCGGCGGACCTTCTCCGTCGCAGTTTCGCGTTCTGTCGGTGGCCGATAATCTCAATCGCCAACCCGCCGGGTACTACTTAGCGATCGGTGCCAACGCATACGGATCGTTCGATCTTCCGTCGGCCGGCGACAGCGCGACCGTTGACGGAGATCTGTCGCCGTTCGGCATCAAGTCCCTGATTACGGCAATCGGAGGCGGCCCGCTGATTCTGCATCAAGGACAATGGTACGACGATCCGGATGGTCCGCGCGGCGGCGAATACGACAAGCGCATTCCGAGTTCGGGCGCGGCCATCACGCCCGACGGACGGTTGCTGTTGATCGAAGTTGACGGCCGGCATCCAGCATCGAGCGTTGGCCTCACGCGTCGCGAATTTGCGGCGCTAATGCGCGGACTCGGGGCAACCGAAGGGTTGGCGTTCGATGGAGGCGGCTCGTCGACCGAAGTAGTGCGGCGGCTCGGCGACGTGCAAGCCGAAGTCGTTAATACGCCGTCGGACGGCATCGAACGCCCGGTCGGAAACGGATTGTTTGTGTACAGCACCGATCCGGTCGGACCGGCGGTACGAATCGTCGCGCGGCCCGGCATCGTGCGCGCGCTGCCGGGAGCGCAGGTGGAGTTGCGCATCGCTTCCGTCGACGCTGCCAATCATGTGGCCGGTTCGCCCAGCGCGGCGATTGCGACGGTCGATCCGCCGGCGCTCGGACGAGTAGACCGCGGACGCTTCGTCGCCGCGCGTGCCGGCCGCGGACGGATCGTGCTTCGCGACGGCGCGCTTCGCGGCGAAGTGCCGGTCGAGGTGTGGGGCGCTCCGAGCGCCGTCACGATTCTGCCACGCATCGCCAACGTCGATCGCGGCCAATCGATCGATCTGTCGGCGGTCGCAGTCGATGCCCGCGGCTACGCCCTGGCGGCTCCGGCGGCGCTGCATTGGTCGGCAACCTCGGGCCGCGTCGATTCGCTCGGCCGTTTCGTCGCCGGCACCGGCAACGCTGACGTATCGGTCGAAATCGGCGGCGTCAAAACGATGGCACGGGTCACCGTCGGTTCGCACGGGGTCGACCTCGGCTTCGCGCAACGCGCGCGGTTTACCACGATTCCGCGCGGTGGACCCGGCAGTCTCACGCGTGGGCCGTGCGCGACGTGCGTCGCGCTCGATTATACGTTCGGCCCGGGCGAACGTGCCGCATACGCCACGGCCGGTGCGGCGTTGCCGCCCGGATCGATCGGCCTTTCGTTCGACGTTCTCGACGACGGCAGCGGGGGCCGCGTACGAGTCGCCGTGCGCAACTCGATCAACGAGACGACCCTGCTCGACGCCACGCCGCTCGGAACGCCCGGCTGGCGCAGGGTCATCGTACGATTCGGCACCGACGGCGTCGCCCCGACGCAGCTGGTCGCAATCTACGTGCTGCCGCCGAAAGGCCTGCAGCTCGCGTCCGGTCGAATCGTCCTGCGCAACGTCCGCGCTATCGTCGCTGGACAGTAAGGATATCTCGTGGAATTTGAAACGGCGGCGGGCCGCGCGCTGGATACTGCGGTCGCGCGCGGTGCGGAATATGCCGACACGCGCTTCGAGGTCGATCGTGCCGAACGGATCGAGGTGCGCAACGGCGTCGTCGCGACGCTGTCCGACGCGACCAGCACTGGAATGGGCGTGCGAGCGCTCTTCGATGGCTCGTGGGGGTTTGCGGCCACGTCGGATCTGACCGACGCCGGCATCGACGCGGCGGCCGCACGCGCGGTCGACGTTGCTCGAGCCGGTGCCGCCATCGCGCGGCGCCGCGTCGGCGCGGCACCCACTCGCGCGTACCAAGATACGTTCGAAGCCCGCATCGAGCGGGACCCACAAGACGTTCCGTTGGGCGAACGCGTGGCGCTGCTGCTCGAAGCCGAGCGGCTGTTGCACGGGCCGGCGGGCGTCGCGGTCGGACGGGCATGGCTCGATCTGTGGCGCACCGACAAGTATTTCTTCAGCACGATCGGTTCGCGCATCGCACAGCGGTTGCGGCAAACCGGTTCGGGCATCGAGGCGATGGCCGTCGGCGACGGCGACGTGCAGGTACGCACCTATCCGGGCGACGTCGGCCTGTATCAGTCCGGCGGTTGGGAAATCGTCGAGGCCGCTCGATTGATCGACGAGGCGCCGCGCATCGCCCAAGAAGCCTCCGAACTGCTGCGCGCTCCGCAATGTCCGTCCGGCGTGTTCGACATCATCCTCGGCAGTTCGCAGATGTCGCTCCAGATTCACGAATCGTGCGGGCATCCGGCCGAGCTCGACCGCGTGATGGGCTGGGAGGCAAACTTTTCCGGAACGAGCTTTCTCGAGATCGACCAGCTCGACAAATTACGGTATGGCTCGGACCGGGTGACGATCGAAATCGACAATACGCTCGACCGCGGCATGGCCACGTGCGGCTACGACGACGAGGGCACGCGTTCGATTCGTTCCGACATCGTGCGCGACGGGGTTTTAGCGGGATACGAAATGAGCAACGATACGGCGCGCGCGATCGGCCGCGAAAGCAACGCCTGCGTGCGTGCCTCGGGGTGGTCGAGCGTTCCGATGATTCGCATGTGCAATCTGAGTTTGCGTCCTGGTGACGTTCCGTTCGACCATTTATTCGACGACGTGAAAGACGGCATCTATATGGAGAGTAACCGCTCGTGGTCGATCGACGATCGCCGGCTCAACTTCCAATTTGGATGCGAGATGGGGTGGGAGATCAAGAACGGCAAGCGCGGCAAGTTGCTGAAAAATCCCACGTACGGCGGCGTGACGCCGAATTTTTGGAACTCGTGCGACGCGATCGGCGACGCACGCTCGTGGTTCGCGTGGGGAACGCCGAACTGCGGAAAGGGCGAGCCGATGCAAACCGGCCGCACCACGCAAGCGGCCGCGGCGGCACGTTTCCGCGGGGTCGATGTAGGAGTGGGTTACCGTGGATAGTCCGACGATGCAGGCCGCGCAACGCGAATCGCTCGCCAAACGAATCCTATCGTTTTCGAATGCCGACCGTACCGAGGTCCTGGTTTCGGCCGTTGATGCCGCGCTGACGCGTTTCACGCACGAAGTGTCCAATCAAAATGTTGCCGTCGAAAACGTCGACGTGTCGGTTCGTGCCGTCGTCAACAATCGCACCGGCGTCGCACAAACCAATCGCTTGGATGACGCATCCTTGCGAGCGGCAGTAGCGCGCGCGGTCGAGATGGCCAAATTGTCGCCGCCGGATCCGCTTACGCCCGATCTGCCCGGGCCGTCGGCGTCCGTACCGGTCGACGGCGCATACGACGCAGCGACGGCCGTCGCCGGAGCCAACGTCCGTGCTGCAATGTGTTCGCCGGTGTTCGCCGCCGCCGAATCCGCCGAGTGCTGGTCCGCCGGATATGCGTCAACGTCGACGAGCGGTTTGACCGTCGCCAACACGTCGGGCGGCCTCGCGTCGTTCGACGGCACCGACGCCGCACTGAACGTCAAGATGACGGCATCCGATTCCACCGGGTTCGCCGAAGGGTATTCGTCGGCAGCCGGCTCGATCGACGCCGCTGCGGTAGCCCGCACCGCTGCCGAAAAAGCGAGCGGAACGGCGAATCCGTCGTCGGTCGATCCGGGCGAATGGACGGTCGTTCTCGAGCCGGCCGCCTTCGGCGAAATTTTGATCTATCTCGCCGATCACTTCTCGGCGCAGTCGTTCGACGACGGCTCGTCGTTTTGCAGCGACGGACTCGACCGTTCGTATTTCTCCGAACGATTTACGTTGAGCGACGATTACGCACATCCGCTCGCTCCCGGTATGCCGTTCGATTTCGAAGGACAGCCTACGCAACGTTTGTCGTTAGTCGAAAACGGCGTCGTGAAATCGATCCTCACCGACTCGTACTACGCGAAGAAACTCGATCGCGTCAACACGGGTCACGCGCTGCCGGCTCCTAACGCCTACGGGCCGCAGGCGCGCAACCTGGTCGTTGCGGGCGGATCGAAGTCGACCCAAGAGCTGATCGCGCAAACCAAACGCGGTTTGCTGATTTCGCGCTTCTGGTACATTCGCACCGTCGACCGAAAACGCGCGATCGTTACCGGAATGACCCGCGACGGCACGTTCGCGATCGAAGACGGACGCATCGCGCGCGGCGTACGCAACATGCGGTTTAACGTCGGCATCGTCGATCTACTCGGCCGATGCGAGTTTTCTTCCGAGCAGCGGCGCACTGGCAGCTACCACTATTCGATGGTGGTTCCCACGGCCAAATTCGAACGATTCGCCTTCACGTCGGTTACCGACTTTTAAAAACACCCCGTTAGCCCGAGAGGGCCAATCGCTGGTCTAGTGGAAATGACGGAGCCCGGTCGTTTGCCGGGCAAGGCAAGGAGCTTATCTAGGTCTTTTTTCGTACTTCCATCGTTTGCTCTCTTTTCGAAGGAGGGGTGTCCTTTCATGAGAGAAACGCCCGTTACCGTTCTCTTCTCGATGCTCGTCGCCGGCGCGTTTATGACGCCGGTGGCCGCGCTATCCGACACGGGCCCGGCAACGCCGGCCGTGCAACAGCCGGCAGCTTCGCAAGAAGCCCCCGTTGAACAATTATTTTGGTCGCTTCGGCCAGTCCGTGCTCGAAATCCGCAACAGAATCGTCACGGTTCAAGGCGAGCCGGACACGGCGCTACAGAGCGCCGATGGTCTGAACTCGCTCGAACGCATCGACGACGCGGTCGTGGTTTGGAAAGCGCACTACCCGCACGATCCGTGGTTAGCCGCGGTGCTGGCGCATTTGTTCGAATGCTACGTGCGAGCCGGAAAGGTCCACGGCGGGCACGCGACGGCGTTGCTCGAGGCACTGGTCGCGAACTTCCCCGACTCGAAAGAAGCCGCCGAGGCATTGCGCACCTATGCGCGCGCTGATCTCGCCGCCGATGCGCCCGCTACCACACCCGTACAGCCCGTAACGACGGTCGTCGCCGGACGCGTGGTCGATGCCACAACCTCGTTCCCGGTCGCGGGCGCGTTGGTGCTCGTTTCAGACGGCAATAGTAGCGATCCGGTCACCGCGCCGTTCGCAACGACGGCCGCAGACGGCACGTTTCGCATAACCGGTGTGACGAGTCAAGGCAAGTTCGTGGTCGTGGATCCTCCGCATGGAAGCCAGTACGCTGCGTACCGCACCGCATTGGACGCTTCGGCCGCCAACCTCACCGTGAAACTTGCCGCACCATCCATCGCCGCTACCGCCGTCGCGAAACCGTAAATGCGAGGTACCCCACGCCGGCGATCGCGAGCAGCGTCCCGATCCCGGTAGGTAGCCACGGAGGAGCCGACACGATCTGAATCGCCGGATATTGGAAAGCCGACGCAGCCAGCAGCAAATTGCCCGCGCGCACGGCGGCCCCGCCGGTAGAAAGTGCGATCCCATGCGGAAGCGGTTGGCCGCGCTCGTCGTCCACTGCGAACAAGACTGCCGGTCCCGAACCGGCCGGCAAGCTGCGAACCGCCGCCGCGGCTTGGGGCGAAAACAGTACCGCTTTCACGTTGCGCCGCGCCGCCGGAATCGAGAATCCGTCGTACGGAAGGTCGAGACCCGAGATGTTCTGCGTCTGCGTCATCAGCAACACGGGCGACAGAAACAGCTTGCCTTCGGGCTGCGTGATCGTCAGTCGATTGCCCGAGAGGTCGCGTGCGTCGACCGACACGACGTTGCGCGGTATGGCGCGATACACGTACCCGCCGGCTTGCCGCGGACGATCGAGCGTCAACGTACCACGGGCTCGTTGCAAGACGACCGCTCCATCTTGCGATTGCGTCCCGGTCAGCGGAAATGCGAGCCAATCGCCGGTGCCCGGCACGTTCACGCGCTGTCCCGGAGCTCCGACGATCGTTTGCGCGTCGGGTGCCAATAATCCGGACGCGACCGTCGCGACGCCTGCCATGCCGCTTCCCAGCACGATCGCCGCGAGCGCAACGCGCGCTTGCATCGGCACGTTCGAGCGCAGTCGCACGCGCGCGCGCCATGCCGCGACGATCCATACGGCAACGATTGCAACGTTGAACCAGCCGGCGTGATACGGATAGTCGTGCCCGGCAAATGCGATTTCGATCAAAGCGACCGCGCACACCGCGAGCGCGGCGACGGAAAAACTCAACGCGATCGTAACCGCGACGAAACCGCGGCTTGTAGATCCGGCAGCGTCACCGGTCCGTCGAAACCGCGCAGCACCGTGCCGTCGCGATCGATCACGATCGTGGTCGGAAGACCCAGCGCTGCATACACGCGTCCGTAGCGTTGGTCTTCATCGATCCAAATCGGAAACGAAATTCCTAAGGATCGCGCGAAGGCCGCGGCGCGTTGTGCGGACTCGCCTTCGTTGACGCCGATAACCGCCACGCCGCGCGCGACGTTTTGCGCATAAAATTGCTGCAGTTCCGGCATCTCCGCCCGGCATGGCGGGCACCACGAGGCCCACAAATTCATCACGACGATCCGGCCCTTGTAGCGTTCGAGGGACACGGGTCGTCCAAAATCGTCGGAGAGCGCGACCACCGTTTCGGGTTGACCGCTCAGCGCGGTCGGACCGGCCGGCCCCTGGCCGCCGCTCGGCCGAACGAACGGGGCGACGATCAGCACCGCGATAGCGGCAACCGGCACGAGCAGCCACCACAACCAGCGTTGATTCATGCCGGGTAGACCTCGAGTCTGCGCAGCGGGGATGCTCCCTTCGACGACCGAAACCGCGGGGCGTGCCGGCTCGAATTCTCGACGGAAAAATGCTTGCCGCCGAATTGCGCGCCGAACTTGTGATGCGCACGACTGCGCTCCTCGACTCCGGAATTCATCCTCGCCTCGCCATCGTCTTCGTCGGAGAGGACGACTCGAGCCGCGCGTACGTTCGCACGTTAGCCAAGACCGGCGCCAACGCCGGCATCGATGTCGAGATTCGAAAATTGCCCGAGTCGGCAACGGTCAATGAAGTCCGTGCGGCGCTGCGCGCGTTGGGCGACGACCCGGCCGTTCACGGCGTCATGTTGCAACAACCGCTACCGTCGAGACTTCCGATTCGTGCCATCGCCGACGCAATTCCGGCCGAAAAGGACGCCGACGGCGCGCACCCGATGAATCAGGGTCATCTCGCATTTGGAAGCGGCACCGAATTCGTTCCGGCGACCCCGGCCGCCGTTATGTTACTGCTCGAACGCAGTCCGCATTGGCCGTTGCGCGGCAAGAACGCGGTGATGGTCGGACGTTCGATCGTGGTCGGAGCCCCGGTGGCCCTGCTGATGTTGGCACAAGACGCGACGGTCACCGTTCTGCATAAAGAATCGCGCGAGCTCCAGCCGTATCTGCGCATGGCCGATGTCGTGGTCGTGGCGGCCGGCGTTCCCGGTCTCATCAAGGGATCGGATTTGCTTGCCGGCGCCACGGTCATCGATGTCGGAACGACGATGGTCAACGGCGCGCTGAAAGGCGACGTCGATTTCGATTCCGCTGTCGAAGTCGCCGGCGCCATTACCCCAGTGCCGGGCGGCGTCGGGCCGGTTACGAACGTCGCGTTGCTTCGAAACGTCGTGAAGAGCGCCGAACGAATGAACGGCGCGGACCTCTAACTGCGCGAAAAATACTTTCCGAAGTAGCGCTCTTGATCGCGCCGAAAGGCGTCGCCGGCGGGCTCGGGTGGCCGTTTGTCGCGGGTCGAGCGCAGTTCCGGTAACGCGGTTTGCAGCAAATGGCGTTCCGCTAACAGGCGTTCTTTGGTGGTCGGTAGTTCGAGCAATCGCTGTTTTACGTGTGCCGTCGCCGACAGCGCGTCGGCTATGAAAAACGACGCTTCGGTCGCATCGTTGGGAACCGCAGCCACCAAACCGGTATCCGGGAGCTCGTCGGCCATGCGCACGTATTCTTCGAATAGCACTCGCACGCGGCTGCACTCGTCGTCAACCGCTTGTTTTCCGTCGCCCAGTTCGTCGCCGATCGATCGCACTTCGCCGATGAGAAACGGACGGCGCGCGACGATTTCGTCGATGCGAAAACGATCGCGTCCGACGGCCGTAACGTACGAACGTCCTTGCGTTAACGCCGTTACGCCGACGATTTCAGCCACGCAACCGACGTGGCGCGGTATCACGTCAACGTCACCGGCTTCGGCGCCCTCGGCGATGAGCGCCACGCCGAACCCTTCGCCGCCGGCGATGCACTCGGAAATCATCCGCTTGTAGCGTTCTTCGAAAACGTGCAAGTTCAACACGGAACCCGGAAACAGCACCGCGTTGAGAGGGAATAGCCGCAGACGGCTCGTCATCGCCGCAACTTCGGGGAGGGCGCGTTTCATTCCCGGCCAACATCCGGACGATGGAGCAGACGTCGCGCTACCTGGAAACCGCACATCCGCGTCCGCATCCGCTTTTGCTCGAGCTAGAGCAGCGTAGCCGCCAAGACGGCATCGCGCTCGTATCGCGCGAAACGGGCCGATTACTTTCGACCATCACCCACGCAATGCAGGCGAGCCGGATCCTCGAAATCGGAACTGGATACGGCTATGCAACCCTCTGGATGGCCCTCGCGCAACCACGCATGGGGAAAATCTGGACGATCGACCCAGACACGCGCCGTACGGACTTGGCACGTTCCTACTTCAGGCGCGCCGAAGAAGATGACTTTATCGAAATCTTCAACACGCCGTCGCTGGAGCTGCTCGAGAATTTCTCGCACCGCAACTTAGACATGGTGTTTGTTGACGCTCCGCTCGATCAATACGAGTCGTATCTCGACTTGATCCTTCCGATGCTCAAACTTTCCGGTCTCGCGATCTTTAACGGGTGTTTGCTCGGCGGCCGGGTGGCCGACGAGGACGACGACGCGCCGGACGTCCTGGTTGCGCGAGCCTTCAACGAGCGTTTTCTCGACCATCCGGACTTAGACGCAACGTTGTTGACGGTCGGCGACGGTACGGCGATTGGCGCACGCAAACGATGAGCGCCGGGGCCGAATTCCGCGCGGCCATGCGCCACGTTCCGAGCTCGGTCACCGTCGTAACGAGTTTACGCGATGGAGAGCCACGCGGTCTGACGCTGACGTCGTTCGCCAGCGTTTCGGTCGACCCGCCGGCATTGCTCGTGTGCGTCAATCGCGAGGCGCGCAGTTACCTCTACATTTCCGAATCGAAAGTTTTTTGCGTCAACGTGTTGTCGGGCGAGCAGCGCCACATCGGAGAGCATTTTGCCGGTAAAGTGCGCGATCGCCAATTCGAAACGATCGAGTACGGCGTGGACGCCACCGGCGCACCGGTCTTAGCCAACACCATCGCGCATTTCGATTGCCGGGTGCTCGAAGAGCATCACGTCGGATCGCATTCGATCTTTGTAGGCGCCGTCGTTTCGTGCTCGGCCCGTACCGGCTCTCCACTGGGCTATTTCGACGGCGGCTATCGCGATTTCGGAATTCGCGTCGAGTGATCCGCGAAACGTTTGCCGTCGGCCCGCTGGATTGCAACTGCACGATCTTGGCCGACGAACGCAGCGGGGAAGCGATCGTCGTCGACGGTGGGGATGGCGTCGACGAGGTGGTCGCCCGCCTCAATAAACGCGGTTGGCGCGCGCAGTTTTTGCTCCACACGCACGCACACATCGATCACATCGGCGATCTCGGCCTTCTGCGGGAATCGACGGGTGCGAAAGGGTTGTTGCATCCGGCCGATCTGTCGCTGTATCAAACCATTGGGGAGCAAGCCGGCTGGATCGGATTATCGGTCGCTCCGGCGGTCGTGCCGCTCGACGGAACGTTGCACGACGGACAAGTCGTGGAGGCCGGCGATTTTCGCGTCGGCGTCCTGCATACGCCCGGACACACACCCGGTAGCGTCTGCTTCTCGATCGGCAACGGCGACGAAGCGATGTTGCTCACCGGCGACACGTTGTTCGCCGGTTCGATCGGACGCTGGGACTTAGGTGGCACTTCGATGGCCGACATCGTTTCGTCGATCCATCGCAAGTTGATGCCGTATCACGACGCGACGCTGGTGGTACCGGGCCACGGCCCGTTCACCACCGTGGGAACGGAGCGGGCGCACAACCCGTACCTCGCTTCGCGTTAATGCAGCTTGATCAGCAGTTTTTCATCCGGCACCGCGGCCACCACGGGCGGTGCCGCCGGTTCGATCGCGCGAGCCGGTAACGACGACAGATCTTCGATGGCGCCCGACGCGATTTTCGCGCGGTAGTCGTCGATCGCGACGTGCAACGCCTCGAGCGCGCGCTGCGGATAGTCTTTTTTCTTTTCCGGATAACCGTCGAGCTCGGCTTCGACCTGCTCGGTCGTAATCGCCGACGCTCCGTCGATCGTTTTACCGCGAGCCAGATCGACCACGAGACTGCACGTAGCGGTTCCGAATCCGCACCCGGTGGTGAAATACGAAATATCCTCGATCACCGCGCCCGGACCGACCTTCAGGAAAAAGTTATACATGTCGCCGCACGAGTCGCTAAAGTACTCGCCGCTGGCGGTCGGATGTTCCATCGTGCGGAACCCGCTGCGTTCTTCGACCAAGCGCTGAAATTTTGGAAAGTCCATGTTGCTCTTTTCGACTCCGGGTTTAGGGCTGAGGTTTCATTTCGAACCGACACTCTTTGTCGCCGCGCGCCAGCGACTCCGTTTGTTCGGGTGCGCAGCCGACGGTTTCGTCGATGACGCGATGGATGACCCGGCACATCTGCGGATGCTCGCGAGCGACGCTGGTGTACGGACAGGTATGCTCGTGCAAGGCGAAACCGCCCTCGATCGGCGTGTAATCGACCACGACGCCGTCCTCACGCAGCATCTCCGTGAGCTGCGCTAGGCGGCCCTCCAGCGAGGGGGCGTTCACATGCCGTCGCGCCCGTTCGACCGCTCGCTCGGATAGGCCGTCGAAGATACTATCGATCGCCGGCGGACCGAACTGATCGCGCACCTCGCGCAGCACCGCCGACAACATGCGTCCGTGCGACTGCGGAAACAGCTCGGCGGCTCGATCCGTCAGCGAAAATTCCAGGGTCGGCTTGGTAGGCCCGCGCCGTACGGCTTTCTCTTCGACCAAACCGTCGCGTTCCAGGAGCACCAGTTGCTGGCGGACAGCGTTCGACGACAACGCGAGCGAAGCGGCCAGATCTCCGGCCGAAGCCGTACTCCGGCGCCGCAGTTCCGTCACGATCCGTCCACGGGTTGACGAGAAAAACCGGCTGTCGTGCATCGCCCGCAATCGTACCACGCACCCGGCAGATAGTAAAGTTTCTCCTTGACTTTCTATGGAAGGCTGGGTACGATTACGCGTGCGCACTGCGCCCACACTACTGAGGAGGAACACTGGGTGTCCGACCGGGGCTTACGTATTGCCGATCTGCATTGCAGCGTCGAGGGCAAGGAAATTCTCAAGGGGATCGACCTGGCGGTCGAGCCCGGCAACGTGCATGCCCTGATGGGACCGAACGGCAGCGGTAAGTCTACGCTCGCGTTCGCCCTGACGGGACATCCGCATTACGACGTCACCTCGGGCACCGCATCGCTCGACGGCGAGGATCTGCTCGAGATGTCGCCCGACAAGCGAGCGCGCGCCGGTCTCTTTCTTTCGTTCCAGTATCCGGCGGCCATTCCGGGGATCAAAGTCGCCAACTTTTTGCATGCGGCCCGTCAAGCCGTGCGTCCGGACTCGCTCGCGCCGGCCAAGTTTCGCGCGTTGCTGCTCGAAAAAATGGACGTGTTGGGCATGGATCCGGCGTTCATGGGACGGTATCTGAACGACGGTTTCTCCGGCGGCGAGAAAAAGCGACTGGAAATGCTGCAACTCGCCGTACTCGCACCGAAATATGCCATCCTGGACGAAACGGATTCGGGTCTCGATGTCGACGCCTTGCGCGACGTGTGTGCGTCGGTGCAGGCGCTACGCCAAACCGAAGAAGGTCGCAGCGCCGGCTTTTTGATCATTACGCACTATCCGCGCATCCTGCAGTACATCGCCCCGGACGTCGTGCACGTGATGATGGATGGACGGATCGTGAAAACCGGCGGCGCCGACTTGGCGCACCGCATCGAGAGCGAAGGATACGACACGATCCGCGAAGAGATCGGCAGCGTTGTCTAGCGCGGTGGCGCCGGCCGGCTTGACCGGGCGATTGGCCACGCTCGATCCTGCGATTCTCTCACAAGAACGGCGACTACAAGCGTTCGAGCAGTTCTCGCAACTGCCAAGCCGGCGCGAACGGACGGGACGATATTGGCGCATCGATCTGGAGACGCTGTCGCCGGATCCGGCGGCCGATGTGGCTGAGTCGTCGCCGCGCATCGACAATCCGAACGCTCGCATCGTCGCCTGCGACTTGCGTGTCGCGGCGACGGAACACGCCGAAGAATTCGCTCGCGCATTCGGCATGACCGAGATCGGCTCGTCGAAGTTCGGCGCATTGGCACGCGCGTTCGCACAGGGCGGTGCGTTCGTGTACGTGCCACCCAACGTCGCGGCAACCGAACCGGTCGTGATCGATTTCGATTTTGCACCGGGAACTGCGGCCTTCGCGTACACCGTCGTGTACGCCGCGGCCGGCTCGGAGGTGACCGTTATCGAGCGCTACAGCGGCGCCCCGGCGTTCGCGTGCGGCGCGACCGAAATCGTTACGGACGAGAACGCGACCGTAACCTTTGCCAACCATCAAAGCTTGACGGATGCGGCGCAATGCGTGCATTCGCGTTTCGCGCGTCCCGGAAAGGACGCGACCGTGCATTGGGCGTGCGCCGACACCGGAGCGGCGCTAACGGTCGGCGAGATCGCCGTTGCGATCGAACGAGAGGGCGTCGAAGCCGGCGTGACGTCGATCTTCTTCCCTAACGGTACCCAGCACGTCGACCTTGTCGCCCGACTGGACCACACGGTCGGAAACTCCGTTTCCGATACGGTCGTGAAATCGGCCGCGATTGGTTCGGGGCAGGCTCGCTTCGTCGGCAGCATTCGCATCGCCGAACGCGCCCAAGGCAGCAACGCCGCGTTACGTGACGACGCGTTGCTCCTGTCCGAGCGCGCGCACATCGACTCCGTGCCGGCCCTGGAGATTGCCGCCAACGACGTCAAGGCGTACCACGGCGCGACGGTCGGGGCGCTCGACGGCGATCAGATTTTTTACATGCAAAGTCGCGGCATCGCAGCCGCCGATGCCGAGCGCATGATCGCGATCGCGTTCTTCGAGCCGGCGATCGAGCGCTTTCCCACCCAGTCGCTCCGCAGCAGCATTCGCGACGCCATTGAGGCCAAGCTGGGATGACCGTTGCTACCCGACATGCCGGCCCGGATCCGAAGCTTGCGCGGATTATCGCCGATTTCCCGATCCTCAACCGTCCGACGTCGCGCGGTAAGCGGTTGGTCTATCTCGACTCTGCCGCCACGTCGCAAAAGCCGCAAGCGGTGATCGACTCGTTAGTTGACTACTATCAAAACTACAACGCCAACATCCATCGAGGCGTCTACGAGATCGCGGAGCGCGCAACCGACGCCTACGAGTTGGCGCGCGGCAAAGTCGCGCGTTTCGTCGGCGCCGAGGCACGAGACCTCGTCTGGGTGCGCAATACCACCGAGGCGATCAATCTGGTCGCATACACGTGGGGCGCGCAAAATGTTGGTGCGGGCGATGCGGTTCTTTCGACCGAGCTCGAGCACCATTCGGATTTGATCCCGTGGCAAGAACTGTGCCGCCGTAACGGCGCCGAGTTTCGCCTGATTCCGGCCGACGAACGCGGGATACTCGTGCTCGACGATCTGGATACGTTATTGCGCGGCTGCAAGCTCGTCGCACTCGGTCACGTCAGCAATACGCTGGGCACTGTGGCTCCACTCGAAGAGATCGTTCGACGAGCGCACGCTGCCGGCGCGCGGGTCTTAGTTGACGGCGCGCAAGCGGTGCCGCACTTCCCCGTGGACGTACGCGCGCTCGACGTCGATTTTTACGCATTCAGCGGCCACAAGATGCTCGGTCCAACCGGTATCGGTGCCCTGTACGGCAAACGCGAGATTTTACAATCGATGCCGCCGTTCGAGTTTGGCGGCGATATGATCCATACGGTCGCATACGATCGCGCCACGTTCGCCGAGCCGCCCTGGCGCTTCGAAGCCGGGACCGGCAACATCGCCGATGCGATTGCGCTTGGAACGGCGGTCGAATATTTGACGCGCACCGGAATGGATTGGGTCCACGATCACGAGCGCGAGCTCACGGATTACGCGCTCGAACGCTTGGCCGAGTTCGAGACGCGCGGTTTGCGCATATACGGCCCGCGCGACTCGCGGCTAGCGGCCGGTATCGTCTCGTTTAACTTCGCCGACATTCACGCGCACGATCTGGCGTCGATCTTGGATACCGAGGGGATCTGTATCCGCGCCGGCCACCACTGCACGATGCCGTTGATGGAAAAAATGGGTTGGTCGGCGACCGCGCGCGCCTCGTTGTATCTGTACAACACGCGCGAAGACGTTGACGCATTAGCCGCCGGACTCGAGAAGGCGGCCGGCGTTTTTGGAATCGCGTAACCGGCGTGGATGATTTTTACCGCGATTACATCCTCGACCACTACCGTAATCCGCGCAACTTCGGCCATCTCGACCATCCCGACGCACGTGCATCCGACGTCAATCCGTTGTGCGGGGACGCCATCGAAATGGAGCTGCGGCTGGAGGGCGGGACGGTCGCCGACGTACGATTTTCCGGGAAGGGCTGCGCTATCAGCCAGGCATCGGCATCGATGCTGACCGAAGCCATCAAGGGGATGAAGCTCGAGGACGTCGCGCGTCTGTCGAAAGAAGCCGTTCTCGAGAACGTCGGCATCGGTATCAGTCCGACCAGAATGAAATGCGCGATGCTAGGCCTGCGCGTACTCAAGAGTGCCGCCGTCGGTGAAATCGCCGGCTGGCCAGACGAAGAGTAAGCCCCCGCGCGGCGCGTTTTGACCGCATTCCTCATTTTGACCGGCGTGCGGCTCGCATTGGCAGTGGCGGGCGCATTCGTCGCGATCGTCTTGATCCGGCTTCCGCGGCATAGCGGCTTCGGCTGGATCGCTCGGTACTGCATCGCGCTGGCACTACTGGCGCTTAGCGTGCTGCAGATTGCGTTTGCGTTTCCACCGCGAGCCGCGTCCGCGACGGCCGTGGAGCTCGTTGCTGCCGGCGCGCTGATCGCCGCGTTAGCCATCGACGAATTGATCGGTTCCGACGTTCGGCGCGCGCTCGAAAGGACGCGCCGTTAGAGGTAGCCGCCTGCCCGTAGACAACTCGACTCGTCGTGTCGCACCATCCCATCGATCAAGAGATGTGGGAAACGCTGGCCGAAGAGCCTGAGTTTCGCACGCTTACATCGCAACGCCGCCGGTTCGTAATTCCGGCGACCATCTTCTTTATCGTCTACTATCTTACGCTTCCGGTTTCGATCGCGATCGCGCCGCAGTTTATGAGCCGCCAGTGGGGAGCGCTTTCGATCGCGTACTGGTTCGCGCTCTCGCAGTTCGCGATGGCGTGGCTGTTGATGGCAGCCTACGTAATACGCGCGCGCAAGTTCGACCTTGCCGCCGCAAGGTTGCGGCATCGCGAGATGCACGAGGTCCGCGGCTAATGCACGAACCGTCGCTGGTGATGTTTGCGGTCTTCGTGGCGATCACGTTGATCGTTACGGTCTGGGCGTCGGGCTCGACGACGACGCGCAAAGGCTTCTATACGGCGCACCGCCGTATCGGCGGTATCCAAAACGGTTGGGCGATTACCGGCGACTATCTTTCGGCGGCGTCGTTTCTGGGCATCACCGGCCTGATCGCGTTTTACGGGTTCGATGGATTCATGTATTCCGTCGGCTGGCTCGTCGCATATCTGGCGGTGTTGTTCCTCGTAGCCGAACCGTTGCGCAACGCCGGTAAATATACCATGGCGGATCTCATCTCGTTCCGGCTTCGCGGCCGGACGGTGCGCGCGCTGGCCGGCGTCTCGACCCTCGCGATCACGCTCTTCTACATGATCGCGCAGATGGTCGGCAGCGGTTTGATCGTTTCGTGGCTGATCCCGCAAGTGCCGGAGTGGCTAGCGATCGGCGTCGTCGGTATGCTCATGGTGATTTACGTTTCGTTCGGGGGCATGCTCGCGACCACGTGGGTGCAAATCATCAAAGCTGGATTGCTGCTGATTACCGCTGCGATTTTGACCGTGCTGGTCTTATCGCGCTTCGGTTTTTCACTCACCCACTTTCTACACGCCGCTTCGGCGGTGCCCACGAGCACCGGCGTTACGAATTTGCTCGCGCCGGGCCTGTATTTCAAAGGCACGCAAGGCGCGTGGAACATGATCTCGTTGGGGTTAGCGCTGGTACTCGGCACCGCCGGTCTTCCGCATATCCTCATGCGGTTTTTCACCGTGCCGTCGGCGAAAGCGGCGCGTACGTCGGTTGCGTGGGCGATGGTGCTGGTCGGCGTGTTCTATCTGGCGACCTCATTTATCGGATTGGGCGCGGCTACGCTCGTCGGCCAACAGCATATCGGTCAACGAATGTACGCCGGACAAGCGATCGAGTATATCGCCAAGCACTCCAGTGAAGCGCAGGCGCTGAACTCGCAGCTCGCGCACAACGGCTTCATCGTTCCGGTCCTCAACAACAATCTCGCCGCCCCGCTGCTGGCGGGAGAACTGGGCGGGTCGTTGCTGTCGTCGTTCGTCGCTGCGGTCGCATTTGCGGCGATTATCGCCGTCGTTGCCGGCCTGGCTATTACCGCGTCGTCGGCCTTCGCGCACGACATCTGGTTCAATCTCGTTCGCGACGGTGAAGGCGACGAAAGAGAGCATCTGTTCATCGCACGCGCGACGGCCGTCGTGGTCGGGGTGCTCGCCGTCGTGCTTTCGATCGCACTGCGCAGCTACAACGTCGCGTTTCTCGTCGGCTTGGCATTCGCGGTGGCGGCCAGCGCGAACGTCCCGGTGATCTTGCTGGCGTTGTCGTGGCGCCGCTTCTCACGCGGCGGAGCGATCGCCGGAATGTTGTGCGGGTTAGGCGTTTCGCTCGCAGCGATTCTCACGAGCCCGATCGTGCTGCACGCGCATGCGATCTTTCCGCTCGAAAACCCGGGAATCGTCTCGATCCCGGCCGGCTTTCTCGGGGCGTTTGCGGGTTCGTTGATCTGGCCCGACGCAGAGGCCGAGGCGCTGTTCGATCGCCTGCGCGTGCGCGCCGCGACCGGCCTCGGCGCCGAAGTATGATTCGCCGACGGCGGTAGCCGGCGCGTTAATGTTCCTTGATCGCGTAGTGGTCGGTGATTTGTAAACCCGACGTGCCGGGTTGGACGCTGAACGTCACCGCGTAGGCCCCTGCGGCCGTTTGAACTTCCGCGGCGACGTGATAGCCGGTACCGCTCGCGGTCGATTTGAGCGACACGACGTGCGCGGTCGAGTCCATGAATACTTCGCCCGGCGTACCGCTCGAGAGATAGGTCGTCGCCAGGGCACGATTACCGCTTGCCAACGCCGATAGATACGAGCGCACGACACTCGCTGCGCGTTCCGACCCATCCGGTGCGGCGGGCGCCGGCGTTGCTGCGGGCGTCGCCGTGGGTTCGACGGTCGGTCTCGAAGTGACGCCGTGGTCGGGTTGCGGCGGCGGCGTTTCTGCAATTCGGTGGACGCTCGGACTGACGCCCGGATGCGGTGATGCTGCGGCGTGGGTCGTTGGAGTGGGCGATGCGTTGGGACTCTTGGACGGCTGCGGAGAGGTTGACGGTGAAGCCGATGGCGACACATTGGGCGACGGCGTGGCCGACGCTTTATGCTTGGGCGATACGGCCGGACTGGGACTCGATCTCGGGTTGAGAACCGGCTGTTCGGTCGGCACCGGCGTAACGAGCAGCGGCGTCGATTGCGCGACCGTCGTTCCGGACGATTGTTTGCCGGGTCCGCCTCCGAAAAAGTGCGCGAGCAACGCGCCCAACAGCAAACCTGCGAAGACCACGACGAGCACCAGCGGGATTAACGGTAGGCCCCCCGATTCGCGTCCCTCGTCGGAACGGCGGCGGCGACGGTAATCGCTCACGATCCGGGTGCGAGCCGTTGCGCCACGGCATCGTACAATCCACGCGGCAACACGTGGACCAGATCCGGGCGGCGCTCGACGAACACCGCTGTGCTTTCTTTCAAGAGACCGGGGCTGGAGGCGGCGTAGTCCAGGAGAGCCGATACCGCGTCGGTTTCGCGGGATGCCACACGTTCGAGGGTCGTTCCAGCTTCCTCGACGACGTCCTCAGACGACTCGCCCCGATCGCGAAACGCATCGAAAATGGATTCCACGAACGCCCCGCACGCTTCGTCGGGCATGTCGGGAACGGCGGCGCGATACTCCATCGCGAGCTCGCCGTCGTCCATTTTCGCAACAAGCTTTTCAACGGTTCCGACGAGTAGTTCGGCAGGTACGTTGCCCAGGTGGGACACGGCGGTACCGTTTATTCCAAGCGGCAGGCAGCTCCTCGGCACGGACGAAAATGAGCGCCGTGATTCGCGTCAGGATACCGATGGATATCCGGGCCGTCGCCGACGGAGGGTCGGCGGCGTTTGCACTGGTCACGCCGTTGCGCGTACGCGACCTGCTGGCGATGGCGGTGCGTGAGGTAATCGGGTCGCGAGCGCCGGATGACAAGTTCGCACGCAGCGTCCGGCGCACGCTCAACGGGTTTCTGGCAGGCGACTATACCGTTCAAATCGACGGCCGCCGCTTCGCAGATCCCGAAGACGTCGTCGTTTGCGACGGCATCGCCGACGTGCGATTCTTCCTCAACCATCGTCGCGAACGTCTGCATCGCTAACACGCCTGGCCGCTCTTGCGGCGCAATGTTAGTCTAGAGGTAGAATCGCGCAAACGTTCCGGAACGGAGCCTCACATTTCTGCATCCCGCGTCGCCGGCACGCTCGCCGTTGTCGCCGGCCTTTTTTCTACGTTCGCACCGGCGCGAGCGGACGTTCGCTATTTCATCACCGGCCAAGACGTGTACGGCATCGGATCCGGAGTACAGGTTTCATCGGTGCGCTACTCCGGCGATCAGCAGCTGACGATCCGCCACGACGGCGCACGTATGAAGTACACGGTGCGCGCCGTTTATACTCGTTATGAAGGCGACGACGCGACCAAGCATACGGCCGTCTTCGAGCAAGAATCGCGTTCGGACGGATCGCTGCAAGATACGGTCGACGACGACCCGGATTTTCTCACGATTCTCAATCAGCCGTTCGCCATCTCGCTGGACCGTGCGACGCTGCAAGATTTGCGAACGCTTCGCGCGTCGGTTCCGTTTACGGCCGGTTCCCCGCTCGGCGACGGGGCGACGATGCGCGGCTTTCTACGGCCGGCGGGCGGTGGTCTGGTTGCCGGACGGCCCGCGGTTGCAATCGTCTTCGACGCTCAGGGTTCGATGAACGGCGCGGTGCCTAGCCACGGGCAAACGCGCATGTCGGGACGCATTCACATGAACGGCACCGCGTATTACGCGTCGAGCAATGCGCTGTTGCTCGAACTCGACGCGACCTTGCGCGTCGATGCCAATTTCGAGCGCACCCGGCGCCGCCCCGACGCCGGTGAAGATCGTCTACCGGCGCACGATTCGCGCCGAAGCCGCCGCATCGGATGCAGCGGCACGGCACTAGACGCTAAAACGCGCCGACGAGCTCGACCTCGAGCGGATGGCGGAACGGCGATTCGCGCAGCTGCGTGAACGGCGTAAACGCCAAATGATTCTGGTGACAGTCGATCAACATCTCGATACCGCGCTTTACGCAGCCGGTTTCTTCGATGTATTTCGCAAGCTTTTTCGTGAAGTAGGCCTTCGGAGAGCGAAGGACTTTGGCGTAATACGGATCCCCCGTTAAGTCCTCACGATACACGCCCTCTTCGGGAACGAGCCAGACGAACCACGGATCCTCATTCTGCCGGTAGCCGATCAGTACGAGTGGAATCGCTCGCACCGACTCGAGGTTCGGAAGAAAACTGCACAACGTGTACGCGTCGAATGCGATTTCCGTCGGTTCGATCGTTTGCATCATCGATTGAATCCCTTCATGAGCCGTACGCCCGCGCAAACAAAAACCGCCTCAGCGTGGCGTTGCTGAAGCGGCGTTTCAAGTCGATTGGCGGGCTATGCGGATGAGCGCCATAGCCGGGTATTGGCTGGCGAACGGGACGCTCCTCGGATGCCGGCGCTCGCTCCCGCCGTGAGGTTCGCTCAGGAATTACTCGGGCATATGTGAAACCACAAAGGAGGCTGCAGGGGTCCGGGTCACTGTATGAGTGCACTCGCCGCGCCGCTGCTGCAGGGAGTTTTCGTGCCAACAGCGGTTCCGACCGGGACCATGGCGGCCGCCAGGCTGCCGTCCGCGGGCGTGCCCACCATCGAAACGTTCGAACGGGTCGTCGACGACTACCAGCGCCGTCTCTACGGGTTCGCGCTTCGCATGACCGGAAACCGAGAGGATGCCGAAGAGATCGTGCAAGACGCCTTCGTGCGCGCCTATCGCGCGCTCGGCAAGATGTCGCTCGAGCAACGCTCCGAGCTGCGGCTTCAGCCGTGGCTGTACACGATCACCCTCAACGTCACGCGGAATCGCTTGCGCAGCAAGCGGCCGTCGAACGTTGCGCTCGACGCGCTGGCCGACCCGGATGCGCTCCTGCGGGAGTCCAACGAAGGACCGCCCCAGCCGGAAACGATCGTGGAGCGCAACGCCGAGGTCGCGCTGGTCGAACGCGCGCTCATGCAATTGCCGATGCACCTTCGCGCCGCAGCGACGCTGCGATTCATCGAAGGCCGCAGCCATCCGGAGATCGCCGAGATCCTGCACCAGCCGATCGGCACCGTTAAATCGCACGTCCATCGAGCGGTGCGAATTCTTCGCCGCATCCTCGGACCGCAAATCGGGAGATTGACCCCCCAAGGAGCACCGTTACATGCGCTGTCGTGACGTCGAAGCTATGTGGGACGAAATCCACGGCGATTGTATGAAATCGCTGCGGGAGACCGTCGCCGAGCACGTGCGTGGATGTATGCCCTGCCAACTGCTGTTCGAGCAGTACGAAGGCGTCGCGTACCGGCTATCGACGTTGCCGCAGCCGCAGCCGTCGTGCGATCTCACCAAGCGCGTGGTCGAGCACATCGCGGCACTTAAATTCAAGACGCGCGAACCACTACTGTTGTGCGCCGTCGACACACCGATCGGTCGCGTCCACGTCGGATTCAAGCAACGCCGGATCGCCTACGTCGGCATCGACACGGGAGAAACGCCCGACGAGGTGCGCGATCGGGTGGAGCGTCGCTTACGCCGTCCGGTCGCGATGGGTCAAGTTCCCACCTGGCTGCTCGAAACGCTCGACCACTTTTTCCACACCTGGCGCATCGAGGACGCGATGATCGATATCAGCGATCTCACGCCGTTCGAGCAAGCGGCGCTACGCGCCACCGCGCAGATTCCGCCGGGTGAAGTCCGTTCGTATTCTTGGGTGGCTTCACAGATCGGCCGCCCCCGAGCGGCGCGCGCGGTCGGCCGCGTGATGGCTCGCAATCCGCTTCCGTTGCTTTTTCCATGTCATCGCGTCGTCGACTCGTCCGGCGCCTTGCACAATTATTATTACGGCTTGGACATGAAGGCGCGTTTGCTCAAGATGGAAGGCTACCCAGGTTAAGTAACCGAGTACCAAAGGGGAACGTTCGCACAAAGCCAACTCTGCCAACGTGCCGGAGTGTTATTTCTGAGCGACCCACGTATCGCCGCCATCCCCGACGTTCACGGCCACGCCAAAGGCGAACATCGACCGTTCGCAGAGGAACGCCCGATCGCGTATTCCGCGCGGATGCTGTTCCTTTGGTTCTTCCACGCGTGTCGCCGCGGAATGCCGCGCTTCTTGATGGTCGCCGACCACGTCAATTACCTGACGTTCGAAGATCCAGGCGCCGTCAATACGGTCCGCCGCGCGCTCAAATTGGCGCACGCCGGCGATTTGCACGGTGCGGCAGAAACCGCCGGCGTCGACGTCGGGCACGCGTCGGTCGTCTCCGAAGCGTTGCGGCGCGGCATGCGCTTCTCGATCGGCGCCGAGGTCGACAACGATCCGCGCGCCAGACCGGATGCCCAGAACATCATCGACGCGATGCGCCCCGACGGAATCATTCGCTGCGTCAGTTTCTTCACGATCGAACACCCCGAAAAGGGCTCGGATTTTGGCTGGCCGTTCGACGATGAGGAATTTGCATCGCTCCACGAGTCGTCGGAACCGAACGCTTGTGGGAGCTGTACGTCGCCAAGCTGCTGGACGACGTTGAAAAGTTGCCGTCGCACGTAGCCGGCAACTTCTACATGCCGGCCCGCTTGGGCGGCTGGCCGCGCGCCCGAACGCCTCGAAGAATACGAAGACCGCCTGTTAGCGGTGTGTCACGCCCGCGAACTGGCCGTCGAAATCAACACGCGCTTCCTCTATCGCGAAACGTCGGACGAGCACAAGAAAGCCTTTCTCGACGCCAACGCGCGATTGGTCCGCAAGGCCCAAGCGCTAGGCGTCGGTATCGCGATCGGCTCCGACGCGCATAGCCCCAAAGACCAAGGCAACGCATTTCGATATCGTGTTGCGCATGCTCGACGACGCGGAGATCAACGAGTTGGTCTTCCCGGTCGGCGGCCGGCTCGCTCGCGTCGCATTACGCGCCACGCAGCGAGCATCTCGAGGCGCACGATCAGTTCCCGCGAAAAGAACGTGCCGGGCAGCAGCATCAGCGGATTCAGCCGCGCCGAACTCGGCCTCCCGGAACATATCGTAGTCCCCGGTAAAGGCCGGGCGAAAAAGCGCGCCGGTGGACCGGCGCGGCCGACCAAACGTGCGGCGGCCTCCGGAAAATCGTCGTCGAAGAGCACGTCCAAGCGCAGCGCCGATTCGAGCGAGTCGTCGACCCAAGCGAAAGCTGCGCGAACCGAGCACGAACCGGACGCCACCGCCGAAACGCCTGCGGCGAAACCGTCTAAATCCGCGTCGAAAAGCAAAGCCGCGGCGAAAACAGCTGCCCCGAAAGCAGCCGAACCGAAACCGCCGGCGGTCAAACCCGCGCCGCCTGCGAAGGCGTCCGCCGCTAAAGCTGCGCCTCCGCGAAAGACTGCCGAAAAGCCCAAAGCGCCCGAGAAACCCAAACCGGTCGAGAAGCCGAAGGCCGCCGAGAAAAAGCCCGTTCCTAAACCGAAGGTAGAGAAATCGAAGCCGGTTCGGGCGATCGCGGCTAAGCCCGCTCCTGCGAAACGCGCTGCTACGGCCAAAGCGCCGGCCCACAAGAAGGCGCCGGCGCCGGTAAAGAAAGCTGCAAAAGCACCCGCGCGCGTGACGGCTGTGAAGAAAGCGGCAGCCAAAGAAGTCGCCGGCCAAACCGGCCGCGCGAGTTCCGGCGCGTCCTGCCAAGACCGCGGCAAAATCCGCGAAGAAAACGACTGTTAAGAAATCGAGCAAACCCGCGGCGGCCCCGAGCGCGAAAAAGCGGCCGGCGCCTAAGCGCCGCTAACCCTTCTTCGTCGTTCAGAGGAGGTACCCGATGGCGGACATCGCTCGCCTGCGCAATATCGCATTCGTCGGAACCCATCACGCGGGGAAGACGACGCTCGTCGAAGCGGTGCTCGCGAAAGCGGCGCCATCGGACGCCGCGGCTCCGATCGCCGACGGAACGACCGTAACCGATCACGAGCCCGAAGACATCGCCCACGTTCAGTCGACCCGTGTCGGCTTCGCGCACGCCGTCGCCGACGGCATCGACATCACGATCGTCGATTGTCCCGGCTTCGTCGACTTTTTCGAAGAAACGCGCGTCGCGCTGTACCGGCGTCGATGCCGCGGTGATCGTCGTCGAAGCCGATCCGCGGGCGCGTCGTGCAAACGCAAGCGCTGGTGGACTACATCGAATCGATGCGCATGCCGCATCTCTTCGTCGTCAATAAGATGGACCGCCCCGGCGCGGATTTCGCCGGAACGCTCGCCGCGCTGCAGGACGCCTACGGCCGTCACGTCGTCGCCGAGCAGTGGCCGCTCGGCAGTGCCGAAGAGTTTTCGCGGCTACGTCGATCTGGCCGAAATGCGAGCGCGCGGAGCTTCGACGGCGACCAGGAAACCGACGACGCGATCCCGGCGACTCGCAAGCGACGTGCGCGCGCAGCGCGCGGCGAACTGCTCGAAGCGATGGCCGACTTCGACGATCACCTGATGGAAGAGCTGCTCGAGGGCATCGAACCGCCGCTCGACGAGATCGAGCGCGACCTCTGCAACGAATGCGCGCACGATCAGATCGTTCCCGTGCTCGTCGCCTCGGGCGCGTCGCGGTGCCGGCGTCCCCGCGCTCGTGCGCGCGATGGAAAAGTGGTTCCCGTCGCCGGCCGACGCGCCGAAAAGTCGACGCCGAGGGCCGGCCGATCGCGCCCGATCCGGCCGGCCCGGTCATCGCGCACGTCATCAAGACGTCGATCCATCCGCAAAGCGGGCAAACTGTCGATCGTGCGCACGCTCTCCGGCACGCTAAAGTCGGACGCGACGCTGTCAACATCAGCGAGAACGGCGAAAAAGTGCGGCTCGGCGGCCTATACCGCCTGCAAGGCAAAAAGCAGGAAGCCGATTGCCGAAGCCGGCCCGGGCGATCGTCGCCATCGCGCGCTTGGAAACCGTCGCGACCGGCGACATGCTCACGTCCGAACGGCCACAAGGTCTGCTTGACCGCGTCCGCCCTCGAGCCGAGCCGGTCTTCGCCGCCGCGATCAGGCCGAAGGATCGCATCGACGAAGCCAAGATCTCGCAGATGCTCGCGCGCATCGTCGACGAAGATCCGTCGCTGCGCTTGCGCCGCGCCGACGTCACCACGAACTTCTGCTGCTGGGCTGCGGCGAACAGCACGTCTCGATCGCCATCGAGCGGCTGGCGCGCAAATACAAAGTCGAAGTCGAAGCGGCGCCGCCGTCGATCCCGTATCATCGAGACGATCACGGCCGGCACCGAGATGCATTCGCGCTACAAGCACCAAACCGGCGGCCACGGGCAGTTCGGCGACGTGTGGCTGCGCTTCGAGCCGCGCCCGCGCGGCAGCGGCGTCACGTTCGAAGAGAAGATCGTCGGCGGCGTCGTGCCGCGCCAGTTCATTCCCGCCGTCGAAAAAGGCGTGCGCGAAGCGCTGCTGCACGGCCCGAGCGGCCATCCGGTCACCGACTGCACGTCACGCTGTTCGACGGCGCATACCACGACGTCGATTCGAGCGAACAGTCGTTCAAGACCGCCGCCGGCATGGGCGTTCGCGAGGCGCTGCCAAAGTGCAACCCGGTCGTGCTCGAGCCGATCGTCCACGTGTCGAGTCGTGGTCCCGACGACGTACACGTCGACCGTCATCCAGCAGCTCACCGGCAAGCGCGGTCAAATCCTCGGCATGAACCCGGCCGCGAAGCCGGGCTCCGACGTCGTCGAAGCCTACGTTCCGCAGGTCGAGCTGGCGCGCTACATCACCGAACTGCGCACCGCGACGCAAGGCCTCGGCACGTACTCGTGGCGCCACGAACGCTACGACCCCGTCCCCGGCAACCGCGTCGCCCCGAAAGCGGCGGTTTAACTCACGACTCGACGAAGGATACTCTGAAACGGATTCGTCGCGCTTGCGGCGTTGGCCGCATCGCTATGCCGCATGCAGCAAAGTCTCAACGAGAACCGAAGGCGGAGGCCGGCATTCGTGGACGCAAGCCCGGCGATTCTGCGCATTGCGATCCAACAGGATGTCGAAGAGCTTGAACCCGCTGCTCAACTCGAACACCACCGACGTCTTCATCAGCCGATTTGATGTTCGAACCGCTGCTCACCGCCGACCGAAAGGGCAATCCGGTGCCGATGCTCGCGACCATCGTGCCGACCATCGAGAACGGCGGAATCCGCGCCGACGGCCTGACCATTACCTATCACCTGCGTAAAGACGTGAAGTGGACCGACGGCGTTCCCGTCACGTCAAAGGACGTCAAGTGGTCGTGGCAGCGATCATGAACCCGACCAACAACGTCGTTTCCCGCCACGGCTACGATTTCGTCAAGAGCATCGATACGCCCGACGACGTATACCGTCGTCGTCCATCTGAAGCGAAGTTTTCGCCGTTCGTCAACACGTTCTTCGCCGAGAGCGATCAGCCGTTTCCGGTCGCGCCCGAACACGTTCTCTCCAAATATCCGAACATCAATGCAGATTCCGTTCGATCGGCGAACCGAACGTCAGCGACGGGCCGTTTCGGTTCGCCGAGTGGTCGCGCAACGATCACATCGACGCTCGTTCGCAACGACAGCTTCTTCATGGGCAAGCCCGGGCTGGATCGCATCGAAATCAAGAGTGATTCCGGACGAAGACACGCCGCGTGAATCTGCTGCGGACGCACGCGATCGACTACATGTTCCAAGCCTCGCAGCAGGACGTACAACGCGGTCAAGGACCTTCCGCGACGTCAAAATGGACTGGGTGAACGTCAACGGTTACTACGACATCCAGCTCAACCTGGCGCGCCCGTACCTCAACGATCCCCACGTTCGCGAGGCCATCGCCTATCGCGATCGACAAGAACGAACTGAACAAGACGCTGACGTTCGGCACGCAAACGGTCGCACCGAAGACATTCCCGACTGGATGTGGGCGTTCAATCCGCAGCGTCCAAATCGTATCCGCACGATCCGGCTAAAGCGCGCGATCTTGCTGCGCAAGCTCGGGCTGGACGCCCGGGCCCGACGGCATCATGCGCAAGAACGGCGAGCCGCTGGTGCTGGTGATGGTCTCGAACAACTCGAACGCGACGCGCAAGCAGATGTCCTCCAGGTGCAGCAGATGCTCAAGCAAGTCCGGCATCGACGCCGAGATCAAGTACTATGCCGGCGACGTGCTCTTCGCGCCGGCCGGCATGGGCGGCATCCTGCAGCTCGGGAAGTTCGATCTTTCGGTCGCCGGCTGGTACTCCGGGATCGACCCCGACGACAGCTCGCAGTTCTGTGCGAAGACTTTCCGCCGGGCGGCTACAACTACTCGCGCTACTGCAACAAGGACATGGAAGCCGCGCAAGACGCGGCGCTCTGACGCACTACGACCGCGCCGACGCGGCAGCGCGGCCTACTATCCGCATCCAGGAACTGCTGGCGCGCGACAACCCGTTCATCTTCACCTGGTGGATCCGCCAGCTCGAGCCGATCTCCGTCGATTTCAAAGGCTTCGATCCGAACCCCGTCGTCGAAGACTGGAACGCGTGGCAATGGAGCATCTAGGATCGCCCGATCAGACGTCCGGCTACCCACCGGAGCTGATGTGGCTGCGTAAGATCATCGTCGAGCGCGCGCTGACGCGCGGCGACTACGTGCTCTCTGGCGGCGTGCACAGCGACTACTACATCGACAAGTTCCGCCTGTTCTCCGATCCGCACGTGCTGCGGCGCATCGCGCGCCTGTTCACGCCGCTCATCGCCGAAGTCAATCCCGACCTGATCGGCGGCACGGAACTCGGCGGCGTCGTGATCGCGACCGCGGTCTCGCAGCTGTACCAACATTCCGATGATCGCCGTTCGCAAGCAGCCCAAAGGCTACGGCGCGTTCTCCGACGAGTACGTCGAAGGCCCGTACGAAAAGCGGACAGCCCGTGCTGCTGCTCGAGGACGTCGTCACCAACGGCCGCGAAGTGATGGCGGCGGCGCGCCGGCTCGAGGAACTCGGTCTGCAGGTCACGCCGTACGCCGTCATCAGCCGCGGCCTGGCACCCGTCAACGCGCTGATCGCGTTTTCGCTGCCGAGTAGCGACGCAAAAACCGAAAACTAAAGAAGCGAAGCGCCGCCGAGCGCTACTTCGAATCCGTCATCGACGATGGTTACGGGTCCGTCGAAGGCGCCCGACGCGAGCGTTCTCATCTGCTCGGCTTGGGATTCGGCCGGATAATGCGTCAGCGCCAGGGCCCGCGCGCCGGCCGCAGCTGCAATCTGTCCGGCTTCGCGGGCCGATAGATGTCCGCGGGGCGCATCCTCCTCGCCCGTTCCGAGCGCCGCCTCGCATAAGAAAAGATCGACGTTGCGCGCCAAGTGCACGAGTTCGTCGCACGGGGCGCTGTCGCCGGAATACGTTAGCGTCGCACCGTCCGACTCGACGCGGACCGCAAACGCGTCGATGTAGTGGCGTACTCGCGCGAATTGCAAACCGATCTCGCCCACGGTTACCGACGTCGATTCGTCGTATTCCCGGATGTCGAACCCGGCCAAGAAATCGCTGCGGCCCTCGCGTGCGAAGCCCTCGCAGACCCGCCGCAATACCGCGCCTCCGCCGGCCGGCAGCCAGAGCGGCAGCGGCGCCGATCGAAGCGACGGGCCATACGTCAACCCATAGCGCAACGGAATAACGTCCAAGAAATGATCGGCGTGCATGTGGGTGATGACCACCGCATCGAGTGCCGCGTAATCCATCGCGGTTCGCAGGGCTGAAATCGCTCCGCTGCCCGCGTCCAATACGATCGAGGTTGCGCTGGACCGTACGAGATACGAACTGCACGCCCGCCCCGGGCGCGGAACCGACGGACTCGACCCCAGGACGCGAAGGCGCAGTCCGCCCGTCACGCGAGCGACGCGAGCACCGCCTGCACGTGACCGTCGACTTTCACGCTCGGCCAAACCTTCACGATCGAACCGCCGGCGTCGATCACGAAGGTCGAACGCGCCAGACCCTTACGCTTGATGCCGTACATCGTCTTTTCGACGATCACGCCGAACGCGTCGCACAAGCGTGGAATCCGTATCGGCGATCAACGCAAACGGAATGCCGTACTTCTTTTTGAATCGCTGGTGAGACTCGACCGAATCGCGACTGACGCCGACGATCGTCGCGCCGCGACGTTCGAACTCGTCGAAGGCGTCGCGAAACTGTGACGCTTCGCTGGTACAGCCCGGCGTGTCGTCTTTGGGATAAAAATATACTACCAGCGTACCCGCGGCTAACTCGGTGGTCTGACAGATGCCGGCCCGTATCGTCGACGACATCGAGCGTGGGCAAACGGTCTCCAGCTTGCAACATATGTGAGAAACTCTACCTTCCTTCGACTGGCGAAACCGGCTGTGCGAACTGCTCGAGCGGAACGAGAAACAGCAGCCGGTCGCCGGGCTCGACTTGGTCGCGAAAACTGCGAATCGCGATCGCTTCTCCGGATACGTCCGCCTTCCGCCGCCACACGTACAGTGGAATCCAGCGAACGCGGTAGCCCGGGCGCTCGGGCGGCGCAGGCGGCGGGACGTTGCTCGCGTCCTGTACTCGCTCGGCCAACTGAAACGACGCCGGGCCGTTCGGCCCGTCGAGATCGAAGCGTCCGCGCGTGCTTTCGAAGCGCGCCAATCCGGCGATGGTCGCGGCCGTTAACTCCGTGGTCGAAAACGATGCAATGCCGAAATGGCGGTCGATCGAGCGCCCGAACGCGAGATCGTCGATGCGCAGCACGATGCCGAGGTCGTCGTCGCCCGGCGTTCGCGGACGCGAACGCGCGCCCAACGCCGCTTCCAAATTCGCCGTATCGCTGTTCGTAACACCGACCAGTCCGAGAGCGCGCTCGGGCGAACACAGGGCGATCGTTTCGTCGTTGGTCGCGTCGCCAGTCAGCAGATCGATCTTGCGGTCGCGCGCCATCTCGATGAGGACGCTATCGGGCGACTTCTCGACCACCACGACGCGTTCGCCCAACCGGCGCAGGTACTCGATCACCAACGTCCCGACGTTACCGGCGCCGCACACGATCACGTGGCCGGTGCGGTGAATGCGGCGTAGGCCTTGCGTGCGCCGTTCCGATGCGGCATTCAGACCCGACGTCACCGAAGCGGTAAAGATCGCCACCAGCACGAGTCCCGCCAACGTGACGCTTACCGCTGCGGCCATCTCACCAATCTGCCACAGCGCAACGTTGCCTGGAGCGCTGCAATCGCTGCAGAGATTGACGTCGGGAGACCCTTCCATCATCGTCAGCACGTAATACGCGACGCCCCACACGTTCCAGTGCGTCGCCGCCGAAAAGATGAGCACGAACGTCGCGAATGCGGCGAGCGCGAACAATGCGGCAGTTCGCAACACCGGTTCTACGCGCCGTAGCGACGTGGTGGCCTCACGGAGACGGAAAGCGAAGCGGCGGCCTGCGGCCCCGGCGCGAACCGTGCGTTTGCGCTTGGCATAGCGCACCGGTCCGAAGATGGTCAGGCGGTCGCCACTCACCAACGGGCGTTCGAGGAGCGCGTCGTCGTCGTCGGAGTCCGCCCCGCGGCACGCATACGGTGCGCGTCCGTCGACCGCAATGACGCGCGAGCGCATATGACTTTCGGCCCGATCGACGGTCATGCCGTCGAACTCCCAGATGGCCCGCCGTGCGTTGCGAGAACGCAAAGAGATCGTACGCTTCGCCCGTGCCGGCTGCGTTGGACTCCAGCGTTGGAAAGCGGAGCGCGTAAAAGCACGATGGCTCGACGGCCGCCGCCGCGTAGGTGGCCGCCGCGTGTGCAGCCGGCGAGATGACGGTACAATTGAATTTTAAGCCGTCCTGGATCTTGCGGCCGAGCACGGGGTTGAACTGGCGGAGCGTGATTCGAACCCGATCGTCGATGTCGCGCGCGAGCAGCGAAACGCGTAAATTCATACGGTCGTCGTCCGAAACGGCAACCAGCGCACACTGCGGAGCGTCCGCTACCGCGCCCGGCGCGCGCAGCCCCGCGCGTTCGAGCGTGGCCGCATCGAGCGGATCGGCGTCGATGCGACGAAACGTGCCTTCGCCGAATCGCCGGAGCAATGCATCGCCCTGGCGTTGCAAAAACGCTTCCTCACGAGGATCGGCGGCCTTCCAAACCAGCGTCACGGCGTGACCCGCAGTCTTCAATATCTCGCTGCAGATCTCGAACGCGAGGTAGTCGCCGCCCACGACGATAATTAACGCCCCGGACGCCATTGATGTATACTTCGCCGCACGACCGCTCCATCCGGCCGCCACATCCGCTGGCCGTCGAGCTCGCCGGACGCCTACGCGGCGTTCCACACGCTCGCATTCTGGATTATTGCACCGGAAGCGGGCGTAATGCGAGATGGCTGGAGCGCGAGGGATTCTCGGTCGAGATCGTGTCCGACGACGAAGCATGGGCCTTCGACCGGGCCGATCCACACCCGTCACTCGACGGCATCGTCGCATCCCACGGCCTGTTGCACGGTATTGCGACCGCGACGCCCGGACGCGTCGACCGCTTAGCCCGCAGATTGCGGCCCGGCGGATGGATGTGCGCGACGTTCGGCTCGACTGCCGACGGGCGTTTTGGTATGGGAGAGCGTCTCGACGATGCGACGTTCGCGCCGCGCGACGGAGACGAAACCGGCGTCGCGCACGCCTACTTCGACGAACCTGACTTACGCACGATGCTCGACGCATATTTCGACATCGCCGTGCTCGATCGGCACGACGCAGCGCAAACCGCCGGACGATGGGCGCACTCGCAGCCACTCACCGGCGCGGTGCATTGGTTCTTTGTGGGAAGCGTGCGCGAGCGGGAGCGCTAGTAGCGCGCGATCGACGGATCGACGCGCTGCGCGTACGATTCGATACCGCCGGTGAGATTGTAGACGTCGGGCCGTCCGATACCGGTAAGATACTCCGCCACCATCGTCGAGCGCGTTCCGTGGTGGCACATCACCACGATCGGAACGCCGGACGGCAGTTCGTCGATGCGTTCGATCAGTTGTCCCATCGGGATCCAGGTGGCGCCATCGAGCGACGCTGCTTTCAGTTCGCTCGCTTCGCGCACATCCAGCAGTACGTGCGGGTTGCGCTGCTCGCGCCACTTACCGAACGTCGCGACGTCGAGTTCGCGCATTTCGTTCACGCTAGCGCTCCGGCGTTGAGATGAGGTCCTGCATCGGGCTGGACGCATTGGCGTACAACCGCTTCGCCATCCGTCCGGCCAGAAACGCCTCGCGTCCGGCTTTCACGGCAAACTGCATCGCGCGCGCCATTCGCACCGGATCGCGTGCGGCGGCGATTCCGGTGTTCATTAACAGTCCGTCCACGCCCAACTCCATTGCGATCGCAGCGTCCGACGCCGTGCCGACGCCGGCATCGACGATCACCGGAACCTTGGCGCGCTCTTTGATGATCGCGATCGAATACGGATTGCACACGCCCAAACCGCTGCCGATCGGCGCGGCCAACGGCATAACGGCCACGCATCCGGCGTCTTCCAAGCGGCTACATGCGACCGGATCGTCGCCGATATACGGTAGTACCGTAAATCCGTCCGCCACCAATCGTCGTGCCGCAGCGATCGTTTCGGTCGCGTCGGGATGCAGCGTTTGCGGGTCGCCGATCACTTCGAGCTTGATCAAATCGGTTTCCAGCAGTTCGCGCGCGAGCTGCGCGGTCAGCACCGCTTCGTCGGCGGTGTAGCAGCCGGCCGTATTCGGCAAGATCGTCATGCGCGAACGATCGATGTAGTCGAGCATCGACTTGCCGCTCGCGTCATCTAAATTGATCCGGCGAATCGCGACGGTCACCATCTCCGCGCCGCTGGCTTCGTGCGCGGCTTGCATGACCGCCATCGACGGATATTTTCCGGTACCGACGATCAGCCGCGATTCCAATCGATACGATCCGAGTACCAGCGTGTCGCTCACGTTAACCGCCCGCCACCGCTTTGATGATTTCGATGCGATCCCCGTCGGCCAATTGGTGCGACGCATAATCGCCACGCCGCACGACGGAGTCGTTCTTTGCGACGGCGATTCCAGCCGAAGGCGTTCCCAACGCATCCAGGAGCGAGGCGAGCGTCGATCCCGCCGGCAGGTCGCGCGGTTCCCCGTTAATCGTGGCTTTCACGCATCACCGGTTCGCGCCGGCGGCGTGCGATTCCATCCGGTTAACCGGCTCGCGAAGCGGTGAGAACGCCGGCAGCACATCCGATCGGCCTTCGATCGCGTCGGCTATTGCCGTCGCGGTCAAGGGAGCCAGCAGAATCCCATTGCGATAGTGACCCGCCGCCGTAAACAAACCGTCGAGCGCGGTGCGGCCGACGTAGGGTAGGCCGTCCGGTGTTGCCGGACGCAACCCGGCCCATTGCTCGCTGACGGTGAAGTTCGTTAGCGACGGCGCGGCGCGAAGCGCGGCATGCAGCAACTGCGCGAGGCCGCCGGCGGTAACCCGCTCGTCGAATCCGCGCTCTTCCACGGTTGCTCCGACCAGCAGACGTCCGTCGTCGCGCGGCACGAGATACGCTTGCGGCGTCCAAACCGGCCGTCGAACGAAACCGTGCGGAACTTCGATCGCCAGCATCTGGCCCTTCACCGGCCGCACGGGCGGCAAGCAATCGTCCGGAACGCCGGCGACGCCGGCCGCCCACGCGCCGGCGGCGTTCACGACCGCGCCGGCCGCAGCGAAACCGTCGTCGGTAGCGACGCCCAGCGCGCGGCGCGCATCGCATCGAATTGCGATCGACGCCCCTTCGACGATTCGAACGCCGCGAGCGCGACATGCGGCGATCAGCGCACGCCCAAGGCGGCGATTATCGACCGAGCCTTCGGCCGGTATCAACAACCCGCCGCGCACGCCACTCGACAACGCGGGTTCCGCCGCCAATACAGCCGCACGATCGAACGACGTCGCCTCGACGCCCGACGCGCGCAGCCCGATTGCATCGCGCTCGAGGTCGCGCAGCTCGTCGTCGGATGTGGCAGCGTGGACGATTCCACTGATGTGCAAGCGAGGATCCACGCCGCTCTCGGCTGTGACGGCGGCCGCGAACGGCGGATAAGCGCGCAACGATCGCGCGCAGGCATCCAGCAATGCGGGAACCGGGCGTTCGGAGTAGGGTGCGAGCAATCCGGCGCCGGCCCACGAAGCGCCGCGTCCTGGCTGCGCGATGTCGTACACTCGAACGGTGGATCCTCGCCGCGCGAGTTCGAATGCGATCGAAAGGCCGATCAATCCGCCGCCGACGATCGCGACGTCGTTGCTCTGCAGGTTGCGCTACATTCCCGTGTAGACGGGGCCTTCGCCACCCTGCGGCGGCACCCACGTGATGATTTGATATGGATCGATGATGTCGCACGTCTTGCAGTGCACGCAGTTGGTAAAGTTGATCTGCAACCGCCCGTCAACCGCGTCGCCGATTTTTTCGAACATCGGCTCGTAGACCGCCGCCGGACAGAAATACTGGCATGGGTTGCCGTATTCCACCGTGCAACGGTCGCGACAAATATTCGTGTCGGACACCAGCAGGTGACTCGGCTGATCTTCTTCGTGCATGGTACCGCTATTGAACACGTCGGTTAGTTTGTCGAAGGTCAGCACGTTGTCGATCGTCGCGCGCGGCGTTTCCTTCGGCCGATAACCGGCTTTCACCATCACTTCGTATCCGGGTTCCTGATCCAGTTTGTCGATCGCGCCGAAGCCGCGTCCTCCGGTAAACGTGGCCAGGCCCGCGTTGAGCAACCCGGCAAAACGTCCGTTCTTGAAGCCCTGGTGGAAGTTGCGCGACGTCCGAAGTTCGGTGTATGCCCACGATGCTTTAAAGCGTTCCTCGAACGCGCTCAACGTCGTCGCGTCGTACGCATCGGCGGTCAGGGCATCCCACAGCGTTTCGGCCGCCATGATGCCGGACTTGACCGCCAGATGAATGCCTTTCAAGCGCATACCGTTGAGGAATCCGGCACTGTCGCCGATGAGCAATAACCCATCGGAATACGGACGCGGCATCGCAAACAATCCGCCTTCGGGTATCGCCTTGGCGCCGTACCGGATCAGCTTCCCGCCTTCCAGCAGTTTTGCCACCGACGGATGTTGTTTGAGGCGCTGCAGTTCGTTCTGCGGATCGGTCGTCGGATTTTTATAATCCAGTCCGGTGACGTGCCCGATATCGAGCACGTTGCCGCTCATCCCGTAAATGAAGCCGCCGCCGAACGTTTCGGCCGGCAACGGATAGCCGAGTGTGTGAATCACCGCGCCCGCTGGAAAGCGGTCGTCCGGAAGCTGCCACAGTTCTTTGATTCCGGCGGCGTACACTTGCGGTTCGCGTCCGGCATCTAAATGCAAACGCTCGATCGCCTGTTTGGAAAGCGTTCCGCGCGGGCCCTCGCAAAGCACGACGACTTTGGCGTACAAGTCGGCGCCGGGTTCGTAATTCGATTTTGGTTGGCCGTTATGATCGACGCCCTTATCGCCGGTGCGCACGCCGACGACGCGGTCGCCATCCCATAGCAACGTCTGCCCGGGGAAGGCCGGAAACACTTGCGCGCCGGCTTCTTCGGCTCGCTCGCCCAGCCACTTGCTCAGTTTCTGCAATGACGCCACGTACTTGCCTTCGTTACGTAACGGCGGCGGCATAAACGGCGCCTTGATGCGCCCGCGTTGCGTCAGGTACCAAAGCTCGTCCGACGTCACTTCGGATTCCACCGGAGCGGTATCGCGCCAATCCGGCAACAACTCGTCGAATCCGCGCGGATCCACGACCGCGCCCGAAATCCCGTGATTCCCGATCTCGCCGCCCTTCTCGATGACCAGCACCTCGAGGTCGCGCCCGGCCGTTTTGGCCAAGCGGCTCAGGTGCAACGCTCCGGCGAGTCCGGCGGGACCGGCGCCGACGAACAAAACGTCAACGTCGAGACGGTCGCGATCAGGCATGAACGAGTTCCAGCGGCATACTGCGGTTATTCGCGCATCGCGGGCGCGTTACCGTCCCGCACGGTAGGGGGTCGCGCCTTGCGTCGCGCATCGGTGCGCATGCAGCCGAGTCGAAGCTTTGCGAGCGACAATAACGCGCCGATCGCACCCGAGATTCTGCAAGCGATCGTCGATGCGAACGAGGGCGACGCGATCGGATACGGCGACGACCGTTGGACGCGGCAAGCCGAGCAACGCTTTCGCGATTGCTTCGGAAACGACACGAAGGTGTTCTTTACATTCAACGGCACCGGGGCCAACGTCACCGCCCTCAGCACGGTGCTACGGCCATGGGAAGCCGTGCTCTGCCCGGAAACGGCGCATCTGCAGACCGACGAATGCGGCGCGTTCGAACGCTTTAGTGGATCGAAAGTCATTCCCATTCGAACGGCCGGCGGAAAACTGCAACCCGGCGATCTCGAACCATATCTTCGCGCCGGACACGGGGTGCATTTTCCGCAACCGCGCGCCATCTCGATCTCGCAGCCGACCGAATTCGGCGAAATGTACCAACCGGGCGAAATCGCCGCGCTATGCGAGTACGCGCACGCGCGAAGTCTGATCGTTCACGTCAACGGCGCGCGGATCGCGAATGCCGCCGCCGCGCTCGACAAATCCCCGCGCGAGATCACCGTCAACCTGGGAGTCGATATTCTAAGCTTCGGTGGAACCAAGAACGGTCTGCTGCTGGGTGAGGCGGTGTGCTTCTTCTCGAACGGCATCGGCGCGCAGAACGCACCGTTCGTTCAGAAACAGGCGATGCAGCTGGCATCCAAAATGCGCTACGTAGCCGCGCAGTTCGATGCATTGCTCGATGGCGACCGGTGGCTTGCGTACGCGCGTCACTCGAATGCAATGGCTCGCCGCTTGCACGACCGCATCGCGGGAATCGGCGGAGTACGCGTGACGCGTTCGGTCAACTGTAACGCGATTTTTGCGGTGATGCAGCGCGACGCCATCGAGCGGGTGCAGCGGGAGTTTTTCTTTTACGTCTTCGACGAGGGGCCACCCGAAGTGCGCTGGATGACTCACTGGGCGACGAGCGAGGAGGATGTCGACCGCTTCGCGGCCGCACTCGCTCGCGCGTGTTCGGAAAGCGAAAACGCCTAGACGCCCTGATCCATCACGACCGACCCATCGACCTCGATGTGCAGATGGAGATCCCGGCGATGCGCGATCAACCAATGTCCGGTAGCGTTACTCCACGTGTCCTGCGTGGTCATGACGAGTCCGAACGGATGATTCGAACCCGACAACGGCGCCGAACCGCTCAAGTGAAGGACGTTCGTCGTAACGACCGTTCCGTCGGGAGCGGTTTGGCTAGCCGTAATCTTTTGATCGCACGCCGTCGTGTGAAACGTCTTGAGCTGGCCGCCAAACTGGCTGACGATCTGCGCTCTCGTCACTTGCTCACCGCTGATGTTGGTGTCCGTAAAGGCCGGCGCTAACATCGAGAACATCGCCTGCAGCGTGTCGTCCGTCGGATTGAGCGCGGCGGCACACGCCAGTTGATAGTTCGCGGTCAACGCTTGCTGCATCGCTTGGTCGACTGCCGGCGCAGGCGCGTCAGCGCGAGCGGCGACGGGCAGGGAGAACGCCAGACAGGCGAGGAGGATCGGCAACTTCATGGCGGCGGTGTTATACAACGGGCCGCGCCCGTCTCCTAGGTTCGCGCGTTAACGCCCGATTACGCGGTCCATTCGAGCAGCGCTTCCCAATCCGTCCGTTCGAACGCCTGTTTACTTTTAATCGCTTCGACGTACTTGCGCTTGCCTGCGCGGTTGCCCTTACCGAGCATCAGGCCACCGACCAGGCGCTGCTCGAGGAAGAACAGCGCTCGATACCAGCGCTTCTCGCGATCGACCGACCGTACGATTTCGAGGTCGGCGCGTAGTTCGGGGCTCATGCCGAACTGCGTGATCGTCTGGCCCTTGAAGAGCAGCGACGAATATTCGGGAACGTCGGAATAGGATCGATCGCCGCCGGCCATATTCACGGCGACGAGCTTGCCTTGTGCCCCGGCGTTGTTCCACGTACCCATGCGGTAGCGCATCTCGAGAATCGGGTCGAAGAAATCCGCGACGTCACCGGCGGCAAAGATTCCCGGCACGCTGGTTTCGAGGCGCTCGTCGCACATGATTCCGTTGCGACTCACCTCGATGCCGGCGCTCGAGCACAGCTCGGTATTCATCGCCAGCCCGAAACCGTAGGCGTAACACTGCGCCTCGATTTCTTTTCCACTCGACGTTACGACTTTGACGATCTCGCCGTTCGAGCGCACGAACGAATCGACTTCCTCGCCATAGTGCATGTGCACGCCATCGGCGATCGCCGCATCGTGCAGCAGTTCGCCCGCTATTTCGTCCATGATTCGATGCAGTCCGCGCGGGCCGCGCATCAGCCAGTGCGTTTCTAACCCACGCGAAGCGAACGCTTCGGCCAGTTCGTAGGCAATAAACGAACCGCCGATCGCAACGCCGGCTTTGCTGCGGTCGATGCGTTCGGAGATCGCGATCGTGTCGTCTAAATATTGAAACGGGAAAAGGTTGGCGGCGCCGTCCGCGCCCGGTTTGCCCGTTGGATTCGGACGTCCGCCGGTGGCGACCAACAGCGCGTCGTACGGATACGACCGGCCGCCCGACTCGACGATTCGCTCTTGCGGAACGATGCGGTCTACGGGTGCGCGCAGATGCAACCCGATGCGCTGTTTTTCGTGCCAAGCCTCGTCGCGGATCATGACCTTGGCCTGCGGAATTTGATTGCGCAACATCGGCGGCAGCGAAATGCGGTTATAGAGCGTATAGGGCTCGTCGCCGAACAGATCGATCTCGCACGCCGGATCGATCTTGCGGAGCTGCTCGGCAGCAGTCGTGCCGGCAAAGCCGTTGCCGACGATAACGTATCTGCGCACGCCGGATTCCATCCGCCGGTCGTTCTGTGCTGCGGCGCGCGCGGCCTACGCAGGGTGCGCCGGCGCGCGCGTGCTAAAGCTTTCGGCCGTGGACGTCCGTCTCGTGCAGTTGCTGAGCTCCTTCATCGCCGCGCGCGGCGAGTATTTGCTGGCGCGTCTCGAGTTCGCCGGGCGCCATCCGCAAATCGGCTCGCCTCCGACAATCGACGGACTCTCCGAAACGTCCGAACGAGCGTTGCGCGACGAGTGGCCGCCGGTCGAACGCCAGCTGCAATCTGCAGTCGATTTCGCACGCGATTTCGAACGTCGCAATGGCGTGGGCGAACTCACGCACGTGAGCTACCGGCGCCTGGAACGATCGCTACGAGAACTCGATCAATACGCACGCGCCATCGCGTGGGTCCTAACGGTAACCGGTTAGCCGGCGACGGCTAACCCGACCATCATTGCGAAACCGACTTCCAACGCGCGTTCGTCGATGTCGTAGCGAGCGCTGTGTTGCGGTTCGTGTCCCAGCTTCGCTCCGCGCGCTCCGATCAAGAAATACGCACCGGGCCGCTCTTGCTGCATGAACGACATGTCTTCCGACCACATGACGATGTCGTGCGGATCGGAGACGTTTTCGGCGCCAACGACGATGCGAGCCACGTCGCGCACGACGTCGTTCATCGTCCGGTCGTTGACGGTCGGCGGATACCCCCAATCGTAGCGTAGCGAGTGTTCCAACCGCATCGAGGCGCATACTCCAGCTGTCAGCCGTTCCAAGCGCTCCGGCATTTCCGACCGAACCTTCTCGTCGAGCGTACGCACGGTGCCGCCCAGCAGCGCCGTATCCGGAATCACGTTGAACGTGGTGCCGGCATGCAGCGATCCGACCGTGACGACCACCGGGTCCTTGGGAGCGATCTCGCGGCTGGCGACGGTTTGTAAGGCGGTCACGAGGGCCGCTGCTCCGACGATCGGATCGACCGAAAGCTGCGGCATGGCGCCGTGGCCACCGCGTCCGGTCAGTTCGATGGAGAAGCGGTCGGACGACGCAAAAAACGCCCCGTCCCGGATTCCGACCTGTCCCGCCTCCAGTCCGCTGTAGAGGTGGAGGGCGAACGTCCGGTCAACGTGCGGCCGTTCGAGCACGCCATCTTCGATCATCAGTTTGGCCCCGGCGAAGCCCTCTTCGCCCGGCTGAAAACAAAAGACGATCGTTCCGGCAACGTCGTCGCGGCGCGACGATAGTTCGAGCGCGGCTGCCAGCAGAATCGCCGTGTGGCCGTCGTGGCCGCAAGCGTGCATCACGCCCTCGCGCCGCGACCGGTACGGCACGTCTGAAAGCTCGGTGATCGGCAACGCGTCCATATCCGCGCGCAGCAAGGTCACCGGACCGGGACGTTTTCCCCGCAGCACGGCCTTGACGCCGGTCTTTCCCACGCCGGCGGCGATTTCGTCGAATTCTCCGGTCGCCAACTCGCGCCGTACGTAGGCCGCGGTTTCGTGCTCCTCCATCGAGAGTTCCGGATGCGCGTGCAGGTGGCGGCGATAGCGTGCGAGGCGTTCCCGCTGCGCGTCGTTACACAAGATCGGGTCCATCGCCGAGGCCTTGCGGCGCGCTCGTATCCGAGCCCTTTGCGACGGCAGACTGCCGCAGGATTTCAAGCGAGCGCCGTGCAGTACCGATATTCGCGTGCCGAACAAACGTCGATCCACCGCCGCCGAGCCTGCATTCGAGCGCTACGGCCTCTCCGACCAGCAACTCGTCGAGATGTTGCGGACTATGGTCATGCAGCGTACGCTCGAAAACCGCGGCTTCCAGCTCAACCGCCAGGGCAAAATTCCATTTGCGTCGGCCAGCGAGGGCCACGAGGGCGTCCAGGCCGGGGCTGCGATGGCGTTCGAACGCGGCCGCGACATCCTGGTGCCGTACTACCGTGACCTGGGGTTGGCGCTCGGAATCGGCGTGACGCCGTACGAGGTGCTGCTGTCGCTCTTTGCGCGGGCCGACGACCACAACTCCGGCCGCCAGTTTCCGCACCATTACGCCAGCCGGCGCCTGGGTTTCCAAACGATCAGCTCGGTGATCGCGGCCCAGCTGCCGCACGCCGTCGGCGCCGCATACGCCATCGCGTATCGCCGCCAGGCCGGCCGCGCCGTGTTGACCACGTTCGGCGACGGAGCCACCAGTGAAGGCGAGTGGCACGAATCGCTCAATTTTGCCGCCGTCCATCGCCTGCCCATCGTGTTTCTGTGCGAGAACAATCAATGGGCGATCTCGACGCCGCTGCGCAAGCAAACGGCGCAGCCCGACCTGTACCTCCGCGCCGCAGGCTACGGCATGCCCGGCGAGGCCGTGAACGGCATGGATCCGCTCGCGTGTTATGCGGCGGTCAAGCGCGCGCTGGATATTGCACGAACCGGCGGCGGCCCGTCGCTGATCGAAGCCAAGTGTTATCGGTTTTTGTCGCACACTACCGACGACGACGACCGCACCTACCGCAGTCGCGAAGAGGTCGCCGAGCAGCGGCTCAACGATCCGGTCCCCGGTTTCGAACGTCTCCTGGCAAAACACGGCGTGCTCGCCGCCGATGAAGCCGAAGCGCTGAAGCGTTCGGTGCTGGCCGAGGCGAACGAAGCCACCGACCGAGCTGAGGCGATGCCCTATCCCCCGGCGAGCGATTTATTCGAAAACGTGTACGCAGACGACTACCGCCCCTGGCGCTAGCGCCTGCATCGATGAGAGGCATCCGATTATGACCGACGTGGGCACCCGGCCGGCAACGCTCGACAAGCGCGGCCTTTCCGACGAGCAGCTGCTCGCGATCTTCCGTAATATGCTGTTGCAGCGGCAATTGGATAACCGCGGCTTTCAGTTGAACCGTCAAGGAAAGGTTCCGTTCGCGCTCGGCAGCGAGGGCCACGAAGCGCTGCAGGCGGGAGCCGCGATGGCATTCCACCGCGGCAAAGATATTCTCGCGCCATATTATCGCGATCTCGGCTTGGCCGTCGGCATCGGGCTCACGCCGTTCGAGATCTTGCTTTCGTTGTTCGCACGGGCCGACGATCATAACGGAGGACGTCAGTTTCCCAATCATTACTCGTCCAAAGCTGCCGGCCTCATGTCCTTTTCGTCGATTCTCGCGGCGCATATTCCGCACGCAGTCGGCGCCGCGTACGCAATCAAGTATCGGGGAGAAACCGGCCGCGCCGTGCTCGCGACTTGTGGCGACGGAACGACCAGCGAAGGCGAGTGGCACGAGTCGATGAATTTCGCGGCGATCCACAAACTGCCGTTCGTCATGTTGGTCGAAAACAACGGGTGGGCGATCTCGACGCCGCTCAATAAGCAAATGGCGCAACCGGAAATTTGGAAACGCGCGGCGGGCTACGGATTGCCCGGCCGGCGCTTCAACGGTTTGGATCCGATCGAAACCTACGCGGTCGTTAACGAAGCGATGGAACGAGCCCGCTCGGGCGGCGGCCCGTCGTTGATCGAAGGGACGTGTTACCGCTTCTTAGCGCACTCGACCGACGACAACGACATGACCTATCGCACGCGCGAGATGGTCGAGGAGTATCGCAAACACGACCCAGTTCCGAATTTCGAGGCGTTGCTAATCGAGAATGGTATCGCCAACAAAGCACAACTCGATGTGTTGCGCAAAGACGTGCTTCGCGAAACCAACGAAGCAACCGACGCGGCCGAGGCGTTACCGTACCCGGTACCGGCCGATCTCTATACGAACGTTTACGAAGGAGCCTGGCAGCCGTGGCAGTGACCGAAACGTCGGCGACGACCGTGATGAACAACGTCGAAGCGGTACGTGCGACCCTCTACGAGGCGATGAAAAGCGACGACCGTACGATCATCATCGGCGAGGACGTCGGTCCGCGCGGCAACGTCTTCCTCATCACCAAAGACTTCATCGAAGAGTTCGGCGAGTCGCGCGTGATCGATACGCCGATCGCCGAAGCCTCGATCATCGGCATCGCGGTCGGCATGGCGATGGAAGGCTTGCGCCCGATCGCCGAAATCCAGTTCGCCGACTTCATCTATCCGGCGTTCAATCAAATCGTCGGCGAAGCCGCCAAGACGCGCTATCGCTCGAACGGCGAGTACACGTGTCCGCTGGTGATTCGCACCCCCTACGGCGGCGGCGTGCGCGGCGCGCTTTCCCACTCGGTTTCGATCGAAGCGTTGTTCTATCACGTTCCCGGCCTCAAGATCGTCGCGCCGTCGTTTCCGGCGGACGTCAAGGGCTTGCTCAACGCAGCCATCGACGATCCCGATCCGGTACTCTTTCTGGAACACAAAAAGACGTATCGCTTGATCAAAGGCGAGGTGCCGAACGGGCACTACACGATTCCGATCGGCAAAGCCAACGTACTGCAAGCGGGCACGCAGCTCACCGTCGTTTCGTACGGCTTGTACGTGCATTGGGCGCTCGAAGCAGCCAAACAACTGGCCGGCGAGGGTCTATCGGTCGAGGTGATCGACCTGCGTTCGATTCGTCCGATGGATAAAGAAACGATCCTGGCCAGCGTTGAGAAAACGCGCAAACTGTTGATCGTGCACGAAGATAATAAGTTCGGCGGTATCGGGGCCGAAATCAGTGCGATGGTCGCCGAAGAAGCGCTCTTCCATCTCGACGCACCGATCCGCCGGCATTGCGCTCCCGACGTTCCGGCGATGGGCTACGCGCTGCCGCTCGAAGAGGAATATATGTCGTCACCCGAACGCATGGCGCAAGCGATGCGCGAATTGGTGGCGTTCTAATGGCAACCACCATTACGATGCCCCAGCTAGGCGAAACCGTCACCGAAGGTACGGTCGCGCAGTGGCTCAAGAAAATCGGCGACAACGTCGAAAAATACGAAGCGTTCGTCGAAGTTTCGACCGATAAGGTCAACGCCGAAGTTCCGTCGCCGGTAACCGGAACTATTCGCGAAGTGCTTGTCGCCGAAGGCGAAACGGTCGCAACCGGCACCCCGATCGCGATCATCGACGAAGTCGGCGCGGCGGCACCGCCAGCCGCTCCGAGCGCGCCGTCACCGGCGCAGCGATCGAGCGCACCCGCAGCCCCGTCTTCGCCCGGAGCCGCTCCGCCGGCTCCCGCGCAAGCGTCGAGCAACGGTGCGTCGACGGCGGGACAGGGTATCGCTTCGTCGGCCAACGGCGAAGCCGGACGCGAAGCCGCATTGCGCGGCGCATCTCCGGCCGTTCGCCGCTTGGCGCGCGAACACGGCGTCGACGTTCGCACCGTCACGGGTAGCGGAGCCAACGGACGCGTGACGGCCGACGATATCGTCAAAGCCGCGCAACGGCCGTCAGCGCAAGCCGCTCCGGCGGCGGCACTTCTGCATCGCGGCAAAGCCGGCCGCGGCAAGCGGAACGTCAACCTACGCCAGCCCGGTTCCGGGAACGACGATCAATCTGTCGCCGGCGCGGCGCATCATCGCCGAACGCATGGTCGAAAGCGTGCACAACGCGCCGCACGCGTGGTCGATGGTGCAAATCGACGTCACCAACGTGTGGAAGTGGCGCGCGCGCGAGAAGGATCGCTTCGAACGCGATACCGGTTACAAACTCACGCTGTTGCCGTTCTTCATCCGCGCGGTCGTCGAAGCGATGAGCGCGTTTCCGTTGATGAACGCGCGCTTCAACGACGGCGGCATCGAGGTTCCGGCCGACACCAACATCGGCATCGCGATCGGTTTACCGACCAATCTGGTCGTCCCGGTCGTGCGGAATGCCGACCGGCTGTCGATTCGTGGCCTGGCGGTTGCCGGCGGCGAGCTGATCGAGCGCGCCCGCAAGAACAAACTCACGATGGACGATCTCACCGGAGGCACGTTTACCGTCAACAATAATGGCGCCAACGGTTCGTGGGCGTCGGCACCGATCATCAACGCCGGACAGGCCGGCATCGTCACGATGGAAACGGTCGTCAAGCAGATGGTCGTGCGTCCCGACGACTCGTTCGCGATTCGCAGCATGATGAATGCCTGTTTGTCGCTCGATCACCGAGTGGTTAACGGTTACGTCGCCAGCGGCTTCCTGGCCGAATTGAAACGGCGTTTGGAAGCCATGGGACCGGACGGCACGCTATAAGCGGACCAGCCTTACAGATCCGGCGCCGCTTTCGTTTCGAAGCGGCGCACGTTCTTCCGCACCACCTGGGCCGGTGCGCGCGCATGCACGGACACTCGTATCGCCTGGAAGTCGCCGTGCGCGGACCGCTGCGCGATGCGGGTCCGGCGCAGGGCATGGTCGTGGATTTCGACGACATCAAACGCGTGGTTCGCGAGCGCGTGGTCGACGTGCTCGATCACCGCACGTTGAACGACCTGGTCGACAACCCGACGGTCGAACGCGTCCTCATATGGGCCTGGGAACGGCTGGACGGAACGCTGGAAGGCCTCGACGAGTTGGTCTTGTGGGAAACGCAAGATTCGTGCGCGCGTGTATGCCGGGACGACGTCGCCGGCGCGTCGTGACGCGCACGTGATCGCGTTGTCGGAGATCTTCTACACCGTGCAGGGTGAGGGAACGTGGACCGGCATGCCCGCCGTCTTCGTTCGTTTGGCGGGCTGCAATTTATCGTGCGATTTTTGCGACACGGATTACTCGATGAAAGCGTTGTGCAGCATCGAGCAGATCGTCAACGACGTCAGAGCGCTGAGCGCGGATCGTCCGGCCATCGTACTGACGGGCGGCGAACCATTCGCGCAAGCCGAAACGCCGGCGCTGATCGACGCGCTGCGCGCCGACGGACGGCGCGTGCACGTCGAATCGAACGGCACGGTCTACGCGCCGCTTCCCGACGACGTGTGGCTGTGCGTCTCGCCGAAAGAACGCGTCGATCCGCGCATGGCGGCGCGCGCCGACGAGGCCAAATTGATCGTCAACCGGCGCGTTCCCGAAGAGCACGTTCCACTGTTCGACCGTCTGCCGGTTTTGCTGCTGCAACCCGAAGGCAACAAACCGCAAAACGTCGCGATCGCCATCGACTATGCGAAAGCGCATCCGCAGCGCTTCCGGCTGTCGCTGCAAACGCACAAATTTATCGGGGTGCCGTGATTCGCTCCGTGTTGCTCACCTGCGCGGTGGACCGTGAGCTGTCGTGGTGGGCGCCGCGCGCCAACGTCAACGTGCTCGTATCCGGCGTCGGTCCGGTCGAAGCGGCGTGTGCCGTGGCGACCGCGCTCGCACGCAACCGCTACGATCTGGTCGTCGATGCCGGCATCGCGGGAGCGCTGGGCGGCGCCGCTGCAATCGGTGACGGCGTGATCGTGGTCGACGACCGCTTCGAATTGTCGCTCGAGGATGGCCGCCCGCTGGCGCTGCCGCCGGATTCCACGGTCGTCGATCGAGCCGTTTCCGATGCCGCCTTGGTTTCCGCAATCGCTGCGCACGGGTTCGCGAGGCTTCGCGGCGTGACGGTTTGTCGCGTGACGTCAACCGAAGCGACCGCAGAACGCCTCAGCGGCGCCGGCGCGCAGGTCGAAACGATGGAAGGTTTTGCCGTTCTGCGTGCGTGCGCTCGCGCAGCCGTGCCCGTCGTACAAGTGCGCGGCATCTCGAATCGCGCCGGCGACCGCGAGCACTCGGGATGGAATTTCCAGGCCGGTCTTGACGGTCTCGCGCGTATCGCCACCGTACTGTTCGATCACATCGCTGCCGAGGATGCCGCTACATGACACCGTTGACCCTCGCCTATTCGCCCTGTCCCAACGACACCTACATCTTTGCCGCGTTGACCAACGGTTTACTTCCAAACGCACCGCCGGTTCGTGCCGAGCTGCTGGACATCGACGAACTCAACGCCGGTGCCGCGAAGGGTGCCTACGACTTGGTCAAGGTGAGCTATGGCGCCGTACCGTTTCTCACCGGCAGATATCGCCTGCTCCGATCGGGCGGCGCGCTCGGGCGTGGTTGCGGTCCGCTCGTCGTCGCGCGGCCGGGCGGCGTACCCGAACTGTTTTCGGGTCTTGCAGATTGCACGATCGCGATTCCGGGGGAACGTACCACCGCATTTCTGCTCCTGCAACTCGCGCTTGGGAGTCGCCCCAAGACGAAGATCGTGCGCTTCGACCGCATCGTCAACGCGGTCGTCGCCGGCGAGGTCGACGCGGGGCTCATCATTCACGAATCGCGCTTCACCTATCGCGACGCGAATTTGATCTCGGTCACCGACCTCGGCGAATGGTGGGAAGACGCGACCACGCTTCCCATTCCGCTCGGCGCGATCGCCGTACGCGACGACGTCGCCGACCCCGAAACGCTTTCGGCTGCGGTGCGTGAAAGTTTGGCATATGCGCGCGCCAACGAAGCCGCGATCATGCCGTACGTGCGCGGGCACGCCACCGAAATGGACGAAACGGTGATGCGCGCGCATATCGATCTGTACGTCAACGAGTTCAGCGACGACATCGGGCACTCGGCATCGAGGCGGTGCACGCACTATTCGAGCGCGCGCACGACGCCGGCTTGATCGATCGCGCGGCCGAACCGCAGTTCGTGTAGCGTGAACCGCAGGCGTTTCATCGCCCAAACCGCGACCGGACGATGCTGGCCAGCGTGCCGCGTCCACTCGTAGCGCAATGCGGCGCCATTCGCCTTAGGCGACGACGTTTTTCTCGACGGAGCGTGGCGCGAACTAGCGGGTGGCGGCGTCGGCATTATCACCAATCAGAGCGGCGTTACATCGAAGCGGAGAATCCATCGTCAATGCGGTGCGCCGTCGTACGCAGCTCGACGTGCGCGCGATTTTTGCGCCCGAACACGGCTTGCGCGGAGACCGGCCGGCCGGTGCGGCCGTGTCGTCGTACGTCAACTCGCAAACTGGTTTACCGGTCTACAGTTTGTACGGCGCAACCCGGCACGCCGACGCGGCCCAGCTGGCCGGAATTCGCACGCTGCTGTTCGACATTCAAGACGTCGGTTCGCGCGCATATACGTACATTTCGACCATGGCGTACGCCATGCAAACGGCTCGTGCCCGCGGTATCCAGTTCTGGGTGCTCGACCGGCCCAATCCGGTCGGCGGCGCGACGGTCGAAGGGCCGGTGTTACAACCGGCGTTTTCGTCGTTCATCGGGCTCTACCCGATCGCCATGCGCCACGGAATGACGGTCGGCGAACTCGCACGGCTGTTCAACGATCGCTTCGGCATTGGCGCGCAGCTGCACGTGGTTCCGATGCGCGGCTGGAAGCGTTCGATGCTGTGGCCCGACACCGGATTGCGCTGGGTTCGCACGTCTCCGAACGTGCCGCAATGGCAGACGACGTTCGTGCTGTTATGCACCGGCTTGATCGACAACGCCGGCATCAACAACGGCGTCGGCACGGGCACTCCGTTTTTTCTCGCCGGCACGCTCGGGCTCGACGGCAACGCGCTTGCCGATGCGATGAACGCGCATCAACTTCCCGGCGTATCATTCGAGGCGGCGCGCTGGTCGCCAACCGCCGGATTCTGGAAGGGCCGGACGCTCAGTGGCGTGCGCTTGTCGGTCGTCGATCCGGCAGCGTTTCTGCCGGTCAAGACGTCGGTTTCGCTACTGGTAACGATTCGCCAAATCGCGCCGCACGCGATCGTTGTGAAGGATCCGGCCGCGCTCGACCGCGACTGGGGCACCGATGCGTTGCGGCTCGGACTGCTCCACGGCCTTTCGACCGATGCGATCCTCGCGCAATGGAATTCGAGCACGAGCAATTTTCAAGCCTTGCGCTCGAAGTATCTGTTGTATGCCTGATAGCGAGCACGACGGGCTGCATCGCCGGCTGATTGAAGCGCTCGGTGCCGGGGCCGTCAAAACCGAACCTGAAGATCTTGCCGTCTATTCGTTCGACGCCTATACCGGCGGCGGCACGCCGGCAGCCGTCGCGCTTCCGGCCTCGACGCGCGAAGTATCGGCCGTCGTCAAGATCGCGCGCGATTGCGGACAACCCATCGTTGCACGCGGCGCGGGAACGGGGTTGTGCGGCGGCGCGGTGCCGGTCGCCGGCGGCGTCGTGATCGGAACGTCGCGCATGAACGGCGTGCTCGACGTGGACGTACGAAACCGGCGCGCGCGCGTGGCACCCGGATTGATCAACCTCGATCTTTCTCGCGCGGTGCGCTCGGACGGATTGTTTTATGCGCCCGATCCCGCGTCGCAAAAAATATCGACGATCGGCGGAAACATCGCCACCAATGCCGGCGGCCCGCATTGTTTGTCGTACGGCACCACCGTCAATCACATTCTTGGTTTAGAAATCGTCAACGCCGAAGGCGAAGTGACGACCACCTCGGTCAACGACTACGGCTACGATCTGACGGCGGTACTCACCGGGAGCGAAGGCACGCTCGGCATCGTCACGTCGGCGTGGGTACGGCTACAGCGATTGCCCGAAGCCGTCGGGGTGTGGGTCGCCGCGTTCGGCGACATCGAATCGGCTTCCGAAGCAGTCTCGTCGATCATCGCAGCCGGCATCGTACCGACCGCATTGGAAATGATGGACCGCGTGATCGCCGGTGCCGTCGAAGCCGCGTTTAAAGCCGGCTATCCGACCGACGCGGCAGCGGTGTTGTTGATCGAACAAGCCGGCTATGCCGACGACATCGCGGCCTGCGAACGCGCGATCGCCGCGATCGCGAAACAGCACGGCGCGGTATCGTGGCGCAGCGCTCGAACGCAGGCCGAACGCGATGCACTATGGGCCGGACGCAAGGGTGCGGCCGGTGCGACCGGACGCATCGCACCCAATTACTACACCCAAGACGTGTGCGTTCCAAGAAGTAAACTGCCCGCAGCACTCCGCGTCGTGGAGCAAACCGCGCGTGAATACGATCTCACCATCGGCAACGTCTTTCATGCCGGCGACGGTAATCTGCATCCGCTCATGATGTACGACCGGCGCGACCGGCGCCAAGTCGCGGCCGTTGTGGAAGGCGGCAATGCGATCTTACAGGCTGCGATCGATTTGGGCGGCACCATCAGCGGCGAACACGGCATCGGCTACGAAAAACGCGACGCGATGACGCGCGTCTACAGCACCGCGGATTTGGCGACGATGGGTCGCGTGCGCGACGTCTTCGATCCGCACCGTTCGCTCAATCCGGAGAAGATTTTTCCAGCGGGAACGCGCTGCGCCGAAATGGTCCCTCCACCGCAGTGAACGACAGCGAACGTGCGGCGCCGGTCGATGAAGCCGAGCTCAGCACGCTTCTTGGCGGCGCAGATCGCGACGGCCGCGCGGTTCGCATCACCGGCGGCAACACGCTCGCCGGCATGGGCGCGCGTCCACCGGTCGACCTCGAAATCCTAACCACCTCGATCGCCGGCGTCATCGACTTCGAGCCCGACGATTTAACCGTCGCGGTTCTTGCCGGCACGCGACTGTCGGAGCTTGCCACCACGCTCGCCGAACGCCGTCAGATGCTGCCGTTCGACGCGCCGCTCGGTACGAAAGCAACGGTTGGCGGAACGTTGGCTGCCGGCTGGCGCGGACCGCGCCGGCACGTGTACGGACCGCCTCGCGATTGGGTGATCGGATCGCACGTCGTGCTCGCCGACGGAACCGTTGCCCGTGCCGGCGGCATGGTCGTTAAGAACGTCGCCGGATACGATCTGAGCCGCTTGTACGTTGGTTCGTTCGGAACGCTATCCGTGCTGGTGCGTGCCAACCTCAAAACGTTGGCCGTGCCCGAGCGCACGCGTGCGTTCTTCGCCGCGCTTCCGGACGGATCGCTCGAACGCACCATCGCACAGTTGCGCGATCTGCGCGTCGTCCCGGCGGCCGCGTTTTGGTTCGACGGCTTTTCGGCCGCCGACGATCGGCCCGCGGGCGACGACGGACGACTCGCAATTTTTCTCGAAGGCAGCACTGCGCTCGTCGATCGCGCCGGCCTCGAGTTGCGCTCGGCGCTCGGCCGGGGTGGCGTTCCCGCGACCCACGTGCTCGACAACCGCGCGCCGGCGGCGCTGGAACGCATCGTCGATGCCTATGTGTCCGGCCTCGGACAACGTTCGATCTCGTACCGTATCGGCTCGTTGCCGAGCGAGGCGATCGCAGCGGCCGAAGCGGCCGCAGAATGCGCGCGCCGTTTCGAGCTACGCCACGAGCGGATCGTCAACCTCATGAACGGCGACACGATCCTGCGCGTGAGCGAGCTCGACGTGCGGCGGCTCGCAGCGTGTATGAACGATTTCGACGACGCGTTGCACCGGGCACTTCCGAACGCGATCGTCATCGCTTGCGAACACCCCGGCCGCGACACGTTGCAGCTATGGGGCCGCGAGCCGGCCGCAATCGCAACGATGCGCGCGCTCAAACGCCGCTTCGATCCAAACAACGTTCTGAATCCCGGACGCTTCGTCGGCGGAATTTGATCCCCGTTGCGTAGCGAAATCGCGTGGGCGGTGCGACACGTGCTCGGCAGCTCGCGCCGCCTCGCGTATCTTCTCGCCGGCGGCGTTCCCGACGTGGCCGCGCTATCCAAGTTTTTGCTGGCGGTCGTTCCGCGCGCGTCGCGCGAACTGCGCACGATCCGCGCCCGGGCCGAAACGATCGCCGACGTACACCTGCGCCGCCAAGCGCTCGACAGTATTCGAGCGAAATCGTATCACGCGGCGGGCGCCGGCGTGCTCGCAGCGTTCTTACCCGCAGAGCAAGCGGCGCGTTACGTTGACATCGTCGTGCCGCTCGAATCGATCTACGATTACCTCGACAACTTGTGCGACCGTCATCCAAACGTACCGGCTACGGCCTACCCCGTACTACACGGAGCCATCGCCGACGCCCTCGACCCGTCCGCTTCGCCGGGCGAGTACTACGCGGCCGGGCCGAGCGGCGACGATTCCGGATATCTGCGCTGGCTCGTAGATTGCGTTCGGACGCGACTCGCCGCCATCGACGGATACGAGCGGCTGTTACCGAAATTCCGTGAAGCCGCGATCTTGTACGGCGAAATGCAGACCTTCGCACATCTTCCGCCGGGCGAGCGCGAAGCAGCTTGTAAAGCTTGGTTCGATCTGCGCTTCGACGCACGCTTCGAGGCGCTCACCTGGGACGAATTCGCCTGCGCTGCCGGATCGCAGTTGCAAGTCTACGCACCGTTGTTTGAGTTGCTTGCAGACGCCCCCAACGCGCTCGACGCTACGTACGACGCATATTTTCCAGCCATCGCAGCCTTGCACGTGTTTCTCGATTCGTATATCGACCAGGCCGAAGATCGCGCCGGCGACGACTTGAATTTCGCCGCGCTGCGTCCGCCCGAAGAACGCGACCGGCGCGTCGCAGTACTGGGTGCGCTCGCTCGCCGCGGGATCGGTCGGCTCGTACGGCCGGCACCGCATCGCTTCACCATGCGAATCATGGCGCTGTTCTATTTGACGCACCCGAAGGTCTACGCGCAAGGACTCGATTCCGAGGCGCAGGTGCTCCTGGGCCTGATCTAGGAGGGGGCATGATGCAGCCCTATGCTTCACGCCGTAACGATGCGCTCGCCACACTCACGGGCGGGGTCGCGATCGTACCTTCCGCCCGAACGGTGTTACGAAACGCCGATTCGAGCTACGCGTTCCGCCAAGATTCGGATTTCTATTACTTGACCGGCTTCAACGAGCCCGACGCCGTGTTGGTGTTGGCGCCGGAACACGACAAAGCGCGCAGCATTCTGTTCATGCAGCGGCGCGATCGCGATCAGGAAGTGTGGACCGGCGGCCGGTTGGGCGTCGAGCGCGCCCGCGAAACGCTATTGGTTGACGAAGCCTATCCGATCGACGAGTTGGAGCAGCGTTTGCCCGATTTACTGCTCGGGGCGACCACGATGCATTACGCGTTCGGCGCGCACGGACAGGTCGACCGGATCGTGCGCAACGCACTCGAAACCGCGCGCGAGAAAACGCGGCGCGGGGGCCGCTCGCCCTACGTCGTCGCCGAGCCGTCCGCGACGCTACACCTCATGCGCCTGCGTAAGACTCCCGACGAAATCGACGTGTTGCGGCGCGCCTGCGCGATCACGCACGCCGGGCACCTGGCGGGAATGCGCGCCACGCGAGCCGGAGCGTACGAGTACACCGTACAAGCGGCGATCGAAAGCGAATACCGGCGACTCGGTGCGCAGAGCATCGCCTACGAATCGATCGTGGCGACCGGTGACAATGCAACCGTGCTGCACTACGTCAACAATCGCGACCGGCTCGAAGCCGGCCAACTGCTGCTGGTCGATTCCGGCTGCGAACTCGATTGTTACGCGACCGACGTCACGCGAACGTGGCCCGTCAACGGACGCTTTACCCCCGAACAACGCGCGCTGTACGACATCGTGCTGGCGGCACAAGAATCCGCCATCGATCGCGTTCGTCCCGGCGTTCCGCGCAACGAGTTTCACGATACCGCGGTTCGCACGATCGTCGAAGGCTTGATCGACGTCGGCTTGCTGAACGGTTCGGTCAACGAAAACATCGCGTCCGATGCGTATCGCGAATATTACATGCACGGGACCGGACACTGGATGGGGTTGGACGTGCACGATGCCGGGCCGTACCGCGAACCCGACGACACGCCCCTTCGCTTGCAGCCAGGAATGATCACCACCGTGGAGCCGGGCTTGTACGTTCGTCGCGACAGCGATGCGCCGGAGCGTTTTCGAGGCATCGGTATCCGTATCGAAGACGACATCCTGGTGACGCCCGGCGGTTACGAAAACCTGACGGCCGCAATACCAAAGGCACCCGAAGCCATCGAGGCACTCGTCGGCGCCGGAACCGAACCGGCGTGAAGATCGGCATCTTAGGCTCGACGGGTTTCGTCGGCAAACACCTGTGTCCGGCGCTGGCTGCGCGCGGTGACAACGTCGTACCCGCTTCGCTGCGCGATCCGACGGCTGCGGCACAAGTGTTGGCCGGATGCGACGTCATCGTCAATCTTTCCGGAGAACCGGTAGCGCAACGATGGACGCCCGAAGCCCAGCACGCGATTTCGTATAGCCGAATCGAGCTTCCCGGCCAGTTTCTCGACGCGCTCGCAGCGCAGGCGGCGCGACCGTCGGCGTACGTTTCGGCATCGGCAATCGGGTACTACGGGTCGAGTGACGCCGCAACGTTTACCGAGTCTTCGCCGCCCGGCAACGACTTTTTGGCAAACGTGTGCGTCGGCTGGGAACGGCAGACGTTTCGCGCGCGAGATTTCGGAATGCGCGCCATCGCGTTGCGCACCGGCGTGGCGCTCGGCATCGAAGGCGGAGCGCTCGCAACAATGCTCCCGCCGTTTCGTTTAGGCGCGGGCGGCCCGGTGGGTTCGGGAAAGCAATGGGTGTCGTGGATTCACATCGACGACGTGATCGGCATCTATCTCGCAGCGATCGAGCGCGGCGACGGCGTGTATAATGCGACCGCGCCGAATCCCGTGACGAACGCCGAGCTCACGAAGGATCTGGGCAAGGTGCTCAAGCGCCCGGCGTTTCTTCCGGTTCCCGAGTTCATGCTCAAGGCAATGCTCGGCGATGGCTCTTCGATCGTAACGACCGGACAAAAAGTGCTTCCGCAACGTACCGTCAACGAGTTGCATTACCAGTTCCGCTTTCCCGAACTCACCGGAGCATTGGCAGACCTTCTCCAGTAGCCGAAACACCCTCTACCAATAGCATGGGTGAACCAACGAGCCGCTACTCTGTCGCGTGCAGGGCACGACGTTCGAGTTCGTCGTGCTTTTTCGCATGGCTCGATGGTACGGGGTCGATCTCGATAATGACCCTATCGATTCGTCCGGCGTATTTGAATGGCATTCTTCCAGCGTAGTCCTCGAGGATCGGCGTTCCGGTGTCCGAGCCGATGTCGAGCGTTTCGTCAACGGAGAAGCGAGCCGGAACGCTACGCTCGATCGTCGCCGTTGCAACGGCGTTACCGTCGACTTGCAACGTAAACGTTCCGCCTTTCCCGAAGCCGCCTCCCGCGTAGGCAAAGCGTACCGCCAGCGTATGGTTTCCCGGCGAAAGCTTCTCGAGACCATCGATACGACAACAGTCTTTCGGCTGTTGCGTCCGCTTGTACGCCCAAACCGGTTTGCCGTCGAGAATAACCAGTCCCCAACCGCAAAAGCGCCCACCCTGCGTTACGATGACACCGTCCGCGCCACCGGGCGGAACGACGATGCTGGCGGTGATCGTGAACGACGTGTTTTTGACGTTCGGCGCGGTGCCCTCGGGTATCCGCACCGTGCCGTTAAAATATTCAAAACGCGCTCGGCCTTTGGTTAAACTCGGCCTCGTCCGCGATGCTTCGATGGTCGCCTGGACGCTCGTGTTGATCGGCAGCACCTGATATTTCTCGGCCTCCGACCAAAAAAGATTTTGTAGCTCCTCGAGCTTCTGCGGATGCTCGGCTGCCAGATCGCGATACTCGGTAAAATCGGAGTGAAGGTCGTACAACTCCCACGCAAAGCCGTCCGGCGTGAGACCCTTCGGCTCCGGAGCCCAGGCAAATACCTGTGGCGTCGTGCAAGCGATCCATCCGTCGTGATAGATCGCGCGGTTCGCGAACATCTCGAAGTACTGCGTCGTGCGCCGCTCGGGCGCTTCTGCGTCCTTCCACGTATACGCCATGCTGATTCCATCGATCGGTTTTTGCTCCACGCCGTTGAGATGCGCCGGCGGCGTAACCCCGGCCACTTCGTAGATCGTCGGGACGATGTCGATCACGTGATGGAATTGGCTACGCTGCGAGCCGACATCTGTGATCGTTGCGGGCCAGCTCATCACCAGGCCGTTGCGCGTTCCACCGAAATGACTGGCGTAACGCTTCATCCACTGCATCGGAGAATTCATCGCCCACGACCACGGTACGGGAAAATGGTTGTAATGCATCGCGCCGCCTAATTCGTCTTTGATCGAATACAAAAAATCGAACGACTCGGTTTCTCCGTTGCCGATGACCGCTAATTCGTTAGCAGTCCCTTGCAGCGTACCCTCGCCGCTACCCCCGTTGTCCCCCTGGATGTACATGATGAGCGTATTATCGAGCTGACCGGTCCGCTCGACCGCCTCGATCACGCGCCCGATGTTGTAGTCGGTGAATGCAAGGAACGCGGCGTAGATCTCCATCATCCGCTCGAACAGCTCTCGCTGTTGCGGCGACTGAGATTCCCAGGACGGCAGTTCGGCGGGCCGTGGCGTCAGTTGCGCGTCGAGCGGGACGATGCCGAGCTTCTTCTGTGCTTCGAACGTCATCTCACGCTGTTTGTCCCATCCGTGCGCGAACTTGCCTTTGAATTTCTCGATCCACTCTTTGGGCACGTGGTGCGGCGCGTGCGTGGCTCCGGGCGCATAATAGGCGAAAAACGGCTTATCCGGGTCGAGCGAATGCTGCTGTTCGATCCAGTGGACCGCGCGATCTGCCAGATCCGAATCGAAGTGATAATCGGCACGCTCGAGTTGCGGATCGACCGGCGTCGTGCCCTCGTACGCGGCCGGTGACCATTGATTTGAATCTCCTCCGATAAAACCGAAGAAGTATTCGAAACCGAGCGCGGTCGGCCACAAATCGAACGGGCCGGCAGCGCTGGACTGCCAGTCCGGGACGTTGTGATTTTTTCCAAACCACGCCGTATTGAAGCCGTTTTGACGCAGCACTTCTGCGACCGTACCGCAACTCTTCGACATGACGGAGTTGTAGCCCGGAAATCCCAAGCTGCGCTCCATGATGATGCCGGTATTTGCGTTGTGCGGATTGCGACCTGTGATCAGCGCCGCCCGGGTCGGAGAGCACAGCGATGTCGTGTGAAACCGGTTGTATTTTACTCCGCGTTCCGCGAGTTTGTCGAACGACGGTGTCGGTATCGGACCGCCGAACGTGCTGCTGGCTCCGAACCCGACGTCGTCGGTCATGATCAGTAGGACGTTTGGCGTGCCCGCGGGAGCGCGGTACGGTTGGGGAAAATCCGGCGTCGATTCTTCGTACGAGCGCGCGATGGTTCCCTGAAACGTTGGTTCCGGTCGAGGCAGATCGCCGCTCGCGGGCGTGCTTTTGTCGCGCTGCATCCTATGCGTCTTTCTCTTTTTCCGAAGCACCGGCAAATCGAGTACCCCGGAACTTGCACGCGACGGCTTCGGGACCTGTAGCAGCCCGTCGCACCGGCGCCGGTAGATATTTGCGTCGCGAAGTCGAACGCAGATCCCCGTAACGCGAACTGCAGATGGAGTCGGACGATGACGAAATTGGCGAGATTCGGACTGTTCGTGCCGTTTTTGGCGATCGCAGCCGGCGGAGTCGCCGCGGCTGCGGGAACGCGCGCGGCCCAAAACGCCGGCCTGCACGCATCCCTCTCGGGCGTACTCGGCGCCTCGCAAATATTCACGTTGCTCTTCGTGACGCTGGGGCCGATTAAGGTAATCGCTCCGTTCGTGAAAGCGACCCGCGGGGCCGGTCCCGCGCTCGCAAGGAAAATCGCTCTCGCCGCTTTTGCGGCCTCGTCGGTAGCGCTTTTCGTCGGCATGTTCTTCGGCGAGAAGACGTTGGACAAGTGGAATATCGGGCTGCCGGCACTCATCATGACGGCCGGGGCGCTGCTGTTCTACGTCGCCTTTCGCAGCCTCATCGGCCTGTACGACGCCAACGATGCATCCGTAGAAGCGGCTACTCCCACGCTGCGAACCGCGATATCCCCGTTAACGTTTCCCGTGATCGCGCCGCCGTACGGCATTGCGGTGCTAATCCTTCTTCTCGCGGCGATTCCCGAAGAGCAATCGGCGATCCTGATATCTCTGGGCGCGATCATGGTGCTCGATCTGCTCACGATGCTTTTCGCCCGGCCATTGCTTCGAGTTGCGGCGATTCCGTTACAGTTGCTCGGAACGATATTGACCGTGTTGCAAGCAGCGCTCGGCGTGCAAATGCTGGTGGTCGGTATCCGCAGCATCGGCGGCTAAGGGACTCCACGTTCAGCCGAACGATAATCCCGAAACTTTACCCCCCTCGTCGAAGCCTATGGCGATTTTCAACGTGACCCCCGGTCCGAAATGCACGACGTAGTCGAACCATCGCTTTCCCGCGTCCGTTCGCTTCCCTCGAAAGACGAAGGCCGTCGGCGTACCATACGGAGCAAACTCGGACGTGAAGAGCGCGGAATACTGGATCTTGAATTTCTCCGCCAAGTGCGGCGCTAATGTCGAATACTCTTCGCGGCCCGACTGCATACTCGCAAAGAACTGCTCGACGCGGGCGGTGACAGCGGCATCCTCTCCCGGTGCCGGCCGCAGCGCCGTGGCCGCAATCTCGGGGTGAAGAGCTTCGAAGGCAACGTTCGTCAAAATCTCGCCGGCTTCGGGATGACCGTTTGCGTTTCCATCGTTCGTCAGTGCGATGATGCGAACGTTCTGTTTGGGGAAATACTCGTTCGCCGCAGTGAAGCCGGGGTCGCCACCGGTGTGCCCGATTCGCGGTTGATCGTCGAACCGAATCGAGAAACAAACCGAAGCCGTATCCGGAATCGCCTTGTGTCGTCGGTTGCGAGGTCATCATCAGCGCGTAGTCCTGCGGCGAAACGACGCGTCCGTTCTGCAACGCGCTGCTCCACTTCTCCACATCGCCAACCGTCGAAACCATATCGCCCGCAGACCATGCGTACGACTGGCTTATGGCTGCGCGCACCGGAGAGAGATGTCCGTCGACGAGCTGATAGCCGAAGGCCATGCCCGGAATGGACGCTTCATCGCCGATCGTAAACGTTTCCGTCATGCCGAGCGGCTTGAGAATGTGCCGCTTGACGTATGTATCGTACGGTTCGTTGGAAACGCTTTCGATGATGCGACCCAAGATAACGTAGTTCGTATTGCTATAGCGCCACGCGCTACCCGGAGCAAATTGCAACGGTTTGCCGGCGACACTCGCCATCAATTGGTCGTATGTGGCCGTCTTGCTCGTGTCAACGCCAGAAACGTCGAGATAGTCGGCCAGGCCGCTGGTTTGCGTGAGTAACTCGCGCACCGTTATTTCGTTCGCGTGCGGGGCGCTGGGAACGTAGACGGCAACCTTCGCATCGATGTCAACCTTGCCGGCTTCGTGCAGTTGGAGGATCGCAGCGGCCGTGAATTGTTTAGTGATCGAGCCGATTTCGTAGTGCGTGTCGTCTCGTGCCGCCGCTCCGGTGGCAAGATCGCTCGAGCCGAACGCATGCGTATAAACCACATGGCCGTCGCGTGTGATTACAACCGTGGCCCCCGGTATGTTATAGCGCTGCATCACGCTCGTGATGTCGGAGGTGATTTGTCCGGCTGACGGCAGCGTCGATTCGACGGCTAGAACCGGCGTCGAAAAAGCGAAGAGAGCGCCCGCCAGAGCGATGACGGCGGACGCTCTCGCTACGTTCACCCTTGCGAGGACGGGGGGACCAGAATCACGCGAAACACAGGCTGCGTGCCGTTACCGAGTTCCTCGACCAGCACTTTGACCGGTTTGAACTGCGGATCGGTGATCTTGAAGCTAAACGAATTGCGGCACGCGGCGCCGGGCGCCAAAGCACATGGGCCTCCATTCGGGTCGCCGGGCGACTGATTAAGCGTAACGCCGTCGGCATCGGCAAGATGGGCTTCCAGTAAGACCTCGCGATCTTTTTTGGTGCCGTTTGCGACGATGGTCGAGAAGACCAGAAAATTGTCGCCGAGGTCGGTTTTCGGCGTTAACGACATCTTGCTGAGCCGCAGTTTTCCGTTGAATAACTGTCCGGTGATCGGTCCAGACGTACCGGCGGCCTGATTGGCGCCACCGGGCACGGGCGTCGGCGACGCTTGCGTGCGCCCGAGTAAACCAATACCGAGCGCCGCGATCGTTACGGCAGCGGTAAATACGCGCATAGAGTTCCTCCGTAAAAGTAGCCCGCATTTCTGCGCGGTTCTCCCGAAGTGCACCTTCCCGCTCACGATCTCACGAATACTAGGAGGGGACCGAGATCGCCGGCGTCGGCATCCTGCAGTGCCGCGATGTATTGGGTCCGGAGGTCCCCAGCAGCTGTAAGGCCCGAACTTCCCCAAGTAAATGGCGGCTGCCCGACTTGCCTCAAAAGCACCTCAGCCATGAGTCGCGCATGCCGACCGTTTCCGTTAGGAAACGGATGAATCGAAACGAGCCGGTGGTGAAATCGAACCGCGATCTCATCGGGGCCGTATGTTTTATTCTCCATCCAATAGCGAATGTCGAGTAATAGCTTAGCGAGTTCTTCTCGAATTTGATGCGCGTCGAACGCCGATGTTTTTAGCGGTTGTCCTATACGTACCGGCCCACTCCCAAGTCTGATCGAACATGCGACGATGGACTTCTCGAACGTACGGTTCCGTTAGCGGATCGCGCGGCTTGGAGCGTAGAGAACCGAGCGTCCACGCATAGGCTTCAAGGATATTCTGCCGTTCCCACTCGTTGAGTTCGTCTTGCGTCGTCAAGTCAGGAATGAGGTCGGCTTGCTCGTCACCGGAAAGCGCCGTACTGCCATCGCCCACCTAGTAGCGACCATTCACTACGATTTGCGTCGCCGAGTGAGGCGACTCGTTTCTACATCCACGGCTTCCTCGATGTTTCCAGCAGCCTGGTCCTCTAACGCCATCGAATGTTCCACCGAGAGCACACGGCGCGTCGCTTCTGCGCGTGCGCGGCTTTCAGCGAGATTAGCCAGGCTCTCGCCACGGGGAATTAGTGCGTACACGAGGTCGCAATCGAGAGCGGCGGCGGCGGCACGCAAACTTTTCAGGGTGATGCGATCTTGCGCTTCTGCCTCTTCAAGTTGAGGAGGGAGTTGGCGACTCGTTCCCATCCTGCGCCCCAACTCACTTGAGGAGACGCCCAGCGCCTGACGGATTGCCCGGAGCCATCCCATCCGTGGACGCTTGGAAACAGCGGCGATCTTAAAGGGAGCCAGAGCTCGATCCAGCTGTTTGACGCGTAGCTGAGTAAATTCAGGGCGCATGACAAGCTAAATATATAGTCAAAATAGCCTTAAATGTCAAGTTCTAGCTTGTCAAAATACCCTAAATGACTAGCTTTAGCTTGTCGACCAGACCTCAGACAGCGGTTGGCGTGATGGAGAACTCCATTGCTTCCAAGAACTTCTCGGCATCCATCGCCGCGCGGCAACCGGCGGCTGCGGCGGTGATGGCTTGTTTGTAGCGCAAATCGTTGACGTCGCCCGCCACGAATACGCCCTCGACATTGGTCGAAACCCCGTCGGGCGAAACGATGTAGCCGGACTCGTCGAGATCCAGCTGTCCGCGAAAGATGTCGGTGTTCGGCGTATGGCCGATCGCGATAAACAGCGCGTCGGCATCGAAATCGTAGACGCTTCCGTCCACGATGTTGCGCAGCTTGAGCGCGCGCAGATGCGTCTCGCCGATCGCTTCTTCCACCACCGTATCCCAGATAAAGTCGATCTTTTCGTGCGACGTCGCGCGCGCCGACATGATCTTACTGGCGCGCAACCCGGAGCGCCGGTGAATCACGGTAACGCGACGTCCGAAACGCGTGAGAAAGAGCGCTTCTTCCATCGCGGAGTCGCCGCCGCCGACCACGACGATATGTTTGTCGCGAAAGAACGCACCGTCGCAGGTCGCGCACGTCGAGACGCCGCGTCCACGTAATTTTTCTTCACCCGGAATGTTCAGCCAACGCGCGCTCGCGCCGGTCGCCACGATGACGGTCTCGGCACGGTACTCCGCTTCGCTCGTCGTGAGCCGAAACGGCTTCGCCGCGAAGTCGACCGCGGTGACATCGACATTTTCGACGCGCGCGCCGAACCGTTCGGCTTGCTCGCGCATCCGTATCATCAGATCCGGCCCCATGATGCCGTCCACGAACCCAGGGTAGTTCTCGACCTCGGTGGTCAGCATGAGCTGTCCGCCGTACAGTCCGCCCGCCAGCACCAGCGGCGCCAAATTCGCCCGCGCCGCGTACACGGCAGCGGTGAGCCCCGCGGGTCCAGAGCCAATAATCGCGACGCGTTCCATATCCGCATACTTCGACCGCTCGGTAAGTGCCTCCGGTTGCCGCCGGGCATCCGGGAAGCGCTCCACGATACGCGAACGAGGCCGCATGGACGCTTCGATTCTCGAGGACACCTTTGGCGACGTCCTGCGCAAAGCGATGAGCGGCAACGCCGTCGAGACGCCGCGCCTGGCGGCCGCGACCGGCATCGACGCCCGAGCCATCGAGCGTTGGATCGCCGACGATGGCACCGCTTCGGCCGACGAAGCCGGCGCGCTCGCGACGATCCTAAAGCTCGACCCCGGCAAGCTGGCCGAGCGCGCGGCCGGCGCGTGGGCGCCGCCACCCATTTCGGTCGACGACGTGCGCCACCACGCCCAACGTCCGCATCCCAGCAACGGCTACGTGTTCTTTCTCGACGGCGGACGCCGTGCGGCGCTGGTCGACCCGGCCGGCGTACCCGCAAACTTATTGCGCGTGTTACGCGAGGGCGACTATCATCTGCAGTACATCCTGGTGACGCACAAACATGCCGATCACTGCGACGCGACGGCCGACATCGCGAAAGCCTTTCCCGACGCGCGCATCGTCATGCACGAACTCGACGTCGCCGCGATCGGTTCGCTCGCGCCTAAAGCGCTGCGCGTTCGCGATGGCGAGTCGTTACCGTTCGGCGAGGACGGTACGCAGATTCGCATGCTGCATACGCCGGGCCATACCGACGGCTCGTCGTGTTACCTCTTCCAGTCGACGGTCTTCAGCGGCGACACGCTGTTCGCAGGGAGCGTCGGCGGCGCATTCGGCGACACCAGCACGTATGCCGATCTGCTCGACGGCGTACGAACGAAGCTCTTCACCCTACCGGAGGAAACCGTCGTCATGCCCGGGCACGGACCGCCGACGACGCTCGCGCTCGAACGAGCGCACAACCCCTTCTTCTAGATCGTTAGGTTCGCAGCTTGTAGCCGGTCGCCATCATACGCCAGACGATGAGCACGGCCGCGGCGCCCAAAATCACGATCGCGGCGATCGACATCTCCGGCGGCAAAAAACTGCGGCCCGTGTACGTGCGCCGGAACGCGTCGATCGTGTAAAACACCGGGTTGATAAGTTCCAGCTTCTGCAGATAGCTCGGCAACAGCGACGTGTCGGTGAACACACCGCCCACGAAGGTCAACGGTGTGATGACGAACGTCGTGAGCACGGCGATGTGATCGAATTTTTCGGCATACAAACCGAAGATCAACCCAAGCGCCGAAAACAGCACCGAAACGACGCAGATCACCGTGAAGTACGAGAGCCAATCTTGCGGCACGGCGTGCACCAGCACTACACCCAGCACCGTTATCAGCCCGGCGATCAACAGCGAACGACACAGGCTGCCGAGAATGAAGCCGCCGACGATCTCGATGGCCGACATCGGCGCGACCAACAATTCCTGGATCGAATTCATGAAGCGCCCTTGAAAGAGCGAACTCGAGCACTCGCCGTACGATGAGTCGATCACCTGGAGCATGATCAATCCGGGAATCAAGAACTGCGCGTAGCTGACGTTCTGCATACTCGGCAAACTATGGCCCAGCGCCACGCCGAAAACGAACACGTACAGCAGCGTGGTAATGATCGGCGGCCAAATGACTTGATTGATGACCTTGAGGCTGCGCACCATCTCGCGGCGGGTCAGCGTCCACAACGCAACGCCGCTCACGATTTAACGAGCTCTAAAAAGATATCTTGCAACGAACCCCCACCGGCCATCAGTTCGTCGGTCGGTTTTTCGACGACGATGCGTCCGGCACGAATGATCGCGATCCGCTTACATAGCGCTTCGGCTTCTTCCAGATAATGCGTCGTGAGGAAAATCGTCATCCCCTCCGAATTGAGCTGTCGCAACCAATCCCACAGTTCGATTCGCAGTTCCACATCCACACCGGCGGTTGGTTCGTCGAGAATCAATACCTTGGGGTCGTGGATCAACGCGCGCGCGAGCGACAAGCGGCGCTTTTGGCCGCCCGAGAGTTTCGTGAACTCGACGTTCGACTTCGACGCGATGCCGAAACGTTCGAGCAGTTCGTCGGCGCGATCGGCGACCTCGCTGCCGCGCAAACCGAAATACCCCGCGGCGTAGATGAGCACGTCGCGAATCGACAAATAGCGGTCGAAGTTAAATTCTTGCGGTGAAACGCCGAGCAGCCTGCGCGCTTCGCGCCACTGCGTCTGGTTGTCGTAACCCATGATCGAAATCGAACCGGCGCTCTTTTGCGCCAAGCCGACGATGGCGTTGATCGTGGTCGTCTTGCCGGCGCCGTTCGGGCCTAAAAAGCCGTAAAACTCGCCCGCTTCGACGCTTAGCGAAACGCCGTCGACCGCGACGAAATCGCCGTACCGTTTTACGAGGCCGTCAACCTTTATGGCGAGCGGCGTGCCGTTTATGGGATTTGCGATTTTAGCCGTTTGTACCGATGGCGGCGCAGCGTCGCGATGAGTTCATCGCTTCCCGGAATCCCGCAATCGGCCAATTGGGTTGCAACTTTCTTCACATCGAACGCCACCCTGCGATGTTTGACTTGCCATCCGCCGACGCGTTCGGTGACGATGGCATAACACGCGCGCGAATCTCCGTCCTTCGGCAACCCGGCGGATGCCACATTGATCAGCAGCTTTCCGCGCCACACACGCACGTACGGGACGTGCAAGTGTCCGAACGCGATGGCCGTAGCGGGTTCGTCGCCGATCAGCCGCTCGAGCGTCGCTTCATCGGCATCCGGCCACAAGTGCTCGTCGTCGGTTTTCGGATTCGCATGCACGATGAGCAGTTGGTTGCCTTCGTCGCCAATTCGCAGGGCAAACGGCAGCTCGCGCAACCACGTCAGCCATTTTTCCCCCAACTCACCGCGCGTCCACGCGACCTGCGAATCTTGAATGGCGCTGCCTTCTTCGGGGTCGCCGCCGGCGATATAGCGATCGGTGTTGCCGCGAATACAACGCGCGCCGACCTCGGCAAGCCGCTGCAGCACTTTCTTCGGCTTAGGACCGTCGAGACACAGGTCTCCGGCGGCCACGATCGCATCTGCACCGCCCTGCGCCAGCAAATCGGCCAAACACGCATCCAGACCGACGAGATTTCCGTGGATATCCGAGACTATCGCGATCCGCATTTAGTCGCGCTTGAGCGCTAGCGCCAGCATCGACGGCGTGATGCCGAGCTTATAAAATTCGTATAAGTCCAGCGATTCAACGGTCGCGCCGGCTTTACGCAGCGCGCGTAACGACGTGCGAAAACGAATGTCGGAAATAACGTGTCGTTCTCCGATACAGAGAACGCCCGCGCCCAACTCCTCGCCTCGCTCGAGCTCCACGACTTTGAAGCCGTCGAACACCGAACGGTCAACGCAATCCGGTGCGACAACCAGGCGATCGTTCGAGATCACGCCGAGCACCGAGGCCAGGGGTGGCGCGGTGTCGGCCAGGGGTACTTCGACGACACGGTAGCCGTGCGCGCGAGCGACTGCCGAGAATCCGTTACGGCCTAACTCGTTTCCGCGCCGGCCGCGGCCGACGAAGGCCGTCGTCCCGGCCATGACGACGTCGCTGCCGTCGAGTAACCCGGGAGCAACGATGTGCCCGGCCAACGGGATGTCGATCCGAGCGAACTCCGCTTGAATCCGATCGGCTTCGGCCCTGCGGCTCATCGCGCTCGGCCGCGCGATCATGGCGCCGTCCGCGAACGTCACCGCCGCATCGACTGCCGACACTTCGAACGCGTCGGCGCTTTGCGCGTCGAGCGTTATCACCTCGACCCCGAAATATCGCAGCATGTCGCACAGCACTTTATGCTGCTCGGCGGCGCGCGCATAGATCGCATTCGGCTCGCCCTGCAACGGCTTGGCGCGCTCCATCGTCTCGTTGGGGCTCACCAGCAAGGCGGCGCGCAGCGTACCGGCAGGCGACACTACCAGTCGCGGGCCGAAATGCGCCGCACGTTCAGTGGTCATACCGCCTACAGGTTCCGGCTTGAGTACGCCTCAGCCCTGCGGATTGCAGCTGCCGCGCGCTTACGGAATCGCAGTATACGGCTGCGGATCGGGCGCGGCGGCAAAGAAGTCGGCCATGTCGGTCGCGAGTAGATCGTTTAAGCCGAGCGGATCGAGGCCGAGTATTTCTTCCTCGGTCTTCAGGACGCTCGCCACCGACAAATTGGCACGTCCGACGTACGCACGCTTGGCGGCCGGCGAGACGACCACGCAAAAACTATGCAACGGATTGACGCGGTCGGCGCTGCCGTCAACGCCCTCGGGCACGACGAACACCGCCGTGGAACTCCATACCGCCGTCGTCGAGAGATATTGCACGATCCGGCCCAAGGCGCGGTCGTCGGCAGCCGGAGACGAGTGCGGCGCTCCGGTTAACCGAATGTAGGTAAAGGCCGGCACTTGACCGGCGTCCACATACCGCTGCATGTCGCGAGCAAACTCGTCGGAACGCTTTTCGGGATCGACCGCTGCCGAATAGGTGAGGTCCGCGTTGGCTGCAAGTCCCACCGGGGCCGGAACGTCGAGATGGTACGCCGCGCCGTCGAAGCCCGACTGCGCCAGCAACGCCCCGTAACCGCGATACGTCAACCCGGCGCGCGACAACGCATCGAATAGACTGCCGAACCGCGCGTAATCCGCAGGATCGTCCGCGCCGGCTCCGGGTGGGACGTGCGTCCATCCGATTGGGGCAGCGAGTTCCGTGGCTAACGTCGCGGCGGCCGAGTACGAAAAGGCACGCGCGACGTCGCGATTGCGGTCGGCGGCGTAGAAGTTGTTGGCCGAGGCATACGCACTCGCCAACGCGCGTAGATTGGGTTCGGCGTTGGCGTTAGCACCGTCCCCAAACGCGGCGTCGAACGTCTGCGGATCGATGCCGATGTAGACGACGTGCTGCACTACCTCACTGCGATGCCCCGAACGCAACGGCGGGACGACCGGGTTGAAGTGCGCCACGCCGGCAACGCGCGAGTAGCGAAGCGTATTCATGGTCGCCTTGATCAACGACGTGTGCTTGAGGTCGACGCGAGAAAGAACGCCCCATCCGTCGACACCTTTGCCGGCGACCACATACAGATAGCGTCCGTTCGGAGAGACCGCCAGCGCCGTCGGAAACCAGCCCGTCGGCACGAGACCATAGCGATATCGGGCCGGGCTGCGGGCGTCCAACACCGCGACCGAATTGAGGCCGGCCAGTGCGACGAACAATCGTTTTCCGTCCCGGCTTAGTGCTAACGCGCTTGGGAGCGCGCCATACGGAGCGTTGGGAAACAGACGCAAGTCCAGGCCGCGAACCACGCGCGGCTGTCCGGTGAGGTTGAGTACGGCAACGCGGTCGATGTTAGAGAGCGCGACGTAACCGGTAGCACCGTCGCGTGAGATCACAACCGCACCTGGTGCGTCGCCTCCGACCACTTGGGCGCCGTCAGGCTCCTGGTCCATGCGAACGCGGTACGGATCGTTACCGGGCAGACCATCCGGCCCGGTTTCGAAGACCGACGAAACCATCGAACGATCCACATCGAATGGCGGCGAGCCGAACGGGGGCGCGGGCGCGGGCGACGCTACCGGGCGGAATGCGCCGGCTCCAGCCGAGGTGGCGATGACGCGACCGCGAGCGGCTGCGATGTAGGCCGGCGCGAATCCGGCCGGCCCCTTCGACGCGACCGTGCGCCGGGCGACGTCGATGGCGAAGACGGCATCGCCGCGCTGATCGGCCACATAGGCGGTGCGGGCGTCGGACGATAGAGCGATTCCGGCCGGGAAAGCCGGCGGGGCGTCCCCGAGTGCGATAGGCCGTCCCTCGGGTGTGAGCGTTCCATCCGGACCCAGATCGAAGACCAGGACGACCCCGTGCGGGCCGTCCGAAGCCAGTACGATCGTCCGTCCCGGTTGGGCCGGATCGTTCAATGCCGCGACCCCGCCCGAAAACGACATCCCGGGGTCCTGATACACGGTCGTTAGACGCATCGACCTCGTGTCAACCACTGCCAACGACGCGCCCGCCGCCAAGGGGGCCGCTTGCGCCGGAGCACCACCGAATCGGTCGTCACTGTTTGTGATGATCGCGAATCGGCCGTCGGGCGTGAGAGCGATCGTCGCGGGGTCGGTCCCTACGGGAATCGATGTGCCCGCGGGTGCCAAGATCCGTCCGTTCGGCAAAATGCCTTGCGTAGGGTGCAGCGAGTCCGCGCCGGCCGGCCGATTGCCGGCCGGAGCTGAGTATTGAATAAGCGGGTGCGCCGGGGCGGCGCCCAGGAAAACAGCGGCCAAAATCGCCGCCGCCATCGATCGACCAATCACGGAACGGGAGGCTTACGGGCGGGGTTGCGACACCCCCTGCCGACACAGGCAGCAATATCCCATGGAGAGACGGCTCGCCATCGTCGCGAAAGGGCGGCCGGGTGGCGATGGAAACGAGAGACACCGTTGGGCGAGTACGCCTGCTTTCCGTCGCGACGGCAGTTCCACCGTATTGCTTGGATCAAGACGACGTAGCGACCCGAATTCGTCTGGCGCTCGGTCACCGGTCGCCCGAAATCGTTCGCATGCTGCCGATGTTTGCAAATACCGGGATCGAGCGTCGTTATTCGTGCGTCCCAATGTCGTGGTACGAAGAAGCACACGGCTGGGACGAACGCAACGCGATCTACCTGCGATCTTCGCTCGACCTGCTCGAAGCCGCCACGCGCGACGCGCTCGAGCGCGCCGGGCGCAGCGCCTGCGAAATTGGCGCGATCGTCGTCGTGTCGACAACCGGTATCGCAACGCCGAGTCTGGACGCCATGCTGATGGAGCGAATGCAATTAGCGCGCGACGTCGTCCGGCTGCCGATCTTCGGTCTGGGGTGCGCCGGCGGAGCGCTCGGCTTAGCGAGAGCGGCAACGATCGCCGCCGCCATGCCGGGACGCTTAGTGCTCTTTTTGGTTGTGGAACTGTGCGCGCTGTCGTTTCGGCGCGACGACTTCACCAAAAGCAATATCGTCGCGACCGCATTGTTCGGCGACGGCGCGGCGGCCGCACTCCTCGAAACGTCGGGCGCCGGACCGGCCATCTGCCGCTCGGGCGAATACACGTGGCCCGATTCCCTCGACGTAATGGGTTGGGACGTTACCGGTGAAGGTCTGCGAGCGATTTTTTCTCGCGATATTCCAGCCTTGGTATCCACCAAGTTACACGAAGTCGCCGAGTCGTTTTTAGCCCAGGACGGTTTGCACTTGCGCGACGTCGATCGGTTTCTGTGCCATCCGGGTGGGGCGAAAGTGCTGGATGCGCTCGAAGCTGCATTCGAGTTGGAAAGCGGAGCATTGACCGAAGCGCGAACGGTGCTACGCGACTACGGAAACATGTCCGCCGCGACGGTGCTCTTCGTCCTCGCGCGAGCTTTCGATGACCCATCCTGGCAGCGCGCGCTCGTGAGCGCGCTCGGCCCTGGTTTTACCGCCGGATTCGTTTTATTAGAACGCCCATGAGCGTCGTTCGAATCGTTCTTGCAATCGTGGTGTTGCAGCGTTGCATCGAGCTCGTCTACGCTCGCCGCAACACGCTGGCGCTCCTGCGCCGGGGCGCGATCGAAGTCGGCGGCAATCACTACGCGTTCTTCATCGCTCTGCATGCGGCATGGCTGGCCGCGATGGCGTTGTGGATTCCGCCGTTTGCCGCGGTCAACTGGTGGCTTCTGGGCGTCTTCGCATTGCTGCAGGCGGCGCGCGTGTGGGTCGTCGCGTCGTTGGGGCCGTACTGGACGACCCGCGTGCTCACGTTGCCAGGTGCGCCGCTAGTACGACGCGGTCCCTATCGCTTCGTGCGCCACCCGAACTACATCATCGTCGCCGGGGAGATTGCGACCCTTCCACTGGCGTTCGGCGCCATCGCGATCGCGATCGTTTTCTCGGTCCTCAACGCGTGTTTGTTATTCGTGCGGATTCGCATCGAGAACGCCGCACTAGCGACGCGGACGCCGGCTTAATCCCGGCGGTCCAGCCGGTATCCGACGCCGCGCACGCTCGTAATGAGAAGTGGAGCGCCGATTTCGGAGAACTTCTTTCGCAAGGCCGCGACGTGAACGTCAACTACGCGCGTTTGCACGCCCGACGTGTCGTTCCAGACCGACTCGAGGAGCTGTGCGCGCCCGAGCAATCGCCCTTCGGCCTCACCCAGGCACCACATGAGGCGGAATTCTAGCGCGGTCAACGACGTGCAGTTTCCGTCGTGCGAGAGCGTGTGCAAATCGTGGTCGAGGCGCGTCGATCCGATCGCGAGGCCGGGACCGGTGCGCCGTCCGGCAATCTTCAGACGCCGGCGAAAGAACGACGAAACGCGAGCCAGCAACTCACAGTCCGCGAATGGTTCGACCACGTAGTCGTCGGCACCGAGTTCCAATCCAAGCGTTACGTCGCTGTCGTGCGCCTCACCGCCAACCATGACGATAAAAGCCTGGCTGCATTTCGACAGCGATTCGCATGCATCGAAGCCCGAACGATTCGGCAAACCAGCATCCAGAACGACCACGTCCGGATCGAACGATCCAGCCAGATCGAGCGCCGCCGCCGCAGTCGTCGCCGCACGCACCTCATACCCGGCTGCCCGGAAGGCGTTCGTGCGCGCGTCCGCGACGCGCGCGTCGGCGGCCGCTACTAAAATCCGCCCCGGAGCCAGATACTCGCGGGCGCCATCGCTAGACGCGGACTGCAACATCCTCGCCCTCGTTCTTCGATGAACGGCGTGCCGCGCCGTCGTCGATGGCTGCATTTGCAACCGCCTTCGCCACCGCGTCAACAACTCGCGTATCGAATACGCTTGGAATGATGTATTCGGGATTGCGCTCTTCATCGGTGACGATACCCGCGATCGCGAATGCCGCGGCGAGCTTCATGCGCTCGGTGATGCGGCGGGCTCGTACGTCGAGAGCACCCCGAAAAATTCCGGGAAACGCGAGCAGGTTGTTGACCTGATTTGGAAAGTCGGAACGTCCGGTTGCGACCACGGCCGCGACCGGCGCCGCTACGTCGGGCATGATTTCCGGCGTCGGGTTGGCCATCGCGAACACGATGGGATCGCGTGCCATGCGCGCGATATGTTCTGGTGCTAAGATACCCGGTGCGGAAACGCCAATGAATACATCGACGCCGGCCAGCACTTCGGCCAACGAACCGCGGCGATTTTCGCGGTTGCAATGTTCGGCCAGCCATCTCCAGTGCGGATTTTCATACCGGTCATCGCGATTTAACGCACCGCTGCGATCGACTGGAATGACATCGAGCACGCCGGCACCCAATAACATCTTGATCGTTGCCGTACCCGCCGCGCCGCTGCCCGAAACGACGACGCGGAGATCCTCCAGCCGTTTACCCACCACGCGCGCGGCGTTGATGAGCGCTGCCAAGATAACGACCGCCGTGCCGTGCTGGTCGTCGTGCATCACGGGAATGTCGAGCGCTTCGATCAGGCGTTCTTCCACTTCGAAACATCGCGGTGCGCTGATATCCTCGAGGTTGATGCCGCCGAACACCGGAGCGATCCGGATGACGGTCTCGACGATTTCATCCGGATCCTTGGTGTCCAAGCAAATCGGGAATGCATCGATGCCGGCAAATTGCCGGAACAGCATCGCCTTGCCTTCCATCACCGGCAACGCACCGAGCGGACCGATATCTCCTAAACCCAGCACTGCGGTGCCGTCGGTGACGACGGCCACCGAGTTTCGTTTAATCGTCAGCGAAAACGCTTTGCTTGGATCGGCCGCGATCGCCATCGAAACGCGCGCGACGCCCGGCGTGTACACGGTCAACAGATCTTGACGCGTCCTGACGGGGATCTTGGGTTCGATGCGGATCTTTCCGCCGAGGTGCGCCAAAAACGTCGAATCGGAGGCGCTGACGATGCGCGCTCCCTCGAGCATTTCGACCGCCGAGCGAACTTCGTCCGCCACGGCGTCCGATGCAACGTTGATCGTGACGTCGCGTACGGTGCGCGTTTTCGTAACGGTGTGCATGTCGACCGCCGAGATCGTGCCGCCGGCGTCGCCGATCGCATTGGTGAGCGACCCGAACGCGCCCGGCTCGTTTGGCATCTCGACGCGGACGATGAGCGTAAAGCTGATAGGGGGCAATGACATGTCGTTACACCTCGTGCTCAGTTGCCGCTGATCGTCATCTCGGATACCCGGAACGACGGTGAGGTGACCGCACCGTCGAATCGCAGGTCGTTTCCGATAAGGTCGATCGCATTCAGCATTTCAAGATACCCGCCGGCTATTGTGAACTCGTCGATTGGATATGCCTTTTCTCCATGTTCGATGAAAAAGCCGCGTGCGCCCCGGCTGTACGTTCCTGTAGCATGCTCGGTTGCAAAGCCAATCGTGTCGAGCACGAGCACGCCGCGCGGCGTCGCCGCGATTGCGTCGTCGAGCGAGGCAGTCCCCGCTTGCAGAAAACAATTGTTGGCGCCCACACCGCTCCCGTTTGAGTTTCCGGTGCTCTGCATGCCTAACCTGCGCGCGTAGTAGGTATCGCACAAATAGGTCGTTAGCGTACCGTTTTCGATCGCCGGCGTACGCCGCGTTTCCACGCCTTCGCCGTCGAATGGAGAACTCCCCAAGCGCCCGGTTAACCGCCCGTCGTCAACGATGGTTACGCCGTCCGCCGCGACGCGTTGTCCGATCCGGCCGATCAACCACGAGTTGCCTGCAGCGACGTTCGCGCCCGAGAGGGCGGCGAAGATGTCGTCAACGATCGACGCTGCCACGTCGCGTTCGAAGATAACCGGCACACGCATCGTTACCGGCTTACGAGCGCCAAACATTTCGGTCGCGCGACGCACCGCGTTGCCGGCAACCAATTCGAGCGGTTCCAGCTCGTCGAGCCGCCGCGCGGCAGTTCCGTAATGGCCGGTGCGCTTGAATTGGCCGTCGATCGCAACCGGACCACTCGAACGCGACGCTCGCGTCGAACGATACGAGCCCGAAAACTGCGCCGAGTTGGCAATCGCGATCTCCGACGTCGCGTCGCTGTAGTGCGAACCGTTGGAGTTGACGATGCGCGCGTCCAACCTGCGAATCGCGCGCTCGAGCTCGAGCGCTTCTTCGACTTTGACGGATTCTTCGCGCTCGGCGATCGCGGGATCGCGCAGTCCCAAATCCGGAATCGTTTGGGCGAATCGCTGCGGCAAACCAGCCAATTCGTCGCGCGCGACGAAGGCCGCCGCCGCGATCGTTTGGCGCAGCATCTCGCTCAGCGTGCTAGCCGTAAAATCGGACGTAACGAGCGTCGCCTTGCGTCCGTCCACGAACGCGCGAACGTGCAACGCTTTTGCGGTCGAGCGTTCCAACCGCGAAACCACATCACCGCGCGCTTCGGCGTGAAATCGGCGGTCGATCGACACCGTTGCCTCGACGGTATCGGCACCTTCGCGCAAAGCTAGTTCGACCGCGCGTTCGGCAACGTCGTGCGCCGCGTCAGGCACCCTGCGTTCCTCCGACGGTGATCGATGCGATTTTTACCGTCGGCATCCCGACTCCAACGGGAACGTACTGCCCGCTCTTGCCACAGGTGTAATGTCTGCGAGCCAAACGGCAATCGCCGGCCACCGCGACAACCTTCGTCATTACTTCGGGTCCGTTACCAACGATGGTCGCATTTTTCACCGGCGCGGTGACTCGTCCGTTCTCGATTAGATACCCCTCGCCCACCATAAACACGAAATCGCCTTTGCCGATTTCCACCTGGCCGCCTGCGAACGACTTCGCATAGATGCCGCGCTTGGTCGATGCAACGATTTCATCGACGGACGATTGGCCGGCCGGCATATACGTGTTGCACATACGTGGTAGCGGCAAATGCCGGAACGATTGCCGCCTGCCGCTCCCGGTCGAAGCGACGCCCATGAGGCCCGCGTTCAGCCGGTCTTGCATGTACGAGCGCAGGACGCCGTTCTCGACCAATGCTTTGTGTTGGCCGGGCGTTCCCTCGTCGTTAACGTTCAGGCTGCCGCGTTCTTCAGGCAGATTTGCATCGTCGTAAATCGTGACCAGCTCGCTCGCAACGCGTTCGCCGACGCGGCCGCTGTACAACGACGTTCCGCGCCGGTTGAAATCGCTCTCGAGCCCGTGCCCGACGGCTTCGTGCAGCAATACGCCTCCGCCGCCGTTGCCGACAACCATTTCCATCTCGCCCGCCGGCGCCGAGATCGCCGTGAGATTGACCGTTGCGACGCGGGCGGCTTCGGACGCCAGCGCCTCGGGCGTGTGCTCGTCGAAATACGCCAGCGACGTGCGGCCGCCGTCGCCCGCAAAGCCCGAGCCGCGCTCGCGCCCGTTTCCCGCCACGGCTTGCACGCCCAGCGCGACCATCGGCCGGCGATCGTACGCCAAACGTCCGTCGCTGGCCGCGATCCACACTTCTTGTAGTTCTTCCGACACGTGCGCGTTCACGGATGCGACGCGCGAATCGAATCCGCGAGCGGCGATGTCGGCACGTTCGAGTAAATGCACGAAGCGCTCTTCGCCGCTCGGATGGGTCGCAACGCGATACCAGTCGGCGGTCGCGGCGGTCTTCAACGGTTCGATGCGGACGGTACCGCCGCGGCTCGTGCGGGCGATCAACGAGGCCGCGTCGGCCGCGCGCATAAGCGCCTCTTCTTCGAGTTCGTCGGAAAACGCGTACCCCGACGACTCTCCGACGATCACGCGAATGCCGACGCCGGCCGTAACGCCGATCGACGTTTCATGAATGCGGCCGTCTTGCAAGCGAAACGAACGCACGATCCGCCGCTCGCAGAACACGTCGGCGAACTCACCTCCGTGTCGCAACGAACGCTCCAGCAGTCGCGTCAGTGTCGTTTCGTCAAGCATCGGTAACAGCAACCCTCCTGGTTACAGCGTCGCCAAACGATCGACCGCACGAACGATCGCGGCGTCCGGATCCCCGGGCGAGCCATTGATCATGAATGCGAACGCTATGCGCCCGTGATGCAGCGTATTGACGTATCCCGCCAAAGAGGCGACGCCGTCGATGTGCCCGCTCTTGGCTCGAACGCGTCCCAGCGCCGTCGTAAAGTAGTATCGGCGCAACGTACCTTCGCGGCCGCCGGCCGGCAGCAGCATATACATCGACGACGCTCCCCCGCGCGACTGCGCGTCGGCTAAAAGTCGCGCCAGCGTAATGGCCGCGATCCGATTGGTGTCGGCCAGGCCGCTTCCGTCGGCCAACTGCAATCCCGGCCGCGGAATTCCGCGCTCGCTCAAGAATTGCGCTTCGGCCTTGAGCCCGGCCGCGTCGTCGCCCGGTCCGCGTTCTGCCCCGAGCGAACGCAGCAACTGCTCGGCGTAGTGATTGTCCGAAACGAACAACATGTGCGTTTCGAGTCCGCGAAGCGAGTCCGAGCGGTGATCCCACAGCACGATGGTATCGAGCGGCGCCGGGGCGACGACGGGTCGGGCCGCCACGGCGATGCGACGATCGCGCAGCAAACGATCGACGACCGCTCCCGCCCAGCGGTTGACGCCGTGCACGGCAGTCCAAAAATGCTCCTGCACGCCGCCGACCGTTTGCGTCGATTCGACGGTGTCTTCATCGATCGAGACGGCATTGGTCGGCGCGGCATAATCTTCGTCGGCATCGTCCTGACTCCAATGCGGATTCTGCTCTGGGCCTTTCATCGCGCTCGCGTTGACTGCCACCGCGCCGCGAATGCGCCGCAGGCCCGAACGCGCCAACATACCGACGCCCGACTGCAAGTTTTCGCGGGTGAGCGACGGGTCACCCGATCCGACGAGCCAGAGATTACCATTCAACGTCCCGTCAACGGCGGCCGGCTGTTGCGCTGCGAGCACCGTGTGGTAACGAAACGACGGACCGAGCACATCGAGCGCCGTCGCTGCGACCACGAGCTTTTGCACGCTGGCGGGCGTCACTGCGTCGGAGGCGCGGTCGTCGAACAACATGTTTCCGGCGGCGTCCACCACGGCCAAGCTCCAGCGGTGCGCGCCCACGGTCGCAGGACGAAACGCATCCGCCATTGCGTCGTGAAGCCGCCGTGTATCGGCAGAACCCCACGACGGCGGCGGAGACGGTTGGATGAGCGCGGGTAAGTCGCGAAAGAGATCGGATGGCGTTCGCACTTGGGGCAGACGGGCCGCCGCGTGCGCCGTACGATCGCGACTCCATAAGGAAGCCGCCAATGTAACGCACGCAATCAGGACGACGACGGCAATGAGTCTGCGCCTAAGTCCGCGCGAGCGCCTCGATCTTCTCCTGTAGTTTCCGCTGCTCTTCACGTAGCCCATCGATGTCGCTTCGCATTGCCGTTACTTGCGACGGCACCTTCGCGTTTTCGCGAATGCGGACGATTGCCTCCACCGCGTCCCGACGCGTACGCGCGTCGCCGGCCGATGACGACAGGCGGTCGAGCGACGCAAGGAGACGCGAATCTCCGAGCGATTCGGCAGCCGAAACCACCGCCAACTGCACCAAATATGCGGGATCGTCGATCAAGCGTTCGAGCGCTTCGACGACCGCGGTCCGCGCCGCTTCGACCAACTGGCCCAAGCGCGACAACGCACCGGGAGCCGCGCGCCGGACGCCCTCATCGCGGTCGCCGGCGGTCGTGTCGAGGATCGGTTCGAGCGCGCGCGCGTCGGCCAACTCCGCCAGCCCGCGGACCGCCCCGGCCTCCACCGTTCCGTTCCAGGTTCGTTCGTGCGACGCGGCGACGAGGACGTCGAATGCGCGAGCGTCGCGCGTCTTGCCCAAACTCTCCAGTGCGGCCGCGCGCACGAAATAGGACGCATCCGAACGCGCAACGTCGAGCAACGCGCCGGCCACATCGGCGTCGCGATAGTTTCCGAGCGCGGTCGCGACGGCGCGACGAACCTTCGGCTGTTTGTGGGTCAGCGCGCTCAATAGTATGTCGCGCGCCCAGGGTGCCCGCGTTCCGCCGATCGCCGATGCCGACTGCGCGAGCACGCCCCAAAAGGGTTCGTTTGAAAACGACGCACGTAACGCGTCAACCGCGGTCGACGAACCATCTCGCGCTAATTCGCGCGCGGCGCGAATCCGCGCAACCACATCGGGATCTCCCGCGAGCACGGCTGCAGATCGCTGCGCCCCGAACGCATAGGTAACGTCGGCCAGAACGAACGCGCCGGGATCGAAACGGACGAGTTTGGGCTCGGCGTCCAACGGTATCGCGATCGTTTCGTGCGCGCGCTCCACGCGTACGTGCAGGCGCCGCTCGCCGGCCACCGGACACGGCCCTTCTCCGCTCGTCAGAGCCGGAACGGTCGGCACGAACCCGAGATCCACGTCGAAAAGATAGGCTGGATCCTCGTCGTCGACCTTCTGCGTTTGATCGATCGTCACGGTAACCACGCGCCGCTCGTCGTTCCACTCGACGGCCACCTTCAGCTCGGGATGGCCGCCCCGAAAAACCCATTGGTCGAAGAACGCGCGAACGTTTCGCCCGGTCGCTTCTTCGATCGCGCGAATGAGATCGATCGTTTCGACGTTGCGTTCGGCATTGCGCTCCACATAACGGTGTATCGATCGCCAGAAACGTGCGTCGCCGAGGTATCCGCGCAGCATGTGGAGCACCGCGCCGCCCTTCTGATACAAATGGCGGTCGAAAAGCTCGATCGGATCGCGGAAACGGTTGTACACGATCGGACGGCGATATCGATTGGCGTCTTCGTCGAGATAAGCCGCAACGAACTCGAACACATCGTATTCGTATTCGTCGAATCCTAAATTTTCTTCACGCCAAACGGCTTCGAAGAACGTGGCGAAACCCTCGTTCAGCCACGCGTGCGCCCAGTCGCGGCAGGTCAGCAGGTCGCCGAACCATTGATGCGCCAGTTCGTGCGATACCAACGGGTCGCTCGAAAAGTCGAGATGCGCCGTCGCATCGTGGAGCGTGCGGTCGGTCTGGGTGGTCGCCGCCGTGTTTTCCATGCCCCCAAAAATAAAATCGGCGACCGCAATTTGCGAATACCGGGCGTACGGGTACGCGCGGCCGGTGCGCTTTTCGAACGTCTCGATCATCCGCGGCGTGTTGGAGAAAGCGCGCTCGCCGTCGGCTTCTCGCCCCGGCAAAACGTAGTACCGTACCGGCGTTTTTCCGGCGCCGGCCGTCCCCTGGTCAACTTCGACGAACGGCCCCGCGACGATCGTCATCAGATACGTGCTGTGCGGAACGTCCTGGCGATAGCGATAGATGCTCCGGCCGTCCCGATCGATTTTCTCGACCAACTCGCCGTTCGCGAGCGCGAAGGTACCCGCGGGCACATCGACGCGCGTCTCGGTCGGCTGTTTCTCGCTGGGACGATCGATGCACGGAAACCAGAACCGCGCGTTTTCGTCCTGGCTCTGCGTCCAGAGATGCACGCGTTTTTGCGGCTGAGCTTGCGTCGGCTTGATGAAGAACAATCCGTGGCGCGGGTGCGACACGCGATATTTTACCGCGAACGTTGTCGTCTCGCCCGCACCAAGCGGCGGAGAGAAATAGACGTCGAGTTTTCCGTCGCGCCGTTCGAACTGCTGCGGTTGTCCGTCGCGTTCGACCGAGGCGATTTCGAGATCGACGGCATCGAGCTGCAACCGTTCGACGGGTTCGTCGAGCGCTCGCACCGTCGTGGTGCAGACCCCGTCCAGCGTTTCCGCGTCGAAATCGGGCCGAAGATCTAACGCAATTCGTTCGACTTCGACGATGCGATCGGGTCCGTAGTTGGCCCGGGAGCCGGGCAATGCAAAAGCTCGATGGTCGTTCGTACCGTCACCGTTGATCATGGGTGCGGTTCGTTTCGCTCGTCGAGTTGCGTCGCCCCCCCGGTGACGTCGAGGACGCTTCCGGTCACGAAATCTTGGTCGCGAGCGACCAGGAACCGGACGGCATCTGCAATGTCCTGTGCGCTTCCGGCGCGGCCGACGGGATTCGGTGCCGTCCGCGAGCGCGCGACTTCGCGGTCGATCGTCTTGTCGCCGATATAGCCTGGGACGACGACGTTGACGGTGATTCCGTTTCGCGCTTCCTCCAGTGCGAGAACGCGTGCGAAGGTCGTCAGCGCGCTTTTTGCCGCTTGATAGAATGCGGAGCCGGCAAACGGCTGCGTCGTGGCCGCGCCGAGCGATCCGAACACCACGATCCGTCCGAATCGCGCCGCACGCATGCCGGGAAGGACGGCTCGCACCGCCTGGACCGCGCTGCGCACGTTGCCGTCGAACGCCTCGGCGTACTCCTCCAACGTCAAACGTTCGAAGCGCTTGACCGTTAGCGGCCCCGCTCCGTGTATCAAGGTATCGAACGGTCCTCGCCGCTCGACGAGTTCGCGCAACTGGAGCTCGACGTCGTTCGCCGGAGCCGAGAAGTCGATACGATCGGCGCTCCCGGAGGCGTTTGCGGCCGCAATCGCGGCCAGCGTCGCATCCGGCGGCGTCCGTCGATACGTGATCGCTACGTGCTCGAAGCCGTCGGCTGCCAACGAGGCGGCAGCCCGCGCCGCCAATCCGGTCGCGGCTGCCGTCACTAACGCCCGTCGAGGCATGCTTTCGTTGCGCTTAATAGGCGGCTTGGTAGAACGTCCAGCGCACATCGAACGCGTCGCCTCGCTGCGTCCGGCCTTGCACGCGCACCGTGTGGTTGCCCATCGGGAGCGATCGCGGCGCGGCGAAGTAGTACCATTTCGCGCTGCGCGAGATCGTGACGTCCACGGGCTTGCCGTCGATCGACGCTTCGAACGAGCCCGGACGGAGCTGGCGATCCAACTCGAACCGCAACTGCGGCTGATGGTTATAAATCGTACCGGTCGGCCAATGATAGACGAGCGCCGCCGGCGACGTGGGCGGCGGCGGACGTGGCGGCGGATAGACCGGAGGCGGACCGCCGCCACCCGGTTGCCGGTTGCCTCCGGTGATCGTGACCGTGCTGGTCGAGTCGTTCCAATTCACACTCGCACCCAGCGCCGAGGCGACAAAGCGCAGCGGCACGAGGGTGCGTTCGCCGACCAAGAACGGCGCGACGTCGAGCGTTTCTTGGCGCCCACCGACGGTCGCTTGCAGCGAACCGATCGTGAGCGAAACGCTGGTCCCGTGGGCGGTCGCGTTAATCTGTCCGTTGGAGTACACCACGCTTGCGCCAAGACGCTCGAAAACGCCGCGCAAGGGTACGAAGACGCGCCCGGCTCGTACCACCGGCGGTTGATCGAACTGGACCGGCTGGCCGTTAACCACCACGCTGACGGATTGGGCCTCGGCACCCAGCGGCACCGCGAGAGCAAACATCGCCAACAATGCCGCGCAGCGAGCTACGCGGCTTGTCGAGAAAACCTTCATACCGCTTCGATACCCGGGCCGGGCAGGCGGCAAACGAGCGAGCGCCCGATATTATCCGACAGGCGCCGGGGTCTGCGCCATCTCGGCGGCCACAGCGTTACGGTCGGCCTGTCGCTCGTACCACCCGATCCACGAGTTGTAGATCATCGGCACGAGAAACAGCGTGAGAATCAGCGAGCTGGCCAGGCCACCGATGATCACGGTGCCCATCGCTTGGCGCCACTCGCCGCCTTCGGCGAAGCCCAGCGCCAGCGGAAGCATTCCGAAAATCATCGCTAACGTCGTCATCAGAATCGGCCGGAATCTCGTGGTGGCGGCCTGCAACACGGCCTCGCGAACGCGCATCCCACGCTTGCAGAGCGTGTTCGAATAATCCACCAATAATATCCCGTTCTTTGAAACGAGACCGAAGAGCATGACGATGCCGATCATCGAAATGATATTGAGCGATTGACCCGCGTTCGGCTCGATGCGATGCATCACCGACAATCCCGTTAACGCACCGATGATTGCCAGCGGCACCGAGAACATGACGATCAGCGGCTCCAAGAACGAACCGTACAAAATCACCATCAGCATGTACACGAGCATGAACGACGTCAGCAGTGCGATGCCCATGTTTTGCAGGGTCTCGATCATATACTGGGTGTCACCTTGCGCAGTTAAACCTACGCCTTCGGGTAAAAATCCGGGCGTCTTGAGTGCGGTTTCGAGCGGGCCGGTCACGGTGCCCAGCGAGTAGCCCGGGAGTACGCCGCCGTAGACGTTAACGACGCGCTGCCGGTTCAAGCGCTGAATCTGTACCGGTGCTGAGGTCCACACGAAGTCGGCGATATCGGAAAGCGGAACGATCGTTCCGTCTTGCGCACGCACCCGCACCGCTTTGAGATCTTCCTCCGTCGAACGGTAAGCCACCGGGAACTGCACGCGAACGTCGACCAAACCGTTTTCGGTGCGCACCTTGGTCGCGACCGCCCCGTTGACCGCGAAGCGTGCGACCGCCGCCGCGTCGGCCGGAGCGACGCCCAGTACCTCCGCACGCTGTGCGTTGATGTTCACGTTCAAACGGGGAGCGGCCAACTCGTTGCTGGTGTCCACGTTGACGCTGCCCTTTTGTTGACGTAGGAAATTCGCGACCTTTTCGGCCGCCGGTCCGATCGCATCTTCAGGACCCGAGAGTGAGTAGAATATCGAACTGCCCGAGCCGCCGCCGCTATCGCCCGCGACCTCGAACGAACCACCCGGCACTAGGTACCCGAGCGGGCGAATTTTATCGATAATCGAGTACGTCTCTTTGCGCCGGTCGGGAAGCGTTTGCGCGTTGAGACGCGCGTAGTTGTCGCCGATCGCGCTACCCCAGCCCTCGGGTTTGCGCCCGACGGTCGAGCTTACCGACTGGATACCGTCGATTTTGAGAATCGCAGCCTCGAGATGGCTGACGTACTTTTCGGTGACGCCGATCGGCGTTCCGGGCGGATACGTCACGGTCATCGAGATCGAACCGTTTTGCACTGCCGGCACGAAATCGAAACTGATCGGTCCGAGAATCGGGAGCGCGATCGCCAACGCGACGGGCAACGCGAACGTCACCGCCGTGATCCAAAATCCGCGGCCGGTAGCGGCAAACCATTGGCCGAGCATCCGAACGGCGTTGACGGCGCCATCGATCGCGACCGTTGCGGTCCGCCGCAGGGCCGGCATCCGGCGAGTCCGGCGCCAGCGCATGTCGAGTTTCTTCGGAGAGAACGTGCGGCGGACGAGCAGGCCCACGAGATGCCATACAAGCGCCAAAGCCAGGAAGATGACGTTCACGCCGATGGTCGTGTTGCCGGCCCCAGCGGCCAACGTCAACGCGTTCACGACCAGAACGACGCAGACGTACACCACGAACAATCCGTGTTCGAGTGCGAACGACAGCGCGCGCGTGCGATACCAGTTGAGGATGCGGTCGTAGTTCTGAACGAACACGCCCAGGAAGAGCACCGCGAAGATCATGACCGGAATGACGAGGTTCAACTCTTTCGGCAGTCCCAGCATGCCGAACGGGATGAAATAGACGACAGCGGCCGCAGCCACCATTGACAGCGCGACCTTCCACGAGCCCAGCGCGTCCATCCAACGAGGCTTGGCAGTCGATCGTTCCTTCACGCTCCAGCGAGCCGCGAGTAGCGGCGTGAGCGTGAACGAGACCAGCAGCGAAAAGAGCGTCGCGATGACGATGACCGAACCGAACTCGCGCAAGTACTGACCGACGATACCCGGCAAGAACGCGATCGGCAAAAAGACGACCACGTCGACCATAGTGATCGCGATGGCGGCTCCGCCGATTTCGCTGCGGCCGTTAATCGCGGCGTCGATCGGGTCTTCACCCAAATCTCGATGCCTCGTGATATTTTCCAACACCACGATCGAGTCGTCCACCAGGATGCCGATGATCAGCGACAGGCCCATCAACGACATAGAGTCGAGATGGAATCCGAACGCATTCATCAAGATGAACGTCGAGAGGATCGACGTCGGAATCGCGACCATGACGACGACGGCGTTGCGCCACAGATGCAGGAACAGCATCATCACGATCATCGTGAGGATGACGCCTTCGAACAATGACTGCCATACGCCGTTGAGCGACTTCTGCGTGTAGTCGGCCGGTGCGTCGATCTCGTTAAAGGTGAGTTCGGGGAACTCGGCTTCGATCTGCTTGACTTTTGCGCGTGCGATCTTGGTCGACGTGATTTCGTCCGCGTTGATGTTGCGGCTCATACTGACGTACAAGCGGGGTAGACCGTTATAGTGCGAGATCGACGTCGGTTCCACGTGTCCGTCGTCGGCGGTTGCAACGTCGCCGATCCGCATGCCGCGCATCGACGATCCGGCGACCGGCAATGGGATGTTCAACAGGTCTTGAAACGTATTGATTTCGGCGTGGACCGAAACGCTGGTTTCGCGCGTCGGCTCGCGCAAAATGCCGCCGGGCAAGTTCGAATTGTTCGCCGCAACCGCCGCAAAAACGTCGCGTAGCGTCGCGCCGCTTCCCAGCAGCTTCGCCGGAATCGGTTGGACGTGAAATTCCCGGTCGGCCGCACCGTACACGTCAACGCTTTGCACGTTGGGGATCGCCTTGAGCAGTGGCTGAATACGATTGGTCACGAGGTCGGCCAGTGCCGTCTGCGATAGCGCCTTCGAACTGACGGCGATGTCCAGCAACGGTTCGGATGCGCCGTTCTTGTCAACCGACGGCGGATCCAGGTCGGTAGGAAGATAGACGCGAGCGGTATCGACCGCGCTCTGCACGTTGATGGCCGCCACGTCCAGGTTGGTGCCGAGCTTGAACTGCACGACGACGACGGCGCTGCCTTCTTGCGCGCTCGCCGTCATTTGGTCGAGGTTGTCGATTCCGTCGAGCTGATCTTCGATCGGCTTGACGACGAGCCGCTCCATATCTTGCGGCGACGCACCCGGGTACCCGGCCGATACAATGACGATCGGAAAGGACGTTCCGGGCGGGTCGTTACTCCGACCGATTTTGGAGTAGGCGAAAAGCCCGAACACTGCCAAGGCGATGAACGCCATGGCCGTGATGACGGGTTTGTTAATGGAGAATCGCGTCAGCCACACGTGGGAACAACCTCTCGTCGGGCGGGCACCATGCTGATAGCTCTACGCACCGGCTGGGGCAACTGTTTCAGAGGGTACCACGACCCCCGCTAGACCCGGGTCAAAAATGGATAAAAAACGCGCCAACCGCGAAAGGCATCGCGCCCGATACCTACTAGTCGTAAGTGCTACTAAAAACTCATGCGCAAGACAGGACTTGAACCTGCACGAGATTTCGCTCCCCAACCGCCTGCGGCGGCCGGGGGCCCCTACAGTTTGAAAACGCTTCGCACTTCGTGCTCCGCTTAGCGAGAGCAATCTCGTGCTCGCCGTGACTCATGCGCAAGACAGGACTTGAACCTGCACGAGATTGCTCTCGCTAGCACCTCAAGCTAGTGCGTCTACCAATTCCGCCACTCGCGCGCAATGAGGTCCGGGGTTTCCGGCTTCGGTAGTCTAGCCGCTACCGCATGTTCGGGTCAAGCGCGTCGCGCAGACCATCGCCGATATAGTTGATGGCGAGCACCGTCACCAAAATCGCCAAGCCGGGGAACACTGCCGCCCACCACGCCGTTTCGAGCGTGGCCTGCGCGTTCGAGAGCATGTTGCCCCACGAAGCCGTCGGCGGCTGGATACCCAGGCCCAAGAACGAGAGGGTCGATTCGAGGATGATGACGCCCGCGATGTCGAGCGTCGCCTGAACGACGATCGGAGCGATCGCGTTGGGCAGCAGATGCCGGAAGATGATCCGTCCGTCGCGATTGCCGATGGCACGCGCCGCTTCGGCGAACTCACGCTCGCGGAGACTGAGGAACGACGCGCGTACCAGACGAGCGACGCTCATCCACGCCAATGCACCGATAATTAGGACGATCACGCCAAAACTTAGTGCCGCTTTTGACGAGCTGGCGGCAACGATGGCCGTCAGCACCAATAGCAACGGCAGCAACGGAATCGACAGAAACACATCGGTGATGCGCATGATCAGCCAATCGACCCAGCCGCCGTAATAGCCTGAAATGGCGCCCAGCGTCGTGCCGATCAGCACTTCCATGAACACGGCAAAGAAGCCGACCATCAGCGAAATGCGCGCACCGTACAGCAAGCGCGACAGCAGGTCGCGCCCGACCTCGTCGGTGCCGAGAAGATGGCCGCCGCACAACGCGTGATCCACAAAGCACGGCGGAAGGGGCGGTCCCTGCCAATGCACTTCGTCGATCGCGTTGGGATCGAACGGCGAAAGCTGATGCGCGAAAATCGCAGCCAAAACGATCAGGCCAAGAACGACGATCCCGGCCATGGCCAGCTTGTGACGGCGCAACCGCGTCCAGAACGTTACTTTCGAGACGTTCTGATCGTCCTCGACGACGGCATTGGGTTGAAGCGGAATTGATGCAGCCATGTTATCAGTCGTATTTCACGCGCGGGTCGAGCCAGGCGTACACGACGTCCGCCAGGAGATTCGAGAACACGACCGCGACGGCCAGGATGATTAAGATGCCCATCAGCAGCGAGATGTCGCCCTGCGTCAAGCCGTTGTAGAACAGCCTGCCGGTGCCGGGCCACGCGAAGATGTCTTCGGTAATGATCGCACCGCCCAACACGCCCGGAAGCGAAAGAGCGACGACCGTCACGACCGGTATCAGTGCGTTCTTCAGGCCGTGCTTGAAGAGAACCGCGCGAAAGCCCAAGCCCTTGGCGGCCGCGGTCCGCATGTAATCGGTGCCCAGCACTTCCAACAGCGACGATCGCATGAAGCGGCTGAACAACGCGAGGGACAGCAGCGATAGCACCAACGTCGGCAAGATTAAGTGCGACAGCCGGTCGCTCAACTCGAACGTGTCGCTACTCGAGATGCCGGCCGACGGCAACTGAATTTGGTAACCGAACGGCAGCGGTATGCCGTGCACGGCGAATGCCAGCTGCATCATCAATGCAAACCAAAATACCGGCATCGATTGTCCGAAGAACGCTAACGTCGTGATGAAATAGTCAACCACGGTATAGCGGTAGACTGCCGAGACGATGCCGGCCGCAACGCCGACCGCGAGCGAAAACACGAACGAGGTCAGCATCAATTCGAGCGTCGCGGGCAGCCGCTCCAGAATCGCTTGCAGCACCGGCTCCGAGTTGCTCGTGGAGTACCCGAAGTCGCCGGTTAGAACGTGCATCAACCACTTAAAATACTGAACCGGAACCGGCTGATCCATCCCCAAGTTGTGCTTGAGGCGCGCGATGTCGGCCGGCGTAATATGCGGGTTGGCCAAGTACGGGGCCAACGGTCCACCCGGCATATTATAGAGGATGGCGTAGAGGATGACCGAGATCAGCAGCAGCAGCGGAATCGACTGCAGCGTGCGGCGTACAACGTAGGTAAGCAGCGAACGTATCCTCCGGCGCGGCTAATTAGCAGCCGGGGCTGAAATGCCTTCCGGCATTGCATCCTCGCGACGGCGTAAGCCGAGAATCTCGCGTGCTTCGTCGGGCGTTGCGACGGGTCGCCCCGCTTCCTCAGCGATACGAGCAACGCGCGCCACCAGCTCCTCGTTACTCGCCAGACGCCCTTTCGAGTAGTAGAGATTGTCCTCTAGTCCGACGCGGACGTGACCGCCCATGGCGATGGCGGCCAGGGCCATCGGCAGCTGCTGGCGGCCGACACCCGCGACCGACCAGGTACATCCGTGCGGCAAATCGTCAACCAAATCGCACAAGTTCGCAACCGTCGCATCCAGGCCGCCCGGGACTCCGAGTACGAAGTCAACGTGTTGCGGCATCGCCAAGACGCCTTCGCGATGTAAGCGCCGCGCGTTGGTAAGATGGCCTTTGTCGAAGATCTCCAGTTCGGGTCGCACGCCGTATTCGGTCATCGATGTCGCGAGCGCGCGCATGATCGGAAAACTGTTCTCGAAGATTTCGTCGCCGAAGTTCACCGAGCCGCATGTGAGGGTCGCCATCTCGGGGCGCAGTTGCAGCACGCCGGCGCGTTCCTGGGGCGACATTCCGATCGCGCCGCCGGTGGAAAACTGAACGATTAGATCGCTCGCAGCACGAATCTCGTTGTAGGCTTCCGCGAAGCGCCCGACATCGTGCGTGTTCCTTCCATCGTCGTCGCGGCAGTGCACGTGAATCATGGAGGCTCCCGCCTCGCGAATGCGGCGCGCCGTTTCGCCCAGCCGCTCGGGCGTATGCGGAAGGTGCGGCGTTTGGTCGAGCGTTACTTCGGCCCCGACCGGAGCGCAGGTGATGATGAGCGGCTGCATCCGGCGATGTTCGTCCGCGCCTGGGGCGGCTACTCCAGCCTCCGGCGAGCGCCCTCGATAATGGTAGCGTCGAGGCCGAGCAGTTCGGCTAAATCGATCGCATCGCCGGCCGGCATCTCGCCGGCGCCGGCCTTGCGCACCGAATAATCCATCCCACGCTCCAACAATGCCAGCGCGTCGCGCAGATTGCCGACCGTTCCGCGCGGCAGGGCTCGCAATCCGCCAACGGTTAGATGCTCGACGCCGGCCGCGGCCGCGACGCCGTCCAGATGCGTCGTGGCGAGCGTTCGTACTCCGCGCTCCCGGAAGAACGCTAGCAGCGACGCAAGCAGCGCGGAGCCTTCGCGCGGTCCGGTGGTTCGTGCAAACTCGTCGAGCAACATCAACGCGCCGTTCGCGCGCCCCGAGACATCGCGCACGCGGACGACCTCGTGCGCAAACGACGAAAGCAACGACGGCCCGGCTTCGTCGCCGGCGTGCAGCCACACGATTCGATCGAACAACTCGAGGCGAGCGCGTCGCGCCGGAACGGGCAATCCGAAACTCGCCAACGCAGCGATCGCTCCGCACGTGCGAAGCACGACGGTTTTTCCACCCATGTTCGGGCCCGTGATCGTCGCGACCGAACGAACTTCGACGTCGAACGGCGTGAATCGCAAATCGCGTTCATGCAACGCTTCCTCGAGCGGAAGAAAGCGCGAGCCTTCAAGCGCGAAACCCGCATCTGCAACCAGCTCGGGCGCGGTGCAGGCGTAGGTGCGCGCGAACCGGATGGCCGCATGCAAAGCATCGAATGCGCCAATTGCGTCGGACGCTGGTTGCAATTCCGGCACCGCGCGCGCGATCGCGTCCGAAAGTTCGCTGCGAATCGATCGCTCGGCGTCCGCAACGACGTCTGCGGCTCGGTCGCGTGCTATGCGCGCCGATTGCAACGCATCGCCGGCGACTAACGTGCACAAAAAATACGTCGGCGCTTCGCGAATGACCGCGATGCTCTCCGGCCACTCGGTGGGAGCCCCATCTCGCATGACGATAAACTCGTCGGTTTCGACAGCCGACCGATGCAGAGCAGCCGCCACACGCGAACGCAACTCCGACTCCAAGGCATCGACCGCTCGTTGCGTCCGCTGCAGTTCGCCGCGCGCTGCACGCAACGCCGGATCGAACGCGTCGCTCAAATAGAATCCGCCGCCGCTCGTGCGGCCGAGCTCCAACGACGCCGATAACACACGAATAAGCGGCGTGGCAATCGTTTTGGCGTCGGCCACCTCGCTCAACGCGGAACCGCTCAGCCGATCGGCGAGCCGGACCGCGCCGTCGCAGAAACGCGCGACTTGCAGTAACACGTCGTCCGGCAACGCTTCGCCGAGCGCGGCCCGTGCCGCCGGTGACGTGACGTCGGGTACGACGCGCAGCGATTCGGCGAAGGCGCGCAGTTCGTCATCGCCGGTGCGCGTTGCTACGTCGTGCACCATCATTGCTCGCGCGGAGGCGGCGGCTTCGTTACCGCGTCCGAACGGCTCCCAACGCGACAACGCACGTACGCCGCACTCGCTGCTCGGTCGTAGAGCCGCGTCGAGCCATGCGAGATCGAGCGCACGTGCCGTCGATTCGTCGGCAATGGCGTTCCAATTCACGCGACACCCCAACCCGCATACACGTCGTACGCCGGAAGGCCGGTGGCTTCGGCAACGGCCCGAGCGAACGAGAGGGGTTCGAACGCGTGCCCCCGGCCGATCGATGCGATCGTCGTGGCGATCGGATGCAGCGGGCGCTCGCAGCGCACGTCGAGCCGTTCGAACGCTGCGTCGGCGGCGCGGCCGGCCAACGCAAACTGCGTCGGATCGCCGATGACGACTTGGCGCGTTTCTCGTGCGGCGATCAGCGGCGCGACTTTCGACGCCGTCAGCGCTCCCTCGACCGTTACCGCCGGCGCCCCGGGATCGACTGCGGCGATTCCCAAGCGCTTCGCTAGTATGCGCGCGGCGTCCGTGGCGTCATCGGGCGTCGCGGCCGCCGCCGCACCCGTCGCGATCACGACCGCCGCTCCGCTGCCTGCCAATGCTGCAACGCGATCGATCGCACCATCGACGATCACAACGTCGGCGAGTGTATCCAGACGCTCGAGCGTTCGCGCGACGCCGGTAGCGGTCGGAGGACCGATCAGCTCCAGGTGCGCGGCTTCGCGGATGCGCGCAATCGTGACGGGACCGGCTGCGGTTTCGAGCGGCAATACCTCGAGCACTTCGGTCGCAAATCCCGCGCTCAGCGCGCCGGCCGCCGTAGCGACTACCGTGCCCGGGCGCACGAAAAGCCGGGGTTTTGCGACGCCGTCGAACCGCGTCGAAGCTCTCTCCGTCGCGACCCGTCAACAAGAGTGCGACGCGCAGGCCGGTCGCAATGGCGGCGGCATAGATAGCGCGAGCGGCGACGGTTTTACCGACGTTTTTCGCGGTACCCACAACGAATATGCGGCGGCTACCCCGAGTTCGCGCTAAATGGAGCAGCGCGTGCCCGGCACTCCAGCTATCCAACATGCAAGATCTTCAGGACCGCAAACGTGAGGCCGGTAAGGGTCAAGAGCAAACCGCCCAAGAACGCGGCGTAGCGTTCGGCAAAGCCCCCGAGCCGCGCGCCGAGCGTCAGGCCGGCAGCGGTGGCGCACAGCGAAACGACGCCGATGATTACGAGCGCGATCACCGGCGGAACGCCGATGTAGAGAATCGAGAAACCGATGCCGAGCGAATCCAAGCTGATGGCCAGCGAAGCGACGAATAATCCCCACCCCTTGGAGAGGTCGAGTTTCGCCGCGGCGCTCTTCGAACGGCTTTCGGACATCATGAAGATTCCCAGCACGACCAACGCGCCGAAGCCGACGAAGCCGGCGACTTCTCCGAACACCCGCCCTGCCGCGACGCCGATCCCCGCGCCAATCAAGTTCATCGCGATCTCGGCAGTCGCGAACGCCAAACCAATTCGCAATTTGAGCGCACGCTCCACGCCGCGCACGCCGACACCGATGCTCACGGCGAAGACGTCCAGCGAAAGGCTGAGCGCGACGAACGCGATCTTCAGCGCTGCCGTCACGTGATGCGCTGGGTCTTTCCAGCGGCCGCCTTGTTGCTGGTCGTGGGGATCGTAGCGCCCGTCATCGCCGTACTCGCGTCCATGTCACCCGGCGAGGCCGCGGCATCGTTTAACGCCGACGCGCGCGCCGCGCTGAACGTGTCGTTGACCGCATCGCTGGCTGCGACGGCGGTCGCCACACTGCTCGGCGTTCCGGCCGGGTATTGGTTGGGTCATGCGGGCCGGGGTGTTCGGGCCGTCGCACTCTTTTTACTAGCACTGCCGCTGGCATTTCCACCGGTAGCGTCCGGCTTGATGCTGATCGTCACCCTCGGCACGCGAGCGCCGGCCGGTGCCTGGTTGGCAGCGCATGGCCTGCGTGTTCCCGACACGCTCCTCGGCGTCGGGGTCGCAGAATTCTTCGTGTCCGGTTCGTTCGTGGCCATCGCCGCCACGGCCGCATTCGCGGCGGTGGATCCGGTGTACGCCGATGCCGCGCGCACGCTCGGTGCTGGAGAATGGCGGATCTTCGGACGAATCGCCTTGCCCGCTGCCGCCGGAAGCGTCTTGGCGGGGGTGACGTTCGCGTGGCTGCGCGCGATCGGCGAATACGGTGCCACGTCCGTGCTGGCGTATCACCCCACGTCTTTGCCGGTCGCGTTGTACGTCGCCCTGTCCGCGCAAGGGGTTCGTCAAGCGATGGCTTTGTGCTACGGATTTGTCGTGCTCGCGGTCGTTGCGCTATTGGTCGCGTGGATTCTGCGCCGCCGCGTCGTACCTTGAGGGCCATGGCGTTACTCGACGGACTCTTCGCTCCCAACTCGGCCTTCCAGAAAAACTTCTTCTTTCTCGCCAAACGTTTCGTCCCGGGCGAATCGATCGAGTCGGCCGTTGCGACGGTCCGCGAGCTCAACGCGGCCGGGATGACGGCCTCATTGGATTATTTGGGTGAAGACGTGACGGAGCGCGAGGCCGCAGTGCACACGGTCAACGCCTACCTGCGAATCCTGGATGCGCTGCGGGCGGCCGGAGTCGATTCGAACGTTTCGATCAAACTCACGGCGCTTGGATTGTTGATCGACGAGGATTTCGCGCTGGACAACGTTGGCCGGATCGCCGAACGGGCCGCTCAGAACTCCGATCCGTTCGTGCGCATCGATATGGAAGGCTCTGCGGTCACCGATGCCACCCTGCGCGTGTTCGAGCGCTGTTTTGCCGCTCACAAGAACGTCGGCATCGTGTTGCAGGCGTATTTGAAGCGCACTGCAGCCGACGTCGAGCGCGCGATCGCTTTGGGAGCGCGCGTGCGCCTCTGCAAAGGCGCCTATCGCGAACCGCCCGAGATTGCGTATCAGCAAATGCCCGAGATCCGCGAAAACTATCTGCGCCTGGCCGAGCGTTTACTCTCGGCCGGCACGTATCCGGGAATCGCGACGCACGATCGCCGCTTGATCGGCGCCGTAAAAGATTTTTGTTCGCGCAATGCCATACCGCCGTCGCGTTTTGAGTTTCAGATGCTGCACGGGTGCCGTCCGGCGGAGCAGCACGAACTGGTCGCGCAAGGCTACAACATGCGAGTGTACGTGCCGTTCGGAACCCACTGGGCTGGATATTTCTACCGTCGCGTGCTCGAACGGCGCGAAAACGCCTGGTTCGCGTTGTCCTCGATCTTCTCGCGCTAACGCCGCGTGCGTGCCGTGGTGCAGCGCGTCTCGAACGCGCGCGTGTCGGTCAACGGATCCGAAACCGGCGCGATCGATACCGGCCTCGTGGCCTATGTCGGCGTCGGCCGGAACGACACGGAACGCGATGCGCTGTGGATCGCAGAGAAGATCGCCGAGCTGCGCATCTTCGAGGACGATGAAGGCCGGATGAATCGGTCGGTCGAGCAATGCGGCGGCGGCGTCCTGCTCATCTCGCAGTTCACACTTCTCGGTGACGCGCGGCGGGGGCGGCGTCCGTCTTTTGTAGCAGCCGCCTCGGGCGAGCAGGCTCGCGATCTCTACGAACGAGTCGGCAGCGCACTCGCAACTCGCGGCCTGCGAGTCGCGTACGGCGTGTTCGGAGCCGACATGCACGTCCAGCAGAGCAACCAAGGGCCTGTCACAATTCTTCTGGATTCCGAGCGAACATTCTAGGAAGGCGCACGCCGGCGTACAACCTTTGTACGGCCCCCCAAACCTTTTGAGCGTAAGCTACGTTCATTTAATATCCCGGCCATCGCGGCCGGCGAAGATGTAAACGATAGGACGTGCCAGTGACTGAACAACCCAAGCGACCGGCGGGAATGTCGGTCCGCGAAGCCGGCCAAAAAGGCGGCGAGACCGTCAAGAAAAAGTACGGTCCGGAATTCTACGAACAGATCGGCCGCAAGGGCGGCTTAGCGACCAAATTGGCGCACGGTCATGAGTTTTACGAACAAATCGGGAAAAAGGGCGGTAAGAAGGGCGGCGAAGCAACCCGCGATCGTTATGGGCCCAACTTCTACGAACGTATCGGACAAAAAGGTGGCCAAAAGGTCAAACAACTCATCGAGGAAGGCAAGCGCGCAGCCGCGGCAGCGCGGGAGCAGCGCGCCAGCTAGGATTCGAACGGCGCTCTGGTTGAGCGCCGCTGTGGCGGCGACCCTCGTGGTCGCCGGCCGCATCCCCGCACGCGCGTATCCGCCCACCCCGACAGCGCCCCCTAAGGCGCCGGCGTCAGCGACCCCTCACCCGGCGGGGAACGTTCTTCCCTTCGACTCGGACCTTGTGTTCGTGACCGACGATTCGATATCGTCAAAATCGTCGAAGACGGGTCAGCTCATCGGAACGCGATTGAAAGATCCGCTGATCGTCGGCGGTCGCGTGGTCGCACCCGCCGGAACGCCCGCCAAGTTGCGCATCGTCAACGTGTCGGCCGCCGACATCGGCGACGTCTATGGATTTGTCGATATTTTCTTCGAGCCGTTGCAACTCGCCGACGGACGAACGATTCCCCTTCGCGCGCCCATCGCGCGATTGCAGCCGCGCGACAGCGCCGGCCATGAGTCGAACAGTCGAGCTCGAAGACACCGTCGCAGACGAAGTAATCCCGTATCACTTCCTGTATCACATCTTCCGCAAGGGAAAAAACTTCGTGCTCGGCCCGGGCTCGGAAATTCCAGCGCGAACCGAGGCAACGCTAACGGCGCTCCCCAACGGGACGGTCGCGATTCAGACACCGGCACCGATGAGCGTCGAGTTGCGAATGCCGAAGTCGTCGTTTCCAACACAGCCCTTTGCCACGCCGTTCGCCAGCGGCGCATCGCCGCAATCGCATCGAGCACCGCGGCCGCAGGCGAGTCCGACCGGAACTCCTTGGCCGACTCCCGAACCGCCGACGGCGACTCCATCGTCGTCTCCGCCTTCTTTGCCGGCGGCTCCGCCCTCGGCAGCACCATCGGCTTCGCCGAAGAGAAAGGTCTAGCGTTTCATGCAGCTGCGTTCATCGTTGGCGAGTCTAGCGTTTGCCGGAATCGCCGCGATCGCAACGATCGCCGCCACGCCCGCGCCGAGTGCGACCATGTCGCCCTATCCGCAAGGCACCGAGGCCGCCTTCGTCAAGTCGATCTCGGCCGATCTACAGAGCCGTTTTCCCACCCCCGAAGCCGCTGAGGCAGCCGGGTATTTTCGCTACACCAACGTCGACGAAGACGGCGCGATCAGCTATGCAAACTTGCATTGGCAAAGCGGCAACCCGCATCAGCCCAGCCAACTGTGGTACGACGCGCAGGGTAATCTTCTCGGAGCCGACTTCTCCGCGCTACAGAGTTCCTCGCCGTCACAGCCGCAAGTCTGGGGAGTTAATTTTCGTCGCTGGACGTCGTTTCGGGAACATATCCACTACGTTTTGACGCAACCGGACGGAACGCAGAAATACGGCGGCGTCGGTGCGAAAAAATTCGCGGCTGCCGGCGGCAATGTTGACGATCCGAAGCCCGAAACCCTCGTCAAGATGGGGCTCGCGACATCGGCCGCTCAGGTCGCGCACGTCTTTTTATTTCCGTCGATTTGGGACTTGATCGTTTGGGTCAAGGCAAATCCGGCCGGCGCGTTCGCCGACACGAATCCGACGGTTGCGACACCCTCGCCGGGCCCCGCTTCGAGCATGTAGTGTAGTCCGCTGCGCTACTTGGTGCAGCGGGTCGAAGCGATCTCGTAGGCGATATCCGTGGCATTATCCTCGGCCGTCGAAATCGCGTCGCGCTGTTTGTTGTAGTGAACGACGATCTTGACGTCTTTCGAATCTTCGGGCATCGCCTGGAGCTGCGGCGTCCATCCGGAAAGCGGATGCCCACCGCGCTCGATATTGTATTGCATCATGAACTGCGCGAGCGACGTAACGTCGGTCGCGAGTTGAAACTGGTGTTGATACGCCTCGTTGAGCTTCTGCGCGGCATCGCGCATTTGCGCTGCAGCCGCCGGATCGGTGGTAAGCGACGCCGATTTGTTAAGTTGCTCGACCTCGGCGCCGATCGGACGAAGCGACGCGATCAGCACGTCCGATTCTTTGGTCAGTTTCACGCGCAGATCCAGGAAGCGGTTCACGTAATTCGGATAATCGAACATATCGTTCATCGCATCCATCTGAACGCCGACCGCATCGAACACGCGGTCGTTGGCGAGCATCGGGCGTAGCGCGGCGTTAAAATGCTCGGCCAGCGCGTTACAGTACGGAGAAGAAACGACGGTCACGATCGACTTGAGTTCGCGAGGCGCTGCGGTCGGCGACGCAGACGGAACCGGCGACGGCGCAACGCCCGGTAAAACGAACGCCAACGCCGCCGTCAGCGCCGCGCACATCGTGCGGATCACTCGTTGCTCCAGTAATCCTTGAGCGCTTTGCCGCGCGACGGATGGCGCAGCTTCCGCAGCGCCTTGGCTTCGATTTGGCGGATACGCTCGCGCGTCACGCCGAACTCCTGGCCGACCTCTTCCAACGTACGCTGATGGCCGTCTTCCAATCCGAACCGCAGTACGAGAACTTTGCGCTCCCGATCCGTGAGGTTTTGCAGCACGTCCTGCATCTTCTCTTTGAGCAGCATCACCGATGCCGCTTCGGCCGGCGCCACGGCTTCCTGATCTTCGATGAAGTCGCCGAGATGTGAATCTTCTTCTTCGCCGATCGGCGTTTCGAGCGAAATCGGCTCTTGCGAGATCTTCATGACTTCGCGGACTTTTTCGGGCGTCAACCCCATCTGCTCGGCGATCTCTTCGACCGTCGGCTCGCGACCCAACTCTTGCAAGAGCTGGCGCGAAATCTTGATCAGCCGGTTGATCGTTTCGACCATATGCACGGGGATGCGGATGGTCCGGGCTTGATCGGCGAGCGCGCGCGTGATCGCTTGCCGGATCCACCACGTGGCGTAGGTCGAGAACTTGTAGCCTTTGGATAGTCGAACTTTTCGACGGCGCGAATCAGGCCGAGGTTGCCTTCCTGGATCAAATCCAGGAACAGCATTCCGCGCCCGACATATTTCTTTGCGATCGATACCACGAGCCGAAGGTTCGCTTCGGTGAGCTGACGCTTGGCCTCCTCACCGGAATCGATAATCGCTCGAATCGGCAGGTGCCGTTTTTTGCCGATTCCAATTCGCCGGCCTCGATCCGCATTGCCAGCGACTTCTCTTGCTCCATCGAGAGCAGCGGGACGCGGCCGATCTCCTTGAGGTACATCCGGACCGGATCGTCCAGCGAAAGCCGTCGGGAATCGGCTCGGCTGCGGCCGCTCCTCGGCGTCCGCCTCGGCTTTTTCTTCCTTCTGATCTTCGTCGACGAGCTCGATGCCGGCCGCCGAGATTTCCTCGAAAAATTCGTCGAGCTGATCGGGAGCTGACGTCGTCGAGCACGTCGAAGGTGGCGTTGATTTCTTCATACGTCAGCGAGCCGCGGCTTTTGCCGCGCGCGAGTAGTTTCTTTTTGAGTTCTTCGAGCGTAGGCGGCGGCGCTTCCGTGCCGCTACCGGCGCTGAGCTTTTTTGCGTGCCATATCTTGCGTCTCACCCCCTTTCGTTTTGAGTTGTCTCGGCATTTCGGTTGGCACCTGGGTCCCCGAATTGTCTGTGAAAATGGTTCTCCAATTTCTCTCTTATCGTTTCGAGCTTCGCGTCAGCGATTCGAACTCGCCCGCATTCCGTCGGGAATCGGATTCGCCGGCGGCCAAGCGTCGATCGATCAGTGCCGTTTAACTCGCGGTACCGGCCGCGCTCGTCGTCGAGCGAGCAAGCGTTCTCGACGATCCGCTCGAGATGCGCGCGGCGATCGCTCGGAATCGGCGTAACGCACTGCCGAACTCCGATCGCCACGTCCGAGCGCCTGCGAGCACTCGGAACTTTCGGCGTCCTCGGCAAAGAGCGTCAAACACGTCGGCGGTTTCCAGCAGCGCAACCGGCGCCTCGAACGATCCGTTCGTAAATCCGACGGTAGACTTCGTTCCGAAAGCGCTCCGGCGCGATGCGGCCGGCGAAATCGGCGAGCGAGTGCGGGTTCTTCGAGCAAGATGCTAACGACTTCCCGTTCGAACGAGAGCGGCTCGACCGAGGCTTGCGACGTGACGGCTTCCGGTAGCGCCTGCCGCCCGGCTCGCGGCGTAAAGTTCGCGCTGCGTCGGCGAGGAACCGGCTATTCCGAAGGTCGTCAACGTTCACCTGCAGCCGACTTGCGACGTAGACGCGCCAGCGATCCCACTCCTGCCGACGGCGCGAGTTCGCTGGATCAGCGCTTCGGCTTTCGCGTGCGATGTGCGACGGGCGAATCGAAGCCCGCGCGCAGACGATCGATCTCCGCGTCGATCTTGAATTCGATCGCAGGCTTGGCGCCCATCGAGCAGACGCCTGAAAGGCGGCGTCTCCGCGGCGCTGCACGTAGCTGTCCGGGTCTTCGCCGGGCGGCAGCAGCACGACGCGCACCGACGATCCGGCGTGCTCGGAATACGTGTAGACGCAATATCGACGGCTTTGGTTGCAGCCGCGTTCCCCGGCGGCGTCGCCGTCGAAGCACAGAAAGACGTACTCGGCGTATTTTCGCAGTTCGCGCGCCTGCTCGGCGGTGAACGACGGTGCCTAGCGACGCCACGGCATTTTCGAAGCCCGCTTGATGCAGCGCGATGCAGTCGAGATAGCCTTCCACGACGATCAGCGTCCGATCGCGTTGCGTGGCCTCGCGCGGGCGAAATTGAGCGCGTACAGATGGCGCCCCTTCGTATAGACCGGCGTCGTAGTGGTATTGAGATATTTCGGTTCGCCGTCGCCAAGCGCGCGGCCGCCGAACGCGATCGCTTCGCCGGTGGTCGAGTACGTCGGAACCATCAACCGGTCGCGGTAGAAATCGTAGTATCCGCGCTGGCCCGGTCTTGACGAGCCCCGCCTTGGCGGCGACCGCCAGGATCGACACCGCTCGTTCGCAATTCCGTCAACCAGACCGTCCCAGCGAGTCCGGCGCGTACCCGAGATCCGAACTCGCTCGATCGTGGCTTCGGCTGAAGCCCCGCGTCGCGCAGTAGCTCGCGCGCGCGGTCGCCGCTCGGACTTGCGAGCACGCGTGCGAAGTATGCGGCCGCGATGCGGTTGGCTTCGTAGATCGCTCTCGCGTTCGGTGCGCGCGCGCGCCGCCCGCGGGATTTTCGGGTTCGAGTTCGATGCCGGCTTTCGCCGCCAGCATGCGCATCGCGTCGCCGAACGGCACGTTCTCGAGCCGGCTGCACGAAGGTCATGACGTCGCCGCCAACCCCGCATCCGAAGCACTTGAAGAAGTATCCGCGATCGGGATGCACGTGAAACGACGGCGTTTTCTCGCCGTGGAACGGGCACAGCCCGACAAGTCGTTGCCGCGTTTCTTGAGCGTGAACGTAGTTGCCCGATGAGGCGCGCGATGTCGATGCGGGCGTGGATCTCCCGAATGACGCTCCGATCGAGCCTCACCGTGCGATGCTTCTCCGCCACGGAGCCGTCGCTATCGCCCGGCGGAACGCGAGCACGCGGCGCAGCGAAGGCCGCGACGATGGCGATGAAGACGGATTTTCGACCCAGTCCACCATTTCATCGAGCTCTCGCCGGCCGAAGCGCGACATGCTCGATCTGCCCGCGATGCAGCGGTTGCGGCGCCTGCGCCAGCTCGGTCTCGCCTACCTGGCATTTCCCTCGGCCGAACATTCGCGCTTCACGCACGCGCTGGGCGCGCTCGCGGTGGGCACGCGCGCGTTCGACGAGCTGGCCCGCCATGGCGCCCGAATTCTTTGCGGACGAGCGCGACGTCGCATATCAGCGGCGGTCTGGTGCGCGCCGCGCTGCTGCTGCACGACGTCGGCCACGGCCCGTTCAGCCATGCGTGCGAGGCGGTGCTCGGCGTGCGCCACGAAGCGCGAACGCAGGAAGTGCTCGGCTTGCCGAGGATCGGCGACGCGGGCTGGACGCGCTCGGGGTCGACCGGCGCGACGTGCTCGGCCTGATCGTCGGCGAATCCCGCGAGCGCGTATCCGGCGCTGCGGGAACTGGTCAGCGGGCCGAACCTCGACGCCGACCGCATGGATTATCTGCAGCGCGATGCGTACTTTACCGGCGTCGCCGAGCGGCCGATACGACGCCGAACAACTGGTCGCGTCGCTGCGCCTCTTCGAGCGCGACGGGCGGACCGTCACCGGCATCGACGCGCGCGGCGTGGTCGCGCTCGAGTCGTTCGTCGTCGCGCGCTACATGATGTTCGCGTCGGTATACTTTCACCACACGACGCGTCTCGTTCGAGCGCGTGCTGCAAGACGTGCTGCGCGAACTGTGGCCCGATCCGCGACGCGCTCGATCCGATCGAGGAGTTTCTGCGTTGGGACGATTTCCGCGTGCTCGACGCGCTGACGGCGACGCGGGTGCAGCGAGCCGCGCGCGCGCTGCGCGAACGCATCGTTTCCTTCGGCGTCGCGGCCGAGTTCAACGCCGAACGCGATTTGCGCGATCTACGAAACCTGCGACGACGCGCTGTGATCGAGCGCTTCGGCGAAGAGAACGTTTGGGCCGACGAGCAGACGCAAGCGCTGCACCGCCTACCGCTGGGATGCGGCGACAGGCTCGACCGTGTGGGTCGGGCAACGGCCGGTGCGGTGGTCGACGCCCGCGAAGTGTCGGACCTGATCGCCAAGCTGAGCGGAAAGGCCTATTGGCGCAAGCTGTTCGTACGCCGCGCGCGGCGACGCGGTGCGCGAGGCGCGGCGAGCTGCGCGGAGCATCGCCGGCGCGCGCCGGGGAGCGGACTAGTCGAGCGATCCGATCGCGGCTTGTGCCGCGGCCAGCCGCGCGATCGGAACGCGATACGGCGAGCACGAGACGTAGTCGAGTCCGAGGCGTTCGCAGAATGCGATGCTGCTCGGTTCGCCGCCGTGTTCGCCGCAGATGCCGATCTTGAGATCTGGCACGCTGCGCCGCGCCCAGCTTTCGACCGCTCGCTCCATCAAGCCGCCGACGCCGTCGCGGTCGAGCACTTGGAAGGGGTCGTCCTTGAGGATGCGCTTCTCCAGGTAGACCGGGATGAACGACGCCTCGGCGTCGTCGCGGCTGTAGCCGTAGGTCGTCTGCGTGAGATCGTTGGTGCCGAACGAAAAGAACTCCGCGTATTCGGCCAGCTCGTCGGCGACGATGCAGGCGCGCGGCAGCTCGATCATCGTCCCGATCCGATAGGCGAACGTCGATGCCGCGTTCGCGAGCACCTCGTCGGCGACGTGCTTGGCGGCGTCGCGCGTCGTCTGCATCTCTTCCTGCGTTCCGACGCCGGGAATCATGACTGTCGGGGCGAGCGTCGATACCTCGCGCGCTTCAGCTCGCACGCCGCTTCGAAGATGGCCCGTACTTGCATCGCGTAGATTTCCGGGATATAGGATGCCGAGACGGCAGACGCGCAAGCCCAGCATCGGATTTTGTTCGTGCAGCTGCAGGACGCGATGCAGGATTGCATCGCGTAATCTTGAACTCCGGCGATCGTCGCTTCCGCGCTGTACGCGCAGTTCGGTCACTTCGACCAGCAAGTTTTCGAACGACGGCAAAAACTCGTGCAAGCGGCGGATCCAGCAGCCGGATCGTCACCGTGCGGCCCGCCATCGCTTCGAGAATTCCGGCGAAGTCGTCGAACGCTGGAACGGGGAGCAGCTTGGCCAACGCTTCGTCGCGTGCCGGCGCGGTCGCCGGCCAAAATCATTCGCTGGACGATCGGCAAGCGATCGTGCTGCATGAACATGTGCTCGGTGCGGCACAAGCCGATGCCCTGCGGCGCCCATCTCACGCGCGCGCCGTGCGTCGCCGGCGTATCGGCGTTGGCCCACACTTGCATGCGCCGCAGCTCGTCGGCCCACGCTAAGAAGCGCTCGAGCCACGACGGCAACTCGGTCGGCGCGTGGGATCAGACTGCAGACGCCCGGCCGCTACCGCGCCGGTGGACCCGTCGATCGTGATCCAGTCGCCCTGCGCGAAGTGTGCGCCGCCGAGATTTGCGCGTGCGGGTTCGGCGGTCGATCGTCAAGCGCGTCGCAGCCGGCTACGCACGGCTTTCCCATTCCACGCGCAACGACGGCGGCGTGCGACGTGGCGCCGCCTTTGGCCGTTAACACGCCCTCTGCGGCGATCATACCGTGGACGTCGTCGGGAGTCGTCTCGATGCGAACCAGCACGACCGGTTTGCCCTCGCGATGCCACGCGACGGCGTCGTCCGCCGTGAATACGATTTGACCGGTGGCCGCGCCGGGAGAGGCGTTGAGGCCTTTTCCAACCGTCTCGTAGTGCTGCGACGCATCGATGCGAGCGTGAAAGAGTTGATCCAGCGATGAGGCATCGACGCTTGCGACCGCCTTGCGCCGATCGATCACGCCTTCTTCGACCAAATCCAACGCGATCTTGACGGCAGCTTCGGCGCTGCGTTTGGCGCTGCGCGTCTGCAGCATGAACAGCTTACCGCGTTCGACGGTAAATTCGAGATCTTGCATGTCGCCGATAGTGCCGCTCGAGCCGTTCGGCGATCTCGCGCGAACTGTGCGAAGACGCCGGGTTGCGAATCGGCTAGATCGACGATGCGTTCGGGCGTCGCGAATTCCGGCGACCACGTCTTCGCCCTGCGCGTTACGCAGGTACTCGCCGAACAGTACTTTTTCACCGGTGTTCGGATCGCGCGTAAATGCTACGCCGGTTCCCGAATCGTCGCCCATGTTGCCGAAAACCATCTCCATCACGGTGACGGCGGTTCCAAGGTCGTCGGGGATCTTATTGATAACGGCGATAGTCGATCGCCCGACTGCGAGTTCCACGAGTCGAACACCGCCGCAACCGCCAAGCGCAGCTGTTCGCGTGCGTCCTGCGGAAACTCGCGGCCGGCGCACTTCCCGAATGATCGCCTTTAAATTGTCCGACCAGGCGTTTCCAAGTTTCGGCGCCGACATCTGGATCGCGCTCGATGCCCAGACGTCCGTTTCTCCGCGATCAGCTCATCCGAAAAGCGCTCGCTTGTCGACCCCCAGTACGATGTCGCCGAACATCGCGACGAAACGCCGGTATGCATCCCACGCGAAACGTTCGTTGTCCGGTCAGCCGCGCGAGCGCTTCGACCGTTTCGTCGTTCAGCCCGAGATTTAGCACGGTGTCCATCATGCCGGGCATCGAAATTGCCGCGCCGCTGCGCACCGAGACCAACAGGGGCCGTTCTACCGAACCCAGTCCCTTGCCGGTGCGCCGTTGCAGTTCGTCCATCGCCACCGCGATCTGCTCGTCTAGCCCAGGCGGAAACGAACGTCCGGATTCGCCATAGACGAAGACACGCCTGCGTCGTAATCGTGAATCCCGAGGGCACCGGCAATCCGGCGCCGGTCATCTCCGCTAGGCCCGATCCCTTTCCGCCCAGCAACGCCGACATGCCGCCGTCGCCCTCGTCGAAAAAGTAAACGTATTTCGGAGCGCCGGCGATCACGCCGGAGACTCCAGCCGATCCCGTAACAACGCGTTCAAAGCGTCGCCGGCGACGCGTTCTTGCGCCATCGAATCGCGAGACCGCACGGTGACGCTGCCGTCATCGAGCGTTTCGTAATCGATCGTTACGCAGAACGGCGTTCCGATTTCGTCTTGCCGCCGATAGAGTTGGCCGATATTGCCTTCATCGTACTGGGTGCGATGCCGGCGGCGCAGGCCGCTCTCGATCGAACGTGCCCGCTCGACGAGTTCGGGTTTGTTGCGAGCCAGCGAAAAGACCGCGATTTGCACCGGCGCGATCGCCGGATGAAAGCGCAAGACGGTTCGTTCGGTTTCTTTTCCGTTCGGATCGACTGCCTTCTCTCGTTCGAACGCATCGATTAAAAACGTGAGTGCGGTGCGATCCATGCCTGCGGAACATTCGATCAGCGACGGCGTGTAATGCGATTTAGAGGCCTCGTCGAAGAACTGGAGGTCTTTGCCGGACAGCTGCATGTGCGCGTCGAGATCGTACGTTCCGCGATGCGCGATCGACTCGAGCTCGCCCCAGCCCCATGGGAACAGATACTCGACATCGACGCCGGCCTTGGCATAGTGCGGTCGTTCCGCTTCGGTGAGTTCGTAGAAGCGCAACCGATCGGGATCGATTCCATAACTCGCATACCACGATTTGCGGCGATCGATCCAAGACTGAAACGCCTCCATGTCGCGGCCGTCGTCGGGAACGAAATATTCGAGCTCGGCTTGTTCGAACTCTCGGACGCGAAAGGTAAAGTTGGCGGGCGTGATTTCGTTGCGAAACGATTTGCCGATCTGCGCGATGCCGAACGGCGGCCGCCGCCGGGCGGCCTGATAAACGTTCTTGAAATTGACGAAGATGCCCTGAGCCGTTTCAGGTCGCAGATAGGCGGTCGAACGCGCTGTCCTCCATCGGCCCCACGAACGTGCGCATCATCAAGTTGAACGCGCGTGGCTCGGTAAACGAATCCTTACTTCCGCAATCCGGGCACGATGTACGATCGCCGAGATGATCTGCGCGAAAGCGGTGCTTGCAAACCTTGCAATCGACGAACACATCGTGAAACGCGTCGACGTGGCCGGACGCCTTCCACACCAGCGGATGCATGACGATCGACGAGTCGAACGCAACGACGTCGTCCCGCAGCTCGACCGTGTCGCGCCACCACGCGTCCTTGACGTTGCGTTTTAAGACGGCGCCGAGCGGCCCGTAGTCCCAAAATCCGTTAATGCCGCCATAGATCTCGCTCGACTGAAAGATAAAACCACGCCGTTTCGCGAGCGCCGTGATCTCTTCCATCGTCGGGCGGCGCCGCTGGGTCGCCGTTTCCATTGGCCCCGAGTTCTCAGCGGGCCGCCGCAATTCCGTTTTTCGTCGTGCGCGTTTACGACGCTGCCGCGGAAGTTGCGCCACGCGGCTGGGTTCGCGCGCGGAGTTGCCCGCACGCCGCCGCGATATCGCGCCCCATGTTATAACGGACGGTCACCGGAACGCCGGCCTTTTGCAGAATCGCTGCAAATTCCCAAATGCGCGCGTCGGGAGTTCCCGCGAAGGGCGCGTCGGGCGTAGAATTGTACGGTATTAAATTGACGTGATAGAGGTGGCCGCGCATCAGGCGCGCCAATGCGCGTGCGGTTTCGTCGCTGTCGTTGTAACCTTCCAGCATTACGTACTCAAAAAACATTTTGCGTTTGGTTCTAGCCGCGTATCGTTCGCAGGCGGCCATCAGTTCTTTCAGCGGAAACCGGCGGTTGACCGGCATGATCGCCGCGCGCAACTCGTCCGTCGGTGCGTGCAGCGAAATCGCCAGATTTACTTGGCTGCCTTCTTCAGCGAAACGATCGATCTTGTCAACGACGCCGACGGTCAACACCGTAATGTGGCGGTGGCCGAGTCCGACGCCGTTCGGATCGTTGAGGATCGCAATTCCGTCCATCACCGAGTCGTAGTTATGGAACGGTTCGCCCATGCCCATGAAGACGACGTTGGTGACGCGCTTGTCGCGCGTTCGCAGTTCGCGCGCGAAAAACAGCACCTGGTCGATAATTTCTACCGGCGTCAAATGCCGGCTGAAGCCGGCTTGTCCGGTCGAACAAAACGCGCACGCAAACGCGCAACCGGCTTGCGACGAAATGCACACGGTCGTCCGGCCGCCGATATGCTCCATCAGCACGGCCTCGACTTCTTTTCCGTCGCGTAACGCTAAAACGACCTTCGTCGTTTGCTTGTCGGCCGAACGCTGTTCGGTGACCAAGCGTACCGAAGAGAACGTTACCCCGCGGTCGGCCAGCCCGCTCCGCAACGCCTTCGGCAGCGTCGTTACGTCGGATGGATCCTCTACCAGCTCTTTGACCCCCGCACGATACAGTTGTTCGAGGCGATACCGCTTTACGTCGAATGCCGTAGCGAACGCATCGATGCCGGAAAAGTCGGCACGCAAAGCGAGATCTTCTATCCAAATTTCCAGGGGTTTCCGGAGCACGCCCCATTGTAGCATAGGGCGCGCAGTACGCTCGGGCTACCGGGCACTCGGCGATTCAGTCGCCGAACAGCGGCGTTTGGCGCTCGCCGTTCGCGGCCGTTTCCGGCTCGTCCAGCTTGGCACGAACGGCCTTCAAATCGTCCCATACTAGCCGTTTCACGGCATCGATCTGACCGCCGGTTTGGCGCAGTACGTACGCCGGATGGAACGATACCATCAAGGCCGATCCTGCGGGCCCCGGATACCATCGCCCGCGCATCTTGGTAATCTGAAAGTCGTTGCCGAGAAACGACTTTGCGGCCGGCGCGCCCAGCGCGAGGATGACGGTGGGCGCGATAATCGCAATTTGCTCGTCTAAGAACGGCCGGCAGTTGACCATCTCTTGCGGCTCCGGGGCGCGATTCTTTGGTCCCCGCGGGCCAGGCAGCGTCGGCCGGCACTTAACGGTATTGCAAATGTACACGCTCTCTCGCGGTAGATCGATCGCAGCCAGCATGCGGTCGAGTAACTTTCCGGCCGCACCCACGAACGGGCGTCCGAGCGCGTCTTCGGTTTCGCCCGGACCCTCGCCGACGACCATCAGGCGCGCCGCAGGATCGCCCTCGCCATAGACGTTGTTGGTGCGCTCGTAGCCGATCGTGCAGCGCCGGCAGGCCGCTGCGACAGCGCTTTGTACCGCCAGCGCCGCGCGCTTGCGTTCGCGTTCGACTTCGCTCACGCCGGGCGCGCCTGTGGTTCCGATGCGGCCTCGTCCAAACGAACGGCATCGCCGCTGACCGCAACCAAACACGACCCGTCGCTGCCTTCGGAAACATCGAATTCCACTCGCAACACGGCGTTCGCACCGAGCCCGGAGGCTTCTTTTCGCAACGCTTCGAGCGCTTCTGCACGCAGGTGTTCGGCGTCGCTAAGAAATTCGCCGGCAGCTAAACCGATCAGCATACCGAGGCTTCGAAATGTCGAACGCAAACGGTTGCGCGGTCGAGACGCCTGCGCGCGCACCCGCCCCAGCACGCGCACCGATTCGAAGCCGTCAACGTCGCACAACGTCACCACGTCCTCTCGCTCGATCACCTCGAGAAGCAGGCCGTGCGCGTACGGCGGTCGGAGTCTGGCAGCATGCCGGAGACTTCACCCTCGGTGCTGGTCATCCGCCTCGACGGAATCGGCGACGCACTCGCGCTCGCGCCCCTACTGGCGGCGCTGGCGTCGTCGGGCGTTCCGGCCGACATCGTGCTCCGTCCCGAGAACGCAGAAATCTTTTCGCGGACTGCCGTGCGCCGCGTCGATGTCGCCTCGTGGCAATTGCGCTCGTCGCAGCGTGAGGACGATTCGGCAATGCACGTGCTGGCCGCCGAACTCGCCTCGCGTGGTTACACGCACGCGCTCGTCGCTACCGAGGATCCGAGCGGATATCGCTTAGCACGTGCGGCTGGCATCGCGCAACGGATCGGTTTCGAAAACGGCTGGGGAAAGCCGTTCAAAACGTTGTGGGTACGCGGCGCTATGACGCAAACGATCTATCGTCCGGCGGGCTCCGACGTGCGCGCCTTGCACGAATGCGAAGTCCTTTTCGAAGTCGGTCGCGGATTGGTGGCGGAACCCTCGCCCACGACGAGTATCGAACGGCTTCGCCCGCTCGTGATCGACGAAAACGAGCAGCCCGATCCACGCGTTGTGTTTCAGGTGACCGATAAATGGGAGCGGTTGGGAATGCCGCTCGACGCCGTCGTCGCCGCGTTTCGCGAAGCCGGCCGCACGGAATCGATCGTGCCGATTGCGTCAACGCGCGAGCACGAGTACGTCGAGCGCTTCGAACGACTCAGCGGCGCGGATGTCGTGCGCTTCGAGCGCATGGCTCAGTGGAAGGCGGCGATCGGCCGGGCGCGAGCCGCGATCGCGCCGGATTCCGGCGCATTGCACGTCGCCGGGACGGTCGGTACGCCGGTTGTCGCGATTTTTCCGGATGACCGGCAGTTCGAGCTGCAGACGGCGCGATGGCGGCCGTGGGCATCCCCGTACCGCATCGTACGTGCCGGGGCGGGCTGGCCGGAAGCCGCCGCGCGATCGCTAGGCGAACTCGTCACCGGCAAGCGCTGACGCGTCGATACAGTTCGATACCAGCCTCGAACGAGATCGGTACGTAGGTGCCGGCGCGCACGAGCGACGCTAATGTATCGCCGTATTCTTGCAGACGAGCGGAATCGGGAAAATTGCGATCGACCAACACGAAGCATGCATGGGTATCGATATCGCTGCGTTCCGGAAGTAAGCGCGCCAGCGGATCGTCGAGCGCGAGGTGCGTATACGCCTCTTCCTGCGTGGCGACGCTTGCGTAGCGCGGAAGATTTGCGAGTGCGGTGTCCAGCGCGACGTCGCGGGCTTGGCGCGCGCGAAGGTTGATACCGGGATGCATCGGATTGGCCGCGACGAGTTCGACCGCCGCGAGCGCGACAGCCCACCACAACGCGCGACGTGCGGTTGCATCGCGCATGGTGCCCAGCGCCGCAGCGAAACCTACCAATAAATATCCCACCCAGGCGCCGGTGTAATGCGTCCCGAGCGTAAACGTCGTATTCATTCGCGACAAGAGCACTTCGGCCAGCGGTGCCGCGGCCAGCCACGTAACGCGCGAACGAAGTGGCACGAACGCGAGCGGCGCGAGGATCGCGATCGCAAACCACAGACGAGCCAAACCGTCGAGGCCAAAGAGCCGGCCGGCGTCGCCCCACGTCCAGGCGTAAAACCGGTTGGGCTGCCATGCGTGCACGACCGCCGCATGCGGTTGGATGAGCCAGAAAAACGCGATAAGAACGAGCACGCAGAGAATCGCAATCGCGATGGCCAGCTTGCGTCTTTTCGGATCGTGACGATACGCGAGCGCACTTCCGGCGGCAGCGACCCCGAGAAAGATCGCTTGATCTTCCTTCACCATCAACACCAACGTCGCGCAGATGGCGCCCAGCGTGAGATATCCGGCGTCGAACGCGTACGCAGTCCACAACACTGCGGCCGGCGCAAAACCATTTTCGTGGAAGTCTCCGAACGTCAAACCCGCCAGTGGCGGATACAACCAGACGACGACCGCGGCAAAGCGCGCGGTTCGGCGATCCGTGCGCCGCAGCACGATCGCGTAGACGGGTGCGGCGCAGAGCGCCCCGGCGATCGCCTGCAGCGCGACGAGCAGCATCGGTGAGTGAAAAAATAACAGCCCCAACGCCGGGAAATACAGGATCGGCGAAAAATGGAACGCCCAATGACTCCCTTCGATCGGGTTGCAAAAGCATCCGAACGCGGAGGCGACCGTTTGCGAGAAGAGTCCAAAGTCGACGAGGTTTCGATGGGCCCCGTACCTGATCGCGCCGAGCAACGTGAACAGCGCGGCGTACGTCGCGGTGCCAATCCAGACGAAGCGGTCGCGCACGAAACCCCTTACGCCGGTGCGCGCGAGCGGCGCCGTTGCAAATACGGCCACACGAACGGGTCGATATCGCCATCTAGCACGCGTTGCGCGTCGCCGACCGATGCATCCGTCCGGTGATCTTTCACCAATTGATACGGCTGTAACACGTACGAGCGAATCTGCGAACCCCACTCGTTGGCTTGCCGCTCTCCGCGGATTTCGTCGAGACGACGGTCGCGCTCTTCGGCCGCTCGCACCGCCAGCTTGGCACGCAGCAAGCCCATAGCTACCTCGCGATTTTGCGCTTGCGAGCGCTCTTGCTGCGAGCCGACGATGAAGCCGCTCGGTTCGTGAATGATGCGCACCGCGGATTCGGTCTTGTTGACGTACTGGCCGCCGGCCCCACCCGACTTAAAGGTCTCCACACGAATGTCGTCAGGCTTGATTTCGACCGCAGCCGCTTCGCCGGCTTCGATCTCCGGCAACACGTCGACCGCGGCGAACGACGTATGGCGGCGATGCGCTGCGTCGAACGGCGACAGCCGAACCAAACGATGAACGCCGCGTTCGCCTTCGAGCATTCCGTACGCATGCGGACCGCGAACGAAAAACGTGATGGATTTCAATCCGGCTTCCTCACCCTCGGATTGCTCGACGATCTGTGTTTCCATGTCGTGCGATTCGGCCCATCGCAGATACATCCGAGTAAGCATTTGCGTCCAGTCCGCCGCATCGACGCCGCCCGCGCCCGCGAAAATGCTGAGGATCGCATTATGCGTGTCGAACTCGCCCGTAAAATTGGCGGTCATCTCGAGTCGCTCGATCGACGCTCGCGCCGTTTGTACGGCAGCTTCTGCTTCGGCCAGCCCCTGCGGATCGCCGGCGAACAGCTCGAGCATTTCGCGCGCGTCGTGCAAAGCCGTGTCCGCGCGTTCGACCACGGTGGTTACTTGGCGAAGCTCGGCCAGCGCTTTCATCGTTCGTTGCGCCGCTTCGGGATCGTCCCAAAAGCGATCGCCCTGCGATCGCGCCTCGCCTTCTAAAAGCGCACGCCGCTTGGATGCGTAGTCAAAGACGCTCCTTGAGCGCTTCGAGGCGCGCGGCGAGGTCGGAAATGCCGGAGATGGTTGCGTCGCTCATGACGGCTTGCGCTTTGACGCATGGCACCCGCACCCTTGTCAACCCCGCGCCGCGTCGTGAATGCCGCACGACTAGTAGACGGAGGTTTTTGGATGACCATACAATCGCTCGAAGCCGGATTAGCGCAGACTGCATTGCCGCCGTACGGGGCAGGCCAAGACGGGGCGATGGCGCTCGAGCAAGGGGCCGGGACGGCCGCGCCAAGCGACGCCATTTCGCTGTCGCCACAGCAGCCGGCAACCGATACGAGCCTCGATCAAGCATCGATGCTTAGCCCATTGTCCGGAATGCTCGCCCAACTCATGCAGATGCTGCAGCAGATGATGGGGGGAACCTCGCCGTCGCTGCCAGGCACGGGACAATGTGCTCCCTATGGCGGGAATCCGTCCGGATCGAACTGTCCTCCCAACGGCGACGAACAATACTTCGCGTCCGCGCAAGGCAGCGACGACGGCGACCCGCACCTGTCGTTTAACGGCTCGAAATGGAACAGCATGCAGTCGCATCCCAATCTGCTGCAATCGAACTCCATTCCGGGTGGTTATCGCCTTTCGACCCAGGTAACAAACACGAATGCACGTGGCGTCTCGCGCAATCAATCGGCGCAAATTACGCTCGACGGCGGACGCACGACGATCGGCCTGAACGGCGACGGCAAAGCGACAATCGTTAGAAACGGCGAAAATGTTCCGATCGCGCCCGGTCAAACGCTGCAGCTTGGCTCGGGCACGACCGTCACATGTAAGCCCAACGGCGCACTGAGCGTCAACTCGCGCAACGCGATGGGGGGTCAGATTTCGACGACGCTTTCCACCAAGAACGGCGGCGTCGATGTCAACGTCAGCGCACAAAACGTCGATCTCGGCGGCGCATTGGTACGCGGACAGAGCGTCTCGCCGGGACCGTCGCCCGTGCCGTCGCCGACTCCGGGTGGACCGCCCGGACAGTTCGTGCAGTCGCCAATCATGCAAGTCCCACCCTACGAAATGACACCGCCGTCAACCTATCAAGAGCAGCCGGCGACGTATCAGGAACAGCCGACGCAGTACGACAACCTATAGACGAAACGAGCGCGCGGTGAAAGCCGCGCGCTCGATGGCGTTAAAGGGTTGCCCTCCAGGTCAGGTTGGTTAGGCAAGCGTGGTAAAACAAGCAAGCGAGAGGTTTGGTGCGGCTCTACCCAAAGTCAGAGTAAGCCACTTACATCGAGTGTTGCCGAGGAGTTCATGGTACCTGTCCAACGCCGCTTAGCCGCGTCGTGCGTCATCGTTTTATCGGGCGCCATCTCGGCATGTTCGAGCGCACCGAACGTTGCCATCATACCCGTTGTAGGCGAAGCCCTGCGGCCTGCACTCCGCCCGCTCAGTAGGATATTTACGTAATGGAAGCCGTCACGCGTCCACCCAAGGGCTCGGCCGCTCGCACCTATTATCCGCACGTCGAAGGTCTGCGCGGCGTGGCCGCCATGTACGTTTTTCTGTATCACGCTTGGCAATACGGCATTTTGCACGCCGGCGCAACGCTGCCGGGCTTGCTGCCGTTCACGCTGCCGTGGCTGCAATTCGGTCACTTCGCGGTGTCGGTGTTCATCGTTATCTCGGGCTACGTTCTCGGTCTGCCCGTCGCGCAACGTCTGCAGTCGCCGTTCAGCCCCGGTCGATTCGCCAAGCGGCGTATCCGCCGGCTCATGCCGGCCTATGTGCTCGCCTTGTTTTTATCGATCATTCCGTTCTGCTTAATGGCGATATTGCTCGGCAGGCATCCGAATGCTAAGCATATCGCCGTTGCAGTTATCGCACATCTCGCGCTGATTCATAACTGGATTTTGCCGCTTGCCGAATATCTGAACGGCCCGATGTGGAGCATCGCGCTGGAGTGCCAGATTTATGTGTTTTTTGCGCTATTGCTGATTCCGGTATGGAAGCGCTTCGGTCCGTGGGCACAGCTCGCCGTCGCGCTCGTCATCGGCTTGTTACCGCATTTCCTCTTCCACGGACGATTCGATTACACGATATGGTGGCTGATGGGACTGTTCGGTATGGGCGTCGTCGCCGCGCACATCACGGCGAACAAACCCGCGAGAGCACCCTATTGGCGATTGTTGGCGCTGCTGGCTGCAGCCCTCGCCCTGGTCGCGATCACGCGTTCGGGCGAGGGAACGCCCGACAGCAATCTCTGGCCGGCCGATCTGATCGTCGGTGCGGCGATTTCGCTGATGTTCGTCACCTCCGACGGAGAAAAGCTCACGTGGACGGCGCGTTTCTTATCGCTGCGACCGATCGTAATACTCGGCACGTTTTCGTACAGTCTATACCTCGTTCACGGGCCGCTCGTCGCGCTCGTAGGGGCCGCCCTACAACACATCAACGCCGGCGTCACCATCAGCGCAATCGCGTGGGGCGCGACGATCGTTCTGGTCCCGGCCCTGGCGTATTGCTTCTACCTCATCGCCGAGCGGCCGTTTCTCTCGGCGGGTTTCCGAGAGGCGATCGAAAAATCGCCCGACCACGAACGCTTATACGTTCCCGACGACGGGGCGGTCAGTACTTCCCAAAGTACGACGTAATATCGAAGTAAAAATCTCGCTCGGCGTTTGTTGCGGGGCAGATTACGTGTAAACGGTCGTATGCCCGCCCATCGTGCCGCAACAGTGACTGTTTCTGAATCTTCCAGTGAACCTTCTCGGCACAAAAGTGGAACGCTACGTAGCGATATTCCCACTCAACTCCGGCCGATTCGCTGTTCTGCATGTCGAGGATAGCATTCGCGAACGAGTCTCCAGCAGGGTCGGCGATCTCGACGAGCGCAGGCGAGGACTGCGTGAGGTTTACGTTCCACGAGAATTCGGCGACGCGATCGTTGACGATCCGATAGCGCACCCAAACGCCGCCGGGCAGATCGCCGGCCAATACCGACGCCCCGGTGCTGTCCTCCGCCACCTTGAAATCGGGATGCTTCGTCTCCGCGGATTCTAGCGATTCGCCGATCGACACATTGGAGGGGTCGGGCGGAACGGCTTCCACCGCTCCGTCCGGATACGTAAATGCCGAAAATCCCACTATACGACCGTCTTGTTCGATCACGAGAAAATACGACGCTTTCGTCCCCGGCACCCAATATCGAGCGGCGCGGGCGGTTCTCCCGGCTGTAAGGAGCAACGGATCGCCGATCGTCGTTCGCAAAACTGCCGAAGGTGCGCCGAGTATGATGCCGTTCCATGTGACGGCGCTCGGCGCAACTGAGGCGGACACAGGCGATGGACTGGGCGCCGCCGCCGCGACCAACGCTGCGATCGTAATTTCAGCGATCAAGACGCATCCTTTCGTTCGCGAAAAGTAATGCGCGCGGCACGCGCCGTCGAAAAGGCCGGATTGCAAGCAGCACCGCTTGAAACCGGCGGCCGGAGCCGCACGGACATAGGTCGTTGCGCCCGAGTTTCTCGACCAGTTCGATGTCGCCGTGTATTACTCGGTCGCCGCACTTCACGCGCGTCTCCGAGGGATATCCGCGCTTTCGCTTGCTACTTGGCTCGAAAGCCATCGCTTTCGTGGTAAAGTTTGTTTGCCATGATATACCTCCAGTATAGATCGGCCGATTATAGCACGACTACCCGGTAGGCGAATGCAAAACGTCTTTTGCGACCGTTGTTCCGCCGGAGCGTAACTCGGCGGCGGCATCCGAGTCGGACGTCGAAGAATTACCAGCTACACGGCGTCCGGCAAAGATCGTTCCAACGACGCGTAGGTTTCGAATTTCGCTAGGATCCACCTCGAGAGGGTCATCGCTCAACACGGTGAGGTCTGCGCTTTTTCCGGCCTTGATGCTGCCGATATCGTTCTCTCGTTCGATCGAATACGCGGCGTCGATTGTGACGGCTCGTAATGCCTCCTCCGCCGTGATGCGCTGATCCGGGTCGGCCGTGCGGCCGGACGGCGTGGTGCGATTCACCGCGCACCACATCAAAAAGAGCGGGTCGGCGGGCGCCATCGGCATATCCGAATGCAACGAAATGCTCACGTTCTCGCGCGCAGCCGTGCCGAGGCGTGCCATGCTATTAGCGCGTTCGGGGCCGAGCCCCATTTGCGAATACTTGTCGGCCAACGCGCAAGGATAGTACGGGTTGGCGCTGACGATCGCTCCGAGCTCTCGCAACCTGCGCACTTGTTCGTCTTGTGAGACGGCGAAATGCACCACCGTAAATCGGTGATCTTCGCGAGGATTAGCCCGCTGCGCCGCAGCTAGGGTGTCGATAACGACTTGCAGCCCGGCGTCGCCGTTTACGTGCGTGTGGATGTGATAGCCCGCATTCCAATACGCAGTAAAGGCGGCTGCGTAGTTGACCGGTGCGAGGATCCACTCACCTTTGTGCCCGTCGAGGTACGGCTGCTTCACTTGCATCAGCAGCGAGAAAATTGCGCCGTCGCAGAATAGCTTGATTTGTTTTGGCAGCCACGAAACGTTACCGCTTCCCCAAGCCAGATACGATTCGGTCGCGGGAATCAGCCCTGCCAGATCGGACTTATGCTGTTCGTATAATCCCCGACCGTCCGGAATGAAATACGTTCGAAAGCCGACGTCGCCGCCCAGAGTCTTTTCCCAAAATGCTTGGATCGGTCTCCCTAATTGCGTGCCCGGCTCGCAAATCGTGGTGATTCCCTTCGAGCGCACGTATTGGGTGAAGCGCCGCACCCCGGCCTCGATACGCGCCGGGGACAACAGATCTTTACCTACCGGCGCGAGGACGAGCTTCAGGCCGTTTTCGTAGAAATGTCCTTGTTCCAGGTCTGCCTGTTCGCTCGCTAATCCCTTACCCGACAACGCCTCGCCCGTGATACCGTATTTGGCAACGGCTGCGCTGTTGAGAATGAGCTCGTGGCAAGACCGGTGCCAAACGACGACCGGACGATCTGGGCTGAGCGAATCCAACTGCGGCCGGCGTACTTGGCCGTGAAAGTATTGATGGTAGCCCCACGTAAACAGCGTCTCGTCCGGCGGCATCCCGGCCATTTCATCGATCGCTCCGGAGAGTCGGGCGACGTATTCGGCGTTATCCTTGGCGGCCGCGGAGAACCGTTCGGGAACGTCCCAGTCCTCGATCGCGATAATCGTGCAGGCAAACGACAGCGCACCCAACAGCGGATGTACGTGCTGCTCGATGAGTCCCGGAACGATCACGTCGCGTTGGTAGCGCCGGTTGACGACGAACGTTCCTATTTCAAGGTCTTGTGTAACCGATTCGAGCGTGCCGATGGCCGTAATACGCGAGCCGCGAACCGCCACCGCGGTTGCCGCATCGCCCGGCTCCATCGTCACGATTTTGCGCGCGACGTACACGGTCGTGCCGGGACCGTCCAGTTCGGCGACCACGTCGATGGACGATTGCCGCGCAGACGCTACAAGAGCGGTGGCCGGCGCGTTGCTCGCTAGTAGTGGAAGGATAGTCGCGCATCCGGAACAATGCGCATCGCGATCGTAGTGCAGCACGCACGCGTCGTTGGCAGTACCGAGTGGGCGCACCTGTCGGCGCGCCCGTTCGTTTAGCCGATCATCGAACTGGCCGCTTCGGGTTTGAAGTAGCCGCCGCGATCGAGGTCGTCTAAGAGCGTCCCTGCGACGGGAGCTGTGAAGATCGCACGATGTCGAGCATCCACTGGTCGATCTGACCGTAACGGTCGACTCACCAAACGTAGGCCGGTTTACCTATCGCGTATTCAACCTCAACCTAGTGGCGCCGATTCAAATCTTAGTCGTGCAGGTTTCAGTTGGCGACAATGCGAGCGAAGTCCGAGATCGGCTTCGGAAACTACCCAGCGAGCTCTGATGTGAAGAACAGCTTTCACCGATTGTAACGAACGATCTAATTGCGTGCGAGAAGATCGATATAACAACCGGTAACCAGCGCGAAACTGAATCACCAAGGGGCATTTTGCGCCATCCTCCTTCATGCAATGCGCCTCGCGCCGGCGGCTTGCTGGTCTCGAGATTAGATTTTGCCTTCCTCGAGAGCACGGTTTAAAATACGATAGCTGCTAATGCTAGTCGGGTCGAGTTGTAACTGTTCGCGATCGCGGGCCGCGTCGAATGAAACCTTGAGAAACCGCGCCCTTTCAACGTTCCCCGCCACAGCTTCGCACGCCGCCAGATGCAGTGTCGCCGCAATCGTCAGCCGGGAATCCATGTGCTCACCGTAATCGAGTGCATCCATAGCCTGTCCGCGAGCGCGATCGAACGAGCCGGCAGCCAACAGATAGCCTGCGAGATTCGCGCGCGCTAAAACCTCGACAACGCGGTGATGGTGCAGGCGGCAGCGCTCGATCGTGTCTTCGGCGATCTCGATCGCGCGATCGATGTCGCCGTTGGCAAACGCGATCTCCGCGGACGGCAGCAGCGCCCAAGCCTCGTGCAACGGTTTATCGAGCGCTCGCGCCAAGCCGAGCGATGCATCGATCGCGCGCTGCGCATCCTCGAGGCGCCCCTGTCGGCGATACACGCTACCGCGATGCATCCAGATCGTCGCCCATTCGGCGGTTTCGCCGAGATCGTATAGTCCGCGAAGTTCGAAGACGCGGGCAAACGCGAGCTCCGCCTCCTCGAATCGCCCGCGTTCCCCCCAGCGCAGCGCCATACGACTCGTTAAAACCGCCACGCCGTTCCAGTCTTCGAGCCGCTCGTGCAACGGGATGGCGCGAGCGATTGCGTTCGACCTCGTCTTTGCCCCCCATCGAAAGAATCAGCGCCCGGGACACGCGGGTCGCGAGGTGGGGATATTCGACGGTGTCCAGCCGGGCGAGTACCTCTTCGCACCACCGCCTGCATTCGATCGACAGTCCGATTCTAGACAACGCGCCGCCCAAATTGCTTACAATGCTCGCTGCGAGCGGCACGTCTCCCCGTTGCCCGAGTGCCCATTCGAGTGCACGGCGAACGTTGTCGATTTCGGAAACGATCCTATCGATCGTATCCGATTCCATTAATCCGGCTATCCATCGAGCGTGTCGCCGCGCGACATCCTCGCTCTCGTTCGCTGCGGCTGCGGCGTCCCGCGCGAAGATCCGTATCGGTTCGAGTAATCGGTATCTTGCGGGCGACGTCTCAACATCGACGGTGACGAGCGAACGATCGACCAATGCGAGGAAGTTGCTCGTCATGTTCGCAGCGTCGAGCGATTCAAAGCCGGCTACCTGCGCGACCGCATCCAGATTCCAACCGCCTGAAAACGCTGAGAGCTGCCGGAAGAGCGCGCGTTGCGCCGGTTCCAGCAGCGCGACGCTCCAGGCGATCGTGTCGCGCATGGTCTTGTGGCGCACGGGCGCGTCTCGCCGCCCGCCGTCGAGGATTCCAAGTTGTCCGCGCAGGCGCGCGAGCAACTCGGCCAAACCGAGCGAAGGAACGCGCGCGGCGGCCAATTCGATTGCGAGCGGAATGCCATCGACACGGCCGCAAATTTCCGACAACGCGTCGCGATTCTGCGAAGTCACCTCGAACGATGGTGCCACACCGGCAACGCGCGTTGCGAAAAGTTCCAGTGCGGCGGACGGTTCGAGCGGCGCGATCGCGTACACTACTTCACCGTCGACGGCCAATCGCTCGCGGCTGGTGGCCAACAACGTGACGTTCGCGGATTGCCGGACGATGCGCGCGGCGATTCCGGCGACTTCCTCGAGCACGTGCTCGCAATTATCGATGAGTATCGCGCCGCGAAAAGAAACCAAAGCACTCAGCAGATCGTTGACCGCGGAGTCTTGGCTGGTAAGGCGCACGGCCATCGCGGATGCGATCTTACCGACGACGTCGTCTCCGGTGCGGATAGTCGAGAGATCGGCGAACCAAACGTCGGCGCCGTCATTTCGTGCATACGCTTCAGCGGCGGCAGCCGCAATGCGCGTTTTTCCAATTCCGCCCGGCCCCACCACCGTAACGAGGCGAGAACGCCGTAGCGCATCCACGATATTCGCGAGCGTAACATGCGCCCCGATCAGCGGCGAGGGCCAGACCGGTAACCCATGCACGCGGTGGTGATCGACCGATTGTTTGCGACCGCGGGCAGAATCTGCCGCCGTCTCCAATTGCGATCGGGCGTCGCCTTCCAAGCCCAGCGCTGCCGCGAGATTTGCAACCGTGTCGCGATAGGGTGCACGCCTGGTTCCGCGCTCGAGCGTGCTGACCGCATCCCGGCTGAGACCCGCGCGCTCGGCCAGCTCTTCTTGCGATAATCCGGAGTCGCGTCGCAGGCGCCGTAGCAGCGCGCCAAAAGTGTCCGGCATTGCGGCTTAGACGTTTCGCGCAACTGTACGAGTTGTCCGTGGCGCGCGCCCCACCGGTCGGATATGCTCCGGGCATGATCGCCATACGAATACATCGGTTCGGAGGCCCGGTCGAACTACACGTCGAGCAAACGCCGGTTCCGGAGCCGCAGGCGGGTCAAGCTCTCATTCGAGTACATGCCGCCGGTGTCGGTCCGTGGGATGCGCTGGTTCGCTCCGGCACCAGCGGAATGCCGCAAGCGTTACCGCTCACTCCGGGTTCCGATATCGCCGGCATCGTCGAACGCGTGCGCGGCAGCGACGGAGAAAGCATGGCCGAAGGCGACGATGTCTTCGGGGTTACGAACGCGACGTTTACAGGCGGCTACGCGCAATACGCAGTCGCCGATCTTCGGTCGATTGCCCGCAAACCGAAGTCCCTCGGATTCGCCGAGTCGGCTTCCGTTCCGGTGGTCGCGGTTACCGCGTGGAAAATGCTGTTCGAGCACGCAAAAGTCGCGCCCGGACAATCGGTACTCGTGATCGGGGGCGCCGGCAACGTCGGGGCCTACGCAGTGCAACTCGCTACCTGGGCCGGTGCACGTGTAACGGCCGTGGGGTCGAGCGAGGACGCCGGATTCATGAAAAACCTCGGCGCAAGCGTTACGATCGATTACGAGACGCAGCGTTTTGAAGAAACCGTCGCCGATATCGACGTCGTCATCGATACGACCGGAGGCGCCGGTCAAACGCGGGCCTTCGGCGTGCTTAAGGCCGGAGGTATTTTGGTCTCGAGCGTCTCGCAACCGTCGCCGGACGAGGCCAAAAAGCGAGGCGTCCGGGCAGCATTTTTCATCGTCGATGTCCCGCGGTTGGATCTCGAAACGATCGCCGCCCTCATCGACGAGGGCCTCCTCAAAACCGATCTGGGCGTGGTACTACCGCTCTCGTCCGCGCGTAGGGCGCACGAGATGCTAGACGGTACCGTCGATCACCCACGCGGCAAAATCGTTCTCGATACGATGCTTCAAGGAGTATAGTTCATGCTCGTCCGTTTCACATTGTTCCTCGCGTTGCTCGCCGCCGGGAACACCACGAGCTTCGCGTATCCGGTCAATTTCGGTCCGCAATTTCACACGACGACGGTATCTGTTGACGGCTGCACGATCAGCGCAACCATTGGAGGGCATGGGCCAGCCGTCGTTCTTCTACACGGATATGCCGAAGATTCGCGTATGTGGAAACCGCTCGCCGAACGCTTGGCCGCGCATTACACCGCGATCGCTCCGGATCTTCCCGGTTTCGGAAATTCGTCGATCCCACCATCCGGACTCGACATGACGACATCGGCCAAGCGCATTCATGATGCGGTGATGGCGCTAGGCTTTCGAAACGTCGCCGTCGTCGGGCACGATATCGGCTTGATGGTCGCGTACGCATATGCCGCAAAGTACCCAAGCGACGTGCGACGTCTCGCGCTGATGGACGCATTCTTACCGGGCGTCGCAGGTTGGGAACCGATATACAACGATCCAGCATCGTGGCATTTCCGCTTTTACGGTCCGACACCGGTCGCGCTGGTGCTCGGTCGCGAGCGTATCTATTTCGAGCATTTCTGGAACGACTTCGCAGCTAACCCAAACGATTCAATTTCGCAGGCCGATCGCGCGGCGTATACGGCGGCCTACGCCCGCCCAGGGCGCATGGCTGCCGGCTTCGCGTACTTCGCATCGTTTCAGAACACCGCTGTCGATTTCGCCAAACTCGCACAGACGCAACTGCAGATGCCCGTGCTTTCGATCGGCGGAGAGAAGTCGCTCGGCACCGCTCTAGGACGTCAAGTAACGCTCATTGCGACCAACGCCAAAATCATCGTCGTTCCCAACGCCGGGCATTGGCTGATGGAAGAGCAACCCGCTGCCACCATGCATGCACTGATCGCTTTTCTCGGAGGAAACTAATATGTCGAACGAACTCGCCGATTACGAACTCGATCAAATCCAACAAGCCAACGCGTCGGGACGCCAGCCAGTCGTCTTCGTCCATGGGCTGTGGCTATTGCCCAACAGCTGGGATCGCTGGGCGGAGCGATTCGAAGCCGAAGGCTATTATGCAGTGAAGCCCGGCTGGCCGGACGATCCGCAAACCGTTGACGAGGCCGCCGCCGACCCGGAGAAGTTTGCTAACAAAAGTATCGGCCAAGTCGCCGGGCACTACGAACGAGTCATCCACGCGCTGGATAAAAAGCCGGCCGTCGTCGGGCACTCGTTCGGCGGCTTACTCACCGAAATTTTGGCCGGTCGTGGTCTGGCGGCGGTTTCCGTGGCGATTTCGCCGGCGGCGTATCGGGGAGTACTGCCGCTCCCAGTTTCATCGTTGAAATCCGCATGGCCAGTCCTGAAGAATCCACAGAACAAGCATCGCGCGGTTGCGCTCACCTTCGAGCAGTTTCAATTCGCCTTCGGAAACGCGTTGCCGAACGACGAGGCGCGCGAGCTGTACGAACGATACGCCGTGCCGGGCGCGGGCGAGCCACTCTTTCAATCGGCGGCCGCCAACTTGAATCCATGGACTGAAGACAAGGTCGAATCGAACGTGGATCGTGGACCGATGCTGTTGATCGCGGGCGAGCTCGATCACACCGTCCCGCCGGCCGTCGTCAACGCTTCGTACCAGATCGAAAAACGCATCGACGGCGTAACGGACTATCTCGTGATGCCCGGCCGCGGGCACTCGCTCACGATCGACCACGGTTGGAGCGAAGTTGCCGACATCGCGCTCGCATTCGTACGCAGGCACGCGCCAGTCACCGCACCGGTCTAGTCCCGGCCGGTCAACAGGAAATGGTGCGCTCCGCCGCTTACGAACGCCGGAGTGCACCGTACTCGGTTATGGCTACTCCTTCTCGTCTCGGCCGGCGCTTGTTTTTCCGCGTCCGGCCCATTGCGTGTCGAAGCCGATGCCCCAGCCCTTTCGACGGTCAAGACTTGTGCGCTCGAAGAAGGCGTCGGGCGCGTTCGCTTTACTGTAGACGGGCAGGACGAGGCTGAATACGTACATCTACGATTACGCTTCTTCGATAGGCACAAGAAGTGGCTGGCCGACGAACTCCTCGAAGCGACGGGCTTCGACGCACCCATTCTTCCGATCGCTGGGCTTTTCGATTCGATCGATGTGGCCTCGGTCGAATGCACGATCGACGGCTACGATACAAAGACTGGAATGCTGGGTGTTCAACCGTTTGTTGCAATCGCGACGCCGAACGCTCGCGGCCGAAAACCGTGCCCCGACACGAGGGGGCTCATCGTTGACGGCGGCGATGATGCCGAGTTCGAAGCAGCGGTGATCGGTCCGGATTGGATCATGTTTCGTATGCGCGCGACGATCGCGCGATTCCTTAGCGACCGCCCAACGTTATTCGCCGGCGACGTTTTCTCGGCCACCCTCGATCGCGCTTCCGAGCAGCGCGCGGTCATCGAGGGCTTGGATGGCCAGCCGGTATCGCTACTCTTCGTCAACGTTCGCCCCGGCTTTCATCAGATCGACTTCGGGCCGTGGCCAGTTGAAGGAAGCCATCCGTTTTGCTTGCGCACGGCCTTGTAAGATATGCTGCTCGGCGGTTTGGGGCGACCCGTTTCTTGCGGCCTATGCCTTCGGCTGTTGGCGTAGGCCGATGGCCGAACCGTCGGAATTCTTAACGATCGCAACCAGCAGTCCGTTCGCGACGTCCATCGGATCTTGAACCTTTTCGCCGCCCTTCGCGATGATGCCGGCGAGAGCTGCGTTGATGTCGGCGACGTTGACGTACACGATCGGTGCGGTGGTGCTTTGCTGCGGCATTGCCGGAGTTAGGCCGATCTCCAACTCGCCGGTTCTGAAACCGGTGTAGTACGGGCTATCGGCATAGGGCTCGGTGCCAAGTAACTCTGAGAAGAATACCTTTGACTTCGCTACATCGGACGTCGGAAAGACCACGAGTTTTACGGCGTTCATTTTTACTCCATTGGTTTAGGGTTATATCCAGCAGACGAAACGCAGCCATGAGACGTGACGAGGTTTATGAAAAATCTTACGCCGCCAAGATACGTCGAAGGCTTGCGGGTTGAGAAATAATGTACATCTCACGGATCCGTCCACGTTCGACGACAAATCCTGTGACCGACAACGGCTCGCCGCTCGGCAGCCACGACAGGATGCCGGGCGACCCATTGACGGTCACGCGCTCCATCGTGCTGACGATGCGAGAGAAGCCGGCGGCCTGCGAAGCGACCGTTGCGGCACCGCGGATACCGTGCAGTGCAGGCGCTCGATCTGCTCGCAAGAGCACCTCGGGATCGAGCACCGCCACGATCCCCGCGACGTCCCCTTCACGCGCCGCGGCGGCAAACGCATCGACCACCGCCCGCTGCGCGGCGAAGCTCGCGGCGGCCGGCGCCGTACCTTGAACGCGACGCCTGGCACGGCTGGCGAGCTGGCGGGCAGCAAGTGGAGTGCGATCGACGATCGGCGCGATCTCCTCGAACGGAACCGCAAACATATCGTGTAAAACGAAAGCCAGACGTTCGGACGGAGTCAACGTGTCGAGCACGATCGTAGCGGCGAGGCCAAACTGATCGGCTTGAATAGCGCTTGCTTCAGGATCGCCTTCCCGGCTCACGATGAAATCGGGAATCGTCGGTTCGAGGGGCTCTTCGCGCTTCGAACGACGAGTCCGGAGCATGTCGATACAGATTCGTGCAACAACGCGCGTGAGCCATGCATCGAGGCTGTCGACGCTATCGATGCCCTGCCGGCTCAATCGAAGCCAGGTTTCTTGTACCGCATCGTCAGCATCGTCCAGCGAGCCAAGTATCCGATAAGCGACGCTGCGCAGATGCGGCCTGTTACGTTCGAAGCGACCCGCCAACGCATCCATCATGTGCGGCGCTTTTGGCGTTAGACTATGCGGTTGCCTCCGCCGAGCTCGAGGACGCGTTGCGCTGCAACCCCGGTAAAACTAGCGCCCCGAATAGATCGCGCAAGCCTTTTCGAACTGGAGCAACCCTCGTTCGCCACCGGGCAGAACGTTCAGGAATTGGAACGTCCCTACGATCACGAACAGCAGCACGAATGCGACCAGTACCGGCGTAAAATCGAAGCCGGCGGACGAGACTTTCCACGAAGCTAATGGGCGCATACTTATAGAACGCCCCGGAGACTAACCTGGATGAGTCGGGGCGCTCCTAACGTTGCGCAAGGGAAGGGTGCGCGGCACTCGCCACGCACCCTCGGAGCACCTTACGAAACGTTCGGTTTCTTACTGCTCGAGCACCTGAACGTTGTTGTCGTTGTCGTCATTGAAATAGATCTTGGTGTCGGAGTTCGTCGTGCCAGTCGCAACGATGCCGAAGATCGCTCCGGCTGCGCCCTTATCGACGTTACGCACGTCCAGCACTTTGCCGGCGGCCGAAAGCTCGATCATGAGGTTGTTCCCGTCCGAATCGAGCGTGTTTCCGACGATGAGGTTCCCGTTCGGAAGCAGCGCCGTGCTGAGTGGACCGTTCAACGGGTTACCGGAGAAGACGATTCTCGCATCACCGGCCGAGGGGCCGGTGAACTTCATGCCGTTGCTCTGGGCGGTGATTCCGCCGGCTGCGATCTTCGTGACGTTTTTGAACGCGACGATCGAGTTGTTTTGCCCGTCGGCGAAGTACAGCGTGTCGACGCTAGCATCGTATGCGAGCCCGGAGGGAGCCAATGCAGTTCCGGGCTTGCCATGATTCACCGGAAAACCTTTAGCGATAACGTCGTACGTAAACTTTGAAGCCAGGTTGATGCGCACGATCGTGCCGGTACCGGCATTGGTGGCGTAAAACGCCGGCACGCCGCTGGTCGGCGCGGCGTAAATCTGGCCCCATGGTTGGCTGAACGGCTTGCCTTTGATATTGACCAGAAGTTTGCCGGCCGCATCCAATACGGGATTATCGTTTGCGACCATCGATGCCGCCCAGATGGTGTCGGCGCCGTCGAGGGCGAGTGCATCGCATCCCTTTAACGTTTTGTCGGAGGATATGTGTAGCGGCACAGAGTTTGCCACCGGATGCAGCGCGATGATCGATCGACCGGTTCCCTGTACGCCGGACTTCGCATTGAAGTTGCAGACGACGAGGTCTCCCTGAGTAAAACCTCCCGTTGTCTGTGGCGCAATCGCCAAGCCATATGGGTTTCCCGCACCGTTTACCGGATCCACGGTCGATCCGATCACAACTTGGTGCTTGAGCATTCTCAACACCGACCCGCCCCCCTTAGCGGCAGATCGTACCGGCTGTTCGATAGCCGGTAGAGTGGTGGATGGCGAGCCTGCGTTGGTACCGCCGCACGCGCTAGCTAGAATAACCGCTGCGAGAGCGGCAAACCGGCCCATTGTTCTACGATTCATTGAAGCTCCTCAACTACGAGATGTGTAGCGGAGCTATCGTGCAGCTTCGATGTGAAGAAAGTCTAAGGGCGAACACCCCGCGCAACGTGTGAACGATTCATGAATCATTCACGTTCAGGGAGAATTCTGAAACTCGACGTTAACGATACGAGCGTCAGGCGCGACGTTCGGCTGTCCCTGCGATGCAATGGTTTCAACGAAGCTCGTGTTCACGGCGAGCTTCGGTGAGTTGAAGCAGCTCGCACAACGGCCCATCGTATCGACGATTTGACTGGCTGTCATGCTGGAGGCATTAAACCGCCAGTTTGCGGCCGGCAGCTGCGAGCCGTCGCCGGCGATCGAGCGCTGGAACGTGACCGAAAACGTGTTGCTGCCGGCGGCGAACTGCAGCTGCGAAGGTGTAACGGCTTCGGGAATTTCGGCCGGCGGCTGGTGCGGATCGTTGGGGTTGTCAACATATTGAATAACCTCGACGCCGGGCGCGCCGGATCCGTTCGTGGATCTGATCGTCGCCGAGAACGCTTCCCAATCGGCGTTCTTACCGAACCTGGGCGTTAACGCGCTTCCAGTCGTGTTGAACGTGACGCCGTACTGATACTTTGAGAAATCGAGTGGACCGGCGACTCTGAAGGTTAGTCGCATGAAACCCGATTTCAACCGCGGCTGTCCACCAACGGGAACGGTTGTCGCCGTATTGCTTGCGCAAGCCGATAGGACGATCGACACGATACCAGCGAAGGCGAGATGTTTCGTTGTTGTAGCGGCGCTCATTCTCGTGTACCTGCGATTCTCAAAGCAATTAGTGTTGCGACCGTTTCTGCCGGAAGCGCGGCGTCGCCCGCGGCGAGGCGGTCGTGTATCGCTTTCCACTGATGCCCCGCAAACCCCGTCGCCAACCAAGCTAACTTTATGACTAAAATCGACATGTGATTGGCTCGCTCGCAGTTTTTTCTGAAACCCTGTTAGAAACCATTAGGCGTGAGAACCGTAACGCTGGGTCTACGCGCGTCCCGCGGCGGCGCGATCCTCGTGGCCGTAGACGTCAAACAGGGTGCACCACACGTTGTGCTCTCGTCGTTCGTACCGACTGGTGCTGAAAACGACCGGCTCGCTTCGCAACCCTATCACGTCGCCGCCGAGCTCGCACGCGACCTAACCGAAAATAGCTTTGCCGAAGCAGCGGCCGCCGTTCGCGAAGGTCGCAAACGCCAAGATGAATTCGCAGCCGCCGGATTGCGGAGCGTCGTCGAACGGTTGAAGGACGAAGGCTTCGATGCGGCCGGCGCCGCGTTGCTCGTCAACCGCGCCGGCTGGGTGACCGATCTGCTGCGCTACAGTCTTGCAACGCCGGAGCATCCGGCCGTCGCCGAGGGGCTGGCGGTGCGTGACGCATTCCGGCATGCCTTGCGCGAAAACAACATTCAGTTCGTCGAGCTCGATGAGAAAGCGCTTCCGGCCGAAGCCGCATCGCAACTACGCGTATCACCGGCAGAGATAGATGCTTGCCTCAAAGCACTCGGAAGCAGCGTCGGCCGCCCGTGGCGTAAAGAACACAAACTCGCATGTCTTGCAGCTTGGGCGACCGCCGCGTTGGCGTGAGCTTTTACTTCACGAACGGAACGTTATTCGGTGTTACGATCCGTGCGATATCGCGAAAAATGGCGTTCGTCACCCCGGGAAACGGTTTCTCGACTTGGCTATTCACGAAAGCGATGATCGTAACGCCGGTCGCCGGCATATAGTACGCTCCGGTGTTATAACCGGTGATGCCGCCCGTATAGCCATACCAGCCGGCCGAACAGCCGATTCCGATGCCGAACGATAAGTTGCCCACGCCGGTCGGTATGCACGCGAGGCGCTCCTTCTGCGTCGCGGGGCTGTTGGTGGTGCCCGTCACATAGGCTTTGACCCAACGCTTCATATCGGCCATGTCGGAAATCATGACGCCGGCTGCCCATGAAACCGACGGCGGTAAGGCTACCGTCTGATCGACCCATGCGCCCTTTACCAATGTGTAACCGTGTGCGTACGGTGACGGCATGTTCGGGTCGGTCGTCGGAAACGACGTGGCCGTCAGAGACATCGGTACGAGTATTCGCTTGGATATCTGGCCTTGGATGGAATCGTGCGTTACTTTTTCGATGATCAGTCCGATCAAAAACCAGTTGGTGTTGCTGTAGTTGTATTTCGTGCCCGGAGCGAAGAGCAGTGGCTGCTTCGCAGCGAGAGCGACCCATTGGCGCGTCGTTTGCTTGGCCCAGAATGCTTCGCTTTGTTTTTGAACGCCCGGTACCGAGTACACGTCGATGATGCCGCTTCGCATCTCTGCGAGCTGGCGCAGCGTGATTTGATTCTCTTTCGGGATGTTGAACCCGAGGCCAAACTTGCCGATCGTGTCGTCGAGACGCAACTTCTTCTCATCGACCAGCTGCAGCAGCACGGTGGCGACGAACGTTTTGGTGTTGCTGCCGATGCGGAAGCGGTCGTCGAGTTGCATGTGCGACTTGGTCGCGAGACTGGCGTAGCCATAGCCCTTGGTATACTCGCCTTTGCCGGGCACCCAAACGCCAACCACGACGCCCGGAACCGGTTTCGCGCCACCGTAGGCAGCAAGCTCGTGTACGACTGCCGCGTCGATCGCCTTTTGCGTAGCGGGATCGAGAGTCGCCGTTGCCGCGCCTCCGGCAGCCGGCGCCGCCAGTACCGAGAGCACGACGGCAAGAAGGCCGAGCTTGAAATAGGTCATGGTGCGCACTTCGCTATTCACAGTAATTCCTCTCCCGCGACACGAAGCGTCGCGGCATGCGTGCGGTCGCAGCGTTGGTCGTCGCCTGCAGCGGACTTCTCGCGGTCGGTGATTCACCGCTCGACGTTGGTCACACACCGTGCGCGCCGTCGATTCCAAGCCGCGACCCCCAGCCGTGCGCGCCTTTTGTCCTGAGATTGGCTATTCGGAATCGGCAACGACGGAGCGATTAGCTTTCGCTTCTACCGCGCAAACAGTAAGCTCGGCGAACAGCCTACATTCTTCGGACGCGATCCAGATGGAACCCTCTGGTTTCAATCCGGTACCCGAACGGTACGCTCGCAATTCTCACCGCAGTTGTGAGCGATGTATTCCGAGCTTCCTCCGGGTTTGTCTACCCGACGTCTGGTCGCGACCTCGTTCAGCTTCAATCGAATCCCTACCCACAAACGAGATCCGTCCGCGAGTCTCGAGTAGCGAATTACTTGAACGGTCTCTCGGGAAGTTTCACCGTACGACGGGCTCGGTCCGGATAAGTCTGTAGATTTACCACCATCGCTGTTCTTCACATCGCTCCACCGGCGGACTAACATTATGTTAATCGGTGCCGGGCGGGCGGCACGTGACACAAGCCCTCGGCATTTCGGATGACGGCCACGTTCTCGTAGTCGTTGGATTCGCCGGCGCGAAGGCTTCCGAGGGCCGACTCGCAATCCTAACGCCGCTGTAGATACATATGTTTGGAGGTCTAGACGATTGGCTCTTCTTACCGACGATCAACGTGTTTTCATTGAAGCCGGAGAAACTGATCCCTTGCTTTGGACAGGGAGACCCGCCACCGGGGTACGGTTCAGACGCGCCGATGTCGTACTCGTCCCGTTTAGTATCATGTGGGGTGGCTTCGCCATCGTTTGGGAAAGTCTCGCAGTTCGGTCCGGCGGCTCCTGGTTTATGAGTTTGTGGGGCGTGCCGTTCGTACTCGTCGGATTGTATTTTATTCTCGGTCGATTTCTTTGGGATGCGTACGCGCGTTCGCTGACGTGGTACGCGCTAACGAACGACTCCGCCATTATCTGCCGGAAGTATCGTGGCGGCGGGTTGCAGAGAATATACCTCCCGAATCTCGCCAACATCCGTTCGACTACGAACAGTGACGGGTCCGGAACGATATCGTTCGGCAATGAAGACGCATACGGGGCGTGGCGCAACTGGGGACCCCCGAACACCCCTTCGTTCGAATTCATTCAGGACGTACGAAAAGTCTACGACTTATGCATCCGTTCGCAACGATCCAAAGGCGACTCGAACCCATCTACCGCCGGGCAGGTTTAGTGTGATTTTTCGAAAAGAGAAATTGCATGAGCGATCAGTTCCCAAACGATGAAATAGATGGTAAACCGCGCACGATCGTGCACATTTGGTCCGCGGCGCTCGACGCCGGCAGCTGTCCCGGACTAACGTCTCGCGCGACCGATCTGCTTCGGACTGTCGGCGTCGGGCTGGAAGGGTTCCTCGAAGGCCAAGTCTTCGAAGCCGACGATGCAAAGAGCGTCACCGTCGTAACCAGTTGGAAAACGCGACATGCGTGGGCCGGCGCCCTTTGGAACCAGCGGGTCGGTCAGCTCGTTCAAGCGGTTGAAAAGAGTTCCATTATGCTCGACATCATCTCGTATCCGATTGCGACGGTCGTTTCGGCCAAAACCTAGTGCCATGCGATTTGTAGCGATGCTACTCGCGGCTACCGCGCTGCTTGGCGTTGCGGGAACAACGACTGACGAAACGCTACGGGGCCAGCTACAGCGAGATCTCGACCAATATTTACGCTCGCGTTCCAGCGTCGAGCACGTTACCGCGATTTCTCTTAGCATCAGCTTGCACGGAGTGCCGGCCAACATCAACTTTACCGCTGGATCGACGCGCATTCGAGACGGCGCACCGATAATGCCTAACGATCTTTGGCAGATCGGGAGCAATACGAAGGCCTTCACGGCAGCCGTCGTTCTACAACTCGAGGCCGAAGGCAAGTTACGCATCGATCAGACCGTGGGCCGATGGTTACCGCAATATCCGGCCTGGAAACGCGTGACGATCCGGCAGTTGCTCAACATGACCAGCGGCATTCCCAGTTACGATCACGTTCCCGCCATGCTGCGAGACTATGCGAAGGAACCTCGACGGAATTTCACGATCGCTGAGTTGATCGCGTACGTTTATCCCGGCAATGCGCATGCGCCGCCGCCAACAACGGGCTGGAGCTACTCGAATACGAACTACCTGTTGGCCGAACTCATCATCGAACGCGCCAGTCATGACACGTACACGAAACAACTAGAGCATCGATTCTTACCATCGAATATTGGGTTGACTTCGTCGTACTATGCCGGCGACCGGTATGCCCCGTCTATACTCGAGCGCATGATACCGGGGTACTTCTTTAGCCGAATCGACGATGCGCCGCTCGCACCGCTCTTCGGCCGCGACGTGCGCGATTATAGCGTCTCGTGGATGAGAGCCGCCGGCGGCATCGTTTCGACGCCCGAGGACCTGACGCGATGGGCACGTGCGTTGTATGCCGGACCGATGTTGGCGCCCAAACAACGGGCCGAGCTGATGAGCATCGTCTCGCTCAAAACTGGCAATCCCATCGCAACGACCACGCTCCAAGATTCTGGTGGCTTCGGGCTTGGGGTCGGCCAGACGACGACAGCGCAGATGGGAACGGTCTGGTCGTACGAGGGGTCAACATTCGGGTACCGAGTTCTACATTTCTACTTCCCGCGTCAAGACGCGGTGATCGCCTTTGGGCTTAACAGCGATCCCGATCACAAGGAAGATCATGCGGGCAAACTGGCGCTATCGCTCTATGAGACGCTGCATAAGGCGGGCCAACTTTGAACCCTTCGAGCGACAAAAAGGTCGTTGTCATAACCGGCGCCTCGCACGGGATCGGCGCAGGCCTCGTCGCTGCCTACCTTGCAGCCGGGTTCAGAGTCGTCGCGAACGCACTCGAAGTCGAGCCGAGCACCGGCCCCGATGTACTAAACGTAGCCGGCGACATCAGCGATCCCGCTACCGCCGATCGCATCATGAGCGAGGGCGTCGACAGATTCGGCCGGCTCGACACGTTGATCAACAATGCGGGCGCGTATATTTCGAAACCATTCACGCAGTACACCGAGACCGACTGCGACGTGATGCTGTCGACGAGCCTCGCCGGCTTTTTCTACATCACGCAGCGGGCACTGAGCCGGATGGAAACGCAAGGATCGGGCCATATCGTCAACATCACGGCGACGGTCGCCGAACAACCCGTCAAGGGCGTTCCGGCCGTCCTCGTCTCGATGGTGAAGGGCGGATTGAACGCAGCCACCAAATCGCTAGCCATCGAGTATGCCTCGCGCGGCATTCGCGTCAATGCGGTATCGCCGATCGTTATCAGGACCCATCCGGAGGTTTCTTATGCCGGAGTCGAATGGCAGATCCCGCTCGGGCGAATCGGCGAGATCGACGACGTCACCTCGGCCGTCATGTATCTAGAAAACGCACCATACGTAACCGGCGAAATTTCGCACGTGGATGGAGGCCAGAGTGCCGGTCATTGGTAGCATGAAGCATATTGCGGCCATGTTTTGCCTCGCGATCGTCTGCACGGGTTGTGCACATCCGTTTGCGGGGAGGGTTGACTTCGAAGCGCCGAAGGGTTGGATTCACTCGAACGACCCCACCGCCGGTGAAACTTGGATCAAACCTGGGGCTTCGAAAGAATCGATCATGGCACAAACTACAAATGGCCCGGCGCCACCACGCCAGCCAGGTTCAAAAGACATAACGATCTGTGGCAATCACCCGGCAATGTTTCTGACTCAGAAGCACGACCCCGGACAACTATGGGAGGCCGTTAGCACCAATTCAAAATCCCACCGCTATATGGCGGTGTACGTGCGACCGATCTCGACCGCAGCCGATCCAGCAGCCGAAATAGCCATTCGATCGATCTGCCTGAAACGAAATTAAGTCAAGGCGTTGCTCGCACGCACGTATCGACAGAGGCAATAGTCTTACCGCCTACGCTATATCTCCCATGCAGGCTGTACTTCGTATCGGAAATGCGATCGAACGTTGTGGAGATGCTTGCATCGGGATAGACGCTAGTGTACGCGATGTGATCCGGATCGCTGCCTGCTGCGTGCATCACCGTGGCGTCCCCATGCTCGTCGAGAACGACTGCCGTCCACATGCTGTGTTGCGAATCATATGCGAGCAGCTCTTCGTCGCTGCCGGCGGTTGAGGAAGTGAACTGACGCAACGTTTTGCCGTCGAGATCGTATACGTATGTGTTGGTGTACGGCATGCGTTCCGATCCTCCAACGTACGTGCAGTTCCACGTACCGACGAGATAATGGAATCCATCGAGCGGAGCCGCCGTCGCCGGCATCGTCGCTGCGAGCATAAGAGATACGAGCAAAACGAACGTACGCATGTGTCTGGATACCTCCGTCAGGCGGTTCAAGTCGAACCAGGGGCACGATTCCCCGCAACCGCCGACCGAAACCCCTACCCGGAAAACGCTGTAGTTGGCTAAGTAGAATGTCCCCGCCATAGCATCCACATCGATTATTGCTTGTGCGAAGGCCTGCGGCGCCTCCTGAGGTACGTTGTGGCCGATGCCCTTGAAGATCCGATGCGCGTATTTACCGGAGAACTTCGCTCGATAGGCCGTTCCGCTCGCGTTCGCGCCATCAAAATCACTTGCAATGGTGATCGTTGGCACGGCAATCGCCGGCCCCTTCTGGAGCTTCGCCTCGATGCGATCGTACTGCGGTTCGCCCTTGATCAGATTTATGCGCCAGCGGTAATCGGAGATGACGATCGCGACGTGGTCCGGGTTATCGAACGCCGCCGCACTTCGATCGAACGTCGCATCGCTGAACTTCCAGTTGGGGGACACGATGCTCCAAATGAGTTTAGCAAAATCGTGCCGGTACTTGGTGTAGCCGAGCACGCCGTTGTCGGTGGCGAAGTAGTATTGGTACCACCACCCCAACTCGGCCTTCGGCGGTAGCGGCAATACCGTTAATTTACGGTTCGTAATCAAGTAGCCGCTGACGGCGACAAGGCCCTTGCAGCGCTCCGGCCAGAGGGCTGCTAAAATGGCCACTTCGCGCGAGCCCCAGTCAAAACCACCGAAGATAGCGCTCTTGATCTTGAGTGCGTCCATGAGTGCGATGGTATCGAGCGCTTCCACCGCCTGTTGGCCCGTTCGCGGAGTCGCGCTCGAGAGGAACGTCGTGCTCCCATAACCGCGCAAATACGGAACGATGACTCGGTAGCCCGCCGCCGCCAATATCGGAGCGACATCGACGTAACTGTGAATATCGTACGGCCACCCGTGAAGTAGGATGACTGCCGGGCCGTTCGCAGGCCCAGTTTCAGCGTAACCGACATTCAAAAAACCGGCCTCGATCTGCTTCATCGAACTAAACGAGGCGTGCGCGCCCTCTTGAGGAGTGAGGGTCGTGGTCGTATCGCCGGACGCTGAATTACTGGATTGGGCGCTCGCCGAAGACAGCGTACCCAGCTGGGTTGCCGCGATCGTCACGGCCGCAGCGCCTAAGAAGCGACGACGATCGAGGTTCGTATTTTCTGCCACAAGGTGTCCTCCAGCATGTGATGATTACGGACCATCTGATGTACGCTGAAAACAGCGTACATCAGCTTGGCAGAAACAAAAGAAAACTGAAAAATAATCTTAGCGCCGAACGCTTGACTGCGTGACTGACGTCCGTCATTCGACCGTCCGAATCGGCCCCGCAAACGTCTTCTACCGGGAAGCGGGTGGGCAGGGGCAACCTGCTCTTCTGCTACTCCACGGGTTTGCAAATTCGTCGCACTATTTTCGGCACCTTATGCCAAAGCTTGCGGAACGCTTTCACTTGATCGCCCCAGATCTGCCTTCGTTTGGGTTCACGACGATCGAAAGGGGCGCTGACTATCGATACACTTTTGCCGGTCTAACAGAAACGATCCAAGGCTTCGTAAACGAACTTGCGTTAAGACGCTTTGCCATGTACGTGTTCGATTACGGCGCACCGGTCGGATTCAATCTCGCCGTCGCCAATCCGCATAGCATTACCGCGATTGTCACGCAAAACGGTAACGCATACGAACAAGGCCTCGGCGACGCTGCTTGGGCGACCTTGCGTGCATACTGGGCGCATCCTTCGGCGGCGCTCCGGGAGACGATCAAGGAGCGCATGTCGTTCGATGGCGTACGCGATTCCTATCTGCACGGAATGCCCGATCCTACGGCGATCGAACCCGAAGCGTATTGGCTCGACGCCGCGCTTCTCGCTCGCCCGGGAATGATTGATCTTCAGGCCGACCTCAAGATCGATTACCGATCGAACATCGCACGCTACCCGTTGTATCAGCAATATCTTCGGACGCATCGGCCTCCAGTGCTCGCTGTGTGGGGAAAGAACGATCCTTTCTTTATTCCTCCTGGAGCCGAGGCGTTCAAACGCGATGTGCAAAATGCCGACATCCGATTCTTAAACGCGGGTCACTTTGCTCTCGAAACCAACGTTGATGAAATTGCCGCCGCAATCTTGGAAATGAGGGTGGATGCCTAACAGATTTGCTGCCTTTGGCGGCATACTCGCAATCTGCAGCTTTTCGGCATGTTTCCGGGATCCGTATCCCGTTGGTTCGGAACGACTGCCCGGGGGCGACTATAACAACGGAGGAAAGGGTTTGCTCCGGCGGATCATCGTGACCGAGAGCCCGAAGATGGTTTATGATATCTGGCGCGCCGAGCCGAACGGGCGTTTCACCCATCGACAATTCACGCTGATCTCGCCCGAGAAACATCCAGTGGAATCGGCGAAATATACGGTAGCTGGATCGACTGGGAAATGCGACGACCTAACCGTTCGATTATATCGTGACAACCAAAATAAAGTAGTTCCTGGAATTATCGTTGTTCGCTTCGGCAATTACGAAGAACCCTTCGGATCCGCCGCTCACCCGCTAACACCCGAAAACTATCTGCGCGATCGCTCTGAGGTCGCGCGAATCCGCAACGAGGCGAGTGACCCGGCGTTTTATAGCTCCATACCGCCGGTCGAAAAAATCCATCAGTTCGAAGGTGCTCCGAGCTGTGGGTAAGGCATGATTTCGCTTGTCCTCGCGGCCCCCGTGGCTACCGTTGTGTTTTACGGGTAGCCGCAGGCTGCATGCCACTGTAGAGTGGAAGTCTGTTCGCTGTCGTCTCTTGCCGTGGGAGGTACGGAATGTCGAGCTCTACTGACTCCTTAAAGCACGTTCAGCGCGAGGCGCTGCCGATTCCCGACAGCCCCTATTCGGGCTTCCTGGCATATGATGCGAAAGATCCCGACGTAACCTCGACGCAAGTCGTCCCTTCGGGCAAGCACCAGCTGCGCGTGGAGTTCGCGTACGACGGCGGCGGCCTCGCCAAAGGTGCAACCGTGACACTCTTCATCGATGGAAAAGCCGTTGGCGATGGCCGCGTCAACCGAACCGTGCCCGCCGTTTTCTCCGCTGACGAGACATCGGACGTCGGGATCAAGCGGGGCTCTCCGATTACGCCGGACATGCCTCCCAAAGATAGTGCGTTCAACGGTGGCGTCAACGTCGTCGTTATCGAGACCAGCGGTGAGGACACCGACCATCTTCTGAATCGTGAAGAGGTCATGAACATGATTATGGCGCGGCAATAGCGGCGGCTGCGATATGAAACTCGTTACGTTTTCAGCCGGCGTTGAGGCGGCAACGGGGCTTGCCCTCATGGTCGATCCCTCGATAGTCTCACGGCTACTGTTGGGCGCCGAGTTGTCTGCCGGCGGACAGGCAGTCGGGCGTGTCGCCGGCTTCGCGTTACTCGCACTGGGGCTAGCGTGCTGGCCCCAGAACGAAGCCGAAAGTAGCGCGCGTCCAGCCGTCCGCGGACTCCTAACGTACAACGTGCTCGCAGCGATATTCTTTCTCTACGTTGCGGTCAGCCGCGAATTTATGGGGCTGTTGCTATGGCCGGCAGCCGCGCTTCATACCGCGTTGGCGTTCCTATTCGCTCGCGTCTTCATCACCAACAGTCGCATTCAAAAAAACTAGCTGTCAGGCTGATACAACACCCCCGGTGCACAAAGGCAGCCGGGGGTGTTCGTTAACTAACGCTCGGTGGAGTATGCTATTTCTTCGCGGCTGCCGTCACGCCGAGCGGGAAATCGAAGTCTCCCGAAAACGTCGCAACCGGCGAACCGCCGGCCGGGTAGTTGAAAACTTCTCCGACATCATTTCCCGCGTCGGCGCAATACAGCAGGCCCGGAACGATCCACGTCTGCGCGCAGTCGCTAGCTCCGACCAACTGCACGGTGTTTTTCAACGTTGCCGTCGTTCCGCTCACCGTGTACTGATACAGCGCCTGCGTTTCTTGGTCGAACACGGTGAGATAGGTGCCATCCCACTGTACCGAGCCGGGAAATTCGACGGTGTTGCTCGTCGTGATCGTAACCGGTTTCTGCCTGTTGCCCTGCGGAAGTTCGACGAGCATAAAGTAATAGCTCGGGCCGAAACCGTCGGCAAACAGATTGCCCTTAGGATCGTAACCGGCGAAGTACGCTCGAGCCAGCGGCGTTTGGAAAGCCTTACCGGTGCCTTTCGCCTTCTTGAAGATTACTTGCTGACCGGCCGAACCGTAGGAATCGCTTAGTAGGATCCCAACTGCGAGGTCGCCCTTGGTACTCATGGCACAGCTGGACGTGTAGTCATAATCGATTGGCAGCGTCTTGATCTGCTTGTCTGGAACTTGGTATTCGGTCATCACGTTGTTCGTGCGTCCGGCATTCCAGAAAGTATTCTTGCCATAACCAGACAAAACGTTGGTGCACCCTTGGCCGCCGGCGCCGTCAAGCTGCCCGATCATCGAGGTGCTTTTAGGATAGTTGAAAATCGTGCCGTACGAGCCGTAGTCGTTGAAGATGTACTCGTAGTCTTTCGACTTCGCTTCCGGCACGAGCCGTGCGTAACGCGGGAGCGGATTCAGCCGCTCCGCCGTTATCGGCCTGCCGTTCACCATCAACGTCTTACCGACGCGGGTGACGCTGGGCGTAGCGGCCGACGGCGAGACCGTCGATCCACCGGCGCACGCCGAAACGAGCGCGAGTGCGACGACGGCGCCGGCGCACTTGAGAAAACTAGGGGAATTCATGAATCTTGACTCCCTTAAAGTAGTTGTCAGGCTTGGTGCCCTTGCGTTCTCGGCGAGCATTAAGCCCTCCGCTATACATAAAACGCCCCCGGGCTCACGGCAACCGGGGGCGTTCGCTAACTAAGGCCGGCGAAAATATGCTAGTTCTTCGCGGCTGCCGTTACACCGAGCGGCGTATCGAAGGTTCCCGTGAAAGTCGCGACCGGCGAACCGCCGGCCGGATAGTTGAAAACCTCGCCGCCGTCAGTTCCGGCATCGGCGCAATACAGCAGACCCGGAACGATCCACGTCTGCGCGCAGTCGCTAGCTCCGACCAACTGTACGGTGTTCTTCAACGTCGCCGTCGTTCCACTCACCGTGTACTGATACAGCGAACTCGTATCCTGATCGAACACTGTGAGGTAGGTGCCATCCCACTGGACCGAGCCAGGAAAACCGATAGTGTTGCTCGTCGTGATCGTAACCGGTTTCTGCCTGTGCCCCTTCGGAAGCTCGACGAGCATGAAGTAGTAGCTCGCGCCGAATCCGTCGGCAAAGAGATTGCCTTTGGCATCGTAGCCGGCGAAGAACGCTCTGGACAGCGGTGTTGGGAAAACCTTACCCGTACCTTTTGCCTTGTTGAAGATCACTTGCTGACCGGCACTACCATACGAGTCGCTTATGAGGATCCCAACTGCGAGGTCGCCTTTGGTATTCATGGCGCAGCTGGATGTGAAGGCGTAATCGATCGGTAGCGTCTCGATCTGCTTGTCCGGAACTTGGTATTCGGTCATGACGTTGCCCGTGCGTCCAGCATTCCAGAAAATGTTCTTGCCGTATCCGGACAAAACGTTCGTGCACCCTTGGCCGCCGGCGCCATTAATCTGTCCGATCATCGATGTGTTCTTAGGATAGTTGAAAATGCTGGCATACGAGCCGTAGTAGTTAAAAATGTACTCGTAGTCTTTCGACTTCGCTTCCGGTACGAGCCGTGCGTAACGCGGTAGCGGATTCAGCCGCTCCGCCGTTATCGGCCTGCCGTTTACGAACAGCATCTTACCGACGCGGGTCACGCTCGGCGCGGCGGCTGACGGCGCGACCGTCGATCCGCCCCCACACCCCGCGACCATCGCGAGCGCCGTGACGGCGGCGGCACACTTCAGAAAACCAGGGGAATTCATCAATCTTGCTCCTCAGAGTAAGTAGAAGGTCGCACTCAGCTTCTTGCAATGTGAAACTTAGTCACCAAGCAGCACGCCGAAAGCAACAGCGATTAACATGTTCGCGGTGCTGCCGTCTATTCCACCAGCGAACGTATTTGGGATTTACGGCAGCACCTCGAGCGCGGCTAGAGTATTACTTCGCTACCGTCACGCCGAGCGGGAAATCGAAGCTCCCCGTGAACGTCGCAAGCGGCGAACCACCGGCCGGATATGCGAAAACCTCGCCGTTGTCGTTTCCGGCGTCGGCGCAATACATCAGCCCCTTAACGATCCACGTCTGCGCGCAGTCGCTCGATCCGTTAAACTGAATGGTGTTCTTGAGCGTTGCCGTCGTTCCACTAACCGTGTACTGGTACATCTGATTCGTGAGCTGATCGAACACGGTGAGATATTTGCCATCCCACTGCACCGAGCCAGGGAACTCCGGAGAGTTGCTGGTCGTGATCGTAACGGCTTTGCCCGTGCCGTTCGGAAGCTCGACGAGCATAAAGTAATAGCTCGGGTCGAAACCGTCGGCAAAGAGATTGCCCTGGGGATCGTAACCAGCGAAGTATGCTTTGGCCAACGGCGTCGTGTGCACCGTACCCGAGCCGCTCGCGTTCTTGAAGATAATTTGCTGCCCGCCGGCACCGTAGGAATCACCCAATAGGACTCCAACTGCAAGGTCGCCGTTCTTATTCATGGCGCAGCTGGATGTGAACTCATAATTGAGAGACAACGTCTTGAGCACGTTATTCTTCGGCACGCTGTACTCGGTGATCAGGTTATTTGTCCGACCGGCGTTCCAGATAATCTTCTTCCCATAACCGTGCAAAACGTTGGTGCACCCTTGGCCGCCGGCGCCATCAATCTGGCCGATCATCCCGTTGCTTTTTGGGTAGTTGAAGACGCTCGCGTACGACCCGTAATAACTGAAGATGTACTCGTATCTGTTTGACTTCGATGCATCCGGTACGAGCTCGGAGTAGCGCGGCAGAGCATTGAGCCTCGCAGCCGTTACCGGTCTTCCATTCACGAACAGCGTCCTACCTACGTAGGTCGCTCTGAGCGTAGTGGCGGACGGTGCGACCGTACCGGCTGACGGCGCGACCGTACCCGCCGGCGGCGCAGCTGTTGAGGCGCTCCCGCATGCAGAAACCATCGCGAGTGCGACGACGGCGCCGGCGCACTTGAGTAAACCAGGGGTGTTCATTAATTTTGCTCCCTTGAAGTGGATGTCAGACGTCGCGATCGGCCGCTTGCAATGCGAGGCTTAGTGAGTACCTCACCACGCCGAATAGCAACACAGGTGTCCTTTCGGCTTTCGACCGGCATGAGGCCTCCGTAAGCGTTTATCCGCTACAGCTCACCCAAAGTCTGCCAATAAGCAGCCGTTGCCGGTGCTTGTGGTCAGGCTTTGCGCGCTGCTTCGATCGCCCGATCTTCCGACCACGTCGCGCCTTCGGCCGCGAGCTTATCTATGTCGGCTTCGATCAATTGCTCGTGCAGTGCAGCTACGAGTTTCTCGTAGCTCCACGTCTCCGTGGCCTCACGCTCACTCCCGAGTTCTTTGTATTGCAGATTGACGTAGCCGATGAGCCGCGCCGCATCGTTCACCTCTCCGCGCAGCGCCGAGAGCAGCGCGATATGCTGCAACGCGATCGTGATGCCTAACGCGTACCGTGTTTGTCGCGCCCAGTGCAGCCCCGTGCGAGCAGCCTCACGCGCTGCGTCCACATCTCCCAGCGCGATGCGATAGGCGGCGATGTTGAGGTAGGAGGCCGCCAACGTTGACGCGTTCTTGCCACGCGATTGGATCGCCAGGGCTTCCTCCGCCAGGCGTACTGCCCGCTCGACCCGACCATCTCCGAACTCCAGCTCCGCGAGATTTCCCAGTACCACGGCTGCCCCGGCCTCGTCTCCCCCCAAGGCGGTGTATGCGGCTAGCGCCTTCGTGTATTCCTCGCGCGCCGCTACAATATCACCACGAGCCCAATGAATAATCGCTTGCATGTTCAGGCACTCAATCACTCCCGGTGTATCCCCCACCGCGTGCATCGCCGCAAGCGCGCGTGCGCTCGCATCACTCGCTTCTTCAAGGCGGCCCGCCATTTGATAGAGACTAAGCGCAAGAGCGTGGAGCGCCCAAGCCTGCCCCTTGTCGTCGCCCACCGATTGGTACAGCGCGAGGGCGCGTTGTGCACAGTCGTGTTTGCGCTTGCCGGAGGAAAGCACACTCAGCGTGCGCCACATTCGCGCCGCCTCGCGCGGGTGCATCGACTCGTCAAGGCCTACTTGCGCTAGGCCGATCCAATACCGCCCTTCCTCTGTGAGTCCACCATGAAACCAAAGCGACCCTAGCGCTCCGGCCACAGCACCACCCAGCGCCAGATCGTGCCCGCCTTTGAGCGCCCACTCCAACACGGCGCGATAGTTGTCTAGTTCCGGTTCGACGCTCGCCAGCCAGGCCGCCGTCGAGCCTGTGCCAACGCGCTCGTCGGCATCTTGCGCCCGATCACAAAAATACGCGGCGTGACGGCGGGCTAAGCGCTCGCGTTCGCTTGCTGCCTCAAGTTTCTCCAGCGCATAGGCGCGCGTGCTTTCAAGCAAATGGCAGCGTTCTTGCTCGCCCGCGGTGTCGGTCACGACCAACGACTTATCGGTCAGCGACGAGAGCAGGTCGAAAATGTCGAGCTCGTCGAGGTCCTCGCCGCCGCACACCGCGGTCGCCGCATCCAATCCAAATCCGCCCGCGAGCACCCCAAGACGCGCGAACAATAGCTGTTCTTGCGCCGTGAGTAAGTCGTAGCTCCAGTCGATGAGCGCGCGCAGCGTCTGCTGGCGCGGGAGCGCGTCGCGGCGGCCCCCGGTGAGGATCCGAAAGCGCTCGTTGAGCCGCTGCGCTAGGTTGGGGATGGAGAGCACTTTCACTCGCGCAGCTGCAAGCTCGATCGCCAGCGGAATGCCGTCGAGCCGGCGGCAGATGTCGGCAACGATCGGCGCGTTATCGTCGGTGAGCATAAAACGCGTATCGGCGGCCCCGGCGCGATTGGCGAACAGCAGGATTGCCCCGTACCGCAACGCTCCGTCGGCGGTTAGGCCGGCAATATCGGCCGGAAGCGGCAGCGATGGAAGCCGATGCGCGGTTTCGCCGGTGACATCGAGGGCTTGACGCGACGTAGTGAGGATTGCAACTTGCGGCGCAGACGTAACTATCGACGTCACGAGTTGGGCCATCGGCTCTAACACATGTTCGCAGTTATCAAAGATGACGAGCAACTTCTTGGGCTTGAGCCACTGGGCGATCGCCTCGTCGACGCGCTGGTCCTGTTGCTGCCGAATGCCCAAGGCCCGTGCGGTCACGCTCGACACCAGTTCGGGATCGGAAATCGGTGCAAGATCGACAAACCACACGCCGTCGGGATAGCGATCGAGCAATTCTGCGCCAACGTGCAACGCGAGCCGCGTTTTGCCGATGCCGCCCGAGCCAACCAGCGTAAGCAAACGATTGCGCTCGAGTAATTCGATGACGTCGGCGACATCGTGTTCTCGCCCGACGAAACTCGTACGCTGAATCGGAAGATTATTTGGACGCGCGTCAAGTGAGCGTAGTGCCGGGAATTCGGTCTGCAGCGTTACAATACTGAGTTGCCACACGTGCTCGGGGTCGGTGAGATCTTTTAATCGGTGCGAGCCGAGATCGAGGAGTGACGCGCCGTTCGGCAGATCGCTGAAAGAGAGATCTCGAGTGACGCTTGATAACAGGATCTGGCCGCCATGTCCGACGGACATAAGCCGCGCGACACGATTGACGGCCGGTCCGAAGTAGTCGCCCTGCCGTTCCGCAGCTTCGCCGACGTGTACGCCAATGCGAATGGACAATCCACCGACTGAAGAAAAGTCCTGCTGGCTCAGTGCACTTTGCACTTCACACGCAGCCGCAACCGCATCGGAAACGCGCGCAAACGCAACGCAAAACGCATCTCCAACGGTTTTGAACACGTATCCGTTGCGCCGTTCGATCGCATCGCGCAAGAGCGCATCATGGCGCTTGACGGCATCGTCCATCGCGTTGCGGTGCGATTCCCACCGTTGCGTCGAGCCTTCGATATCGGTAAAGAGAAACGCAACCGTGCCGGTCGGACGCACCGAACCCGGCTGACCCGAGTTAAGCTGGGTCGCCATAGGTTCGCGTTTCGTGCTAGGGGCGTTCCTTTCCGTCAAGGATCGCAAGCGTGGCCGCAATCTTCGGCCTCGAGCAACTGTCGAACGTGGTTTATTACGGTCCGATGTCGGCCCTAAAAAGATATTTTCCACCCGACACTGCCTTACAGTTCCGAATCTCCGGCTTGTATGTCGAATGCTGGGCCGCGTGCGCAACCGCTGCGTCGATCGTCTTGTTTCCTGTCGCCTTTACTATCTCCATCGCAGAGGGCTGGCCGCTTGCATTCACGGTAACGGCGAGTTCCACGGTTGCGTTCGGATATGCTTTGGCGATAGATTCCGGAATATCGGGTTGCACTGGGTTTATGATTTTGACAGGTGACGAGCAACTCGCGTTGGCGCCGAGAGCCCTTGGATTTTGGAAGGCAAAACCGAGAAGCGCGAATAGAGCGGTGGCTGCAGCAACAGCGACGTAGTTGGTTTTCACTTGGATAGCCTTTCCACTTAGTAAACGTTCGATACGGCCGACAAGAATTCGCTTCGGCCAGATCGCGCTGGGAGTGAGCAAAGTTATTTTAGTATGCGGAACACGGAGCGCCAACGTCGCCAGACAAGAGGCAAAGCTGTTAGGACTGCTCCCGGCGCTAACGGCCCAGTCGTCACAAGCAGCCTCCCGCTCTTTCACAAGTTGACGACCTATGAGGTACACCCACGGGTTGAAAAACAGCAAGGATTCAATGGCGCGCTGGACCACATTACCGAGAACATCGTGGCGGGCAATGTGGGCGCACTCGTGCGAAATTATAGCCGCAAGGTCGGACGGGGGAAGCGCGTCCACAAGATCGTCGGGAACGATCACTATGGGATGCCACAATCCAGCCGCTATCGGAACGGCAACCAAGGGCGAAGTGAAGACGCGGTCGCCGATTTCCGAACTGGGCCCGACGGAGCGCAAAATACGGCCGAGGCGAAAATAACTAATCGTGAAGCGAACTATGCAGGCTAGGAGCCCCGCGCCCCAGATGATGGCAATCCAGAAATCGGCTGCGCTCGACGTTTGTTCTGTCAATTTCGAGATCGCGCTCGTCGTCTGTGCAACCGAACTAAAAATGGTTGACGAGGGCGTGCCGAGAGAAATTTGAGCGATCAACGGCAGAATCACCAGCGCCAAGAGCGACACAAACCAAACTGCGTAGCGCGTCGCCGCGTGTTGACGAGGCACTAGCGCGTTAACGCCGGCAGCAATCGCGAAAATCAGCGCGCCCTGCCAAAGACTAGCCAGCAGCACGTCGATCATGATGAATTCTTGCGGGCTCCGAGCAGCCGCTTAATTTTAGCGACCTCGGCTTCGCTCAATTGCGTATCGTCGAGAAGAGCGACGGCGAAATCGCCCGGCGAGTTCTTAAAGAATCGGTCGAGAAGGTGCTTTATCGCCGATTTTGCCGCGTGTTCGCGCGCGACAAGCGGACGATATACGTACGCGCGGCCCTCACCTTCGTGCGCGACATACCCCTTCTGTTCGAGCGTTCGCAACGTTGTTAGTACCGTCGTATATGCTAGTGGTGGCGGCAACAGAGCGTCCACCACCTCGGCCACCGTTGCACGGCCACGTTCCCACAGTACTTCCATGAGCCGAAGCTCGTGGTCGGTCAGGGTTCGCGATTTCTTTCGGGACATCGTGCCTCCGTGCTACTACGAATGTAGTATTACGTTACCACGGACCGAACACTGCGTCAACTAGATTTCTAATAATCGCTGGCGAAGTTGAAATTCAGCGTGCTATCGGTGTTCTTGGCGACCGTTAGTTTGACGCGCCCACCGTCCATCACGATGCGAGTTGCGAGCGTCGTCGCGCAGCGTACACCTGGGGACCGATAGCGCTCGAGATCGCGCGCGAATCCGTAGATCGTGCGGCCGCTGTTGGTCCGATCAAAGTATAAAACGTAGGGTTTGCAACGTGCCGCGCCCTCGGAGTAGATCGCCAATCGATCGCCGTTGGCATATGAGATTAGCGCGCAAAGATCCGTTGCATAGCAACGATCGACGGCTTGGCCGACCGTCCCGTCGCCAAACTCGATATGCTGCGAGATCGGCGAAGCGAATGAAGGGGTACCGCCGAAGGGCATTATTCGAAAGATCGGGCGCTGCGGAGGTCGCGCTGGTCTAACCTGCTCCGGCGTTGTTACCGGCGGCTTGGATGAGGGGCACGCAGTAACTGACGCGGTTTCGCTGCGCGCTCCCGTATAGTTAGGCCCTCCACTCCCCATTGCACCCGCGACGACGTATTGCTTGTAGGCTTCCGCCGTCCCGGCCGGATCGTCGTTTTCGTACAAGCTCGGCAGGCCGGCCTGTGGCTCGACTTGTGAGATTGGTCCTGAAAGGGGCTTGAGCTGGAACGACCCAACGACGCCGAACCGCGAATAGACCGCTGCGCTCCAAGCCCAATCTATCGTAATTCCTGGGCGTGACGCGGCGAACGTTGCCGTCCACGTTACGGGGCCGCTGGAACGCGGAATGAATGGCTCCGGAGCCTTGTACGGCAGCGCATCGAACAGCGCTTCCATCGAAACCTGAGACGGCGAATATGCGACATTTAGTTCGTCAGGGCCGCTCCACAACCGGCGGGGCACTTGTATCGACGGATCGAGGACGACCGTGCTGTCCGGCATGGCTATGACGTCCGGCCATCGGCCGAACGTGATGCGCGATTGACGCACGTCGATCCGAATCGGCGAGGTTATTGCGCCGCCATCGGCCGTGCGAACGGCCTTCATTACACTAGTAAACCAGATGGTCGAGCCGGCCGGGATGGGCGTCATCCCGAAGGTGTCGAACCGCACGCGGATCGCTGACGTGCACGACGGCATGTTCTGCGTTTGCGCGCTCGCCGCGCGTGAGAAAAGCAACATGCATGCCGTTATGAAGAAAGCCCAGCGCATCACTTCTGCTCGTTCGCGGCGCGAATGGCTGGAGCGATAATGCGTACCACGAGCACTTGCAACACGGCCGCGGCCGGTACGGCAAGGAAGGCCCCGCCGATACCAAGCAGCGTTCCGCCCACGACCGTCGCCAGGATGATCAGCAGAAAGCTGAGCTGAACGCGTTGGCCAAAGATGATTGGCGAAAGCACATTTTGGTCGATTATTTGCACGACAATGAAAATCGCGAGCGCGATGAGCATCTTCGACCAGCCGCTCGTCGCTAGTACGACAAGGAGAATGATCGGCCCAGAGATTACGGCGCCAAGCATCGGAATCGCTTGAAAGACTGCAGCGATGAATCCCAAGAGTAAATAGTATGGGGCGCCCAACAGTGCCAGCGAGATGCCCATAACGACGCCGACGATCGAGCCGTTGATCACGACGCCTCCCACGTAGGCGCTGAGCCGCTTTGCAATGTCGTCAAAGGCCGCGCGCCATTGTGCACGCGGCGCGGGCGGCAACAAGCTCAATACAAATCGTGACAGTTCATCACTCGATAGCATCCAGCCAACGGCGAGCAGCAGAATGAGCAGTCCGTTACCGATCGATGCGACGGTGAGCGCCGTGCCGTTGAGTAGGTGCACGCCGATGACGCTGGCCGCATTGCCGGCACTGCCGGCTAAAGCGCCGGCGATCTGCCGTGCCGTCTGGTTATTTTCGAAATGACGTTGCACGACCTCGAGTTGCGCTTGAAGCGCGCTTGCGTATCCAGGTAACGATTGAACGAGCTTGATGAGTTCCGCTCCTAGCGGCTGGATGAGCACGGCTCCGATTACTCCGATTACCAAAATGACGGCTAGAAACGCAAGCCCGACCGCAACGCCATAGGGCATTCGCTTCGCCATCCGATCGACGATCGGCCGAAGGCCGGCAGCGAACAGCACGGCGGTGAACATCAGGAGCAACGCCGAGAGCGCTCCCGAGAGCACGTCCCATATCAATACGGCGCCGGCGATGACCGCCGCGCCGATAAGCCAGCCGCGCATGGTATTCATCTAATACGCCTCGTGTGGAGGAGGGCCCAATAGATTAGTGATTCCCTATCAAAACGGGGCTTCCGTTATTCCACGACGCTCGCGGCACCGAACGCTCCTCGTGCGGTTTGCGACGTGTGCGCGAGTGCGAACCACAAGCGAATCGGGACGGCTAATCGCTTACTTTGATATGTACGACGATATGTACGACGTTTTCGGTTCGGTTCGCCGATTGGCCGAGCAACTGGATTAAACACTACAACCCCCCCCAGGGCCGGAATCCGCGATAGACGAGTTGCCCTGCGCGTTCGCCGTCGCTTCCTGTTGGGTCGGCTTCGTTGAACCCACGAAAATATTCAGCGCTCTTCGTGACTAAGCGCCATACCTTGCGAGTAGTTCAATCCGCTTGCGACTTTCAGTTGAAACTCGCCCGGAGGATAGGGGCTGATGTAGACGTTATGGTCGGCGTAATTGGAGTAGTAGATGTTTCGCTGATTTCCGCCAAGAACGATCTGCGTGGTGTAAACACCGGTGTTCAAGACCTGGGACGGCTCTTTTTTCCCTGGCGGAAATATGTCGACGGTACCGTTTCCGGTCTCGACCACGATGATGTTTCCGGAGCTATCGATCTGTAACCCTTGCGGCGCCCAAATATGCATACCCAAGATACGGCCGTCCGTAGAGTTCGGAGCGAACTCTTCAACGCTACCGTGACCTTGACGGCCACGATACGCTACGTACAGGTTCGATGCATGGTCGACGTTTATGCCGTCAGCTTCGATGCCCGGGGTCTTTATCGTAGTATCCGGCGTTGTTTGCTGCCGCGGGTATTCGGTGATGGTTCCGTTGCGGTTAGCGGCGTAGAGCCTGCCCGAATGATCGGTTACGACGTACAACGGACTAGCGGTATCGGTATACACCATCCAAGGGTGTACGGCGCCCGGACGATAGGCCGTTATTGTGTCGGTATTGGCGACGTACAGACCGCCTTTCGCGTCCGCGAACAACCCGTATGCACCATTGACGCCGTCGGTAATTGCTCCGACGGGGCTGCCATCTTTCTCCCGGAAGATCGCAACCTGGTTGCCGCCGGCAACATAGATGAGCGATCCGGTAGCGCGTTTCGCGTCCAGCCAACCGCGCGACTTCGACCCGAAGCTCGGGCGTCTTAGCATGGTAGCCGATGGCTCCGGAACTCCCGACCTCGCTGCCGACGACTGACTTACGGATGAGCTTGCTAACGACGAGGCAACCGGGGCGCAACCGGTTGACGCGAGGCTGGCGGCGACCATCACAAGAAAAGCCGGAATCGTACGCATAAATTTTCCCATCAATTCGTAAAAGAGCAGCCAAAAGCGCTTAGCCTTGGCGCAAGGTCGTTCCTACGGCAGCGACACGACTTACGCTGCCCAGGCATCGGGCTCGACCCTAGCTCTGCCGAGCCGACTCAGCCACAAAGCGATCCGAGCGACTAGGCATGCATGGCGCGCAGCGGCTTTATCGATCGGCTCGCAAACGCGCAGTGAGCAATCGAGAGTAATTTGGCGACGAGCTTTGAAGGGTGGTCTACGTGCCCTTCTTCTCATCCTCGCCACGGCACTAATGGCGTCGCTTATCGATTGCTCGTCGTCGCACAATCGCTCGCAACGCCGGAGTCCTAACGTCTTTTGTATGTGAAACTGGATGCGTTACGTAGTCGAGTTCGAGCGAACAGCCATGAATGAATAGGTGGTTAACGTGAGTTACTCAAGAAGCATTTCCATCGTCACTGTTTTGCTGTGCATTGGCGTGACCTCGGGATGCGCACAACTTTCGCCGAGCGCGAACCCGATGCCATCTGCTCGCACCGACGCGGCCGCGCGATCCCGGACGTTCGAGTACACCGGTAAGTCGCAAGCCTTCACGGTGCCGGCCGGCGTAACGCAAGTAGCGATACTCGCTGATGGTGCGGCCGGCGGGAGCGTACGGTATCCGCAAGTTGGCGGCCTCGGCGGTCGCGTTTACGCGGTAGTGTCCGTGCAACCGAATGAAACGCTTTACGTGCGTGTCGGTGGCACCGCAGACGGTACTAAGGGCGGCTATAACGGTGGAGGGAACGGCGAATTCATTCAGTCATACGACGCCGGCTCGGGCGGCGGTGGTGGAGCGAGCGATGTTCGTGAAGGTGGAAAACTGTTGAGCAATAGGATCCTCGTGGCGGCAGGCGGCGGTGGTTCAGGTTTCCACGGTTACAGCAACGACGGCGGGGCAGGCGGACCGGGCGGGACCCGCACCGGCGGCAAAGGCATAAAGGGGCAATATGGCGAGGCCGGGTCCGGTGGAAACGGCGGCGCGCCGAATCATGGCGGAAAGGGCGGCAAGCGCGGCGACGGCTGCGACTACCAGCACTGCAACCTGCATGGGCAAACCGGTCGACGCGGCACGTTCGGCTTCGGCGGTGACGGAGGCGGAAATAGCTGCGGAAGCTGTTTTCCGGGCGGCGGTGGCGGTGGTGGCGGCGGCGGATGGTACGGTGGCGGGGGCGGCGGGTCAGGCGTATCGTCAACCACGGATACGGGGGCCGGCGGGGGCGGTGGTGGCGGATCGTCATACGTGGAACCGAAGGCTATAGGCGTTCGTATGTACAGAGGCTGGAAAGATGCTACCGGCAACGGTGTTGTAACGGTTAGATGGCGTCAGTAGTCCAGATTCCCAATAGTGTCTAAACAATTTTGCTCAGGGTTCTGGCAGTTGTAAATCCGCTACGGTCCATAGGGCGAAAGTTGACCATGGCTGGATGGAAATTGGCCCGTTCCCCGATGCTCGTTACGCTGCCGCCCGGCATAGGAGCTAGGCGCTCAAGACGCGACACTAGAGCCCGGCCCAGCGCCACACGATCTGGGGCGCGGTTTAGCGTTCGTCGCGACGCTGGGTTCACCCCAGCTTTGCTTCCGCTGAAGCACTCCCAGACATTGATGCAACAAGCAGTGACACTGCTAACGTTAGGGCGCAAAGATTCTTCATACAGTCTCTTCCGTTCGGTGGCACCCGATCAACCACTCGCTCTGCGGGAGCCCTGAGTTCTCGGCTGGCCGCCTTGAGTGCTGCAATGCCGGTGAGCTCGTGCTTCGCACTAAGCTATTTCTGAAGGCCGTCAGGACTTTTTGGCACTATCGTCCAAGCGTTGCGCTCGGGGTGATAGACCAGGATAAAGCGGGCCTGTGCGTTCCCAATCGGAACTAGACCGATACGGCGATTCGCGTACAGCGCAAATAAACCGCGCGTTGAAATGCCATCAGGACCGTCGTCGTCATAGGCGATCCAGTCGAAGGTCCGCGCTACCTCTATTGAATCACCGTCGTGAACGCCTGACACCAAACCGTGCGTAAGCTGTTCTTCGAGTGCGGACCGCGCGTAATGTGACGGTGCGCCTTCTCGAACCAGGCGGACATTGGTTGCTTGCGTCATGGTGGCACACATCGAGATAGCACCACACAGAACGATTCGTCCTAGCACCGAGCGCCAACGCGACATTATTACTTTTGCGAATGCGGTTCCGATAAGAGCAACTCCGAAGACCTCGAAAAAAACCGGCAGGTAGCCCAAGCCGAGCTTGAGCTCGTGCTGATACTTGACCGTCAACGCGATGGGTAGTGCCGGCAGAATGAGCACCAGAAGGCCGACCCACACAAGCGGCGCGACTCGTGCCGAGTCGTTGCGCACCACTTCGCGAAGACACCACCATGCGGTGATCATAAACGCGATAAACACAATCGGCGACAATGGGGCGTTACGAAAGAAATCGCCGACGTCCGAGCGACTATATATTCCCGAAGGATCGAAGGCCCAGTAACTTAGTGGAAACGCCGCCACAATTTGGTAGCCTGCAGTACGTATGATCGCCAGTGGGTCCGTTCCGATTGCATAGATTGATCCTGCCGGCAGCCCTACGATACGGCGCATTACCAGCGCAAAAACCGTTAAGGAGGACGCAATTAAAACGTACGGCCAGGACATCCGGGCGATTTCGGTTCGTCCCCGCCGTGCCAACGCGGTGATTGCAGGGTAGATCAAGCATAGGGGATACACGTCTTCGTACGTGAGCGCTGCGATCGCGAAGAACGTGACTGAAGCGATCCGTATCGCGATACTCCGCGTAACAAGTTCACGGCGAAACGCGATCAGCGATGCGAGCATTGCTATCATCACTACCTGAGGCATCGCGTTGTACGCGAGAATTGAATCGTGATACCCGCGTTCAGTGAACAGCGTTATCACGATAAGGGCGGAAAGGTTTGCCATCGCGGCATTTGTATATCCCATTACACAGCGTCGAAACAGTTCGACGGTAATGAGTGTCATCGCAATTAAAAACGCTTTATACGCAACTAAATTAGTGAAGATATAAAAGACGAAATATTTTTCAACGACGAGTCCGGGATAGAAACGTCCGTTTCCGAGGAACCACTCTTCGAACGAACGTAACATCGCCTGCCCGAGCGACAGCCCATCAGCTCTGAGCACCCCGTTAAGAACTGAGTAGAAGGCGTCATCGCCCAACCATCCACTCCAAAGCGCTGGTGAAATAATGGAAAATCCGAGGGCCGCCAAGATGATCGGAAACCACCGGGAAAGCCTGGACACGTAACTCAAAGCGCCGGCACGCTAGCCGCGCTTCTACTCGGACTCAAACTTTTCGCATGGCCTGATGCGCCGCAACCGTCCATCTATTACCCTGCCTGATAGTTCAACGCACCGAGTTGTTCCTGGGATCGTAATCGGTTACTGTGCCTTGCAGACTTTTTACGTTTGCGCCGCCGATCGCGACGCCGTTACAGTTGCGCCGTGGAGCGGATTGAAAGCTCGACACTTTTTCTCCCCTACGCCATTGCGGTGATGCGCGGCGCTACGGTCGCTCGCGGTGCTTGGCGGAGCGGAACGCCATAGCGCGAACCACGGAACCATGACGACCCAGCTCGACGCGGCCCCGCCGGGTTTGGCTCGTCCTACCGGCACGGTGACGTTTCTGTTTTCGGATATGGGCGCGACCACGAGGCGATGAAAGTTGCGCTGGCGCGCCACGATACGCTGATGCGCGCGGCGATGGAAACCCGCGGCGCGTACATTTTTAAGACGGTGGGCGACGCGTTTTGCGCAGCCTTCCCGACGCCGAACGATGCCCTCGCCGCCGCATTCGACGCCCAGCGCGCGCTGGCCAACGAAGATTTCTCCGCAGTCGAGGGATTGCGCGTGCGCATGGCGCTGCACGCGGGCATCGAAGTAGCGCTCAAGGTCTGACGACAGGCATAGTAATGGCCGAAACAACGGCCGTTGCCCTTACGCCGGATGGCGCGAAAGGGGAGACCGCCACTCTCAAGACTGGTCTCAAGCATTTTTCACTTGATAGATGCGCGTATATTAGCCGATCGACTCGCGGTTGAGGAGCAAGACACTATGACGCAAACTCATCTTCGTCGGTACTCGAGCTTTGTCTGCGTGTAATTGTGATATGTATCGCGCTTGCGCCCAGAACTTAGCAGTGACGCACTCACAAGGCCCGTCGTTGAACCGGCTTAGACAAACGTGGCCGTCGAAACTTCGCGGCAATAGGAGGCCGGATAGACCGGCCTTCCCGCGCGCGTGGTCGTCTTGCGAAGAGGTCCGTGCGCTGCGTTATTGCGGCGAGCGCTTGTTGTAGGCAACACCCTCGACAAAGAGGCTCGCCGAAAGGCCGTTATTAAAGCTGTACAGGTAAGTCACGCCGCCAGCCGGGCTGTACCGGTAGATATCGATCTGACCGTTTCCAAAATCGGCGACCGCGAGCTTGTTGTTGTGCAGGCTGTTGAGGTGACCGTAGATCGCGGGCGCTATCAGCGGCGTCGAGCTCAGAAGCTTGCAAGCCCGTTTGCAGCCCGAATAGACGTCCACGGCACCGGTTGCGCCCGACCCGCCTCTGACGTCGATCGTGACCAGATTGCCGGACGCGTCGATGTCGATTCCACCCGGACCCACGTTGGTGAAGCCGGTCGCTTGAACGCCGCTTCCGGTGCAGCCCGCAAAATACGTCAACGTGGCCTGAACGGATGAATTGATAGCGTCAGCCCAACAGTTGCCGGCGTTGTCCATCGCGACGCCGGCGACTCCGTCCATGGCCGGATTCGTAAGGTTATGCGTGCAGCCAGCGGCAACACTGCAGACCGAGATGCTTCCCGGGGTGCTGCCGTTATCGAAGGTGTTAGCGACCGCGATCTTACCAGTCAGCGCGTTGGCGCTGCTGGCATCGACTGGCTGGCCGAAGGGGTCGGCGATCGTCGCTGCCATAGGGCCGCACATGTTCGGCCCTTGCCCAATGATAATCGCGCCTGCTGCGCCGTCGGGATCGATCAGGTTGCCCTCGCCGTCAACAGCGACGTTGTTGACCGAGCCGACCGAGAAGGGAGCGTTGCAGATGGCCGGATTGTTGGGCCGCTGCCCTTTTTTGTAGCCGAGGATGCTTGAGCCGGCGACTTCGCTGACGTAGATGCCCCGCATGGCCGTGGCCGGCGCAGGCCTGCCGAACAACGGCATTGGACCTCTGGGCCACATCTGTTTGGGAATCAGACTGAGGTGCCCCGACCACTGCGTGTTTTGGGTGCCCGTCGCGGGGTTGGTTGGAGCATTATGCGACAGGCCACTACAAGCGCAAAGGACCGCAAAGGCTGCGGGGACGCCGAGTGCGTATCTGGCCCAACTAAGAAGGTTCATGATTTCTCTTTTTTCTTTCTTGAAAGTCGAACGTTGCGCTGACGTTCGTGACGGCGACAGTCCTGTGTTCAACCGAGCCGCCGGCAGGGTGCGCGCAAACGCAGACGTCAACTGTGTCCCAGTCGTAGATGTGTCAAGAAATCGGTAGGACTCGCCACGATTGATCTTGCCGGAAAGTCCCGAGAAGGACCATGACCACTTTAGGCTACGCTTAAGCGCAGCAGCCTCAGGTGGTGCGCGCTTACCCCTCACGGTTGCTGGTCGGTCGATCACTACGTCCGTCTGCACCTCATCGATCCCGGCAAACCAGCTCAAAAACGCCTGGATCGAGTCGTATAATGCTCAGGTCTACGCGATGCTGCGGAGCTCGGTTATCTCACTCCGAAAGAACTGGTCGATTCCTTCAGCACGCTCAATGGCACCGCATCGGGTGGAGGTGCAAAGGGCGCCCGCTGCCGGGCTGATCGACAAGCTTAGTAACACGGTTAGCGTTCGTTGGCACAACTCCGCTCGCACCTAGAAGAACGGTTTTCGCGTTTGGAATTCTAGGCTTTCCTGACGGGCGGCGGGTTCCACTTGCCGGTAAGCGCGTCTTGCTTTGGACCGTACAGGCGCATGGTCAGATTAAATGGTCCACGCGGCGCAGGCAGCCAATTCTGTTCCTTATCCTTGCCGGGGCTCTCGTTCTGAAAATACAGATCGAGTGAACCGTCGGTGTTTTTGATAAACGGCATCCAACTGCTTACCGCAAAACGGTCGAGAGCGTTTGCCACCTGGAAGCCATCCGAGTCGTAGAGCGTCAGCGACCAAAAACCGTTCACGGGTGGCGTGGCTCCCTTATCAAAATGTATTGTGTAATTGCTCTTACCATCGAGCGGCTTTCCGGAGTCATCGGCGAGGTTCAGCGGATAAATGGCGTCCTCGGGCAAGTTGGCGCCGAGGCCTTGCTGTGCGATGATGGCACGCTTTAAGTAATAGTTTCCGTACACGCCCATCGTGTCCGTGTTCATGGACCATCCGTTCGTTACTCGCGCGAGCGTGGGGATTTTCCATTGCATGAGCTGCTGAGCGTCCGCGCGAGCGCGTTCCAACGCACCCTTCACTGTTGGAGGGAGTTTGTCGAAGGCGAAACTCTTGCCGGGTTCGATGCCGATTCGCCTCATTTGCGCAATGATTGGCTCATCGGTGATGTGGGGCGGATGCAGCGTGAACAGTTCGGCCGCATATCTAAAGTATTGGTCAGCCGGCATCGTATCGATCTGAACCTTTGGCGGTGTCTTCATATCGACGCTCGGGTCGATAACCACGGCAACTGGTTCGGGTGCCTGGCCCCACCGTGATAGCGGCGTAAGCTTGTAACCCGCCTGGACATTATGTACGGCATCGTAATCGGGCGGCCCGTCCGTACGGGTGCGGCCGATGATCCAGACATACGGAGTGGGCGCGTCGATGCGACTCAATCCTTGGGGAACCGTCCCGCTCCATCCAAGCGGCGTTATGAGGAAGTTGCCCGCTTGCGTGCCGGTCGTCCGCGAACCCGGCGACGCGAACACGTCGGACCACATGTCGAGCATTGGGAGGAGGTAAAAGCGACCGTCCGTGTCCGGAGCGGAGAGGACCTGCGGCTCTTTGGTGAGATCGAGCCACGCAACCGAATAAAGGGTGTCGAAATTGACTCGCACGACCACTTTCATGTCCGCGGGTGGAAACGCCGGAATGTGCACGAACGTATTCATAGGGCCTTTGCCGAACTCTTTATCCGGTTCGATGTTCGTGGATTGCTTACGCGTAATATCCATCGTGATGATCGGATAGAAATAAAGGTAAGCATCGACGCCGATGTCATGCGCGGCCTGCTCGGCTATGTCTGCGGGCTTCGTAAGCGCGTCCATGGTCATCTCCTATAGTTCCAGCGCCCAGAGCCAGACGAGAACCTCACCTAGCCGGCACTGTAGCGAGTGTAGCACTGAACGATGAAGATTAGAAGAATATCTTGAGAAGAAGTGGCAATCATCCGTGCTAAGAGTTGGCGTAGATGAATCAGATGGCGACGAAACGGATTGGCTGTACGACTATGCAAGAAACTAGAGAACAGTTGTACTGGTCAACGCGGCAGCCGGCCGCGGCCCGAAGTCAGCTCAGAATCCTATGACCTGCCGCTTGCCCTCATGACAATTCGTGAAAAAACGAATCGTCGTGACACCGAGAACGCGACCGAGGTTTTGCAAAACCTCGACAGAGTGACTTAAACGCGTCGAGTAATTTCGATCGTAGGGCTAGCGATATTGATAAAGCTTGGCGATTTGTCGCAAAGCGTCCCCTTACGCTCCGGCCCGGGCATAGTCGGCCACAAAATTAAGCGGCCTCGCTCAAACAAGCGAGGCCGCGAACATGTCCGATCGATGGGACGAATGGTTAACTGCTGAGTTCCTGAACTGTGTTGCTATTGCTGTCGGTGAAGTACAGCACGGTGTTTTTATCGGAAGTTCCGACTGCCGTGATGCTCCGAATCGCTCCGCCGGCACCGGTGTCAACCACCTTGGTCGCCAGCACTTTACCCGTCGATTCGACTTCAATCAGCTCGTTGGTCTTCCCATTCACAACGATCACGTTTCCGTTCGGAAGCGTCGTCAGGGCGATCGAGCCGCTCAGGGGGGCGCCCGAAAGTACTACCTTGGCGCTCTTTGCTTGCGGCCCGGTGAACGTCTTGCCCGTTGGGCCAATTTTCACGGACGGTGATCCGTAGTAGAAGTTGTATACCTTTGCAAACGAATACAAGATGTTGCTCGCTCCATCGGCGACATACAGAGTGGTATCGGACGAATATGGACCTGGTTGCCATTCGCCAACCGCCGTTGGCCCAAGCACGCTTCCTGGCTTACCTTTGTTTACTTTGAAGCCCTGAATAACGGGCGTCACCGGCGGATTTTTTTGTTGCGTGCCCAAATCGATGCGATTGACCGTTCCGGTCGTTGCGTCACCGACCCAAAAGCCCGCGCCGGGAGAATACGAAACGCCGATGTCGAACAAACGTGCCGCCATACGGCTGCGTCAAACCGCTTCCGTTGATCTTTTGAAAGAGCTTCCCTTGCGGGGAAACCGACGCGACGTCCTTAGCCGTAGAAGCCGGCGCGTAGAGATATTCGTACTGTCGCTCGGCTCCGACCGCGGTGCATCCCTTGAGGTCAGGCGAAGCAATTAAACTCACCGGTTTCGACCCAGCCTTTGCTACCAGCACTTCTTCCGTCGTGCCGTTACCCATCACGCCGTTTTTATCGGCGTAGTTACAAACGACTAAGTCGCCCTTCTTAATCTTTCCCCCGCCGTACGGCGCCTGCGAGATGTATGTGATTCCGGATGGAACAGTGTCGCCATTCGATGGATCGACAGTCGATCCGATTTGGGTTTGCTTGGTGAGTGTTTTCAGTACCGACGTTCCATCTACATTCGGTTGAACGTCGTTCGACATCTGTCCGGGGCTCGCGATTCGGCCCTCGCTGTTGACGTCGGCAATTCCGGAACCCGCATTTACCGGACCTGCATTTGCCGATGGGACAGTTGAATTCGTTCCCGCAGCTGAGCACGCGCTGGCTAATAGAACCAACGCCGCCGCGCTAAGTATCTTACTCCGCATGCACGGCGACTTCGACCGCTCGCTCGACGGCCCTCCCACTGCCATATGAGGCGCCTCGTTTATCGTATAGTTATTCCAAATCATATCATAAGTCATCATTATCGATCGCGATTCTGCAACATTCTTGACGCTTTATTGAAGCGAGCATTTATGGTCCGTTGACCAACTTTCAGGCTATAACCTCGGCAGGCGAGGGGCATCGGCGCAAGCCCTCAGCCAGCCCATGATTGTTATTTCATTCGCGGTCAACCGGTTCGTGTAGCGACTTCTGATCCGTGCAGAACGAACTCGAGGGGGGCGCGGAGACCGAAGCAAACGGTCGCGCCTTCTGGTTCAACGAGAACATGTCCGCGATCGAGGTTGCGCGGACGTCGGTGGTGCCCATCGAACCCAAATCAAACGTTCCTTCGACAAATTTTAAAATGCTCGCGAACTCGTACTGCGTATGTGAGATCTCACCTTTTGGTACGTACGGTGAGACGACGAGTAGCGGCACGCGAAAGCCCAAGCCACCCATATTGTCGAACAACGGCGGCGGCTCGTGGTCGTAGAAGCCACCCCAGTCATCCCAAAGGATTACGATCGCCGTCGATTTCCAATACGCACTCTTACCAATCGCATCGACGACGGCACCTACCCATTCTGGCCCATAATCAGGCTTCGAAGGGCCGCCAGGATGATCTGAATTTTGAGCTTCTGGAATAACCCACGAAACTTGGGGCAGCGCGCCGCTCTTGATGTCTGCGAAGATGTTGCACTCGGGCATCGATACGTTCGTCGTCCACTCCGGTCCGTTATAGACCTCACTGAGCGCCGCCATGGCGTTCCACAAGCCATTTTGGCTCTGCGTGTTGTATGGCGGTGCGTAGTATTTCCACGTTACGTTCTTCGCATCCATGAGATCTCGCATCGTGGGCGTCGGATATGAAATGCAGGGCGGGGGCCCCACATATCCGAGATACTTCCCCTCCTGCGTTAGCAGATGGGTTTTGTACGCAGTTGCCTTGCAGCCCCAATCATTGAAGTCGTGAGGCCCCGGGTAATCGATGAGAGCGCATGTAGGGTTCGACGTTCCGCAGTGCGTATCGACGATCATTGTGCCGCCGGCGACGAGATCCTGATGAGCGGTGAAACTTCCACTTCCTTGCGTTTGAAACAAATGGTCGCCGAGGGCGAAGTGCTTGGCCAGGTCCCAATACTGCTTAATGTCTTTGGGGTTAATATACTGGTAAGGGTGCGTTCCGGCGGGATTATTCCCGGCGTAGCCCTCTAGGTTGAAACCGTCCATAACGCAGGATGTTTTGGGATAGGTATCCTTCCCGTCACAGTCAAGGTTGTACGCACGAGAAGCGTGATTGTAGTCCAGGCCACCACTTAAAGGCTTCTCTGTGAGCGCGATTTTCGTCTTCACATACCTGCCGTTGACCTTTTTCAAGTAATAGCCATATGTAGCGCCATCGGCTCCGGGAAACGTAGCGAACAAATTGTCGAGGCTACGATTTTCTTGAACGATCATGACGATGTGCTGTATCTTGCTAGACGATGCTGCGGGATTTGTGAACGATGATGGAACCACATGGGCTCCATTTGAACCCGCGCACGACGTCAGGGCGACGCAGACGAACAGGGCGGACGATCGACCGGCGGTCCGAATCATATTGGCAAAGCCCTCGCACGTGCTGGCTTCGAAATCGATGCCAGCTTCGAAGCAAGCCTCATCATAATATTTTCCTCCGGTACGCGAATCGACAAATCTGCTCCGCTCGTTTGCTGGCAATAGTTTGGATTGTAGCTCCGGCGTACCTGCGAATTCGTCTGGGAGTTGAAGTGCAGCATTGTGCTACCACCTCGTCACGACGGTAGTATACCTAAGTCAATTTTTTGGATGCCGCTTGTCGTCAACCTCATGGAGCTGGTACGCCGCACGCCGCACGCCTCGGTGTTCACGTATCAAACGACATTCCGTTTGACTCACGCGATCTCAATGATGATGATAGCCCTCGGGCAACACACCCGCGCGGGAATCGAAGACAACCTGTACGACACAAAGAAGGGCGTGCGAATGACGACCGTGCAGATGATCGAGCGGCACGTTCGGATGGCTCGCGAGATCGGTCGTGATGTTGCTACCCCTGAGCGGGCCCGACAGATGCTAAAACTCGGCGTTTCCTATAAGACTACCGAAGAGACACTGGCAAGCCTCGGCCTGCCGCCGAACCGCGAAGCCGGTCAACAGGGCTTTTTGGTGTACAAGACCGACGGTACACACCGCGAACCGGTACTGGCGTCGGAGGGACATTATGTCGCATGAAAATCGGGCCGTGGGACGACGCAGCCTTTGACACCCTGAAACACTGGGACCCGACCTGGAGTGTCGCGGTTGAGAAAGTTACCAGCAATCCTTGGCGAGGGGCGCTCGATCGTAAAACGTCCGAGCTTATTAGCGTAGCGATGAACGCCGCATGCACGAATCTAAATCTCGACGGAACGCGACGGCATATCAAGAGAGCCATCGAAGCAGGCGCCACACGCGACGAGCTGCTGATGGTGCTGAAGATGGCTTCGCTCCTATCGATTCATGTCTGTAGTCTCGGTGCGCCTATACTCATTGAGGAGGCTAGAGAGGCCGGTTTATCGGCAAAGGGGGAGAGCTCGGAAACGCCAGCCTGCGATCGAATGCGCGCCGGCGGACAATGGAACGACGCGTGGGATGGATTCTACGAAATCGACCCGGAGTGGACCGAAGCCTTCATCGTTTGCGGTGCGCCGGTTTATGCCGGAGGAATACTTGATCCAAAGGTCGCCGAGCTCCTCAGCATTGCTTTCGACGTATCGTTCACTCATATGTATGCTCCCGGCGTACGTCGCCATGTCAAAGCCGCACTTAAACTTGGAGCAACCGTCGAGGAGATCATGGACGTTTTCAAGTTATGTGTTGCGCAAGGCGTACAAGCATCTAACATGGGCATCCCGATCCTGGAAAATGAGTTGAAAGAGAGTGCCCGCGCTACTCCGCCGTGATGTCCATAGGCGAGGAATGGGGCCGTTGCACCTCCTCGATGCATCCCATCAGCCCACGCATCCGGCGGCGATGCGAAAATACCATATTTTATATATAGCTTTTAAGACTCTATAAGTTCTTGCACCCCGATGCGAAAAGCGCACGATGGGCGAGCAAGGATACCGAAAACCTTTATTCTACAGGGCTTTTGCCGACACGGCAGCGACCCGCCGAGCGTCGGCTTTCGGCAGTAGCGCAGCCCCCCGCCGCCAGGCCGTACTGCTTGTCAAATCGAGCGAGCTCATGCTACGTTCTCGGAGTGAGGCCGCTTTACGGGCCGGCTAATGACGGCCCCCAAAAACGCCGAAAACACGGTTAACCTACTATCCAGAGCATGGAGGACCTGTGAACTATCGCTTGCCGGTCGGGTGCGTCACACTTTTGATCGCGGTCGCCGGTTGCAGCGGCGTCGCTAATATGCCATCGGCGTCCGCCAATCAAGCGGCGTTCTCCCCGCCGGTGCAGGCCTCCGGGCGAACCGTTCGTTCCCGTCCGCGCGGTTCGTCAAGCTTTCAGATCATCCACACGTTCCAGAACAGTGCCGACGGCGGAAACCCCTTTGCCGGCCTGACCGTCAACAGCGCTGGAAACTTTTACGGCACGACAAGCTCGGGCGGCAGCGGTTACGGCACCGCCTTCGAGCTGAAGAATACGGCCAAAGGATACAAGTACGTCGTTTTGCATACGTTCGACGGCGGCGTCAACGGCGCGAATCCCTACGCCCGCTTGATGCTTGGCGCCGGAGGGAAACTGTACGGGACTACAGTCAACGGCGGCGGCGGAGCCGGAACGGTTTTCGAATTGCTGCCGGGCAAAGCGCCCCGTACCGAACGCGTATTGTATGCCTTTACGCAGAGCGCTCAGGGCGCCAATCCGTCCGCCGGCGACCTAACGACCGACGCGAAGGGCGCAATCTACGGCACCACGCAATATGGCGGCGCCTACGGGCAGGGCACCGTCTTCGAGTTGTCGCCCGCAAAGGGAGCCCATAAGGAAAAAGTGCTGTACAGCTTCGGTGCGAACGCAAACGACGGTACGCAGCCATACGCCGGGGTCACCTTTGACCGGGCGGGAAACATATACGGCACCACGTCCCTCGGCGGCGAAGGTTACGGCACCGTCTTTGAGCTGACTCCTTCGAAGAGCGGATGGACCGAGCAGACCATCCACACGTTCGGGAACGTGACCGATGGCGGAACTCCGTACGCCGGCTTAAGCCTCGATGCGCAAGGCAATCTCTTCGGCTCGACTACGCAAGGTCCGGGCGGCGGAGGGGGCACGTTTTTCGAACTGACGCCTTCAAACGGAAGCTGGTCGTTCAACACGATCTACAGTTTGTCAGGATGGGGGATCTCGGGCGAATTCCGCACCGCTTACCTCGACCCAAGCGACAACATCGTTGGGACGACCCATTGCGACGGTCAGTACAGTGCCGGCTCGGTGTTTGAACTGCAGCGCTCGGGGAGTACCTACAATTACGTCGACCTGTACGATTTCACAGGCGGAACCGACGGACAGTACGTTTTCAGCAATCCGGCGTTCGATGCGCAAGGCGACATCTTCGGCACGACCAACGTGGGCGGTTCCGGGTACGGGGTCGTTTGGGAAGTTCGGGCAGCTGGCAAAGCCGGCCGGCGCCACGTGTAACCTCGATTGCTCAGGGTTAAACGTCCACTACCGTCGGGGGAACGGGGATCTGTAGCGGCGGTTCGGTTGCCGCCGCAATCTCGTCGAACGTAACGCCGTGTCGCGCGTGATCGACAACAACGCACCGGTGGCGCGGGCCACTTCGGAAAGCCTCTAGAATAGGACTTCTCCGCTATCCGCTGTCGCTCCGTCGCAGCCTCGTGCACACTTTGCAATCGCGTTTGCCCGAGGCAGCGATGCGTGACGACGTGCGATCGGTCGAGGACACAGCGCGCTGAGAAATGGAACGACCTACGCGCCTAACCCCTAAATAAGATGCACAAGAGCGATTTAGACAAAGAGCGCTTTATTCATACGCAACTCTGCCAGAGCACTTTGGGCCTCCTCGCTAAGGTTAGACTTTCCGACCGCGACAGTGATTTTGTGAATCTTACCGGTGAACTTGTTATCGCCCGCTTTGTAGTCGTCGCTGACACACGTATAGAGGTTCTCGCCCACGTCGGTCGTTTCTGCACCAAATGCGAACGGTTGCGTGTGCTCGACGCGGCCTGCGGCAACTTCCTTATCGTCAACGAAGATTACGCCGTTACCGCCAGCGCCCAAGCCACCGTCGAAAGCGAACTCGAACCGCAGCGAGACGCGCCCTGCCGATAAACGATCGGACCCGCCGATCTTGTAAGTCTCGCGGCCAAGATAGTTCCAGGCAAACCGAGGCGCTCCGTTCGTAATGTAGAGCGCCCAGCCGCCCATCTCCCCACCTTGAGCGATGACCACACCCTCGGCGCCGGAGTGCGGAACTTCGATGTCGGCTGTAACCACGAAAGAACGGTTCTTGATGTTGATGAACGCGTTTTCCGGAATGCCCTTCATTCCCTCATAGACTGTGATCTCGGTGCGACCTTCCATCAAGTCTGGACGGCCCGCCAACGCGGCGTTGAAGCGCTCCCATGCGCGGTCGTCAAGCGGAAGCACGTTGTACTTGGTCGCCTCTTGCAGAAAGACTCCCTTGAGCTTCTCAAGTTTGTCGGGATATTTATCGGCAAGGTCGTGCGCGCAACTGAAATCTTCCTCGACATTGTACAGTTCCCACTTGTCGTTCTCAAACGTAGCTCGCGGCTTGGGCTCCCACGGCGGGCGATGGACCGTCGTAGCAAACCAGCCGTCCTGGTAGATGCCACGGTTACCTGCCATCTCAAAGTATTGCACGGTATGGCGCGATTTTGCATTGGCGTTATTCAAGGTGTCGAGCACGCTCACGCCTTCGAGCGGTTTCTGCTGGACGCCAGAGACGACGCCCGGCTCCGGCACGCCAGCTGCCTCCAAAACTGTGGGTGCAATGTCGATCATGTGCATCCACTGCGTACGAAGGCCGCCCTTTTCTTCGATGCCCTTCGGCCAGTGGACCACCATGGATTGGCAGACGCCGCCGTACGAGGCGACCTGGTGACCCCACCCAAAGGGCGTGGCGCCGGCAAATGCCCAGCCGTTATTATACAGAGGGTGAGATTTCGGGCCGCCGATTTCGTCAAAGTTCTCCAGCGCAACTTCGAGTGGCTCGGGCAGTCCGTTGAATACGGACAACTCATTGAATGCACCGTTGAGGCCGCCTTGGAAAACCGAGCCGTTGTCGCCGGTAATGTAGAAGACCAGCGTGTTGTCCATTTCGCCGAGATTCTCAATCTCGTCGAGAAACCGCCCGACTTCATAATCGGTCACCTCGGCAAAGGCGGCATAAATCTCCATATACCTCGCGAAGACCTTCTGCTCGTCGGCCGTCAAGTCGTCCCACTCCTGGATTCCCGGCGGCTTAGGCGCGAGGTCGGTTCCTTGCGGCACGACGCCTAGCTCAATCTGCCTGGCCAACGTTTCTTTGCGCACCTTGTCCCAGCCCTGATCGAACTTGCCTTTGTAGCGGTCGCGCCAAGACTGGGGCACGTGGAATGGGCCGTGAGTGCCAATTGCGGAGTAGTAAACGAAAAAGGGCTTGTTCGGGGCCAGCGAACGCTGCGAACGCAGCCAGAGGATCGCCTTGTCGGTGATGTCGCTACTCCCGTAATAATCGGCATCGGGGCGAATATCTACTCGTGTCATGTTGTCATACATAACCGGATGAAAAAGGTCGGCCTCGCCCGACATGAAACCGTAGAAACGCTCAAAGCCGCTATGCACCGGCCAGCGGTCGAAGGGTCCGACATCGCTGCCTTCCCACGGCGGCAGCTCGTGACACTTGCCGAACATGGCGGTACTGTATCCGTTCAGCCGCAAGATCTCGGGCAGATTGGTGACGCTGCTGGGACGGACCGAGGTGTACCCCGGAAAGCCGGTGGCAATCTCTGAGATCACGCCGAAGTTTGCGCTATGGCTATTTCGGCCGGTAAGCAGCGCTACGCGGCTAGGCGAACACAACGGCGGGACCTTGAGATTGTTGTAGCGCAGCCCGGTCTTGGCCAGACGATCCAGCGTCGGCATCTGGATCGGCCCTCCAAAGGTCGATACGTCGCCGAAGCCCATGTTGTCGAGAAGGATGACGACGACGTTGGGCGCACCTTTGGGCGCCTTTACCTCGAACCGCGGCGGGGCTTTCGCCTTATGCGCATCAAGCTCGGTAATCGGTGGATACTGAGGAGGTGGGACGGGAAGCACAGTACGGTCGATGGAGGCCGCTGCCCCTGAGTCGTTGCCTTGGGCCTGTGAGTCGGTTGTCACGGTGATTCTCTCCCTCGACGGCTCGAATGCGCTTATACTATAACGAGGCGGATAACGTTCCTTGAAACTCGGCAACTCCAGGACTGTGGATCGCGGCTTCGGTTCGAGGATTTTAATTTGCCGGAAGTTTCGCCGATGCGACGAGTCATAACCAATGTAAGATGGTAACCGATTCGACTCGGAGATTTAGGGCCTCAACTACCGCCAGTCCTACCTTCACTTGTGGAGATTTGCCAAGACTTACAATATGACATGGAAATCATGGGAGGCGTTATCCTGAAATTGCAACTTGAGGTACGGGTCTTCTCCCAAGATATTACGCCACGGATAACTAGAAAATGGCGGCGAATCCCAACCAACAGGAGGGTCGCCGTTGCGCAAGTCACGATACTCCGACGAACAGATCACCGCCGCGCTGCGCCAAGCCGAAGCCGGCACACCGATCGCCGAGATCACCCGTAAGCTTGGCATCTCCGAAGCGACATTCTACGCATGGCGAAAACGGTTCGGTAGCCTTGGAACGCCGGAGATCCGTGAGCTTCGTCAGTTGCGTGAAGAGAATGCTCGGCTCAAGCGGCTCGTAGCTGATCTGACGCTGGATCGTCAGATTCTGCAAGACGTGGTTAAAAAAAAGTGGTGAGGAAGGTCCGTCGCATCACCATGCTGCCACAAGTAAAAGAGCGCTGGCGGTTGAGCGAACGGCATGTTTGTCGGCTTCTGGACATCAATCGCAAAATGCTTAGTTACCGTAGCGTGAAGGCTGACGATCCCGTACTTCGCTGCCGCATCAAAGAGATCGCCCAGACGCGCATCCGCTATGGCTATCGGCGCATCATCGTGCTGCTGCGCCGCGAAGGCTGGAACGTCAATCACAAGCGAGTTCGACGCATCTATCGCGAAGAAAACCTTTCCATACGCAGCAAATCGCCCAAGCGCCGGCGCTCGGCTGCCGTACGCCAGTCACGGGTCACACCGACCGCACCAAACCAGAGCTGGGCCATGGATTTCATGCACGATATGCTCGCCGATGGCACCAAGATCCGCCTCTTAACGATAGTCGATTGCTGTAGTCGCGAGAGCCTCGCGCTCGAGGTCGGCATCGGCTTCAAATCCACCGCGGTTGTCGCGGTCTTGCAACGGGTTTGCGGTCAACGTGGGCGACCGCAATTCATCCGCTGCGATAACGGTCCGGAGTTTGTTTCGGTGCAGCTTGATCAGTGGGCATACTGGAACAACGTCATTCTCGACTTCTCACGCCCCGGCACGCCGTCAGATAACGCATTTTGCGAATCGTTCAACAACCGAGTCCGACAAGAGCTGTTGAATCCGAACTGGTTTCGATCGATCGACGATGTACGCATTCAAGCCGCTGCCTGGCGCACTGATTACAACGCCAACCATCCGCACAGCTCGCTCGGGAATCTCTCACCGGAAGAGTACGCCCGGCAGATAACGAATAGCACTGCAAAAGCCGCCATTTCTAGAGAGGTCGTGGCGTAAAAACGGGGAGACCTCCAAACAAACGCTATCCCACAATTGCCAGCGGCTTAAGAACTGCGCTCAGGCCCTACTCAGAAGCGAAACCTAGCGACTCGCCTTTCGCTTCGAGCTGGGAACCTAACGGCCATCTATCACAACCGAATGGAGATTAAACGCTTGTCATCATTTACACGATTAAGCGTGACCTCTGCGCTACTACTGCTGACTGCGGTCACTACGTTTCTTAGCAGCCCCGTCACCGCGGCCTCGAAACCGATGAGGCCGCCCAATGGAACGTACATATACTCAATGTCTGTAGACGGATCGCTAAGTTTTAAGAGCACCATTGTTGTCTCCGACGATGGATCGAATTTCGACATCTCCGAAACGACAAAGTTGCCCAACGGTGCGATGGCAACGACGCGGAGCGCTTGGTCTAGCACAACATTATTACCGCAATCTTTTGAGGTGCGTCAGGGAAAGATACACTTGATCGCTCGGATAACACCCGAAGCGCTAACGTTTCCCGGAAAGCGCGTTTCATTTCCTCGAATAGCCGGCACAAATTATTTGCTTCCTAGTGTCGGACTAATTACGACCACCCTGAGCTATCCGTATGTCATATCCGCCCATCCTGGTGAGTCGTTTACCGTAGCCGAAATTCAGAATGGACAGACTGTGATCGCGCGGCCCAATAACACTTCACCACCACCATCGAGCCCGACTACCGTTGCCGACACCCCGATCACCGTTATCAAGAATGAAGAACACGGAAACAGTCCAGATAAGGCGCGGTTGGTGATATGGCTCAACGCTAAGACCGGAATAATGGACTTAGTACAAGAGATGCCGCACGGAGCAAAAATAACACTGTTGAGCTTTACGCCACAGTGAGCTCGATCACGCGACCTCTACTTGTCGCGATGCTGTTCTCCTTATGTTTGGGCGCGAGTTCCGGAACAACGTTTCCTTTCGACCAAACGCCGTATACCACGGCGCAAAGACTTATCGATGTCGGCGGCCGCCGGATGAATCTATACTGTGTCGGCCGCGGATCACCCGCGGTAATTCTCGAGAGCGGCTTTGGTAGCGCGATGTGGACATGGGGGTATGTCCAGAGTCAACTAGGAACGATCTCCAAAACATGCACCTATGATCGCGCCGGTTATGGGTTTAGCGATCCCGGGCCGTTGCCGCGAGATGCGGCATCAATCGCTGCCGACTTGCATACTTTGTTAACCAGCGCCGGTATCAGTCCACCGTACATTCTTGTGGGGCACTCCCTGGGCGGTTATCATGTCCGCTACTTCGCCGATCGATATCCGGACGAAGTCGCTGGTTTAGTACTCATTGATCCAGCCACCACGAGTACATGGCCGATTCTAGACGCGATACCAGCCGTTGCCGCCTCGGATAAAGCGGACACCAACCGACGCAATACGTGCGAGAAGATAGCGACGAGGGGCGACTTTGCTTCGCCTTCGTGGGGATCATGTGTTGAAACCGACGCTCGTTATTCTGCCGCGATGAATTCGGGAAGACAGTGGACGAAACGACGGCCAGGATATTGGTTCGACGGTAAACTCCGAGTATGTATCTGGGCCGAAGGACGAGACCGAACTCGGCACAATGCAAACGGGCTACGATAAGAAACCGCTTATTATCCTCACGGCTGGTAACACTTGGACATCGCGCGGTCTAGGTGCGTCGGAAGTCCAAGTTTCTGAACTCAACGAGACCCGATTGAAAGTTCAGCGCGAACTTGTCGCTGCGACCACGCTCGGGATCGACTGCGTGATTGAGGACGCTGGTCACTTTATACAGATCGATCGCCCCTCGATCGTGATCTCGGCTGTCGAGTCTATAATAGCTACTAACGGCACCTCCAGACCGACTTGTCCTCAGTAGGCCTCACCGCATCGCTGGCCGATCGGCATAGCCAGCCGCGCTAACTACGATCTGCCTTGATGCTTTGCTACCCGGCCGCGGATCGCTTAGCGACTGGGCTTGCTGGGGGCGGAGGGGGCGGCGTTTTAAAGTGGCTTAGCTCCTATGCCCTTTACGCCGCGGCCCCGTGACACTTCTTGAATTTTTTACCGCTGCCGCACGGGCACATTTCGTTGCGACCGACTTTGGCCGCTTCGCGCTGTTGCCGGCTTCGCGGGCGACTCGTCGTCCTTATTTGTGTGCAACTGCTGAATCGGACGCCGATCCGAACCAGGCATCGGTCCGAGTAGCTGCTTCTGCCTCTTGTCGCGCAAGCGGCTTTGCGGCTCGTGCGGCTCCGCCGACGGCTGAGGAAAGATCTCTCCGGTCGGAATCGCTTCGTACTGGCCGGGACTTGCTGATTGCGGGCCGGACCATGCTCGATCACGACGCGGAACACGCCTTTGACCGCTTCGTCGGCGATGTTGTTCTTGAGCGATTCGAAGATCTCGAACGCTTCTTTTTCGTACTCGACGCGCGGGTCTTTTTGACCGTAGCCGCGCAGGCCGATGCCCGTCTTGAGGTGATCCATCACGTACAAGATGGTCGACCCACAGGCGGTCGATGATCGGCAGCATCAAGTACCGCTGCTCGACCACGCGCATGATCTCCGGCGTCACTTCGCGCTCTTTGGCCTCGTACGCCTCGACTGCGCTTTCGCGCGCAAGATGCTTGCGCATCTCTTCGCGGTCTTTGCTTCTCCAGGTCCGCGACCGCTAGCGCTGCTTTGACGGGAAGACCAGCTCGAGCTGCTCGAGCATCTCGGGAAGATCCCAATCGCTCGGATGCACGTTCTCCGGGCGTTCTGCTCCAGCGACTTCGTCGACCTTTGCCGCCACGGTCTGCGGCAAGAACTCGCGCGAATCGAACTTGCCTTCGAGAATCGCGCGGCGCTCGGCGATAGATAATCTCGCGCTGCTTGTTCATCACGTCGTCGTACTCGAGGACGTGCTTGCGGATCTCGTAGTTGTGGTTTTCGACCTTCTTCTGCGCGCGCTCGATCGACTTGCTAACGATCCCGACTCGATCGGCTGCTCGTCGGTGAAGCCGACGCGGTCCATGATCTTCGTCATGCGCTCGCCGCCGAAGAGGCGCATCACTTCGTCTTCGAGCGAGATATAGAAGCGCGTCGATCCAGGATCGCCTTGGCGGCCGGAGCGGCCGCGTAGCTGATTGTCGATGCGCCGCGACTCGTGCCGCTCGGTGCCGATGATGTGCAAGCCGCCGGCGGCCGCTACGCCTTCGCCTAGCTTGATGTCGGTGCCGCGACCGGCCATGTTGGTCGCGATCGTGACTTGCGCACCTTGCCCGGCGTCCTTGATGATCTGCGCTTCTTGCTCGTGATACTTCGCGTTGAGGACGTTGCACTCGACGCCGCGCCGGCGCAACATCGCAGCGCAACAGTTCGCTCTTTTCGATCGAGCGCGTACCGACCAGCACCGGCCGCCCCTTGTCGTGTTCGGCGATGATCTCGTCGACGACCGCTTCGAACTTCGCCTTCTCGGACTTGATACACGATGTCGGAGTTATCTTTGCGGCACATCGGCACGGTTGGTCGGGATCACGACGACGTCGAGCCGTAGATGTCGCGGAACTCGCGCTCCTCGGTCTTCGCCGTACCGGTCATGCCGGCCAAATGCTCGTACAGGCGGAAGAGATTCTGGAAGGTGATCGTCGCGAGCGTCTGATCCTCGCCGCGGACCTTGATGCCTTCTTTGGCTTCGATCGCCTGATGGATGCCGTCGGAGTAGCGGCGGCCGTACATCAGGCGGCCGGTGAACTCGTCGACGATGATCACTTCGCCGTCTTTGACGATGTACTGCTGGTCGCGATGGAACAGATTCCACGCCTTGAGCGCGGCGTTGAGCTGGTGCGTCAGCTCGATGTTGCGCTGATCGTAGAGGTTGCCGACGCCCAGCATCTTCTCGACTTTGCGACGCCCGGCTCCGTGATCGGAACGGCGTGCGCCTTCTCGTCGACCGTGAAATCTTCGTCTTTTTTCAAGCGCGGGATGATCTTGCGCGAACTTGTCGTAGAGCTCGGTCGACTCTTGAGACGGCCCGCTGATGATCAGCGGCGTGCGCGCTTCGTCGATGAGAATCGAGTCGACTTCGTCGACGAGCGCGAAGTACAGCTCGCGCTGCACCAAGTCTTCGACCTGCCACGCCATGTTGTCGCGCAGATAGTCGAAGCCGACTTCGTTGTTGGTGACGTACGTGACGTCGCAGTTGTAGGCAGCTCGGCGCTGCGGCCGGATCGAGATCGTGCTGGATGATGCCGACGGTCAGACCGAGCGCTTCGTAGAGCGGCCCCATCCACTCGGCGTCGCGTCTGCGCCAAGTAATCGTTGACCGTGACGACGTGCACGCCGCGCCCTTCGAGCGCTCGCGCGTAGACCGGCAAGCGTCGCGACCAGCGTCTTGCCTTCGCCGGTGCGCATCTCGGCGATGCGGCCTTCGTACAAGACTTGGCCGCCCATGATCTGCACGTCGAAGTGGCGCATGCTCGAGCTGCGTTTGCCGGCCTCGCGAACGACGGCGAACGCTTCGGGCAGCATCGCGTCGAGCGATTCGCCGTCCGCTAGCCGCTCGCGAAACTCGACGGTTTTGTCGCGCAGCTCATCGTCGGAAAGCGCGGCGATGCGGTCTCGAGCGCGTTAACCGCGTTCGAGGTGCGGCGAAGCCGGGAGACTTCGCGCTCGTTACCATCGAACAGCGCCTTTAGGAATGCCATTGGGTTATGGGTGTTTCTCCGTGGTAGATTTCGGCCCTCGCCTGCGCGCTGCAGGCGTAGCCGTGGCGGTCGGTTGCGGGCCCGGTACCAAACCGATGCCCGTCACCGCGCCGGGGGATTTATAGTAGGACATCGGCGCCGGAGAGCCGTTGGCGGTCAGCGGGAAGACCAGAATCTTCTGCGAGTCGGCGACGTAGATCAACGACTTGTTCATGTTGATTTTGATGTCGGTCGGGGTCGTTAGCCCGGTAGCGCAGCCTCGTACCGTGCGAATCGGCTTAACGTTGAGCGTCCCTTTCGAGGACGGCTTGCTGAAGACCAAGATCGCCGCGGCATTGGACGCCGAGCACTGCGCGCCCAGGGCACCCTGATCGACGACGTAGATGTTCAAACTACTATCGATCGCGACGCTGATCGGCGTGATGATTCCCGTGTTGGAACCCGAGAGTTGAAAATGCGGATTGATGTTGATCGGCGTCGGAGTCGGCGACGGCGTTGGCGACGAACTCGGCGACCCGGACGGCGTCGGACTGGGCGACGGCGTCGGACTCGGCGATCCGCTCGGGGTCGGAGTCGGCGACGGCACGATGAACTGTTGCACCGAGCGGCCCTGAATATTCGCGACGTAAATCTTGTTATTTCCGTCGAGCGCCACGCCGCCCGGAACGTGCAGCGAGGGCTTTGGCCCGGCGATCTGCGCATACGTAGATGTGGATCCCGGAGCGAACAACAAGAGCTGGCTCGGATACTTGTTGGTAGGGATGACGTCGGAGATCACCATCAACCCAGCTTCGGTCTTCGTGCTGGGCGTGATCGCGATCCCCCGGAGATGGCCGTTCAGCGCGACTGCCTGCAACGGAACAACGTCACCGGTCGCAAGCGCTTCGATCTCGACCAGCGCCGCCGAATTGGTCGACGGATTGTAGTTGGTCACCCACAGGTTGTGCCCGGCGTCGAAGGCCAGATATTGTGGTCCATTCAAATCGGTAGTTGCTCCGCCAATTTGATAGGTCGGCCCCGTGCCGCTCTGTTGCGCGGACGTGTAGATCCCAACCGCGTTTTGGTTGCTGTTGCTGGCGTACAACGTCATCGACGGAAAATCAGGTCCGACGTTGACGATATTATTGACGCCGGTCGAACTGCAGGCCGCGACCGCGATCGCCATCCCCAGTGCGATGAACCCTATGCTGAGCTTGGAACGCATGCTTTCTCCTCGAAAGTAACCCCCGGAACCGGTCCCAGGTTCCCGCGGGCCGCCAAGTTTCCTTGACGCTTACTCGATTCTAATGGGTTAGGTGTGCCGTTGAGTGGAGCCAGAGTGCCCAGACCGCGACGGCGAGGATCGCCCCGCCGACGACATAGGCCACCGTCGTGAAGACCCGCCGCCTCACATAGGCCGGCCGGCTCGATTCGGTATCGATAATTTCGACGAGGCACCATTACACCGGGCGTCGGAGCGGATGGTTGAGTTCGGTGGGCGTCACCTGCCGGAGCAGTTGTCCGACGGTCAAAAATGTATAGCCGGCTCGCTCGAAGCGAGCGACCACTTCGGGCAGTGCCTCGATGGTGGCGAGTTTTCCACTATGTAGCAAAACGATCTCCGGGGCAGTGGCGTGGGCTAAGAGGTGCCGCTGGATCTGGGCGGGGGTCAGCGTTCGCCAGTCGCCGCTATCGTCGGTCCACAGGATAACCGAGTAACCCAGCGACTGAGCCACCTTCAGCGTCCGCTCGGTGTACCGGCCATGCGGCGGCCGCATCAACGTGCGCACTGATGGGTCGTGGGTGAACTGCCACAACACATCGCGGCCCCGAAGAATCTCCGATCGCACGGTCGCATCCGATTCGCGATCGAGGTCCGGGTGTGTGTACGTATGATCCGCCACCTCCTCGCCGTTGGCCTCGATGCGACGCGTAATCTCCGGCCACTGCTCGGCGTCGCGACCGATCAGAAAAAACGTCGCCGGCACGTGCAAGTCGCGCAACGTGTCGAGCAGCAGCGGCGTAAAGATCGGATAGGGACCGTCATCGAAGGTAAGCGCGATCAGGCGCGGACGATCGTTGCGGTTTCGCAGCGGCAAATCTTCTGCGATCCGGTGCAAGCGCGACGGAACGTCTTCGGAGATTTCGCTGTGCACGTTGGTCTTGGGCGTCACCAATGCCGGCGGAATGTTACTGCCGTGGACGAGCAATCGCCACCCGCCGTAGGCGACGACCACGACGAGCAGCAGCGCGATCGCCGCGCGAATTGACGGAGACTTCGGGAACATCACAAATTCGGGAGGCTAGGCGGCGACTTGGCCTGCAACGGCTCTTTCGCAAGATCTTCGCCGACGATTACGGTTACGTCGGTCGTCGTCGCGGTCGCTTGTGCGTCGGGAGAACCGGAGGGCGAAGGATCCGGAACGACGGTGGCCTTGGAGAACGCGGCGGGCAAAGCGGCACGCACGCGCGCGCCTGCAAAGGTTACGGTCGAGTGCTCGTGGATCTCGCTCGCGGTATAGTCCGAACGTTCTGCGTTTCCAACCGTCGAAACGACGAAGCCGGCCTTCGCGAGAGCGCCCGCAACACGCTTACCCGCGCCCGCCACGCCGCTGCCGTTCTCGACGTCTACCCGTAGCGTCGCGGGAGGGATCGCAGCCAAAGCCATGGCGTCGGGCGACGGTTCGGGCGCCGGCGGAGCCAACAACATGCTCGCGACGAGTTGTTGTTTTGCCGCGTCGTCCGGCACGAGCGTATCGCCATAGCTCGGCAACTCGATCGTGTCGGTGTACGGCACTTGTTTGTTGATGATCGAGGCGTCGGGAATCCCTTGGTAATGCGAAGCGATCGCCAATAGTTCCGAATTCGAGAAGTCGGTCTGCACGTACTTGTGGAAAATATTCATCAAGTCGCCCACGTGCATGATCAGATTCAGACGGTCGCCACGCATCCGCGAGGCCATGGCGTGCATCACTTGCTGTTGGCGCATGATGCGGCACGGATCGCTGCACCAATCGTGCCGGAAGCGCATGTACGCGACGGCCTGATCGCCGTTGAGGTGCTGCATACCCTCTTTGAGATGAATGTGCAGGTGCCCCCAGATTATCGTCGTAGTCGATCGTCTGGCCGGTGCAATCGGTTTTATATCGCAGGCAGTTCGAGTTTTTGACGACGACATCCACCCCGCCGACGGCGTTGACGAATTCGCGGGTCGCGTCGATGCGCAAGATCACGTACCGGTCGAAGCCGGGAATGCCTAAAAACTGCGAGATGACGTTGCGGGCTTCTTTGATGCCCCCGTCCGATTGCGCCTCGTTAATTTTGGCGTGCGCACCGTTGGGTAGCGTCGCCTCCATGTCGCGCGGAATCGATAACTGGTAGATTCGCTTTGTCCGAAAGTCGAGATTGACGGCCCAGATAGCGTCGCTGCGCGAGTTGGTCGAGAATTCTTCGTCCTTCGCCGTGTAGTCGTAATCCAAGCCTTCGACCAGCACTAAGATGTTTTGTTTGCCGAACACTTGCTCCGGTGACGGCACAAACATTTGGGTGATCGCTACGACCGGATTCTTGTGCTCGAAGAATGCGTAGGCCGCCAGCGCCGATCCACCGGCGATAACCAGCAATCCGACGACCATCAATACGCGGCGCCAGATACCCGTGCGGCGGTGCGTATCCGGATCGGGCGGAGCCAAATGCTTACCCAACGAGCGCCTCGGCGGCCGCACCGCAAAAGTCGAACGCACCGTGTCCGGTCAAGCGGACCGGAACGAAATCGCCGGCCGTTACGAGACCGCCCGGATCGTCGAAGTACACGCCGCCATCGACGCCTGGCGCCTCACCCTCGGACCGTCCGAACCACGTGACGCCGCCCGCCAAATGCGCGCGCATCGGATCCGAGCGACGCAACTCGCGACGCTCTTCGGCGAGAACGCGAACCTCGCGTCCGATTCGCTTGGAACGTGCGCGCTCGGACGCGGCCCGCTGTGCTTCGCGCAGTAGAATCAATCGCCGGCGCCGTTCGCGCGAACCGATGCGACCATCCAAGGTCGCGGCCGGCGTATCTTCTTCTGCACTATATTCAAAGAAGCCGACGCGGTCGAGCTCTGCCCGTGCGATCCAGCGTTCGAGGTACTCGACGTGTTCGGACGTTTCGCCCGGAAAGCCGACGATAAAGGTGGAGCGCAAGGTGATGCCGGGCACGCGATTGCGAAACGTATCGAGGATCTCGAGATAGCGCTCGCCGTTGCTCGGGCGACGCATCGCCCGCAACACGTCGGGATGCGCGTGCTGCAACGGCATATCCATGTACTTACACACTTTGGGGAGATCGGCAATAGCATCGATTAATTCCGAATCGACCGTCGCAGGATAGAGATACAGCAGCCGGATCCACTCGAGGCCGTCGACCTCGTGCAACCGCTCGAGCAGCGTGGCTAGACCGCCTCGACGGATCCCGCGGTCGCGGCCCCACATCGACGTGTCTTGCGCGATTAAAATTAACTCTTTGGTGCCGGCAGCGGCTAACGCGCGCGCTTCGGCGACGATCGATTCTTCGCTTCGGCTACGGAATTTACCGCGTAACGCCGGGATGATGCAGAACGTACACGGATGGTCGCAGCCTTCCGCGATCTTTAGATATGCGGTGGCACGGGGCGTCGTAACGAGACGCGGAAGAAAATCGTGTTCGGGCTCCGGCTCGAACTCCAGACGCAACGGACGCTGTCCGCCGAACGCGTCTTCGATGAGCTCGACGATGCCGGCGTACGATCCCGTTCCGACGACCGCGTCAATTTCGGGAACGAGTGCTTGCAGCTGCGCACCGTAGCGTTGCGCCAAACATCCGGCCACGACCAACTGCTGGCCGTCGCGTTTGGCGGCAGCGTGCTCCATGATCGTCTCGGTCGACTCGGCCTTCGCGGGATCGATGAAGGCGCACGTGTTGATGACCACCGCATCGGCGTCTTTTGCCTCGCTCTCGAGACGCCAGCCGGCCGCACCGAGTTTTGCCATCATGACTTCGGTGTCGACCAGATTTTTGGCGCAGCCCAAACTCACGAACGCTACCGAACGCACTAAAAAATTCTCCTGGGTTACCGGTAGTTAACGAACTGCAACGGGAGTTCGTAGTCGAGCTCTTTCATCGCCGCAATCACCGTTTGCAAATCGTCGCGATTTTTGCCGGTCACGCGGATCTGCTCGTCTTGATACTGTGCGGAGACCTTGAGCTTGAGCGCTTTGATTTTTTCCATCAGCGGTTTGCTTTTGTCTTTCGGTATTCCGGAGCGCAGCGTCAGCACTTGGCGCACCGTGCCACCGGCGGCCGGCTCGACCGTACCGAAATCGAACGCCTTGATATCGAGACCGCGCTTGATGGCTTTGCCCTGAAGGATGTTGACCACGTTACGCATCTTCAGCTCGTCATCGCTAATGAGGGTGATCGCCTTTTCGTTCGCTTCGATGCTCGTCTTGCTGTGCTTGAAATCAAAACGGTTCTCGATCTCCTTACGCGCCTGATTGAGCGCGTTATCCAGTTCTTGTTGGTCGATTCGAGAAACGATGTCGAACGACGGGTCTGTAGGCAACTTCTAATCCCGCTTTCCTTTTGTAGGGGTGCTCATAAGTCGAACGCGCGGTCAACGACGTCGCCGGTCTTACCGAGCGCGCCGACGCTCTTGCCGTCAACCCAAACGTCAACCCCACCGGCATTACCGACTCGAATCGACGCGGCCCGACCGTGGAACGTCTTAGACGTCCCTGCCGGAAACGTACCCTCCATGCTCACCGTACCATCGACGGTGACCCGAAGCCATGACGGTGCCGACAGCACGAGGGCAATCGACTGGCTTCCGCCTGGGCCCGGGGTCGGCGTGGCCGGACGCGCAACCAAGGCAGCCTTCGCCGGGGCGAGGGTGGTTGGGGTGCCCGTCGGCGATGCCCCGGAATTCGGCGACACGGCCGTTGCAACGGCAGCCTCCTGGCCCTGGCGGTGCATCGTCAGCGCGTTGTAGGCGACGAATGCGACGAGCAGCACGGCGACACAGGCGGCGATCCACGTGAGGGCATGATTTCGCCGGGCCGGTGGCCCCACGACGTACTGCGGTTCCGGGGCGGAGTTGCCGGGTTCCAGGTCGCCAAATTGGGCCACCACCTCCTCGGGATCCAAGCCGAGGAAGCGGGCGTAGGTTCGTAAGAAGCCTCGGATGTACACCGGCGCACCGACCGCCCGCCAATTTTCCTCTTCGATGGCGACGAGATAGACGGTGCGGATGCGGATTTTCTCGGATACTTCCGACGGGCTAAGACCGCGAGCTTCGCGCGCTTCGCGAAGGCGCTCGCCCAGCGATGCCATGCGCGGCTTTTCTTAGATTCGACCTAGTGTTATCCTGTCCAAAGTCTATGATGAAGGAACGCGTGATCGCTGCTATGAGCGGCGGAGTCGATTCGGCCGTCGCGGCCGGCCTGCTGGTGGAGCGTGGTTTTGACGTCGTCGGGGTGACGATGAAGATGTACGCACCCACGCGCCCGGCGCACGCGAAAAGCTGCTGCGGCTCGGACGATTTCGACGATGCGCGCGCCAGCGCGTCGATTCTGGGCATTCCGCATTACGTCCTCAACTTCGAGGAAACGTTCCGGCGAAACGTCGTGGAGCGCTTCGCAGACGACTACGAAGCCGGCCGCACCCCGAATCCGTGCGTCGCATGCAATAATTTCGTCAAGCTCGGAACGCTGCTAGAATACGCCGACCGGCTCGACGCGCGTTTCGTCGCGACCGGCCATTACGCGCGCTTAGAACACGGACCCGGCGGACCGCGGCTCTTCCGCAGCCCATCTGGAAAAGATCAGGCCTATGCACTCGCACAGTTGACGCCCGCCCAGCTCGATCGATTGCTCTTGCCGTTGGGCGAGCTCGACAAGCCCGCGACCCGCGCCCACGCACTGCGTCTCGGGTTGCCGGTGCACGACAAGACCGAGTCGCAAGACATCTGCTTTGTCGAAGGCGGTGACTATCGCGAGGTTCTGGAGCGCATTCGTCCCGGCATCCACCGGCCGGGCGAAGTGGTGAACGCAGGCGGCCAGCGGATCGGGACGCACGCCGGCGTTGCCGGCTACACGGTGGGGCAGCGCAGCGGCTTGCCGGGAGGTTCGGAGCGCGCGCGATACGTTACGCGCGTCGATGCCGCGACCAACACCGTCGTCGTCGGCGACGAACTCGAGCTATTGGCGAACGGACTCGAGGCAGGTGAATTCAATGCTATTCGCCCGGAGCGATTCGGTACGGACGAACGGCGGGTATTGGCGACGGTGCGCTATCGCGGCACCGCGGTTCCGGCAATCGCTCGCGTCAACGGTGGCGCGTTGCACGTGCGCTTCGATCGTCCGCAACGCGCGGTGACGCCTGGACAGTTGGTCGCATTGTTCGATGAGGGCGGAGTAGAAGTGCTGGGCGCCGCGACGATCGAGCGAGCCGTAGCCTAAACGGCCGCTAGCGCCATCCCCTCGCGAATATTCCAATACGTGTCGCGCACGACAGGACGATACCCGGCATCGATGATGAGATGCTCGAGATCGTTACGCGTCGCCTCGTTGGTGCTTCCGGCGTCGTGCACCACGCGTTCTTCGAGAATCGTTCCGCCCATATCGTCGCAGCCGTAAAACAGCGCCAGCTGTCCAAGCTTGAGCCCGGGGGTCAGCCACGAGGCTTGCAGATGCGCCACGTTATCCAGATACAAGCGTGAAATCGCCAGCACCCGTAGATACTCGAGGCCAGTGGCTTCTTTTCCGCGCAGCGGCGTCTTGTGCGGCACGTAGTACCACGGAATGAACGCGGTGAAGCCGCCGGTTTCGTCTTGCAGTTCGCGCACCACGTGCATGTGCTCGATCCGCTCTTCCGCCGTTTCGATCGATCCGAACATCATCGTTGCAGTGGTCGGCATACCCAATAGCTGCGCTTCGCGCATGACGCCGAGCCACTCGTCGGGCTTGACCTTGCGTGCGGAAATCCGTTTGCGCACGCGTTCGACGAGAATTTCCGCGCCCGCGCCGGGCAGCGACTTCATTCCGGCTTCGCGCAGCCGTTGCAGGACGTCGCGAACCGGCATTTCCTCGACGTGGGCCAACCCGATTATTTCGGACACCGACAACGAGTGAATATCCACGCCGGGAAACTCGCTCGCGACCCGCCGGAACAACGACTCGAACCAATCGATTCGCAACTCTGGGTTGACACCACCCTGAATCATGATTTGCGTAGCGCCGTGACCCTCGGCGTAGCGAACCCGTTCCAACACGGTGTCGTGCGACATCGTGTAGCCTTCTTTATGCTGCTCCGGGCGGAAGAACGCGCAAAACGTGCAGTGGACGTTGCAAACGTTGGTATAGTTAATCGTCGTGTCGATCACATAGGTCACAACGTCGCCGGGATACATCTGCGAGCGCCGTTCGTGAGCGGCCGCACCCAACTCGTGCAAGTCCGCCTCGTGATAGAGGCGCACGCCCTCGTCGAAGGTCAAGCGTCCGCCGGCGGCGGCGCGATCTAATAGGCTAACAAGCGACGGCATCGAGATTCTCCGGAACGACCGAGGGGATGCGATCGATCGCGCCGATCGCGCGCAGCTCGCGGCAAAATGCCGCCAAGCCGGTTTGCGCGGCGAGATGATACGTAAAGTTGAGTTTGTCGTAATACGACTCGTAAAACGCGGCGCTCCGCGGACGTTGTGCTTGCGCGCGTTCGATCACGCGACCGCGATTGGCCCGCGACCACGAATACGCATCGGTCATTGCGAGCATGCAGGCGCGAACTTCCGCCGGCCGGCGCTCTAAAATCTCGCGGCGAGCGGCCCAAACGCCGAAGACGGGCTGGGTCTGCGTCCAGTCACGCCACAGGCGTCCTAAATCGTAGATCTGCTGTGGGTCGATCGTTTCGAGCACGTCGATCGCAGCATCGCCGATGAGCAGCGCCGGTTGTCCCGAGCGCGCTCGAGGCAACACGTCGTGGGCGCGCTCGTACGATGCACGCACGCCGTAGCGCCGCTCCAGCAGAACGCGCAAAAGATTGTAGCCGCTGGCGGATTCGTCGGTCACGTATACCGTCGCTCCGTCGAGCAGGGCCGGCGGCCGTTCCGACGCGAGCAACACCGAAACGACTTCATCTCGCGCGCCGATACACAAATCGGGGAGCAGCGCGAACGCGTCCGCGTTTTGCGCCCACGCCATCGCGCTGACCGGGCTGAGATCGAGCGAGCCGTCCGCCAACATCGCGTTCAGCTCGGCCGGAACTCCGGAAACGAGCGAGCCGGGATACTCCAGCACGCCGCAATCGAATGCGGCGTAGAGCGGAACGACGTTGGTATAAGCCATGCGGCCGCACCGTAAGCTCACGCTTCGACGAGTTCTCGCTGCGGCGGAGTCCAATCGAACGGAAACTCATCGTAGGTGGAATTTCGCCGCACGGCGACGTAGCCGGCGTCCTCGATCAACCGCCGAAACTCTCGGTCGTGAACGTACTGGCCCGAACGCGTTCCGGCCGAGTGATAGATCATCTCCTCGTCGGTCGAACCGTGCGTGCCATCCATGTCATCGGCGCCGAATTGCAGCGCGACCTGGCACACCTTGAGGCCCTGAATCATCCAATAGGCCTTGATGTGATCGAAGTTATCCAACATGAGCCGTGCGACGGCAAACGTTTTGAGATCGTCGAGTCCGGTTGTCCAGCCGCAGTAGGATAGCGCGTTGCCGTCGGGATGGAACGCTAACGGGATGAGCGCGTTAAACCCGGGCACGCGCGCTTGCGATTCGCGCAAACGGATAAGATGATCGACGCGGTCTTCGATCGATTCGATATGTCCGTACAGCATCGTGGCGTTGCTGGCGACGCCTTGGCGATGGAGCTCTTCGTGAATCGCTATCCAGTTTGCGCTCGAAACCTTGTTGGGGCAAATTTTCGCGCGCGTTTCTTCGGCGAAGATCTCGGCCGCGCCGCCGTTGACGTTATCCAGGCCGGCTTCTTTGAGCACCGACACGATCTCGGGAAACGACAGGCGATGGCGTTTGGCCATGTATTCGATTTCGGCCGCCGTAAAGAACGACAGTTGCGCGTGCGGCACGGCTTCCTTCAAGCGGCGCATCAGCGGCAACCAATAGTCCAACGACAGCTGGCGCGGGTCGTGCCCGCCGACGATGTGGATCTGATTGAAGTTCGTGCCGGTTTCGAGCGCCTTGGCGAACACTTGATCGGCCGTCATGCGGAAGACGCGCTCTTTTTCTTTGAACTCGTCGGCCGCGAACGAACAGAACGTGCAAGCCGCAAAACAGACGTTCGTCGAGTTGATGTAGCGGTTGAGCACGTAGAAGACTTTTTTGCCGCTTTTGCGTTCTTTCGCAGCTCTCGCGAGCGCGCCCAAACCGTGCAGGTCGGCGGTGCGATAGAGTGCGACCCCGTCTTCCAGCGACAGGGAAACGCTGGCGTCGATCTTGCGTGCTATGCCGGTGAGCGCCGGATCGCGGTATACCAAGGCGGACCTTTCTGCGAGGGGTGTGAGCGCGGTTCGAATCTTCGGGTTTACTCTAGCGGCGCCCCGCGAACGGCGCAACAACGTTTCCCGGGAATACCGCCGTGCCGGCGCAGACGATGCCCAGCGCCAGAAGTGCACCGCCTGCCAGGTCGGTCACATAATGGGCGCCCAGCGCCAGGCGCGCCCAGCAGATCGCAACGGTCAAGCAGACGAGGGCGGCGGTGGATAGCAGCCGCGTTCGGCGCCCCAGCTCGCTGCTGTAGAGCAACACCGCCCACAAGCCGTAAAACCCGACCGCGATGGCGGCGTGGCTGCTCGGATACGAAAACGCGGTTTCGTGGTGCACGAACCAAACCGCGGGACGCGGCCGCGCGTACACGTGCTGAAAGAAATCGGCGACGCGCCAGCACACGATCGCACTGACGAGCGTACAAGCGATGCGAGCACGCCATGCCGGAAAGCGCCAGGCCAAAACGATGAGCAGCACACCGACGAGAACCAGTGTCTGCACGTAGCACGACCAGGTCAGCCACCACGCTGCTAACAGGCCGCGTCCGGCCAGTTCCGCCTCAAACACGATCAGGGCTGCCGGTTCGCCGTTCGCTCGAACGTAGGCGCCGAGCCGCCAAAACGCGACGAACGACGCTAGCGCCACGAGCGCGAGAACGATCCTGCGCGTCACGATTCGGATGCGAACAGATCGGTCTGTCGTTCGCCCGACCCCAACCGCGGAGCCAACAATTCGAGTTCGGCCAAACCGATCACGATTTTGCGCGGCTTGGTCCCTTCGTGCGGACCGACAACCTTAAACTCTTCCAGTTGCTTCATAAGACGAACGGCGCGCGGATGTCCGATCGAAAACTGCGATTGCAGCTGAGCCGTCGATGCATAGTTGGTTTCGATGATGAACTTTGCGGCTTCGTAGCACAACGGATCGACGGCTTTTCCGTTCTCCTCGTCGCTCACCGGAACGGCTTCGACCTCCACGAGATTGCTCGGCCGCGATTGACGCGCCCAGAAATCCACCAGCCGTTCGACCTCGGCCCCGGTGATCAACGCGCCCTGTGCGCGAATCGGTTTGGGTGCGTCGATCGGTAAGTACAGCATATCGCCGCGACCCAGCAATCGTTCGGCACCGTTCATATCGAGGATGACGCGCGAATCCGTTTGCGAGCTGACCGCGAAGGCGATGCGAGATGGAATATTGGCTTTGATCAATCCGGTGATGACGTCAACCGACGGACGTTGCGTCGCGACGATCAGATGAATCCCGGTGGCGCGAGCTAACTGCGCTAAACGCGTGACGGTCGATTCGACCTTGGCGGGCGCGACGAGCATCAAATCGGCCAACTCATCGATCACGATCACGACGTACGGCAGCGTTTCGTCTGGAAACTTCGCGTTGTATTCTTCGATCTTTCGCACGCCGGCTTTAGCAAAACGCTCGTAGCGCGAATCCATCTCTTTGGTCATTTCGAACAGCGCGCCGGCCGCCATGCGTGGATCGGTGATCGGCTCGCGCACTAAATGCGGAATTCCGTTATACACGCTGAGCTCGACACGTTTGGGATCGATCATCAGCAACTGCACTTGATCGGGCGTCGCCGTCACGAGCAACGACGCGAGAATGGTGTTGAGACATACCGACTTGCCGGCGCCGGTCGCACCCGCCACCAGCAAATGCGGCATCTTTCCGAGATCGCCGAACACCGGCCGGCCGGTGATATCTTTGCCGAGCGCCATCCACAGCGGCGGAATCTGCCCGCGGTTTGGAATCGCTTCGAGGATCTCACGAATCGCGACCAGCGAGACCGTCTGATTGGGAATCTCGATCCCGACCGCGGATTTGCCCGGGATCGGCGCCTCGATGCGCACGCTCGTCGCGGCCAGCGCGAGCGCCAGATCGTCGGCCAGCGATGCGATGCGCGCGATTTTGATGCCGCGCTCCGGTTTGAGTTCGTAGCGCGTGATCGATGGGCCGCGCTCGATGTGCACGACCTTGGCGCCGACGCCGAAGCTAGCCAGCGTGTCTTCCAACAAATGTGCGCGATTCGAATCGTCCGTGACCTGCGCCACGGGCGGGTCGAAAATCGCCAGGTCCGGCAAGCGGTACTTGATCGACCCCGGAGCCGGCGGCTCGTACTCCACCGATAACCCGCGCGGCGGCTCCGGGCGCACCGGTTCGGGCGGCGCTGGTTCCGGTTCGAAGTAGGGCTCCACCGCAACCAGCGGTTCGCGCGCCCTTGGGGCGACGACTTCGGCTTTTGGGGACGGAGCACCGAGTGCAAATGCCTCGCGCAACGACGCATGGCCAGGCGGCAGTTCGATCTTCGGTTTCCGGACCGCCGAAAGATCGGGCATACGGATCGATCCCGCCCAACCTGCGACGCGTCCGATCGTTCGCTTCAAACTGGCGTTGGTCAACCACAGCAGCAGCGAAACGGCCGCGACCCCCACGACGATCCACGCACCCGCGACGCCGATCAACGAACGCAGCGCCCACCAGATGTTCGAACCGACGACGCCGCCGCGCGCGTACCCGCCCGAACCGAGTGCGGCGTTGACGATCAGAAAGCACGCAAGCGCCGACGTCCCGATTTCGTTGACCAATCTCGGAACGTTTACTTCGAGAAACAGAATCGCACCGAACAGCGCAACGAGCACGGGGAAAAGAACCGCCCCACCTCCAAAGAGATGGTGGAGCGCATCGGCAGTCCATCCGCCGATTCGACCGGCATGATGCGGAGTCGCCAAAGAAATCCCCATCAGGATGGCGATTCCGATCGCGGCTATTCCAACGATTTCGAGATTGAGCCGTGTCCTGGCGGTCGCCTTGCGGCGCGCACGTGCCATGGAAACTTCGGATTCGTCACCCTGCGAGGACTTCATTTTGAACGCGCCCACTCTCGTCGTGCTCGAAGGCGATCAAACCGGCCAAGAGCTGCTGCTCGAAGCGCTGCGCGTGCTCGATCGGTCGGTCATCGGGCTCGAGCTGCATTTCGAACGCTACGACTTATCGCTGGAGCGCCGGCGTTCGTCCGGCAACGAAATCGTCCACGAAGCTGCCGACGCGATGCGGCGCGCACGGCTGGGTTTGAAAGCGGCGACGATTACACCCGAACAAACGGGCGATGTGGGCTCCCCGAATCGCATTCTGCGCGAACGGGTCAACGGCAAAGTAATCGTGCGAACCGGACGGCGATTGCCGCGCGTACGTCCCGTGGCCGGCATTCACGCTCCGATTTCGATCGTGCGGATGGCCGTCGGCGACGCCTATGGTGCCAAGGAGTGGCGCGAATCGCGGGACGACGGCGATGAAATTGCCTGTCGCACCGAAACGATATCGCGATCGGTTTGCCGGCACGTCTCCGAATATGCGTTCACCCATGCTAAGAAAGTCGGCGGCGTGGTCTTCGGCGGCCCCAAGTACACCGTGAGTCCGGTGTACGAAGGCATGCTCAAAGAAGAGATGGACGCAGCGCACGAGCGCCATCCGAACGTTCCGTACGACCCGCAACTGATCGACGCGACCTATGCGCTTCTGCTGTCCAGTTCCGGCGACCAGCCGCTCGTGATTCCGTCGCTCAATCGCGACGGCGATTGCCTGTCGGACATGGTGATGCAGCTGTTCGGCTCGCTGGCCGGTGCGGAATCGCTACTGCTGGCATTTGACGATACGAATCACGCTGCGGGCTCCGCTCCGAGCGTCGTGATGGCCGAAGCGCCGCACGGCACCGCGCCTCGCCTACAAGGAAAGAACGTCGCCAACCCGCTCGCGATGATTTTGGCTGGAGCCGCTGTGCTCTCGTACGTCGAGGGCCGTCGCGCCGCCAACGCGTCGCGAGCGATCTACGAGTCGTCGTTGGAAACATTGCATGCCGGAGTCGCCACCGCCGACCTCGGCGGCCACTCTACTACCACCGAATACACCGACGCGGTGATCGAAGGCGTACGCCGCAAACTCGACGTCTGGTCAACGCTATAGATCCGTGATCCGCCTACGCCTCTGAATTGGCTCTCCGTCGGTTTTATTTCAGAGGCAGCCAAAAGTGCATCCTCTCCTGGAGAGAGGGCCCGCCTGCTGCCATCTTCGATTCAGGGCGTCCGTTACGAACCCAAAGAATCAGAAAATACCCGCAAATTCCACTCCGTTTCAGATTAACAGTCGATTTCGTGCAGAATGTACTTGTCGCGAGAGACGCTAACGGATCGCTGCAAGGAGTTCTCTCCGCTGATCTGCGAATCCAAATAGACGTTAGAAAACCTAAATGAAACAGGTATCCAGTCTCCTCGGCGCATGCCTTTCACGCCGCTCTCTTAGACGAGCGCGGTGGTCCGGGAGCCCCGGGTTGATTGAAAATAAGCGGAAGTAAGCACATCGGATCTTTTATCGGCGAGAATGCAACAGTGGATGAGTCCGGAAATCAACGACAACTATCCCGGCACGGCGATTTGATTCTCCATAATTTCGGGTACCCGGCGACGGGTCCGTCCCCGCTCCCTTTGGAGGATTAACATCTGACAAAAGCGGCGCATTGTACGGAAGTAAAGAGAATGGCGGCATCGGTTGCCTGGATCGGGCGGTTGCGGAATCGTCTTTAAACTTTCACCCCACGCGTCGACATAACTGAATCGATACTCGACAATTTTCCAGGGCGGCACCGCCGGAGCAAATCCAGAGTTCGCGAGTCTGATTATCGACGGTACGGCGCAATATATCGCACGACGAGCGTGGCGGGTTTAACGGGTACGGCGTGGTTTATAAATTGACCCCGACTACAAGCGGTTATAAAGAAATTATTTTGCATACGTTCCACGGGGGGCCCTACGACGGATCCGCCCCTGTCGGGAGCGTCATAGCGGATACTAACGGGGACTTATATGGGACGACAACCGACGGCGGCCTTCACGGCGACGGGACAGTATATAAACTGACCCCGACAAGGTCGAGCTATAATGAGCGCATTCTAATCAGCTTCGATTCGAACGACGGCGGAATCCGAAGGGTAATCTGTTGCTCCACGCGAAGGTCGCCCCGTTCGTACCATCGAGGGAAATGTACCCCGGGCAAGTTTTCGAAATCGTACCGAATGGAAAGAAAAAAGGAGCATATTTTTTAAGTTTCAAAGGCTATCCGAACGACGGTTATGCGCCCTTCGGGAGTCTTATAGTGGATAGCCGGGGCGCACTTTACGGCACCACTATCTACGGAGGAAAATATGGCGGGGGCTATGGGAATGGAACCGTCTTTAAACTCACTCCAGTTCGCGGGAAGTACCGATACGGTGAGAGCATTCTTTATAGTTTCAAAGGTTCCCATTATGGGGGACCGTATGATGGCGCCTACCCTGTAGCCGGTGTCATTGCCGACAAAACGGGGACACTCTATGGTACGACTGGGCAAGGCGGAACCCTCAAATGCGGTTCCTGCAGTACGATCGGAACGGTGTACAAGCTAGTTCCGTCCACCGTTCGCGGGCACACCCATTACACTGAAAGTGTAGTGTTCGATTTCAACGGCGCAGGCGGCGCACTTCCGGAGGCCTCATTGCTCCTCGGCGATTCCGGCGCGTTATTTGGGATGGCCGGCGGTGGGAATCCGGGCGCCGGCGTCGTCTACGAGTTGACGCCCTAGCGGTCGTCATTTACTTCAGGATCATCTGAATTCGTGCACGCGACGTCAAGCTGATAGCTTGAGTCGCACACGGCAGTTAAACCTCCAACACCACCGGAATGACGACCGGGCGGCGCTTCGTGCGCGCGAACACGGCTTTCGCCAAACTTGCACGAACGTGTTCGCGCACGGTGTTGGTATCGCGCATTCCTTCGACTGAGAGCTGCGCCAACGTGGCCATTAGCTCGTCGCGCAACTGTTCGATCACGCCGCCGGCTTCGGGTAGGTAGAACACGCCCTTAGAGATGATGTCCGGGCCGGCCGAAATTCGCGCTTCCTCGGAATCGATCGCGAGAACGACAACCATGATGCCGTCGTTCGACAGCGCTTTCCGATCGCGCAACACGGCTTGGCCGATATCGCCCACGCCGGAGCCGTCGACGAAGACGTGCCCGCCGTACGTTCTGCCGATCTTGTCGGCGTACTCGCCGGTGAACTCCAACACGTCGCCGTTTTCGCTGACGTACACGTTAGCCGGATCGACGCCCGTCTCGGCCGCCAGCCGTCCGTGCGCGACCAGCATGCGGTACTCGCCGTGCACCGGTATGAAAAACTCCGGCCGAACGAGGTTGAGCATCAGCAACAGCTCTTCTTGCGATCCGTGTCCGGATACGTGCGAACGGCCGTCGGTGCCGTGAATGACGATCGCCCCGAGCTTCGTGAGATTGTTAATCGTGCGGTAGACGCCTTGCTCGTTTCCGGGAATCGGCGTCGCGCTGATGACGACCGTATCGCCCGCGACGATCGCAAACTTCGGATGGTCGCGCACCGACATCCGCGATAGACCGCTCATCGGCTCGCCTTGCGAGCCCGTCGTCACGACGAGTACGCGCTCGGGCGGCAGGCCGCCGACTTCCTCAATCTTGACGACCGTGCCGGCCGGAATCTTAAGATGTCCGAGTTCTCCGGCGAAATGCACGACGTTCTGCATCGAGCGGCCCAAGAACGCAACCTTGCGGCCGAACCGCACGGCATGATCGACCGCTTGTTGAATGCGCGGTACGTTCGACGCGAAGGACGCGATTAAAATCCGCCCTTTGGCGCGCGAAAAGATGCTGGTGAACGCTTCTCCCACGATGCGTTCCGACAACGTGTGTCCGGGACGCTCGGCATTGGTCGAATCCGAAAGCATGCACAGCACGCCCTCGTCGCCGATCCGCGCGATGCGCGCGAAATCCGCCGGTTTGCCATCGATGGGCGTTTGATCGAACTTGAAATCGCCGGTGTGAAAGATCGTCCCCACCGGCGTGCGGATGGCCAAGGAGCACGCTCCGGCCACCGAGTGATTGATGTGTACGAACTCGGTCTCGATAGAACCGTGCCGCACGCGGTCGCCCGGCTTCACTTGCACGTAGTCGACGTCGCCCGGCCGCTGCTCGCGCGATTTCGCGCGCACCAATGCCAAGGACAGCGCCGTACCGACGATCGGCGTTTCGGGAAATTCGCGCAAGAAATATGGAATGCCGCCGATGTGGTCTTCGTGGCCGTGCGTCACCAGCACCGCGCGCAGCTTGTGTTGCCGTTCGCGAACGTAGGTGAAGTCGTTGATCACGATGTCAACCCCGAGCATTTCGTCGTCGGGGAACATCAAGCCGCAGTCGACGACCACCATGTCGTCGTTGGTTTCGATGACCGTCATGTTGCGGCCGATCTCGCCGCAGCCGCCCAACGGGACAACCCGCGTGTACGGCGCGTCGGGGGGCGCTGGTACGCTCAATACGTCAGAGTTCAATAGCTGGTCTTGCTCCTGACCGTCCGGGGCGTGAATGACGAATTACCCTGCCCGCGGAGGTGTTGAATGAATTTCGTTGTGATTGTGATGATGGTGCTGTTCACCGCTACGGCCTCACTACCCCGCGAAAAGGTATCTCCTGCACCAAGTGCCGGCCCGCACGACGCCGCTCCCAGCGCGTTGCTATCACGGCGCGCGCTCCGCAACGCACGTCTATTAATTCAAATGCGACTGCTCGAATTGCGTGCCGAACGCCTCGAATGCGTGCGAGCCGCAATCTTGCGCCGGCTTCCTCCCGAACTAGTCCCTCCAGGCTCCGACTCGGATGGTGCGAAACAATCGACGGCGACGCCGGGTACCTGTCGGCGTTCGTGTCCGTCTTATAGCGAGGTATGCCGGTGGCAATTGAGAGCGGTCCAACATCGAATGCCGACGGGTTAAAAACGGCGCTCGACATCGTCGTTGCGCCGCGGGACGCGCTGGAGCGGCTTCGCGTCCACGCGACTTGGGGGTGGGCGATACTGATCGTGATGGTCGTCTACGCACTGGCAAGCTGGGCGATGGCTCCGGCATTGGTGCACGCGACGCAAGTGGATTGGCCCAACGTTGTAGCAAAAACCCCGTCGATTGCGGCCGAGCCTATAGCGCAGCAACAAGCGAAACTTGACCTTACGCTCAAGATCGTCGGCTTCTCCTGGGTTATCACGCCGATCATCGTGCTGTTCGGCGTGTTCTTGCAAGCGCTGATCATGACGATTTGCAATATGGCCGGTCGCGGCACAGCACCGTTCCGTCGCCTGTGGGCGGTCGCCGTCAACATCGGGATTCCGCTGATCGCGCTCAACGGCGTGGTCGTAGCGATCATCGTCTTGGTTCGCGGCTCGCAGTCGTTCAACTCGGCCGTCGAGTTGCAGACCGTCATGCCGTCGCTCGGCTATCTCGTTCCCATGTCATCGCTCAAACTGCACACCTTCCTAACGTTCTTCAATCCGTTTACACTGTGGGGCACGGGTCTGATCATTGCCGCCATGGCGATCGTCGCCGGCGTTTCACGGTTGTGGGCGTGGCTGACAGGCTTGATTTGGTTGCTGATTAACGCCGGTCTCGTCGCCTTATTAGCGCGTTGAGAAAACCGCTTCTTCTCGGGATTGCGACGCTCGCGGCGTCGCTGGCGCTCGCGACAAACGCGCAGGCTGCCGTGCAGACTTCTACCATGACGCTGCCGGACGCGGTTGCGTACGCGCTCAATCACAGTTCGACGGTCGCGTCGCAACGAGCGGCGCTCACGCAGGCACAGCATCAGTTGGCGTTGCAACGCGGGGTGGCCTACCCGCTGGTCGATGCGTCGTTGCAGAGCATCCTGTCCAAGAGCGCAAACTATCAAGGCAGCTTCGCCGTGATCGGTGCCGAACAACAAAACGTCGTGAGCCAGAACACGGCTCAAGTCGGAATCTCGAATTGGAATCTCACGACCGGCGGCTATTCGTTCTTGCTGGTTTCCGCCGCGAAAGCTCAGGAAGAGCAAGCTGCAAAAAACTTAACGTACACCGAAAACCAAATTGCGACTAGCGTGACCAACAGCTTTTACGCGATCGTGGAGCGGCGCGGTCTCGTCGCGGTCAACGAGTTCACGCTGAAGTATCAAAATGAACTCGTCAATCAAGCGCAGATCAAAGAACACGCCGGGGTCGCCGCGGGCGTCAACGTCCTGCAGGCCAAAACGTCGGCGGCCAAGAGTGAATCGACCTTGATAGCCGACCGCGCTTCGGTCGAAGACGCCAGCCAAACGCTGGCCCAACAAATCGGGGCACCGATCCTAACGGCGTTCGCGGCGCCGATTCACATTCCGCAGCCACCGATTCCGCACGGGACCGTCAACACGCTGGTGGGCGTTGCCGAAAATAGCCGCCCGGATGTCGGCGCCGCGCATCAAGCGGTGGTTGCCGCGCGCGCCACGCGTCGCAGCTGGAACGTCGAACTCTTTCCGCAAATCGCCATCTCGGCCGGCATCGGCAACCAGTTTTCACCGACCAGCGCCGTAGAGTTGCAGAGCGAAGTCGACACGGAGTGCAACCCTCCGACGCCCATCTCCGAGCGGCCGCCGGGATGCCCGATCATCGTGCCTCGTGGTTCGTTCGGCTACTGGTCGCTGCAGGCGGTCTCGACGTTCTCTCTGCCGTTGGTCGATTACAACGCGCGCCACAGCGAGCGAGTAAACGACGATGCGCAGCTCGCGTCAGCGCAGTCAACCTTCGATCAGACGGTATTGCAAAGCGAGTTGGACGTGCGGCAAAGCTATCGCGCCGCGCAGACCGCCCTCGGGCAGTTGGCATGGGCCAAGCAAGAAGCCGCCTTTGGCATCGAGTCGGCGCGGATCGCGCAACTCCAGTACAAGGCCGGCGTTAAAACGATCTACGACGTGCTGCAGTCGCAGCAAGCCGCGCAACAGGCGGCGGTCAACGACATTACGGCACGCGTCGATTACGTCGAAGCGGTGGTGAAACTACGCGTGTCGCTCGGCACCTACGATGCCCGCGCGGCGGTGGCGGACCTCGAATGAGGCGGAAGGACGAGCGATGAAACGCGTGCGCAACTTACTCATTCTCGTCGCCGCGGTTGCGATCGTCATCGGTATAGCGGTTTTCGCTTCTCGCGGACATCGAAGCGACGCGATCGGCGTGCGAACCATCCGCGTGATGCCAACTACCTTCGAAGTAAAGCTTCCTGAAAGCGGCACGATCATGCGTCCGGTCGTGGCGACCGTGCCGACGTTGATTGCCGGTAACGTCGCCCAGATGAACGTTAAAGTCGGGAGATCGGTTTCGGCCGGCCAAACGCTGGCAACCATCGAAAACCCGACGCTCTCGTATACCGCTTCGGGTTCCCAAGCCGATTACAATTCTGCAGTAGCCAACGTTTCGGCGGCCAGGGTGCAAGAACGTAATGCCGGCGTCGGATACCGTGCACAAGTCGCAACGACTCGTTCGCAGCTCGAGGATGCCCGGCGAATCTATCTGGCAGATAAGTCCTTTTCGATAATAAGGCGATCCCCGCAACCAGTTAGACGAAGATAAGGCCAAGCTCGACCAAGCGCAAGTGGCATACGATCAGGCACAAGAACAAGAAGGCCTAGGCGCGGTCTCCGGCTTCAATGGAAACAGCGTCCAATACGCCCAGGCAGCCGCGCGTAAATCGCAAATCGCCAGCGCACAAGACCAACAGCAACTGGCGTTCGAGCGAATCGCCGCGCCGTTCGATGGAACGATTCAGACGATTGCCATGGGCAGCGGTGACACGACCCGCACGCTGCAATCGGCGATCCGGTGACGCAAGGTCAAGCGATGTTCACGATCGCTCGTCAAGGCGGCTTCATCGTCAAAGCGCAAGTCGACGAACAAGATATTATCGACGTCCGGATCGGACAGCGCGTCAACGTCGGCGGCCAAGATTTTCCCGGCCGCACGATCGTCGGGCACGTCGCCCGCATCGCGCCGGTCGCGGCCAAGTCGGCCGACGCCAGCAACACGGCAAAACAAGTCGAAACAACGATCTCGCTGGACGGTTCGCCGTCATTTCTCCGCGACGGCATGAGCGCCGATGTCAACATCCTCACCACCTACGTCCCGCACGCGATCGTGGTTCCGAACGACGCGGTTACTACTGCCGGCGGCAGGTCGAGCGTCTTCGTCGTCGATAAGGGCGTGGCCCACAAACGCGTCGTGAAGATCGGCAAGGCCTCGGATACGCAAACGTGGATCTCGCTGGGCCTGCGGCCCGGCGAATCGGTCGTTGCGACCAAGGTTCAGGGCTGACCGACAGGGCTCGCGTACGCATGCTTCCGGCTGCTTCGGCTGCGCCGGCCGGCGCGTGACGGCGTTCTTCTCTTACTTAGAAGAAGCCGTTACAGCGCTCTGGCGTAATCGCGCTCGTTCGGGCTTGACGATGCTCGGCATGATCATCGGCAGCGCGTCGATCATCACCGTTTTCGGCGTTAGCCGTGCGGCTTCGGGCGGCATCGCGACGACGTTCGCATCGTTCGGCCAACTACCGGTCAGCGTCTTCGCCGATTCATCGCAAGACTATCCACAACAGGCGGCCATTCATTATCGCGATGTCAAGACCGTCGCGTCGGCGCTCGGCGACGAAGCGGCCTACGTCGAGCCTTCTTGGCAGCGTACGTTCCGTATAGCCAGCCCGACGAAGCACGATTACGAGACCGTCGTCTCGGACGGCGGATATCACAACGACTCGCTGGCGATGCTGTCGGCCGGCGATTGTCCAACAAGACGTCGATAGCGCGGCCCGAATCTGCGTGCTAACGAACGATTTAGCGCTAAAGTATTTCGGCTCCGCGCCGGCGGCAATCGGAAGCGTCCTCCGCGTCGGCGGAGCGCGCTTCGTCGTCTCGGGCGTGTTCGCCGATATCAAGGGGTCGTTTTTGAACAACTTGTTGGGCAACAGCGTCATTTTCGTTCCATACACGACGTTCTGGGAAGACTGTCGCCGGGCGAGGTCGATTCGCTGTCGGTCTATGCAGCACAACAAAATCGTGCGGACGCCGTCGGCGCTTTAGCCGTAACCGTGTTGCAACGCATTCACGGAACGCGTTCGCAGTATACGGTACAGAACGGTGCCGGCTTCATCGCGAGTTTCGACGGCGTGTTGAACATCGTCGCAGCCGGCCTGTCGGCAATCGGCGGCGTCGCCTTAATCGTCGCCGGCATCGGCATCATGAACATCATGCTCGTTTCGGTCACCGAACGGACGCGCGAGATCGGCATTCGCAAAGCCGATCGGCGCGACCCGCGGGAACATCGCGATGCAGTTCGTCATGGAGTCGGTCGTGCTATCGCTCGTCGGAGGCGGAATCGGCATGGGAATCGGCCTGGTCGTAACGATCGGCGCCGCAACGATCCTCAGCCGCCAACTCGGCGCGCTGCTCATTCCGTATCTCGCGATCATCAGCATCGCGTTAATGTTCTCGCTCGTCGTGGGAACGCTGTTCGGCACGTATCCGGCAATTCGCGCCGCGCGGCTCGATCCGATCGAGGCGCTGCGCACGTGATCTACGCCATGGAAGCCTTTCGCGTTCTGTTCGCGAACAAGCTGCGTTCGCTCCTGACGATGCTAGGGCTCATCGTCGGCGTCGGCGCCGTCGTGGCGATCGCCGTGCTCGGCAGCGGCATGGCCGGCGGCGTAGGCGGCTTGCTCGGCGGAATGTCCGACGAATCGTTTATCATTTTTCCAAACACAACAGCAAGATTTGCCCGCCGCCGAGTTTCGTCTGTCGGATCTGCCGGGGCTGCGAGCCGCCATTCCACAACTAGTCGACGCCGTTCCGCTCGCATTGGTCACCGATCTGATAAGTTCCGGACATCACCGCGGGCGATACCGCCTGTCGCCTGAGAGCGCCGTTCCGTTCACAATCTTCCGCTTCTCTACGGCCGGCACATCGACCAAAACGATATCGACGACGCGGCGCACGTGGCCGTGCTGCACACGACGCGTATGTCAAGCTCTATCCGCGAAGGCGGCGATCCGACCGGCGTCGAGCGTGTACGCCGGACCCAATCGTTTCGTCGTCGTCGGCGTCTTGACAAGCACCCCGACGCGGGTTCATCAACGCCAAGTTTCTCGGAGCAGATGGCCATCCCGTGGACGACGTTCGTGCAACGCTACGTTCGCGGGGAGCGGGTGTTTGCCGCACGCTTCGTCGTGCGCGACGCCGGTCGACATCGCAGCGGCAGAGACGGCCGTGATACAAACGATGCGCGTGCTCCGCAACCGTCCGGACCTACAGTATCAAAGCTTCGACAAGTCGCAATTCACGCAAGGCATCAACGTCGTGTTCGGCGTGATTACGGCCATCGTCGCCTTTATCGGCGCGATCTCGCTCCTGGTCGCCGGCATCGGCGTCATGAACATCATGCTCGTTTCGGTCGCCGAACGCACGCGAGAAATCGGCGTTCGCAAGGCCATCGGGGCGCGGCGTTCGCAAATTCTCGCGCAGTTCTTTATCGAAGCATTGGCGTTATGCAGTGCGGGTTGCGCGATCGGTTGGGTGATTGGAATAGTGGCTGGATGGGCGGTCGATAACCTCGCCATCGTCAAAGTGGCCGGATCGATTCCCGCGTTACCGGTGGTACAGACCTTGGCGATTGCCGTCGTATTCGCGATCGTCGTCACGCTCGCGTTTGGAACGTATCCGGCCTTTCGCGCGGCCGGGCTCGATCCGATCGAGGCTTTGCGCTATGAGTGAATCCGTCGCCATCGAGCTCACCGGCATCGAAAAAACCTACGAGCAAGGCCCGCTGCGCGTCCCGGTACTGCATGGCGTCGATCTGACGGTTCGCGCGGGAGAATACATCGCAATCATGGGTCCTTCGGGCTCGGGCAAGTCGACGATGATGAACCTGATCGGCTGCCTCGACCGGCCGACGGCCGGGACCTACGTGCTCGACGGGGTCAACGTATCCAAGCTTGACGACGCAGCACTGGCGCATATCCGGCTACGCAAACTCGGGTTCGTGTTCCAAGGCTTCAACTTGCTGGCGCGCAGCGACGCTCTGGGCAACGTCGCGTTGCCGCTCTTCTACGCGGGATTGTCGGGCCGGGAGCGGGTACGCGCGCTCGCGCCGCGCTCGAGGGCGTAGGCCTGGGCGACCGCGGCCATCACCTGCCTAGCCAGCTCTCGGGCGGCCAGCAGCAGCGGGTGGCGATCGCCCGCGCGCTGATCAACGATCCGGCGGTGCTGCTCGCCGACGAACCCACCGGTAATTTGGACTCGCGCACGAGCGACGACATCATGGCCCTCTTCAGCAAACTCCATGAAAGCGGCCGTACCGTCGTTATGGTCACGCACGACGAGCACGTTGCCGAGCGAGCGAACCGGATCGTCCGCCTACTCGACGGAAGGGTCGTTTCGGACTCAGCTGCTTCCTAGGCTGGTGCCAAAATCGACACGATGTGTGACATTTCTGCGTTATCTTGGTAGATAGGTCTAAGCAACTCGAACGCCCATGGTTCTGGAGAATGGTGAATAAACGAATTCTTACCCACCCTCATCGTTGGTCTGATCGGTGCGATCGTCGGCAGCTTTTTAATGATGCTGTACGCCAGCTCACACTTCGGCGGCGCAGCCGGCCCGGGTCACACGCCTCCGGCGGTGGCAGCGCTTCCGCTCAACGGCGTGAGCGACCAAGACCGCATCGTGAGCGCGGTCAAACGCACGAAGTCATCGGTCGTCGCAATCGTCGAACAAATTAACGGCCAGCAATACGTACCGGCCGATCCGATGCAACAATTCTTCGGCGGACAAGGCGGCGGCGTCGAGCGCCAATATAAAGCGCAAGCGTCCGGTTCGGGCTTTGTGTACGATTCGCAGGGCGACATCGTAACGAACGCGCACGTCGTGCAACCGCAACAAGGCGCGCAGGTAACCAAGATGACGGTCGTGTTTGCGAACGGCGATCACGTCCCGGCGCACGTTGTCGCAGCCAACGTCGGCTCCGACACGGCGATCATCAAGGTGGACCGTTACGCAAAGCTTCCGCCGCCGCTGGAACTGGCCGACTCCGACAAACTCGAGCAGGGCCAGTGGGCCATCGCCATCGGCGAACCGCTGGAGCTTACGCAAACCGTGACCGTCGGCGTGGTTTCGGCCTTTCATCGCTCCGAGCCGATTCCGACCGAAAATGGCACCGTCATCGACTTCAAGGGACTACTGCAGACTTCGGCGCCGATCAACCCCGGCAACTCGGGCGGCCCGCTGATCGATCTCGACGGCCAAGTGATCGGCATCAATCAATCGACCGTGCGTTCGTCGTACGCGCAAGGCATCGGCTTTGCGATTCCGTCGAATACCGTTAGCTCGGTCGTCGCCGATTTGCTGAAGCACCCGGGCATCCATCAGGGAACCGACACCGGTTTCCTCGGCATCTACATGGCCGATATCACCGACGGCGTTCGTAACCAGATCGGCTACACCGGCCAGGGTGGCGTCGCGGTGCAGCAGGTCTTCTCGGGATCGCCGGCCGACCAGGCCAGCATTCAGCCCGGGGACGTCATCCTCAAGGTCGACGGCAAGGCGTACAACACGCGCCAAGACCTGCATAACTACATCAGCGGTAAGAAGCCGGGCGATACGATCCACGTGGACTTGTGGTCGAATGGCATGAAGAAACTCGCCGTGATCAAGCTCGGCGAAACGCCGGCGGCCCAACCCGCATCGCAGAGCCAAGGCCAAGGACAAGAGCAAGAGCCGCAGGATCAACAGCCGTAAGGCGCTCCCAAGGCCACTGGGAATCGAGGGCGGCGCCGAAAAGCGCCGCCCTTCTCCTATCCTGCAACCGGCCACTCGCGCCGGTTGTCTTACTTTATGGAACATTCGAACCGCCCTCAGTGTATGATGGGCGAACAACATCAGTCTGCAATCGCTCGTAAGCGGCAAGGCGCCCGGCCGGGCGCGAACCGGAACCCTCGCGTGAATCCCGTGCACTCAACCTCGGTGCGCAGGCCCGATGGATCCCATTCGCACCTTCGCCGGCATGCTGGTCCCGGGTGAGACCGGACGCATTCTTTGAGGTACTAATATATGGCTAAAGTGGTCGGTATCGACCTCGGCACGACCAACTCGGTCGTCGCCGTGATGGAGGGCACGCAGCCCGCCGTCATTCCTAACGCTGAAGGGTCGCGCACGACGCCGTCGGTCGTCGCCTTCACCAAAACCGGCGAACGACTCGTCGGCCAACTCGCCAAGCGTCAAGCAATCACCAATCCCGACCGCACGATCAGTTCGATCAAGCGGCACATGGGACAACCCGACTATTCCGTCAAGATCGACGGCAAGGATTATACGCCGCAAGAAATCTCGGCGATGATTCTGCAAAAGCTGGTCAACGACGCCAGCAACTATCTCGGCGAGCGGGTGAGCAAAGCGGTCATCACCGTTCCCGCCTATTTCAACGACGCGCAACGTCAGGCGACCAAAGACGCCGGCAAAATTGCCGGCCTCGATGTGCTCCGCATCATCAACGAACCGACGGCCGCAGCGCTGGCCTACGGTCTCGAGAAAAAAGGCAACGAAACCATTCTCGTCTGGGATCTCGGCGGCGGCACGTTCGACGTCTCGATCCTAGAAGTCGGCGATGGCGTCTTCGAAGTGAAGTCGACCAACGGCGACACGACCCTTGGCGGCGACGACTACGACCAGCGTGTGGTGGAATGGCTCGTCGATCAGTTCCGTCGCGATCAAGGTATCGACCTGAGCAAAGATCGCCAGGCGATGCAGCGTCTCACGGAAGCTGCCGAAAAAGCCAAGATCGAACTGTCGTCGGTGGTGACCACCAATATCAATCTGCCGTTCGTCACGGCAGATCAAGACGGTCCCAAGCACCTCGATTATACGCTGACGCGCGCCAAGTTCGAAGAACTCACCAGCGATCTCACCGATCGTTGCGTCGGTCCGTTCAAGAGCGCGATCGCCGATGCGAAGCTCGATGCCTCGAAGATCGACGAGATCATCATGGTCGGTGGATCGACGCGCATGCCGGTGATCCAAGAACTCGTTCGCAAGCTCACCGGTAAAGAACCGAATCTCACGGTCAACCCCGACGAAGTCGTTGCGGTCGGCGCGGCGATTCAAGCCGGCGTGCTTTCCGGCGAAGTGCGCGACGTCGTTCTGCTCGACGTTACGCCGCTCTCGCTCGGTCTAGAAACGCTCGGCGGCGTCATGACCAAACTGATCGAACGTAACACGACGATTCCTACCAAGAAATCGCAAACGTTTACGACGGCTGAAGACGGTCAAACGTCGGTCAACATCCACGTTCTCCAGGGCGAACGTCCGATGGCACAAGACAACAAGACCTTAGGGCGCTTCCGCTTGGAAGGCATTCCGGCGGCGCCGCGCGGCGTTCCGCAGATCGAAGTGTCGTTCAACATCGACGCCAACGGCATCGTCAACGTCGGCGCCAAAGATCTCGGCACGGGCAAAGAGCAGGCGATCACGATCACCGCTTCGACCAACCTCAACAAAGAAGAGGTTGACCGGATGGTTCGCGATGCCGAGCTGCAATCGGCCGCGGATAAAGCGAAGATGGATGAAGCCGAAGTGCGCAACAACGCTTCGAGCTTGATCTATTCCACCGAAAAGTCGCTCAAGGAAGTCGGCGAGAAGCTCGACCCGCAGGCGCGGGGCGAAGTCGAAAACGAGCTGTCAGACCTGAAGCGCGTGAGCGAAAACGGAACCGTCGATGAGATTCGACCGGTGATCGACCGGCTGCAGCAGGCCAGCTACAAGATGGCCGAACTGCTGTACAAAGCCACTGCACCCGAAGGCGAAGCGTCAGGCGCGGGTGCTGCAGCCGAAGACGGCGCAGGCGCGAGTCAGAACGGCTCGTCGTCGGCCGGAGTTCCTCCGGAAGACGTCATCGACGCCGAATTCAAAGAGTCCAAGTAAGGGTCTCTTCGCCACGACGCAACGACGTGCAATCCGCCGGCTTCAAAAGCCGGCGGAACGCGCGCGGCGCTTTTTATTACGAGTGTAGAAAGACGAATGTTTGACGATCAATCGGTGTTGAACACCGAAGCCGGAGACGCCGTCATCGAAACCGACGCGTCCGATACTCCTTCGCTCGAGGAACGTTTGGCGCAAGCCGAAGCCCGAGCCGAAGAAAACTACAACAATTTTCTGCTGGCAACCGCAGATTTCGAGAACTACAAGAAGCGCGGACGACGCGACATCGATGCGATGGTCAGCCTGCGCCGGCGTTCGCTGCTCGAGCGCTTTCTGCCGGTTCTCGACAATCTCGAACGCGCCATGGCCTACGAAGGCGGTGGTGAGCTTCTGCGCAACGGCGTGGAGCAGACGCTGCGCGGATTCGAAGCCGTCATGAAAGCCGAAGGCGTGATCGCCATCGACGTCAAGGACAAACCGTTCGACCCGCACGTTGCCGAGGCGATCGCGACCGCCGCCCGCGAAGGCGTCGATGACGACGTCGTCATCGAAGTCGCCGCGAAGGGCTACCGTCTGGGCGACGAGTTGCTGCGGCCCGCGAAGGTCGTCGTCGCGAAAAACGCGGAATGAATTTTAAGGACTATTACACGGTCCTCGGCGTTCCTAAGGACGCGCAGCAAAAAGATATAAAATCGACCTATCGCAGGCTGGCGCGCAAATGGCATCCCGACGCGAATCCCGACAACGTCAAGCAAGCCGAGGAGAAATTTAAGGAAATCTCCGAGGCCTATGAGGTGCTGGGCGATGCCGAGAAGCGCCGGAAATACGATCTGCTCGGACCCGATTGGCAGCAGGCGGCTCGACAAGCCGACCAGCAACGCCAATATCGCACGAGTTCCGGCGACGACTTCGGCTTTGGTGATTTCGGCGGAGCCGGCGAACCGGGGCCGAGCGGTTTTTCCGATTTCTTCGACATGTTCTTCTCCGGCGTCGGACGCCGGCAAACGACGCAGACGACCGGCTTTCCGCAACGCGGACAAGATTTGGAAACGAGCATCGAGTTAGGCTTACGCGACGTCTACGACGGCGGGAAGAAAGCCATCTCGCTGCAAGTCGAAGATCTCTGTCCGCGCTGTCACGGAACCGGAACCGAAGCCGGACGGCTATGCCCGCAATGTCACGGCACCGGCCGCGTGCTGCTGCTCAAAAAATTCGAGGTTAGCATTCCGCGCGGCATCGGCGACGGGCAGCGGATTCGTTTGGCGGGCCAAGGCGGGGCCGGACGCAACGGAGCGCCGAACGGCGACCTGCACTTGATCGTCAAAGCCATCGACGATCCGACGTACAAGCGCAAGGGCGACGATCTGTACGTCGACCTGCCGGTCGGGATCTACGATTTGCTGTTGGGCGGCGAAGTTTCGGTTCCGACGCTAGGCGGACAGGTTGCGATGACGATCCCCGAGGGGACGCAGAACAACCGGCTGCTACGGCTATCCGGCAAAGGCATGCCACGCGTGAAAGCCGGCGGTAGCGGCGACGAATACGTCCGCCTAATCGGTCAACTTCCGCAAAATTTAAGCGATAAAGAAAAAAAACTGTTCAAAGAACTCGCATCCATCCGAAGAGGTAACGAACAACGTGATTAAAGATATCGCCTTCACGGTTTACCCTGCCAAAGATGTTCGCGCGTTGCGCGAGTGGTACGAAAACAATTTAGGCTTGAAATTCACCGGTCCGTACGTCGAAGACGGCGTCGAGAAGTACAACGAAACGACCATCGGCGGCGCGACGTTTAGCTTGATGACGCCCGATTGGGTCGAGCGCGACCCGGGCAGCGCCGGAAGCGTCGTTTTCGAAGTCGACGATATCGACGCCGAGGTTGCGCGACTGCGCGAAAAAGGCGTAACGGTTGAGGATCCCTATGCAACGCCGGTGTGCAAAATCGCCGGTTTCCACGACGCCGAAGGCAACAAGGTTTCGTTCCATCAGATTACCGTTCCGCATTAAACGATCCGCGTGGTCTGAGTTCGGAGGCCGTGCACGATGATTAGCGGGCACGGCCTCATGTACTCCGCGATGTATCGCAACGATAAACCCAAAGGCCCCCGCCGGCGCATCGATTTCAAACGCCTGGCCGGCATCTTTGGGCCTTACTGGCGCCAGCAAGCCACCGTCCTCGTCTGCATCGTGCTCGGTTCGCTCCTTGGATTGATCCCGGGCTTCGTAACGGCCCGAATTATCGACAAAGCCATTCCCAATCGTTCGCTTTCCGAGCTGGCCATCGACGTGGGCATTATTCTCGCCGCAGCGTTGGTAGCGGCCCTGATCGGCGTCGCGCAAGGCTACCTCAATTCGGTGGTCGGCGAAGGCATCATGCGAGACATCCGAACGCAGCTCGTCGGACACATGCATCGGCTGCCACTCTCGTTTTTCACCGGCACGAAGACCGGCGAAATCATGAACCGCGTCAGCAACGACGTCGATAACATCGATAACGTTGTGACCGGAACGCTGACCTCGATCGTAACCAGCGTGGTGACGATCGCGTCCACCTTGGTCGCGATGTTCGTGTGGGATTGGCGCCTCGCGCTGATTTCGACCGTCATCGTCCCGCTGATGGTGCTGCCGCTCGGGCCGGTCGGCCGCAAGATGTACGACGTGCGCAAGAAGACGCGCGAGAAACGCGACGAGATCGAATCGATCACGCAAGAGACGCTGTCGATCTCGGGCATCACCCTGATCAAGTCGTTCGCGCGCGAGAACTACGAGCGCAAACGGTTTTACGACACGGGCACGCGTCTGATGGGCCTGGAGATCGACCTCGCGATGGTCGGACGCTGGTTTCTCGCGCTGATAACGGCAATGGTGATCGTCGGGCCGGCGCTTGTATGGTTCGGCGGCGGATGGTACGCCATCGCCGGCACCCTGAAGGTCGGCGTCGTCGTCGCATTCGTGTCGTTTATCCAGGGGCGTTTGTACGGACCGGCCGCTGCGCTCGCGGGGATCCAAGTGCAGATCGTCAGCGCGTTTGCAGTGTTCGAACGTATCTTCGAGTATCTCGATCTGCCGTCCGAGCAGTACGATCCGCCCAGTGCGGTATCGCTACCGCAAGTCCACGGCGATGTTGCGTTCGAGGACGTGCATTTTTCGTACGACGACTCTCGCTCGATTCTTAACGGCGTTTCCTTCAACGTGAAGGCCGGGCAGATCGCCGCGTTCGTCGGGCCTTCGGGAGCGGGAAAAACCACGATTACGTCGTTGGTGCCGCGCTTCTATGACCCGACCGAAGGGCGCGTTCTGATCGATGGCTACGATGTGAAGACGCTCGGACTCGAATCGCTGCGACGCGACATCGGCATCGTCACGCAAGAGACGTATCTCTTCCACGATACGATCGCGTCGAACTTGCGCTACGCCAAGCCCGAAGCCACCCTCGCCGAGTTGCAAGCGGCGTGCGCCGCAGCCAATATCGACGAATTTCATCCGTTCGCTGCCCGACGGATACGAAACGATCGTCGGCGAGCGCGGCCACAAACTTTCTGGTGGCGAGCGCCAGCGTTTGGCGATCGCCCGCGTACTTTTGAAGGATCCGCGGATTCTAATTCTCGACGAAGCGACCAGCTCGCTCGATTCCGAGCGCGAAGCCGCGATTCAGGTCGAGCTGGAAATCGCCATGCGTGGCCGCACGAGCTTAGTAATCGCCCACCGGCTTTCGACGGTGCTATCGGCCGACACGATCTTCGTGGTCAACGGCGGGCGAATCGTCGAATCGGGAAGGCACGCGGAACTGCTGGCACGTGGTGGTCTCTATGCGCGGTTGTATCACACGCAGTTCCGCGACGTCAGCGCGCCGGCGCTCGACCGGGCTTAGTATGCTCCGGCGGCGATTCCCATATTGACTTGATGGATGGCCTGACTGACGAGACTGATCGCCTGCTGGCGGTGGCCCGCCTTGTCGGCGGTTGCGGTCTGGAGTTGCGTTGCCGCCGATTCTAGGTCGCTGAGGGCGTTTCGCATGTGCACCTGGGTCGCAGCGACGGCGGTGCCACCGATAAAGACGCCGAGAATCAGCGCCAATGCGATGGCCAAAAGGCCCGAACGTGATTTGAGTTGCATGGTGTCTCCTCGTTGAAGTTGCGTTGTACGGACTGTACCACTTTTTTTGAATCGGATTACCAATATTCCCGTTTCTTCAGCGAGAGTTAATCCGTAGCGGCCGGAACGTCCATTACGGCCGGGGCGACCGGTACCAACAGTTCGGGTTCGCTGGCGTGCCGCACGTCGTCGATCGAAACGCCCGGCGCGAGTTCGCGCAATACCAGCCCTTCGGGCGTCACGTCGATCGTCGCCAAGTCGGTGATCAGCCGGTGCACCACCCTCCGTCCCGTCAAGGGCAGCGAACAGGTTCGAACGATTTTATGCGCGTTGCCCTTGGCGACGTGCTCCATCATGACGATCACGCGCTTGGCGCCGTGCACGAGGTCCATCGCGCCGCCCATTCCCTTGACCATCTTTCCGGGAATCATCCAATTCGCCAGGTCGCCATGCTCGGAAACTTGCATCGCACCCAGCACGGCGAGATCGATGTGTCCGCCGCGAATCATTCCGAACGATAGCGACGAGTCGAAGAACGACGCGCCCGGCTGCACGGTCACCGTTTCTTTGCCGGCGTTTATGAGGTCCGGGTTCTCCTCGCCTTCGTACGGATATGCTCCCATACCGAGAATGCCGTTCTCGCTTTGCAGCGTAACGGTGACGTCGGGAGCGACGAAGTTCGGCACGAGCGTCGGAAGCCCGATTCCAAGGTTCACGTACTGTCCGTCTCGGAGTTCCGCAGCGACGCGCGCGGCCAGTTGCGAGCGAGTTAGGGCCACGACTATACCTCCCCGCGCTTGCGCGTGGTAACGCGTTCGATGCGCTTTCCCTGCGGCCCGACGCGCACGATGCGCTGAACGAAAATACCCGGCAGGTGCACGTCTTGCGGATCGATCCGGCCCGGCTCGACCAACTCTTCCACTTCGGCGATCGTAATGCGGCCGGCCATCGCGCACAACGGGTTGAAGTTGCGCGTCGCCTGATTAAAAATCAAGTTGCCTGCACGGTCGCCGACCGACGCGCGCACCAACGCAAAGTCACAAACGATGCCGGTCTCGAGCACGTACTCTCGCCCGTTAAAAACGCGCGTTTCCTTTTTGGGCGATGCGATCGCGACGCTGCCGTCGGAGGCGTAGCGCCATGGAAGGCCACCGTCGGCAATCATCGTGCCGTCCCCGGCCGGCGTATAAAAAGCCGGTATGCCGCAGCCGCCCGCGCGCAAGCGTTCGGCCAGCGTGCCCTGCGGGCACAACTCAACTTCGAGTTCGCCGCTCAAGTATTGCCGCTCGAACTCGCGGTTTTCACCGACGTACGAGCCGGTGGTGCGCACGATACGTTTGTGATCCAACAAAACGCCCAAACCCCAGCCGTCGACGCCGCAATTATTCGACACCGTTACCAGGTTGGTTGCACCCTGTTCGAAGAGCGCCTCGATGAGATTGTGCGGGATACCGTTGAGCCCGAATCCACCTACCGCCAGCGTCGCGCCGTCGGGAATGTCGGCGACCGCATCGGTGCAGGAGGCGTACACTTTCTCCATGCCCGGCTTATGCGTGAGGAGCCGCCCGCGTCCTGCCAAGGCGCGGCGGCGTCCGTCGCGAAGCTCGGCCATGTTCGTATCGAGGAGAAACACATGACGACGACCACCGTATCGACCGGCGCAAGCAACGACGAAGAACGCATGATCGTCGAGGCGGTGCGCGAGCTCGTAAGCGAGAAAGTTGCGCCGCGAGCGGCCGAAATCGACGAAACCGGCGAATTTCCGTGGGACATCAAACAGCTTTTCGCCGAAAACGATTTACTCGGCATTCCTATTCCGAGCGAGTACGGTGGCCTCGGCGGAACGTTTCTTACCTACGTAAAAGTCGTCGAAGAGATTGCGAAAGCGTGCGCCTCGAGTTCGCTCATCGTCGCCGTGCAAGAGCTCGGCATGCTTCCAATCATGATCGCCGGCGATGAGGAACAGAAGCGCCGTTTCCTTCCGCGCATCGCATCCGGCGAACATATCGCGGCCTATGCGCTGACCGAGGTGTCCAGTGGTTCCGACGCGCTCGGGTCGATGCGCACGCGCGCCGAACGCCGCGGCGATACATACATTTTAGACGGTCAAAAAATCTGGATCACCAACGGAAGCGTGGCCGACGTCGTGTGCGTGTTTGCCGTCACCGATTCCCAGGCCGGTTCGCGCGGCGTCAGCGCGTTCGTCGTCGAGAAAGACGCCCCCGGTTTCTCGGTTGGAAAGAAAGAAAAGAAAATGGGGATTCGCGGGTCACCCACCGTCGAGTTGTCGTTCGACGGCTGCGAGATTCCGGTCGAAAACCGGCTCGGCGAGGAGGGCGAAGGTTTTAAAATCGCAATGCGTGTTCTCGATAAGTCACGACCCGGAATTGCCGCACAAGCGCTCGGCATCGCCGCCGGCGCGCTGGATTACGCCACCAACTATGCCAAAGAACGCATCGCTTTCGGTAAACCGATCGGCCAACACCAAGGCGTCGGCTTCATGTTGGCCGACATGAAAACCGAAGTGGAAGCCGCACGCATGATGTTGTACGAAGCGGCGCGCAAGTGCGACGCGGGCGCGCCCGACGTCACGTTGTGGGCCGCCATGGCCAAACTCAAGTGCGGGGACGTCGCGATGTCGGTGACGACCGATGCGGTGCAGGTTCTCGGCGGGTTCGGATACTCTACCGAATATCCGGTCGAGCGCATGATGCGCGACGCCAAGATCACGCAGATCTACGAAGGAACCCAGCAGATTCAGCGTCTCGTCATTTCGCGCGCGCTCGTCGGCAAAGCCAAGGCGTAACGAGCGCGCTTGCGCCGAACCTCTAGCGAAAGGCGGCGTTCGTGACGCCCGTCTTACGAACGGTCATACAGTCGGGATGAACGTTACCGACCGGGTCCTCGTCGGGATCTTCGGAGATCGTTCCGTCGGATAACGACGCCGGTCCGGTTTCGGGGACGAACGGCGGAGCGTTAATCGGCACGAACGGGCGTGGCGCCTGGGTGAAGTTAAACGCGTCCGACAAATCGTTGGCGCGCACGTCAGTCGCTCTGAGCGAACCCTTGGGTATTCCGAACGTCTCTTCGGCGAACGCGATGATGCTGCCGAACTCGTACTGCACGTGCGAGACGTAGCCTTGTTTGGCGTACGGGGAGATGATGACCAGTGGAACCCGGAATCCCAACTCCATGTAGTTGTTCTCCATCGGCGGAGGGACGTGGTCGTAAAAACCGCCCCACTCGTCCCACGTAATGACGATCGCTGTGCTGTTCCAGTATTGGCTACCGCCGATCGCATTGACGACGGCCGCAACCCACGAAGGGCCTTCGTTGCTGCGGTTACCCGGATGGTCCGAGTGTTTGCTGTCGGCAGGCATGACCCACGACATTCCGGGCAGCGCACCGGTCGCGATGTCCGAGATGATGGTCGCCGGCGGCGTGACCACGTTGGCATAATCCGGACCGTATCGCACGTGGCGGATCGCGTCGAAGGCGTGCCATAAGCCCGGACCCGTGCCGTTCTGGTAGTAGCGCCACGTTACGCCGTGAAAGTCGAGTAGATCGGTAAGTACCGGGCGGTTAAAGCACGGACGCGGCGTGGGGCCGGGTTGGCCGTTGCTCGGGTTGATCGTGTCGATCGCTTCGGTCGGCGGGCCGTCGCAGCCGGCTTCCGTCTTCATGCCGGTCTTGCTGTCGAAGGGATCGCTGGACATGTCGAACGTCGTCTCAGGCAGCGCCGCGCCCGACCCACTCACGATATATTGATGCGCCGGAAAGCTGCCGGCTTGCTGCGTCTGAAACATGTCGTCGCCGAACACATATTGCGTGGCCATGTCGTCGTACGGCTGCACTTCGCTCAACGGTGCGAATGAATATGGCCGCAGCTGAAATTCTTTGGGTATGCCCGACGCGAAACCGTCGTTCGCACCACAATCATAATCCAGCACGAACGATTTGTGCCCGTGGCCCAGGCCGTAGCGGGTCGCCAGCGATGCCTGCTTCAAATTGACGCGCTGGTTACCGAGCATACCCCACGATTGGATGTTGGCGCCTTCCGAAGCCAGCGCTTGGAACAAATCGTCGGGCGTGCGGTTCTCCTGGAAGATCACGACGACGTGCTGGATGTAGTTCGACGGACCTTGCTTCTTGCCGAGACCACTCATCGTCGCACTTTGCGGGATCGCGGTCTGTTGTTGACCCGAACAAGAAACGGTCAAAATGGCTAATGCTAATGGAATAAACGCGACGTATTTCATTGTCGAACCTCGAGCGCGGCGTACGTTGTGTGCGTAGACTTGAGTGCATTCGTTACAAAACCTTCGCACATTAATCTTACGAAGCGGTACTGGCACGCGCACGCTCGCCTGCCGTATCGGCAGTAAAATTAACTTAGGTTACTTTTAGAGCCGCATCGCATCATCGCTGCCGGCACGCTCGCTCGTCTTGTGAACAGTTCTGCGTTTAACCTGCAGCCATCGGGATCTTCCGATATCGTTACGTCGAATAACGGCGCAGGGCCAGGCGCGGACTAAACGGCGGCACGCATGTTGGTGGCATTCGGCTATGATGCTGCCGAACTCGTACTGCAAATGCGAAACGTAGCGATTGGTTGGCATACGAGGAAATTCCAGTATTGGCTGGCGCCGATCGCGTTGACGATGGCCGCAACGTTTGCGTAGGGGCGCATCTGAAAATTCTTTGATTATTTGCGAAGCGAAACCGTCCTTCGCGCCACAGTCATAATTCAGTACGAACGATTCTCGAACGGGAAATGGGGGCTTGACTTTCCAAATAAAGTTGCTACCGCACTAATTGCTTGAGACAACTGGCCTCAAACACATTAGCAAGGTCCGTATTGAATAAGGAGACCACAATTTGCAACGATTTACGCTCGCGTTAGCGCTCATCGCCGTTGGATGGTGCGTTACCGGCTGCGGGACCCAGCATCAGGCCATTCCAACGACGGCCGCGGTGGATCGTCAGGCCGTCTTGACCGCAGTCTCACCCATTCAACATGTCGTCATTATTTTTCAAGAAAACCGCACACCCGACAATCTCTTTCACGGACTTCCGGGCGCCGACACCGTTTCGAGCGGTCTCAACTCCAAGGGACAAACGGTCCCGCTCCATGAGACCTCGCTGGCATGGCAGTATGACCTCAACCATCGGCATCTGGCCTTTACGCAAAGCTGCAACGCCACGCCATCCCACCTTAAGACATGCCGCATGGACGGGTTCGACCTGATACAAACCAACTCGCCATCGTGCAAGATAAGCGCCGACTGCGCCTACGCCTACGTCCCGCGCACCGAAGCTCAACCGTACTTCGACATGGCGACGCAGTACGGCTTCGGCGATAGGATGTTCCAAACCAATCAGGGCCCAAGCTTTCCGGCCCATCAGGAAATAATCAGCGGAGACGCATCGGCCGCACCGCGGTATGCCGATCGGCAGGTTGCCGAGAACGGCATCGGTCACGGGCTATTTGGAGCGCATGGAGGCTGCGACAGCCCACCATCGGTACGTGTAGAAACCATCGCGCTGGAACCATTGGGCTCGCCCGAAGGCGACCGCGTGTTTCCATGTTTCGAGCGACCAGTGCTGGCCGATCTGCTCGATTCCACCGGGGTATCGTGGCGATACTACCAGCACACGCTGGGTCAAGGGTTATGGAAGGCCTACGATGCGATCCGGCACATCCGTTACGGCAAGGACTACCGTTACGTCGTCAAGCCTTCGCAGCAAATTCTTACCGACATCAAAAACGGCAAGCTAGCCGGCGTCGCGTGGGTGATGCCCGATGCGCTACACAGCGATCACTCCGGCACGAAGTCGGCTGCGGGCCCATCGTGGGTGGCGGCGGTCGTCAACGCGGTTGGGACGAGTCCGTATTGGGACAACACGGCGATTATCATCACGTGGGACGACTGGGGCGGCTGGTACGATCACGTGGCGCCGGTCGTGCGTAACAACTACGAACTGGGCTTTCGCGTGCCGCTCGTCGTCATCTCCCCGTATTCCAAGAAGGGCTACGTTTCACATCAACACTACGAGTTCGGCAGCATCTTGAAGTTCACCGAAGAAACGTTCCACGCCGGATCGCTCGGCACGACAGACGCGTCGTCGCACGGCCTGGACGATTTCTTCGACTTCCAGCAGCCACCGAGCCGTTTTAAGGTCATCAAGGCGCCGCCATTTGTGCCGTCCTTCGGCCCGGCATCGGACGAAGAAGACTACTAGAACAAACCGAATGACCGGCGGATATGGCCGATCCGATGAAGCCCGAGTTTACCGCAATGAACCCGATTGTGGCCGCGGCAACCAAAATTCGCGCGCAACGCGAGATCGAGCGCGCCGCGGCCGAATCGCAGGGCGGCCCTCCGCGGCGCCCCGAGGACGCCGAAGAATCGTTACGAGCGTTCCTCGACTATTTGACGAAGGGCGCCAAGCGCGTTAACGCCGTGCTTGGCGAACGTACCGGCGTCAAGGTGATTCGCTTGGAACGGCCGTTGCGTCTGCGGCTTCGATTTGGCGAACTGCGCATCGCCCTCGATCTCGACGAGATGGAGCAACTCGTTCGCATACGTGGTATCGACCTGGACGGCGACTATCAGTTCGATCCGTCGTCGGACGTCCCGGCCTTGATCAATCTGTCGAAACTTTCGACCGAGGCCGGCTATGGAGAAGCGATTACGCCTTCTTCTTTGTTGCGGCGGATCGCACGGGACGCCGAGCTTCCGCCACCTGCCCACCTGCTCTCGCCCGGACCGTTGCAATTTTCGCTAGAATCGCCGGAGTCGGACACAAGCGATTGACCGGGCAGCGCTCGCACAGCGGGCGCGGCGCCTTGCAGATGGCCCGGCCGTGCAAAATCAACCAATGCGTAGCGGCACCCCACTTGGCGCTTGGAACGAGTTTCGTAAGATCGTCTTCGACGTGTCGCGGCGTCGTGCCCAAGGTTAGGCCGAGGCGGTGTGAGACGCGAAACACGTGCGTGTCCACGGCTAACGCGGCGCTATCGAACGCGTTAGCCATCACCACACTGGCGGTCTTGCGACCGACGCCTGCGAGCGATTCGAGCGAATCGCGATCTTGCGGAACGACACCGCCGAAGCGTTCCAGCAAGTCTTGCGCGCATCGGACGATGTTGCGCGACTTCATGCGGAAGAATCCGGTCAACTTGATTATTTTTTCGACGTCGGAGAGTTTTGCAGCCGCCAGGTCGCTGGGCTGCGGATATTTTTCGAACAGCGCCGGCGTCGTCATGTTCACGCGCACGTCGGTCGTCTGCGCCGACAAGATCACGGAGACGAGCAACTCGAACTCGTTGCGGTAGTGCAACGCCGTTTCGGCTTTCGGGTACTCGCGTTCTAAGATCGCGAGCTCCTCGAGCGCTACCGCTCGCGTGACTTTCTTCTTGGGAAACGGAATAGCCGGCACGCGAGCGCCTTATCCGGCGCGTCGATGGCTCCTTCGCTATCCCTCGCGCAGCGAGACGCGCTCTTCGCTAACGGTCACCAATCCGTCGCGCTCGAGGCCGGCGAGAATTGCTCGAACGTCGCCGGCGTCGCGTTCCGGGAACAGCGCGTGCAACGAGCCGTGCAAATCGAGGAACGATATCGTCGCCCCTGCTTCCAGCGCCCGCAGCCGGTTGACGATCCGGCCGCGCGCGAAGCGGACCGTCTTCTCGAACGGCTGGCGCGCCGACGGCTTGGACGCCTGCCTTCGAAGTGCGTCTAAGCGCACGGCATCGACCGGAGCCGCCGAACAATCCGCGAGCAGCGGGCAGATGAGGCATTTAGGAGCTCGAGCGGTGCAGATCGTCGCTCCCAGATCCATCAAGGCCGAGTTCCAATCGTGCGACCGGCCGGGAGGCACGGCTTCGCGCGCTAAGGATTCGACCTCCCTCCGTGGGGCCGGCTCGGGATATTCCAATCCGAAGAACGTGCGCTGCACCACGCGGCGGATGTTGACGTCCATCGGAGCGTCGTCCAGATCGAACGCGAAGGCGCGAACCGCTGCAGCAGTATACGGGCCGATGCCTGGTAGCGAGCGCAAAGCCTCGGCTTCCGCAGGCAGGCTCCCGGCGTGGCGCTCCATGACGATTTGGGCGAGCGCGCGCAGCCGGACGGCCCGGCTGTTGTAGCCGAGGCCCTGCCAGGCGCGCAACACGTCGGCCACCGAGGCCCCGGCTAGCACCGCGAACGAGCCGAAGCGACCGACGAACGGTTCGAAGGCCGCCGCTACCCGCTCGGCCTGCGTCTGCGCCAGCATGAACTCGCTCACCAGCGTCCGGTACGGCGAACGTCGCGATCTCCATGGAAGGTGGCTTCGGCCGTTACGCTCGTACCAGCCGAGTAGCGCGGCGCGCACCCGGCCGATCCTGGGATCCATCGCGCGCGATTCGCGGGGCGCACCCAAAGAAGCCTCGAAGCTGTTGATATTACCGCATGAGAAACGGAGAGACGAGTTTGTCTGAACATCGCGTAGACGCAGTCGTTATCGGCGCCGGCCCCGGCGGCTATCACGCCGCGATCCGGCTGGCCCAAATTGGAAAGCGCGTGATCTGCGTCGATCGCGACGAGGTTGGCGGCGTTTGCCTCAACTGGGGCTGCATCCCGACCAAAGCGTTGCTGCACGTCGGCGAGGTGATCCGCCACATCGAACACGCCGACGCGATCGGACTGACGGTCAACCGCCCTAAAGTGAACCGCGAAGGCGTCGAAAAATTCAAGTCCGACGTCGTTAACTCGAACGTCGGCGGCGTCAAAACACTGTTCAAGGCCAACAACGTCGAGTTCGCATACGGCGAGGCATCGTTCAAGAGCCCGACCGAAATTTCGGTCAAAGGCAAAGACGGTACGGTCACGACGTACGCGACCGATTACGTCGTGATCGCCACCGGATCGGCGCCGGTCAACGTCAAGGCATGGCCGCGCGACGGCGACCGCATCATCAACTCCGACGACGCGGTCCAAATCAAACGCATTCCGAAAAATCTGCTCGTCATCGGCGGCGGCGTGATCGGTCTCGAGTTCGCGACGGTTTACGCACGCATGGGCGCGAAGGTTTTGGTCGTCGAGATGCTCCCGCAAATCCTTACCGGCACGGATGCCGAAATTTCGAAGACGCTCGGACGCATCTTGAAAAAACAGGGCGTCGAAATTATGCTCGATACCAAAGTGACGGGCATCGACCCGTCCGGCAAAACCGTTAAGGCGACGTTCAATGGATCCGGCACCAACGGCAAAGATGAAACGCGCGAATACGATACGGTGCTGGTTGCGGTCGGGCGACGCCCGGTGACCGACAATCTGAATCTGCAGGCCGCTGGTTTGACGACCGACGAGCGCGGATTCATCGCGGTTGACCAACAGCTGCGCACCAAAGTTGCGAATATCTTCGCGATCGGCGACGTCACGGGGCAACCGCTGCTCGCGCACCGCGCGATGAAGCAAGGCGTCATCGCGGCCGAAGTAATCGGTGGCGATGCGTCGGCCGCATTCGATCCGATGGCCATACCGAACTGCGTGTATACCGATCCAGAAGTCGCCACCGTCGGCTTGTCCGAGGAAGAGGCCAAAGCGCAAGGCTACGAAGTGCGCATCGGAAAGTTTCCGTTGGCGGCTAGCGGACGTGCGCGCACGATGAACGAGTCGGACGGCATGCTCAAACTCGTCGGCGATGCCAAGACCGATCTCTTGCTGGGCATGCACATCGTGGCACCGCAGGCCGAGTCGCTCATCGGCGAAGGACTGATCGCGCTCGAGATGGGCGCGACGTTGGAAGACATCGGTCTTTCGGTCCATCCGCATCCCACGCTGACCGAGGCGATCATGGACGCCGCCGAAGCGGCGCACGGCAAGGCGATTCACATCGTCAATCCCAAACCGAAGGCGCCCGCCGCTGCTAAAGTCTAACGCGCAGACCGCGACGACTGCCCGGCTGATCGATCTCGGAACCTGCCGGTACGCTGCGGCGTTGGATATCCAACGCCGCGTACACGCCGACGTCCGGGACGGACGCGCGCCCGACACGTGGATCGTCGTGGAGCATTTGCCGGTCGTAACGCTCGGCCGCCAAGCGAAAGGCGAGCACGTGCTGATCGACCGCGTGGAACTCGCACGTCGCGGCATCGACCTGGTCGCAATCGAACGCGGCGGCGACGTGACATATCACGGGCCTGGACAGTTGGTCGTCTATCCCATTCGCCGGCTCGAACGCTTCCGCGAAGTCGTACCGCTCGTGCGCGCGCTCGAGGGCGCGGCGATCGACGCATGCGCGCGCTTCGGTGTGAAGGCCGAACGATGGAGCGAGCACGCCGGCGTTTGGATCGGTGGCAATCAGATATGCGCGATCGGCCTGGCGATTCGGGAGATGACTTCGCTGCACGGCATGGCGTTTAACGTAACGACCGCCCTGGATTACGACCAGCTGATCGTTCCCTGCGGACTTCCGGCGCGCGGCATCACCTCGCTCGCCCGCGAGAGCGCGATGCCGGTCTCGGTCGCCGCTGCCAAGCGCGTTCTCCTCGAAGAACTGGCACGCACGTTCGACGTACGTTTCGAACCGTACGAAACGGCTCTGGCTAGCTAACGACATGGCTATCGAAATCGATCTCCTGGCCGCAAATCCGGCCACGCGCATTCGCAAGCCGGCGTGGCTTAAGGTCTCGCTTCCGGCCGGCGACGATTACGAGCGCGTCAAGGCGAAGGTTTCGGGACTCTCGCTTCATACGGTGTGCAAGGAAGCGGCGTGTCCGAATCTGGCCGAGTGCTGGGGCGCCGGAACGGCGACGATCATGATTCTCGGCGATACGTGTACGCGCGGCTGCCGCTTCTGCAACGTGAAGACCGGAAATCCGCGTGGCCAAGTGGATTGGCTGGAGCCGGTACGCGTGGCGGATGCGGTGCGCGACCTCGGCTGGCGCTATTTGGTCCTCACGGCCGTCAACCGCGACGATCTTGCCGACGGCGGGGCGCTGATTTTCGCCAACACGGTGCGCGAGATTCACGCTCGCGTGCCCGGATCGAAAGTCGAAATCCTGAGCGGCGACTATCGCGGCGACCTTCGAGCTCTCGATATCGTGATGGACGCCGAGCCCGATGTCTTCGCGCATAATCTGGAGACCGTTCGCCGACTCACGCCCTCGGTACGCGATAAGCGCGCCGGATACGATCAATCGTTGCGCGTGCTGTCGTATGCAAAGAGCCGCGCTCCACAGCACTACACGAAGACGTCGTTGATGCTGGGACTGGGCGAGACGGACGGAGAGGTCGAGGCCGCGATGGACGACGCCCGCTCGGCCGGCGTCGATATCTTTACGATGGGCCAGTATCTGCAGCCGAGCAAACGGCATCTGCCGGTCCACGCCTTCGTAACGCCGGAGGAATTCGAAGCCTACGGGCTACTGGCGCGCGGCAAGGGCTTCCATCAGGTGGTCTCCAGCCCGCTTTCGCGCAGCTCGTATCACGCCGAGCAAGCATTTCCCGCCTGACAAACGCCTCTTCAGAATAGTTTCCTTTGACGCGCAACCCGGGGCGCCTAAGGGTTTTTTAACCGTATCGTGACCAAGATGTTCCTGACGCGCCCGGTGTTGGCCGTCGTATGCTCGCTGATCATCCTGATCGGCGGCGGCGTCGTCATCCCGGTGCTGCCGATCGCGCAATATCCGCAAATCGCACCCCCGGTCGTCACCGTCTCGGCGACGTACGTAGGCGCGAGTCCGCAGGCGGTCGAGGCGCAGGTGACGACCCCCATCGAACAAGCCGTGAATACGGTGCAAGGGCTTCGTTATATCTCGTCGACCAGCGCTCAGGGCATCTCGTCGATTACGCTGACGTTCACGCTGGAAACCAATCTGGACATCGCCGCCGCCGACGTTCAAAACGCCGCGCAAACGGCACTCGGACAGTTGCCGGCCAGCGTTCAGCAGCTGGGCATCACCGTATCGAAGAACGCCGGCACCTTCGTCATGGGCATCGCGCTGACGTCCGACAACAAAGATATCGATACGCTGCAGTTAAGCAACTACGCGCAGCTCAACATCGTCAACAACCTCTCGCGCGTGTCGGGCGTCTCGGGTATTCGGATCTTCGGTCAGCGCCAATACGCAATGCGCATCTGGCTCAACCCGGTCGCGCTCGCGCACCAGGGGCTAGACGTGGGCGACGTGATCACTTCCTTGCAAGAGCAAAACGTCGCCATCGGCGTCGGCAGTATCGGCTCCCCTCCACAACCGAAGACACAGGCGCATACGTATACCGTCAACGCGGTGACGCAGCTGTCGACTCCGGAAGAGTTCTCCAACATCATCTTGCGGCAGAATCTTAACGGCGGTTACACCCGCATCCGCGACGTCGGGCGCGTCGAGCTCGGAGCGCAAGATTATTCGAGCGCGCTGCGGTTCGACGGGCAGTCGCGCGTCGTCGGACTGGGCGTACAGCAGTACCCGACCGCCAACGCGCTGGACGTTTCGAAAGCCACCCTCGCGCAGATGAACCAGCTGGCGAAAGCGTTTCCGCCGGGCGTTCACTGGACGGTCGCGTTCAGCACGACCACCTTCGTGCAAGAGTCGATCAGAGAAGTCGTGATCACGCTACTCTTGTCGATCTTCTTGGTCGTGTTGGTCATTTACGTCTTCTTGCAGGACCCGAAGTCGACGCTGATCCCGGCCGTGACGATTCCGGTCTCGCTCATCGGAACGTTCTTCGTCATGAAGATTTTCGGCTTTTCGATCAATACAATTACGTTGTTCGGGCTAACGTTGGCCACGGGACTGGTGGTCGACGACGCGATCGTCGTCATCGAAAACATCGCGCGTCACATCGAGATGAACAAAGGCAAGAAGAGCGCGCTCGAAAGCGCCGCCGAAGCCATGAAAGAAATCCAGAGCGCCGTCATCGCGTCGTCGCTGGTGCTGCTTGCGGTGTTCATTCCGGTCGGCTTCTTCCCGGGTACGACCGGCCAGCTGTACAAACAGTTCGCGTTGACGATCGCCGCGGCGATCACCATCTCGCTGTTCCAAGCCCTGACGCTCGCACCGGTGCTATCGGCGCGCTTGCTCAAGGGCGAATCCGAATCGAACCTCGTCTTCTTCCGCTGGTTCAACCACGGGTTGCATCGTTTCCGAGAGTGGTATGCTCGCCAGCTGCCCCGCGCGTTCCGGTTACGCTGGTTCGTGGCCGGTGCGTTCGCCCTGGCGCTCGCCTTCACCGGATTCTTGTTCGTCAGCACGCCGCAAGCGTTTATCCCGGACGAGGATCAAGGCTACTTCATTATCTTGTTGCAAGGCCCCGAGGGGATGTCGCTCCAAGCCGAACAAGCAGTAAGCAAGCGCGCCGAAAAAATTATTCTGGCACAGCCCGAAGTCGCGCATCTGTTCGACGTCGGCGGTTTCAGCTTCAGCGGCGCAGCGCCCAACCGCGGCATCATGTTCGCGTTGCTGAAACCCTGGGGCGACCGCAAGTGCTCGTTCGTGTCGGCCCTGATGTTGCAACCGTGTACGCATACCGTTCAATCGGTACTGCAACGGCTCAACGGCACGTTCTACATGCAGATTCCCCAGGCGCAAATCTTTGGATTCAATCCGCCCGCGATCAACGGTGTCGGGACGGTCGGCGGCTTCCAGTTCGAGCTGGAAGATCGCGGCAACGTCGGTCTCGATAAGCTGATGCTGCTGGCATATCAAGTGATGGGAACGGCCGCCAAAGATCCGCGGCTCACCGGGGTGTTCACGCAGTTCCGCAACAACTCGCCCCAAGTACAAGTCAACGTCAACCGAAATAAGGCTAAGGCGATCGGCATCTCGCTCAGCGATATCTTCCAAACGATGGAAGTCGAGCTGGGTTCGCTCTACGTCAACAACTTCACGTACTTGAACCGCGCCTGGCAAGTCAACGTTCAGGCCGACGCGCAATTCCGCAACGATATCGCTTCGCTGCAGCAGATCTACGTGCACTCGGGCTCACAAACGCCCAACATCCCGACCGGCACCAACCCGTTCGCCACACCGCCGCCGGGGTACGGAACGACGCAGACCACCGCTACCGGCGTGGTGATGACGCCCATCAGCGCCCTGATGAAATTAAAGATCGTCAACGGTCCGCCGGTCATCACGCATTACAATCTGTATCGCAACATCGAAATGCAGGGTAACTCGGCGCCCGGCCACAGTTCGGGCGAAGCGATCACCGCCATGGAAGACATCGCCGCTAAAGTGATGCCGCAAGGCGTCAGCTATGAGTGGACCGGTTTGCAGCTCGATCAAATCGCGGCCGGCCCGCTAGCGGTCTTGATCTTCGCGCTGGGCCTCGTGTTCGTGTTCCTGGTGCTGTCGGCGCAGTACGAAAGCTTCATCGATCCGTTGATCGTGCTGCTGGCGGTTCCGGCAGCGCTCTTCGGCGCGCTGGGCTTCATGAATCTGCGCCATTTCCCGATTCCGTTTCTCTTCGATCCATCACTTGCGCAGGACGCGTACGCGCAGGTGGGCTACGTCATGTTGATCGGCTTGGCGAGTAAGAGCGCAATTCTTATCGTGGAATTCGCAAACCAGCAATTACGCGAGGGCGCCACGATCGTTCAAGCAGCGATGCGGGCCGCGCAAACGCGGTTGCGTCCGATCCTGATGACCTCGATCGCATTCGTCGTGGCCGTAACGCCGCTGGTGTTTGCGTCCGGCGCAGGCAACGCGGCCCGCCACTCGTTGGGCACCGTGGTTTTTGGCGGTATGTTGGTGTCGACGTTCCTGAATCTGGCGATCACGCCGGTGCTGTACGTCATCATCAAGTCGCTCGAGTCGCGAGGTAAGCCGCATCGTAACGGCCCCGCGCTTGCTGGAACCGACGGTTCGGGCTCGACGCAAATAGCGACAAAAGTTTAGAAATTAAACGTAGCTTTCGTCGAGGCGGGCGCACGCCCGCCTCGGTAAAAGGTTTTTAGCGGCACGGACGCAACCTCCGCCCGATGCGCATGCCCGTGTTGCTTTCTCGCGTTACCGCCGGCTTGGTCGCCGTCGCCGCAATGTTTGTCTACGTTCCGGCACGCGCCGACGGCATCGACGACGTGTATGAAAGCTCGATCGTCGGACCGGCCAATCAGGCACTCGAACACGCGCTAGACGAAGCCGCAAAGCGACGTGCAGCCGAAGCCGCCGCGCAACGCCGTCAATCGGCGCAGCCCGAGCCATCGCCGGGCGCACTGAAGTGGAGTTTGCTGCCGGATAATACGGTCGCGCAGGTGCCGCCGGTCAGCCAGCATCCGATTCACATTTCGATGGGCAATAAAGGTATCGACTATTTCGCCGATCTCACGGTCGCCTATCCGTATGGCAACACCGGCGACTTCGGCAAGCGATGGCTGATGGGTGGAATGGACGCGTCGCTGCTGTACGAGTTCGACGATTACACGCGCGTCGTCGCAAGCATGTTTCAGCTCCAGCACTGGCCGCAGGGGTTCAACTCAGGCCAAGTGCCGGTCTATCTGGCCGGTTTCCGAAACCCGGTTGGTTGCGCCGATTTGAGCGGAGGAAATAAATGTGGCGCGGGTGCCGGGCAAAACGTCGCGGTCGGCACCAAGGATACGTTCGGCGTTTTCATGTTGCAAAAGTTGTTCGTGCTTGGCAGCAAAGAAAAGCCGATCCCGATCGTCATTTCTCCAACCTATGTCGCGCGCAGCGGCGTGGTACAGGAGTCGGGCACCGCGGACAACGACGTCGTTCCGTTCGCGGTTAACCCGCCCGGCGGACAGGTCTACACGACGGTCCCAACGCGCAGCGCCCAATACAAAGCCGTCGCGGTCACGCTGCCGTTCATGAAGACCCCGAAAGTGTTCATGACATTCACCGTCGCTGCCCAGTGGCTGGTGCACACCGCCGGCGCCAACACGCTCAATAGCATGCAAACGCCGCTCGTACTCTATATGGAGTACACGCCGATGCGCGGGACCAAGCTGTTTTTCGAGCCGCAAAGCGCGCGCGACTATCTGCCGACCGATCAATACCCCGAGCACTTGATCGCATACTTCCTCGGGGTTTCGCAACGTATCGAGAAATATGGTTTCGTACAGCTCGTTTTAAACAGCGGTGGTTCGACCAACCTCGGCTCGTACGGCATTCAAGCCATCAAATGTGAGACGACCGCGGTCTGCGCGCCGGTCGTCGGCGGATTCAAAGCGACGCAGTTGCAACTTCAGTTCGGCATCGGTTCGCCGGGCTATTTCCCACTCTAGGTTTTGAGGCTCACGATGACGATGTCCCCAACCGTACGACGCATTCTATCGCTCGCCGCGCTATGCGCGGTAGCTTCGTGCAGTTCGCCTTCGGGTACGACCAGCGCGCTGCCGGTTTCAAACGGTCCCACCCAAGTCAAACCACGCAACGTCAACCCGATTCTCGCCAACATCGTCGGTGTCGGTGACAGTTTGACGGCCGGCTATCAAGCCGACGGTATGCTCGGACAGGCCGACTTCGTCAACCCGCTCACACACCAGGGTTTTACGCCGCCGACGCAAGAGAACGGATTTTGGGCGGACGTCAACGAGCAGGCATCGGGCTTGCCGATAGACGAAGCCATCGCGCGCGAATACGATCCGGCCAAGAGCCCGCTACCGCTTATTGCCGGGCCCGGCATCAATAACCAGCTCGTTCCGATCAACAGTCCGCCCGATTTCAACATGTTTAAGGCCAACCCGTGCAAATACGACAACGGCTTTAATGCCGACGGCTACCTCCTGGAAAGTAGCGCGCTCGTCAGAATGAACCCCGGTTCGAATACGATTCGCGACCTGGCGGTTCCGGGCATCAGTCTGCACGAGGCCAACACATTGTCGCAACCGCAATCGACGACGTGCGAACCGCTCCCGGGAATTCTCGGAGAACTCGCCGCCGTCGTCGATCAGGAAGCCAGCACGTTCTGGCCGGTGTTGCGCGGGTTCCGCGGCATGGGACCCAATCTATCGATGACGGCCGCAGCGGCAAAACTCAAGCCGTCGCTGGCAATCGTATGGCTTGGCGCCAACGACGTCCTTAAATACATGGGTTCCGGCGGGCGCTTCGTCGGAGGCGACAATACCGTCGGTCAAGTGTCGGGCGATCTCGAACACACGATAACGACGCTCAAGAACAGCGGCGCGCGCGTCGTGACCGCGAATATTCCGAACATACTGCTGACCCCGTACTTTATGCGCAGCGCGATACCACAGCACGAAAATAAAATTTGCCCGCCTCAGGGGATAACCACGCAGACATACGTTTTCTGCGTTTGGGAAAAAATCACAACCAACTTTCAAGCAGGTCAATACGTGGCGCGCACGGTCACCGAAAAATATCATCTCGCAACCCCAGACGGCTGCACGCCCGGAAGCTTGACGAAACCATGCGGCTACCTTACCCTGCAAGGTACGTTTGCGGCTCTTCTATATTCTGTCGATCATCCGTCAAAAAACCCCGACAAGCCGAACCTGCCGGATTTCGATAACGGAAAGCCGGGAAGCGGACTCGGAATGTACTATATAACGCCGGAGTTTGCCGCAAAGATCCAAGCGCTGAACAACACCATCAACACCGGTCTCAATCAGGCCGCAGCGAAGACCAATACACCGATCGTCGATGTTACGGCGTTCTTCGACGGCGTTGCGAGCGGAGATCCGACAAACCCGTACTTCAAGAAGGCCAGCCACATCGCAGAAGGGCCGCAATGTTGCGGGCTCGGCTTCGGTAGCGGACTGGTGAGCTTCGACGGCTTACATCCGTCGAACACCGGCTACGCGTTGCTAGCTTCGGATTTCATCGACACGATCAACCGGCACTACGGCACGAAAATCCCGCAGATCGACATCAAGGCAGTTTACGGTGGTACTCGATGCAGCAATCCACGCTATTGCTATCCCGACCCGTACCCGCTGTTTAACTTCTTGTAGGGAACCTCGAAACGAGGCTCCCTATCGGTCTTAGTGTTTAGGCGTAGATGCCGCGCAGCTTCAGCGCTTTGACGACCCGGTCGATCGCCAGCGTGTAGGCGGCGGTGCGCAGCGTCGCATTGCGCGAGCCGGCGATGGAGCGAATCTCATGCAGATTTTCTAGCAGTGCTTCTTCGAGGCGCTGATTGACCTCGCTCTCGCGCCAGAAGAATCCCATCCGGTCTTGCACCCACTCGAAGTACGAGACGGTGACGCCGCCGGCATTCGCCATGATATCGGGAATGACGGTGATGCCTTTTTCTTTGAAGATCCGGTCGGCTTCGGGCGTCGTCGGGCCGTTGGCGCCCTCGACGATGAGCTTGGCTTTTACTTTCGGAGCCGTTTCGGCGGTAAACACCTTTTCGAGCGCGGCTGGAACGAGCACGTCGCAATCGCTGGCGAGCAGCTCGGCATTGGTGATTTTATCGCCGCCCTTGAAGCCGTCCAGCGTTCCGTGCTGGCCGACGTGCGCCATCGCGCCGCCGATGTAGATACCGTCTGCGTTGTAGTACGCACCGGTGACGTCGGAAATGCCGACGATCTTGCAGCCACGCTCCTCGAACAGTTTAGCCGCATAGCGGCCGACGTTTCCGAAGCCTTGAATAGCAATGCGCGCTTCTTCCGGACGCAAACCTATCTCGTTCATCTCGTCGAGCGCGCAGATCGTGACCCCGCGGCCGGTGGCCTCGACGCGGCCGCGCGAGCCGCCGATTTCGATCGGCTTGCCGGTTACGACGCCGGGCGTATTCTGTCGAACGTGCATCGAGTAGGTGTCCATGAACCAAGCCATGATTTGCGGAGTCGTATTGACATCCGGTGCCGGTACGTCTTTGTCGGGGCCGACCACTTCGACGAGTTCGGCTGCGTAGCGCCGCGTGATGCGCTCGAGTTCGTTCATCGACAGCGTGCTCGGATCGCAGGTGACTCCGCCTTTACCGCCGCCGAACGGCAGATCGACGACCGCACACTTCCACGTCATCCAAAATGCCAACGCCGTCACTTCATCGAGCGTCACGCCCGGATGGTAACGAATACCGCCCTTCGCAGGGCCGCGCGCGAAGCTGAATTGCACGCGATATCCGGTGTACACTTCGAACTCGCCGGAGTCGCGTTGAAACGGGATTGCGAAGATGATTTGTCTAGCTGGGATGGTGAGAATCCGCCGCATTCCGGCGTCGAGTTCGAGGAGATCCGCCGCCTCCATAAAGTAGGCGATAGCATCGCCGAAAACCGAAACCTCACGCGTGGGCGTCGCCATAATCAGTTATAAGCCTCCAACGCAACTCACTTAGATTCGAACCAGCGGACGACCTGTTCACACATTAAATCGGAAGTTCACGACGTCGCCCTCGCGCATCACATACTCGCGACCCTCGCTGCGAATGAGCCCGGCGGCTCGCATAGCGTCCATCGTGCGATATTCCACATAGTCGTCGTACGAAACGATTTCGGCACGAATGAATCCGCGCTCGATGTCGCCGTGGATCCGCCCTGCGGCCTCGGGCGCTTTGGTCCCGCGCGGGATCGTCCAGGCGCGCACCTCTTTCTCACCCGCCGTGAGAAACGTCATCAAGCCCAAAACGTCGTAGGCGGCAGCGGCCAACTCGTCCAGGCCGCTACGCTGCATCCCCAGCTCGGCGCGAAACGCGGTGGCTTCGTCCTCGCTCAGTCCGGCGAGCTCGGCTTCGACTTTTCCCGAAAGGACGACCGCGTGACCGCCCTCGGCCTCGGCCCGCCGGCGCACGGCCTCGATCGCAGCGTCCGAGCCTTCAACCGCCTGCGACTCATCGACGTTGGCAACGTAGAGCAACGGCTTGGAGGTCAGCAGAAACGCCTCTTGCGCGATTTCGCGTTCGACCGAACCTTCTGCGAACGAGCGGGCCGGAGTGCCGGCTTCCAGCGCCGCGACGAGGCGTTTGGCCGCCTCCACGCGTGCTCTGGCTTTGACGTCGTTACGCGCTTCGCGTTCCATCTTCGAAACGCGGCGCTGCATCGAATCCAGATCGGCCAACGCCAACTCGATCTCGATGATCTCGATGTCGCGCTGCGGATCGGGATGGCCCTCGACGTGCGTCACATTGTCGTCTTCGAAGCACCGCACGACCATCGCGATTGCGTCCGTCTCGCGAACGTGGCTGAGGAATGCGTTGCCGAGCCCTTCGCCCGAACTCGCGCCGCGAACCAAGCCCGCGATGTCAACAAAACGCACGGTCGCCGGTACTACTTTTCGCGCCGAAACGAGCCGCTCGAGCTGCGTCAAACGATCGTCCGGAACGGCGACCTCACCGATGTTGGGTTCGATCGTCGCAAACGGATAGTTCGCCGCAAGCGCTTGCGCCGAGCGAGTAAGCGCGTTGAAAATGGTGGATTTGCCGACGTTGGGCAACCCGACGATTCCGCACGAAAGAGCCATATTGGAGGGACATCCGTTCGGCCGCTCGTGTAAGCCGACCTACCGGATTGCGCTCGGGCGAGTTTTGGAGGCGCTCGTCGCGCGCTTGTCGGATACGTCGCGTATGCGACAAATGAAGGTTGACAAGCTGGGAATCGACCTCCTGACCCACGACCCCGTCGTAATCCTGAAAGACATGGACGGCGCGCACTATCTTCCTATTCTGATCGGGCCGTTCGAGGCGACCGCGATCGCGCTCGCGCTCGAAGGCGCTCCGGTTCCGCGGCCGTTGTCGCACGACTTGATGCGCAGCATTCTCGAAACGCTCGACGCCCGGCTCGAACAAGTCGTCATTCACGATATCAAAGACGCCACGTTCTTCGCGAAGTTAGTCGTGCGCGCGGATGGCGAGCTCTCCGAGATCGACGCCCGGCCGTCCGACGGCATCGCGCTGGCGCTCCGGGCGCAAGCACCGATCTTCGTATCCGACAAGATCGTTTTGGAAGAAGCCAACTCCGACAAGCGCCCGATCAACGACAACGAGATGGCGCGCTTCAAAAAGTTTCTCGACGATCTGAAACCGTCCGACTTCAACCGCTAGCCGCCGCCTCATATGTCCCAACGCCAGGCGTTCCACCACGGCGTCGCCGTCGGGTTGGGAAGATACTCGCGCAAATCCGAAGATCGCACGACGATGCGGTCCGATTCGTACAGCGGAACGTACGCGACGTCGTTCCAAATAATGCGGCCGGCCGCGCGATAGATCGCCGCACGGCGTGCGATGTCGTCGGTTTGCAGGCCGGCGCGCTCGAGTTGGTCGAGTTGCGGATTACAATAACGAAAGATGTTTTGACCGCGCGGATACCAGCGATCGCACGCCACAAAGTTGTAGACGTCCGGATCCCAGTTGAGCGTATTCGAATACAGCGCCAAGTCGTAGGTTCCGCCGTAAATCGGCCCGGCCGGCGCGGCGAAGATCGTGCTATAGGCATACGTGCGGATCGCGAGATCGATGCCCACACGCCGCAGCGATGCCTGAACCAACAGCGCGATGCGTTCGAACTGTGCGTTGCCGGCAATCGTTGCCAATGTCAAATCGAGCCGCGTTCCCCCGCGACGCCGCGTCCCGTCGGGGCCTACGCGCCATCCCGCCGCGTCGAGTTCGCGTGCGGCATTTGCGAGCCGCTGCGTGCGCGCACTAAAGACCCGGTAGCCGATCGCAGTGGGTGGCAGGCTGTCGAGCGCCGGACGGAACGATCCGCCCGCTACGTCGTGCAGTATCTCGTCGTACGGCACTGCGTCCGCGATCGAGCGGCGAACGCGCGAGTCGGATAGCGCCGGCTTCGACGAGTTCGCAAACAGCGCGCCTTGCGAATTCCACGGCGCGGTCGAAACGACCGTGCCCGCGGCGCTACGATATTCCGCCAACAACGCGGGAGAAGCGGCGGCGATGAGGTCGACACGGTGCGTCTGCAGCGCGAGCGCCAACGAACGGTCGTTTGGAACGACGGTCAGCTCGATGCGTTGCAGCTTCGGCCGGCCTTTGAAGTAGCGATCGAAACGCTCGAGCACGATACGGTCGCCGCGCGTCCAAGAAACGAAACGAAACGGCCCGGTTCCGACCGGCGCGCTCGACAGTTGACCGGCGTTGAAGCTGCGTTCGCGCCGCAGCACGTGCGCCGGCAAGATGGGTTTGCCGCCCTCTTGCAACGGTGCGAAAAAGCGCGATACGAACGGCGGGTATCGACGCCGCAGGCGAATGGCGATCCTGTACCGGCCGAGCGTTTGAATGGAAGTGACTTCGTCGTACCCTTCCCGCTCGAAGGTATCGTTCCGCGGATCCATCACCGCTCGCCAGGATGCGACGACGTCGGCGGAAGTGAACGGCGCACCGTCGTGCCAAACGACGTTACGGCGCAAGCGGTACACGTAGGTGCGGCCGTCGGGTGAAATGCCGCCGTTGGCGCGCGTCGGAACCGCCAGGGCAAGGTCGCCGATCAAACGGCCGCGCGCGTCGGAAACGATGAGATACGAATACACCAGCGACGCGATGTCGTAACTGACGTCCATCTCCGAAAGGTACGGATTTAAACGATCGGGATCGCTGGCAATTCCGATCCGCAGCACGTGTGGAACGGTCCAGGGCAGGCGTCCGCCCTCGGCCTGCGTCGATCGAGCCGAACAGCCGGCAGCGAGCAAGGCGAGTACGGCCCACACGTAGCGGCGCATGGGCGCCAGCGTTCGAGGGGACGACGGCGCCACCTCGAACACCGCCGACGGCGCCGAGCGCCTGCGGGAGTGCATGAACGAAGCGTTGAGCGCCGACATCGGCGTGTTTGGTGGTTCCGGTTTTTATTCGCTGATGGACGACACGCACGAAGCGTGGATCGAAACGCCGTACGGGGCCACCAGCGATCGCGTTTCGATCGGCACGATCGGCGGAAAGCGCGTCGCCTTTTTAGCGCGCCACGGAGCGCACCACCGCTTTCCGCCCCACGCCGTGAACTATCGCGCTAACGTCTACGCCATGAAGAAACTCGGCGTACGCTGGATCCTCGCACCAACCGCTTCCGGATCGCTCAATCGCGATGTCGCACCCGGATCGATGGTGGTTTGCGATCAACTCGTCGACCGCACGAGCGGACGTCGCGACACGTTCTACGACGGCCCGCCGACGACCCACGTTTCGTTCGCCGATCCGTATTGTCCGACGCTGCGCCCGTTGGCTGTGGATGCGTTGCGTGCGTGCGGCATCGAAACGCACGACCGGGGAACCGTCGTGGTGATCTCCGGACCGCGCTTTTCGACCCGAGCCGAATCGAAGTGGTATCAAAGCCAGGGCTGGGAAGTCATCAATATGACGCAGTATCCCGAAAGTTACTTAGCGCGCGAACTCGAGATCTGCTACGTGAACGTGTCGTTGATCACCGATTACGACGTCGGTCTCGAGGGCATGCCGCCGGTGTCGGTGCAGTCGGTGGTCGAGATGTTCGCGCGTAATAACGAGCGGTTACGAGGAGTGTTGGCTGAAATCATCACACGCATCCAGGTGGACGCCGACTGCAGTTGTCAGCACGCGCTCGACAACGCGCGAATTTGATAAGGAAATCTCGTGCGTAAGATCGGCTCGGTTGACGTCCTGATGTACCTGCGCGCCTTTCCCTTGCTGGCGCGCCACTTGTCGATCCTCGCCGTTCCATTGCTGGCGGCGGTGGTGGACGTGCTGTTCGACCGGCTCTCGACGCTGTTCACCGACCCGTTGGGCGGCGGCGGCGCGGGCGTCTTTCAAATGCTGTCGCAGCTCGTGTACTTGTGGGCGTTCGGCGTGGCCATCGTGCAAGCCGGCAACGTCTGGCGCGGCCGCCGCGGTTCGTTCGACGATGCGTGGGACGAGTCGCGCGCAAAGTTTGGCGGCATCGCGCTCGCAGCCATCGGCTTTCAGTTCGTGGTGTGGGCGGCGTCATTTCTCGGATCGTTTCTGGGAGGCATCGTCGGGCTGGCGCTGGGCGCGGTTGCCGCATTCTTCTTGATCTACACGATACCGGCGGCCGCCATCGGCGGCATGCCCGGATCCCTCGCGCTTGCGGCATCGGTCCGCGCCGTGCGCGAAAACGTGCTCGGTTCGATCGTTCTGGCCGTCGTGTTTTTTGCCGTATACTACGTTGCGGTACCGCTGGCGCTTCCGTTTCTGTTGATACACCTTCCGCCGCTCGGCGGACAGCTCGTGATGGCGGTCGCGCGAGCGTTGGCGCTGTCGTACTTAGCGTTCCCGTTCGCTAAACAGTACGACGACGTCGCGTTCAAGCGCTCGTGGTGAACTCGCCCGGCGCCAGTGCCATTCGAACGATGTCGGCCACTAACGCGGGCGTAACGTTGGTTTGCGACATGCGATGCACGTCGTCGAGTTTTTGCAACAGCCGGAACGCAGCGCTACGATCCAGCGGGCGCAGCTCGGCAATCGCCTTGGCGTAATCCGGGGCCAACGGCTGGGCCGCCACGCCCAGCGTCCCCGCGGCGATCCAATCGCGCGCCAACGATTTCACCAGATCCAAGCCTTCGCCCAGCGTTTCGCGCGTCGCCCACTGCGATGAGGCGGTCACGCCGCGCGCACCGGAAAAAAACCAAGCTGCCACAGTTTCGCGAAGCGAATCCTCACCTGCGAGCATAGCCAGGGCGCGCGTCGCATTCCCGCCGGCCAACGCGGCCGCACGGCGCGCCTGCGTTTGGTCGTGACCGTGCGCGCGCAGAACGCCGGCGATATCTTCTGCAGTCATCGGGGGAAACGCTATTTCGACCAGTCGCGAGCGGATCGTCGGAAGCAGCGAATCGGGCGCCGACGTCGTCACGATCGTTGTGACCGCGCCGGGCGGCTCCTCGAGAAACTTAAGCAGCGCGTTGGGTGCCGCGTCGGTTGCGAACGTGACGTCTCCCATCAACAACACGCGACCGCCGCCGGCGTACGATTGCAACGCCAGCTGGCGGACGAGTTGCCGGGCCGACAGTCCGCCGTCTTCGTGAAATCCGCTCGACGCGTCACCTTCTCCGATCCGCAGTTCGCCCGTGTGATCGAAAAAGTCGGGATGGCGCGTGTCGTCGCCCGATTGAAACAACACGCACGAACGGCACGTTCCATCGTACCCTGCGGCCGCGGCGGTACCCGGCGATTCGCACAGCAGCGACTGCGCCAAACGCCGCGCGAAGGTTTTCTTGCCGGCGCCGGCCGGCCCCACGAATAGGTAGCCGTGCGCCATTTTTTCGCGCGCCAGCGTTTCGAAAAAACGTTTCGGAGCGGCGGCGCCGGCGACGTCGAAGCGAGTGGCACTCACGATGCATCACCGAAGCGCTCGCGCAGCACGGTTAACGTTTGCTCCAGCAACTGCGCGGGCGCGAGCCGCCCATCCAACAACACGCGACCCGGCTGCGCGGCCAGCGCCAGAAATCCTTGCCGCACGCGCTGATGGAACGCGTCATCTTCGGCTTCGACCCGGTCGATCGTGCCCGCGCGCTGGGCCGTGCGTGCGCGCGAAACGTCGATCGGAATGTCGAGCACGAAGGTGCAATCCGGTGCCAACCCGCCGGTAGCCGCGTCGCACACGGCGCGTAAAACGTCCAGCGCGAGCCCGCGGCCGTACCCCTGATACGCCAGTGTGGAATCGACGTAGCGATCGCACAAGACGATGCCGCCCGCCCGCAACCGCGGAGCGATCGCATCGGCGACGTGCTGGGCGCGCGCCGCGTTGATCAGCAGCGCTTCGGCCATCGGTCCGATCGCCGACGAGCGCGACAAAAAGATTCCACGCACCGCGTCGCCCAGCGGCGTCCCACCCGGTTCGCGCGTGGTCAGCGGATCCAAACCGCGCTGCGACAACGCAGACGCTACCGAAGCCAGCAGCGTGCTTTTGCCGCTCCCTTCGATCCCCTCAAACGCCAAAAACACTAAGGGGTCTTAAAAATTCGTACGCGCCGGTTCGGCTCGAGACCGGTGCTCTGCGATTGCAGACGATACCGTTCGGCGAGCTGATGCTGCATGCGCCGAACGTACGACGTCTGCGGCGACAACTCGATGGCTTGACTCGTTAACAGAACCTGATAGACCGCTTCCTCGGCTTCTCGCACCGCGATTTCTTCCTGGTCGATCGAACCAAGATTGAACACGTCGCGCAGAGCGGTTTGGATCTGGGTGGTCGTGTTGGTTTTAATCGAGTAGATCGGCACGTTGTCGGATGCGATCTGCTTGAGTTTGGGGTGCTGTTTGCGTTCGAGCGTTTTGAGCGTCAGTACCACGTCGGCATCGTCGAACGTCCGCGCGATCGCGGCCCTTACCCGCAAATTATGGATGGCTCGCTCGATTTTATTGCGCGAAACGCCGTAGGGAAATATCGACAGCGGCCGGTCGCGTTCGTCCCCTTCGTTCGGTTCGGCGTACGCTTCGGACAGCTGCGGCATCGACTCCGTGTCGGCTTCTTGGACGACCGTTACCGCGCCGCTGGCTTCGCGCTGGCGGATTTCCGGCTGCGGCTGATACCCGCGCAGCAGCGCGTCGATCACGTCGGCGACGTTCTTGTGGATCGCAAGCCGGTCGCGGTCGTGAATTTCGACGACCATGTCGAACGTCGGCGGCGCCTTGCGTTCCAGCACGGTTTTGCGCGTGCCGCGGCGGCGCGCTTCTTCGTCCGAAAGCGTCACGGCACTGATGCCGCCAACCAGATCCGACAGCGTCGGATTCATCAGCAAATTTTCGAGCGTCTGGCCGTGCGCCGTTCCGATGAGTGTAACGCCGCGTTCGGCGATAGTTCGCGCGGCCAACGCTTCGGCTTCGGTACCGATTTCGTCGATCACGATGACCTGCGGCATGTGATTCTCGACCGCCTCGATCATCACGGCGTGCTGTAGCGCCGGATCGGCGACCTGCATGCGCCGCGCCAGACCGATTCCCGGATGCGGAACGTCGCTGTCGCCGGCGATCTCGTTCGACGTGTCGACGATGACCACGCGCTTACGATCTTCGGAAAGAATGCGCGCGCACTCGCGCAGCATCGTGGTTTTGCCGACGCCCGGACGTCCGAGCAAACAGATCGAGCGACCGCTTCGCAGTACGTCGAGCAAGATGTCGATCGTTCCGTACACCGCGCGGCCGACGCGACACGTCAGCCCCACGATCTTACCGGTGCGATTGCGAATCGCACTGATGCGATGCAGCGTCTGCTCGATGCCCGCGCGGTTGTCGGCGCCGAAGGCGGATATCCGCGAACAGACGTGCGCGATATCTTCGTGCGTGACGGCGGCGTCGATCAGGTAGGTGAAGTCGTGTTCGAAGCGTGCTTCGGGCGGACGCCCCAAGTCGAGCACGACCTCGATGATTTCATCGACGTTGCCGAGACGAACGAGTGCTTGACGGATTGCGAGCGGAAAAATATCGAGGAGCTGCGATAGCTCCCAGCTAGGGGAGAGCGATTCTGCTCGAACGGCCACTTCTGACCCTCACGCGGTGACGTGTTTTCGAGGCGTTACCCGGCGGTCGCCGCTACTCCTTCACCACTCGAATCGTGCGCAGCTCGTCGTCGTACGGGCCTTGAATGCGCACGCCGGCTTTCATCTCCAATCGCAAATAATCGACCAGCTCTTTGGTCAACTCCTCGCCCGGCGCGATGACCGGGATACCGGGGGGATAGGGCGCGATCGTTTCGGCGCAAATGCGCCCGGCAGAATCGCGAAACGAAACCGAATCGGTTTCTGCTAGGAAGGCATCGCGCGGCAGCATGCGCATCTTCGGAATCTTCGGCAGCCGATAATTTCCCCGATTCACGCGCCGCTCCAAGATGCCCGAGGCCGCATACATATCCACCGCGCGGTCGTCGTGCGCCATCTCCTCGAAGGCGAACGCCAGACGGTCGGCGGCGTCGCGCGTGGTGCCGATCGTGAACAGCGCGACCACGTTGAACAGATCCGCTAACTCGACTTGAATGTTGTAGCGATACCGCAGAATTTCGGACGCTTCGTAGCCGGTGTAGCCCAAACCGGTCACCGTAACCGCGATCTTCGTGGGATCGAGATCGAAGACGCCTTTACGCCCCTGCAGCTCCTCTCCGAAGCAATACAACCCTTCGATGCGATTGATGCGGCGGCGCGTTTCTTCGGCCAGTTCGATCGTGCGCGACAACAAGGCACCGCCTTCCGTCGCCATCTGCTTGCGTGCGACGTCCAACGACGCGACCATCGGGAGGTTGGGCGACGTCAACAAGAACATCTTGAGCACGGCTTTTAGCCGGTCGAGCCGCACGCGCGGACCCTTTTGGTGCAACATCGCGCATTGGGAGAATGCCGACAGCATTTTGTGCGTGGAATTGATGGACAGATCGGCGCCGGCTTGCGTGGCCGACAACGGCAACGCCGGATGGAAATGAAAATGCGGTCCCCATGCCTCGTCGACCAGCATCAGCTTGCCTGCATCGTGCACGATCCGTTCGATCGACGCAAGATCGGCAGCGACTCCGTAATAGGTCGGCGATACGACGTACACGGCGACCAAGTCCGGATATTCCTCGAGCGTCCGCGCAACCGTCTCGGGCGTAACGCAATGATCCATGTGCAGATCTTCGTCGACTTCGGGCTGCATGTAGATCGGATGCGCGCCGCTCATTACCAGCCCGCCAAGCATCGACTTATGCGAGTTGCGCGGAACGGCGATCTTGTCGCCCGGGTTTACCGCGGTCATCATCATGCATTGATTGCCGCTGGTCGATCCGTTGGTCAAGAAAAACGTGTGATCGGCGCCCCACGCGAGCGCGGCCAGTTCTTGTGCTTCCTTGATGGCCGCAACCGGCTGCAGCAAATCGTCGATGCCCGGCATGGGCGTCAGGTCGATCGCGCAAATATTGTCGCCGACGAACTCGCGAAACGCCAGGTCCATGCCGTTTCCTTGGATGTGGCCCGGCGTGTGAAATGGCAGCACGCCCGAATCGACATAGTCGAGCAGTGCTTGAAAATAGGGGGCCTTCGATTGATCCAAGTCCATCGCGCCTGAGCGAGTACGCCGAACGTGCCGGTCCGCCCCGCCGTTGCGGCGCTTTCTTACCGTATAAGACGCAACGCGGCGAGCAATCCGGCAGCATCGCCGCTACGATGCGACGCAACGAACAGGCGCGTGCCGCCGAAGCCTTCGACTCGACCGCCGGCACCCAACCCCGCAACCGCTGCCGGTACGCCGGCGCCGGGCGGCAGCACGACCGCCCACGCGACTGGGGATCGGCCAAGCGTCGCGCCGTACCCGAGATAATCGAGCGCCGGGATCGACGGCACCCCCACAGTCGTTCCGCGCGCGTCGAAGTTGATGTGATAGACGTCGAAATAATCGCCGTACACCAGACCGATGCGATGCGATGCGAGGAAGTCGCGCATCTCGCGATCGGCGTCCAGCTGACCGCGCAACACGGCGCGACCCGGCGTGCCCGGCAAATCGTACAGCGCGACGTTCGGAAGAATCAGCAGCGCCAATGCGGCAACCGCGAGCGCGCGCAGACGGCTTCGCCACAGCCAGTCGATTCCAAGCGCGAAGGCGATGGGCGCGACGACATACAGCGGCGCCAGATAGCGCACGGTCCAGCCCCGCACCGAACCGGCGGTCGAAAATACGTCGAGCAAAAACGTTGCCAGCGCGACTCCCGCGCACAGCCACGCCAGGTCGCGTGGTCGCAACGCACCGTCGCTCGTCGCAGCGTCGTCGCGCAGCGAAGCAGCGAGCGCGCCGAGCGCCAGCAGTATTCCAGCGGTTAGCGGCAACCAGGTCGACGGCCCGCCGCCGTATGTAAAAAGCTGCGGAAGCGGCGACGTGAAAAACCACAGTGCGTTCGACCACAGTGCGCCGGCACCGGATACCGGTACGGCGACCCAGTTATGCGCGAAGGTCGGAAAACCGCCGCTCACGTTGGCGACGAGCCACGGCCACGCGCCGGCACACGCGGCGCCGGCACACGCGAGCCATTCGCGACGGGTAGGCCGCCGGTGCGCCACGATCCAGACGAGTGCAGGCAACGTAACCATCGCGGTTTGTAGCGACATCCACACGCCGGCCCCCGCGCTCAAACCAAACGCCGCAGCTAACCACGTCGATTCGCGGCGACGCAAGAGTACCGCTAGCCACAGCGTCACGGCGCACGAGGCCGCGATCTCACCGTACCCCCACGGCACGTACGTAACCGTGAGGAATGCGGCGGCGGGAAAGGCTACAAATGCAATCGCAAAACATCCGCCGCGCGCACCGAGCGCGGCGCGCGCAAACGCCGCCGATGCCGCTACGTACAACGCGCCCCACGTTAGACCGGTCAGCGCCAACGCCGTTCGCGACGCGCCTGCGAACGCAAAAAACGCCGCAGTAACGTAACAGCTGGCCGCGCCAAGTCGATATCCACCGGGGAAAAATGCCGGATGTTGCCCGGTGCGTACGGCGAACGCGCACAACCCGGCCAGAACCCCGTCGGAGTCTATTGGAAACGCAGCGAGTGGAAAATACAGTGCGACGCGCAACGCGAATCCCAACACCAGCAGAGCGCCGGCCGCGACCGCCCAGCGCCGGCGCACGTCAGACTTCTACACGCTCGTCGATGGAAACGTTGTACAAGAACAAAAACTTGCCCCATTCGTCCGGCAAGGTGTTGCGCTTGATTTGAATCCACGGAATGTATTTAGGCTGGCGCGGCCGGCGCGCGAGCTTCATGTTGCACTCGTCCGGCGTGCGGTTGTTCTTACGGTTGTTGCAGCGCATGCAGGCGCAGACTAAATTTTCCCAGGTCGACGGGCCGCCGCGGCTTTTGGGCGTCACGTGGTCGACCGTCATGAGTTTTTCGCCGTGGATGCCGCAATATTGGCATTTATGATCGTCACGAATCAGCACGTTCTTCTTGGTGAGCGCGACCTTCTGCATCGGCCTGCGAATGTAATATAGCATGCGGATGATCGAGGGCATTCGCATTTCGTACGTGGTCGAAGCGATCGTGCGGTCGCGGCCGTGCAGCAGCTCGGCTTTACCGGCGAACAGCATTTTGACGGCGCGTTGGAAACTCGTGACGTTCAACGCCTCGTACGTGAAGTTCAATACGAGTACGTCGCTCACGTCAAGCCAAGCCTACGCGTCTCGTTTACGCACGAACGTCATGCGCGTCTCGGTCAGCATTTGCGTGATCGCCAAACGCTGGTCGGGCGACAGCCGTTCTTTCACTCGATCGAAGGCGGCCGCAGCGACGTCGATAGCAATTTCGGCTGCCGGCAGATCGACGGAACCTTCGTCTTGGCTGGTAAGATACGCGTGCGCGGCTAGGGAGAGCGTGACGATCACCTCGGTCAGCAACGGCTCGACCGGCGGTATGTGACCTTCAAAACCTCCTTGTGAGCGTTCCTCGGAGGCTGGGTCCGGCGTCATCTTGAGACGCTGTGTTACGCCGCGCTTGGAGCCTTCCCTACGTCGTCGCGCTGCCGAATCATCGAAAGAAAATATGCGTGTACGCGCCCGTCGGCGCTCAATTCCGGATGAAATGAGGTGCCGAGAACGTTGCCTTGGCGCACCATCACGCCGTGTCCGTCCCGTTCGGCCAGCACGTCGACGCTCGGGCCGGCGCGCTCGATCCAGGGTGCGCGGATGAAGATTGCGGGAAATGGTTCCGGCCCGAGAACGGCAATCGGCAAATCCACTTCGACCGATTCGTTCTGACGCCCAAAGGCGTTCCGGCGCACCGAGACGTCGATCAGGCCGAGCGACGGCTGCTCGACGCCGATCACCTCGCGAGCGGCCACAATGAGTCCCATGCACGTTCCCCACAGCGGCATGCCGGCGCGCACGCGGGCGACGATCGGCTCGGCCAAGCCCGCGCGGTCCAACAAGCGCATCACGGTGGTCAACTCACCGCCGGGTACGATCAAGCCGTCGATCGACGTTAATTGGTCGAGTCGCTTCACTGCCACCGGCCGCGCACCCGAGCGTTCCAGCGCGGCAACGTGTTCGACGACGTCACCTTGCAACGCAAGAACGCCGACGATAGGACCCGCCAAGTTGTTAGTTACCGCGGGTCGACAGCAGTTGCGATTCGTCCATCGTTCGGATGTCGAGACCGGGCATCGCCGACGACGCGCCCAGCGAACGGGACGCGTCCATCACGGCCTTTGGATCGTCGTAATGGGTCGTGGCATCGACCACGGCGCGCGCGAACTTTTTCGGGTCGGTCGATTTGAAAATACCGCTGCCCACGAAGATGCCCTCGGCGCCGAGTTGCATCATCAGCGACGCGTCGGCCGGCGTGGAAACGCCGCCCGCGCAGAACAGCACGACGGGTAGCTTGCCTTCGCGTGCGACTTGGCGCACCAACTCCAGCGGAGCGCCCAAATCGCGAGCTCGCGAAACCAGTTCTTCTCGGGCGGCGCGACCGTCAGTTCGCGAATAGAATCGCCGATGGCGCGCATATGCCGCACCGCCTCGACGATATTTCCACTGCCTGCTTCGCCCTTGCTGCGAATCATGGCCGCGCCTTCGGCGATGCGGCGCAGGGCTTCGCCTAAATTACGAGCGCCGCACACGAACGGTGTCGTGAACGGATCTTTTTCGATGTGGTACTTGTCGTCGGCCGGCGTCAAGACTTCGGATTCGTCGATGTAGTCGACACCCAGCGATTGCAGTACTTGGGCCTCGGCGAAATGTCCGATGCGCACCTTGGCCATAACGGGAATCGTCACGGCGTCCATGATCCCGCGAATCAGCTCCAAACCGCTCATGCGCGCGACCCCACCGTCCGCACGGATATCCGCCGGAATGCGTTCGAGCGCCATGACGGCGACGGCGCCGGCTTCTTGCGCGACGACGGCTTGTTCGGGGGTAACGACGTCCATGATGACGCCGCCTTTGAGCATCTGCGCGAGGCCGCGCTTAACCGCGATCGTTCCCTGTTCCATGCCCATATCGTACCAGCCGGGAGCGGGTTCGGACTAGTGTATTAGCGGCGGGGTCGAGCGCGACTCGGTATGCTCGCCGGGCGAGCCCGAAACGGCCGGTTCGGCCGACGGCTCGCGGCTGGGGGTGGCCGTCGGCATCGGCTTCTGCCGCCAGATCGGGATGTTCGGGTTGATCGTGTCGGTCGGAGTAGGCGAAGCAACCGGCGCGGGCGTGGCCTTCGGCGTCGGTACCGGCGTAGGCAGCGGCTGTGGCGGAATGCGCGGATCGGGGAAGTGCGGGTCGGCGGCGCCAGCTAAGGACTCGGAGCGTTTCCAATCCGGTCCGTAGGCGCCGGCGGATTGGGTCGGCTCGGGCGTCACGGCCGTCACCGAGGCGTTCTGGGTGCCCGATCCGGTGGCTTGGTCGAGCACGCGATCTCCCATGCGCTGCCCGATCGCGATCGCGATCAGCAGCACGATCGTACCGGCTGCCAGCACGATGGTGGCGAAGCGGCGCTCCGGCGACAGCACGGCTAGGCCCTCACCGTCTGCGGAACCAGGTCGAGTTTAGCGGCACGCGCCTTGCGGTCGCTGGGGCGGCCGATGGAGATGCACCTCGCGCAGCTCGCCGGCTACCATCTCGATGCGCGCCGTGCTGCCGCGGAACTCGAGCGACACGTTGCGAGCGGCGTCCAGCATATTGCAAACGAAGATGCGCACCGCGCCTTCTTCGTCTTCGAACGCCACCGCTCCGACCTCGACCGGCGAGGTCGTCACTTCGTCGCTCACGTCACGGCCCGCGTAAATGCAGGTAAACGGATCTTCGGCCGACAGCTCGGGCATGTCGGCGTAGATCACGTCGTTACGCAAATCGATCAGGTAGGTACGCCGCTTTCCGCCCCAGTGCACGCGGGCGGCCGCGACCCAATCCCAGCCCTTCGGCCGCAGGGGCGCGAGATGCGGGCGCCCGCTGGTTCGGTAGCCGTCCATGCCGCCCACAGTTTCCGCGATGGCCCACAGATACTTGGCGCTCGTCCAAGGCGATAGGTACATTCCGCGATTGCTCAGCGAGCCACCGTCGAACCATTCCGCGAACTCGCCCGGGACGGTGTTGCGCGGGCTGCCGCCTTCCATCGCCTCGTAGGTGGCGTTCAAAAACGACACGGCAGTATCGGTCATGCCGTTGCGCGCCAGTGCGACCGCAAACCACAACGTCAGATCCGGCCAAACGCCGCCCAGCAAGCCGAAGCCGTACGACGGGAAGTACCACGCGTCGGCGGTCGAGATCGTTCGCAGTCCGACAGGCGTTACGAAATCGGCCTCGTTGAGCCGCGACAGGATCGCGCGCCGTTCTTGCGGACCGGCAACGCCGAACAGCACCGGAAAGATCTCGTCGGCAGTAAAGTTGTCTTGGTAGTTGCCATCCTGATCGTAGTTCAGCACGAACGCTCGCGTATCGTCGTTGAACAAATGCTCCATCATCGCTTCGCGCAGCTTTTGAGCTTCCGTAACGTACGTTTGCCAATGGTCGTTATCGCCCGCAACGGCGCACAACATGGCGGCGGCTTCGAGCGCGTACACCGCTTCGGCGTTAATTTCGGTCACCGCGCCGTCGAGCGTGTAATACGGAATGATGTTGCGCCACGACGAGATGCCGTACATGTCGACGCCCTTAGCCGTGCAGAACACTAAGCCCCGACCGTCGCGCTGGGTCAGCATGTAGTCGATCAGCTTGATCACGAGTTCGAGGTTGCGCTTCACCCACTCGTCGTCGAGCGTGGCGTTATAGTGATGCAGCATCGCGATCACGTGCAGCGGCGTATCGTCGTTGATGTTTAAATCGTAGGCGGTTTTGTAGCCGCTCACGCCGCGCACGTATTCGACCATCAAACCGCTCGGGTCGATGGCGCGGTTGAAGACCTCGATCGCGTTGCGGCTGAACTCGGGCCAAAAGTAATCGAAGCCGTGAACGAACCAGGACGTATCGCGCGACACCAAAATGTCCGACGGCGGCGAGTTGGTCGAACCCCAACCGTGCGGATATTCCTTGACGACCCGCAGCATGTTGGCTTTGGCCCAGGCGACGCCGCGGCTGATATCGCGGCGACGGCGTCATAAAGCGCGCGTCGGCCAGACGTTCGGCGAAGTAGCGTTGCGTATCGTGCAGCACGCGCGGGTCGTCGAGCAACGATTCGAGCACCGGGCGGCTGTGCTCCCTGCCGTCCTTGTGGTACACGACCGCCAGGCGTAACGATTCGCGCGCACCGGGTGCGACGCGCACCGCGTACTCGAACGCGCCGAAGATGCGGCGGCTGACCAGCTCGGCTTGTTCGGGCGTGACGTCCTCGAGCGCCGGCGCGACCGTGCTATCGCTATTGAGGCCCGAGCGGCGCATCGATTCGAGCAACGCTTGTTCGCGTAACGAAAGCTCGACGGCTTCGGCTTGCGCGAGCCGCCCCACCAGCGCTCGCCGCCGGTCTCCAGATTCTTCGAGCAGATGAACCGCCCGTCGGACCAGGCGCGCACCTCGTGTTCGGGCTCGCCGTAAAAGCGCTGCCCGACCAACATTGCCCACGGAAACACCGCGACGTCGACGTCTTCGCGCCCGGGGTTGTACAGGGTGACGTCGACGACAAAACGCACCGCGCGTCGGAAGCGCCGCGCCGTGCGGAACGTAAAACGCTTCGGTGACGTGCACGCGGTCGGCCGAGCGTGAACTCTGAGATTTGCGCGTACGGCAAGAACGTGAGCTCGCGCTCGATACTGATGCGGGAACAGCGTTTGCGGCGGCTTGTCGGGCGTCCGCAGCCGGTACGCGATGTGATGCATTCCGAAGATGATCTGATCGGTGTCGGCGTCCCACAGTCCGCGGACGCCGCCCTTGGCGGTCGACTGCGCGAACGTTTTGAGGTTGCCGAGCAGCAGGCCGTACGGCGTTTGCGACTCGTGCAGGACGTAGGCGCAAAACTCGTTGCGCTGAGCGTCGTAACTCGGACCCATTCGGGCCATACCTTTGCGGCATGCCTTACTGCGGTGCCTCCCCGCGAACCGCGCTCGGAGGATTAGGGTCGGGCTGGCGCGGATTGGGAGCGGCGATGGCTCGAGCGCTCGCTCCGGCGAAAATCAACCTGACGCTCGAGGTGCTGGCCCGCCGCGACGGACGGCTACCACGGCGTGCGCTCCGTTATGGTTCCGCTCGGGTTCGGTCGACGAGACTGGAGTACGAACCGGCCGCGGTGTTTGCTTTTTCGTGCGATCGTCCAGATTTAGCCGGTGACGACAATCTCGTCGTGCGAGCAGCTCGCGCGCTCGGCGACCCGCGGTTCGCGCTTCACTTGCGCAAACGGATTCCCACGCAAGCGGGCCTCGGCGGCGGTTCGAGCGACGCCGCTGCCGTGCTCTTGTTGGCGGCTGGCGGCGCGACTGGGGCCGGCCGAGCCGTTCGACGCTGGTGCGGTAGCCCGCTCGCTCGGCTCCGACGTTCCGTTTTTTCTGAGCGAGACGGCGGCGTTAGTGGAGGGACCGGCGAGCGCGTGACGCCGCTCGGCGCCGTTCCGCCGTGGTGGGTCACGATCGTCGCCCCGCCGGCGGCCGTTTCGACCGCGCACGCCTACGCGCGCATCGACGAGCTGCAGCGCGAGGTGCGTCCGCGCAACGTCTCGCGCTCGCTGGCAGCCGCCGAGGCGCTGCAGCGCGGCGATTTCACCGCCGTCGAAGACCTCTTGTGGAACGATTTCCAGGCGGTCGTCTGCGAAGAAGCGCCGCCGGTCGCACGCGCCCTCGACGCACTGCGACAGGCCGGTTCGCGCAATCCGTTATTGGCCGGCTCGGGAGCCTGCGTGTTCGCGCTGGCGCCCGATCGCGAGCGTGCCGAAACGATCGCGGCCACCGTTCGATTGAGCGACGATTTCACGCGGATCGTCGCGCCGTTCCGCGCGGCCGAACGCTGGCGCGCTTGAAAGCAATCAATGCGGTCGTCCTGGCCGGCGGCCCGCCCGATGCCGTATCGGCGCTACAGGACGTGCCCAATAAAGCGTTCGTCGAGATCGAAGGCATCACGCTCGTCGAGCGAGTGTTGCGCGCGCTTTCGGAGTCGTCGCATATCGCATCGATTTGCGTGGTCGCACCGCCCGCGATGCGCGACTCGCCGGCGCTCGCGCTCGCATCCCAGCGACGCCCGGACGGCCCGCGTATAACCGACAGCTTACGCAACGGATTAGCGGGCTTGCCGGGCGACGATTCGGTTGCGATCGTCACCTCGGACTTGCCGGTGCTCACGCCTGCGGCGGTCGATGATTTCGTGGATCGCGTTTTTTCGATCGATCCGACGCCGGCTATGGCTGCGTCGAACGGGGCACGCACGAGGCGCGCTACCCAACCATTCCGCACACGTGGGCGCGGCTGCGCGATGGGACCTATTGCGGCGCCGGCTTGGCCTCGTTAAAGCCGCGCGCGTTACCGGGGCTCGAACGCTTTATCGAACGATTGGGTGCGGCGCGCAAGCGGCCGGTGCGGTTAGCCTCGCTGTTCGGTTGGGACGTGCTGGCCCGTTTCGCATTCGGCCGCTTGACGATCGCTCAAGCCGAGCAGCGCGCGGGGCGAATCCTCGGCGCGACGGTTCGCGCGATCGTTTCTCCCTATGCCGACGCGGGCGTAAACATCGATCGAGCCGGCGACGTCGCGCTGGCACGAGAATTGCTACGCGGCGAAGGGAGCGTTACGAACGCCAGCGCTTGAACAGCTGGTTGGCGATGCCGAACTGATCCAGCGCCTTTCCGACTGTGTGCGCGACGATGTCGTCGACGCTCTGCGGATTGGCGTACATCGCGGGAATCGGCGGTAAGATCACCGCGCCGATTTCGGCCAGACGCACCAGGGTACGCAAGTGGCCGACGTGCAGTGGCGTTTCGCGAACCACCAAGACGACGCGCCGGCCCTCTTTGAGACACACGTCGGCCGCGCGAACGAGCAGCGTCGAGTTGAACGAGTAGGCGATGGCGCTCGCGCTCTTAATCGAGCACGGCACTACTAGCATGCCGTCGGTAACGAACGAACCGCTCGAAATCGCAGCCGCCAGATCGTCGTCGCGGTGGACGACATCGGCCAGCGTCTCGAAATCCTCGGCGGTCATCTCCGTTTCGAGCTGTATCGTTCGGCGCGCCGACTCGGTGAGCACCAAATGCGTCTCGATGCCGCCCACCGAGCGAAGCGCCTGTAACGCCATGTACCCATACGCGCTGCCGGAGGCGCCACTGATTCCGACGATAATGCGTCGCACGTCCGACGGCTTATACGCCGCGTGCAGGGTCGCCTTGCAAAATCCGTAATTGTGTCGCTAGTGGATTTCCATTCTCGCTACGTTCGCTCGTTCGTCGACGGAACCGTCGCTTGGTGCGCCAGCCAAGACCGCTCGCAGTTTCTTGGTTTGTTGCGCTCGCCGTGTTCGCAAATTCCGCACGATACGGCGGCGGCCGTCGCAACCGCCGCCGCGCGCACCGACGATCCGTTCGATGCGGCCGAGCATTCGCGCTTGGGTTTGAGCCCATCCGAGCGCGAGACGGTATCCAACTTTTGCGCGCGATTGCGCGCGCTTCGACGACGCGCCGATCTCGGAGTATCCGGCGACGAGTTGCGCGCAGCGGTTCGAACGGCGTTCGCGCTGCCGGACGACGATACGCTCGACGCGAGTTCCGGTTCGGATGATGCCGCCGCATTCGCGCTGTGCGAGGCCGGCACCGCCGAACCAAAACGGGGCGTCGTTCCGCGCCGCCGGCATTTCAGCGCGTCGTCGCTGAACGCGTACGTCGAGTGTGCGCGCAAGTGGTTTTACCGCTACTCGTGCGCGGCGATCGAGGATCCGCAATCGTCGGCGGCCGCGTACGGCACCGCATTTCACCTCGCGCTCGAGGACTTTCACGGCGAGTTTCCACGCCCGGAAGCGACCGAAGAGGCGTACATGCGCGATCGCATCGAGCAATGCGTGCGTTGGGCATTCGAACGCAACCGCGACGGATTCGAAACGGCGGTCGAGTTCGAGCTGCAGTCGCGCCGCGCGTTTAGAACCGCGCAACGCTACGTCGACTGGCTGCTGCTGCAACAGCAGACGGCGCCGTTCGAAGTGATCGGTCGCGAAGTCCCGGCCAACGTCGAACTCGGCGGTCGCGAGTTCGTCGGCTTTATCGACCGGCTCGATCGCGATCTTCGCACCGGCGGCGTCGGAGTCGTGGATTATAAAACCGGCAGCATCGCGACCTCGGCCGCAGAGTATCGAGAAAAAGTGCGCAAACTGCACGATTTTCAGCTGCCGTTTTACTATTGGGCTAGAACAGAAGCCGGCGATCGCGTCACGCGGTTGGCGCTGCTGCCGCTCAAAGACGCGACGCTCGACGTTCGACCGATCGTGCTCGAGGTCGTCCCGGGCGAACCGCCCGACGACCGTTCGAAATCGGCGCGCGGCACGATCGGCACGCTCGAACTCGAGCGCGCTCGAACGCATATGATCGACTTGAGCGAGCGCCTCGCAAGCGATGGTATCGAACGCTTCGACGAAACGGCCGACCCATACGCGTGCACGTACTGCGCGTACGCAACGGCCTGCGCGTACCGTCCGCCACCCGAACCGTCGCGGTTCGGACAGTGAACATCACCCTCGACTCGCAGCAATTGCGTATCGTCGATGCGCCGGCGGACGCGTGCGTCATCGCGAGCGGCGATGCCGGCACCGGCAAAACTGCCGCGCTCGACGCGCGTTTGAAGCGGCTTGGGGAGTCGTACCCGAGTGGGGACGTGCTGCGCTTGCACGATCGGGACGACTTCGCACGCTTGGGTCGCCTTTGGTTGCCTCACGGCGTGCGGATCGTCAACGACGTGGAAGCCGAAAGCGCGTTCGCACGTGCGTGCGAGCCGCTCTTCGCGCTCGATTGGAGCGCCTTTTCGGCCGAGCAGCTCGATCCGGAAGTGCCTGGATTGCGCTCGCCCGCGCGTTTCCTTAACTCGGCATTCCGGTTGATTCGCCGATTGCTCGAACAGGATATCGATCCCGACGCCTTCCAGCGACGCGCTCTATCGGGAGCGACCGAATTTTATGGACGCCCACCGAATTTCGTAGATCCGCGCCTGTTGTCGGCGCTCAAACGCGACTACCACGATTCGCTCGCAGTCGATGCTGCCGAGTTGCAGCGACAGTACCGGCGCGAAGTCAACCTCACGAAAATTCTTGCGGCGCTGTATCGCAGATACGTCGTCGACGTCGCCGCATCCGGATGCATGACCGCTCGCGACGCGGTAAGCATGGCGGTCGCGGCGTTGCGCGCCGATCCGGCAACCGCCTCGATCGTGTCGCATCCTGGTTTCGTGTTGGTCAACGATGCCGACGGCATGACGGGCGCCGAGCTGGCACTATTGCGGCTGGTCTTCGGGGACGGTCTCGCGGGCGTGACCCTGGCCGGCCGAAACGTGACGGCGATCGAAGGTGTCGAGCGTATCGAGTTGACCGAGCAGTTTCGGTCGCCGCCGGTGTTGCTCGCGGCGCGAGCGGCGATCGTCCGGCGCGCGGCGATGCCGTTCGCTAACGATGGAACGCAGTTGCGCTTCTTTCGTCCTAAAACCGCGCACGAGGAAGCCGGTTTTATCGCGCGTTGCGTGCGCGAATGGATCGACGCCGGCACGCCGCCCGAGCGAATTGCGGTGCTGTTCCGCTCGGTCCGCCACGTTGAGCGATACGAGTCCGCGTTGCTCGATCTCGACGTTCCGGTGGCCACACTCGGCGACGTCAATACCTTTGCCGACCGGCGCGCTCTCGACGCGACCGCGCTGCTGTGGAACGCCTACGATCCGTTTAAGCACGACTGGCTGCTGCGCACGCTTTCCAATCCGGCGCTCGGGCTGTCGGATGCTTCGCTCGCAATGTTATGCGCCGAGCCGTCCGATCCGCAAACGCCGCTGTTCGTCCTCGACAACGAGCCGGCACCGACCGAACGAGCGAGCCGGTGGGATGCCAAACGCGATCTGCGGCTTGGTTGGAACGTTCTGCGCGGCGAGCGAGATGCGGATCTACCGGATGACGCTCGAGCGACGCTGCTGCGCTTTCGCGAACTGCGCGCGAACTGGACGTTGCTTCTCGGGCGAACCGGCATCGAAGAGCTGGCTCGAACGGTTTGGAGTCAAGGCCTGGCGCGCGAAGGCGAACCCGGATCCGCACGCGCTACGGCGCAACAACTCGTTCTGCACCGCTTGCTGCAGCGTTTGCGGGCGTTCGAACGAGAATCGCCCAGCAGCACCCTGTCCGACGTGCTCGAATTCGCGCGGGCGCGCGCGTCGAGCGACTTGGAAACGTGCGAAGATTCCGACGCCGGCGGCCGCGTCAGCCTCGCATCGATCGACGCGGTGCGTGGCCGCGAGTTCGACCACGTGGTCGTCGCCGGCGTTCGACCAGGCTCGTTTCCGCTCTGGTACGCCCCCGACAATTTTCTCATGAGTCCGCGCCTTGGCGTCGTACCGCGCGAGAACGTCGGCGAAGCGCGCGTCTCGCGTACCGCGAAGTTCAGTTACTACGTTACCGCGACGAAAGCGGCCGAAAAATATTACACACGCGAACGGGATGCGTTCGCCTATGCGGTGGCTCGCTCGCGTTGCAGCGTGGTTGTCACGGCGTCGGAGCGGGCCACGCGAGGCGTAACGGCGCCCGAGATGTTCGAAGAGTTACGCGCCTGGAATCAGACGGGTGCGGGCGCCCGCGAAGCATCATGACGCAGGGCGCGAGAACAGCCCGATCTGTATCGCACCGCCGCTTTCGATCGAGGCCACGCGCGTGCCCAGCAATCGCACCGGAGCGCCGCGCAACTCTGCACGCTTAAGACAGACGACCGCCGCATCGAAGATTCGCCGCGCCGAACGAGTCGGCTCGGCCAAGTGCGTCTGACGGCCGATGGTGCTAAAGTCGCCGCGACGAATTTTGATTCCGACGGTACGCGCGATCGCATCTTCTTCTGCAAGTTTCTGCGCCAGTTCGATCGCCTGTATGCGTAACATCGACACCAGCTCGCGTTCGTCGCGCACGTCGTATTCGAACGTTTCCTCGGTTGAGATCGACTTCGTTTCGCGTCCCGTCTCGAGCCGTCGCGCGTCGATTCCCACGGCCAGGTCGCGCATTCGCGCGGCCGACGAGCCGAAGACGCTCTCGAGTCCCTCGGCGCGCGCTAAATCGCCGATGGTCGCGATGCCGAGCGCGTTCAAACGGCTCTCGGTTTTCGGGCCGATCCCCCACAGTTTGCCAACCGCCATCGGCGCGAGGGAATTCGGTTTCGGTGCCGGGTGCGATCGCCAGCAAACCGTCGGGCTTGCAGCTATCCGATGCAATCTTCGCAACCAGTTTGCCGGTCGCAATGCCCGCACTAATCGTCAAACCCGTCGCGGCCAGAACGTCGCGACGAAGCTCGCCGGCGAACTCGACCGCCCGATCGAACGAGACGTCGCCCGGATCGACGAACGCTTCGTCGAGCGACAAACCTTCGACGGCGTTCGAACGCGCGTTGAAAATCGCGAACACCTCGCGCGATACGGCTCGATATTTTTGCATGTCGGGCGGCACCACGACCAACTGCGGACACGCTTCTTTCGCCCGGTACAACGGCATGGCCGAACGCACGCCGAACGGCCGGGCTTCGTACGACGCGGTTAACACGACCGCGCGGCGGCTCGAGCCCGCGATGGCCACCGGCAATCCGCGCAACCGCGGGTCGTCACGAACCGCGACGCTGGCGTAGAATGCGTCGATATCGAAATGCGCTATTGCGCGAACGAAGCCGCCGTTAGCCATCGGAAGCGCGGGCGCGATGAGCGCCGCGCTCGAGCGCCAAGACCGTTTGCACGTTGCGAACGTCGTCGTCATCGCTGCCGGGCGTTTCCAAAATGGCGGTCTTCTCGCGCAGTTCCGGGTGCGCGATCAGCGCCCGAAAGCCGTCCAAACCGATCCTGCCGTCGCCGATGTGCCAATGGCGGTCGCGCGCTGCGCCCAATTCCACTTGCGTGTCGTTAAAGTGGAACATCAAGATGCGGTCGACCCCGATTTCGGCCTCGGCGCTCTCGACGAAGCGGTCAACTTCCCCGGCGGAGTCGATACGATAGCCGGCCGCCCACGCGTGCGCGGTATCGAGGCACACGCCCAACTGCGGATGCCCGACCGTCCGCACGATGCGCCCGAGTTCTTCGAGCGTGCCGCCGGCTAGGTTGCCGGCACCGGCGGAGTTTTCGAGAACCAAAAACACCTCGGGCGCGATGTCCGACAACGCGCGCTCCAGCGCCGCGCAGATCGCACGGAATCCGTCCTCGCGATCGCGATCGCCGTACGAACCCAAGTGCGTGTTAACGAAACGCATGCCGCCGATGCGCGCGACGTCGAGGTCGGCCCGCAGCAGACGCTCCGATCCGGCGAAAATCTTTGGATCGTCGCTCGCCAAATTCACCAGGTACGCGGTGTGAATCGCGCACGGATCGAGATTCGCTTCGCGCCGCAGGCGCGCAAACTCGCCGAGCGCGACTTCGTCGGGCGGCGTGACGCGATAGCTGCGTGGATTCGACGAGAACACTTGCAGCGCGGTACAACCGGCGGCGGCAGCGTGCCGCACGGCGGCCGCATAGCCGCCCCCGGTGCGAACGTGCATCCCAATTCTCATGGCGTGTTAGGTAGGTTGTGAGAGGCCGAGTTCGAGGGCTTGACCGGACTCGAGCTCGAGCTCCGGCAGTTCGTCCAGCGAACTCAACCCGAACGATTCTAAGAAAAACGGCGTCGTGGTGTATTGCATCGGGCGCCCGACCACGTCTTTGCGACCGGCTTCAGCGATGAACGTGCGATCGAGCAACGTGTTCACGACGCTGTCGGAATTGACGCCGCGAATCGATTCGATTTCGGCGCGGGTGACCGGCTGCATGTGCGCGACGATCGCTAGCGCCTCGAGGGCCGGAGTCGATAAGGTGTTTCTGGGGGGAAGCAAATACGATTCGACCACATCGCGAGCCAGCGGCGACGACGCGAAGCGATACCCGCCGGCGACTTCGCGTACGACCAGTCCGCGTTCGGCGTAGTCGGCGGAAAGGCGCGCGAGCGTCGCGGCTAGTTCGACTTCGCCGGCGCCGGTGAGTTTGGCCAAACGCTTGATCGACAGCGGTTCGGCTGCAACGAATAACAACGCTTCGACCGGAAGGATGAGCCGGGCGACCGCCTCTTCGATCGCGACGGCTTCGGCTTCGTTCTCTGCAACCGTCACGCCGCACCCCAGCGGAGGAGGATGTCGGCGAATGGTTGTTCCTGTGCGAAAACGATGCGGTGGCGCCGAACCAATTCGAGCAACGCCAAGAACGTCACCACGACGATCTCACGCGTCATACCGAGTTCGCGGCACAAGTCTCCGAACGTCGCCTCGCCCAGTTCTTTGAGCCGGCGCGAAACGTAATCCATGGACGCCAACAGCGAAATGCGCTCGCGCGCGATCGAACGTTTTTCAGGCCTGGCTTGCGTGAGCATCGCGACGAACGCACGGCGCAAACGTTCCGGGTCAACCGCGTAACGCTGCACCAACGCACCCGCCGGATCGCCGGCATCGCGATAAAAATATCCGGCAGCCTCGGCTTGACGGTCGCGCAACTGTATGCCCAGATCGCGATATTGCGAATACGCGATCAAACGCCGCCGCAATCGTTCCTCGACCGCCTCGGGCGTTTCGGTTTCGTCTTCCAGTTCCAATGGAATCGCCGGCAACAATGCCCGCGACTTCAAAAACACGAGCGTCGCCGCAATCACCAGATAATCGGCGGCTAATTCGACGTCGAGCGCTTGCATGGCGCGCACGTATGCCAGATACTGCGCGGCCACGGCAGCCAATGGAACGGTCGCAACGTCCAAGCGCTGTTCTTTGATCAACCCTAATAGTAAGTCGAGCGGTCCGTCGAACACGTCGAAGCTTACCCGGCACGCCGGACGTTCGGGCGTTTCGACGGTTTGAAGCGACCCGGCGGTCAAGACAGTCGTCGTTGGCCGAGATCGGCTACCGCGACGGCGTCCTCGAACGCGCCCGGGTTCGCGACCAAAAACTCCGAGGCCATGTCAACCAAACGCTTCTCGTTAACGTACTTGAGCGTCTTGCGGGCGTGCGCCATGTCGAACCAGCGTGCTTCGTCAACCTCGTGATCGTGATTCGACGGGTCGCCCGACAGATAGCGCATCAAAAAGAACGTCACCGACTTGCGGTGCTTGGTCGCGCCGACGTAAAACCAATACGAGATGTCGCTGAGGCTCGTGACGATTTCGGCCCAGCAACCGGTTTCTTCGCGCACTTCGCGCAACGCGGTTTGCTGACGCGATTCTCGAGCCTCGACGTGCCCTTTGGGCAACGTCCAGATTCGAGGCGGGTTTCCGCGGCCGATGAGCAGCGCATCATACCCCCGATCGCTCGGGCGCAGAAGCAAACCACCGGCCGAGACCTCGTGCTTGATGCGCATCGTCACGCCAATTATAGCGCTCCGAGGTCAAAGCGCCTGCCGGAAATTCCGCTCTTTTTGGACGCCCTCGGGGCTCCTCACCAATCCGGGAAGGGGCTCGAGATCAGGTGAGGTCGCCCGTCGGCATCGTCATCGACAAGTAGCCGCCCGTGCGCCCGGCTGCCCGCTCCTTGACGATCGCCGCGGCCGCCGCTCGCGCCTGGACCCGAAGCTCTGGAACGGCCGTCGATTCGAAGAAGCTGCCTCCGGCCAGCGGCCCGACAGCGAACAGGCCGGAAACGGCAGTTCCATCGTGCCCGAGCGGGTGCATCGAGCCATCGACCGTTACGCCGCGTCCCGACGCCGCCGGCGATAACGCGCCGAGCCGGCGCAATTCGGCCAAAGGCGCGCGGTCAAACGCGGCCATGCCGCGGGCCGGACCCGTGCAGTTGACGATCCAGCGTGGTTCCAGGGTCACGGCCGATCCGTTCGCGAGAGCGATCTCCACGCGCGAATCCTGATAACGATGAACGGTGCCCGCATACACGCCGAGCCGGCCAGAATCGCGATAGACGTCGAGCGCTTCGGCCACCGGTTGGGGCGCGCGGTGCCGCCGGAGTTCCCAGCGGGCACGCAGATGACGGTCGAAGCGCAGACGTTCGGCCTCCGGCAAGCGGCGCCAAAGCGATTCGCTGTGCGGGCGGAGGGCATCGACCACGCATCGCCAGTCGTATCCGCGATTCGCCGCGGCTACCAGGCACTGGCGGAAGCTGCGTAGCAGACGCCGCGCGTCGGCGGCGTCGAGCAGCGGAGCGGCGTCGTAGGGCGCCGGGAATTCCGTGTGCGTCTGCGGGAAGCGGCCATGCCGGGAAACCACGTCGATGCGGCCGCGATGGCCGCCGGTGCGTAGCGCGGAAACCGCATCCAGCGCCGTCAACCCCGATCCGATCACCAGAACATCGCCTTCGACTGCGGAGTAGTCGAAGCGCCACGGGTCGGAGACGAAGCGATCCGACGCGACCATCGCGGCCGGCAGAAAGCCGGTCGCCGGAGATGCGTGCCCGACGGCCAGCACGGCGTAGGTGCTTCGAGTGGAGCGGCCCTGCGAGCCGGTAATCGAAAAACCGCCTTCCGGAAGCGGTTCGACCGATTCGACGCGGTCCTCGACGCGCTTGAATCCCGGATGCGCGAACGTGTCGGCTGCGATCCATTCGAGATAGTCGCCGTAGGTGCGACGAGAGACGAATTCATGCGGCTGTGCCGACCCATCCAACCAGCGGACGAAATGGTCGGGCTCGTCAACCAGCGCCGTCATTGCCGAGGCGCGCGTATTCAGCAGATGTTCCCCGTGCCGGGTTCCGTAGGCCGCACCGCGGGCGATCGCCCCGTCCTCAAAAAGATGTACCGAAAGTCCCTCGGGAACGAGGCGAGCGAGCTGCGCCGCGACGGTGATACCGCTGAAGCCGCCACCTACGATCGCTACCTCGCAGTCGCTCACGAAGATATCCCGAGCTCCACCGGACGTATGATTCGGTCGTAGTTGCCGTACGCGGTTTGACAGCGCGCCAATGTGGGTTCGTACACCAAGAATTCGCTCAGCGGCTTCGCATACACGTGCAACGATAGCGCGCGTTTGCCGTCGCTCGCGACGCGGTGAATGTCGTAGGGGCCGGATCGAACGTCCAGCGCTCCGGACTCGAGATTTTCCCACGAGCGCCATTCCAGCACCGCGCGGCCGGTCGTACTGCAGTCGTCGACGCGGTCGTAATTCTGAACGACCAGGTTACCTTCGAGCACTACGAACCAACAATGCTGGCCGCCGTGGTCGTGGATCGCCGAGCTAGCGCCGGCCGTCCAATCCAGGATCAGCACCTCGAATCGGTCGTCGGCATATAAACACGTCCGTGTGTACGATTCCGATGCGATCACGTAGGGGTCAAAACGCTCGCCTGCGTTGGAGGCATCCGCAAGCAAGCGGGACATTTGCTCGGGGCCTCGCCTCAGCGGGTCAAGCGAGCGAAGGTCCTCGACGAATGAACGAAACACCGGCTCTCTCCTGAAAATTAACTTTAGTCACTTTTTTATAGTCGAGGGGTCCTTCTCCTGTTGATGCCCCCGCGCTTCCCAACGCAGGTCCGGACGACGCGCTGCCAGCGTTTCGTCGACCCGGCCGACGACCGTCGTGACGGGCGCGGCGAACAATTCGTCCGGAGCGGAATGTGCCCGCGACACGATTTCTCGTAGCGCGGCGACGAACTCGTCGAGCGTTTCTTTCGACTCGGTTTCGGTCGGTTCGATCATCAGGCACTCGGGGACGATCAGCGGAAAATACATCGTCGGTGCCATGAACCCGCGGTCGAGCAGCGCCTTCGCGATATCGAGCGCGCGAACGCCGGTTTCTCGTTTGAGACTCTGAGCCGAAACGACGAACTCATGGCGGCAAATCTCGGCGTAGGGCGTTTCGAGAAACTCCGCGATCTTCACGCGCAGATAATTAGCGTTCAGCACCGCGAGTTGCGAAACGCGCGTCAGCCCCTCGGCCCCGTTGGCGTAGATATACGCCAGGGCGCGCACGGCGTGAGCGAAGTTGGACCAGAACGAACGCACCGGACCGATCGATTTCGGGCGGTCGAAGTCCAAACGGAACGTCAGCCTGTCACTCGGCGCCCCGGATGCATCTCCGCCACGTTCGGTGGCTACCACGACCGGCGTCGGCAAATAGTCCACCAGGTGCGCGGCAACGCCGATCGGGCCATGGCCCGCGCCGCCGCCGCCATGCGGGATAGTAAACGTCTTGTGCGTGTTGAGGTGCATGAGGTCGAAGCCCATGTCGCCCGGTCGCGCGTTGCCCATCAACGCGTTCGCGTTCGCGCCGTCGTAGTACATCAATCCGCCCGCGGCGTGCACCGCGGCGGCAACGGCGGCGATACTCTCTTCGAACAAACCCAGCGTATTCGGGTTGGTCATCATGCACACGGCCGTGTCGTCGCCGACAACCTGCGACAGCGCTTCGACGCTGACTCGTCCGCGCTCGTCGCTCGGCAACGAAATCACGTGGAATCCGCACATGGCAGCCGACGCCGGGATTGGTTCCATGCGCGGTGTCCGGAACGATCACCTTATCGCGCTTGGTTTCTCCACGATCGCGAAAATAGCGCTTAGCGATCAACAGCGCGGTGAGTTCCGCGTGCGCACCGGCCGCCGGATTGAGCGAAAACGCCGCCATCCCGAACAGCGAGCTGAGATTGCGTTCCAACTCGTACATTACCGCGAGGGCGCCTTGCGCGTGCGCGTCCGGCGTGTACGGGTGTAGCTGGGCGAACTCGGGCTTGGCGGCCATCGCGTCGTTGATCCGCGGATTGTACTTCATCGTACACGAACCCAGCGGATAGAACCCTAAGTCGATACCGAACGTTCGTTGCGACAGACGCGTGTAATGACGCACGACGTCCAGTTCGCTGTGATTCGGCAGCGGCAGATCGGCTCGAAGCGCTTCCGAAGGTAGAAAGTTTTCGAGCGGTTCGCCCGGCTCGACGTAACGGTTGGCGCGCCCCTCGCTGCCGAGTTCGAAAATGACGGGGGTTGCGGTACGGTCAGACGACGGCGCGGCCACGCGCTTCCTCCTCGAGTGCGGTTGCGAGCGCCGCGATGTCGCCGCTGGTGGTAAGTTCGGTCGCTGTGACGAGCGCGCAGGTGCGCAACTCTGGATAATACCGGCCCAAGTCGATTCCGCCGAGAATCTCGCGACGCGCTAACGCATCCAGCACGCCGGCCGCGGGCCGGTGGAAATCGACCACGAACTCGTTGAAGAACGGCGCGTTAAAGCGCAAGTCGATACCGTCGATGCTCGACAGGGCGGTCGCGGCTTCGCGCGAGCGCTTACAGTTGAGCGATGCGACGTCGCGCAATCCGGACCGGCCCAACAACGCGAGGTAGATCGTTGCGATGAGGGCGCAGTGTGCTTGGTTCGTGCAAATGTTCGAGGTGGCGCGTTCGCGCCGGATATGTTGCTCGCGCGCCTGCAGCGTCAACACGTACGCGGTGCGTCCCGAACCGTCGACGCTCTTGCCCGCCAAACGTCCGGGAATGCGGCGTAAATGTTCTTTGGTGGCCGCGATAAAGCCGACGTACGGTCCGCCGTACGCAACCGGTACGCCGAAGCTTTGTGCCTCGCCGGCGACGATGTTCGCGCCCCATTCCGAGGGCGGCGCGAGTGCCGCCAACGACAATGCCTCGGCGACCACGGCGATGATGACCGTTTCGGATGCGCGCACCGCATCGGCAGTTATTTTCGGTAGTGCGTCGACGTTACCGAAGAAATTCGGCGACTGGATCGCGATGGCCGCGTATTGCTTGCTCGCTACGGCGGCTTCGAGTGCCGCGAGATCGGTCGTCCCGTCTGCGGCGTACCCGACTTCATCGACCTCGACGTCGAGACCGTCGCAATACGTTTGTAGAACCGCGCGATAATTTGGATGCACGGCCCGCGACACGAGCACTTTACGCCGCCCGGTCGCGTTGATCGCCATGATCGCGCTTTCGGCTAGCGCCGTCGCTCCGTCGTATACGGATGCGTTCGAGACGTCCATCCCGGTGAGCAAGCAGATGTAGCTCTGCCACTCGTAGATCGCTTGCAAGTAGCCTTGCGACACTTCCGCCTGATATGGCGTGTACGCCGTAAGAAACTCGCCGCGCATGACCAGCGCGGTAATCGCCGGCGGTGCGTAATGACGGTACGCGCCGCCGCCCAGAAACGAGCGAAAACCCGCGCCGTCGTTGCGCTCGGCGATGCGATCGAAACGTCGGGCGAGCTGATATTCCGGCAGCGACGGAACGATGTCGAGCGGATCGCGCAACGCGATGGCTTCGGGAACGCGCATCAACTCTTCGAGCGAACCGACCCCGACGACGGCGAGCATCGCCTCGACGTCGGCGTCCGTATGTGGAGCGTACACTAGGCCGTAAGCCGCTCGTACTCGCCGGCATCGAGCAGCCCTTCGGGAGGCGCTCCGCCTTCGAGCTTCACTTTGAAAAGCCAGCCGCTTCCGAACGGATCTTTGTTGACCGCGGCGGGATCGTTTTCCAGCGTATCGTTGATCTCGACGACCTCTCCCGCGACCGGAGCGTACAAGTCCGAAACGGCTTTCACCGATTCCACCACGCCCGCGGTTCCGAATTGTTTGACGCCCGCGCCGACCTTCGGAAGTTCGACGTAGACGACGTCTCCCATCGAATCCGCGGCGTAATCGGTAATGCCGATGGTTGCCGTGTCGCCGTCGACGCGCACCCACTCGTGTTCTTTGCTGTACAACAGCTCTTCTGGCCGGCCCACTCTTCTACGTTCTCCTATTTGCTTGGCTGACTGCGCTTGTAAAATGGAAGCGGAACGACGGTCGCCGGATGCGACTTACCGCGAATTTCGACTTCGAGTTCGGTCCCGAGTGCGGCCGCACCGGGATCGAGCAAGGCCGTCGCAACGTTCTTGTTTTCGACCGACGGAGCGCGCGAACCGCTGCGAATGTCGCCAGCATTTTGACCGCCATGCTGCACGGCGTAACCTTCGCGCGCCGGCACGGGCCCGGTCATGATCAAGCCCGCGATGCGCGAATAATCGCCCGCCGCGACCTGCGCTTCGAGCGCGTCGCGACCCGTGAACGACTTGTTCAATTTAACTGCCCAGCTTTGCCCGGCCTGAATCGGCGTGATCTCTTCGGTTAGCTCGTGGCCATATAAGGGCATGCCGGCTTCCAAGCGCAGCACGTCGCGCGAGCCCAGACCGCACGCTTCGAGGCCCTCGCCGGAATGGCGATCGAGCAGGTTTTTCCATACCTCGGAGGCCGCATCGCCGTCAACGAACAGTTCGAAACCGTCTTCGCCGGTGTAACCGGTACGGGCGAGAAGAGCCGGCACGCCGTCGACCGTCGTTTCGGTGCAAAAGTAGTATTTGAGCGCACCGATGTCGACCGGCACGTGACTCGCCAGCATCTCGACCGACTTCGGCCCTTGAATCGCGATGAGCGCGCGCTTCCCGTGAAAGCTTTGCAATTCGATGCCGTTTGCCGGCAACGCGTCGTTCAGCAGATCCCACATCTTGTCCACGTTAGCGCCGTTGACGACCAACAGCCAGCGGCCGTCGAGCCGGTAAAAAATCGTGTCGTCGTGCGCGCCGCCGCGTTCGTTACAAAAGATGTTGTAGCGCGCTTGCCACGGTTTCATGGTGGCGACGGCGTTGGTGCACAAGCCGTCGGCCCATTCGGCGACCGCATCGCCGGTCAGTTCGAATTGCCCCATGTGCGAAAGATCGAATAATCCGGCCCGATGCCGCACCGCGTCGTGCTCCTGCAAAATGCCGGCGTACTGCACCGGCATCGAGAAGCCCGCGTACGGCACCATACGCGCCGCACCGGCGACGTGGCGATCGTGCAGTGCGGTTCGCCGCAACGAAGGGTCGGTGGTCATTTGGCGGCCTCCTCGACCGGTCGTTGGGGCTTCTCTTGTGGATTCGTATTTAAAAAATTGAGCGTAGCATGTGCGACGATTTTCTCGCCGCTACGGACGTAGACTTCGCCATAGACGATGCGCCGCCCGGCCTTGAGCACGCGGGCTTCGGCCAACAAATCGTGCGGCGGACGCGCCGGCGCGAGAAAGTTACACTGCAGAGAGACCGTCGTCGTATCTTGATCCCGCCCAAAGATCGACGCGAGCGCGACGTAAAACACGGTGTCGCACAAGCTTACGATCGCTCCGCCGTGTACGCCGCCGCTCCCGTTGGTGATCTCCGCCCGGAACGGCATGCGCATCACGGCGCGTCCGTGTTCCACTTTTTCTAGCTTGAGATCGAGTAGTGCGACGAAGTTTCCGCGCTCTTTCTCCCATGCGAACGGAGCCCGGCTAAAGTCGATGGCCATTAAAACACGTCTCCCGGCGCGGCCAGCGCGCGACGCAAATACAGCGGCAGCGAAAAGAGCCGCCGGTGCGTTTCGGCATCGTAAAAGAAGCTTTCACCTCGCAGCGACGCGCAGTACCGTTCGATGGTAGACGCTTCTAGGGAGGCGACGTCAACCCGGTCGCTACAGGCCAAGAACGCCCAATCCGTATCGAAGGCGGGCACGTGTGTGTAAAACGACGCGACGTGAGCGTAATGGCGCCGCAAGGTGCGCGCCATCTTGCAATGCAGCGACGCGTTATGCACGGCGGCCGTGCTCGCTTGCAAAACGTAGACGCCGCCCGGCGCGAGGCGCGCCTTGATCATTGCGAAAACGTCGTCGTTAAAAAGAATGTTGCTGGGCGAGTCCTCGAGCGGCTCGGTGAGATCCGAAACGATCGTTTGATAGGCTGCCGAGTCCTCGCGCATATATGCGAGCGCGTCGCCGACGATGACGCGTGCGCGCGAATCGTCGAACGCGCCGTCCGACCATTCCGGCAACAGCCGTTTCGCAAGATCGACCACGAGTCCGTCGATGTCGACCATCGTGCACGTGCGTACGCCGGGTGCGCGCAATACTTCGCGCAGCGTCGCGCCTTCGCCGCCGCCCAGGATCAACACGTCGCGCACGTCGCCCGACGCGGCCAACGCCGGGTGAACGAGCGTTTCGTGATAGATGCGTTCGTCGCGCTGAGAACTCTGCGTATCTCCGTCGAGAATCAACATTTTGCCGAAAACGGCGGACTCGACGACGGCCACTTGCTGAAACTCGGAATGGCCTTCAAACAGGGAGCGTTCGACGGCGTGATGGTGCTCCTCGCCGGGCGCAAAACGCTCGACGTACCATTGCCAATGTTCGGTTTTGGGCATTCCCCTGTCAGATTGGCTGCAGAAAAAAAGAACCCCGCCACTTGGCGGGGTTCTCACACTCGCGACGGTTACGCGCTATTCGCAGACGCCCGCAACGATGAACTGCGAGTTCGGAAGGTAGTAGAGGCTTCCATCATTTCCCGCCGACGGCAGGTGTAACGTGTTTCCACTCGGCTTCGCATCGAGGGTGGTTTCCGGAATCCAACCCTTGCTGGTGTACTCCGCCGGGAAGCACTCATGGGCGCCGGGAAATCCATTCGCGTCGGTGATCGTAAAAGTCGGCGTTCCTTGTGGCTTCAGTTTGTACTTGCTGTTGTTGATCAGCTCGGCATAAACAAACGGTTTGCCCGGACAAGTCGACGGTTTTCCGTTGAACAGGCAGTCTTTCCCATCGCCGTACAGTTTGAAGGCTTTCCCTCCAACCTTTCCGGTGATGTCGCCTTTGCCGATCGCATCGCCCATGACGGCTGGGACGCCGCCCGCCGGGCCGCCCGTGTTCTTAGTGAATACCGTCGTGATCTTGATGCCTTGATACGGCTTGTACTTGCCCAAATAGACGGTCGTCGACGCGGTCTCTTTTAGCGTGAACGACGTGCAGCTGCCGCCGAAGTAATACATCGGAGGGGTGGTCTTTTCGCAGGCGGTGGGCGTCGGCGTCGCTTTTGCGGCCAGCACCGCCGTGGTTCCGTTGCTCGAAGCGAAACTCTGCGATGGGACGACGCCGCGACTTGCGCAAGCGCTCATCGCTGCGGCTGCAACGATCGCAGCGCCAATGGTCATGGTGGTGATACGCATCGGGAAAATTAACCTCATTAATGGTGTGGGAACCTTTGTGCGTCGAGCCTTTGACGGGTCGCACGCGATGCCTTCCGATGCAATCGCGCGCGCGCTTACTACTCGCCTATAAAGCGACGCTAGTCGATTTGTTTGTTAGAATGCGAACGAAGGTTATCTTACGACGCCGATAAGACGCGTAAGTCGTGGTCGCGGCCGACCACGTGGGTGAACTCTCCGTCGCTCTTTTCGATCCCGCGCTTGAACTCGGTCGTCAATACGCTGCGCGCGCTGAGAACTCGAGCTGCATGTTCGCAAGCAAGCCAAGGGTCGGTATGATCGCCGCATGTATAAAAATCCATCGCGGCGTAGCCCTTCTCGGGCCAGGTGTGGACCGATAGATGTGATTCGGCCAGGATCACCGTTCCGGAAACGCCTTGCGGCTCGAAACGATGGAAGGCGCTCTCCATAATAGTAGCGTTCGCGGCCTTTGCCGCCGCAACCATCATGGCAGCGATATCGTCGATGTCGGACAGAACGCGCGGGTCGCAACCCGAAAACTCGCACACAATGTGCCTACCGAGTGCCTTCAATTTGTACCAGGGTCTCCTTGACCTCGGGGGAATCCCACCTCCGGACTCGTCGGCTGGCGTCCGCTATGCGGTCACGTCCCCGACCTTTCGACGAGCTCTTGCCGGCGCTTTTGAGCGGTGCACGGGCGACTCGCCGCTATGGCGCGTGAGGGCGCGCCTTCCCTTTGAACCGTGGACCCCACCCAGGGTCCGGCGCCAATCATATCCCCTGCGCCCCCCCCTGTAAACCCCTTCTGCGCAGGAAATTAGCAAGCGGTCCTCAGAGATTTTCAACTTCGTACTTCATTATCTTGACTATGTCTCCACAGGGGGGTACGCTTACCTAGATATGGCGACACAACTCGAGACCCCGGTTTCCCCCGAAAATATCGGCGAAGACTACCGCCACGGGTTTCACGATCAGGAAAACTACGTCTTTAAATCCGACAAAGGCCTGACACGCGAGATCGTGGAGCGCATCAGCGCCATGAAGGACGAGCCGCAATGGATGCTCGAGTTTCGCCTGCGCGCCTACGAGCTGTTTTTGAGCAAGCCGATGCCGGCCTGGGGCGACACCGCCCGGCTGAATGAGATCGACTTCGCCGACATCCACTATTTCGTGCGCTCGACCGACCGAACCGAACGGTCCTGGGACGACGTCCCGGACGACATCAAGCGGACGTTCGATCGCTTAGGCATTCCGGAAGCGGAGCGTAAGTTTCTATCCGGCGTCTCGGCCCAGTACGAGTCCGAAGTCGTCTACCACAACACGAGCAAGGCGCTCGACGAGCAGGGCGTGCTGTTTTGCGACATGGACACGGCGGTCAAGAAGTATCCGGATATCGTCCGTAAGTATCTCGCAACCGTCATTCCGCAGGGCGACAACAAGTTCTCCGCGCTCAACTCGGCCGTCTGGTCGGGCGGGTCGTTCATCTACGTGCCGCCGGGCGTCGAAGTCGCCATGCCGCTGCAGGCCTACTTCCGGATCAACGCCGAGAACATGGGCCAGTTCGAACGCACGCTGATCATCGCCGACAAGGGCTCCAAAGTGCACTACATCGAGGGCTGCACGGCGCCGAAGTTTTCGACCTCGTCGCTGCATTCGGCGGTGGTCGAACTGGTCGCGATGGAAGATGCGTCGATCCGCTACACGACGATCCAAAATTGGTATCGCAACATCTTCAATCTCGTCACCAAGCGCGCGTTCGCGCATAAGAATGCGACGGTCGAATGGGTCGACGGCAACCTCGGCTCGCGGCTGACGATGAAGTATCCGGCTATCTACTTGATGGGCGAAGGCGCGCGCGGCGAAATTCTGTCGATGGCGTTTGCCGGCGACGGGCAGCATCAAGACGCCGGTGCGAAAGTGATTCACGCCGCACCCAACACGACGTCGGTCGTAACCAATAAGAGCGTGAGCGCGCACGGCGGCAAGACGACCTACCGCGGACTGGTCGAGATCTATCCGGGCGCCACCGGCGCGAAAACGCGCGTACGTTGCGATGCCCTGATCATGGACGACCATTCGTCGAGCGACACCAAGCCGACCATGAAAATTCACGAACAGCGTTCGACCGTCGAACACGAGGCCAGCGTCAGTAAAATCGGGGAAGAGCAGTTGTTTTATGCGATGAGCCGCGGGCTCTCCGAGGCCGACGCGACCGCGATGATCGTCAACGGGTTCTTCGACTTCTTCGTCAAGGAACTGCCGATGGAATATGCGGTGGAGCTAAACCGGCTCGTGAAGATGGAAATGGAAGGCGCCGTCGGCTAACGGTGCGGTCCGTCGCTAACGCTACAGACATCGCGCCCGGCACGACCAGACGCGTCGTCGTCGACGGTCAAGAAATTCTTATCTGCAACGTCGACGGCGATTTCTTTGCGATCGAAGACGTTTGCTCGCACGATGGCGCTCCGCTCGATCAAGGCGAGCTGGACGGCAAATGCATCGTGTGCCCCCGGCATGGTGCAACCTTCGACGTTCGAACGGGCGAAGCGTTAACGCTTCCCGCGGTCATGCCGCTCTCTACCTATGCCGTCGAATTGAAAGACGGCGAAATACTCGTCGGATGAGTTCCGACCCGGCGTACTTCCAGCGGATCGTTTTCGAGAGCTCCGATTGCGTCAAGATTCTCGACGCCGGCGCGCGGCTCGTTTCGATGAACGAAAACGGCCGGATCGCGCTTTGTATCAAAAACTTCACCGATGTTGCCGGTACCGATTGGCGGATGTTTTGGACGGGCGAACATCGCTTAGCCGCCGACGACGCGATCGAAACTGCGCGCGGCGGCGGAGTCGGGCACTTCGTAGGCCGTTACGATGTCGAAGGCCGCGAACGGTGGTGGGACGTTACCATCTCCTCGATGCCGGGCGAAGAGTGGCCGGAGCGGATGCTCGTAATCTCGCGCGACGTCACCGCGTTTCGCCTGCTCGAGGCGCACGAAAATCGCCGGCACGTTCAGATTGAAAAGCGGCTACGAGCGATCGATTCGGCGTTGACGCTGCTTTCGTCGTCGCTCGATTTTCAGGTGACGCTTTCGGCCATTGCGGATATCGCCGTCGACACGTTCGCCACGTTGTGCGCGATCCAAGCGGTCGACGAATTCGAAAAGCGCCAGGTCGTCGTCCGCTCTCGCCGGCCGGATGCGGGCGCGGCCACCGATGCATTACGCGCCGCACTCGATGCGAGGAGCCGCGATGACGATTGGCTTTCGATCGATCGAACATCGCCGCTCTTTTCCGGGACGCTCGGCGACTTGGACATCGCAACGACGCTAACGGTACCGATCGTCCACAACGGTATCGCGAGCGGTGCGCTGACGCTCTTCGTCGACGAAGCGGACCGCCAGGCCGGATCGGCGGCGCTTTTCGATACTACGGATCGCCTGTTCGCAGAAGAACTCGGGCGGCGTGCCGGAGTGGCACTTGCCAACGCGCGATCCTTCGGACGAGAGCGTAGCATCGCCGTCCGCATGCAAGAGTCGGCGTTGCCAAACGTCCTGCCTCGCATCGACCACCTGCATCTCAGCGCGGCGTACCGGCCGTCGAGTTCGGAATCGACCATCGGCGGCGATTGGTTCGACGCCTTCGAGCTTTCGAACGGCCACGTTGCTATGTCGATCGGCGACGTCGGCGGCCACGGCCTTGCGGCAGCCCTGATCATGACGAAAATTCGCCAAGCGATGCGGGTCGCAGCCTTGCTGGACCCGTCGGTCGGCTCGATGTTGCGTATCGCCGACCAAACGCTACGCATGGACAACGACGACGTATTCGCGACCGCCATCGGCGCGATTTACGATCCGGTCGCGCATCGCATGGAGATCGCCTCCGCAGGCCATCCGGGCCCGCTCGTGCGCTATCCTGACGGACGGGTCGAAGAGGTCGCTTCTTCCGCCCCGCTACTCGGTCTGGGGGACAGCTTTACAACCTCTCGGACGATCGAAACGGCAGCCGGTGCGCTGGTCGTCTTCTTCACCGACGGGTTGATCGAGTTCGACCGGGACATCGACGCCGGATTCGCGCGCCTGGAATCGGCGCTCGCGGACCTTGGCGACGAAACCGCACCCAATTTGGCACAGCGGATTCTAGACCGCGTGATCGGGCGGCGGCCCACCCCGGACGACGTTGCGATTTTGACCGCGTACATCGCGCCCGGTGTTCGTCACGACGATAGCCGGCGCGCGAATCGGTCCGAAGGACTTGTCCACGTCTCGTAGTTCGACAATCATCGCAGGTACGTAAGCGCAACCCGGCTCCGACAAGGCGGTCGGCCCATTTGACACGGACCCACGCGGCTGATATCGTACGTTGGTTATGTACGCGATCATCGAGACCGGCGGCAAGCAATTTAAAGTCGCCGAAGGCGACGTTATCCGCTGCGATATGCCTGCCGGAGCCGACGGCAACGACGTCAAGTTCGACCGGGTCATTCTGGCTGGCGCCGGCGCCGACGTCAAGATCGGCAGCCCGCTGCTGGACGGCGCAAGCGTCAGCGGCACCGTGCTACGCCAGGCCAAAGACAAAAAGATTCTGGTTTTCCGCTATAAGCCGAAGAAGCGCGTGCGCAAGCTCAACGGCCACCGCCAGCCCTTCGCGGAAATCCGGATCGACAAAATCTCGCTGCCGTAAGGCCGCGATGCTCGAGGTTTCCTTTTTACGCGACGACCGCGGCCGATTGGCCGCGGTTCGTGCTTTTGGGCATGCCGATTTCGCGGTGGCGGGCGAGGACGTGGTCTGCGCCGGCGTTTCGGCCATCCTCCAGGCCGCCCGGCTCGGGCTCGAGCAGCATGCCCAAATACCCCTGGAGGCGACGCAGCAATCCGGCGAATTGGAGATGGCTTGGCCGGCGGGCGTGCGCGACGATCCGGCGGTGGTGGCCATCGTCGAAACGGCCGAGTTAGCCGTGCGTCAGATCGCCGAACAGTTTCCTCAGCACGTCCGTTTCGTGGACGCCCGACGGGGCGGTGCAACAACCCGGCCGAATCCGGGTAAGTAGGTCAGCAGTTGCAAGGAGAATACAATGTCGGAATCATTTCGTTCGTCGCCCCCCCAGCAGCAATGGAGTTCGCCGAACGGTAACGGGCATCAGGGCGACGCTCAGGACGAGCATCGCAACGACGAGGTCGAAGGCGCCGAAGTCGGACGCGCGCTGGTCGTCGGGCTGCTCGGCGGCCTCTTGTCGGCCGCAGGCTACATGATCTATCGCCGCTTGCCGGACGAACAAAAAGATCGGATCAACGGTCAGGTTCGCACCTTGGTGCAGCAGCGCATCAGCGAACTTCGCCAAAACTTCAACATCTAGTGACGAATCGGCCCGTTATCCCGGGCCGATAATCCAACTCCCGATCCACATTCGCTGGTGCCATTGGTTCCACGCGATGCCGTGTGCCGAAAGAATCGGGTAGAAATACACGAACGCCGCGACCGCGATCGAAACGTACGCCGCCACGGCGGCACCTGCGAATCGTCGCCTTCCCGCGCGGCGTCCCCATAGCCAGGTGCGTTGCAGCACGATCGCGTTGCAGAGACAGATCAGCGGGATATCCACGTAAAAGTGGTACGCGAACGTGATGCGCGGCGATCGCATCCACGGTAGCCACTGCAACAGATACGTCAGCACGATCAGTGCGTAGGCTTTGTTGCGTTCGCGCCAGGCTAGCACGGCGACGAGCGGCACGCACACCAACCCAAACCACAAAACCATCGGATTGGGCATCGACGTTACTTCTTCTATGCAACAGCCGGCCGGATTCGATGTGTCCGCGCGCCGATCGCTGTAGTAGTACGCAACCGGCACCAAATCCAACGGCCACTCCCACCACTTCGACGAATACGGGTGCGTCGCGTTGCGCACCGTGACGTCGTGATACTCGAACATCGAATACTGCCGGTACGCGACGTCGTTGAGACTGTGAATCTCGTTAGGATCGGGCGAGTGACGCGCGAGATCCGGCACCCACACCAGCGCGTATACCGTCGCCGAGATCAACACGATCGTAGCCAATGCTACGTCCAATCGAAACCCGCGCGGATTGCCCCATAAGGCCGGCCGGCATTTCCAAACGAAACGCTGGAGCGCCACGCCGATCAGCACCAAAAAACTCACCCCGAAACCCATCACACCGTACCACTTGCTGCTCACCAGACAGCCTAGCGCGACGGTGAACACCACGAGCCACAGCGTTAACGCCCGTCCGGATTCCGTTCCGCTTTGCGATACGATCGCGTCGCCGGCATAGGTCGCGGTTCCGGCCGGCGTCGCATATCGCACGCTCGGCCCGCGCCGGTACTCGATTCGCAACTCGTCGTCGTCGTAGGACAGCACGCCGCCGCGATTGCTCGAGCGGGCGCCGCGCACGATCCTGCCGCGGTCGTCGATCGTCCCGCCGTCGGGCGCGTACAGCGTCGTTCCTGCGCTGTTGGCTAACGCGTAGGATCCGTCGGCGAACGTCTGCTCGCGGCCGGCGCCGAACACACGCTCGAACGCGATGCTTCGAATCGCCAGGTACGCGAAGCACGCGATGTACAGCGCGACCAGTACCGTCGTTGCCGTATCGAACGCCCAAATAACGCGACCGAGGAGCGCGACGATCGAACCGGCTACCATTGCAACGCCGCCGGCCGCCGCAAACGCCCATCGCGGCACCGGTACGTGGCGGCCTTCGCTCGCTTGGGAAGCCAGCCAGAAGCGATAGAACGCGTAGGTCGCCAGCGTCGCAAAAAATACGACGAAGCCTTCGGGAGTCGCGATACGCGATTGCACGAAATGCATGCCGTCGCAGATCAGCAGCAGCGCCGCGATTCCGGCAAATATCGTCGAACCGGTGACGCGTTTGGCGAACGCATACAGCAGCATGACGACCAGCGTCCCGAATACCACGTCCAGAAAACGCCAGCCGTACGGAGTGTCTCCGTGTGCCAACCCGCCGAAGAGCATCATCGACAGCGTCACCAACAGCTTGCTCAACGGTGGATGCGTGTTCTCGTAGATGCGAAGGTTTTGCAGATACTCTTCGCCGGCACGAGCGAAGTACAACTCGTCGAAGATGCCGCAGTGCCGAATGGTGCCCATCGTCCAGCACGAACTTCCGTCCGGGCGCCAATAATTAACGAACGACAAGACGAAACTGCCGGCGCCGAGCGCACCCATCACGATATAATCGAGCGGAGCGCGCAACGCCGTTAGCCCTTCGGCCGGATCGAACCAGCGGCGACCGCCCACGCGCGCAGGCCTCGTATCGGCTACCGGCTCCGCGCCCAAGAATTGGTAACCCAGCCAAAAAAACGTGCCGACGGCCAACAGCGCAAAGACCGTCGTCGCCGCTCCCCAAAGGTTACGCGTGTCGACGCCGGCCACCGGAAATTGCATCGCGTGCAAATATTGCAACGCGTATTGCAGGTTGGCGAACAGCACCACGGTCAGCGCGATCGCACCCCACAGGTAACGGGTCGCGAACGGTATGCACGCGATCGTAAACAGCAGCCCGTCGAACGAATAGCGCTCGTGCATGCGCGTCGAAAGCACGAAAAATGCCAACGTCGCGATCGCGCAGCTCTCCAGCAGCGCGCGCGAGGTCTTGGCCTGCAGGTATCGCCACAACACCAAGCCCAACGCGCCGGCGAGCAGAACCAAGCCCCACACGTATTGCGGTCCGAGCGAGAGCCCGCCGAACACGGCGACCGGTGTGGTATCCGGTTGCCAGAGTTGGCCGCGAATCGCCCACAGATTGAACGCGTTGACCGAGTTGAACGCGTACACGCTCGAGCCGAACGCATATCGCTGCAACAGCCACGCCAGTGTTTCGACCGGATTGCCGGGGTGGAACGGTTCGGTCAATGCGATCGCGAGAACCAATCCGAGTAGGATGCCGATCGAGCTTGCAACGGCGCGCGAACGGCGCCGCGCCGGATCGACGAACGCAAACGCCAGCATGAACGGCAGCACCACTGCGGCTTGCGGCTTGATCAACAGCGAAGATGCGATAACCAGCCATGCCGCCACGATCCACCAACCGATGCGATCGGACGGCTCGTCGTTGGAACGCAACAAGCAATAGATGGCGAGCAATGCCAACCCCGCAGCGACCGAGTCAACTTGGCCCCAGGCCGCGGAGTTGTAGATAACCGCCGGATTGAGCAGATACAGCGCGGCCGCGCCCAGCGCCCATACGGTTGACGCGAAACGCCGAGTGAGCGCGTACAGCATGATACCGACGCACGCGTCGGCAACGATTGCCGGCAGTTTCACCAACAGCGCGAGCACGACGTAGTGCCCGGAATCGCCGGCTTTACAGAAGACTTCCCAAACGTGTCCGAGCGCGGCCAGCACGTAGAGATAACCAGGCGGATAATCGGCGAAACCGGTGCCGGCATAAAACTTTGCGAAGCCACGTTCGGCCAGCGACATCGCCCAGAACTCGAACGTCGATATATCGGTCGTGAATCCGCGATCCGAAATCAGCCCGAAGCGCAGCACGAAGCCGGCGGCGACCACGCCTGCCAGGAACCAGGGGAACCGCTTCAAGCCGTTTGTGCGGGAGCCGGCGCCGGCGTTCGGATGCTCGTCGCGGTTGAAAGTGGGGCGGCGACTTGGCCGACGAGCAAGCACGCCAGCATACCGATGGCGATCAGCGCCGGCATGACGGTCTCGGACGGCCGCCTCGCGTGCGCCACGCCCGCGACGCTACGCGCACGTGCGCGGATCGCCGCAAGGTTCGGCGCGGGTTCTCGCACCGCAACGACGTCGTACACGTAGGCCTCGATCTCAGACCGCATCCAACACCATACCTTCGAACGGCAGCGCGTCCGTGTCGTCGCTCAATAAGCGCCCTAAACGCTTACGTGCTCGAAATAAATGAAAGCGCACCGAGCCGTGCGGTATACCGAGTACGCTCGCTATTTCGGTGCCGCTGAGGCCGGCGTAGAAATGCAGCACCGTAACCGTGCGCTGCGACGGGGAAAGCTTGGCCAGTGCAGCCGCGAGATCTAAACGAACGACCGCGCGATCCACGTCGCCGCTCCTCAACGCAGTTTGCGTCTCGCACGCGCCGCGCTGCGCGAGTCGTCGAATACGACACGCTTCGCGCACGACGATGCGGTAGAACCACACTTTGAACGTCGCGCCGTCGCGCAAACCGGCCACGCGAGCGTACACGATCGCACAGGCTTCTTGTGCCGCGTCTTCGGCCAGCGTCGCATCGTGCAACACCGTGAGCGCGATCCGGAACGCGTGCGGCCACACTTCGCGGATCAGCGCCTCCAGTTGCTCCGCGCCGCCCGTTCGAGCGGCTTCGACGATCTCGAGCCTCATCGCACAATAGAGGCCGTTCGGCGGCAGAATGTTAGCGCGCGTATCCCAATTCGGCGGGCACTTTCCAACAAGTGAAACGATTCGCCGCCGCATTCTGCGGCTTCGCCGCCCTGTTCCCGTCGCTGCCGGCGCGCGCCGATACGCCGCTCGTCGATTCGTACGCGCTGGCTTTGCGCTATTTCAATCCGCAGTTGAACCCCGGCGAATCGGAGTCGCTGGCGACTGCCGCCATCCAACAAGCCGACGCGCAGCGCTTGGACGCGCGCCTGCTGGTCGCGCTGATCGCGGTCGAGTCGTGTTGGAATCCGTCGGCTGTTTCGCCGGCCGGAGCGCGCGGTTTGGGTCAGTTGATGCCGGAGACGGCCGCTGGTTTGCGCACCAACCCTGACGATCCGTACGCCAACATCGCCGCGGCCGCGCGCTACCTGCGCGACCTGATCGATCGTTTTCGCGATCGCGGAGCGTACCGGTATCCGTTGGCCTTGGCGGCCTATAACGCCGGGCCGGGCGCCGTCGCACGCTACGGGGGCATTCCGCCGTACGCGGAAACGCGCGATTACGTGGCGCGCGTACTCAGGCTTTGGCGTCGCCTGGCGGGGTGGTAGGCGCGGGAAGCGTGAGTTCGGGCTCCGGGGGCTCGTATGCGGGCGCGGGAGGCGGCGGCGCGTGCTCGGAGGCGTCGGCCGCCCGCTCCATCTCGGAAACGAAGGACGCCGACGTGTTTTGCACCTCGCGCATAAAACGGCCGGCCTGTCGCATCATCTTGGGTAAACGGTCCGGCCCGAACAGCAGCAGCGCCAGGACCGAAACCACCGCGATATCGGGGAGCGAGAACATAGCCGGATTTCTGCGGTGCGAACCGCACCGTGGCCTGCATCGAAAGGGCTCGCCTGCAAGGCCGTGCAAGCACCTGGGTCCGGCCGTGAAGATCATCTATACGCGAGGCAACCGAACCGAGACGCTGGCGTCGCCGGCCGCGCTTCGGCAAATTCTCGACCGCTTCATCGGACGCCACGTTTTCTACGAACTATCCGGCCGTCAACGTCGCGGTCGCGCGTTCTTTTCGGTAAAGAACGTGTTTACCGTCGGTTCGATTGAGATTACCAATCTCGATCAGTTGCACATTTTAATCTTCGATGCGAACGCACAAAGCCACTCGATCGAAATCGTGAATCCGCACACGATGAAAATTTACGACGAACAGCCGCACCGTAGTTTTGCCGTCGCGTTCGTTAGCGAAGACTCCGCAACCGAAACGCGTTGCTACATTCGAGACGAAGGGCCCGGCAACGAATCGGCTGCGAGCCTCACCGCGCTCGAAGAGATTACGCTGCCGCAACTGTTCAAGTATTTGGAGACGATTACAACCGAAACCGGCGCGCGAATTTAGGCCGCTCCAGTACTTGCGCGCGACGCAACGATCGCACGCCCTCCTCGACGCGTCCGCTTCGTTTGTAGGCGACGCCCAAATTTAAGCACGCAACCGCATATTCCGGATCGGATCGCAATGCGGCTTCGTAGAGCGCGATCGCTCCGTCGACATCGCCGGCTTCCAACGCGAGGTTTCCCAAGTTGGTCAGTGCCGGCGCGAACGTCGCGACCGCCGCCAGCGCCGATTCAAAATCCGAACGGGCCGCTTCCGGGCGATGCAGCCCCATTCGCGCGACCCCGCGCTTGTTGGATAGAAACGCTCGCTCGCCGGGCGAAGCCGGCCCGGCCAGCAGCGCCGTCAGCTCGGCTTCGGCAACCGCGAAGTCGCGTCTGCGCAACGCCGTGAGTGCCCGATCGCGCGGCGAACGCACCCGGCGGGAAGCGAAACGCCGCAACAGACGGAACATGAGCCCAATGTTCACGGTCAACGTGATTACGCTTTTCCCGGAGGTGTTCGCACCGTTCGTCGGTCTGTCGATCGTCGGACGCGCTGTCGAACGCGGAATTGTCGACGTCCGCTACCACCACTTGCTCGAGGGCCTCGGCGCCGGCGAGCGTGCCGACGCGCCACCCTACGGCGGCGGACCGGGCATGGTGATGCGGCTCGAGCCGATCGCACGCGTGCTGGACGCAATTCTTTCGAGCGCGGCGCCTGACGAGCGACGGGTGATCGCGCTGACCAGCCCGGCCGGGACGCCGTTTCGGCAGGCGGACGCACAGCGTTTGGCGGCGCTGGACCGCCTCGTCGTGGTGTGCGGTCACTACGAGGGCATCGACGACCGCCTGGCCGGCCTCTACCCGCTCGAGATGTTCTCGTTGGGCGAGTTCGTGCTCACCGGCGGCGAAATTCCGGCCCTGGCCATCGTCAACGCGACGGTCCGCTTGCTCGATGGGGCGATCCGGCCGGAATCGCTGGATTCTGAATCATTTTCGGATGGCGCCCTCGATTATCCGAGCTACACCCGGCCGCCGGTCTTCCGCGGCGTGGCAGTTCCCGAGGTGCTGCTGTCGGGGGATCACGCCAAGATTGCGGGCTGGCGGCGGGAGCAATCCCGCCTGCGGACGGCCGCCCACAACGCGCGCTTGCCCGCCGACGCCTTGCACGCCGAGGAAGGGCCGTGATAAACTACCCTGGTTGTCACCGGCCGGGTCTTTAAGCGCCCGCTGCCTTTTTTCGAGTAGAAAGCGCCATGAACGTCATCGATGCCCTTAATCGGGACCAGCTCAAGGAATCGATCCCGGAGTTTCGCACCGGCGATACGGTCAAGGTGTTTTCCAAAGTGATCGAAGGCGGAAAAGAACGCATCCAGATGTTCGAAGGCGTGGTCACCGTTCGCAAGGGCGGCGGCTCGGGCGCCTCGATCACCGTGCGCCGCGTCGCCCACGGCGTCGGTGTCGAGAAATCGTTTCTCGTGCATAGCCCGCGCGTCGAGAAGCATCGAAGTCGGCAAGCGCGGTATCGTCCGCCGCAGCCGCCTGTATTACCTTAGCGATAAGATCGGTAAGGCCGCGCGCATCAAGGAAACGTAAAGTTCCGTCAAGTAGCCGCCCTGACGCCACTTCAGCTTCTCGGACTTCTTTGCGTCTTCGCCGTCGCACGGTTCGCACTCTCGACAGTCGCTTCCGGCTCGCAATATTCAGCGCTCGAGCGCCGCTGCCATCGTCCGCGAATATCTCGACGGACTGCTGGCCGCCGGGCTGCTGGCGCTGTTTTTGATCACGTTCGTCATTCGCCCGTACTACATTCCATCGGTGTCGATGGTACCGACGCTTGCAAGTCGGCGACGTGGTACTGGTAGACCAGATTGCCTACCATCTCCGCGGTCCGCAGGCCGGAGATGTCGCGGTGTTCGAGCCGCCGGTGCCGTCGGCGGGCAGACGATTTCATCAAGCGCGTGATCGGCGTACCCGGCGACACGATTGCCATGTCCGAGCGGATCGGTGTACCGAAACGGCGCCGCCCTGACCGAACCGTACGAAAATCAGGCGCCTCGATACGGTTTACGACATCGAGACACTACGGCATCTACGGTTCGCGATCCGGGCGCCGGGTGGACGCGTTTGAGTCCGATAACCGCCAATATTCCGCCGCGCAGTGCGTGGCAGGCTCCCAACCGAGTCCCCGAACGGATTCTATTTCATGCTCGGCGACAACCGAAATTACTCGGACGATTCGCACGTTTGGGGTTTCGCGCAAACCACGGGGAGGTATGCAGTCGGGGCCGCTTGTCCGGCCGAAAGGTCCGCGCGCATTTTGCCGGACGAGCGTTCCTAACTCTGTGGCCTGGGCCAGACTCGCATTTTACGCTAGCCCGAACTGAAAGCCCGAGCACGTCATGACGCCGCAAGAACTTCTCATCATCGTCGCCGTCATCGCCGTCGTTCGCATCGTCTTATCGCTGCGTCCGGTCGTCGCCGGATCGAGCGGCGAAGCACGGCCGTCGCCAAAGAGTTTCTCGACCCGTTCATCATCGCCGGCCTGGCGGCGTGGATGCTGATCACGTTCGTCGCCCGCACGTACTACATTCCGCCGGCGTCGATGGTTCCGACGCTGCAGATCCACGACGTGCTGCTGGTCGATAAGTTCGAATACCGGTTCCACAGCCCGAACCGCGGCGACATCGTCGTCTTCCCGCCGCCGATCCCGACGCCCGACGACTTCATCAAGCGCGTGATCGGCCGCCCGGGCGACACGCCTGGACGTGCGCTGCCGGCACCGTCTATCGTCAACGGCACCGCCGCTGAACGAACCGTACACGCACGAAAAACCCGCAGTACGACTCGAAGTGCGCGACTACGGCATCTACGTCGAGCTACGGCGGCGACTGGCAGAAGCTCGATCCGTCGTCGGCGAACATTCCGCCGAAATCGCAGTGGACGGCGCCCGATCGAATTCCGGCGCACTGCTACTTCATGATGGGCGACAATCGCAACGACTCCGAAGACTCGCACATCTGGGGATTCGCACAGCTTACCGGACGTTTCGCGACCGGCCCGCGCGCGGGCGAACGGGCCGGATTCACCGGCCGCGCGTTCTTGATTTTCTGGCCGTTCTCGCAGGCCCGTATCCTCTAGCACCGCCGAACACCGCTGCAGTCGCGTGATCCCGAGTTGCTGCCACTGGCGGTCGCTTCGCGAACATCGCATTGCAACTGGCGGTTCTTGCCCTTATCGTCGCCGCATTTTTCATGCGCACGTGGCAGGTCTCGGGCCTCTCGATGGCGCCGCACATCGCGTCCGGCGAGTACGTTCTGGTCAACACCTTCGCGTATCGCTTTGCGGCCGCCGCATCGCGGCGACATCGTCGCGTTCCGCCACGACGACGGGCACGCAGGAACTGTTCATCAAGCGCGTCGATCGGCATTGCCGGGCGACCGCATCCGCATCGATCGCGGCATCGTGTATCTCAACGGCACGCGGCTCGACGAGCCGTACGTGCACTTCTCCGACGAACGCAGCTTCGCCGAATCACGGTGCCGCCGGCGAGCGTCTTCGTGCTCGGCGACAACCGCGCCGACAGCGAGGACTCGCGCTTCTTCGGCCCGGTCTCGGACGACCGGCTGATCGGCCGAGCGCTGGCCGGCATCTGGCCGCCCGCCGACATGGGCATCTGTCGTGCGCACGTTATGAGCCTGCCCACGCAGCTCGAGCGCGTCGATCCAGTGGTATCCGGGACACATGGTCGCGCGCGATGCGCAGGATCGGCGAGTATCTCAAGCTGATCGACGTCGTCATCGAAGTCGTCGACGCGCGCGTGCCGCGCAGCGGCCGCAATCCCGACCTCGACTGCGCATGATCGGCTCGCGCGGGCACCTCGTGGGCTCAACCGCGAGGATCTTGCCGATCCGCAAGCGACCAAAGCGTTGGCCGCGCAGTGGTTCGCCGCACAAGGGAGTCTCGGCCGTAGCGGTCGACGGACGGTCGAGCCGGCAGCGTCACGCGCGCGACGTAAAACCATCGACAGAAATCCGGCGCACCGGCAACGCGTCGCGCGCGCTGATCGTCGGCATCCCCAACTCCGGCAAATCCTCGATCATCAACGGGCTGTTACGCAAGCGGCGCCGCAAAAACCGAAAATCGCGCCGGCGTTACGCGGCAGCTGCAATGGTTCAAGCTCGCGCCCGAACATCGAATTGATGGACACGCCCGGCATACTCGTGCCGAAGATCGCGACGCCGGACGCGCAGTGGAAGCTCGCCATTTCGGACGCGGTGCCGCGCGACCGCTACGATGCCGAAGAGGTCGTGGCCGCGTTTCACGCCTGGGCGGCCGCGCACGGTCCGCACCTCGATACCCGACCTCGAGGAATTCGCCCGCGCGCGCGGTTTCGTGCGGCGGGGCGGCGAGAACGATTACCACAATGCGGCAACGGCGTACATGCGCGCGCTCAACGAAGGAACGTTCGGACGCTTCACGTTCGAAGTCGTCGATGAACCCAAAACAACGTAAGACGAAGAACGCTTACGAGCGCGAGCGCCGGCGCCTGCACCGGCTGCATCAGTTCGAATCGGCCGCGCGCGAAAAGGGCTTTACGCTCGTCGCCGGCGTCGACGAAGTGGGACGCGGACCGCTGGCCGGACCGGTCGTCGCGGCCTGCGTCGTGGCGTCGAAACCGCTCTTCATTCCCGGTCTCAACGATTCCAAGCAAGTTCGTCCCGGAGCTGCGCATCGAGATCGCAGAGATCGTAAAAACCAGTGCGGTCGCATGGGGTGTCGGCGTGTGCAGCGTCGCCGAGATCGACCGGCTCAACATCTATTGGGCTAGCGTGCTGGCGATGGAGCGGGCCATCGCGGCGCTCTGGTGCGCGCCCGAATATTTGATCACCGACGCGGTGCGGATCCGTTCGTACGCCGGGCCGCAAGAACCGCTGATTCGCGGCGACGCGCGTTGCGCGATCGTGGCGGCGGCATCGATCGTCGCGAAGGTCTACCGCGATGCGCTCTTAGTCGAACTCGATCGCGAAGACGATCGCTACGGATTCGCGCATCACAAAGGCTACGCCACGCCCGAGCACATCGTCGCGTTGCGGGAACACGGTCCGAGCGTTCATCACCGCGCCGGTTGGGCGCGCGTTCGCGACGCGCAATTAGCACTGGACTTCGCGGAGGAACGTGAAAACGTTTAGCCGCACCGAGAAGGGCCGTGCCGGAGAAGATGCCGCCGTTCAATTTCTTACATCGTGCGGGTACCGCGTGCTCGAACGCAACGTCCGGGTGCCGGGCGGCGAAATCGACGCGGTCTGCTTGGACGGCACCACGCTGGTGATCGTCGAGGTTCGGCGCCGCGACGGCAAGTCGTATGGCTCGGCCGTCGCCTCGGTCGATGCGCGCAAGCGCCGCACGCTGCGGCGCATCGCGGCCGACTACGCACAGATCGTCGCTCCCGGCCGGAGCATGCGCTTCGACATCGTCGCGTTCGATGCCGGACGCGTTCGTCTGTTGCGCGACGCCTTTTAAGGGAATCTCGTGCCCGCCTCCAAACCCGAACTACGCCGCTCTGTCACCCCGTGGGGTTCGTTTTCGTGGGGTTATTCCGACGTCGGTGCCGATATTTTCGTCGGACTCGGCCTCGTATTGGCCGCCGCCGCCGGCGCGACCAACGTCGCGTTTTTGTTTGCAGGCATCGTCTACGTCTGCATCGGTCTCGCATATACCGAACTGGCAGCGACCTATCCGGTCGCGGGTGGCGGCCAGTACTTCGTGCTGCGCGGCCTGGGCGATATCTTCGGATTTATCGCGGGCTGGGCGGTATTGCTCGATTTCACCATCGATGTAACGCTGTTCGCCTGGACGTGCGTCAACTACATGAGCCAACTGATTCCGGCCTTCACCGGATCGCTGCATCCGTGGGTGCATTTCGGTGTGACGCTGGGACTGATCGTCGGATTGGCGCTGCTCAACGTGATCGGCGTACGCGAGAGCACCGCTTTTAACGGCGTCGTATCGGCATTGGACGTGGTCAGCGAATCGCTGATCTTGTGTTTAGGCTTTTTATTCGCGTTCCGGCCGGAGCTGCTGCTGCATACGATGCACGTCAGCTGGCCGTCGCCGTACCATTTGATGCTGGGCACATCGCTGGCCATCATTTCATTCGTAGGCCTAGAGTCGATCTCGCAAGCAGCGCAAGAGACGCAACGTCCGGCCAGCATCATCCCTCGTACGTCGATCTCGCTGATTCTCACGATCCTGATCTTTGCGCTGGCCTATTCCAACCTGGCGCTGGGCCTGCAACCGTGGCATCCGATTCACGACGCGGCCGGCCACACGATGCAGTTCTGGCAAATCTTTCCGAACAACGGCGACAACCAGGGTAAAGCCGTGGCACTCTTAGCGGCACAGATCCCGTATTTCGGGGCGATCGCCGCGCTCTACGTTCCGCTGCTCGGTGCGGTGCTGCTGCTGATCTCGTCCAACTCGGGCATCTTTGGAAGTTCGCGCATCGCCTACGCGATGAGCCGGTCGAATCTACTGCCGTCGCTGTTTCAACGCGTCCATCCGAAGTTTCGCACGCCGGCCGTTTCGATCGTGGCCTTTTGCGGCGTAGCGATTCTGGAGCTTCTCTTCGCATCGTTCCCGTCGCTGTATCCGAGTGCGATGACGCTGTACGCGCACTTCTTCCGTCACGAAACCGGCCTCGATTTTTTGGCGGATCTGTACGCCTTCGGTGCCGCCACCAGTTATTCGTTCGTCTTCCTAGCGTTGATCGCGCTGCGCCTCAACGATCCGCTGAGCCCACGCAAGTTTAAAATTCCGTTCAACCTGCCGATCGTGGTGAAAGGCGAGCGCGCGGAGTTTCCGCTGGTCGCGGTCATCGGGTTTTTCGGAATTTTTTCGATTCTGGTGTTCACGCTGTTCACGCATCCGATCGGCCGCATCGCCGGCCCCAGCTGGCTCGTACTGGGATTGGTCGCGTACTTCATCTACCGGCGACGCCGCAATCTTCCGGTGTTGGGCTCACAGCAGCGTAACTGGCGCGCGCAACAAGCCGACATTCTTCGCGATGCGGGCGAGTTAGAGCTGATGGACGAGTACATCGCCAACGTCAAGGCCAGCGACGCGCGCAAAGCGGCCGCGCTGCCGCAATGACGATCGTCGCGATCCGCCTCGCCTTGGCCGGCCTGATCGCGGTGTGCGGCGCGTTTCTCCTCGTCCGAGTGATTACGGCGGTTGTCGCGAGCGGTTCGTACGCGCAAGCCATTCCCGGCCTCGCGTTAGGCGGCGCCATGGTCGCGCTCGGCAGCTACCGGATCGCGCTCGCGTACCGCGCGCGCAACGCGCAGCGCCGATGAACGCTTCGGTACACGTCGATCCAATCGGCGCGGTCGTCGCGCTGCTGATCGCCTGCAGCATCGGCGCCGTGCTCTATTGGATGCTGCACCCGCCCGAGTCGCAAGTGCAAAAGATGGCGGCGCAGACCACGCGCGAGGTCAAGCAAATGGTCGGCAGCATCATCGTGGTGTTTTCACCGGAAATTAATTCGCGCCACATGATGGCGCTGGCCGTAAAACTGGCACGTGGCGAACGCTCCGAGTTGTTAGCACTGTACGTCATCGAGGTGCCGCGCACGCTCCCGCCCGACGCCGAAATGCCCGATGAAGAGCGCGCGGCACTCGATGCCCTCGGCGCGGCCGAAACGATCGCCAACGAAAATAACGTCAACCTGCGAACGGAAACCGTGAAGACTCGAGCCACGTCCGAAGCCGTGATCGGGATCGCCAAGCGCGAAAAAGCCGATCTGCTCATCCTCGGCTCGTATCTAGAAGGCAAGTACGCCGGCGCCCGCCTCGGCACCGCGATTCAAGAGATCGCCGCCGAGGCCAAATGCGACGTCCTCATCGGGGTCGAAGGAAAGCATGGCACGCTCTTCGGAGAAGAGCTTGCCTGACGTCGCCCACCTGTAGGAGGACTCCCGTTGAATCGTCCGTTCGCCGTCTGTTTGTTCGCGCTCATGGTATTTGCAGTCGCGACGCCCGCGGCACGTGCCGATAACGCCATCGTTCCGGCCATCACGGCGTTCGATCAGGCCTTTGCTGCGACCAACGATTACCACTGCATCATTCACGTACATGAGGTCAAGGGCGATCGCTCGCAAAATCGCGTGTACGAATACTGGTTTATGAAACCGCATTTCATCAAAACGTTGATCCAGTCGGGAGACGACAAAGGCTCGGGCGGCGTATGGACCGGCGGCGATCAGGTCAGCGGTCATCAAGGCGGCTTCTTCTCGGGCATTCATATGAAGATCTCGCTGACCGACCCGCGCGCGCTCTCGCTGCGCGGCATCACGATGCCGGAAGGCTTGTTACAGAACGTTGTGCTCACGTATCTCAAGACGCCCGGCACGCTCACGCAGGCGCCAGGTGGCAAGATCGACGGCGTCCCTACCGACCGCATCGATCTCAAAGTGGCTAACCCGTCGACCAACGACGGCGTGAGCGAACAAATTCTGTACTTCTCGCAAGTGTCGCATTGGCCGGTCCGCCAGATCTTATATCAGGGCAACCAGATCGTTTTGGATCAAATCGTCGATAATCTCAAAACCAACAACGGCTTCACGCAGAACGACTTTCCGTTCTAGCGGCGTCTAGCCGCTCTTGAGCACGCGCTTTCGCACTTCGCCGTCGAGAACGACGGCGAGCAGAATCACGGCACCCAGCACGATCTTCTGCAGGTAGGAATCGACGCCCAGAAGGTTCATCGCGTTATACAGCACGCCGATCAGCAACGCGCCGAAAAACGTGCCCACGATGCTGCCGCGCCCGCCGGCTAAACTCGTTCCGCCGACGACGACGGCCGCAATCGACTCCAGCAGTTCGTCGCCCGTGCCGGTCTGCGGCGAACCCGACGAAAACAGCGCCATATACAAGAAACCGACGATCGCCGCGCAGCCGCCGCTAATCACGTAAACGAGCGTTTTCACGCGCGCCACGTTGATGCCGGCGAGACGCGCGGCTTCTTCGTTGCCGCCGATCGCGAACACGTAGCGTCCGAACCGACTGCGCATCAACAGCACCGACGCGGCCGCCACGATCGCGAGCATCCACACGACCGGAATCGGAATGCTGGGCAAATGGAGCGCCGACGTGACGCCGCCGAAGAACGACCCGATCCCGGTATTGGCAAACGCACTGCTCTGCAGCGCCACCGGACGGCCGTGCGACAAAATGAACGACAGACCCAGCGCCATTTGGAGCATCGCCAGCGTGGTGATAAACGGAGGGAGCCCGAGCCGCACGACCGGCAACGCGTTGATCCAGCCGGCGGCGGCGCCGACCGCTACCGTCACGACGAGCGTCGAGGCGATCAGCGCAAATCCGCTGAGGTGGAGCGAGTTGGCGAACAGCGCCGCCACAACGCCGGTCAGCGCCACCAACGAGCCAACCGAGAGATCGATCCCGCCGGTCACGATGACAAACGTCTGCCCGACGCCGAGGATGCAGTTGTAGGTGATCTGTCGCAGCACGCGCACGATATTGGCCGGTTGCAGAAACGCACCGTGCGTCGAAACGTTGACGACCATAACGATGATAACAAACAGTACGACCGCACCGGCGAATCGCAGCCAGTAGTTTCGACGTGCCGCCGGGTTCATGCCGCGGCTCCGGTCGCGATCGCGATCACTCGTTCGGCCGAAGCATCGCTGCGCGCGAACTCGGCCACGATGGCGCCGCCGCGAACCACCAGAATACGGTGCGACATGCCGAGCACTTCGGGCAAGTCGCTCGAAACCATTACGATCGCCGCGCCACGCGCCGCGAGCTGCAACATCAGACCGTAAATCTCGGCCTTCGCGCCCACGTCGATTCCGCGGGTGGGCTCGTCGAATAAAAACACGCGCGCCTTTCCCAAAAGCCATTTCGCCAGCACGACTTTTTGTTGATTGCCCCCCGAGAGCGTTCCCACGAGCTGCTCGGTGCCGGTGGTACGAATGTGCAACGATGCGATCTCGGTTTTGGCCGTCGACCGCTCGCGCTCGCGATCGATCAAGCGATCCGCGCCGACGAACTCGCCCAAGTGCGCCAGCGTCACATTTTCGCGGACGGTCATTCCCAACACCAAGCCCTGCGCTTTGCGATCCTCGGTGATAAACGCGATGCCGGCGTGGATCGCGCCGGCTGGGTTCTTGGCTGCGACCGGCTTCCCGTCGACCGAGATGCTTCCGGCTTCTCGCCGGTCGGCGCCCGCGATCGAGCGCAAGATTTCGGTGCGACCGGCGCCGATCAATCCGGCCAACGCGACGATCTCACCCGAACGAACGGCGAAGCTCACGTCGCGAACGAGCGGCCCGCTGCGAACGTGTTGCACGTCGAGAACGACCGGCGCGTTCGGATCGAGCGGCGGAATCTCGGGGAAATACGAGCTCAGCTGGCGGCCGACCATCGCGCGCACGATTTCATCGCGCGGAAACGCTGCCGTGGCGCGGGTTTCGACGATCGCGCCATCGCGTAGCACCGCGATGCGATCGGCGATACGCGGCAGTTCGTCCATCCGATGAGAAATATAGATGATGCCGGCTCCGGCCGCCTTGAGCCGCGCGACGATGGCAAACAATCCCTCGATCTCGCGGTCGGTGAGCGCCGCGGTCGGTTCGTCCATCACGATGATCCGTGCCTTGCGTGCGAGCGCTTTCGCGATCTCGACGACTTGTTGCTGTCCGATCGACAAGCGTTCGGCGGGAACGTCCAGGGGCAACTGGAGGCCGAGCTCGTCCAACGCCCGTTTGGCCTTTTCGCCTAACGCGCGCCGGTCGATGAGCAGCGCGTGCGTTGGCTCGTTACCGAGTCCGATATTCTCGGCCACATCGAGTTGCGGTACCAGCGTGAACTCCTGATAGATCATGCCGATGCCGAACCGCTCCGCGTCGCGCGGCGAATCGATCTGCGCCTGCGTGCCGTCGACGAAAATGCTGCCTTCGTCGGCGCGCTGCGCGCCGGACAGTATTTTCATCAAGGTCGATTTGCCGGCGCCGTTTTCACCCGCCAGCGCCAGCACTTCGCCGGCGTGTAATTCAGCGAAACGTCGTTCAGCGCGCGAACGCCGGGAAACGACTTGCCGATGCCGCGCATTTCGAGCAGCGGAGCGGCGGTCGTCGTCGGAGTGGAAACGCTAATGGGCGGCCGCGTCGTCGCGCGTGAAGGTTCCCACTGGAATGTGAACGATCGGAGGCGGCGTCTTGCCGGCAAAATATGTCGCGATCGCATCGATCGTCGCCGCACCGATATCCTTGGGATGCTGCAACGCGTCGCCGTACATCGTGCCCTTCGCGATGGCCGCGCGCGCTTCGGGTCCGGCGTCGTAACCGACGATCGCAACTTTTCCGGTCATGCCCGCGGCGCCCACGGCCGCAACCGCGCCGAGCGCCGAATCGTCGTTGATGCCGAAGATCCCGACGACGTCTTTGTGCGCTTGCAAAATATCGCCGGCGTCACTGTTGGCTTTCGTGCGCGCGCCGCCGGAGTCGACGTCGGCGACGATCTTCACGGCCGGGCACAGCTTGGCAACGGCTTGTTTGAAGCCTTTGACGCGGTCTTGTACGCTCGTTACTTCGGGCTCGTCGATAATCGCGACGTCGCCTTTGCCGCCGACGGCTTTACAGATGAGCGTTCCGGCGACGTATCCGCCTTGTACGTTATCGCTTGCAACGTGCGCGACGACTTTGCCTTGCGAGCTCGCGTTGGCGATATCGGCCGTAAAGACCGGAATATTGGCATTATTGGCCTCGACGATCGCGCTGCCGATGGCCTGCGAGTCGTACGGCGTCAGAACGATGGCATCGACCTTTTTGGAGACGAAATCTTCGACTTGGCTTTGCTGCTGGGCGTTGTCGCGATTGGCATCGACGACGGTAAGCGCTGTAGCCATGCTTGGTTGCTTCCGATTTCATGCCGGCTTCCATATCCTGATAGAACTGCGCTTCGCGGTTCTGAATCGATACGCCGATCGTCTTGGCCCCCGAAGCGGCCGTGCCGAGGGCGCCGATGACGAGCCCGACGCGTTGGATCCGCCGTGCGCGCACGCCGTTATCGATGCGAGTCAATGCGAGGGTCACGGCCGCGCGCAAATACGTCAAAATAGCTTCTCCTTATGCGTTCGAAATGCCAAGCCGGAGGTTGGGCAGATGGCGAATTTTGGCCTTCGTTGTCCACAATATGCGACACTTACTTGTGCAATCTGTGGAGAGTTTAGCCGGAATTGGGCGTTTTGGACGGTCCAGAGGCGCCCGCCGGCCCAAAACGCCCGTTGTGGCGGACACGGCAACGACCGTCCAGATCACGCGACCGGGAGCACTCGGCCGTAGATGAATTCACCGGTTGCGAACAGCGCTCCGTAGATGGCCGCCAGACCGAAAACCCAGCCTATCAGCGCGTGCGCCGGCGAGTCCGGCGACGGAGGTAATCCGGATGCTTGTCGCACCACTCGCCAACCCGGGCCGCCGGGGCGTACTTTGGCGTAGAAGGCCGCCAGCGTGGCCGCCGGCACCGGTGCGCGTGAGGAACGTTACGGCCAGCCACACGACCGTGGTGACGCCGACGGTCGACAGGAGAATCGACGTGTCGGGCACGTGATAGCCGTATTTTCCGGCCACGAAAAACCCCAGCGAAATCGCGAACGACGAGGCCATAGCGCTTACTTCGCTCCACGCGTTGATGCGCCACCAAAACCAGCGCAGCAAGTAGATCAGGCCGGTGCCGGCTCCGATCGAGAGCAACAGATCGAACGCGCTTTTCGCGTTATCAAGAGCAGCGAAAACACGACGCCCGCTGCCATCAGTCCCACGGTAACGAGACGTCCGGTCAATACCAGCTCGCGTTGGGTGGCACCGGGTCGCACGAAGCGCTGGAAGAAATCGTGCACCAGGTACGACGTTCCCCAGTTCAGATGCGTTTCGATCGTCGAGCGATACGCGGCGAACAAACCGGCGACCATGAAGCCGGCAAAGCCCGCCGGTAGAAACACCAGCATCGCCGGATACGCGATGTCGTTGCCGATCAGGTTGGCGTGTACGTTCGGAAAGCGCCCGCGATATCGTGGAGCGACGGATACACGATGGTCGATGCCAGCGCGACGACGATCCACGGCCACGGGCGCAGCGCGTAGTGCATCGCTTCGAACGTTAGCGTTCCGAATGCGGAGTCGGATTCGGTTCGGCCGCCAGCATGCGCTGCGCGACGTAACTTCCACCGCCGGGTTCCGCACCCGGATACCACACCGACCACCATTGACGGTGAGCGGGATGACGAAAATCGCAAGCGCCGTCGGCCAATCCGAGAAGTTCGGCAGCAGCGAGAGCATGCTCGCGCTGGGTGCCGGATAACGTGCGCGATGAGCCCGTGCAAACCGCCGACGCCGGGCGCGTGAATCGCAAAATACGCCGCTGCGAACGCCGCCGTTATGGTAATGAAGAACTGAATCATGTCGGTCACCATCACGCCCCATAAACCGGCGGTCGCTGCGAAGACGATCGGCACGGCGACTCACAGCACAACGTTGAACAGCGGCCAGCCGAAGAAAACAGCGGCGATTTTGCGGCGGCTAAGCTGACGCGTCGCGATGATCAAGCAGTTAAAGAACAAGCCGAGGAAGATCGCGCGGAAGCCGCGCACGAACGACGCCGCCCTCCCCGTATAGCGCAACTCGTAAAACTCGAGGTCGGTCAGCACGCCGCTGCGCCGCCACAGCCGCGCATAAAAGAAGACCGTCGCCAGGCCGGTCAACAAGAACGACCACCACACCCAATTTTCCGCGACGCCGCCGCTCGCGGACCAAGTTGGTAACCAGGTTGGGCGTGTCGGTCGAAAAGGTCGTTGCGACCAGCGAGATGCCGATCAGCCACCACGGCGCCTGCCGGCCCGCTGCGAAGAATTCGGTGATGTTGCGGCCGGCCCGGCGTGCCAGCAGAATGGCCGGCAGAAACGTGACGCCGAGCGAGACAATGATGATCGTCCAATCGAGCGGCGTCAAATGCATCCCGCGCGGATTCCAACGCCCGGTCGTTCATTCCGCCCGGCAGGCCGTAGCTCGAAACGTCCGTTCTTGACTTTATATACGGTATCGATTATATAATGAATACGTTATGCAAGCCTCGGCCGACCGGCTCGACGCCGTCTTCTTCGCCCTCTCGGACAGCACGCGCCGCACCATCTTGGAGCGTCTCGCTCGCGGAGCGGCGGGCGTGAACGAATTGAAAGAGTCGTTCTCGATCAGCCAGCCGGCAATTTCGCGACATCTGAAAATTCTCGAACGCGCACGGTTGATCCGACGCAGCCGCGAGGCGCAACGGCGCCCAGCGAGCGTGGACACCCGGGCGATCGCAGATGCCGAAAGCTGGATCGAACATTTTCAACAACTGTGGGAAGCCAATTCATGAACGGCTCGACGCGCTGCTCGCCGGCGAGTTACAAGCCCGCAAACGATAAGAGGAGTAGAGCATGCCTTCTTCCGTCGTCGTCACGACGCCCAACGATCTAGAGATTCGCGTCACGCGGAACTTTGACGCACCACGCGATCTCGTCTTCGCGTACCACACCAAATGCCAATACGTTCAGAAGTGGTTATTGGGGCCGCCCGGTTGGGGCATGCCGGAATGCGATATCGATCTGCGCGTCGGGGGCCGTTACCGCTATGTCTGGCGTAACGATGCAAGCGGCAAAGAGTTTGGTGTGAGCGGCGAGTTTCGAGAGATTGCAGCGCCCGAGCGCATCGTCATCATCGAGAGGATGGACGGCGTTCCCGGTAGCGCGCACGTGACCACCGTGTTCGAGGAGAATGGCAGCAGCACCGCGTTCTCCATCACGATTCGGTTCGAATCCAAGGAACATCGCGACGGCGCACTTCAGTCGGGAATGACCGACGGCATGTCGATGAGCTACGACCGGCTCGACGAGGCCGTCGCAACGCAACCCTAGCTCTTGTCAAACGAACCGGCGCGCGCAGAGAGCACGATGCAATGCTTTCGTTGGCGTTCTCGGCAGCGATGCTCGGTATCGAGGGCTACGTCGTGCGCGTCGAGGCCGACAGCTCGGCCGGCACGCCCGCATTCGCGATCATCGGCTTGCCCGACCGCGCGCTGCGCGAAGCCGGCGACCGCGTGCGAGCGGCGATCTTCAACTCTGGCCTATGTTTTCCGGCGGGACGGTTGCTCGTCAATCTCTCTCCGGCCGACGTACGTAAAGCCGGGCCGGCCTTCGATCTCGCGATCGCGCTCGCGCTGATCGGCATCGACGAACAAGTCGATCGCAACGCATTGCGAACCGTCGTTGCGCTAGGCGAACTCGCGCTCGACGGATCGCTGCAAAGCGTCAACGGCATCTTGCCGATGGTATTGGGCGCGCGAGCGGCCGGATTTCGTAAGCTTATCGTTCCGGCTGCAAATGCCGCCGAAGCGTTGATGGTCGACGGCATTCAGATTTATGCGGTGGAACGATTGCTCGATGCGGTCGCGGTCATCGCAGGAAACGGAGCGAAGTGGCGGCAGTCGCGACTGCCTGCTGACGAATCGAACGAGAACGCTCCGAGCGAAGGCGATTTCTACGACGTGCGCGGCCAGCTCGCAGCCAAGCGCGCACTCGAGATCGCAGCTGCCGGCGGTCACAACGTCTTGCTGGTTGGGCCGCCCGGCTGTGGCAAGACGATGCTCGCGCGACGGTTGCCCTCGATTCTACCGCCGATGAACAATTCGCAGGCGCTCGACGTCACGAAGATCTACAGCGTCGCCGGATTGCTGCGCGACACCGGTATCGTTCGCTCGCGACCGTTCCGATATCCGCACCATACGATTTCGCAAACGGCGTTGGTCGGCGGAGGAGCGCTCGCCAAACCCGGCGAGATTTCGCTCGCGCATCACGGCGTGCTGTTTCTCGACGAACTGCCGGAGTTTTCGCGGAGCGCGATCGAAGTGATGCGCCAGCCAATCGAGGAAGGCGTGGTAACGATCGCGCGCGCTGCCGGCACGTTTGCATACCCGGCGCGCTTTCAACTGGTCGCATCGATGAATCCATGTCCGTGTGGCTATCGCGGCGCACGCAATGCCGAGTGCCGCTGCGACGATGCGGCCGTTGCCAAGTATGTCGGAAAGCTTTCGGGGCCGCTGCTCGATCGCATCGACATTCAAATTGAAATCGCGCGGGTGCCGTTCGACGATATGGTGCGCTACGACGGTGGCGAGCATTCCGATGCGATTCGCGCTCGCGTTCTGTCGGCTCGCGACCGGCAGCGCCGCCGCTTCGACGGCGTGGCACTTTCTTGTAACGCGGAGATTCCGGCGAACGCTACGCGCCGCTATTGTTCGCTCGACGAACCCGCGATGCGTCTGCTAGCCTTAGCCAGCGCACGCCGCCAGTTTTCCGCCCGCGCGCTGGATCGAATCGCCCGGGTCGCACGAACCATCGCCGACCTCAGTGAAAGCGTCGGGATCGCCGCCGAGCACGTCGCCGAAGCCGTGCAGTACCGCAGCCTCGAGCGCCTCGGAGCCGCGGCGTAAGCCGCGAATGTACGTCAAAGAAAAGAGCACCTGCGTACGCCGGTGCTCTGCGGTTGTGCGCCCTTCCGTTGAAGGGAGGGTCAGACTATTTTGCTGCTGCGACGGTGCCGAGCGGCTCGACAAAGTTACCCACGAAGACCGCGATCGGCGAACCTCCCTCTGGATACTTGAACACTTCGCCGTTATTGTTCCCCGCGTCTCCACAATACACAACACCCGTAGCGATCCACGTCTGTGCACAGTCGCTCGACCCCTGGAACGCGATGGTTTTCTTCAGCGTCGCCTGCGTGCCTTTGACCGTGTACAGGTACATATCGTTGGCGAGTTGATCGAAGACGGTCAGGTACTTGCCGTCCCACTGCACGGAACCCGGGAACTGTACGGTGTTGCTAGTCGTGATCGTTTGGACGGTGTCGCTACCCTGCGGGAGCTCCTCGAGCTGGAACGCGCTCCGCGTGAAGCCGTCGAAGAAGAGATTTCCCTTGTTGTCGTAGCCGTCGAAATACTCTTCCAATAGCGGCGAGGTGTGGATCGTGGGATCGCCTTTCGCTCCCTTCCAAATATAGACCGCGCCGGAGTTCGTTCCGTTCAAGATACCGACCGCGAGGTCTCCGGACTTATTGATCGCGCAACTCGATGGCATCGTGTTGGACGAAACTTCGAGGTTTGCGATTTGCTTCTTCGGAACCGAGTACTCCGTGATCTGGTTATATGCTGCCATGATCCAGAACGTCTTCTTCCCGTAGCCGTACAGGACGTTCGTGCATCCTTGACCGCCGACATTGTCGATGGTACCGATCTGGTTGACGCTCTTCGGATAATCGAAGATGCTTGCGTACGTGCCGTAAAAGCTGATCGTGTACTCGAAGTCCTTGGACCTCTTCGCATCGGCATCGGGAACATTCGTCGTGTAATGCGGCATCGGGTTCAGATTCAGGCGAGCTGCAGTCACCGGTCTCCCCTGCACGAACAAGGTCTTGCCGATGTACGAGCCGTTCGGCGCGGTGCTCGACGGTGCGACCGCCGATCCGCCGGCACACGCCGAACACAGTGAAAGTGCAACGACAGCACCGGCGAATTTCATTAAACCGGTCGGATTCATCAAGTAACTCCCTTAGTAAGTAGAAAACGGGCGGGTCGAAGCCGCTCGAAGAAGGAGCTACTTTATCGGGTACGCGCCAACGACCTTGCACTCGGCTGCATTGCTAAACGCTTGGTCGTGGCGTCAAATCAAGCGTTTCGTGCAGGCGACGGACGAAGCGCTTCGAACCCAAAATCATCATCACTGCAAGGGAGCGAGACATTTAGGATGCCATCTTTGAACGGTCGCGCGATTGTGTTAGTCGCGGGAACGCTTTTTGCGACCTCGGCGTGCGGAGGAACCTCCGCGGTGCCAACCGGAGCAACGGGAACGAGTCCCGTCTTTCAAGCGGCGCCCGCAGCCGTCAACACGACGTCGATCTTGAAGAAACTTACGAAGGATGTCGTGATCGGTTCGACCGTCGATCCGAAGAACGGCGACAAGGGTCCGCGCGCGGTCGTGCGCGTCCGCTCGACCTTCGGCTTGAAGGCGGGTCAGCTGCTCGTTTGTAACTTCGAAAACTCCGCCGGCGCAGCAGGCAAAGGCTCCACGATCGAGGTCCTCGACCCGAAGCCGAAGTCGAAACCGGCGACCTTCACGCAAAACACGAAGATCAACGGATGCGACGGCGACGCCATCACCGAAGCGAATCAAATATACGGCACGGGAATGACCAGCGGTTCGGTCGGGCAGTTCGACCAATCCGGTAACCTCGAGAAGAGCTACAAATCGCATATCGAGGCCCCGTTTGCCGATGCGGACGCATTCTGTGGCGAGCCGTACGCGCCCGAAGATATTTATGTGTCCGATTCCAAGACCGGCGCGCTCGTTAAATTCTCGTTCATTTCGGTCAGCGGCGGAAAGACCACCACCACCGAAGTGGTCTCCGGTTTTGGCAAAAATGGTTCGGGTTGGAGCACGTTAGGGCCGTCCGGACTGCAGTACAATGCGACGCGAACCGGGAGCCTTTGCAACGACACATTGTACGTAGTAGATGGAGTCAACAACACACTCGTTTCCATCTCGAATGCCAGCAACTTGCTCGAGAAGGACGAGATCGCTGTTCAGCCCGGCGGAAAGAAATTCAAGTGCAAGCATCCGACAGATACGTGCGCGACGCTGGTCTACAGCGGCTCTCCGCTCAACGCACCCGTAGCGTCCGCCCTGCTGCCGAACGGCAATCTTATCCTAGCGAATACGAAGGGCGGAAATACGTTGGTGGAAATAACACCGAACGGTAAGGTGTTGGCCACCAAAACGGTCGATACGAGTAAGTCCGCGCACGTGTTTGGCCTTGCCGCTTACGGAACGGGCGACAGCGACACCGTGCTGTACTACACATCCACCGCGGATAATACGCTGCACGTACTCGAGCAGTAGCTAATCGGCGGCCTGCCGATCCATTTCCGATCCTCACGAGAGCACCGGCGCATGAGCCGGTGCTCTTTTGTTTATACGATTATTTCTCGACAGCCACCGCGCCGAGCGGTTCGTCGAAGTTTCCGGTAAGCATCGCAACCGGCGATCCGCCGGCCGGGTACCTAAACACTTCGCCGTTGTCGTTACCCGCGTCGCCGCAATACACGTCGCCCGTCGCAATCCAGGTCTGGGCGCAGTCGCTGGATCCCGAGAGTGCGACGGTGTGCTTGAGCGTGGCCTTGGTGCCTTTCACCTTGTACTGATAAAAATCGTTCGTTCCCTGATCGAAAACGGTCAGGTACTTACCATCCCACTGCACCGAACCGGGAAACCGGATGCTATTGCTGGTGGAGATCGAGCGCACCGTGTTACTACCCTTTGGCAGCTCTTCGAGCAGCACGTTCGTGTTTATATCGAACCCATCGAAAAAGAGGTTCCCCTTATCGTCGTAACCGTCGAAGTATTCGGCGAACAAGGGCGAGGGAATGGCGTTTCCGGTGCCTTTCGCATGCGGATAGATGATGATGTCACCATTACGCAAGTCTCCCACTGCAAGATCGCCGTCGCTATTCATCGCGCAACTCGACGGCATGCTGCCGTCGGGGATGGATAGGTTCCGGAGCGGTTTCTGCGGGACGGAATACTCCGTGATTTGGTCGGACCCGGCGACGATCCAGAACGTCTTCTTACCGTAGCCGTACAGCACGTTGGTGCAACCTTGACCGCCCACATTCGTTATCGTACCGATCTGTTTCGTGCTTTTTGGATAGTCGAAGATGCTGGCATACGTGCCGTACAAGTTGATGATGTAATCGAAGTATTTTGATTTCGATTTCGCGGTCGCGCCGGGAACGGTCGCCGAGTAACGCGGCACGCCGACGAGATTGCGTCGCTCCGCGGTTACGGGGCGACCGTTGACGATCAACGTCGTAGCGAGGTATCTGCTAGCGAAATTCGCGTTTGATGGCCCCGCGCCGGGACCACCGGCGCAGGCGGAACAGCACGCCAATGCAACCGCAGCGCCGGCGTATCGTAGAAAGCCGGTCGTATTCATCACGTGGTCCCCTTCAGGTCGAAATGCAAGGAGCCCTACGCCGCGTTCGGCTCGAAGTGTTGGCCATGGCGAAAGTGCTGATCACCGGAATGTCTGGGACGGGCAAGTCCAGCGCGTTGCACGCTCTGGCCGAACGTGGCCATGACGTCGTCAACACCGACGACGATCGCTGGAGTCATTGGATAACGTTGCCAAACGGCGATCGCGACTGGATCTGGCGAGAGGATGCAATAAACGACCTATTGGTCTCGCACGGGCACGGCAATCTATTCGTAGCCGGTTGCAAATCTAATCAAGGGAAGTTTTACCCGCTATTCGATCATGTCGTATTACTCAGCGCGCCCGCCGACGTGCTACTCGAGAGAATCGCGGTGCGCACAAACAATCCATACGGCAAAACCACGGGAGAGCGCGCGCGCATCTTGCACGATCTCGTACTCGTCGAGCCGCTACTTCGAGCCGGCGCAACGACGGAGATCGATGCATCTCAACCGCTGGCAGATGTGGTCCGGCGTCTTCAAGAGCTTGCCACTGCCTAGGAAGGGCTCGTTTGCTCCCGAAGTCTCCGATCAAGAATTGAGGGCCGAGCGTGACGTTAAAAAGACCCGTAATGTTCGCGGCGCTGGTCGTCGCTGCTCTCCTGACCGCCGGTGCCGCTTGGCAGACGGCCCAAGCCTGCACGAGAATTCTTGCCAACAATAAGGGCGACTTTGTCGTCGTTGCGCGCAGCATGGATTGGGCGACGACAACCGAGCCGATCATTACCGTGCTTCCGCGCGGGCTCCGTCACGACGGCGGCAAGGTCGGCCCGAAGGAAGAGATTAGCGCAAATCCCCTCAAGTGGACGTCCGATTACGGAAGCGTCGTGACCACGATCTACGGCGTTGGATCGGCTGACGGAATCAACGAGCGCGGCCTCGCGGCGCACATGCTGTATTTTCCGCCCGCCGATTATGGCGCGCGTCAAGCGTCCAAACCCGGCCTTCAAGCCGCGCTTTGGGCTCAGTATGCCCTCGATACAGCCGCTAACGTCTCGCAAGCGCTCGCCAACCTCAAGAAAATTCAAGTGCAGAAGATCGAGATCCAGACACACGGACAGACGCAGCGCGCGACGGTTCATTTAGCGCTCGAAGATGCGAGCGGCGATTCGGCCGTGCTCGAATATATCGGCGGAAAGCTCGTCGTCTATCACGGACGTCAATATCGCGTGATGACCAACGCTCCGGCATATGACGAGCAGTTGCGGCTATTGGGTCAGTTGAACTACACGAACCCGACGATGGATACGCACGTTCCTGGCAACGTAAACCCGCGCGACCGTTTTCAACGCGCCACCTACTTTCTCTCGGTGTTGAGCACGCCCAAGACGCAACGTCAGGCGATCGCCGGAATGTTCACGCTCATACGGAATGTTTCCATCCCGTTCGGTGCACCCGTGAACGGGTCGACGTTCGATACCGAATACCGGACCGTCAGCGACTTGACCGACAAGCGGTACTATTTCGAGCTCACGACTGCGCCAAACGTTATTTGGGTCGATCTCAAGAAGCTCAACTTCGATCCGGGAGCCTCGGTAATGACGCTCAATCCAAATAACGTCGATCTAAGCGGCAACGTCGGCGAAAAATTAGCCGGCGCGCCCGCGCCGTTCTGACCGAAGCCTTCGCAGGGGTAGACGGAACGGGCATCGCCCTATGGCGACGCCCGTTGTATCGTTTAGCCGAAGCGGGTTATTGCGGTGAGGGAGGATCGACCGCGATGCCGCCGGCGCCGAATTTACCCATCTGATTCGTAACCGAGTATTTTAGCTTGCCGGCCGGATACGTATAGGCGTTAAGGCCGGTTCCACCGGTTACGTACATCGTATTGTTGCTCTCATTGAGTTTTGTATTGATCGGCTTCGAGCCCGAAGTTAACGCGATTGTTGAGGTTGGTGCGCCGGAGTACGGCGGTGCGTACACTTCGTCTTGGGCGAGCGCACGAGTTACCTCCGTTCACAATAGCCACTTTCCAGGCTTTGGGGTTGACCAACTGCTCCCATCCGTGTACCATCCAGCTGGATGGTGAAAACAGAAGCAAGCGTCTCTCGCTCCAGCGAATCGGAGAAAATTACGATTAATCTCGGATTCGTCAACCTGGGGCAGATCGATCTAATTGTCGCCGACGGCTTCTACGCGAACCGCACCGATTTCATCCGGACGGCGATTCGAAACCATCTCGACAAACATCGCGAGGCGTTGGCGAAGTCGGTCGAGCGCAACAATTTCGATTTAGGACTGCACGACTATAGCCGCGAGTTTCTCGAGAATTTACAACGTGCGGGCAAGACGGTGAACATCCGTGTGATCGGTCTCGCTCGGATTGCCAACGATGTGAGCGCCGAGCTAGCGCGCTCGACAATTGCGTCGGTTTCGGTCCTCGGTGCCATTCAAGCCAGCGCGGCCGTCAAAGCCGCGCTGACCGACCGCCTCTCGTCGTAACCCGAAAGCCATATTTTGAAAACTCCACGTTATCGCGACATCGTCGCCGCGACGAACCTTACGCGCGCCGGAAATCTCACGGACGCAACGACGCTGCTGCAAGCGTCGCTGAGCGGCGCCGGCGCTACCGTATCGACGCAGGCCACGGTCGTTCGGGACGCACCGAACGGCGCAACACGCGGTCACTTCTTGACGAAAACCTTCAACAACAGCTTTGGCGCGCGATCGTACAAACTCTACGTACCGAGCAGCTACGACGGGCAAGCGCTCCCACTGATCGTCATGCTTCATGGGTGCACCCAATCCGCCGCCGATTTTGCAACCGGGACGCGCATGAACGAACTCGCAGAAGAACGCAACTTCCTCGTTGCGTATCCCGAGCAACCGGCGTCGGCCAATCCACGAAAATGTTGGAACTGGTTCTTGCGTACCCAACAAACGCGCGACTTCGGCGAGCCGTCGATCGTCGCCGGCATTACGCGCCAAGTTATGTCCGCCTATGCGATCGATTCTCAACGCGTCTACGTCGCCGGTTTGTCGGCCGGCGGCGCGGCGGCCGCGGTACTTGGAACGACGTATCCCGACATCTACGCTGCGGTGGGCGTGCATTCGGGCATCGCGTACGGTCTGGCCAAGGATGTCGACTCTGCGTTCGCGGTGATGAAGCGCGGCCCGAGCGCCGCCAAGTCGCCGGTTCAACCGGCGAACGGCGTTCCGATACCGACGATCGTGTTTCATGGAGATCGCGATCGGACCGTAAACAAAGTCAACGGCGATCGCTTTGCCGAGGCTCTCGATTCACCCGAATACGCTAAGCGCGTCGAGCCCGGACACGTTGCGGGAAGCCGCGCTTACACGAAGACCTCGTACCTCGACGCGAACGGGCGCGAGGTGCTGGAGCAGTGGGATATCCACGACGCCGGCCACGCATGGTCGGGTGGAAGTCCAGCCGGTTCCTATACCGATGCGGCCGGACCCGACGCAAGCCGGGAAATGGTGCGATTCTTCTTGTCGCACCGTCTCACATAGTTTCGTCGTGCTACTGCGCGCCAAAAGCGCCATATTCAGTTAGTGACCCGAACCCGTACACGGCGTGAATTGCGGGGGTTGTCCGGGTTGAATCCCCAGCGTTCCGCCGCAGTTTTTGCAGAGGATGGTGGTGTAGGAGTTGAGCGTCGTGGGCAGTGCCGGGAAGTTATGCGTGCCGTTTGCGCCGGGAGCCGGGCAGCTGGGAATGTTGCCGGCTGAATTGCCGTTCATCTGGTCGTTCCTTTCGACTCGCATGTGTGCGGGCCAGAGTAGTTAGCTTTTCTTTTCGGTCGGGACGCCGAAGCAGTGTGAATAACCGTCATCATCGGTTAGCAAGAACTCGGTTTGTCCGTAGCCGCGATCGTCGAGTTCCGAAACGGCATACCCGAGGCTTTGTAGTCGCTCCCGAGTTTCTCGTAGATCGTTCGGAGTCCAATACAGCCGGATGCCCTCATAACCTTCCGGCTTGTCCGGCGATCCCGCGCGCCGGTTCAAGATGAACCACATCTCGTCTTTGTTTAGCATACAAAAGATAAGCTTGCCGTGCCGGCGCATTTCCGAGCTCGCCGAGAAGCCGAGGCCGTCCACCCATAAACGTAAACTCTTCTCGAGATCGACGCTCGGAATGACCGGGACGCAAAACCGAACGGACACTTCAGGTCCTTTCTGGCTGAAAGATAACCGGACCGCCTTGGCAAAAGCACGCCCGGCAAGGTTTTCGCGAAGGGAGCACCCGTATGTTGTACAGGGTCCGCGCAAGACATTTCCTGGGTCTACTCGCAGCGACGGTTCTCGCCGGCGGCTGTTCCAGTGGTGCGCCACCGGCCTCATCGTCCGCGCTCGACCTGCGAGTCGCCGGGACCAACAGCCTGGGCCTCGTACCCGAGCGCCATTTCAATCGTAGAGCATCCTGGATGCTGCCGGACGCTAAAAAGCAATGGCTCATCTACGTTTCGGACGGTGCTTCGGGAACGGTCGAACGTTTACAACTACCGTTCGAAAACCGGAAAGCTGTACGGTCAGTTGACCGGCTTGAACTTTCCGTACGGTCAGTGCATCGACGGTGCCGGCAACGTGTACGTGGTAGACAACGGCACCGCAGAAGTCTATGAGTTTGCGCACGGCGGTACGACGCCGATTGCAACCGTAGCCGATACATTCGGATATCCCACCGGCTGCTCGGTCAATTCCAAGAATGGTGACATGGCCATCACCAACTTCGACAGTTTGACCAGCGGCGGTGGCGGCGTCGTTATCGCGTCGGGCGGATTGACCGGCAAGCAGACCAACTACTCGAGTTCCGCGCTCTACCGTGCCTTTCCACCGGGCTACGATCCGGCGGGTAATCTCTTCGTGCAAGGCACCGACTATTCGGGCGTTCCAAGTTTCCAAGAGCTTCCCGCCGGCAAAAAAGCGTTCAAACCACTAAACGGTTTGGTCGTCGGATTCCCCGGCAGCGTCGCCTGGGACGGAAAATACCTCACCGCGACCGATCAAAACTACCAGTTCAACTACACGACCATGATCTATCGCATCACCGTTTCGGGCGGAGCAGTACAGATCGTCCGCCAGACCGAGCTCACCGACACATGCTACCCGTATCACAATTGGATGGTCGCGATACAGCCGTTCGTTACTGGTATGGGCGATAAGCAAAATGTCGTCGTCGCCGGCAATTTGAATTGTCCTAACCGCGAAAACTACTTCAGCTATATCAAGGGCGGAAATCCGACTCGCTCGATCGATCCGTCGATCGCGCCCAAAGCGCCATACGGCCAAGTCGTAAGCCCGCCCTGACGCTTATTCTACCGCGAGGGCATCGCTGACACGGTCGTACCACTGCGTTTGTTCCGCCCTCGTAAAATGAGCGTTCGCACCGCTCGGATTCGGAACGAGGAAGAATCGCGTTCGTCCGATGTGCGCAGCCTGCAGTCCGAGCGAAGGCCGTCGATCTGACAACTCCGCGAACGATGCGTGCACGTAGCGATAGCCCGTTATGCCCTGAAAGCATGCGATGTGGGGCTGAAAGCGTTCGAGCTTCCCGAGGAGTGCGGCAGCGCCGGCGACGAATTCGGCCGGGCTCACGTCGCCGGCTCGCGGCGTTGGCCGTTCGACCAGATCGGTAAAGCCGATGCCGAACTGCGGTAAGAGGACGTCGTGCTCGGGGCCGAGTCGAGCTACGCCGAGTTCCGTGCGGATCGCGAGCGTCAGCTTGGACGCGGAGATGCAGGGCCAAAACTTGTTGCTCTTGCGCGCGAAATAATGCCCCCGTTCCACGGAGTACACCGCCGGATTGAGATTGACGAACACGACGTCGAGCCCGCGAAGAAAGAGATCCGGCAACATCAGGTAACCATCGGAAATGAAATCGCTGACGGAGCACGCACGAAAGAACGCCGCGCACTGGGATCAACAGAGCGACGCCTATGAGGCTCGGCATTCGACCCAGTTAGCCGACAATTCGATGGCCTGGGGCTGTTGGTCGATTCCTGAATCGCAACTCCGCGTGCTCGGAAATGTCGAAGGAAAAGATGTGCTCGAATTGGGCTGCGGAGCGGCACGTTGGTCGATCGCGCTTGCGAAACTCGGCGCGCGCCCCGTCGGTCTCGATGTTTCAGCGCGGCAGCTCGACCACGCTCGCAAAAACATGCGAGACGCCGGCCTCGATTTCCCACTCGTTCGCTCCAGCGCGGAAGCGGTTCCGTTGGCGGATGCATCGTTCGACATCGTCTTCTGCGACCACGGAGCCATGACTTTCTGCGATCCGCTTCGCACCGTGCCCGAAGCAAGTCGTCTATTGCGTCAACACGGGCTGCTGGCATTCTCCGCCTCAACGCCTATTTTTAATGTTTGCTGGAACGAGTCCGACGACCGTGTCAACGACCGGTTGCACGCAAACTACTTCGAGCAACGCCGTTTCGAAGACGCGGACACGGTCAATTTCTCGTTACCCTACGGCGAATGGATCGAGCTGTTTCGAAACAACGGTTTCACGATCGAAGACTTGATCGAGCTTCGACCGCCCGAAAATGCAGCGACGACGTACGTGGATTTTGTGCCCCTCGAGTGGGCGCGCGCGTGGCCTGCAGAGCAAATCTGGCGAGTGAGAAAAGTCTAGATTACTCAGACTGGCGGAGCAGCAACCAAAAGCTCGGCGATTCGGTGATGAAAGCCGGAAACTTGGCCTTGTGAATCGCGAACGCTTCGGTCTCGTTGCGGCCGATCATTTGCGCACCGATGGCAACGAGCGGGTTCGCTTTTGCTTTATTGATCTGGCGCCCCAGCTCGTAGCCGCAGAGTGCGGTGATGCTGAAATACGCAACGCCGACGCCGACAATCAGCGAGAGAACGACACGGAACATCACCTCGCAATTCGCGCCCGCGACATCCATGGCCTCGCCGCAGGGGCGATGGCGCCCGGGACGGTAGCGGTGATCGGTGAGCGACGCAAGCGTCCTTCGTTGGCTGATGGACGGCGATCCGGCGATTCGCTGGCGCGCCTTGAACGATTTAACCGATGCGGCGGCCCAAGCCGTAGCCACCGAACGTTCGCGCGTCGCCACCGAAGGCTGGGGCAAAGCGCTGCTCGACCGGCAACTGCCCAACGGCGCCTGGGTCGAGCCCGACGACGGCTGGATGATCTCGATGGACGCGCTGACGCTCTTGCGCGAAATGGGGCTCGACCCGAAAAGCCCGCAAGCGCAAAACGCGATCGCGCGCGTGCGGCAAAACTTGCATTGGGAAGCGCTCGACGACCGGCCGTACTTCGAGGGCGAAACCGAAGCGTGCATCAACGGCGCGATCCTCGCCTTCGGCAGCTATTTCGGGGAGCGTTGCGATGCGATCGTCGATCGATTACTGAGCGAACAGCTTGCCGACGGCGGCTGGAACTGCGAAGCGCCGCCCAGCGTGCGTTCTTCGTTCAACTCGACGATTCGCGTTCTCGAAGGATTGAACGAATACGAGCGCCGCTGGGGTCTAAACAAAACGGTCGCCACCGCACGGTTGAAAGGCCAAGAATACTTGCTCGAACGGCGGATGTTCCGTCGGCTGCGCGACGGAGAGATCGTCGACCGACGCTGGACGCGCTTCGCATATCCGACGACGTGGCATTACGACATTCTGCGCGGGCTCGATTATCTTCGAAGCGCCGGCGCCAAACCCGACGAGCGCGCAAGCGAGGCGATCGAAATCGTGCAAGCGCGCCGGCACCAAAATAGCCGTTGGCCGATGAATCGCATCCACGCCGACCGGCTAGACTTTCCGCTAGAACCTGAAACCGGTCGCGCCAGCCGGTGGAATACGCTGCGCGCGATGCGCGTCCTGGATTGGTATTTCGGCCGCCCGAAACGCAGCGCTACTTCGAGCGCGCGTTAACCGTCGCGTAGGCGATGCTTTTCGCCTCGGTCTCGGACTTGCCGGCTTTCTCTTCCGAATCGATGATGTGCTGCGCTTGGCGTTTCTCTTTAGCGGTGTAACGGTGGGCGTCGGGATTCTGTTTGTTGACCGTCGCGTAGCCGATTGCTGCGGCTTCAGGCGCCGAGTGCCCGCGAGCTTCCTCGCTCTTTTCAATGTGTTCGACTTGCCGGTGTTCCTTGGCCGTGTACCGGTGTTTGCTTGTCATACCGGTATGTTGCCCGCGTCGCATCGACGCTAATCCGCGAGCGAGCCGACGGGCCCAAAAGCGAGGCGGGCTCGTACGCAATAAGGGTCCGCGACGGCCCCGCCCCAATCCGGAGCCGCCGCGGTTCCGTGACGGCTCCGCGTAGGAGCGGTCACGGATGGTTGTTGGCTTAGATCGCCGCGATCTTGGCCATCATGCCGGAGTCCTCGTGATCGAGGATGTGGCAATGGAACATAAACTCGCCGGCGATGATCGGATCGCGGAAATCGACCAGCATCGTGAGATAGCCGGGTTTCCACGTACCATTAACGCCGGGAATGCGATGCGGCACGACCGCGCTATCTTGCCAAATCGGATGCTGTACCGTAGCTCCGTTGATCTGCAGCACCAAGAAATGCACCTGATGGATGTGGAAGTCGTGCACTTCCTCGGTGACGTTGACGACGCTCCATTTCTCGACCGTTCCGATATGAACGGTGTACATCGGCGGATCGCCCATACCGAAATGCTTACCGTTAATGTACATGCCGTTGTTGTCTTCACTCAACACGACCGTTCGTTCTTGCGAGTACGACGGCGTCGGACCGGAGAATGCGTTGTGCGGCAGCGGCGCACCGACGCGCAGCGGTCCGGTCGAGCGCGCGAAGCGCACCGCCGATTGACCGGATCCCTTGGCTCGCAGATCGGCGAGCACGTTCATCGGGTCCGGGTCGCCGGTCGGTCCCGAGTTGTAGCACAGCGTGCGAAACTCCGACGTTCCGCTCGCAGAGCCGGTAACGACGAACTCGGCCCGCGCAGCCGGCGGAACGACCAGGCTGGGCATCGTTTCGGTGGGCGGAGTTCCTGGATTAACGTCCAGCGCGTAGCCGTCGATCGCGACCACGTCGAGCGTTCCGCCGTCAACCGCGAGCTTGAGGTTTTTGTGTCCCGTCGCGTTGATGACGCGGAAAAACTGACGTTCGCCGGGCTGGATGTTAATCGTCGGACGCACCGCGCCGTTGAGCGACGGTTGCAATCCGGGATCGGGCCCGCACGGATTACCGTTGCTGTCTTCCTCGTTGTGACGAACGCGCAGGTTCTGCTGCGCGACGCTGACGTCGGTGTCGCGAACGATGATAAGCCGCTCTTTCATCGCCGCCAAACCCGGCAAGTGGTCTTGCAAACCATCGATCACGATCGCGCCCGACATGCCGGCCTGCCCAACTTGATAGTCGGTTTGTGGGAAGACGTGCGGATGATACCAGTACAATCCCGGCTCTTGATTGCTTGGGACCGGAACGACGTAATGCAGCGTTCCGCCCGGCATAGCCAACATCGTGAGTACGTCGTCGGCCGGTGCCTTCGGAGAGACCGTCAAACCGTGAAAATGCAGATTCATGTCGCTGGCGCGGCCGCCGGCCGACGGCAGCTCGTTCGCAACGTCAACCACGATCGTTTCGCCGGGCTTCACGCGGATCGTCGGCATGATGCCTTTTTGGCCTTTCCAAACGAACTCGGGAAAGCCGGTCAATGCGTCGATTTGCGCCGTCAGCGACACGGTCGCGACGCCGTGCTTGGCAAATACCTGCGGCAGTTCGGGCAACGGTCCCGATGACGTGGGCGCCGAGGTCGGAGTGGTTTGCGGAACGACGCCTGCGCCGGCACCGCCGCCGCCGCCACACCCGGCGAGGATCGCAAGTGCGATCGAACCAACCAACCAACGCTTTAACATAGTGACGATCTCTTAATAGGCAAACATCAACCCGGTGCCGAGCTGATAATTGCCTTGCGACTTGGTGCCTTCGAGGGTAAACCGGTAGTGGCTGGCGGGTCGCAGAACGAGCGACAGCGTGCCTTGATTGACGCGTAGGTTGAACGGATCGTACACGCTATCGTAGCGTGCATACAGCGCTACGGCGCTGTTGAACGCATACGACGTTTGAAAAAATCCGCCCGAGGACCGCGCGCCGTTACCGAAACCGTACGCGCTCGTGTCGTAGCCGTTTTGGATGATGCCGACCGCGCCGAACTTGCCGTCCTGAAAGCCCAACCCGTAGGCCTGGCGGTAGAAATTGTCTTGAATCGGCTCGAGGTGCTGCTGGCCTTGATAGCGGTACACGTACGCCGTAAAATTGCTGCCGATGTTTTGCGATACCGTGCCCATCAAATCGATACCCGACACTGGAATACCGCTGCTGCGCGTGTACGCTTCGAGCGTGTCGAAATGCGCTTCGAATCCGTGACGATCGTCGGTGAACGAGAAATCTGCGCCGATATCGGGATCGAAAAAGTTGAACGGATTGCTCGCAACCGTCTGACTATAGAGTAGATAGCCGGAGAGCGTGGGGCGTTGCGTTTCGGGATCGACCGGCAACGGCAGCGTGAACTGTCCAATCTTGGCGTGAAACGTCGGCCCGATCGGATCGCGCGCCTTGTCGTACTGGTCGAAGTTCACCCACATATCGCGTGGCTGGCCCGGCAAGCCGTCGTTAACCAGATACTGCTCGAGCCAATACGACGTGTTACTGCCGATAGAACCGCCCGACAGCACTTCGATTTCGTTGACGATGAATTTTGGCAGCGGTTGTGGGGCCCCGCCTGGGTCGTCGCTGTCGCCGCCGCCGGCGCTGTTGTATTGCAGCTCGGTTTTCACCGCGACCGGCACAACGCCGCGCCCCCCGGGCAACCGGAAACCGTGGCTCTGGAAATACTTACCGAACGCATTCAGTTGGGGAACGGTGGTGTGGCACTGCTGGCACGAAAAGCCATACCGGTGGGCAAAAATCGGGAGCGCCTGCGCCCGCCCAGTGTTATTCACGAACCACGCAGCCCCAAAGGCCAGCGCCAGTAGCCAGATCCGCACCGTTACCCCCTGATTTAGGTGCTCCTAACTACGTCTTTAGGTTGACCTCTCCTTCCACCTAGGAAAGCCAAATCATCACGTCGCAGGGGGCCGCCATGCATCTTCGCACCGCCAAATCGGAAGAGTTACCGCTCCTGGCGAGCCTGCCGCACGCCCTCCACTACGAACATCCGAGCACGTTCATTCGCCATGCGCTGGGCACCAAGGAATGTCTCGTCGCCGATATCGACGGCAGCGTCGCCGGTTACGTAGTGTGGGACCGGGGATTTTACGCGCGACCGTTTCTATGGATGCTCGGCGTATCGCCGGACTATCGCCATCACGGCGTCGCGTCGGCGTTGATCGAGCGCGTCGAACAACTCAATACCGGCCATCGCCTACACACGTCGACCAATGAGTCGAATGGCGCGATGCAAAGCGTGCTCGAAGGTCTCGGTTTTGCCCGCGTCGGGCGTCTCGACGATCTCGACGCCGGCGACCCTGAAATATTTTACGCCAAGCAGTTGTAGCGAAAACTAGTTGCGGGCGCGCGCCTTGGCGCGACGCATTTCGGCCACGACTTCGGCCTCGAGCGTTTCCGGACGCTCGCGATATTTCGCCCATAACGGCGGGGTGTGCGCGATATCGTCGAGCACGCGACAATAGATCGCGTTGACCGGCGTGCGCACGTTGTGGTCGTGGCCGGCAACGGAAACGGCACCGTTGATGAAGTTGACTTCGGTTTGCGGCCGTCCGCTGCGCAGATCCAGCAACAGCGACGGCGGCTTGGTTCCGCGGGCGGAAACGATGCTGCGCGCCAGCAATCCCCGCGCTACCGGACTCGGCAACGACGCGACGCCGAACAACGCGCGAACGGGATAGCGCGGGAGGTTGACCGGCGTCAGTTTCATCGCTTGCATCACGGCGCGAATCTCGCGAATCATGCGAATTTCGAGCGTAAAGATCTTCTCGAAATGCACCAACCGATTCGGCAACACGTTCAGGATCGCGCAACTCGCGTTGGCGACGGCGTTGAGCGCCAGCTTACTCCACTTGAGCGCGCGCCAATCCTCGACGACTTTCACCGTCAAACCGGCTTCGGAAAACATTGCGATCAGCCAATTATACGATTTCGAACCGACCGGCGCCAGTGCGACGCCACCCTCGTTGGCGGTATTCACGCGCCCGTCGCGATCGCGGCCGACCGGCGTCGTCAGCGCTGCCGCAACGACGTTATCGGCGCCAAACGCCGCCGCTAATTTTTCTTCGTTGCCGACGCCGTTTTGCGGGGTCACGAACACGCACTTCGCAGGATCGCGAATCGCTTTTCGCAGGCTCTCGACGGCCGAATCGGTGTCGTACGCTTTGGTCGTTACCAACGCCACATCGGCGTCAACCGGAACGACGTCGTCGAGCGAACGCGGCGCGTACTCCACGTCGAGACCGACGCGCGCCAACGCGTCGCCGAAATACGACCCAACGGCGCCGCGGCCGACGATATAAATTTTCACGATGCTCGATCCGTCGATCCGAAACCGCCGCCCCCGCGCACGCTTTCGGGCAGCTCGTCGACCGCGCCGAACGCTGCACGCGAAACCGGCGCGACTACGAGTTGGGCGATGCGATCGCCGCGCTGGATCGTCACCTGCTCGCTTCCGAGATTGGCCAACAGGACGCAGACTTGTCCGCGATAATCGGCGTCGATCGTCCCGGGCGAGTTGAGGCACGTCACGCCGCTGCGTAACGCCAGGCCGCTGCGCGGGCGCACCTGCGCTTCATATCCAGGCGGAAGCGCGATCGCAATGCCGGTCGGCACCAGCGCGCGCGCGCCCGGCGCGAGTACGACTGGTTCGTTCAACGGCAGCCCGCAAATCGGCGCCGGCGGCGTGTTCGCTCATGTATTCGGGAAGCGGTAATCCGTCGAGTTCGGGAAGGCGCTTGAGCGCGACGTGCACCGTCGCACCCGCGTCATTTGGCAAGCAGCGCCGCCAGTTCTTCGCGGAAGCTCTCGATATCGCGGAACGACCGGTAAACGCTGGCGAATCGAATGTACGCGACCGGGTCGAGCGCCTTGAGCGCTTCCATCAACTTTTCGCCCACGAAGGACGACGGAACTTCGCTCTCGCCGCGCGCCAACAATTCGCGCTCCAGGGCGGCGGCCACGACTTCCATCTGGCTTTCAGAAATAGGCCGTTTCTCGCACGCCTTGCGCAGTCCACCAAGTAGTTTTTCGCGGCTGAAATTGCTCGCGACGCCCGTCTTTCTTTACGACAAAAAGACGCGGCGCTTCCATCCGTTCGTACGTGGTAAAACGGTGCTTGCAACGCGGATCGAGGCACTCTCGACGCCGGCGGACGACCGTTTCGTCGTCGCGTGAATCGACGACGCGCGTCTCGCTTTTGCGGCAGGTCGGACAGGTCAGCGGTGCACTCCAAGGCCCATATGTAGTGGGTTCTCACAGTATACGTCACTATCCGTTGTGAAACGCAAAAAGGACCGCCTTTGGCGGTCCTCGCGCGGCTTATATGCGCGGGTTGTTAGGCCGCGGCGCCGATCTTGAACATCTTGGTACCGCATACCGTACACTTACCTTCGGTTGCGGGACGTCCGTTCTTCATCGTAATCTGAACGGCGTCTTTAATCTCTCGCTTCGTCTTGCATTTAACGCAATACGCCTCTGCCACTAGTCTACCTCCGTTGGGGCCAGCCTATTCCCGTGGACCCAGGCGATTCCCCCCGCGCTTGGGTAGCCGGGCACCCTTGCCGCCGCGGCGAGGCGGGGGATAGGCGGGCGTGGACCAGCCGGATCGATACTCCCGCGAGTCCATGGAGGCGGTCCGAGAGGACCGCGGTCTCGACGCATCGGTCGGCGGCGGCTGGTACGTCGGGACCCTCGAATGCCTGCGGCGGCCGTGCGTCGCTGTCGTAGGGACGCGTGCGGCGACGCCGCTGGGGAAGCGGCTGGCTCGTGAGTTCGGCCGCGACCTGGGGGCGGCGGGCTGCACGGTTGTCTCCGGGCTCGCGCTTGGCATCGACGCCGCGGCGCACGAGGGTGCACTCGAGGCCGGAGCGCCGACCGTGGGCGTCCTCGGGGGCGGCCACCACCACTTCTTTCCGGCTCGCAACCGCGAGCTGGCCGAACGCATGGTAGCCGGTGGCGGTGCCGTCATCTCACCCTTCGACCCCGATACGGTTGCGATGCCGCATCGATTTCTCGAACGGAACGTCCTGGTGGCGGCGCTGGCCGATACGCTGGTGGTGGTCGAGGCGCCGGCCAAGAGCGGTGCGCTCAACACCGCAGGCGTGGCGGGCGAACGCATTCCCACGTTCGCCGTGCCCGGCGATGTGGATCGGCGGCACGTGGCGGGTTGCCTGGCGCTGATTCGCGATGGATCGATCTTGGCACGCAGCGCCGCCGACGTGCTCGAGGTGCTGCGCATCGCGCCGCTACTCCCCAGCCTCGAAGCGTTCGCGCCGTCCGGTCCGGCAGACCGGGCGATTGCCGCGGCGCTGAGCGAATCGCCACGCACCATCGACGAGCTGGCGGCGGCCGTCCGCCTCGGCGCACCCGCGCTACTCGCTGCGTTGACGTCGCTCGAACTGCGCGGATTCGTCGAATCGCGAGGCCCTGGCGTCTACGCACGTAAAACCGCCCGCAAGCCATGATCGTGCGCGTCATCGCCGTTGACCGGATCCGAAGCTCGTACGTCGCCGCGGCTTGCGACGATATGCGCTCGCGCCTCGCGCACTACCACACGTACCAAGAAATCGAAGTGCGTGCCGGCGACGGCAGCAATCCGGCGACGGCGATGCGCGACGAAGGCGAGCGGATTCTCAAGCACATCCGGGCCGGCGAGCCGGTCTGGCTGCTCGATCGCGACGGCACGCAACTCTCGAGCCCGCAACTGTCGTCGCGCTTGGATGCGGTCGCACGCGACGGAATGCAACGCCTGACGCTCGTCATTGCGGGCACGTACGGCGCGGCTCCGGCGTTGCTCGAACGCGCCGATTTCACGTGGTCGCTCTCGCAGCTCACGTTCTTGCACGAGTGGGCGCGCATGCTGGTGCTGGAACAGTTGTATCGCGCGGCGAAGATCGCGCGCGATGAGCCCTACCATCACTGATCCGCGAACGCACGCGCTCGACGGGTTCGCACAAGCGCTATCGGCTGCGGCGTCCACGCTGTATCCCGATGCGCCTGCGGTCGTGGTGGGTTTTGAATCGCCGCGGCGCGCGTCGTTCGGCGACTTTGCGACCAACGTCGCGTTTTCGCTGGCAAAATTTGCTCGCCGCTCGCCGCAAGACGTCGCGCTGGCACTCGTGGAGCGGGTTCGCGAAACCGAGGCTTCCCGCGCGTTCGCCGAGGCCGACGCGGTCGCCGGCTTCATCAATCTACGGCTCTCGCCGTCGATCTGGCAGGCCGAGTTGGCGCGACTGGCGCGCGACGGCGGCACCACGCAACGCACGGATCGTAGTGGACGCATCTCGCTGGAATTCGGAAGTGCCAATCCCACCGGACCGTTGGTCGTGGTACAGGGACGCTCGCTGTCGATCGGCGATGCGCTGGCACGCGCCATGCGCTATTGCGGATACGACGTGTTCACGGAATGGATCATCAACGACGCCGGGGCACAGATGCAGCTCTTGGGCGATTCGTTATACGCACGCTACCGGCAGATCGAAACGCCCGAATTCCCGTTTCCCGAAGGGGGCTACCCGGGCCAGTACCTGATCGACATCGCGCAAACGCTGCGCGAACGCGAAGGCGCGCACTGGGACAGCGCCTCACGCGATGAGTGGCTGCCGTATTTTCAGCGCTTCGCCCGCGACACGATCGTCGAGCAGCAACAACTGCTGGCCGAGCGCTTCGGCGTTCGCTACGACCTGTGGCAGAGCGAGTTGGAGTTGCACGAACGCGGCACGATTCAGAGCGGGATCGACGGCTTGCAGCGGCGCGGGCTCACCTACGAATCGGACGGTGCGGTATTCGTGCGCACGACCGATTTTGGCGACGATAAAGATCGTGTGGTCGTGCGCAGCGACGGGCGACCCACCTATTACGCGCTCGACGTTTCGTATCACGACGAAAAGCTTGGGCGCGCCGATCGCGTGATCGACATTCTCGGGCCGGATCATCACGGCTACGTCGGGCGCCTTAGTGCGCTAGCGACCGCGCTCGGGCGTCCGGGATGCATCGACGTGTTGATCTCGGGTCAAATCACGCTCGTTCGCGACGGCCAACCGGTCAAGATGAGCAAGCGCGCCGGTCAAATCGAAATGCTCGAAACGCTGCTCGATGAAGTCGGCAACGACGCGGCGCGCTTCTTCTTCGTCATGCTATCGCCCGAGTCGCCGCTCAACTTCGATCTTTCGCTGGCGGTGGCTCATAGCAACGATAACCCAGTGTATTACGTGCAATACGGTCACGCCCGCATCGCCTCGGTGCTGCGCAATGCCGGACACGACGTGCCGGAAGGCGCGCCCGATGCCGGCGCCTTGAGCGTTCTGACGATGCCGACCGAATTGCAGTTGATCCGGCGTTTGGTCGAGCTTCCGTCGATCGTCCAAGGCGTCGTCGATCATCTCGCGCCCCACCGCCTAGCGCGCTACGCTCGCGACGTCGCGTCGGATTTTCACGCGTTCTACGCCGAGTGCAAGATTCTCACCGACGACGCGACGACGCGCCGCGCGCGGCTCACACTGTGTGTCGCGACGAAATCGGTGTTGGCGACTGCGCTCGACTTATTGGGCGTTTCCGCTCCGGATTCTATGTAACTTGAGCGCGGTCGCGGCAGCGCTCTGGCTGCTCGGCATCGGCTATGCCGGCGGCGCGCTCCGTCGCGATGGCCGCGCGTCGATTGCCGATCGCGTGCGCGATGCGCTCGTTATCGGCGTCGCGATTCCGATCGGACTCGCGCTGGTTCATCTGCTGTATCCCGCGGCGTGTTGGATCGTGCTCGCGATCGTCGTCGCGATCGCCTACGTTCGCCGCCCGCGCATTCGCACGAACGACGTAGCGGAGCCAATTCCATACGTTCTGGCCGCCGCCGTGTTTTTCGTTGCGTGGCCACAACTGATGCGTCCGCCACTGGACGGCGACACGCTGTCATATCACTTGCCGAACGCGGCAGCATGGGTACATGCCGGCAGCATGTGGACCACCGACGGGCGCTATTGGTGGTATCCGCCGGCCAGCGAAGGGTTTGCCGCCGGACTCTACGCAGTCGGCGGTCCGTTTGCGGTTGGTTGGGCCGGTTTCGGCGCATTAGCACTGCTCGGATTGCGCTTAGCTACGTGGTTACGCGAACGCTGCGGTGCGACGCCGTTGCTGGCCGATGTCGTTGCCGCGGCGGCGGTTACGGCTGCTCCCGTAGCGCAGCAAGCCGGTTCGCTACAGAACGACGTGTGGCTAGGCGCATTTTTTCTCGAGTCGTTGTGGACGATGCTCTACGAACCGGCGGCCGCGGCACGCACGGCCGTCGTTACCGCGTTGATCAAACCGTACGGCTGGGTCTTAGCGCTCGTCGCGGCCGCAACGACGCGAGCCGCACGCGGCGTATGGGTCGCGCTCGCCGCCGCTGCGCTGCTGTGGTTCGCGCACGATGCCCTGCTGTGGCATCGCGCACTCGTGCCGCCGGCCGAAACGTCCTACGCCAACACCTGGAGTTCGACGATCCTCGCCAATGGCTTCGGCGCGCTCGCATTGCTCGTGCGTGTTAGTTTCGCCGTCTCGCCGTTTTTCGCATTGGCGTTGCTGGCCGCGTTTGCCGGCCCGTTGCTCGACCGCGAACCGCGTCGTGCGGCCGGATATTCCGCGCTCGCCGCCGGCCTTTTTTTCTTGGTAATGCCGCTGGCGTTTGTTGACGTCCATCCGGAACTCGCCAACGGGACCTCGCTGCGGTACGCCGTTCCGGCGATCGCGGCCGGCATCGTCGCGGCCGGTCCATGGATCGCGCGCTTTTCGATCGTCACGCTCGTCGCGAGCGCACTGTCGTGCGTCTTTGGCGTTGCAACGACGGCGGCGATTTACTGGAACGACGGCGGGACGCGCACCGCGCTCGCAATCGGTCCGTTAGCCGCGCTCGGCGCGTACCTTTCGCAACGAACGAAAACGGTAGCCGTGTGCGCGGTCGCATTCGCGCTGTCGGTCGTCGCCGCGTCGTCGCTGGCGGCGCGCCACCCGGTAGATTATTACACCGACACCTATGCGGTCGATGGCAAAGCCTCGCGATTGTTCGCGTGGATCGCCCGCACGCAGCCATCCTCGGCCGGCGGCTGGGGTGTGCGCGTTGGCGTCGTCAATGTTTTGGCACCCAACGCGCGAACGCTGGATCTGCCCGAATCGCATCCGTGCGCGGCCGCACGCGCAACGCACGTGGCGCTCGTCGCGCTTTCGGAGTCGGATCGCTCGCCTTGGTACAACGAGCAGCGCCTACGCGCCGCGCGTACCTGTGGAGACGTCAGATTCGACGACGGGCTTGCGGTCGCAAGCGGGTTTTCACCATAAAAAGCGTATTATGGGTGACTAAGTCCCTGTCCCGAACACCCTAGGAGAACCACCGCATGAAGGTATCATTCGCGGCTGCTGTCGCCGTTGCAGTTATTGCAACCGGCTGCGCCGGAAATTACAACGCCAGCCCACAATCGTCGGCAGTGTCCGGCGCGAATGCCGTCGCTGCCAACGCAGGCGGCCTGCATCAGCCGGCACCGCAACGCATGAGCGCCGCAGCGGCGGCGAGCATCCAAGTTCCTAACACCGTTTCGCCCGACGAATCGAAAGCCGCCGCCTATTGCAAACAGACCGGTGGACAAGTCGAAGTTCGCGTCCCCGTGTACGGAAGCAACGGACCGAGCACGCTGCAACTGTCCGGCCAAAGGCGGTTCTGTCAATATACCTCGACCGACACTTCGCGCATCCACATTCTGTTGTTGACGCTGTACACCACCAAACCGACGTTGGCCGCACTCGCGTACATTCTCGCACCGCCGCTCGGCACGTGCAACGGTAATCCGGCCTCGTGCTACTGCTCGTACCTCGGCGGGTCCGACCAATTCGGCGGTACCACCGGTGCCGGCGGCGGTTGGTTCAAGAATAAGTCGATCGATCAAACGCTCGAAGCGTGTATCTTCCCGGATATGTCGTCGATCGATTCTTGGGGACTGGCGTATCACTCGGACGGCATCGTTCGCGGAATCGATCTGACGACGGTTATGCGTTACCAGTACCCTGGTAATAACATGCACGTGTTCCGAGGTTCGAAAGACTAGTTTCGATCCAGCTGCGCGTGCAGCCACGGCGCCATGAAATAGCGCCACAGGATCTTTATTAACGCGGCGACCGGGATCCCGAGGATCAACCCCGGGATCCCGAACAGCTCGCCGCCGGCGAACACCGCGAACATCGCGCCGATCGGCGACACGCCGACCGATTGGCCCATGATCTTCGGAACCAGCACGTTATCGCTGATGCGCGCCATTCCGAACATGATCACTTGCACCCAGAGCACCATCCATACGCCTTGCGGCAGGCACATGGGGAACGGCGACGATTTCTGCGATCAGCATGCCGATGATCGGGATCGCGTAAGCGACCGCCGAGATGATGCCTAGAATCAGCGAGAATTTAAAGCCGATCGCCGCGCTTGCTACCGCGATCACGAAACCGGTGATCGCGCTCACGGCGATCTGACCCGCGATATAGTTGCCGAACAGCTGCGTTACTTCGGCCGAAAGCTTACGCGCCGTCTCGCGCTTGTTGGGCGGGAACATTCCGGCGAACCATTCGACGATCTGCGAGTCGTTGAGCAGGAAGAAAAACGACAGAATGATCGCCGAAAAGGCGACGAACAGCCGGTCGGCGGTGTTGATCGCGATGGTTCCGAGCGAAGCCAGTGCCGCGGCGACGAATCCGGTCAGCTTGGTTCCGGTGAACGACGAGACGCTGAGGTTGGCTTGCGGAAGCTGCAACTGCGGGAAATGCTCGGACAACGAGTGTTGCGCGCCACCGATAAAGCTTTGCGCCGCGGTCGCGTAACTGGGAAGGTTGGTCGCCAGTAACTGTACTTGATCGATCGTCAGCGGCACCACGAACAACATCGCGACGGCGATCGCAAGAAACAACACCGCGAACACCGCAGCGATCGCTAACGGTTTTGGCATGTGCCTTCTCGAGGCGGCGCGCGACCGGACCGAACACCGAACGCGATGAACGCCGCAATCGTGAAGATCGAAATCGTACGCGGAATGTGCGCGGCCACCCAAATGGCTGCCAGCAAAATGCACAGACCGGCGACGATCCAGGCGATACGCCGCCAGAGCTGCGGGTTCACAGCCGTTTACTCAACAGCCGCCGCTCGGTGGCGTAGCCGCCGCTACCGTACAGCGCCCGCGCCGCGGTGTTCTCCTCGGTTACCATGAGCGCTATATACGGCAAGCCCAGGTCGATTGCTTTACGCTCGGCCGCTTGCAACAGTGCCGCGCCGGCGCCGGAACGCTGCAGCTGCGGTTCGACCGCCATATACGCCACGAACGCTTGCGGCAAGCCGGTCACGTCGTCCGGTAGCCCGTCGAGCATCAGCAAAAACCCGGCCGGGCTGCCGTCGATCTCGGCGATCAGCACCACGTGCGATTGAGCCCGAATCGTGTCGATCAGCCGGTCGAACGCGCCCACCACGAAACGCTCGGGCGCCGGTCGCACCGAAGCGATGCTGCTCGACGCCGTTCGCCGCCCGAGATCGCTGACGAACGCCCAGTCGGCGGCGTTTCCGCCTCGCACGCTCGGGGTCAAGTCCGGCGCGAGCCGGGATCGTCGATCGGAACCTCTGCGGCGCACAGCGGACATTCGCTCGGATCGTACGATTCCAATCGGCATGTGCAGCAGCGCGGCGGTCGGAACGCCGAAATCAGCGGCCCCGCGCACCACGATGCACCGACGCCGACCACCTGCGCGCCGGTCGCACGCACCACGTCGATCACCTCGCGCACCGATAGCCCGGTCGTGACGACGTCTTCCACGACCAGCACGCGATCGCGTGCGTTCAACGCAAAGCCCCGGCGCAACACGGCGCGCCCATCTTCTTTTTCGACGAAAATTCCGCTGACGCCGAGGCTGCGCGCCGTTTCGTAGCCCAGCACGATTCCGCCAACGGCGGCACTCACCACGACCGTCGGACGCGCATCGGCAAAGGCGCGCGCGATTTCGGCCGCGAGCGGTTCGACGATCTTCGGATCTTCGAGAATCCTGAACTTCGAAATGTAGCGATCGCTGTGACGTCCGGAGCTGAGCCGGAAATGACCCTGCAGCAACGCGCCGCGTTCGGCGAACCGCTGCGTCAGTTCGGTCTGAAATGCTCACGCGACGGCGACGCCGTCCAGTTCGTCGAGAATCGCTCGCGCGGCGGCTAGCGGATCTTGCGGCCTGCGTGATCGGTCGTCCGACGACGACGTAATCGGCGCCGGCTGCGGCTGCGTCAGCCGGCGTCACCACGCGCTTCTGATCGCCGTGATCGCTGCCGCGCCGGCCGGATGCCGGGCGTGAGCGTCAGAAAATTTTCGCCGAAGAAGTTCTTCAGGTCGCGCACTTCGTGACGCGCTGCAGACGACGCCGGCGCAGCCCGCATCGCGCGCGAGCGCCGCGAGGCGCGTCGCATTTTCTCCCGGGCCGCCCTGCAGCCCGAGCTCGTTGAGATCTTCGGGCGCGATGCTGGTGAGGATCGTAACCGCGAAGATCTTCGGCGCGGCGATACCGATTTCGGCGGCGCGTTCGCCGGCCGCCTCGACCGCGGCGGCGCATCATCTCGTTGCCACCCAGCGCGTGCACGTTGATGATCTTCGCGTTCGGCCGCACCAGGCCGCGTATCGCGGCGGCAACGGTGCGCGGAATGTCGTGCAGTTTCGCATCGACGAAGATCCGTACGTCGCGCGTTTCGCAGTATGAAAAAATGCGCTCCTGATACGAGCAGAGCGCTTCGAGTCCGATCTTGAAGATCGGGTCGAGATCGTAGAGACGATCGACCAGGCGTTCGGCCTCGGTCAGCGTCCGGCACGTCGAGCGCGACGATGAGTTGCGGTGCCATGCGGTTATCCTGCATCTCCTTCGTATTTGTGCCGCGCTAAACCGTCCGACGTTCGCTTTGCCGGTCAACTCGGCAATCGTGGACAAGCCGCGCCGCTGTAAGTAGTCGGCTAGGCCGTCGACGATGCGCTCCGGTATGCGCGGATCGGTGAAATTCGCGGTTCCGATTGAGATCGCGCTCGCACCCGCCAGGAGAAACTCCAGCGCATCGCTGACGGTTTCGATGCCGCCCTGTCCCGACGATCGGAATCGTTCACCGCGCGCGCGACTTCGTACACTGCCAGCACGGCGATCGGCCGAATCGCCGGTCCCGAGAGGCCGCCGGTGACGTTGCCCAAGACGCGGACGCCACGTCTCGACGTCGATCGCCATGCCGCGCACGGTGTTGATGACCGCCAGCGCATCGGCGCCGGCCGCTTCGGCTTCGCGCGCGATGCCCGCGATGTCGGTGACGTTCGGCGACAGCTTGACGATCAGCGTCTTATCGGTCGTCGAACGCGCGGCGCGCACGACTTTTGCGGTCAAGCGTCGGATCGCACGCGAACGTTTCGCCTTCGCTGGCGACGTTCGGACACGAGATGTTCACTTCGATCGCCGCGATCTCGTCGCGCGCCGCCAAGCGTTCGCAAACGTAGGCGTAGTCGTCGATCGAGAAGCCGGCGACGCTGCCGATCAGGACGCACGGACGCCCGGCAAACTTCGGCACGTCGTGTTCGAGATACCAATCGATGCCGGGATTCTGCAGTCCGATCGCGTTGAGCATCCCGGCGGCGCGTGCACCAGGCGCGGAGTCGGATTGCCGAGCCGCGGCTCGCGCGTGACGCTCTTGAGCACGACGCGCGCCGATCTTGTGTAGATCGGCGAACGACGCGAACTCCTCGCCCGAACCGTAACAGCCGCTGCCCATCAGCGTCGGATACGGCAACTCGAGGTTGCCCAGACTGCACCGACAGATCGGGCGTTGCGATCGCCGTCATGCTACCATCGCAGCTCGTCGCTCCAAAAGACCGGACCCTCCTTACAGATTCGCGCGTACACGATGTCGCTGCCGCCGCGATCGGCCGGCGGGAAACTCGGCGCTTGCGCGCTCTCTGCCGAACAGCGGCACCACGCAACCCCAGCACCCGCCGACGCCGCACGCGAAGGTTTCCTCCAGAGAAAGTTGCGCTCGCACGCCCATGCGAGCCGCCGACGCGGCGACCGCGCGCAACATCGGAGACGGACCGCAGGCCAGCAACAGTTCGGGAGGCTCGCGCTGACTCGAGCAGCTGAGTGACAAAACCATGATGTCCCGCGCTGCCGTCGTCGGTCGATACGGCAACGTCGCAGCCGAGCCGCGCGAACCGCTTGGAGTCGACCAAGCAGGCGGACGACCGTGCGCCGTACAGCAGTTCCACACGCGAGCCGGCGCGCAACAACTCCTCGGCCGCCAGTAGCACCGATGCGATGCCGACGCCTCCCGCTACGATCGTGGCGCGCTTCGGAGGCTTGCTGAGAGGTCGAAGCCGTTACCGAGCGGGCCGAACATCGATAGCTCGTCGCCGGGACGCAACGCGCCCAACTCACGCGTTCGCTTGCCCGTCAAGAAAAACAACAAGCTGATACGATCGTCGTGTCCGCTTCATAGATCCCGAGCGCGACGGCGGCCGCTTCGCCGCTCGGCGGAACCGCCATCACGATAGTGCCCGCCGCGAGCCGCGCGCGCGAGTTCGGGCGCGCGAAATCCCAGAGATATCACGCTGGGCGCAACGACGCGCCGATCGATGACGGACGTCGACGTGTACGCGAGCGTTGTGATCGAGCGCCGGCTGCATTTCCGTCATATTTCTCCTAAATTCTAAAAAAAATCCGCGAATTTGCCCCAACCGTCTTGCGGCTTCGTGCGTTATACGGTATAGAGCAGTAAGAACTCGAAAGGAGGGCTCCGCAGATGGCTGGTCTACTCGTTTTCAAATCGTTAGCGGATGCGCTCCGCGCTGGTTATCAAGTGTACGACCGAACCGCCGACGGATATCTCGTCCGAACGCGTACCTCCGCAGGCTGGGCGATGGCTCTGGTATCCTGCAAGTAACGTCCTCTTCACTTTTTTCATAACCATCACCACGAACGAAAATGCCGCCGGAAATCCGGCGGCATTTTTTGTTTGCATCGATCGCTTTAGCGGCGGTCCGGAGGCGAAGCCGGCGGCTCGATCTCGGTCATGCCGGTCGGGCGCCAGCCACCGTACGAAGAGGGCGGCGGAGGCGGTCCGCTAGGCGCGGACGGCGCCTGCGGCGCGCCGGCGCTATACTGCTGAGATTCGGCCGGCGAGCACCCCACGCCGGGGAACGGTCCGAACTGGGCTCCCCCCATCAACGCGGTGATGATCTGGGCAATGCCGACGAACAGCGGGATGAGTCCGCCCAGGAGCCACGGCCCGAACGTGTGGTGTCCGATGAACGAGAGGCCGATCAGCAGCGCCAAGCCGATGAACGCGACTTGAACGCCTTTCCGCAGATGCGCTTGCGCTTGGAACGACGGGTCGTACGAAGCGGGACTCCATCCCGGAGGCGGGACCGAAGCGCCCGGACCAGGCCCGGGCACCCAGCCCGATTTCATCCCCCACTTCGCCGCGTGCCGCATCGCGTGCGGATCGGGCGGCGGTACGAAGCCGCGCTTGAGCATCTCCATGCGTTCTTGGTGCGCGAGCACGCGGGTGACAACCCACGCGGCAATCGGTGCGCCGACGACGACGAGAATCGCGAAAACAGGTACGATTGTTTCAGGCATGGTCTTAGACCGCTCCGTTGGTAAGAATGTGAATCGATCCGTCGTCGGCCGATGCCCGGAGGTTTCCGGAGCCGTTACCAAGGCGGATCGTGTGATGTGCGCCGTCGCCATCGCCGCTCGAGGAGCGCGTTCCGTCCACGGAGATGCTCCCGTCGCTGGTCGATGCGTCAACTGTGAGATCGGCATCGCGTTGAACCACTAGCCGAATCGAACCGTCCCTCGTCGAGACGTCGTAAGAACCGTTTGCGGGGAACGAACCGCCGGCTTCGATCGAACCGTCGTCCGCTTGCAGCGACGCGTGCGGCGCCAATCCCGTGAACGTTACACCCTTTGCGACGATGCTACCGTCGCTCGAATGTGCGTCCAGCGAAGCCGCCGTCACGCCGTCGAGATGAATGCTTCCGTCATCCGATTGCGCCGTCAACGCGTCGCCGCGAACATCGGTCATCGTAATGCGTCCGTCTTGCGAGTGCACTTCGGCACCGCCTTGAACGCCGGTCAGCGTTGCGCCCGAGCAGCGTACGATCTTGAGATGTGCGCCAGGCGGAACGTCAACTTCGATACGTCGATCCAAAAAACCGAACTGCATGTGTGTGGAGAACGAATCGGAGTGCGCTCGCGAGATCGAAACGCCGCCGGCGGTTCGGCTCACGTGCAGCGGCGCGATGCCGCGTCCTCCCCACATCATATCGGCGCGCGAGCGATCCGCGACGTGCACCAGGCCGTCGTTGGAAATCGCTACGTCGATGTGCGAGTCTACGTCGTCAACCTCAATCTGTGGGGCGCCGCCGGCAGCGATGGGCGCGATCGGGCCGGCGGTCCAGCCGCCGCGTTGCGCCGAAAATGCATGCCCGCCGTTAAGCGCAAACACTCCGATACCGACCAGCAGTATTTCGACTGCAACCAGCATCGCGACGATCGGGGTGCGGTTCATCGTTAGATACGCGGGCCCCAGCCGCTGAAGGTCGGGCGCAGCGCCTGGGCGGAGTTCCGTTCGGTTCCGCCGACTGCGGGACGAGCCGGATCGGAGAGGAGTGTGTTCGAGATAGTCGCCATTTTGGGTTTGAGCCTCCGTGAAGATGTCTGCCCTACCTACGGCCCGGCGGCGCACTTGTTTCGAATTCGTGCGATGCTGTCGAGGCGAAACAACTCAATACGCACGCGCGTACCTGAGACGTGCCGGTACTCGCTGAGGCCCCGCCGGAGCGCCGAATGACGAACTCACCGGCCGACGGGGAATTGGTTACGATGACCCTCCACGGACACCCCGAAGCGTTCGCCACGTTGGTGGAGCGCTACGATCGGGCCGTGTATCATCTGGCGTACCGCACGTTGCAAAATGTTGAAGATGCACGGGATGCGACCCAGGAGGCGTTTTTCAAGGCCTTTCGCAGCTTGCGGACGTTCAAGCCAGGCGCGAAGTTCTCGACCTGGATCTTTGCGATCGTCTACCACGCCAGCTGCGACCGCCTGGACCGCCGAAAGCGATTCAGCAATGAAGAATTGCCGGAACGCGCGGACGCAACGCCCGGGCCGGAACAACAGGCGATCGATCTCGACCAAGCGCGCCGGCTGCGAACCGCAATCGACCAGCTACCCGAGAAATACAGGACGGTGATTACGTTGTATCATTTACAGGGACGCCAGTACGACGAGATCGCCGAGGTATTGGGGCTGCCGATGGGTACGGTAAAGACACACTTATTTCGGGCGAAGGAGCAGCTACGCAGGCTTCTCGGGAACATGGAGGTAACGGAATTATGATGTACGACAGCGACGACGCGCTCGACCGAGCCCTCTTCGCATTACCGCTGGAGGAGCCGCCTGGCGAGCTTCGCGGATCGATATTGACTGCCACCGCCTACCGCCCGGCCCCGCCGTTCTCGCTGTGGGAAGTGATCGCCATCGGTGCCATCTCGGCAGTAACCGTATGGCTGGTCATCGTGATCGCCTTGGGCGGCGGTACCCTCTTCGTGAACACGCTGTCCACGATCGGCCGCACCCTGGGAACGGGTCTCTCGAACGTCTACGTCTTGGGATGGCTGGGCGCAGGCGCCGCGACCGCCCTGTGGCTATCACTTTTCACCTCATCACAATCTGCCGTCATGTTGCGGCAGAGGTTCGTGGCCGGACGCGGTCGATAAACGTGGTGCATGGAGAAACCCGCGGACCGTCAGCCATATAAGATTCTCGTCATCGAGGACGACGCGGCCATCAGCCGCGTGCTGCAGCTCGAGCTCGAGCACGAGCGGTACGACGTCGATGTCGCTCGCGACGGGCTCAGCGGTCTAGAAAAGGCCCTCAAAGAGCCCGACCTCGTCATCCTCGATTTGATGATTCCGCGGATGGACGGCATGGAAGTATGCCGCCGCATCCGCGCCAAGAGCAAAGTCCCGATCATCATGCTCACCGCCAAAGACCGCGTCCCCGACCGGATCGCCGGCCTGGACGTCGGCGCCGACGATTACGTCACAAAACCGTTCTCGACGCCCGAATTGCTGGCGCGCGTTCGCGCGCGGTTGCGCGAGCGTTCGCCGCAATCGAACGTGATCGAATATCGCGACGTGGTGATGGATCGCGATCGCCACGAAGTGCATCGCGGCGAACAGGCCATCGCATTGACTGCCAAAGAGTACGCGCTGCTCGAATACTTGCTGCTGCATCGCAACAAAGTGCACACGCGCGACGAACTGTTCAACGGCGTGTGGGGCAGCGACTTTCTCGGCGACTCGAATTTGATCGACGTGTACGTGCGGTATCTGCGCGGCAAGATCGACGATGGGTTCGACGACAAACTGATCACGACCGTACGCGGCGTCGGTTACACGATCAAGGACTGATTCCAAGGTCCCTTCATGTCGCTAAAATGGCGCATCGCGCTGTCGTATGCGGCCCTGTTGATCGTCGTGCTGGCGGCCACCAGCGGCATCATCGCGTGGCGCTTTCAAGGCATTCTTTACGATCAGTCGATGGCCAACGTATCGGCCACGATGCGCGCGATCGTGCAATCGGCCGCGCAGTCGAATCCGTTTTCGGTGCAGGGCAGCTCGCCGGCCAGCCTGCAATTTCTCTTTACCAGCAGCAATCTAGCCAACTGGAGCTCGCCCAGCAGCTTCGTGCAAGTCAACTCCGCGACCGGCTATCCGCTTGCGAAAACGGCGAATCTCGGCGATGCCAGCATTCCGCCCAATGCGTCGCTCTCCGCCAAACGTCAAACCGACTATCGCAACGTCACCGTCGATGGCCGTCCGTTTCTCGTCGAGGACCGGTATTTGCGGGAGGGCGAGAGTTCGGCCATAGTGCACGTCGCCGAACCGCTCGATGCGCTGAATCAAACGTTCGCTCGAGCGCGCGACGCGATCGCGATCGTGCTGGTCTGCGCCGCCCTGGCGGTCGTGCTGTTTTCGATCGGTTTGGCCGCGCAGATTACGACGCCGCTCAACGAGTTGTCGGACGCGATGCGGCAGATCAATTTCGACCGGCTAACGCGACGGCTTCGCTGGACCCAACGCCGCGACGAAATCGGTCGTCTGGCGACGAGTTTCGACGATTTATTGCAACGCCTATCCGAAGCGTTCGCGCGCGAGCGCCAGTTCATCTCGGATGCATCGCACGAACTCAAGACGCCGCTCACATCGATCAATTCGAACGCACAAATGCTGCTACGCTGGGGCGACCGTAATCCCGACGTGTTGCGCGACAGTCTCGAAACGATTGCGGGCGAAAGCGCCACGCTGGCCGACATGGTGAACGGCATGTTGACGCTGGCCAAGGCCGACCGCGGCGACGACGTTCCCAAGGAGCCGGTGTCGTTGGCGCAGGTCGCCAGCGAGGTGACCAAGCACGCGCAGCCCCGGGCCGAGAACAAGCACCTCGCCCTCGATTTCCGTTACGACGGAACGCCGACCGTGCTGGGGGATCCCGGCTTGTTACGCCAGCTCGTCTCGAACCTGGTCAACAACGCCCTCAAGTTCACCGAGCAGGGCGGGGTAGACGTCCACGTGAGGAGCGAGGGGCCCAACGCCTTTGTCGAGGTGGCCGACAGTGGCCCAGGGGTGCCCGAAGAGGAGCTGCCCCTGGTGTTCGACCGCTTCTACCGCGCCGATAAGGCCCGATCGCGCGCCGTACCGGGCACCGGCCTCGGGCTCGCCATCGTTCGTTCGATCGCCCGGGTGCACGATGGAGAGGTCACGGTCGGCCGCTCCGAGCGCGGCGGCGCCCTTTTCCGGGTGCGCTTGCCCTTGCTGGCCATACCGTTCACCGGCCCTTCATGATGGACGCGACCGCGGACAGATACAATAGAGACGTGTCCAACCGCCGCCCCGCGCGCTGGGGCCAAATGTTCGCGTTCGCAGTTCTCTGCTGGGCCGTAGTGCCCGCGGCCGCTGCATTGGCCGACCAGTCCGTCTCGGTGGGACCCAACCCGGTTCTGAACGTCCAACTCGACAGCGGCACGTTGAACGTGCAAACCTGGGACCGGCCCGACGTGAGCGTGCAGACCCAAGGAACGGTAAACGTGCGACACGTGCCCGCAGCGGCGGTCGATCCGAATTTGTCGCATCAGTACACTGCCTGGTCGCAGAACGTCTCGACGTCACACGGCAACGTGACGCTTCCCGAGGAATCGTTCGTGATGCCGCAACTGCAAGGTTCGACGCACGACGCCGTCGTCGCGCATGGGCACGGTAACACAACCATCATGGTGCCCCGCGGCACCGCATTGGTGACGGCGCACGTAGGAACCGGACAGTACAATCTCCGCAACTACAACGGCGCGTTCATCGCACACGTCGATAACGGCGGCATCACGATGAATCACGTGAATGGCAGCGGCTACGCCGAAGCGGTCAACGGCCAGGTACGAGCCAACAACTCGACCTTCGATCGTTTGCGCGTGCGCACCGCCACCGGCAACATGCTGTTTCGCGGCTGCACGTCGCATCAGATCGAGGCCAGCAGCCAATACGGCTCGATCGTATACGACAACGGATCGTTTCAGCCGGGCTTAGCACGGTTCGAATCGGTGCACGGCAACGTGGCGCTGGGCGTTCGCGGTAGCGCGCAGATCGGCGCGCACAGCGGTTCGGGACACATCGTGTCGAGCTTTCACGACGGCACGCAAGTGCGCAACGGCTCGAATATGACGCAAGCCACCGTGCGGGGCGGCGGTCCCGTCGTTACCGCCGACAGTAAGAACGGCACGGTATACCTCTACAACGGATCGGCGCGCAACCACCCGCGCGTGCAAGCCGAACTGCGCAGCACTCAGACGCTGCCGGGCTTGCCGCGACCGGTGCAGCAGGCTTCGGCCCGTGCCTATGCACCGGCGCGCGCGTTCGCTCCGTCGAACGTCGCGCCGCGGTACGCTCAGCCGGCTCCGCGCAACGCGACGCCGCAATATCCGCAGCGCTACCCGCAACAAGTGCAGCAGCGCTACCCGCAACAGCCGCCGCCGGCTCGCTATCAACAGCAACCGCAGCCGCAGCAGGGTGGACACAAAGGCGCGGCACCGCCCCAGAATTCACAGGGCGACGCGCGCCCGCACCAGCGCGACAGTCATCAGCCGCCGCGGTTCCACAGGGTCGGCTAACTACCACTTTCCAACTGCTAGCGACGGCGACGCCGGCAAACTCGCTCGGAATTGCGCGCGTAGACAAGTATCCCGGACGGAATGCGTTTTACTCGGCGGATACGGCTGGATCTCGAGTTCGAGCCTGTGGACACCACGTCGGCCAGCGGATTCCCCGCACCGTCAATCGCGAGTGCGAGCGGAGAACGTTCGAATTCAGCCCCTTACAATAAAAATTTACGAAGTACGGACATATCGATCTTGAACGTATGCTGCGGCAGCAGCGCTTCCCGGTGATATCCGCAGGCTTCGAAAAAATGTTGGGCGGCGCTGCCGGACGGAACCAGCACCGTCATCTTGTGGCAGTTGTAGTAGTTCGCGACGTCCTCGGCGTTAGTCAATAATGCGCGACCGATGCCTACGCGCCGATTCGCGGTTTGCACGAACAGGCGCTCGACGTGCGCCAATGAGGCGGCGATCCGGATCGTCAGAGCACCAACGGTGTCGCCCGCGTCGATCGCAGCGAAATCGTGCGACTGCTCGTGCCATATCACCGAAAAGCCGTAGAACGACCTGAGATTCTCGCGCTCGCTATGGTGAAAGAACTGCGCGACCGATGTATCGGCTGGCCGGGTGATCTCAAACGCCAACCGCGGCGACCTCGGTGTCGAGATCGACGGTCAATCCGTCGTGGGCGGCGATTACGCGCAGCCCCAGTTCGTCTTCCAACTCTTGGGCCAGATGACGCGGCTGCGCCTCGAGCATCTTCGTTCCGAAATGCTGCAAGATCGCGACCCTTGGACGAACGGCTTCGACGATCGAGCGCGCGCCATCGAACGTAAGATGGTCAACCTTGGCGTCATCGCGGTAGCGGAGAACGTTAATGACCAGCACGTCGGGTTTGTGCCGTGCGTAGTCTTCGGCGAGACCGTCGAAGAAGCGACCGCACGGCAAGTACGCGACGCGCAAAGTACCGTACGTGAAATGCATGCCGTACGTCTGCACTGCGTGGAGATGCGGCATCGACGTACGTAGTTCGACATCACCGATCGCGTATGGCCCGGAAGATGGTTCGAGGCGCACGACCGTTCCGGCATACCGTTGCGAGTAGGCAAGCACCACGGCGCCGTGTTCGAAGGCATCGACCGGCGCCAGAATTTGTCCGCGACGGCGAAAACCGCCCGACGTCATGGCTTCGATCAGCGCGTTGACATCGCCGGAGTGGTCGAGATGTTTATGCGAAAGAACGATCGCTTCGAGTTCGCGCGGATTGCACGGTGGAACGTGCGAGAGCGCCCGTACTAAGGCGCCTGGACCGGGATCGACGTGGATTTGCGTGTCGCCGAACCGCATCCACATTCCGGCCGACGAACGCAATTGGCGTGCAACGACGAAGCGCGCGCCACCGCTGCCGAGAAATAGAATGGAGGAACGGCCGGCGCTACGTTCCATCGGTTGCATGCCGCCGTGTTTTGCACGACATGCAACCGAGAACCTACGATGCTGCCGAAGCGACTCTAGGCTAAGATCGGAAGCTTCGAGAACTGACCGCCGAGGACGGGGGCCGACGGGCGTCCGAGCCAACGCTCGAGTACCGTCGCATATACGCTGCGGAAATCCGTGCTGAACTTGACATTGCCCATGTTGGTGTTGTTGAGATCCGGATCGGAGCCGTACACTCCGCCCTTGACTCCGCCGCCAACCATGAACAGCGGCGAAGCTTCGCCATGATCGGTTCCGCGCGCGCCGTTCTCTTCGATGCGCCGTCCGAACTCTGAGAACGTCATGGTGAGCACGCGCCTGTCGTTCCCGTGCGCCGCGAGGTCGATGTAGAACGCCGACAGCGCGTCGGACAGCTGGCCGAGCAGATTGTTCTGCGTCTGGACTTGGTTCACGTGCGTATCGAACGAACCGTGCGAGACGTACAGCACCCGGGTACCGATGTTGCTGCCGATGATCTGTGCCGCCAGCGCGAGGCTCTTTCCGATCGTCGACGACGGGTAGGATGCCTGCGTGCGGTAGCCGCCGATCAGGTGCGGCAGCTCTTCGGAACCGCGTTGCGCGTGATCTTCGATCTGCATTACCTCGCCGAGATACGGCGATTGAAAGGGTAGGCTGCGATCGTGCGCGTCCTGCGCAAATGCATTGCGCGAATACGGATCCCGATCGGACACCAAACCGTAATGATTGAGATTGGCGATCGTCGGAACGTCGATGCGCTCGGATACCATTGCTTCCGGCAGAACTTGCGAGATCGCGACGCCCTTGAACAGATTTTTATCGGGCAAGCCGGCCGAGTCGAGATACCGCCCGAGCCATCCCGTATGCATGTACGTTTCGGGAGCTGCGGTCTGCCAGATTTCGCTGGAACGGAAGTGCGAATGATTCGGATCCGGATAACCGACGCCCTGAACCACCGCGACCATTCCCTTGTCGTATAAGCCCTTGAGCGAACGCATCTTCGGATTGAATCCGACCTGCGAGTTGATGTGCAGCACATCGCTCGATGCGATCGCCAGCGACGGACGCACGCGGTAATACTGGGAGTTTCCGTGGGGTACAACGCAGTTTAGGCCGTCGTTACCACCGATCAAATTTACTAGCACGAGCACGCGATTGTCGCCGCCGGGTAAACCGGGTAACGGCGATTGCGCGAGCGCCTTGGCAAAGAAATGATCGCCGCTTGCGACGACGCTGAGTCCGGAAAGCGTTCCCGCTAAAAAATTAAAACGTTTCATGTTGGCCTGCAGTCAGTTGAGTTGGTAGGCGGGCGTCGCCATGGCTAAAAAGGTCGCGCCGCTCACGCGTTCGTCGTAGTTTTCGACCGTCAGCGCCGCCAGCGCCGACGATCCCGCACCGGCGAGATACGAATCGATTTGATGCATCGAGGCCGGCGCGACGTCGCCTTGCAAGATGCCCGACGAGAGGGTTTGCGCCACCGTCGTGGGGTGCATCGGAATCGAGCGCAGCCACGTCGATTGCTCGAGGGTCTGCGAGTTGGCGATGCGTTTGAGGAAGTTTTGACGCGCGATCATCGTGGCGCTCGTGATCCAGTTCGCACCGCCCGGCCAGCCGGCGACGTTGGGCGGATAGAACAGCATCTGTCCGGTTTCGCGAAGAATCGGTAGGACGGTGCCGTCGAGCTTGTCGATGCCGAGCGTCCGATAGGCGCCGACCACGAACTCGACCGGGCTCTTCACTAACGCGCGATAGGCGCGCGGCGAGAAGAACACGCGGCTGCGCAGCAACGTCGACATGACCGGCTCGAGATCGTAGTCGTTCTTGCGAATGACGGCCGCCAGGCTATCGACCAACTCCGGCTCGGGGTCGTTGTAGACGAAATTATTGAGCAGGCTGGTCGCGAAGAACCGCGCGCATTGCTGTTGCGAAAAGATGATGTTGACGATGTCGTCGCCGTTGAAGTTGCCGGTCTGCCCGAGGAAGGTTTTGGTGCCGTTGTCGTGTGCGGCCGGATCGAAAGACGCTTGTTGGGTGATCTTATTGACCTTCCAGCCGGTCCAAGCGCGCGCCGAGTTCCGCACGTCGTCTTCGCTGTAATGGTCGACCCCAAGCGTGAACAGTTCCATCAACTCGCGCGCAAAGTTTTCGTTGTTTTCCGACACCGAGTTGCGCGCGTTGTCGAGATATCTGAGCATCGCCGGATCTTTGGCCACGGCCTTGGTGAGATCGCGAAGATTGCCGAGCGCATATTGGCGAAACAGTTGTTGTTGATCGAACATCATCGCGGGCGAAATGCCCTTGCGAATAACGGTCGAGGTGAAGTGACCGTGATAGTACAGGGCCATCTTCTCTTGCAGCGGCGCCGGCGATGCGAGCATGCGGTTGAGCCACCACACCTGCATCGAGAGCGTCGACCCGTGCTCTTGGCGCCGAATATCTTTGTTGAGATCTTTGCGTTCCATCGTGCCCAACGAACGCAGGCCACGCGGGCCGTACTGTTCGAGTTGGGAGGTCGGACTATAGAGATCGCTCGGCGGGTTGACACGCAGTTGCGGATAGCGGACGAGCGAATCGACGGCCGCGGCCGGGCTCATCGCGGCGTAGCGGGCGACTTCTTCGGGCGTTCCGCCAAAGGCGGCGCGCCGCAGTAAATGTGCGGCCGAACGCTCCGTTAGCGGCCCTTCGAACGGCAGCAGAGCGGTGGTCGCATCCAAACGCCCTTGCGGACGATTCATGCCGCCGAAATCGGCGGTCGTTTGCGCGATTGCCATTGGGTGCAGTATAGCACTCGGCTTCGGGTTGGAGCCGGCGCGGTTGCCACATCTAACCGGCGCTTCATTAGGCTTGCCGGGGTCGTATGGCAGCGCCGGAACGGGGCGGCCAAGCGCCGAACGGCCTGGCCGATGGCCGTCTTAGAATCGCGTCTCGCGCGCGACGAATCGTTCGATCGGAATTTCGACCGCATGAGCGCTTCGGTAACCGAGCTGCGCGCGCGGCTGGCCGCGGTGCGCGCCGGCGGCGGTGAGGAGGCGGTCGCCAAGCATCGATCGCGCGGCAAGCTGCCGGCTCGCGAACGGATCGACCGGCTGGTTGACCCCGGCTCGGAGTTTTTGGAATTTTCGGCGCTGGCCGCCGGCGGCATGTATTCCGACGACTCTCCGTCGGCCGGCATCATCACCGGCATCGGTATCGTTGAAGGCGTGCATTGCGTCATCGTCGCGAACGACGCGACCGTCAAGGGCGGCACGTACTACCCGATGACGGTGAAGAAGCACTTGCGCGCGCAAGAAGTCGCCGAGCAAAATCACTTGCCGTGTATTTACTTGGTCGATTCGGGCGGCGCGTTCTTGCCGCTGCAGTCCGACGTGTTTCCCGATCGCGAACATTTCGGGCGCATCTTTTACAATCAAGCGCGCATGTCGAGCAAACGCATCGCGCAAATCGCTGCCGTGATGGGTTCGTGCACGGCCGGCGGTGCGTACGTTCCCGCCATGAGCGACGAAACCGTGATCGTGAAGGGTAACGGAACGATTTTCTTGGGCGGTCCGCCGTTGGTGAAGGCCGCCACGGGCGAGGAAGTGTCGGCCGAAGACTTGGGCGGTGCCGACGTGCACACGCGCGTTTCGGGCGTAGCAGACCATTTTGCCAATGACGACAATCAGGCGCTGGCGATGGTGCGTGAGATCGTCCGCAATCTGCACTTGGAGTTGCCGCAGCAGTGGGACCGCATCGAGCCGGTGGATCCGGCGTTCGATCCGCGCGAGTTGTATGGCGTTATTCCTTCGGATAGTCGAATCGGTTACGACGTACACGAGATTATCGCGCGGCTGGTCGATGCATCGGAGTTTCACGAGTTTAAGGCGCGGTACGGGACGACGCTGGTGTGTGGGTTCGCGCGGATCGACGGCCATCCGGTTGGGATTTTGGCCAATAACGGTATTTTGTTTAGCGAGAGTGCTCTCAAGGGGGCGCATTTTATCGAGTTGTGCGCGCAGCGCGGCACGCCGCTGTTGTTCTTGCAGAATATTACCGGTTTCATGGTCGGACGCGAGTACGAGAATCGCGGCATCGCCAAAGACGGCGCGAAATTGGTGATGGCCGTCGCGTGTGCGGAGGTGCCGAAGTTTACGGTCGTGATCGGGGGCAGCTTCGGCGCCGGGAACTACGGCATGTGCGGACGCGCGTATTCGCCGCGCCAGCTCTGGATGTGGCCCAACGCGCGCATCAGCGTTATGGGCGGGCCGCAGGCAGCGAGCGTATTGTCGACCGTTCGCGGCGGCATGACTGCTGAAGAGAAGGCGGCGTTCGAAGCGCCGATTTTAGAGAAATACGAACGCGAAGGCTCGCCCTATTATTCGACGGCGCGCATGTGGGACGATGGGATCATCGATCCTTTGGATACGCGGCGCGTTCTGGCGATTGGTTTAGATGCCGCGGCGCATGCGCCGCAGCCTCGGACGCAATTCGGCATCTTTAGAATGTAGGATCGCGCGATCCCGGCTCGGGCTGCAATGCAGCCCGTTTCCGACTGTAGCAAATTTGGACTAGACTAAGTCCACCTGTTCACATTTCGGCAATGCGAAAAACGGATGGAATTGGAACCGTTACGTGCGGCTTCGGACATATGTTCGGCCCTACTCCCAATGATTCGGGTTTTGGGACCGTCGAACGGTGCTCTTCGATGAGAGAATGTTGTGTCGGTCGGGCCATCGATCCACAATTCGATCGGCGTGACAGTGGACTAGACTTAGTTCAATTTCGCTACAGTGGCCGAGAGCTATGAGCGGAGCGGTTTACTTAAAACGACGCTCACATAACGAGCGTGTGGCCAGCGATGGCGCTCCACGATTCGAAACCCGCGCTTCTGATAGAAGCCGATAAGTTCGGTGGCAAGCTCGGCCGTATCGCACGCAAGTTCCGACTTACGATCGGCTAACGCTTTTCGCTCCACAACGTCGAGCAGAGCAGAGCCCACGCCGGTGCCCTGAAGGCGTGGGATCACCGCGAACTGGCCGAAGTGGGCGACATCGGCACTCGAATAGCGGGGCGGCCCATCCGCGCCATGGCCTCCGGCGTAGTAACAGACCGTGCCGACGAGATCGTGCGATCGATACGCGATCCAGCACGCACATGCCGCCGCGACGCGCGCACGCGTCACCGTCGCATCCTGCGTGGCGGCCACGTAGTTGAGGCCCATTTCGGCTAACGGCCGGTAGGCGTCGTTGAGAAGCCGCGTTAGATCGTCGTACGAGACGAAGGCTTCGTCGAACTCACGTATTCCGAGGCTAATGCGGAAACGCGTTCGGGTACAGGGTGAAGTATTTCGGTTTCTCGATCCACGTACCGCTGCGATAACGCAGCGTCGCGACAGCCTTCGCCTTCGTCGGACAGCAATTCGGCGCGGTCGAGTTATAATACGGCCCGCTGAGAATCAGCGCGTCCGGCACGCCGCCGGTTCCACGCGATACCCGCACCTTTAAATCGCAGTTGTTCTGAATCGTCACCGCCGGAACGACCTTACCGGCCGAATTCGTTCGAAGCACCGTGACGGTGGCCGATCCACAGTCCGCGCCGGTTTCGTGCGAAGAAACGATCAACTGTTCCACGGCGGGCTGCATCAGCATCGCACTGTCGACGATGTCCGCCGACTGCAACGGATACCACATGTCGCCGCCGGAGGCTTTTTCGACCTTCGAGAGCGGCCCACCATCGCGTGGCGACTGATACCGTAAGTGATATGTCGTGTCGTCAATCTGGTAGATCGAAAGATACCACTGATAAAACGTCGTGCCGGAACCCTTGCCGGCAACGCGTTTGCTGATGACGGCGCGCCACTGGCTGTGCATCGCCTGACCGGCGAGGTACACGACTTGGCTCTGCACCACCGAACCGGGTGCCGGCGGTGAAAACGTCGGATGCGGCGGCTCTTCGGCCGTCACGGGCAGACATAGTGAAGCCGCCAATGCAAGAAGGGCGGCACTCGTCAACAATCGGCGCATGGCGGCAGCTACGCGAGCGAACGAGGAGCTTCCTCGTTAAGGCGTCGCCGTCGCGGCTTCCATGCAGTCGATCGCGTGCGCGCAATGCGACTCGACCTCCCGGTCGGACGAAGCCGGGACGATCAGCGTCTCGATGTCGGCGCCGCTCGAAATCGTCTTGTGTACCGGGCATTTGAGCGAGACCGCCAGCAGTCGCTCTTTTTGTTCGTCGTCGAGTTGGCCGGTCAATTCGATCTGTCGAGTAAACTTGTCGCGGCCGTTCAGACCGTCGCGCTCGTGCAACACGCGCACCTTGACGTGCTCGAGCGGCCACTGTTTGCGGTTCGCGTACAGTTTCATCGTCATTGCGGTGCAGCCGCCGAGTGCGGCTGCCAGCAAATCATAAGGATTCGGACCGGAAGCCAGTCCGCCCATTTCAACGGGCTCGTCGATGATGAACGTCGTGTCCTCAGTAGTGACCCGCGACTGGAATAAGCCGCCTTCGGTCGTCTCGATCAGTATCGCTTCTTCCAACGGATCAATCATCCGAGACTTCGATCGAGTTGACGCGATCCGGATAAAACGCGACGTGACCTTTGATCGCGGCCACCGCATCGTGCGGAGCCTCGTAGGTCCAGATCGCGTTTTCGCTGCGTGCACCACCGTGCGAAATCGAATGATAGGACGCTTCACCTTTGTACGGGCACCACGTCGTGTGCTCGGTCTTCGCGATCAGGCTCTGGTTGACGTCGGCGAGTGGAATGTAATGCGTCACCGGATATTGGGCCTCGCGCAGCTCCAACGCATTGCGCGAGTCGGCGACCTTCTTTCCGGCAACGGTGACGACGACGCGGCCCTTCGCGGGCTCGACCGTAATCGGATGACCGGGGTGCGGTTGTAACACTTGTCGATTGCTCAAAAACTGCGTCCTCCGCTGGCGATAACCGCCGAACGAGCCGAGCGGATGCGCCGTCGGCCGCACCGGCCCCCTAGGCCATCAGATGCCCGCGTACCACTCGTAGCCTTGATCTTCCCAATAGCCGCCGCGTCCGCCGCCGACGCTCCCAAACGACGAGGCTAGCTCGATGCGCGCGACCCATTTCGCGCTCTTGTAGCCCAGTTGCGTCGGAACGCGCAGCCGCACCGGCGCGCCATGCGCGGGGTCGAGCGGCGCGTCGTTGAGCGTCAATGCCAGCAACGCCTGCGGATGATAGGCCTGATGCAGATCCAGCGATTCGTAATACAGCGTGCCGCTGCCGTCGTTATCCAAACAATGAAAGATCGCGTAGCGCGCGTCGCGGCGCACGCCGGCGGCGTCGAGAATGTCGGCTAAGCGCACGCCGCTCCATTTGCCGATCGCGCTCCAACCCTCCACGCAATCGTGGCGCGTCGTTTGTGTCTGACGCGGCATGCGCAGCAACTGCGCATAGGCAAACGCATGCGGGCGATCGACCGCGCCATTCACGACCAGCTTGTAATCGACGAAACCATGCGCGGCAAGCCGCGCGTACTGCGCGTCGGCCGGCGTCGCGAAGCCATTGACGCGAAAGTTACGATCGACAGCCGAATCGGGATATTCGCGCGCCAAACCGCGCGTGCCGATCAACGCATGATCGAGCGGCTCGACCGATTCGAGGACTTTCTGCCACGCCGGATTGTTCGCGACGGTGTTGGAGATCGGGCCGCAACCGGCCAGCGCCGCCGAAATCGACGATGCCAAAAACAAGCGACGCTTCACGGGCCGGTCACCTCTCGCTCATCCAACTTGTACCAGCCGGTAATCATCGCACGCATCTGATTGACGACGCCTTGCGTCGCCACTTGAAACACGTGCACCGCGAAAAACGCCAGCAGCAACCCCATGCCCGCGAAATGCCACAACCGCGCAAATTGCCGTCCGCCTAACAGCCACGTCAATGGATTGGCGATCGCGTCGATGCCCGGCGACAACGCCAGCCCGGTCAGCACGACGAACGGCGCGATCACGAACAAAATCGCCGTGTACGAAAATTTTTGCAGCGGATTGTACACGCCGTGTGGCGGCGGCTCGCGGCGCAAGTGAAAATAATACGCTTGCATCGGCCACAGCTTCGGAATATCCGATGGGCGCAAGACGAGATCTCGCAGACTGCCTTTCCTCCACGCGGAAATCAGCCAGACCAGCCAGCACAGTCCGCCGATCCACGCGAAAAAGAAATGCCAGCGGCGCCCGCCGGCGAGATCTTGATTGCCCGGGATCGTGATCCAGGCGGGAAAGGCGTGCAAGCCCTGCGATCCTTGGCCGTCGTCGGTCCAGCCCAGCCATCCGGTGGTAAAGAACGTATGTCCGAAAATCGTCGTCGTGCCGACGCCCTCGGATGGCGCACCGATTGCCAAGACGCGCCGGGCCGGGTTGCTTTTATCGGAAGCGTCGAGGTTCGGAGAGGCGTTGAAAATTTGCAGGCCGCTCGAGACGAGCACGGCAAACGCAAGCGCCCAGAGCCAGTGGCTGGCTCGGGTCAGCCAGGCATAGCGGTAGATCAATCGCATCGCTCGCGCACCCATTCCAGCAGTATAACGCGTCCAAGGCGCCTTCGGATGACTGGAGAATCGACCCCCGGCATGGCCGCTTCGACCCTCAACGTCAGCTTCGACGACGGAATCGCCAGGGTCGCGCTCGCGCGCCCCGATGTCCGCAACGCATTCAACGCCGAAATGATCGGCGAACTCGCAGAAACCTTCACCCGCCTCTCGGCGGCCGACGACGTGCGAGCGGTCGTCCTGTCCGGCGAGGGCAAGGCCTTCTGCGGCGGCGCCGACGTCGGCTGGATGCGCGAATCGCTCGACCTCAGCTTCGAACAGAACGCGATCGACGCGCAGCGCATGAGCGATATGTTCCGCACCATCGACAACTGCCCGAGGCCGGTGATCGCACGGGTGCACGGCGCCGCGTTGGGGGGCGGTTCGGGCCTGGCCTCGGTGTGCGATATCGTCCTGGCCGCCGACGACGCGCTCTTCGGTTTTACCGAGGTCAAGTTGGGCATCATTCCTGCCGTGATTTCGCCGTTCGTCATCGCCAAGATCGGGCCGTCGCACGCGCGCGCGCTGTTTCTTACCGGCGAGCGTTTCGACGCCAAACGCGCGATGCAAATCGGCCTCGCGCACGACGTGGTTTCGATCGACGAACTCGACGCGCGCGTCGAGCTGACGCTGAAAGAGATCTTGAGCGCCGGCCCGTACGCGGTGCGCGCCGCAAAACGACTCGTACGCAACGTGCTCGATGCCACGTACAAAGAATCGCGCGAGATTACGAGCGAGGCGATCGCCAATCAACGCATCAGTCCCGAGGGCCAAGAAGGGCTGCGAGCATTTCTCGAGCGCCGCAAAGCAGGTTTCCACAAGTGATTGCGCGCGTATTGATCGCCAATCGCGGCGAAATCGCGGTTCGCATTGCGCGCGGCGCACGCGAGATGGGAATCGTTCCGCTCGGTATCTATTCCGAAGCCGACGCCGAGGCGTATCACTTGGAGTTCATGGACGACGCGCGCTGCGTCGGCCCGGCTCCGGCGACGGAGTCGTATCTCGACATCGAAGCCGTCGTCGCCGCGGGCGTCGCGATGCGCGCCGATGCGGTGCATCCGGGTTACGGATTTCTCTCGGAACGCGCGGCGTTCGCACGTGCGGTCGCTGCAGCCGGAATGACGTTCGTCGGGCCGAGCCCCGAAGCGATGGCGGCCATGGGCAGCAAAATCGAGGCCAAGCGACGGGTGCGGCAATCCGGCGTGCCGACGGTTCCCGGTTACGACGGCGACGATCAGTCGTTGGAAACATTGCGCGCGCAAGCCGGCCAAATGGGATTTCCGGTGTTGATCAAGGCCAGCGCCGGCGGTGGCGGCCGCGGCATGCGCGTTGTCGAGAGTCTCGCAGCCTTCGACGATCGCCTTAGCGGCCGCGCAGCGCGAAGCGCAATCGGCGTTTGGCGACCATGCCGTGTTGCTGGAGAAATATCTGATCGATCCGCGGCACATCGAGTTTCAAGTGCTGGCCGACGCGCACGGCACGACGATTCACTTAGGCGAGCGCGAATGTTCGATTCAGCGCCGCCATCAGAAAATCGTTGAGGAAGCACCGTCGGTTGCGCTCTCGCCGGAGTTACGTGCCGTAATGGGCGCCAGCGCCGTCGCGGCCGCGCAATCGGTCGGTTACGTCAACGCGGGAACGTGCGAGTTTATGCTCGATTCTTCAGGCAACTATTACTTTTTAGAAATGAACACGCGGCTGCAAGTCGAGCATCCGGTGACCGAGCTCGTGTACGGCGTCGATCTGGTGCATTGGCAATTACGCATCGCGTCGGGCGAACGTCTGACGATTTCGCAAGACGACGTGCGGCCGCGCGGCTGGTCGATCGAAACGCGCATTTATGCCGAAGATCCGGCCAACCACATGCTGCCGTTGACGGGAACCATCGAGCATTGGATTCCGCCCGAGGGTCCGGGCATTCGGTTAGATTCGGGCGTGGCGGCCGGTAGCGATGTCAGCGTGTATTACGATCCGATGCTCGCGAAGTTGATCGTGTACGGCAGCGACCGTGCCGCTGCGGTCGCGCGCATGGATGCGGCGCTCGACGATTTCGTGGTTGACGGCGTACGCACGAATATTCCGCTGCTATCGTGGATCGTGCGCGACCAGGCATTTCGCGACGGCGCAACCACCACCGGCTTCTTAGCCGAACGGTTGGACGAATCGATCTTCACCAAACCGCAGACGCCGCCGGATGCGGCGCTACTGTGCTGCGCTGCATTGCTGCTCGACGGTCTCGCGCCGTGGCGCCTCGCCGGCGTCGGGATGCCGATCCATTTGGTGTCGGAGGACGGCGCGTCGTTTGACATCTCGGCCGACATGACGGCCGATGAGAACGTTTGGCGTTTGAGCGGGGCGCTCAGCGGCAAACTGCACGTTTCGACGCGCGGCACGTCGCTCGTGGCGCAACTCGGCGACGCGCCGGCAATCGAAGGCACCGCGTCGTTTGACGACGACGATGATTTCGTCGTGCAAACCGGCGGCCAGACCTACAGCCTCGCGTTCGCCGATCCGCCGTCGCTCGGCGGCGCGGCGGCCGCGGCCGGCGCATCGGCCCCGGGACGCGTCGCGAGCCCGATGCCGGGCAAGATCGTCAAAATCGCCGTGTCCCAAGGCGAGACGGTCGAAGAGCGCGCGCTCCTCGTGGTGCTCGAAGCCATGAAAATGGAACATCGCATCGAGGCCGATGCAGCCGGCGAAGTCAAGAATGTGTTCGTACGTGAAGGGGAGATCGTCAGCGGCGGTGCGCCGCTGGTGGAAATTGGATAAACGATGCTACCGAAAAACGTAACGCTGTTCGAAATGGGTCCGCGCGACGGCCTGCAAAACGAGTCGCAGACGGTTCCGGCCGATGCGAAGGTTCGCTTCATCGAATTGCTGTCGGAATCGGGTTTGAAATGGATCGAAGCGACGTCGTTCGTCAGTCCGAAAGCGATCCCGCAACTCGGCGATGCGGTCGAAGTTTTCGGACGTATTAAGAAAACGCCCGGCGTTCGCTATCCGGTCTTGACGCCGAACCTCAAAGGGTACGCAGATGCGAGAGCCGCCGGCGCCGATGCGATCGCGGTTTTTTCTGCTGCCTCGAACGAATTCACTCGCCGTAATATCAACATGACGGTCGAAGAGTCGCTCGCGACGTTCCGGCAAGTCGTACGCGCGGCAAAAGACGACGGCGTGTGGGTGCGCGGTTACGTTTCGACTGCCTTCGGGTCGCCGTTCGGCGACGAAGTGACGCCGCAAAGCGTGGTTAACGTCGCGGTCGAACTGATGGACATGGGCTGCGACGGCGTTTCGATCGGCGACACGATCGGTGTCGGCGTCCCGTCACAAGTCGAGCAACTCGTCCCGCTGCTGGTGAACGAGATTCCGCTCGACCGTATCGGCTTCCATTTTCACGACACGCGCGGAACGGCGCTGGCCAACATCTATGCGGCGCTGCGCTTAGGTGCGCACGTGTTCGACTCGTCGGCCGGCGGGTTGGGCGGCTGTCCGTACGCCCCGGGAGCGACGGGTAACATCGGCACCGAAGATGTGCTCTATATGCTCGATCAAATGGGCGTCAACACGGGCGTCGATATCGATAAGGTCCGGGCGGCCTCCCGGTACATTGCGACCGTCCTCGACCACCCGCTGACGAGCAGAACGTACCAAGCGCTCGAAGCGAGCGACAAACGAGCCGCTGCCGTCGTTACGGCTTAAGAACGCCACCTTCTCTGGAGGATCCCACTTTGTTGAACACTCGGTCTATTGCCGTGCTTGGCGCGCTCGCTTTGCTAGCCGGCTGCTCGAGCGGCTCGCTCTCCCCATCGTCGAATCTGCCGGCAGCCGCTGCCGCACAGCCTACGACGATACAGCGCGCGAAAAACGCCGCGATCGGCCCGAACGATTCGTTAGTCTTTTTTGCGAACGCAAAGGAGAACTACGTCGAAATCTGGGAGCGCACGAAGCCCGAATTAGTCGGCATTATCAGCCCTTTACACAAGCCGGCCGGTTTGGCAGTTGACGTACAGAATCGAGTGTACGTCGCCGACAGTGGCGATCAAAGCGTACCGGTGTTCGAATCCCCCTACAACGGCGCGCCGGTCGAAACGCTCAACGATAGCGGTTACGTTCCGCGCGGAGTGGCGGTAGCCGCGGATGGCACGGTCGCGGTGACCAACGAATGCTCGACGGCGAAAGGGTGCCCGGCCGGATCCGGCAGCATCGTACTCTACGCTAAGAACGAAACGACGCCGTGCTCGACCATTCTCACCCCGGATTACACCAGTGTGGGTTCCGGCGCGTTCGATTCCGCCGGCGACTTCTATTTCGACGGTTTCGTCAAAAAGAAAGTGGCCGTCTCGATCGTCCAAGGCGAATGTTCGGCCGGCAGCTACAACGAGCTGCAGTCGGATTACGGTATGGAGTATCCCGGCAGCTTACAGTTTGGCCCGCACAAGCGCCTATCGATCATCGACGCTACCGCCGAAACGATCGTCACGTATACGGCCTTCACCAATGCGCTCGTAAAATTCGCCGTCACGCCGCTCAACAGCAACTACACGATCCAACCGACGGCCTTTGCGTTCACGAAATCCGGCAACTCAGTGTACACGGTGAATACCGGTGGGGGATCGGGCGAGCACTTCGACTTTCCGGCAGGGGGCAAGTCAAAGCAGGTATACAGCCTCGGCGGCAAGCCGACCGGCGTGGCCGTCAGCCCTCCGTTTCCGTTGTAGAGACATCGCTTTCGGCGCTCGATCTCGGCCGTTCGAGCGCCGGACAATGTAGCCTAGGCACTTGAGATGTTACTCGTCTTAGTCTACGATACAAGAGCAACTGAGTTGCTCATATGTATATATTTGGCAAAGTCGGCTACTTTTTGTGACCCGCGATCAGCTTGACGTTCAAGAAGCAAGACTGCAAAGCGCAATCCGCGTGCTGCGTAATAACGGCTGTTATCTGCAGGCGATCGCGCGGGCGTATTACACCGTCTACTGCATCGCGGCGTTCGCCGGAGAACTTTTCGAGATGCGCGTCGCGAACCGGCATCCCGGTCAGACGTTCTACGAGGGTCATTTCAGCCACAACGAAACGGTCGATCTGGTAAAGGCGCTGTACGACGGCCAGAACTCCGGAAACATCGAAGCCGGGAATGCGCCCGGCGTCATCGACGCGCGGCTGTCGCCTTCTGAAGCCGCCAAGAGGACCAACTCGTTGCAAAAGGCGCGGAAATTGGCCGATTATGGCCCTACCGACGTCTCGGAACCATTTTCGCGCACCGAGGCCGACGAGTACCTCGCGTGGGCGGATGATATCGCCCGCGATCTGCGAAGGCTGTTGAAGTGAACGACGCCGCGCATCAGTCGAGGTCGGACGCCGAAGCGCTACTCTTCTCGAAGCTCGCGCCACTGGTCGATCTTTCGACGCTGAGAAGCTCCCGCGACGGTTACGATTATCACGTTAGCGTGCCGGCTTCGAAGCTGCACGCTGTCATGAAACTGTTGTCGGACATCGAATACGACCTCGAGCAAACGTATCACGTGCGACTGCGCGTTCTGCCCGTCCCGTTTGAGGAATAAATGATCGTTCGAACTGGACTGCTGTACGACGGAACCTTAGAGCCGCCGAAGAGCAACGTCGATATCGTCATCGCCGATGGCAAGATCGCAGAATTGCGCACCGCGAGCGGTGAGTGCGATGCGCAAGCGGCCTCGGTAACGCCGGGATTGGTCAACGCGCACGCGCACCTCGAAATGTCGGGTGAGGCGGACGCGATGGCTGCGGTCGCGTCATCGACGCCCGGCCAGCGGCTCGTACGAGCCGTCGCCAACGCCCGCAAGAGTCTAGCGGCCGGCGTGACGACCATACGCGATCTCGGTAGCTCGAATGCGATCGCGCAAGACATCCGCGACGGCATTACGGCCGGCACGATCGACGGTCCGCGCATTCGCGCTGCCGGCGCAGTATTGTGCATGACCGGCGGACACGGCTGGTTTCTCGGACGCGCGGTCGATTCGCCGTGGGACGCGCGCAAAGCCGTGCGCGAGCAGCTGTTAGCCGGTGCCGACTGCATCAAGCTCATCGCGACCGGCGGCGTGTTGACCCGCGGCGCAGTGCCGGGCAACGCGCAGCTGACACCCGACGAGCTCACGTCAGCCGTCGATGAGGCGCATCGCCACGGAATGCGCGTTGCGGCGCACGCGATCGGGACCCTGGGTATCAAGAACGCCTTGCGCGCTGGTGTCGATTCGATCGAACACGGCCACATGCTCGACGATGAGGCCATCGCGCTGTTCAAGGAACGCGGTACGTATCTCGTGCCGACGCTGAGCGCACCGACGTGCATTCTCTCCCATTTGGAGGAGGGTCATCAGCCGCAGTTCGTCGTCGATAAGGCCCACATCGTAAACGAGGCGATGCTCGTGAACATTCGCAAGGCCTACGAGAATGGCGTGCGGATCGCCGGCGGTTCGGACTCCGGCACACCCTATAACATGCACGAGAACTATGCGTACGAAGTCGAGCTGATGTGGTCGCTTCTCGGCATGACGCCGCAGCAAGCATTGCACGCCGCCACCGCCGTCTCGGCCGAGTTACTCGGTTTGCATCGCGGAATCGTAGCGATCGGCGAGCCGGCCGACATGCTGTTGCTCGACGGCGATGCCGGACGAGACGTTCGCGCGCTGCAGCATCCAAAGCGCGTCGTCAAAGCGGGCGAATTCGTACGCGCATAAGGCACGGCCTCGAAGGCCTAAAACTCGCAGTACTCGGATCGATCTCGTGGCCGTCGCCGCCGCCGGGGTATGGCCCATGGGAACAAGTCGCGTTCGACATCGCCGACGGCATGCGCCGGCGAGGACTCGACGTCACGCTCTTTGCAACCGGCAACTCGACGTTCGAAGGCAAGCTCGCATCGATCGTCCCGGTCGGACTCAATCAAGACCCGGCGCTTTCCGGCGACGTCTTCGGCGCGTTGCACATCGGCGAGTTCTTCCGGTCGCGCGCACGAATTCGACTTAATCCACAACAATTTTGATTGGAAGCCGCTCACCTACGCAATGTCGTCTGGCCTTCCGACCATGATTACCACCATTCACGGTTTTTCGTCGCCGCAGATTCTCGCGGCGTACTATGACGCCGCGTGGCGCAGCTTCTTCTGCTCGATTTCGGATTCCGATCGCGATCCCGGTTTAGACTATCTCGCGACGACGTACAACGGTATCGACCCGAGCCTGTTCACGTTTCGTGACACGCCGGGCGACTATCTCGTGTTCCTGGCACGCTTCCATCCCGAAAAAGGCGCACATCTGGCGATCGAAGTCGCCAAGCGCGCGGGCATTCGGCTCAAGATGGCCGGCATACCGCAAGACGAGAAGTACTTTAACGAGCAGGTCGCACCCCATATCGATGGCGACGCGGTGCAGTTTATCGGGCCGGTAGAGCGTGAAGCGCGCAACGAACTACTTTCGAACGCGCTGGCATTAGTCCATATGACGACGCGCCCTGAGCGCTTCGGCCTCACGTTGATTGAAGCGATGGCATGCGGAACGCCGGTTCTCGGCGCGCGCATGGGCTCGATTCCGGAGATCGTGGTAGACGACGTGACCGGCTTCTTGTGCGATAACGTCGATGATGCGGTCGCAAAGGCGCCCGGCTTGGCCAAGCTCAGCCGGCACGCTTGCCGGCAGCATGTCGAATCGACATTTTCGAACGAGCGGATGATCGACCGATACATCGCCGCCTACACCGAGGCGATCGCTCTGGGTCACCGCCCGAACCGAATCACAAGACGCTTGCCGCGCGCAAACACGATTGGTGGGATCGTCCGCAAGCCTACACCGACATTCCCGAAAAGCCGAAGTCACTGAAGTTTTCCTGATGCCGGATCGCGACTACTCGCATCGCTCGCTGTTCGACAAGCTCGGTGTTCGGGCAGAACATCGTATCGGGCTCGTCGGCAAGCACGATGCAGCGTTCGTTCGCGAACTCGACGTGCGACTCGCGAAATCGGCCTCTCCTCGGTTGCGCGCCCGGTACGATATCATTTTTCTGAAGGTTAACCGAGTCGAAGATCTTGACGGAATATCGGGCGCGGCAGAGCATCTCGAAATGAACGGCATGCTTTGGATATTTCACCCCAAGGGTCGCGGCTCGGGCCCGAAAGACGTCGAGGTTCGCGCTGCCAGTTTTGCTGCTGGTCTGATCGACAACAAGATTAGCGCATACAGCGAAACGCATACCGCGACCAGGTATGTCATCCCGGTCGAGAACCGTTCTTAGCAGCGTACCAAGGAGGATATAATGAGTTCTGACGATCGCTTGATGGGATATTTCACGACGTTTCCGTTTCTGATCAAGTCGTTTTCCGTCGTGATCCTCGTCGTTCTACTCGGTATCGCGGTGCAAGCAGCGGCCGCGCAGCATCGTCTACACGGTGGCGCGAGCACGAGCGGACAGACGCGCTAACCGCATACCTAGCGATTCACACTTTCTTCATCCTCGCGGGAAATGATGGGCAAAGCTACCAATCGCCTTTTGAACGAGGTTGTAATGTCGCAATCGCTGCCTCTTCGTCTATCCCTCGCGGCCGCTTTTCTGTTAGCGGGTTGCAGCACGAATCCAGGCGCATCGATTCCGCAGCTCGCGACATCTGCCCCGGCAACGCGAGACCGTCAGGCAGCGAAAAAACCGAAGCCGCTCGTCTACATCACAGACCTCTGGTTCACATCGCAGGCAACGCTTAACGCGGCCGCTTACCCGCTGAACGCCAACGGCCCAACAACGCCGGTTATAGCGCTCGGTGGAGGGTCCGTCGGTCTCGAGTTCGAGTCCAGCGGCATCGCAGTTTCAAAGAACCAGTCGATTGCCCTCGACGCGCAAGACGCATCCGGCGGCGGCGCAGGAGTGAACGTCTATCCACCCGGCGCCACGGGTAACACCCCGCCCAGTGCGATCTATTCGTGCGTCGGGCTCGGCGAAGCGAAAGGGTTGACCTACGACGATTCCGGTGCGTTGTACGCAATGAATTTCAACCCACCGCGAATTGGCTCCAACTCGATCTTCGTCTTTCCCTCGGGAGCGAGCAGTGGCTGTCCGACCGGCACGCACATCATTTTCGGCCAGAAGACGAAGCTGTTCGGCAACCCCGGTGGCATTGCGGTTTGGAAACACCAAATCTACGCGGTGACTGGAGATGTCGATACGTCGGCGATCCTCGAGTTCCCCGACTCGGCTAATGGCAACCAGAAACCGTCGCGCATCATCAAGGGAAATAAAACGGGGTTTCAGATTCCCGAAGGCATTGCGGTTGACGCACGCGGCGAGATTCTTGTCGCAGACAGCTACGCAAACGCTATCGATATTTTCGCAGCAGATGCCCACGGAAACGCCGCTCCCGTTCGCATTATTTCCGGTTCAAGTACGGGACTCTTCGAGCCGCAAGGCGTCGCCATAAATACAGACGGGCGAATCTTCGTGGTCAACGGCAGTGACAATACGAACGTTCAGGGCGACTCGATTACGGTCTACGCGTCAAAAGCATCCGGCAACGCAAAGCCGATCCGAACGATCCCCGGCGGAAACGGTTATCCGCAATCGGAAATCGGCAACCCAACCGCGATCGCACTATTCGAGCCCTAGTCGAACCGTCAACTCGTCCAACGGAGTTTCGCGTGCGCCGCGCGGGCTTTGGCGATCGCAGCATCATCGAGCGGACCATCGACCAGCATCGTAAAGTGGCCCATCTTTCGCCCTGCAACGGCGTGGCGTTTGCCATACATGTGCAGCACGATCGTTGGGTCCGACAGTAAGTCGGTAACGCCGCCGAGGCGATCCCCGTTGCCATCGCCGAGAATATTCATCATGATCGCGTTCGACAGTAATATCGGCCGCGATAGCGGCAGATCGCAAATCGCGCGCACGTGTTGCTCGTATTGCGAACACTGCGTCACGTCGATGGTGTAGTGTCCGCTGTTGTGCGGTCGCGGGGCGATCTCGTTAACCAGCAGCTCGTCCTCTTCAGTTAAAAAGAACTCCACGCAGAACGTACCGACGAGATTCAGTCCGCGGCCAATCGTCGCAGCCATTTCTTGCGCGCGTGCCGCGACCGCTGCCTCGATTCGGGCCGGCGCGATCGTCATCGAGAGAATGCCTTGCCGGTGTTGGTTCTCGCCCACCGGATACGCAACGACGTTGTCGTGCTCGTCACGGGTCGCGACGACGCTCACTTCACAACGAAACGGCACGACGCGCTCGAAAATCAGCGGCGCGCCTTTCGCTTCGGTAACCGCCGCCTCGGCCTGCGTCAAATTCTCGGCACGCCACTGACCCTTACCGTCATATCCACCGCGCACCGTCTTAAGAATCGCAGGGAAGCCGACCGTTTCGATCGCGCTCTGCAGGTCGGCAGCAGAATCGACGCTTTCGAACGCCGTCGTGCCGATGCCGCACGAACGCACGAAGCGCTTTTCGAACATACGGTCCTGCGTGATGCGTAGCACCGAACTCGATGGCGAAACTTTGCGCCCGGACTTCTCCAAATGCTCGACCGACGAAATCGCGACGTTCTCGAATTCGTACGTTACGATATCGCTGCGACGCCCAAGTTCTTCGATCGCGCCGAGATCGTCGTAGTTCGCAACGATTTGCTGATCGGCGACTTGTCCGGCGGGCGAACGCTCTTGCGGATCGAGCGTCAACACATCGTAGCCCATGCGCTTGGCGTCAACGGCGAACATGCGGCCCAGCTGGCCTCCGCCGATGACCCCGATCGTTTGAATCGGTTGCGTCACTCGGGGGTCGACGACTTCGCCGTTTCGTGCATGCGCGTCATATAGGCCGCGAGTTGTTCTGCCACCGCGGGGTCACCGAGGGCTACAATCCGAGCCGCAAATAATGCGGCGTTGACAGCCCCGCCGATGGCCATCGTCGCCACCGGAACGCCGGGCGGCATCTGCGCGATCGACAATAACGAATCGACCCCGTTGAGCGCCTTCGACTGCACCGGCACCCCGATGACCGGCACCATCGTTTTGGCGGCCGTCATGCCGGGCAAATGCGCCGCACCGCCCGCTCCGGCGATGATTGCCAGCAGTCCGCGCCCGGCGGCCGAGGCGGCGTACTGGAACATTTCATCCGGCATGCGATGCGCCGACACTACGCGCATTTCGCAGCCCACGCCCAATTCGTCGAGGGTTGCGCGCGCCGGCTCCATGATTTCCCAATCCGACCGGCTGCCCATAATAATTCCGACTCGAACGGGGCCTCGAGAATCTGCCATTACGACGCGCTTCGCCCCGGCGCCGAATCCTCCATGCCGCCCATGCAGAGGCTCGGGCGCCGAACGCGAATAGCGCTCGCGGCATGTCGAAATTTCTTCTAGGCATCAACTACTGGCCGTTGCACAGCGCGATGTACGCCTGGCGACAGTTCGATCGCGGCGAAATTCGCGAGGACATGGAGCGCATCCGCGACCTCGGGCTCGACGTCGTGCGCTTCTTCATCGATTGGGATACGTTTCAACCCTCACCCAACTCGATGAACGTCAATGCGCTGAGAAACTTCGACGCAGTTATGGACGCGGTTGCGAGCGCGGGCCTCAAGGCGATGCCGACGCTGTTTTGCGGGCACATGAGCGGGGTCAACTGGCTGCCGTCGTGGTCGCTCGATCGCAACACGCCGCACGGGCGCTTCCGCACGATCTCAAACGAAAACGAATCGGATTTTGGAATCGGCGATTTCTATGCCGATCCGCAACTGCTCGCCGCGCAACTCGTCTTCGTGAAAGCCGTCGGCGAACGCGTGCAAGATCATCCAGGTTTGTACGGTTGGGATCTCGGCAACGAGTTCAGCAACCTACGCGAACCGACATCGCCCGAAGATGCCGCCGCGTGGAGCAAACAACTATCGGAAACGCTGATCGAGGCGTCGGGCGGCGGCTGGGTGACCGGCGGCATGCACGGCGAGGATTTAGAACGCGACCGCCATTTGCGGCCGTCGAGCATCTCACTTCCGTGGAAAATAGCGACGATGCACGGCTATTCCGTCTACAGTTCGTTTTCACGCGGCCGCCTCGATCGCAACGTCGTGCCGTTTCTTGGCGCTTTGCAAGGTTCGTTTACCGGAAAACCGCTGCTGTTCAGCGAGTTTGGCGATCCGACGTGTCCAGCAAATACAGTGTCGCCCTACGACCGCGTGCCGCTGCCCGGAGAATCCGGATACGGGCAGAAAAAAGAACTGCCTGCCAATGCTGCCGGCTTTGCATGCCTCACCGAAGACGAGATGGCGTCCTACGCCACCGACGTGCTGGACCGGCTGCATGCGCGCGGCGCGATCGGCGGTTTTTGGTGGTGTTGGGCCGACTACGATCCAAAACTCGCGACGCTGCCGCCGTTCGATCAGGCGCCGCACGAGTTGCATTTCGGCATCGTCCGCTCGGACGGATCCCTCAAGCCGGTCGCTCACGCATTGCAAGCCTTCGCCGCGCAACAACGCGAAGTAAAGCCGGCCGAAGCACCGATCGCCGACGAAGCCGAGTACTACGCATCGTTGCCGAAAGGCATGTTCGACCTGTATCGCGAGTATTGCGACACGCATGAATAACGCAACGCCCACGCAATCGCGGGTTCTGATCGTCACCGGCGCGAGTTCGGGTATCGGGCGCGCACTCGCGCTCTTAGCTGCAGCCAACGGCTTTGCGATTGTCGCGGTCGCACGGCGCGCCGAACGGTTGGCCGAACTGCGAGATGCGATCGTGCATGCCGGCGGATCTTGCACGACGGTCGCCGCCGACGTCACATCTCCGGAAACGGCGCGCAAGATCGTCGATACGGCGATGCAGGCATTCGGGCGCATCGACGTCGTCGTCAACAATGCGGGAGCGGGCGCGTTCGGGCCGTTGCTCGAGCAAAGCGAGGCTGCGACCAATTACCAGTGGCAGCTGCACGTCGCTGGACCCCTGCGCCTGGCGCGGGCCGCCTTCCCGCAACTCCTAAAGAACCACGGACAGCTGATGTTTCTCGGCTCTGGATTGGCGCGCGTGCCCTTACCGTCGTACGGAGCATATGCTTCGGCGAAAGCCGCCGTGCGTGCCGCAGCCATTCAACTAAGACGGGAGCTGCGTGGCTTCGGCGTCGCAGTCACCTACGTCGACCCCGGTTTAGTCGACACCGAGTTTCATATCGCGATGGGCTCGAAGGTTTCGTCCAACGTACCGGCCGTTTCGCCGCAGCGCGTCGCGAGAGCGATTCTGCGTGGCATCCGGCGGCGCAGTCCGGTGGTCAACGCGGTACCTTTACAGACGTTGGGAGTCATCGCCCTCGAATTGCTCTCCGCGTCGATCGACGGGGTACTTTCCAAGATGCCGGCCACGCCGAGCGACGACGCTGCAACGCCGGCGCGACCGGCACCCGCCCCCCAACCAGAACCTGCTGCCGTCGCCCCGCGCGTGGCCGCCGAAACGCCGAAAACGCAGACCGATCCATTCGAAGCGGCGCTGGAGCCGGTTGCCCGGCGAATGGAACGGGTGAAGCTCTCGCCAACCTTCGTGCGGGACGCCTTGAACGCGTCCGGCGACCTCGAGTTGAACGAACTCGCGATGCGCTGGGCGGGCATGCCCAACAAAAACGAACGCGCCGCAATGCACGAAGTGCTCGATGCATTGGCGAGCGCCGGTTACTTACAATCGACAGGAGACGAAACGTGGAAAGTTCTTCGCACCGCCGGTTGAGCGGATGGCTCGGCTGGACGTTGGCCCTCGCGCTGACGCTGCCCGCCGCCGCATTGGCGACAGCCGCTCCGCAAAACGGAACGTTCGCGCTGCTCGGCGGCACGGCACAGATCGCCTCCAAAATGACGACCAAGGTAATTGGCGATGAAACGCACGTGAACATCAAGCAATATGCGACCGGCTCGACGGCCGCGCTGATGGAGTACGACGTCGAAATGCAACGTACGATTCACATGGTCGTGGTGCGCGACGACTTCGCGACGTTCGACCATCTGCATCCGTCCTTCAACACCGGCACCGGCGCGTTTCTCGAAACGATAAAAACCGAGCCCGGCCATCGCTACTACGTCTACGCCGACACGCGGCCTAAAGGTCTCGATCGGCAAGTTTTCCGCTTCAATGTTGGTTCGAGCGCAGCGCCCGCGATGGGCATCATGCATCCCCACTTCGCGCCGTCGGCGCTGACGGTCAGCGTTGCACCGTACACCGTCACGATTTCGAAGGTCACATTCCCCGCCGCCGCCGAGCATACGCTGCACCTAACCGTCGACGAAAACGGCCACCCCGCGAGCAATCTTGGGCTCTACCTTGGTGCGGCCGCCCACATCGTATTGATCAACACATCGACCCTGCAGTACGTGCACGTCCACCCCGAGGTGAAACAGGCCAGCGGTATGGCGATGGCCGTCGCCGGACCCGAGATGTCGGTCGACCTTCCGCCGCTACCCGTCGGCACGTATAAAATGTGGGTCGAGTTTCGCGGCGCGAAGTACGGACTCTACACCGCACCGTTCACGCTCGCCGCCCACTAGTTAGTTTTTGTTTGGTGTTAGGAACATTCGGCCGTGTGGATAGTCGAACACGTAATCGAAATGTTTGAGAAAATCGAAGCCGAGTAACGCGTAGTTTGCGCCCATGCAACATCCCGTCCAACCCGCGACCGCATATTGGATCGGACCGAGCGTCAGCGTCGTCGGGTTGAAGGGTTCGTGTTTCTTCACCAGATCGTAGCTGAACAAGATGGTGCTCGGATTGCCGGTGTCGAGCATCGCGTTGACCGCCATGGAATTGTTTAGCGTCATCGGAACGGTAAGTTCGCCGCCCGACAGATCGACGAAAACCGGCAGGCCTGTTGCCGAGACGTCCGTCGCCGGATCGAGGATCGTCATCTTCGAATCGTAGACATCGAGCTTAACGATCGCGCCGGCGAGGAAATCGGCACCCATGAGGCCGGCGTAGCCCTTCGCATCCAAGCCCTGGTACCCGCCAAATTTCTCGAAGTTTTCTGAATACACCAGCACGTTCTGTAACGTGGCGTTACCGAAATTGATCGTGGCTACCCTGCGAATGCGTTCCTTGATCGAGCCATAGACGGACGATGCTTCCGAGTCGCCCTTGAGCGCTTCGGCTTTCACCCGATCCGCAAACTTGTCATCGAGACGAATTGCGTCCGATCCCGTGTCGAGAATGAAGGTTCCTTTGACGCCGTTGACCGTCGCATCGACCAAAATACGGTCGTGCGTCAACTGGATCGGTACGGGTTCGTACGACGAAAACGTCCATGAGGCGGTCGCCGCGGGCGGGTGCAGCTCTGCGTCCGACACGACGGCATTGGGGTCCCACTTTACGTTCGTGTGGACGTCGTCACTTTCGCCGATGCGGTACGATGCAATCATCTTTTTTCCGGGCACGACGTCGGCGTATGAGACGATGTGATACGTCGCTTCGTAGGCGCCATCCGGGTTGACGACGGCCTCAACGTATGCGCCGGTGGTGGGGTCGATATAGAGATCGATCGGATCGCCATATTTCATGGTGACGCGCACGAGGCCGACGTCTTTGCCGTCAACGGTCTTGTTGCCACGAAACGAACCGGACAAGCCGCTCGTGCCTTCTTCCATCAGCATCGTGTACGAGGCCATCGCTTTGGCAGCTTCTCCGTAGATCGGCATCGTGAAGCCGTTTTCGTAACTCTGCCAGAACACCGAGCCGGTGAAGCCCCGATGCATCGTCATACCGCCCTGCTTGAGCATGGTGCGCGTCTCTTGGAATGCCAAGCCTGCTGAGGTATAGGTAATGTCTTGAAGCTTTTCGCCGCTCTTCTCCGTGACCGTGCTGACGGTGCGCATCGTCCGAAACGTTCCGTCGCCCATTTGCCAGCCAACATAGTTGCGGTGCTTCGCAAGCAGCTGCTGCGCTTGCGCGTCGGCCTGCTGCTCTTCGGCTCGCACGGCGAGCGTTGAAGCCGTCAGGACGAATCCAATTGCAAGAAACACCGAGATGAAACGCTGCACGCGAGCTGCCTCCGCATAACCGACAAAGTGAAAAGCCGCCCAGACCAACATGGTCCGGACGGCCTAGACTTCCAGCTGGGTGGTAGCCCGCCCTACGACCGTCTCATCCAAGGAGCGTCTGGGAGGGTGCTTCGCCGAACATGATGCGGTAGTCGCGCGCGAAATGGCCCATGTGACCGAATCCGCAGTCCATCGCGACGTCGATGACCCGCGTCGCGCGCGCGTCCGCTCGTAGCAGCGCGCTGCGGACCGCCGTGAGACGAAGCCGCTTGAGATAATCCATCGGACTATATCCCATGATCGCTTCGAACGCGTTGATGAGCGAGCGCGACCGCATGCCGCACGCCAGACTTAGGTCCAGTAGCGTCACGCTCGCGTCGATGTGCTCGCGCATATATCGTTCGCAGGTGCGAACGGCCGCGTAGCGCCTGTTCAAGCAATGCGATCGGTTGAACGGCATGTTGGTCGACCTCGTCGAGCAATGTCGCGAGCATCGGCACGAGCATTCCGCTCGCCGCGGGCGGCGGACCCCCTTGATGCGCGGATACGAATTTAATCGCGGCGCGAAAAGCTGCCGCAGCAGCGGGCGTGTTCGTCACCTTGGCGTGCGCGAGCTTTTCGACCAAATTGCTTGCGTCCAACGAGTCGGGACACGTCAAATGCAACTCGGGTTGGTCAACCGCGATACCGAACAACGTGATGGCGCCGGTCGTACGAATATCGACTTCATTCCCGACCGCCAGCGTAGTCGCATCAAAAAGCGATCCGCGCCAGTGCGCCTCGGCCTTCGACTCGGCGCCCATGACCCCAGACCGGTGGGGCGCAACCTGTGCGTAACCATGGAATGCCAGATTAATATCGCGCGTGGAGATCGTAAGTGGCCCGACCTGAAACACCCGAAACGCGACGTCAAGTTTACCTGGTTGTAGTTGCTCCCACGTAATCGACGAGGGAATGGTCGAAACCATCCTCGATTGGTCGATGAAGCGCGTTTTTTCGGTGGTTTTCAAGCTACGTAGCAGCTCGGTCGCATTCTAGCGGCGGCCTACCCTAGCCAGTGTGACTTCTCCTGCGACGATGCTTTTCCATTATAAATAGCCCGCCGCGGTCGCCGCTTGCGGTATCCGGATTGACGCCGGGGTAGCGCGGTACTACATTCAGTGAGCAATGTACGGAAATAGAAAGTTCTTCAGTCGCCGCACCTATGGCCTAACGGCGATCGCGCTAGCCGGCGCGTGTTTGTCGACCCCGGCAGTGGCTCAGACGCCTCAGGCCACGCCGCCGGCATCGCCTGCGCCAAGCGCGTCGCCCGCGAGCTTGGATATGAGCAATCTGACGCCCGACCAACAAAAGGCGCTGCAGTTAGCGATCATCAAGACGTCGCAAAATCCGGTCGGCAACATCACTGTCGTTCCGTTTCAAAATAACTTTAACTACGGGGTCGGACCGTACACGCGGTTGCAATACAACCTCAACATCCAGCCGGTTTTTCCAATCATGTTAAGCACCAGCTGGAATCTCATCTCACGTACGATTATTCCGATCGTCAATCAACCATCGTCCGCGCCGCCGGCGGTTTGCGCGACACCGCTTCTCGGGTGTCCATCGACGATCGGGCTAGGTGACGTGCAGCAACAGTTCTTCTTCGCACCAAAAACCAAGCCGGGTCAGATCATCTGGGGTGTCGGGCCGATCTTTCAAATTCCGACCGCGGCGCCCAATATGCTCGGCTCGGGAAAATGGTCGGCAGGACCGGATGCCGTCGTGCTCATCATGCCGGGCAAATGGGTGATCGGCGCACTGGGCACGCAGCTGTGGTCGTTTGCGGGCATGCCGAATCGGCCGAACGTGACCTCGAGTCTCGTTCAACCGTTCGTTAACTACAACTTGAAAGATGGTTGGGCGATATCCACGGCGCCGATCATGACCGTCAACTCGACCTTGCCGGGAACGAAGTGGACCGTTCCCGTCGGCGGCGGGATCGCAAGAACGTTTAAGTTCAACGACCAGTTGATGTCCGTCGGCCTTTTATATTACACGAACGTCGTACGCGCGGCCGGCTCCCCGCAAACCACGCTCCGCGTTTCCTGGAGCTTACTCTGGCCGGTGAAGCGCGGCATCGACATTCAGCAACTGCTGCAAGAAGCGAAGTAACTACCGAAGAGCGACGTACCCGACGACGGCTCCGCCGAGAATAAAATACACGGGGTTGAACTTCGTGCGCATGACTAACGCGAACGTCAGGATCCCTAGAACCAGCGTCAGCCACCCGGTGATTGCGGTTTTGCCGAACGTGATCAAACCCCCGACCGCCAAACCGATCGCCACCGGCCCGAGCCCTTTTTGAATCGAATTACGCCAGGGCCAGTTCGCAAGCTTGTTCCATAAACGGCTCACACCAAACGTGAGAATACCCGTCGGCACGAAGAACGCGACGGCACAGATCAGCGCACCGAGCGGACCGCTCACCATCTGCCCGACTTCAGCCACCATCATCATGTTGGGGCCGGGCGACATCTGACCCGTGCTGTACACGTGCGTGAGCTGCTCGGCCGTTAACCAATGGTGCGTGCCGACGATCAGCACTTTCATCTCCGGGAACGCCGCCATGCCGCCGCCGATCGTCAGCAACGACAGGTAGGCGAACACGCGCGCTAGTGCAGGGAGCTGATCCATTCTTCTTCCTCTTGTTCCTGAGTCTCAGGTTTTTGCGCCGTCTTGGGTGGCCGATGTATGAAGATCGCGAGTCCGCCGACGGCCAGCAACGTGATCGGCACGCCCCAGTGGAAGTAATTCACGCCTAAAATCGCGGCCATCACGAGAAACGCGTCGTAAAAACCCGTCAACGACTTTTTGCCGATCTTAAACCACGTGGCCCCGATCAGTCCGACCGCAGCGGCAGCGACGCCGCGTAAGGCGGCCGATGCTAACGGCCGCGCGTGCGCCTCGGCGTACACCATTCCGGCGGCCGTCATAAAGAAAAACGCCGGCAAGCACATGCCCAGCAGCGCCACCGTCGCGCCGGCGAGGCCGGCCAGCCGATCGCCGGCAATAATCGCCATGTTGGTGGCATTGAGGCCGGGCAACGTGTTGCTGATCGACGTCATCTCGAGGAACTCGATGTCGTCGAACCACTTCTTCCGTTTGACGAGCGCATCGCGCAGATACGCGACGACACCGCCGCCGAAACTCGTCGCACCGATCACGAGAAACGTGATGAAGATCTCCCACGTCGAAACCTTCGGCCGAGACTTGGCGGGCGTCGTCGCCGCGCTCGTCTGTGCGACGCTCACTCGTGACCTTGCGGGGCGTTACCCTTAAGCCGGTACACGAGGCCGGTTTTCGTGGTGCCGAGGAACAGCCAACCGGCTGCAATCAGCTGCAACTTGATGAAGAATTCCTCCACGCGCTGTTTCGCGATTTCGTGAACGTCTTCGCGCTTGTCGAATTTCGTTTGATACGCAAATTCGCCGCACATCACGCTATGATCGCCGAGCGAACGCCACAACGAGACGTTGGCCTTCGACACCACGCCCTTACCGAAGTTCAACGTGCCGAGGTCGAGTAGCACTTCTTCGACCAATGTAGAGTTGACGAGTTCGACTTTGCCTTCCATCTCACCGATGAGACCGGCTAGCGCCGGCAGGCCGCGCGCGATCGTTTTTAAATTCGTGCGGTCGCCGGCGCGAACCGAACTTAACGGAAAGATACAGTTGTGCGCGTAGAGCAGCCGGTAGCCACCGATCTGGTCTTTGAGCGGGAGCGCTTCGGACTTGAACTTTACGCGATACGGTCCGGCGATATTCGGACGCACGTCGACCGCTGCCGCGGCGTTCATGTCGGCGCTACGAAACTTAAATACGATCTCCGGGTCTTCGATCGGAAAGCCGTCTTGGTACGCCGTTCTGCGCCGCAGAATAAACGAATTGTTGTATAGTCGGAAGTCGGCAGTATCGACGAACATCACTTCACGGATTTTCGGACGGGCCTTCGTCAAATCGAAGGCTTGATACGAGACGCCTTTGACTTTCGTACTCGCTTCCGCGACGAGATCGCTAAACGATTTGAAACCGCGAACGCTGTAGAAGAACTCCGGCTTCAATATCAGCTTTGCATCGAAAAACTGCACGCGGTCTTGCGGGTTTCCGTCGGCGTACGTTAATGCTCCGTCTTCTGTAACGGCCTTCGATTCCATCAACAATCCTCCTTAAGCCCGTGTGCCTCACACCAGGCGAACTTCCCTTCGAGAAGGTCAGACGCGCAGAAGCACTATCACTAATGCGAGAACGCCGAGGGCCGCCACCATGAAGCCGACCGTCGAGGCCATCGACACGCTCTTGACATCGGGATACAGCAATTTCGTCACTTTGATCTCGCGTTGCCGTTGGATGGCCGCGAACATCAACGACAACAAACCGATCGCGATGAGCGCTAGAGCGAAAATGCGCGGGCCAAGGTGTGACACGTGGGCGTGCCCGGCCCCAGTGGGGATTCCAAAAAAACTGTAGATCGCAAAACCGAAGGTAATGAGCGACGTCGCAGTTCGCACCCACGCCAAAATCGTTCGATCTGCGGCAAGTTGCGTCCGATCGAACGCGAGTTTCGTCGATTGATCGAGCTCTTGACGGACCGACTCTTTCAACTTGCGGAGCTATTCGTGAAAAGGGCGGCTTCTTCTGCCAAGATCGGGACACCGAGATAGAGCGCGTCTGCGCCCTGCGACACGCACAGCTTGAGCACGGTAATGATCTCCTCCGGTGTCGCTCCGAGAGCGAGTGCCGCTTTCATGTGTCGTCGAACGCCGGGCGCATACATGTGCGAGATCGACGCATCGAACGCAATGCTGATGAGTTCGACGAATTTCGGAGTCAGAATTCCACTGGTGCAGAACCCCGCACCGGCCGAAACCAATGCGTCGGTCCAACTCGGATCGAGGTCGAAGATCGCGTCCCACGCGGCATTCCACTGTCCGTTTGCCTTCATGTTGTCGCAGGCCGGCGTCGCGAATTCTTTCGTGGTTCCGAGCGTTTTGCCGGCGGCTGTCGCCTCCTCGATGAGGATCGGTGCGCCTAAAGTCATCGAATGCAACGCCACGATTGCCGCCATCTTAAGCACTTCGAGAATCTCTGCCTGCGTGGCGCCGGCGCGGAGTGACGACCAAATGTGACGGCGCAACGCCGACCCGTCCAAGTGGGTAATCGCGGCGCTCAGCCCGACGGCGATCAGCTGATATTCTTTGGCCTGCAGCGTGCCGCTCAGCCACGGATTGACGGTCAAATTGGAATACGCCTCGGTCCAGTCGGAATCGAGGTCGCGAAGGAGGTCAAGCGAACGCGCCCATCCGGCCACGCCCCGGTTATCCATGAAGAAAGTTCACCTCGTGTTGTGCGCCGCACCCATCGTACAGGGAGATTGCGCCTGAGGCTATCCAGAAATGGCAAGGCGAACGGATTGAGCACGAACCGCGTTAGCATTCTGTAGGGCCCCACGACGAGCGGCGGAGCGGGCGTGCTACGCTCGACCGCCGCTTGACTTTCTCGCGTCGAACCTGGCTTCGTCGCGCCCTATCGAAATTGGACTAAGTCTAGTTCACCCGTTCACGTTTTGGTAACGCGGTTTTTCGCGCAGTTTCGAGCGATATTGCTCGAAACTGTGCATAACTTCCGAGGCGTACTTGTCCTCGGGTCGTCTCAAAAGGCGAACGATTGGGAGTAAACCGCGCCGTATGTCCGACGGCGACGCAGGATCGCAAGATTTGCCGGCTTTTCACATTGCCAAAGCATGAACGAGTGGACTTAGTCTAGTCCGAATTTCACAGGGTGTCGCAACGACACCAAGGGCGCTTCGGCAGCCCCATTAGTTCTTGTTGGGGGTTAGAAACATGCGGCCGTGCGGATAATCGAACACGTAATCGAAGTGTTTGAGGAAATCGAAGCCCAGCAAGGCGTTTCCGCCGACACAGCAAGGCTCCCAACGTCCGATCATGTAGGATTGCCGGTATCGAGTAAGGCGTTCACCTTCATAGATTTATCCAACGTCATCGGTACGGTAAGGTTTCCGTCCGGATCGAGAATCGACATCTCGAATCGTAGACGTTCGGTTTGACGATCGCGCCCGCAAAGTAATCGGTGCCGATAGACGGAAGCGGGCTAGGCGGTGACCCGCGAGCCGAGCACGCGCCGCGCGTTTTTGATCCCGAGCGCGATGAAGAACAGCACGGTTGCGAAGAGCACGATCGTCGCGCCGCTCGAGGCACGCACGTAATACGAGAGATACAAACCACCGACGGTGCTCACCGCGCCGAACACGGCTGCCAGCGCCATCATCGGTGAAAAGCGCGATGTGAGTTGGTAGGCGGCGGCCGCCGGCGTTACCAGCAGCGCCGCGACGAGCACGATCCCGACGGCCTGCAACGCCACGACGATGGTCAGCGCTAACAACACCAACAACGCGTACTCATAACGCGGCGCTGCAATGCCGCTAGCCTGGGCAACCACCGGATCGAACGTGGTGTAGAGCAGCCCGCGGAACATCATCACCACGGAGACCGCCACAATCACGCTGAGCGCAACGATCAGCCACAAATCTTGCGGCCCCACCGCCAAGATGTCGCCGAACAAAAAGCTCTGTAGATCGACGGCGTAGTTCCGCTGCTGACTCATCAAGAATACGCCGAGCGCGAACATGCCCGTAAACAGCACGCCGATGGTGGTGTCGAGCGAAATCTTTCCGCGACGTGCGACGAAGCCGATACCGACTGCCGTAATGACCGCGACCACCGCCGCGCCGATGTAGAAATTCAAGCCGCGCAAATACGCGATCACGATCCCGGCGAACGAGGCGTGCGCGATGCCGTCGCCGATGAACGACAGCTTGCGCAGCACGACGTACGTTCCCATCGTCGAGCACAACAGCCCGACGGCCAGTGCAGCAACGAAGGCGCGCTGCATGAACGCATACTGAAACGGCTCGACGAGCGCGTTCAAACTCACGTGCGAACTCCGGGCATGAGTGCGTTATTTCGGAATCGCTCGCAAATTCCTCGCGGGTTTGCAACGCTTCCATCGTCTGGTATAAAACGAAGCATGCAGTTCATTTCGATTTCACGCCGGCTCACCGAGAAGTTCAGCGACGCGGAGTTCGCCGCTCATATCGAAGCCGAGCGCGAACGCGTGCGCGAACTTTATCGCGACGGCGTCGTGCGCGCCATCTGGACGCGCAAAGACGTCGCGGGCGCCGTGATGCTGCTCGAAGCACTCGACGAAGCCACCGCGCGCCAGGGCGTCGAGTCGTTGCCGCTCGCGCAACGTGGAATGCTCGAGGTGCAGATTCTCCCCCTCGGCCCGTACCCGGCCTTTTTCCCGCCACAGTAGATCCGCGCCTCGGAGTTCACGTGCGGATCTCCGGATGCGTGGCGTGTGCTTCGTGCGGCTCGTGGTCGTGGCGCATGTGGCCGTGCGTGTGCGCGTGTTCGCGAATGCCGGAATACGCGCCCGACGCGACGACTTCGGCCGGCGTTCCGATCGCCAACACCTTGCGGTCGAGCACCAGCAACCGATCGAACCAATCGTCGACGCGGTCGAGATCGTGGGTGGTCATCACGACCGGCATGCCGACGTCGACCAGCTCGCGCACCAGTATTCGCAACGCTTCTTCGGTCGCCGCATCGACGCCGGTCGTCGGTTCGTCGAGCAGTAGTAGGCGCGGCTCTTGCGCGATCGCGCGCGCCACGAACACGCGCTGCTGCTGTCCGCCCGAAAGATTGGCAATCGAACGCTCCGCGAGGTGCGACATCTTGACCGCCTCGAGCGCTTGCTCGACGACCTCGCGATCGTGTGCAGAAAACGATTGCCAGAAGCGCAGATGCGCGAAGCGGCCCATCGCCACGACGTCCCACACGGTCGCCGGAAACGACCAATCGACGGCTTCGACTTGCGGCACGTAGGCGATCGTACCGCGCGGCAGCGCGCGCGGGGGTCCGCTGAGCACGCACAGTTCGCCCGACGACGGCTGGAGCAAGCCGGCCAGCGTTTTGAGCAGCGTCGATTTACCGGAACCGTTGGGTCCAACGATGCCGAGCGCTTCGCCGAAATGCACCGTGAACGTTGCGCCCATCAGCGCGACAAAATCGTCGTAGCGAACGACTAAGTCACGCGCCGAGACGGCTTCGCCCGGCTCGCAGGTGTGCGCGGACTTCACTTCAGCGCGTTCACGATGATGTTGGTGTCGTACGCCAGCATCGACAGATAGTTGCTCACCTGTGGGCTCGTGCCGATCGAATCGTCGTACAGGTTCTCGACGACTTTGATGTTCGAGCCTTGCGCGATCGAGTACAGAATTTTCGGGCTGTATTCCGGTTCGCTGAACACACCGTGCACGTTGTGCTGCTTGGCGAGATCGACGAGTTGCGCGACTTGCTGCGGATTCGGCTCCTGGCCGGGATTGCGTTCGACGAATCCGAGCGTCGTGATGCCGAAGCGGTCGTTGTAATATTGCCACGCGTTGTGGAATACGATCATGTAGCGCTGCGACGGCGGAATGGTCGCGATCTGCCCGCGGATGTGCGCGGTCAGCGCGTCGAGTGCGTTGTTGTAGTGCATCGCGTTGATGCGGAACGTATTGGCATCGGCAGGGTCGACCGCGATCAATCCGTCGCGAATCTGCAGCACGTAATGTTTGGCGTACTGCGGATCCATCCAGAGATGCGGGTTATCGTTGATTACGGGCAAGCCTTCGCTCGCGATCACGGTTCGCAACTTCGGTGAAGCAGCGTTGCGCAGCAATCGATCGAGCCAGGTTTCTAAACCCGCGCCGTTTTCGACCAGCACTTTGGCCTTCGTGATCGTCGCGACGTCTTGCGGCGTCGGCTCGTAGGTCTCGGGCGACGCGCCCACCGGCACGATGCTGGTGACGCGCACTTTATCGCCGCCGACACCCTGCACGAACGAATTGAGCGTCGAGATGGTGGTGACGACGTCGATCTTGCCGTCGACGGATTTATCCGACGATGCGTTCGACGCGCAGCCGGTCGCGCATAATGCGAGCGTCAGCGCCGCAGCCGCGAAACGAGTTAGCGACATGTCGCACACGTTCCGGTGAACTCGATGTCGTGACCGTCGAGTGCGAAACCGCTCGACGCGAGCACGGATTGCGCGAACTGTTCCATCGCGGTGCAATCGACGTCTTCCACGCGTCCGCACTTTCGACAAATTGCGTGATGGTGATGGTGGTCGGGCTCGCAATAAATGTATGCCGCTTCGCCCGCATCGTCGATGCGGGTCGCAATGTCGCCGCGCGACTTGAGATGCTCGAGCGTGCGATAGATGGTGGAGAGCGCGACCTTGGCGTCAACGCCGTCCAGCTCGTGCTGAATATCGCCGGCGGTCAGAAAGCGCCGCTCGCGATGGAGCACGTTGGCGATCAGCTCGCGCGGGCGGGTAGAATATTCGGCTCGGGTTCGCACCTGCCGATTATTTCGGAATGGTTCGCAAATCCCTGGCTAGGGGTTCGGCGTGTCGATCGGTTCGGGCGAAGGTGTCGGCGGCGGCGTCGGCAGCTTGCCGGCGCACGATTGCATCGCCGGCGTCACCGCGTTTGCGAACTGGTCGCGCCAGTATGCCGACGTTTCGGTATAGGTGGGCAATGCCATATTGAAGGCGGCGGCCCGCGCTTGAATCTTCGGAATGACCGGCGCAATGATCACCGGGATGCTGCCGTTCTGGTCGTTGATCGTGGCGGCGACCGCGAGCCAGGCTTGGGCGATCTGTGCTTGCGCCACTGCCGTGGCGGCCGGCGGGCACGGCGCGTACAGCTTGTTCGTTAGGTTTGCCCGTATCACGAGGCCGGTGGCCGTGGCTGCGTTGATCTGAGCGAAGAGCGGCGCCTTGTCGGTGTCGTTCGCGCACACGTGGTCGAGCACGTTGTGCTCTTCGCCGAGCGCGCTCAGCGTATCGCCGAGCTCGCTTAACTGCTGCCAAATCGCGTTATCGTTGCCCGGCGGATGGCGCTCGAAGCCTTGAATCTGGATCTGATAATCGTCAATCATGCGGCCATTGCAGCGGTTGGCAGCGCCAACTTCCGACTGGGTCGCAGCCGGCGAAGCAGCTGGGCCGGCACCGGCAACGAGAGGGACGGCCGCGACAAACGCGGCGAGGATGAGAGCAAGTCTGCGCATTTCGGTTGAAAGGTGCCCACCCGAAAGCGTATAATCCTCCGACGCCGACCCGTGGGGATGTAGCTCAGCTGGTAGAGCACTTGCTTCGCATGTAAGGGGTCAGGAGTTCGAGTCTCCTCATCTCCACCACGTCAAAACCCGCGCGAACGTTACTATTCGTGCGGGTTTTTTGCCGCGCATTTGCATCTCGTTGCTGCGTGCCGTGGGTGGAGTGCACCATGGCCGTTCCGAAAGCCGCGCGGATGAGAGACTGAGTGTAAAGAAAGGGAGTTGTGTGTTGAATTCGAGCGGTTTACTAAAATACGCCGGTGCGGCAATCGCACTGGCTGTCTGTTCGGCGTGTAGCGGCGGGACCGCCACCGTGCCGTCTTCTCCGAGCGCGCTGACGACGGCGGCTCGCCCGACGACGAGCCACCGGTACGAATCGGTCGTTTCTAACGTGCTGGCCGACTCGCAGTCAAAAGATTACGAGTACATCTTCAACGAGTACGGCACGTACGCAGGCATCTTCGACTATCCGAAGAGTACGCAGGAGATCGGCCAGATTACCGGGCTCGGCGGCCAAGGTTGCACCAACGTGCTCTACGGTTATGGTAAAGGGATTTTCTGGAACGTCGGAGGTCCGGACCAGATTACGGAATTCAAGGTCCCAAAGACTCCGATCAAAACGCTTTCCGTGAATTATTCTTTTGCGACCAGCTGTGCGATGAACGCGAGCGGCGACCTTGCGGTTGGAATCTATGGTATATCGAGCGGCAAAGGTGGCGAACTCGTAATCTTCAAGAACGGAAGTGGCAAGGGCAAAGCCTACGAAACAGCGCTTGACGAAGAGTTCTTCGACGGTTACGACCCTAAAGGGAATCTCTTTGCCGACGGTTTTACCGGCGACCGGTCGGGCTGGGCTCTCGTAGAGCTTCCCAAGGGCAGCAAAAAAGCGGTTACCATCACGACGAGCAACGCACCGGTGTTCCCCGGCTCCGTGCAATGGGACGGCACGTATCTAACCGTGTTCGACCAGCTCGCGAATTCGACATATCAGTACACCGTCAGCGGAACGACGGCGACGCTGAAACACACCATAACGTACACTGGGATGAGCGATTGCGCACAAACGTGGATCGCAAAAGGGTTGCTGTATTGCGCCGACGCGGGGAACGACTCCGCCGAAGTGTTCAAATACCCGCAGGGTGGCGCGCCAGTCGCAACATTTACAGGCGATTTCGACGAACCGCTCGGCGTAACCGCAGCGCAGAAATAGTTCGAACCGATCCGGAAACCCGCACGGACTTTATGTTTGTGCGGGTTTTGTCGAAACACTACCCGAGCCATGCGGCTATGTTGCCGACGTACACCTTCGTATCGTCGAGCAGTGAAGGGTCGATCTCAATAGCTGAGCTCGGTTTTTCGGTTACGAAGGTTGGGCAACCCATTCGTGGATTCCAGTTGTAATCTGCAAAATGATGAAACGTGGACTCCGCCCAACCGCGACCGGTTCCGGAGCGCGTGTCGAAGGCTACCGCGATATTAAATTGCTGTCCGGTTACCGAGCTCGTTCCCGCCGCCACAACCCGAGCCGTTGGGTCCGTTTGCGGAGCGAGGACTCCGCCTTCGTGAGGGTGAGCTGGCAGCAACTGCAATGTCGAACCGTCGGCACGACGCAGAACGGGGTGGACCGGCGAAATAGCTTCAATCCGTTGAACATCGCCGTTCGACCCCGAATGAAAATTCGGCCACGATATCGGCACCGTTTCGATGTCGTCTCGATGGCGCGCCGTCTCCGGTGGTTGCCGCTTCGTATGAAAATAGTGTGCCGCAGCAACTCCCTCAAGACCGCACAACGACGATCCAAGATCCATATGGTCGCGGGCGAGCATCAGACCACCGCCGGCGTCGTGAAAACGACCTATCGCGCTGCACTCGGCCGGCGTAATCCCATCACCGACATCGACTGCAAACAACCATAACTGGTCAAAGTCGCGCCGAGAGAGCCCCACCAGGAACGAGTCATCACTGCCTGCGGGGGTGGCACGATCGCGCGCCGTCACATCGTACCCTAGCGATCGCAGATGCTGAGCGAGTAAGGAAAACCGCCCAACATGCCAGTCGTTTTCGGTAGATTGGATCGTCGTTTGAACGAGAATACGCTGCATTTCGTTTCCCTTTGTGGATTCTCGCCTCGCATCGTGATGTAGACCCGCACGAACGTTACCGTTTGCGCGGATCTTAGTCGCCGGGATTATTACTGTCGAGCCATCGCGACCTTAAAGCGATCCTCGGGTGTGACTAGGTGGTCCTGGCTGTCGTCGCCGAGTTCGATTTGCACGCCGACGATTTTGCCGTTAAACTTATAGCCGCCGGCCGAATAGTCGGGTGAAACCGGCGAGCCGGTGTCGGTTCCGATGTCGCAGCCCTCGTCGGCCGAGTAACCCATTGGTTGAGTCTGCTCGACGCGTCCTTTGCCGGCCAACTTGCCGTCGTAGAAGAGACTGACGTCGCCGCCCTTCGCGAGCCCGCCGCCGTCGTACTTGAACTCCATGCGGATCTCGTGCTTGCCGGGCGTTATCGCTTCGTCGGCTGTGGTGTAATATCGCTCGATGCCGAAGAAGTTAAAACAGTAGTTCAGCTTTCCGTCTTTAAAGTACAGCGCCCATCCGCCGGCGAGACCGCCTTGCGTGATGATCACGCCGTGCGCCGGCGTGTCGCCAACGACGATGTCAGCCAACACCGAGTACGAGGTGTTCTTGAGATTGAGAATGCAAGCCTCGCTGACCCGCATGCCCTCAAATAGGATTTGCCGCTTACCGGTCACCAGCTGCGGGCGGCCGGCGATATCTGGATTGATCCGTTCGAAGCCGCGGTCGTCGATCGGCACGACGTTGTATTTGGCGGCCTCGATCAGCCACAGTCGCTGCATGTAGGCAAGCCGCTTTTGTTCGCTCGCTACCAGGTTGTTCGATTGGGTCCAATCGTTCGGCCCGTACACTTCCCACGTATCGTCGTCCAACGGTCCCGGTTGATCGGCCTTCCACGGCGTCCGGTGCTTCGTGACGGCCGTCCACCCTTGGTGGTACAGTCCGCGGTTGCCGAACATCTCGAAGTACTGTAGATCGTGCGCCTCGGGCGCCTTCGCGTCGTCGAACGTCGGCACCATGCTGAAGCCCTCGAGCGGCGCCTGATCGATACCGTTTACCGAAATTGGTTCGGGAAGACCGCACACCTCGAGGATCGTTCTCGCGACGTCGATGACATGGTGAAACTGATTGCGAACTTCGCCCTTTGCTTTGAAGCCGTTCGGCCAATGAACGATCGTGCCGTTTCGCGTGCCGCCCCAGTGCGAGGCGACTTGCTTCGTCCATTGGTACGGCGCACACAGCGCGTGCGCCCAACCGACTGCGTAATGGTTGTACGCGAGCGGCGTGCCGAAGTCGGCGATTTTGCTGTTGAGAAACTCGACGGTTTCGATGCCCGGCATTCCATTGAGCGTCGTCATTTCGTTAAAACAACCGTTAATGGTGCCTTCCGCCGAAGCGCCGTTATCGCCGACGATGAGATAGATCAGCGTGTCGTCAAGAATGCCCAGGTCGTCGAGGCTTTGGATGACGCGCCCGATCTCGTAATCGGTTTGCTCCATGAACCCGGCGTAAATTTCCATTTGTCGAGCGAGCACTGGCTTGAGACCGTCGGGCATGTCGTTCCACGCCGGGATCTCGTCGTGGCGTTTGGTTAGCACTGCGTCTTGCGGAATGACGCCCAGCTGCTTCTGACGCGCCAACGTCTCTTCGCGCAACGTGTCCCAGCCACCGTCGAACTTGCCCTTATATTTGTCCGACCATACGGCCGGCACATGATGCGGCGCGTGCGTCGCGCCGGGCGCGTAGTACATAAAAAACGGTTTGTCGGGCATCAACGCCTTCTGCTGCCGCACCCACCGAATCGCGTGGTCGGCCAGATCTTCGTTCAGCGTGTAGCCTTCCTCGGGAGTGCGCGGTGGCTCGACCGAGGTAGTGCCTTCGTACAGGCCGGGATAGTATTGGTTCGCTTCTCCGCCGACGAACCCGTAGAAGTATTCGAACCCCGAACCGGTCGGCCACTGATCGAACGGTCCGTTGGGCGTTACTTCCCAGAACGGCACTTCGTGGCACTTGCCGAACTGCGCGGTTGAATAACCGTTCAGTTTCATCGTCTCTGCCAATGCAGCTTTATCTTTTGGGCGAATCGAGCTATTACCGGGCGCCGAGGTCGCCATTTCGGTAATAGCGCCCATCCCCACCGAATGATGGTTGCGCCCGCACAGCAACGCGGCGCGAGTCGGCGAGCACAACGCCGTGGTATGGAAACGCGTATATTTCAGGCCGTTATTAGCAAACTTTTCAATGTTGGGCGTTTGACACGGGCCGCCGAAAGCAGACGCAGAACCGAAGCCGGCGTCGTCGATCAGAATGATCGCCACGTTTGGAGCGCCTTTGGGCGGTCGCAGCGGTTGAATTGGCGGATATTTGGTATTGGGATCACGCGCGTCGTATGTCGTAATTCCGACGTGCTTTGGATCGGGCATTGGGAGGACGTGACGGGGCAGGTCGTCGCGAGTTACGGGCATTGAATCCGGGCCTTACTGGCCACACGATGGTGGCCGATCTCACAGCTGACGGCGTTGCGATAGGTCGTTCAAGCAGAGTCCCTACGGCTGCAACGCGGCGGTAACTTCCCCCTTCAGGCGCTGAGCCGATATTCGGCATTTCCGGCGGCTATCAAGTCCGGCGCAATGGCGGAAGCCCGGTGACCGAGTGATTATAACCCGCCGTTTACCTTCACTGGCACGATCTACGATGTCGTTATCATCGATGTAAGCGGCGAGTTGATCAGACGATAACGAAGCGCAGTCGAAGATCACACTCGCGCGGCAATAACCCGGCCCGCTCCGCGAACTACGGGTCAGGCTGCAGGCTTCAGGGGCCGATAGCCAACGCGATGGGCGTGCTCACGTCTCGGCTCACCTTTCTCAATAGCTTGTTCGAGGCCAGCGCGTACACTTTGAACGAACCGACTCCAAAGTTGCCCTTTCTGGTATTCGCAACGTAGAGATCGTTGGCTGCGTCGATTGCCATACCAATCGATCCAGCGCTATTTCTATCGAAGGTGAGATATGGCGTCGTCGTTCCCGGCGCGTACGCCGTAATGTCGCCTGAATTCAAGACGAATAGATCGCCGGTGCTGTCGAACGCGACGCCCTGCGGGCTTGAGAGGCCCTCGGTAATCGTTGTCTGCGGCGATGACGAATTCGGAGCGAACACGACTATTGCGGACGGCTCTTTTTTGCTTTCGTCATCAATGACGTACAAATTGTCCGAAGCGTCGAGCGCCATTCCACCGATTGTTGTCCCGGTTGCGATGGTTCGAATAGGCTGGTTCGTTCCGGCCGCAAACTCAACGATTTGTTTGTATGCGTTTAACACATAGAGATCGTCCTTCGAATCGAATGCTAACGACATAGGACTAGTAATATGGGCGGAAACTTTCCGCATCACTTTTTTGGTGCCGGACGTGTAGACGAAGATCCGGCTCTGCTCGAAGTGGGGAACGTACAAGTTGCCTTGACTGTCGATCGCCGGCGGCCCCAGAGCTACCGTTCCGCCGTTGATTGTATACAGTCGTTTATTCGTCTTCGCAGCAAAGACGATAATGCAGTTCGTTCCGTTCGGCCCATTATATACATACGCGTTTCCGGTGGGGTCGAAGGTGATCGTGTCAGCGTCTGTCATCCCCGGCGTTATCTTATACAACATGTGCGAAGTGCCGTCGGCGTACACAGAGACGTATCCAGCACCCTTTGCAGGTTGGTTGATGAGGTAGAGGTTGCTCCAATTCTTGGCCCTGGAGTCAGCAGGACGATGAGGTTGCACATTTGGTAACGCCGCAGTTTGACTCTGCGAGGGCGCGGACGAGCACGCCGTCAGGAAAGCGACGGAGCACACTGCTAAAGCGTGAACGGATATACGAAGCATGTAGCCTCCTCCCGGTCCGCCCCTACCCCATGGACGCATCTAGCACCTGGTATACTGGTCGCGGTGGAACTATTACGGTTTTCTGATCTCGAATGTCACTATGGGGCGCGAGAGATATTCTCGGGTCTTGGTGGCGTTTTCAACGACGGCGAACGGATCGGCCTCGTCGGTCCGAACGGCGCGGGGAAATCGTCGCTCTTGCGTCTCCTCGCCGGCGTCGAGCGGCCGTTTGGCGGCACCGTCGTACGCGCGAAGGGCCTCAAGCTCGGCTATCTCGCTCAGGGCGTTGCCGACGAGACCGAATCGACGTTGCAGGGCCTCATCGACGCTGCGCTCGCAAGAGCGACGCACGAAGAATCGGGCGCGCGCAACAAGTCGCTACGCATCATGCTCTCCGCGTTCGGCTTCGTGCCAACGGAATACGATCGTCCGCTTCGCTCGTTTTCGGGTGGCCAGCGGGCGAAAGTAGCGCTCGCGCATTTGCTCATCGACGAACCGGACTATCTGATTCTCGACGAACCGACGAACCATCTCGACGTCGCGACGATCCGTTGGCTCGAATCGTACATTGCCAACGATTCGCGCGGTTATATCGTCGTTTCGCACGACCGTTACTTTCTCGACCGCATAGCGACGCGTATCTGGGAGATCGAGCGCGGGCGCTTCCACCCCTACGCACCCGAGCGCCCCGCGTACACCGCGTACCTCGCCGCGAAAGACGCGCGGCTCGAGGCCGAGCGGCGCGAGTACGAAACGTTCGTCGCCGAACGCGATAAGCGCCGCAAGACGATCGCTGGCCTGCGGGCCACGCACACCTCATCGGATTACGCCCAAGTGCGCAGTCGCGAGAAGCAGTTGGCGCGCGTCGAAGCCACGATGCAGGCCCCGTCTCCGGTGGCTGCGCAACGCCAGATATCTGTCAACTTGCGTTCATCGCGGCGCGCCGGCGGCGGCTTCGCCTTCGAAGCCCGGGGCTTGAGCAAAGCCTACGATCAACCGCTTTTTAGCGGATTGTCGATCGACGTCGAGCGCGGAGAGCGCATCGGCATCGTCGGTCCGAACGGTTCCGGAAAGTCGACGCTTCTGAAGATCCTCACCGGCGCGATGCAACCCGATTCCGGAACGGCTGTCTTCAATCCGGCGTCGCAGGTCGCGTACTTTGCGCAGAACTCGCACGATCAACTCGACATCGATGAGAGCGCGATCGCGGCCGTGCTGGACGGCGCTTCACTGACTCCGGAAGAAGCGCGCGGACTCCTCGGGCGCATGCGCATTAGCGGCGACGCCGCCGACAAAGCCGTGCGCGATTTTTCAGGAGGCGAGCGCCGCCGCATCATGCTGGCACGACTGATGGCGCGTGCGGCCGACGTCTTGTTATTGGACGAGCCGACCAACGATCTCGATATCGATAGCCGCGAAGCACTCGAAAGCGTCTTAAGCGACTACGCGGGAACGATCGTCGTCGTCTCGCACGATCGCTATCTTCTCTCGCGCCTATGCGATCGGGTATTATGGATCGAACGCGGCGAGTGGGGAATCGTCGATGGCGGTTACGACGTGTACGAGGCGGCACAGCGCGAGCGCGACAAGGCGGCGATCGACCGTGCAGCCGGAGAATCGGCCGTGCGCTCCAAGGCGTCGCGTCAAACGCCGTTGCGCGTACTCTCGCAGCTAAAGCGGCAGATCGAGCGCATCGAACGAGACATCGAAGGCCTTGATTCCCGCATCAACGAGATCGAGGTTCTTTTCGAATCGCCAGAGATCTTTACGGATCCGGCCAGATCCCTGGCGTTGAGCGAAGAACTAACCGAACTCAAAACACGCAACCGAGAGCGCGTTACCGAATGGGAAGCGTTGGTGCATCGGCTCGAAGAAACGACGCCCACCTAATAAGAGATAAATGCTACTCGTCGGAGCGCGGGTTGAATGCGGCGCCTTTCACCGATGCACTGGGCGTAAGACCGTTGCTGTAGCTATACAAAAATGTGAGAGCGGTCGTGCTGTACTTGTACACGTCGATCTCGCCGGCCACGTAGTTCGCCGTTGCGAATTGCGCCGATTTTTGGTCGAGATGACCCCAGAACGTTTCGCCGTGCAACGCGAACGGACCGCCGACCAGCGTGCAAGCCGGGTTGCATCCCGAGTAGATCAACAACGCTCCGATGTTGTTGGCGGAAGTATCGATCGCAACGAGATGACCGGCGTTGTCGATGTCGAGGCCGCCCGGGCTGGTGTTTTGATATCCGGTCGCAACGACCCCGGCACCCTTGCATTTTGCGAAGTACACGAGCTTCGGCGTGAACTGCTCGCTGTATGCGGACGCCCAGCAGTTGCCTTTCGTGTCCATTGCAACGCCGACCATTTGCCCGATGGAAGAATTCGTTAGGTTGGTTTTGCAGCCGCCCTTCATCGTACACACCGAAACGCTGCCGGGCTTACTGCCGTTGTCCATCATGTTCGCAACGGCAATTTTGCCGGTGAGCGCGTCGTTGCTCGCGGCATCGATCGGTTGACCGTACGAATCGCTGGTCGACGCGCCATTGGCTCCGCACATGCCGGGGCCTTTGAAGATAATGATCGAACGGCTGCCGCCGTCGGGATCGATCACGTTGCCCTTCCCGTCGACGGCCACGCCGTTGAGGTACAGCACGCCCGGAATGGTGCATATCGGCGGGCCATTCTTCTTGTTGTTACTCTTGTACGCTAAGATGCTCGGGCTGTTGAATTGGCTGACATAGAGACCGCTCTTACTCGCGTCGGGCGCTTCCAGGGCTGCAATGACGCCGGCGCTGGAATACTGCGGCGCGGTGGCGGGGGCACTTGGCGAAACGCCATTGCCCGCGCAGCCGGCAAGCAATCCGATGCCAACCGCACCGAGGAACGATGCTAATAAACGCATGTCGAAGGGGCTTCCGTCCATTAGCCGGCACTCCTAGCCGCAAAGTCCCACGTTAGTTCCATCGAGAGGTTCACATGATTGCCGCCATTTTGTCGATGATGCTCAGCGTCATGCAGCCGATTACACAATCGTTCGAGCCCCCGAAAGGGTGGGTCGAAAAAGCACCACCCCCGTCCGGCATAGATTTCATTTGGCTCTCGCCCCACTTCGGCAGCGGCGGAAACGGTGAAAACCTCACCGCGACCGGTCACGATGTCCCCGCAGGCTCGACGCTCGCATCCGAGGTGCACGCTGCGATCGCCGAGCTTAGTCAGGATCGCGACATTAGCAACTCTCATTCCGATCCGACCTGTCACGGGCAGCAACCCGGTTGGGCGTTCGCGGCCCGCATGACGCTTCCGAACGGGCTGACGATCGAGCAGCTGCACCACCTCACGATCGTCGACCGGCGAGTGTGGGACTTCGTCTTCACGCACAGAGCGGGCGATCGCGTAGATCCCGCAATCGCTCATTCTATTCAGTCGATATGCCCGTCTCCGAAGAGTAGTTGATCGCGCGTCGCTAGCCCCAGGAAGTGTGGACGATCTCGATGACGCGATCATCCTTGATCGTAAAGTCCAAGTCGTTTTGCTCGCCATCGCCAACCTTGGCATCGCTATACTCGTAGCGCTCCATTCCACATGCGTGAATGACGAGCGGCTTGCCAAGGATCCGAACGACCGACTCCGCGCTCGCGCCGATTTTCAGGCCCGACGTCGTGTGCACGCCGCTTAAATCGACCTTCGGTAGCGACTCCGGCGGCGCGCCTTTGACCACCCGCAACGTCCAGACGACGCCGGAGTCACCGCCGACGTGACTGAGCGCGACGTTGGTCTTTGGATCGTACACGTACCAGGGAACGGTTAGGCTTGTCTTTTGCTTCCAAACCACGCCTGTCGGTACGTTGACCACGAGGGTTTCCGTGCCGGTCTCCACCGACGGCGGTTCTTTTTTGCTATACAGGCCGTCGAGCGCAGGGCACGTCTGCGAGCCGAACCACGTTGCCAGCGGACTGCTCGCGGCGGCACTTGCCGCGGGCGACGCGACCACCACGGCAAGAACGAACGCGAAAAGTAATCTCATTTGTAGGCTAAATTAGCGTAGGCGCTCAACGACCCTCTTATGCCATATCCGCAGGCTATTGTGAGAGCGTTGATTGTAACCGGCGTCGCCCTCGTAACGTTGGCAGTAGGCAACTCGAACATCGATCTTCCAGCTGGGTACCGTAACTGGCAGTTGATCTCCGTCGCCGCCCTAGGCCCGCCGTTCAACGATATTCGCGCCAAACTGGGAAACGCGATCGCACTGGAAGATTTCCGCCGGCGAACGATCCCGTACCGAGACGGGGCAATCATCGTGCGACTGGCTTGGAAGCAGTCCAAAGACTCGCAAACCAACAGTGCACTGAGTCGAGAGCCCCAATTTACGGGCCTGAGCCCAGACACGATTGCGAAAGACCTGAGCCAATCGTTCGAGGCGGGCGCTCCAACGAACGTCCAGATGATGGTCAAGGACTCAAAAAAATACGCGGCGACCGGCGGCTGGGGCTTCGCGCAATTCACGAACGGCAAACGCGACGTCATCATAACCTCGCCTCGCAATCCGAGGAGCTGTTTCGCTTGTCACGCGCCGGCAAAAGCGACCGACTTCGTCTTCACGCGGTACGCTCCGTAACGCAACAGCATGATTAACATCATCGGCTTCATCGCCACGTTGTTTGTTATCGCGATAATTCTCAGTTCGATCGCGGAGCGGCTGCGTGTGGCGTACCCGGTCGTCCTCGTTATCGGCGGACTGTGCATCGGGTTGATTCCAGGCCTTCCACGCTTGGATTTGCCGCCCGACGCGGTGCTGCTTTTTGCGCTACCGCCGCTGCTGTACTGGGAGTCCATCACCGCGCCCGAAGAAGAGTTCCTACGGAACAAAACGTGGATTCTCTCGCTCTCGGTAGGGCTCGTGCTCGTGACCGTGGCCGCCGTCGCCGTCGTGGCGCACGCCTACCTCGGACTCACATGGCCGGTCGCGATTTTGTTAGGCGCGCTCCTCGGACCGACGGACGAGCTCGCCGTCACGCCCGTCGCAGAGCGCTTTCAAATTCCGCGTCACGTAACGTCCGACATCGAGGGCGAGGCGTTATTCAACGACGCGACGTCGCTCGTGCTGTATGCGCTTGCGATCGCCGCGATCGTCACCGGCAGTTTTCATGTTACCGATGCGCTCATCGGGCTCGCCTATTCCGTCGTCGGCGGATTCGCCATCGGGGGTCTGACCGCACTCCTGCTACGTTTTCTTTGGCAAGTCATTCGAACGCCGCGACTTCAAATGGCCCTTTCACTGTCGGCTCCATTCATCGCGTACCTACCGGCGCAGCGTCTCGGCATGTCGGGTGTATTGGCGGTAGTAACGGCGGGTCTCATCATCAATCGCTTTACGCCGGTCGTTCTCGTGCCGCAAACGCGCTTGCGCGCCTATGGCTTTTGGGAAACGCTCGTCTTCGGCGTCAATGCGATGCTCTTTATGGTCGTCGGTCTTCAGGTCCACTCGGTTGTCGAGCATCTTTCGGGCACGCCTTGGTACGTTCTCGCCGGATATGCGGGCGCCATCATCGCTACCCTCGTTGTCGCTCGCGCGGTGTATATGTTCGCCCATGGATCGATCGCGGTGATAATCGAGCGCCGCAAATTACGCAGCGCCCACTGGGCGCATTTTACGTTCGCCTCGTGGGCCGGCATTCGCGGTGCCGTCTCTCTCGCCGCGGCGCTGGCGATTCCGACGACCGCTGCAGGCGGCCTGTTTCCCAATCGCGCGCTCCTGATATACCTCGCGTACGTGGTCGTCGTTTTCACCCTTGTCGTCCAGGGACTCACGTTACCGCTCCTCATTCGGTGGCTCCATATTACGGACGACGGCGTCGATTCCAAAGAACAGCGCAGAGCGATGGAAGCCGCCGCCGCAGCGGCGCTTCGGCGATTGGACCAACTGAAGCGCGGAGGGAGCGTGCCGGCGTCTTTCTGCGCGGGTATAGAGCGACGATTCGCAGCTCGAATACAGCGTTACTCGGACAAGCCCACGGGCGAGGGAGATCAGGTCGACGAAGCGTTCGTTCAGTCGTCTGAAATGCGCGATCTCGAACGCGAGCTATTACGAGCCGAACGCGCAGAGGTGATACGTTTGAGAGACCGCGGCGAGATCGATAACGTCGTCATGCAACGCCTAACCCGCATGTTCGATCAAGAGAGTCTCGCGATCGATGCACTCGAGCTGATCGACAATGCGGCTCTGGAAGACCACGTACAATCGCACACAGACGGCAAGGGTTAGAAGCCGCAACGACGCTCTTCTAGAGGAGGCTAGTAATGGGAGTTCTCACGATCGCATGTTACCGGCCCAAAGAGGGCCAGAACGATGAGTTGCTGCAACTCACCCGCAGCGTACGCCATGCGCGCTAAAGACGGCACGATCGTCGAAGTGTTCGAGTGGAAGTCGAACGCATCGATAGAGGAAGCTCATTCGAATCCAGAGGTCGCAAAACTCTGGAAGCGCTACGAGGCCGTCTGCGATTATGTGCCTTTGAGCTCGCTGGCCGAGGCGCAGGACATGTTCGCGGGCTTCGAAGCGATCTTTTGACGCTACTGAATCTTCTCGATCTGCAGGATGGTGAGCGCCCGAATGTATTCGGGCAATGGAATAAAGCGTACGGCGTTCATGTTTTTGGAAGAACTACCGCGGCTCGAATCGATGCTCCACGTGAGGAACTCGCGGATTGCGGAGGCGACCTGCGGGTTGGATTGTTTTTTCGAGACGATCGCGTATTCGTAACCGATCAGCGGATACGAGTTTTCGCCCGGCGCGTAGACCAGACTTAAACGCTCGTCGGACGGAGTACGCGAATCGAGCGCGGCTGCGCCGGCTCGAACTGTCTCGGTGGTCGGAAGTAAAAACGTACCGGCCTGATTCCCGATAAGCGCAGTTCCGATTCCGGCCTTCGCAATCTCGCCGTGCAGGCTCGACCCGATATACGAAATCGAGTACGGCGTACTCTTCGTCGCTTGCACCATGCCCAGATTTCCGTCGGCCGCCATTGCTCCCGGGACGTCGGGCCACGTTATCGTCGTGCCGTAGTTCGGGCCTTGCTCCCACGCTGGGGTCGAAAATGCGAGGTACTGCGTGAACAGGAAGGTCGAACCCGAACCATCCCGCCGATGGATTGGCACGACCGCATGATGCGGCAGCGCAACGCCTGCGTTTAATGCGGCGATCTGCTTCGCGTCCCAAAAGCGGATGGTGCCGGCATAGATGCCGGCGATCGCCGGCCCGTCGAGCCGAAGATTCGTTTTATTCAGCCCCGGCAGATTGTAGTTAACGGTCGCCGCACCGATCGCGAGCGGGATGTTCAGCATGTCCGGATTTGCTTTGATCTGTTCGTCCGACATGAACGCGTCCGACGCGCCGATCTGCGCGCTTCCGGCGATTGCGTCTTTCACCCCGGCTTCCGAACCCGTACCTCTCGCCGTAACGCGAACGCCGGGGCTTGCCTTTGCATACTCGACGGTCCAAATTCGAAAGAGCGGATAGAAGAGCGTCGAGCCCGACTCGACGAGCGTTAGGGCAGCTCGCGCCGGCATCGCCGGTAGTATCACAACGGCTAGCAGTGCGAAGACGAAAGCGGAAAGTATAATTTTCACAACCGTTACCCTACGGCTCCAACTAACGGTGCCGATGACGCCGCGGGATCGGGAGCGTCGCCGATCGTGTCCAACTTTACGCCCGTCGTTTCGATGCGGAACATCCACGTCACGATGGCGCCCAAAATCGAAGCGATGATGAGGAGGTAGAGCAAATACTTCGTTCCGATCGCGGAAAGTAAGATCGGGAAGAGAAACGCCGTCAATACGGCACCGACCTTGGCGAAGGCTGCAGCGAAGCCCGCACCCATCCCGCGAATTTCCGTTGGAAAGACTTCGCCGGCGAGCAGATAGGTCTGCGCGTTGGGGCCGAGGTTCGTCATGAAGTCAAACAGCATGAAGCCGGCAAAAATCAAAAAGATTTTCGATCCGCCCGTGACGTCCACCGAGAAGGACGCTATGAGCAAGCCTACCGCGCATCCGATGAAGCCGAATATCTGCAATCTGATGCGGCCGAGCCTGTCGGCAAGAAGCACCGCGAACGCGATGCCGACGATCAGCAGGGAGGTAATCAACGCCGAGCCTTTCGCCGCCAGAATGTCGTTCATGATGAGATCGCTCGTGCTGCGAACGTGATCGGCCGGGCTCCCGAAGGCCGTCGCAAGGATCGTCGGCGTAAAGATACCGATACCATACGTTCCGAGATCCTGGAGAAACCATGGAACCGACGCCAGAATCGTTGCGCGCAGGTTGCGTCCCTTCTCAAAGAGCGCCGCAAACGACGGTCGCTTCCCGCCGTTGGTTTCGAGCCCCCCGAGCTCCGGAAGCGTGATTGCGCTAGGATAAAGCGGCGCTCGCCGCAGCAGGGCGCCCATGGCGTGCTCGGCGCGCTTCCTCTCGCCGCGAGCGAACAGCCAGTTCGCGCTTTCCGTGATATAAAACCGGCCGATGGTAACGAGGATTGCCGGGATCACCGCGGTGGCGTACATCCAGCGCCAGGCATCCAGCGTGGGATTCAACGATAGAACCATGTAGCCGACGCCGGTTCCGGCAAGCGCTCCGATCGCTTGAAACGCGAACGCGCCGAGCACCAAACTGCCTCGCTTCGAACTCGGCGTATTTTCCGAGATGATCATGTGCGCCGTCGGATAGTCGCACCCAAGCGCGAGTCCGAGCCCGAAGAGGCAGATCACCAACGGAAGAAACCCGTTCGACAGCATCAGCAGCGCCAGGAACAGGCAAAAAATGATCATTTCGACGATGAACATGCGCTTGCGTCCGAAGTAGTCGGAAAGACTCCCCAACGCCACCGCGCCGATTAAAATTCCGAACAGACTCGCCGCACTAACGATGCCGTTTTGCGCCGGCGCGATGTGAAACTCGCGCGAGATCAACGGAAGTGCGACGCCGGTCATAAAGACGACGAAGCCTTCGAAAAATTTTCCCGCCGCCGCGAGGTACCAGATCAGCTTCTGCATGGCCGTCATGGGGATCGATGTGACTTGCGTGCCATCGGGCCATACGGGCAGTTCGTCAATGTAATCTTGAACCGACTTGTGTGCCATGGGCGCCATTTTACAAGGCTACTGTTAACGTTCGTTTATGGAGTCCGGCAGGTCGGTACGCTAGGCGCGTCCCTTGGCCATTTCCGCCCCCTCAATCCCGCGAGCACACGTTGGGCAATGAAATCCCAGCTCGACGTTGGTGCCGCATTCGGCATGAACGATTTGGCTTCGATCGTCACCCTTCGTAAAGCGCTTGCCCCAGGAGCGTAGCGCGAGAACGACGGGCGCGAGCGCGCGGCCTTTTTCTGTAAGCAGTACTCGTAGCGATCGGGAAGCCGCTGATAGCGCCGTCGCTTGAGGATCCCAGCCTCGGTAAGTTTTTTCAGGCGAGCGGACAAGACGTTGTCCGCGATGCCGGTCGCTTTGAACTCCTCGAATTTCCGAGCCCCAGGACGGCATCGCGAACGATGAGCAGCGTCCACCATTCACCCACGATGTCGAGCGTCCGAGCGACCGGGCAGGGCTGGTCCGCTAGGCTGACGTGTCGCATAGGATCGAGCTTAGTCACTTGCGTGAGACAAGTCAACGTGGTATAGTCACTTTCTTCAAGCAAGTTACTATCACGAAAGTAGGGAAATCCATGCTCGAAATCGTTACGACTTTGACCATCGGCGCTACGGCCGGAACCTTGTTTGCGGCAGCTCTCTGCTCGCTTCCCGTCCGCTCTGCCGCCCGGCTCGCGCTCGGCGCCGGCGTCGGCGTTTGGGTCGCCCTCGCAATAGCGATGACCGTGTCCGGCGCGCTCATGCACTCCCGATTTGCCCTGCCCGTATTCTTCATGCTTCCGCTAAGTGCGGCAGCCTTCGCTGCGACGTTCCCGTCCGTGCGTACAGCGATGATGGCGATCCCCGTGTCGTCGATCGTCGCGCTCAACGCAATGCGCGTGCTCGGGGTGCTTATGCTTACCGCCGCTCTAACCGGAATGATGAGCGGGCCCTTCCCGTACGCGGCCGGCATCGGAGATATTTTCACGGGAGCATTGGCGTTAGGCGTCGCGCGCGTAGCCGCTAAAAAACCCAACGACGTGCGCGTGGTCGGATGGAACGTTCTCGGTGCGCTCGACCTCCTCGTCGCCGTATCGCTAGGAGCGACGTATGCGACCAGCGGCGCATCGGCCGCGATGACGACGCTGCCGTGGTCCATTATTCCGCTGTGCCTCGTGCCGACGTATCTGATCGGCCACGCGCTCGTCTTTGCTCACGTGCGCGCGGCGACGATTGCGACGAACGGATCGCAGACGCGGTTCGCAGGAGCATAGCGAGGGGGATAGCTTGTGCTGCCGAACCGTCAAGCTTCGCATTGAGATCCTGTTAGCGCACAGTTCGAAAGGAGCTCGGTAGGTGGAGGAGACGAAATCAAAAGCTACGGTGAATCGTCGCGATCTTTTGGTTGGAGCGTCAACTCTGGCCGCGGCAGCGCTCGGACTGCCCAACGTTGCGGAGGCATCGCCGTCCGCACAATCGAGCGAAGAACATCACGTCCGAAAAGGGCCGGCAGGCACACCGCCTTATAACATCGTCTTTATTATCGTCGATCAGCAAACCCATACACTCCTCGGTGGACCCGAGTACAAACTTCAAGGCACCGACAGAATCGCGCGTAACGGGGTTTCGTTTGCCAATCACTATATCGCATCGGCACAGTGCTCGCCGTCACGCGCAACCTTCCTGACGGGCCGGCCTCCGCAGTACCACCACGTGATCGATCAAATGCAGTTCGATTTCGTTCCAACACTCAATCCAGATATCCCCAACATGGGCTCGGTCCTAAAAAGTCTCGGCTACAAGACCGCCTATTTTGGCAAGTTCGAGATGGACAAGAGCATACTCGACCCCGAACCGACGGTGAACTATAGCACCGTTGCGCAGCCATACGGCTTCGACGTTTTCAGCGCCGGCGGGGATATCGGCAGCGCTCCCCTGAGTGGTTTTGAAAACGATTCGTTTATTGCCGGTGAGAGCGTGCGCTGGCTGCGCAATGCGGCCTTGCAATCGCGCAAGCACCGCGAGCCATTTTTCATGGTTGCCGGCTTCGTCAACCCGCACGACATCATGTACGGCGACGCCAACGTTCCCGGCGAGCCGCCAGTCCAGAAAGCCGTGACGGCGGCCGCCATACCGCCGCCGCCGCCGAACTCCATCTACGAAAAGAAATGGCCGTTGACGTTGGCCCCGAGCCTTTCGGAATCGTTGAGTGCGCCCGGTACCCCCGCGGCGATCGCGGAATACAAGAAGGGCTGGGACGGTTGGTCCGGCACGATTCCTACCGACCGTAAAGACATGTGGACGATTTTCTACAACTATTACTTGAACACGATTCAGGATAACGAACGCAGCGTCAAGCAGATCGTCAACGTTTGCGACGAAATGGATTTGTGGCGCGACACGGTCGTGATATTTACAGCCGATCACGGCGAAATGGGCGGCTCGCACGGCGGCCTTAAAGGGAAAGGGCCGTTTATTTACGAGCAAAACGCTCACGTACCGATGTTTATCGCCCATCCAACCGGCGAAAGCGGCGCGAAGTGCATGGCCCTCACGAGTCACCTCGACTTAGTGCCAACATTCGTCGGGCTCACGGGATTACCCGAAGAAAAGCGGGCGAAGGCGATCGAGGGTTTCCCTGGGCGTGACTTCTCAAGTCTGCTGACGAATCCGGATACGGCAAGCGTCCACCAAGTGCGCAAGGGCGTGCTGTACAATTATCTCGGTCTCGGAACGGTCGATGCCGAGTATTTGAAGACCGTGATGGAATCGCAAATGCTCGACTCGACGAAGCAGCCCCCAATAGCAAAGGCGGGCATGACGAAACGCGGACTGGTTTCGTTTGTCTTCGACGGACGGTACAAGTTCGGCCGCTTCTACGCGCCGACGGCCTTCAATACGCCGACCACGCTCGAGGAAATTCTCAAGAACAACGACGCGCAACTCTTCGATCTTCACACCGATCCTCATGAAGTCCATAACTTGGTCCTTGCGCCGGAGAAACATCGCGGAACGATTCTGCGCATGAACCAATTGCTCAACGACCTCATTGCGTCCGAAGTCGGCGTCAACGACGGCGCGTTCCTCAAGCCGCTCCTCGACGGAGGTTCGTTGGGTCCAGGAGGAGCATGACTTGCACAATCCCGACCTTTCCGAGTACCGTACTAGCATGATCTATTTACGTTATGGACGTGCGTCTTGATCCGGCTCGGTGACCATGTGGTCGTCAAGGGCGAGGACGAACAAGCCGTCGTTACCGCCGTGCACCCCGACTCGCAGATCGAAGTCGAGTTCCTTCACTCCTCCGAGGGTGGGCCGCGCCGCAGGCGGTACGCCGCAGAAGCGCTTGAGAAAGTCTCTAAAGACTCGTAACTAGCAAGCCGGCCATTTGGTCTGGGTCGAATACGGCGACTCGATCACGCAGTGGCTCGGCTTCGGCGGAATCAACGGCGCTGGAAGTTTCTTATCGGGCGGTGTGAGCAGTTTCATCGCCCGTTCGTTCCACACGTTGTGTTGCAACGTGACCGGCGAGCAGCCGCCGCCATTCCAGAATCCGGATTGCTCGCCATCTTTTCGCCGTTCGGTTGCGATATTGCCGACGACGCTCACCGGACCGCATGCAACCTTGTATTGGCTCCAAACGTACAGCGCCGTATTCCCGGCGCCCGGTACGGGTGTACGATTGACGATCTTATTGTCTCGAACGAGCTGTTGCGTTCCGCTCGCGATGCCGATGCCGCAGCCGCCGGTGTCGAACGAGTTGATTGTCGAGAAAGGATGCGCCGTTCGCGCCGTCGTCGGCGATGAGACCGCAACCGCTTGGACTGTGGCCGCCCGCAATGTAGTTATTCTTTGCAACGAAACCCGCGCCCCGTCCAAAATTGATCGAGTCTTCCTGATCGTCCGGATACTTGTAGTGTTTCGTATCCGTACTGCTGAGCGTATAGTTGCCGTCGACTATAACGTCGCTCGCGCCCCCAGGCTTGCACGTTTTGGCCGCGAGGAAACGGCCCACGCGGATTCAGCAGAAAGTTGCCGATCACGACGAGCTGTTTGGCATGCTGAGCGGCTTCGACGTTAGACTCGCCGTACGCGAGAACATTTCCCTGAATCGTAACCGCCGCCGCGCCTGCTACGAAGATGCTGTCATTATTGTCGCAACAGCCAGGGCTCTTGGTTTCGGGGTGAATGTAACTGTCGAGGATCTGAATCGAACGCCCGCCGCCAATACTGATGCCGTTGCCGCCGCAGGGTCCGATTTGCGACCCTTCAATCGTAATGTCGGTCGAGTTTTCGACATCGACGCAATCGCCGGTGAGCGTGCCGATCGAAAGATGCTTGTACACGCGGTGATGCTGATCGCGAATGACGAGCGTCGTCCCGGATGAAGTGAGCGGCCAACGCGTCGCGCCGGCACGCAGCATCACGTCAGGCGAACTGCTCGCCGGCGAGATGCCGCAGCCCGCCAGCATCGCGGCGGTCACACAGACGCTCCGTCGTGCCAAGCGTTTCGTGCTAAGCCCCTTTCTAGCAAGTCGAAATCACGGAGGGCTGATGGTGAAGCGGATTGGCCGGAAGCCGGCATTGGCGGCGCAGGTAGAGCAGTTGACGATCAATTTGGTTGGAACGAAATCTTTGTCAACGACGAACAAGGCCGTCTGGCGCGCCGCGGCTCCTTGCAATATGCGTAGCGACGGTTTCACGACCGCATTCGTAGGGATCTCGACGCTAATCGCATCCTTATCGGCGAGCGTGTAATGCACGATCCCGAACCACACATCGTGCGTGCCGTTATTCAGCAACACCCGCATGTACATCGTCTTCTGAGCGGCCGTGGGAGTCGGAGGATACTGGATTCCTTGGGTGTCGGATGCCGTCGCCTCGCGTAACTCGACGATCTTGATGCGTAGATTACCGTTGAAAACCGTCTGCCCGATCTTGCCCGACAACGCGCTCACCTGGTTGGCGCCCCCGGGTGCGGGCGTTGGAGCCGCCTCGGCACTGGTGAGAAGTGCGATGCTCAGCAGTGCGCCGAGCGCGAGTGGGTATCTAATCATGTGTGACACATCCTTTGTGAAGCTGTCGTGTGTGAAGCTGTCGTGGCGTCAGCGTATCGCAGGCGCGTGCGGCCGGCGTGCCATAACCCGTCACGGCTTCACTTTGAAAACGATTCCGGCATTTTTCGATCCGCCGCTGCTCGCGGTTCCGTAGAGCCAGCCATTCGACAGCACGAGACCTGCCTGCGGCGTATCGCCGTTCGAGCCGTGGAAATCGCCGAGAACCGTCTCTTTACCGGCATGCGTGAGCGAGAAAACGACGCCTTTGCCACCGCTGCCGCCTTGAAGCGTCGTTCCGTAGATCGTGCCCTTGACGATAATGAGGCTGCCGTTGGGTTGTCCGCCGTCGGTCTTGTTCGAAAACTGATGCAGCGCGACAGCTTTACCAGAAAGCGAAACGGCTACGACGGCGCCATATCCGTATTGTGCGCCATAACGGGTGGCCGCGTAGATCGTTCCTTGCGAAATCAGTAGTTTGCCCGTGGGATACGAACCGTCGCTATCGCCCGTAAAGTTATAGATCGTTTTCTTCGTGCCGTTGGCGGTTAGGCTGTAGATCGTTCCCGCGTCGTTCTTGCCCCCGTATGACGTGGTGCCGTAGAGCGTGCCGCCCGCCAGCGCGACGCCGCCCTGTGGATCGAAACCGTCGCCGGCGCCTTTGAAATCGTACACGACGTGTTCTTTTCCGGCGAATGAAACCGCGTACACGAGGCCGCAACCACTGTTGCACTGCTTCTCGCCGCCGAGTTGCGTCGCGCCGTAGAAGAGGCTGTTGAAATAGACGAGCGGCCCTTGCTCGTCGTAACCATCCGCTCCGCCGCCGAGCGCGTGCAGCACGTGTTCGTTGCCCTTCGAGTCGAGCGCATACGATGCGTAGTTGGTCGTTCCGTACAACGTGCCGGAGCGATACAGCAAACCGGAGTTTGGCGAGTTGCTGCCGGCGCCGCCGCCGAACGAGAACAGCGTCTGCTCGTTTCCGGCGGGGCTGACTTTGAAGACCGATCCGAGATTGCTGACTCCGCCGTTCGCCGTCGTTCCATAGAGGGCACCCTTCGCTACGATCAGGTCGCCATTGGGTGACGCGCCATCGGGCACTCCCGTGAACGAATAGATAGTTTGGAGCGCCGAATCATCCCGGCTTGCGGCGGGAGCTTGCCAGGCGGCTGGAACGGCCGGCCCTCCCGGTTGGGAACAGCCGGCGAGGCCGGCGCCGGCTAAAGCTAGCACACTGATAGTCGATCGTAATTTCCGCATGAGTGCACGATATCGTCCCGGCGTGCGGCCAGCGTGCCAAGGGGCGGCCACGCATGCGAACGCGGGTTCGCGATGGAATACGGCATGGGTGAGGCCCGAGGTGCGCGGAGTCCGTGTCGATGCCCAAACCCGCTGCGCGCACTACCATTCGCCGGTTGACGTCATCGCCATCAAGATGAAATGCTGCGGCGAGTACTTCGCCTGCAAGGACTGCCACGACGCGCTCGCCGATCATGCGCTCGAGCCATGGCCTCGCGAAGATCGGGCCCAACGCGCGGTGCTGTGCGGAATCTGCGGGTCGGACCTGGTCATCGCCGACTATTTGGAGAGTCCGGCGCGTTGTCCGGCTTGCAGCACGTCGTTCAATCCGCGCTGCAGCGATCATCACGAATATTACTTCTCCTAGCTGCTACCGGTCAGGATTTTTAGCGGACGAAGAGCGCTAACGTCGCGATCCCCATTAACGCCACCGTAAGCCACGCCCAAATGTTTGCCGCAACGGAGTTCGCAAAGCGACCCATCATCGCCCGATCGCTCGCCACGATGGTAATCGCAATTAGAAGGGGCACCGCCGCGATACCATTACCGATCGCACACCAAAAGAGCGCCTTTATCGGATCCACATGGAATACTGAGGGGATTGCCAAGCCCAGTGCGACGCCTGAGGCGATGACGACGTAAAATCCCGGCGCCTGCGAGGGACGCAACGCAAGCCCCTCGCGCCAACCCGCTATTTCCGCTACCACATACGCTGAGGAACCGGCCAACACCGGCACCGCGAGCAATCCCGCACCGACGATGCCGAGCGCAAAGATGAGTCCTGCGAAGCGACCGGCGAACGGCTGAAGGGCCGATGCGGCGTCGGCGGCGCTCGAAATAGTTCCGATTCCATGAGCTCCGAGCGTCGCCGCGGTCGTAACGATTATGAAGAACATAATGACGTTAGAATACATCGCACCCGTGTTGACGTCGATCGTGGCGTCTGCAACTTCCACTTCCAAGGAAACACCCTTTGGTTTGCGGCTACGTTCTTCCACTTCCATCGCACTCTGCCAGAAGAACAGATACGGAGTAATGGTCGTGCCCAAAATTCCGAGGAGCATCGCCATCCAAGCGTGGTCCAAATGAATCCTTGGCACGACGACGTGGATAAGTACGACCTTCCAATTTATATGCACGATGAAGGCGGTAACTACATACGCAAGGAGCGACAGGCAGAGCCACTTTACAACGTTCGCGAATGCTCGGTAAGAAAAGTACACCTCAACCAGCACTATTCCGATCGCAAAGGCCGGCGCCCAAAGCATAACCGGTACTTTAGGCAGCACCAGCTGTGTGGCTGCGGCCATACCGGCCAGGTCGGCGCCGATATTCGCGGTGTTTGCGACCACGACGATCGCCACCAAGACAGACACGACCGGTCGCGGAAAGCGCTGCACGAGCGCTTGCGTGAGACCGCATCGTCGAACGAGCGCGATGCGAGCGCACATGCCTTCGACCACGGCCATCATCGGCGCGGTAAAAAGCGCGGTCCAGAGAAGCGAATACCCGCCCGCCGCTCCCGCGATCGCATACGTCGAAATTCCCGATGGGTCGTCATCGGCCGCACCGGTGATTAGCCCGGGACCCAAGGTCAGCGCCCAGCGACGTAGGACGCGCGCAGCCCAAGCCATGGCCTCAGCGTATCCTGATGAGGTTCGTTACCGATGAGCCCGGGCTTCGCAGGTTCTTCGCCAGGCCTTCATCGCTGGAGCGTAGCGTTTGACCTATGAAAACGCTCGACACCCTACTCGTTCCCATCGACGGATCCGATGCGTCGGCAAATGCAATCGAATATGCATTCCAAATGGGATCGACAACGGGCGCGAGCATAACGTTTTGTCACTCGGTAGATCCTTCAGCCGTGCAGTGTTCGCCCTATGATCTAGGCGGCATGGGGGTGATGATCGAGGAGATCGAGCAAGTATCGACGTCCCTGCTCGCGGCGGCCAAAGCGAAGGCAGACGCTCGTGGAATCGCCGCATCGACACTGGAGCTTCGGGGGCCCGCAATCGCGGCAATCGTCGATGCTGCGAATCAGCGCGGCGTTTCGGCGATCGTGATGGGAACCGCCGGCCGTAGCGGTGCGAGCCGTTGGTTTCTGGGAAGTGTTACCGAGGGCGTACTACGCAGTTCCGACCGTCCTGTTTTCACCATTTCTCGTTGGCAACCCGTTGCCGCCAAGCAGCCTTCGTATTTTAAACGCATCGTCGTTGCCGTTGACCAATCCGAAGCATCGAACGCAGCTATCGAGTTTGCACTGCGTCTGGCCGATCCGCCGCACACAACCGTGGAGCTCGTGCATATATTGCATGCTCCGGCCATGCGGGCAACGGTCGAACCGAACGGCAAAGGCCAGCAGCGACTGATTCGTGAGTGCGCTCAAGCCGAAGAACTCCTCCAAACGTGTTCGGAACGCTTTGGCGAGCGCAACATCCACGTCGATCGAACGATGAAGGATGGCGATCCGGCCGCTGAGATCGTGGCAATCGCATCGCACCAACGCGCCGACCTGATTACGATTGGCACGCACGGAAGACGAGGTCTGCAACGCCTCGTTTTGGGAAGCGTCGCCGAGCACGTCGTGCGCGGTGCGTCCGTGCCGGTGGCAGTCGTGCCCCTGGCGCGAAGGGTTGGTTGTTCGGGCGCCTGAAAACGAAAAGCGTGCCCGCACAACGCACGCTCTCGTATGCGTGAATTACCGGCTCGGGTCCTGATCGTCGATGACGAACCAGAGATTGCCGATATCGTCGCACGATATTTTCGCGACGACGGCTTTTCCGTCTCGATAGCGGTCGAAGGGCACGAGGCTCTTCGCGTTGCGCTGGACGAGCGCCCGGACTTAATCGTGCTCGACCTGAATCTGCCCGGCTTGCATGGCAGCGAGATATTACGACGAGTTCGCGCGGTGTACGACGTTCCGATCATCATGTTGACCTCCCGGGTCGACGAGGTCGATCGCGTTGTCGGCCTTGAGATCGGCGCGGACGACTATGTCGGGAAGCCGTTCAGCCCGCGCGAGCTTGTCGCTCGCGCGAAGTCGAATTCTACGACGCGCGTCACGAGGGCACGGTAGCCCGAGTGGGCGCGAGCGAACGGTCATTACCGTGGGTTCGCTCGAAATCGATTCGGGCGCGCACGAAGTCCGGATCGGTGGAAAGCTGATCTCGCTGACCCCGATGGAGTACCGCCTTCTTCACGCGCTCGCAACCAATGCGGGCCTCGCACTCTCGCGCGAGCAGTTGTTAGACCAGGTTTCGCAAGATGGCGATATTTACGACCGGACGCTCGACCGTCATATCGCCAATCTGCGCCGCAAAATCGAAGACGATCCGGCGCACCCGCAGCGGATCGTCACCGTTCTCGGCGTAGGCTACAAAATGCCGGCCTAGGCTGAAGTCAGTTCTTCTCGTTGTTTGCGCTTTTCCGCCTCGTCCTTCGCGTAGTTTGTCTCGATTTCGCCGGCGATGAGCGAGAGCAAATTGCGCGAGCACATCGCGGCGATGCGACCGCCGATGATGCCGTCGAAGGCCGCCCCGAGTAAGCCTAGCGGGGGTTCGTACGCTCCCTGCAACCGAAGTGAGAACGTGTCGTAGTCGTCGTCGGCGTCCACGTTGAGGGTGCCGGTGAACGTTGGAAACGGGCCTGGTTCGGCCGGCCCCCATCGAACGGTATACGTCGGCACCATCTCACCGACCAGATGCACCCGTTCGATTGTAACGATAACCGAACGCTCGAGCCGGACCGGCGTCGGCATTCCCGGAAAATTCGCGTCGACCCACAAGGTGAGGTGCGCCGAGTCGCCGACGGCATTGCCGTGAGCGCGGAATACTTCGGCCAGGCGGTCCGAGGCTTGAAAAAGCGGACAATGTACTTCGGTGTTTTGTCTAATTTTTGCCATGATCTTCTCCAATGAGAAAGCGTCGGGTTAAACAAAGCCTCGGCGCGACGCTATATACGCCTCGGTGGATTCGTGGTCGATTCTCTCCATAGCGCCACGCACGATTCGATCGAGTAAGCGCTCGAGGCTCGACCGGGCGACGCCATTCAGCGCCACGGCATCGATGGCTGCGCCAAGCAATCCCAATGGAACGTGATATTCACCGCTCAGGGTTACCTGGGCGCAATCTGCTGCGGTTTCCCGGATCGCAAGCGAACCGGCAAATGTGGGGAAGGCGCCTACACTTGCGTGGGCGCGAACCGCTACGGAGAAATCCTCGTTCCAACGCGCGAGCTTCGCCGTTGTTTCGAGATCGATCGGAACTTCCACGCGCACATCTCGCTTCTCGCCCGCAGCGGAGCCGGTCCCGAGGCTCACGCCATCGGGACGATTCTCTTTCTGCAGCTCGAGAAGCGTCTTCTTAACGGCATCGCGAGCGAACGTGCGGGCGACTGGCATTTCACGTGAGATCGAGATTTTCATCGGGGTAACTCCAGGCGGCTCCGTGGGTGTATGCACCATTTGTATCCCATCGCTGTCGCGCTCCGTGCGAAGGGCGAATCCCGGCACCTTCACACGACGTTCGCGAGGCTTGCGCGCGCCAGCAGTATCGTAAGCCTGACATCTTCAAGCCGAGCGCCGACGCGGTTCATGGAGGACGCGATTGTTCGATGACCCATCTTCACGACCGGACCGCCGTTTTAGGCCCCGCACGTAAGGTTGCGGCCGACGTCAACCACTATTTCTCGTTGGGGTGCTGCACCGGCGGAGTCGGCCGGGTGAGGCTGCGAGTGCCCCTGCGCGAAGCCTTATATGGGGTTTCCCTCGATCGAGAGGTTCGCGTTGAAGCATGGCGCGCTCGCGACGATAGGAACCTCAACGACATAATTCGGATTTCTTGGGCGTCCGAAGGCGGCGTAGTATTTCCCACATTTTCAGGAACGCTCGTCGTGCGGGGTGAAGGCGACGCGACGTGTAGCTCTATCGAGCTCGATGGCTACTATCAAGCTCCACTCGGCGCCGCCGGCGAGCTGTTCGACGAAGCGATCGGACATCGGATGGCTCAATCCACCGTGCGCGAACTCCTCGAAGACATCAAGCGCTCGATGAGTTCCGACGTCAACTGAGAGCGGCACGCACCGCGGTCACGAGCTCCTCGGGATCCGACGGTTTGGGCACGGTATCGCGAACGTCGTACATCTCCATAAAATCGCTCAACGCCGCGTTCATCGGCGTTGCGGTATAGAGTGCCACGCGTATCGGCCGCGTTCGCGGATCGGCGCGCAGGGCGCGAAGCACATCCGGACCGCTTACGTCCGGGAGCGACAAGTCGAGCAAGATCAAAGCCGGCATCGTTTCGAGTGCGCGCTCGAGACATTGTTTACCGCTGTCCGCCTCCGTAACTGCATAACCGGCGTGTGAAAGGACGACCTTCACGAGTAAACGCGCATTCGCGTCGTCGTCGGCGATTAAGATGCCGGGCACGTTAGCCTTCCGTGCTCGGAGTAAGAAAGCGCTCGATCTCGGCAATGAACGTTCTCGGCTCCAGCGGCTTGGGAATATATCCGTCGAAACCGGCCGCTGCGATTCTCTCTCGATCTCCGACCATTGCGAGCGCGGTAATCGCAATCACCGGGATCGACGCGAGCTGCGGGTCTCCCTTTAGCCGCGTCAGCAGTTCGTAACCGTCCATCTTCGGCATCAGAATGTCCGTCAAGACGAGTGCGAAACTTTTCGACTTCGCCGCTTCGTACGCAGCGGCTCCATTGGGAACGCCTTGCGCCTCGAGGCCGAATGCTTCGAGCAAATATAGCACGAGATGAAGGTTCGCTGGATTGTCGTCGGCGACGAGAACCGGTCCGCGCACCCTACTACTTCACTAACGGTAGCGTTAACGTAAACGTGCTGCCTACCCCGAACTGGCTGCTCACATCGAGACTTCCGCCGAGCAGTCGGGCGAGGCTATGTGAGAGGTGCAGGCCGAGGCCGGTTCCGGCGATGGTCCGCGCCTCGCCCGCTTCGAGCCGTTCGAACGCGTCGAAGATAATTGCGCGATGCTCTTCGCGTATGCCGCAGCCGGTATCCGAAACAGCGAGCGTCAGCGCTTCGAAGGGTTCCCGTCGACGGCGAACTTCGATGCTCACCGCTCCGCGTTCTGTATATTTAATTGCGTTGTCGGCAAGATTCAGGATGATTTGGCGCAAGCTTCGCCGGTCCGTTTCGACGTATTGCGCATCTTCTGCGATCGACGTCCTAAACTCGATGCCTTTTTGCGTAGCGAACGAGGCGAGCGATGCGGCCACGTCACCAACGACATCGGCCACCGGAACGCGAGAAAAAACCACCTCGCGTTTACCCGATTGCACCTTTGCAAGGTCCAGAATGTCGTTTATGAGCGATAACAAATGGCGCCCGCTCCACTGTACGATCTTTAACTGACGCTCTTGCTCGGCGGTAAGCGGTCCGGGCAACCGCATCAAGAGCGTCCCGGTAAAGCCGAGAATCGCATTCAGCGGCGTTCTCAACTCGTGACTCATGGACGCCAAGAACTCGTCCTTCGTTTTGCTAGCGGCTTCCATCTGGGAGTTTAGCTCTTGCAGCCGGCGTTCGAAGGCCTTGCGGTCGGAGACATCGCGAACCGAGCTGGCAACGTAGGTACCTTCACGGGTTACGATCGGACTCAAGCTAATCTCGACGGCAAATTCGCTGCCGTTCTTACGCAAACCGAAGAGTTCGAGACCGGCGCCCATCGGGCGAACGCGGGGATCCCGAGAATATCCAGCGCGGTCAACGATGTGACGTTCGCGGTACCGGGAGGGCACGAGAAACTCGACCGGCTTGCCGATCATTTCCTCGCGATAATAGCCGAAGAGCCGTTCCGCTTGCGCGTTCACAACTCGGATTATGCCTTCGCCATCCACCAAGAGCGTCGCGTCGGGTGCGTACTCAAGCAGCGGGAATCGGCTTCCCGCAATATCTCGTAGCGAAATCAGCGAGTCGTCCACAAAACACCCAAAGGCCGCGCACGGCTTCGCGTCGGATGAGCCGTCATGGAAGCGTACCACAATCGACACGAGCTCGGCAACGCTCTCACGATCGCGTTGGCAAACGTCGAAGGCATGCTGGATGGGCTCGTCGAGGCCACGCCTACGCGTCTCGAATCGCTTGCGGAAACGTTGCGGAGGGCGATCGAGTTACTCGGCCGCCTGGACGCTACGCAATCGTGAACTAACCAAGAAGACGCGTTCGCCGGGTCTTCGCATCGGCCGCGTAGGCTAGAGCGATGCACAATCCGATCGAGCGCCGTTAGACCATGAAGCCGACCCCGGAAGAGCCGCTCGTCGGAACGCTGCGCTTCGTGTTCGTGATGGGTGGAGCGTTTACGCTCCTTTGGCTAGGAATGTATATGCTATTGCGAGCGCGTTGGTAGTGCACGTCCATCGTTACGAGCGCTGGTGGCTTGCTTTTGGCGTGGCCATGTTATTCATGTTTCTGGGCCTGATCGGCTTCGCGGCCTTCGCCGACGGCATCAACCCTCCGTCGGACATGCAGCAGATCGATCCTACCAAGGTGTCGCAAACCCCGCCATTCGATAAACCGGGCCTTCGCCGGCTCCCCGACGGCTCGTACGAAGCGTATTATGTGGCACGGGTGTTTTCGTTCGATCCCCCGTTGCTCCGCGTAGCTGCCGGCAGCAAAGTTACGTTTTACGTCACGAGTGCCGACGTCGTGCACGGTTTTTTCATTCCGGATACCGGCATCAATATGATGGCGATACCCGGCTGGGTCAACGAGCAGACACACACCTTCGAGCGCCGCGGCGAATACTTGTTGATCTGTCACGAATACTGCGGAATCGGACATCAAAACATGTTTGCCAAAATTGAGGTGCGTTAGAATGGCCGAAGCGGCGAACGTCCGTTCCGAAAACCGCGTCGTCATCGCCCATCTGTATACCGCGACTGCGGCAATCGCTTTGGGCGCCGTGTTTGGGGTATTTCAAGGTTTCGCTCGGACGGGGGCGATCGACGCACCGGCGTGGTTCGATTATTATCGCGTCCTGACGCTCCACGGCGTGCTTATGGCGCTCGTTTTCACCACGTTTTTCATAACCGGGTTAGCGCTGTTCGTAACCTACCGGACGGTTAACCGTACCCGCTCGTTACTGGTCGCATGGATCGGCTGGTCAACGATGCTCCTCGGTACTCTCATGGCCGCCGTTACGATTTTCAAGGGTGACGCGACCGTTCTCTACACATTTTACGCACCGCTCAAGGCCAGCCCCTGGTTCTACATCGGTGCGACGCTGTTGATCGCCGGCACGTGGTTCGTCGCATTTGAAATCTTTGAAAATGTGAACTACCTTCGAAGGAAATCCGGGGGTCAGACTCCACTCGTTCTCTTCTGTACGGCGGCGACGTTCGTGATGTGGATCGTGGCGACGCTCGGCGTGGTCGCGGAGATGGCGTTACTGATCCCGTGGGCATTCGGCTGGACCTCAGGCGTTAACGTGATGATGACCCGGATGTTCTTTTGGTATTTCGGACACCCGCTCGTGTATTTCTGGATCATGGGTGCGTATATCATCTGGTACAATATCATTCCGACCCGTTACGGTGGAAATGTGTTCAGCGATGCGCTGACCAGATTGACGTTCATCATGTTGATTCTTCTTTCGACTCCGGTCGGAATCCATCACGAGTTCATGGAACCGGGGATCGCGTCGGCGTGGAAAATGCTGCACACGGTGACGACGTATGGCGTGGTCATTCCATCGTTTATTACCGCGTTTGCGATTTTTGCATCGTTCGAACTAGCCGCACTAAAGCAAGGGCGCCGGGGCTTTATTCAGACGGTTCGGTCGCTGCCGTGGAACGACCCGACGTTCAGCGGAGCGGCCCTAGGAATGCTGCTCTTTATTTTGGGCGGTTTCGGCGGTTTGGTAAACGCATCGTACAGTATGGACACGGTCGTGCATAACACGATCTGGATCGTCGGTCATTTTCACGTGACCGTCGGCGGCCCGGTAGCACTCACGTTCCTCGGCACGGCGTATTGGATGATTCCGCGGTTGACGGGCCGGCGGCTCTGGAAGCCGGAATGGGCGTTGTTTCAGACCCGCCTGTGGTTCTTCGGCATGCTTATTATGTCGTTCGCGATGCACTTTGCCGGATTGCTCGGAGCCCCGCGGCGAACTGCCGAAGTTGGATACATGGGCGCCGCGGCAGCCAACGCTTGGCAACCAGAGATGTTGTTCGCCGCGGCCGGCGGGTTGTTTTTATTTGTTAGCGTTCTCATCTTCGTGACTGTCGCGATCGGAACGCTGTTGCGCAGCGAGCCCGAGTCATATCCGCCGGTCGAATTCGCCACGGCAGCGGACGGTGCGATGACGGTACCGCGACCGCTACAGTCCCTATACCGATGGGGCGCTCTCGCGCTCGTACTAGCAGTGCTGGCTTATGCCGGCCCACTCGGCGAACTCATTCGGCATCCCGGCTATTTAGCGCCCGGTATGCGAACGTGGTGAGCTCGTCTCAAGGAACCGTTTTGCAATGAAGATCCTCGTCACCGGAATGCTCCTCGCGTTCGTTGCGATCAGCGGCGTGGCCGCCCCGCACGCTTCGGCCAACGTTGACCCATTGGTAGAACGCGGGCGATATCTCGTGGCCTTTGGCAGTTGCAACGACTGTCACACGTCGGGTTGGCGAAACTCGGATGGGACGATTCCCGTGTCACGCTGGATGACGGGAACGAATCTCGGCTATCGCGGCCCGTGGGGAACCAGTTATCCGGCAAACGTTAGGCTCGAATTTCAAACGATCTCGGAAAACGACTGGCTTTTTATGGTCAATAGCCGCGGCGGTCATTGGCCGATGGTATGGCACGACTTGCGATTTCTCAAGGTGGACGACCAACGGGCGATCTATCGCTTCATCAAGCATCTCGGACCGCGCGGCTCACAGACACCGGCCGACGTATCGCCGGATATCGAGCCGAAGACCCCATACATATGGGTCGTCCCGCATTGAGCTTGCTAGAATGTATGTTCAAGCGAATTGCCGTCGCACTCGACGACTCGAATTGTTCGCGAGAGGCGTTTGCCACCGCCCTGGAACTCGCCAAGACCGAAGGTTCCGAGATCGGCCTTTGTTCCGTCGTCGATCCGATCGTAATCTCCGGGAGCGCACCCCCTACGCCGGAAATGGATCTCATCTTTCGAGATATGGAGCTTGCGGCGCAGCGACTGGTTCGACAAGGCGTCGAACGAGCGCACGCAGCCGGTATCGTTGCATCGGGTCAGGCACGCCGTGGCGTCCCAGCCTTCGAGATTTTACGCTATGTGACGTCATTTGATGCGGACTTGATCGTAATGGGCACACACGGCCGGCACGGACGTCCGCATTTTCTCCTTGGGAGTGTCGCGGAGGTGGTGTTACGCGAATCCAGCGTTCCGGTTTTAGCCGTTCGAAAGCGCCCGGACGCGAGTAAAAGGGCGGTGCACCGTGACTTGACAAACGCAACACGATCCTAAAAAGGATATGCAGCATGGATTCAAACGAAAATATCGGCGACACGATCGACGCCGGGCCGGTTATCGGCGTTATCAAAATGAAGACCTCGGCCACCGAGGCGCCTTCACTACTACAAGAGATTAACGCCATCTTTATCGTCGAGCGCGCGAGCATCCCGGGCTTTCTCGCCGCGCAGGTGCTGCAAAGCGTCGATGGCAAGACCATCGTGATCATGACGGAGTGGATCGACCGGCACGCATGGGCAAGGTCCCGCTACGATATGCGCATCGGCAGACTGATCGAACACTGTCTCCTGAAATCTGCGACGATTGAGTTCGAGCTCTACGTACGGCGCGGAGAAGTAAGCCAAATCGAAGGATACCGACACCACGAGGGCTCAAGCACGACCGGATGATTCTTCCATCTTGGAACGACGGTGACACAAAACGCGCGATCGTGGATTTTGTCACGAAGACTACCACCGAGGGAAGCCCCGATTACGTTCGCGTGCCGGATCGCATCGCGCTGTTCGACAACGACGGGACGCTGTGGGTCGAGCAGCCGTTGTACACGCAGCTTGCGTTCCTGCTCGAAAGCATTCGTGAGGCTGCGCCGCAACATCCCGAGTGGAAAACGACGGAACCATTTAAGTCCGTTTTAGAAAACGACCTCGCTGGAGTTGCCAAGGCTGGAGTGCCGGGGATCATGCAGCTCTTCGCTGCGACGCAGTGTGGCATGACGACCGCAGAGTTCGCCAAAATAGCGACGGACTGGATAGAAACGGCTCGCCATCCTAAATTTGGACGCCTATACACGCAATGCGTGTATCAGCCGATGCTGGAGCTGATCGACTATCTACGGGCAAACGATTTCGAAGTGTACATCGTCACGGGCGGCGGAGTGGAATTCGTGCGACCGTGGGCAGAACGCGTGTACGGTGTACCGCTGCGACGAGTTGTCGGCAGTTCGATAAAAACAACCTTTGAGATGCGCGACAATCAGCCGGTGCTCATCCGTACACCCGAGATTAACCTCGTTAACGACGGGACTGGTAAGCCGGTTGGAATCCACGAGTTCATCGGACAGCAGCCGATCGCGGCTTTCGGAAACTCCGACGGCGATTTGGAGATGCTGCAGTGGACGGCGTCCGGCAACGGCCCGCGGTTGATGCTGATCGTGCACCACACCGACGACGAGCGCGAGTATGCATACGACGCTCATTCGCCCTTCGGAAAGCTCGATAAGGCGCTCGACGAAGCAACCGCTAGGGGTTGGACGGTCGTGGACATGAAGCGCGACTGGAACACGATCTTTCCGCCTGTTTCCCAATAGGCTGTCGCTACCCCAAGAGAGAAGCAAGCGGCATCTGCCTGAGTTGAGTGAGGGGTGACCATGCTTCGCTTCGTATCGGCGCTCGTACTCGTTGCGTTCGTTTTCACCGGAAGTCCCGCGGTCGCGGCCGGCGTCAACGTCACTGTCGACGGACAGCCCCTCTATTTGAACCCCGGACCGATCGAACGCGCCGGGCGCGTCTTCGTTCCGTTGCGGAGCATCTTCGAACGGCTCGGCGCCAGCGTGGTATACCAGAACGGTCAGATCAACTCCACCAAAGGCAGCACGAGTGTCTCTCTGAACATCGGTTCGCAGCAAGCCACGGTTAACGGCCAGGCGCAAGTCCTCGACGTTGCGCCGTTCATCGTCGGCGCGACCACCTACGTGCCGTTGCGTTTCGTCGCGCAATCGCTCGGCGCCGTTGTCGACTACAACGGCAACACGCAGCTCGTCGCCATAACGGCAGCCGGGGGCGGAGGCGGCTACGCTCCACCGCCGCCTCGGCCAAACTACCCGCCGCCGATGCCGCCGCCCGCGGCTCGCGTGCAGTTGCGCAATCAGCGTCCGATACCGAACACCGCGGTGAACGAACGCAACCCAACCATCGCGGCAAATTTCGCGCCGTTGGCGGACGGCGCCAGCGTACGCGTGCGGCTCGACGGCAGAGACATCACCTGGGCCAGCAACGTATCGCAGAACGGTTTTTCTTTCCGGCCTTCCGATGCGCTTGCCAACGGAACGCATACGATTCAAGTGAACGGTCGCGGACGATCGGGCGCGCCGTTCGATCACTCCTGGTCGTTCACGACGCGGCAGTTACCGCCGGTAACGCCGGTGCAGTTGCGCAATCAACAGCCTTCGCCAAGCTCGACGGTCGACAATCGGTTTGCGGTGATTTCGGCGAATTTTGCGCCGGAAGTTGAAGCCGGCAGCGTACGCGTGCGGTTAGACGGAAACGATATCACCGGTCGCGCCGGAGTGTGGGCGGGCGGCTTTTCCTACAAACCGCCGGCACCGCTCGACTTCGGTTCGCATACCGTGAGAGTTGACGGACGCGCTCGCGGAGGTTCGCAGTTCGACCGTTCTTGGTCGTTCACGGTGCGTCGATCGGCACCAGTGCCGATCTCGCTCACGATCAATCAGCCGAATCAGAGCTCGGCGGTGGGGCGCACGTTTATCGTTTCGGGCAGCACCACCCCGAGCGCGAGCATCAATGTCACGGCGGGTGCGGCGCAAGGCGGCGCGGGCCTGTTCAACGGCAACACGACGGCCGGCCCTCGCGGAAATTTCCAAATCTCCGTAACGTTAAAGCCGCTTATGGGTCAACAAGCGGTGTTCGTACGGATCACGGCCACCGATCCGTCGTCATCGCAGACAGCGCAGAAGTCGTTGCAGCTTCGTTTCACGAATGCGGTGACCACGCAGTAGGCCCTTATCGGGCGAGGTTTTTCTTGTAGGTGGATATGGCGGCGCGCACGGCGTCGATGCCGCTGTATCCCCAGCCGTGCGGCAGCCGGGTCGGTTCGATATCGTCGCTAGTCTGTGCGTCCCAGCCTTCGTCCGGCTTAACGAATTCATTAAACTGATGCACGAGCAAGAACGCCGGCCGCAGTTGCGCGGCGAGCTTCATGTATGCTTCGAGCGTGACGTAGCCGTGGCCGGTGGCCTCATAACGCGTTGCAACGTCGTCGCAGATCTTGGGCCTGGGACAACCCCAACCTCTGTGTCCGGCCGTTGCGATCGACACCGTAAAATTCTCCACGGCATCGCTGCCCGGAATCGTGCTGTACGTTGGATAGTACGCGAATTCGCGCTTGTAGCGATCGACATAGCTCCAGAACCCGTAGCGCGGTGCGATTTCGATTGGTCCGACTGGGTGCTTATCCGGATCGGCCCAGAACGTGGGCTGCGCATCGAGATAGCCGCCGACGATGCGAAACGTGTAGTGCGTATCGAGTCCGGTTTCACGCAATACGGATTTGGCGCCCTCGAGTATCGCCGGGTCTACCGGAGTACCGACGTAAACGAGCATCAGCGGACGACCGGCGTACATCTCGCTAAGCTCGGGATACTGCTTCATCAGGCGGCTGAAATATTCGATTTCTTTTTGGAACCCCGACCTGCCGTCGAGCCCCTTGTGTAGATCGAGCCTCGATAGGCATCCGAGCAACGGTATAAGCTTAATCGGCGATTGAAGTTTTGACCACGCCGGATAGAGATTGGCAGTATTATCGCGTATCACACGGTTCGATTCCCGGAACGACTCGCTCGCGGGACGGCAGAAATTCGGGGAAGGCGGTCCCGTGCTAAAAATGCAACCGACGTTGTTCGACACGTCGGCCGTTGCGGCGTCGACGCCCATGTATTCCATCCACTTGAGATGTTGAGCGATGACGTGCGGATCGGCGCTATCGTAGCCGCCACCGATGGACTGCATATCTTTCGATTGCAAGATCGGCATCGCTTCGGCTCCCTGGAAGGTGGCGGCACGCGGCCCGAACCACGCCTCGTACTCGAGAACGACGATCGAACTAGAAGTCTACGGCGTAGGCTGCTTCGATGCCGGCGTTATCAGCGTGCTCGAACAGGCCGCCAGAGCGATCGAAATAATCGCAATCGCAGCACCGGTCGTTAAGCGCATTCTGGACGACATAATTTCGTCCTATTCGCCAGTGGATGCCCTTGTTCACACGTAGGCTGACGCTCGCTCGATAGAGAAGGCAGGCAAGGCCCACCCGGGCGTAAAGGAGGCAAACGTGCGCGCCACCTTTTTCGGTAGCCGTCCGTCTCTCAAGCGCATCGTATGTGCGCTCGCAATCTTTCTATTCGCTCTATTCGCTGCGACGGGGTCGCCCACGTTCGCGGCCGGCGTTACCGTCGTCGTAGACGGAAGCCCATTGCATTTGAAGCCCGGCCCCATCGAACGCGCGGGGCGCGTCTTCGTTCCATTACGCGGCATCTTCGAGCGGCTCGGTGCCAGCGTCGTGTACGAAAATCGTCAGATCAACTCAACGAAGGGCAGTAGCAGCGTATCGCTGCGTATCGGCTCGACGCAAGCAACGGTCAACGGACAGCCGCAGATCGTCGACGTTGCACCGTTCATCGTCGGCGCGACGACGTACGTGCCGTTACGTTTCGTCGCACAATCGCTCGGCGCTGCGGTCGACTACAACGGATCCACGCGCCAAGTCGCGATCACGTCACCGAGTCAGCCGATGCCGCCAAATCCGCCGCCGATGCCGAACCCACCATCGACAAGCCTCGTAGAAATAGGCGCGCGGCAACCCTCGCCGGGCGTGCAGTTGAACAATCGGTTCGCGCCCATCTCCGCGCAGTTCTCGCACGCGGTCGATGTCGGCAGCGTCCGCGTTTGGCTCGACGGAAACAACATCACATCGCGCAGCGACGTGTCGAGAAACGGTTTTTCGTACAAGCCTCCCGCGCCGTTCGGCTTTGGAACGCATACAATCCGCGTCGCAGGCGTTCGACCGTGAAGGACTGCGCTTCGATCACTCTTGGTCGTTCATCACGATTCAGGCCGGGCCACCGCCCGCTGCTCGGGTGCAGTTACGCGACCAGCGGCCCTCGCCGGGCTCTACCGGTAACGATCGCTCCATCGTCGTTGCAGCGAACTTCGCACCACCGGCGGATGGCGCCAGCGTACGCGTGCGCATTGACGGAAACGACATCACCTGGCGTAGCGGCGTGACGTTCAACGGCTTTTCGTATCGGCCGCCGGAACCGCTCGCCTTCGGAACGCATACCGTTCAGGTGACCGGACGGGGACGAACGGGTGTGTCATTCGACCACTCATGGTCGTTCACGACGACGCGGTCCGCGCCACCGCCAGAAACTCCCGTACAGCTACGCAATCAACAGCCTTCGCCAGGCACTACGCTGGATAATCGCTTTGCGGTCGTCGCAGCAAACTTCGAGCCGCAAGCCGACGGCGCCAGCGTGCGCGTTAGACTCGACGGAAACGACATAACGTCTCGCAGTGGCGTTTCGCCGACCGGTTTTTCGTACAAGCCTCCGGCACCGCTGGAGTTCGGAACGCATACCGTTCAGGTAAACGGACGTGCGCGGGCCGGTTTGGTATTCGAACACTCCTGGTCGTTCACGGTGCGTCGCAGCGAGCCAACTCCGATATCGCTCACCATCCGTGCGCCGGGTGAGAACGCGATCGTCGGACGCCAGTTCACTCTTGAGGGAAGCACCGCGCCGAACGCGAGAGTGAATGTCACCGCCGGCGCGTCGCAATCGGGCACGGGGCAGTTCAACGGTAATACGACAGCCGGCCCGCTCGGAAACTTCCACATCGGGGTAACGCTCGGTGCGCTGTTCGGCCAGCAAGACGTGACGGTGAAGGTTACCGCAACCGAACCATCGTCGTCGCAAACCGCGCACAAAACGCTGCAGCTTCGTATGAAGCATGCCGCTCCGGAACCGACCATCGCTCCGACGGCGAGGCCAAAACCTATTCCGACGCCTCTGCCGGCAACGCCGGCTCCCACGCCGCAGCCAACCGCGGCGCCAACGATGAGGCCAAGGCCTATTCCGACGCTGCTACCGGCAACACCGCCGCCGACGCCGGCTCCAACACCACCACCAACGCCGGCTCCGACGGCGGCGCCAACCGCAGCTCCGACAGCGGCGCCCGCTCGAACACGCGCATCCAGAGCGGCGCCGGTGCCCTCACCTACGGATACTCCGACGGCGTCGCCGCAGTAGGCTTACGCTTGTTGGGCGGTCACGATCCACTCGGTGCCGTATCGATCGTGTACGACACCGAGTACGCCGCCCCAAGGTTGCGCCGCAAAGGGTACTTTGGCGCTGCCACCATCTATTAACGCGTCGTAAATGTTGCGCGCTTTTTCTGAGTTGGCGGCCGCGAGCTGGAGCGACACATTTCCATCGTTTGGATTGACAACTCGCTGCGAGGCTCCGTCGGAAAACATCAGCGCGAAGCCCGGACCCGCGAAGGTCGCATGCGAGATCATGCCACGATCGTCACGCATGACGACGTCGTAGGTGCCCCCGAAAACCGTTCGATAAAATTCAAGAGCTTCGGCGACTCGGCCGTACAGATAAACGTAGGGGGAAAGCGCTATTTCGGTGTTAACGGTCAACATTTTGTAGCATCCTCTCTATCGTATCCCAGCTTCTGGCCGTGCCGCTTTGTACGCCTAACTCTGAAGCGCGTTCGAATGCGGCCTGCGTTGAATAGGCTGCGAGCAGCGTGACGGTCGTTTTGCCGTCGTGCTCTTCAAACGTGATGGTATGCGTTGCGACGCCATCGCTGGAGACGATCCGCTTGCCCGGCAACACATCGTTATAGGTTCCTCGGTTCACGTAAAGCGATCCATCGGGGAAATGAAGGTCGATGTGGTAGGCGCCGCCCGTTCTGACGTCGAGCGCATGGACGATCGTCGTCGATCCCTCGCAACCCCACCATTCGGCGACGTATTCGGGCTGCGTGAAAACGCAGAAGACGACGTCGCAGGGCGCATCGAACGTGCGCGTCAGCGTGAAACACGCCGTATTGGATTCGATCATGATTGCCCTCGTTTCGCTCGTTTGACGACCCGCTCGATGCGATCGAAGCGTCCGCTCCAAAGCTCGCGGTATTCCTCGAGCCAGTTAAAGATGTCGTGGAGTGGCATCGCCTCGATGCGACTCAGCCGGCGTTGAGCGTCGCGCGAACGCGAGATCAGCCCGGCACGCTCGAGCACGCCGACGTGTTTGGAAATCGCGCGCTCGCTGATTAAGAACGGCGCGGCCAGCTCGCGGACCGAGGCTTCACCGCTCGCGAGCCGCGCAAGGATGGCGCGTCGCGTTGGGTCGGCGAGCGCCGCGAACGTGGCGCCCAAAGGATCGCTTGCCGGCGTTTTGGAACCGATCAGTTCTGGAACCATATGGTTCCATAATAACCGCGCATCGGCCCGACGTCAAGGTTCGTGTTAAACGATGTTATGCAACCAGCCAAGGGCGCGGACGATTGGGCGCTCCGTTCGATCACAACATCGTCGGTCACGACATCGTCGCGGTACATCGCACTGAAAGGGTTGACCTCGAGTTCGGTGATAACTACCCCGCGTGTCAAGCCAATCTCTCGCCTTGATGCAACCGCCGACGGATGCGGCGCTACGTGCTGCGGTAAAGCACCTCTTTCGTCACTTAGACGAACCCCGCGCCCTTCGCAAGAATGTGCTCGTCCGCCGCTTCTTCGAAGACTCTTCGATCGGCAACTTCGGACGACTGCGCGAGCGAGAAGTCCTTGCGCGCGTTCATCGCCTGATTCGGCAAGCCGCGGAACACTGTCGAGACCTCGACCTCTCGAATGGTGACGACGACGAACGCGCGTTACGCAGGCATACGATCGTAACGCTTCAATGTCTCGAAAACCAGCCCATGGAGGCCGTTGCGGCCAAGCTCGGCGTGTCGCTCGGGTATTGTTATCGCGAGCGCGCACAGATCTATCTACGAATCGCGCGATACCTCTCGAACTATGTCGATCGGCCGCGCATTTCGTATTTACCCGAAGTTGACGATTTTCAAGTGCGCGTACACCGCGTGCTGCACTACGCGACCTTCGGCGACGTCGATATTGCGTTTCGTGAATGCGACAGTCTCGTCGCCGACGCGCTTCCGGGATACCAAAAGATCGAGGCGCTGCGAACGAACGCGTTCACTTCGATGCGCTTTGGGGCGGTCGACCGGGCCGAACACGCGTCTGCCGCAGCCACCGACGTATGGCAACGCGAAAAGGCGGCACAGACGCCGGTGCAACGAGATGCCGGCGCGGCGTGCCTCGCGCTCCTGGGCGCGCAGTTCGCGTACTACCGCGGAAACGTGAACGACGCGCTAGCCTTGGCTCGACGCGCCGTCACGAGTTTCGAAGCGCTCGAAACGACGTCGCCGCATCTCAAAGAGCTGTACGCCGAGAGTCGCGGCGAGCTCGGATCGTCGTTGTGCAATGCGGGCGAGTGGGAACGCGGCCACGACGAGCTGGCGGATGCCGAGACGCAGTTGGGGCGCGCCCGTTGCGCGTCGTCGCAGTTAGCGGCGAGGGTTACGCTAGAAGTTTGGATGCTTCGAACGTACCTGCCCCTCGGTTCGCGCAGCTGGTATCCAGCGCGCGAACGGATGGAAGGTCTGACGAAAGCATTCGAGCTCTCCTATTCATCCGGGTCGCTCATCGAAGCGACGGTAGCGCTTCGGGTACTGGCCGAATTTCACGCAATGGCCGGAAACGAACGCGAACTGCTCGATACGACACGCCAGACGATGTTGCTTGCGAAGAATCAACCTAGCGAGCGAATCCGGGTGCAGACCGCGCTCAATCTTGCGGTGCTGCTGCTTATGACGCGCCATTGGCGATCCGCGTCCGCGCTAGTGCCGAATGCGAGTCAGTTGGATTCGTGCGACGCCTATCATCGGCAACTGGCCGAGTATTTTGCAGCGGCGTGGGCGTTGAAATCCGGAAGCCTGCGAGAAGCCTGGAAACTCGCAAACAGCGATGGCGGTCGCGCGGGCAGTTCGGCGCTATTGGCTCGTCGCCGGATCGTCGGCGCTAGTGCTGCATACGAGCTTGGAAAGAAGCGCGACGCGCAGGCGTTGGCAGAAATGGCGGTTACCGAGGCAGAACGCTTCGGGTTGGCACCGTTGCTCAAAGAGGCATACCAAGTAGCGGCCACAGCGATCGGCGGAGCGCAGTATAAGCGCCGCGCTCGCGAAATCGCCGACGTCATCTGCGCTTAGACTTTTTGACCTAAACTCGGAGTTTTTGACCTTTCCGAAGGGCTGGTTTGGGTACGTGCGCGTAACCGCGTGCTATCCCGCTACTTTGGAGATGAGCATGCAAGTTTCGACCTCTATTCGTACCGCTGCCGGACTGTGCGCCGCCGCAATGTTGTTCGCAGGCTGCGCCGGCACGTCGTCGCAGATGACTCCACAGGCTCGTGGCTTGGCCATGCATCGGCCGGTCAGCCCGACGACGCCCGGCCGCACGTGGATGGATCCCGCCGCCAAGGGCGGTGATCTGTTGTATGTCGCGACGGCGGGTAACAGCGCCGTCGAAATTTACTCGTATCCAAAACTCAAACAGGTCGGTGCGCTGACGGACACGCAATGGCCCGAAGGCTTGTGCAGCGACAAAGCGGGTAACGTCTGGGTTACCAACTACGAGTTTCATGGCTACTTGCCCGGCTACATGACCGAATACGCCCACGGCGGCACCAAAGTCATCGCAACGCTGCAAGATGCGAATCAATCACCCGGCGACTGCTCCATCGACCCGACGACCGGAAACCTCGCCATCGCCAATAGAATTCCGGCGACGGGTGAGTACTCTTCGGGAAACATCGGGATCTATACCAAAGCCAAGGGCGATCCGGTAACGTACACCTCCCCAGACATCTTCTTCTACTATTGGTGTACCTATGACGATAAGGGCAATCTTTTCGCCAATGGGTTCAACTCAGCGAGTCAGGTCGTCTTCGTCGAACTGCCCAAGGGCTCCAAAAAGTTTAAGACGTTGCAACTGGACGAACCGATGAGCTGGCCGGTCGGAATTCGATGGGACGGGAAATATTTGGCGGCCGGAAACGGTGACGACACCAACCCGTTCGTCTATCGATTCAATATCCACGGCAATAAGGCGACGACGGTAAGCTCGATGCAGCTCAATGGGGCTTCCTCCATCGCGCAATTCACCGTGTTTGGCAAAAACATTATCGTGCCGTCAGTTCAGTCGGGGATCGTCGGCATTTACGACTATCCCACCGGTGGCGATACAGTGAAAACAATCAATGAAGGAAACGAACCCGTCGGGACGGTGATAAGCACGGCAAAGTAAGATTGCCGACTGCTTTTCTACGTCCATCGCCGCGGCCTGAGCCACTACACCGGTTTTGGCCGCGACGTCCCGGACCACTTCGCACCGCCAGGGCAATCATACGTAGGGGTTTTCCCGATCGCTCGGCCCAAGAGAATGATTGGCCGCTGACGAGCGCCAAGAGGTTCGTATGTATCGCCGACTGCTTCTAATTTGCGTCGTCTCGACGCTGACGATCGCCCCGGTCTTCGCCGCGACGACCCAGCCCGTCGCACCGGTCGAATCGGTGACCGACACCCAGTTCGGGACGACGATCGTCGATCCGTACCGCTGGATGGAACAAGGTTCTGCGGATCCACGATTTCTCGCGTACCTAAAAGCGCAGAGCGAGTACACCGCTTCGGTGCTCGCGCCACTATCTACGCAACGCGACACGTTGAAAGCCACGCTGATGGCGCTGTCAGCGGGCGTCGCGCGGATCTCCGCTTGGCAACAAGCTGGCGGCAAACTGTTCTTTGAAGAACTCGATCCGACGGCGTCGGTACCCGTCGTTCGGGTGAAAGATACAACCGGCGAAACGCGCACGCTGTTCGATCCGGCAACGTTCGCTACAGCGACCACCCACGTCGCCATCGATTACTTCCAGCCGTCGCAAGACGGTTCGTACGTCGCGGTCGGCGCTGCAGAAGCGGGTTCCGAGAACGACACGATCCACGTCGTCGAAACCTCGACGGGCACGTTGCTCCCAGACGAAATCACGCGCACGCAATACGGTTCTCCGTCGTGGCGCGCGGACGGCCGTTCGTTCTATTACAGTCGACTGCAGCAACTCGCTCCGGGCGCTTCTTCGGATCAAATCTACGTGAATCAGCGCGTGTATTTGCACGTATTGGGAACCAACCCCGATGACGACAAAGCCGTCTTCGGACCAGGCGTCGATGCGCAAACGACGGTTCCGGCAGCCGGCTTCAATCAGGTCACGGTGGTTCCGAGAAGCGATCTTCTATTGGCGAGCCATAGCGCAGGCACGACCGACCCCGGCGAGTACTACGTCGGTCGCGAGGGCAGCGCTGATTGGAAGCTCCTCCTCAAGCCGTCGGACAAACTGGCGACCAGCGGATCGAGTTCGTTAGCATTTCTCGGAACGAACCTATACGCGATTCTGCAAGATTCGCCCAACGGTCGCATCCTTCGCTACAACCTTGCCAACCCGTCGGCCGCGCCCGTCATCATCGCGGCGACGAGCGACCGAATTATCGAGGGCGTATTCGGCGCCGCCGATGGGGTCTACGTCGAATACCGCGACGGCATTACGTTTAGCATCTCCAAGATCGATATCAACGGCGCGATGACTGGAAAAGTGGTGCTCCCGTATCAGGGCACGGTCTACGGCATCGACGCGTCGCCGCTCGAGAAGGGCCTGCGATTCGGAATGGATTCGTGGATTCGTTCGCCCGCGCTCTTCTCGTACGACTCGGCAACGGGCGCGGTCGCCGATACAGGGGTCGCTCCGAAAGACCCGCTCGACGTTTCGCACCTGCGGGTTCGCGAAGTCATGGTTGCGTCGACCGCCGGCGCGCGAGTTCCAGTATCGATCATTTACCGCGACGATATCACGCTCGACGGCTCGCATCCGACGCTCTTCGAGGGTTACGGCTCGTACGGCGACCCCATCGATCCGGGATTCTCGGCGAGCTCGCTCGAGTGGGTGCTCCGCGGCGGCGTGCTCGCAACGGCGCACGTGCGTGGCGGCGGCGAATACGGCGAGCGCTGGCATCTCGCCGGCCAGAAATCGACCAAACAACATACCATCGACGATATGATCGCGACGGCGCGCTATCTCATCGCTCAAAAGTACACGTCACCCGCGCATCTGGCGGTGCGCGGAACGAGCGCCGGCGGAATTGCCGTCGGCGGTGCGATCGTGCAACATCCCGAGCTGTTCGGCGCTGCAGTCGATAACGTCGGCGTGACGAACATTCTGCGCTTCCAGCAAACGCAAGGCGGTGCGGCCAACATTCCGGAGTTCGGCGATGTCAACAACGCAACGGATTTCAAATATCTGTACAACATGGACGCCTACGTCCACGTCAAGGATGGAACGCGCTATCCGGCGGTGATGGGCGTGACCGGACTCAACGATCCGCGCGTCCCAACCTGGATGGTCGCAAAAATGATCGCGCGCTTACAGGCAGCGACATCGAGCGGAAAGCCCGTTCTGCTACGCGTTGATTACGACGCCGGCCACGGCATCGGATCGAGCCGGACGCAACAAATGAACGAGCGCGCCGACGAGTGGACGTTTCTGCTATGGCAGTTAGGCGACCCCGAGTTTCAAGTGAAATAGCGGCGCGTATCAAAAAGCAGGGTCGGTGAAGCGCGAACTTCACGTTCGTCTACGAGCAGCGCATCAAACCACTCTCCGAGCAGGCTGAAATTCTCGGTTCCGACCACAGTGACGCAGGGACCGACGGTGGACGGTGTGGTGTTCCTTACCGTTCACAAGCGTCTGGAGAACACGGGCAACGTGCCGATCGATCGCTTCCACCGGTCGCCCTGCTCTTCTCGAAGAGGTGCTCGTTAGCCGCGTCGATTTCATCGGCAAAGCGCCCATTAGCCCGCCAATTCCCGTGCGAATCGTGCGAGCGCCTCGGAGGCTATACGCTATCGTCGGCTCCAATCAACGGCGAGTACGACAGCGAGTACGAGTACCCGGTCGAACCGTAGCGCTAGCGTGCGGGGTTCCACCAGTCTACAAAATGGCTTCGGCGTCCGACATGCATGACGCGCGCCAACGCACGATCGAAAATCGCGAGTTCTTCACTTTGCTCTGAAACAGCGGATATCGTCGCTATGCCATCCTCATCCGATTCGTACGCCGCCGTTCCCACTCGCCGACATTGAACGTACCCCGTTCTTTCTGCATAGGTTGCCGCTAGGCGAAGAGCCGATCGACCAGCGCCCGTTACAGCATCGACGAACTCGGTTGCATCGATTGAGAATGCCGCGGCGTCCGGCAAATATGCCGGCTCGATGTCTTCCGGCAGCACGGCCGGTCCGAATTGCTGAGCGATGAACCGCATCGCGTTAGCGCGCGCGCCCTCGAGATTTTGGTTCAGATATAAGACGCCAAAACTACCCGGAGCATTCCATCGGCCGCCAGACGTGTTCGAGTAGGCGGTATCGCCGGGGTCTTTCCAATCGGGACCGCACACGCGATAATACGTGCCGCCACGGACGACGTGAGGAAAGGACGAGGGCACGAAAAACTATGCGTCGCCGCTGCGAATCGGCGCGACGCCGGGTACGTACGACGACCACCGCCGGAAAAATTCAAAAATGGCGGACGGCCCGTCGTCCTCCATCGTCTGGAGGATACTCCGGTCGTCTAAAATGGGCATAGACGCGCGCGCGATGGCCGGCAATCGCTGCGGTTTAAATCGTTTACTCAGCTCGTTGACGGCTTCGCTCACACGATCGATACGCGCTAACTGCTCGGGCGGTACCGCATTATCACACCATTGATCGACCGCCTGGCGAGTGACGCCGAAGACCGAGCCTAGTTCGGTGCCCGATAGCTGCAACAGCGTGCGAATGCGACCTAGCTGGCGAACGGCTTGCGCGTGATACGTAGAATTACGCTTAGTGATTTTGCGGACGGCTTGGCCTCCCATTACCCCCTCATAGTAACATACTGTCGTTCCCTATGCAAGCAAAATGCAAGCCATCGGCAAGGTGTTAGCAAGTGAGGTCAATCGCGGAAGGCTCGATCACTCCATTGATTTGGGCTCCTCGTCGGCAGACAAGTGTGGAAGTACGCGAGCAGGGCACGCCAAAGGCAAAATTCCGATTGCTTTTGGGCAGTCGTTTGCACTTAGGAGCATCGCATCTGTAAGCAGCATCGACTTCGGATCTCGGAGTTACCCATCGACTCTCGAGCGCACGCCCAGCTTCCACGTGCGGTTATCTCAGCCAAGGGACGTCGTCCAGTGGCGGCTTCCTGAAGTGGAAAGCGTGCAGCAGCATCACGGCGCGCACCACGTACGGCCGGGATCGGTGGGTAATCTCAAGATCTCGGCGCAGCCAAGTCTGTCGAACCCCGGCGGCGTTCCGATCCGCGCCTACGTCAGTGCGCCGACGAGTTGACGTTTGGGGTTCCAACCGCAATAAGAAGGCGCGTTACTTGAAAACCCGAGGGTCTTAGGTGTGGCGTGACTCTGCAATGCCCGACGCTTCGAGCAGCTCGGCAGTTAATTGCCAACGCGCGCGGACGCCGAGTTTGCTGAAGGCCGCCTCGACGTGATGCTGTACGGTGCGCAAGCTGATCTCGAGCGCTCGAGCGATCTCGGGATTGGAACGTTTGCGCACGATGAGCCGCACGATGTCGGCCTCGCGAGCCGTTAGGTGCGCACCGAAGGGCGCGCGCCGGCTCTTACGCGTCTGACCGGCGGCCAAACGCGCGGCGTCGCGGATCGCGCCGCACTGCTCGTACGCGTGACGGGCGCCGCTCGAATCGCCGGCGAGTTCGAGCGCCGCCGCTTCGTGCAGGCGCCACCCCATGTGCCGGTAGCGCGCCGCGGCGTCGCGCGCCGCCTCGGCCGCCTGCGAATGCCGCCGGCAACGCCGCAGCAGGGTTGCGTTGCACAGCGCGATGTGGGCCGCCGCCGCCGGCGCGACCGCGTCGCGAAAGTGCCGTTCCGTCTGCTCGGCGGCGCGTTTGGCGCATTCCAAACCGGCAAACCGAACCGCGTGCAGCTGCACGGCCGCATGCGGGTCGATCAGCTCGGCGTTGACGCAGCGCTCTAACACGGCCGCCAACTCCTTGATCATTCCATGCGCGCGCATCACTTCAGCAAAGCCCGGCAACAGCAGACCGCACGATTCGGCGTCACCGGCCGCCGCCGACGCGAATAGCAAATCGGGATTGAAGAACGCGTCCACTAACGCCAGGTCGCCGACGCACATGCCGATCGCCACGCCCGCGCCGGCGTAAAAGGCCTCGTTGTGCCGGCCCGATTTACGCCGGCCGTTCGTTGACTGCAGCAAGTCTCGCGCCGCGGGCAAATCGCCCGCGAGTAAACAGATGCGCATCAGCTCCATGGCGATGCCCAGACGCGAGTCGTCGATCGTGCCGGCACGGCTCGAAACGAATGCGGTAGCACGATCGACGTACTCCCGCGCTTTTGGCAAGTCGCCGAATCGTTCCGCGATCTCCGCACCGACCCGGTAGCAGAGCACCGTGCCGCGCACAGCCAACGCCGTAGCGATCGTCACGGCTTCGTCGATTCGTTCGAGGGATCGCTCGAGCGGAGTGCGCAGTGCGCCGATCTCGGCGTGCGTGATCGCGTAGCGAATACGCGCCTCGTCGCTGACGAGTTCGGTGGGATCGACGGAGTCGGCGAGCCGCGCGGCTGCAGCGAGTTGGCCGCGATAGCAGAGCCCATAGGCCAGCGTCAGCACCGCGTTCTGCGCATGAGCGCGCGCGGCCGGCGAATCGATCGCCGCCAACTCTTCGGACGCGCGTTCGGCTGCCGCAAGATCGCCGTTGTTGAGTTGCGCCAGAAAGAGATGCCAGAGGAACTCGATTGCGCTCTCGGGATCACCGGCGCGATCGATCGCCGCCAACACCGACGCGAGCGCCGGCAACATGCGCTCCCAGTCGCCCAGGCCGTTGCAGCTGCTCACGAAGAACCGTTGCGCCCGCACCCACTCATTCGATCCGACCGGCAAATGCATTGCGGCTCGTTCGTAGAGGTCCGCGGCCGGCGCGAACGCTGCAGTCGCAAACTGCTCGTCGGCGGCGCGGCTGAAGCACTCTGCGGCGCGTTGGTGATCGCCGAGGACTTCCCAATGCCGCCCGAGCGATTGTGCGTCGCCACCGGCGGCGATCGCGTGCTGAATCGCACGCTCGTGCAGAATCCGCCGCTTGAGCGATACGAGCGACGCGTACAACACGTTACGCACCGCCGCGTGGCGAAAGCAGAGCCGCCCGGAATCGCCCGGATCCTCGAGCAACACGCCCAGCGCGCACGCGTGTTGCAGCGCGTCGGCAACTGCGTCGCACGAACGTCCCGCGACCGGCGCGACGGCAGCGTCGGAGAACGACTCCCCGAGTACGCTGCACGCTAAGAGCGTATCGAACTCACTCGGCGACAGGCTGTGACGAATCGACGCGACCTCGGCCCGCGCGCTCGCCGCAACCAGCGGAAGGCCGCGTGACTGCGGCGGGCTGCCGGCGAACTCGATCGCCAAACGCGGATTGCCTTGCGCTGCCCGCATCATCTCGCGGACATCTTCGTTGCCAAGCGGATGCGCGCAGCGTTGCCCCACGCTGCGAATCAGCAGTTCAACATCGGCGTCAGCGAGCGGGTCGAGTGAGTGGTACTCCACGCCCGCACGCCGCCAGCGATCGGTCCCCCAGCCGAACGGCGCTCCCTCAATCGATGGGTCGAACACGCAGGCGACGACCACGAGGCGGTGCCGCTGTGTCAGAGCGAGCAGACCGTCGATGAGCCGTAGTTCGCCGGCGTTCGCCGCGTGCGCGTCGTCGACCAGCAGCGCGATCGGCTTACGCTTGGCTCTGGTTACTATGCCGGACATCACGTCGGCCGCGGAACGCGTCGTTGCGCGCGCTCCGGTTATGCTAAGGGCAGCGGCAAGTTGCGCGCGCAGGTCGCGTTCGCCCAACGCGGCGCCCGCGCAGCGCATGCCGATCACGGCCACCGGCGACTTCAGCGCGGCGCACTCGCTTAGCAATCGCGACTTCCCGACGCCGCGATCGCCGCCGAAGATCAGTGCCGACCCCGTGCCGAGCACGACGTCGTGCAGAGCGTCCTGCACGCGCGCGAGTTCCGCGCGGCGACCCACGCAGTGCGGCGGATTCTGCGGCGAATTAAAAACCGGCGTCCGAGCCACTTGTCGTGTGATTTCTCGCCGGCCGCAAGCCGCCCCGCGCCGGAGAAAAACAAAGGTAGGCATGTGCCTAGGTCAGGGCGTCGCGTCTCTTTCTATACTCAAGGTGCGTGGGCGGGCCAGTGAACGTTCGCCGCACGGCCGTTCGAAGATCGGAGGAGCAATGTCACCCTCGCGCATCCGGCGCTATTCGGCTCTCGTTTTGTGCTGCATCGCCGCCTCGCTAGCGGTAGCGCTTCCGGCGCCGTCGCCGGGCGCCGTGCGTACCGTGCGCGCGCCGGCGACAAAGCTCCCATCGCAGCTCCTGTTCGTCCCCAGCGAAACCGGCACGATCCAAATTTATGGATTGAAAAACCTGAGCAAGCCGCTGGCGCAAATCAGCGGCCTGCAGGCCTACCAAGATCAGATGGTCGTCGACGCGCACGGCGATCTGTTCGTCGTGAACAACGGACCGTACGGCAACGACGACTACGTTTCGGAATACACGCCACCCTACAACTCGGCGCCGACGATCCTCAACACGGTGTGGCAGGGCGAGACGTTCTATCCGGTCGGCATCACGGTCGACGCCAACGGCACTGTCTACGTCACCAACTGGGGCGCAGGCGCCGGTGAGACGCCGGAGATTTTCGAATATCCAGCCGGCGCGACGTCGCCGGCGACAGCCGTTACGTCGCCGCTGTTGGGTAGCCTCGGCGGGATGTCCCTCGACCGGAACGGCAACGTGTACGTCCTCAACGAGAACCCGGACTCACTCGGCGCCGATGTCTTCAAACTCAAGCCCGGCTCGAAGAAGCCGATCCCGCTCGGACTACGCGGACTGCTCGGGATCATTCGCAACAGCGTCGCGATCGACGCGGAAGGCGACCTCTACGTCAGCAGCGCCGTTACGTCGGACTACGTGCTCGAATACCAAGCCGGAAAGACCGAGCCGTTTCGCGTGATCGACCGAGCGTCGTGGTTCCAAAGCGGACCGTTGAAGCTTGCCGTTGGCCCCGACGACAACGTATACGTGCCGGTCGCGTGCACGGATTCGCAGTGCCCGGAAGTGTACGCCTACGGACCGCACGGGAACCAGCCGTTGGAACAAATCGGCAGCCAGGTCTTTAGCGCGGAGGGCACGATGAGCGTCGCCCTCGCCCCGAACATCGCGTTGCAGGGATCCGCACGAACTCGTCCGCTCCCGAGGAGGCCACAATGAACTCTCGTTACATCGGCACGCGCGCGTTGCTGGCCGTCACCGCGGCCGCCGCGCTGCAAAGCTGCGCCTCCGGAGTGAATACGTTAGCGCCGCAATCTGCATCGGCTCTCAATCCGCTAGCAAACCGCCCGCCCGCAATCTCGCCTCGAGCCAAACGCGCTCCCAAAGCGTGGTTGTCGGCGCAAGCACTGGGACATAAGCACGTCGTGTACGTAGCCGGTCAAGGCGCTTACGACAACGGATTCGTCGACATTTTCGCGCCCAAAGGCCAATCACCGATTGGCGAAATTACGAGCGGCATTTCCACGCCCGAAGGGATCGCAGCCGATGCCACCGGGAACCTCTACGTCGCCAACAGCGGCAACAACACCGTCACGGTCTACGCGCCCGGGACGCTGACGCCCAGCCTCACGTATTCCACCGGCGTCAACGTGCCGTACGGCGTCGGCGTCGGTGCCGACGGAACCGTCTACATCGCTAACGTTACCGGCAGCGGGAGCGGCGCGGGGACGGTGACCGAGTACCCGTCGGGCAGCACGTCACCGAGCCAAACGCTGACGCTACCCGGCATGGCCGCCGTCAACGTCGCGCTCGACGCCTCCGGCAATCTGTACGTATCGTGGTACTCGCTAGGGTCGGCGTACATTCAAATCGAGAAATACGCGCCGAGATCGTCGACCGGCACGAATCTCGGGCTGGATCTGCCCGCCGGTTCGTTCCCCGCGTACGCGCTAGCATTCGATCGCAATGGCGATCTCGCGCTGGCCTACGAGCCGCTCACGCACGCCGAGCCGAAGTACCTCGCAATCTTTCCGCCGGGAGCCACCGAACCGGTGCGCAAGATCGACGAGAGCTCGCTGCTCGACATCGTCGACGGCATCGCATTCCCGCGCGACACCGACCGCTTCTACGTAGCGTCCACCAACTGCCAGTTGCTCATGCGGCTCGACTATCATCGGCTGATGGTTGGCTCCGTCGCGTCCGTCGGAGACGCGACCGGCCTCGCGCTATCTCCGGGAACATAATACAGCGTCCTGAGCGAAATAGCGGGGCGTATCGAAACGTACGTCCCGTGAAACGCGAACTGCACCCGCGTGATAAGCACGGCGAAGTAAACTTGTGCTAGCCCAAGATGTTGATCGTGCGCGCGGCGACGATCGCGATCGTGGTCAGCGAGACCGTACTTTGCAGCATGACGAGCACTTTCGCGCGCGGCGTCATCGGCATCGCTTCGGTCGGACTGAATGCGGTGGACGTCGTGAACCCTAAAAAAAGATAGTCGACGATGCCCGGCTGCCAGTTGGGTCGCACGCGCGCCGACTCGTCCATAGCTGGAAATACAAAATCGGGGTACGGCGTCTTATGATTGAGGCGCGCATCTGGGCCGCCGCCGTCGACCAGCCAGTAAATCAACGTGAAGATCAGGATATTGCCTACCCAAATTCCGATCGACGTGTAGAACAGCGGAACCGCTTCCAGTTTACTCGGGTTTTCCACCAGATTGTAGGCCGTAACGAGAAGATTCGCCGAGTTCAGCGCGAGGGCGGTACCGACGGCGGCGAACTCGCAAAAGCGCCCGAGCTTCCGCAGCAGGGGGCGTCGCTGCGTGATCCAGACCAGGATCATCGCCAGCAGCATCAGCGACATCGCGAGGTAGCCGACCCATTCCGGCACCAGATGATAACGGGTCGGCAAGAACGCGATCATCCCGACGAGCGCGAGAACGATGAGCATCGCCCCGGCGCGCGGCGCGCTCTGTCTAGGCGTCGAGAGCTCCCAACCAGCGCAACGCACTGAGGCTCGGCAGAAAGCAGTACTCACCGCCGCGAGCCACGACGAATCGCGGCAACGCTGCCAGAACCCTTCGAATCGGACGGCGCGGTATCGGAAACGTTCCGCTACCATCGGCTGCGCCGGCGATCGGATCGCGCTCGTGCGCGCCGCCAAAGAATGCGCTGTCGTTCATCCATTCGGATTGAACGAACTCGAATTGTCGGCTGAGATTCGCACCGACAAACGCGAACATCAGTCCGCGATCCAAACCATCGTCCTCGAGAACGCCATCCGGCAGCGGCGGCCCGTACGCCGTTCCGCGCCGAATCATGCGATGAATTCGCGGCACGCCCGCGACGGCGGCATCGCGCGGATTTATTCGCCGGATATGCGAGCCCAGCGGCGTCTTGTATCCCAGCGGATCGTCGTCGTGAAACAAGAACGCGTTGTTCTCGGTCGGGTCGGCGCCGATCGCTGGGTCGTCGTGAACGGGACAGCGCGCGAGCGGAGCCCCGCTGCGCCAGCGTCCCATCATTTCGCCGCCAAGAACTCTTCGTCGTCGGCAGTCTGTGGCGTTGGCTTTGAGATATTGCCGAAAAGCGGCGACGCGCTGGTGGAGTTTCCGAAACACGACGTAGCTGCCATTGCGGCCCAGCATGTCCGGTTGCGGAACGGCTGGAATGCCGCCAAATTCGTCGGTATATCCCAGCACGAACTCGCCCGGCTTCAACGGGACCTCGAGTGGGTTTGTTCCAGGGATACCGCTGCCTTCGATCGCGGGATGACTGATGCCATCCTTAAAGCCGAACGGTTCGTTCTCGCTCGGCAGCGCGTGAGCAATCCTGACGCCAAATCGGCGTGATGCCCGGCATATGTTCGAAGGTCGCACGCGCACGGGCCATCGCCTTTTCCAAGCGTCGCCGTGTCGGGCGAAATTCCCGTCAGCACGACGTGCACGTCGTGCGTACCGAGCGGCTTCTCCCAGTGTTCTGGAGCGCTCTCTCCGACGTCGTGCAACTGCCGCGCGCGCGCTGCCATGCCCTCGCGGAATTGCGGCGAAAAGCTGTCGAGCGACGCCTGCGGAACGCCCAGACGTTTGAGCCCCGCAAACGTGAGCGACAGCGCTCACCCACGTATCGCGCGCCGGGACTTTGCGGATGCGCGGCCGAGGCGACGACCTCGCTCAGGCGGCGCATCAGCTGCCGGCCGGCGGTCGCGATCGTCGATTCGAAGGATGATGTAGGTCGCGGCAAACGGAGAGGGGCGCGGCCGCAGCACGCCGCTCTGGATATCGTCGAGTTCGAGAGTATCCATCGTTCGTTACTTCGTCGCGAGATTTTTCCAGAAACGCGTAAGGCTATCGTCGCCGCCAAACAGCGTCGTGAAGATCGTGGAATCCGCAAACAAGATGTCGCCCGCGCGTTTGCCCGAAGGCGGCATCCACAGGAACATGTTGATTTCGCGGCTCCCCGCTTCGGTGAACGGATGCGGCTCGAGAGATCGATCGGCTGGTTGGCCAGCACGTGAATGCCCTTCGAATCTTCATCTGTCAGCGCGTAGTGCGGCAAGTGCATGTGGAACACGAACGAGTACACGCCCTCAAGCCAGCCGCGCTTGTCCAAATCGTTCGCGGCAACGATCGGCATGGGGCGCGTCGTGCCCGGATGCGTCGCCGGCCGCAGCCCCTGCCGGTTTTCGACCGGCGTGCCGAGGCCTTTCATCAGCCAGCGCACGTACTTGGCGAAGCGCTGCTGTCGCGGCACGAGCGGGTCGCCGTGATGGAAGTATTCCATATCGCGGACTTTCATGTCCGACGAAGAGCCGACGTCGTGATGCGGTCCGAGAATCAGGCACGTTCCTTCGCGGCTCAAGAACTTCTCGAGCGCCGCGATTTCCGCTTCCGAGGCTTCTTCTTCGGCCACCAAATGGTCGAGGCCGAACACCATCAACGTATCGGTATCGTCCAAAATGCGCTCGTCGAGCGGCAATCGTTGGCCGGCCTGATCGACGCGCTGATACACGGCCACCGCGTTACCGGTCGCTTCTTCCACCGCGTTCTGGAAATTGACCAGCGAAAGATGGAACAGCTCGAGCGTGCCGGCGATGCCCTGCAAGAACATCGCAGTCGAATAGTCGGTGGTCTCGTATGCGGGCCACCCGACGCGCTTGACTTCGGTCATCGTCGAAAAGCGATTGTTGAGATACGTGACGTCGCGATTCGCTTCAAACGGATAGCTCCACGTCCAGTACACGCTGAATCTGCGTTTACCCGGCACGTACTTGCGCGGGACGTGCGGCTGGTTGTAGGTTCTTCCCAATGGTGCACTCATGTGGTATTCCATCTCCTCGTGCGGCGAGCCGCCGCAGTCCG
>CAVRWK010000004.1:0-1883812 GCA_963724935.1 Vulcanimicrobiota bacterium
CGAATCGCGCCAAACTAGATCTTACCGTGCCGGGTATCGTCGCGCCAGAAGCAACCTTACCCGGGGAACCGAGCTGGCGAAGCGGTCCTGATGGATGCAAAGGCCTGTCGCCAGTACGCAGATGAGATGCGCCCGCGGTATCGGAAGTGGGATAGAGGGGGCCGTAGTCGCTTGCTTGATGAGTTTCGCCGTGACCGGCTATCACCGCAAGTACGCGATCGGCCTCCTCAAGGGGGATCCGGTGCCCCGGCAGTCTCCACCGGGCCGGAGGAGCCGGCTGACGCCGGCCGCGATAGAGGCGCTGCTGGCCATCTGGGGCGTGACCGGATATCCGTGGTCGGTCCGGTACGTAGCGATGCTGCCGCAATGGATGCCCTACGCTCGGCTGCACCTCAATCTCGATATCGAGGTGGAGGGGATGCTACTTTCGATGAGTGCGCGATCGATCGACCGTGCACTGCGTCCTCATCGCACGACGCTCAAACGCCGTTTATACGGCCGCACGAAGCCCGGCACATTACTCAAACATCACATCCCGATTCGAACCGAACGTTGGGATACGACCGAAGTGGGTTGGTGCGAAACCGATACCGTTGCGCATTGCGGCAACAGTGGTGATGGCGAATATGTCTGGTCGGTCAATGTCACCGATGTTGCTTCGACGTGGACTGAAACGCGTGCGGTCCTCGGCAAAGGCCAATGCGGCGTTTGCGATGTTCTCCGAAATTCGTACGATGCTGCCGTTCGTAATGCGCGGGATCGATTCGGATAGCGGCTCTGAGTTTATCAACCATCATTGCTACGAGTGGTGCCAGCGCCAAGGCGTGGAGTTCAGTCGCGGCCGCCCGTATCGCAAAAACGACAATGCCTACATCGAACAGAAAAACTGGACGCACGTCCGAAAAGTCTTTGGATGGAAGCGGATCGACGCCGTCGAGGCGCTTAACCTGATGAATCGGCTGTATAGAAACGAGTTGCGACTCTTGCTGAACTATTTTCAACCCAGCGTTAAACTGCTGAAACGTACGCGCGTCGGAAGCCGTATCCGACGGACCTACGATGCTCCCAAGACCCCATTTCAACGACTCGTCGAGCTGCACGCCCTTCCGCCGAACGGGTCGCCGCGATGCAAGCCGAGCAACAAGCCCTGGACCCATTCGCTTTGGCTGCGGCAGTCGAAACCGCCGTCGTCGCCGTGCTCAGCATCCCGAGCTCACCGGTTCAGCGCCACATCTCTTCACGCAGCCGGGCCGTCATGGGCGCCGTGTACTCCGCCGGCAGGGCCCGCAAACGTGCCGCTCAGGCCGCCGCCCCGGTAAGAACTAATGTGGCGCGATAATCAGCCCCTCCGGTAAGAAAGACTTGTGGCGCGGCTCGGGGCGAGACTCAAAAGAAAAACCGCCCGGTGGGGCGGTCTGTCTGGAACGCGCTCTATCAAGGATTATTTATGCGTTTCGACTGTCCGCCTAAGAGTCGGCTGGCCAGTTACATGGTCGAACGAATAGAAACCCGGCTTGCGGATGTCGGCATCCGAAATTTTGTACTCTTCTTGTAGCCGTCGAACCGTCTCCATTGCCCCCTCTGCCAGTTGCCAGCAATCTCAGCTGACAACTCAACAAGGCCCGTCTCAGCACCGCTATTTAACCCGATTATTGCCTTACGTGGGTTAGGCGCATCGCGAGGGCGACAAAACGCGTTTCCGAAAAGCAAGCCAAACGCGCATGCGACATAAGCGACGCCTAGCGGCCACAGACCGTGTCCGAGATCCGTGTAACGATCGATCACCAACCCGCTGATTGCCAGTGAAGCCGCCAGAAGTCCCACGAGCAGAGTATCCAGAGCGTCCAACCTGGCGAGAAAACGATCGTTCGCCCGCTCAACAACTTCAAGGATAAAACCCTGGTCAACCTCCTCGACCACTTCCGAATCTTCTTCCGGGGGTCGAGGGGCAGGCGCTGAAGCGCGGGACAGCAGCGAAAGACGCTTGTGCTCTTCAGTGTAACCGAAAGCAAAACCAGCTAGGAAATTATTATCGGACCATGCCATCGTCTCGCATTTACCCGCGGCTTGGTTGCGCAGCCGGTAATACAAACTTCAATCACGCGCTACGTGAAGGCGTCTAGACCCGTGATCTCTTTTCCGACGATGAGCGCGTGCATCTCCGTCGTGCCCTCGTAGGTGAGGACCGACTCAAGATTGTTCATATGGCGAATCACCGGGTACTCGAGCGTGACGCCGTTGGCGCCGAGCACGGTGCGCGCCGTGCGCGCGATCTGTAGCGCTTGACGGACGTTGTTGAGTTTCCCGAAACTCACTTGCGAGGGATGCAACTGTTTGTCGTCTTTGCGCCGGCCGAGGTGCAATGCCAACAACGTGCCTTTGTTCAGCTCGAGCAGCATATCGACCAGCTTTTCTTGCGTGAGCTGAAAGCCGCCGATCGGCCGGTCGAACTGCACGCGCGTCTTGGAATACTCCAGCGCGGTCTCGTAGCACGACCGCGCGGCGCCCATCGCGCCCCAGATGATCCCGTAACGCGCTTCATTTAAACAGGCGAGCGGGCCGGAGAGACCGCGCGCCTTCGGGAGCAGCGCTTCGGCCGGCAGACGGCAGTCGTGCAGCACCAGTTCGCTCGTAACCGATGCGCGCAATGAAAGCTTGCGGTGGATATCGTTCGCGCTAAAGCCCTTGGTGCCGGCAGGAACGAGGAAACCGCGGATGCCGTCGTCGGTCTGCGCCCAGACGATCGAAACATCGGCGATCGACCCATTGGTGATCCACATTTTGGTTCCGTCGAGGATCCAATCGGAACCGTCGCGGCGCGCGCGACGTGCGCATTCCGCTGGGATTGCTGCCAAAGTCCGGCTCGGTCAAGCCGAAGCATCCGATGGCTTCGCCGCGAGCCATCGACGGCAGCCAGCGATTCTTCTGCTCTTCGCTGCCCCAGCGATAGATGGCGTACATCGCAAGCGAGCCTTGAACCGAGGCAAAGCTGCGTACGCCAGAGTCGCCGGCTTCCAATTCCAAACAGGCGAGACCGTACGCCACGGCGCTCGCTCCCGGACAACCGTACCCGTCGAGGTGCATGCCCAGGACGCCCAACTCACCCAAGCCGCGCCCGAGATCGCGCGGCAACGTGCCGCTCTCGAACCATTCGGCGACGTTAGGGATGATGCGGTCGCGTACGAACGCGCGGACGCTGTCGCGGATCAGGCGTTCTTCGTCGGAGAGTAGACCCGAAATACCGATGAAGTCTACGGCGTCGGGAGCGCTGCGCGGGGTCGCTCCGCTCACCGGTTGACGAAGCTCATATCTTCGTAACGGTCGCCGCTGGCGACGCCCGGGGGAAAGATGCCGTCGAGCTGGAGCAGTTCTTCGTGGGTCAATTGCACCGCAAGGGCGCCGACGTTCTCTTCTAAATAGCGCACGCGTTTGGTGCCCGGTATCGGCACGACGTCGTCGCCTTGCGCCAAGAGCCACGCGAGCGCGATCTGGGAAGGTGCGCAACCTTTCTTGGTTGCGAGGTCGCGAACCGCATCGACCAGCGTCAGGTTCTTGGCGAAGTTGCCGCCGGTAAAGCGCGGCGAGCTGCCGCGAAAATCTCCCGGCCCAAAATCGCCCGTGTTTTTGATTTCGCCGGTGAGGAAGCCGCGGCCGAGCGGACTGTATGCCACGATTGCGGCGCCGCACTCGCGGACCGCCTGCAACTGGCCGTTCTCTTCCAGATCGCGCGACCAGAGCGACCATTCGTTTTGTACCGCGGCGATCGGGTGCACGGCGTGCGCGCGGCGGACCGTCTCGGCCGAGGCCTCGGACAACCCGATGTACCGTACCTTGCCTTCTTGAACCAAGCGAGCCATCGCACCGATGGTTTCTTCGATCGGAACCGATGTGTCAACGCGATGCTGGTAGTACAGGTCGATCGTGTCGACCTTCAGCCGGAACAACGACGCTTCGCAGGCGGCCGCGACGTACGCAGGACTCCCGTCGATGCCGCGCTTTTGCGGGTCGTTGGGATCGCGCACGATTCCAAACTTGGTCGCGACAAACACGTCGTCGCGACGGCCCGCAATCGCTCTGCCGACCAGCTCTTCATTGTCGCCGACGCCGTACATATCGGCGGTATCGAGCATCGTGATGCCCAGGTCGAGCGCGCGATGGATCGTGCGAATCGACTCCTCGTCGTCCCGCTTTCCGTAAAAATCGGACATGCCCATGCAGCCCAGCCCCAGTTCGGATACGAAGGGGCCGTCCTTACCAAGTTGCCGTTGCTTCATGCTACCTACCAATCGCCGGCGGGCGATTAGCGTTTCAGCACGCGCGCGAGTTTGTCGAACAACGCCTCGGTCGAGCGTTCGAACTGGTCTTCGAAGCGACGCCAAAACAGCCGGCCGTCAGTATCGGATAACTGCGCGTCGAACCGGTGGACGACGGTGGTCGTCTTTCCTTCGGTCGTCACATAGAAACCGTGCACTCCGTCGATGCCTTCGTTTTGAATGCGCCACACGATGCGGTCTTCCGAAACGGCCTCTTGCAGCAGCGCGTGCACGCCCAGATGCCACTCTTCGGTCTTACCGACCGTCAACGGGCCGGGCGAACGCATAAACGGCTGCGATGCAAACGGCCAAATTTGATCGCCGGAGGTCCCCATCTCTTCTAAGAGATGGTAGATTCGCCGTTTCGTGCCGCTAAATTTACGCTCGCGGGCCTCGTGAAGCTCGATGGGCATGCCCGCTCGCTTCGCTAACGTAGCGCAATTATCCCCACAACGCCCGACGCGACGATGAGCACCGGTGCGCTGAGCTTCGTGCGCAGCGTGAGCAACGCGACGACGGCGGTGACGGCGTATGGCAAAATGCCGGCCGGCGTTCCGCGCGCGATCGTCAATACGCTCGACCAAACCAACCCGACGATGGCCGGTGCCAAGCCACGCGCCAAGATCGGCCGCCACGGCGAGTTTGCGAAGCGATCCCAGGCAACGTCGGCTGCCATCATAATCGCGCTCGACGGAACGAACATGCCGACGGTCGCGACCGTCGCGCCGATCAACGGCGTCTTCGGCATCGCCGCATATCCGATCAGCGCGGCAAAAATTGTTGTCGGCCCCGGGACGAGCTTGCCGATCGTGTAAAACTGCGTGAACTGTGCCGACGTCACCCATCGGTAGTTTTCAACCGCGTCGCGATGCATCTGCGGAATGATGCCTTTGCCGCCGCCGAACCCTAAGACCGATAACTGTCCGAACGTCCATAGCAGATGGAGCGCGGTGTGCACCGTGCTGCTCAAGGCGAGGCGGCCTGACGGCGAGAGCGCAGATATTCGTGCATGATGCCGATTCCGCCGAACACGACTAATACTAACAGCAACGGCATTTTAAAGAGCGAGACGACCACCGCCGTCAGTGCCAGTAACAGCAACTTGATCCAGTCGTTGCGTTCGTCCCAGCTCAACTCTAACGCATTCGCCACCGTGAGTCCAAGCGCGCCGACGGCGCAGCCGCGCAGGCCGCCGCGGACGAACGGATTTTCTGAGTATTTGAAGTAGAGGGCGCCTGCGACTAAGACGATGAGGAGCGGCGGAATGCTGGCGCCCAGAAAGGCTGCGATCGCTCCGGGCACCCCGCGCGCGCGCTGACCGCAAAAAATCGCCAGGTTGAGAATGTTTGGACCGGGCAACACTTGCGCCAACTCGAGGCCTTCCAAAAAGGCGTCTTTGTCCATCCAACCTTGCTTGACGACCTGCTGGCGGATCGACGCCTTTTGTCCGCCGCCGAACGACGTCGAACGAGATTGCGGCAAAAACGAGCGCGACGCTGAGCAGCGTCGGCCGGACGGCCGGCGCCGGTGCGTCGTCGCTAGCCGGCATCCGGCAGCGGACCGTCGATCACCGGCGACGTGTGCTTGCCGGACAGAATGTGGATGTGCACGTGTTCGGTGTGCTGATATGGCGGCAACACGCCCATCCGAACGGTGAAGCCTTTTTCGTACATTCCCATCTTGAGCGCGACTTTTTGAATGCCGGCGAGCAAACGGCTCCAGATGCGCGCATCCCCTAATCCGAAATCCAGGAGCGTCGGAATCCATTTTTTCGGAATGATGACGACGTGGACTTCCCACCACTCGGGCTTGCTGCGATCGATGTTGTGCAGGAACGCGAAAACGTCGTCGTCTTCGTAGACGACCTCATCGGCGCGGGCGCGCGTTCCGTCGAGCCGGCCTCGGAAGGTATGGTCGGGATCGGGCTTCTCCCACGTGCGCTGTTCTGGGCCGCTGATGAGGTGCGAGATCCACTGCGTCATAAACGCTCCTTCAAAGTAAGCCGGCGCGAACGAGCGAAGTTCGACGGCAAAACGTCCGTCCTTCCAGCAGGTCGCGCGGAAGTCACGCTCAAAGCGCGTGCGTATGGCCGACTTCAAAGACGGTAAATCCGTCGTTTCCCCCAGCGATATCCTGGCTGGGCCACCGGACTGGCCGAAAGAACCCAAACCTTGGGACAAGATCGTCGGCGACAGCGAGATCATCTTTGAAGATTCGCACGTCGTCGTGTTCCACGATCCGGTCAACGAAGACAATGAGTCGCCGCGTGAGGAGGCCGAGCTGCGCGCGACCTTGTTGTGCAAGAAGCACGTGCACAGCTTGATGGATCTGGGCGTCGCGGACGAGCAGCTGAGCGCCAAGATTCTGCACGGTATCCAACAAGCGGCGTACAGGCTTGGCTTGGAGGCAAAAGGATTCGAAGTACGAGCACACGTGTATCCGCCGATGCAACACCGTCCCGAGTTGGCCTTTAAACTCCGTTCCGGCAAACCGCCCAAGAAAGGCGACGCCGCAGCGGGCTAACTCGTTACGCATCGGCCGTCGTCAGTCAGACCACACAACAGAAGTAAGAGCTTCGTCGAGTATCGCGAACGGTCGTAGCCAGAATGAAAAATGCATTTAGCGCGTTTGCGACCGCCGTCAACCGGTTCGTTTCATCTCCCGCAGCGACCGGCTCCGCTTTTATCATCGTCCTCGTTTGGGCGCTTTTCGGGCCGATTACGCATTATTCTGACGGCTGGCAGCTTCTTATCAATACTGGAACGACCATCGTCACGTTTCTTATGGTCTTCGTTCTTAATAACGCCCAGAGCCGCGATACCATCGCGATGAACGCAAAGCTCGACTCCCTTATTAGCGCGGTTGAGAAGGCGGATAATCGGCTCATCGGGCTCGAGGCGCTACCGCCCAGCGAAGCCGAACAAATTACGGCGGAGTTGCATCAGTCTACAGACGACTGACGGGAAGTCGGGGCGAGCGGATCACGGGCGCCCCGACTCTCCGCGAAAATAACGGTTAGCGAATCTTCGGACCGACGTCTTTTTCGGCGAGTTTGCCCAGCGCTTGCACCACGAAGATGGCCAGCAGCGTGACGAGCACGGCGTAAATGAGCTCGGCCAGCACACCGCTGCCGGGCTTGAGAAATAAAGCGATGGTGTCGCTGATAAATTTGTTCCATGCGCCCGCGGCGATCAGGCCGAATGCCACCGTGGCCAGCGCGACCATTGTGCCTAGGTACGTCGGTTTGACTTCCACGTTGCCCTCCAAAGCATAAAACGACGGAGTGTTTTCCGTCGTCTTATGGGGAACGGCTTAGGCTGCCCTGCCGGGCGGCCGCTTGCGAACTCTTAGGCTTTGAGTTCGATGTCCACGCCGGCCGGGAGATCGAGGTGCATCAGCGCGTCCATCGTTTTGGGCGACGCTTGCAGAATGTCGATCAGCCGCTTGTGGGTGCGCATCTCGAAGTGCTCGCGCGACTTCTTATCGTTGTTGGTGGAACGCTGCACGCAGAAACGATTGATCTCGGTTGGGAGCGGAACTGGACCGCTTACGAACGCGCCGGTGCGCTTCGCCGTTTCGACGATGCGCTCTGCAGATTGGTCGAGCACGCGGTGATCGTAAGCCTTTAACCGGATGCGAATCTTTTGTTTTGCCATTTACTCCGAGACGCTGGTGACGACGCCGGCGCCGACGGTGCGGCCGCCTTCACGGATTGCAAAACGCAGTCCCTCTTCGCACGCGATCGGCGTGATCAGCTCGACGTCCATCTGGACGTTGTCGCCGGGCATCACCATCTCGACGCCGTCCGGCAGTTTGATCGTGCCGGTGACGTCGGTCGTGCGGAAGTAAAACTGCGGACGATAGTTGCCGAAGAACGGCGTGTGGCGGCCGCCCTCTTCTTTGGAGAGGACGTACACCTCGGCCTTAAACTTCTTATGCGGCTTGACCGAGCCGGGTTTGGCGAGCACCTGGCCGCGCTCGATGTCGTTGCGATCGACGCCGCGCAGGAGCACGCCGATGTTGTCGCCCGCGATGCCCGAATCGAGCAGCTTGCGGAACATTTCGATGCCCGTGACGACCGTTTTTCTCGTCTCTTCTTTGAGACCGACGATCTCGATTTCTTCACCGACTTTGACCTGTCCGCGCTCGACGCGTCCGGTACCGACGGTACCGCGTCCGGTGATCGTGAACACGTCTTCAACCGGCATCAAGAACGGCTTGTCGATTTGGCGCGACCGGATCCTGAATGAACTCGTCGACCGTGTCCATCAGTTGGAAGATCGGGTCGGTCGTGAGGGCGCCGCCGCGCTTGCCATCCGACTGCAGCGCCTTGAGCGCCGAGCCACGGATGATCGGCGTGTTATCGCCGTCGAACTCGTACTGGCTGAGCAATTCGCGGACTTCCATCTCGACCAGCTCGAGCAGCTCTTCATCCTCGACCAGATCGACCTTATTGAGGAAGACCACGATGCGAGGGACGCCGACTTGGCGCATGAGCAGAATGTGCTCGCGCGTTTGCGGCATCGGGCCGTCGGTAGCGGCGACCACCAGGATCGCGCCGTCCATCTGGGCGGCGCCGGTGATCATGTTCTTGATGTAGTCGGCGTGACCGGGGCAATCGACGTGCGCGTAGTGACGCTTTTTGGTCTCGTACTCTTGGTGCGAGATAGCGATCGTAATGCCACGCTCTTTTTCTTCGGGAGCGTTGTCGATCTCGTCGAACGCCGCGAGCTGATGCCAGCCCCTCGGTTGCGAGACAGTGCGTGATCGCCGCCGTCAGCGTCGTCTTGCCATGGTCGACGTGTCCCGTCGTGCCGATGTTGACGTGAGGCTTATTGCGCTCGAATTTTGCCTTGGCCATTTTTTTCCTTACGCTTTATTGCGAGTTAACCGTTTACGTCACAAACGCCCTCGCGAAGAGAGCGCCATGACCTACGGAATATATCAAGAGGGCAGCGACCCTGTCAAACGGGGAAGCCCCTAGGCGGCGCCGGCCTTTTTGCCGGATGCCTTCGCGACGATCTCTTCTTCGACCGAGCGCGGCGCCTTTTCGTAGTGCGAGAACTCCATCGTGTAGGTCGCGCGCCCCTGCGTGGCGGACCGCATGTCGGTGGCGTATCCGAACATCTCCGAAAGCGGGATGTTAGCCAGGATGACTTGCACGCCTCCGGGCGCTTCCTCGGTGGACTGAATGACGCCGCGGCGCCGAATCAAGTCGCCGGTGATGCCGCCCATGTACTCCCGAGGGGTCGTGACTTCCACTTTCATCAACGGTTCGAGCAGAATCGGCCCGGCCGTGCGGTTGGCTTCTTTCCAACCCATCGACCCGGCGATTTTGAACGCCATTTCAGACGAGTCCACATCATGGTACGAGCCGTCGAACGCGGTGACCTTAAAGTCGAGCACCGGATAGCCGGCCAGGATGCCGCTCTGCGACGACTCGCGGATGCCTTCCTGAACCGCCTTCGAGTACTCCTTGGGTACCTTGCCGCCGACGATCTTCCATTCAAAGATGAAGCCGGTGCCGGGCTCTTGCGGCTCGACCCGGAGCCAGATGTCTCCGTATTGGCCCTTACCGCCCGACTGCCGGACGAATTTGCCTTGTTTTTCGACCGTCTTCGTGATGGCTTCTTTGTATGCAACCTGCGGTTTGCCGACGTTGGCCTCGACTTTAAACTCGCGCCGCAGGCGGTCGAGAATGATTTCGAGGTGGAGCTCACCCATGCCGGCGATAATCGTCTGCTGGGTTTCTTCGTCGGTGCGCATGCGGAACGTCGGATCTTCTTGCGCCAAACGCGTTAGCGCGATGCCGAGTTTGTCCTGATCGCCCTTGGTCTTCGGCTCGATCGCTTGCGAAATGACCGGTTCGGGGAAGGTGATCGACTCGAGCGTGATCGGCGTCTTCTCATCACAGAGCGTGTCGCCGGTGCGCGTGTCGGTCAAACCGACCGCCGCGGCGATGTCGCCCGCGCCTATGCTATCGATATCTTCGCGATGGTTGGCGTGCATGCGCAAAATGCGCCCGATGCGTTCCTTGCGGCCGCTGCGCGAGTTCAGCACGTAGCTGCCCTTGTTCAATACACCCGAATAGACCCGGAAATACGTCAAGTTGCCGTACGGGTCGGTCGCGATCTTGAACGCGAGCGCGCAGAACGGCTGCTCGTCGGACGCTTTGCGCGTCATCTCGTCGCCCGTCTTTGGATCTTTGCCGATAATCGGCTTGGCGTCGATCGGCGACGGCATGTACTCGACGACGGCGTCGAGCAGCGGCTGCACGCCCTTGTTTTTGAACGCCGAACCGCACAACATCGGCAGAACGCTTCCCTCGATCGTCGCGCGGCGCAGTGCCGCCTTCATGCGATCGATCGGGAGATCTTTACCGTCGAAGAACATCTCGAGCAACTCGTCGTCTTGTTCGGCGATGGCTTCGACCAGCGACTGACGCCACTTGAGTGCGACTTCACGCAGCTCGCCATCGACCGGTTCCTGGGCAGCCATCGTCGAGCCGAGATCGTCGGTGTAGACGATCTTTTGCATCGTGAACAGATCGACCACACCCTGGAAGTTATCCTCGCCACCGATCGGCACTTGAATCGGGACGGCGCGCCCGCCTAAACGCTCGCGAATCTTGTCCACGACGTTGAAGAAGTCGGCGCCCATGCGATCCATCTTGTTGACGAAGATGATGCGCGGAACCTTATATTTATTGGCTTGACGCCACACCGTTTCGGACTGCGGCTGCACCGCGGCGACCGAGTCGAACAGCGCGACTAAGCCATCGAGCACGCGAAGCGAGCGCTCGACTTCGACGGTAAAATCGACGTGTCCGGGCGTATCGATGATGTTGATACGCGTGTCGCGCCACGTGGTGGCCGTTGCGGCCGACGTGATCGTGATGCCGCGTTCTTGTTCTTGCACCATCCAGTCCATCGTAGCGGCGCCGTCGTGGACTTCGCCGATTTTGTGGACGCGGCCGGTGTAGTACAGAATGCGTTCCGTGCAGGTCGTTTTGCCGGCATCGATGTGCGCGGCAATGCCGATGTTCCTCGTTCGTTCGAGGGGATATTCCCTTGTTGCCATGGTGTTTGGTGTGTTTTACGTTTTACCAGCGGTAATGTGCGAATGCCTTATTGGCCTCCGCCATTTTGTGCGTATCTTCGCGCTTCTTGATCGTCGCGCCGGTGTTGTTGGACGCGTCGAGCAGTTCGTTCGCGAGTTTTTCTTCCATCGAGCGGCCGGCGCGCGAGCGGGCGAACCCGATCAGCCAGCGCATGGCCATCGCTTGACGGCGGTCCGGACGGACTTCCATCGGAACTTGGTAGGTCGCGCCGCCGACGCGCCGCGGACGAACTTCGACCAACGGCATCGCGTTGGAAAGCGCCTGCGAAAACACGTCCATCGGGTCGCGTCCGGTCTTTTCGGACACGATGGTGAGCGCGGCATACGTAATATTCTCGGCAGTCAACTTCTTGCCGCGCAGCATCACTTTGTTGATGAAGCGTGCGAGGACTTTCGAATTAAATTTTCCGTCGGGCAGAATCTGCCGTTTGACTGCGGGCCCTTTACGCGGCATTACTTCTTCACCGTTCGCTTGGCGCCGTACTTCGAACGGCCTTGCTTGCGGTTTGCGGTCCCGGCGGTGTCGAGGGTTCCGCGGATGATGTGGTAGCGAACGCCCGGCAAATCTTTCACGCGGCCGCCGCGCACGAGCACGACCGAATGCTCTTGCAGGTTGTGGCCGATGCCCGGGATGTATGCCGTGACTTCTTCACCGTTGGTCAAACGGACGCGAGCGACTTTGCGCAGCGCGGAGTTCGGCTTCTTGGGCGTAACGGTTTTGACTTGCGTACACACGCCGCGACGCTGAGGGTTGCCGGCCACTTCGAACTGGCGCGTCGGCAGATCCGGATGCCCCGGTTTGGGACCGGTCAGGATCACTCGGAACGCGCGGGTCTTGACCTTTTTCTCAGTTTTTTCGCGGCCGCGGCGAACCAGCTGATTGATAGTGGGCAAAATCGCTCCCTAACACAGTAAAACACGGCCTCCACCCCAAGACCGAAGCCTCGGGTAACCTCGGGAGCGCCCCCGGCACCGCGCCGGGACCCCGAGTGGGGCCGAACCTCGGCAGTTTACCACGACCGCGCTTGAAGCGTCAACGAGCGTTGCTAGGATGCGCCGCCCGTAACACGCGTAATTTCGCCGGCAATTTCGGCCGGACTGAAGCCGCGTTGGCGCAGGCCACGCACGAAACGCTCGGCCGCTTCTTGCAAGCCTTCGCGGCGTTCGGCCTCCGCCGACTCGGGCGCCCGGTCGGCGACGCGCGTTCCGCGCCTACCGTCGCTGACGATCCAGCCCTCGGCTTGCATGTCGGTGTAGGCGCGCGCCACGGTGTTGGGAGCGATCCGCAAGTCGCCGGCCAGTTGGCGCACGGTCGGCAGCAGCGCGCCGGCCACCAGCGTTCCCGATTCGATCGCGCCGCGCAACTGTTCGGCAATCTGTCGATAGGGTGGCGTCTGGAGCCGTTCGTCGACGAGGAGGAACGGCTCGTGGTTGCCGTCAGGCAACGGCCCGCTCGAACTCGGCAGTAGCCCGTCTCGAAAGGATGTAAATCGAAACGGCGGTTGCGAAAAAAGCGACTGCAGCCAGCCAGAACGCCGCATCCGTAAAGCCGCGGTAGGCTTCGGGGACGAGTGGCGAACTGGGCGCGACCAAGACGAAGGCCGGCGCACACGCGAGCAGCGCCAGGTTCATCACGCGGCCTTCGCGGACGCGGCGATCGACGGCGTATTCCATCTTCGGGTCGTTTCCGAATAGCAACGCCCGGCCCGACGCGATCTGCCACATGATCCAGATCAGCACCGCCGTGGCGAGCGCGACGACGACCACCGGGACCCGCAACGGAGCAACCCAGGCCATCAGAAAGACGCTCGCGAGGGCGCCACCGACGCCGGCAATCAAGAACGGCTGAAACGCCTCGAAGGGTGATCGACGTACGAGCGCGGCCGCCCGGCGCTGGGTGGCGCGATGCATGGCTGAATACGATAGCCACCTCGAAGCGGCAAGGCCCAGGCAAAAGAGCGCATAGGGAATCGCGTACGGAACCGCCGGCACGAGCTGGGCTGCCGCGGCGGCCAACGCCAGAATTCCAAGCCAAAAACGCCACGGTTGCGCTGTGGCTTCGGCTTGGCGCCGAGCTTCCAAGGTTTTGTCGAGCCGGGAAGCTTGGTCAGGCGTCAAGTCGTCGGGCGTGCGGAAATAGCAGCCCGCGCCGGAGAGCCATAGTTGGGCGTTGGGGCGCAGTAAAATCCACACTCCGCCGAGTGCGAGCAGCGCGGCCCAGAACACACGCATGATGAGCTCGCGATCGTGGACGGGCAGGTGGTGATAGTGCATCATTGTATCAACACAGTAATACAAACGAATGTTTTGTGTCAAGCACCTGGTACAAAAGCGAAGGGCCGGCTTTGACGGACGGGTAAGCCGGGCTCCGTGGCGGCAAGCGGCGACTTCGTCGAACCTCGGCGACTCGGCGTTCTGGACGGTTTGCGCGGCCTGGCCGTGCTCTTGGTGCTGTGGTACCACGTGTGGGAGATTTCGTTTCTGCCGTCCCCGGTCGCGTGGTTGCAATTCGTTCCGGAAACGGGCTTCATCGGCGTCACGCTCTTCTTCTATTTAAGCGGCTTCGTGATCGCGTACCCGTTCGTGCGCGAGTGGTTAGCCGGCGGTCCGCCGCAACGCTGGGGCGAGTTCGCGTGGCGCCGCTGTATCAAGATCGTGCCGTCGTACGTATTGTTCATCGGCATCGCGTACGCGCTCGGTTACGCACAAAAACAACCGGGCGCGTGGGCTCCGGCCGATATCCTAACCCATCTGCTGTTCGTTCACACCTGGTTTCCGCAAACGTATGGAACCATCAGCGGCGTGTTGTGGACCCTGGCCGTGGAAGTCGAGTTTTATTGCATCTTCCCACTCGTGTGGTGGTGCTTCCGGCGCAATCCCTGGCTCACCACTGCCGGTGCGGTGCTCATTGCGGCCGTGTGGCGCGCGTGGCTGGCGCATTGCTGCATGCAAACCTGGTTTGGCGAGTATTCCGAAAACTTGCCCGGGTATCTCGACATCTTTTTGTTCGGATCGATCAGCGCGTATGCGTACGTGCGTTTCGGCCCGTTGCGTTCGCGCGCCGGCAGCCTCGTGAGCGCAATGGCCGGATTGGCCGGCGCAGCGTGGCTGGTCGTTTTGCTGCAAAGCTTGTACGCCTACCGGCTCGCCGATCAATGGGCCGGCGTGTGGCAGATCGATCGCCGGCCGATGTTGGGCGCGGCGTTTTCGCTGTTGGCGTTGGGTTTCTTGTGGGCCCCGCGGTGGTGGCAACTGTTACTGGATAATCCGCCGCTACGCTTCTTAGCGACGATCTCGTACAACTTATATCTTTATCACCAAATGCTGGCACGCGAATTGTTGGCGTGGCGCATCCCGCCCTACGTCGGCCAGGCAAATTACGATCCGGTGTGGCAGCCCCAGTTTACCGCGATCGCGTTTGCGAGCACCATCGTGCAAGCGACGATCGTGACGTTCGGGTTCGAACGGCCGTTGCTACGCGTGCGCCCACCCTGGGCGCGCTCGCGACGCGGCGGGGCACTTGCGTCATCGTGCGACTCGAACGGCAACGCGCAAACACCCTCATCGAAGTCGCGGTCGCGATCGCCGTCATCGCCATTGCCGCCGGCGCCGCCATAAGCGGGTTTCTTGCGATTGGGCGGCATCGCTTCGAACGCGATCGCCGCGAGGCGCTCGAAGCGTGCGTGCGCCGCGAACTCAGCACGGCGGTCGATATCGTGAAATACAGCGGAGGATCGATCGTTCCGGCGACCGTCGCCACCTCGCTCCCGATGCCGGGCGGTCCTCCGCTGGCGGCGGTCGTCTCAGTGGCGGCTCACCGGGCCGGCGGGGCGTGGCAGATCGACGTGTCGGCGCAGGCTTCCGGCGAAACAGCAGACGGCGGTGGGTCGCAACGTGCCGAGCTGCGGGCGACCGTTGCAGCCCAAGCGCCGGTGCCCGGTTCGGAGTTGCCGCACAACGGGCTCGTGCCGGCGCCGCCCGGGGCACCATAGCGTGCTGCTGCGGGCGTTGTTCGCGATCGGGCTGATGTGCGCGCTACTCGAGCCGGCCGTGCGATCGGCCGCGGCCGGGGCGGTGGCGGCGCTGCACGAGCGCGCCGCGATGGCGGCCGGCGACGAAGCAGGGTTCGCGGTGGCGCGGGCGCGTCGCACGTTGGCTCGCTGGGTCGCCGAAGGGAACGACGCGGGCGTCGCACTTCCGCCAAACGCGCAATTCAGCGCGCGATGTGTGGTGCGGGACGGCGACCATTGTGCGATTCGAAGCGCGGCGACGATAACGTGGAGTGCGCCGGGCGCGCCGCGCGCGAAGCCGTGTCCGAACGAGTCGTGCACGGCATACGATCAAGCCAACGACGACGTGAGCGAAGGGCGCGTTGAAGCCGCCGTGGTGGTAACGGCGGTCGAAGCCGGCGGAGTAGCGCTAGCGACACGAACGACACGCGTACGCTTTCGCACTTGGCGCGTCGCACCGTATGCCGCGTTAGGCGGGCGGGGTGACGGCACGTTCTCACCGGATTTCGAAGATGCCGGTGACGACGGCGGCGCAACCGATGGGACGGGAACCTTGGCGACGACCGTTTACCGCAACGCGGTTACAGGGGCGACGATTCCCGCCAACGTTTGGCGCCCGCGTATTGCTCCGGCGGCCACCGCTCCCTTGCGGTGGTCGCCGTGAGACGCTTTACAGTTTGAAGATGCTCTTCGTCAAACCCGCGAAAACGGGCACTTCAACTTCTTTGCCTTGGAAACCGGTGACGAACGTCCAGATCCACAGCACGAACCAAATCAAGCCGAGGACCATCGTCAGCGGCACCGCGAGCGCCCACAGATGGATCAGCCCGAAGATGAAATCGATCGCGAACAAGAGCACGATGTAGGCGCCCCAAATCACGATCGACTGCGCGGCCGACCATTTGGCGAACCGGTTGGTTCCACCGCCGAGGAACATGACGATCCCGCCGATGATTCCCAGCAGATAGGCTAAGCCCGCGGCGACGTTGGGCGCTAAGCCAAACGGTCCATCAGTGGCGGGAGGCGGTGAGGAAACTGACATTGCACGGCCCTTTCATAAGTAGTGACGGTCGGTCGGTTGCAATGACCCACTGGCTTGGCTTTCGTACGTCCTCCCTCCTACCTTAAAAGCGCTGTGTCTTCGGCTGACGAACGCAAAGGCAGTGCGTTCACGTGCGCTCGTGTATGCGGGCCTGCTCTACGTTGCCGTCTGTTGGGGACTCAACGTGGTGCTGGTCAAGGCCGCAATCGACCGACTAGACCCACTCGTATTCACCGGATTGCGCTTCGTCGCGATGACGCCGTTGGTTTTTGGACTGGTCGCCGCGACCGGACAACGCGTGCGGTTGCGACGGCGCGACGTGCCGTTGCTGGTGGCGTGCGCGGCATGCGGATATGGCGCGTATCAGTACTTCTGGATCTTCGGACTGGCGAATACGAGCGCGTTCGCGTCCTCGCTGCTCGGCGCGCTCGCACCGGTGTTCACGCTGCTCATCGTCGCACTCACCGGTGCGGAACGTATTACGACCGGTCGCTGGATCGGCGCCGCCATCGCCCTCGCCGGTGTCGCAGTGTTTGAAGGAGCCTTTGCGGGCCATGCCACGTTTCGGCTCGGCGACGCATTGACGCTGTTGTCGTCGCTGTCGTTTGCCGGGTATAACGTTTTGACGGCGCGACTGGTCGGCCGCTATCCGCCGATCGTGCTGGTCGCGATCACGATGACGATTGGAATGGTGATGATCGCTCCGGTCGCGGCGGCGCGCTTGCCGCACGTCCACCTTTCGCATTTGGGCTGGGCCGTATGGGGGCCGTTCGCATTCGCCGTCGTGTTTCCAATCGTGCTGACGTGGCCGGTGTGGAACTACGGCATCGCCCAAATCGGCGCCGCGCGTGCCGGAATGTTCGGCTTCCTGGTGCCGATCGTGGCCGGCTTCGCGAGCGTCTGGATTTTGGGTTCGCACTTGGAACCGCATCAAATCGCGGGCGCGGCGATTTGCTTGGGCGGGATGGCGGTCGCGATGCTGCTCGGGCGGCTTTCTATCGCCGGTATTTGGTCGGAGCGTTCTTCGCCGCTCGAAAGGTAGCGTTCGCCGGCGCGCACAACAGGCGGCGGATGCGAAGCGCGCGCGCGTGGTATGCGCTGCTGCTGTTACCGTTCGTGGGCACGCTGCTGCCCTTTTTGTATAACCATCCGAGTCCGGAGCTGTTCGGGCTGCCGTTCTTTTACTGGTATCAGCTGTCGTGGGTTGTGATTACGTCGCTGCTGTTAGGCGTGGTGGCATTCGTGACTCGCAGCCGAGATGTGTAGCCGTGGTTAGTCATGTCTAGCGCGGCGATCGTGATGCTCGGTCTAGCGGCCGTTGTCACGGTGCTCGGGTTTGTAGCGGCGCGCTGGGGTTCGCCTAACCTGCAGAGTCTCGATGAGTGGGCGCTGGGCGGACGCAGGTTCGGCACGATCGTGTCGTGGTTTCTGCTCGGCGGCGACTTGTATACCGCGTATACCTTCATCGCCGTTCCTGCGCTGGTATATGGCGTGGGGGCATTGGGGTTCTTCGCGGTGCCGTATGCTACGGTTGCGTACCCGATTGCGCTCGTCGTGCTGGTACGCTTTTGGGGCGTGGCGCGGGCGCGCGGCTATGTGACCAGCGCCGATTTCGTGCGCGACCGTTTCGGCTATCGCCCGCTGGAGGTTGCGGTGGCGCTGACCGGTGTGGTGGCCGCAATGCCGTACATCGCCTTGCAGTTGATCGGCATGCGGGCGGCGTTCGCGCAACTGGGCGGCGTGTTTGCGGCGTACCACGGCTTGCCGGCGCTGACGGTAGCTTTTGCGTTATTGGCTGCGTATACGTATACAAGCGGTTTACGCGCGCCGGCGCTGATCGCGTTCGTGAAAGACACGTTGATTTATGTGACCGTCATCGCGGCTATCGTCGTGATCCCTTCGCGGTTGGGCGGCTGGTCGCACATCTTTGCGGTTTCTGCATCCGTGTTAGCATCGAGGCCGAAACCGGGATCGATCTTTCTGGCGCCATCGCAGTATTTTACCTACGCGACGATGGCATTTGGTTCGGCCTTGTCGTTGTTCATTTACCCGCATTCGATCACCAGCGTGTTGGCGGCCAAAAGCCAGGAGGTGATCCGGAGGAACATGGCACTGCTGCCGATTTATTCGTTGTTGTTGGGGCTACTGGCGTTGCTGGGATATTGCGCGATCGCCGCCGGCATTCACGTTACGCCCTCGCAGACGAGCAGCGTCGTGCCCTTGTTGTTCGCGCGGTTCTTTCCGGATTGGTTTGCGGGCGTGGCCTTCGCCGCGATCGCGATCGGAGCTCTGGTGCCGGCCGCGATCATGTGCATCGGTGCGGCGAATTTGTTTGCGAGCAACGTGTTTCGCGAGTTCTCGCCGGAGCGCAATCCGGTGGAGACGCTGATCGCGCGTCGCTTGACGTTGGCGATGTGCGCTTGTGGCTTGCTGCTGATCTTCTTCCTTCCCGTGCCGTACGCGATCGACTTTCAATTGTTGGGCGGATCGGTGATGTTGCAGATCTTCCCGTCGTTCGTTTTGGGGCTGTGGACGCGCTGGTTCGAGCCGCGCGCGCTGCTGGCCGGATGGGCCTGCGGAATCGCTTCGAGCTGCGCGATGGCGTATGCGGCCGGATTTAGTTCGAACTTTACGGTGGCACTATTGGGGCACTCGGTGACCGGCTTCATCGCGCTGTACGCGCTGACGATCAATCTGGCGGTGAGCGCAGCTGTAACGTTGGTTTTGCGTGGAATGGGTACGTACGCCGGGATAGACCGCACGACCGCTGGAGATTATACATGAGCGATTTGGTTTTGCCCGAAGGCTGGCCACGCCCGAGCGGATACGCACAAGGCGTCGTGGCTTCGGGCCGCGTTTTGGCGATTTCCGGACAGATCGGCTGGAACGAACGGAACGAGCTGGTGGGTCCGGCATTTCTCGAACAGGCGCTGCAGGCGCTGCGCAACATCGTTGCGATCGTTCGCGCGGCCGGCGGCGGACCGGAGCATCTGATGCGGCTGACGTGGTATGTGGTCGATTGCGCTGAGTATCGCGCGGCGATGCAAGCGTTGGGGGCCGGTTATCGCGAGATCGTTGGTTCGAACTATCCGGCGATGACGCTAGTGCAGGTCGCTGCGCTGCTTGAGGAAGGCGCGCGAGTTGAGATTGAGGCGACCGCGGTGCTGCCGCAAGACGGCGGCGCTTCGTGACGCCCTCATTTTGCACCGTAGGGAAAACGGACTAAGTCTAGTCCACTCGTTCACATAAACATTACGCAAACTTAACCGTTCTTGCGTGCATTTGGCGTCCGAATGGCCGCGAGCAAGGTCTCGCCTGTGGGAACCTTGGGACGGACGCGTTGATCGGTCGCATACCGACGCCAGAAGGGCGTTTCCAAAACGTGAACCGGTGGACTAAGTCTAGTCCGAATTCTTTAGCGTACCGAATGGGATGAAGCAGACTGTGGGTCCCTCAACTGCGGTCGCGCAATTTGTAGCGCTGGACTTTTCCGGTTTCGGTGCGCGGGAGTTCGCTTACGAACTCGATCTCGCGCGGCGCTTTGAACGGCGCGATGCGTGCGATGCAAAATGCGCGCAGCTCGTCGACTTTTTCGGGACCGGCTTCGGCCGGATCGGCGAGCACGACGAAGGCCTTCACGATCTGCGTTTCTTTTACGTCGTCGCGTTGCCCGACGACGGCAACTTCTTTCACGCCGTCGTGAGCGAGCAATGCTTGTTCCACTTCTGGTCCGGAAATGTTATAGCCCGCGGAGACGATCATGTCGTCGGTGCGCGCGACGTACCACAAATAGCCATCCTCGTCCATGCGATAGGCGTCGCCCGGATAGTTCCAGCCGTTTCGAACGTAGGTGCTTTGGCGCTCGTCGGCCAGATATTTACAGCCGGTCGGGCCTTTGACGGCCAGCCGTCCGACGGTACCGTTGGGAACGCGATTGCAATCGTCGTCGTGCACTTCGGCAACGTAGCCGGGCACGGCGCGGCCGGTGCAGCCGGCACGAACTTCCGAGGCCGGGGAACCTACAAAGATGTGCAGCATTTCGGTGCTGCCGATGCCGTCGAGAATGCGCAAGCCGGTCGCCGCGTGCCACCCTTCCCACACCGGCTTGGGAAGAGTCTCGCCGGCTGAAACGCAGCGCCGTAAGGACGACACATTGCGCTGTGGCACGTGCGCGGTCATCGCGCGATAGGCGATCGGCGCGGTGAACACCGTCGTAACGCCATATGTTTCGATCGCGTCCAGCAGCTCGGCTGCGCCGGCCTTTTCGATCAAGAGCGTAGCGGCGCCGGCATACAATGGGAACAGCAAATGGCCGCCCAACCCAAACGTAAACGCCATCGGGGCGCTTCCGCAAAACAGGTCGTCTGCGTCGGGCTGCAAGACGTGTGCGCCGTACGAATCGCACGTCGCGAGAATGTCGCGGTGAAAGTGCATCGCGGCCTTCGGCTTGCCGGTGGTTCCCGAGGTAAACGCGATCAACGCGACGTCTTCGGCTGCAGTCTCGACGTTGTCGAAACGATCCGAGGCGCGCTGCATGAGCGTTTCGATCTCTTCACCCTCGCCGCCGAAAAACGCTATCGTCAGATCGTCGACGCCTTCGGCCGCGGTCGCGAGCTCGTCTTGCAGGCGCAGATCGCATAGCGCAAGCTTTACGTTCGCGGTGTCGATCATCACGCGAAGCTCGGTACTGCGATACAACGGCATCGTGGTCAAGACGACGCCGCCGGCCTTCAGAACGGCAAACCAGCAGGCAGCGAGCATTGGCGTATTCGGCGCTCGTAACAGCACGCGGTTTCCCGGAACGATGCCGAAATCGTTGACCAACACGTTCGCGATGCGGTTGGCTGTGGATACCAAGTCGGCATAGGTCCACGTTCCACCGGGCGATACGATGCAACGGCGATTACCGCGCCCGGCGGCCACATGGCTGTCGAGTAACGCCTCGACGCAGTTCAGGCGTTCGGGATAGCGCATCTCCGGAAGGTCGAAGCGCAGCTCCGGCATCAGTTCGCTTGGAGGCAAGCGGTCTTCGGCAAAGGTATCGACGTGGGCGGTCACCCGCATGTTAGGCCTCGAGCACGCTGCGAGCGATGACCAGTTGCTGCACCTCGCTGGCGCCTTCGTAAATGCGCAGCGCGCGCACGTCGCGATACAAGCGTTCGACGATCGAACCGCGCGTCACGCCCAGCCCTCCAAAGAGTTGTACGGCGCGGTCGCAAATGCGCGACGCGGCTTCGGTCGCGAACCATTTGGCCATCGCGGCCTCACGGGTGATGCGCGCCGCACCGTTGTCTTTTGTCCAGGCAGCCCTGTAGATCAACAACGATGCGGCATCGAGTTCGGTCGCCATGTGCGCCAGCGACGACTGCGTGAGTTGCAACGCGCCCAACGGCGCGCCGAATAGCTTGCGTTCGCGTGCGTGCACGACGCTCTCGTCGAAGGCGCGGCGCGCCATACCGACGGCGGCCGCACCAACCGTACTGCGAAAAACGTCGAGGGTGGCCATCGCGATTTTGAATCCGTCGCCTTCGGCACCGAGTCGCGCACTCTCGGGCACGCGTACGCCGCGCAGGGAAAGCGCCGCGAGCGGATGCGGCGCGATCGTTTCAATCGGTTCGCCGGGTTCGACGCCCACCGTTTCGGCATCGACTACGAAGGCCGACAGACCTTTGGCACCGGGACCGCCGGTGCGCGCGAAGACCACGTACACGCCGGCCAATCCTGCGTTGGAAATCCACATCTTCTCGCCGTCGATCACGTATGCGTCGCCGTCACGAACCGCGACCGTTTGTAGAGCCGCGACATCGGAGCCGGCGTCACGTTCGGAGAGTGCGAACGCCGGAATCAGTTCGCCCGTCGCGACGCGGTCGAGATAGCGCGCGCGTTGTTCGGTGTTACCAAACAACGAAACGGGGCCAATGCCGAGACCTTGCATCGCGAAGGCAAAATCGCCCAACGCGGAGCGATAGCCGAGATGCTCGCGCGCGACACACAACGTGCGGACGTCAACGGCTTTACCATCGTTTGGCACGCAGCAGCGCAGTAATCCGGCCGCACCGAGCGCGCGAACCCAGGCCACGCACGTTTCGGCCGGACGCGCTTCGTCGTCTTCAATTCCGACATCTCGCGTGAAGGTGGCAATGCGTTCGGCAAAAGCGCGGTGCCCGTCGCCGAAAAACGGCCAGTCGTACCGTCCGGCGCTCATTTCCCTTGCCACTCCGGCGCTCGCTTTTCGATAAATGCTTCGTACGCCTCACGAAAATCGGCCGTGTCCATGCAGCGCGCCTGCGCACGAGCTTCGGCATCGATCGCGTCGTTCAGCGGTATCGACCACTCTTCTAATAGCATGCGTTTGGTGACGCCGTGCGCGAAGGTGGGGCCGGCAGCGATGCTGTGGGCGAGCGCCGCGGCTCGGTCGAGGACGCCATCGGGATCGCACAGTTCGTTGTAAAAGCCCCAAGCGGCGGCCTCGGCTCCGCCCAGCGTTCTGCCGGTATACAGCAGTTCTGACGCGCGGCCGAGACCAACGATGCGCGGCAAGATCGCGCACGCGCCCATATCGCAGCCGGCCAACCCGACGCGCACGAACAGGAACGCGACGCGCGACCGCTCCGTGCCGAATCGCATGTCCGACGCCATCGCCAGAATCGCGCCCGCGCCGACGCACACGCCGTCGACCGCGGCAACGATCGGCTGCGGACAGGCTCGCATGGCTTTGACGACGTCGCCGGTCAGCTGCGTGAACTCGAGCAATTCTTGCGGGGATTGCGTGGTGAGCGGTCCGATGATGTCGCGTACGTCGCCACCCGAGCAAAAGTTGCCCCCCGCGCCGGTGAGCACGATCGCGTGGACGGTTTCGTCGGTCGCGAAGTCTGTAAAACGCGCCAACAGTTCGCGATAGAGATCGAAGGTGAGCGGGTTCTTGCGCTCCGGGCCGTCGAGCGTGAGCGTCGCGACGCCATGTTCGACCGCAATGTCGAGTTTGGTCCGCATCAGCGAATCACCAGTGGGAGATCGCGTTCGAAACTGTCGCCGGCGCTGTTGTGGGCGATGACGCGCAACGCATACGGACGAATAAAGATCGGTGCGACGTCGAGGACGTCAACGGCGAACGCGAAGCGGCCGAAACCGACGCGCGGGACGTCGATGGAAAACAAGTTCGTGCGAACCTCCACGCTGGCGACGTTCGTGCCGCCGACGAACGCACCGGACCAGCGCGTGCCGCGGCGGACGTCGAGCGTCGAAAAATACATTTTGGTGAGACGCGGAGGTGCGCGGTCGGGTAGCACGTTCGGCGCGGGGAGTATCGGTGTTCCGCCGATTTGCACGCCCGGCGGTACGGACGGCATACGCGAAACGCAACCTTGCAGCAGGGCGACGCCGAGCGTGACGGCGACGATCGACCAACGGGCGCTCCAAGCAACGGGCATTACCGGCAAGGTCTACGAACCGGCCGTCCATTTCCTTCAAAGGTCGCCTCCGCCCGCGCGCGTAACGCCCAAGGATGCAGCGCCAGGCGGTTCCCCGCAGCGTGGTCTTTGATTACGCAGTCGCGGTGTGCTGTCTTTGGATTGCCTACGGCTTTTTTGTTGAACGCGTGGGCGCACGGCCACGTTCCGATCGAAACGTTCTTTACTCCGTATCACGCCACGTTTTATTTAGGAATGGTTGCGTTGGTGGCCGTAATGGCGACCTTCGCCGTCCGCAATCATCGAGCCGGATATGCCTGGTCCGACTCGCTGCCGCGCGCATATCGCTTGGCCGCTATTGGAATTCCATTTTTCTTTATCGCGGGATTGGGCGACATGATCTGGCACTTGGTGCTCGGCCTCGAGGAAGGCGTCGATGCCTTACTGAGCCCGACGCATCAGCTCATTGGCTTAAGCATCTTCTTCGTTTCGTCCGGCCCAATCCGCAGCGTCCTCGCGGACCGGCGGCACGCGCGCGACTACGCGCGGCAGTTTCCGCTGATCATCGGTTTGGCAACCTGGCTTGTGCTGGTGCATTTCGGGACGGCCTATGCGTTCGATCCGGCAGCCGGTCGAACCAACGCACCGCCGCCAATCGTTCCGTTCGCGCCAACGTACCTGACGGCGCTCGGAATCGGTTACTATAAAGTGTCGGTCGGCGTGCTCATCGTGATCGCGCAAAGCACGATCGTGGCCGGTTTCGCATTATGGCTGGTGTCGCGCGTTCGCACCGGTCCGGGCTGGATCACCGCGATGTTCGTTCTTGGCAACGCCCCCGCCGCGGCTGCATTCACCAACCACACGTGGCTCTTGGCGACGACGGTGTTGCAGTCGCTCGTCGCCGGTGGATTGGCCGATCTTGCCGTCGCGCGCTGGCATCCCCGGCCCGAACGGCCGGCGGCCTTCACCCGCTTCGCAGTGTTGGTGCCGGTAGCATACATCGGCGTTTATTTGTTGACGACCCTGGCGACCGACGGCGTGTGGTGGGATTGGAACGTCGCGCTGGGGGCGTGGATTTGGTCGGGCGTCTGCGGATACGCACTGAGTCTACTGGTTCGAGCGCGCCGGGCGGCCTAATCGCCGCGGTGGCAGCAGCCGCGGCGTTAGTGCTGCACGGTTCGACGTCCGGGCGATACGGGTATTTTCGCGACGAATTGTACTTCATCGCCTGCGCGAAGCATTTGGCATGGGGGTACGTCGATCAGCCGCCGCTCGTTGCAGTCGCCGCATGGTTATCGGCGTCCAGCCGGCTACGCATTGTTCGCGTTACGGGCGCTTCCCGTGCTTGCAGCCGCGTTGACTGCGGCAATGGCCGTCGCAATCGTGAGCGGAACTGGGCGGTGGCCGTTTTGCCCGGGCGCTGGCTGCGGTCGCGACGATCCTCACCCCGGCATATCTCTTGCTTGGAAACGTGTTGACGACGACGTCGCTCGAGCCGCTCTCGTGGACGCTGGCGATCTATTGTGCGATTCGCATCGTGCGCGGCGGCGGAGCGCGATGGTGGATCGCGGCGGCCGGCGCGGTCGCGTTCGGAGCGTACGGCAAATACTCGATTGGGCTGCCGGTCGCAGCGTTACTGCTCGCTGCGTTGTGCTTTCCAGTCCGGCAACGGCTGCGCACGCCATGGGCACTTCTGTCGGCGGCGCTCTGTCTGATCGCCATCGCACCGAATCTTTTTTGGCAAGCCGTCCATGGCTGGCCTTTCTTGGACGTCGTCCGCGAGGACGCCGCACATCGACCGGCGCTTGCGACCGGCCTGTTTTTGGAATCCGCCGACGTGCTGCGCAATGCGTGGTCGTTCGCGGTCGAACAAATCGTCTACACGAATCCGCCGGCGGCGTTGGTCTGGCTCGCCGGAATCGTGGCGCCGTTCCGCATGCGTTCGTTGCGCGACATTCGTTTCGTGCCGGTCGCATATTGTTTGACCTTCATCGTGGCCGTCGCGCTCTCGGCAAAAGGGTACTATATCATCGGTTTCTACGCGACGCTGCTAGCGATCGGCGCGGTGGCGATCGAACGTTTGGCGACAGTTTGGCGGGTAGCGGCGCTCGGCGCGGTCGCGGTCGTCGGGATCGTCGCAATGCCGTTGTCGTTGCCGGTGTTGCCGGTCGGCGGACTCGCTCGGTATACGCAAGCCTACGGTTTAACCGGAACCGGCGGTAGCGCGGCGCATTTGATTCAGCCGGTGTTTGCGGAAGAGTTTGGCTGGCGGCGACTCGCAGCCGACGTCGCTTCGGTCTATCGATCGCTTCCTGCAGCGGACCGTGCACGCGCCGCCGTGTATGCCGACACGTATGCCGACGCCGGCGCGCTGGACTTTTATGGACCGGCCTTTGGATTGCCGCCGGCGATTTCGAGTCAGAACTCGTACTATTTATGGGGCACGCGCGGCTACGGCGGGAGCGTTCTCGTCGCGGTCGGGGCGTCGCGCATCGATTTGTTACGGCGTTTTTATCGCGACGTTCGTTTAGTACGCACTTCGGACGAGCCGTACCGCTGGATCGTCGAAGGGCCGTCGCCCATCTATATTTGCCGCGACCCGATCGCACCGCTTTCGGTTATTTGGCCGAGCCTGCGCTGGTACGGGGCGTGACATAGCTCGAAGCGGCAGCCGTGGCGTGGTGAGGGTACTCCGTACAGTGTGTCGCGCGACGCCGAACGCGGGTTTACACTGCTCGAAACGGTGGTCGCGGTCGCAATTATCGCACTGCTGGCTAGCGTCGTCGTTTGGTCGCTAGCGCTACGTCCGGCGGCCGCGTGGCAGGCGGCGAACGATTTCGATGCCGCTTTCGCTGCGGCACGCGCAATCGCGCAGACGCAAGGGAACGGCGCGACGCTCGCATTTCTACCGCGAGCCGGTGACGGGGGCGGCTTTACATTGCGGGTGTATGCCGGACGTCCGAACGGTCAAAGCGAGGTGGCATCCGACAACGTCATGCCGGTCGATTCGCCAGCAACCGTTACGGAGGCCGGTATGGGCAAACCGCCGTTTGCGCTCTTTCTTGGCGCATCCGATCATGTCAGCGGGCGCGCTCACTACCCGAAGGTTGACGGCGCGCATGTGACGTTCGCGACGATCGAGCGCGAGCCGGAGTGTCCCGCCGCCGGCTTTACGTTGCGCTTCTCCTCGCCGGGACGCGCCGCGCTCACGCGACATGTCGCCTGCACCGTTTGGATCGCGACGGCTCCGCTTCCAAACCCCTCGCCGACGCCGAACGTGCCGATCGTCGTTCCGACATCGCTAACGTATTTCTGGCCAGCCGATCGGGAGCAGACGTTCGACGCTAGCGAATGGGGTTACACGCATTGGTTTGCTACGGCCGACGCTTTTCGTTGCGGCAACGGGGTGGCGACGTTTCCGAACGTGTTGCCATCGCCGTATTCCCCGCCGTACGACGAGCAAGAGGGCATCGCTACGCCGTCACCACCGCCCAACACTCCGTATTCGTATCCGAATTCGTTCGGGCAGGGTACCAACGACGCGCCGGCAGCGTTTCCGCTCGAGTCCAGCGCAGCGGGAACGTGCCGCGCAACCGTCACCGACGACTTCGGGCAACGCGCTTCGACAGGCGTCGATGTGATGGGTTGGCTGACGGCGACCTACGCCGGGAGATCGTACACGCACTCGACGCAACCGGCACTGCAGTTTCCCCGCGGTGCGTTGGCACAACGCGGCGCGAGCGTTCGGGTCGGCACCGGCAAGACCTACGACGCTCAGACGTTGCAACCGCAAGCCTACCTCGATCCGTCGTGCGCGAACTACCTTCGCATCGAGACGCAGCCCGGCAACACGCCGCAAATGCCCTCCAAACAGCCGGCGACCGCGACGATCGTGCTGCACGTTGCCGCGCTTCCGGCTTCACCGTTGCAGTGCAGCGGGATCTTTTTCGATCAATATCCCGGTTCGCGCGAAGGCGAAGGCGTGCCGTTCGGTGCGACGCTTGGGGACGCGCGCGCAGTCGAACTATGGCCACCGGCGATCGAGTTCGCGGCCCACGGGTCGTCACTCGTGCAGGGCGCGCACTGCGCGGCTCGTCCATACGACGGCACGCAATTCCACGATATTGCGACCCCGCCGCAATGGTTGTTGGGATTGGTGTCGCTCGATGGCAACGGATGTTACGACGGCAGCGCGTGGGTTCGGGAACCGGACTCATCCGGCGCGTTCGACGTTTTGGCAGCGCAGAGTTCGTGTTTGACCAATGGGTCGCTGCAACGCGGCGGCTGGGTTCCGGGCAACCATCGTCCCGGACCGGATGGGTTGGCGCTCGCAGCCGCACAAGGCGCGCATCACGATGGGTCGGTGTGCGGCGTCACGTTGCGCGGCGATCCGAACGCGCCGAACGGCGGCATCGTCACGTTAGCGGCGCGCGTTGTTACAACGTGTCCGCAGAAAGGTAACGCATGGCTAGGGCCGCTCGACGGCATCTGTTATGACTTGTACGATGAGGTGACGGGGACGACCGAAAACGGCGGCTGGATCGAAGAGAGCAACGTCGGATTGTACGTGCCGCACGGTACGAGCGGTGACGAGTTGTACGAGTGGATCGTGGGCGACGGCTCGTGCTACATCCAAACGTTGTTAGGGACGCCGTTCGCAAATTGGACGACCATCCTCGGCAACGGCGATCCCACGCCGCCGCCTGCGCCGTCACCCTCGCCGATTGCAAATCCAGCGGGATTCGGCGTGGACGATATCGCCCACGCTAGCGCACTCACGAACGCTCCGGCTCCAAAGCCGACGCAGCCGCCATCGCAAGACTGCAAATAATCGATAAAGCGTGAAGCAACGGGCTCTGCACGTTAACGAAGCGTTCATCGGGATGCCGGAAAAACGCGTGCGAACCGGCAGCGGCTGGGCTTGAAACTGCTCCGCCGCGCTACTCGGCGCCCATCTACGGCGTGAAGCGATACAACGTGCCGTCGCCGTTGCTGCCGCCGGCCGGCGCCGTGCCATACAGTTGGTCGCCGATCGCTAACAGTCTCCCGAATGGTTCGCTACCATCGCTGATGCCTCGGAAGCTGTACACCGTCTTTTCGGCGCCCGACGCTGCGATCCGAAAGATCGCTCCCTCATTGTTTCGTCCGCCCTGGTAGGCCGGTCCGTATAACGCGCCATGGTACACGATCACTCCACTCATGGGAGCTGCAGCATCGCCGCTGTGCTGACCGAAATTATAGGTCGTGCCGCCACTACCGGATGGGGAGATTGCGAACACGACGCCCTTGCCGTGCGTTCCGCCCCGTCTCGTCGTGCCATACAGCTTGCCGCGGAACGGCGTCACCCCAGAACAGAAAGGATCGTTACCGTCCGTTCCGTTTCCGAAACTGTACAAAAGCGCTTCGCTCCCGGTGAGCGTCAGCGAATACACCGTGCCCCCGCCATATGCGCCGCCGGACGTGGTCGTTCCGTACAGCTTTCCGTTCCACCATGTAAGACGCGATGCCGGAGATGAAGCATCGTTAGCGGTCGCTCCGAAGTCATAGACCGTTCGTTCTGTGCCGGATGGGTCGATCGCAAACACCACCCCGTCGCCATGTGCGCCGCCGGATGTCGTCGTTCCGTAGATCGTCCCGTGAACGTCGATGAGACCACCCTGCGGCGTCGCACCATCCGCGCCTGCGAACTGATGCACGATTGCGAACGCACCGTCGGGCGTAACCGAATACACAGAACCGTTCAAATAGCCGGTCGTGCCGTACAATTTGCCGTGCCGCGCGAGCAGGCCGCCGTCGGGAAACGCAGCGGCACCATTTGCGGGAAACGCATATAGAACGCGCAACTTGCCGTCCGTCGCCGATTCGTAAACGACTCCCGACGAACCGATCCCGCCTTGCGATGCAACGCCGTACAACTTGCCGGACTGTTGTATAACCCCCGACGTGGCCACACTGCCGTCGGTACCGCCGCTAAAATTATGCAGATCGCGGAGAGGCCGGCCCGTCGCGTCTGCCTGCGCGGACGGCAATCCCGTCGCCGGAACGCCGATCGTCTGCGCGGACTGTGCGCAACCGGACAAGAGTATTGCAACCGCGCTCATACAGAGCGCGACATTCGTTGGTCGAGCGACCTTCATAGTATCCCCGTATTCCCCGATCGTAGCGTGGCTTCGATCGATGCTAGCACGAGGCAAGCGGGTCCGTCGGCGGCGTTTCGTCACGACAGGTACCGGAAAATAGTCCCACCGGCGCCCGCGCGATAGCGAACCCTTTAGGCTAATTACGCCTCTGTAGAACCCGGAATGACGAGGGCCACGCCGGTGCGGTCGCCGTCGATCAGCCCTAGTACCGCGGAGGCCACCTCTGCGACCGACGCGATACGTCCCTCGGGATTATCGCGAGCTAGCCGCTCACGTGCGTCTTGGGGCGAAGCGCCGGTGTAGCGTACGACGTTGCCGACGGCGCGGTCGAGCATCTCGGTATCGGTGTAGCCGGGACAAATCGCGTTGCACGTGACGCCTGTGCCGGCGTACTCGGCGGCAATTGCGCGCGTCAGTCCGATCACCCCGTGCTTACTCGCGCAGTAGGCGGCCAAGTACGCCGAACCTTGCAAGCCGGCGGTGCTGGCGACGTTCACGATCCGGCCCCAACCCGCCGCGACCATTTCCGGTGCGACCGCGCGCGAACAGTAAAACGTTCCATCCAGATTAACCGCGATCGACCGCCGCCACAAATCGTCGCCGGTGCGCGTCAGCGAGGCCGACTCCGCGACGCCCGCGTTGTTCACGAGGATTGCGACCGGACCGTAGCGCTCGCGACAACGATGCAACGCATCCTCGATTCCGCCGGCGTCGGTAACGTCGGCTTCGTGCCAATCGGTAGTATCGCCGGCGGGTGGGGTACGCGACACGATGCTGACGCGCGCGCCATGCGAGCGCAAAGCAGCAACGATGCCCGCGCCGATACCGCGCGCACCACCGGTGACGATCGCGTGACGTCCGGCGAGCCTTCGCGTATCAGACCGCATTGGCGGCGGCCTGCTCGGCCGCGCGTTCGATCAGCCGTTCGAGTTGCTGCTTTCCGGGAACGTACTGCACCGGCCAATCGGCCTCGGCATATCCGAGTTGCGCGGCGGCGTGCAACGTCCAGAACGGATCGGCCAGATGCGGGCGTCCGAGCGCGACCAAATCGGCGCGACCGGCGGCTAAGATTGCGTTGACCTGATCCGGTTCGGTGACGTTACCGACGGCCATCGTTGCGATGCCGATCTCGTTGCGAATGCGATCGGCATATGGCGTTTGGAACATCCGTCCGTACACGGGCTTAGCATCCGGCGACGTCTGCCCGGTCGAAACGTCGATGAGATCGGCGCCGGCTTGTTTGAACGCGCGTGCGATTTCTACAGAGTCGTCCCCCGAAATTCCGCCTGTAACCCAATCGGTCGCCGAAATGCGCACGGAGATCGGTTTGTCCGCCGGCCACGCCGCACGCACGGCGGCGAAGACTTCGAGCGGATAGCGCAGACGATTCTCGAGCGAGCCGCCGTATTCGTCGGTTCGTTGGTTTTGCAACGGCGTGATAAACGACGAGAGCAGATAGCCGTGCGCGCAGTGCAGCTCGATCATGTCGAAGCCGGCGCGTTCGGCCATTTCGGTCGATCGTACGAACGCGGCGCGAATCTCATCCATCTCCGCCCGGTTGAGTTCGCGCGGGACCTGATTGACCGGCGCATACGGAATCGCCGACGGCGCGACGAGCGGCCAGTTCTCATCGTCTGCGAGTGGCTGATCCATGCCATCCCACATCAGTTTGGTCGAGCCTTTCGCCCCCGAATGCCCTAACTGCATGCAGATCTTCGCGTTCGAAAAGTGATGCACGAAATCGACGATCCGCTTCCATGCGCCGACGTGTTCTTCGAGATACATACCGGTGCAGCCGGGCGAGATGCGTCCATCGCGCGTGACGCAGGTCATTTCGGTAAACAGCAGACCTGCGCCACCCAGCGCGCGCGAGCCCAAATGTACCATGTGGAATTCGTTCGGCATACCGTCGACCGCGCTGTACATATCCATCGGTGAAACGACAACGCGGTTGCGTAGTGCGAGCCCACGCAAGAGCAGCGGCGCGAACATCGGCGGTATGGAGGCTCCGCCTGCGAACCAACGCTCGACACCCTCGACATAGGTTGTATCGCGCAGGCGCAGATTTTCGTGACCGATTCGTTGGCTGCGCGTCAGCAGGCTATAGGCGAATTGCTCGGGCGGCAAAGCAGCATAGCGCGCGACGTTTTCGAACCACTCGGTCGAATTACGCGCCGCGTTTTGCAATTTCAGAACTTCGAGCTTACGAACGTCCTCGTAGGCGCGCAGCGCTTCTTCGAGACGGCCGTTCGACGCCTGAAGCGCATCGGCGAGGCCGATCGCGTCTTCCATAGCGAGTTTGGTGCCGGAGCCGACCGAAAAATGTGCGGTGTGGGCGGCGTCGCCCATCAGCACGACGTTCTCGTGCGTCCAGCGTTCGTTTCCCACGCGTGTGAAGTTGAGCCAATCGCGTCCGCGCAGATGCGCGCTGTTGGTCATCAGCTTGTGGCCGTGCAGATACGGCGCGAACAGTTTTTCGCAGAACGCGACGGTCTCGGCGGAATCACATTTGTCGAGACCGTGCGCCAGCCACGTCTCTTCGCGACATTCCACGATGAACGTGCTGAGGTCGCGGTCGAAGCGGTAGGCGTGAACGGTAAACCAGCCGTGCTCGGTCTTTTCGAAAATAAACGTGAACGCGTCGAGCGGCAAGGTCGTGCCGAGCCAAACGAACCGGCACAAGCGCGTGTCGAGGTTGGGCTGAAAGGTTAACGCGTAGGTATTGCGGATGCGGCTGTTGATGCCGTCGGCAGCGATCAGCAGATCGCAGTCGCGATAGGCCGAAACGTCGGCGACGTCGATTTCGAAGTGCAGGTCGACCCCGACTTCGGCCGCGCGCCGCTGTAAAATCCCGAGCAGCTCTTTACGCGAGATTCCACAGAATCCGTGGCCGCCCGACGTGATCGTTCGTCCGGCGAAGTGAACGTCGATGTCGTCCCAGTGCGCGAAGGCTTCCGTGATGGCGCGATGCGTCGGCTCGTCGGCGTCGCGTAGATTGCCGAGCGTCGCGTCCGAGAACACGACGCCCCAGCCGAACGTGTCGAGCGGGCGATTGCGTTCGATGACGCGGATGTCCCAATCTGGAAACCGGCGCTTGGCGAGAATCGAAAAGTACAGACCGGCGGGGCCGCCGCCGACGCAGTTGATGCGCATCCGCGCGATTAGTGCTTGCGCGCGATGAGCACGCCGTCGCAGAGGGTGATCAGCGACACGTCAACCCGCCGGTCAACCGCCGCCTTGGCGTTGAGCGCGCGCATCGCTACCGTCCCCGTCCCGTTTTTGGAGGGGTCGGCGACCTCGCCGCCTTGCAGCGCGTTGTCGACCAGAATCAAACCGCCGGGTCGCAGCGCTTCCAACGCCAATTCGTAGTAGGCGTCGGTGCTAACCTTATCCGCATCGATGAAAGCCATGTCGAATGGCTCGACACCGTCGGCTAACAGCTCGCGTAGCGTCTCGAGCGCCGGCCCGATATGCAAATCGATTTTTTCGGCGACGCCGGCCTTCTGCCAATAGCGGCGCGCGACCGCGGTATATTCTTCGCTGACGTCGCACGCGACCACGCGGCCATCGTCGGGCAACGCTAACGCGACGGCTAACGAACTGTATCCGGTAAAGACGCCGATCTCGAGGTAGCGCTTTGCGCCGATCGCTCGTGCTAGCAGCTGCATGAACGCGCCTTGATCGGCGCCGATCTCCATCACCGCGTTGGGAAGATTGTCCGTTTCCCGGCGCAGTTCGGCCAGGATCGGGTGTTCTCGAACGGTCGTTTCGAGAATGTACTGCTGGACCGATTGGTCGACGAATTCGCTCTTGCCGATCATGCTGCCGCTCCGCTTTCTGCTTTCGCTAAATCCTCGAGTATTGCCAGCGCCGCGCGCTTACCAGGGAAACCGCTGACGCAGCCGCCCGGGTGGGCGCCCGAGCCGCACAGATACAGGTTGCGCACCGGCGTGCGCGTGGCGAAACGATGTTCGTAAATCTGTCCTGGCACGAGTTCTCCGTGAAAGATGTGTCCGCCGGTCAATCCGAAGCGTGCTTCGAGATCGGGCGGCGCGAGGAGTTGACGCGCTTCGATCGCGTTCGGCAGATTGGGTGCGAGCCGGCCGAGAATCGCCACGATCCGGTCGGCGGCTTCTTCGCGTTTGGCGTGCGTCCAACCATCGGCGCGATCGTACGGAAAATACTGGGCAAAAATCGACAAAATGTGTTTGCCGGGCGGCGCCAGCGACGGGTCGGTCGGCGTCTGCAAGAAACACTCTATTAACGGCGAGACGCTCGCACCTTCACGCGCGCCGTCTTCAAACGCGCGCTGGAGATAGTCGATCGACGGGGCAACGTGAATCGTCGCGCGGTGATGCGGCTGCGGATTCGTGCCCGGACGCGCGGTGAAATTGGGAAGTTCGCCCAGCGCTAAGTTCAGTTTCAACGACGGCCCGGTGGTCTTCCAATCGAGCACCTTGGCGACGAACTGCGCGTCGAGAGCCGATGGGTCAACCATCTCGAGAAACGTCGTGTGTGGATGCGCGTTGCTGGCGATCGTGCGAGCGCCGATCTCGGTGCCGTCGTCCAGTGCGACGGCGATCGCGCCATCGCCATAGGTGACGATGCGTTCGACGTTGGATTCGATTCGGATTTCGGCGCCGTGCTTGCGTGCGACGTCGGACAGCGCTCGAGTGATGCTGCCCATGCCGCCGCGCACGTAGGCCCACGCGCCCTGTACGCCGAGGATTCGGCCGGCGAGATGATGCGCCAGCACGTAGCCGGTGCCGGGGTCACGCGGGCCGAGGTTCGTGCCGATCAACCCGTCGTTCACGAGTTCGGCTTGAATGACCGGCGTCCGAACGTAGCGTTCGACGAGTTCTGCAGCCGAGCCACGCAATAGCGCCTGCGTATCGTCGTCGAATCGATCGAAACGCGGTTCCGCGTCGGAGAACGAATCGAACAGCGCGCGGCCGGCGCGCTCGACGCGCTCTCCGTAGGCTTCGAATCCGGCGATGTCGCCCGAGTCGAACTTTGTTATTTCGCGGGCGTTGGCCGCAGCATCGGTTCCGAACAGGAGCGAACGGCCGTCTTCAAGCGGCGTGAACGCGTACGGATCCTTACGATAGAACTCAAAGCCGTGCGCGCGCAAATCGAGTTCGTCGACCAGCCACGGGTCGAACAAGCTACACACATAGGATGCAGCGGACACGGTATATCCCGGCCAGACCGATGCGTCGCTGACGGCGGTCCCGCCGATCACGTCGCGCGCCTCCAACACCAGTACCGAACGTCCGGCTTTGGCCAGTAAGGCAGCACAAACCAAGCCGTTATGTCCGGCGCCGACGATCACCGCATCGTACGTGCTCACTGCGGCCGGGATACGACCCGATACAAACCTTCTCATCTAGTCGTTGGGCCGGGGACTCACGGCGTAGCAGCGAAGCCGTCGGGCTACGTTTCGCGCCTTACCCTGAGGAAGCGCCACCATGATGCATTCGCACATTTTTCGCGCGGACCGATAGCGGCATGGCCATAAACCGTTTCATTCGCATCCTGCTGGCGGGAATTCCGATCGCCGCGCTGTCGGTCGCAGTGCCCTTCGTTAACCACGTCGAGCCGCGCGTACTTGGTTTGCCATTCGTGTTGGCGTGGATCGCCGGCTGGGTTGTGCTGACGCCGGCGTTCTTGTGGACGCTCGGAAGGGTCGAACGGCATTGGTAATCTCGCTATCGATCGTCGCCTTTATCGTGCTAGCGACGATCGCGTTCGCGCTGGTAAGCGTGCGGCGCTTCCGCATGGATCCGCAGCAGTACCTGGTCGGCGGACGTTCGTTCGGAACCGCCTTCCTGTGGGTGTTGATGGCAGGTGAAATCTACACCAGCTTCACGTTTCTGGGAATGGCCGGCTGGACGTATAGCCTCGGCGCTCCAGCCTACTACATCTTAGCGTACGGCACGTGCGGCTTCGTCATCGGATATTTTTTACTCCCGGCGATTTGGCAGGTCGCGAAAGACCGCAACCTGCTGACCGGGGCGGACTTTTTCGCCGACCGGTATTCGAGCCGCGCGCTGGGAGTCGGCGTCGCGGCAATGCAGTTCATCACAATCGTTCCATACGTCACGCTGCAGTTGAGCGGCTTGCAGACGTTGCTGCATGTCGCCGGATACGGACGCGTCGCAGGCAGCGCCGCCGCGTGCGTGGCGTTTCTGTTAATTGCCGGATTCGTGTTTACGGCCGGTTTGCGCGGCACGGCATGGGCGAGTTTGATCAAAGACACGCTGGTCTTGGCGGCGGTCGCGTTCGCGGGCATCGCCATTCCAATTCGGTTTTTCGGCTCGCCGGCAGGGGCGATCGACCGGGTGCTGTCGGCGCATCCGCACCTGCTCACGCTCCCACCGTTGACGGCGCCGCACGGCGGCATATGGTACGTAACAACGGTTCTTCTTACGTCGATCGGATTCTTCATGGGACCGCACACGATGAACGCGGTCTATAGCGCTCGCTCCGGAGAGGCGTTGCGACGCAATGCCGCCCTGCTTCCGATCTATCAGTTGCTGTTGCTGCTGGTGCTGTTTGCCGGCTTGACCGCGATCGTGCTGGTTCCGGGTTTAACCGGCGCGCAGGTCAACCAGTCGTTCGTGCTGGTCGTCGCGCACTATTATCCACCGTGGGTGTTGGGATGCGTCGTCGGTGCGGGCGCATTGGCGGCACTGGTTCCGGCCAGCGCCATCTTACTCGGCGCTGCGGGAACGTTCGCCAAAAACGTGCTCGGCGCGTTCGGCATCGCAACGGCCGATGCTGCGCGCGTACGGGCCACGCGCATTTCGGTCGCGGCGATCGCGGTGGCAGCGCTGATCTTTTGGTTAACCGAGCAACGCACCCTGGTCGAGCTGCTGTTGATCTATTACAACGCGGTAACGCAGCTCATGCCGGGCATGGTGGCCGCATTCGTGTGGCCGCGCGCGACTGCATGGGGCGTGGCAGCAGGAATAAGCGCCGGACTTATCCTCGCGCTTATTCTCTCGCAGCGCGGCATTGCACCCTGGGGCATCAATGCCGGATTCCTCGGCCTTCTCCTCAACGTCGCGGTGCTCGTCGCCGTCTCCCTGGCGACGCCGCGGCGGGTTACGGTTTAGCCGAAGCTCGGTCGCGACGCGAAGCAGTCGCGGCAATACACGGGCTTGTCGCCGCGCGGATTGAACGGCACCTCGGCGACGCCGCCACATTGGCTGCACGTCGCAGTAAACATCTCGCGCGGACGTCCGCCGCCCGCACGATCGCCGCCACCGCCCCCACCCGGGCTACTGGAACGCATTGCCTTGCGAGCCTGACGGCAGTCTTGGCAGCGATTGGGCTTGTTTTGAAAACCTTTTTGCTCGTAAAAGCGCTGCTCGCCTGAGGTGAACGCGAACTCTCGCCCGCAGTCCACGCAATTGAGCATTTCATCTGTGTACACTGAACCGAGTCTCCCCTGTTGCGGTTAATCTGCTGCGAGGTTTGCGACCTTTCCGGCATGAGTCCTTCCGCTCCGGCGCAAAGGGCGGAGCATGCCCGTTCCCGAGATTCCAGAGGTCGTCAGCCCCTCCGGCGCGGCCGATTATCTTGAGGTTATAACGCGTGCGGTTTTCCAGGCCGGCGTGCGCTGGAAGCAGATCGCCGACAACTGGGATGCTTACGGCCTTGCGTTCGAGTCGTTCGAGCCGCGGCGCGTTGCCGCGTACGACGATCTCGACCTCGAACGTGTGCTCGGAACTCCCGGCATCCTTCGCATGCGACGAAAAATAGCGGCGACCGTAGCCAACGCTCGCGCGCTGGTAGAAGTCGAGCGCGAGTTCGGCGGAAATTCCTGAGTATCTGCGGGCGTTTACCGAGTACGACGCTCTGGCGGCCGACATCCGGCGCCGCTTCGCTTTTATGGGCGAAATGAACGTGTGGTACTTTCTGTTTCGCGTCGGGGAGCCGGTGCCGCGCTTCGAGAAATGGGTGGACACCATTCGCGGAGATCATCCACGGATGTACGATATGGTTTTACAGGCGCGCGCCGCTGGGCGTTCGCCGGAACGAGGAGAATAACACGTGCGAAAGAGCGGCGTACCATCCGCGATTGTATTGGCATTTGCCATTGCCGGACTCACGGCGCAAACGCCCGCGCCCCCGGATCCCGGAAGCGCGGCACCGGTCAACCTTCCGACGAAGCCGCTGCGCTCGCTGGAGTATAATTTTTCGATCGACTATCAGCAAAACGGCGAGGTTCATCCCGAAGGGACGTCAGGGGACAACGCCGGCGACATCGGAACGGGGGGCAGCGGAGTACGGTCGGTGCTGAACGGCATCGGTCGAACCGGCGTGATGAATGCGGACATCATGGGGATCGCTAAGGACGGCGGGCTGGTGATTCGCGTCTCGGAATGGTTGCAAGCCCAACCGCGCCCGAGCCAGTCCTATCTGTGCGCGGCGTATCCGAACGGCAGCGTGATCTGCCCCCCAGAATTAAACGTCACCGACGCGGAGAACGAGCTGATGACGTTTTTAGGCCGCGGCTTCTACGACGCGACCCTGGTGGACGCGCAACATCAATGGACGCGAACCTATTCGAACAATAACGTTTCGGTCGCGTCAACCTTCACGATAACGGGAGCTCCGGATGCGAATCCGCTAGCAATTACCGAAGCTTCGCAAATCACATCGCAGAATGGCGCCTTTCATAACTGGAAAGACAATGCGCGGCTGACGTACGACCCCGACCTCGAGGTTCCAATCAAGATTCACGATATAGCCGTACAGCAGGGTCGCGGTGCCACCTCCGTGCAGACCACTATGGATTTCCAACTTACGAAAGATTCGTTTGCCAAACCGGCCCCTCCGGCTCATTAATCACACTTTGCGAGTACGCTAAAATCCCTACACCACCGCGCTTTTCCCTCACAAGCCCGCCGTTGCAGAATTTTAGTAGCGGTGGGCCGGTTGACGTGTTGAGACCAACGCATTAGGGTAAACGGTGCATACGTCAATGGTCCCCTAGGGGCTACGACGTTGCAACCTTTCTTCTAGGAACATTGGGGAGAATCAACATGAATCAACGAGTGAACCCAGTTCGCTTCGTACTCGCGCTAGCGGTTCTCGCATTGTCTGCGGCAGGCTGCTCGAGTGGATCGCCGTCGAGCGCGCAGTACACGCCCACTTCCACGGGTACGGCACAGACGCCGGCGGGCGTCACCGTCAGCCCGGATAAGAATAAAGTTCAGATCGTTTCGAGCTGTGGCACGCATATCAAGATCGTGGTGCTCGGATTCCAAACGTGCCGGTTCCACGAGCCGGGCTATACCGGCTCGTTCAACGTCACCGACCACACGAACGGACTCATTGGCATCTCTCCGTCGAGCGGCGACAAGAAAACGCTCTTTACCGTCTCCGCGCTCCTCGTGGGCAGCGGTTATTTCTTAGTCGAAGACAGCAACGGCAAGAAGCTGCGAATTCACGTAAAAGTCACGCTGGTATAACCGAACGCACCCCGGCGCAACCCTCGAAGGCCCGCCTAACGGCGGGTCTTCGTTTTCGATACGCTACGGCTCGATACGGCGAGTCTTGAATCCCACGTTGCGCATCGTCGCGACGAACTGCTGCGGCGATAGATAACCGTCGCGACCGTCGAAAGCATTCAGCGTGTCCCAGAAATCGCTGCGCGTTTCATCGTCGATCAGGTCGAGGAACGTCAGGATGCGAGCGCCCGCCTCGTGCTGTGCCCGCTCGAAGTGGTTCTGCACGTCGAGCGTCGGGCCGCTCCAGCCGCACGAACAGATAAACTCGTCTTTTTCGTTGGATCCGTAGACCGGACGATGTTCGACATCGGGATTTAGCATCGCCTCGCCTTCTGCTTCTCCGGCAGTTGTACCGCTCTCAGCGGCGCGATTCGAGATAGCGTGCGATGCGACGGTCGGGGACGAGCCACATCATCGCGACGATCGCAAACATCGCATCGGCCAGCCAAACGTTGATGAACGCCAAACTTATGCCCGCGATGTAGAGCACCAGTGCCATCTTGCCCTTGGCATCGTCACCGATGGCCTTGAGAAGTTCGGAATCATCTCCCTGCGAGGCGACGATAACGTTCTGCATCAGGACCCACGACAAGGCGCACATCAACAACGATATCCCGTAGACGGCGGTCGGCACTGCGTCGCGATCGTGACTGCCAAGCCACGCTGTGGTGAACGGTACCAGAGATAGCCAGAACAGCAGGTTGAGATTCGACCACATGATTCCGCCGTTCACGCGCTGCACCAGCTGGAAAAAGTGATGGTGGTTGGCCCAGTAGATCGCGACGTACACGAAGCTGAGCAGGTAGCACAGCATCTGCGGCACCAGCGCCGATAGATCGTGAAATGACGCGCCCAGTGGTGCCTTGATCTCGAGCACCATGACCGTGATAATGACGGCGATGACGCCATCGGTGAACGCGGTGAGCCGTTCGGGTTTCATACGTAACGCCGCAATTACGACGCAACGCCGTGCGCGGCCTTACTCGGGCGGAGGTGACCCCGGTGGGCGCGGCGGACGAGGCGGCCGCACGAAGTAGAGGCCGAGCGAGGGCGTGTAGTTCATCGCCGGGACGTCCTTGCCGTCGAAGTTTTTGGCCTTGAGTTCGTCGGCGGTGGTCGCGGCGACGCGACCGCACTGCACGATCGCACCGAACACTGCCGGGTCGCTAGGTTGGAGTTCGTACCACGTTCCGCCGCCTGCAACGTGCGCGGTAATCGTCCAGGTCGGTGCCTTGCCGTGCAACGTAAAGTAGGCCCTCAACTCGTTGAGCGCTTGCGTCGCGAGGTTTTTCGCGTCTCCGGTACACGAGTCACTGGCACGCTCCTCGAACGGCGTTTTGGGCGGCGTCGCGGGGAGCTTGTACACGCGGAATGACTCTTGTCCGGCTTGCTGTTGGCGAGCGACGAAGTACAAGCCGACCGCCGGCATAAAGTCGAGTTGCGGCGCGAAAAACAGTGTGGTTTGCGGCGCGTACAGATTGTGCGCGGTTACGTCGGCGGCGCGCGCGATGTGCAGTGCGAAACAGCCGGCCAGCGCGCGCAAGCGCGTCGTGCCCTTGGGGACGATCGACAACGCGTATGTCGAGCCAAGGCCGTGATAGGTGACCGATGCGTCGGCTAGATCCGGCGCGGCCAACGTCGCGGGATATCCTGTGGCCGTCTTCGCGGCCTCGATGCGCGCGACGTAGGCTTTCAACTCGCTGGAAAGCGCCGTTGCTTTCGAACGGTCGCCGGCGCTGCAACGCGTCTGATCGGCGATCAGGCCCAGCGGATCGGCCGGCGGCGACGTGGGCAACGGCGCAAAGAACGGACGATTGCCGGAACCACCACCGGCGCCACCGCCGCCCGGCAGACCCCCTCCGGGAGGCGGGCCTTCGCCGGGCGGTCCGCCGCCGGGCCCACCACCGAATCCACCTCCGCCAAATCCACCACGTCCGCCGCCGCGGCTACGGACGGGATTATACGCCGACGATGATTGCGAACTGACCGCGCCCGGCCCGAAGCGCGCGGTGTAGGTGAGCGAAATCTGACTCGGCTGGATCGGCCGCGCCATCGTCGGGACCAGATAACCGGCCAACGTCGTATACGGCACGGCGTTTCTCGGCGTCGAGAAAATGCCGGCATAGGTGTTGGTAATATTGCTGGCGGCAAACGTCAGCGTTCCGAAGTTGAGCGACGCGGTCACACCGGCGTCATAGGTGGTGTAGGCCGGCAAGTTGTTGGGATTGTTGCGGCCGGTGTATTGGGCATCGGCCAGCCATTCGAAGATCGAGTGCGGCGCTTTGTAATCGAGAACGACTCCGGCGCGCTGCATCGGTTGATTGGGCAACTGCAAGCCCGATAACACGATCGAATACGGATTATTGAGATACGGCGAGTTGGAGAACGCCTGCGACTGAATGAGATTGTAAAACGGCTGCACGACCAAACCACCGAAGGTCGCGTAGCCGGTCAGCTCGGCGCCTTGGTAGATGCGCTTGATTCCCGAGATCGGCGTCGAAAAATACAGCTGTGCGGCCTGTAGCGGCGTGTTGGATTTCAGATTGCAGCCGGCAGCGGAATCGAACAGTTCCTGTGCTTGCTGCAAATACCCGACCGGAAGCAATCCTTGCTGCGCGAGTACGGTGCCGTTGACATCGACCGGCAGCAACACGCCGGCTTGGATTTGCCGGTAGAGTTGCACCGAGACGTTGCCGCCCTTGAACGTTCGCGTGTAGCCGGCGCGATACGAAATGGAAGAACTCGGGCCGGGATTGTCTCCCGGCGCCTGGCCGTAGGCGGTATCTTGGTCCGGCGTACCCGTGCACGTAAAGCGTAGCGAGGCCGGATCGCTCAGGATTTGCGAACGGCCCATCGTGGCCGCGACGCCACCCAACGAATACGAGGCGTTGTACGTATCGACGGTCGTCGGCCTCCATGTTGCAGCGATGCTGCCCAACGCGGTGACGCCGCCAGAACCGGTGCCGGTGCTCAATCCGAGGGAATCCGAGAGCGTGAGTTTGTCGCTGGAATGGATCGTGTCGGTAGCGCTGATCGCGTCGTAACTCGTGTTAAACCCGCCGAAATAGTACTGCGCGGACTGCTCGATCAACGGCGTGGTAAGGTTCTGCGAGGTCGATCCGTAGGCTTGGACCGAGATGGTGTGGCGTTGTTGGGCCGGCAGCGTCGCGCTGACTGAAAAGCCTTTGGTACTCATCAGTGTATCGAACGCGTTCGGCTGATTATCGGGGATCGGATACGGACCGGTCGAGATATCGACGTAGCGTTCGAGTTCGTCGAGCGACATTTTCGAAACCGTCGAATACAGCGTTCCTTGTAGTTCGGTGGCGCCGACCAGCGCGTTGTCGGTTAGCGCATACAGCTGCGTGCTGCTGTCGCTACTATTGTTGGGGCCGTAGCCGCAGGGCAATGCGGGCGGCGCACCTTCGCGCAAACAGACGATGTTCGTGTCACGCGTCGAATTGAGAAACGTTCCGGTGAGCGACTGCGAATCGCCGAACTCGTAGCGCGCTTTAAAGAGATTGCCCGACACTTCGCTGTCACCGTCGTGGTTGTATTCGAGCCCGCTGCCGTCGAGATAGTACTGGCCGTCGATCAAGGAAGGCGTCTCGCGATACACCGTCTGCGCCGCGACGCCGAGTTTTCCGACCGAACCGCTCTCTGCGAACGAATAGTTGTATTTACCGTAACTTCCGGCCGAGATGCTCGCTTGCGACATCCAACTGAGCGTGGGTTGCAGGGTGCTAAAGTTGACCGAGCCGCCCAGTCCTCCGAGCGACGCGCCTTGGCGGACCGAGGCTCCCGAAAACAAGTCGGTCGCGAACGCGCCGAGGTTGCCGGCGGTGCCGGGCGCGTTAAGCGGAATTCCGTCGAGCGTGAGCGCGGTTTGACTGGCGTCGTGGCCTTCGAGCGAGACGGTCTGCGTTGCGTCGCTATCGTCGCTGCTAGTAGTAACGCTGACGCCCGAGAGTTTGTTCAGCGCGCCGGCCAGATCGTCGGACAGGCGGCGCTGCGCCGAGTTTTGATCGATCGACGTCAACGAAATGACGACCGAAGCTTTCACTTGGACGGTGCCGATGACTTTGAGATTGCCGGTGTCGCCTTCGAGCGCCATCGTCACGGTGACCACCCGGCCATCGAGGACTTCAAAAGACTCCGACGTCAGGCTGTGATAGCCGCGTTTGACGATGCGCGCGCGATAGATGCCGTCGGGAACGTCGGTGAAGATGACCTTGCCGTTGGTGCCGGTCAACTCGGACGTGATCACCGCGCCATCGAGAAGCACCCGCGCCAACCCGACCGGCTGCTTGGTTTGCGCGTCGGTAACGACGATCGAAATCTGGCCCGAATCGGACTGTGCGGCGGCCGGGAGACTCATGAATGCAAGACATGCGGCAAAGGCCGCGGCGATTATTCGACGCATCGTGGCGCGCCGATTGTAAGCGACGCTACCTGAACCCAGCCTGTGAGCGAGATATGACGGCAGCACGGTGGCGAGCGGTGCGTACGATCGCGGCACTCGTCAGCCAGAGCACGGTTGCCGAACCGAGACCGACGGTGAACTGGCTCGCGGCATCGCCGAAGCCAGCAAGCTCGATCGCCGCACCCGCCACGGCGACGCAGACGAGTGCGATCCCAGCGATGTAGTACGGCTTATACGGTAGATAGTACGCGATCGGGATGAAATGCAGACCGACGATGGCCGCGATGGCCGGCGTCGCCCAGTGCGCCTGTTGCGACGGCGGGATCATCAGAAGGGCGGCGACGATGGCGAGTCCTTCGAGGCCCGAAGCGATGCCTATGACGCGCGCCCGGTGGCGACGAGTGCCGGCGGGCGACGCGTCGTTCTTCGGAACGCCGAGAACCAGCGCGACCGATAGCACGACGGCAATGCCGTAGAGCACCCACAGATGCGAACCGGCGGAATAGAGACCGAACGCGAACCAGAGGGTCGCGAAAACGCAGAGCGTTACGACGGCAGCGCGCATCGACGCCCACTCCAGGGCTCGCACGCCCCTCGGCGTACTAGGGTTGCATGAGTCAATGTCAATGCTCGGCCAACCCCTGCGCATGGTCCGGACACGGAGCCAGCGAGCAATGCAACGTGGAGGTTACGGTCGAGGCAATTTGCGTCGATTGTAGCGGTCACGGTAGCCGCTTCGGGTTTGCCGAGGGCGTTCAGAACGTCGGACGAGGCCACGAGCAATAATCTAATCTAGGCGTTCATGCGCCGAGTTGTTTTTGCTCGGGTGCCGTTGCAAGCACGGCACCGTACGTATCGGGCGGCGCATCGAGCGTAATGGTCAGCGTGGTACCGTGGCCCGGCGCACTGTCGATGGCGATATCGCCACCGGCGCGCTCGACCGCGCGCTTGGCGATCGCCAAACCGAGACCCGTGCCGGTAATCTCGCCGCGCTCGTCGCCGCGATAGAACCGTTCGAAGGCGTGCACGCGCTCGGATTCGGACATGCCGGGTCCTTCATCGCGCACGCTGATGATCACGTGACCGTCGTTTCGGCTGGCGCGTAAGTGGATCGGCGCTTCGGGTGCGTACTTGAGCGCGTTCTCGATAATGTTCCAGACGGCTTCGCCTAACTCGCTGGGATCGGCATCGATCGTTTCGACGTTGTCGAACCGAGTAATCAATCTGGCGGCGATCGTCGAGCCGGTGCGCGGCCATGACCTGGCCCTGAAGGAACGCGTTCACATCGATGACTTCGGTGCGCGGCTCGGTTTCGGAATCGAGACGTGCCAGTCGCATCAAACGATCGATCATGCTGCGCATGTGCTCTTTCTCAAGCGACATGGTAGCGAGAATTTGACGAGCGATCTTGGGCTCTTCGACGGCGCCGCGCCGCAGCACGTCGATATAGCCGCCGATCACGGTGAGCGGCGTGCGAAGTTCGTGCGAGGCGTCGGCGGCAAACTGGCGCATGCGGCCCTCTGCGCGCCGGCGATCGTCCATCGCACTCGCAACGCTAGCGGCGGCATCGTTATAGGCCTCCGTTAGGGACGCCACTTCGTCGCCGCTCTGCAGAACGAAACGTCGTTGGGTGTAGTCGCCGTTGGCGAGCTGGTGCAATGCGGTGCTGACCTCGTTGATCGGTTTGAGCGCCTGCGATGCAAACACCCGGCCGATGAACCACGAAACGAACATGGCGCCGAGCGCGATCGCCAATACGATGCGCCAATACGGATCGAGCGAAACGATCAGCAGCCATGGCGACGTCGCGAAGGCCACGTAGCCGCCGTGCACCGGTGCCACTTGCATGGGATCGAATCGCGAAGAATCTGGCGGCGGACCGAGCGGCGGGCCGATGAAGTGCGGCGGGTGGACCGGATGGGGGATGAAATGTTCGAAACCACCCAGTGACAGTATCCGGTCGAGCACCTTGGGACGAAGGGTTTTATCACCCGCGAGATAGCGGCCCCTATTATCGTAGACGGTGACTCGCATACCGATCCCTTGCAGGGCGGCAACAACCTCCGGAGCACCTTGCGCGAGCGTCAGGCCTTCGCGATGATAGCGATCGGCCATGATGCGCGCCTCTTCGTGCTTGGCGATCACGATGTCTTGGGAGAACGCGCCGAGTTCAACGACCAGCGCGATCGACGAGGCGACGATGACGAGCAGCACCGTCACGCCCAAGAGCGCCGCGTAGAGCGCCGAAAGGCGGGACGCAACCTTCATGCCGATTTATTGGCTAAGGCCGTACCCAACCCCGCGAACGGTGCGAATGAACGATCCCTGCTCGCCCGGGCGGTCGATCTTGGCACGGAGATACGAGATGTAGGTCTCGACGATGTTCGGGCCGCCCTCGAAATCGTGACCCCAGACGATTTCGAGCAAGTGGTCCTTGCTGAACACTCGCCGCGGCTCGCGTAGAAAAACTTCGAGCAAATCGAACTCGCGCTGGGTGAACTCGAGCACGTCTTTGCCGCGCCAGGCTTCGCGCGTATCCGGATTGATCGACACGTCGTGCCAGCGCAGCACGTTTTCTTCGATCAGTTGTGGCCGCCGCAGTTTGGCGTGCAAGCGCGCGATCAGCTCTTCGAAAACGAACGGCTTGACGAGATAATCGTCGGCGCCGGACGCGAGCGAACGCACTTTATCGTCGGTGCCGCCTTTGGCCGTGAGCATCAGGATCGGCGCCTGCGTAATCTCGCGCAAGCGCGGCAGCAGCGTAATGCCGTCGATCTTGGGCATCATAATGTCGAGCACGATCACTTCCGGATCGAACGACTTGACCAGTTCCAATGCGCCGAAGCCGTCGGTCGCGGTCCGAACCTCGTAGCCCTCGCGGGAGAGGCCCAATTCGAGCATTTCACGGACCATACGATCGTCATCGATGACGGCAACGCGGGAGTTCGGCATAGTTTGCATGTGTACGGTGCATCGTGGGCCCCTACCCTTGGAAGGGCCTGAACCTAGACGTTAAGCGGCACGTAACGTCGTCGGCCAACGCGAGAAGCGCTGCCCCGAAATCAAGGCTGCCTGGCGGATCGATTCGACCGGATGGCAGATGACCTCGACGCCGGCGGCCTCGAGTACGGCGTCCATCGCGGCGTCGGGAAGCCAGCGAGCGAACAGATGCACCCGGCCCGAGCCGGTGGCCCGGGCCAACTCGACCATAACGTCGGCCGCCGAACATTCGCGACGCGCCAGGAGCGGCCGAACGACCTCGGCTTCGAACCGGGAACCGGACCAGCCGGCCGCTACGATGACGATGCGCGACAGCTCATCGGGAACGGACGCCTCGAAGTCGATCACCGCCGCGCCGACGTTGGCGGCGAGATGCGGATCCGTCTGGGCATGGAGGGCTGCCCGGGTGATGGACGACTCCGGACCGGCTGCGAGGACGGCTCCGGCTCCGATGAGATATTCGCTCATGATCCGAGTATCGCGGGTGAGAGTGCCAACTGGGTGGCGCACGACGAAACGGGCGCCGCCGAAACGACGCCCGAGCCGGTTGCCGGAGTGCTTGATGGAAGGGATGAGATGTTCCGGGCCTGGCTCGGAACCGCCGCGATGAGGAGGCGCTGCGGCTCCGCTCCTGACTCTAACGATAGAGCGGCAGCGTCGAACGGTCCCTAAGCAAATCGGACTACGCCGTTGCTCGACGCGTTTACGAAATGAGGCGGCGCCGGCGCGCGGCCGCCACCGCCTGCGCCCGGCCATGACATTGTAATTTGTTAATCGCGTTAGCCAGATGCGCGCGGACGGTGTTTACGCTGCGCCCACTTTGCTCGGCAATATCTTTCGTGCTAAATCCTTCGGCCAACAACTGCAACACGTTGACCTCGGCGGCGGTGAGCACGGCATCTTGGTCCCGGTAGCGTAAGCCCGCGAGCGATTGCAACACCGCCTCGAGCACGCGGCTAACGTCGGAGTATCCGAAACTCGGCAGGTGCCCGACCGAAGAAAGCATCGCCTCGACATCGAGCCTCGACGGTCCACGCGCGATGAACTCGCGAGCGATGCGTCCGGCCAAGCCGGTCACCGGGTCCGATCGCTTGATAAAAATACGGCGAGCAATACGTGAGGCATGCGTGGTTCGTTCGTTGAGCGTCTCGGCGATCACACAAAACAACAATCCGAGCGTCACGCAGCGGATGCGAAATAACCCGCGCGGCTCGACGGAATCGACGATGGCAAGTACATCGGACACGGCCTCGATGGACGTGCCGCGGCGATCGTCGAGGGCCAAGAACGCGGCGAATTGACCGCCGACCAAGACCGAATCGAAGTAGTGGTTGAGCTGTTGCCAGCACGGCGCCAAGAGACGATGCGCCTGGGCGAATTCTCCCTCCCACGCCAGACGCAACGCTTTGAAACTCGACGCCACAGCGGCACGCCGTGGGTCGGAACGCAGACCCGCGACGAGATCCTCATACCCAGCGCTTTCTTCCGCGTTACCGCGTCGCATTTCGGCGGCAGCTACCTGCACCATCGCCGTTTGCAACTCGACCGCGTCGCGCGATTTTGTGGCGGCATCGACCGCGCGCTCGGCGTACCAAAGTTGGGCCATCACGTCGTCGTATTCGTGACACATCAGGTTGGACAAGGCTGAAAATGCCCTGCTTGCCACGCTGTAATTGTCGAGTTCCAGTGCCAGCTCGGACGCCTGTCCGAGATAATCCTTGGCGAGTGCATAGCGGCCCAAATACATCGACGCAACGCCGATGCGCTGCAGCGTTCGTGCGCGCGACGAGTCGAACGGAATCTCGGCGAGCGCCGACGTTGCTGCATCGACTTTGGGTTGCGCACTCTCCCGCAGGCCGGAAGCCGCCTGCATCGCCCCGAGCAGTGAAAGCACTTCGGCTTTGATGCTCGGCGAGAATCGCGGCGACTCGACGAGCGGCTCGACGATGCCGTCGATGGCGCCGCCGTGGTTCAACACCAACGCGGCAAGCTTGAGGCGCGCGCCGGCCTCAAGCTCCGCATCGTCACCCGCTATCGCAACCGCGCGACGTAACGTCGCTTCGGCGCGGATGGGGTTGCCGCTCGATGCATACAGCAGACCGCGCAGGGTCAATAGGCTCGCATCGGCTTCGCGCGTGGCGGGGTCGATGGCGTCGATCGCGCGACGTAGCGTTTGCGCCTCTCCGCGTTCGAGCAGTGCGATGCCGTGTTTGGCCAGTAGACGCCGAATCTCGGATACGATGCCGGCCGAGGTTGCCGCACGTAGTGCATCACCCGTGAACTCGAATCGTTCGAGTGCGATCGCAACCCGCGAGAGCATATCGCGTCGCTCGGCCTCAGCCATCGGCAGGTCTAGCAGCGCGTCGCGCACGAGTGGCGCCCATCGATACGTAGCATCATCGCGCTGCACGATCGAGGTTCTAGCGCTGATTCGTTCGAGCAAAACCGAGGCGTTCGCACATCCGGCCGTTTCCAACACGCGCAAGTCAACGGCGGGTAACAACGACGCGAGATGTAGGCATTCCAGCTCGTCCGATTGCATGGCCGCGAACGCTTGCTCGCGCCAGAACGAAGCTCCGTTGCGGCGCAGGTTCGGTAAAAAAGTGAGAGCGGCCGGCCATCCGCCGGCGACTTCCTCAAGTTGGATCGACCGGCCATCGCCGGACGGGACGCCGTCGCGAACGAAGAATTCCGCAATCTCGTCGCTCGACAGACGCAAATCCGTAGCGTCGAGCGGCACGTCGCAATGTCCGTAGGCTTGCCAACTCGCAACGGGGAGCCCGAATGTGCCACGCGACGCGATGGTCCAACGTATTTCGGACGGTGCGGCGTTCAACCGTAGCAACGAAGCGCTCGAGTGAGGCGGGATCGCGAAAGAGTCCCTCTAGTGAGTCCACGACGATTCGCGCGACGTTATCTGCGACGGACGTATCGATATCGCGTAGCAGTGATTGGAAATCGTCGCGATAGTCGCGAACATCGAACGCTCGTGCCGAAGCGTTGCGCGAGTGCCGCGCCGCCTGCAGCGCGGTCGTCTTGCCCCACCCGGCAGGGGCGACGAGCAGTGCGATCCGTTTCCGTTCCACCGAATCGAGTCGCGCCGACACGCGGACGCGTTCGAACGAAGGTCCGGCGTCCGCTCCAAAAGACGCGCGTTCCACGCGGAGAACTTGTACGGTGTGTTGCGGCAACCTTGTGTGTAAGTACTCGCTGCAACTAGTCAGATGATGTTACACAGCCCAGCAACACGACCGGCTATGGGAACGGCTAGTGCGGAAGGGTCCCAACAAGCGCGCGTGGGGGCTTATCGGCACCGTAGCGAATTCGGACTAGACTAAGTCCACTTGTTAACAAATCGAAATGGGCCGAAACCGCTCATACGCACACCAAGATAAACATTTCGCGACCGAACTGTCACAAAATGTCACGATCGCGGAAACCTCGTTGCCGAGTTGTTTCCGAGGCCTGAACTTCGCGAGTTCCGCCCTGAAATTTGCGATTTTATTTTGTGAACGAGTGGACTAAGTCTAGTCCGAATTCCAGAAGCATCGTAAACACGAAGGGCGCGCCCGTCGATAGGGTATCGTTGGAAATAGAAATTGAACCGCGGTCGTGCCCCTATTGAGGCAGCGCGTCCGGCAGCGTTAGTCGCGCGGCGCCGACGTAGCGATCGGCCATGCCATAGTAGAAGTCGATCCGGCCGTCGCCGCGGTCGTCGATGCCGGTCGGGAAGACGACGTTGTTGACGACGCCTTGCGTTTCGTCCGGCGTTTCGGGAATGAAGATCGGGGTGTTCGAACGGTACTTCAAACCGCCGTCACGGCCGGGTTCGAAAAACACCACGCCGGCCGTGTAGTTGACCATGTTGTGCTCGCCGGGTTTGGTCGCGAGCGTGCCGGCGACGCCGTGATAGATCATCATCATACCGAGCGGCGTGCGGATAGGCGGTGTGCCGGCCCCGATGCGCAGATGTTCCCATTCGCTTTCGGGATCGATGCCCAATCGGTGGCCGTCGACACGCGTGATCGCCTGTAGGTCTTTCATGACTTCGTTGGCGTCGCAAAACGAGATCCAAATGCTCGGCAGCGGGTTTTTCGTCCCGTGCGGCGCCGTTTCGGACGTCGTATAGGCCGGGCGGTGGATGAGCCCGATGCAGAGCGCTCCGTCAGGACGTTCGAACACATTGGGTCCGAAGACGCCGTCTTTGTTATCGTAGTTGTTGAAATCGACGCCGAGCGCTTCGTCGTAGCCGTACGTGATCGGCCCGAGGCGATCCCAGTGCAAACAATCTTTCGAGACGGCCACCGCGATACGCGGTCCGGTCGGCCCCCAGGCGGCGTAGGCCATAACGTAGGTCTTGAGCTTTTCGATATAGGTGACGCGCGGATCTTCGCAACCGCCGGTGCCCTCCTCGGGACGCAACTCGTACGGCTCGGTGGGCTCCAGCGCGAATCCGAGGCGTTCGACGTCAACCGGATCGCCGTCGTCATTGAAGATCACACGCGCGATTCCGATGCGCGAGTGATTACCTTTTCCTACTATACGGGGAAACAGATAGAGCTCGCCGTCCGGTCCGCGAGCGGCTGCCGGATTAAGGACGCCTTCGGCTTCTTCCGGGCGATTTGGGTCGGGCCGCATGATAATGCCTAAGCGCTCGACCTTAAAGGGCGATTTCGTCGGTTCCACCACTTGGCACTACGCTGCGGAGCGTTCCGAACCTGTCACCGTCGCCGGATCCGGATATTTCGGCCGACGGAAGTGTTACGATCGAACGCTTCCGAGTGCAAGGTGTCGCCGGCGCGCCAATCGTTAATCGTACGGCTGTGGATCGTCCCGGCGACCACGAGCGTGAAGGCGATCGTTACGGCGAACCAAACGATATCGGTCATCCGCACGATGGCGCGAGCGAACAGTGTGAGCGGAACGGTGAACACCATGGTAACGAGCAGTGCTTTCCAAAAGCGCGGCTGCGCCTGCTGTCGATCGAACATTTACCGCTGCACCTCGAATGGAAACTGATACACTCCGTAGGTCGGGACGCAACGGATGCGCTTCGCGCGGTAGACGCTGCTTTCGACTGCGGCGACGGCCGCGTCGTCGAGTACGGCGCTCCCGCTGCTGCGAAACATGGACGCACGTTTTACCAAACCGTCGGGACCGAGCAGCACCTCGACGTCCATGTCGGGCGACGCCCCGGCGGCCAGTGCCTTTTGCGCGTCGGGCGCCGAAACATCGAGCGGCGCGCGTTTCACGACCGCAGCTTCTTCCCCAGGCGTTATGCAGGAGCCGGTTGGCATGGCCGCGGGTACCGTCCATGATGCCGGAATCCCCGAAGCCGACCATATCGCGGTTTGCAGCGCGCCGTCGCCCGGACCGTAGAACGACGCAGCCAGCACCGAACGATCGGGAAGCACGTAGGAGTTCGTGTCTGGGTTTGAACGAGCTATAGATTTGCATCCCAGCTCGTCGGCTGCATTGTCGAGATTAACGTGTGAAGACTGTAGATAGAAATCGCCGCCGCACGGTATTTGCAACGATCCGCGTTCGTGCGGCTCGCCGTCGAAGCGAACCTGCCACACCACTCCGCGAAAGTCGCTATAAGCAGTGATTTTCCCGCCGTCGGGGCGGTCGAGGTGCAAGATCGAAATCGATCCGATCTTGGCTAATTTCGCGTTCGGATACGCGGCGTTTGCCGCTTCCATCGGCGTTCCAATTACGATGCCGCCTAGCGATGGCTGAGCGGCGGGGGTCGCGGCAAGCAGGGCTGTGACGCCCGCGCAGTTTGCGGCGGCCGCGAGCAGCCGAGGAAATGCGTCTGTCATTCTGCACGTCGTTTCGACCATGACTCGAGCCGCGCATCCCATTCGACCCTTCGCGCGGCGTACGCTATTCTGCGTCGGTCTCGCCATTGCCGCGGCGTCCTTCGTGCCGGCGCTTGCTGCGACTCCGGCGCCGGCGGCAATCGCCGCACCCGCGGACTTGGCCAACATCGCGCTTGCGACGTCGATACTCCGCACGGTTGGCGATTCAATTTGGCCGAATTGGACGTCGGCGCCGTTTCGCATCGATCTGCATCGGCGAGCCGCAGTTCGTGCACGCGCACGAAGCGACTCGTTGGACGATCACGCTGCTGCACGAACATTTTCACCAGTGGCAAGATGCTTGGCCACAATATTTTTCGAGCGTCGCCGCCCTCAAGCTGGCATTCGGCGTAAAGCGAAAGTCGCGCGTTTCGCCGATGGTGAGCGCCTGCGTTGCGACGCGTTCTTTTCTGAGTGCGGGCGGCAGATCGCGTCCATCCTTGGCGATGGGCGTCCACTGCAACACGCGCGATCCGTTGGAGAGCGACGCGACCAGGTTTTCGCCGCTGAGCGTCATTACGGCGATACGCAATCGCTGCGGTACGCCGGCAGCAACCGCCAGCGCCGGGGGCTTTAACAGTCCGTTGAACGCAACGTAGGGACTGCCGGCGCGTTCGTACGACTCCGAAATCATGACGATGTGATCCGTAGTGGGATCGAACGTACGGTGCGGCGGTAGAACGATTAGTGCCCCGGAAATGCCACTGCCGAGCTGCCAGCCATCGTCCATGTGCGTGTGGTACATGAACGTTCCAGCATCGGGCGGCGTGAAACGCGCGATGAACGTTTGGTTCGACTCGATGGCCGGCGACATGGCGCCTCGACCCATCGGCATCGCCATTCCGGAGCCCCCATCGTAGTAGCTATTTTGCAACGCGACACCGTGCCAATGAATGCTCGTCGATTCGCGCGTGTTGTTCGTGACGGCGATCGCAACCGGTTCTCTACGCGTCAGCACGAGCGGTGGGCCGGCGTTGCCGCTCGATTGGAGCCGCCGCCCGCCATCGATTAGCGTCAGCGTATCTTTTGTGAGGCCCGGATACGGAGGCGACGATACGTCGCGCGCATCGACTGCCAGCCTCAGTTGCCGCGGGGTGGCCGCATCCGATGGAGCGCGGTCGCCGGCACGTGGGCGAACCGAAATCGCAACGACCATTCCGCCCATCGGTTGATTCGAAAGATGAAAACGCTTCGCAACGGCCACTTCCGGATTCTTCGCGAGCGAGAACTGTTGGCCGGCTTTTGCCGCGCGCATGTCGGCGGTCGGAGCGTGGCGAGTGATGTGATCGCTGATGTGACAGTGGAACATCCAGGTTCCGGCGCGCCGTCGAGCTGCGTACGGGGAGCGTGCGGACGCGACCGGCACGCTCGCGGCACGGAGCGCCGCTATCGTTGGGAGCGAGCCGAGACACGGTCAGGTTCGCTCCCACGACCCTCACTATCGAAAGGATCCTCACCATGAACAGCACCCTGGAAAAGGTCGCGCTCAATCCCCAGCCGATTCCGCCCGGTGTGGCGTTTTACTCGGATGTAGCCAAGGCGGCCATCGCACGCGCCTGGACGCTGTACGACGTGCAAACCGGATTAGCAAAAGGCGCCGATAACGACGGCGACTGGCTTCCGGTGAATTTTATTCATAGCCTAGGCGATAATCTCTCGATGCAGCTGGTCTATCGATTCATCCATCCACCGCATCCGAATTGGTTGGGGCAGGAGCTGCAGGCGATCGACTTGCTAACGGTAAGCGCGGAATTCAAAGCGGCGGCCGCGGCGACGAGCGTTCCCTCAATGCGGAATGCATTCCGCGAGGCCGCCCAACGACTGCAGCAACGCGCCATGCAGCGCAACGCGGAGTAAAGGCGCAATAACCACCAGCTATTCGCAACGACGGGCCGAAGCCGCTTCCGGCGACGGAAGAATCGACTTCGGCTCGAACCTAGCGATTATGCTCGACGTGCGCCTGTTCGGGCAGCCCGAAGTTCGCTACGCGGGCCAGCCCGTAAAATTCGCGAAGCGCTCGACGACGCTAGCGATGCTGGCCGTGTTGCTGCTCAAACGCGGGCACGTCGTGTCGCGCGAGTCGCTGGCCTTCACGCTGTTTCCCGAGATCGACGAAACCGCCGCGCTGGGCGAGCTGCGTCGATATCTGTATCTCGCAAACAAAGCGCTCCCGGAATGCGATAGCGGTCCGTGGATCGTGACGGATGCAGAGACCGTACGTTGGAACGGCGCGGCCGGCGCATCCATCGACTTTATTGAGTTCGAACGGTTGAGCAGCGATGCGGCCACCTACGAACAAGCCGTCGATCTCTACACCGGCGATTTACTCGAAAGCGTCTACGACGATTGGGCGTTGCCCGAGCGCGAGCGCTTACGTTCGCGTTATTTGAACCTTCTCGAGCGATTGGTCGATCGACGCCGCACCGAGCGAAACTACGGCTCGGCAATTGCGTATGCAAAGCGCATCCTCGCAACGGACGCTTGGCGCGAAGATGTTCTGCGCACGCTGGTTTCGTTGCGCTACGAATCGGGCGACACCGCCGGAGCGCTGGCCGAATACGATCGCTTTGCCAACCAACTGCGCGACGAGTTGGCGATCTCGCCGATGCCCGAAACGGTGGCCGTTCGCCGTTCGATTCTTCGCAGCGAAGCCGTTCCTGGAGTTCCATCGCCCGCATCCGTCGCCGGCTCGGACTCAGCGCCTGCGCGCGTTGCAACCGTATTGCCGTTCGTTGGGCGAACGCGCGAAATGGCAAGTCTGACGGCTGCGTGGGGAAGGGCAGCTCGTGGTAGCGGCGGCATGGTCGTCCTGGGTGGCGAAGCCGGTGCCGGAAAGTCTCGACTGGCGGCAGAGCTCGCGCGAATCGCGCAAGGCGAGGGTGGTCGCGCGTTCGCGGGCAGCACGTCCGCTCCCGAATCGTCACCCTATCAGTCGATCGTCGGAGCGCTGCGTTCCGGACTTCCGCTGCTGCAAGCTCGACCGCTAAGTGCCGAGCGTCGCGCGGTGTTGCTGCCGCTTTTGCCGGACCTGATCGACGACGCGCCGGCGAAAGTCTCGTTCTACGAAACGTCGCCCGAGCGCGCGACGACGCGCGTGCAAGAGGCGCTCTCGTACGCCGTTGCGACGCTCGCGACGCCGCGTCCGCTCCTGTTGATTCTCGAAGACGTACATTGGGCGGGTCCAGCGACGGTCGAAGCCCTCGGCTCGATCTTTCGCGACATCGCGCGCCGCCCGGTGCTGATCGTCGCCACCTACCGCCTCGAAGAAACGCCGCCGCAACATCCGCTGCGAATGCTCCGCCGATCGCTCGAATCGCAGCCGAACCTTACCGAAATCGAACTCGATCCGCTCGACGAGAACAACGTGCGCGAGTTAGTCGAGCGAGTCGAGGGACTTCGCGAACGCGCCGCCGACCTGCCGCGACAGCTGTTCGCACAAAGCGAGGGCAACGCACTCTTCTTGGACGAGGCGATTCGCGCCATTGCCGAATCGCGCGATCCACTCGACGTATCGACGAGCGTTTCGGACGTTATCGCCTCGCGGGTCGAACGGCTCGGGCAAGACGGCCGGACGGTCGCGGAGATCGCGGCGGTGGCCGGCTCGGGCTGCACGCTTTCGCTGATTCGCGAAGTATCGAACCTCTCGACGACCTCGATCGCGCGCGGCCTGGACGAACTATTGGACCGGCGCATTCTTCGCGAAGCCGGTGCGCGGTCGGGTTCGGACTACGTTTTTAGCCATCACTTGATTGCGGACGCAGTGTATTCGGAGATCGATCCGGCATTTCGCGCGCAACGGCACTTGCGGATCGCCCATTGCCTGGAAGCCGCGCAGGGTTCGAGTAGTTCAGCGTCGCCGCAAGAGATCGCGCGGCATTACGAACGATCGGGCGAGCGGTCGATGGCGGCGCAATGGTATCTGACGGCCGCGCAGTCGGCGAGCGGCGTGCACGCACACGGCGACGTCATCACCCTGGCGAGCCGTTCGCTAGAAACTGCCGAAACGCCGGAACAACGCCGCTCGGCGCTCTACGCGCGGGAAAGCGCGCACGGCCGGCGCGGCGACCGAGAGGGACAGCGCGCGGACATCGAGCTGCTGGAAAGTATTGAAGACAACGAACGTCCCGATGCGGCATTCGAGGTAACGCTACGACGCATTCTACTGGCGCGCTCGCTCGGCGACTCCGATGAAGAAACGGCATACCTCGAACGTCTGCACACGCTCGCAGAGCAGCTGGATGACGACGCCCGAGCGCGAGCGTCAACGCAGGCCGCCACGCATGCATCAAACGCAAGCAACGCAGCGGATACGACGCGATTCGCGCTCGAAGCGCTCGCTATGTACGAGCGCTCCGGAAACGTTCGAGGCCAACTCGAATGCCTGCATCTTCTGGTCGAGTCGACGTCCAACACTGGGGATCTCGAATCGGCCGAACGATATCTTGCGCTGATTCAACAGCGGGCCGGCGCGGTCGAGGATCTCGCGTTCGAAGCGCATTCGCTCGCGGTCGCCGCCGTTGCGGCGCTCTTACGGCAGCAGTACCGGGAGTGTTTTTCGCTGACGCAACGGTCGCTCGAACTCTACGTGCGGGCGAACGATCGCGAAGGCCAGGCAACCGCGCGAGGTCGCCTCGCCGTGACGGCGGCGTGGCTGGGCGACTACACCTTCGCGCTGCAAGAATTCGATGCGACGCTTGCAACGTACGAGGCATTGGGTCACAAACGCGGGATCGCACTGACCCACACGAATCGCGCGCTTCTCTTGCTGCGCATCGGCTCGTTCGCCGAAGCGCTGCGCTCCATCGATCGCTCCAACGAGTTATTCGAAGCCGTCCGAGAAAAGCGAACGCTGGTTGCAAATCGCGTTAACGCCAGCTTCGTGCATGGGCAACTCGGACATCTGGATGCGGCCAAAGAACTCGCGCTATCGGCGCTGACGCTTTCGCGCGAGCTCGGCTATCCGGTCTTCGAGGCCGCTGCGCTGTCGACGCTCGCCAATGCCGAACGGCGGCTCGGCGAGTTCGATGCCGCGATCGAGCATTTCGAAGCCAGCCTCGCGATTCGGCGGCCGGTACAAGAGCCGCACGATTTCGTGGACGATCTGACGGACCTCGCGTTGGCCTATGTCGAGGCAAACCGACCGGAGCGCGCGCTGGACGTGGCACGCGAACTAGCAAGCATCGGGGCTGCGTCGTTCGACGGGGCGCTCTGGCCGCAGTACGCATGGTGGGCGGCCGCGCAAGGGTTCCGAGTCGCCGGCGCGGCTCGCGACGCGGACGCAGCGTCGGCCCGGGCGCGATCGTCGCTTACCAGTTTCGCGGCCCGAATCGAGGACGAATCGCTGCGAACCGCGTTTCTCGAATTACCGGTAAATCGAACGATTGCCGGCGATGCCTGACGCCGCGCACGACGCCCGCATGCCTGACTGCTACGATGGTGCGGTGGAGAAACGGACTCGCCCGGAACTGGTTTTCGTCGTTCGGATGTGGTTACAAGGCGAATCCGGTTCCGAAGACGGGGGCTGGCGCGGTTCGATTCAGGATGTGAACTCCGGAAAGCGCTTTTACGTCGTCGGGACGCACGACGTCAGCGATTTCATCGAAGCGCGACTAACCGAAGCAATCGAGCGGAGCTAAGCACTTGCGCCGCGCCCCACTTTGGGGTACAAAGTACGGGATGGAGCTAAACCGCGCCCTATCCGATCTCGAGGAAGTTCGCGAGCGCCTCGCGCGCGTTCAGCGCTTCGAGGGCTACTCGGCGCCGGCGGCCGCGGCAAGCGGCCTCTGCGCGATCCTGGCCGGTCTGGCCCAAGCGCGGGTCGCGCCCTTTGCGGCCACCCACGCCCAGCTGCAGACCTATCTAACGATTTGGTTCTCATGCGCTGCAGCCGCCCTGGCGATTAATTACGGGGCTGCCGCCATCTGGCTATTCAGCCACCGCAGTTCGCACGACCGCAGTCAGTTCCGGTCGGCCGCGATCTCGATCGCGCCCAGCGTTATTTTGGGCGCGGCCATTACCGTTGCGCTCTGCCATGCCGGCGCGTATACACTCTTGCCCGGAACGTGGTTCGCGCTGTATGCGATCGGGCTGTTTGCCTCGCGTTCCCAGATCCCCGACGGTGCGTTGTACGTCACGGTCGGCTTTGCGGTATTAGCGGTGGCGTTCTTAGCGACGCCGTTGACCGACATCGCGCTATCGTGGTGGGTGGTTCCGCTCGGATTCGGCACCGGTCAGCTTGCGATTGGAGCATTGCTGTGGGAGTCGCGTTCGCATGCCTGACGAACAAGAGGCGCCCTTCTCCTATCCCGGCCTCGAGCGCATCTTCCACGAGCGCGGACGCTTGTCGATCTGTACGTGCCTGATCGCGCACCCCGAAGGTATGACGTTCACCGATTTACAAGACGCCTGCGATCTCACCGACGGCAATTTAAACCGGCACTTGCACGCCTTGGCCGAAGTCGAGATTTTGAAGGTCGAAAAGAAACGCGGCAACGGGCGGCCGACAACCGTCTATCACATCACGCCGCGCGGCCGCAAACGCTTTCTGGCATACATCGACGAACTCGAATCGGTCGTACGCGACGTGCAAGAGCGCACTCCGCAGCGCGCCGGCCGCAATCTCGCCACCACGTAACCGTAAAACTTCTGGCGCGAGGGTTGCGCGCATCCATTACTTTGTGATACAAAGTCAATATGAACCGCGCAGCTATCCCGCGCCACATCGCCATCGTCATGGACGGCAACCGCCGATGGGCGCGCGAGCGCGGACTGCCGATCGCATACGGTTACTATCGCGGGGTCGTCGCGCTGAAGCGAGTAGTGCGCGCGGCCAAACGCGCCGGCGTGGAAGTGGTTACGGTCTTCGCGTTTTCCGACGAGAACTGGCAGCGTCCACAAAACGAAGTCGATTGCTTGATGCAGCTGTGTGCGCGTGCCGCGCGCGGCCAACTGCGCGCGCTCGGCAAGGACGGCATCCGCGTGCGGCTGTGCGGACGCCTGGATCGGCTGCCGGCCGGAACGCGCGACGCGCTACAAGCGCTGGTTGACGAAACGTCCGCGAATCGCGGGTTGACGTTGAACGTCGCGTTAGACTACGGTGGACGGCGCGAGATTAGCGACGCGGTACGCGCCTTGGTTCGAGAGGTCGGCGCCGGCCTTCGCGATGTCGAATCGATCGACGAGCGCGCGGTCGGCAGTCGCTTGTACACAGCCGGCCTACCGGATCCGGATTTGATCGTGCGCACCGGCGGCGAGCAGCGCCTATCCAACTTCTTATTGTTTCAAGCTGCGTACGCAGAGTTTTGGGCGACGCAAACCTATTGGCCCGACTTCGACGAAGCCCATCTGCACGCCGCGCTTGACGATTTCGCGTTACGCCAGCGGCGTTACGGCACCTAACGTTCCTCAAAGCCGATGATCGTTCAACAAAACAACCCCTATTTGCAGGCATACACTTTGCAATACAAAGTTTTATCGATCGTTGCGTGGACGTGCTTTGGCGGCACCTGCCTGGCGGCGCTACTTTTTCAGCCGCTTTTTCTATACGCCGACTTTTCGACCGCGTTGCTACTCGGCTTCATCTTCGATCTCATTGCAATCACGGCGTTTATCGTTCTTGCAAAGGTCGCGCGGGAGATCGAACTGCCGTTGTCTACGCGAGCGCTTTTGACCGTCACCGTTTTAGGTTCGCTCCTGAATCCGCATCTTTGGGTCGGAAGACTTTCGGATCTCGATGCGATTGGCTCGTTCCTGTTCGGTGTCATACCGTACGGCTTCCCATTTTTTGCCATAGCTATGTGGGCGGCGGTCGAAGCCGTCGGTGCGACCAAACGGCGAGCGCGGGTTGCGTTTGCATATGCAGCCGTCCCCATTTCAATCGCCCTTTGCTATCTTATTGGCGGCCAACTGGCAGACCGGCTGGTGACGACGTGGCTTTCCCTGATGGCCGTTCCGGCTCGCGGCATTCCGAATGATGCTCCGCAGGTTAGTGCGTATCAGTTGGATCCCGGTAGTTTGCTCTGCGACTGTCGGAGATTTATCGTCCACGATCGAAGCAGAGCCGGTGAATCCCAGGCCATGTTCCTGCTGCGCCGCGACGGCGGTTACGGCTGTTCCGTTCGACTCAATCGAATCGTATCGGCCAATGATTACGACGTCTCGCGAACCTGCGGAGAGACGGACCACTCCTACGATGCACTCGATGCGGAATTGCTGCGGCCGAAGATGCAGGCGGCTATACAACATCCTGCTACCAGCACCGGGTATCCAAGAGACGACACCAAGGCGTTCTTACTGCCGCCTAAACGGCCGGACATCGCCGTACACGTCGTCTGGAGCGGTACACCGATCTGCAGTTGCTGGAACTTCGTGGTCGACGATTGGAAGCACGTTGGCCCCCGACGAATCGCTAAGATCCTACGGGACGGTCAGAAAGACTGTTCGATCGCCGTAACGCGTTTCGCCCGGACCTACTATTTTGTCTCGCAGCTCTGCGAGTAGAGGCCCGGTACGCGTGAAGAAACTCGAGATTATCTTCTTCGTCGCGACGTGCGCGATCGCGTTCCTCTTTCATCCGATTTTTGCGTACTCGGCCGGATGGTCGCAGTTCCTGTTGGGCGGCCTGGCTTGGCTCGTGCTCTTCGGGTTTCTGGCGTTCTTCTTCATTTTTGCGAAAACCATTCCGGTGCCGCTGCCCTATTGGGCGATTGTCGTTTCAGTATTGGCGGGCGGCGATCTGCTGTGTCCGTATTTCCGGACGCAAGGGATTTTTGCTACGCCATTTTGCCTCATCCCATACGGCTTTCCGTTCGCCCTCGCAGCCGCGTGGTCGGTCGCTGCAGCCCGCGAGGCATGGATTCGTACGGACGCGCGGCTTTTCGCCGTTCATGCAGCCGTACCGTTCGCATTGTACGCCGCACTGTGGGGCGGTTCGGCCGTAGCCAACGCGCACGAATTATCGGAGTTGCAGCGCGAGTTTTCGGCTCAGATGCGCGCCGGCACGCCGGCCGCCCATTTGTTAATGGACGCCGACATCATATGCCCTTGTTGGACTGCGATCGCCTACTATCCGCGCCGTCTCGGCTCACGCGGTGTTGTCAACTACGTTCGCGACGTCTATGCGGGCAGCGACTGCGAGGGCTCTGCCGAAAACATTATCAACGCCGAATTGTACCTGGGTGCATATCGATTGTTTGAATCTTCCAACGCCTACTCCCGGTCGACCGGCGCGTATGTAACAGGCTCGTGCAAGAAATGCGCCTCGTTGCGGTTCGATGGAATCGCGACGAACTTACGCGGACGAATGGTGAACTCGAACATATCGGCGATCGAGGTGACGCTTGCGTCGCGATCGGGATTGCTCGGCGTTCCCATTTGGCCGAGCGCGAAGTTGTCTTCGACAAACCGGAGGATGCTGGCGAACTCGTATTGGGTATGCGACAGCGTTCCCTTTTTGACATACGGCGAAATCACGAGCATCGGGACGCGGAAGCCAAGACCGCCTTGGTTATCGAAGTGTGCCGGCTCGACCGGATCGAAAAATCCGCCCCAATCGTCCCAGGTGACGATAATCGCGGTCGAATCCCAGTAGCTGCTCTTGCCCACGGCGTTGACGACCGACGAGATCCACGCCGGTCCGTCGTATTGCGCTTTCGGTCCGTGTGGATGGTCGGAGTCCACTTCGGTCGGGATCACCCAGCTCATCGACGGCAGCGTTCCGCCGGCTATGTCTTTGAGAATATTGCTCTGCGGGATCGAAACGTCGCTCTTCCAGTCGGGCCCGTTGTAGATCGGCGACAGCGTTGCCATCGCGTTCCACAGCGCACCGTTGGTATGGTTCTTGTATGGCGGCGTGTAGTATTTCCAGCTGACGCCGGCAGCATCCAGGAGATCGGGCATCGTTTTGTTGGGATAGGTGATGCACGGTGCGGGACCCGCGTCGATGAGGTACGCGCCCTCAAACGTCAGCAGTTGCGTGGTGGTTGACGGCGGAGCGGCACAACCCCAGTTCTCCCCATCCGTCGGAAAATCGATCAGCGTACAGTTGGGTCCGGTTCCACCGCACGCAGAGTCAGGGTAGACCGTGTCGCCATGCACGAAGTCCTGGTGGGCGGTGAAACTGCCGCTGCCTTGCGTTTGGAACATCATGTCGGCCAAACCGTAGCTCTTGGCCATCGTCCAATACGGCGCGATCGACGCCGGACTCGCATATTGATAGGGTGCCAATCCGGCCGGATTGTTACCGAGGATACCCTCGAGGTTGAAGCCATCCATGTCACACGACGTCTTCGGGTACACGTATGCTTTACCGTCGCACGCCACGTTGTATGCGTGCGAATCGTGATTGATGTCGGGCGCCGGTAAACCACCTTCGGTGAGCGCCACGGCGGTCTTTACATATTTGTTGCCCGTCTTCTTTAAGTAATAGCCGCTCGTCGCGCCGGTAGCGCCGGGAAACGTTGCGAAGAAATCGTTGAACGAACGATTCTCTTGAATCATGAGAATGATATGCGTAATTTTTTCGCCGCCTGCGCTTTGACCGGGACCGACCGTGCGCGTCGACAATTGCAGCTGCGGATGGAATGCTCGACGTCGCGGCGCCGTTGCATGCCGACAACATGCCGAGTGTCGCGACCGCGGAAAGCAGCCGCATCCATCGAGGACTTCATGCGTTTGTAGATTCTCGTCGTCCGCGAGCGTGCCTTCGCTCTACATGAATGACCTACGTCACAAAGACATCGCCCGGCTAACGAGAACGATCGATTCACTAAGCTTGCTTGAGGAGGGTGTCGATGCGTGCGATAACTGTTGCGATGCTGCTAGCGCTAGCGGGAAGCGCAGTTCCGGCAATGCCCGCGAACGCCGCGCTAACTGGTACGCCATCGCCTGCGGACGCTGCTGTGCGGCGCCGGATCGATGCCGTCGTACAGAGCGTGCGTGCGACCTACGGCGGGAAAACGCCGGTACCAGGCGTGCTGATCGGCGTGTGGGACGGGAACGGTGCGTCGTATCAACGCGGCTACGGATACGCAGACGTTACGACTAAACGCCCGATGTCGATAGCGGATCACTTCCGGATCGGCAGTAACACGAAGACGTTCGTCGTCGCCGTCATTTTGCAACTGGTCGACGAAGGTAAACTAAAGCTCGACGACACCGTGTCGCACTTCAATCTGGGTCTCAACGTTCCGAACGGCAACAAGATCACGGTTCGTCAGTTATGCGACATGCGCAGCGGCTTGGTTGAAGCGTACGACGACCCGCGACTCCAGCAAGGGTCGCTCGAACCGGGCGCGACATTTCCGCCGCGTCAAACGATTGCGTGGGCGCTGCGCCAGAAACCGTACTTTGCGCCAGGCGCCGGCTATCACTACAGCAATACCAATTATTTACTGCTCGGTATTATTATTGAAAAGCTGACCCACGACGCGGTCGGCGATCAGATCCGCACGCGTCTCCTCGCGCCGTACGGCCTCACGAATACGTCGTATCCGGATACCGAAGGCATGCCCGTACCGTGGACGCACGGCTACCTGCTTACGAAGAACCGCACGTGGAAAGACATCAGCGGAACGGTTCCGGTCGAGCTGATGGGTGCGGCCGGACTGATGATTTCAAACATAGCCGATATGAAGCGTTGGATTCAGATGTACACGACCGGTAAAATCAGCAAGGCGGCAACGTACAAGGCGCTCAAGTCGTGCGTCTACACCGGCGATGGTAATCTGTATTTCGGGTTGGCGTTGGTCTGCAGTGCGGGCTGGTATGGTTACACCGGCGGCCTTCCGGGATATAACACGGCCGAGTATTACTTTCCAGCGAAAGGCGCGACGATCGTTGCGTGGGTCGGCGCGCAAGCTGATACGCCGCCGCCGGGCGTCGCCAGCGCGTTAGTCAGGGGCATAGCCAAAATCATGACGCCGAATAACGTCCCGTTCGTTATGGGCAACGGCGGCAACGGACGATCGGGTTTGTAGCACCGCAACGTACCAATTCATTTCGAACCGGGGCTAAATCCATGTCGGACTCTACCGCGTTGTAATGAGCAAGCGCACCCCGTTGACCGACATCGACGCCAAGTACGGAATCGCGCAAGACGCCGACTATCACACCGTGCCGGCCTGGCCAATACGCGAGGCCGGTCGGCTGCTCGACGACAACGATCGAACGTGGCATGATGCGCGGGTAGGCCAGCTTCATCCAATCATTATCGTTGAGTGCCGCAACGTAAAAACGCGAGTTTTGTGCGATTGAACGCCATGCCAATGACGATATCGAGGAGTCCGGCTTCTTGAATCTTGCGCGACGGTTTCTTTGCCCCAGGCGGAAACACGCCAATATACTTGGGCGGCCCGTGGGTGAGGTTTTCATACGCGAGCAACAGGTCGCCGGGGGCGCTCTAATCGGCAGGTCGCGTCTACCCTCGGCGTGAGCGTTCGTTCGGCCCACCATCATGTCGAGGCAGTATTCAGTAAACTCGGGATTCGGGCTCGCCGGCAGTTGACGCCCGCCTCGTTGCGCTAGGGAAACATTCTCTTTAGAGCGCCGTAAAGCTGAGGTGACTTCAAACATGCCGGAGACGTTGGCGCGCTTGGTCGCGCTCATTATGACCCTGGTCGTATGTAGCGCGCAGACGCCCAAGGCGCCGCCATCGAGTCCATCGGCCGCGAGCGTCATGATCGTTGGTGTCGCGCACCTCGTCGCAAAGAACGACGTGCATAACTCGACCTTTACCGACAGCCCGCTCTCGGCGGCGCGCCAGGCTCAGATCCGCGACGTCGTGGACCGGCTCGCGCGCTTCAAACCGACGAAGGTGCTAATCGAGGAGACCTACGGCGATCCGGTTTGGAACCAGCGCTACCTGCAATATCGCGCCGGCACGTACGCACTCGGCGCAAACGAAGTATATCAGTTCGGTTTCCGCCTGGCAGCGGCGTGCGCGAATCCAGCCATCTATCCGATCGATACTTTCGGCCCGGCGCTGATCGACGATAATAGCGCAGACGGAAAGCGCATCGACGCATACCTCCAAGGCAATGTTAAGAACGTTCCAAGTGCGCCGTTCGACGTCTTATTGTCGCGCCAGGCGGATCTCGAAGAGCACGGCACATATCTCGACCTGCTGCGCTATCTCAACACGAACGAAGCGATTACTGCGAACGCGTCGTGGTATGCGGTAATGGCCGGCAACGGCAAGTCCGCCGCCGACGCCGGAGCGGCGTATACCGCGCAGTGGTACATACGAAATACGTATATCTATTCGAATATCTTGAGCGTTATTGTGCCTGGCGACCGCGTGGCCGTCATCGTGGGCCAAGGCCACAAGTTTCTGTTGCGCCAGTTCGTGCAGCTGAACCCGAACGTAACGTACGTCGACGCGGAAGAGTATCTGCGCTAGCGGTCCTTATCGCGACGAAAGTCTCGTAGAATATCGGCGGCTCTCATGGCCCATTCCCTTTCCCTGTCGATTCCGGCCAGAATGTCTTCATTCATGTTTCGCTGCATCCATTCGCACAACTCGCGATACATCGATCCGTTGGATTCCCAGAAAGGATTGTTCCGCGCGGCGCCCAGCTTTTCAAGAGCTGCCGAGCCTTTCCAAAGATCGAGATATCGTTCGAGCTCCGACGTAAGAACGGCGGTGACGAAGACCAACTGGCCGTGAGAAAGTTCGTGCCCTAAAGGGACGCCGGCGTTCCGCTCGGCTCGCCAGATCGTTTCAAAAAACCCCCGCAGTGCCGCCGCTTCCCGAGCGGTCGGCGACTCGGCGGGGTAATTCTGCAAACACGAAAATACCATCGACAAATCGAGCGTGCAGCGCTCGAATGCGGCGTGTTCGAGAATACGAGGTACGAGATACCAGACGTCGGATATGCTGCCGGCGGTGTGCGGGATGTTGGACGTCGCCGCCCATAGGTCTTCGGACGTCAGCTCGCACAAGGGGACCGTCTCGAAGCGCCTCGCTTGGTCGTCCCCGATGCAACATTCGCAAAATTTGAATGGAGAGCTCAAGCGACGATGTTCGAACGCCGCGTATATGTCGTCGATTTTCTCACGCAGCAATTCCGGCGGAACGGGAAAGGTCACTTCGTCGCTTGAGTTTCCCATTAGGCCCAGAACGGCTCGCCCATCCAGGTCGCCTCGAGTTCACCCACGCGATCGTCGGTAAGCCGGGTCTCGCACGCGCCTCCGGCTAAGGCGCACCAGGCATCTCGATATCCCGTCCAGGCACGTTGCGCCGAGGCTAGCTGCGCTCGCTGTGGCGGATTCAGTCGTTCGTTATACAGGCGCACCATACGGCTTAGCCGCACGGCCGCGACTTGCGACACCGGTTGCTCGGGCACGTGCACCGCGCTTTTTGTATAGGTTGACAGTTCGGCATTGCGGGTGCGGTTGGCTCCATCGTTGCACTCAACGAATAACTGAGCGGCGATCGATCCGCCGGCATACAGTTGGTATTGAAACGAGCATGTCTTGTCGCGCGCGGCCACCCATGCCGCTTGGGAGGCTTTGAGACGAGCCGCTTTACGCTGCGATGATTCGAGGTGGGCGACGGCCGCCGCGTAGGTCGCCTTCAATTCCGCTGATGCTGCTGCATTTCGCTTCGACCAACACACCTGCAGGTCGGCTGTCGTGCCGTTGCTGCACGGACTCGCGCCGACGGTCGCGATCAACAATGCGGAAAGGACGAGCGGTCGATTCACACGGATCGCCAACGCCGTCCGCAACTACTCGGAACGAACGATGACGATCGACGAGCATTCGTCATCTGCCCACACGGCTCGACCGTCTGTCGCGCTCGTTAGCACTTCAAACGCACGAACGACATCGGCGCGCATGCAGCCTTGCACGCTGCCCTCGTCTTCGAGCGCCTGTTCGACCATGCCATGAGCGTAATCGAGCGTGAGCCGAGGGGGATCCCCCCGCCCGTCATTTTCGCGGCGGTGACTTGTAGCTTCCAGCCGCCATGCACGATCAGATGCGCGATGGTGGAAATGCGCTTGGCAGGGCCGTGACGGCGCTGCCAGAGCAGGTCGCCGATGCGATCGCTGCAGTAGCCGGGAACCAGCAACGATTCGATCTCGAGGGCAGTCGCATCGAGTTCAAGCAACGTCTGCAGATCGGCGACAGCGAATGCGGCGACCCGGTGATTTTGCAGTTCGTCTAATAGTTCGAGCTCTGATGAAAACTCCGGACCGGCTAACACGCTGTACTGCGCGTGAAGTTCGTCGCGGAACTTCGCTGCTTCTTCAGGCGCTTGCGTCTGATTGACCGGGTGTTTCGACGTCTTACATTCGATCGTGACGCGGTAACCGAGCCGGCCGAGGATCGCGTCGGCGATACCGTCGGTTTGCCCGGTTCCTCCACGATGTTCCGTTAGGAACCCTAGGTGCGCGAACGCGTCGCAGACGGCCAATTCGAACGCCAGCGGATCGTCGCCCGATGCGGTTTGTTCGAGCCGGTCCATCAGCGCACGCACCTCGGCTTCATCACGTGGCGCCGGTTCGATATCCGGCCAGTCGTCCGGCGGCTCGTTGATGCGGAATCGCCGCTGCTCGTCTTGCAGAAACGGCGCGCGCCGATTATGCGCGATTTGGCGTGCGATGTATTCGGTGAGCGCCGTGTAGACGTATTTACGCTTGGTGTCTGCCGTTAACAGTCCGTGTTTCAACGCCTCGTCTAAAATCTCGCCGGCCGTTCGCGCCTTTCCATCCGCGAGAATTTCGATCGCGGCCCTAATCACGTAGCCGTGCGGAGCGGGCGTGTTGCTCATCGTGATGGGCGCATTGTCGAGCCTCTGGCCTGGCATTTGCGCGACCTGCGTCGCGAACAGATCGCCAACATCGTGCAGCCGGGCCGGTAGATCGCGATCGGTAAACGCGCCGGCCGTCGCCAGCAAATCGAGTTCGTTCCAGCGCACCGGCGTGCAGACGGTCAGATCGGGCGGGCGCAAACTATACGGCGCTGCGCTGTAACGCCGCGCGGCATTGCTGGAGACGTGGGCGTGCACGCGTCCGTCGGCGTGCGTATTGGCTTCGCCCGAAATGAGCTCCGGACAGCGCGCGATAGCTTCGCCGCACAGCTGGTGCAATCGCGAGCGTAACGGCGCGGCATTGGGAGCATCCGCGAGCGGAATCCACAACGCGATGCCGTTGCCACCGTCGATCAGCGGCACGCACTGCCAGCCGGCTTTTTCGAGCAACACGTCGCGCACGACGCCGGCCGCGCGTTTGACCCGATCGAACCCCGTCCCGGCGCCTTCGAGCAGCACCCGGCCGAAACGCAAGCGGTCGTCGTCTTCGGGTAACGGCGCCCAGGTAAAGAACGACATCGCGTATTTAGCGTGGATGAGCCACAGCAATTTCGTGTGCGTCAGCGGCACCTGCGTGACGTGATAGACCGCCGGCTTATCCAACCCGTCGGGATAGTTGGAATAGACAATCGGCGAGTTCCCTAAACTCGCTTCCATGAGTGGGCCGACGAGCCCGTAATGCGCCAAGACTCGCGGTTGAAGCTGCGTATCGCTTCTCGCGGGCGAGGTCTTCATGGTCTAGCCCTTCGAGTTCACCTCTGGGGCTTTCCTGGCGCTTACCAAACGTGAGCCAGCCGAACAATCGACCCCACCGCCGGGCGGAGGCGATGTTCCTGACTTTGCTTACTTTCTAATAGGCGCCTCACCCCGTCGGTTTGCGCTCCACCGACGACCGAGTTTCCGTCGATGTACGACTAGAACCCGCGATTTGATAGATGACCGCCGCTATCGAAGCCGGCCGCTCAGGCAAACCATGTAATCAAAATGAGAGGCGTCTGAAGAGTACGAACCTTATTGCGATGGAAACGGTCCTCGTTACCGGCGGCACGGGATTTGTGGGCGGGCACGCAATTCTACATTTGCTACGCCACGGCTACTCGGTTCGAACCACCGTGCGCGACGTCTCGCGCGCCGGTTCCGTACGGGAAATGGTCGCCGACCACAGCATCGACCCGGGCGACCGTTTATCGTTCGTGGCCGCGAATCTGGAGAGCGACGACGGATGGCGCGAAGCGGTCGACGGATGTGCGTTCGTCCTGCACGTCGCGTCGCCGTTTCCGCTCGAGCACACCGGCCACGAAGACGAGCTGATCCGGCCGGCTCGTGACGGCACGTTGCGCGTGTTACGTGCGGCGCACGCGGCCGGAGTCAAGCGCGTGGTCTTTGTATCGTCGTTCGGAGCGATCGGCTACGGGCACGCCGGCGACGGACCGTTCTTGGAAGATTCTTGGACCGACGTCAACGCGGCCGATGTGCAGCCGTACGTCAAATCGAAGACGTTGGCCGAACGCGCCGCCTGGGAGTTCGTCGAAGGCGAAGGAAGCGGACTCGAATTAGTGTCAATCAACCCGGCCGGCATTTTCGGACCGGCACTGCGCACCGGCACGTCGAGTTCGATCGGCATCATCAAAACGATGCTCGACGGCTATATGCCGGTCGCCCCGCCGATCTATTTCGGCGTGGTTAACGTGCGCGACGTCGTAGATCTATTGCTGCGTGCCGCGACGACGCCGCAAGCCGCGGGCGAGCGATTCGTGGCGGTGGCCGGCGAACCGCTATCGCTACTCGATGTCGCCAAGGCGTTGCATCATGGTTTGGGCGAACGCGCCGTGAAGGCACCGCACACGGAGTTGACCGAAGCGGATGCGCGGCACATCGCGACCGAAAATCCGCAGGCGGCAGGATGGTTGCCGCAATTGGGCATCGTTCGGCGGACGAATTCAGAAAAAGCGCGTTCGTTACTGGGTTGGAATCCGCGGCCGGCCGACGACGCGATCGTCGCTAGCGGCGAAAGCCTGTTGCGCTAAGAACCTGTTGCGGGCGCTGCGGTGACGGCCCGACAGCCGGCGCACAAACCGTGCAGGCTCAATAGCGTTTCGCGAATTTCGATGCCGTATTTTCCGGCAAGTTCGCGCACGCTTTGCTCTGGAGGCAAGTACTCGACATCATCGACGCGCCCGCAGCCGTCGCAACGAAAATGCGCGTGCGCCGGAGCGACCGTTTCGTAAAACGCCCGATCGGCTCCCGGCAGTATGATTTCGGACACGAGCCCGAGATCGCGCAACTTGGTAAGCGCGCGATACACCGTGGTGAATCCAAGGCCGGGTTTGCGTTGCGCGGCCAAATCGTGAATCTGGGCCATGGTAAGGTGCACGCCGGGGCCCTGACCGTGCACGATCTCGTGCACGAGCCGGTAGTTTTTCGCTAGATGCGGCATCTGAGTCGGAACGGCCACGGTGCCCCGATTGTAGCACAGGGCTCCCCGGCCGAGAAGCGAGACTAGCGGGTGCGACGTAAGACGACGATTCCATCGTGGTCCGAGACAACCGAGTACATGCCTTGCTGCCGGGCGTGCCGGACGGCGGGCAGGTGAATCCCGTCCCACGCGGCCGACGCATACCGTTGGTCGTACACGACATATTCGGGCATCGAACGAACGCCAATGCGGGCATTAGGGTCGAATCCGAGGTGTGAATACAGTTCGTCGTAGGTGCCGACTGCAGCGTTTGGCGGCAGGCTTTGCAACATTACACTGGTCTCGGCGTCGCGCGCGTTCGGCAGGCGCACGAAATGTCCGACGTGCAGCGGGCTAAACGCGATCGATACGACCACACAGAGTGCGGCTGCAGTCCAGGTCCAACGGCGACCACCACGTTGCGAGCTTTCGAACAGTCGCGCTCCGGCGATGACGAACGCAACGAGCACGTAGGGCACCCACGCAGCGGCATAATGCTGGCCCATCGTGTACGTGAGTGGTTCGCGCGACGCCAGCACTTCGGTAAAGCCTGGCAGCGCGAGCAGTAGCGTGCGCGAGCGTAACGGCAGCAACGCCAACGGCACGAAGGCTTCGAGCAGATAGGTGATACGACCGACGATTTGCGTTTGCCACGGCAACGCTCGTGCGTAGCCGCTCCATTCGTAGAAATGTTGCGGCACCCAACCGCCGGGTGCGCCGGCCAGCGCGCGAATCGCGGTGAAATACGTCGCGAAAACGACGAGCGACGCCGCAAGCAGCGCGATGCTGAAAACGGTGGCGTTGCGTTCTTTGCGCCGTGCAAAGTAGACCGAGCCGGCGACGCCGACGAAGGCCAGCGCGGTCAACTGATCTTCTTTCGATGCGAGCGCAATGGCAGCGAACAGTGCGGCCCAACCCAAACGGCGTGCGTCGATGGCCCAGAGCAGCGCAGCGATAGCGGCCGGAACGAACGCCACCTCGTGAAAATCGGTAAACGTGACGCCTTGGAGCGGCGGATAGAGCAGCGCGACACAGGCGAGCGCCGCGGCATTCCAATCGCTGGTTCTGCGCCGTGCGATCGCGTACAGTGGCGGAGCGACGAGGGCGGTCACGATCGCTTGGGCGGCGACCAGCACGAGCGGCGAGTGGGTCAGCCACAACGGCGGCGCCAGCACGTACAGAATCGGCGAGAAATGATAGGCGAAGTGCGACGTGCCTTCGACGGTGTTGTGAAACCCGTGAAACGCGCTGGCGATCGTTTGCACGAACAGCCCGAGATCGGCGCCCGAGTGAAACGTCGCGTAGCGAGCGGCGCCCAGTACGAAAAAGACGATCGCGTAGGCGAGCGTGGCGGCAGCGACGGCGCGCCGCGGGGTAAGCCCGTGCATCGCCGCTTCTTCTGCGCCCGCCTCGCGTAACGCTTCGCCGCTCTTTGTAGCAGGCACGCACAACCGGCGTGAGAACGCTCCGCCATGCGCGTTCTTCTTCTCTCGTTGGGCTTGACGGTGGTTTTGGCGGCCGGCAGCGCGGCATCCGCACGAACGCTAGAGATTTCCGATGCGGCTCGACTCGTGAATCTGGAAGAACCGGCGATCTCGCCCGACGGACGTACCGTTGCGATGCTCGTCTACCATCAGGATCTGGTGCACGCCGAAGACGTTCCATCGTTGGTGTTGATCGATGTGGCGTCGGGACATATGCGAGCGATCGTTCGCGGACGCGACGTCGCGGTGCCGCGCTGGTCCTCGGATGGTTCCCGGTTGGCGTACCTGGCGACGGACGCGAACGGCGTGGTGCAAATCTATCAGCGCGCGCTCGATGGCGTGACGGGACGCGTGACCGCGAGTCCGACGGATATCATCGACTTCGAATACAAGCCGGACGGACGCGAGATCGCGTATGTCGCGGCAGACCTGCCTGCGAATCGCGCCGCATTGGCCAAGCATCACGACTATTTCTTCGCGGGTAACAACGAGTACACCGCGACGGCGCTGACCCCGCCGGATCACTTATGGGTGATCGCGTCGTCGGGCGCCGGGCGTGCGCGACGTTTGACGAGCGGTTCGTGGACGATTGCGCCGACCGATCCGGGCGGCATTTTCACTTCGCAATTTGCGTGGTCTCCGGACGGGCGCAACATTGCGTTTACGCGTGTCGTGACGCCGTTCGCGGGTGACGACGAGCTATCGACGATTTGGCAGGTGAACGCTCGTGGCGGCGCGCCCACAAAAATAACGGCTCTCGCGCAGTTTGAGTTGAGCCCATCATACGAAAACGCTCGGTCACTGTTGTTCTGGTATCCGGCTGGAGGAAACTTTCTAGCCGAAAATACCTTGATGCGAAGCGATGTGCAATCGGGCGGAGTCAGTTCTCGCTGGCCCCAATTCGATCGGAACGTGGCAGGTAGCCTGTGGTTTCCCGATGGCCGGCACCTGTTGGTTTGTGCCAGCGAAGGCACCCAAGTCAAGGTTTGGAAGGCGGATCTCCCCCACCACATTTCGCCGCCAAGTCTCGAAATTCGGAGCGACATCACTCCGTTCGACCTCGGGCCGAGGAACATCATATGCGATCCATATTCGAGCAGCACGTTCGATGCGGGCATCGCGGCGTCGTTCGCGCGGAACGGTGGCTTGGCGTTTCTAGCGAACGACGCGCGTCACGCGCGTGAGTTGTTCTATCTGGCGCCGGGCGCGCGTACGCCGCGGCAGCTGACGCATCTCAATTCGTTCGTCGATACGTTGACGTTCGGCGACATGCGCGAGATCGATTATAACGGGCCGAACGGCTTCGCCGAAGACGGAGTTGTCACCGTCCCTCCGCAATACGATCCGAAGAATCCCAAACGCTTTCCGATCGTTCTGTTGATTCACGGCGGCCCCGGACTGTCGAACGACCTCGAATTCGCATGGGAAGATTGGCCGCTTGCGCAGTTGATCTCGTCACGCGGCTACGTGGTGATGCAGCCGAACTATCGGGGAAGCGACAATCTCGGCAATGCCTACATGCTGGCTGTCCAAAACGACACGGCCGCCGGGCCCGGCAACGACGTGATGGCCGGTTTGACCGCGGTCGAACGCGAGCCCTATGCCGACTCCAAGCGGGTCGCGGTTTCGGGCTGGTCGTACGGCGGGTTGCTGACGACGTGGCTGATCGGCCATAGCCACATTTGGCGTTCGGCGGTTTCGGGGGCCGCGGTGAACGACGAAACCAACGAATACGACACGTCAATTTCGAACGTGCAAAACACGTATTATCTCGGGACGTCGCCATACATCGGCGATGGCCGGCGCATCTACGCCGAACAATCGCCAATTACATATTACGCCGATATTACGACCCCGACGCTCATCTGGTCAACGACGCAAGATCCGGTCGTTCCGATTTCGCAGTCGTACGCGCTATATCACGCGTTGACCGACAACCACATCGAGACCAAGTTCCTAGTGTTCCCGGCGTCGACCCACGGTCCGAGCAACCCGGTACAACGCGCGGATCTAACACGATTCTGGATCGACTGGATCGAGAAGCATCCGTGAGCAGCTAAGCAGGACGGAAACGCAAAGGGCGCCGGCTGGATAACCAGCCGACCCCCTTTCTACGTTGAGAAGTTTACTCTACTGCGATTGCAGCGTGAGGTTGTTCTCGTTGACGGCGTAGTTGCCGGCTGCAACTTGACCGTTCGGGTTCGCGCAGATCACGCCGTTATTCGGGCCGTAGATGACCACGAGGTTGGGCGATCCGCACTGCACTTGCTGCAATCCATAGTTGGATAACAGCGTGGCACCAGGACTGCTCTGTTGCACTTGGTAGGACGTGTACGTCTGATTCGAGCTAACAACGGCGCCCATGACGGCTGCAGTTGTCGCTCCGACGGCGAAGGCTCCCCAGAATCCGCCGCCCCAGTAGCTGGGATAGGGCGTCCAGACGGCGCCGTGGTTCCAGCCCCAAGCCGGTCCCCGATAGATCGGATTCACGACGACCGCGCCGTGATAGCCGTACCCGTTGTAGCCGTTGTAGTTGCGGTTAACGTTGACGTTATTGTTGTTGACGGTTTTGTTACCGCTGTTGATATTGTTGTTGTTTCCGTTGCCGTTGTTGCGGTTACCGTTATTGTTTCCGCTGTTATTGCCGTTACCGTTACCGTTGCCGGGCTTATTGTTGTTGCCGTTGCCGGGCTTGTTATTGTTGCCGTTGCCGGGCTTGTTATTGTTGTTGCCGTTGCCGGGCTTGTTACCGTTGTTCGCGGTATTCGGATTGCGGTTCGGCTGTTGTTGCGGCCGTTGCTGTTGTTGCGGCCGTTGCTGTTGCTGCGGCGGCTTGTATCCCGGGCGCGACGACGGAACGTCGTTGCCCATGTTGAACCCTTTGCCGGGATTTGACGGAGCCGGACGCGAGGGCGCCGGGCGCGACGGAGCGGGACGGCCGCCGCCGCCGCCGCCTCCCCGGCCACCGCCGCCGCCACCGCCACCAGGCCGTGCTTGCAAACCGGCGGTCGAAGATGCGAACAGCGCGATCGCGATTAGTAAAGCTGTCTTTTTCATTGCGGCGTTTTCCCGTCGATTGTTCCGCTTCCGGTGATATACGTTCCCTTGTCGGTCTTAGCGGAGAAGATGACTGAATTCGGCATAATCTTGATGGTCGATAACGGCAGCATCAGGTCGCCGTCGGTCAGGTTGAAGTAGAACGTCGCATTCACGAATGGAATAACGTGCATCGTGCCGTCTTCGTCCATCGACAATTGCTTGGCGTTGCAACGTTTGAGCCCGTTGTCGTTCAACGCATGAGCCGCCGCTGATGATGACGGTTGACCACTTATCGGCCGAGGTCAGCATCAACGTTTTGCCGACGATCTTGATGCCTACGTTGGTATACGTGCTGATCGAATTGTTGTTTTGTTGAATTTTCAGCGTGCCCGTCGCCCAGGCTGGGGCGGTCGTCGCCACAGCCAACGCGGTGATGCTGAGTATATATCGCCATAACATATTAACGTGCCCCCGGAAGGTCGCCGATAACCGGTTCGACGCTGACTTCTTCGCCGAACAAGATCGGATATAGCAGACCGGCTAGACCGCCGCCGATTAACGGTGCGACCCAAAACAGCCAAAGTTGCGACAGTTCCGCGCCGCCTCCCATGGCGGCAAAGATAGCCGGACCGGTACTGCGTGCCGGATTGACCGACGTGTTGTCGATCGGGATGCTGATCAGATGGATGAGCACGAGCGCGAGACCGATCGCCAAGCCCGCGAATCCGACCGGAGCGCGCTTGTCGGTCGAGCCGAGGATCACCATCAGGAAAAAGAATGTGAGCACGATTTCGGCGATGAGCGCCGAGGCCATATTGTATCCGCCGGGCGAGAGTGCGTCGAAACCGTTCGATGCGAACTGCCCCACCGTGAATCCCGGCTTGCCGGATGCGATCGCGTACAGTACGGCCGCGGCAGCGATAGCGCCGATGACCTGAACGACGATGTACGGAATCACGTCGCGAGCTGGGAAACGTTTGGCTAACCACAGTCCGACGGTTACCGCCGGGTTGATGTGGCAGCCCGAAATCGGGCCGATCGTATAGGCCATCGTGAGAAGCGTTAAACCGAAGGCAAAGGATACTCCGACGAATCCGATCCCGAGTTGCGGAAAGCCGGCCGCCAAAATGGCGCTCCCGCAACCGCCGAAAACGAGCCAGAACGTACCGATAAACTCTGCCGCGAGTTGCCGAGATTTCGCCATGCTGGTCCTCCTGTTAATACTAGTATAGCAGAACGCACCGAATTACCTGAAACGCGGAGTCCGGTGTAGCCGGCTCCAATATCGGTTTATGCGCGTCATGTCACCTTGCCCCACGATTGCGATTCGCGCAGGTCGCGAGCCAGCGAGGCATTGAGAAACGTTCGGATGATGGCGATTGCGGCGAGCTGTCCGATCGACGTCCACGACGGATGAATGGCCGTTCGAACTATATCGGCCGCGAGGGTAAACTCGAGTGCTAACACCAGCCACAGTGCGAAGCGCGTCCAAACGTCGCGCCGGCGGCGCGTCTTCTCCACGCCGCGTCCGAAGAGGCCGGCACCGATTCCGTATAGCGCTTCGAGAGCAGCGCCGAGGACGATCAGAGCCGCTAAGCCCTCGACGAACGAAGCCACCAACGAGGAGAACGACATCAGAAGTTCTTCCATCGTTTGAGCATATTGGACGCGCCCGACCCGGGGTCCCGGGCCGTCTCCCGAGGGGAGGCGCGCGTTAGGGGCCGGATGATTGCGGATGTCTAAGGTAAACGTCATGCCTCCCGAGGCGATTACCGCTGCGTCGGATCCCGACCATATCTCGGTAGAGCTGTCGTCTCGCCGGACCGGGATGTCGTTCCAACGTACGCGCATGAGTGCCGACCGTACGCTCATGTCGGTGATGCGGACGTCGCTGTCGCTCATTAGCTTCGGATTCACGATCTACCAGATTTTTCAAAAGCTGCACGACTCGAAGGCGATCGGTGGCGACGCTTCGGCCCGTCATTTTGGTCTGGCGCTCGTGCTCCTCGGCGTTCTTATGCTGATTCTCGGAATCGTCTACCAGCTTCGCTTCATGCAAGAGCTACGAAACGAACGGACCGAGATGGCCAGCGCGGGATTAATTCACGCGGAAAGCCGCTTTCCGACTTCGATGACATTGCTCACCGCCATCGTCTTGCTTCTTATCGGCATCGCGGCCGGCATCAGCATGTTCTCGAACGTAACGCTTTTCTGAACGTACGCGCGAGCCGAATGAACTCGTAACCGGGGCAAAAGGTATGACCGAACTTATTTACCAGGCGAATCCCTGGGCTCTGCCGCTGTTGATGCTGGTGGTGCTCGGCCTTGCGATCGAGCTGCCGTATCGCTATTTGCGGTCGCGCGCCGACAAGCTCGCAAACGCCGACGGGTTCTCGGTAGTGCAGGCCGGGTTGGTCACGCTCGCCTCGTTCGTCCTCGGACTCTCGTTTTCGCAAGCATCGGCTCGATTCGACGCGCGACGCGCCTTGGTGGTCACCGAAGCCAACGCGATCGGAACGACGTGGCTTCGGGCCGACCAACTCGATTCGGTCGAGGCTAAGCGTTTTCGCGCCATTCTGACGCGTTACACCGCTGCCCGGCTGCGGGCGTACGAATCTCCCAATAATCCCGCATTACGCCAGGCCGGAATTGACGAGAGCGACCACGACCAGGCCGAAATGTGGAGCATTGCATCGAGCGCACTGCATCGAGACCGGACGAATCTCGGGTATTCCCTGTTGATGCAAACCCTCAACGATACGATCGACGTTTCAGCCGAACAATTGCAAGCGCTTACGACGCACGTTCCGGCCGAGGTCATCATGCTCACGCTGGTGCTGGTGACGTTAGCCACCATGTCGCTCGGGTTGGGATTTGCGGTGAAGCCATCGCGCCCGGTCGCGCTGAGCATCATTTACGTCCTGGCGTCCGTGGTTGTGATCAACATGATGATCGACTACGACCGTGCGCAGACCGGGTTCATCAAAGTAAACTTAGCGCCGCTCCACCGTCAACTGCAATCCATGCAATAGATTATCACTGCGGGTGGAGATCGATCTCCACTCGTTCGATTTTCCCAGTAAACATGAACGGCAGATCGTAGGTGAAGTCGATCGGCGATCCCACATCCATTCCGATATCGAGCCCTTCCCCTAGCGAGAACTGAATTGGGACGGTACGCTCCATCCGGCCCTGCGCGACGACCTTGTCGTTTGCGGTCATCGCGATCGTGCCACCCTTACCCATGCCGCCGCCGTCGTACTTGAAATCGACGATTAACTTGGTCTTGCCTTTGGCGAGCGGTTCGTTTGCGGTGAACGTCGGACGATCGACGCTGAGGAAGTTGTAGACGAAGCTCGGCACGCCGTTCTTGAGATACAATCCGTAGCCGCCTTCGAGGCCGCCGTGCGTCACGATCATGCCGCTCTCGTCACCCTTCAGTAATTCGATGTCGGCGGTTATCGTCCACGACTTGTTCAACATACGCGGCGACGCCGCGTCGGGGACGCCGATCGTGCCGGTATAGTACGTCATCTTCGTCCGGTTGCCCATCAAGTTCGGACGGCCCATCGCGTCGGCGTTCATACGGATCGTTCCGCGCCAATCCAACGGCAGAACGCTATACTTGGCCGCCTCGACCCACCATAGATCCTGTAGTTCGCGCAGCTTTTCAGGATTCTGTCCGGCGAGATCGTCGGCTTGCGAGAAGTCTTTGGTGATGTCGTAGAGTTCCCAGGGCGCCTTATCCGGATCCCATTCCGGGCGATTCGAATCCCACGGAACGAAGGAAGGACTCGACGCCATCCAGCCCTCGTGGTACATCCCGCGATTGCAGCCCAACTCGAAGTATTGCGTCTTGCGCGGGCTCTCGACGCCGGCGTCGATGAATGTGGCCGCGAAGCTGACGCCTTCTATCGGTTTTTGCGCCACGCCGTTCAATTCGGTCGGTGCGGTTATGCCGCACACTTCGTACAACGTCGGAACGATATCGATCGTGTGCAAAAACTGCGCCCGTAGGCCGCCGGCGTCTTTGATACGGCTCGGCCATGACACGATCATCGGATTACGCGTGCCGCCGAAGTGACTGGCGACTTGTTTTGTCCACTGGAACGGCGCGTTCATGGCGTGCGCCCATGACGACGGAAAATGATTGAAGTGTTTCGGGCCGCCGAGTTCGTCGATGGCCTTGATGTTGTCTTCCCACTTTTCGGCGAACCCGTTGAAGAACATATTCTCGCACAGCGAGCCTTCGAGGCCGCCTTCGGCGCTGGATCCGTTATCGCCGGCGATGTAGATGATCAACGTGTTATCGGAACCCGGCAGCGCTTTGACCGCGTCGATCACGCGGCCCATTTGCTCGTCGCACTGCGCACCGTAGGCCGCAAAGACTTCCATCATGCGAGCGTACAGACGTTTTTGATCGGCATTGAGCGAGTCCCATGCGGGCAGGCCCTTGGAACGAACGGTCAGCTTCGTGTCTTGCGGGACGACGCCTAACTTCTTCTGCCGATCCAGCGTGATCTCACGATAACGATCCCAGCCTTCATCGAACTGTCCTTTGAATTTTTCGATCCACTCTTGCGGCACCTGATGCGGAGCGTGGGTCGCTCCCGGCGCAACGTACAGAAAGAACGGCCGATCGGGAGCGATGCTCTTGGCTTGACGCACCCATGCGATCGATTTGTCGGCTAAATCGGTCGTGAGATAGTAGTCGCGATCGCTGGAAGCCGGCACAAGATTGCGGTTTTCGTACAAAATCGGATTCCAATGATTCATATCGCCGGCGTTAAAGCCGTAGAAGTAATCGAATCCGAGCCCGTTGGCCCAGCGGTCGTAGGGACCGGCCGCACTGGTTTCCCACGTCGGCGTATTGTGATTCTTCCCGATCCAGGCCGTCATGTAGCCGTTCTGGCGCAGTACTTCGCCGACGGTTCCGCAGCTTCGCGGCAGTATACAGGTATATCCATCGTACCCGGTCGCGAGTTCGGTAATTCCGGCGAAGGCCGCCGAGTGATGGTTGCGGCCGGTGATTAGCGCAGCTCGCGTCGGACTACATAACGCCGTCGTGTGAAAATGGTTGTAGCGAAGACCTTCGGCGGCCAGCTTGTCCATCGTGGGCGACGGCACGCCGCCACCGAATGTAGAGAATTGGCCGAATCCAACGTCGTCGATCAAGATGAGCAGAACGTTCGGAGCTCCGTCAGGTGCTTGCACCATTCTTGGAAACTGCGCCGGATCGGACTCGAGGTACGTCCGCCCGACCTCGCCGGGGAAATGGAAATCGGGACGCGGCAGTACTGGTGGCGTTCCGCGAGTCGAGGTTTTGGTCGCCATGTTCTTCTCCACGCTAAGGCTTGGGCGACGCAAACACGTCGGGCGAGACCGGAGCGTTGGGCTTGTAGTCGTTGAAAGAGAGCGTGCCGTCCACGCTGTAGCCTGGGAAACGGGCCTGGATGTCCGATTTTGCGGGTAGCTGGTAGGTTCCGACCTGCGTGTAATACTCCGTCAACTGCAACGTGCCGCCGTTGGTGTAATTCCATTGAACGTGTTGAATATGCGCGGCCGCGTCGTCAACCGTAACATCGATGTTCTTCACCCGGCTGCCGGTTTTCTTTGGCGTCATATCGTAGGACGAAACCGAGCCGGTATCAGCAAGCGCCGTTACGGTATATTCCTTGGCGAGTTCGCTAAAGCTCGGGGTGGACGTAGCCAGGTCTTTGAAGCGCGCCAGCTGTCCGGAAACGTTTTGGAACTCGATCTTCCGTTTCGGCTTTAGGTAGTAGACCGTTCCGCTGAACGTCTTGTGAACCGGTATCAGCACGTGGAGGATCGCCGACAGCTGCGCCGAGGCAGTGTACGATTTGAGGCCCGGGTTTAGGTCTGCGGCGCGACGGAGCAAATCGAGCGATGCCGCGTTCGCCGATCGTGCGTCGAGTGGCAAGATAGCGGCGAGCAAAATCAAAAGTGCGAGGCGTCTCACTGTGATGCTTCCTTTCGTTAGACCGTGTCGTCCAGCCAATCGAGAACGGCGTTATTGAGTAGCGATCGATTGCCCATTTCGCAGTGACCACCGGCGCCGTCGGCGGCGGCGAAGTGCAGAAGCGTTTTCGGACACGTCAGGGTATCGTACAGTTGTTGCGCGCCGGAGGCGAGCGGATCGTTCTCGGCCATCGTCAACAGCGTCGGGCACTGGATCTGCTTGGCCGAATCTCCCAAATCGTAGCGTTGCATTTCAGTCAAAAAATCCGGGAGCGTCGATTTGCCTTGCACCCAGAAGCCGCGCTGTACGAAACGCCAGCGCAGGCCGGGGTCGGCATCGACCTTTTGCTGTAGTTGTCCGGCGTCGGCGATCCCAGCGACGCGCCCGAACACCGACATTGCGCCGGATAAACCCGGGTCGGCAACGCAGGCGGCTAACCGCGATTCGTGCGCTGCGGCCCGAAGCACCAAGTAGCCACCGAAGCTCCAGCCGAGCAGCACTAATGGGCGTTCGGAATATTCAGGAATGGTTTTGATGAAGTCGATGACTGGCGTCACGACGTTTTCCCAATCGGGACGCATCGTGATGCCTTCGAGAATCAACGGCGCACCTTGGCCCGGACCGTCATACACGAAACAATCGTAGCCGCGTCGCGTCGCTGCGACAGCGGACGCGAAATAATCATCGGTAACCGTCGTATCGTAACCGCTGGTAAAGATCAGTAGCGGGTCGCGGCGATCCACGGCACGGTCGGCAGCAAACGAGTAGGCGGGTAACGTTGTGGATTCGTAGGGGATATGTAATTCCTTGGCCGGCGAGTCGAACATCGCGACCGCTTTTGCGAAGGCCCCCATCTGGCGGTTAAAGGCGACGGTTAGCCTGGGATCTACCGGTGTGCCGAATAACGGACGATACGATATTCCGTAAAAGCACGCTGCTTTCAAGAGCAGCGCGCGTGCCGATTCTCCACGGCCCGCGGTTTGCGCTTGTTGGGCTTGTTGTACGCGCCGATCCGCTGCCGCGCTCCACGCGCTGTAGAATGCGGATGCATCCCCGGTTCCAACGGCGGACGCGATCGCGACGGCTTCACCAAAATCGATGCCGCCGTACGGAAGGTACGCGAGCGCCGGCGACGCGAGATCCTCAAACAAGGCGTTTTGATACAGCATTATTTATCGACCGATACTTTCGACCAGGCGTTTTGGGCTGCGGGGCTGAGGCTATCCATATGTTTGAGAAATAGCGCCACTTGCCAGATCTGCGTATCGCTGAGCGAACCGCCGAACGACGGCATCCCGGTCCAGCGGATCCCGTGCGCGACCTTCCAGTAGGTATAGCCGTCGGCGTCATCCTCCACGCCGTGGTGAGCGAACTGTGGAGCGTGTTGGTACAGCCCCTTCGCAACATTGCTCGGGTTGCCACTCGAATCTCCGTGGCACAGGGCGCAGTTTTGCGTGTAGAGCTTGACGCCGGCGAGCACGTTGGCATCGTTCAACGGCAGCGGATTGGTGACGTTCGGAGCTTCGCGATGCATGGTCGCGCGCAACGACGCACGTGCGGCCCACTCCTCGAGGCCGTTCGGACGAGCGTCGGCGTTGGCGGGGATCATGCCCGTTCTTAACGCCACAAGTCCGCCGATAGCGATTACCACTAGGGTGAGTACGACACCCAGGGCGATTCCCTTTAGCACACGCATTCTCCGCAAGCGAGGTAGCCTCGCCCCTTTAGGACTTCCTCTAAATGTACCCTTTGCGAAGTGCGGTGACGGCGGCTTGGGTGCGATCTGCGGCCGAGAGTTTCTCGAGGATATCGCGGATGTGGCCCTTGACGGTGCCGTACCCGATGTAGAGTTGTTCGGCGATTTCGTTATTGCCGCGCCCTTCGGCGATCAAGCGCAAAACGTCGGTTTCGCGCGGCGTAAGCGGCGAGGCCGTGCTACTTTGCGATTCCTTAGCGCGCTCCCGGCCCGCAACGTGCGAGAGCACGATCTGGGCGATTTGCGGATCGAAATAGGCGCCGCCCTCGGCCGCGAGACGCACCGCGTTGACGATGCGCTCGGGCTCGGATGTTTTCACGCAATACGCATCTGCACCGGCGGCCAGCGCTGCAACCACTTCGCCGGGCGCATCCACCATCGTAACGATTACCACGCGAGTGGCGACGTCGCTTTCACGAAGCCGGCGGGTGAGTTCGATCCCGTCGAAGCCGGGTAATCCGATATCGACGACCGCGACATCCGGCCGTTCGCGTAGAATCGCTTCTAAGCCCAGAGGGCCGTCGGCGGCTTCGGCCACGACATCGCTCGATGCTTGGAGTGCGGTGCGCAAGCCGGCGCGCGTCAACGCGTGATCCTCGACGATCACGACTTTCGGTCTAGCGCTCATTCTCGGGCCTTCGGCAAGCGGAGTGTAAACACACTGCCCCGTGGATCTCGAGGCCCGTAGGTGACGCTGCCGCCGTGCTTTTCGGCGATGCGGCGAACGATATACAAGCCTAAGCCGCTCGAGACCGCGCCCCGGGTTCCGCCGAATCGCTGGAACAACGATTCGCGCCGGTCGGGCTGCACGCCGTAGCCGTCGTCGGTGACTTGCAGGACCACGTCTCCGGCGTCCGTGAATCCGTTCACCACGACGGTCCCGTTTCGCGCTGTGGCGGCAATCGCATTGGCGACCAAATTGAGAAGCGCGCGACGAATTTCGTGCGGATCGCCGGTGATGGCGAGCGGAGCCTCTCGCACTTCGCCTCGTAACGTTATGCCGTTCGAGCGCGCGAGCGGATGGAGTTCTTCGACGGCCGTCTCGAGCAGCGGGCCGGCATCGACGCGCTCGCTAACGCGCGATTCTTCACCGGTTTCGTAGCGCGCGACCAACAGCAGCGTTTCGACGATGCGCCGCGCTTCCTCGTTGGATGCTTGCGACGCGCGCAAGACGTCGTTGTAGCGATCCGGCAACGCGCCAAATGCGCCCTCGAGCGCCTGTTTCGTGGTGACGCCCGCGGCCACCAACGGCGTGCGCAGATCGTGCGCGAGCGTGTAGATCATGTCGCGAATCACGTCGGTAGTGCGTGCGGTTTCGTTGCGGCTGGCCGCGATCTCGTCGTTGCGACGCCCGAGCTCGGTGAAGACGTAGGCTTGTTCTAGCGCGACCGAGGCTTGTTCGAGAAAGGCTTTCATGGCCGCGGCCGCGCCCGCATCGAAGGAGGTGCCCGGAGCGGCGATTGCAACCAGCACGTGCGCGCCACCGGCGTACTGCTCGGGAATCTCGCCGACGAGCGCCTCGGTAGCGCCGTCGAGTGTAGCGAGCCGTAACCTTCCGACGGCGTCGTCAGCCGTGACGTGCACTATGGCACCGTCCTCGCGCGTTTTAGCCACGAGCGACGCGAGATCGGGTGAGAGTGCATCGCGCGTATACGATGGTTCGCCGCCATCGTCGAGCCGAATCACCAGCGGCGGTTCGGCCGGAAGATCGTAGACGATCAAACGCGTCGAACGCGGCGTGCAACAGTGCGATCGTTTCGCTGAGAATCGAACGTCGCACCAAATCGAGGTTGAGCGTTTCGCGGACGCGGCCGGTGGCAGCGCGTAAGGTTCGTTCGATTGCGACCTGGCGCGCGCGGCCGTTGGATTCACCAGCCTCGCGCGCCAAACGTTGCGCCACGATGGTGAGGTAGGCGACCAACGCGAACGAGGCGGCTGCAAGCAGCCGGTCGCCAATGGCGATGGCATCCCAACTGTGTCCGGCGCGAACGCCGTCGGTATAGCCGGCGATGACGTTGAGCACTTGCGCCGTAATGCAGAGCTGCAACGTGAGACGCGGCTTGAGCGCCAAACCGCTCAGCGCGATCGGTCCGTCGAACAGAATCGCCGTGACGAACAACTGCGGAGTGAACAGGTCGACGACCCAAGCGGCGATTAACAGCGCGTAGCAGAGCAAGCCCACGCCGGTGGGTTCTCGGTGCTTGCGGGGGCGCCATGCCGCGCGCAGAACACGGCGGACGTGGATCGCAGCCTCAAGGCCGAACAACTGCTCGCCGAGATCGGCGGGCGACCGCGTTTGGTGGTGTACGTCGCGGCCGCGCCCGGCGCCGGAAAGACGCGGCGGTTACTGAACGAGGGCGTGCGGTTGCAGGCCGGCGGTAAGCGCGTGTTTATCGGTTGGATCGAAACCAAGGGCAGGCTCGATTTAGAAGAGCTGGCTTCCGGGTTGCCGCGGCTTCCCGGCCGGCGCGCCGTGGTGAACGGTGCGGAGTTTTCGGATTTTGATTTCGAAGCGGCGCTCCGCGAACGGCCCGACGTGGTGCTGCTCGACGAGCTGGCGCACGAGAATCTGCCGGGCGGCGCGCACGTGAAGCGATGGCAAGACGCCGAGGCGTTGCGCGCGGCGGGCATCGGCACGATCGGCGCGCTCAACGTGGCACATTTGGAATCGGTTGCGCCGACGGTCGAATCTCTGGTCGGCTATCCGGTGCGCGAAATCGTGCCGCTGTCGTTTCTAAAATCGGCCGACGAAGTGGTGGCGCTCGACGTGTCGCCGCGGCTATTGCGTGGGCGGGTGAAGGCCGGCAAGGTGGTCGACGAGCGCGATGTGGAGCGTGCGCTCAACGGCATCTTCGAGGATCGCACGCTGGCGAGTTTGCGCGAGTTATTGTTGCGAACGGTGGACCGTTTGACGTTGCCGACGCTCAAAGCCAGCGGCAACGCCTTCGCGACGGCCTTGGTGTATCCGGATCACGATCCGACGGCGTTTTTAAAGCGCACTTCGGCAATCTCGCACGCGTTGGATTTGGAACTGGAAATCGTACCGACCGGCGGGGCCGACCGCAACGCGCTCGAGGCAACTGCGCGCGAAGTGGACGGCGAGGTACTGCGCGAGATGCCCACACCGGCGTTCGATAACTTGAAAGCCGCGCTGGTGGCGTTGCCGTCGGGACGCGACGCCGCGCGATTGGCGAATTTGCCGTTGACCTATGATTTGTTTATCGGCGCCCCGGACCAGGCCCATTTGGGCCGTAACGCAGCGTTTTCGCCCTATTCGAATTCCGCGGCGGACCGGATGCGCGTTGGATACGGCCGTTTGAGCGTATATTTAGGGCCGGCCGCCGGTTCGGGCAAGACGTTCGCCATGCTGGACCGCGCGCATCAATTGCAAGACGACGGCGTCGATGTGGTCGCGGCCTTTGTGGAGACGCACGGTCGAGCCGAAACCGTCGCGTTGCTCGAGGGGCTCGAAGTCCTGCCGCCGCGAGCGATTACCGCCGAAGGGATTACGTATCGCGAATTGGATCGCGACGCGCTTTTGTCGCGCAAACCGCAAGTTGCGCTGATCGACGAGTTGGCGCATACCAATGCGCCCGGCTCGGTGGCACCCAAGCGTTTTTTCGACGTGCTCTCGGTGTTGCGGGCCGGCATCGACGTGATCACCACGCTCAACGTGCAACATCTGGAAGGCTTGGCCGACTCGGTTCGGCGGCGCACCGGCGCGACGGTGCGCGAAACGCTGCCCGACGGCATTCTCTCGCTGGCAGATGAGATCGTCTCGATCGACATCACGCCCGAAGCGCTGCGTCAGCGGTTGCGCGAAGGAAAGGTCTATCCGGCCGAGCGCATAGATAGCGCGTTAGAGAACTTCTTCCGCACCGAGCATCTCGAAGAGTTGCGCGAGTTGGCACTACGCGAGGCGCTGCACGGTCGTTATCGCGATTCGGTGCCGACCCCGTTCGATCGCATTTTGTTGACGTTGGGGCCGAACTCGTTGGAGTTGCCGCTGGTGGCACGTGCCGGCCGCATGGCAGCGCGCCTGTCGATCGAATTTACGATCGTGCACGTGACCGATCCCAAAGAACCGCCGGATGCGGCAGCGGTGGCCGCGGTGCGCGAGCACACCAGCAAGACCAACGTCGAGTGGATTGAGGAAGCGCACGCCGACGCGCCACGCCGCGTCATCGAAATCGCCCGAGCCATCCCCGAAACGGTCGTGGTCGTTCCGGGTACTCGACGCAAGCCCCGGCTCCTGTCGCGTAAATCGTTCGCTCGGCAACTGTTGGACGCCGGCGCACTCGAGTTGCTGGTGTTGGCGCGGTCCTCGTGAAGACGCTCGCCAGGTGTATCGCCGCAGCGTCCATTCTTGCCGCGATCGCCGGTTGTGGCGCGCGAACGCCCTACGAGATGTCGGATAAAGATAAGCAGCGCTTCGTCGATGTCGCTCGGGTCGAACGCGGTGGCGGAAACGCTCCGCTCATCTTTGGAATCTCCGACTGCACCGTCTACAAGGCGGTCACGAAAGACCAACAGATCGTCGACTGGCGCGTGATCCTACGCTCGGATTGGGGTCAGCAGTCGTATCCAAAGTTTATGACGGCGTGCGTCAACGAGCACTTAAGATATTCGGCCCCGTACGTGCTGGTCGATATGTGCGCCCGTGCGATCGGTGCGGGCGGCGGCTGCAACGGCGGCGGCACCTACCGCAGCCGCGACGGCGAACGCTGGCAAATTCAAGGCAACAGCCTGCGTTGGTATCCGCTCCCGAAATAAGCTACAAGTGCCACTGTGCGACGGACGCGTACGGGCCGCTCTTAGCGGATGGCTCGTATCCGCGCAGTGCATTGGGGATAACGTCGATTTCACTAGGTTGCCACAAGAATACGTACGGAACGTCCGCGACTAGCTTGCGCTGGATAAGGCTGTAATATGGTTTGCGCTTGTCGCGTCGATAGGTCAACAGCGCCAGATGCAGCGCGAGGTCGACATCGGGATCGCAATAGCGTGCGAAGTTAAACCCGTTGGGTGGAACTTGACCGCATGCAACGTACGAGGACGGATCTGGGTCGAGACCGGTTTGCATCCCGAGCAGCGCGATTTGGAACGTTCCGCGTTCGAGCGGCCCGCCCGGCGCGTACAGCTGATTGATATCGTATGGCTTGGCTTTGACGTCGAAGCCCGCGGCTCTCGCCTCTTCGACGATCAGCGGGACGATGGTACCGGCTGCGAACGACCGCCCGTAGAAAACGAACTGAAGCTGTAGCCGCCGCCCGTTCTTCGTTCGAATGCCATCGGGCGCGGTGCGCCAGCCGGCCCTCTCCAGAAGCTCTCGCGCTCGCTCGGGATCGTAGGTTTGGGCGTCGGCCTTCGGATCGTACGCCCATCCGAACAGGCCGCGCGTCCCGGTCGCCGCATCGTACATTCCGAATGTGGCTTTCTTTGCGATCGCCGACCGATCGATAGCGGCAGCAAAGGCGCGTCGCACGGCTACATCGTGAAAAACCACATCGCCGAGATTCAGAACGATGACGCCGAAGCTGGGCCGGTCGCGCGTGACGACGACGGTGTGCTCCGGCAGCGCGCGTAACGACCGGATCTCCGCGGGACTGGCGAGGAACGTGGCGTCAACATCGCCGGTTCGTAACTCGTTGAGGATCGTCGCGTGATTCGAAACGAAATGGATGCTGATGCTCGCAATCTTCGGCGTACCGGCGTAGTAGCGGTCGTTGGCCACCAGATCGAGACGGTCGCCGCGGAGCCATCGTTCCAGCCGATACGGTCCCGAGCCGATCGGCAAAAGATTGAACGGCGTCGCGTTGAGCGTTGTATATTTTTCGAGCATGTGTTTCGGGAGAATCGGCCGTCCGTCACCTCCGAAGAACGTCGCGACGATCGGAGCGAACGGACGCTTTAGCAGTACGTTAACTTCATACGGGTTGGGTGCCGAAACGCCGGCGATCGCGTCATAATCGGACTGCGCGGGGATCGCGTTGGCCGGATCGACGCTCGCTCGGTAGGTGAAAACGACGTCGCGAGCGGTGAGCGGGACCCCGTCTTGCCATCGCACGTCGTGTCGCAAGCGGTACACGATACGGCGACCGTCCGCAGAAATGCCTCCGTTGGCGACCGTCGGCACGACGGCTGCAACGTCGGGCGCGATCTGGTTATGCGCGTCGTAGCGGGTTAGCGACGAGAACAATAAGGCAGAAATGTCGCTCACGTCCGGCCCTTGCAGATAGAGCGGATTGAGCGAACTTGGCTCCGACAAGCGCGCGATGACCAACTGCGACGCGCCGCGCGACGCCGTGCTGCGATGATCGCACGCTGCGACCGAGAGCAGCATTAAAATGGCAAACAGCAGGTGACGCGACATGTACGAATTGGCCTAAGCCAACATTCCCCATTTCACCCAGACTTTTCGGCGCCAGATTGCCACGCCCGGACCAAGGGGCAGAGCCGGGTGCGGCCGCCCGAGCTTGGGGAGCACGGATGTGCGCGCGGGGCGTGGTTTCAATGACAATGCTGTTCTCTTCCAAGCGCGAATTGTAAGGGACATGGGATCTGATAACGCTCGTACGTGGGTGCAATGCTTGTTTACATCGCGTTGCCCTCTTCGACGGCGCGATCTTCGGTCCAGGCGGCGCCTTCCGTCGTGAGTTTCGCAAGTTCGGCTTCGCCCAGCGCGTCGCGCAGTGCAAGCAACACCTCGTCGTGCTCTCGCTGCTCCGTGTATCCGCGTACCGCTTCCACCACATGTAACCGTGCATCGACGTAGCCCACGAGCCTCGCAGCGCGTAGCCCGTCTCGGCGCGCGCGCGCTGCATCGCCATCGCGTTGTAGCAGGCTAATAGCGGCGAGATGCTGCAAGCCCCATGTCACGCCGGCCTCCCATCGCACGTCTCGTGCGACTGCGAGTCCTTCTCGAGCCGAGACACGAGCCTCGTCGTAGCGTTTCAGCGCGATCAGATATGCTGCAATGTTGGAAAGCGAAATCGCCGCGCCCAAACCATGATGGAATGCGCGATACATAGCGAGCGCCTCGGTCTCAAGCCGCAACGCCTCGATGGCATTGCCCTCGTGAAACTCCGCTTCGGCGAGATTTCCGGTAATATGCAAACAGACGCGCTCCGCTCCGGTCGACCGGAAAATTTCCAGTGCTTCGGCAAAGAGCGAACGGGCGGCGGCCACGTCGCCGCTCTTGCCGCGCGCGACCGCGAGGCTTTGCAAAACGTCGCCGGTGACGCTAGGGACTCCGACGGCTCTGGCCTCCGACAAGGCCACGGTAAGTATCGCTTCTCCTTCTTGGAGCCCGTCGCGGTCGAGGAGCGCTCGGCCGAGAAGATGCCGCGACTGAGCCACGCGTAAGGGATCCCCCAGCCGGCTATAGAGTGCGAGCGCACGTTCCGCCCGCTCGCGCGCAGTCTTCGGCTGAGCAAGCGCCGTTGCGATCGCCGCTTCGGCAATGTCGAGTGCGGCCTCCACCGAGAGAGGCATCTCGCTTGACCCGAGTCCGCGGGCCGCTCGGATTTGACGCTGACCCTCCGCTGCAGCAAAGCGCGTCCACACCGGTCGGAGCGCGGCTGCCATGCGTTGTGCAAGGTGCACGTCGCCTTGCGGCCCCAACGCCCACGCAAGGGCCGTACGGAAATTCTCCAGCTCCGGCTCGGCCCTGGCAAGCCATGCGCGTTCCGGCGTGATTTCGAAAATGCGATGAAGCTCTTCGCTAAGGGTGAGAAATGCCGCCGCATGCGCTTGCGCAATCGGGGCTTCTTCGTCGGCCTCGGCAAGGCGCTCGCGCGCATACTGACGCGTCGACTGCAAAAGCCGGTGGCGTAGCGTGCCATCGAATTGTTCGGCGAGCACCAATGACTTGTTGACGAGCGACGAGAGCAGCTCGAAGACTTCCCACGACTCGATGCCATCGGCCACGGTCTCGTCGTCCGCACAAACGCTTACGGCGGCTTCGAGGGTCCATCCCCCGGCGAAGACCGCCAGTCGTTGAAATAGCTTCTGCTCCTTTGCCGAGAGCAAATCGTAGCTCCAGTCGATCAACGCGCGCATCGTCTGTTGCCGCGGGAGCGCCGCGCGGCTCCCGCCGGTTAGCAATCGAAAACGCTCGTCTAGCTTTTGCGTTAGCTGCCGCGGGGTCAAAACTTTTACCCGCGCTGCCGCCAGTTCGATCGCCAATGCGATGCCGTCGAGCCGGCGGCAAATCTCCGCCACGATCGGCGCGTTTTCATCCGTCAGCGTGAACTTCGCATCGCAGGCTGCGGCGCGCTGAGCGAAAAGCACGACGGCACCATACCCGAGCGCATCTTCCTCCGAGAGTGAATCGCTTTGCGATGGAAACGTCAGCGACGGCATGCGATAAACGTACTCGCCGTCGATTCGCAGCGGCTCGCGACTGGTTGCGAGCAGCCGTACTTCCGGACAGTCGCGCAGAATTCTATCGGCAACCCGTGCGACCTCATCGATCACGTGCTCGCAGTTGTCAATCACGAGGAGCAACTGCTTGCGCTTGAGATGAGTCAGCACAGTCTCGAGAACGGAGCGCTGAGGCTGTTCGCGCAAACCCACCGTCGATGCAATCGTACTCGCAACGAGTCCAGGATCGGTCAGGGATGCGAGCTCGACGAACCAGACGCCATCGCGCGAACTCCCGAGCAAGTCTGCACCGGCTTGCAGCGCGACGCGCGTCTTGCCGACGCCACCGCTGCCGACCAACGTCAACAACGCACGATCGCGCACCAGCGGCTTTATCTCAGCGAGCACGTCGTCGCGGCCGACGAGCGGCGTAAGCTGGCGCGGCAGGTTATTGGGCCTCGACTCGAGCGAACGTAGCGGTGGAAACGTTCTGGCCAAACCCGGAGCTACGAGTTGCCAAACGTGCTCCGGCTCGACGAGATCGGCGAGTCTGTGCGCGCCAAGATCCCATGACTCCGAGCGACCGGGCATCAGGCCGCGCAACAGCGATGCGGTTACGCCCGAGAATACGACTTGTCCGCCGTGTGCCGTCGCTAAGAGCCGGGCCACGCGGTTAACGGCCGGCCCAAAATAGTCTCCCTCACGTTGGTACGTCGCGCCGCTATGCAAAGCCATACGGACTTGCAGGCTACCGACTGCGCTCCAATCCTCAACTGCTACCGCGCGCTGTGCATCGATTGCGGCCGCAACGGCATCGGACGCCCGCCCGAATACGGCGCAGAAGCCATCGCCACTCGTCTTAAACACATGGCCGGCGTGCTGTACGATCGCGGCGCGCAGCAGCTCGTCGTGACGGCGCAATGCCAGAGCCATCGCGTCGGGCCCCGCTTCCCAACGCTGCGTGCTCCCTTCGATGTCGGTGAAGAGCAACGTTACCGTTCCGGTCGGCGTTGGAGCCGTCAGCGCCATCCTACACGGTTCAAAACCCGTGCCGGACGCGCCTTCCGAACCACCGGCGCGAGTAAGGACGTAGGCGGCTTAGCTGCAGCGCGCGCGGAGTCGGACGAACACCAAACGATCGCGCCGTCGAGCGCCAACTCAAAATTATATTTCGGTGGTTGGCGTCGAGTCGGGAACGATATCGACGTGGATATCTGAAGCGCTGACCTTGCCGGTGCCGAGCATTAAGACGCCGCCCACTGCTTGGGTTGCATCGGCCGGCACGTGGAGAACGATCGTGAAGGGACTCCAGTTCGTCGTCCCGTGCAGCCAGCGATCTTGCATGTTGTCGAGCTGCATTGACGGGCCGTCGATCCGCAGCCAGAAACCGGCGCCGCCGACGACGTTTTCGGTCGAGAGATACCCGCGTACGCGAATCGTCTTGCCGAGATACGGCATAACATCGAAATGGCCGCCGTACGAACCGAACGGCTTGGTCTGCGGGTCCACGCCGTCGACGCTGTGCATTGAATAGGTCGGGCCACCCGAATACCCGCCGGCGTTGGTCGGCTCCGCCGCAAACTTATCACCACGAAGTGTCCACGTAAACTGTAACGGGCGGTCGTCCGTTCCGCGAACGCTTGACGTCTTCGTTGCGCTGCCGTTGCGCGCGAGCGCCATCTCTCTGCTCCGTTCGGCGACTGCCGCCGCTCGTCGGGTCGCCACCGGCGAAGCACTCAGCTGTAACGCTTCGTCGAGACCCGCCTGCAGCACGACGTCGTTGTACTTGGCGATATCGAACGCCGACGGTTCGACCCAACGGTCGGGCTGGATACCGACGCGCTGAAGCTGCTCGCCGTTCGGCCAGCTTACGCCTTCGCCGCTGAAATACAGCGTTATATTACCGGGCACGACCATGCTCGTGACGTCGCCGTCGGCACCGGCCGTCGGCGTTCCGACGAACCGCGTTCCCGCTGCCGCACGAAAAAGCAGGGCGCTATGCTCGGACTGGCTGATCGCTCGCGCGTCGATCAGCATAACCGTCGGCTTGCGATATTTCGCCGCGTCGGCGGCGGTGAGACTCTGCATAAACTGCCGATAGGCCGGCAACCAGGCGATATCGTCTTCCGCGCTGTCGATCGGGTTACTGACGACGGGTGTCGAAAATAATGCAAATGGAACGTTCGACCGCGATGTCAAGCGTGCGGCAACCGGCCACTCTGCTAGTCGGGGGTATCCTCGATTGTCGAAGACGATCGCTTTCGTATTCCAAAGCGCGGTAAACATACTGTCAACTTGCGAGGGCAATAAGCGATCCAAATCAACATAGCCCACGTTGCCGGGTAAAATCGTGTAGATCGGTTCCGAGCTCTTTTCGATCGAGCCGCCGGCGGAACGCTTCACGGTCGCGGACATGCTGCGTTTGCTGCCGGGAGCGTGATAGCGAAGCGTAACGGTCGAACCAAGCGGACCAGCGAGCAGCGAGCCGGCGCCGTAATTCCGAAGCGCATCGAGATCGGCCGACTGCGGCGTCGAGGCGTTTATCAGTTCTTCTGCTCGTAGCATCGCCGTTGGAGTTGGAAGCCCGTCGATCGCATCGATGACATCGCCCACGCGCATACCGGCAGGAAGCGATCCCGAACGAGCGATTGCCGTGATGACCGCTTGATGCCGCAGGTATCGGACCGTTATCGGTACGCCGGCGCCATAGTATTGTGAAACCATGTCGCCCATGACGGCGCCGTGCGAATCGTGCAGGTGCGCGTAGAAGCGCATAAGCCCGACCAGGTAGTCGTGCGGGTTGCGGGCGGCGATCTCGTCGGAAATTGCGCGTTCGGCCGCCTTATCCCAATCGTCGTGCGAGAGCGATGTATAGGGCGAGAAGTATCGGATGACGTTATAGATGCGCGCGACCGCCAGCATGCGCAGCCCCTCATCCGGGAACGACATGCCGCCGCCGTACGGATCGTCTTTCTTCTCGATAGGAAGATCTTTGCGCTCGATCTGCAGCGGGGTCGCGGGCTGGCCCATCCGGCCGATGGCGTCGGCAACGCTCTGCACCGGCGTCGCAACCGCATCCCCTCGATCGATGCCGTCGATATCGCCGAACCGGTACGTCGCCGTGAGGCCATACTCTAGGGCAATCGACGCAGTCCTCGTTGGCTCGAACACCGGTTGCCCGCCGATACTGTAGATCGAAGCTTTTCCTGACATCGCGAGGCCGAGGATCGTCGGTGAGATCATCGTCGTAGGGCCGAGGAGAAATCCGATTCTGCGGTCGCTCGACGAAGTGCCGTGAAGTATTTGTGGATCGGCAATGTCGAATCGCGCAGTATAACCGTCAAAGCTAGAATTCTGTGGCGGATACCCGATATACGAGCGCGTGCGCGTTCGCGGCAGTGCGACGTCGCCACGCACGAGCGACGATAGTTGCGAGTCGGGCGAAAATATTTCGTCGAGCGACGACATCGCCGGCGCGTTTGTATAGTCGATGCCGCGAAGGTCGAACAGTATGGCGTCGCTTTTCGCCACGAGCGCGAACGGTTGGGCAGCCGTCGCGGAGGCCGCAGAAGAGCCGACGTTCTTGCCACGATCTGCCTCTAGAGCATTCGAAATCGTCACGACCGAGAGAGAGCCGCTCGGTGAAACCGTGACCTTGAGCCGGAACTGACTCGTGCGATCGAGGCGTATCGCGGGATCGTTTACTACAGACAACCAATCTTCCATGGCTGCCAAGTAACTCGCACGATCCATCGCTGCACGAATCTTCGGCTCGGCCGACATGAACGTCATGTCCAATCGCTGTTGCGAACTCGGCGTCTGCGGGTCGAGATAGCGTATATCTCCCCACAGTTTTATCGCCGATAGCAGCGCCGATTCGAGGCGCGCCGATTGCGCGTTTATCGGTGGCGGCGTAGCGCCCAGCAAACTCAACGCCGCTGCAAGAGCAAAACCGGCTACGGCTCGAGAGCATATACGCATCTAGCGTACATAGGCTATGGCTAGGCCGGACCCTGCAGGATAGCCCGGCAGACGAGGCTGGTTTACCGCACGACGAAGATCGTAAGAACAACACCCCCAAAAAACAGCGCAACGGCGGTGTACAAGCGCGCCGGCGGTATGCGTTTGGTTCCGGCGATCGCCACGGTGATTATCTGCATCTGTATCCACCCTAACAGCACGATCGTCAACAGGTCAGCGTACAGCACTCGCGGTCCGGCGGTCTGCGATACACTGCGGTACACAAGCATAATGAAGAGTTGAACGACGACGAGTAGCCATATCGCGGCTCGCGGACCGTACCCATCGGCCCATCCTGCAATTCCAAAGTGCAGCGGCACGCGATCCGGCAATTCGCGATACCGGAGCGCCGTATAGGCGATCGTTCCGGCGACCGCGGCGGCACAGAGAGCTATCGTTATGTTGACCACGTCGCTGGTTGTTACTCGGGGCGCCGAGGCAAGTTACGCCGAAGCCGCTTTCAGAAAGTCTTCATCCCTGCCCAATAGGCTGAGCACACGTCGCGCAACCACCCGGAGGAACTATCGTCATGCGTTCGAGGCCATTACCCTTTAGGCTCCTCGCCGGGGCGTTCTCTTGCGGTGCGGTGGCGTTGACGTGCGCGTGCGCCGGCGTCGGGGGGGCTACGCCGGCGGCGCCAGCGGGCGCCGCATCCGGCCTCGCATCGGCGCACTCTGCAACCAAGCCCGGGCTCGGGGCGGTACTCACGAGCAAAGGCGGCCAGATCTTCGGATTTGACATCAACTCGACCGGCAACGACGGAATTCTGTCTACCGCGACGTCGGTCGAATCGTTCGACCAAGACTCGGGCGCCATCACCGGCTCGTTTCCGAAAAAGGTTCCCACCGGCACCACCTACAGCATCGCCGGCATCACCACCGGCGACGTCGCTTTAGCGATTCGCTACATTCCGATAAAGAGCTCGATTTACGCGCGCCGCGCGTATAATACGATCGCGCCACCAACGCAGCAGAAATTTACCGGTAAGTGGACGCCGCCGCTCAAAGACATTCAAGTCGAGCAGGTTGCTCCAAATCAAGCGGTGGCCTCTACCGCGCTGTATTCCATCGAACTCAAGAAGAACGACATTCCGGATCTGATCGTGTCGAACGTAGCCAAGAATACGTTCTCAAAGATCGTGCACTTGGATCCGAACTTCTTTTCGTTAGGCAACGGACCGCAGTTAGCCCAGGATACGAAAACGAATCAAGCCGTGTTCGCGCTGTCGCCGGATTACGGACGAGTCGGCGGCGATCCGCCGCTCAACGTGCTGTTCGACATGAAGACGGGCAAAGAAACGCAGTTCAACGGGCTCAACAACGGCTATTTTCACGCCGGCAGCATCAACGGAGCGGCAGTCGACTCGAACACCGGCATCTTCGCCACCGACACGGAGCTGAACGCGCAAGTCGAATTTTACAATCTCGCGAAACAAACCGGCACGTTCGCGCAGTTGCCGTGCACGGGCGATACGTCGCAGTTGAATAGCGGGTCGGGCATCGCCAACGACTCGACCAACGGGCTGTTTATCGTGACCGAACAGTACAACGCCTGTGGAAGCGGCAGTGCGATCGTGGTCTACGATGAGCGAGGTACTATGCTGGAAACCATCACCGGCTTCACCTTCTTCGTGGGCGAACCGGCGCCGGTGATCAATCCTAGCAAGCGAATGGGTTGGGTGTTCGGACCGTCGTTTAATCAACTCCAGCAGTTCTTCTACTGAACCTTCTTCGCGTTCGACCGAGTGCGCTCTCGCCATTCCGGCCAATCAACAACGCCTTCGCGAAGCACCGACACCTTTTCCGGGTCGATGTCGTAAAGTACGAGGTTCAAGCAAGGCCACCGCCCGATCCAGAGTCCCATCGGCCGCCAATGCAAGAAGTTTGCAAAGGGTCACGAGCCGGGCGGTCCACGTGAGTTCGATGTTTATAGGTAAACGCCGGAATCGAGCTGTTCGATCAGGGCGAGGACCGGCTCGGGATCGCCGTTTCGTATCAGATCGATAGGCCGTTGATTTTCGAGGAGCGGGTGGCGCGCATTCAACCACAACCGGGTTTCGGCGAGTTGATAAACGTCAGCCAAGCGGCGAGCGATGTAGGCCAGATTGGCAATAACCATCTGCCTATGAATGTCCGGGGTTGCCTTGCCGGCGGCCCAGCGCCGTTGGCGCCGTTTGGGTTACCATATGCTTTCATATTCTAGCCCGTGTGAAAGCATTATGTAACTACCGGGTCATGGAATCTTCTGCAAGTCGAGGTTGAGCCGGAGCACGTTGACGTGCGGCTCGCCGAGGAAGCCGAGCTGCCGGCCTTCGATGTGTGTCGCGACCAGCGCTCGCAGTGTATCTGCGGAGAGACGGCGCGCGGCTGCGACTCGCGGCACTTGCCAGTACGCGGCTTCGGGCGAAATATCCGGATCGATGCCGCTGGCGCTGGTTGTCACGAGATCGATCGGCGGCGCTCCGGACGCGTTCGGATTATCGTGCTTGAGTTGCGCGATCAGCTTCAGGGTTGAGGTCATGAGCTTTGCCGATGTCGGCCCGAGGTTGGTACCACCGGTCGATGTCGGATCGTAGCCTTTTCCGGCTGCCGACGGACGTCCCTGAAAATATCGCGGTTGCGTCCAGAGTTGGCCGACGAGCGCTGAGCCCACCACGCGCCCGTCGACCTGCACTAGCGACCCGCCGGCTTGCCACGGGAATGCGACGCGCGCAAGGCCGGTCATAGCGAGCGGATACAGCAGTCCGAGAAGTATGACCGTTACGATGGTCATGCGGAACGAAGTACCGAGTTGTGCGATCACGGTTGTCTCGAAGTCCTTACGTTAGATGGAACGCGGTGAGTACAACGTCGATGACCTTGATGCCGACGAACGGCACGATGAGGCCGCCGACGCCGTAAATCAGCGTATTGCGGAGCAGCACCACGTCTGCGCCACGCGGCTCGTACTTGACGCCGCGTAATGCGATCGGAATAAGCGCCACGATGATCAGCGCGTTGAAGATGACGGCCGACAGAATCGGCGCTTTGCGGCGTGCTGAGGTGCATGACGTTGAGCGCCGCCATCGGCGCATAGGCGGCCGCGAACATCGCCGGAAGAATCGCAAAGTATTTGGCGACATCGTTGGCGATCGAAAACGTGGTGAGTGCGCCGCGCGTCATCAGCAGTTGCTTGCCGATCTCCACGACATCGATCAGCTTGGTCGGATCGGAATCGAGATCGACCATGTTGGCGGCTTCTTTGGCGGCCTGGGTGCCGGAGTTCATCGCGACGCCCACATCGGCTTGCGCGAGTGCGGGAGCGTCGTTGGTGCCGTCGCCGGTCATCGCAACGAGACGTCCCGATTGCTGCTCGCGCTTGATCAGGTCCATCTTGGTTTCGGGTGTGGCTTCGGCAAGAAAGTCGTCAACGCCGGCTTCTTTAGCAATGGCGGCCGCGGTAAGCGGATTATCGCCGGTAATCATTACCGTGCGAATTCCCATGGCGCGCATGCGTTCGAAGCGTTCGCGAATATTCGGTTTGAGCACGTCCTTGAGATGGATTGCCCCGACGACCTGCGCACCGCGCGCGACCAGTAACGGCGTACCGCCGCTGCGCGCGATGCGCTCGACCTGTTGAGACAGCTCTTGCGGCACGTTGCCGCCGCGTTCGCGAACCCACGCGATCACCGAGTCGGGCGCACCTTTGCGGAGCTGCGCACCGTCGTCGAGATCCACGCCGCTCATGCGCGTGTACGCGCTGAACGGGACGAACGTGCCGGCAGGCTGCGGCATATCGCCAATGGTTTCGCGCGCCAGCGCGACGACCGACCGGCCCTCGGGCGTTTCGTCAGCCAGCGACGTGACGTAAGCGACGCGTTCGGCTTCCTTTTGCTCGACGCCGGGAGCGGCGATGATAGCGGTAGCTTGACGGTTTCCGAGGGTGATCGTTCCGGTTTTGTCGAGGAGTAGCGTATCGACGTCTCCGGCGGCCTCGACCGCGCGCCCGCTGGTGGCCAGCACGTTGCGTTGCATCACGCGGTCCATGCCGGCGATGCCGATGGCCGACAGCAATCCGCCGATGGTCGTCGGAATCAGGCACACGAGGAGCGCGATGAGCACCGTCACGCTTTGCTTCGCACCGGCATAGATCGCGAACGGGGACAGCGTGGCAACGGCAATGAGGAAGACGATGGTGAGTCCGGCCAGCAAGATCGAGAGCGCGATTTCGTTGGGCGTCTTCTGACGCTGCGCGCCTTCGACCAGCGCGATCATGCGATCGAGGAAACCGGAGCCGGGCTCGGCGGTGACGCGCACGACGACGCGATCGGAGAGCACGCGAGTGCCGCCGGTGACGGAGCTGCGATCGCCGCCGGATTCGCGAATGACCGGAGCGGATTCGCCGGTGATCGCGGATTCGTCGATCGTTGCAGCGCCCGACTCTACTTCGCCGTCGGCCGCGATCACGTCGCCGGTTTCGGCCACGAATCGATCGCCTTTGCGGAGTAGGGCGCTGGCGACGCGCTCTTCTTCTCCGTTTTCGTTGAGGCGACGCGCGCTGGTTTCGGATTTTGTTTTCCGTAAGAAGTCGGCTTGCGCGCGTCCCCGACCCTCTGCGACGGCTTCGGCGAAGTTGGCGAAGAGCACCGTGAACCACAGCCACAGCGCAATCGCGATGTCGAATCCGGCGCCCGGCCCGTGCACCGCTACGTCGCGGATAAAGAACCCGGTCGTTACGGCGGCGGCGGCTTCGACTACAAACATCACCGGATTACGGATCTGCTGGCGCGGATCGAGTTTAACGAACGAGCCGGCGACGGCGCCGACGAGAATCGGCCCGTCGAACAGTGACAGCGCCTTGGGTCGCCGTTCTAAGCGGCGCGCAGACAGCATGTTTAGAAAGTCTTTCCTTGGTTGAGATAGAGGTGTTCGACTATTGGGCCGAGCGCGTCGGCCGGTAAGAACGTTAGTGCGCCGACGATGACGATCACGCCGAGCAGCAACACGACGAACACCGGCGAGCTGGTGCGGAACGTGCCCTTGTTCTGCGGTACGGCTTGTTTGCCGGCGAGCGCGCCGGCGAGCGCCAGCGTTGGAATCGCGACGGCGAAGCGTCCGAATAACATGTTGATGCCGGTCGCGATGTTGTAGAACAAGTTGGTGCCGAGACCGGCGAACGCCGAACCGTTGTTGGCGTTGGTCAACGTGAACGCGTAGAGTATTTCAGAGAACCCGTGCGGGCCGCTATTGTTGAGCGTGGCGGTTCCGGCCGGCGTTATTGCGGCCAGCGCCGTTGGGATGAGAGATAACGCCGGCGTGACCAGAATCGCCAGCACGGCAAATTGGATTTCGCGGCGTTCGATTTTCTTACCGAGAAACTCGGGCGTTCTGCCGACCATCAGCCCTGCTATAAAGACGGTCAGCACGACGAAGACGAGCATCCCGTACAAGCCGCTGCCGACGCCGCCGAAGACGATCTCGCCCAGCTGCATGTTGACCAGCGGCATGAGACCGCCGAGCGGTTCGAACGAATCGTGCATGGAGTTCACTGCGCCGCACGACGTGTCGGTAGTGACGGTTGCAAACAGCGCGGACGACCCGGCGCCGAAACGGCATTCCTTGCCCTCCATGTTGGCGCCGGCGACGCCCATGTGATGGACGATCGGATTACCCCCGGCTTCGGCCCAATACGTGATAGCGAAGCCGGCGAAAAATAGTAACCCCATCGCCGTAAAGATTGCCCATCCTTGGCGTTGATCGCGCACCATGCGTCCATACATGTAGGTGAGCGCTGCGCCGAGCAACAGGATCAACAACATTTCGATGAAGTTGGAAATGCCGCTGGGATTTTCGGTGGGCGAGGCCGAGTTGGCGTTCACGAAGCCGCCGCCGTTGGTGCCGAGTTCCTTAATGACTTCCTGGCTAGCCATAGGGCCGCCGGTGATCGTTTGGGTTTGGCCCGTCGCGGTCGTTATGTCTTGGTAGGCGTTAAAGTTTTGGGGCACGCCTGTGGAGACGAGCGCGAGGCCGATGACGATCGACGCCGGCAGCAGAATGTAGAGCAGAGAGCGTGTGAGGTCAACCCAGAAATTGCCGAGCGTTTTGGTGGTGGTCCTCGTTATGCCGCGGACCACGGCGACCGCGATCGCCAGGCCGGCCGCAGCAGAGACAAAGTTGTGCCACGCCAGGCCGGCCATTTGCGAGAGGTAGCTCATGGTACTCTCGCCGGAGTAGAACTGCCAATTGGTGTTGGTGGTGAAGCTGATGGCGGTGTTCCACGCGAGATCGGGCGTCATGTTATCGAAATGTTGCGGGTTAAAGGGCAGCCACTTTTGCGTGCGGAGCAGAACGTAGAGATAGGCGACGCCGACGAGCGAAAACGCGAGCAGCGCGAGCGCGTAGACGATCCACGACATCTCTTGATCTTCGCGCACGCCGGTGATTTTGTAGATCGCGCGCTCTATTGGTCGCATGACGGGCGTAAGCCAGGTCTTACGGCCTTCGTAGACGGCGACGAGGTACAGTCCGGTGGGTTTCGTCAGCGCGAGTACTGCCGCGAAGAACAGCAGCGCTTGGATCCATCCTATGGCGGTCATCTGTTGTTAGAACCGTTCCGGTCGCAGCATTGCGAAGATGAGGTAGGCGAGGCCGAGTACGGCCAGCGCGAGTCCGATGGTGTCGTCAGCGTTCACTTTTTTGCTTGCGCTCGCTCTAGACTCGTTCGCAGCCCGCGATATAGCGGTCCAGAACTGTGAAGCATATGGCGGTCAGGATGACCAAGGCGATTTCGAGCATTTGGCCTATTATCGGCTGTTGTTGGGGGGGGTGGTAGCCTCCGAACGGATCATCCATTCGGACGCTTGACGTTATGGTTTTGATTGCTAGGATTAGCGGCGATCATGCTTACACGCTTACGCTGGTTGTTGCTTGCGCCACTCTGCGGTGCGCTCTTGGCCGCCGCGCCGGCCCCCCCGTTGCCGTCGCCGTCTCCCGTGCCCACGCCGGCCGATCCGTGCGGGTCGCTGCTGTCGATCGTGAACCGGCCGACATTTGGGACCGGAGTGTGCACGGTTCGAACCGGCCACGTCGATGTTGAGAACGGCTATGAGAATCTGACGACGACCGGCGGTTCGAATACGGTATCGTATCCGCAATCGTTGATTCGGATCGGCACGTTCGATCCGCATCTAGATTTGGAAGTGGGGCCGCTGACGACGAACCGCACGTCATCTGGAGGGGCGCCGATTGTCGGCGGTTCGGATTTCGCGTTCGGTGCGAAATACGAGTTGGGCTACACGTCGCGTGCCCTTTGGGGCGTGAACGCATTGGTCACGGTTCCGACCGGCGGATCGACCTTTGGTGCCGGCAACGCACAGTTTACCGGAAACTTCAACTGGGGTTACACGTTGAACTCGGAGTTCGGCTTGAGCGGAACGCTTGGATTCAATGCATTCAGCGCGTACGTGCGACCGAACGTGGCGCAATCGTACTTTGCATTTACGCCGACGCTCGAACTGACGGCGGCGCTGCCGGGCGGGCCTTCGCAGCTCGGGCTCGAGTACGCGTACTTCTCTTCATCCGGACCGGGCGTAGGTTCGAAATTCTTCGCCGACGCAGTGTATCAACGCGATTTCGGCCAGCACGTGCAGGTCGACGTGGAGTACGGCTTCTCGCCCGGCCCTTCGATCGGTCCGCGCCAGCATTATATCGGTGCCGGCATCACGTTCATGAACTAAGCCGCGGGCTTACCGCTGATTTCGGACTGTAGGGAATTCGGACTAGACTTAGTTCCACTTGCTCACAATTCGGAAATGCGCTTTTGTCCGCGCGCCGGCGAAATCGGCGAGAAGCTGTGGAAAAGTTTGGGCTGCAACGCAAAATTTTGAGAATGCGTCCATCGAGCAACAACAGATCGGTCTCGATCACCATCGCGCCGGTCTCGACGCCCTTTTTGCGGGTTGCCAGCATGTGAACGAGTGGACGTAGTCTAGTCCGAATTTAGTAGAGCTGCCGGAGGGTGCACTTCCGTCAGCGTAAAGCGGGTATAGAGCAGTAATGAGTAGCGAACGCAAGTATGGCTTTCTTCCGCTCGTCGCCGGAGCACTCGCCGCCAATTACGCGGCACAGTTGCTCGGACCGATGGACAAGGCGAGGGCCGAATACGCCAAGAGCACACGGCCGCCGTTCGCGCCGCCACCGTGGGCGTTCGGCGTCGCATGGCCGATCAACAACGTCCTAACGCTGTGGGGCAACTGGCGCGTTCTGAACGCGCCACCGTCGGACGATCGCACCGCCTATCTGCGGCTCCAGGCCGCGATGTGGATTCTGTTCACGACCCACGGGCTCGTGCGCTTTCGTTTGCGTAGTCCGGTCCTCGGCGCGCTCAACACCTTTGCGTTCACGACGTTCGCGGCCGCTTCAGCGTTCCGGGCCGCACGAATCGACCGCCGGCTTTTGGCGTCGTACTCGACGCTCATCCCGTGGCTGCTGGTGGCGTCCGCTCTCTCGGCTTACCAGCTGGGTGATCCAGATGCCGTTTTCAAGCGTTCTACGGATAGATGAAATCCATAGCTTTCCTCGCCCTAGCCCTGCTGCTCGGCGCGGCGGCTCCCCCTCCGCAGGCTGCCGCTGCGCCGCCCGCGGGCACACAGCGCGTCGTGCTCGCCGGCGGATGCTTTTGGGGCATGCAACTCGTGTTCGAATCACTGAAGGGCGTCAAGTCCGCCGTTGCCGGTTATTCCGGTGGCGCCGCCGCGACAGCGCACTACGAGTTCGTGAGCACCGGCATGACCGGTCACGCCGAGTCGGTGCTCGTCACCTACGACCCGGCCGTCATCCCCTTTTCGAAATTGCTGCAGATCTATTTCACCGTCGCGCACGATCCCACCGAACTGAATCGTCAGGGTCCGGACGATGGATCGCAATATCGCTCCGAAATCTATTACACGACGCCGGGGCAGCGCGAAGAGGCCGTATCGGAGATCGCTCGTCTGACGCGCGAACACAAATTCTGCAACCGATCGTCACGAAGGTCGAAGCGTTTAAAGGCTTCTATCCGGCCGAAGATTACCATCAGGACTATGCGCTGCACAACCCTCACGATCCGTACATCGCGGCGAACGATCTGCCGAAGTTACAGAATCTGCACCAGCAATATCCGCAACTGGTAAAGGCGGGAACGCTCTAACTATTTCGGCGCGTCGTCGACGTGCGCGGCGTAGGAGCGCGGATCGAAATACCACGCGGGCAACGAACTCGGGAATGCGATGTCGTTGAAGTCGTAATCGACGGTCGCGTCTTTGCCGAGATATTCGGAATCTTGTTCGTAGGTCGGCGTACCGTGAATGTGCGTGACGACCGGCATGTTGTTCATCCAGCCGAGCGTCACCGTAAACAACATCGGATAGACGTGGTTGCCGTTGTCGCCTTCGTCGAACAGCTTGTCCGTGGCAACGATTTGCTGCAGTTCGAGCGTCGTCGCGTCCACGTAGAGCTCGCGGATACGATTTCGATCTGGATCGCGACGCGGCTGCAGGCTGAGGTGCAACACGTTGCCCTCTCGCACGATGTTAGTAATGCGATAGTCGAACTCGCCCATAGCGGTGACGACGGCAATGGTCGGCGGCAAGCTTCCGGTCGGCTCGGGCGTCGGCACGAAGTCGCGCGGGCTCGTATGCGGATGCGCGGGCGCCGGCTCGAACAAGTCGGCCGTCGGCGGACCCGGATCCCACGGTTCGTTAAACGACGGGCGCAAAAATTCGAGCGTTCCGCGTGCAGACCCGCGATAGACCTTGCGACCCAACGCCGCGCGGTCGAAGGTGCGGCACCATATGTGATACGTGTAGCTATTCAACAGATCGGGATAGCCATCGTCGAGCGTTTGTTTGCGTACGAGCGTGTATGTCGTGTATGGCGGCGGCGGACGATGCGAACGAAATTGGCGACGAATCAAAAATAGCAAGCGGTCGGGCGAGGGCAGCGGTGTCGGCGATGCGGCATGATACGGCAGTACCGGTGCCGCCGAGCGGGCCGTCGCCGGCACGATCAACGCCAACGCTGCACTAACCAGTACGAACGCTGCGGCGAGAAGGCTTTTCACACGACTCCTCTTGCCTCGGCGCGACGCGCGTTCCTGGCTCGGCAAGCATGGCGCGGAAAGTCTGTGACGAACCTCAGCCCGTGGCAAAGAAACGGCGCGCGCGCGGACGTGCTTCGGCACCGGTCGCGCTGATCGTCATCGGGTTGATTGCGGCGGCCGCCGCGTGGTGGACGCTCGCGCCGCACCATCGTCATTCACACAGAGACGGAACCGTCGCCGTTGTGACGTTCAACGCCGACCGAAACCGAAGCGCCCGACGAGTCGGCCACCGATACACCGGAACCGGTTGCAACGGCCACCGACCGCAGCGAGCCGAGTGCCGAACCAAGCGCGGGCGAGTCTCCCCAACCGAGCGCGGCCCCTTCTGCCACGCCGGCCGAAAACGTTACGGCGCCTCCCGAGACCACTCTTCCGCGGGTGCACGGATCGGGCGCAAAATTGGCGTTGATCGTCAACGATTGCGGACAATGGATCGACACCGAGCGCGGCTTCGTCGCGCTGGGCGTACCGCTCACCGTCTCCGTATTGCCCGACGTTCCGTACACCGGCACGATCGCAAAAGAAGCCGCCGCCGCCGGTAAAGGCGTGATGCTGCATCTTCCGATGGAAACGGTTTCGGGACTCAATCCCGGACCCGGAAAAGTGACGACTGAAATGTCGGACGCGCAGATCGAAGCGCAAGTCGAAAGCGATTTAGCGCAAGTGCCGCTGGCCGCCGGGGTGAACAATCACGAAGGCAGCAAAGGTTCGGCCGATCCGCGCGTGATGCGCGACGTGATCGAAGTCCTGGCCAAACACGGCGACTTGTTCTTCATCGATTCGAAAACCAGCGCGACGTCGGTCGGCGAACAAACCGCGCAGGCGCACGACGTTCCGACCGCAGCCCGCGACGTATTTCTCGACAATCAAGAATCGGTCGCGTATTCGGAGGCGCAACTGCGCGAAGCGGCCGCGATCGCGTTGAAAACCGGCAGCGCCATTGCGATCGGGCATCCGCGCCCGACCACGCTGGAAGCCGTGCGTTTACTGATTCCGGAGCTGCAGGCCGAAGGGGTGCAGTTCGTGCTCGCGCGGCAACTGGTCGTCCCGCAAACGTAACGCTGCAACATGACGAGCACGCAACTGGATTGCGGCGACTCGATCGTTCTACGCGCGCCGCTGCTTTCCGACGCCGCCGCGATTGCGACGCACGCGAACGACCGCGACGTTTGGATCAATCTACGCGACGCTATGCCGCATCCGTATTCGTTCGACGACGCGCAGCACTGGCTGGGGTCGATGCGCGAGCAGGATCCGGTGTCGATGTTTGCGATCGATCGCGGCGGCGAAGCAATTGGCGCGATTAGTTTGGTGTTGGGCACCGATATCGAGCGCCGTTCGGCGGAACTTGGCTACTGGGTTGGTTCGGCATTTTGGGGCCGAGGCATCGCGACCGCGGCGGTACGGCGCATCTGCGACTACGCGTTTGCCGACCTGGCCCTGCTGCGCGTTTTCGCGACACCGATGACGGGCAATGCCGGGTCGAAACGCGTGCTGGAGAAAGCGCGTTTCTCGTTGGAAGGAATCATGCGTAGCTGCTACGTGAAAGATGACACGATCGTGGACGCCGCATTATACGCTCGCATCGCGCCGTCGCAAAGGGCCTTATGAAAAAAGCACCGATTTTGTACACGGGTCGGCTGATTTTGCGTGCCCACGAGCCCTCCGACCTGGACGCATCGGCCGCCATGTGGGGCGATCCGTCGGTGGTGCAGCACATTTCAGGACGTCCGAGCACGCGTAGCCAGAGCTGGCAGCGGATCCTCACGTACGCGGGTCTCTGGAGCATGTTGGGCTACGGCTATTGGGCGGTCGAGGATCGCGCCACCGGCGGGTTCGTCGGCGATGTCGGTTTGGCCGATTTCCACCGCGCGATCGAGCCGCCGCTGGACGGTACGCCCGAGACCGGTTGGGTAATCGCGCCGAAATTCTGGGGCAAGGGGTACGCAACCGAAGCGATTCGTGCGGCGGTGGCCTGGGCCGACGCGTCGCTAGATTTCGATCGCACCGTCTGTATCGTGTCGCCCGCTAACCAAGCGTCGCTACGCGTGGCCGGTAAGGCCGGCTACGTCGATATGGGGACCGCGACGATGAACGACGAGCCGCTACGGCTCTTCGTGCGAGCGCAGGCCCGACACTAAGTCCTCGCAGCCGGGCGCCCCGTGCGCCCCTTGGCCGGCTGGAAGCCAACGTTCGGCCCAACGGCCAACCGCGTCAAGCGCCTCGCGCAGCTCGCAACCGCCTTGCGTCAGCTCGTACTGCACGCGCACCGGAGAGCCGGACTGGACTTCGCGCCGGATGATGCCGGCGGATTCCAGCTCGCGCAGCCGTTCGGTGAGCAAACGGTCGGAAATACCCGGAACGGACGCCAGCAATTCGTTGAAACGGCGCGGTCCCGGCAGCAGCACCCGGATGATCGCCCCGGTCCACCGGCGGCCGATGAGCTCGACGGCACGGTGGAATCGAGGGCAAAGGCTACTTTCAGTATGCAGGCTACTTGACATATGTATAAGGCCGTGTTACCTAGTTCGAAGTGAGCATTGCGTTACTAATTGTGCGACTGATCGTGGGATTTGGACTCGCGGCCCACGGCAGCCAGAAGCTGTTCGGTTGGTTCGGCGGGTATGGCCTGTCGGGCACAGGTGGATTCTTCGACAAGCTCGGCTTTCGGCCCGGCCGGCTCTTTGCGTTGGCAGCCGGATTGGGCGAGTTCGCCGGCGGACTGCTTACGGCGTTCGGTGTCGGCGGCGCGCTAGGTCCGGTCATCATCGTGTGCGTCATGCTGGTTGCAATCGGAGCAGTGCACGTGACCAAGGGCTTCTTCAGCGACAAGGGAGGCTGGGAGCTGCCGGCGATGTACGCTTGCGTCGCGCTAGCGATTGCGTTCGCAGGCAACGGACGTTTTTCGGTCGACGCCGCACTCGGTCTCACATTCTTGACCGATCCGCTGCAGATTTGGATCGCGTTGGGTGCCGCGATGGTAATCGCAGTGCTCAACATCTTCGCGAAGCGGACCCCGGCGACGTGAGTTTCGTTTCCCGCTACGGTTTACGGTGGCGCACCGCTGTTTGACGGTAGCGGCGTGCGGCGCGGTAATGGCGAGCCGGTCCACACCGGGCGCATGGTTGGTGCGGGCGACGGCGTGAACACCGCGCGCGGTAGTTGTTGTGCTTGCGGTTGCTGTTGGTAGGGCGTTGGTGAATCGAGCGGTGCGGGTGGCGGCGTTCGCACGTCGAGCTGCCGGCTGCGAGCATCGTAGTGTACGAGGTCGCCGAGGAAGCGTAATACCGGACCGATTTCGACGAACGCACTCTGCGGCGCGGCCCAGCCGCCGCTGCTGAGCGGAACGCTGAACTGCCGCCCCGCACGCCGCACGGTGAGCGTGGAACCGTCAAACCAGACCGCATCGGCCAAGCGCCGCAGCAACGGACTGACCGGCGCGTACACCCGCCCGGCGGAGACGTACGCACGCACGTATTGCACCAATGGCCGGCCGTCGATCGAGACGGTCACCGGCGGCGGAGGTGGGATTACCGGCACTTCGCACGATATACCGCGCGGTGTGATGCGATTCATCTCCGCGTTTCGCGACGCCGCCATGCGGTTTTCGCGAGACGGTTGCGCGTTTCTCGCCCAGTCGATCGCATTCAACGCTCTTTTCGCGCTGTTTCCTTTGACGGTACTGGTGCTCAGCGCTGCGACCTTGGTGTTACCGTTTGCCGAGCGGCGCACGCTGGGCTTCTTCGACACCTTCGCACCGACGTTGCACGACTACATCGAGGCCAATCTGCAGACGTACATGTACGGTCGCGGCATCACCAGCCTTATCGCGTTGGCAATTCCAATTTTGGTCGGGCAAGAATCTGTTTATGGGACTAGCGTATGCGCTGGATCGTGCGTTGAACGTTCCGAAAGCTCGTCCGTTGGTGCACAACCTGCTGTTGTCGTTCGTGATGCTGCCGCTGATCGGTATACTGCTGATCGTGGCGATCGTGCTGCCGGTTCTCTTGTCGATCTCGGTACGCGCGACCGGCTTTGCCGAAAATGCACAGATGTTGCACTTCTTGGTATACGTGCTGTCGATCGCACTGGTGTTTGCGGTTACGGTACTCTTGTATCGGTTGCTGCCGAACCGGGCCGTTTCGTGGGGCTTTTCGGTACGCGGTGCGTGCATCGTGTCGGCAGCGTGGCCGGTGGTGCAATATGCGTTCGCGCAATACATCGCTCACGTGGATTTTACGGCCGTGTATGGGGCGCTTTCGGCGCCGTTGGTATTGCTCTTTTGGTTTTATTGCATCGGTTCGATTTTTTTATATGGAGCGGAGTATGCGGCCGTGTTGAGTAGTAACCCATGACGTTGGTGTTCGTGCACGGCGCAGGCTGTACGCCGGCGGCGTTCGGCGATTTTCCTCAAAGGTTTGCGGGTTCCATGACGTTGGCGTTGCCGGGACGCTGTGGTGATGCGTCTTCGCCTTCTTCCGTCGAGGCGTTTGCCGATTTCGTTGCCGGTTCGGTTGCCGGTTTCGGCGGCGACATCGTGCTGTGCGGACATTCGCTGGGTGGCGCGGTGGCATTGGAAGTTGCGCTGCGCGGCGATGTTACCGGCGTCCGCGGGTTGGTGCTTCTCGGTTCGGGCTCTCGCTTACGCGTGGCGCCGGCGATTTTCGAACGCTTGGAAGCTGATTTTCCAGCCGCCGCGCGCCAACTGGCAGGCTGGTTTTTTGCCGATCCTACGGCCGAACGTTTGGACGCCGCCGTGGCCGACATGCTTGTGGTGGGACAGGCGCAAACGGTACGCGACTTCCGCGCATGCGACGCGTTCGACGCGGGTCCTCGCTTGGACGAGCTACGCGTGCCGGTGCTGGCGGTGACGGGCTCGCGCGACGCGATGACGCCGCCCAAATACGCGCAGTCGCTCGCCGACCGGGTGCCTTTGGGCTCGGCGCGAATCATTCCCGATGCGGGACACTTCGCGATGATCGAACGCCCGGACGAGGTCGCGGATGCCATTGTGGCTTTTGCCGCAACGGCCTGAGTCGCACCGCACCTGGCAGCACTGATGGAAGGAGCACCGTGGGTCGGTTTCTTGGAGCTTTATTACTCTGCGCGTCGATCGCGCTGATCGCGGCCGCACCAACACCGCAGAACACGCCGGTCCCGGTGGCGACGCCGCTGATGAAGGCCCAGACCGCCCCGCCGCCGTTGCCGCCGGGCGTGGCGGGCAGCGTCTTGGTGTATCCGTTCGACGTGCAAACGGGCGCCGATCAGAAGCTCGGAACCGCGATCGCCGAAATCATCGCGCAGGAAATGGGCGCCGGCGGCAGCTTGGTTGTCTTGCCGGTGCCGATGGACGTTAAGCGCGCCGACTTTCTGTCGCACGCACGCGAGCAACACGCCGACTTTTATATTTCCGGCTACGTGACGCCGGTTGGAGATGCGGCGGCGGTCGTCGAGCAGGTCGTGAGCGTCGAGAGCGGCGTGATCATGTTCTCGCAGACGGCACAAGTGCAAAGCGTCTCGGACGTCGCGTCGCAGTCGTTGCAGGCCCGTTCGCAGATTTTGGCGTTCTTGGGGCGTGCGACGCAATCGATGCAAACAACGCAATCGAACAGCACGCCGGAACCGAAGACGACCAATGGTGCGCAAGTGCCTTTGAAAGGTATCTCGGGGATCGTCGACTCGGTGTTTCACCATCACAGTGCCTCGCCGACGCCCGCGGCTCTCGCGGTGAAACCAAGCCGGGGCATTTATGTCGTGCCGCCGACGGTCGCTGCTCCACCGGCACCGGGCGTGACGGCCGCCGAACTTACGAGCACGAGCAACGAGCTATACTTTGCGCTGCGGCATTATTATACGGCGCAGATGGCTGCTGCGACTTCGGATGTTCCGGGTGCGGCAAACGCTATCTGCGGTACGAATCGCAACAATACGATCGCAACCGGTACGATCTCGCAAGTCGTTCCGAAGCGTGGGCGTACGGTTTCGACCTTCGTGCTATCGGTGTATGCCTGTTTTGGGGCTCGGTTGGAGCAACTCACCGGAACCGGCGAAACCGTCAAGCAGGCAGTAGACGCGGCAGTCGCGTCCTATGCGTCGGCGCATCCCGACAACAGCTAGCTGGGTCAGAGCGGTTGTGAAGCTTCTGAATTTGGACCACGCGGATGTGCGCGTGGCATCAATTGCGGCGGTCGAGCCGTTCTACGACGCGGTGTTGATACCGCTCGGTTTATCGCGCAAGCAGCGCGCTCACGTGGCCAAGGACGGCGAATGGCACGACGTTCAACGTTTCGCATGCGCCGAATGCGGTGGAATACCACACGCCGATCACGCCGGGTAAAGCCGGCTGGTTCGTCGGTTTTATCGAGGATGAGTCGATGGACGCGACGGCGACGCGCTTAGCCTTTGCTTTGGATTCTGAGGCAGATCTGGCTGCGGTCGAGCCGTTGGTACGCTCTGCCGGCGGACGGGTCGTTGAATTTTCGAGCGATGCGGGCTATCCGGCGTTGTTCTTTGAGGATCCGCTTGGGACGCGCTTGGAGATTTGCGCGCGGCGGCCTCGAGGATAGCCTTCCGACTCGGTGCACCCCCCTGCCGCGACCGTACGAAATTCGGACTAGACTTAGTCCACTCGTTCACATCTTGGTAACACGATAATTTTGCTCGCGACAGTCTTTCTGCAACGAAACGGCAACGAGCGGGTAACAAGTAGGTCCAAATCGGCGTTGTGGATGCCGATCTGTTGCGATCGGACGCCCCGCCACGTGGTACAAGTCGCTCAAGCACGGTCTTTCGCACGCAGTCGGCGTTTGCCAACGTATGAACGAGTGGACGTAGTCTAGTTCGAATTCCATAGAGCGCCCGCAGGGCCGTAACGTTCGGGCCATGTCGTTCGTGTCACATTTTGCTGCCGTTGCGGGCACCCGAACTTAGTAAATGTCGGAAGCAGCGTTCAACGTCCATCAAGCGAAAACGCATCTATCACGCCTTCTTCAACGGGTCGTCAACGGGGACGAGATCGTCATCGCAAAGGCGGGAAAGCCGATCGCGCGGCTCGTTCCCTTCAACGCGACGCTTGCGCTCGATCGCAAGCTCGGCGCTCTGGAAAACACGCGACGTGCCGATATACGACGCGGGCATTATCAAGAAGCCGCCCTCTGCGCCAAGATCGCTACGTCCGGTGTCTCAGAAGCCACGCAACATTGGTCTGAATCTTGGGAATCGTCGGAATGTTTAGACGGCGATTAAGATTCTTGCTCGACACTCGCGTGTTGCTCTGGGCATTGACCGACGTCGCCAGTCTGCCGATCTTTTACCGGTCGGCGTTGCGATCGAAGTACAACGAGATTTTCTTCAGCGCAGCAAGCATTTGGGATCTCGCGATAAGCGAGGCGCCGAATCGCTGGGCTCGAGGGTTCGCACCGGATGAAATTGCACGATCGGCGGTGGAGACTGGCTTTATCGAACTACCGATTGGTGCCGACGCGGCGGCGAAAGGTCGCACGCTGCCGGCGTATCACGAGGATCCGATCGACCGCGTGCTCATCGCGCAGGCGATAATCGAGCCGGCACGTTTCCTAACCACCGACAAATTTCTCGCGAGCTATTCGGACGTGGTAGTGATCGTCGAAGAGGAAACGCACCCGCAGTATCAGCGTTACGGTGCGTTCTCGGTGACGGCGCGATAGGCGGCGACGTCGTCGGTCATGATCTTTTCGCTGACGGAGTACGTGCCCGATGACGTGCCGGTAAAACTCCAATGTTCCGACGCTTGGCTCGCGTTGGCATTAAATGCGCTATCCGGAATAGCTTTCAGCGAATCGTAACGGTAGAGCACATAGTTTTGGCCCGGTTGTAGGCTCGAGACCGTGACGGTCAAGGTGAGAGGGTCGGACGGGGGACGCGTGTCGGAGTGTTTGGCGATCTGCGGAACTTCGTCGTTGGCGCTAGTCGCAACACGCACGGGAACCGTCTCATCGTCGTCATCGCGTACGCCGGTAACGACGGCTCCATAATTCTTACCGTAATCGGGGAGCGAATACCAAGGCACGTTCGGCCCGTCGGCTTGCTTTCTGCTGCGCTGGAAACTTCCGAAGGGATACGTGAACACGTACCGGGAGTGACCGGGGCCGGATCCTAAGAGGCCGTTGTCGCTGAACGCGATCCGGTCGTGGGGATCGTAGCCATCGCCATTTTGATATGCGTCGATACCGAGCACGGGGACGATGTGGTCGTATTCCGGCGAGCCAGCGCGCGGCTTTCGGTCGCCATAGAATCGATAATCGTTGGTGTAGATGCCGATCACGACGGGATAGCCTTGCATTACGTTTTGTTTGACCCACGCGAGAAAGTCGTGCGGGCTCTTCTCGGCTTTTCGATTCCATTCGATGGCGGCGAGATGCATGTTGCGCGCGGCACGCATATCGGTGCCGCCGAGCAGCAGCTGGCTGCGATAATCGTATTGCGGGGCATCGGTGGCGGCGGCTCGCGCATCGTATTGCGAAATATACTGCCCGTAATAGAGGCCCGCGCTGATGAACGACACTTCGCCGCAGTATCCGTAGTTATGCTCCCACTGATAGCGCGGGTCGATGTCGAGATGATATTGCCGTTTATTTTGGTTGGCGATCGCGCCCGGCCGGCGGCCGTCGCGGGCGAATCGCTTTGGCGCACGGGTAACACCGGGCTGTTGCAGCCCGACAGCATCGCCGAGGCCGCGGCCATCGCGGCTGCGGTTGCGACGGCGACGAACGATCGGATCCCGTTTGCGCGAAGTTGTTCGAACATGATCGTTGATGCCGCTTCGATTGGGTGCGGGCGGCGGCCTAGCATTTGTGGCCTTTTGCGATCGTCAACCTGCCCCGCAGGTAGTCGAGTGTGACGACATATTTCTCAAGCGTGCGGTTGCCGATATTGATATCGAACGCGTCAGCGGAGGACGGCAAGAAGCGCACGGCAGGCGAGTCGAACTTCATCTCGCCGATACGAAGCTCGGAGAGCGAGCCCTGCGTCTCGGCGTGCGATCCGCCAAACGACCCGCTGTGTGTGATAGCGCCGGACGTTGCTTGCCGTTGCAGGCTGAGTTTGGCGATGCCACGCTTGGTCACGACGGGCGTTCCGGAATTGCCGGTGTCGATAGCGGCGGAAATGCGTTTCCCGTTGGCCCAAACGTCGTTAACATCGATCCAACCCGACGGCGACAGCTTGAACGGCGCCGTCAACGGGGCATCGTCGTGACTGGTCATGATCGAAGCCTCGGCGCACGGGTAATCGATGCGAATGCTGCGACCGTCGAAGAAGTTCGAACCGAGCACCCCCGCCAACGATACGCCGAGCCGCTTGCCGATCGGCGATAGGTCCGTTACCAGGATGTCGAGCGGTCCGATTGCCGTCGTTCCGTAGCGCAGGCCGTGCAACGTCGCGGGAAACGCTTTCGTCGTACCGCCGGCTATGTCGCTACCGCGAGCAGCCGGGCCGTTCGCCCGAATTTCGAGCGCCTTTGCGACGGCCGTATCGACGACCGATGGCGTCGTGCCGGTGTCGAGCAAAAATGCGTATGGGCCTTTGCCGTCTACGGTCGCCGAAACCACGATCTCGTGGTGGATGTAGCGGAATTTTACGATCGTCATCGGCGACGGCGCGAGCGGTCTCGCCGCGCCGAGCAGTCCGAAACTCACGATCGCGACGCTCGCAATAGCCAGAACTCGCCGCATAGCGTACATGCAGATGCGGTTCGTTCTGTCGTGAAACGCCCCTGGTGGTAAAACCATGCAGGCCGTCGAACGTGGCCGCGCCGGCCGCGCGGCGAATCGAATGCTCCCGAGTTAGCGCGGCGGCCAACCTGGATTCATAGTAGATAGGGCCGACATGACATCGTTTCCGCACCGGAGTTTTCGAGCAACCCTCGAGCATCAACCGCACCCGCTGTTATTTATCACGGTCAGCGGATCGCATCTGTACGGCTTTCCGTCGGGCGATAGCGACTTCGATTTACGCGGCGTGCACATCGCTCCGGCTGAAGAGCTGCTCGGCTTGCGCGGGCTGCAGCGCGAAACCGTCGAGTTCAAGACCTACGACGACGGTTACGAAGACGAGCTGGTGACGCACGACGCTGGTAAGTACTTTCGTCTGCTGCTCAAAAACAACGGCTACGTTTTGGAGCAGATCTTCTCACCGATCGTGTTGTACGATTCGGGACGCCTGGAAGAGCTTCGAGATATCGCGCGATCGTGTATCACGTCAAATCACGCCCTGCACTACAAGGGCTTCGGCTATGGTGAATGGACGAAGTTCGTCAACACGCCGACGAAGCACGTGAAGCGCATCCTGTACGTCTTTCGCGTCTTCATGACCGGCATTCACCTTATGCGAACCGGTGAGGTCGAGGCGAATATCCTCAAGCTCAACGAACATTTTCGGTTGCCATATATCGACGAACTGGTCCGTCAGAAAATCGCGGGTTACGAGAAAGACGAGCTGGCCGCCGGCCACAGCATGGACTACTACACCCGCGAGTATCTCAAGCTCGAAGAGATGCTGAAAGACGCTGCCGAGCGCTCCGCTTTGCCCAAAGAGCAGGCGGCCGAAGCGCGGCTCAACCAGTTGCTGATCGAACTGCGCACACGAGGCTAGAAACGGTTCAGAGTTTCTTAATGGCTGCTTGCGACGTTGTCGGAAGTAATCTTTACTTTCAGTGAGGAGCGGTATTATGCGTTTTTGTTCTCGCGGTTTGGCGCCGGTTATCGTGCCGGCCGTCCTTGCGCTGGCAGCATGCGGCGGCGCCGGCTCGGGAGTGCCGAATTCTGCTGCGCCCGGCATCGCGGGGGCGTCCGGCGTGGCGGGGCCGGCGTCCGGCGCTGTCGTGGAAGCTCGCGGTTGGATGTCGCCTGAGGCGAAAAAGCACGGGACGAAAATCTACGTGGCGGACCTGGTGCGCAACGTCGTGCGCATCTATGGTCCCGGCGGCGGCAACGAAATCGGCGAAATAACGACCGGGATCGACGGGCCCTACGGGATGTGGGTTGCTCCCGGCGGCTCGCTCTACGTCTCGAACGTCACGTCGGGCACCGTTACCGTGTATCCCGACGGCGCGAGTTCTCCGAGCGCCACGCTTGGCGGCGCGACCAACGTCATCGGCGTGGCCGTTTCCAAATCCGGCGACGTCTACGCAGCGGGGTTTGGAAGTAATGCCGTCTACTATTACGCGAAGGGTGCAACGTCGCCAACGCGCACCGTAACCTTACCGGGGCCGGAAGGCTTCGGCATCGATGCCAAACAGAACGTGTATGCCGCCTATAACAACGGTGGTTATTCCGGCCGCGTCCAGAAGTATTCGCGCGGTTTGGTGAACGGCCAAGATCTCGGCATCTCAGAGGGTATGGCCGGCGATGCGAAGATCGATACGAGTGGAAATCTGCTACTCGGCGATCAGTCGAATCACGTCATCAATATCTTTCCAGCGGGCGCGACGCAGCCAACGAGCTCGATTGCGAACCCGAACGGAATTCCTTTCAAGTTTGCCCTCAACAAGAAAGAGACGCTTCTGTACGTCGCCAGCCTGTCGCAAGGCACGGTTAACGTGTACAGCTATCCAAAAGGCGTGCTGCAGACGACCACGTTTAACGGCTTGTTGACGGTGTCGTCGGTGGCCGTTAGTCCGCCGGCGATGTACTAAGCGCAATACTCGACACGTCGCGCTCGCGGAATGGAAGTAGCCACAACGCCGCAGCGGCCCATACCAACGTGCCGATGACGATCGTCTGCGTCACACCGACAACGCTGCCGAGATAGCCGCCCACCAGCGAGCCGATCGGCAGCGTACCCCACACGAACGTACGCATCGTCGCGTTCACGCGACCCTGCATGCGAATATCCGTCAGCGCCTGGCGGTAGCTGATCTGATTGACGTTATAAATCGGGATGGTGACCGCTGAGATGGCGGTCGCAGCGGTCATCGCAACGTATGGAGCGCCGAGCGCCCCCAGAAGATACACGACGCCGCCGATCGCACCGAACAGCACCGCCCCGATGAGAACGCGACGCAGGCCGAACCGCGCTCGAAAGCGCGTCGCGAACAGCGCCCCGATAAAGCCGATCTCCGCCACCCCAAATGCGACTCCGAGCCAGCCGGGCTGCAACCGTAACATTCGGTACGCATAGATCAAAATGACGGCGTTGACGATCGCGCCTCCGGCATTGACGGTCGCCGTCGACAACGCGACCCAACGTAAATCGCGCGAACGCACCACGAAGCGTAGCCCCTCGCCGATTTCGCGAAAGCCTTGGCGTACCGTTAGGCGCGGCCCGTCGTGCGCCGGTTCTCGTTTGCGAATCAGACTGAGGCTGACTGCCGATACGAGATACGAGAACGCATCGACGCCGATGGCCGCGACGGCACCGATCCACTGCACGATGACGCCGCCTAACGCACTTCCCGCCATCTGCGCTCCGGAGTTGGAGAATTCGAGCTTCGCATTGGCGGCCGTTAATTCGCCGGTCGAGACGACGACCGGCAGATACGATTGATACGCAATACCGAAAAATACCGATGCCGTGCCGCTCACCAGCGCAACGACGTAGAGCAACGATAACGATAGATGTCCGGCGAGCGCGGCGATGGGGATCGATGCCAGTACGAGGAAACGAATCCAGTCGGATACCAACATCATCCGCCGGCGCGAGTAGCGGTCGGCCAAGACGCCAACGAACATCCCGAGCACCGGAAACGGGAGCATCTGCAACGCCGCGAGCGCACCGACTTGCGGCGCCGACGCATGCAACACCAGCACCGCCAACGTGGGGAGCGCGAAGTTGGTGAGCGCCGAACCTAAGAGGCTGACGGTCTGGCCGGCCCAGAGCTTTTGGAATTCGGTCATCGTCGCTACGACGCTATATTTAGCCTTCGGGAAATAGCTCCGCGGGAGGCGCAATCGTAATGCGTTTGCCGGGGATGTTGACGTCGCGGATAAACTCCGATACCATCGGCACCATCACGCCGCTCACGATCAACATATCGCTGGCGGGATAATGCGCGATCGAATCGACGGTTCCGTAGCTTCGACCGTCGGTCGCGTTGACCACGTCGCAGCCGGCGAGATCGGTGTCGAGATATTCGCCGGGTTCGACGTCGACGCGATCGCGCGACGTGTAGAGCGTGGCCCCGCGAAAGCGTTCGGCTGCATCGGCATCGTCGACGCCCTCAATGCGAACCAGCAGCCGTCCTTTATGCGGACGTACCGACGTCAGTTTGACGCTGGCACCTTCCCAATAAAACTCGGCACCGGCTAAAACGAGCGTGCGACCCGCATCGGTCGGATCGCACTTTACCTCGCCACGAACGCCGAACGGCCCGGCAATCCGGGCCACCGGCACGTCATTCTTCTTTGGCGTCATCCGCAGCATCGTCGCCGGCTTCTTCCGTATTCAAAATGTCGACCGAAACGCGGCTCTCGGCGGTCGCACGAACCAGCGTGCGCAGCGCATGCGCGACGCGGCCGTTGCGGCCGATCACTTTGCCAAGATCGTCGGGAGCGACGACCAATTCGATCACCGGCTGTTGCGCTTCGTCTGTGAACAGCTCGACCGCGACCTTCTCGGGTTCGGTGACCAGTTCTTCGCCAGAAAATCCAAGATGACCGTAGCGCGGCGATGGCCCGCCCACGGATCTTGCGGATCGGCGTTGCGACGGTGTTGCGGCCGGTCGGCGTACGACGGCCGATCGTCACGACGACGGCGATCGTTGCGCGGCGCACCCGCCCCGGCGGGCGTGCCCTCGAAACGCGGTTGCGCATCGGATCGCGGCGCGCGATCGGCGGTGGGCGCCGACCGGCGCGGCTCTTCGAGTTCGATGTCGTCGATGATCGTCTCGTTCGCACCGCCGATTTTGCGCGCGCCTAGCGTCGGGCGCCGCTCGGCCTCGTCGGCATCTTCGCCGAAGAGGCCGAATTCGTCGTCGAACGCGCTCATTATGCTGCGCCCTTTTGCGTTCTTGGGATCGCGCTTGTGCGTCGGAATCGGGCCGCGCTCCATGATGCCCTTCTCGGCAAACAGACGACGAACGGTATCGGACGGCTGCGCGCCCTTGGCGAGCCACTCTTTGGCTTTGTCTTCGTCGACTTCGACGGTCTTGCGGTTCGGTGCGCGGATTATAGTGTCCGAGAATCTCGATGAACCGCCCGTCGCGCGGCGCGCGAGCGTCGGCTACGACGAACCGGTACGTCGGTTGCTTTTTGGCGCCCATGCGCCGCAGTCGGATTTTTACCATGTTGTGCTTTCTGTCTGTAGGGTTAGCGAAAATTGCGGGCGGAAGCGCGGCATACGCCTCTTTTGTCCGCCGCCCATCTGTTTCATCATCTAGACGCGACTGTTCGAACTGCTTGACGAGCCGGTTGACGTCGGAAACTTGCGTGCCGGAGCCGATGCGCGATGCGCTTGCGGCGCGAGCCGTTGAGCAGATCGGGGTTGCGGCGTTCGCGCAGCGTCATCGAGCAGATGATCGCTTCGATGCGCGCCAGATCTTTTTCGGGAATCTCGAAGTCTTTGGGCAGCGCGCGCGAGAGGCCGGGAATCATCTTCATGATGTCGCCCATCGAGCCGATCTTGCGCACTTGACGCATCTGGTCGAGAAAGTCGTCGAGCGTGAAGCTCTGCTTGAGCAGCTTTTCTTCGAGCGCTTTGGCTTGCTCGGCCGTGTAGAGATCTGCGTCTTCTCGATGAGCGTGAGCACGTCGCCCATGCCGAGGATGCGCGACGCCAGCCGGTCCGGATAGAACGGTTCGAGCGCCGAGAGCTTTTCGCCGACGCCGACGAACTTGATCGGCGCGCCGGTGACGTCGATGGATCGAGAGCGCCGCGCCGCCGCGCGTATCGCCGTCCATCTTGGTCAGGATCACGCCCGTGATGCCGAGGCGATCGTTGAAGCCCTTGCGCGACGCTGGTGGCTTCTTGTCCGGTCATCGCATCGGCGACGAACAAGATTTCTTTCGGATCGACCGCCGGCTTTGATGCGCTCGAGCTCGACCATGAGATCGTCGTCGATCTGCAGGCGGCCGGCGGTATCGATGATGACGGTCGAGATGCCGAGACGCTTGGCTTCGGCCACGCCGTCGCGCGCGATCTTACCGGATCGCCGGCGCCTTGTTCGAAGACCGGCAGATCGATTTGCTTGCCGAGCGTTTGCAGCTGCGTCGATTGCGGCGGGACGATAAACGTCGGCGGCGACGAGCAGCGTGCGACGGCCCTGTTCTTTCAGCCGAAGCGCGAGTTTGCCGGCTTGTGTGGTCTTACCCGAACCTTGCAGCCCGACCAGCATGATCACCGAGGGCGGCGCGTCGGAGAACTGCAGCCGCGCTTGCGCGCCGCCGAGCAGGGCGACGAGTTCGTCGTGAGACGATCTTGACGATCGTCTGCGCCGGCGTGAGCGACTCGAGCACGTTCGCGCCGATGGCCTGCTCTTTGATTCGAGCGACGAACGCCTTGGCCGCGGCCAAGCGAAACGTCGGCCTCGAGCAGCGCGACGCGAACTTCGCGCAGCGCCTCGTTGACGTCGTTTTCGCTGAGGCGGCCCGCGACCGCTCAGGCGCGCGAAAATCGCGCCCAAGCGTTCGCTGAGTTGTTCGAACAATGAGGGGTCCTTGTACGGCTGCCGGCGGCGTTGGCTTCGTCGATGCGTTTGACGGCGTCGCCGACGGTCTTGATCTTCTCGGCTTCTTCGTCGGGAATATCGATGTTGAACTCGGTCTCGAACGCCATGACCAGCTCGACTTGGTCGAGCGAGTCGGCGCCCAGGTCGTCGGTGATCGACGCTTCCGGCGTGACTTCCGACTCGTCCACGCCGAGCTGCTCGACGATGATCTTCTTCACTTTATCGAAGGTGGCGGACATTGCGTCTCCTTATATGTATGTTTCTGCGTTTCTGGTTGTACGAGGGTTTACATCAATACGCCGCCGTCGACGACGAGCGTTTGTCCGGTAATGTAACCGGCGGCATCGGAGCAGAGGAACGCGACCGCGCCGCTTACGTCCTCCGGCGTTCCGGGGCGGCCCAACGCGGCTTGCTTCGTGAGAAACTCTCGCGCGCGGCTCGGGCATTTTTTCGGTCATGGCGGTCTCGATGAGGCCCGGCGCGACGGCGTTGACTCTTATATTCCTCGAACCCAACTCCTTCGCGAGCGGACTTGCACAAGCCAAGCAGGCCGGCTTTCGAGGCGGCGTAGCAGGCTTTGACCGGCATTCCCGAACATACCGACGATGCTGCGTGACGAGCACGATCGAACCCGAGCGCTGCTTCATCATCGGTTTCGCGACGCGCCGCAGTGAGATAGAACGCGGATTTCAGGTTGACGTCGAGCAGGCGGTCGAACGTCTCGCGCGTAAACGGATGAGCAGCCCGTCGATGGACTGGCCCGCGTTGGCAACAGCGCAATCGATGCGGCCGAAGCGGTTGAGGGAGCCCGCGACCGCCTCATCTACCGCCTGGTGATTAGCAACGTCGCACGGTAAACACGAGTGCCGACGTGCCCGTCCGGGCGGCTGCGCATGAGCCGGCCGTTTCTTCCAGCGCGCCTACATCGCGTCCAACGAGCGCTACGTCTGCTCCGCGCTTGGCGAACTCCACCGCGATCGCGCTGCCTGATACCGCGGCTCGCTCCGGTAACCAGGGCAACTTTGCCGTGAAGGTTCGAGTCGAGGGTTATACCATCGGTCATGCTGGCGTTTTCGCTAGTCTTTGGCGTAACTTTTCGACGCCGTTGAAATCGCTGACGGTGGCACCGCGGCGCGCCCGGCAAGCGCTTCATGAGCGGTCCGAGCACCCCGTTAGCGCCGAACTCGACGACCAGGTCGAGTCGTAGGTGAGGAGGCGCTCGGCCGTGTCGTGCCACCGTACTTGCGAGAGATCGACTCCACGAGGTTCGCTGATCGTTGCGATGTCGCGATAGGGCTGCGCGTCGACGTTGGAGATGACGTCGAACTGCGGGACTTTGAAATTGGCGTTGGCCACTTCGCGCGCGAAGCGTTCGACGGCGGGCACGCATCAGCTCGCTGTGCCAGGCGCCGGAGACGTTGAGGGTGACCACACGTTTGGCCCCGGCTTCGAGCATCGCGTCGCCGGCATGCTGGACCGCTTTGAGGTCGCCGCTGATGACGATTTGCGACGGGGATTGAAATTGGCGAGGGCTACTCTTCCCGCTCCACCGTTGCGGGTTTCTGCAGCGACGCGCTCGATGATGGCGGCGTCGAGGCCGAGAACGGCCGACATCGCGCCGGGTGCGAGTTCGGCGGCATCCTGCATGGCCTTGGCTCTTTCGTTCACTATTCGTACGGCGTCTTCGAAGCCGATGCCCTTGGCGATAACCAGGCTGCAGATCTCACCGAACGAATGGCCGGCGCTGACAGCTGGCTGTATCCGGCTTCCGACCGCCTCGTAGAGTGCGAGGTTGGTCGTAAAAATGGCCGGCTGGCTGAACTGCGTTTCGCGGAGTTTTTCATCTGGGCCGGCGATCTGGAGCGCGAGGAGGTCGTAGCCGAGCACGCCCGAGGCGCGGTCGAACAGATCTTGCGCGCCGGTCGACTGGACCGCAACGTCGGCGCCCATGCCGACGGACTGCGAACCTTGGCCCGGAAAAACGACGCCTACGCGCACGCTCCGCTAGGGTTGATCTGGTGCGGCTGCGGCGTGGGTATGATCGTCTTTGATTTCCATGACTTGGCGACCGGCGTACGTGCCGCATTTGCCGCACGCGAAATGCGGACGCTTGGGCTCGTGACACTGCGGGCACTGGACCGTCGTGACGGGTTCCAGTTTCCAGTTGGCCGCTCGGCGGCTGCGCGTTTTACTGCGCGGCGTTTTCCATTTTGGGTTTGCCACGTTAGTCTCCGTTTTCTCCGTTGTTGTCGTTGTCGATGTCGATGTTACAGGCGCACTGGCCGGCGTTTAAATTCGCGCCGCAGGAGCCGCACAGGCCCTTGCAGTCATCCGTGCATCGCAGACCCATCGGCAGAACGGTCAGGACGACCTGCCGCGCGAGATCCGCGATATCGAGCTTGCCGTCGATGAGGACATTGCCCTCGCCGAACGGGTCGGCTTTGCGATCGATCTGCGGGTCGAGCCGCTCGTCTACCTCTACTACTAGTTGCCGCTCGACGTGCTCGAGACAGGCGTCGCAGTCGCCCTCGGCGGTTGCTTGGATCTGACCCTCGACCATCAGGATACGGTCGGCGCACTTCATTTCGAGATCGATCTGGGCCGGCTCGGGAAACTCGATTCCCTCGAACGACTCTAGGGGGACGTGCTCGTGGAGCGTCAGGACCTGACCTGCGCCCGAGAGGATTCCCTGGATATCGACGGTGTGCGGACGTGCCATATGCAGTATGAAAGGCCCCGCCGGCAGCGGAGCCTACAATCGCTCATTTTAGGGTGTGGCGGCGAGGTTGTCAAACCGCCGGGGCGCGGGCGAGGGTTGCCGCGGCCGAGGCTACCGCGTTGCGGGCGACCCTACGGATGCGGCTGTATGGAATTCGGACTAGACTTAGTCCACTAGTTCACAATTCGGCAATGGGCCTTTATCCACACGGGCGCTGCGTTTCGGCGTGCAAAAAGCTCGACGATCGCGGCTCGTGTTGTCAGTTTCGGGGAGCTCGAAGGCCGAAACGAGGCATGCAGCCGCGCAAAGGCCGCAGGCCCGAATTTCGCCGCATCAAAAATGTGAACGAGTGGACTAGACTTAGTCCGAATTTCGTAGGGCGGCGGGCGCACTTGACCTCGACCTGTGAAATTGCTACCGATTTTCCCGTGCGAAGTCTGCGCGGAACACGTACGTCCCGGGCACGGGCGTACAATAGAAGCGGGCCGGCGAATATCCGGATTTCAGTGCCGCGTCTTTCGTGGCGTTTTCTTCGGATTTCGAACCGCTCGACGAAAGCACGTACGCTTTGGTGGCGCGTCCGCTCGCATCAACGTAAACGATCACTCGAACCGAACCCTCGACCACGTCGGGACTCATCGGGAAATCCGGCGAAACCGCTATCTGGATCGTTGCGGCGTCGTACACGGTTCCGCAGGTCACCGGCGGCAGCAGTTGGACAAACTTCGCGGCAAGATGTAAAGCCGAAACAATGGGCTGCGGGGTGCCTCCGGGATTCGCGGGGGGGTTGCTTTCGAACTCGCGCGGCTCGCGTCGCACAGGCGGTTTCGGCACCTCCGTCAAGCCGGTATGAATCGACGTAGATAAACTTCGCCTCGATCGGTTTCGGGAACGTTATTTCGACCGGCGCCGTGTTTTTGACGCTCCGCGATCCGGAGAGAGCCAACGCGGGAACGTTAACTGCATATGCGTCGGTCGCAGAAAAGATGACGAGATGCGCGGCTGCCGATGCGCCGTCGGCCCGCAGATGCGCGACGAGCGCAGTTGGAGACGTAACGGCGGCCTCGACGTCAACCGTACAAAACGGGTTGCGCGCGGATGGATCGGCGGCCGTCTCGACCGGCGGGGTCGTCTGGGCGACCGCGAAGCTACCGCTGGCACAAGAGAAAACGGCGAGCGCCGCCGCCGTGACAAGTTGCATCCTCACTGCACGTACGTTATAGCCCTACTTATCGAATTCCGCCGTAAAAAGATACGCTTGGTTAACCGGCATGCAGTGCATGAGTGCCGCTAGATAGGTAGAGCGTATTGCGGCGGCCTGGGCCTGCTCGCCGGTGATGTCGATGCCACTCGACCGTGTGAGGTACGTTTTCGCAACCGTCAGGTTGTTCGGCATGCGTTACGATCGCGTCGCGATCGGGCTTGGCCGCCCAATGACCGAATACGCAAACCGGCCGAGTACAACAGGTTCGACTATGCACTGCGTTTCCGGCGCGCCGTCGATCGTGTAGGACTCGACGTACGCGCGGTAGATCTCCGCATTTTTAGGCAACGCGATGAAGAACTCCGGGGTCACATTGCCGGTGGCATATTTATACGTTGGGAGCGGCGGAACGCGTACCGAAAAGGCCTCGGTCGGCGACATCAACACCATTTGCGCGGACAGCTTCTTTCCGCTCGTGGTCAGTTTGGCCAGTAGGTGGTCGATCATCGCGCTTTCGGCGTTTTTCCTGACGTCCCAGCCGGCGATCGAGCGTTGAACGCCGCAAAACGGGTCAACTCCAAACGGTGGTGGGTCTCCAAATACTTCGGTTTGGGCTGACGCCGGAGCGCCCGCTATTCCAAATGACCCGCCGGCGTGCCGTAACGGCGCGCGCCGCAATTCAAGCAGCTTGCAAGGCTCCTCCCCGGCTCAGATGCGACACGATCCTGAGCCTTACCGTTTGTCGGCGTAGGGCAGCACTTCGGTAGGTCGAAAATCAGTCGCATGAGCGAGAACAGCGAACACCGCCACGCGGACGGGACCGTCCACCAGCACGAACACGAGCACGACGAGAACGAGGACGAACATTCCCACGAACACACGCATCTGGACGGCACGCGTCACCAGCACGAACACGAGCACGATGTGGAGCACGAACACGTCCATCACGAACATGCGTCGAACGATGCGGGCATCACGCTGACGGACGAACCCTAATCGATTGACGCACGAATAGTAAGCGTTGGTCGTCGCCGGGGCTCGCGGCGCCGGTGGAGAAACAGCCGCAGTATGCGGCGGCTTCTCGCTTTTATCTGCTTCTTTTTTGCCTTGGCTGCTCCGTCATGGGCCGGCGCACAAACGCCGTCGCCAAACCCTTCGCCCACCGCGCCGCCGTGGGCCGACCCTTTTTGCGGCGTGTACCAAGGGTTCGATTACTGGGACGTTGCGAATAATCGCGGCCTCGACGACACTTCGACCAGTTATCTGCTCGGGCACCTCGAGGCGCACGGAACGAACGCTTCGGCGCACGTCATCTTCTTCTCCGATGCCGATGCATACGAAGCGACGATTCCGTCGCAGACGCTGAGCGGTGATACATACTTTCGGGCCTCGGCGCCGTTCCTGGTTTCGTTCCCGAGAGCGCTGCCGATACGGTACGCCTACGTGGACTCGTATACGCTCGACGGCGGCCCCACGGTGAACTGCCCAAGGGAAGTGCATGCCTTTTATAAGGGCGGCGCGCGAAAGAGCCCTGCAGACATAAAAACTCTGGCGACCTTCGCGGCGAAGTACAAGCAGCCGCTACCGGCATTGGCATGCGGTAAAATCTATATCGCCGCGGTCGTGATGCGCGCCCAGCAACCGCGCGGCATTCAGGTTGACAGATCGCGGATCGCGCAGATCGCAGTGTTTGTTGACACCGACGGCTCGGTAGCGAAGACGTACGTGTACAAGTCGAGCGGGGTGGATAATGCCGACGCGCTCGCACAAGATGCCGCGATCCGCTCGTCGTACGTCGCCCCGCAATTCTATTGCGCGCCGACCATCGGTGAGTATCTTTTCACGGCCGAATTTCGGCCATAAGCTCGCGGTCCACCGAGCGAAGACTTCAGGGGCGAACGACGATCGTCAGGCGCAGCGAACGCTTCTCTCCCGGATGAAAATAATAGTCGCTCACGCCGGCACCGCCGAGCGTCGGATTGATGGCTGGATTACGCACGAGCGCCGGCTTGGCCGCGTCCTGTGGCAACCACGACTGATAATAATATTCGACGTCGTCGGTCTGCGCGTTGAAAATGTTGAAGACATCGGCGACCAGGTCGTAGCCGTGGTGCGTTTTCCACGTATATTGGCCGTTGTAGGTTACCGATGCGGCCGACACGGCGTCACCTTCCTGATCGAGCACTCGCGGACCGAAATACCGCAACCGCAACGAAGCGCCGTAATTCGCCCGGTTGACCGTTACACCGGCCGATGTAACGACGTTGATCGATTCCGGAACGAACGTGCCGGCGTTATCGGGGTCAGACAGAAAGCGCGCGTTCGAGGTGGAAATGTCGGCGTCGAGCGTGAGCCACGGCAATGGCTTGTAGAAATTTGCGAATTCGATCCCGCGGCGCATCGTCGGACCGCCGGCGAACGTGACGCCTGCGTCCCCGTCGAACACCAGCTCGGAGTTGAGGTGCAACTGCCACAAAGCGATGGTGCTATTGAGTCCGCCGTGCGAGTACCGATACCCAAACTCGAGTCCTGCCGCGCGTACCAGCGGCGTGTTCTGCAACACCGGCTGTCCTAGCGAATCGTACGGAGCCTGCGTTTGCGGATCGACGGTGTCGACGATACCGCGCGCGTCGTTGCTGTGAAAGCTCTCGCCGAAATCGGCATACAGTTCTTGCGACGGCGACAGGATGTAGGCTGCGGTAAACTTCGGATCGACGATCGCCGACGCAACGTTTCCGGAGTCGGCCGCTACCGCGTTATTCACGTCGAACGAGTAACTGTCGAGGCGCAGGCCCGGCGTCAACTGCAGGCGAGAACCAATCTTAAACTCGCTTTGCACCCATGCATAGGTGTCGCGCTCGACCACGTGCGCTAGACTGAGGGTTCCATCGGGATACGGGACGCGATCGTGCGTCAGAAACAGGCCGACCTCGGGAATATTGTCGTTTCGCACACCCAGTCCAGCCGTCGTGACGATCCGTCCGTCGGGCGCAAACGTGCGCGATATATTGCCGCCCGAGACGAAGCGCCGATCGGTTTGCTCGCGTTGATCGCCGCAAGCAAACGTAAACGACACCGGTACGATCGAGTTGGGCGCGTCGTGCCTGGCGCCAGGCACGTCGTTGGCCGGACAATACGACAGATAGTTTGGAACGTGCTTTGCGTTGGGCGTGCAGGTCGTGTATGCGAGCGTACAGGTGATCGGATTGCGGGTTACGTTGTAGTAGTCCGTAGCATCGTCGAGACCGTATGTGAAATCCGAATACAGATCGAGATACTGCGCGAAGCCAAAGACGTTGGCCTGGGTTTCGCCGCGTGCATCGGCTTCGCGATACTCGCCGGCGAGCGAATACCGATAGGTCGTGCCGCCGTCGTACGGGTCGATCAAGCCATACGGACTGAGTTGGCCGTCGGCAACCAGTCGCTGCGGGATTTGATCGCTGGATTGAAACGCACCGTGGTAGCCCATGGCCGTCACGCTGAAATCGCTATTGGGGGTGCTGCGGCTCCACTTGAGCACGCCGTTGAACTTGGCGTACTCGTCCGGCCGCTCGAAGGAACCGTTGTCGTGATAGATCTGAAAGGCGTACAGCAGGTTGCCGACGCCGGCTTTTGGCGAATCCGCCAATAAAAAGTTGCCATAACCGTAACTGCCAATGCCGAACTCTTCGATCGGTGCATCGAGCACGTTCTTATAATACAGCGAGTACGAACCGGCGGTCGAGAAATCGCCGGTATCGGCGTAGTACGTGCCTTTGTGATAATCGACGTAACTGACTAGTTCGGGGATCAGCCAGTTGATATCCGAGTAGCCCTGCCCGTGAGCGTGCGTCGGCAAGTTGATCGGCGTCCCGGCGATCGTCGCCTCCAGATCGGTGCCGTGATCGAGTTGAAAGCCGCGCAGGTAATACTGGTTGGCTTTGCCCTCTCCACTGTGCTGGCTAATCAGCAAGCCCGGAATCGCCTCGAGGATTTCAGCCGGTCGCAGTACCGGACGCGTCGCGATCTGCTCGGCATCGATGGTACCGGACGATGCGGCCGACACCTTGCCGACGAGGTTGACGTCGCGGCCATGGGCGACGACGTGGCCGATCGTTCGCAGTTTGCGCACCGCCGCCGGCTTGTGATGCGCCGGCGTCGCGGTCGGCTTGGGCGATGGACTCACGGCAACGGCGAGCATCAGTGCGGGTAGCATCGTCGTAGGGTAACCGATTTTGGAACGCATAAATCGTTATCGTTGAAGTCAAATTCACGCAGGCAGATATTTTTCGAAACAAGAAATCCAAAGCCGACGATGGCCCGTTTACAAGGTTCTGGCAAATTGGGACCGACGCGTTCGGTGCGTCTGCCGCTCGGGCTGGATCGCTGGTTTTGGGAGCGGCTCGAACTGAAGCCCGAGATGTCGGCGAGCGAGTTGCTGATCTCGCTTGTCCACGGCGGTTTGCGGCTACGCGATGGATATATGTCGGTCCATCGCGCCGCGCTGGAGCGATTGCAACAATCGGGAAGCGACGAGCTCTACCAGAACTACATCGCGTGTTTGACGGACACGTTCGGGCCGGCGTACGTGGAACATTTGGAGCGGTGGCTTGCGTCCGACGCTGCGAGAGATGCGATCGGCGAACGCTCGAGCGGCTAAAGCGGAATCGAGTGCCTTTGCAGCACGATTGGAACGAAAACTTCGAGCCCGGCCGCGACGACGATCGCTGCAGTTGCGATAACGAATAACAGCCGGTAGTCGCGCGCGGAGCCGACGAATATCGCCGAGTACGCGTACGCCGCCAGCGCTTGTGAGGCCGCAAATACGACGGTCGCACGGCTCCATTTTTCGTTCTGGCGCGGTGCATCATTCGGGTAGATTTCGCGTAACCAGCCGAGTGTGAGCGGTGCGATTCCGGGCGGAAAGCTTCCGACCACAAACGCCACCACGGCCAGAACCGCCAGATTCGAGGCGGCGCTCAACACGACGAGCGCGACGATCTGGAGTAGTAGGGTCGAGCGAATCGCCCGCACCGCGCCGAGGCGGTCGGCGAGCCAGCCGTAAGCCACCGGCCCGAACATCGAGCCGACGCCATACACGAGCCACAGTAGCGATGCCTCGGGTCCCCCATCGCGCAATCCGCGCGCGACGAAATCGACGAAGAACAGCATCGGCGGGACGAGGCCGACCGCCATGAGCGCGTACACGATGTAGAGCAACATCGCTTTGCCGCGGGGTGCGCCGGCCTCCAGCCCGACGCCGGGTTTTGGCGCAGCGCGCGGTTGTACGTTGCGAGACTGCGGCCAGGCCGTCCAGTTTGCGAGCGTTAACGCCAACGAAACGAGGCCCAGTCCGATCCAGGTGCCGCTCAGCCCGACGTGTGCCAATAGCGCGGGCACGAGCGTTCCGGACGCCGCGATTCCGACGCCGACGCCTAAGAAAATCGCGCCGCTGGCCGCGCCTTCTCGTTCTTTCGGAACGCTGGGAAGTATTGCGGCGGCAACGAGCACCACGATCGCGCCGCCGGCGATACCCGACAACAGACGCCATACGAAAAACCAACTCACCGAAAACGGAAATGCGCACGCGACGAATGCGACCGCGACGAGCAACTGCATGGTGCGAAGCACGGCGACATTCGAGGAGCGTGCCCCCAGCCAGCGTCCGCCCAGCGCGCCCAACAGATATCCAGCCAGGTTTGCGGCGCTCAAGAACACCACGGCCGCTTCAGGAAACCAGTGCTGCGCGATCAACGGCGGCAACAGCGGTGTGTATGCGAAGCGCGCGAAGCCGACCCCGATCAATGTCGCGCATAACCCTGCGATGAGTGCGCGCGCGACCGAAGTGCGTTGCATATCTCGGGTTTCTCCCAGCCAACGCCCGTACGCTGCTTGCACAGATGAACGGGTTGCGCGTCGCACGCCTGTCGCTCCCTGGTGTTCAGCACGAGCGGCAACAGCGGAACGCCGGACACGATGCCCTGGCAGAACAACTACGCGAACTATTCGATCGCGGTGCGCGTTTCCGGCACCGGCGGCTCGACTTCGGCAACTCCCGCGTGTATCAACGCAACCGGTTCCGGGAGCTCAGCGGCAATCAGATCGACCCGGCATCGGAAATAACCAGCGCTCAAATTGATAATAATCCCGAATTTTGGGGTACGGAGACTCCATGCGTCAAACGAATCTAAGCAACGAGCCTACCGAGTATATCGAACGTCGCGAGGCGTTGCGGCTCGCTGAAGTCGAGGAAATGCAACAGCGCGAGCGCGTCGCCGAACTGCGACGGCAGCTGCCCAAGGGCGCTCAAATGCAGGATTACGTGTTTTGGGAAGGGCCGTCCGATTTGTCGGCGGGTGACGAGCCGGTTCGTTCGGTTCGGCTGAGCGAGCTATTTAGCGCTCCCGGCCGAGCGTTGGTCATTTATCAGTTGATGTACGGGAAAAAGCAGACCGAACCGTGTCCGATGTGCACCTTGTGGATCGACGGTTACAACGGAGTCGCACGGCATCTGGCGCAAAACGTCGACTTCGCAATCGCGGCGGCGGCCGACCCGGCCGCGCTGCGTGCGTACGCGCGTGTACGCGGTTGGAAGAATTTACGGCTGTTAAGTTGCGGCGACAGCAGGTTCAAATACGACATGGCCAGCGAAGACGCCGATGGCGCGCAAGATTCCACGATGTCGGTGTTCTCGCGCGATCCGCATGGAACGGTTCGACATTTCTACACTTGCCATCCGCACTTGGCCGACGATATCAATCAGCGCGGTATCGACCTGCTGACGCCGGTCTACAACATGCTCGATCTCACGCCGGCCGGGCGCGGCGACTGGTTCGCGGGTCTCGACTACTAGTTGGCTTTGGAGGCGTGGTCGCCGGCTGCGACCGCCTCCTTTTCACAAGCGTACGCGCCATGCTTCGTGCGTCCATACCACGTCTCGCCCTTGTAGTGATACACGCCCGTTGGCAGATTAATCCAAACGACCTTATCGCTGTGGCAATGCGATGTCGCCGCACTCTCGTTGTCGTAGGTCGTCATCTGGTCGGGTTTGCTGCTCTTACCACCACCACAGGCGGTGAGTAAAGCGACGAGGCACAGCGCCCCAGCGGCCACGGTCTTGTTACGCATCAATCGTTTGCTCCTCATGAGATTGTCGCGTGTTACCGTCACGCTTCGGCTTCGTCGCGCGCGCTCCCGTGGGCTAGTGCAGGCCGCCCGAAGCGCTGATGCGTTCGCCGGTAAGCCACGCGGCTTGATCGGATGCTAAGAAAACGACCACGGGGGCGATGTCTTCGGGCGTTCCCATACGTCCGAGCGGGGTCATTCCGACCATCATCGTTTCGAACGGGCTATCCTTGACGCCCGCAGTTCGTACGCCTTCGGTATTCGTTATGCCGGGCGCGACCGTGTTCACACGAATCTTCCGCTCGCCAAGTTCTTTTGATAGCACCGACGTCAGCGTGTCGACCGCGCCTTTGGTCGATGCGTACACGACGGATTGCGGCTGCGCGCTTTCGCTGACGACGGAACTGACGTTCACGATACTGCCGCCCGACGCCGGGAAATACTTCAGCGCTTCGCGGCTGGTAAGGATGGGACCCAACACGTTGGTGTTAAACTGGCGGTGAAACTCTTCTTCGCTCACGTCTTCCAACGGACCGAATGAGAACACGCCGGCGTTGTTGACGAGAACGTCGAGATTGCCCAGCTCGCTTTGCACCTTTTCGAACATGCTGCGCACGTCGGCGCTTCGGGAGACGTCGCCTTGCACGGCGATGGCGCGACCGCCGGCCGCTTCGATCGTCGAAACGGTCGCCTGCGCCCCCTTTTGGTCGCTCGAATAGTTGACGGCCACGGCAGCTCCGGCTGCAGCTAAGCCGCGCGCGATTCCGGCTCCGATGCCTTTCGAGGCGCCGGTAACGAGGGCCACTTTGCCCGTTAGATCGATCATCTTGGTTACGTTCACTCCTGTTTTGACGTCAAACTGTTTGACGTAAAACTATATTAGTACCTTAAATAGTTTGATGTCAAGTTATCTCAAGTAGAACTTTCTTGACAACCTTCAGTGCGTGCTTTACCTTTAGATGGTGAGATCAGACCACGTGGAACGCACGCTCGGGCAGTCCGGCATTCGCATGAGCGAGACGAGCGTCATAGAGGTCGTGTCGCGGCTCCATCGCGTCGTCGCGTTTACCGACGAACGGCTCGACCGGATGTTTTCGGAACTCGGTGTCAAGCAGGGCGAGGCCGAGGTACTCATGATTCTCGCGTCCGGAAGCGACCAACCGCAGAGCCCGACCGGTGTGGCCTCGCAACTGCTGTGCTCCACCGGAGCCATGACGAACCGCCTCGACCGCCTCGAAGCGGCCGGACTCATCGAGCGGCGCCACGACACGCAAGACCGTCGAGCCATCCTGCTTTCGATCACGTCTAAAGGGCGAAAGCTTGCATTGCGCGCGATCGAGGCGCGCGACGCAATGGGCGACGAACTGTTGCCGGGTCTTACGATGGCCGATCGCAAAGCGCTCGTCCGCCTGCTCCGCAAGATGCTGGTCGAGTTCGAGCACGGCGACTAACGCTCTTTCGGGTTTCCGGTGCGGTGGGATAGACGGGCGACATGACGATCGAATCGACTTCATCGCGGCTCGCAACCGAAGGCGTGCGGTACGCCACGCAGATTGCGGGAGCCGCACGCAAACACGGGCTGGATCCGGAACTGCTCGCCGCCGTTGCGGCGCAAGAAACCGGTGGGCCGGGCAGCAACGCCGGACACAATATCGTCGGAGACGGCGGCCACGGCCGCGGCGTCTTTCAGATCGACGACCGCTGGCACGACTTCGCCAAAACGCCGGAAGCGATGGATCCACAGGACAATGCCGACTATGCAGCCGGCATGATCTCCGGCTTGCTCAAGCGATACGGCGGCAACGTGCACGAAGCGCTCTCGGCGTACAACGCGGGAGATCCGGATGCGACGGGAACGCGAACACGATGGGGGGACGGCCAAAATCTCGGCTATGCCGATTCGGTGATCGAGCATTACCGACGGCTGACCGGAACGCCGGGGGCCGCGCCTCCCGGAGCGTCAGGCGCCGGGCCCGACGGACCGAACGATCCGTCTCCGCAATCGCCCGGAGTCAACGCGTCGGGCGAACCCGCCGAACTCGCCGAATTACTTCAGGCCCTCGAGAGCATGGCTTCGTCGGGCACGGGTTCGATGCAACCACCGACGCCGCCTCAGCCGCCGCAATCGCCGCAAAGCTACCATCGCCAGATGACCGATTATAGCAGTCTGTTCGATGACGACGACAACGGCTAACACCCGAATCAAGGAGAGACGACATGGCTTTTCTACTTCCGATCCTCGAAGGGGTCGGCTCGAGCTTGCTGGGCAACGCGATCGGCAGTGCCGTTGGTAATGGCGCGTCGGGCAATCTCGAGAACAGTGCGATGAACGGGCTCAACTCGCAAGACGAGCAGTTTCAGCTGGGGATTTATGCGTCGGAAGTCCAGAATCAAGAACAGTTGCAGATGCAGAGTGAAGTGTTCGACCAGATGATGGATGAACGCAGCGAGAACATGCGCGAGATCGATACGCTGCGCAACGTCAACATGACCCAACGCAAAGCCGACGACAGCATCACCAAGAAATTCGATCCAGTCGATCACTGAATGAATGGACCACTTCTGCCGGTTCGCGCGGTCTCGACCGCCGCGCGGCCGGCGGCGAAATCTCCCGACGACGACCTCACGCCAGACCAACAAGCGCAAGTCGCCGCGCAACATGCCGCCTTTGATTTCGACGCCGCCGAGAATGCCGAGCTGCAGCGCGAGCACGATTTGCTTCAAGCGTTGCTGATGGAAGAGCTCAGGAACGAGGACGAGATCGTTAAGAAATGGATCGCGTTGATTTGAACGCACGAGACCAAAAGCCGGGACACAAAGAAGGACGCCGCCCACCGGCGACGCCCTCCTTTTCATTAGCAATACCTACGGACTGAGTTTGAAAATCGTTCCGCAGCCGCCGCCGCTGCAACCCGTTCCACCACCAAGATACGTCGTGCCGTACAACTCGCCCTGAAAATCGACAACCGGCGACTGCGGGCCACTTCCATCGCTACCGCCGGCAAAGCTATAGAGCACCGTGTCACTTCCTCCGGAGATTGGCTCTTCGAACACCGTTCCGAAGCCGCCCGTTCCGCCGCCGTTCGTCGTTCCGTAGAGTTTGCCGTTGTAATACAGCAAATCCGCGTCCGGTTGATTACCGTCGGGGATGTCGGTGAATGCGTAGAGTGCGTTCTCGGTGCCCTTCGTCGTGATCGAGAAGATCACGCCGGAATTCTTCGGACCGCCGCCTTCCGTCGTGCCATAGAGAACGCCTTTCACCGCGATGAGGCCGTTCGGATACGCTCCGTCGGCGGTCCCGGCAAACGTATGGAGAGTCTTCTTCTTACCGTTTTTGGTCAGTTCGTACACCGTGCCGCAACCGGTCGAGCCGCAACCCGAACCACCAAAGAGCGTCGTGCCATAGAGCTTGCCATGCAGCGCGACGACGTTTGAATAATCGCGCTCGCCGTCGGCACCGCCCTTGAAACTGTAGATGACGTGCTCGGCACCGGCCGTGGTCGTTTCGTAAACCGTTCCGCATCCCGCTCCGCCACAGCCACTCCCGCCACCATACACGGTCGTGCCGTACAACTCGCCGCCATCGTAGGTCAAACCACCCTCAGGGCCTTGGGCGTCCGTTCCGCCCTTGAAACTATAGAGGTTCGTTTCTTTGCCACTCCGGGTAACACTAAAGATCATTCCGGCTGAGTTCGCGCCGTTGCTCGAGGTGACACCGTACATGACGCCTTTGACGTTCGTTACCGGCCCGAACGGCCACGAGCCGTCCTCCGCGCTATTGAGATTGCCGCGAAAGTTATAGACGACGTCCTCTTTTCCACTTTCATTGACGGAATACACGGTGCCGCATCCGAGATAGCAGCCGTTGTTACAGCTCGCCCCGCAATAATTTTTCGATCCGTTGAGCGTCGTACCATAGAGCTTACCCTTGACGGCGACCAGCCCGGCCAACGGGCTGGCGCCGTCGGGAGTTCCTTTAAACGCGTAAAGCTGCTGATAACCCGAAGAAGACGCGCGATGCGATGCGCTCTTTGCCGCTGCGATGTTCGTGGCCGGGTTCAACGCCCCACCAGATCCGCCGCATGCAGTGAGCATCGTCGCGGACAGAATGATACCAACCAAAGTACGCAAACGGGTCATTCCGGTACCTCCAAGACAAGAAAATTTTGTTGGGCGTTCAACGCGTACTGCAACGTCACATTCTTCGTCGATCCGGCGTTCCCGATTCTAATACGTTGGCCTCGGCGCAAACCACGTCACAACGGAGAGCACGGAAGTACTCTCGTGTAACTCATTACGAACGTTGCCAAAACGAGCGCGAGGAATCCGACGATGACGATCGATGAACCCCTCGCTCTTCCTCGAATAAAAGCCACCGCCAAGGGTGCGGCGAGCAGAAATACGACCAGGACCGTCGCGACTCGCGGCTCCCAAACGTAACAGTGATACGCCGGCGGTGGGCGCTGCGTGTTAAAGGCCATTCGTCCCGCTAGGCCGACGATCGCACCAAACGCCGCAAGTGCATATCCCATCAAAGCGCTAAAGAGTGCGCTCTTCAACGAGTTCACGGTCACGAACATGACCTTGGAAGAAACACGTTGCAGTACCTTGTCCGATTGGACCGCAGCGCCCATCTTCGCGCGACGCTACCAAAAGCGCCGGATTGCAACGCGAACGCGGCTTCGAGATGGTAAAAGATGGGTCGCATCGGTAAGAACCATCTTCCGCAAAACGTGTGGTTGTTTTGCTGATGTACGGAACCGTGCAGACAGCGATGGTCCTTAGGGCCTATCCTGGGAATCTGGGTTGGCCCTTAGACGGGCTCTTCAAAACCCGTTAAAGGCTACAACAAAAAATGCGTTTTACAAACTCGCTTAGTTATCTATTGAGCGCCGGCACCGCCTTCGCGCTGCTCGCCGGATGTAGTGGAGCCGGCAGCACCGGCACCGGCAGTGTCTCCCCGGCGCTGCAAACGGCAAGCGCTCAACGGCAAGTAAAGCCGGCATTCACGAGATGCGCGAACCCGTCGGTAATTGCGTCTCGCACCCGTTCGCCTCGGCTCGGCCGGCACGTACGGAGTACTTGGGGGAGCGACGGTTACGAGTGCTGGTCTCACCGTTATCAACGGCGATCTCGGCGTTTCTCCCGGAACCGCCTACACCGGCTTTCCGCCGGGTATCGTTAATGGCAACATTCACGCCGGCGATCCCGTTGCAGCGCAAGCAGAAGCCGACTTGGGAATTGCCTACAATAACGCCGTCGCTCGAAAGAACCCGACTGCAGTACCGGCCGACATCGGGGGCATGACGCTAACCCCGGGGCTGTATAACGCTCCGACATCGCTGGGCATAGCCAGCACGGTTACGCTGGACGGTCAAAACAAGCCGGGTGCCGTGTTCATCTTTCAGATTCCCTCTACGTTGACGACCGCCGTGAACAGCGCCGTCGTTTTAACGAATCAAGCCATGGCATGTAATGTCTTCTGGCAAGTTGGAAGTTCGGCCACGCTGAACACCGATTCGACGTTCGTCGGAACGATTATGGCGGCGGCATCGATTTCCGTCGGGACCGGTTCGACGGTTGACGGGCGTTTGTTGGCTCAAAGCGGAGCCATAACGTTGCTCGACAACACGATCTCGGTTCCCGTGCCTGCGATGGGACCCAAACACTAGCGATGGAGTGAACGAGCCATGCAAGCCGTACGAGAGATAGCTTGCATAGCACCGACCTTCCACGAAGCATCCCCGGCCCGATCGCCGGGGATGCTTCACACTAGGACGCAGCTTGTGCGTTACGCGCACCTAACAAGGGGCCGAACTGCTCTCGGGCTACTCCGTAACACTCACAAGACGCCTGCTCCAAGGCCGCCCTGTTCAGAATTTGGATTTCTCCGTGAGCGTACTGGATGAGCCCGGCGCTTTGCAGCGTTGCCGCAGCAGTCGTGACGCTCGAGCGCCGCGACCCTAACATCATCGCTAGATACTCATGGGTGAGCGCTATAGTGTCGGAGTTTACGCGATCGTGGGTCAGCAGCATCCAGCGCGCACAACGTTCGAGAATGCTATGCATACCGTTGCAGGCAGCGAGCTGTCCCAGCATGTTTACATACGCTTGGAGAAACCTGTCGAGTACGCGTCGAAACGTCTCGTCGGCATCCAGCAGAAGCCGATGAAAGTGATCGGTGCCGATTACGACGACGCGCCCCCGCACCTGACAATAGCTTTCGTTTGCCGAGGTGGTCGCGCCCAGCAGAAGCGGGATGGCGGAGAACCCTTCCCGGCCAACGGTACCAACCTCGATGGAGCCGCCATTGCGCATATGCGTGACGACCGAGAGTACGGCATCGATCGGAAAGTACACATCGTCGATAAGACGGCCGGCCTCGTATATCTGCCGCGGCGTCTCAATATACAGCAGCCTTCCCTTGCGAAGGACCTCAACAACTCCAGCCTCGTTCAAACCAGCTAGAACCGAGTTATGATTCAACTCGGCTCTCGTCAAGGTAAGTACCTGGTCAACTTTCCGATTCTTCAAGACGCTCTGCTTCCCGGCTCCATATAGCCTTGGAGTCGCCACCACCCAAAACGTTCGAGCAGACTCGCTACTGGACCCTTTGGGCCACTATTTGTGGGTACGGACATCGCTGTAGGCCGCGCAAGTCGCGTAACCGAAGAGCGTTGACACTGCCGTGGGCACTGAAAGGAGCGGACGAGTTGACAACTATTCCTCATGACGGCATGGACGAATCGGTTACCGATCAGGCGGTTATCGGGTTTATCAAAATGAAAACCTCGGCTACTGAAGTGCCCGCTCTGTTGGAAGAAATCAATGCCATATTTGTCGTTGAGCGAGTAAGCCTGGAGGGATTTCTGGCCGCTCAGGTCCTTCAGAGCGTCGATGGCGAGACGATCGTGATCATGACGGAATGGAGCAATCGGCACGCTTGGGCAAGATCGCGATACGACATGCGCATCGGCAGGCTCATCGAGCATTGCCTTCTGAAGTCGGCGACGATCGAGTTCGAACTCTACGTTCGACGCGGAGAGATTACGAAGTAACGCGCGGGCTAGCACCCGCGGCGAGGTTTTCTGGTGCGCGTTAGTTGAGCAAACCCTGCGCGTTGACGTAGCTGACGATTTCGGAGCGCGTGCGCAGTCCGAGTTTTTCAGCGATTCGGGCTTTGTACGTCTCGACCGTGCGCGGGCTGATGTTGAGGCCGATCGCGATTTCGTTGTTTCCGAAGCCGCGAGCGATCTGCGTTAGCACTTCGCGCTCGCGCTGGCTCAGTTGCGGCCTCTGGTCGGAGGCGATCTCTGCGACGAGCGCGGCCAGCAGCGGATCGATGTACGTGCCGCCGGTGGCCACCGCGCGCACGGCGCGAATCAAGTCTTCGGTCACGGCGCGTTTGACCACATAACCGCGTGCGCCGGCACTTAACGCTTTTCGGACGTAGGACGCTTCTTCGTGCATCGTCAGCGCGACGACGCCCGTCTCCGGAAAGCGAGCGGTGATTTCGGCGGCGGCGGCGATGCCGTTGACCTCAGGCATCGCGAGATCGAGAACGATGACGTTCGGGCGAAGCCGTTCCACCAGCTGGAGCGCCTCTGCGCCGTCAACCGCTTCGCCGCACACCTCGAAATCCGGCTGGGCCTCGAGCAGATGCCGGACGCCTTCGCGGATCAGCGGATGATCGTCGGCGATTGCTACTCGAAGCCTGCTGGGGCTGGAAGCATTATCATTCATCTTTTGCGAACTCCTGACATGGTATCGTCACTTCGAGCCCGGACCCATCGCCGGGATGCGATCGAATCGTAAACGTGCCGCTGGACAAAAACACGCGCTCCTGAATGCTCGCCAAACCCAAGCGGCGCGTGACCTTGGATCTGGCGCGCACCGCCTCGACGTCGAATCCGTCGCCGTCGTCTCGAACCGATAGCATAACCCCATCGTCGCATTGTTTGAGAGCGACGTCGATCCGCCGCGCGTTCGCGTGCTTGATCACGTTGTTCAACGCTTCTTGGACGATACGATACAGCGTCGAGGAAGGCTCAGGAGAGACGACGACTTCCGGATCGGGCCCGTCGAAGTGCGTCTCGACGCCGTAGCGCCGGCCCCACTCGAGGACGTACGTCCGGATCGCACTCTGCACGCCCATGTCGTCGAGTTCGGGCGCGCGTAACTCGAGCGTAACGTAGCGAACGGCTTTAATCATTTCGGTAGCGAGATCGCGCAGTTCGCCGACGCGTTCGTGCAGAGCCGCCGCCGGGATGTCCGTTCAGGTTGGTCAGGCTCTGCACGCGATCCAATCCGATCGACAGGCCCGTCATCTGTTGGCCCAGTTGATCGTGCAGCTCGCGGGCCAACGACCGGCGTTGCGCTTCATCGGCCGCCAGCAGCCGGCGGCGCAACGAATCGCGCTCGCGCGTCCGGTTCTCGACCTGATGTTCGACTGCGTCGAATGCGAGGTGTTGGTCGTGCACGTCGGTCGCCGCCCCAAGCCAGCGTACGATCGTGCCTTTATCGTTGACGACCGGTACGTACCGGACCATAAACCATCGATACGTTCCGTCGTTAGCGCGAATTCGATGCTGCACTACCGTCGGCGTTCCGTTGCGGAACGCACTGTGGAAGGCCGATTCACTGCCGGACCGGTCGGCCGGGTGAATGGCATCGCGCCATCCGAAGTTTTGAACGCCGGCCGTGGCTTGACCGACGTACTTCGTCCATTGCGCGTTGGCCGTAAAGCCGTCGCCGTTGACGTCGGTTTCCCATAGCAACGTGGGACTGAGCTCGGTTATCGCATGCAATCGCGCTTCGTAACCGGCCAGACGCTCTTCGAGCCTACGACGTTCGGTGGTGAGGCGCGAAACGCCAACGATCAGCTCGACGGCGCCGCCGGCATCGTACGCCGGTCCCCACACCAGCTGATAAAACCCCGGGTTGCCGTCGGGAGCGACGTAATACACTTCGTCGCGCATCTGTTCGCCGGTTGCAAAGATTCGGTCGGCCCAACCCTCGAGCTTTGCCTCGAGCTCCTGGCCGAGACCGACGTCTGCGAGGTGCTTTCCGACGACGGCCGATTCCGAATCGCCAAACATCTCGAACGTCGCCTTATTGGCGTAGACGAAGCGGCGGCTTCGATCTAACGCGTAGACGTAGTCAGTCATCGACTCCAGCGCGGCGGCCAGAAACGCGCACCGGCTCTCCAGCTGGGCATGGCGATCGACCTCGGCGCGTTTAGGCGGAGAGCCCATACCCAGACATCAGATACCGTAAGCGTTTTTCCCTCCTCATAATAATAAATGCTTGACCCTGTCGGGAGTTTACCGGACAAGCAATTCCGAGGGCTCCCTTATGGTTACATTCAGCCAGAATTCTTATGATGGCAGCAGTGAAGCAAATGGGGGCTCGGATCTGCCGAATAGCGCTGCGCGGCGACTACGACTCGAACCGCAGAGACGAATTGCGGAATATGTTCGATGGGGTACCACCCGATTTGGACGTGGTGCTCGATCTCAGCGGCGCTACTTATCTCGACTCGACGTTTCTCAATCAGTTGGCGCGTCTACACCGCCGGCGTAGTGACGGAGCGACGGTTGCGTTGGAGCAGCCGAACGAACACACTCGCCATCTCTTGCGCTTGGTTGGTTTCGACAAACTCTTTATAGTCTCATAGGACCGAAAATACCCGACGCGAACGCGCGTAGGTATGGATTCCGAAATCAGCCGGGCGCGGACGGCAAAACGCCCCACCGCGCAAGTTGGAGATCCAGCCGATGCCGAACGGATCACCGTCAATCTAGCGGCCGATATTAGCCAAGAACTGCACGGCGTCGCAGATCGGCATCGCGTAAGCGAAAGCTCGATCGTAGAGATCGCCTTGCGCGAAATGTTTCGCCGTATCGGACCGATGGCACTCGGCACCTTCTTACACGAGAACGGAGGTTGTCTGCGACGACGCCGTTCGTGAGCGCCCCGCGTATCGACGATCTCTCGCGTTTGTTGAACGCCATCGCCGCAGCCGCCAGGCGGCCGTCGGAGTTAAGTGCATGTTTTGACGAACTGATCGCATGCCCGGACATCTTTGACGGCGTCACCTGGCTTCGCGGCGGTTACGGTCGTGCCGCCTTTGTGGTCGCCGCAACGTGGGGCTGCAGCGGGGAGGTTGCACGCTCGTGGATGCGCTGGCCCTTGCGCCGCCTGTTCGTCGAGATGCAACCGTCGCGAATCGGCGATCCCTTTGGCTCGGGCCGGCAGGCATTAGCGATTCCGTTTTCACACGGCGCCGAACGATCGGTCCTGATCGCACTGATGCGCGAAGCGGCTTGCTCGGACGCGTACGACGCGTTCTTTCGCGCGATCGAAAGCATTACGGTCGCAGCCGTCGATTCATCGTCTTCGGACTCGAGCGAACTGCCGGCAACGACGCTCGAACCTTCGATCGTCGCGTTCGGCTTGCAGGTCGATCTGTACCACCGGGTCGCTGCCGCCCTCGGACGTCGCGGATGGACGGCCCAGGAAGCCGGCGCCTTCACCGAATTCACCGGACTCGTCCGAACGTCGCCGCCCGATGTCATCGCGGTCAACGCGACGCGCCTGCACGACTGCATGGCCGCCGTTGCAACCGTCCATCGCATCGCCAATTACGGCCCGTTGCGTCTTCTCGCATTCGGCGCGTCCGCCGCGCAGCAACGGTTATCGGGCGGCCTGATCGACTGCGTGTTGCCGACGGATGCTTCGCCCGAAGCGATCTTTCGAGCGATCAAGCAACTCGCGCTCAAATCGAATGCCTTGCGGCGCACGTTCGTCGCCGAGGAAGCGGTCTGCGCCCAACGGGGTGCGGGCAGCGCATTGAGCCCGCAAGAGCTGGCCGATTTCGCCGCGCGGCAGGCCGCCGGCATGATCAATGGGTGGGCGTCCTGCGTTCTCCTCAACGAATACGGAGCGGTGTTTCGAGCCGAACATCCACCGGCGCCGAATCCTATTTTGCGGAAGATCCCGCGGCCGTTCGTAACCGGGCAGCGGCTGTTCCAAGCGACGGCCAACGAAGCGTTTTACGATAGCGTAACGGACGACGCGGTCGAGCGTCGAGCCCTTGCAAACCTGGAGCCTAAGATGGCCGCCAGCCTGGCACTCGTCTCGAAGTCGCAGCGCCATTGTGGCGCCATCGTCGCGACGTCGAATCAACGCCGTTCGGATTCGCTCGCGTTCGAAGCGCTCGATCGCTTCGCGAACGCCGTAGCCGCGCGCTTCGAACAACTCCAGCCGGATAACTATGCGCTTCCGGAGTTGCGCAAAGACCGGCGGTGGGAACGCCTGCGCGACCGCATGCTGCACTTGGATATTTACCGTTCGTCGGACTGCACGATTCCCTGGAAGTATCGGATCTTCGACGACGCATGGGGGCTACTGACGCTCGGCATCGACGACGACAACGATATGATCCGTCAGCTGCATCTGCCCAAGCGCCGTTCGGGCGTTCCGGCTGCACCAGATCTGCGCGAACGGCGTAGCGATGCTCCGTGCTTTGCAGCGACGATCGACTTTTCGACCCAGACGATGCACTATTCGAGCAGCGGCTTCCCTCCACCGTTGTCATTCGAACGATCCGGACTACGGGCCAGCAGCCGCGTCATCGGTACGCAAACGACCGGCGTAGCGGCGCTGCAGTCCAATGCCGGCGTCGTGATTTGCGACGGCGCGTTATGGAACTGGCTGCAGCGCCGCGACGCACCGTACGAGCGTTTAGCAACCGTCTTGGATCGCGAGCAGCCGATCGGCCTTGCGTCGGTGGTTACGCTGGGTTAAGCGACCGGGCCGGGCAAGCCGCGCATCGCGGAGTCAACCAACTCGAGGTTGCGATCGACTTCCACGGATTGCCGCTCGAGACGCCGCAGCATCGCCACGTCGCCGTTCTTCTTGCATCGATCGATCATCCGATGCAACAGGTCGCGACGTTCTTGCAGCGCGCGAATCGCCGCCCACAGCGCCGATTCGAGGTGACGCTCGTGGGCCGATAGCATCGACTTCCCGCTGTATGCGTGTCCGGTGCGGCAGCGGAAGCGCAAAACTGCTTCGTCATCGAGTTCCCACAGCGTTCCGCCGCAATCCGGGCACGTAAACACGGACGGCACGCCCGCGACGCGCTCGTCGCGGAGCTGGGGCTCGCGCGAGATTGCCGGAACGGGTCGTTGCATCCATTCCATAATTGCAGCAACGAGTCCGCGCGCGGGGAAGGCGCCTTCCACCGCACCGGTTCGCAGCGCGTTGAGCGGCATGTCGGGAAACTGCGCGTCATCGGGATCTTGCACGAACGTACCGCCGCCTGCATCCCGGATTGCGACCATTCCCGCGGCGCCGTCGTCGAGCGTGCCCGATAACAACACGCCGCAAGCCGAAGGTCCGAATGCGATGGCGGCGCTGCGAAACAGCACGTCGATCGACGGCCGATGATTGTTTTCGGTCGGGCCTTGCAGCACGCGCATCACGCCGTCTTGTAACGTCAAGTGATGGTCGGGGGGCGCGATAACGATGCGCCGAGGCGCGATCGGCGCACCGTCGATAGCGTGCGTTGCAAACAGCGCTCCGGCACGCGACAAGAGATGCGGTAACGCCGAAATGCTCGTGGGCGGCACGTGCGTCGCTATAAAAACCGCGGCCGGAAAGTCGGCCGGAAAATCGGCTACCACCTGCAGCAGCGCTTCGATGGCTCCGGCCGAGCCGCCGATCACGATAGCCGGGAAGCCGCGGTCGATCACAGCGTGCATTGTAAAGGGGTTGTTCCCACATTCAGTAACAGACCCACATGGCATCGACGGGCGATTCGGACGAGTCCTATATCGTCGTTATCGGTGCATCGGCCGGCGGAATCGACGCTATCTCGCGATTAGTCGAGGCGCTTCCCGCCGACTTTCCAGCTCCAATCGTCGTAGCGCAGCACGCCGATCCGCATACACCCAGCCGTTTGCCCGAAATCTTGCAACGACAGACGCAACTGCACGTCGTGACGCTGTTGGAACGTGCCGAGGCGTTAATGGCGGGATCGCTCTACGTATGCGCCTCCGGCCAGCATCTGGCGATCCGGGGTAACGAGGTGATCGCGAGCGTGCGTCACGACGGGCACCCGGTGCCGTCTATCGACGTGCTGTTCGCGAGCGCGTCGGAAAGCTACGGCGATCGCACGGTCGCGATCATCTTATCGGGTATGGGCACCGACGGTGTCGCCGGCGTGCGCGCGGTGAAAGAGCGGGGCGGCACGGTACTCGTGCAAGAACCCGAATCCGCCGCGTTTCCAGCCCTGCCGTCGGCGATTCCGCCGGACCATATCGACTACACCGCGATGGTCGAATCGTTGGCCACGCTGCTAATAAATCTCACCGCGGGGCCGCGCGACGGCGAGGTGACCGATCCCAACGTCTTACATGCATTTCTCGATCAACTCCGCGCACGAACCGGCATCGACTTCCGGCAATACAAGATGCCGACGATCGTACGGCGGCTGACGCGCTTGATGGCGACGTCGGGCAGCGAAACGCTGCACGACTACTCGCGGCATCTGGCGTCACATCCGGAGGCCTACCAGCGACTCGTCAGCACGTTTTTGATCAAGGTCACCGAGTTCTTTCGCGACCCGGCATTGTTCGCGCAGCTTCGCGAAACGATTCTGCCCGAGATCGTCGCGAACGCGCGTAAGAACCGCAGCGAATTACGCCTGTGGTCGGCCGGCTGCGCGACCGGCGAGGAAGCCTACTCGGTGGCGATCGTCCTGGCCGAACTGTTAGGCGACGACGTCGAAACGACGCCGATACGCATCTTCGCTACCGATCTCGACACGGACGCGATTGCGTTCGCGCGCCGCGGCATCTACCCAGCCGGGGCGGTAAAGGAAATGCCGCCGGCGCTGGTCGCGAAGTATTTTACGCGGGTCAACGACACATATCAAATCAAGAAACGTGTCCGCAATCTCACCGTCTTCGGTGAGTACGATTTAGGACAGCGCGCTCCGTTTCCGCGCATCGATTTGGTACTATGCCGCAACGTATTAATATACTTTACAAAAGAATTGCAGCAGCGCACGCTCCAACTCTTCGCCTTCTCATTGCGGCCGGACGGCTATCTGATTTTGGGCAAATCGGAAACCGCAAATCCGCTGCCGCGCTACTTCACCACGGTGCAGCCGGCACTCAAGATCTTCCAGCGGCAAGGCGAACGCTTACTCATTCCGGCGCCGGCAATGGCGGACGGAACGGTCGCCCGCGAGCGACAGGCGCCCCGCCGCGTCGCGACCACCCTGGGCTCGCCGCGGCGCAATGCGGGCGAAACCGCGCCGCCGCGCTGGTCGCTCGTCGATCGACTCGGTGCGTTTCTGTTCGAATCGGCATTCGGTGTGGTGGTGGTCGACCGCAACTACGACATTGCTACGATCAATCAGGCCGCACGCTCGATGCTGGGCATCCACGGCCAGGGCATCGGCGAAGACCTCGTCCACAGCGCTAACGTGCCGTCGAGCGATATCAAAAGTGCGCTCGATGCGGCCTTTCGGAACGAAACGGCGGGTTCGCAGCGTCAAATCGAGATCACCGACCTGCTCAGCGGCGCGATCCGCTATCTGCATATCGCATGTTTTCCGGATCGCACGTCGGAACGCGAGGGCCGCGTCGAGAATTTGTTCGTGCTGGTGACCGAGACGACCGAAAACGCGATACGCCTGCAATCGCTAGAAATGCGCAACACCGAAAACGAAGCCGGCCTCGGACGTTTGGAAGCGCAGACATCCGAGCTGCAAGGGCGGCAGAAATTACTGATCGAGGCCAACGACGAACTGACGACGGCGAATGCCGACTTGCGCAGCGCCAACGAGCATCTGCTGATCTCTGCCGAGGAAGCCGAAGCCGCCGCCGAAGAAGTGGAAACGCTCAACGAAGAGATGCAGGCGACCAGCGAAGAACTGGAAACGCTCAACGAAGAGCTGCAGGCAACGGTCGAAGAACTCAACACCACCAACGAAGAGTTGGGCGCACGATCCAACGAGTTGGAAATATCGGTGCGCGAACGGGAAGTCGAGTTGCGGACGACGCGCGAAACGCTCGCGACGCTGCGCGCTGCCGTCATTCGGACGCCGCTGGCGCTGTGCTTCGTCGATGACTCGCATACCGTGACGGTCGCATCCGAGCGATACATCGCGCTGTCGCGGCGCAACGAATCGAAACTTCCAGCGGCCGGTGAGCGTTGGAAACATCCGCCCGCATCGCTCGAGTTGGAAGACGACACCGGCGCGGTTCGCTCCTACGTCGTCGATACGGTGCGGCTAGGCGAGGGCGGTGTCGATCTGATCGTGACACTGCTACCGCGCTCGGCGTAAATCTCCGCGAATTGAACGAGCCGCCGGGGCTACGCTCCGGCGGCTCTGCGTTACCAGTCGTCGCGAACGCGACGTGCAGTTACTGTTCTAGCTCGTAGACTGCTTTCAAGGCTCCGAGCGACGGACGCGCGGTGCGAACGTCGGGTTGGCGGTCGGGGAACGGTTTGTCGCCGCTACTGGCGCGCTTCTCTTCGTATAAGCCGAACCACGCTTGATCGTCGTAACAGCCCGGGAAGTTCGCGTTAGCAATAATTTGATTGCCTTCGAAACCGCCGATGTGGCTATGCGGCCAGCCGGCCTTCCACCACTCGTCGTTCCACTCGAAGTAGAATCCGCCGCTGGTGACGCCGGTTCCGGTCGTAGCACGATGGTCGTAAATCTCGGTCGCGTTATTCGTAATGAGATTTTCGAGGAACGACATTTGGGGGTTTCCGGTTTTGGGGAGTTCCCGAATGCCTTCCCACGGACGGGGGCCGGGCAACCCAAAGTAGGGAGGCGTTCTCGTGCCGTCCGGATAGTTGTCGCAACGTCCGTTCGATTCATCGTACGTGGCGCTGGATTTGGGATAAAAGCCTGCGGAAGCGCCGTACTCGGCCATGATTTCCGGTTTCTCCGTCGAGTTGGAAATCTGCGGGAAGATGTCTTTCATCGAGCGCCCGCGATAGACATCCAGTCCCCACGTGTCGACTTTGAAACCGGAGAGTTCGCCGGCTCTGACGGTTTTCAAACCGTCGTCGACCATCGTGGTGGTGGTAATCTTCTGACCACCGGCGGCGGTGAAACCGTCGTTGGTGCTCTTGACGATTTCGTTCAGATTCTTCCACCAGCTCTTTTGGTTGATGAACTCTTCGCTGTTGATTTCGGATCCGATCGACACGCCCATCACGGCCGGATAGTTGCCGTATTCGGTCGTCATCAACTTGTAGACGTTGTTGAGTGCGTCGAGATACTTCGGTTGGTTCGCATTGGCTCCGCCGAAGAACACGCTCAGCACCACGTAGATCGGGTGGTTGCCACCGTTCCACGCTTTGTTAAGGAACTTGTTGATCTTGCCCGTCTGCCATGGCTTGAGCTTGTTAAAGGCGCCGATGATGGGCTCGTACGGCTTGAAACTGTCGAGCGTAACGTTGTACACCTTGACGGCATTAACGCCGGCAGCGCGCATCGCGTCGAGATCCGGTCCCCAGATCGGTTCGTTGGCGTTGTCGAGCGGATTCGAATCGGCGTATGCGTCGATCTGCGTGTTGCCGTAATCTACGCCCTTGATGAAAAAGGGAGTACCGTCGAGCTCGATGTTGCGGCCACTGACGGTAAATGCGGTCGTTTTCTCGTCGTGCGGATGTGCTCGTTGCGCGGCCTTCGCGGCCGGTCCGGCCTGCGGAACGGCCGGCTGGCTCTGCGAACCGCTGCAACCGGTCAGCATCGCGGCCGTCAGGCCCACGCCGACGAGCGAACGATGTAATCGCCCGTTCTGGATCATACTGCCTCCTCTGGGTAAATGAAGTCTAGAGTTGCCTTCGAGGGGCCACGAGCGCTTCCTAGTAAGATGAGCGAGCGAGATGTTTAAGCCGGCTTCATCGTGGGCAGACTTCGTCTGTAAGTAGAAGCAGAGGATCGTCCATTGTACTAGCTTACGATCGAAGAGGGCCCGCAACGGCGGGTCCTCTTCTGATATATTGATGTGTATGAAGTTCGTCTACCGCGCCTTGCCGCTGCTGATCTTGACCGCTTGCGTCGCCTTTCAGAACGGGCCGAGTGCCGCGCCCGGCGGCTCGACCGGCGTGGCGCCGGCCGGCGGCGCCGCGAAGTCGGCGTTTATCAAACACGTCGTTATTATTCTGCAAGAGAACCGGACGCCGGACGATCTGTTTCAAGCGCTCGCCGACGAGGGCGCAGACATACGCCCGTGGGGCATCGACGCCAAGGGCAAGCGAGTGAAGCTGATCGAGACGTCGCTGGCAACCGTATACGGTCTTGGCCACAATCACGCGGCATTCGTGCGCGACTACGATTGCGGCAAACTCGACGGCTTCGATGCGGGCGTGCAATTCAAGTATCACCTGCATCCCTTCTCGTACGCGCCATTGTCGGAGGTGCAGCCGTACGTCGATATGGCGCGCCAGTACGCGTTTGCCGACCACATGTTCGAAACCCAACAGGCCGGCAGCTTTCCGGCGCATCAGTACATCGTGAGCGGAGCCGCCAGTGCCGAACCGGAGTCCGCAGACTTCGTTGCGGGCGACCCCTTCGATCCAAAGAACGGGCGCGCGGCACCGGCCGGCTGCGACGCAGCGACGGCTTCGGCGGTTAACACGATCGACCCGAAGGACGGCAGCGCCGGCCCCACGCCGGCTCCGTGCTTCAATCGCCCGGCACTGTCGGACTTGCTGGATTACAAAGGCGTGTCGTGGCGCTATTATCAGAATGGTTTAGGCGTCGGACTGTGGCACGCGTTCGACGCGATCCGGCACGTCCGTTTCGGACCGGACTACCAGTACGTCGTGACGCCGCCCGAGACGATTCTGAACGACGTGCAGAACGGCCAACTGCCCGGCATGTCGTGGGTGATGCCGGCCGACAGCAAACATTCGGATCATCCGGGGAACGACAGCAACGAAGGTCCCTCGTGGGTGGCGGCGGTGGTGAATGCGATCGGTAACAGCCAGTACTGGGACAGTACTGCGATTTTCCTGACGTGGGACGACTGGGGCGGTTTGTACGATCACATGGTGCCGCCAATGGAAAATAACTGGTACGAGCTAGGCTTCCGCGTGCCGCTGGTCATTATCTCGCCCTACTCGAAGCACGGTTACGTTTCGCACGTGCAGCACGAGTTTGGCAGCTTGCTCGCGTTTTCGGAAGAAACATTCGGCATCCGTAAGGGCGCATTGCGCGCGACCGACGTCCGCTCGGACGATTTGAGCGACGCGTTCGATTTCAAGCAAACTCCCAGGCCGTTCGTGACGATCAGCGCGCCGCCGTTCGTGCCCTCGCAGGATCCGCCGGCGATTCGTAACGCCGAAGACCCGGAGGACGATAACGGCGTAGTGGCCGACACGCCAAGCTGCATGACCGTAGGCAGGCGGCGATGAGCGCGCCGGCTGGGTTGGGCGCGGGTCGCCGAGGGTGGCGGTCGCGCGGATCGCTCGCGCGGCCGACCTGTTCTAGCGGTGCTCTGGCGCCGGCGCTAGCGGCGAGAGCCGCCGCGCGTCGCTTTCTTGCGCGCGGGCGCTTTGCGAGTGGACGTTCTGCTGGCGGACGCTTTTTTGAGGGTGGTCTTCTTCGGTTTGGGTCCGGTGCTCTCTTGAGCGTTCAACATGCGCTGCTTGGCGCGTTCCATCTTGGCGCCTAAATCTTCACGCTCTTCGATTTCCATGAGGTCGCGGGCCAGCGAAAAGATGGTTGACTCTTCTTCTTTGACGTGGTGCTTCACGTTTTCAGAAAGAACTTGCACTTCGGCTTTGAACTGCTCGTCGGGTTGGCGGCCGGACTGCAGCAGCGCTATGAGCCGTTTGATCAGATCGTGTTCGGTGTATGCTTCGAACACGTCCACCGTATCTTCGCTCTCTTCGGCGCGCTTTTGCAGTACCGGATAAAAGTATTTTTCTTCGATCGCCGCGTGAACGGTGAGCTCTTGTTCGATCTTAGACGCGAGATCGTGAAGCTTGTCGTCGTCCGGCTCGCATTTCATTGCTTGATCGAGCAACGCGCTCACGGTTTCATGGTCCTTGTGTAACAGGCTCAGTACATCCACAGAAATCCTCCAAACAACATGTTAGGCTATTGTTATACGAAATGCCCAATAAGATCGCGTTTGAAACAAATGGTGCCCGTGCGGAACGCCGCGATTTAGACGGCGTTCCGCACGTTCGATCGTCGTTCGGTTATGCGACGCCGGTGGTTGTGGCGTTTGAATTGGCTGCGGGGCTCGATTGCCAAGCTTCTTTCGCCGCTTGACGGGCCACCGTGGCGGCTTCGGTTGCAACGTTGACTCCGATGTCGGAAAGTTCGCGAAGTGCTACTTCGGGCAGTGCCTGGCCGATGGCCATGACACTTTGCGCGTAATCCGAAAGATGACGTTGCGCGAGCTCTGCAACCGTGGAGTTACCCAGCGCCATGGCCGTGGTTTGCAGTAGCGTGTAGCCGGCCGTGCAGAGTGCCAGTGCGGTGTAATCGTCGCGCAAGCCTTTCGACACCTTGGTCTTGCGCATCATATCGATCGCGCCGGCGAAAAAGCCCTCGAACTGCGAAACGGCGCTCTTGACGGGATCGGCTGCATTGCCGCCGATTTGCTGGAGAGTCGTTTCGAGCGTATCGATGTGACGTTTCGACTGGTCGAGTAACCGTTGCACGAGTGCGCCGCTCTGCGGATATTTCGAGAAGTCGTCGTCCTTGACTTGGGCTTCGAAGGGGATTCGTACGTGACGCTCCAGCGCCAGCATGTCGCTAACGTAGGCTTGAAGACTGCGTTGTTCGTCGCTCACTTTTGAGTTTGGTCCTTTCAATGAACCTTCGCCCTGTACCCGATGCATCGGCGAGCAAACCCGGTTGCCTGGCGCTCTGCAGTGCGTTTTTAAACACTCGCAAATTCGGACTAGACTTAGTCCACTAGTTAATATTATTAACGTGATGTGTAGCAGGCATGGGCCCCGTCCGGAGGAGCAGATGCAGCGCGGCGCTCGAATACCCAGGTCGCGCCATCAATGTTAACGGCGCCGGCGATATGTGACCGGAGTACGAACGGAATGCGAACAACACGATGTTGCCGGCTTGTGAATCAGCGGACTACGTCTAGTTCAATTTTGCTACGCTGCGAAAAGCACAGGCGGCCGGCTAGTTTTTGTTTAGCCGTAGGTAAACTCCGGATTGCTCTGTCCCACTTCGATGATGTAGCCGTCGGGATCGCGGATATAGCAGCGCGTCTCGCCGTACTTGGGAATCGGCTCGGTGATGAACTCGGCGCCACGTTCTTTCCACTGCTTGTAACATGCTTGGATATCCGCAACGCGAATGTTCATAAAGCTGCTGACCGCGTCCGGGTTGGGTGGAACGCTGAGCGTTACCGTCGGTTTGTCGGGCGTCGGGCCACCGCCTGGGTTGACGATCAGCCAGGTATTCGCGATCTGAACGTATCCCGGTGCCCCCTCCGTGTCGCCTTTGCTCAATATCTTGGCGCCGAAGACCTTTGCATAGAACTCAACCGATCGCTCGATATCGGCGACCGTTATAAAAAGTGCGATGCTTATGCCTTCCTTCGGCGGCATCTCGTAGGTGGCTTGCCCGATGTGAACTTCGCTCATTGACGACTCCTTAAAAGAAATAGATAGATTACGGAACGAGCAGTACCTTACCGATACCGCCCTTGGTAAATGCGGCTTGCGCACCGCCCGCATTCTTGAGTTCTGCCCGAAGTCCGATCGGGATCGCCATCTTTCCATCGTTCACGGCGTGCGCGATGAGCTCGATCGTCCCGCGGTTTTGCTTCGATTGAAACGGAACGACGCGGACGTTCGGATAGTTGTTGGAACCTTCGGGTGCTCCGGTAACCGACGCGAATATCCCACCGTCTCTGACTTTCGCAAGCAGATCGGCAGCGGATTTTCCGCGCAGCGTGTTTGCGACCAGATCGACTTGCTCGATGCTCGCGAATGCGGCCGCGTCGTCCAGCGCGACGGTCTCGTCGGCGCCGATGCTTTGCGCCTGATCGAGCTGCGAGCGCAGGACGCCTGCGATGACGTGCGCGCCTAACATCTTGGCGGCGTACACGGCACACCGGCCAACGGCGCCCGCCGCGCCCGAAACCAACACGGCCTGACCGGACTGTAACTCGCCCGCGCGGCCGACGAGTTGGGTGCCGGTAACGCCCACGAGCGGAAGGGCCGCCGCGTCGACCAGATCCATCGTGTCGGGCACTCGAGCGAAATAGGCGGATTTGTCGGCAACGAGTTCGGCGTAGGTGTGGTACGACCAGCCGCAAACGCGATCGCCGATGTTCAGATCGGTGACGTGGTCACCCGTTGCGATCACGATCCCCGAAACATCGAGGCCAATGATGGCTGGAAATTCCAGCGGGTACGCATCTTTCAATACACCGTTGCGTTCGAGCATGTCTTCGGGATTGATACCGATTCCTGAGACCTTGACGAGAACATCGCCGGCGCGCAGCTCGGGATCCGGCATGTCTTGATACTTCATGACTTCCGGACCGCCATAACCAGTGAGTACTGATGCTTTCACTCAGAAACATTGCAAGAATTTGCCGGACGTTCCCTTCGTGGCGGCTTGTTTTTTGGTGTAGCCGAATACCATGTCGCGGCCGAGTTGCGTCTGACAACCCAAATGCGGGGCTTCGTTCGATCCGAAACGCGGTCCGAACTCGACCCAGACGGTGTCGCCGTCGTTGACGAACAGCACTCCGTAGTTGGCGAGAACTTTCTGCGACGCCGGTATGTTGCCGATTGCGTCGAGGGCGCTCTTAGCGAACTCGAACGCGGGGTGGATCTCGGGCTCCGGTGCGAGCTGAAACGGAATCTCGTCGGCATGGAATGGTCCCCAAAAATTCGGAACGGGAGCCGGGTGCCGCCGGTGGTAGGCGTTTCGACGGCAACCGGGTCGCTAAACTCATGCTTCCAGATATCGCCGCCTTCGCTGGCTTCGACCGTCGTTTGATACGAAGCAGCGAAAAGTTTTTCGACCAGCGCGATGTGTAACGGATAGCCGATCGGATCAAACGGATGCCGGATGAGGAGTATTCCGGCTAGGCTACCACCGGGTGATGGCGATGGAGCGGGCATGATTAGGAGTTCGTTCGTGCCGTTGACTGCCGCCCCATACCCGTATTTGCCGGCCGCGTTGGCGTAGAGCCACACGCCTTTGTCGGTGTACGGCCCAGTCTGATTAACGACGACCGGTTTCAAACTTGGCGTTTGGGCAACCGCTACTGCGCCGATGCCGATGCCGAGCGTCGCCAGAAAGAAAAGCGCGAGCCGTTTCAACCGCAATCACTCCCGAACTGCTCGTCGCTCACTTTCTCCAGCCACTCGACATTCTTACCGTCGAGCTTCTCTTGAATCGCAATGTGAGTCATCGCCGTATTCGGCGCCGCGCCATGCCAGTGCTTCTCGTTCGGCGCGATGAGCACGACGTCGCCTGGCCGGATTTCTTCGATCGGGCCGCCCCAGCGTTGCACGCGCCCAAATCCCAACGTCACGATCAGCGTCTGTCCGAGCGGGTGCGTATGCCATGCCGTGCGCGCACACGGCTCGAACGTCACCTGCGCGCCCGCCACCCGAGCGGGGTCGCTGCGATCGAATAGCGGATCGATCCGAACGGTGCCGGTAAAATACTGTTCGGGGCCTTTATTCGACGGTTGTGCCCCAGCGCGTTGAATATCCATGAGGATCATTTCCCCAAAACGGCGAGCGCAGCATCTGCGCTTGTCAGGATCTTTGCATTGCCTACTATATTGACAAACTTCGATGGGTCCGCTAGCATCGAAACATGTCAATACAGCGATGCTGTAAGCCCACTAGAGTGGCACCCAAGAATTTCGAGTCCGAAGCCTCCCTCTTTAAGGCGATCGCCGACCCATATCGGCTGCGAATGCTGGCGACGCTCGCGCGCGCGCCAGAAGAAGTGTGCGTGTGTGACTTTACGGACGCGTTGCCATTGAATCAACCAACAGTATCCCATCACCTTCGCATATTGCGGGAAGCCGGCCTCGTGACGTGCGAGCGACGCGGAACGTGGGTGTACTATCAACTCGCACCCGAAGCGATCCACCGGCTCCGGTTGGCAATCGGCGGCGTTTTCGAAGAGAAAGTGCTCGTATGAAGACGCACCTCAATCTTGCGACAACTGATTTGGAAAAGAGCGTCACCTTTTATTCTGCGTTACTCGCGGCGGGACCGTACAAGCTGTTGCCCGATTACGCGCTATTCGTCACGGAGCAACCCGGGCTCGAACTCGCACTCGATCTGCGTGCCAACGTCCAAGTCGCGTCCGACGCGCACTACGGCGTATGTGTGGAATCGACAAGCGACGTCGAGGCGGCCATTGCCCGCCTGCGAGAGGTTGACGTGGTTTCATCGATAGAACGCGAAGAAACGTGCTGTTACGCCAACCAGACGAAGGTTTGGGCGGTCGATCCCGAGGGCCGGCGGTGGGAAGTTTACACGGTGCATGAGGACACAGAGCATAAGGACGATCCGGATACGACGTGCTGCAGTTCGGACGATTCCGAACGGGCGTGCTGTGGCGCCTGACGCTCGGCATGCTGAGGTTGTGGTTCGGGCTGCCACGCTCGGCGATCTTGAAGCGGTCCGCGCCATTTACAATCAAGGCATTGAGGATCGCTGCGCCACGTTAGAGACCGCGCCCCACGATGCTCGCGATATGACTGCGTGGTGGGACCTACACGATAATCGCTACGTCGTAGTGGTAGCCGAAGACCAGAACGCCGGCCTTATCGGGTGGGGCTCCTTAAACCGTTTCTCGCATCGCTGCGCCCATAACAATATCGCAGACCTGTCGGTCTATGTGGCACGTTCTTGGCGTGGGAATGGTATCGGTACAGCATTATTAACCGATCTTGTGGAGCGAGCTCGCGGATCATTTCACAAGATCGTTCTACATGCTCTCGATGACAATATCGCCGGCAAACACCTCTACGCTTCACTGGGATTTCGGAAAGTCGGCGTCTTCTGCGAGCATGGCGACCTCGATGGAAAACTCGTCGATGTCGTTGCGATGGAGAGACTTCTTCCGTGACGCTGGCACGCCGGGCGACCGCCGAAGCCGTCGGTACGGCGCTACTTCTTGCGGCGGTGGTTGGATCCGGTATTATGGCCGAGCGCTTAGCGGGCGGGAACGTCGCGCTCGCCCTTCTCGCGAACGCGCTCGCCACGGGCGGCGTGCTATTGGCCCTTCTTCTGACGTTCGGTCCGATCAGCGGAGCGCACCTCAACCCGGCGGTAACCCTAGCCGACGCAGCGAGGGGCGGGCTTCCCTGGCGCGAGGTTCCCGCATACGCAGTTTCACAAATTGTGGGCGCTGTGGTTGGAGTGATCGTCGCAAACATGATGTTCGGGGAACCCGCGGTCTTTCTTTCGCAGCGTCCTCGTCACGGAGCGCCGATCCTCATCAGCGAGTTCGTTGCAACGTTCGGCCTGCTCGCAGTGGTCTGGGGTTGCGCTCGATACCGCCCGCACCTCACCGCATTCGCGGTAGCGGGGTACATTGTGGGGGCTTATTGGTTTACTGCATCCACATCATTTGCCAATCCGGCAGTCGCGATCGCACGGTCACTGACCAACACGTTTGCCGGTATCGCGCCGCGCGACGTTCCCGCATTCATCGCGGTCGAGTTATTGGGAGCGGGCGTGGCGACCGTTCTCTTCGGCTGGCTCTTGCGCGAACCACAGAGCACTGCTGGCGTTATCTCCGCCCACCCTCACTAGGGAGGTCTTAAATAATGATGCGTTCCGTTCTCTTCGTCTGCGTCCACAACTCGGCACGCAGTCAAATGGCCGAAGCGTTTCTAAACGCTCGTTGTCCCGACGACTGCGTAGCAGAAAGTGCCGGACTCGAGCCGGGGAATCTCAACCCGGTCGTAGTGACCGTCATGCATGAGGTTGGGATCGACATCGCCGGCAACGAGACGAAAAGCGCGTTCGACCTTTTCAAGAACGGAAAGCGATACTCGTACGTCATCACGGTCTGCGATGAAACGAGTGCAGAGCGGTGCCCGGTGTTCCCAGGAGGCGCTCGCAGGTTACATTGGAGCTTTCCTGACCCCAGCGTTATCGAGGGAACGGCCTCGGAGCGCTTGGAGCAGACTCGAAAGATCCGCGATACGATCGAGGCCAAAGTGGCGGCGTGGTGTTCCGAAATCTGCTGCGCGACCGCCGGCTGAGGAGGCGGCGGGTTGCCATGCACGGCGTTGCGCCGCGCCTCTCGATCGCGTAGGAACGACCTTGCAACCCGGCAAAGCGCGTTTGCCTGCTCCCATTCGTGGAGAGGGAGGCTTTATGCGTACGATACTCGTTTTTCTCGCGACGGGAGCGGTGCTTGCGTTGACCGCTTGCGCTTCGGCGGTCTCGACATCGACCGGCTCATCCGAGGTTCAATCGTCGCTACTCAGTTCGAACGCGGTTCCCAAGCCATCAGCCACCTTGCTACGACAACCCATTCTCGGGCCGAAGGTGCATGGTTGGCTGGCCAAGGGAAGTGGTTCGGGATCACTCATCTACGTTGCCGACGGCAATCAAGTGGAGATCTTCCCAGAGAGCGGTTCCAACCAAGCACCCATCGGAGCGATTACCGACAAGGTGAGTGGTGCTTACGGGCTGTTCGTGGACGGTAAACGGGATCTGTTCGTCGCTAATTCGTTGACAATAACGGCGTATCGTCCGGGCACCTTACACCCGTACCTCGTTTACAGCGATTCCGCTAGTCCACTGTACGTTGTCGAAGATCACTCGGGCAGGCTTTATGCCGCCAACCGGAATGGAACCGTGACTGAATATCCACCTCGGCAAACCAAATCAGATCGTACGTTGCAAACCCCCGGGGTAGAAGCCGACGGAATAAACGTGGACGATGCGAGCAACCTATACGTCGCGTATCGTGGCGGGTTGACATCGGGTAGCATTGAGAAGTTCCCTCCGAACTCTACAAAAGGCCGTATTCTGGGTATGCAGCTCGACCAGCCGCAAGGCTTACAAGTTGACCACTCTGGAAACATCCTCGTCGTAGAGACCGGCGGCAAACAGGTTGTGGACATATTTCCGCCTGGAAGCCAATCACCGTCCCAGGTCGTGCAGGCCGCTTTTGGCGTTACGCAAGTCGTTCTTCGCGAAGCGGGAGACAATATGTACGTTTCGAATTTCGCTAACGACAACGTCTATATCAGCCATTATCCTCCGGGCGAGCTCCAACTAAAAATCGACACCGGTTTAAATGGTGTTCAAGGCATGGCGCTTAGTAACGGAGCGCGCTGAGATAACAAAAAGCCCGCAGGTGCTGCGGGCTTTTTGAATCTGGGCCATCCTGGTCTCGAACCAGGGACCTCATGCTTATCAAGCATGCGCTCTAACCAACTGAGCTAATGGCCCTCGGGGAAGCTCCTGTATAAGACGCGCGCGCGGCCGTCTCCTACCGGGCGAAGCCGAAGGCGGCGCACTGCGGGCGCGGAAGCGATTCGAATGCGGAAAATGTTGGGCAGCTGGGCGCTGCGAGCGGCGGTCGTGCTCTCGTTGCTCTCGGGAGAAGCTTGTGCCGGCGATCCCGGCGTTTCCCCAGCTGCCGCAGCCTCGGCCCACAGTGTAAGGGCAGCAACGAACAGCGGGCATTCCATGTGGTTGTGGCCGGGCAGCAGCTATCCGCCGGCAGCTTCGGTGATGGCGTGGTGCACGGCCGACGGCGTCAGTAACGTCTTTCTCTACGCCTACGCGCGCAATGGCCACTTGCAACACCTGAGCGACTTGCAAGCCTACGCCAAAGCCGCACCATCGGCCGGCGTCACGCTGTACGCCTTGAACGGCGACGCGAGCTGGATCGAACACTCGAACAAGGCCGTCGCGTGGGAAAACGCCGTCAACAAAAGCGGCCTCTTTGCCGGCATTCACATGGACACCGAGCCGAACCAAGTGACGGGCTGGAAGGCGTACGACAAGCCCGGCGCGCTGCAAGCCGACGCGCCGATCATCAAACATTTCTACACGATGCTGCACGCGGTGCGTGCAAACAGTCCGTTGACGCACATCGAGGTTGACGTGCAGTTTGCCGACGCCGAGTACACCAAGGCGCTCGGCTTTCCGACCGACGGTTACAACAGCTTCGGCGAAGCGCTGGTCGCCGACACCGACGAGCTGACCGTCATGTCGTATCGCACGGTGCTCAACGGCAACAACGGCTTGCTCGACATTTCGGCGCCGATGCTCGCGCTGGCCGTCGCGCACGGCAAACCGATGCGGTTAGCGATCGAGACCACCAAAGATCCGGCCGATCCGCAAGACTCGTTCTGGGGGCAGCCGCAATCGGCCGTTACGACCATGTTGCAGGCCATCGATAGCGCCGAAGCGTCGTTGACGGCCTACGATGGAACGTCGGTGGAAGACTATACCGCCTGGACGGAACTCAAGAAATAGGCCTCGACGCTAGTACGTATCCGCGGGCGTGTTGTTGACGTGCGTCAGGAAGTATTGCGCGTTTTCGCTCGAGGGAATCTTGACGAACTTGATGGGCGGCTGCGTGAAGTCGAACATATCGTCGAACGCCGCCGCTCGCTGATCGGCTAACACCACCGAACCGTTGCCGAGGAACGGCAATCCGAACGTCTCTTCGATGAAGTGCAGCGTGCTCGCGACCTCGTAATGGGTGTGCGAAACATAGCCGGCTCTTGCGTACGGCGACACCACCATGAGCGGAACGCGGTAACCGAGGCCCTCGTACGCGCCCGTGACCGGATCGGCCAACTGCTTGGGCACGACCGGATCGAACCAGCCGCCGGACTCTTCCCACATAACGATGACGGCGGTGTTGCCCCAGTACTGGCTCTGACCGACCGCGTTGACGATCGACGCGACCCAGGACGGCCCGAGGCTTCCGGATTGGGGACCGGGGTGGTCGGAGTTGGCACCGCTCGGCGTGACCCACGAGACCTGCGGTAAGTTGCCGCTAGCAATATCGGTGAGGACGGTCGTGTCGGGATTGACGATATCGGCGTGGTCCGGACCGTTCCATACGTTTTGAATCGACTCGAACGGATCCAGATTGCGACCGGCGCCCGACTTCTGCGAATAGAACTTCCAGGTGACACCGGCTGCGTCGAGCGAGTCGGCGATGGTTGAGAACGTGAAACACGGATACGGGCCTGCAACCTCGTGACCGGTCGCTGCCGGAAATTGCGGCGGATCGGCTTGGCCGAAGTCGAGTACGTTTGCGGTGACGCTTTGCTGCTTTTCGTTGCAGCCCCACACCGAACCATCCGGAACCTCGACCGTGTGGCCGCTCTGCCCGGCGATCATGTACTCGTGCGAAACGAACGTGGGGCCGCTATTCGATTCGAAGGCCTCGTCGCCCAAGGCGTACTCTTGTGCGATCGTCCAATAGGGTTGGATGTCCGACTTTTGCACGTACGTAAACGGCATTTGCTTGATGGCGGGATCGCTGGAAAATACCCAACACTGCGGCTGGTTATTCTCGTTCACCTTATCGCTACAGACGGGACCGGATTTTTTGAACTTAACGATCTCGTCGTCCCATCCGTCGTTCTTGCCTCGATCGAAGTCTTCGAGAAATTGCGTGTGCGAGTGGTTGATATCGCGCTTCTCCTCCAACGGAAGCGCTTGCAGCGTATAAGTCGTTCCGTGCCCCATGCCGGTGCCTGCCGTCGTCGCTCCGGGAAAGCCGTAGAACAAATTGTTGAAGCTGCGATTCTCTTGCATGATGATAATGACGTGTTGAATGGGCGTCGAGCCGCCCGAGCGGTTGGCGAACGAGCGCGCGGTTCCGGACCCTTGCGGCCCCTGAGACAGCGGCGAACTGCAGGCGGCTAGAACGGCCGCCATCAAGCACCAGAGTTTTTTCATGTCGATCGCTCCTCAGTAGGTATCGGCCGGCGTATCGTCGTGGAAATTCTCGAAGAACTTCGCTTTGCCAATGGTCGGAATCGGGGCGAACGGAATCGGTTTCTGCGTGTAGTCGAACATGTCGTCGAATCCGTCGGCGCGTCGATCGGCGTACTTTATGCCAGAACCGCCGCCGATAAACGGCAGGTCGAACGTCTCTTCGAGAAAGCGCAACGTACCGGCGATCTCGTGCTGTTTGTGCGAGATGTAGCCGGCCCGAGCGTAGGGCGATACGACGATCAGCGGAACGCGAAAGCCGAGTCCCTCGTAGGCCTTCGACTGAGAATCTAGATACTGCGGGGGCTTCACTTCATCGTACCAACCGCCCCACTCATCCCACATGATGATGATTGCGGTGCTGTTCCAATACTTGCTTTCACCGACCGCGTTGACGATCGATGCCACCCATTGCGGTCCCTTATTTCCGGACTGCGGGCCCGGATGATCGGACGTCTGACCGCTCGGCGTCACCCACGAAACGTTGGCAAGCTTACCGGTGCGGATATCTTTGAGGACCTGCGTATCGGGATAGATGATATTTTTGCGATCGGGACCGTTCCATACTGCCGAGCTCGATTCAAACGGATCGAGATCGCGACCCGCCCCGGTTTCTTGCGCGTAATACTTCCACGTGACATTCGACGCATCTAAGTTTTGCGCGATCGTCGGATAGGTGAAGCACGGATAGGGACCCGCGATTTCGTGCCCCGTATCTTCTGAATAGACAGGCGGCCTCGCCCGTCCACCCCTCAGGACGTTCACCGTCGTTCCGGTTTCGGCGTCGCAGCCCCACGGTTGGCCGTGGGGAACCTCGGTTGCGTGACCCGATTCGCCCGCAATCAAGTATTGGTGCGAGGGAAACGTCGGACCGTTATTGGACGAAAACGTGTTGTCGCCGAGCGCGTATTGTTGCGCCATCGCCCAGTACTCGGTGATCTCCGTCGGATCGACGTACGAAAACGACATCTGCTTGAATCTGGCGGACTGCTGGATCTTAAAGCACGGCGGTTCGTTGTAGCGGTTGACGGGATCGCCGCAAATCGCACCGCTCTTCTTCAACGCGACGATGTACTGATCGAAACCGTCGATCTTTCCCTTATCGTAATCCTCGAGGAACTGATAGTGAGAATGATCCATCTCGACCGGCCACGTTAGCGGGATTTTCTGTAGTTGATAGACCGTGCCGTCGCGACCGACGCCCGAGTTGACCGTCCGCGCGCCCGGAAACGCGTGGAACAGATTCTCGAAACTCCGGTTCTCTTGCATGATAATTACGACGTGCTCGATCGGGGTGGACGTCGTTGCGCGCCTGGCCGCGTCCGGCGAGAACGCCCCGGGGGAACCGGAGACGCCCGGGCCGATGCATGCGGCAAGGCAAGCAAACGCCAAAACGGCACTTATCGATCGTGAATACACGCCTCGCGTATTAGCCGGATGCGTCAGTAAATACTGTCCGTTCTGTTCGACGAGAGTAGCTAGTACGTGTCCCCGGGCGTGTCATCGTCAAGGTTTAAGAAGTAGCGCGCACCGTGCTTGACTGGGGGGATGGTGACGAACGGAATCGGCGACTGCGTGTAGTCAAACATGTCGTCGAACCCGTCGGCCCGGCAATCGGCGTACTGCGTTTTCTTGTCCGTGCACGATCCGATGGTACCCAAACCAAACGTTTCTTCGATGAAGCGCAAAGTGCTGGCGATCTCGTGCTGGTCGTGCGAGACGTACCCGGCCTTCGCGTACGGCGAGACGACGATCAGCGGAACTCGGAACCCGAGGCCCTCGCGGGCTCCGGTTTGCGGATCGGGGTATTGCGGCGGATGTACCGGATCGAACCAGCCGCCCCACTCGTCCCACATGATGATGACTGCGGTGCTGTCCCAGTAATTGCTATTGCCTACGGCGTTAACGATCGACGCGACCCAATCCGGCCCGCCGTCGCCGGATTGCCGGCCGGGGTGATCGGACTTTGTACCGCTGGGCGTTACCCACGATACGTTCGCGAGGTTACCGGCCGAGATGTCGGTGAGCACCTTGGTGTCGGGCGAGATGATGTTCGCGTGGTCGGGGCCGTCCCAGATCGGTTTGTTGGCCTGAAACGGCTCGAGATCGCGTCCCGAATCGGCCTTCTGCGCGTAGTAACGCCAGGTGAGGCCGGCACCATCTAGAGCAGAGGCGATCGTTGGATAGCTAAAGCATGGGTGTGGGCCGGCAACTTCATGACCGGTCGCGGGAGAGAACACCGGGGGATCGGCTTGGCCGTAGGCTAGCAGATTGACGCTTACACCACTGGCGTTGCAACCCCAAGGCTGGCCGTTGGGCACTTCGACGGAGTGACCCGATTGGCCGGCGACGAGATATTGATGCGAAACGAACGTCGGGCCGTTGTTGGACGAGAACGCCTCGTCGCCCAACGCGTACTCCTTAGCCATCGTCCAGTACGGCGTGATCTCCGTGTGATCGACGTATGAAAACGCCCGCTGCTTGTCGACCGGATTTTTGGATATCACCCAGCAGCTCGGCTCGTTTTGATAATAGGGATTGTTATTTTTGCCTTGACACTTCGGGTTTTTTCCGGGTTGAGGGAGAATCTCACCATCCCAGCCGTCGTCTTTGCCTTGATCGTAATCTTCTAAGAACTGCGAATGCGAATGGTTGAGGTCGAAGTAATATGCGAGATCAACTTTTTCCACCGTGTATTTGGTGCCGTGGCCGTTGCCGAACTTGGCCGTCCTCGCGCCCGGAAAACCGTAGAATAAATTATTGAAGCTGCGGTTTTCTTGCATGATGATAATGATGTGTTGGATCGGCGTTGACCCACCGGAATGGTTGGCAAACCGCCCGCCAAACGATGGAATCGTTGCGGACTGCGACGCACCCGAGCCGCAGCCGGAAAGCGCTAGCGCAGCTGAAACGAGCAGCGGCGCGAGCACAAGCCTCCGTGCGGAGTTCATGCTAGTACGTATCTCCCGGTGTGTTATCGGGATGCGTTAAGAAGTAATGCGCGTCGTAGCGATCGGTGGGAATGGTGACGAACGGAATCGGCGACTGCGTGTAGTCGAACATGTCGTCGAACGCATCGGCGCGTTGATCGGCGTAGGTCTGTCCGGAACCACTACCGATCGGCGGAAGGCCGAACGTCTCTTCGATAAAGTGTAGCGTGCTGGCGATCTCGTGCTGGTCGTGCGAAATGTAGCCGGCTTTCGCGTACGGCGATACGACTATCAGGGGAACGCGAAAGCCGAGACCCTCGCGTGCTTTCGTTTGCGGATCGGGGTACTGCGGCGGATGCACCGGATCGAACCAGCCGCCCCACTCGTCCCACATGATGATGACTGCCGTGCTGTCCCAATACTGGCTATTGCCGACGGCGTTGACGATCGACGCGACCCAATCCGGCCCGCCGCTGCCGGATTGCGGGCCAGGGTGATCGGATTTTAGGCCGCTGGGCGTGACCCAGGATACGTTCGCGAGGTTACCGCTGGTAATGTCGGTGAGCACCTTGGTGTCGGGCGCGATGATGTTTGCGTGATCCGGACCATCCCAGATCGGTTTGTTGGCCTGGAAAGGCTCGAGGTCGCGCCCCGAATCCGCCTTCTGCGCATAGTACTTCCACGTGATGCCGGCAGCGTCGAGGTTCGTAGCGATCGTCGGATAGCTGAAGCATGGGGGCGGGCCGGCGACTTCGTGACCCGTTGCCGGAGAAAATACCGGGGGATAGGCCTGGCCATAGGCCAGCAGATTGACGGTCACACCACTGTTCGCGTTGCAGCCCCACGGCTGGCCGTCCGGAACTTCGACCGAGTGACCCGATTGGCCGGCAACGAGATATTGATGCGAAACGAATGTCGGGCCGCTGTTGGACGAGAACGCATCGTCGCCCAACGCGTATTCCTTGGCCATGGTCCAGTACGGAACGATCTGCGTGGGATCGACATATGAAAGTGCCGCCTGCCTAAAAGACTTGTTCTTCCAAAACACCCAACAGCTCGGCTCGTTGGCCTTGTTTACCGGATCTTTGCATATCGAACCGGGGCCGTTCAGATCCTCGATCAGATCGTCCCACCCATCGTCTTTGCCTTGATCGTAATCTTCTAAAAATTGCGTATGCGAGTGGTTGAGATCGACCTTATTATACTTAAGGTCTACTTTCTGCAGCTTGTACTGGTGGCCGTGGCCGTTACCGAACTTGGCCGTCTTGGCGCCCGGAAAACCATAGAATAAATTATTGAAGCTACGGTTTTCTTGCATGATGACGATGATGTGTTGGATGGGAGTCAACCCACCGGAATGATGTGAGAACGGGCCGGCGGCGACGCCTTGGCCGGGAGTGGTCAACATGGGCGAACTGCAGGCGGCCAACGCCGCCACAGCCACGAGCGCTAGTTTCTTCATATCAACTCCCTCTATCGGCACATCGAAACGCATCCTAGTAATCGATTTCTGGGGGCCAAACTTGCTTCTCGGCATCCTTGTTCACCTTCGGACAAGGCGGCAGTTTCACCGGTTTCGTAACCGGCGGTTCCTTCGCTAGTTTAATGGCCTTGAACTTAATCGGCTTCTGCGTGAAATCGAACGCGTCGTCGAAACCGTCGGCGCGCTGATCCGCGAACTGATATCCCGTCCCTTGTCCGAGGAAGGGCAGACTAAAGGTCTCTTCGATAAAGCGAATCGAGCTTGCGATCTCGTGCTGCTGATGTGAGATGTAACCGGCTTTCGCGTAGGGCGAAACGATGAGCAACGGGACGCGGAAGCCTAAGCCCTCATTTGCGCCGGTGATTGGGTCGGGATACTGCGGTGGGTTCACATGATCGTACCAGCCGCCCCACTCGTCCCACATAACGATGACCGCGGTGTTATTCCAATACTGACTCTTGCCGATCGCATTGACGATCAGTGCGACCCAATCGGGCCCACAATTCCCGGAACCCCCGCCGGGATGATCCGACGCATGCCCGTGCGGCATGACCCATGAGACGTGCTGTAAATTCCCGCTGTCGATGTCGCTGAGTACGTTGGTGTCGGGAGACGAGATGTCGCCGTTGTTCCAATCCGGGCCGTAGCGGATGCTCTTGACGGCCTCGAAGGCATTGAGCCACCACGAGTCTTGGCCTTGGGGCTGCACGTAGTAGCGCCAGCTGACGCCGGCATTGTCGAGCTCGTCGGCAATGGTGGTGTAGGTCGAATCCGGTCCGGTCACTTTGAGCGGAAAGCACGGATCGGGACCCTTGATTTCATGCCCGAACGAGGGATCGTACTCGGGCGGATCGGCCGCACCGTACTTCAGATAGTATTCCCATTCGGTGGGAGCGTCGCAGCCCCACGGTTCGCGACTGGGAATGTCCGACGCGTGGCCCGACCGGCCGGCGACCATGTATTGATGCGATGGGAACGTCGGCCCGTTATTCGAGGAAAAGGTATTGTCGCCGAGCGTGTACTGCTTGGCCATATCCCAGTACGGCTGAACCTGGGCCTGAATGACATAGGTATAGGGTTCTTTATTAAACGGCGGCCCGTGAATCAAGTAACACGGCGGGAAGTTGACCCAGAGATCTTTGGTGCAATACTTTTGCGAGCCGTTGTTGCCGTAGATCTGTTGGTCGAAACCGTCGCCTTTTCCATTATCGAAATCTAAGAGAAACTGATAATGATAGTGGTTTTGGTCGTGCGCGTACGCGAGGTTGATCGGTTTGAGCGGATACACGGTACCGTCATGCCCCATACCCGTCGTGGCAGTGTTCGCTCCAGGATAACCGTAGAACATGTTATCGAAGCTTCGATTCTCTTGCATGATGATGACGATGTGCTGGATTGGGCTAGACGACGCGCGATGGTGTGCGGCGTTGGCCGGCGCGAACATCGTTCCACCGGAATTGCCGCCGCACGCGGAGAGTGCGAATATCAATGCCACGGATAGTCTTTTCACGAACGACCTCTTCACTAGTAGTCGATTTCTTCCGGGAACGTGTGCTTCAGGAAAAACGCACCTGGCTCTTTGACGGGTTTGATGTTCTTGAACTTGATCGGCTGCTGCGTGTAGTCGAAACAGTCATCGAAGCCGTCGGCACGCTGGTCGGCGTAGGTTTGGCCCGAACCCGCTCCCAAAAACGGCAGCTTGAACGTCTCCTCGATGAAACGCAAGGTGCTGGCAATTTCGTGCTGCTTATGCGAAATATAGTGCGGTTTGGCGTACGGCGACACGATGATGAGCGGCACGCGATAGCCCAATCCCTCGTAGACACCGGTTTGCGGATCGGGATATTGCGGCGGCAGCACGTGGTCGTACCAGCCGCCCCACTCGTCCCACATGATGATGATGGCAGTGTTTTTCCAGTACGGGCTCTTGCCGACCGCGTCGACGATCGACGCGACCCAGTCGGGGCCGAGGTTGCCCGAACCGCCTCCCGGATGGTCGGACGCACCGCCGTGCGGCATGACCCACGATACTTGCGCGAGATTTCCGTTCTGAATATCGGAGAGCACGTTGGTATCCGGCATCGAGATGTCGCCGTTCGTCCAATCCGGCCCGTTGAAGACCGCTCGTACCGCTGCGAAGGCGTTGAGCCAGTACGAATCTTGAATCTTGCCTTTAATCTCGCGCGGCTGCACGTAGTAGCGCCAGCTGATGCCGGCGTTATCCAGCGAGTCGGCGATGGTGGGATACGTTCCCGATTGTTTGAGCGGGAAGCACGGATCGACGCCGACGTATTCGTGCCCCACCTTCGGACCGAACGCGGGCGGATCGGCTTCGCCGAACTCGATGTAGTTTTCGGTTTCGTTCGGCGCATTGCAACCCCAGGGCATCGTGCTGGGCACTTCGGACGCGTGTCCGGATTGGCCGGCGATCAGGTACTGATGCGAAACGAACGTCGGACCGTTGTTTGAGGAAAATGTTTTGTCGCCCAAGACGTACTGTTGGGCCATATCCCAGTACGGCTTAATCTGCGCCTGAATCGTGTACGAGTACGGCATCTGCATGTTGCCGCTGCCGGTCAAGAAATTCCAACAGTGCGGTTCGTTGAACCAGTTCTTATCGGTGCAGCCCTTGCCGGATTTGTACGGCTGCGTAATCTGGTGTTCCCAGCCGTCGTTGTTACCGCGATCGTAATCTTCGAGGAACTGCCAGTGGTAGTGGTTGATGTCGTGGCCCCACTTTAGGGGCAGCGGCTGCAGCTGATACACGCGGCCGTCGTGGCCCTTACCCGACGTCGCGTAGTTTGCGCCCGGAAACTTGTAGAAGAAATTATCGAAGCTCCGGTTCTCTTGCATGATGATGACGACATGCTGGATTGGGCTCGACGAGGCGCTGCGGTGGTTACCGGCCGCGGACGGTCCAAACGATGGCTGCCCGCTCGGTCCGCTGCACGAGGTAGCAATCGCAGCCATACACAACAGCGCGGCACGTTTCATCTAGGAGCCGCTTCCGCGCACTGCGCAATCGGGTCCTAGACCCGCAAAAAGAGCAACCGTAACCGTAGTCATCATTTCCCCTGGAAAGCACGCGGGGCGCGTGCGCGGGAGCCCCGAAGAGCGCCCCGTGCAAGCGAACACCGACCCTGCGGTCGCCGGCACGCCGACCTTCTTATTTTCGGATATCGAGAACAGTTCGCAGCGCTGGGAGCGCCACCAATCGGAAATGCAGGAAGCGCTCGAGCGTCACGACGCGGTGCTTCGGTCGGCGATCGAGAAGCGTGGCGGCCGCGTTTTTAAAACGGTCGGCGACGCCTTTTGCGCGGTCTTCCCGCTCGCTACGGATGCCGTGTCGGCCGCGGTTGACGCGCAGCGCGCGCTCGGCGCGGAAAACTTCGACAACGTTGACGGACTGCTCGTGCGTATGGCGGTCCACACCGGTGAGGCGCACCCGCGCGACGGCGATTACTTCGGACCGACCGTCAATCGCGTCGCCCGGCTCATGTCGATCGGATACGGCGCACAAGTGCTCGTCTCTGGAACCTCGGCCGATTTGCTGCATGGCGAACTCGTTGCACCGCTGTCGCTGATAGATCTCGGCGTGCATCGGCTCAAAGATTTATCGGACGGCGAGCGCGTGTTTCAACTGGTGGCACCGGATTTGCGAGTGCAATTTCCGGCGTTGCGATCGCTCGATTCGTTACCGAATAACTTGCCGAGACAGCTGACGACGTTCGTCGGGCGGGAAGCCGAAGAGCGCGACATCGCATCGTTGATGGACCGCGCGCCGCTGGTGACGCTTGCCGGATCGGGCGGCGTTGGAAAGACACGGTGCGCGTTGCACGCGGGCGCGGCGGCTCTCGACAAAACGTCCGACGGCGTGTGGCTCGTGGAACTCGCATCGCTCACCGACGGGGCGCTGGTCGGCGGTGCGGTAGCGCAAGCGCTCGGCGTGGCCGAGTCGCCGGGTCGGCCGATACTCGACGTGCTGATCTCGCACTTAAAGTTGAAACAAGCGCTGTTGATTCTGGATAACTGCGAGCACTTGATCGATGCAGTGGCGACCGTGGCCGACGCGATTCTGCGCGCATGTCCGCGCGTGCGGATCATTGCGACGAGCCGTCAGAGCTTGAACGTCGAGGGCGAGCATGTGTATCGCATGCCGTCGTTGGCGGTGCCGCCGGCTTCGCGCTCGACGGCACTTGCGCCGGGCGATGCAAGCGCATACGGTGCGGTCGCGTTGTTCGAAGATCGCGCTCGGGCGGTCGATGCGTCGTTTCATTTGGATGCTTCGAACGTAGATGCGGTCGGCGAGATTTGCCGGCGTTTGGACGGCGTTCCATTGGCACTGCAGTTGGCAGCAGCCCGCGTGGCGGCGTTTCCGCCGCGCGAGTTGGCCAAGCGGCTCGACGAACGCTTCCGCTTGTTGACCGGGGGTAGTCGCAGCTCGCTGGCGCGCCAACAAACGATGCGAGCGATGATCGACTGGAGTTACGATTTGCTCGACGAGCGCGAGCGCGCGATCTTCCGGAGATTGTCTATTTTTAGCGGCGGATTTACCGGCGCGAGCGCGGCGGCCGTGTGCGTGGACGCGACGATCGACGAGTTCGACGCGTTCGACGTGCTTGCATCGCTGGTCGATAAGTCGATGGTGTCGGCAGAACCTGGTGCCGGAGGATCGTTGCGGTACCGCCTGTTGGAGTTGACGCGACAATACGCGTTGGACAAGTTGAAAGAGCTGGGCGAACGCGATTCGACCGCACGTGCGCATGCCGGTGCGTTTGTGGAACTGGCGGAACGGCTCGAGCGTGACAAAGAAACGATGGCGGACCAAGGCTGGTACGCGTTGGTCGAACCGGAGTTTGAGAACTGGCGCGCGGCGCTTTCGTGGACGCTGGACGAACAGGCGGATGTGCTGTTGGGGGCGCGGCTGGCCGGCGCGCTGCATCCGCTATGGGCCTCGGTTTTGGCCAGCGAAGGACCCCGCTGGGTGCCGCTCGCGATCTCGTTGGCGCCTTCCGATGCGCCGAGCGGGGTGTTCGCGAAACTCGAGCTCGCGGACTCGGCTTTACAGGCGGCGTTTTTGCATCGCGCCGAGAGTTACGCGGCGGCGGCGCGCGCTTTGGAGCGATATGACGCGCTCGGCGACGCGTTTGGGATGACGGCGGCGCGCGATCTGGCAGGTTCGGCGCTGATTCTGATGGGCCGCTTGGACGAGGGCGAGTTGTTGTTACTGGCTGCTTTGGAAGACGGACGGCGCTTGCAGTTGCGACGCTTGAGCGGCAACGTCTTGGTCGCGTTGGGAATCGCGCGCGATGCGGTTGGCGATCTGGACGGCGCGCGCGCCTATCTCCGCGAAGCGCTCGAGAACTTTCGCGCGATCGGCGCCGAACGGCTTGTAACGTCGGCCGCGAACAATCTTTCCGAGACGGAGTTCCAAGCGGGCGACGCGGAGCGAGCATTAGCGTTGTCTACCGAAGCGCTGGAAGGTCACCGGCGTTGGAACGACGTCAGGAGCTGCGCGTTGACGCTGGCCAATATCGCGGCTTATTCGGTGCGGCTCGGGCGTTTCGACGAAGCGCGTGCTGCAGCTCGCGAGGTGATCGGACTCGCTACCGAAGCCCGGCTTGAATTTCTCGTGTTGTGTGCGATACAACACCTGGCGGCGATCCTCGCGCTGGACCGCTCGGGCTCGGCTTCGGATGCGGTGCGCGCCGCGAGATTGCTGGGTTTCGTCGAGGCGCAAGCGCCGAAGATTTCGTTCGTTCGCGGTTACACCGAACAGCAAGAATACGACGCGATGGTCGATGCGCTACGTGTGTCGCTTGGCGGCGATGCGTTACAGGCGCACGTTGTCGAAGGCGCCGCGTGGGACGAGGCACGGGCGTTACGAGAAGTGCGCTAAAACTTCGTGATTTTTCCAGGCGCGATCGCGCGGTGGCGTGATTTTGGACCCTACGGTTTTCGGACTAGACTTAGTCCAGTCGTTCACAAAACATCAATACAAAAAACGGCCCGTTTCGCGCCATTTTCGACCGTTTTCCGCAATCGTGTTGGCCTTCTCGGTCAGAAATGGGGTGCGGCGCATTTCAGCAATCAAGTGGCAAGAACATGGCAGCAGATTTCGTGGGCAGCAGTCCGAAATGGCATTGTCAATATTTGAACGAGTGGACTAAGTCTAGTCCGAAAAGCGTAGGGTGCGAAACAGACTTGCTGGGCGGCGTAAAGTGCAAAATCTTCTCGGCCGCGTCGTCGGCGACCCAGAGCGATCCGGCGCCGAACGCTTCGCCCGCAGGCATGTACTGCGAACCGCCCGGTATCGCGTATTCCATAATTTTACCGGCCGTCGTCACGCGGCCGACCAAACCGGTGTTCGTGAACTCTTTAAACTTGCCGGCCGTTGTAACGTGACCGATCTTATTGCTGTCGCGCTCGTGATCTGGCCGATCTTACCGCCGGCAATTTCGAAAACGCGGAGGGAACCGAGGCAGCACAAAAAATAAGCCGACGTCGAAACGAGACGCGAAAGGGTCATCTTCTGCTTCTCTCCTGGTTCTTCGCCGAACGAGTCGAAAAAATCGCAAGAACGAGCAAGATGAGCGGCACGGCAATATCACTGAACCACAGGATCAAGCCGGCATTTCCCGGAGCCATATTATGACAGCAGATAATCAACTGGATGTGCTGTGCCGCAGCTGCCCAGCTGAAGATTACAAACGGAATTGTTAACGCTAAGCGAAAATCGGATCCGCGCCACAACGACAACACCGCGGAGACGCCAATGCCGATCTCGACCCAACCGAGTTCGTATTCGAAAGGACTGGGAAGCCATCCGATAGCTGGAGCCGCAATGTTCTGCGCGTAGGCGTGCAGCAACCCATAGTATATAAAGCCGATCCCGACGGCGTAGAAAAGAATCTCGCTCCAGAAAATGGACGCGACGTTGGGCGATTGCCCCACGGTACGCGCTCTACGAAGCTTGACAAACGAGCAAATCACAGCGATCACAAAGAGAACGATCCCTGCGTTGCTTAAAACCCATTTGATTGCGCCCTCGACCATGTGCTACCACCCATCGGCCTCGGATTTTAACGTTTCCATGGTGGAGGCAAGGAGACTCGAACTCCTGACCCTCACGCTGCCAGCGTGATGCTCTACCAACTGAGCTATGCCCCCGCAATCGCCGCCTATTCACGCCGTTGGGGTTGAGTCCTTGCAGCCCCGCGAGCGCTACGGTAGGGTTATCCCCACGACCCCGGAAAAGTCGGGTCGCTCGCGGGGATGTAGCTCAGCTGGTAGAGCGTCCGGTTTGCATCCGGAAGGTCAGGGGTTCGAGCCCCCTCGTCTCCACATGTTTCTTACCGAGGGGAAGCTCGGCTGTAGTCCAAAAGAGGCCGCCATGCCGGTTCTATTGCGACACAAAGCAGCCGCTGCGTTTGGATTGCTGCTCGCGAGCCTTCTCGCGGCCTGCTCGGGCGGATCGGGCGGATCTTCGAGCGGCGGTTACGGTCAAGGCGACCCAAAACTTGCGGCGCCTAACCCTGGCGGCGGTACCATCGATCCATTCCTGACCGACGGCCAAGCCGTGATCAAAGCGCTAAACGCAATCGCAGAGAAATCCGGGCGCCCGCTCAAAGTTACGACGATCGGCGCTGACGGAGTCAACGGCTTGATGGTCAACGTGCAAGAGCCGAAGAACCACGTCAACGTCGATCACTACGTCGTCGCGCCCGACGGCACGATCACCGGGCCGACTCCGGTGAAGATGATGTCGATGGACAACGGCCCCGTCACTGCCGCAAAGATCGACGCGCAAGCCTTCGATCCCAACGCGATCGCCTTCGCAAAACTCGCAGCTACCGCACGCGCCGCGATCGCCAAATCCGGTTCTCCCGATGCACGCGTGACGCAGTGGGAAATAAACGGGCTCGATAAAGACGACCGGCACTTCATGTACCTCGAGTCCGCCAGGTCGAGGCCGGCCGCCAACATCGACGCACAACTCAACATTATAGGGATGTCATATTGAACCGCATCCGCGCCGCCGCCCTCGTCCTTGCGGTTACTGCCGCGATCGGGGCGCCGGCAACGGCGAGAGCCGACAACCCCGGCACGATCGACGCCTACGTCACGCCGTACTACAACTCGAGCGGTGACGTCGTCCACGTCGGAAAATACAGCGCGGGCTTGGCCTCTAGCGATCGCGGAAGATTCGTGGCCACGATTCAGCAGATGCGCGGGCAGTGGATGCAACTATCGTTTCCCGAACTGTACGTTGCGGCGATACGCTTGTACGATATGGGGTACCGGAACGAAGCGACGTATTGGTTTTACTCGGCGCAATATGCCGGGCGCCAGTTTCAGGCATTGTCGGATCCGAATAAGCTCGGATCGATCGGAAGCAAAGCCTTCGAACTGTACCACGCGCAGGACGCCTTCTTCCAACTGACGGGCACGGATATCAATGGCTTCGCATTCGGAAACATCGACGCCGCGGTAAAAATTCTCGAACAAGTTCGCAACGAACGCCGCTCGGTGCCGGACGTCCGCAAGATCTATCCGGGCGTCGCGTTTATCGGTCAATCGCAATGGGCGTCGCGCAATGCGATCATTCAGTCCGGTCTCGGCGATCTCGAAAAACAAATGCAAAGCCAAAAGGGGCAAATCGCAAGCCAGCGCGCGCAAAACGGCACGCAGACGAAATTCGGCCATCTCACGAGCCTACGATTTCCGGGCGGCTTCTAACAACGCTCGTCGACCAGAGGGGCCGGAGCAACGCCTGCGCGGCGCGTTGATGGTGATGATAACGACCGCGTCGATTTTCCCTGGCTAGAGCCAAATGAGGGGCGGAATGCTCGATAAGAATCGTCACGTTGTCGTCGTTGCGGTCGTTTCGATCGCTTTGCTCATCGGACAAGTCGCGCACGCGACGGCGGCGGCACCGAGCGCCGTCACGGCCATTGACATCGGGCTGCAGCCCGATGCAACGATGGTTCAACGCGCGACGGCAGCAAATGCCCGCCTATTGAAGAGTTACCCGAAGGGGTTCACGCTGGATGCAAGCCACTGGCCACATTTGACACTGCTGCAGCGTTACGTTTACACGGCTCATCTCGGCGATATCTATACCGCGGTCAACAAAGTCTTCGGAGCCGACAATGCCGACACCATGCAGCTTACGGCGGTAAAATACTCCGGTGAGGAGTGGGGTAAAACCGGATTGTACGCGACGGTGATCGAGGTAAAGCCGACGCAGAATCTGGCAAAGCTTCAGCGGGACCTGTTGGCGGCGGTTGCGCCGTACACCGCCTCGAGCGGAACCTCGGCTGCCTTCTATACGACCCGGGCCGAACCGGATATCAACCAGCCGACGCTGGACTACGTCGCCACGTACGTTCCGAAAGCGAGCGGCGCGAACTTCTTTCCTCACGTCACCGTGGGTGCTACAACCGCGGCGTACTTTCATAAGATGGTCGCCGAGCCATTTAGCAGCTTTGCCTTCCAGGCCGAAGCGGCATCGGTGTATCAACTCGGCAACGACGGGACGGCGCGAAAGAAACTGAAGGAGTGGTCGTTCGCGATAGAAGGCTTGCCGTGACGACGGGACCTAACACCCGTTATGGATACAATTGAGTTCGCAACCAACGATGCATTGACGGACGAGACTGCGACCGAAATTGGCAAGCGTCTCTACGAGCGTGGTGCAAAGGCGGAGTGTCCCAGGTGCGCCGGGCCGATGTCGGTCGTAGCCAACGGTCTTGTCGCACTTCCTATTTATGGCGGGGACGATGACGCGCCGCCGCAGCGGCTGAACTGCGCTTGTATTAGATGCAAGAAGTGCGGGTTCGTAGCTCTCCATAGCCTCGATTCACTGGCTCTCGGTCTCTAGGCGAGCGCCGCGCCGTACATCGGTTGCGGAGCGTACGTTTTTTGGACTAAGTCTAGTCCAATTTTCGTACGGTGCGCGCCTACCCGCCAACCGTAAAATGGACCGGAGAACGGCCGCGCGGCGCGAAAGCTTTCGCTATGTGACGTATCGAAATCGTGCTCATCGGATTACTCTCCGCCTCGATCGCAGATCGGGTCGTGCATCCACGCAGCGCAATTCTCGCGAGCGCCAGAAAGAACGGCGAATCGGACAAGATGGCACGACCTTCGCTACGTATATGAAGGGTGCATCCGTATGGGACGTCGGTAAGAATCGAAGGCGACACCGGCATCGTAACGTTCTACTCGTTGAAGGACGGTCCACAGAAGGGCGTTATGTCGAGCAATATTTTTACCTACCTGAACGGCCGGTGGCACGCGGTGTACTCGCAGCATACCGCCGTCAAACCTTGAAGTCCCGCCACTGGCAAGAAAGGACATGCAATGTACGCACGATCTCTGGCCGCCGTTGTCGCGATCTTGTTCGCATCCGCTTGCGGCGCAACAACTTCGGCGACCTCGACCCCGGCAACCTCAAACTCGACGACCTTAAGCCCGGGGGGTGTGGACGCACGAAACGCATCGATGAGTTTACACCCGTCTTCGCTGCACTTTTCGTCGGCGAACTCGAAAGCTAAAGACGAATACGTGAGTCATTACGGCTACTCGGGCACGTTCGACGAAAACTGCTTCTCCCAGGGGATCGCGGAGTTCGACGGGGACGGTCTACAGGGCAAAACGGGCGTCTTCGTTGCCATTCCCATGGCGGCCGGAACGTGCCAAGCGACGTTTCACAAAGGCGCCCAAAGCCTAACGCTGCAGATTACGATCGGTCACGGTAAGGGTCAATAACGGCCGATCGCTATAACGAGCGGTCCGCTATCGTGGGCGGGGCATTCGGTGCGATCGCTACGCTGCGATAACCGAGGACGCTCATCAGTTTGCTCTGCGGAACCATCAAGGGACCCGGCTTCGGCGCGGTGCCGGGGGCGGGTTGCGGATAGGCCGTCGAGGATGCGGTTGCAAATTTGATGTTGCCGTCGGTGTGCTGCACGATCTGATGGATGTGGCCGTTGAGAACCGTTACGGCGTCGAACTTGCGCAGTGCGGCCATCACGCGCGATCCATCCTCGGTGGTCCAACCCCACGGCGGATACAGCGCGTATAGCGGAACGTGCGCGAACACCACGATGGGCGTCAACTTCATCTGCGCGGCTAAATCGTTTTCGACGAAGGCAATCTGCTTTTTGCCGAGCTTTCCGTCGATTTCGAAGTTGAAAACGTTGATCAGCGCGAGAAAATGCGTGCCGCCCTGGTCCCACGAGAACCAGCCGTCGGGGGCGCCGTCGTGCGCGAAGGCGGAGAGAAAGGGGTCGGGAGAGCCGATGACGTCGTGTTCCCCCGGGAGCGTGATCAACGGAGCTTTGAGCGTTCCGAGGATTTGTTTTGCGGTGTCGAATTGCGCGGGCTTGGCGAGATGGGTGACGTCACCGGTGTGCACGACGAACGCCGGCTGCACCGGCATGGCGTTGATCGCGTCGATCGTGCGCTGCAGCGTTCCGGCTACGTCGGTGTTTTCGGGGCGGGCGAAGCCGATGTGGCTGTCGCTGATCTGCACGAACGAGATGCCGTCGCTTTGCGCTAATGCGGGGGTCGCATTGAAGACGCCGGTGGCCGAGAGCGTCCAGGCGATGCCGGTTCCGGTCCAGGCTACGTGTTTGAGAAAGTCGTCGCGTTTCATAGGACGGTGACCGTGCCTTTCATATACGGATGCATCTGGCAGAAATATTTGTACGTGCCGACTTTTGCGAACACGTGTTGCCATTTGTCGTCGGTGTCCATTCCGGCGGACTCGAACGATGTATCGACGGCCGTGACGGTATGCGCTTCGTCGTCGTCGTTGACGAACGTCACGCGCTCGCCGGCGTGGATCGTGAGATTGGGCGGAGCGTACGCGAAGTTCTTGATATGGACCGTCGTGGTCGCAGTTTGCGGAGCCGGGCTTGCGACGCCGAGCGCACCGGTCAGGAGCGCGGCGGCCACGGCAAGTTGGATCGTCTTCATGTGCTGGATATGCCGCCGCCCGGGCGCCTGGATGACTGGGGCGGTTTCAATCGCTCTTGCGCGGAAGCAGTCGATACCATGACGGTGCGATCGGTCACGCGCGAACCATCCGGGGTAGACGCTGTAACGGCCGCTCTACAGTACCGCATCGCGCTCATTCAAGCTGCCGCCGGATCGGGTAAGACCACAGCCGTGCGCTCCGCGCTCGCTGGCCTTCAACATGTTTGGCACAACGCGAAAACGCAGGCGATCGACGAACTGGCCGCAGCGGTCGCATCGGAAGCGCCACTGATCGTAGTGGACGACCTGCACGTCATCGCCTCCGGCGATATCGACAGGATCGTATCGTTCGTCGACGGGTTTCCCGCAACTCGCTGGATCTTCGTTTCCCGTGAATCCGTGGAATTACCGATGGCTGCCTGGGTGGCCGTAGGCGAAGCGGGCGCGCCGGTCGGACAACGCGATTTGTCGTTGTCGTTACACGAGATCCGTCGAGCGGCAAAGACGCTCGGTATGCTCGTCGATGATTCGGCGATGCAGTTCGTTATCGATGCGACGTGCGGATGGCCAGTTGCAGTTCGATTCGCACTCGCCGCGCTGCAGCGCTCGCCGTTGGACCTCTCCCGCGCCGCCGCAACCGCGGAGCGACTCTTATTCTCGTACCTCTCCACCGAGATACTCGCTCGGCTCGGCGACGATCGACTTTACCTCGTGTCGGAACTGGCATTGCTTGGCGCGTTCGATGAAACGATGCTCGCAGCAGCCGGCCGCGCGGATGCGCCGGCAGATCTGCGCTGGCTCAGCGACGCGCCGGTTCCATCGCATGAAGAGGGCGGCCGGGTCGTGCTACATCCGGCGTTCGCGCGCTACGCGATCGCGCAGATTCCCGCGTCGCAACGCCGAGCGCGCGCACTTCACGCGGCCGCGGTTTTACGCGCGTTGGGTTTTGCCGGGCGCGCGTTCGATCTGGTGCGGCGTTACGCGCCCGACTCCGTGCTCGCCGAGTTGCACGCCGGCGGCTTAGCCTTATTCGACGCGGGATGTGCGCAAGGCGTGGGAGATGCGCTGCGGGCGCTGCCGCAATCGGTGCGCCGAGACGATCCGATCGTCGTGTGTCTACGCGCCGAGATCGAAGCCCAAGCCGGTGCGCTCGGGCGAGCCAACGCCTTGTACGATCGGGCGAATCAGATCGAGACGACGCCCGAAATTCACGCTCGCGTCTGCCGGCTTCGAGCCGTTCATTATCTCAACCAAGGCAGTACCCAGGCGCTCGAGGCGATCGTGCCCGCGTTCGACGTGGGAACGGACGTCGACCGGGCCGATACGCGCGGCATCTACGCAATGGCCCTGGCGTTGGCGGGTCGCCTCGACGAGGCCCACCTCGAAGCGGGGCGGGCAGTACGCGCCGCAACCGATCTGGACGATGAACCGTTGCTCGCCCGCTCGTTGCAGCGTTTGTCGTACGTAGAATACCAAGCCGGCAATGCTGCGGCTGCGGAGAGCAATGCAACCGAAGCAGCGCGTCTCGCGCATCGAGCCGGGGCTTGGTTTCACTTCATCTGCGCGCAAAGTATCTTATATGGGACGGCGGTCGGGATGCGCGACGACCCCGCTACAGCGCTATGGCACACACAACAGATGGCATGGGCAGCGGAACGCACCGGGGACCGGCGTCATCGCCAGTACGCGCTAAGCGCCCAATACTGTCTCGAGGTCGAGCGCGGAAGGGAAGAACCCGCACTCGCGATCGAATCAGAGATGCAGTTGCATTCAGGGTTTCGCGACGAGCTCGACTGCTGCATCGCCATGGCAACTCGTCTGAGTTGGAATGGCGAGTTTTCAGTAGGCTATAGAATTTTGGCAACGCTGGACGATCGCGTTATCGATCCCTCCGAACGGCGTCTCTGCAATGCGTCGCTTGCGATGTTTGCAGCGTTCGGCGGAGATGAAAAGAACGCGTCGCTGCGCCTGCGCGCATGCGGCCGGATTGCCGCACCCGCATCGCGGGAAAACGCCATCGGAAACGTGCAGGCCGACTGCTTCGCAGCGATCGCGCAAATCATGCTGGGCAACGCCGAAGCCGCGATACGCAGATTGCCGCATCACGCACCCACCGCACAGACGCGCGCGCTCGTCACGTTCGTGCGCGACCTTGCCGCCCTTGGCTCGTCCCTCAACGGCGAATCGGCATCGAGGTCGCTCAGACGATTGCGTTCGGCGCATCAAGAAGGCATTGCCGAAGCGATCGCGGTCGCAATTGCTTCACTCCATCGTGAGGACGCGCCCACTGTGCTTACCGATGCAGAGACTCGCGTCTTGGTCGAATTGGCGGACGGTCGAACCGCCAAGGCGATCGCACAGCAACATGCGCGCAGCATTCACACCGTTCGCAACCAGATCAAGGCTGTGACACGTAAGCTCGGTGCATCCGGAATCATCGAGGCGGTTGCGCGCGCACGCGATAAGGGGCTGTTGCGTTAAGCGTAGCCCAAAGTGGTCATGGCTCTCCCGGCGCTATTCGGGCAGACTTGTTCGCATACAGTCGAGCCAATAGCTTGACATCCCCACGACACGGTATCGCCTGCGCGTGCACTCTGTTTGCATAGCGACGCAATAAGCGTTGTTGCCGCCTTCGCGAGACCGCATTCAGAAAGGCTCTCGAATTGTTCACGTCTCAATTGCGCCACGGCTTCGTCGCTGCGGCTACTCTCGCGCTGCTTGCAGGTTGCTCCGGCGCCTCGCAGCTCGCGCCATCTGCTACGGGCGCGCAGTCCGCCGGCAAACAGTCAGCTCTCCCCCAAGGGATGAAGCGGCCGTTGGGTGCTTTTGCGCTCAGTGCCGAGAAGCTCGCAATGTTGCGCAGCAGCCACATCAACGTGCCGCACGTCGTCGTGCCCAACACGTCACGCTCGAAATGGGGCCGCACGCTTTTCGTTTCCGATTATCTCGGTAACGTCGTTCAGCAGTTCCAGCCGAGAAAGGGCGGCGCTGTCACCGCAACGATCACCGATGTCTCAGGACCGCAGGGCATGGCTTCGGACCGTCAGGGGAATCTGTACGTAACGAGCCAGGGCACTTCGGCCGTTAACGTCTACGCGCCGGGCAATTATACGGCGACGAAGATTCTCAACGAGGGGAACCAACAGGCTCCGGCCTACGTGGCGGTTTGTCCGAACGGCACGGTCTACGTGTCGAATACGTACGCCGACAATGGCTACACGAACGGCAGCATCCAAATCTTCGCACCCGGTGCGACGGCACCGACCGGCTCGATCCCCGAGTCGAACATCTTCTTCTCGTTCGGCGTCGCTTGCGATAAAGCAAATAATGTATGGTTCAACTACCTCGACACCAACTTCGCAACCGCGTTCGCCGAGTACGTGCCCTCAACCGGAACCATCACCGAGTTCGGCGGTCTGGGAATCGCTTTCCCCGGCGGCATCCGCTCGTTCGGCAAGGGCATGCTCATGATCAACGATCAAAGCTCGAGCCAGTTTAACGGAACCGTCAACATCTTTGACAGCTCCAACATGGCCGCCGGTCCGGTTTCGACCATCTCCGGTTTCGCCGATCCGGTCTCGGGTTCGTTGATAGCGTCGCACACGGCAACGTGGCAAGCCGATATCTCGAATCAGCGCGTCGAGTACGCGCAAATCGGCGGAGATCAGAGAATTAAGTTCTCCATCGGCGCGGGTGAGCTGTACGGACCGGAAGATGCCGTCGTCTTCCCCTCGGGCAACCGATAGCTCCAACAACCGTTCGGAGCCGGAACAGTCGTGCTGCTTGCACTGTTCCGGCTCCGACGCTAACTTCCACTGATGGCGAAGATCTTGTTGTTAGCGTCCAGACCCATCTCCCACGTCAGGACGTGGCCGCCGGGATAGGTGACTTTATACTTATAGACCGTTTTCGTGCCGGAGCGTTCGATTCCGACGAACTCGATCTTTTGTATTGGGCCGTAGCTCGAGAGCAGCACGGAAGTCTGCTTGAGAACTGCGGGCGTTAACGCGGCATTCGCTTCATCGGTATATTGCGAGCGATCGACCGCGCCTTTCGTAAACGACGTCAAAGCGGTACGAAATCGTGCGGTCATCGCTTTATCTTCCGGAGCTGTCACGGTTGCCACGATCGGGAACTGCTGCGGCCACAGCGCGTTCAGAACGATGTTGTCGGCGCTCGATGTTTTGAAATCGAACGCGTTACCGAGCACGACCCAAGCCACGCCTTGCGACGGAATCATCTGGTTGTTGGCCTCGAAGCCGGGGAGTCCACCGTGATGCCCGACAGACTGCATTCCGGCCCGATCGTTCATCACCGGGCCGAGGCCCTGTAGAAATCCATCGCCTCTGAAGACGGTCGTTTGCATTTGCGTGAACGTCTCGGGCGTTACGAGTTTTCCGTTCATTAGCGCGATATCGAAGCGTAGAAGATCGGCGGCGGTCGAGACGATGTCGCCGCACGCGAACGTCCACGACGGGTCGTACGGCGGAGCCGGCGTTCCGCTTGCCTCTAAATAGCCTCTTGCCATCGGCACGTCGGCAGGTGGATTGCCGACGGTGGTTTGCGTCATGCCGGCGGGCTGCAAGATATGCTGCGCATCGTAGTCGGCCAGCGCCATGCCCGACACGTGCTCGACGATCAATCCCAACGCGACGTAGCCGGTATTGCTATAGGCCCATGTGGTTCCCGGCAGTGACGTTAAGGGATGACCTGCCGCCAACTCAAGGATCGCGCCCGGCGTGGTTGGCTTTGCTGCCGCGCCGCTATTGAATGCATAGTCGCCATAGTTCCACAATCCCGATGTGTGTTGCAAAAGTTCGGTAACCGTTATCTTCGCGGCATATTTTGCATCTGGAAGATAGGTGGTTACATAGGCATTGAGATCGACGCGCTTCTCTTGAACCAATTGCATGATTGCGATTGCAGTAAATAGTTTGGTAATCGAACCGACCGCGAAGCGCGTATCGGCCGAGGCCGTTCCGAAGCCCTGGTCGTACACGATCTGCCCGTCTTGTGCGATGGCGACCTGCATGGCCGGCGCGTGGTCGAGTTGCTTGCCGGCGAGCGGGGTTAGTCCCGCATTCAGACGGGCTTGAACCGCGGTTGACGATGCGACCAGCGCGGGCGCTGCGGCCGGCGGCGTCGGCGAAGCGGCGGCCTGCGATGCGGTGGCCGTGACGGCGGCAAGGACGATCGATGCTAACATATGCTCCCTTTACTCCGCAGACAAGCGTCCGGTTTCAAGGGCGTGCAGAAACATTTCGTAATCCTCCAGCACTTGTTCGGCATAACGCTGCGCGAACTCGGCGATGGCCGCGTCGAAGGTTGAAGACGAGCCCAGGTAACCCGCGATCGTATGTGCGCTTCCAGATCGTGCGTGCGCGACCCCTAACACTTGGCCGCACAGCGCGGCGTAGGATTGCAGCTCTGGGGCGCTCATCAGACTCACGTTAGCCGACCACTTCATGTCCGATAGCTGGCGGATGTAGAACTGATGGTCATCGTCGCTATCGCTCCATCCTAAGAAAATATCGCTCGCCGATTGCATCAGCAACTGCCCCGCCACGACGCGCTGACCGTTGTTCTCGTATCTACTCGCGCCGGCATAGGGTGCGAGAATCGACGGGCGAGCCTCTTTAATTTGCAAGATCAGCGCATCCTCGTCGTTTGCCATCATCAACGCGACCGCGCAACGCGTGCCGACGCTGCCCAGCCCGACCACTTTGATCGCGAGATCTTTCAACTCGTAGGCACCAAAGAGCACCTGCAAGTCGTCGCGTAGCGACCGCTTATAGCGCTCGAAGACTTCGCGTGCGTCGCCGATCACCTCGCCATCGGGCGGGGGATGGAACAGCTTCGGAGGCTTGTCCACAATTTTCGTTCCGACGCCTTTGCCCTCGGTATACTGCTCGGCGATCAGTTCGTGGCTATCGTCCGGAGCGGCGCGCGGCAGCCCGGCTCGCCGACGTTCCCAAATGCCGGTCTGTTTTAAAAAGTCCGATGCGTCGATCCGCGAATACCAGCATTGCAGCCGCGTCATCTGCGCGCACTCAAGCATCTTGTGTCGATATTCGGACACCGCACTAAGCACGGCCTGAGACGTTTGCTTCCCGGAGAATCCGTTGACGCGTGCGGCAATTTCGATGCTTGCGGCAAGGCGCTCCACGTCCCATTCCCACGGAGCCGGGGTCGTTTCATCGAAATCGTTGATATCGAAGACCACATTACGTTCGGGCGTTGCGTAGATTCCGAAGTTTTCCAAATGACAATCGCCGCACGACTGTACGATAATTCCGGTCGCCGGCCGTCCGGTCCCCAAATCGTACGCCATCATGCTCGGAAAGCCGCGAAAGAATGTAAACGCCGATTTTTTCATGCGTGCGAAGCGGACCGGAATGAGATTCGGTAGCCGTCCTACGTTCGAGTCTTCAAGAACCGCGAGCGGATCCGGCCGTCCGGGCTGCGGCGCCCATCGGCCATACGACGTTCGCGGAATTTGCTTGCGAAGCGCCTTGCCTGCGGCCGGTTGGGTCGCTCCTTCACGCATACAGGCGGGTTCCCGTCGATGGAGCGCTTCTCATCCGGGGTGGCCTGCGGCGGCGTTTCCAGGCTATGCAAGGTTCCGAGCCGTATTCGGAGGCCGAATGGACGGGCTGGTGAACGGATTCGTCGCGCGCGAGCCACGGGCGCTCGAGGAGATCTATGCGCTCTGGGCACGTGTATTCGTGAGCGTCGCGCGCCACGTTACGAGCGACAACGCCCTGGCCGAAGACTGCGTGCACGATGCGCTGGTGCGAGTATGGCGCAGTCCAAATCGCTTTTCCGGCAACCGCGAGATGTTGAAAGCCTATTTGGTGGCGTGCGTCCGAAACGAATCGTTGGCAGCGCTGCGCAGTGACACGCGCCGGGGTTTGCGCGAAGAAAAGGCGGCACGTTTGGAGCCGATCACGACGGTCGATCCACCGGTCGTGGATCCGGTCGAATCGGAGCGCTTACGTGTGGCATTGGAGCGGTTACCCGAGGAGCAGCGCACTGCGTTGACGCTGGCCTATTATGGAAATAAGACGCACGTGGAGGTTGCCGAGGCGTTGAACGTTCCGCTCGGGACGATCAAGAGCCGCATCGCTATGGGTATGCGCAAACTGCAAGCGGAGTTGCGCGCCGGTTCGGAGGCACGCGCATGACGCAGCACATCGGCGACGACTCGGAACTGTATGCGCTTGGGGCGCTCGATCCGGCCGAGTCCGCAGCGGTGGAGCAGCATATCGCTGCTTGCGCGGAGTGCGCGGCGCGAGTCGTCGATGCGCAAGGCGTCGCTGCGTCGTTGGCATCGGCGCTGCCGGGAGTGACGCCATCTGCGTCGTTGGATCGACGGATCCACGATTTGGCTTCGCCTGGGGCGCAGTCTCGTTCTCGCTCTTCTTCACTTTGGCAGTACGCGATTGCGGCGGTATTTGCGCTAGCGTTCTTGGGCACCGGTTTCCAAGCGTTACGGCTGCACGGGCAGCTGGCCGACGAAGACGTCGCGTTGGCGACGGTGGTGCACAGCCATTTCAACCACGTGTCGATGTCACCCATATCGGGCTCGCAGGTCGCGGCGAAAGTGCTGTACGCACGCGACGGTTCGTGGGTGTACGTTATCGCCGACCGTCCGGGTGGCGAATTGCACGTGATGAGCGTAGGCGCCGCTGGACGCACCGATTTGGGTGTACTTCATTCGACCGGTCAAACCGCGTCGCTCTTGATTCGGCCGGCGGCGCGCATTCAATCGCTCGTGTTGCAACGCGACGGCGTCCCCGTCGCGGCAGCTAAGTTAAAGTAGGTCAGGAGCGCGGAACGAAAATGACGCCGGCGCGCGAGAAATCGAACACGATCTTTTCGAATCGGTCGAGGAAATCAAGACCGATCACGGCTTGCCCGTCTTCCAATCCGATATAGATGCAGGCGGTCGGGCGCGTGTAACTGATCGGGCCGAGCGTCACGACCTCGAGCTGCCAGCACCTGCCCCCCCTCGTTACCTCGAGCGCGCCATTTTCGTCTGCCCACGCATGGGGAAGTACTATCGCGTTCGGCGCCTGATTATCATTGTAGAGCTTTAAGCCGTCGTGATCTGCCATGCCATACGGAAGTAGGACGGCCGCGGGGACGCCGGTTTCGAGAACGGCGGGGACACCGACGTCTTGGATCTTGGCCGGGACGATCGCCTTTCCGCCGCCGAGATCGGCCAGCATATGGACTCCCTGCACTGCGTCGGGGTCGACGAGCGCCGGGTCTTGGATTTGCATCGTGTTCTTTGCAAAGTCGATCGTGACCACGGTGTGCGCGAAGATGTCGTAGCCGAGCACACCATCGGGAATGAGCTCGTCCGCGTCTTGCGCTCCGAAATAGACATGCGCGTTCCGCAAGACGCTTCCGCCTATCTCTATCGAGTCGGTCGTTCCCGACTCGACGTGGTTTGGCAACTCCTGATAGATCTGTGGAGCATACCCGTCGGCTTTGAGTCCGGCGCGATGCGCGAACTGCCCGCCGATCAGCGTACCGGTCGAGCCCGACCCGAGGACAAACAGGCCTTGGACGCCATTGATCTTGGCTTCGACCGCGATGTGCCGGTGAATGATTTTGATCGGGAACACCGTCCCCGAGATCGCTTCCCAGTTTGCGACCTGCGGCGGCGGCGACAGATCCGGATCGCTGATGATAGCATTGACGGAGATGTCGCTTAGGGTGTGGGTTGTGTCTTCCGTCTCGGAATGCCACTGCGACACGATTTGCATTCCATTGACGGGAGTGTATTGGAGTATGTCGAGCGTCGTGCGATGGCTGCCGTCGGGATCGATCACGGCGCGCCGGTATTGACCGGTCGTGTCGTCAACGTAAACATCGATCGTATAGCCCGGATCTTTAGCAATTCGGTAGACGCCCACGGAATGTCCGTCAACCGACGACGGACCTTGCGGCATCCAAGGGATCGACGCGATGGCATCGGTGAGAATCAAGTCTTCGGCCAGGAGCCGCTTTGCCGAATCCCCGATGACCGGTACGGTAAAGCCGTTGGCGTTCGAAAACCAGAATTTTTCGCCATTGAATCCGGTCAACGTGGAGAAGCGCGAGCGTGCGTTAACGATGTCACGGCGGTACACAAGACCGACCCTTCGAATGGTGCCTTTTTGAAACGGCTGATTTTTCTTGCCATACGTGACGGTGTCGGTCACGATCGACGACCGCAGTTGACCGGCGTCGTAGGTGAAGCCGGCAAACGTTTTGTGCAACGCTTCAAGGTCCGCTGCCTGCGCCGGGACGGCCGGCGCAAACGCCAAAAAGAGTGCAACAGAAAGCACGATGCTCGCTAAGCGCATGGGCCGAGATTCGGCGTGCGCGAGAGTGGTCCCGCGTCGCTTACTTAAAGTCGCTGGCCGAAGTAGAGCGTGTGGCCTTGATCGTCTTTTATAACGAACTGCATGGCTGCCGTTGCCGTTGCATCGTTGCTTTCGAAGTACAGATGGAAGTGATCGCCGTCTTCGACGATCTCGATCGTCGGGTCTTTGCGATCGACGAGCTTGAGGTGAAAGAGTTGATCGCCGGCACGAATACCCGCGTAGAAATCTTCGAACTGAAAGTCGAGAACCAGGCCGACTTTGTCGGTGTAGAATCGGATCGATTCTGCAAGGTTGGTGGTTCGCAACTGCGCGATGGCGCCGGTAATAGACATGGCTCCTCCGGACTTTCGGAAGGTGGCTTGGGGGATTCAACACATGTTGTTCACTCCCCGGGTTTTCCAATACGATGGTCGAATCGTTTGTGATGATGTTTGGACGCAGGGAACGGACGGACGATCCGAACGGCTCGTCGTTAACCAGGGTCCGCGATATCGTCGAAATCGTAGCGATCGTCGCCGCCGGCATCTGGGCGTTCTACATCTTCGTGTACGAAAACCGGATAAGGCCGTCGTCCGCACAACCTGAGGTGAATATTAGCGCCTCGCTTCAGCGGTTGAGCGAGCAGCACGGTCTCATCGGCGTTGGTCTGCACATCGATCTGCGCAACGTAGGAACGGTAAACGCCCACTTTCTTGGTCTCGCGTTCAACGTCTTCGGTAAGCGAGTCGAGTCGGCGTCGCCGGCGATGCCGCCGAACGCGGAAGCCACTCAGTACGAGTTCAGGGATACTACGCGGTCGGACCAAGCGTCCCAGTGTACAGCTGGTCGTATGTAACTCATCTCGGTAACCCAAAACTGGGGTAGATACGGAGCTCGATCCAGGAACGTCGCATCGAAAACTATCGTGTCTTCTATGTCCCGAAGGGCAAGTTCGATCTCCTGACGGTGGGCATCGACGCGCCGTATACAAAGCTTGAGATCACACAACCGACGCATTTGTCAATCGGGCTCAGACGGCGCGGTGCGAGTCGTCACGCCCTTGACGGCGGACACCCAGCAATACAACATCGAGCCGGTTACGTCACTGGACGTCCGCTGAGGCGATGGTGTACGCGGATTGCGCGCCCACGCCGATCGTCGGTGGCCTGTTTTTTACAGTGTTCGGCGTATTTTTTGCATACGCAGGCTTCTATGCGCTATTTAAGCCCGACTCGAAGAAGGCTCAGGACCTTTGGGTGAATCAGTACTATCCCGAAGCCGAAGCGGATCGTTTTTCGGCTTTTTATGCGATTTACCCGCGAACACGCGGGTGTTAATAACCTAGCATTAGGAAGATTCTTAGGGCCTTTAATCGGTACGATTTTTACGCTAGCCGGCCTCTGGATGACCGTTTCATGGATTCATTGCGGGGCGCATCTCCCGTACGTGCTGGCACTTTTTGGGCCGCTCTGCGTGGCACGCGCTCGAGGGGACATACGTGGCCTTAATGATTTTTGGAGTTGGAATCGGTGTATGGAACGGACACAGAATGCGACCTGTGTTGCGTGAAGTTTATATTTCGTTGTTGCTCTTTTCGGGCATCGCCGCCGCGCAGGCTGCAGCATTCCACGTCGGTCCGCAGGCGCCCAGATGGTTTGCCCTGGCGGTTCTCAGGAGCATTATCAGCAGGCGTCTTTAAGCTGAATGGCCGGCTTGCGAAGGCGAAGGCACTCTCGTCGTAAAGAGCGCGTTGCAAACCGCGGCGACCTACGGGGCATTACCCTAGCGATGGTCGTCTTGTTTATCCTGGCCCACCTCGGCGGCGTCGACACGAACGCGGACGGCCAGGGTGCGGTGACGGTCAACGGCTGTATCAGCTGGTTCGCCAAACCGGGCGCGTGCGCGATCTGACTTTTTCGATCGAGTTTCTCGACCCGGGAGTGCAGGCGTTCTCGTTCACCTTCGGATAAACGGCAGGCGTGGACGAGCAGAGAGCGGCGCTTCTTCTGGACGCGCAAGATAAGGCCGCACAACTATTCGAACGCGTCGAAGCCGACGGCCTGATCCGCCCGGGCGAGACCGAACGATCGGTCAGCGACGCGATTTACGCGTTAGCCAACGAACGCTTCGGCATCGAAAAGCATTGGCATAAACGAATCGTGCGCGCCGGCAAAAATACATTAGCCCCGTACGACCTGAATCCGCCAAACCGTACGATCGCCGATGACGACATCGTGTTTCTCGATTTCGGCCCGGTGTTCGAAAAATGGGAGGCCGATTTCGGCCGCACATATGTGGTTGGGTCGGATCCGCTGAAGTGCAAACTGCGCGACGACGTGGCCAGAGCATTCTTCGAGGGCAAGGCCTATTTTGAGACCCAGTCAGAGATGACAGCTAGCGAATTGTTTGTATATGCGGTAACGCTGGCAGATAAATACGGTTGGGAGTTCGGCGGGGAGATTGCCGGGCATCTCGTCGGCCAATTTCCGCACGAACGAATCCCGGGCGATAAGATCTCGCTGTACGTTCATCCCGACAATCATCTGCCGATTCGTTCGTTCGACAAGCAGGGCCGGCAGCGCCAATGGATTCTCGAGATTCATTTCGTCGATCCGCGCGCGAGATCGGCGGCTTCTTCGAGCAGCTCCTTACGCTGTAACGGCTCTAGATTGCGCCCGTACGATGTACGCGTACAGCAGCCACGGTTCGAGGACGAGATTGATTACGAAGTGGGCGACCACACACGGGAACACGACGCGACCAGCCACGACGAAGACGACCGCAAGCGCGAGCCCCAATAGCGTCGTCAACTTTACGGCTCCAATAACGGCAGCAATACCGCCGCGGATCCCCCAAAACGAATGTACGATTCCGAACGCTGCGCCCGAAGCCAGAATTTGCACTGTGACGTTCTGGTGGTTATTCGCAAGCACATTCATCAAGCTCTCGCGAAAGAACACTTCTTCGACGATCGAAGCCGGAATCGCAATCACGAGAGCGAGTAACTTGAATGGCGAGATTCTTCCGAGCAGCGAGGCGACCGTCGGAAGTCCTCGTACGCTGTAGAAAATGTAACTAGCGGTAACAATGGCTGCAGCGATCCATGCGCCAACATGTACGTTGGCATAAATTTCTGAAGGTCGCCGAAAGCCACGCATCGGGATAAGCAACGATGAAAGCGCCTTCGATACCGGCCAACACACAAAGGACGACTGCTGCTCGTACCGCGGCCGGCTTATTAAGAGGCGTCATTCGAGCGGGCCGTTCTGCTTTGCGAAATGCCCGCCTGCCGGTAAAGGCTGTTCTGTGCCGGCAACGTCGACGATAACGACGTTCACCTCTTATCTAGAAGGTCGAAGATCGAAGCGCTTTTTAACGTCAAGACAGGAGGCCCATCGGGCTGGAGAAAACTCGGAATCATCCGGCGGCAACTAAAAATAGGACGGCCAAATGGAGAATCCCAGTTGAGATACTTTGTCGGTGCAGTCGCTATTCTCGCCGCACTACTCGCCGCGACACCGGTACCGTCGCCGGGGTCCTCGGTCGATCCCAAGATCGAAGCAATGGCCAAAGCGTGGATCACGCACCTGGAAACAGGAACCGTCGATCGCTCGCAGCTGACGGCTCGGGCCAACGCGATAGCCACGCCCACGTTCCTGAAGGAATCGGCCAAGCAGTTTGGGTCACTCGGGCCTCTGACCGCATTTTCTTTTTCAGGTTCGCAAGCGATCGTCGGTCCGCAAACACACGAACACGTTACGACGTACACGTTTCTTGCGACCTTTCGTCAAGGGCAATTCGATTGGCAGATGACCCTTGATGCCAAAGGGGAAATCGCGTCGCTCATGATCAAACCCCACGAGCAACACGCTCATTTGAGTGAGGGGCGATTGATTGCGGCACTCCGCACGAAGCTGACGGGGGAGAGCGATGCCGGGCGATTCTCGGGCGCAGCGATCGTGGCTAGGAATGGGACGCCGGTCTTTGCGCAAGCGTACGGGTTCGCCGATCGGGCGAAGGCGATTCCAAATACGCTGGACACGCAGTTTCGGCTAGGGTCGATGAACAAAATGTTCACCGCTGTGGCGATCGTGCAACTCATGCAAGCAGGTAAAATCGATCTGCATGCTACGCTCGGCACCTACGTTCCCGACTATCCGAACAAAGACGTCGCTTCGAAAGTAACCATCGACGAGTTGCTGACGCATACCGGCGGAACGGGTGATTTCTTTGGGCCGGAGTTCGACGCGCATCGTTTGCAACTCCGTTCCCTAGACGATTACGTCGCCACGTTCGGAAAGCGTGGGTTCGTTACTCCCCTGGGGCATTAGCAGTACAGCAATTACGGGTACATTCTGCTGGGGTCGTCATCGAGAAGGTGAGTGGCGAGAGCTACTACGACTACGTTCGCGAGCATGTGTACGAGCCGGCCGGCATGACCTCGACGGGCTCGGAGCCAGAAGACCAAATGGTTGCGAATCGTAGTATCGGTTATACGGACGACAACGGCAAATTGCATTCGAACACGAGCACGTTGCCATATCGCGGAACATCGGCCGGCGGCGGCTATTCCACCGTCGGAGATATGTTGCGATTTGCGAACGCGTTACAGAGCAACAAGCTGCTCGACGCGAAGGATACGCAGTTACTCGTCACGGGGAAAGTGGACATGCCGAGCATGCCCGATAATCCGCGTCGCTATGCGTATGGCTTTGCCGATCAGAACATCAACGGCATCCGATGCTTCGGCCACGACGGCGGAGCACCGGGAATGAACGGAGATCTTGATATCTGTCCCGGCCCCGGCTACACGATCGCCGTGCTCGCCAACATGGACCCGCCGGCAGCCGAGCAGATATCGGGCTTTGTAATGAACCGGCTCCCGCTGAAATAGCTACCTCATCGGGGAAACGCGACAGGTTCCGTTACGCCATCACACTTCGCCACGCAGAAGCTGCGCGGCGGACACTTTAAATGGGCCGGCGCACTCGGCGACCGTGCCGGTCGAGTCGGTTCGAGCTCGTTCGTCGATGTAGTCTTCGATTTCCCTGAGCGCTTTGTCGGGCCGTCCATCAATCAAAGAATCCGTGCGAAATTCTTCCTATTCGAACTAACACATCTGCCCAAACAGCGTTCAACACGTCTTCTTTAGCTCGATCTGTCCCGATCGGAGCGATACGCCTTGAAAAGAGACGTCTTCGGGCGTTTTTCCGATGAGCCGGGCTATTTCGCCAGCTGCTTCGAGCGCGGAAGCTTCGGCCATATTCCCAGCCCAGGCTGGACCATCCGTACGGCCTTCTGAATCCAGAAGCCACACGACCGCTTCCTCGCCATCGTCCATTACGAGTAGTCCGAGCTTACCGATCTTCAGGGTCCACCAACCAGTATCGGCGTTCGACGTACCGTCGATACCGGTTCTCGCTAGTTTCGCGAGCGATCCGCAGAAGCGATCGTTCCAGTCTTTCAGCTGCAATTTAATGTGAGCCGGCGTTCGTCACCTCGACGATTTGGCTCGGCTCGCCGCTGAAGATTGCGGTGAACCACGGATGTCCGGCTGAGTCTACCGTGAGCGATAACGGATTGTAGGGCACCGGGAACGCCTTTTGATTGCTCTTGCCGGCGAACTCCCAGAGCGCGCCATTGTTCTGGAACGGATTTCCGCCGCTCGCCCAAACCGTGTTGCTGCTCGCGCCGGTCGACGCGATGCCGCTCGGATAGGCTGAGGTGCTTAAGCCCTTATGCGTTAGGCGCAGCAGTTGGAATGCGTTTCCGTTGACCGTTCCCAGATAGAAGGCAGTAGTCCCGACCTTTAAATAGTTGGTGGTGGTGAACCACGGCACGCCGTTCGGTCCGATCGTCATCTGCGTCGCGGCTTGGTTGGGGCAGCACGGCAGAAACTGCTTGACCATGTGCATCTTCAAATGCACGAGCTTGCCGCTGCCGGCGACGCGCTCGAACAATTCTGCATGCAGCGTTTTATTGACGCCGGTAAACCACAGGTTGCCGCTCGCGTCAGCAGCGAGCGTCGAATCGGGCGTGAAATCGGCAGCTAACTTTTGCACCGTGATTTTCCCCGAACTCGTGAGGTGCGCGAGAAGCGACGGGACACCGGAACCCACGACCCACGGTAGTCCGTCGGAACCGAATGCGATGGCTTTGGAGTTCGTGTCCGTGAACTTCGGTGCGGCGTATTCGGTGATCGTTCCGCTGGGGGTTACTTTGCCGATGACGACGCCGCGGAAGTCGGAGAAATACATGTTGCCGTCAGGACCGGCCGCGATCGCATCCGGCTTGGCATTTGCCGGCAGTCCGGACGTGAACTCGGTAACGGTGCCGTCGGACGTGATGCGTCCGATCGCCGGCGTTCCGCCGTCGGTAAACCACATCGTTTGATCGGGGCCGGGAGCGATATCGATGGCGCCCGCGCTTGCGGGGAAGCCCGGGGTTTGTCCCGCCGTGAACACTTGAAACTGCAGCGCGCCGGCTTTGTTTATCGTGCGCGCGCCCGGGTTTGCGGGCGGGTTGGTGCCGTTGTTCGTGCCGGCGCCGGTTCCGGCGCACGCCGCGAGCAGCGTCGCGACGAACGCGCACGCCGACAGTCTAGCGAAATGCATTTGCTCCCTCTTCCTCCGAGTCGTGACTCTTACGTTAACGAATTGGCAGTGCGAGCGTGACGGCCTAATGCGGCTTCGGCGTGGGCGTCATTTTCTGCGCGACTTGCTTGAGTTTGCCGCTGTGGATGGCGTACGTCTGCACGATGAGTTTCGACGGACAGCAGTTGGCGTCTTTCGCTCCGTAATACGGAAGCGTCGCGACGATTGCATTATTCTTGATTTCGACCCTGAGGTGGCCGCCCGAACCGATGTAGCCGATATACGTGTATTTAGCGGTGCCGAGTCGAGCGAAGAGTATCTGCGTGAACACGCCACCGCTTCCGTCGCTCTCTAAAGGAACCGCGATCGCTTGGTAACCGCCTGCGACGGCGCCGTAATTTGCTTCGTCGGCCGAGAGATAGCCGCCGACGGCTTGACCTTCGGGTACGCCGAGCACGTTGACGTACGGATGGTTCTTGGCGTCGAAGACCGACGTCGGAGGGACCGTGCGATCGATTTTGAGTTGCGGCGACGCTTTGACGATCGCGAGAATTTGCGCCGTGTGCGCTGCTTTTTCTACCGCTGCTGCGGCCGCGGCCTTGGTTAGCGGCGCCGGGGTTTGGGCCGCCGGCGCTGCGACTGGCGAGAGGATAGCGGCAGCGGCAAGAATGGACAGCAGCGATTTCATAGCGGGTCCCTTCTCGCCGCTGTCAAACCGCATCCTTTACGTTGCTCGTGGAGGAAGCTTATTTTATGAAGCCTTTGGTCTTTGGTATTTTTCTTGCTTTCGTTGTGGTTTTCGCGAGCGGTGGGCGGGCCGTCGCGATGACGTGCGCTCCCGCGAAGCTCGTACACGTGCGAATCACCAACGTAACGCCAGGCGTCGCCCCCACCTCGTTCGGCGGTGCGCCGCGAGATTTCTACCGCCTTGGAAGTGCGAAACTACGGATCGAAGAGGCGCCCGACCCGGCGAACCACATCCACGGCCTTATCGTTAGCTCCGAGCCGAACATGTGGATCGTTAATTTGTACGATCACACCGGCAAACACGGCGTCGATCCCGGACCGACCTATTTTGCGAAGGCGCCGATTCTAGGCATGGGATTATCCAAACAACTGATGGACCTAGAGTTTGGCTGCGAACAAAACTTCATCGCGGCGTACGCCCCGACGCCCGTGCGTACCGAACGTATCGACGGGACGGAGTACCGCGTGTATCGATTTGTGCAGGGAAGCGATGCGGTGGAAATACTCGAGCGGCCGGCTTCGAATGCTCCAACCTTCGTGCGCTACTACAAGAACGGTACTCTCGGTATGGCTCTGCGCTACGATCTGTATCAAACCAAATTGCCGTCGAATCCAGCGCTGTTCGTCAAGCCCGCTGGAATTCAATATAGCGAGGGGCCAGACCGCTGAGTTCCTCGTTCGTGGCGAAAGCGTCTACGGAGTGTATGAAAAGACGGTGCCACAGCCATTTCGGCAACCCGACCACGACCCGCCGTAGAAGGCCGTTCCGAAGAGCGTTCCGTTTTCATTCGTGAGCCCCGCCTGCGGAGCTATTACCGCCGGCGCCGCCCGGAAGCGAATAGAGCTTTTTAAACGTGCCGGACATGCTAATGCTGAACAGCGTTCCATGATCCGAACCCCAGCCTTGGGTGGTTCCGTACAGCGTACCGTTGACATCGATGAGCTTCGCACTCGGCGCGCATCCGTCGGTTTGATCGAAGGTGTGAAGTTTTTGTTTCGTACCTGCAAGCGTCAGGCTAAAGACGGTTCCGCACGAGCCCTTTTTGCCGCCACCGAACAAGGTCGTACCGTATAACACATCGTTTACTGCGATTAAGCTCGCCGCCGGCTGTTCGCCGTCGATCCCGCCGGCGAATGCATACAACACTTTTTCGGTTCCGGACGGGGTGATCTCGAAGACCGTGCCACACCCCTCTTGATACGTGCACCCGCTTCCGCCACCGATACTCGTCGTGCCGTATAGCACGCCTTTGACGGCGATCAACCCCGCATACGGTTCTGCTCCGTCGTTGCCACCGCTGAAGGCGTGCAGAACCTTTTCCGCGCCGCCCGGAGTGATCGCGAAGACCGTTCCGCACCCGTTAGAGCACTTACTCTTGCCTCCGGCATAGGTGGTTCCATATAAGACGCCGTTTACCGAGGTCAGCGCGGCTTCCGGAAACGCGCCGTCGGCGACGCCTACGAACCGATGCAGAACCTTTTCCGTACCTGAGGGCGATAGGCTGTACACGATGCCGCAGCCCACGTAAAAGACCTGACACTTGGCGGCGCCACCGTAATACGTGGTGCCGTACAGCGTTCCGTTCACCGCGATCGCGCCGGCGTACGGAATCTTACCGTCGCTCCCGCCGCGGAAACTGTAGACGATTTTCTCGTCGCCGGCGGGGGTTATTGCGAAGACGGCTCCTTGATCGTTGGCGCCGCCAGCGTTGGTGGTTCCGTACAACTGGCCTTCGAGGTCGAGGAGATCGCTCGGTGGATTCGTGCCGTCACTGCTGCCGTGCGCGCGGCTGAAAACGTGCACGGTCTTGAACACCGCCGCGGGTGATTGGAGCGCTGCACCGGTCGCGGCCGGCGATTGCGCTTGGGGCGTCGTTTGCATTGCGCCGCCGCCGGAACATCCGGCGAGGGCAACGATGAGGCTCGCCGCTGCAGCGAACGCAGTGGTTGACTTGATGGACTTACGCATTCGTCCCATCCTTCCCAGAAAGCGCCGCTAAGCTTGCGATATCTGCGATATCTTGCGGGCGCCCAGTCTCGCGTTTGTTGGTGATGAGTTCGGCGCGGCCTATAAAGTTGACGGGGATCCGCTGATACGTTTCGGAAACGCGGGTTTCCCAGGCTCGCCTGAAAGTGACGCCATCTATCGAGGTAATAATGTCGATCTGATTTGGTGGACGACCCATTATGAAATAGGTCTCCGGTGTTTCCAGGTCTTGCAGCTTCAGATCACCCAGTGGCGCCCCAAATGACAGCAGCGCGGCCCAAACCTTTTTCGCATTCGATGGATCGGTTCCAACGAAGATGTTGACGTCTTTCGTGGCGCGAGGGTGTCCGTAAAAAGCGACGGCGTATGCGCCGATCAGCAAGTACTCAGCGCCTGCGGCGTTCAACGCGACCAACAGTTCGATCAAGTCGGAATTCTGTTGCATGGCCTCCCCATGGCATACGCAGCGTTAGTTGCCAAACCAGTTCGACTCGCTCTGAAGGCGACATCGCCGCATCTGCGGCTCGAGATATCGCTTCCGCTTCTTTAGCCGAATGCACGACGACGCCCGTCCAAGTTCTGCGCCGTTCGGCCGCGTGGTTCTCGGATTCGTCCATCCCGAACGGCTTTCCACGGTTGACGCAAGGGCCCCGCCCTCTGTGGTATACTGCGGCTGCGGGAACGCGCCAGATGACCGCGCCCACTTGTGGGTGAGGAAAGTCCGGGCTTCATAGGGCAGGGTGCAGGATAACGTCCTGTCGGGGAAACTCGAAGGAAAGTGCCACAGAAACATACCGCTCGCATTCGTGCGAGCAAGGGTGAAATCGTGAGGTAAGAGCTCACGGAGCACCGCGGTGACGCGGGCTCGGGTAAACCCCACTCGAAGCAAGATCGCTCGTATCCTCGAAAGAGGCGGACGGCCCGTCCGTAGAGCTACATCGCACCGAGGCCGGCGGCGACGTCAACCCCAGATAGATGGTCATCCGGAAACGAGCAATCGTTTCTTGACAGAATCCGGCTTACCGGCGCGCTCCCCGCTTCTTCTCTTCGGTCGGTATCAAATTCGGACTAGACTTAGTCCACTCGTTCATAAAATGGCAATGGCAAATTTCGCGAAGTGGAGATAATTTAGCAGCAATTTCTTCCCGATGTTGACGTTTTGTTACCGATCGGTTGCGAGATTGTTATTTGATGTCGGAAATCGGTGGATTGGGCAAATTCAAATGTTAACGAGTGGACTAAGTCTAGTCCGAATCTGCTAGGCGCCGCCAGCGGCGGCGGAGCGCCGATACGCGCTCGCCGGTTTCACCAGCGTTGCACGGTCCGCAACGACGCGATCCACAAGGGCGACAACCGTCGCGGCCAAACGATCTGCATCGTGGCGAACCGTCACGGTCTCGCTGATAACAGCCGCGCCAACCGGCTCCACACCCAACTCGGCAACCCGATCGAAATCTGGAACCACCGGAACTTGCCCTTCCAACGCATAGGCCGCCAGCAAACGCGAGGGCGCTTCGTTGTTGACCACGACAAAATCGCAGACTTGTTCGCCGGAGTTGTCTAACAGCACGCGCACGTGATCGGCGGCGGTCATGCCGTCGGTTTCGCCGGGCTGCGTCATGACGTTACACACATACAGCTTCACGGCGTGCGACTGCGCGATCTCGGAGGCCACGCGGCGCACCAGCAAATTCGGCAAGATTGACGTAAACAACGAACCGGGGCCGAGCACGATCGCATCGGCTTCACGAATCGCGGCGATCACTTCGTCGAGCGGATCGACGGCCGGCGGATCCAAGAACACGCGTCGAATCGGACGTGACGTCCGCGAAATCGACGACTCACCTTCGACGATCGTTCCGTCGTTGAGTTCGGCGCACAGTTTGGCCACGCCGAGGGTTGCCGGCAACACGCGTCCGACGATATTTAAAACGCGGCTCGATTCTTTAATCGCGCGATCGAAGTTGCCGGTGACGCCCGACATCGCCGCCAAAAACAAATTGCCGAACGAGTGGCCGCTCAGGCCCTCGCCTTCTTTAAACCGAAAGCGAAATAAATCGGTGACGAGGGCTTCGTCGTCGGCCAGCGCCACCAAACAGTTGCGAATATCTCCCGGAGGCAACACGCCCAACTCTTTTTGCAGCCGGCCGGACGAGCCGCCGTCGTCGCTCACCGTCACCACGGCGGTTAAGTTGCTCGTGCGCCGTTTCAAGCCGCGCAGCATCGTTGACAACCCGGTGCCGCCGCCGATGGCGACGATTTTGTAACCCTGTTGCAGGCGCATGCCGGTTAGCGCGGAGCGCACGCCGTCGCGTCCGCGATTGCGTGCTACGCGCACCGTCGATCGTAACCAGAGCCACACGCCCGAGAACGTCAGTCCCAGCCCAACGATTGCGAGAATCCACGTTAAGTACGCCGGCGGAAAATAGTCGTTGACGATATCGTCGAGTAGCTCGTTGATGTGGATGCCGGTGCCTTCGGCGATCAGCCAGCGGACGATCGCGTTGACCAACAACAGCACGCCCAGCAGCGCGACGAACGCCCAGCGCTTGACGCCCAATCCGGGCAGTAGCCATTGGAATAAGCCCATCACGCGCTTTTTCATGCGTGCGCCACGTCGCGAGCTTCGAACGAGAGCTCGACGCCCAACTCGCCGCCCAAGCGTTCCATCAGTTGCCGGGCAACGTAAATCGAGCGATGGCGGCCACCGGTGCAGCCGACGCCGACCGTGAGGTGCGACTTCTGCTCTTCCACGTAGCATGGCAACAAAAAGCGCAGCAGGTTGACGGTCTTTTCCAAAAACGGCTCGAGCGACGTGTCGGCTGCGACGAACGCGGCCACGGCCGGATCGTCGCCGGTGAGCGGCGCCAGTTCGGTCACGTAATTGGGATTGCGCAAAAACCGCACGTCGAACAATAGGTCGAGATCCGTCGGCAGTCCGTATTTAAATCCGAACGCGACGATCGACACGGCCAGCCGCATAGGGTGCTCGCGCGAAAACGCGGCGGCGATGCGCGTCTTGAGCGCGGAATGCGTCAACGAGCTGGTGTCGATGATCACGTCGGAGCGCTCGCGCAGCGGCGCCACCACCCGCCGGTCGGCAGCGATCGCTTCGGGCAGCGAGCCGGCCTGTGCCAACGGATGGCGACGGCGAGTCGCGCTAAAGCGGCGAACGAGGACGTCGTCGCGCGCGTCGAGATACAAAACGCGCGCGTTATGCGTTGATATAACGTGATCGATCGCGGCCAACGGATCGCCGAGGTTACGCCCGCCGCGCAGGTCGAGCGCGATCGCCACGTCGGTGACGCCGGCGGCACCCAGCGCACCGATGGCGGCGTCCAACACCGCGGGAGGCAAATGCTCGATGCCGTAAAAGCCCAAGTCTTCGAACGACTTCATCGCTTGACTCTGACCGGCGCCTGACGGCCCGGTGACAAAGACCACTCGGGGCTGACTCATATGAAACTATTTTCGCCCGCGCGAGCCAACGCCCTTATTTCGAAGCTCGCGCCCTTGGTCGAAGAGCTGCTGCATCGCCGCCGCGAGCTGGCGATCAAACTGCTCGAGTCCGATCCAGCGCTGCACCCGGCCTGGCGCCTCGACGCGCCCATCCGACTGGCAGGCGTCCGGTCGCCGTTTCCGGCGCCCCGCTTCGGCGAGCTGAAATTAGAAATACACCGGCTGATCCATCGGATCGAATCGCTGGGGTGCGTCGTCAAAGACATCGACCTCGGATTGATCGACTTTCCGTCGTCGCGCGACGGCGAGCCGGTGTATCTGTGCTGGAAAGCGGGCGAAGAGGTGGTCGCGTACTGGCACGGCGTGGATGAAGGCTTCACCACGCGACGGCCGTTAGCGTAGGTAGGGGGCCGATTCAGCCGGCCGTGACGCCCTCGCCGGCTTCGAATGGAATGAAGTCCTCGGCCAGTCCCTGGAGACGCACTTCCCCGAATTCGGCGGTGTAGGCCCCGGCCTCGGCGCCGGTGATCTTCCCGACTTCAGGCACTCCCGCGAGTTGCGGGATCTTGCCCCGGATCTCGTCGGGGATGCGTACCTTGTCGCCGACGGACAACGTGCCCTGATCGAACAGCGCGTTGAGGTTCTCGAGCAGCATCGGGAGCGGAATTCCATAGTCTTCGCTCACCGCACCGATGGTGTGGGTCTCGCTGATGGCGCAATTCGAGCATCCGCCCAGGTGGAACCGGGCGAAGACGCGCCGCGCCCCCGCGTGAACTTTGAAAGCCTGGTTGACGGTCATGTCGGGCGTGAAATGCAGTACGCTCATCGCACACAGTATAACGGGTCCGGCCCCGCGCGGGTTGCGACCGCGCGGGCACCGGCGAGAGAAAATTTGAGTCGGATATGCTAGACTAGTCACATGAGAAAGACCATGAATTTAGCCGATGCGAAGGCTCGATTCTCGGAAGTGATCGAGCGGGTTATCGCCGGCCAAACGACGGTCATTCTGCGCAACGGCACGCCGGTCGCGGAAATCCGCGCGCTCGGCGACGTGGACCCGAAGCAGACCGTCGCGCGCATCCGAGCGATCCGCGAACGCGTGGCTGCGTATCAGGCCGAACGTGGCGAGTCGAAAACGGCGCGTCCGAGACTACGCGCGCTGGCTCACGAGGGCCATCGCCGCTAACGTGTTCGTTGTCGATGCGTCGGTGGCGGCGAAATGGTTTCTGCCCGATGAGGCCTCTTCCAATGCGGACGCCATTCTAAAGCGCGTGGAAACTGAATCGGCGGTTGCTCCCAGCATCTTTTCTCTCGAAATCCAAAATCTGCTGTTGTCTGCGGAACGCGCCGGACGCATCCCATCGGAGGCAGTCGAAGACGCTCTAGACCTACTTCGAGATTTACCGGTTCGATTGGTGACGAGCGGCGATCGGTTCATTCCCGGTGCGGAGCTTGCGTTGGCACGTGAGTTCGATCTCACCGCTTACGATGCCGCATATCTGGCTTGTGCGGAAGACCTCGATCTCGAACTCGTAACCGCCGATGCGCTATTAGAACGTGCCGCGCGAAGCTTTGGTCTTCGCACGGCTCTCATTCCCTGACGAACTCGCGTGGCTTAGTGGGCGACCGCCATTTCGGCAGGCCCGCATAGCTCTTTCATCTCTGCGACGGTTAGCACGATATCCGCGGCGGCGATGTTTTCATCGAAGTGGGCGATCGAGGACGTGCCGGGGATCGGCAACATTTGCGGCGAGCGCGCTAACAACCAGATCAACGCTACTTGGGTTGGCGTTGCGTCGTGCGCTCTGGCGATGCGTTCGAGCGCATCGTGCGCCGGCGTTCCTGCCCCGCCCAATGGGAACCATGGCAAAAACGCGAGCTCGTGACGCTCGCACTCTTCGACCTCATCTTCAGCTTCGCGATCGGCCACGTTGTAGCGGTTTTGCAGCGACACGATTTTGGCAGTCTTCTGCGCTTCGTGCAGTTCGTTGACCGTGACTTGCGACAAGCCGATGTGGCGAATCTTTCCGGCGTTTTGCAACTCGACCAGCGCGCCGAGGGACTCGGCGACCGGAACCTCCGGATCGATGCGATGCAATTGCAGCAAGTCGATGCGCTCGAGTTTCAAACGCTTTAGACTTCCTTCGACTGCGGAGCGCAAATGTTCGGGGCGACCGTTGGATTCCCAAACGCCCGGCCCGGAACGCTCGAGTCCAGCTTTGGTCGCGATAACGACGCCATCTTTGTACGGGGCAAGCGCCTCGCCGATGATTTCTTCGCTCACCGCGGGACCATAGGCATCTGCCGTATCGATAAAGTTAACGCCCGACTCCACCACGTGACGCATCAGTCTCACCGCGCCGGCGCGATCCTTGGGCTCGCCCCAAATCCCCTCGCCGGTGATGCGCATCGCGCCAAAGCCGAGCCGGCGCACCGTAAGGTCGCCGCCGATCGTAATATTTCCACCTAGATTTTTCATGCGTCTAATATTTGTTTCCACTTAGGGGAGCGCATAAACTAAAATTGACCTAGGTATTCTATGCGAGCAAGCACCGAGGATTGGTGGCACGTTATGAGAAGGAGCGTCGCCATGTCTTTAAGACGAGCTATCGTATTCGCCGTGAGCGCCGCGGTTATCAGCGGGTGCAACTCGAATGGCGCGCAGTCGCCGCTGAACTCGCTCGATCCTAGCGGCGCACATCGTCGAGCATCGTCAAGCCCGATCCAGCATATCGTCATCATCATGCAAGAGAACCGCAGTTTCGATAATTTCTTTTACATGTATCCGGGCGCGAACTACGCGACGCAAGGCGCGGGTCACAATGGGAAAGTGTACCCCCTGCTGCCGATCAACTTAGGGTGGGCGCACGATCAAAATCACTACCATTGGCAATTCCTTGAGGACTACGATAACGGCAAGAACGACGGATGGGAAGACCAGATCATCCAGCCGTACCTGTCCGGCAAAGGTTGCAACGACGGCAACTGGTTCAACGAACCGCATTGCTGGCGATTCGATCCGAGCGGAAAAGATGCGGTGCAGCCCTACACCTACGTGTATCAAGCCCAGATTCAACCGTATTGGGATATGGCCAAGCAGTACGTTTTGGGAGACAAGACGTTCTCATCGAATAACGGCCCGACGTTCGTTTCGCACCAGTACATGGTAGCCGGGCAGTCCGGCCATGCGTCGGAAGTTCCTAACCAGATGCCATGGGGATGCGATAAACCGTCTGAAACGGAAAACTACTTAGAGTTCGGCGTCGCTAACCCGCCGGCGTTCAATAAGAAGGTCGGCCACGAATTCGTCGGACCCTATCCGTGTTTTCCGCTTAACACGACGGGGCCGTCGTCAACCTACAACACGATCGCGACCGAACTCGACAACGCCGGCGTCACGTGGCGCTATTACGTGCAACCGCAGTCGTCCGGCGACTCGTATTGGCTCAACGCATTCGATGCAGTGAAAGCTATCCGCAATGGTCCGGACTGGACCAACGGCGACATTTCTTTGCCGGATACCAACGTGCTGACCGATATCAAGAACAACGATCTACAACAGGTTACGTGGGTGATGCCGCACAAGGGCGCGTCCGATCATCCGGGTGGCGCTTCGGATAACTGCGGTCCCAACTGGGTCACTTCGATCGTCGACGCTGTTGGCCAAAGCCCGTATTGGAATAATACCGCCATCATTGTGATGTGGGACGAATGGGGCGGCTGGTACGACCACGTGTTGCCGCCGCAGTACCCGGATCCGGTAACCGGCGCCCAAGAAGGTCTTGGATATCGCGTCCCGCTGCTCATCGTATCGCCGTACGCGAAGCACGGTTACATCTCGCATAAGCAGCACGAGATCGCGAGCACGCTGCACTTCATCGAACAGACGTTTAATTTGGCGCCGCTCGGAACGGGGACGGGATATAAGTTGGCCGACGAGCGCGCCGACGCGTTCGACGATGCTTTCGACTTTACGCAGAAACCGTCCAAGTTCAAGATGATTCAACCGGTGGACGAGCCGCCTGTGAAAGGCCAGCCGCCGTGTCCGAAGACGACGAAACAGTTCCTCGCGCAAAAGTGGGGGCCGGAGATCGACTACTAGAGGCGCGTCGTCGCCGCGAGCGTGCGTTTCGAGTCCCAGGGTAAGTGGACTAAGTCTAGTCCACTCGTTCACATAGGTTTAGGGTCAAAATCTGGACTTTTCCACAGCTCACTTGTGACCAAAATGGGAGCCGTTTGCATTACACTATCCTCCGATCGGTGGCTCGCCTCCCAAAATTCGGGGACGCCTCACCGATCGGTCGCATTTTGCGCCTCCGGGCGCGTTTCCAATTTGTGAACGAGTGGACTAAGTCTAGTCCGAATTCCCTACGGTCGCGGACGCGGTGATTGCTGCGGCGATCAACCTTTGACGGCCGAGGCCTGATAGATTTCCGCGATCGTCGCACCGAGCCGTGCATCGAAGTCGACGTCGCTCATGTCACGCCTCAAGCCCTCGACCAGCGCGCGAGAGAAGCTCGCGATCAGATCGTGGTTTTTTTCGAGGCGGGCGCAGGCGTCGTCGCGTTCGTAGCCACCTGAGAGTGCTACCACGCGCAACACGTTCGCGTGCGCGATGAGGGGCGCGTATAAATCGGTCTTGTCGGGGATCGTGATCTTGACCATAAACGGCACGTCGCCGGTCCATTTGTCCGCGCCGGCCATTAGCGCGTCGAAGAGAATCCGTTCGGCTTGCGCTTTATCCGGAGCCTTGATCGACACTTCCGGCTCGAGAATCGGCACTAAGCCGTGTGAAGCGACTTGACGTCCGATTTCAAACTGCTGATCGACGATCGCCTGAATGCCGCTTTGCGAAGCCCGCGCGATGACCGAACGTTCCTTCGTGCCGAAAATCCCGAAACCGACAGCATCCTTTAACAGTGAATCCAAACCGGGAATCGGCTTCATTACCTGCACGCCGTCCGACTCGTCTTGCAAGCCTTTGTCGATCTTTAAAAATGGGACCGAACCACGCTGCTCGCGCAAGTAGGTTGGGACCGGCGTGCCATCGACGTTGCCACGCATCGTGCGCTCGAACAAGATCGTTCCGATGACCCGGTCGCCCGTAAACGAAGGCGCGGTGATAATGCGTACGCGCATCTCGTGAATCAGCGCAAACATGTCGTCGTCGTTCGAGTAGTCGGTGTCGGGGACGCCATAGGCGCGCAACGCGCCGGGCGTCGAGCCACCGCTTTGGTCCAGGGCGGCGAGGAAGCCGGGGTGTTGGCCGATATGGCCCCGCATTTCGTCTAATCGCATGGTACCGATAGAATCGGTTTCCATGTCGATTGGCCCTCCTCGCCCAAGGCGCCGCGACGGCTGGAGTATCGACCCAGCACGGCTTTCGCTAAACCTTTGTAATGCAAAGTCACCCTCAAGACAACCTCAATAGAGCGCGCACGATCGGGCCGTAGCGAGCGCCTTCTTTCTTCAATTTCCCCTTGGATTCGCGCTCTACGTAACCTAGCCTCTAGTAGCTAGACCATTTGGTCTATCTGCGATGCGTCGTTTACGACGCTGGAGGCCCACCCATGGCTTTACTCGCGCTTCTTCTCGCAATTCTCTTCGGTGGTAGCGGATCGAGTTACCACGCACCGCCTGGGCACTCACATCAACACGTTCAGCCAGCCGATTCGTTCGGCGAAGGAGGCGGTGGCTAAGCCTAGCAAGGCGGGCCGCGAAAAAGGAACAGCAGTCCGCCCGCGAATCGCGGGGGTTCATGCCGCACGCCAAAACGGCGCGGACCCTCGCTCGAGACGGAACGACCCGGGGTAGCGATATCGCTGCTCTCTTCGAACGAGGCGAATACGCGCAAGCTGCTACGATCTATGACAGCACGTACTCTGCGAAGACTGCGCCGCTCGAAGCGTCGCTGTACCGTGCGCGCGTTCACATGCGCGTGAACGGCGAGTCTCCAAAAGCGCTTGCGCTGCTCAACCGCCTGCGCGGTTCGGCCAAGGGCGAGCAGCTGATTCGCGTTCGGATGTTACTCGGCGAAGTGTATGGCACGACCGGCGATTTCGAGGCAGCCGACGAAGAACTGCATGCGGCCTTCGAAGCGGCAAAGCGTACGGGCAAGAAAGACTTGATTGCCGACGTTGCTTACCGTTATGGGCGGCGCTACGCACTGTCATCCAACGAGCCCGAAGAGGCGCGCCAATTTCTGCAGCCGATTCGCAACGGCGGCTCGGCCGAGAGCCGGATCAATGCGCTGCAATTAGAGAGTTGCATTTTAAGCCGCGAGGGCCGGGCGCGCGAACAGGCGCACGTGCTGACCGAAATGTTGCGGATGATCGACCCGCAGCAGCCCGATCACGCCGAGGCACGGATTCGCGGCGCGCAGACGCTGGGTGCGCTGGCGCGCGAGATCTACATACCCGAAGCCGTTCCGATTGTCGAGGGGCACCTCGCCGGGGCGCCGTGGCCGAAAGACTTCGAAGTCGCGCTGTTTCAGACGACCAAGGCGCTCGGCTGGGCGAAAGCGTTGCAGGGCGATTATTTCAATGCGTTCCGCTATCTGCGGCGCAGCGCGCTGGCGGCTCCGGACCTCGGGTGGAAGACCATGGCGCTGGTGGACCGGGCGTTTCTAGCACAGGCCCGCGAGCAAGACGTGTGGTTCCGGCAAGAGTTGTCGGACGCCGAGGAAGCGGCCGACCAGGCGAACTGGGAAAGCTGTCCGGACGAAGCTGTGCTTGCACTGCTCAACCTCGCCGAACTGTTGGCGCCGATCGACGCGGCCAAGTCGTCGGAGTATTTGGCGCGCTTCCGCGCGTCGGGCCCGATTCGCAATCCGCGTTCCTTGATGCGCAACGACCGGCGCTACCAGGCGTTGATCGATTACTCGACCGGCGTGGTCGATGCGTATCTCGGAAATCGGACCCTGGGACGATCGCGATTGAAAGACGCACTAAGCGTGTTCGAATCGTGCGGATTCGAGTGGCGGGCGGGTCGAACGGCCTTGCGCCTATACGATTTCACGAAGAAGCCCGATTTCTTGAAACGCGCGGCGCATTCGCTGCATCATTACGCCAGCAGTTGGCTGGGCGAAGAACTACGCAAGCGCTTGCATTCGGTGAACGAGCGCGCCGACGGCCTGACGCCGATGCAAGACAAGGTGTTCCGCCTCATCTGCGAGGGACTGTCCAACATCGAGATCGGGCACCGTCTCGAAATCTCGCCGGCAACCGTCGCGAATCACGCCAAGGCCGTGCTGAAAGTCTTCAAAGTGAGCAGCCGCCACGCATTAATCGCAGAAGCGATGCGCCGGAAAATCATTTAAACGCTTACGGAGATTGACGCGGAGTTCGCCGATGCATGGCCGGCGATCTCCCATTCTCTCGCGCTAAACGTTTCGTTGGACGAAGTCGAGTATTCGATCGCTCCCTTGGAGCACGATGTCGTCGACGAAGCGACTCGCGGACTCTGGCGGATCGTCGGCTCCGCCGCTGGGCAGCCATTTTCCACTGTTGCCAAGCAGATCGGGCATACCGCGGGCTCATCGTCGCGCTGGCGCACGAACACCGAGCCCCGCGATCCATATTATTGGAAACGCGAATACGACGCGTATCGAAACGGGTTCTTTGGCCGACCTGGCTCGGGGGTTAGAAGCGCGACGCTCTATGCTTCTAGGGAGCACAGCGATGGAGCATTTCTGTTTCTTGAAGACGTGCAAGGCGTCGATGGGTGGAGTTGGACCCGCGAAGACTACGTCGAACGTCGCACAAAAGCTGGCGCGATATCAGGCTGCCCCTGAAACGCTGTCAGCGGTTCGCCAAACGTCGAGTGACGAAAGATATAACGGCCTTTTGGTCGAGTATCTCCGGCGTCGCGAATTTTTCTTCGAGGGGGCATGGCGTTCGGAAAACGGTTCGGGGTTCGCCGAGGTCGATCGGCTTCGAGCATTTACGCCCGCCGTCGACCGGCTATGGAACGCTCGCAAACAATCGTATCGAACGTTCGGGCAAATCCCCGCGACCCGTTGCCATTTCGATTTTTGGGGGCCGAACGTCTTTGTGCGTACGGACCCGCTTGACGACGTGGTTGCGATCGATCTCGCGCACGCGGGCATTGGAAATCTCGGGCACGACATCGCTAATCTTGTCGTGGACGACGCGATCGATTTATTGATTCCGACCGGCGAGATCGAGCGCGTTTGGAGCGATGCGGTCGCCGCCTACGTCGAGGAAGTTTCGTTGGCGATTCCGATCGACGAAGGCCAGCTTTGGCGAGCGATCCTCTTGTCCGGTGCGCTGAAATATGCATGGCTTTTCCCAGCGACGTTCGAGCTCGTGCTGGACGACGGAAAGCTCAAGGCACTTCAGGGGAAGCGCGGCGATGTCACGGCATTTTTAAAGGCACGTTGCGCCGCTTTGGAGTTTGTCGGCCGACTCATTGAGAAGGCGGTTGCCCAATTAATAGACGTCCGTTAAGCTCCAGTTCGACTGATAAACGGCCTGCGTAACATCTTCGAAGAGCGATAACGTTTTTGCGCCATAGAGCGACGTTGGCAACGAGCCGTATGGAAGCGTTAAAGCGATGATGGCCGTATTCGGTCCGGCGCTGGGCGGTCCGCCGAATGCAATGCTGAAGTTTTTGCGACGTGATTGAGTACCGCACCGCAGGACCGCTAGACTAAAGAGGGCGCCGTCAGGCGGCGGACTCGCCTGTTCTGTCTCCGGAAGATCGTAGAAACCGTCTTTCTGCAATGCAGCTACGAGTCGGCCGAATACCAGCGGCGCCGGATCGTCCGTGCTCGAACTCGTCGCTCCGCAGCACTGACGAACTTTGCCGGACGCATCTTTATAGCAGAGTGGCCCCCCGCCCATGTCGTCGAAACTCGGCGTAACATACAGGACGACCGACACCGGACATGCTCCAGCGACGACCGGCAGGTCCGAACGAAAGACTCCCGGTTCGGTGAGGCCCGCGGAGCGAAAATAGACGGCGGAAATGTCGGAATAGGCCGGCGTATCGCCGCTTGCACAAGCCGCGCTTGCGGTCATGGGAAGCCCGGCGAACGCTGCTATCAGCGCGACCGCCCGCAGGCTCAACGTTGTCCTCGCAAGCACGCCGTTTCTCCGCGTCGCGTTCGCGGCGCTAGTGCTGGGGAGTCGGCGGTGCGGGCGACAGCGTGATGTCGAGTTCGTACGGTTTGCTGGGTTCGATGTTGGCGCTCGAGTTGACGACGGTAAATCCGGTGGCTTGCACCGTGTAATCGGTGAGGCCGCTTGGGACGGCGGTGATCGTGAACTTGCCCGACGCATCGGTCGTTGCGGTGAGCACCGTATCGATCGTGACGACCGCGCCGGCGACCGGCTTACCACTCGCGTCAACGATCGTGCCTTGCACGATGGAATTGCCCGCGGCCGGCGGCAACTTGTCGTCGGCGCACGCCGTGAAAGCGACGAGTAGCGCACACGCCGCGAGGATGGTGCGAAGGCCGGATTTCATAGGTAAACGTGTTCGCCGCGCGGAAGCCGCGGGTCCTATGTCAACCACCGCTCGGCCCGAGCATGCGACCGAGCTCGTTTACTGCGAAAATGCGCTCGAAGCGGTCGGCCACACCCCTCTCATAAAGCTCAATAAGATCACCGATGGCGCGAGCTGTCTGGTGCTCGCAAAAGTCGAGTACGTGAATCCCGGCGGCAGCGTGAAAGACCGTCCGGCCGTGTTCATGCTCAACGAGGCCGAGGCGGCTGGACACTTGCGTCCGGGCGGCACGATCGTCGAGGCGACCAGCGGCAACACCGGCACCGGCTTAGCGATGGCTGCCGCTATTCGCGGCTATCGCTGCATACTGGTGATGCCCGACAAGATGTCGCGCGAAAAGGTCAACCTCATGCGCGCTTACGGCGCCGACGTGGTGGTGACGCCGACCAACGTCCCGAACGATTCACCCGAATCGTATTACGGCGTGGCCAATCGGCTGGCGTCGGAGATTCCGGGCGCGTTTCAACCCAACCAGTTTCACAATCACTCCAATCCGGAAGCGCACTATCGCACCACCGGTCCGGAGATTTGGGAACAGACCGGCGGCAAGATCACGCATTTGGTGGCAGGCATCGGCACGGGCGGCACGATCTCGGGCTCGGCGCGCTATTTAAAAGAGAAAAATCCTAACGTGCACGTGGTCGGCGCCGACCCGGAAGGTTCGATTTATTCGGGCGATACGCCGCGTTCGTTTGCGGTTGAAGGCATCGGGATGAACTATCTGCCCGAGACCGTCGATTTGCGCGTGATCGATGAAGTGATTCGAGTATCCGATCGCGACTCGTTTTTGCTAGCACGCCGGATCGCGCGCGAAGAAGGTTTGTTGGTCGGCGGTTCTTCCGGCACGGCCGCGGTTGCGGCGGTGCGGCTTGCGAAGACGCTCCCGCCCGAAGCGATTGTGGTTGTCGTTTTTCCAGATTCCGGTCGCGGTTACATGTCGAAGATTTTCAACGACGAGTGGATGATCGCGAATGGGTTTTTGGCGGATTCGAAGCGGCGCGCGACCGTTGGCGACGTACTTCGCGCGAAAACGCCGCTGCCTCCGATGATTACCGTGCAGGAAGACGATCCGGTGCGGACGGCGTTGGACTTGTTGCGTAAGTTCGAGATTTCGCAGCTTCCGGTGATGCGTGGGACGGAAAACGTCGGCAGCGTGAACGACATGGGCGTGATGCGCGCGGTGTTCGACCATGCGGACATCATCCATCAACCGGTGAGCGAAGTGATGGGGCGCGCGTACCCCATGTTGGAACAGTTCGACGAAATCGAACTGGCGTATAAACTGTTGACGTTGGCCAATCCGGCCATCGTCGTGACCGACGACGGCGAACCGATCGGCGTGTTGACCCGTCAAGACATCATCAGCTTCTTGTCGACGAGTTCCGAAACGCCGGTTCGTCCGTGAAGTTCGCGACCCGGGCGATTCACGTCGGCCAGGGGGCCGACCCGACGACCGGTGCGACGATCGTTCCGATCTACCAAACATCGACGTATACGCAAGACGCGATCGGCGTGCATAAGGGGTATGACTACTCGCGATCGATCAATCCGACGCGGGTGGCGTTGGAGGCGCAGCTAGCTTCCTTGGAAGAGGGTGCTTTTGCGAGCGCCTTTGCGAGCGGAGTGGCAGCTTCGACCGCGGTATTGAGTTTGTTATCGTCGGGCGACCACGTCGTGGTCGGGGACGATTTGTATGGCGGCACGTATCGTTTATTTTCGAAAGTTTTGACGCGGTTTGGTTTTGAGTTCACGTTCGTCGATATGACGGATCTGGCTGCGGTGCGTTCGGCTTTGCGACCGGCGACGCGTATGCTTTGGGTGGAAACGCCGACTAATCCGCTGCTCAAGCTGGTCGACGTTGCGGCCGTTTCGGCGATTTGTGCCTCGGCTGGGTCCGCCGGTGGTGCTCGGCCGTTGGTGTGCGTCGACAATACGTTTGCGACGCCGTATTTTCAGCGGCCGCTTTCGCTGGGTGCCGACATCGTGGTGCACTCGACGACCAAGTATATCGGCGGCCATAGCGACGTGATCGGCGGCGTGGCGATTACGAACGACTCCGCTGCCGCTGAGGGGATCAAGTTTTATCAGAATGCTGCAGGAGGCGTTCCCGGCCCGCAAGATGCGTGGCTGACGATGCGCGGCGCCAAGACCTTGGCCGTGCGGATGCGCGAGCACGCTTCGAACGCACAGGCTGTGGCTGAGTTTCTGGTTTCGCGTGACGACGTGGAGCGCGTGTATTACCCTGGATTGCCATCGCATCCGCAGCACGATTTGGCGAAGCGCCAGATGCGCGGTTTTGGCGGGATGGTTTCGTTCGTGCCTTCGGGTGGTGTGGAGCGAGCGCATGCGTTTGCGCCGCGGTTGCAGTTGTTTAGTTTGGCCGAGAGTTTGGGCGGCGTGGAGTCGCTGATCTCGAATCCGGCGCGGATGACGCACGGTGCGATTCCGAAGGAAGAGCGCGAGCGGCGCGGCGTCGTTGATGCGTTGTTGCGGTTGTCGGTTGGAATCGAGGATGTCGGCGATTTGATTGAGGATCTGCGAGTGGGGTTGGATTCGACGCGCTAGTAGTGTTCGTCGGGCGCTGAATCGAGCGATAGCCCCGTCCGCAACTGTATGGAATTCGGACTAGACTTAGTCCACTCGTTCACAAAACGGACATCACATTTCTAGTTGTTTTCACGGCAGTTTCTTGTCTCGCGGCGATCTTTTGAGGGCTCAGTTCTCCTTCAAAAGGGCGTCCACCGTGATTTTTACTTCTCGATCGGCGGCTCACTTATCGTAAAGTGAGGACGAGCCACCACTGGGCCGAGTTTTTCACAGCTGAGCAGATTTCCAAATTATTAACGAGTGGACTAAGTCTAGTCCAATTTCGCCAGGGTGGGCAAAGAGAGTATCACGCTCGACGGTCGCGAACCCGGGTATCCATGACCCAACAGAAGGAACCGGATGCCGACCTGTTGCTCTCAAAGCAACGCGGCATTCTCTCGCCGCACGAGGACGATCCGAATCAAGCCAAGCGCGATGAGAAAACCCGCGCTGCCGAAACGCTCGAAGACGACCGCGAGAGAGGTTATGTTGAGCGTGAGGAGCTCAAGCGGAGCGAATCGGCCTAAGAGTCCAAGACCTCTCTAGGACTGTTTGTTAATGGTGCCGCGCTCGATTTTTCGAATTGGAATCGTAAATGGCGGTAGTGCGAACACAAGTGTATTATTTTGGATCGTGCCTCTTAGGCCAACAATTGGAGGCTGAGCGCCCGGCAAATCGAGAGTGTACACCTTGGTTTTATCGAGCACGAAAGGCGCCCATAGCGTCATATCTGCGTTGGACAAAGATGATACAGTAAGCGGCTTCTTCGGTTCGTACACACGGGCAGAGAGATCGAAATCGTAGCGACCGTTTCGGTGGACTAGATCTGTGCGACGTTGCGATGCGGGGTCCCCGAAGTCGTATCGCGCTCCTTCGGCACCAACCGGCGGATCGAGACGGAGGCGGTAATTGCCGCTCCAATCTTTCAGCACGAACTCGGCCACAAAATTCTTCTCTGAATCTGAACGTTGTCAGCTTGGCCGTCTTCCAGCGCCCCCGTAACAACATGTACGTGGATTTGTCGATGTAACCGTCGTCGAAAACTGCTTTTGCCGACGGCGTCGCCTGAATCGCATCAAAACACCTACCGAGGTCTTGGGGCGGAGCGGTTAGATTGGTCCAGAAACCCCCGGGGCCGCCAACGGTCTCTCCCGTCCACCACCAGCGTCTCTCGCGCTTCGCAAGCGTAGCAAATCCGCGAAATGGGCTAGCCACCCAGGATGCCATCGCCCGACGGCCGTCCGTGACGACCCATTCAATAACGAGTGGCTGGACGTATTGCACTTCAGCACTCATCAATATCGGGAGATCGCGGCGGATCGCCGCTAAGTCGGCTGTGCTTCCGACGTCGGCGCTACTGACCGCATCGACCGGGGCAAACGTCGCGAGGAAAGCAAAGACGAATGTACCGGCGGCGAGGCGGTACATCGCTCTAGCGATCACTAGTCTAACCTTCTCCGATAAGCTCGATACGATTACCAAATGGATCGTCGATATACGCGTGTTGCGACCCATCCGGTAACAGCGTCGGATCGACGCGGACTTCGACTCCCGCTTTTATCAGCGTTTCAATCAATGCCGCATAATTACGGCAACGGAGCGCCGGATGAGCTTTCTTGGCGGCTTTGAAATCCGGATCCACGCCGAGATGTATCTGGGTGATGCCGCTCCCGAACCACGCGCCGCCTCGTTTTCTCAACTCGTCGGGTTTTTCGATTTCGCTCATCCCGAGTACACCGGAATAAAAATTGCGAGCGCGTTCTTCTTCACCGCACGGCATTGCCAATTGCACGTGATCGATTCCAGAAAACGGTATCCGTTGCTCGGGCACGCGCTGATTCAGCCTCTAGGGTTGCTCTTCCGGGTAACGCGTCGCGCTCACGTTGTGCAAAACGCGTTTTGCTTCGTCGACGGACGAATCGCCGAGCCGTGCGGTTTCGGCCAACACGATGCCGCGTTTGCCGTCGGCCCACACCACCGCGTATTCTTTCTTCGATGTAAAGCCGCTGCCGGTCGTGATCTCCACGAACGTCGCGGGCATTCCATTGAGCAGCGACATTGGCGTGCGATTGCGGATGAGCACGCCGTCGCCGCCGCCGCTGTGCGTCTGGCTTTCGAACTGCGCTTCCCATTGATTGGGTGCCCCCTCGAACGACTCCATCGAAAGCGTGATCGTACGCGCGTCTTCCTTACCGGGATGGAGCACCCACATCGCAATCGGCTGCAAGTCTTGACCGAGCGAATCCACAGTCGGATATCGGCGGCCGGCTAAATAGGCATCGTCGGGTGCCGTGAAGTGCATCGCCGGGTCGGTATAGTTGAGCGGATTTGGCGTGGGCGTCGGGGGCGGTGGAATTTGCGCGCGCGACGTCATCGGCGGCAACAGTGCCACGGCCAATGCCACGACGAAAAGGGCGATAAACTTCTTCATTCGGTATCCATAACGGCCGCTAGGGCCGGCAGCGAAACGGCGTAACGATATCCGACGTTGCGGTGGTCGTCGTCGAATTCCTCGTGGCGAACGTCGAGGCCAAGCGCCCGTATGCGTTCGGTAACGACCCGAGCGCCGATATCGAGTCCATACTCGTCGCGGCGGCCACAATCGATAAAGCGCAGGCGCAGGCGTTCGAGCTCGGCGCGGCGTTTTGGCGCCTTTTCGGCCGGATCGAACATCAGCCAGCGATCGAATACGGCGCTATCGATCTCGCCGGTTTTGCGGTCGAACGGCAGGTCGAGGTCGAACGCTTTGGCGCTGCGCGGTGAATAGGCGGCAGCGTAGCCGAGCATTTCGATCGTCGTGTAATCGCTCATCGGGCGTTTATTTTTGGCTTCGAACGCCTTGACGAACGTTTCGATGTCGCCGCCGTGCGCTTCGAGCGTGCGCTGCACGCTGGGAAACGCGATCGGATGCGCGTACGGAAAATACGAATCGCCGCTGTGCGATGCGAACGCGCAGAACACGCCGGGATAGTCCATCGTCAGATGCAGGGCACCGAAGCCGCCGGACGATTTTCCGAGCACCGCGCGGCCGCCTTCGCGTGCGATCGTGTTGTAGTTGGCATCGATGTGGCCGATGACGTCGCGCACCGTGTAGGTCGCGTAATTACCGTTGTGAATCGAGTCGAACGTATTGCGAGCCGCCGAGGCGCGTGAAACCGTCAACCACGGCGACGATCGCCGGCGGCATCGTTCCGTCCGCAATTAGTCGGTCGGCCCATTGAAAGACGTTGGTTTCCCACGGTCGCGACGACACGAGCGCGGCGGCATCGCCGGTATAGCCGTGTAGCACGTAGAGCACGGGATAGCGCTTCTTGGCGTTCGCGTCGTATCCGGGCGGCAGATAGATCGCCACCGGCCGTTCGGACGGATCGCCGAGGGGATTGTTCGCGAGCGCTGCGCTTTCGATGAAGTCGATGCGAACGTCGCCTCGCACGCCAAGTAGTCGTGCCCACGGAGTTTGTTGCGCCATGCAGCGGCTTTCGCCGCCAGGTGCCACTTCTACCTCACCGAAGCCCCGGCGGATGCAGCGCGCTATCGGCCTACGCGGAGCCGTCGCGATCAACGTCATCACGATGATCGGCATCGGCCCGCTCGTGACGATTCCACTCGTCATCGCGGCGCTGGGCGGGCCGCTGGCGCTGGTCGGATGGATCGCCGGCGCGGTGGTCGCGTTATGCGACGGTTTGGTGTGGGCCGAGTTGTCGTCGCGCTATCCGGGCTCGGGCGGCACGTACGTGTATTTGCGCGAAATCTTTGGCGAAAAGCGCTTGGGTCGCGCGCTGGCGTTTTTATTCAACTGGCAGTTCTTACTGTATGCGCCGTGTTTGCTGGCGAGCGGTTACATCGGCTTCGCCAATTACGCCGCGTATTTGTATCCGCCGGCCGCAAGCAACGTTGCGTTGCACGACGGCATCGCGGTCGGGGCCGGCGTCATCACCATTTTAGCGCTCTATCGGCGCACGTCGCGCGTGGCTGCGTTGGCAACGGTGCTGGCGGGCGCGGCGGTGTTGACGCTCGTGTTGGTGATTGCCGCGGCGTTCGCACATCCGGCGGCGCACGCGGCCTTTGCAGCGCACGCCGCGCATGTGGCGCCGGCGGTGCATTTCAATCTTGGCTTGTTAGCAGGTTTCGGGAGCGCGTTGTTCGTGACGCTCTACGACTACGTCGGGTACGCGGATGCGGCGCTGTTGGGCGACGAAGTGCGGCAGCCGAATCGCACGATTCCGATGGCGATTCTGTTGTCCATCGTCATCGTGGCGGCGTTATACGTGTTGTTGCAGATCGGCGTGCTGGGTGCGATTCCGTGGCAGTCGCTGTTGGGCAAGGACGGGCAACCGACGGCGGAGTCGCAATATATTGGGTCGTTGGTCGTCGAGCATTCGTGGGGACGGCCGGCGGCGCTGGTTGTGACGGCTCTGGTGCTGGTGACGGCGTTCGCGTCGCTGTACGGCAATTTGTTGGGCTTTTCGCGGATCGCGTTTGCGGCGGCGCGCGACGGGGCGTTCTTGGCGCCGTTCGCGCGCTTGCATCCGCGCTTGGATATTCCGCACGTGGCGCTGTTGGCGGTCGGCGGATTGTCGTTGGCGGCGTGCTTTTTAACGCTGGATCAAGTCATCGCCGTGTTGACGGCGGGGATCGTTTTGATTCAAGGCATCGCGCAGATTGCGGCGCTGTTCGTGTTGCGGGCGCGCCGCGAGAGAGCGCCGTTTCGCATGCCGCTCTATCCGTTGCCGGCGTTGGTGGCGCTGGTCGGGTGGGGCTTGGCGTTCGTGTACACCGGCACGCAGGCTATTCTGATGGGCGTCGGCTGGTTGGTGGCGGGCGCGCTAGTGTTTTTGTGGCTAGCCCGCGTGCGACGCTGGTGGCCGTTCGTGGCGGCAGCGTGTTTTACGCTCTTCTTCTGCTGCGCGCCGTTTCGCGCGGAAGCGGCCGACGCGGGCTGGCAATCGTGGAATACCTCAGCGATCCGGCACGAGAACGGATATCCGGTATTCGCGGTCGATGGGCAGCCGTTTTTTGTGTATGGGGCGGCGTTCTTTTACGCGCGCATCCCCCGGCGACAATGGCAGGGTGCGATGGATGACTATCGGCAAATGGGGATCAATACGCTGGACCTGTACGTTCCGTGGAATTGGCATCAGCCGGACGGGGATCGGCCGCCGGACTTTACGGGTGCGACCGATCCGCAGCGCGACCTACGCACCGTTCTCACCTTGGCGCATCGGTTCGGATTCAAGATCGTGCTGCGTCCGGGACCGGTCATTCGCAACGAATGGCGCAACGGCGGGTATCCCGATTGGTTGTTGCTGCGTCCGGAGTATAATATGCCCGCGCACGACGTGCACGAGGGACGCTATCCTGCGACGGCGACGTTGCAGAACGCGCATGCGGATGCGGCGGGAGCGGAATGGTTGGCAAACGCGACGCATCTGCATGCGTCGGCGCAGTGGCTGTACGATGTTCTAACCGTCGCCGCGCCGTATTCGCACGACATCATCGCGATCGCGTTGGATGACGACCAGGGTGCGTACCTCGATAACGACACCTGGCCGGCGCCGCACTGGCACGCCTACGTCGGCTGGTTGCGTTCGACGGTGCAATCGGTGGTGGGGACGCGCGTCCCGTTGTTTATCAACACCTACGAATCGAAGGTCACAGCGCAGGCGCCTGCATGGGCGTGGGGCGACTGGTATCAAAGCGACGCATATTCGATCGGCGCGCATGATTTGACACAGTTGGATTTCGCAACCGGGTTGTTGCAAACGCAAGCAAATGTTCCGCATTTGTACGCGGAGTTTCAGGCCGGGTGGTTGCAAGGTGCCGATGAGGGTGCGCCACGTCCGAGCGATCCGAGCAATACCAGTCTGGCGTTGCACGAGTTATTGCGGGACGGAGTAACGGGCGTCGTGAATTTTCCGGTGCAAGATACCGTGAATCCGCCCGGGTGGGAAGCGCCGTGGGCCAACTGGTCGTACGCGTGGGACGCTGCGTTGACCTCGGACTACCACAGTTCCGCGCGCTATGTACCGACCGCATCATTTGGGAATCTTGTCCAACGATTCGGCCCGATGTTGGCGACGACGCACCGCGCTGCGGATGCTGCGATCGTGTGGCCGCCATCAATGTTCGCGGCGTCCGCTCTGAGCAACCGGGATTTTCGCGCCTTTGCGGATGCGACGATCGCGGCGCAGCGTGACTGTTCCGAACGGCGGCTGACCTGCGATGTCGTCGATCTCTCGGTTTCGGATGCGCGAGTCGCTTTCAAAGTACGGTGCGGTAGAGTTGCCGATCGTGTTGGATCGGCGATTGCGCGATGCGATGACGCCGCGCTCGCGAGTTGCGATATCGACATTACGGCGAAACGGGCTGTTGCGGACCACGCTCTCCACGCTGCGTCCGCGATTGAATTTGCCGGACGCGACGCTGCTGCTCGGTGATAACGGTCGATATGGATTTATCGATGCGATCGACCCGTCAACCACGGAGCGCACTCTTGGGCCGCTGACCGTCCAGCTCGCCGATCGCAGATATACGGTTCGGCAGTTCCACGTGCCCGGTCGTGGGGCGCGGCTCGTTCCGATTGGACTTGCGTATACGGAGCCGCCTATGACTCCGACCCGCCGCTTCTCCTACGAGCAGCGTCCGCAATTTGCTTCGACCGGCGTCACCAGTATCGAATACAATGACGCGTTCGCTTCACTGGCGCCGGCGGCCGGCGCGCGGATCGCGCAATTGATCTTCGGGCATAGCGATAATGCTGCGAGCAGCATTGGCCTACTGCGCGACGCGGTGGTACCGGAGCCGGCGGCGTCGGCGCGCGATTACATTGCGGCGTATACTCATCCGTTGCCCGCCGGGACGTTCAACAGAAAGTACGCTTGCGCGACCGCGGGCATATCGTCGATTTCCTGTTCGTATGACGCGCCGGATCTGCCCGAGGGCGGCGGGCACTTCGAGCGGACGCTGCGTTTCGACACCTCGACGCACGAGCTCATCATTGACGAGCGGTTCGCGGCGCGCGACGCCGGGTCGAACGCGACGCTCGAAAGCATTTCCGGCTTTGCGATGGCTCCGGGCGATACGCTGGTCGCGCCGGCGGGAGCATCCGGTGCCGGCGTGATCCACGGCGGGCGCCTGGTGGCGTTGCGGTGGCACGCGGGGGATGTTCGATTGGCGACGGTGCGCGCCACGCGAGGAGCGGCTTTGATTACCTTAGGTTTTAAGCGCTCACCGGTAGAGTTGCGTATCGGATCGTATGCCGTGGAGTCGCCGGCCGCAGCCGAGCAATTGCTTTTGGCGAATTCGTCGTGATTGCGTTGTCGATGCGACCGCTGGCTGACGTTGAGGCGTCGATGATTATCGAGATCCACGGCTTGCCGCACGTAGTAGGGTTGCTGAACACGCCGACCGTCGACGACGTCGTTCGGCGTTCGAAGCACGAGTCGAGTCGAGACTTCGTTGCGTTCGATTCGGACGGCCGCCCCGCGGGCTTGCTGCTGATGGACCGCATGCATTCCTGGTTGTATGAGGTGTCGCGCATCATATCGGTGCGGGAAGGTGAGGGTATCGGCTCGTCGATGATGCGGTGGGCGTTGCGACATATCTTCGATGAGAATGGCGCGCACCGCGCATTCTTGGAAGTTCACGAGACGAACGTTCGGGCGCGCCGACTGTACGAGTCGCTCGGGTTCTTGCAGGAGGGAACGTATCGCGATGGGTTTCGGGATCCGATCGATGGGAGCTTCCAAAATCTATGCCCGTATGGGCTACTCGACGTGGATTACCGGGCCTGGATCGAACGGCGCCGGCCACTGGTATAATGCGTCGGGCTCGCGCTCTTCGTTGTCGGCGCCATCGGTCTGTTTGACGAGCGTGAAACCCATCGCTCTGTAGAATGCAGCGGCGGCTTCGTTTCGCTGGAAGACCCAGAGCTGCAGTCGCGGGTGCGCGGTTTGCGCTTTATCCATGAGCGCACGGCCGATGCCACGACGCGCGTATGCAGGAAGAACGTACAGATGGTCGACCCAGTCGGTTCGAAAGGCGCAGAAGGCAACGATCCGATCCCCATCTCTAACGACGTATACGGTGTTTTTCGCGACGGCCGAGCCGAAATACTCGAGATCTTCTTCGTTGGTATGCAAAGTCGGCAAGTACGGAAGCGCGATGGCCCAGGTTCCGCGGAACACGTCTATTATGCGTTGCGTATCGTTGAGGGTCGCGCGTTCAATCTTCATAGCCACGACTCCGGCGGTCGATAGCCACCGGACATCCTCGCAACCACCCAGATGAGAAGGGTCGCCGGCAAATTTAGAAGCCCAAATAATGCCGCGAACGCAAAGGAGTTGATGGCTTCAACTTGCCAGGTCACCACCAGGCCGGGTGGAGGATCGAACGCCAGATCACTTCGGCCTATAACCGCTCCTCCTATGATACCAACGTAGACCAATACTACATACTCGAGAAGAAACCAGACTAAACGCTTTTGCGAGAGTCCCTCTGGAATCGTGATTGGAGCAATAATTAGAGCGAAGCCAAGAAACGGATTGCACGCATCGAGAATGGAGCTTGCAAACCCGGCCGGAAGCGCCTTCAAACCGAGAGCTAGGTACCCCGCGGCGACGAAGACGTAGCAGACGGCGAGTACCGCGAGCAGCCGGGGTTTCAGCGGCACTAGCTCAGGACATATCGCATACGAGGTGCTGGGCCAAACTGCGTTTGCGCTTCACCGATGGTGACAAAGCCGCATTGCAAGTAGAATGCTACCGCATCGGGATTTGCGACCACCTGGATGGCGTGCGCGCTTTCGGCACGAGCCGTATCGCATGCATCTCGGATGAGGGTCGAACCAATGCCTTTGCGCCACCAGTCGGGATCGACGAACAGGCCATCCAGTTCGGAGACATCGGAATCGGGCGCAAGTACCGTTACAAAGCCGACGAAGACGCCGGCGTGTTCGGCCACACGGACGCGACGGTGCTCGAGAAGGCTCGGCGCTATGTAGATCACTTCCGGATGGCTTAGCACGTCGTCGCGATACGTAGGCAGCGCGATCGACGAACGAAACTGCAACTCTTCTAGGGCGGCGCGCTCGTCGAGCGTTGCGAACCGCAAGGTAACGGCGGTCATGCGGGCGGCCGCAGGATCGAGTACAATACTTGGTCGTGCCAGCCGCCTTCGCGCCACTGCGCCGATCGGATGACGCCTTCGCGCGTAAAGCCGACCTTTTCAAGGATGCGCTGCTCGGCAACGTTTTCGATATCGGTAAAGGCCTGGATTCGTTCCACGCGCGTGTGGGCGAAAAGATGCTCGACGATCAGCCGCTGCGCCGCGGTTCCAATGCCTTTTCCGCGACACTCTTCGCTAATCGTGACGCCGATCGTCCAGCACCACGACTGTTCGGGCGGACCCCAGAATGACTTGAACCAGTTGATCTGGCCGGCGAAGGCGCCGTCACCGGCTACGACGATCAGCTCGCCGCCGTCCGGTCCGAGCAACCCATCCTCATCGAAGCGGCGGCGCAACGCACTCGACGAACGGTGACCGAACCATTGATATTCGCCTGCCGCGCCGTTCGACAAGAAGCGTTTCTCGAGTTCGGCTAGGTCGTCGACGCTGGCGGGACGCAGGCGAACGTGCTGGTCGGGCATAGATCGCAACCTTCGGACGCCTGCCCACTTGTACTTGCCGGAGGCCGGGGCACGCTGTCGGGCGAACCCGCGGTACTCGCGCTCAGGGGGAGTGGCGGAATGGCAGACGCAGCCGCCTCAAAAGCGGCCGAGGCAACTCATGTGGGTTCGAATCCCACCTCCCCTAAATGTCAGATCTCTAGAAATGTTGAAGCGGCCCCAAATAAATGGGGCTGCTTGTTTTCGTAGTCATCGTGTCGGCACCGATCGCTTTGCTGGCGGTGCTGCTTAAATTTCGCCAGCGCAAACATACAGGCGGCGGATATGGCGGCCGATACGATGCTCCGGCCCGAATGTCGATCATGTCGTACGCCGCCGCGAATGCCTTGGCTGGTCGTAACAAACAGTCGGTCGTAGAGAGCGCGACTTCGGTGGTTGAACGAACCGACCTCGCTGATTGAAGCTCATCGAGCGAGGGGCAGCGCTGTTATCGCTATACGTCAATCCGCTTGCGACGCCACCCCGGGAACGTAAACTTGCCGGATTTTATCGCGAGCACTGTTATCACAAGGCCGACGCCTAAAAGCATAAGCAAGAGCGGGCTGTACCTTCTTGAGAAAACCAAAACCAAGGTACCTTGCGCGCCAACCGCGATAGCTATGGGTCCCGTGTACGCCCACAACGGCCTCTTTTGCTCGTCATCATATCCACTCGATGAATTAGCGAATAGTTGCAGCACCCAAGCAAAAAGAACGACGCTACCGATCATTATAGCAACGCCGATAGCGTACAGCGTTCGATCGTCGTAAGCGGGAGGCCCGCCGTACCACGACGTTGCCGTCGGGCTAGCCAATATGAGATGAAGCATCAGTCGTCTTTGTCCATCGGGCTCGACACGTGAGGTTTTTGGCCCAAGCACCGATCGTCGCTGGTTAACCGGATGGTCACAAACGGACGAGGCTGCTGCGTAAAGTCGAACATATCGACCATCGACGTGGCGCGGTCGTCGGTCGTATGCATCGACGGCAAGCCGAAGTTCTGCTCGACGAACTTGAGGATGCTTGCAAACTCGTACTGCGTGTGAGAGATCTGGCCCTTCGGAACATACGGTGAGATCACCAACATGGGGACGCGGAACCCGAGACCACCCAGATCGTCGAAGAACGCAGGTGGCTCGTGATCGAAGTAGCCGCCGAAGTCATCCCATGTAACGATTACTGCCGTCGAGTCCCAATAATTGCTTTGACCTACCGCATTGACGATGGAGGAAACCCATTCCGGACCACAGTCAGTCGTGTCACCTGGGCCCCAGGGGTGATCGGAGTTATCGGAACTCGGAATAACCCACGAAACCGCTGGAAGCTGATTATTCGCGATGTCGGTAAGTGCGTTCGTTTCGGGCCATGAGACGTTGGTTCCCCACTCATTGGGATCATTGTAAACATCTGATATTGAAGCAAACGCGTCCCATTCAGCGCCTACGGATCCGGTGATGTATTTCGGAGTGTAGTATTTCCACGAGAGCCCGGCGGAGTCGAGAAGGTCGCGCATCGTTTTCGTCGGGAACGATATACAGGGAGGCGGACCGGGGTCCTTTCCTCTCGCGGCATGATAGACTCCACGCGTGGTTAGCCATGACGTGGTCTCGCTCGTCGCATTACAACCCCAGTCCTTAAACGAGCTCGGAAAATCTATTAGGCTCCACGACGGCTTGAGTTGTGAGGTACCAGCCACGAGATCGAGGTGAGCCGTAAAGCTGCCACTGCCTTGCGTCGTGAACATGTGATCGCTCAGCCCGTACTGCTTTGCCATCGCCCAGTACGGCTTAATGTCGGAGGGGTCGATGTACATGTACGGATACGTTCCCACTTCGTGTCCGACTATTTTCTCCAGGTTGAACCCATCCATGTCGCAATGTGTTTTCGGCCGCTTATTCGTGCCATCACACGATACGTCGTAAGATATCGACGTGTGGTCGATGTCCTGGTTCCCGGCGAGCGAACGCTTTACCAGATTGATTTTTGTTTTCTTGTACTTGTTTCCAACCGGCTTCAGGTAGTAGCCGTAGGTGGCGCCGTCTGCCCCTGGGTACGTCGCGAAAAGATTGTCGAACGTGCGGTTTTCCTGCACGACGATAATAACGTGTTTGATGTATTGACCGCTCGTTGCGTTCATCGAAACCTGCGGGCCGGTATGCGGGGCATACGACGAGCCACTGCCGCTTCCCGAGCAAGCCGTAAGCATCGCGGCGATACCGGCGACAGCCAGCAATCGGAAATATAACATGTTCGAATCGACTCCGTAGCGTGAGATAACTCGCGCTTACTCGGGTCCTTCTCCAAGCCCTGCGATGCGCCGCAGCTTAGCGCGGCTTTCGGGCAGAGGAACGCTTATTTATGAACCACAGTCATCGTCTCACCGTCTGATCGACGTTCACGCGCTAGTTGCGGCCTCGGCGGTGAGTCGGACCAGCTCGCGAGCATAGAACTCGATTGCAGCTTGCGGCAGCAACCCTTTCTCGCTGAGCACGATACCGTTGATGGCGGTTTCGGACTCTTGGAGGCTTTGGTGCAGGCCCTTCGCAGCGTTGCGCTGAGCCGTGCCCTTGATTCGTTTCCAGATTTTTTCGGTGAGTGTAATTCGTCAATACCCGTATGCAGCCGTAGGGTGTGGAATACTCGGGGCCGCGTCGATACGGCCCCAAGCAAAGATCGAACTAGTTTTTCGCGGTGGGACTATTCGCAATTCCATATGGCAGCAGGCCGGTTAGCCCGCTAGCGTACGTGTACTCAAACTTTCCCCCAGGATACGTGAAGACGTTGACGGCGCTGAAGAACGCAAAGGTGCAGTACAACTGACCCTGGTTCGGTCCGAGGGCGCACATGCTCGGATCCGTCTCTTGCCCGTTTTCTAAGACCAGTCGCGTCGTCGGTGCGCTTTGTGTGTACGGCGGGGCATAGATATCGACGGACGAAAAGTTGCCGTTGGTCCCGATAAGATTTTGCTTGCGGTCGAACTGAAGGCTTCCCGGGAATCCAAGCGAGATATTCTTGAACAGTTTGGCCGGCATCTTCCCGCCGCGAAACTCTGCGACGTAGGTACCGCTGCTGCCCGGATCGCGATACGAAACCCAAACGTTGTTGGCTTTGTTGACAGCGAGGCCTTGCGGGGTCGAGATGTCGGCATCGGTGAGCGTCCGGGTAACTTTAGTTCCTGTGTACTGCAAAATATTTCCGGGACCGCCGCTGTTTGCAACAGCGTCTGAGACATACACGTGACCCTTAGTATCGAATGCAACGTTATTTGGCAACGTGTCGCCCGATATCGTAAGCACCGTCTTCACGGCGCCGCAATTGGGAGCGTATTCCGTGACGGTTTTTGGATTGGCGCCCTGGTCGGGCACCCAGAGGTTTCCGGACTGGTTGACACCGATACCGCCGTTGACACTCGTGAATGGACCAACCGTGCAAGCTGGTGGTTGGTTCGCGCGATTCGAACGTTTGAAGCCGTACACCGTCGAGCCGCCGATCGGCGCGAGGTACGTCATGCCGGTTCCGGCGTCGGACTCAGCGGCGGAAACGCCTTGCGGTTCTTGCACGGTCGGCGACATTTGGCCGCCATATTGCGAACTTCCCGAGCAGCCGGCAAGTAACAAGGCTGTTAGCGAGGTGCTCAACGCGAGCCTCGCCAGATCGTCGCGACGCATGAAATGCTCTCTTTCGAGTCAACAATTGAAATTAGTGAGGAACGTCGAACGGAGTGGTCGCAGCAAGCGCTACCAAGGCAAATCAGGCGTAGGACGCCCGCTCATCTTATCATAATAAGGACGATCTTGACAGCAGTTATTTCCCTCACCTCGCAGAACGCGGCGTGATGCTCGACGACGCGCTCAATCGATACTTCGGGTATCAAACGTTTCTACCGCTGCAGCGCGAAATTGCGGAGGCGACGCTGGCAGGGCGCGACGCGCTCGCGCTGCTGCCAACGGGCGGCGGAAAATCGTTGTGTTACCAGTTGCCGGCGGTACTCGAAGACGGTTTAACGCTGGTCGTGTCGCCGCTGATCGCGTTGATGAAGGATCAAGTCGACGCGCTCGAGGCGAACGGGATTCGCGCGACGTTTCTGAACAGCTCGATCGACTCCGGTGCCGCTGCCCAACGTCTCGACGGGCTCGATCGCGGCGAATACCGCCTGCTGTATGTCGCCCCAGAACGCCTCGTTCTTCCCGGCTTTCTCGCCGGCCTGAAGCGATGGAACCTCCAACGCGTCGCCGTTGACGAAGCCCACTGCGTCAGCGAATGGGGCCACGATTTCCGGCCTGAGTATCGGCGGATCGCATCGCTTAGAGCGCTCGCATCCCGCGGTTCCGATCCTCGCGCTCACGGCGACGGCAACGCAGCGCGTTCGCGACGATATCGAGCGTTTTCTCGAGTTGCGTGACCCGGAGCGTTTTGTCGGTAGCTTCAACCGGCCTAATCTTCGATATTCCGTATTGGCAAAGCGTGGTTCCGGCGGACAGCTGGTGCCATGGGTGCAAGAGCGGTCGAAAGAGAGCGGGATCGTATACGCGCAGAGCCGCGATACGGTCGAACGGCTCGCTCGCGAACTCCAGGCGAGCGGCGTCCCGCATTGCCATATCACGCCGGCCTGATCGCCGAGGGAGCGGTCGCGCAACCAAGAGCTCTTTATTCGCGACGAAGTTCGCGTGATCTGCGCGACGATCGCTTTTGGGATGGGCATTAACAAGCCCAATGTGCGGTACGTCGTCCACTTCGATGTTCCAAAGAATCTGGAAGGTTACTACCAAGAAACGGGGCGCGCCGGCCGCGACGGACTGCCGAGCGAGTGCGTCTTGTTCTTGAGCGGCGGCGACGCGTCCAAGCAGCGTTTCTTCATCCGGCAAATAGCAGACGAAAAGGAACGCGCTCAGGCAGAACGCCTCTTACGGCAGATGCTCGATTTCGCGGCAACGGCCCTTTGCCGCCGAGCGCACCTTCTTCGCTACTTCGGCGAGTCGCAGGTTGCCGAACGTTGCGGCAACTGCGACAACTGCTTGCAGCCGGTCGAGCAGATCGATGGTACGTTGCTCGCGGCCAAACTGTTATCATGCATTTATCGCGTCCGCGAGCATCGAGGATTCTCGACGGGAGCGCAGCACGTGATCGACGTGTTGCGAGGCGAGCGCACGGAGAAAGTGCTCTCGTGGGGGCACGAGCGCTTGTCGACCTTTGGGATCGGCCAGGATCACGCCAAAGAGCAGTGGATGGCGGTGCTTTCGGAACTCATGCGAACGGGATGCGTCGAAGAGGGCGAGCATCGCACGATCGTATTGACGAATGAGGGACGGCAAGCGCTTAAGGAGCGGCGTACGTTTCTCTTCGCGATGCCGCGGGCGATCGAGCGCAAGAAGCGTCGCGGCCGCAAGGCCGCTGCCACGAACGTCGTCACATCGGGTGACGAAGGCTTGTTCGACCAGCTGCGAGCGTTGCGCAAGAAGCTGGCCGACGAACAGGGAGTTCCACCGTACGTAGTATTCTCCGATGCAACGCTGCGCGACATGGTCGCCGCCCAACCGTCAACGCTTGTGGCATTTCGACAAATCGGCGGTGTGGGTGACGTAAAGCTCACGCGCTACGGGGAAGTCTTTTTACAGGCAATTTCGTCGTATACCCGATAATAGATAGACACAATGCTTCTTCTTACACTCTTGTTGTTCGCGCAGACCTCGTCGCCATCGCCGCCGCCGGTTGCGAGCCAAGCCATGACCGTTTCCTGGCCGGCGCAGATCGATATCTCAGCCGCCTCGGCATCGAACTTCCGACGATTCAATCAAACCTTCGGTTCCTTTATCGTGGCCGTGAAATGCGATGGCACGAAGGCTGCAATGATTTTTTCAACCCCGGATGTCGATGCCGACCTAACATCCGCTCTCAGGAACTTCGTTGCACAAACGAAGGTCGTCGCCGGCACGACGTGTCAAGACGAATCTTTCGTCGTGCGTTTTGAAGTCCCGAGCGGGAACATGACGGAAACGCAACTACCGCAACCGCCCGGTCAGTAGGTAGCCGGATTCAATCCGGCGGTGGCACAGTCGGTGGGCGCAATAGAATACGTATCCGTAGCTATTATTACATTTGCTTTAACCCGCGTTCGAACCCGATGCAATAAATTGCGCCTTCGCACCAAACCAGATACCGACGTTATGTCTCCGCCGAGGCGGCGAGCTAGGCACAACGTTTGCATTCCGGGTCCGCACCCGGCATCGAGAACTCGCGTGTAGTCTCTCGGCGGAAGCATGGAGAGAACATGTTCGGTCGCCTCATCGTCACCCGGCCCTTCGCGCGGTAGACCCTCGTGTATTTCCCAGAATAGTTCCATATAGTAAGCCGTTTTCGAAAAACTCTAGAAAAAGCGGTTGTAATACAAAAACCGATCGTCCCAAACGTAGCCCTCGGACTCGTATAGAGCCTGGGCTTTCGTATTATCGACCGCCGTACTAAGCGTGAGACCGGCACTACCCGTCTCCCGAGCGTGGCCTTCGGCGCGTTGCATCAATGCCCGACCCACACCGCTGCGCCGCGCGCCAGGCCGAACGTATAGATCGTTCAGAACCCAGAAACGGAGCATTCGATCCGAGACAAACAGGGGATATAGCTGCACGAAGCCCATCGGATCCGCGAGACCGTTCGAAGCGATGAAGAGAATCGACTCTTCTGCTAACCAGCGCTCTCGCAAGAAGCGATACGACTCGTCCTCGTCAGAAGGCTGACCGTAGAACACTCGATATTCGTCGAAAAGCGGCGCGATCGATCGAATGTCTACATCCAGCTCGGCCCGGGCAATTTGAAACGGTTGGTTGAGGCTCATGTTCTTCTTTCTCGGAGTATAATGCACACGACGCAGCTCACCTTTCGAAAAGCGCTAGCCGGCGACGCAGCAGCACTAACCGAACCCGCTCTCCGGCGATCCCAACGTCATCGGGTTTTACGACTTCATGGGAATGCGAAACATTGGAGAGGACGCTTCCATCGTCGGCGGCGGACGCATGCTGCCGATCATGGCGCTCGCTATAGGACCTTAGCATATCGTTAAATACGCCGAGGCGCACCGAAACAATGGCTTTCCTGCGCCGGTAGACCTGCTGAAATGAGGTCACGGCTCTGCGCATTTTTGCTCGCGTGGGTCTTCGCTTGGGGCGCCCTGGCCCCGGCGACGGCGCTCGCAGCGGCGGAGCCGACGATCACCGTGCCCGTGCTCGGCGCCACGCCGTCGATGAACGGCACGATCGACGCGACGTGGCAGAAAGCCGCGCAGTTCACGCTCGATACCGATTTCACGAATCGCCGGCCGGCGGCGGAGCCCACCAAAGTCTATGTCGGGCAAGAGAACGGGAGCCTCGACATCGCCTTCGACGTGCAGCAGAAAGAAGGCCAGATCGCCTCGCAAGAGACGAACTCGTCGAGCGTTCTAGGCGACGATTACGTCGGTGCATATTTCTATCCGCAGGGCGCGGCCGGTATCTCGTATTCGTTCATCGCCAATCCGCACGGCGCACGCTTCCAGACCTCGAGTGAGAACACGGCCTATACGCCGCAGTGGGTCGCCGTGGGTCACGGAACGCCGACGGGTTACGTCGTGACGATGCGCGTTCCGCTGGGCATCATGCGCAATGGGGGTTCGACATCGTGGCGGGCGCAGTTCATCCGCGAGAACGTTTCGACCAACAGTTTGGACGTGTGGAGCTTCGATGCGCGGGCGTCTGGGTCGGGCGATCCGATCTTTGCGGGAACGCTCAAAGACGTTGGTGCCGGCGCGTTGAGTTCGACGCCGTCGTCCCGACCCAAGCCGCGTATTCAGACCTACGCGCTGAGCGAGTCTACGTCGAAGGCGAACGGCGGCAGCACGTCCCGTATCGGTGCGGATTTCGCGATTCCGATCGCGCCGACGGTCTCGTTCGTCGGCACGCTGCACCCCGATTATTCCAATGTGGAAGTCGATCAGCAAACGATTGCCCCCAGCGCGTATGCCCGTCAATATGCGGAGGTCCGGCCCTTTTTTACGCAGGCGGCATCGTATTTTAACGAACACTCGGCCTGCTCGGACTGTCCGCAAACGTTGTACACTCCGGCAATACCGACGTTTGGCCAGGGCTACGCGGTCGAGGGCACGCACGGGTACGCGAATTTCGCCGCATTTGACGCAATCGGCGACCAGCGAAACGACGCGGCCCAATCGCTCAACTACAACTTCGAAAATACGAACGAAAGCTTTAGTATAAACGGCCAGCACGTGGCTGTGACCGCGGACGGTTTCAGCGATGCGGCGACGACCCTGAACCTCGGCTATAGCGACCTGCGAGGGCATCTGTTCGCATATGCAAATTTAGGCCAGGATCGGGGCTCATTCGTAACCGATCCCTCGCTCGGGAACTATTTGGAAAGCGGTGCGGGCTACTCCGATGCGACCTCGGTGATCCTTGCGAACCTGCAACAGATCGGCGCGCAGTTCGACCCGATCGATGGCTTCGTTTCGCAGACGGACATTCAAGGCTACGAGCTGGTCGGTGAGAAGACGGTGAACTTCGCTCCCAAGACCGTGCTGCACGATATCTCGGCCCAAGTGTTTTACGCCCGCTATAACAATCACTTTGGACAGTTAGCGCAGACGGACGCGAGCGGACAGCTCAACTTCGATCTTCGCGACCTATTCTCGGTGCATCTATATCTCGGTTCGAACGGCATCCGTACGTTGAGCGATGAGTTTCTGCCGTTTCAGAATAACGGCGCGATGGTCGGCTACCGCATGAACACCTCGACGCCGAGTTACGTCTCGTATAGCGGCGGCAACTATTATCACGGGAATCTACAGTCGTGGACGTATTATGCAACGGTCCCGCTGGCTCGCAAGGTGCATTTGGCGTTGGAAACCGACGAGAATCAGTACGGAACTGTTTGGGCGGGTGAATCGACGACGCGCCAGTGGCTAGAGCGCGTGGGTGTTGACTGGCAGTTTAACCGGCAGGCGTCGTTCGACTTGGGTATTCGGCGCATCATCGGTGCGAATATACCGAACGCGTTTCAGCCTTTAGTGTACGACGATCCACAGATTTGCGACGTCAATCCGTATAACCCCGGCTGTTTAGTCGATGCCGGCAACGTGACGGCGGCGTTCCACTTCTTAACCGCCAAGAACGAGTTTTACGTGGTGTACGGCAATGCCGATAATCTTTCGACCGAACCGTCGCTGTTCTTAAAGTGGATTCGGTATATCGGGGCCGAGAAAGGGACCTAGCGTCGATTAAAAAGCGGGCCGATCAATCCGGGGATTGGCCGGCCCGCTCGCGGGTTAGTAGTCTTCGGCGTCGAGAATAGCATCCGGTGCGGTACCGGATTGGAACGGTGGCGCCGTGATCGGAGTGAAAACGCTCGGCTTCTTCTTGAAGTTAAACGCGTCCATCAAGTCATCCGAACGCATATCGGTGCCGTGCAGCGAACCCTTCTTGATGCCAAAGGTCTTCTCTGCAAAGGCCAGGATGCTCGCAAACTCGTGTTGCCGATGCGAGACGTAGCCTTTCTTGGCGTAGGGCGAAACGATGACCAGCGGGACTCGGAAACCCAGTTCGTAGCTATTGTAGATTTTCGGCGGCACGTGATCGTACCATCCGCCCCAATCGTCCCAGGTGATAAAGATTGCCGTGCTATCCCAATATTGGCTTTGTCCGACGGCGTTGACGACCGCGGCGACCCACGACGGACCGGCGGCACTCTTGCTGCCCGGGTGGTCCGAATGCAAGTCGTCGGCGGGCATGACCCACGAGACTCCCGGTAGATTGCCGGTCGAGATGTCGGTGAGAATCGATGCCGGCGGCGTAACGACGTTGGCGTAGTCCGGGCCGTACCGGATGTGTTTGATCGAATCAAACGCGTGCCACCAGCCCGGTCCGAGGTTGCGCTGATAGTACTTCCACGTGACGCCTTGCTCGTCCAAGAAATCGGTCAGCGAGGGCCGGTCGAAGCACGGGTACAGCGACGGACCGTTAAGCGCGGTGTGGAGATTGATGGTATCGACCAGCATTTCTTCCGGGGCGTCGCAGCCGGCCGGGCCGTCCTTGCCGGTCTTGGGATAGTAAGGTCCGCCGGCAATTTCGTTGACCGTTTGCGGCAATGCGCGCGCGGTCGAGCTGACGATGTATTGGTGCGATGGATAGCTGCTGGATTGATCGGTTTCGAACATGTGATCTGCGAAGGCATATTGCGTCGCCATATCCCAGTATGGTTGCGCCTCGCTCGCCGGGACGTAGGAATACGGACGCCATGCGAGTTTCGGCGGCTCGACGAGATTAAATCCGTCTTGTTTACCGTTGTCCCATTCGGTTAAGAAAATCTGGTGGCCGTGCCCGATGTCCCATGGAGCGGCCAGAGACTGTGGCTGCAACTGCACCGTCTGGCCCAGCGAATTGGGGCCGCTCTGTGCGATCGTCGCGCCCTCCGAGATCAGCGTCGGCGACTGGAACAGATTGTCGGGCGTGCGATTCTCTTGAAAGATGATGACGACGTGCTGGATCGGCGACGTACCGGTGTAGGCGGCTTTCATGTGGGAGGTCGCGGCGTTCGAACTCGCCGGCAACGATGCGGTTTGCGGGGCGGAGCACGCAGCGAGCGCCGCGATCGTGACGAGCGGAATAAAGCGCGTATGTTTCATCGATTGCTCTCTATTTCTGCCGGCTACTGCGTGTCGACGGGAGTGTAGTCGGGCGGCTGACGCAGGAAGTAGTTCTTGTCCAGGCTCGAGGGCACCGCGACGAACGCGCGGGGTTTGGCCTTGAAGTGGAACAGCGTCGTTAGACTGTGGGCGCGCACGTCGTTGGAGTGAAGGCTGCCGAGCTTGAACGTTTCCTCGACATACTTCACGACGCTCGCGAACTCGAACTGCGTGCTCACGACTTGGCCCTTGCCGACGTACGGCGAGACGATCAAGAACGGTACGCGGAACCCAAGGCCGCCCTGATTATCGATGAACGCCGGCGGAACGTGGTCGTAAAAGCCGCCCCAATCGTCCCATATAACGAGGATCGTCGTGTTGTTCCAATATTGGCTCTGTCCGACGGCGTTAACGACCGACGCGATCCACTCGGGCCCATGATAGGTAGCTTTATTGCCTTCGGGGTGGTCGGAGTTAACGTGGGTCGGAACGATCCAGCTCATCTGCGCGAGCGTTCCGTTGCTGAGATCGTTGAAGATGTTGGTCTCCGGCACGGAGATATTGGTGGCCCATTCGGGTCCTTCGCGAACCGCCTGGATGGCGTCGAACGCGTCCCAGATGTTGCCGGTGTCACCGCCGCCTTGATGGGGCGGCGAGTAGTACCGCCAGCTGACGCCCTTCGCGTCGAGCAGGTCGCGCAACGTTCCCGTCGGGTAGGTGAGGCATGGGAACGGTCCTTGCCCCGATTCGAGCTTCAACTTGGTGGTGAGGAGATCGGTGACCGTTGCGGGGGGTTTCTTTCGAGAATCGCAGCCCCAGTGGTTGTTATCCGACGGTACGTTGACGATGCTGTGCGTGGGGTCGATCTTGGTCCAGCCGGCGATAAAATCTTGATGTGCGGTGAAGCTGCCGCTGCCTTGGGTTTGGAACATGTGATCGCCGATCGCGTAGTTTTGCGCGATGAACCAATACGGTTGGATCTCGTCGGGATTGGCGTATTGGTACGGGTAGTCTGCCGGCGTCACAGGAAACGAGTTGATGTAGGTGTGGTTGAACCCGTCCATCTGACAGACGCTGCCCTTGAGATCGCAGTCGATCTGATACTGCGGACGCATGTGATTCATGTCGCGCGCGGCAAGATGCGCTTCTTTGAGCGGGATGACTTTGCCGTTGCTCTCCTTGCCGGTGGTCGTGCCATCGACGCCCGGGAACGTGGCAAAGAAATCGTCGAAGGTTCTGTTTTCTTGGATCATGACGATGATGTGCTGGACGGGCGTGTTGCCCTTCACCAGCGCAGGCTGCAACTCGGCGCGTAGTGCTTGTTGCTGCGGGATCGCCTGTGTTGCGGATCCGGCGCCGCCGCCGCTAGCGTTGCAGCCGCCGCACACGAGTACGGCAGCCAATAGAAATAAAGAAGACGTCCGTATGCGACTTATCATGAAAGGCGTGTTTTGCGCGGCAGGTCCTTTCCCTTTCGCGCGTGAGACGGGGCCGTTTGCTATTGGAATGACTAAGGTCAATTTTTGGCGTCTACGTTGGCCGCTTAGCAACGTTCTATGGCTTCAGCCAGCCCCATAGTGACTTCCGGATACCGTAGCAAATTCGGACTAGACTTAGTCCAGCAGTTCACAATCCGGAAACACGAAACTGGGGCTTCCTGGCAACAAACCATCAACTTCTTGATCGCAATGATCGAAACTTAGCCTGGCAACCGAAGATCGCCAGTGGACTTCTGCGCGATCCGCGCAAGCTTTAGGCGGTCCTGGCCGAGATTCAATGCTTTCAAATTATTAACGGGTGGACTAGACTTAGTCCATTTTTGACAGTGCAGTGAGAACGCACACGCTTGGGTCTCCCCTGCCAGGCTAGTTCTCAATGGTGGGCCAGCCAAGACAGAATTGCTTCGAACACTGCTGGATCCAGATAGCCTGGCTGGAAGTATTCTTCGCCCGTAGATTTCTGATCGTCGGGCAACCGCAAGAAGATGTGATCGTCGTTGGGGATCGTTCGTACGGTAATGTCGCGGCCCGCACTTTTTGCGGCGTTGACCAACGTGGGGAGGTCGGCCGCGAGCACTTGCTTATCTTTTCCACCTTGCACGATGAGAATCGGGCATCTCACGTGGGCGATCGTTTCCGCAGGTATATAGTTGGACCAACTCTTAATAAACGTTGTAAACTGCGGGACTGAGATGGAATCTGTAACGCCGAGTTGTTCGTCCATCACTTTGTCGAGTGGCATTGCCGGCGCCCCCAGCAAAATGATGCCTCGCACGCCAGGTTCGCTAGCCGCGATGATGGGCACGCTCATCGCACCCTCGCTATGACCGAGAAGATAGATGCGGCGCTTATCGACTTGCGGCAGCGTCCGTGCGAAGTGAAACGCGGCGTCGGCGTCGCTCACGGCGTACTTTCGCAGGTCGGCGTTTCCTTTGCCGACGCTCGAACCGACGCCACGCTTATCGTAGCGCAGAACGATATACCCGTGATTGGACAGCATATTAGCCAACTGGAGAAAAACGCGATTCGGGCCAATTTGTTCGTTGCGATCTTGCGCTCCGCTCCCCGGCACCGTAACGACTATGGGTAAAGGCCCGCGAGCACCCTTTGGAATCGTCAGGGTTCCCGCCAACGTTGCGCCCAGAGATGCCGGAAATGAAACGTCTCGGCTAACGTACTGGGGCGCCGGCAAAGGAACTGGCGTTGGATTTGCCATGGGTGATAGCGTCGCTTGTGCGGTGTATGAGGTTCGCCGTATCTCGAAAGAGGTCGCCGCATTTCGCGCGAGATCGAGAACGAACGTCTTGGGATCGTACCATAACGTCACGGCGCCGCCGGCGTACGTAAGCGTCATGGCTGCGTCGGTCTTCGGTACGTCCGACGGAAGAGGTACATTGCTTGTTGACACCGATGCGGGATATGACTTGGCACCGTTGATCGCTGCGATCGTGAACGAGGCTTTCCCCGTTGCGTGAACGATTGCTGGAAGTAACGCTAGGCTTGAGACGAGGCCATCGGAAAGGAGCATCGGTAAGCCGCCGGATTCTTGAAGCGGGATTCGAGTGCTTCCGGAGTTGATAGTGAGACTGTCTTTTGTGAAGGTCGCGCCGAACGAACCTTGCTGAGGGGACACGCCGCCGTAGGCTGTTTCGTTTAACGTCGCGGCATCCAGGCTAGTCATCGTCGTTGCTTGCAGAGATCCGAGGTCCGCGCGTTCTTGTACCGTTAGCGCGGCAGGCAGCGTTTTGAAAACGATCTCGCTGGAGCCGATCATTACTCCTTGACGTGTCAACGTGTAGTAGTACGTTCCGTCCGGTGGACGTGCGGCTCCCTGCGCGAGAGCTGCGGCGAGAACGAGGGCGATCATGCCTTGGCAACGCTTTGCGGAGCCATCCCGCCGAGCGCGGCCAGGCCCCCGATAGTGCCGAGGCCCATGGTTTCGACCGCGGTGCTCGGAACGACGATCATGGCGCCCTTCTCCTTGAGTCCTTCATACAACATGTTCATCGCTCGAAGATGCAACGCAACGGGGTTGCCCTCGTACTGCTTTGCAGCTTGCACAAACGACGCGGCGATTTGATTTTCCGCCTCCCCGAGAATAACCCGGGCTTGGCTCTCGCGTTGCGCCTGCGCTTGCCGCGACATTGCATCTTGCAGGCTATTTGGAATCTTGATGTCGCGAAGCTCGACCGAATTGACGGTAATGCCCCACGGTGTGCTGCGCGCGTCGATACTTTTCTGCAGCGCATCATCGACCATCTGACGGTTTGAGAGCAGATCTTCCAGGCTGGTTCTGCCGATGATATCGCGGAGCGCCGTCTGTGCGGCCCACTCGATTGCCTGACGATACGACGTCACCTCGAGCGCTGCTTTCTTTGCATCCCAAACGACCCAGAACAGCACCGCATCGACATCGACCGGAACGGTGTCCTCCGTCAGCGTTTGTTCGGCGGTGAAGGTCGACGTTTGCACACGCTGGTCGATCCACACAGCTACGCTATCGACGACCGGCACGATGGCAAACAGTCCTGGACCGGCGAGCTTGTGGAACTTTCCCGCTCGGAGGACCACCGCCGATTCCCACGCGTACGCCATTTGCAAGCCGAGGAGGATGAGCGCATATGCTATTACGGCGACCGCAATCGCGAGGCGCATGTCCGTGCGCAGCCCAACCGCGATGCCAACCAGAATAACGATAATTCCGATAATCTGCGCTATTGGATTCGTGCGAATTCGGAGACGATGTCAACATGGTTTTCCTACCTTCCTCGTTGGGTGGTCGCCGTAACGGCCTTGATCAATTTCGGCCGCGGTGAATCCCGCAGCCCGGGCTTCAGCGATCGCCGCGCGTGCGATTTCTTCTAGACGAGCCCGACGTAACTTGGGATCCGATCTTCGAACGCCGTCGGACACGAACGTTCCGCGACTGCGTGCGGTGACAAGGACGCCTTCACGTTCCAGCTCCATATACGCGCGATTCACCGTATTCGGATTGATCTGGAGGTGAACGGCTACTTCTCGTACGGTTGGCAGTTGGTCGTTCGACTTTAAGCTTCCGCGAGCGATCGCGTGCAAAATCTGGTCGCGCAGCTGGGCGTACACGGGCAATGCATTGGCAGAGTCCACCGAAAAGCTGCTTGCCTTCAAGTTCTCCTCGAGTCGCTTGTCCTAATCAACTAGGACAAGAAATTTATAGCACCGCCGCGCGAAGAAGTCAATGCAGCCCCGGCTACCAGCAAGCCGGGACCGCTAGCTAGGTACTACTTCAGGGGCGGTTAACTGCGTCGACGATGCTCTCGAGCATCGGCTGACCGCCGTGGCCGGCGTCCTCGACGATGTTGAGTCTGCTGCCGCGCCAATTCTTATGCAGGCGCCAGGCGGTTTCGAGCGGACTGCTGATATCGTGGCGCCCATGAATGAGTTCGCCAGGGATATCGTCGAGCAGTGAAGCGTTGCAGATTAGCTGCTCTTCTTCTAAGAATGCGGCGTTCTTCCAATAGTGCGTAACGATGCGCGTGAATAGCAACCGATATTCAGGGTCGTTGTATCGCGGATTTGGGACGTGGCCGGGCGCGAGTGAAACGTGGGTGTCTTCCCAGGCGCACCATTCGCGGGCAGCGTTCTCGCGAATGGTCTTGTTTTCGTCGAAGACGAGCTCCGCGTATGTTTTTGCGATCTCTGTCGTTTGAGGTTCGATCGTGAAACCGGCGGAAGCGAAGCGTTCCCACTGTTCGGGAAATGCGCGCCCGATGCCGTGCGTGATCCACTCGACCTCTCGGCGAGACGTCGTCGTTACACTCGCAAGGACGAGCGCGTTGATGCGATGCGGGAAGGCCTGCGCGTAGGCGAGTGCGAGCGTCGTGCCCCAGGAAACGCCGAGAACTTCCCAGCGGTCGATCTGCAGATGCTCGCGCAGGCGCTCGATATCTGCGATCAGGTGGCTTGTCGTGTTGACCGCCAAGTCATCGGCTTTTGCGACTTGCGGGATGCTTCGACCGCAGCCGCGTTGATCCATCAGAACGATGCGGTATCTCGCGGGGTCGAAATAGCGGCGGCTGCTCGGGCGGCTGGACGAACCGGGACCGCCGTGTAGGTACACGGCGGGTTTTCCGTGCGGGTTGCCCGAGCACTCCCAATAAATCTGGTGCGAATCGCCGACATCGAGCATTCCTTGCTCGTACGGGTCGATGCTCGGGAACATTGCATTCCCTTTTTGGCGGTCTGGCGGCGCCTCTCCGTTTTCTCACAGCGATAGTGCGGTCGAAGACCGTAGCGAATTCGGACTAGACTTAGTCCAGTAGTTCACAATTTGGAAGCACAAAAATAACGGTATTTGGCAAAACGCCGGCTACGTTTTGTCCAAAATCGTCAAAAACGCAGTCAAGTCGGCAAGAATTTGCCGCCGGACATCGGCGGCTGGATGCGCGGAGAAGCGACTGTTGAGCGATCAAGGCCAGATTCAGGCATTTTCAATTTGTTAACTGGTGGACTAGACTTAGTTCAATTTCCATAGAGTCGTGGAGGTCATAAACCCGGCCGCCCGCTTTCAAGGATGCGAGAGTTTTCTGCGGCCCTTATCGAGAGCGACGATTCCCCAGATCACCTCGACTACTCCGAAGGGCCACGTTCCCGCAAGCCAGCCGTAGATCGACGAGGCGAAGCATGCGGCGGCGAAGGCGAACGTCCACGCCCGATGGCGCGACTCCAGCGCATAGCAGATCATCATCATGGTGACCGCGGCAGCTCCAAATGCAGTTAGCACTTCTTCCCTCCTTAACGCAGCACATTAAATCTTCCCACAATCTGCACCTAGACTTTATCGTGAAAAGTTGCGTTGGCAGGTGGCCCTTAGAAGCTATTGAAGGCTCGCATGCTATGAGGGAGGAGCGAAGTCGCGCAAAACGCGGCTCGTCGGACTTCGGACTGCTGTTGAGACACTTTCGCCTCGCCGCCGGTCTCTCTCAGGCTATGCTTGCCGAGCTAGCGCAGATAAGCGTCGATGGCATTAGCGCCTTAGAACGCGGCTGTCATTGCACGCCTCGCCGCGAGACTGCGGCGCTCTTGACGCGTGCTTTAGGGCTCGAGGGCGAGTCGCGACTCGAATTCGAAGCTTCGGCGGCTCACGAGCGCACTGCCTGGCCGCGCGAACTGCCGTTCGCAGCGGCGAGTTTCGTTGGTCGCGAGCGCGAACTTATCGAGCTCGCCAGCCTGGTCGAAAAGCATCGCATGGTAACGATTACGGGGCCGGGTGGCATCGGCAAAACGCAAACCGCAGTACAGGTTGTAAAGCGACTCGTCGAAAGCGACCAACTCGCGATTTGTGCGGTGGGGCTTGCCCCGATCGAAGACCCGAGTCTCGTAATTGCGACGATCGCACTCGCGTTAGCTCTACCCGAGAATCCGGAACGGCAGGTCCTCGACACGTTAGCGGCGTTCATTCGAGATAAAGCACTGCTGCTCGTTCTGGATAACTGCGAGCAAGTACTCGATGAAGCAGCGAATGTCGCGACGACGTTATTGGCCGCATGTCCGTTCCTTCGCATCCTGGCTACCAGCCGCGAGCCGCTCAACATACACGAGGAATGTATCTTCGGGCTACCGCCGCTGAGCACACCCGGCAAGAACATCGATGGTCTCACCAAGCGTGAAGCCTCCAAATACGAAGCAATTGCACTCTTCTGCGATCGCGCTAGTGCGCTCGATCATCGCTTCGGTTTGACCGACCAAAATGCGCCGGTCGTCGCAGATCTGTGCATTCGCCTGGACGGCATCCCACAGTCGATCGAACTAGCGGCGGCTCGAGCGACTGCGTTATCATTGCAGGCCGGACACCGCGCCTCACACCGAGCTACTGCGGACTAGCTTGTCTGTGGCAGTCCGCATCGACCGTATTGGTTCCGCTCGAGCCGAGGATTACGTGTCGAGTGTATTCGTCATCGCTCACCTTGGTGATTGACGACGTTATCGGAACCCGCGCGTCCAGGAACTTGGACAAGACGAACCCGTGGAACTTCGCAGCATCGGACGATGAAGCGTTGACGGTCCTACCCACAAAATCGATGCCCGTGTGCCAATACACTTGCGTCGCACGATCGTAGCCATAGTAGTCGTCGCTCGAGCCAATGCCGGTCGAGCTCGTACGAACGTGTAAGACGCTGTCGCCGACTGCATCGTACGCTTCGAACATCGTCGAGGTCTTAGGCGTAGCAGTGGCGCTAACTAAAACGGTAGACGTGCACGTCCACTTTCCGCCGACGAGGTAGTTTAGTGAAGACATTTCACCAGTAAGCTGGGTAGACTGCGCGAAGGTTATAGCCGGATATAGCAAGAGCAGCACGGCATAGACGCCGGTCGATGTAAAACGCATCAGCGAATGATTCAAAGCGATCGTTGATTTGCCTTGCGGCATTATCGATTAGAGCTCGTCGCCGGCTTGACCATCGACTTTATACCAGTCGAGCCAGTCTTCCGGCTCCGGAGTTTTCGGCACGACCATTAAGCTCACCACGAGAGCTGCCACAGTATGAATCTGCCGCGATAGAGAGCGCACCGACGCCGAGGACTACCGGCCCCAGTTCGACCACATTGGCTAGCGTCTCGATCGTCAAAGAAGCGGTCCGACGATCAGTTCTTTCGGTTGGCCCAGCCATAGAGCGTTCACCAGGTGATCGGGCTTCGCGAATCCGGTATTTGGATGAACCAGGATGCTCAAGCCATCGCGATTGAGCATCAGCCACGGAACGATAGTAGCGAACATCGACGGGTCGAACGCCACCTCAAACATCGGCGTCGGATGCGGGCCGATCGGGCGGTCTACAAGCCGGCTCACGAAGACGTCGAAGCGCTGGTTAAGCTCGCCGCGCAACGCCTCTGCCGCGCGCCGCTGCTCGGGGTTGTCAAAATACACGTGAGCGTGGTAATCGGCGATCGTGTCAGTGGATTGCAGCGGCATGGATTGAGCTACCCCGAAGGCCACCTCGGCCCCTTGCGAGGCGCTTGACGCCGGCATTGGCCGATGCTATGGTGTGGGACATGCTTCACGGCTCTTGCTCTATGCCGGCCCCGACGATCCGCATGCGAATGTATGCGGCAGGGTCGTTATGAGGCGCGTGTAGCAGCTCGATAACAGAGCTACCAGCCCTTCAAACGCCCCCGCCGCTGCAGGCCGGGGCGTTTTTGTTTTCCTCGCTTTCCCATCTCACCAGGAGGCAAGGTCATGAGTTCTAGCGCGCAATCTCGAGGTTTTTCCACGCGAGCGGTCTGGAGCGGGCAGGATCCGTGCGCCGCTACAGGCGCGACGATCGTGCCGGTGTATCAGACGGCGACGTACACGCTATCCGAGGTCGGCGTTCATAAGGGTTTCGATTATTCGCGCACGGCGAATCCAACGCGTAAGGCGATGGAACGCCAGTTGGCCGATCTGGAAAACGGCGCATACGGCAGCGCGTTTGGGTCGGGAATGGCGGCAGTCAACGGCGCCGTCTCGCTGCTCGCGCAGGGCGATCATCTGCTGGCGACCCGTGACATTTATGGCGGCACGCACCGGCTGTTTACACAAGTCTTGTCGCGCTATGGCATCGAGGTGACGTTCGTGGATACGAGCGATCTCGCGGCGGTGCGGGCGGCAACGCTTCCGAACACGCGGATGCTATGGCTCGAGACGCCGAGCAATCCGACGTTGCGGCTGTGCGATATCGCTGCGCTGGTACGCAAGAAGCCGCCCGGCGTGGTGGTCGCGGTCGATAATACGTTCGCATCGCCGTTCTTGCAGCAGCCACTCGATCTGGGCGCGGATATCGTGGTGCATTCGACGACCAAGTATATTTGCGGGCACAGCGATGTGGTCGGCGGCGTGGTGATTTCGAACGACTCGACCATTGCGGATCGCATCGCCTTCAATCAGAACTGCGTCGGGGCGATTCCCGGACCGTGGGACGCGTATCTGACGTTGCGCGGTGCAAAGACGCTGGCGCTGCGTATGCGCGCGCACGTTTCGAACGCACAGGCGGTTGCGGAGTTTTTAGACTCGCGCGACGACGTGGAGCAAGTATATTATCCAGGGTTGGCGTCGCATCCGCAGCACGAATTAGCGCGGCGGCAAATGCGCGGAGCCGGCGGCATCGTGTCGTTTCGGCCGCGCGGCGGTGTGGCGCGGGCGCGCGCGCTGACGACGGCGACGTCGGTGTTTACGTTGGCGGTTTCGCTGGGCGGCGTAGAGTCGCTGATTTGCAGTCCCGCGCGGATGACGCACGGCTCTTTGACGGCGGTGGAACGGGCGGAGTTGGATGTGAGCGACGACTTGCTGCGGTTGTCGGTCGGGATCGAAGATACCGACGATTTGCTTGCGGATCTGGAGCAGGCGCTGGACGCGACCGCGTCTGTGGGAACTTCGGAGGAGCGCCAGAAGCAGTTCGCATGAGCGATTTGACGACGGTCGGGCGGCATTCCGAGCGAGGGCACTACGACGCCGGCACGGTTGCGGCGATATTAGACGCGACGTTCGTGTGTCAGGTGGGCTTTGTGAACGACGGCGTGCCGGTGGTCTTGCCGACTATTCACGCGCGCTCGGGTGAGGTCGCGTACATTCATGGATCGTCGCTGGCGCGGTGGTTGACGGCGATCGACGGAACCGAGATCTGTCTATCGGTGACGCTGGTAGATGGGATCGTGTTCGCGCGCTCGGCGTTTAACCACTCGCTGAACTATCGGTCGGTGGTTGCGTTCGGGCGCGCGGTCGTGGTGAGCGACCCCGACGAGAAGCTCGCGGCATTGCACACGATCGTCGAGCGCGTGCAGCCCGGACGGTGGGACGATTCGCGCCAGCCCAACGCCGGCGAGTTGAAGGCGACGACGGTGTTACGCGTACCGCTCGATCGTGCGTCGGCGAAAGTGCGCAATGGTCCGCCAATCGACGCGTCGGCAGATTACGACTTGGGTTTTTGGGCGGGCGTCGTGCCGATCACTGCGGAGCGCAGCGAGGCGATTCCCGATCCGAAGTTACGTGAGGGTATTGCGGTGCCTGCGTATTTACGGGGCGTGTAACCAGCGTTCCGCTCCAGTGCTTGATGAACACGGTGGCAAAGGTCGTGGGATACTACATGAGGGCTCGGTAACTTCCGGTTTTGCTCTGCGGCCGGCTGGGAGAGAAGGGGTTTTCGTCTTTGAGCGAGCGGATCCACCAGATCGGTAGGGCGGGGAAGAAGATACAAATGAAGGCGCCAAGAAGCACGGTAATCTATGCAAACGCAATGGACAATGTTATAGCTTCACTACATGAATGTTATCCTTAGGTTCTCGCTAGGCGTCGCGCTGCTTCTTGCGCTGGCTGTGGCGACAGGGTTGATCTTAGTGGACCTCTATCGATTTCATCGCGAGTCGTTCTATGTGGGAGCAGGGCTGACGACCCTCATCACCGTCCAACAGTCTGGTTAGGTTACAGAGCGCGGCTGAAGTTGCTAAGCCCTCGTGGATGAATTGGGTCCTGTAACTTCCGGTTTCGCGGCGTGGTCGGCGATCTAGGAGATATTGGCAACCGCCTCGCCTACGGTTTAGCGACTACCCTCAGCAATTTCCTCGAGATTTCTCCGTCCGGTCCAACGACGTTATCTACGTAGACCCGAACGTGCGTTTTTCCGGAGATCTGGACGCCGACACGCTGGGGCGTGGTGTCTCTCGTGAACGTTAGCACCACCCATCGTCCCCCGCTTAGAAGCAGTTGGACCTCGCCGAAGCCGTTTCGCGGAGCAGTGTAAGAAATGAAAACGCCTTCGAAATAGCCCCCGGGGGTATACGAAGTGCACGCCTTGCGAGCGTCACGCTTGCCGACTTTAGACTGCGAAATAGACGTAATGTAGTAGAGGGAGCGTTCTCCCATTGGTGGTGGGTCAGGTTGCAACTGCAGTGAAGCGATGACATCAGTCGCGGAGCCCAGATTCGCCAGACCTTTCTCTACGTCTGGGTAGAGTTCTCCGGTTTTCTGAACGTCAATCCTGTAAGATCTGCAATCCGCAAAGTCGATGAACAAAGCACTGGGACCGTTCGTATAAAGGGTCCCTTCCGCGTTCAACAATACCTGCGCGGATGCGCTAACATCAGCCATCATAACCGTCGCGAATAGAAAAAGTCCAAGGCTTGCTGCGTAGAATGCCCGTGTGTCATCTCGAAATATGAATCGCTTGAGCATAAATCTCATTTCGTCCACCGCGACGCCGAGAAAGAGCCTAGCATTTATTTTCATTGAAGTGACCTCCGCTGGTCGTTTCGCGGCTACTTCGCGGAATAATCCGCCATTCCTAAGCCGACTTACGGTTGATCCGGTTCCGGACTGTTCTTTTCTAAGTATGCGAATCGCGGCTAGCGGTCGTTGGTCCTGGTTGGCCATCATTCCGACTGACTGATACTAGATAAGGGCCTCGCGACTTCCGCTTTGCCCTGCGGCAGGATCCAAGGAATTGCTTGCAACTGGACCAATCCCGTTCAAATGGCAACCGATGCTGTCGAACAGATAGAAAGATGTGCTGAGATCACAAGCGTCGATGAATCGCATTTGAGGCTGAAAACCTGCATGGCAATCGCTGCGCTCATATGCTTATTAGCACTTACGACGAGCCACGCGTTTGGATACATTCCGATAGACGAGCGATATGTTTGTCCCGGCGAGGGTGTAATCATCACAAAATCTCCAGAGTGGATCCGTCTATCCGCGATGGAACTCCGAAAAGGGGCTTTTACCGCAACTTTTTCTACTGGGGTTAGTCCATACTTTGCGGCTTCGGCCAGGAAAAAGGGGACCGCTCAAGATATTGGAGTCGCCTATTCTCTGGATGGGGGCGCCGTAACCGTCGTTCGACCAAAAGCGAGCTCAGATCAAATGCAAATTCAGTTGGGTTTTCACGGGATCTCGCCGGGCCGACATCGGCTTGTGGCAGCCGCCTTGTCAGTTGATCCAACGGGTTTAAGCTATCCCGAAGTTAGAAGTTTCGGCGGTGTAAAAACGAGTATTTTAGTGCCGTATTGCATTTCCGTGCCGTAGCGGTACTTTTGATATTAGATAAGGGCTCTGTCACTTCCGGTTTTTGCGCCGCGGCCGGCGATCAGCGCTCGGCGGGTTCTACGCGTCCGTCACAACGCAAACACGGCCCCGCGGATCGCGAAGCCGTGTCGAGATGCCTTTATCAGACCGGCGCATGATCTGCTTGGGTTTTACGGCGTTAAAGAAAAGACGTTTCCGTGACTTTCTTTAGTGCTACCGTATGTCGTGCCGTACAACGTGCCGCCGACGTCCAGCAGGGCCGCTCGCGGATTTTTGCCGCCTCCGGCGCTGAAGCTGTGCAGCACGGTTTCCTCACCGCTCGTCGTAACGCTGAAGACCGTACCGACGTTCTTCACGCCGCCTATCGACGTTGTGCCGTAGAGCACGCCTTTTACATCGATCAGGCCCGCGACGGGCTGACTGCCCTCCTTTCCGCTGATCGGAAAAGCATAGACGATATTTTCCAAGCCGTCCGTCGTGATACTGAACACGGTGCCGCTGCCATCGCCGCTTTTTACAGTCGTGCCATAAAGAGTTCCGTTTCACGTCAGCCAAATCGGAGAAGGGTCCTGAGCCGTCCGTGTAGCCGCTAGCTCCAAAGCTGTATAGCGTTCGCTCTTGTCCAGACGTGCTGATGCTAAAGACGGTTCCCCGACTAGACTCACCGCCGTCTGACGTCGTCCCGTACAACATACCGTTGACATCGAGCAGGGCACCTTCGGGAAAATTCCCATCATGGGGTGCCCCGGCCGAAATTATGCAGCACTTTGTATTTGCCGCTCGTGGTGATGCTGAACACCGTGCCGCAGAAGTAACACCAGCATCACACGGGTGCCTGCCGCCGTGAGATGTGGTGCCGTACAGCGTGCCATCGACGTTGATCAAACCCGTGAATGGATCAATGCCGTTGTTTCGGGAGTAGGAGTAGCTGAAGGCGAAACTGTGGAGTACTTTTTCCGTGCCACCCCGCGTGATGCTGAAGACGGTACCAGCGCGGTTCACCCCCCCGTAAGCCGTTGTGCCGTAGAGCGTGCCATTGACGTTGAGAAGCCTCGCCATAGGTTCCTCGCCATCAGGCGGACCGCCGAAACTGTGCAGCACGGTTTCTTGCCATTCTTCGTGATCGAGAACACCGTTCCAATGCCGTGGGAGCCCCCGAGGACGGTCGTGCCATACAGCGTGCCTTTGACGTTGATAAGTTCCGCGGATGGGTTCGTGCCGTCCTTATGCGAGACGCCGAATTCATGAAGTATGTTATACGCATCATCCGCGTGCGATTGCTGCGGCATCAATCCTTGCGGCGACGCACTGCGCGGAATTTGAGATCCTCCGCAACCCGTTAGCAACGCGGCAGCCGCGCCAAGACTCAAGCCGTAACGTAGAAGAGCCGTCGTGATAAGGGACCCTAGGGCTAACCGGTTCATTCTAAACTCCCAATAATTGAAGAGAACGTAGGTGGCATCAAGCCCTGGGAAATCGCAAATGCGATAACAATATGCCGAGGCTGCAGCTATGGTCCTCGAAGAAAAGACCGCCGGGCGGAAGGGCAAAACCGAAAGTCCGAAGCCCTTATGTAGTACCAGCTGCTCAAACCCTTGCCAAACAGGGTTGACTGTGGTGAGCCCGAGGCTCTAGAGTGGGGATGATCGGTAGCAGGTCGCAAACAATCGGGAGTTTTGAGTATGGAACAGTTGCGGCTCGATGAATACGTGCGAAGCACTTATGCGTCAACACTTTCGCAAATCGCTGCTCAGCACGTCGAATACATCTCTTACGACAAGTACTTCGGGAATGAGTTGGACACGTATAGCAATTCTCCGTATGCGCATTGACTTTATAAGAGATAGGGGCCATGAATTTCGTCAGGCTCTCTCCAGTAAACCATCTGGGAGATTCTTTTGATTTGCTCTACTTTACCGAAATGTTAGCAGCCGATGAAACTGCAAGCTACGCCTTCGACGGTTTCGAAGCTTTGCCCCAAATTGTTCAAAGAATGTATCACGTTTTCGACTCACCGAACTATTCTTGTTTCCGGCGTGCCTATCTAACCTACGAGAACTGCCGTAATCTCCTTGATATAACGAAACCTGAAGGCGTGCATGCAAATGACCGCAGGCCTCGGTTTTGACATGATGGCGCAAAAAAAAGGCCGAGCGTTCATCGATCCGATCCGTTCGGCAACGGGCCGGATCGTCGGCCGCAGCGCAAAACCGGAAGTTGCAGAGCCCTCACGTACTTATCGCGCACGAGCGGAGTTCCGAATCTGCGACAATTGCTTCACGGGTTCTTCTTGCCTAAGAAGAACATCTTGCGCCATTGTGATGCTGGCTCGGTTTGGTGGACACTTTCGGCTTAGCCGAGAAGGGTCCATCCAATGCGAAAACATCCCCGGTCCTACCCGCCGGAGTTCCGTCAAAAGATCATCGATCTGGCGCGATCCGGTCGCCGGTTCGACGAGCTTGCTCGCGAGTTCAGCCTCGCTCCGCAAACCGTCCGCAACTGGTGCAAGCAAGACGAACTTGATGCCGGCACACGAACGGACGGCTTGACCTCCGAAGAGCGTTTAGAGGTATTGAAACTCAAGCGCGAAGTGAAGCGGCTGACCATCGAAAACGAAATATTGTCAAAAGCCGCGGCGTGGTTTGCTCGGGAAACCAGTTCGATCCCCGACAAGCATTCGAATTCGTGAAGTCTTATCACGCCGATTATTCTGTGACCACGCTCTGCCGGATGCTCGGCGTTTCCTCGAGCGGCTATTACGCGTGGTTGAACCGTATGCCATCGAAACGACGTCAACGCGATATTGTGCTTGGCGATACGATCGAGGTGTTCCATCGGAAATCACGTGGCAACTACGGGCGTCCGCGCTTGCAAGCCGATCTTCGCGAAAAAGGTATCTGTGTGAGTGATCGCCGCGTCGCGCGTTTGATGCGTGAGCGAAATCTCCAAGGGGCAACAAGGCGAAAAGGCTTCATCACGACGATTCGAGACCGGGATGCACGACCGGCGCCGGATCTGGTCAACCGCAACTTTGCCGCGTCTGCACCGGACCAGCTTTGGGTTGCGGATATCACATACGTACCGACATCGGCGGGGTTTCTCTTCGTGGCGATCGTCCTCGACGCGTTTAGCCGGCGCGTTGTCGGTTGGGCGATGGCGAATCACCTGCGAACCGAACTTGTCCTTGACGCGCTCAACATGGCGCTTTATCGGCGACGGCCGGCGAATGTGATTCATCACTCCGACCAGGGCTGTCAGTACACGTCGATCGCGTTCGGAAAGCGCTGCGCTGAAGCGGGGGTTCGCCCATCGATGGGATCGGTCGGCGACTGCTATGACAACGCGATGTGCGAGAGCTTCAATGCAACGCTGGAATGCGAGCTACTGGTCAAACACAGGTTTAAGAATCAGCGCGAGGGTTCGCTGGCGGTTTTCGATTTCATCGAAGGCTACTACAATCCGTATCGGCGCCATACGTCGATCGGCAATCTTTCGCCGGCCGAGTTCGAACGCCGGATGAGTCAAGCTGCCTGATGCCTAATCTGCAACTCTCCACCGAATCGAGCCAGCATCAGTTTTGCCCTGCGGCCGATGATCGGGCATCATACGAACATCCTGCGTCGCCACTTTTCGTTGTTCCTGAGCGATCTTAGGATGGCGGTTGCCTCTGTATCCCCTCGCTCGTGAAGAGTATTGAGAACTGCGGGGCCGGTATATTGTGAATCGCTACCTTCGATAACACCCAATATGTGTAGAATTAAGGCCTCTTTTGCATAACCGATAAACCGCGGGCCACTGTCCTTGTTCACCCCGAACGTCAAAGCGATAAGAGCTTCTCGTCGAGTTTCCAGGTCCGAGGATTGGAAGAATCTTTCGAAGTGGATTCGGTCGCTCTCGATAACGGGAAAATCAGTATAGAAGCCGTCGATCAAAGCACCCGACTCTGGATCGTTGATATCAGCCATCATTAGTTCGCGAAGGCGCTCATTTCGGGTAAGCATCGAATTTGCGAGGGCAAGCTGAGTGTTTTCCAGAGCGTCGTCCTCTGAATAAACAATCTTAAACGGGGCGGGATCGTAAAGCGTCAAGTCATCGCTGGCCACGCCGGTGAGTGATATCCAAGCGTTGCCGTTCGATAGCGGCTCAATGGTCAGCTTTGCCGCTCGGTCGCTATAGTTACTCTGAAACCAGCGCTGGACTAGGCTGGTGAAATCATCGAAGGTCACCCGTAGCCGTATTCGTGACGTAGAGAGCGAGACCCACTTTAACGTACACGAGTGTCGAGACTATTCTCGAACGATATTAAACTTAGGTGCTGTAACTTCCGGTTTTACTTGCTCGCGCATCGCGCCCGGGCAGTCATTGTTTTTCCCGCTAGCTCATCCCCAGCTGATCCGTTTACCTCAATTCTCGGCTAATGTTAGAGGGAAGCAACTCGGCTCTAAAAAAACGGTCTAATGATTCATCTTCGGCGAGGCTAGTAACAGCAGCGGCGGCGCCAGGGACGCCTCTCATCACCGCCAACTTAAGCGCAACGATACCATCCACTGCTTCTGCGTGACTCAGCGTCCTTATGAGCGCTACAATCGCATCCAGCTGCGAGAGTTCCTGATATCCGGTGAGAAGAGCAGCCGAGGCTTGTATTTTACGTACCGGAGGCACGTCCGCCGACGCAACGTTCTCGAGAAAAGCTCGCACGTTTCGCGCTAGGTTGTCTGGGTTCGACTGTGGGGCTCGATCGATTGCCATATCCCGCATGAAAGAGATGGCTTGCCTGAATAATGTGCTGTCAAAATTCGATATCTCGTCAATCCGCGCCATCAACTCGCGCGCAACGATTATTTGCTCTTCAAGTGAGAGGTCTTCACCATCATCGTAGTTTTGAAGGTAGACGCGGAAGTCGTTACTCACCTATTGCTTCCTTGCGAGGGTTGCCAATTCGTGGCCTAGATGTGATAGAGAGAGCTTTATATGTGAACTCGAATCACTTGGTCGCCACGGTGAACGGTAACGACGCCGCCCATTGTCCGAACAGCATAGAAATACTGCTTAAGACATACCTCATCGCATCCCAAAGGACGCGATCGGAAACGGAAGCGGAAGGCGCCGTTACAGCTGGCGTTTGCGGTGACGCCGATAGAGGTTCGAAGTAAACATCTACGCCCCCGCCCAGAGGTTGATACGACGTATCGAAGGCGGCCGCGTCTCGCAAGGCGAGATGATCGACTTCGCCCCTCTGAAAGGCCGTAAGAATCTCACCGACAACTATTCCCGGAAGTACGTACCCTTGAGGGAAAACATTTGTGGAGCGGGGAGGGGCTGACTTGTCGCCACTCTTCCAAATGAGCCCCCCGGTCTTCCCCTCCACGAAAAATGCCATCGTTCCTGCGTCGGTTTGCCCCAGAAACCATATCTGGAAAGTTCCAGAGTCGAGCGTAATCGTCACATAATAGGGCGCGAGATTGAACGCAGGCGAGCCCCGATGAGCGAATCCCGATGCTTCATAGGCCCGAAATAAAGCAATGGTAGCGAATCCTGACAGATTATTAGGGTTTTCGATGTCCGCTGCGGGCACAACGATCGGCCACGTCGCCAAAATACAAGCGAATGTTAAGGCTACCGCGGAGGCGACTCGTTTCATCTATCCTCTTTCGTGCTTCGGTGAAGCAAGAAGTTACAGGGAACCCCATATCGTTTCCTTGGAGCGTAGGCGCCCGCGCGCGATTCGCAAGTTCAAGGGTGTTATTTGGTCTTATCTCGCAGACGGTCGGGGAACGTACATCACCGCCCGCAGCGCAAAACCGGAAGTTCTATGTAGTATCCCTCTGCGAAGCCCAGGGCTTCGTAACTTCTGGTTTTGCCTGAGGCGGGCGATCCAATTCCGCGGGCACGAAGGCGAGCAGACCGGGTTATAAGCAGAACCCGGTCGGTTGAAAATCTCAGACTTGACGTTCGCACCTCTGAAGCGTTCAAACTAGCATTCTACTTGGTCGCAAGACGATAGTCGTTCAGTAACTTAAGAAGCTGCTCCCGACTCATTTCCCGGACGAGCGGAACGGGCAACGCCCCTCCGTAGGCTCGCAACTGGCGACCGTAATATGTCTTTTGAGGTGAAGTCAGCCCTTCTAGTAAGGCTTGCGGGCTCCGGGGATAAACACCGATCAAACGCACTCCGAATTTGTCCAATGGTGCGATTCGACATATGTCTTCCCAAGGCAGTGAAAGATCTCTGATATACAGTTGATCTTTGTTGAGCGTCAGTAGCGGCGTCCGAAATCGTTTGGTGAAAAACTTGCCGAGCGAATTTGCGAAGAGCGCAACAACCAGACCGTCCACAACAAAAACTCCGCGTAGAAACCACATTATACCCGGTTGAGCGACAACGACCGCTCCCCATAGCGCGAGAAGCCAGATTATCACCGCAGGAGTTAGGTGTCGCGTGACAGTCGCGACCGGGAAAGTCTGGTATAACTTCATCGTGACGCCGTCTTCTACCATCTGCCTCCATTCTAGAGGCGGGGCTTAGAATTCGTCAATCGCGGAGTCGAGTGTCCCAAGCGACATTTCCGTTCTTATGGGACTGTGGTTCTGTTACTGCATAAGGGCCTCGGAACTTCCGGTTTGCTCGGCCACCGGGCCATTCGGCCGGCTACGGAAATACTGATTTGCCAGACCGTCTCTATTCGGGGGGCTGATTCGACCAATCTATTCTCTGCCAGCTCTTCCGAGGCCGGAATGTGTCAACAGTTTTGAGACCACCTGGGTTAGTTTAATCTACGCTGCGACGTCGGGTCGATTGATGTACGCGGCCGGTTGTAGTTGCGGCGGCTCTGGTTTACCGCGAACGAAGCGTTCTGGATGCTGATCCCACGCAGCATGTAGCGTGACGCGTCGCGCAGCGATGCGCTCAGGTGCAAGGCCGAAATGAACGTCGCGAGGGGTAAGCAAGCCGATGCCGACATGCCGATGTTGGTCGTTGTACCAGGGAACGAAGCTGCGGCAAAAATCACGGCCTTGTTCGAGGCTTGCGAAGAACGGCGGGAAGCCTGGGCCGTACTTGAGCGTCTTGAACTGGGCTTCGCTAAACGGATTGTCGTTGGAGACATGGGGACGCGAACGGCTCTTCGTGACGCCGAGATCTGCATAGAACTGCGCCAGCGTCTTCGACGTCATCGAAGGACCACCGTCAGCGTGTATCGTCAATCGCTTTGGGTCGATTCCTTCTCGCGCGATCGCCTGAGCAATCATCTCCTCGGCGAGCGTCGCACTTTCGCACCGTTCGAGCCGCCAGGCGACAACATATCGGCTAAAAATATCGAGCACAACGTACAAATAGTAGTATGTCCACTTGGCTGGACCGAGCAGTTTCGTGATGTCCCACGACCATACTTGGCCCGGCTGCAGGGCCGCAAGTTCGGGTTTAACGCGTGCTGGATGCGTCGCCTGGCGACGACGTTCGCGCGTTTCTCCAGCAGCTCGTAAGACACGGCACATCGTCGAGATCGATCCGAGATAGACGCCTTCATCGAGCAGCGTCGCGTAGATCTCGCGAACGCTTTGGTCTAAGAATCGCTCGCCGTGCGCCGCATCGAGAATCGCCTGACGCTCGAGATCGCTGAGACGGCGATGCGATGTTCGCTTTTGTGCAACCGAAGCCCGCGATGTCGGCTCGGAGCGGTGACGGTTGAGCGTCGCCCGCGAAGCACCGAGTAAACGGCAAGCCGTACGATCGCCGACGGTTTGTGCCAGCTCCGTCACGATGGTTTCGACCGCTCGTCGTCCACGCTGCTCTCGCCGGCGATCATCTGCAAGAGCGCGTGCGCTTTTCCCAAAGCATCCACCGTTCGTTCGGATTTCTCCAAACGTCGTCGTAACCGTTCGTTATCTTTGCGAAGCCGAGCGAGTTCGACAGCTTCAGGCTGCGGCGGCCGTCCGCGTTTCGGAACGGTGCCCTTCGCGAGCTGCTTACGCCAGTTCGAAAGCAGCGAACTGTACACGCCTTCTCGCCGCATCAACGCTGCGCGCTCTAACGCCGTCGCTGCTGATTCGTACTCAGCCAGGATACGCGCCTTTTGATCGGCGGTGAAGGTGCGATGTTTCCCGCGGGAACGCACCTCGGAGTCGGATACCATGAACAAGAACCTTACTCGCCCTCATGAGTTTTCCCGGCTTAGCCGGTCTCATCAACTATAGACACAGAGGGCCCCACAAATTCCGCGGACCGAACGGCTTTCCTAACTCAGCTTATCTCGTGCGTCAAGGCTGAACCGCCCCAATCGGAGTAGGCGTTGAGACAGCGTGATAACGTGGCTTGAAAAGCACCCTCGCGCTTCGAGCTTGGATTAGGATGATTCGACCGCCCTGTGGCTCGGCATCGGCTGATGCAACGCACTGAATGAATTCAAAATCGCGAGAATTACCTGTCTCCCAGGCAAAATCGAAAAGCGCCGAGTAGTTCAAGGTTAGCTTCTTTGGCAGCGGGCACCGCGGCCATTGGTTGGGGATAACCGACCCGTCTAACAAATAGGCAAAGCGTTCAGGGGACTTAACGATCAGATCGGGATAGTGGCGGAGGTAACCATCATCGGTACTTGGTAGCAAATTCCGATCCAAGCCGCTTTCCATAATTCCGCGAAAAAGACCGGGCTCTACTTCTTGGTACTGATCCTCTTGATCGGAGTAGCCTTCCAAGAAGACATTCCAAACCAGCCGAACTGCGTCCCTGTAACGCCGAAATCTCTTCGTGAAGTCCAAATCTCGCATTTATCGACTCCTCTCACTCTGGCGGGCCATAAAACCTCGACAGGGTCGTCAACACTTGATATTAAACTTAGTGCTCGGAACTTCCGGTTTTGCGTTACCCGGTGTCCGGAGCTGCTTCCTAGATCCATCGGCGACGGGAACCGTCGTCGTCTGCAGCCGTCGCAATTGCTATTGACCGCTGCTACTACATAAGGGCTCTGTAACTTCCGGTCTTAGTCGGTCGCCGGCGATCCCGGCCTGTCGCAACGCTCGCGCCGACCGTTTGCGCCACGCTTCTTGCCAAACAGGGTGCGCTAACACACGAAAGTAAATCATCATTCGTACGCAGAGCGGCCGCGGAGAACGAACCGCGCGATCTTACCTCTACATGCTTTTATAGTTGATGCGGACTCCATCTATGGTGGATCGCTCCGTTGACACGAACCCGCCGTTTGCGTGTACCCTTATGCTAAGGCTCCGTTGAGACCATGCGATCTCGGGCTTCCCCGGTTCAACTGATTCGGAGCCATCGGCCGAGTCTGAGTTGTAGCGTAGGGCTAAGTCTTGGTCGGTGTTACGTGCAGTTGCACGGCGGACGAAAACGGAGTATTCAACTGTTGAATAGCGTATATCCATACATACGGATTTGCGGATCTGAGCTACGTGGCCCTTGCCGTCAGATATCGTCGGCCCGTCATGTATCGTGCAATGTATGGGCAAGAATATCCGTACGAGACCTCCGGCTAAAGCGAACAGCGCAAAACAAAAGACGAATAGTGCGACCCCAGCTACGAAGACGATCGCTACAGCATTGCCCAACCGCCTCACGACTTCATTCGACTACAAGCACAACTCGGCTGCAACACTCATACTTTGTACCACAAAGTGGATTGCAGCGCAAGCCTTCGTTCTAATAGCTAGTACGGCTGCTTGATTCACGATTTTTATCTCCGTGGCTTGATGGAGCGGTTCACGAAACCAAGATACCGCGAAGGGTCTTACGAAGCACGGCAAAGTCGCGATCCAGAGGGAAGATGCTGACTTTGTATGCGAACAGTCCACCAGAAGGCGATAGCGAAACCTCACTTTCTGCTTAACTTCGCTAACGCCCCCGTTGCCGTAGCTACGCGCCTCGGCGCACCTCCCATCAACGATCAAGGAATCGTGATTAAAAAGGTTGAGATGTCTTCTAATAACACTTTTCGCGCGGACTCTGAGCCTGGAGCCGATTCGCGGGTCAGCCCACTCGTGCCTAAGAAAGGCAACTCGATTTGCAACCTCTGTCGGGCAAATGGGAATCCGTCTAGGCACCACATACCTCCGCGCTGCTGCGGTAACAACAAATCGACTTACGTTATGCGACTTCTGGCGAGCGAGTCGGCTACTGCTCAAGTGCCAGCACATTCGCACAACGGGTTGCACCTCAAAGCGAAGGATGCTACGGAATTACTAATAACGCGGCAGCCATTTCCGCTCACCGTAAACCTACGGCTGCGTCCAGGCGCGATACTGCGCTCTAGTATCCGTTACTTGGGAGAGGCCGCAGAGTAAAACCGGAGGTCACGAACGCCTTATGTGGTATCGACGTTCTTTAAAATGGAGAGTAATACGTTCAAGGTACACTTCGGACTCGCGTGAGCACCGTATCAATCTGGAATGTCCCGAGTGCTGATCGCTAAAATGAGATCCTGGAACTGGTAATCAGGGCCTCCGTCGGGGAAGCTCGACCCAGGGATCGGTACGACATGCACGGCAACGACCTTAACGCGCATTTCCATTCGTAGCTCCTGAAGTCTCATCACCCTCATCACCCTCGTCGCCCCGTATGTCGATTTCTCCGCACCTCTGACATAATCGTGCGCGGCAAAAATGAATGGCTCATAGCCATGCCACATGCCCTTCGGCTCCAAGAGGTTACCATGGTATGCCGATGCCTTTTTGTCTGACCTTGCAAGTACAAGATCCATAACCACCACATGCTTCCCAACGTCAGAATCTGGAACTAGAGAAAGTCGATAGATAACACCTTGCGTTGACTTCAGAAGCACGACATTTTGCGAGGCGTGCTTAACTGAGTACGCCACAGTCATTCCGGGTGCGTGACCCTTTGGAAGGGGGATGTCCGCGGCGCTTACTCGGCTGACAAGTTGTGGGGCCCAGATGATAGATAAAACAAGTAAGGTGCAAATCCGGCTAATGATGGAGGACATAGCGATTTGAATTTGGTGAATCGAATCGTTTGTCCTTGCAAAGCACCGTTGACGAACAGTTCAACGGGAGCTCTCATTAGATCCAGGTACTACAGGCGGCCGTCAGATCTTCGAACCGTCAGACCCCCGATGTTGCAAAACGGTCATGTAACTCTCTAGGATACCCGGGGGGCAGGATCGCCAGCCACGGGCAGAACCGGAAGTTACGAAGCCCTTGTGTAGTATCCCGTCGCAAAGGACGTGGGATATTAAACCTCGTGCTCGGAACCTCCGGTTTGCTCAGTGTTGGCGAGCCGTGTCGAGTTGTCTTTATCCAAACCGGCGGATCTATCCGCGTTTCATGGCGTTAACGAAAAAACGTTCCCGTGTTTATTGAAGGTCGCACCGTACGCTGTACTGTATAACGTGCCACCCAGTTCGAGAAGCGCCGCTCGCGGACTCTTTCCGCCTCCGGCCCTGAAGCTGTGCAGAACCCGCTCTTCGCCGCCCGTCGTAACGCTGAAGACTGTGCCTACGTTTTTCGCGCCGCCCTTGATCGTCGTGCTGTAGAGAACGCCCCTTACATCGATCAGGCCCGCGAGGGGTCCGCTGCCGTGACTCCCATCGAATCTATAAACGACATTCTCCACACCGTCCGTCGTGATACTGTAAACAGTGCCGTTGTCACTACCGCCGCCGCCTCCTCCTGAGGTCGTGCCGTAAAGCATTCCATTTACGTCAATCACAGGCGCCGTAGGGTTTGAGCCATCGTCGGGGCCGCTTCCAAAACTGTACAGCATTCGCTCATGTCCAGTCGTGCTGATGCTGAAGACGGCTCCTCGGTCATACTTACCACCCAAGGTCGTAGTGCCGTACAGCGTGCCGTTGACCGGGACCAGGGCCGCCTGGGGAAAGTAACCGTCGTGGAGTGTCCAGGTGAAATTATGGATCACTTTGTACTTCCCGCCGGTTGTGATGCTAAACACCGTGCCACAGAAGTACGAGGTATTACACAGGTGGGCGCCGCCGTAGTACGTCGTGCCGTAAAGCGTGCCATTAAGGTCGGCTAGACCTGCGAGGGGCGTAGAACCGCTGTTTCGAGCATACGAAGAGTTGTAGGCGAAACTGTGGATTATTTTTTCCGAACCGCCCGGCGTGATGCTAAACACGGTGCCCGATCCGTTTTGTCCTCCTCCGGGCGTCGTTCCGTAGAGCGTGCCGTTGACGTTCAGGAGACCTGTAACGGGGCAACACCCGTCGGGAGATCCACCGAAACTATGCAATACAATTTCCTGACCGCTCTTAGTGATCGAGAACACCGTTCCGAGGCCGTGGGAACCCCCTAGCGAGGTCGTGCCGTACATCGTCCCTTTGACATTGATGAGCTCCGCCGTAGGATAGGTACCGTCTCCTGGCGAGACGCCGAACTCGTGGAGTATGTCGTACGCGTCACTCCGGATGGCTTGCGGCGCCAATCCTTGCGGCGACACGCTTAGCGGGGACTGCGATCCACCGCAGCCCGCAAGCAGCGCGGCAGCCGCGCAGAGGCCTAGGCCATAACGTAGGAAAGCCGTCGTGATAACAGCCTGCGGGGTTGGTCGGTTCATTGTAAAACTCCTAACGCTCGAAAGATGACGCTGATCGCGCACACCCGAGGATTGCCACGGACTTACCATGCGACCGGCAGGAGGCGCTCGTCAATGCCGGAGAAGGGCAACCCAAACGAACGATATACGTAAGGGCTCTGTAACCTTCGGTTTTGCTCTACGGACCAGGCGCGTTTCAATCCCTTATTTCAGAAGAGCCTGATCGGGCGAGTCTTTGAGCCCGCTCTCTCGCTGAATGGCGCCTGGATCAACGCCCCCGATCGTTCTACTGACGCAATTTGCCTCTAGCAGCAAGTAGGAGATCGCACGTTGCTTCGGAGTCTTCAGATTCCAAAGGTGAACAGACTCGACCATTTGCTCTGGAATGCGCCCGATGCATTGCCGCAACTCCAACACTGGGTCATGGGCCACCCGGGTAGGACGCGGCCACAACAAGTTTGCAACAAGTGCGCCCAGCGCGAAACCGGCTCCTAGAGCAACCAATAATGTAATGGCTGCAGTTCGATCTCGCACCGGACCTCCTTAGGGCTATTGGTTGTTACGTGGGAATTTTATGAGTGCTCCGTTCATCACGACGAACAATGACTGGCCCGCGGGCGATTGTCAACCGGCTACCACTCGCGACTCGCCCTATTCATAATCGGTCGGCTGACCTGAAGGTTTTTGCTTGAGGAAGTACGCCTTCGAATACTTCGACCCGATGGTTACGAACTTGCGCGGAGGTTGCGTGAAATCGAAGACGTCGTCAATCATGCTGGCCGCGCGCACGTCGGTCGTTCCGAGACGCGGCAAACCCCAGTTGTCTTCGACAAACTTGATGATCGTTCCAAACTCGTATTGATTGTGCGTAACGAGCCCTTTGCGCGCGTACGGCGAGATCACCATCATGGGAACGCGAAATCCGAGACCGCCGAACGAGAGCGTCCCGGGAGGACGCACGTGATCGTACCAACCGCCCCAGTCGTCCCACGTAACGATGATCGCGGTCGAGTTCCAATCCGGACTATTGCCAATGGCATTAACGACCTGCGCTACCCAGGACGGGCCGGTATCTGATGGACTTCCCGGATGATCCGAGTTTTGATAATCGGGAATGACCCACGAAACCGATGGAAGTTTGCCCGCGGTGATGTCTTTGAAGACGTTGGTTTCCGGCCACGTAATATTGGTGTTCCACTCCGGACCATAGCGCACGGCGCTGATTCCGTCGAACGCATTCCACAAGTCTCCGCCGAAACTTTGACCCACTTCAGGAGCGTAGTACCGCCAAGGCACACCGTCAGCGTCCAACGGGTCGCGCAACGTCTGATATGACAGACACGGTCGCGGGCCATAATTGCTATAGACGTTCGTCTTTGTGATGAGGCTGGTTGTCGACTGCGGCGGAGAGTCGCAACCCCAGATCGGGCCCGAGACTCGGAAAGTCAATGGTCGCGTGCTCAGGATCAATGTTTGTACCACCCGCGATTAAATCTTGGTGGGCGGTGTAACTACCACTCCCTTCGGTTTGAAACATGTGGTCCGACAAAACGTACTGTCGAGCAAGGTCCCAATACGGCACGATTTGCGCCGGATCAACGTACTTGTAGACGTACGTCCCCGGCTCTGGTCCGATGTTGACCGTGTCGAAGCCGTTCATGCGGCCATTGTTCCAATCGTGGATCCAACAGCAATAATATCCGTTGCCGGGCGAAATATGACTTTCCAGATTTGATTTGGTCAACGGAATGTTTTGGCCGTTATGTCCCTTGCCTACCGTGACGCCGTCGCCACCGGGGAAGGTCGCGAATAGATTATCGTAGGTGCGATTTTCTTGAATGATAAGAACGATGTGTTTGAAATACTTGCCCGCTTTTGCGGGCGGCAGGTTGGGGAGTGGACCGGTCGTTGGCCCATTGCCGCCACCGCCTCCGCAACCGGCGAACACGGCCATCAAGCATGCGAACGCCGCGACGAACGCACGATTCACCCAATGATGCTTCATGCAACGGTATCTTCGGGACTACGGACATTTCCCTGCCCGCTTGAGTTAGAAGTGTATGTGTGTTAGCACAACTGAGTGCTCGCCATCTTCTGTCACCATAGAAGTTTCACGCTCGGATCGGGGAATAGTGGCACCATGACTCGAGGTCTTTTATCGATTTCCCTCGCCTTCTCTATAGCAGCATGCTCCTCGTCTGGTGGCGGCGGATCGACGGGCTCGGTCGCGCCTCCTCCGACGGTTGCCCCGGGGCCACCCGCGACTACCCCGATCAGACATATCGTCATTATGATTCAGGAAAACCGCACGTTCGACGACCTTTTTTCGACCTTCCCGGGCGCCGACGGTTCGACAGTCGGCATTCACGACGGGAAGCCGTTTCACAACATGCGCGGTCCGCTGACCGGATTAGACATCAATCACATTCACTCGGGATTTAAGACCGAATATGACGGCGGCAAAATGGACGGGTTCGATAAAATCCATTACGGCGCGAGCGGACAGGGGCCGCCCGCCGGCACGTACCCACTGAGTTACGTCAACCCCAACGACATTCAACCGTACTGGGCGCTGGCGCAGCACTATGCACTGGCCGATCATATGTTTCAAACCCAAGGCAGCGGAAGCTTCACCGCGCACCAAGATTTGATTCGCGGTAATACCGCAATTAATGCCCACGAAAGTCTGATCGATTTCCCGTCACGCGGCCCCTGGGGTTGCGACGCCGGAAAGACCGCGCACACGTCGTTGTGGACCGATACAGGCCTTTATCGGTTTAACAAAGGCCCGGCGCCGTGTCTAAATTACGCCACGATCCGCGACTTGCTCGACACGAAGAATGTCACATGGAAGTACGATGTGCCGCCGCTCGAGCGCGGCAGCAGTGGATATATCTGGAACGCATTCGACGCCATTCGCGTCGTACGTTACGGCAACGGCGGCGCGGAGTGGACGAACAACGTGATCATGCCGGAGACCACCGTGTTCAAGCAAATTTCAAGCGGCCAACTCGCGAATGTCACGTGGGTCATACCGGCCGCGCAGAATTCCGATCATCCGTATGCCATCGATCACGGACCACAATGGGTGGCCCAGGTCGTGAACGCAATTGGTAAAAGCCAGTATTGGAATTCTACAGCGATTATCGTTACGTGGGACGATTGGGGCGGCTGGTTCGACCATGTGACGCCACCGCAGCTCGACTATGATGGCCTGGGCTTCCGCGTGCCCATGATCGTGATATCACCGTACGCCAAGCCATCATATGTCTCGCACACACAATACGAGTTTGCTAGCATCCTGAAGTTCGTCGAAGATAATTGGCACCTGGGCAGGATCGGAGGCAACGACGTTCGCGCTGCTAGCATCGCCGACTGCTTCGACTTCTCGCAAGCGCCCCGTAGCTTTACTACGATCCCGTCGGACCTACGCCGCGAATACTTCGAACACGAACCCTCGAACAATGTACCGGTCAACCCGGAATAACGGCGTCGCCCTTTAGTTGCTGTCAACCCAGTGATTCGAGGGCTTTTGCTTCAAGAAAAACGATCGCGAATACTTGGCCTGAATGGTCGAAAACGCGCGCGGCTGCTGCTTGAAATCGAAGCAGTCCAGGAGGTTGGCGGCGCGCGTGTCGGTCGTGTTCAAGCGACCTAAATTCCAGTTGTCTTCGACGAACCGGACGATGCTCCCGAACTCGTACTGCGTGTGCGAGACGTAGCCGCTTTTTGCATACGGCGACACCACCAATAACGGGACGCGGAAGCCCAGGCCCCCTTGCTGGTCCACGAACGGCGGCGGAACGTGATCGTAGAAACCACCCCAATCGTCCCAAACAATAATGATTGCCGTCGACTTCCAGTATTGGCTGTTGCCGATCGCGTTGACCACGGAGGCGATCCACGACGGTCCCATGTCGGACGTCGCTCCGGGATGGTCGGAATCGATGAAATCCGGAATCACCCAACTGACCGACGCCAGTCTCCCGTTGGCGATATCCTTTAGCACGTTGGTTTGCGGCCACTGCACGTTGGTGCCCCATTCCGAACCATAGCGGACGTCGTGGATCGCGTCGAACGCGTTCCATAGCGACCCCCCTAAATCTTCATGGAATTGCGGCACGTAATAGCTCCAACCAATCGATTTCGCATCGAGCAGATCACGTAGCGTCGTGTACTTAAAACACGGAAACGGCCCGGGCGGCGTATAATCTGGATGCGGCGACGCACCCAAATATTGCAGTTTGTTTGTGATCAGCGCGGTCGTCGAGCCCTGGAGATCGTCGCATCCCCAGTTTCCGAACTTGTTCGGTGGATTCCAGGGAAAGTCAATCTCTGACTGCGTGTCGTTGATGGCGGTGCCACCCCGAATCAGATCTTGGTGAGCGGTGAAGCTGCCGCTGCCTTGCGTTTGGAACATATGGTCGCCCAGCACGTACTGTTTGGCAATCGACCAATACGGCTCGATGTCGGCCGGATCGACGTACTGATAGACCATCGTTCCCTGAGGATGGCCGCCGATCGTCGGTAGATCGAAACCGTTCATCCGGCAGTCTTTGCCCGGAGGGCCGGCCTTGCTGTTGCAGTCGTCTTTGAAATCGACGTAATAGTTGCCCGGGGTGAAGGACGAGGACAGCGCAACCTTGCGTAAATTGACTTTCGTACCGGTATGCGTGTACCCGAACGATTGCGTGTCCGCACCGGGGAACGCTTGAAACAGTTGATCCGGCGTCCGATTTTCTTGAATCATGATAACGATATGTTGGATCGGCTGCGCCGGATTGATTGTCGGCCGCGCAGTCGGATTCGGAACTGTCGAAGTACCGCCGCCCCCGCCTCCACCGCAAGCACTTAAAAACAGCAATGCGGGGCCGAGCAGGAGAGCTAACGACCGAGGCCTCGTTTGGAATACTAGTTGCGTTATGGGTCCGGGACCGGTGGTGTCGTTCATTATCGGCCCGATTCCATGTCATCACATTTCTGTTCTCCCAGCATTGACGATCACTGGGAACGCGCCAAAATAGCTAAGCGGTCGTTCAAAACATACAATGTTAGTGTCTTAGACGCTGGTCCTGAACTCGAAGTACGAATGACTCGAGAGGCCGATTAACGGCGAAATCCCGCAGTGGCCCACTGAATCGTTAAGTAACCGTTACTCGTGTCGTCTTTCCAGCCTCTGTACATTTTAAAACCGATAGCACTCGGTTCGACGTATGAGGATCCTCCGCCACCACCGCCGCCAGCACCGTAATATCCACCGCCGCCACCGCCGCCGCCACCGTAATATCCGCCCCCGCCGGCGCCGCCACTCGGACATCGTCCGCCACACTCAGCCGTGCCTCCAACGCCGCCAACTCCTAACTTTCCCGTCTTTCCGGCATCGCCGTGTGCGGAAGTACCAGCACCGCCGGCCCCACCCGAACCACCATTGTTTTGCGTGCCGCCGTCTCCGCCGTCTCCCGCACCGAGGCCGGAAGCATTCTCGCCCGGACCACCTGTGCGCGCCCCACCTGGACCACCTTGGCCTTGGCCGGAGCCACACAGATCACCGCCGCCGCCGCCACCACCGCCCGCAACAATAATGCGATTGGCTAACGTTTGCCCGCCCTCACGCACGTCGCTCGCACCTCCGCCTCCGAAGCCACCACCACAGTAACCCCAGCCTTCGGCGTTCCCGCCGCCATTAAATCCGCCGCGGTCTTGATTGTTGACGCCGCCAACATAAACGTACAGCGTTTCATTTGATAGTACGGGGACTACAGCATGAACGCGCCCGCCGCGTCCGCCCGGCACATAATAACCGTAACTACTTCCACCCGACGCGCCGTCAGCGATGATCGTAACTTGCGTTATGCCGCTCGGGACTTTAAACTGTTGTCGCTTTCCCGTGTAACGAAATGACTTAAATTGCGAGCTGGTTGACGGTGACATAGCGTTTGTCGCCGGCGCTAGGCTTCCACTCGACGCAAGCCCGGCACATCCTGAGATCAGACTTGCGCATCCGAGAGCCGTTAAGAAGCATGTTGGTCGCGAATAAGTCATTTCAACAACTCACCTATTCAAACTTGGCGGAACGATGAAAGCGCGGAGTTTGACACCGCATCCGCAACGTTCAGCGCGCTGTAGAAGGGACCTGTTGGGGTTCTGCTTGGCTCGCTTCTCAACCGGGAGTACGGCAAAAAAACGCGAACTGTTCCGGCGTCGTTTAGCTTCGAGGAGTCCCGCAATGAGTGTCTTCGCTACCAGTCGTTTTGCCTTGAGTCTCGGCGCGGCAGCCGCACTGCTTGCGGGCTGTGGTGGATCGCAGTCCCCGCTTGGTCTGCCGCCGCAAGGATTCGCGCCCCAGCAATCACTCGGCAGTCAGATGTACAACATACTCCACGAGTTCGGCAAATCGGCCGGCGACGGCACGAATCCGTATGCGGCACTTATCGTCGTGAAGGGCACGCTATATGGCACGACGCTTTATGGAGGTTCGAACAACGCTGGAGCGGTGTTTTCCGTCACGAAAACTGGTGAGGAAACCGTGCTTCACAGTTTCGGCGGCGCGGGCGACGGCGCGACCCCAGCGGCAGCACTAGTTGACGTAAATGGCACGCTCTACGGCACGACGGTCGCAGGAGGCGCAAATAACTCCGGCACTGTCTTCAGCATCACGCGGGCTGGTAAGGAAAAAGTGCTCTACAGCTTCCCCTTTAGCGCGAACGGCGGTGCTCAGCCCTTTGCAAGCCTGGTCGCCGTGAACGGCACGCTCTACGGCACCACGTACCAAGGCGGTGACATATCTTGCGGAAGCGGTGGTTGCGGCTCGGTGTTCAGCATCACGACGAGCGGCGCGGAGAAATCGCTGTACAGCTTCGGCACGCAAATCAACGATGGCGAGTATCCGGAAGCGGGCCTACTCGACCTCGACGGCACTCTGTACGGCACGACTACTCAAGGCGGCAAGTATAAGCGCGGAACGGTGTTCATGATCAGCTCGGCGGGAAAGGAGCGCGTACTATATAGTTTTGGGACGAACTCCGGCGACGGCACAGAACCCTCGTGTGTTTTGATTTACGCTAAGGGCGCCCTCTACGGTACCACACAACATGGCCCCGGCGAGATATACGCCGGTACGGTTTTCAGTATAACGAAGTTCGGCAGAGAACGATCGGTCTACGACTTCGACAAAGGCGAAGGTAGTCAGCCGATCGCGGGTCTGATTAACGTTAAGGGTGTGCTGTACGGCACGACGTTGATGGGCGGCGTAAAGAATGTTGGCACGGTTTTCAGCCTTACTACGAACGGCGAGGAAACCGTGCTGCACAGTTTCAGCGCCGGAAGCGGCGTGAACCCTTACGCGGGCCTGGTCGTCGCAGATGGCACGCTGTACGGCACGACATATGGTTCCGGCTACCAGCACCACGGAAACGTGTATTCAATAACGCCGTGAACGATGGGGGGTATCGGCGAAATAACAGTCGCTGCACCCTAGCAACAGCGCCATAAACAATATTGACGAAGAGTCTCGGGCGGCGCATATTAGGTCTGAACGGGTCCTCCGCACACGTCTTGATCTTTTTTGCAGGATTAGGAGTTTACAATGAACCGACCGGCCGCACACGCCACTGCGGTCGCGGGTGGCGGCCGTAGCAGCCCAAGACTTTGCCATTGAATTACCTGCCAATAATGACTTGTTCGGGAGTTGCGTGCAGGCCGTCGGAGATCGTTTGCACCAAGCTGCCACTGTCTGCGTCATACACTGTGACGCGGCGTGCTGAAGTCTGGTCAAGCGTTCGACCCGGCCTACACGACGTGTTGACAGCGAACACCGTATCTTATGTAGTATCCAGGGAATGGGTTGTTTCTTCCTTAGCCGTTGACGATAATCTTCAGCGTGCGGACTTGACTGTGTTTACGAAACGTGACAGTGCATTTCCCCGGTGCTATTGGCCCAACTACGGGCACTTTAGAAAATAGCATGGCTCGATCGGACATGATAAGCCTCCAGGACGAAGATTTCAGGGCTTCAACGAAAACACGTTTCCGAAGGAACGCTTTGGTAATCGCCCAGGAACTTCCCCATACGTCGTACCGTACAACGTACCATTCAAAGCGATTACGCCCGCGACCGGGTCTATGCCAGCTCCCTTGGCGAAGCTGTGCACCACCGTTTCCTCGCCACTTTTCGTCAGTTTGAAGACCGTGCCAAGATTATTTGCGCCGCCCGCCTGGGTCGTGCCGTACAGTACGCCCTTTACGTTCTTAAGGGCTGCGGCGGGGCCTTTACCATCGTTTCCGCTGAAGCTGTGAGCGACTTTCTCCGAACCATCCGCCGTGATGCCGAACACAGTGCCATTGCCATCGCCACCTTCCGTAGTCGTGCCGTAGAGCGTGCCCTGCACGTTAATCAAAGCAGCGGCGGGATATTGGCCATCGCCTGCGTACGCTCCGAAGTTATATAGCCTTTGATATTTTCCAGTCGTGCTAATAGTGAAGACCGTTCCGCGGCCACCGACATCGCCTCCCATGTAGGTCGTGCCATAAAGCGTCCCGTTAACATTAAGCAGCGGTGCTAGAGGAGAACAACCGTCGCTTCCTTTGCCGAAGCTGTGCAGTATTTTGAACTTGCCGCTCGTTGTGATGCTGAACACCTCGCCACACCAGTAGCCCTCGAGCCCGGCCGTTGTGCCATATAACGTACCGCCCGCGTTGGCGAGGGCTGCGCGCGGATTGCCGTTTCCAAGATAGGTGAAATTGTGAAGCACTGTTTCCGCCCCGCTCGGCGTGATCTTGAAAACCGTGCCCCCATTGCCCGTGCCACCGGCGCTCGTCGTGCCGTACAGCGTTCCATTGACGTTGAGTAGCGCCGCGACGGGCCAATAACCGTCGTTCGGTGCACCGAAGCTGTACAGCACCTTGTCCTCGCCATTGGTCGTAACCGAGAACACCGTTCCCCCGTTGTGCGCTCCGCCATTAACGGTCGTGCCGTACATCGTACCCCCAACATCGATGAGATCGGCGGCCGGATTTTTGCCGTCTTTCGCCGAGCGGCCGAACGGGTGGATGATGTGGTACGCTTGCTGCGCCAGCAATTGCTGCGGCGCCATTCCTCGTTGCGGCGACGCGCCGAACGGGATTTGCGATCCTCCGCAGCCCGCGAGCAACGCCGCCGCGCCAAGGCTCAAGCCGTAACGTAGAAGAGGCGTCGTAATAACAGCGTGTGCGGCCGGTCGATTCATCGTGAAATTCCTAACGCTCGAAAGAGAACGCGATGCGTACGAGGATTCGTTCAGACCTACTATGCGCCCATGCGGGACACTCGTCAATCCCGGAGCGGCAATCCAAACAAGCGATAACTGCAGAAGCCGTACCGCTGGATCGTCGACGGCCATCTTGGGAGCAATTACGCATACTCCCGTAGCGCCGCGCTCGATCATCTGGCCGAAGCTTCGATGGTACGGCGTTTAGGCGCGGCGCTGACGACCACGCCGTAAATCGTTGTCGAATCGCTCGCAAACGGCGGGAGCTGCTTCTTCGGGCCGCCGCCCTGCGGATAATTCCATAAGCCGATCGTGCCTTGAACGCTCGATTGAGCGATGAACTTCTTCCCTTGAAGCCACGTTTGAGCGTAGGGCCATTGACCGTTGTATGTGTTGTACCACCCGCGAAAATGCGTCGTGGAAGTCACCTTTAACGTTTTGCCGAGTGCTAATGCATAAAGCACATGCTTCTGAGGATTGGTTACCGTGACTTCCTTACCATCCCACTGGACGCTCCCGTAGGGTGTGAATCGCTTTCCTAAAGAGTAGTTCGTAAACGTACTACTTCCTTTTGGAAGCTCGGCCAGAACGTTGCTACTTCCGTCTACATACAAGTTACCTTTATTATCGTAGCCGCATTGTCCGTACGTGAAGATGTCCGGATCGTTGTAGAATTGTGGGGTTCCCGTCGCTTTAGTAAAGATCGCGACCTCGCCGGCGCCCGAACCTTCGTTCGCGACTGCTAAGTTGCCCGTGACCGGATCGACGGCACACGCCACAGCGACGTCCCCCGCTTGCAGGGTTTGCAACAACACTCCGTCATGTGAGTATTCTTTAATTTGGTACCCGACCGTCGGAATAAAAACGTTTCCCCTCCTATCGGAACACAGCGCGTGGGCTGTAAGCGTGAGGTGCCCGACAAGTTGGCCGGCGGGATATGTAAGGATGTAGACATCCGAGCCCGTCGCCACGAACAGAACGGCACCTTCAGTCTTTGATTTGGGAAATGCTCTGGAGGGGCCCACGGACTCGTTTTGCTGAGTGACCGGCGCACCGTTTAAGGCGCACCCTGAGAATGTTATTGCGCACGCAATCGACAAAAATAATGGTCGCGCCTGGAACATTTAATAACCTCCAGATCGAGTGATGTTGTACCAATGGTAGCACCGCCGGTTAGGCCATACGTCGTGCCACTTACTGCGACCACCCCGCGAAGGTTCGAGCCGCAATGCCGTACCACGAAAGTTTAAGGCTCCACGAGGCTGGTCGATGTACCATCGGGAGCAATTAGCGGTGCTCCGCTAAAATCTCCAACGCTTTCCTGGATGCCTTGAAAGTTAACCTCGGCGCCTTGCACAGTATGACGATGACTGAGATAGAGCTTCGCTTGAGCGTGTTCGCTCGAAACATATAGAAGGCCGTCGACGACCCTAAATGATACGATCCAGGGAACGTCAACCAGGGGCGCAACGGTAAAGTTTCCGGCGATTAACGCCTGCCGTGGAAGAAAATCCGAAACCCCGACCCATAGCTCTCTCAGACGAAAGTGTTTGGGTTTGCGCAACGGTTTCAACCCTAAATGGTAGGTTTCCTCACCATTCAACGGTGTCTCACCTAGTAGGCTAACATCGTAGTCTCGCGCACTATTACTGACGACCGCAATGACCGGAAGGTTGCTTTCCGCCTCAACGGCCGTAGTAGCGCTGTCGGCGATGCGTTTGAACCGTAGGCCGAATGAATACGTTGGGTCTAAGATTGGGCTGCCGCCGAGCAGATCTGGATCGGCAGGCCGGCCGATCGGAACTGATGCACCTTGAATTATGATCTGCCTGAAGTCGAAGTCATGCGGGTCTGGGGGTGGTGCCGCCATTTCTTCGTCGCTAATCGGGAAAACCCGAATAGTGTCACTGCTTGGGTCGTAGCTTCCCTTGTAATGATTCGTCCGAGGTTTGCCGTCCTCAGTTCCACTCACTTGGATCACATAGCCGATGCGCCGTGGGTACCGGATTGCCGTGACTGCAGACCGCGAGTGTAAGAATATGGCATACGCGTCATCAGTGTCAGCGATCATCATGAGCGTTCAACTCCGCCTTACGGTACCAGGGTCTGCTTCGGGATGTTTTCGCCAATCCCTAAGTTCTAGCGGCACCTTGGCCCCATTGACACCGGAGGGAAGATCGCCTACTATCTTCTATATTTATAGTAGGAGGTGAGCCGCGATGGCCGGGACACTCACAAAGGCGGAGTTACGCGTTATGCGCGCCTTGTGGGCGTTGCATCGCGCGACCATCGGAGAACTTCTGCTCGCGATGGGAACCCCGAAACCAGCGCATACCACCGTCTCCACGGTTCTCGGGGTTCTGGAAAACAAGGGCGTCGTCAAACGTGACATCTCCGGAAAAGCGCACGTGTACGAGCCGATCATCGATAAATCTGCCGCCGAGCGTGTTGCGATCGGCGACTTGCTACGAAACTTTTTTCCGAATGATCGACGGTCTCTCGCCCTCCGTCTTCTCGCTGAAGACGACTTAAGCCCAAAGCAGCTGGCTAAGATCCGAAAGCTGTTAGAAGGCGATCAAGAATGAACGGCCTGTGGGTTGTGTCCTCTGTCCAGTGCATCGCATCATTTCTTCTCACCATGGCACTGTACGGAACTGTAGCAGCGGCTGCGTGCGCTATCTTCCTGGCAGCATTGCCGAAGACGTCAGCCGCCGTTCGCGCCGGCTTGCTGTTCCTTGCGATACTCATGTCGTTCGCGTGCGCGGTCGGGCACACGTTCACCTCAATCGAAAGGCAGACCGCTGGCGCAGCATCTGCGACCTCCTCATCGAATGGTCGGGCGACCTCTTTCACATTCTCTAAGACGACGCTAACGCAACATCGAGCGGCGGCAACTGTTTCCCGGTCCTGGCGATTACCTTCAGTATCGCCTTTCAACCTTAACGCTCGCATCGCAGAGGCAGTCGTCCTCATTTGGTTGCTCATCATCCTTTACACTATTGTCCTATTGACCGTCAATCTTGTTCGTATGCGCAGCTCCTTGACCGGCACGACGTCGCTGCCCGATGCGCTGGTCGCCGATCTTACTGCGGCGATCAGATCGCGGACTAATATTCGGGTAACTCTTCGAACTACGACAACCTCCGAGATGCCTCTCGCGTTGGGCCTGATGCATTCCGCCGTCCTGGTCCCCGTGTGGATGGTTCAGGAATTACATCAAGCCGATATGAAACGCGTCGTCCTCCACGAGGTAGCGCACTTGCGTCGTAACGACGCGCTCCTAACCGTAGTAACGAACCTTGTGGTAGCATTTGCGGGGCTTAGTCCGGGCTTGCTTTGGCTCCGCCATAGATTGAGCATCGAGCGCGAACTCGCATGCGATGAGTGGGCTGTAGGCGGTGACCCAGCTCGCGACTACGCCATCTGCCTAGCGAATATCGCCACGCGCCTGAGCCTTTCTACCGAAGCATTCCCATCGAGGGAAGCGCTATTAGGGCCGTCAGGGACGTTCTACCGTATCCAATCCCTTGCGACTGGAAAGCGTAACAATGGCGGACCCATCGTCGCGCTTTTTGCGGCAGCCGTTACAATAGCTGGTTTGTGGTTAAGCGCGGCGTCTCCAGCGATTGCGATCGGAGCCGACACGCAGTCCGTTACGACGTACCTGGACGATCTCGGTAAGCTCGGCTATAGCCGAATGTCGGCATCAGACCTGATCTTACTGCGAACGCTTCATGTCCCTGTCGCGTACATCGGTGCGATCCGAGGTGCCGGGCTTCACGCTACGCTTCGTGATATCGCCGACTTGCACTCGATGAGTATCGCGCCGTCCTACGTCGCAAGCATGCTACGAATCTTTCCGAGTGCAACCGCCTTAGATATTGAGCGGCTGGCCTCACTACGGGTCAGCCCGGATTACGTGACGGATGTTTCACGTGATTTGTCGGGATACGATCTAAACTCCATAATCGAGATGCGGCAGGCTGGGGTGTCGACCGATTACCTGCAGATGTTGGGCCGATACAACTACGGAAATCTCGACGCGGAGCAAGCCGTCGCGCTTAAAACCGTCGGCGTTGATGAAGCTTTTCTTCTGGCCATCACACAACGTGGGCGCCTGCGCCCTTCGCTCGTTGCGCTTATGAAGGAGCGTCTGGCCAAATGATAACCCACCTTGCCGCGCTGCTCGCGGCATCCGCCGGATCAGCCACGTCGCCAATAGGAACGTGCTCGTTCCGTCTAACGCCCGCTCGCGGCATAATCGCCATGCGGATTGATTACGTGGATCCAAATCGACCCGATCGTGACGGCGGCGCCGACATTAAAAAGGCGGCGAGCTTCTTCGGTATCGATCCCTCTCAGCTGATTACACGCGGACAAGCGATTACCGCGCACGTCAGGCGCGACGCTGGTACGTTTCGATGTGTGGCGCAGACCACCGGGTCGGGAGCGAAAGGAGCATTGTATTTCGATAGTGATCAGGCGTATGTCAACCGCCTGCGGCGTTTAGGCATGTGGTTTTCGGGATCACTCCGGTACGACCTAATGACCGCTGCTGTTGCGGATGTTAGTGCCGCCTATGCCGCCGCAATCGCGAGCCAAAACTATCATTTGCCGGTGCAAGAACTTGCGGCGTTTCGTATTCTGGGCGTCACCCCTGAGTATGTTCGAGGGCTGCGTAGCGCAACCACCCGGTCGTTCTCAGCCAAGGAGATCGAGGATCTCAGCGTCATGCGGGTCGATGGATCGTATATAGCATCCCTTGCCTCTGTCGGATACAAGAATCTTTCAGCGAACGACCTAATGAGCCTCAAAAGCATAAACGTAACGGCCTCGTATGTGCGGAAGCTAGAAGCCCATGGATTGGGTCATCCAACCGTCTACGAGCTGATACGCTTAAAAAAGGACAGCGGCTCTAGTCGCTAGCTATACGCTCGACCCATTTCCACTTATCGAAGAGGCGACAACAGAAGTTAGGACGCTGAGCCATGCCTGGAATCAGCTCGATAGCGAGGCCAAACCGATGATGGTATCGGTTGGCCTTCAGGAATCGCCGGCCGGATTATCGAAACGCGCGACCTCGCAGTTTCAATTTGCGTTGAGCTATTTTGGCGCAGATCGGTGACGTACTTGCTTAGGTCTCAGTACCCGTTTACCAGGTTAGTTCCCGAAAACTACCTGAAGGGGATCTTGCAGGCCCGTGGATATCGCGGTGGTGGTGTCGTTGCCTCCGAGGGCGTACACAACGACGGAGCCATTGATCGAGCTATTTTGGTATTCAACTGCGGCAACATAGCCGCTGCTACTTACGGCGAAATCACTGAAGAATCTCCCTGACGACGGATGGAGAAGTCTGTTCGGGGATGTAGCGCCAGGTGAATAGACTGCTATCTCTTCGCTCGGGTTCGATCCGCAGTTGGTAGGGCAATAATCGAGTACGCACGATCGTGTCACCACGAGATGACGATCAGCCCATCTCCGCTGTTGCCCTTGCCTTCCTCGATGCTGACATTCTGCGCGCCGGCTTCAACGAACGAAGATCCGCCGCCACCGCCGCCGCCGGATCCAAGAGCTTTTCTGCCATCGTATACATCTTGATAGGAGCTCGCGCCGCTGCCACCGCCGCCGCCACCGTAGTAGCCTCCGCCGCCGCCGCCGCCCGCCCCTCCGGCCAAAAGGCTGTAACTTACCGAGCAAATCTCGCAATAGTTATCTGCGCCCGTTCCACCGATCGCCAGCGTGCCGCGTGAGCCAGGGTTCCCGGGTATGTATCCGGATTTTCCGGCGGCGCCGCGTGTTCCACCTCGATGTTGCGTCGCGCCTCCGGCACCGCCGCCGGCATCAACGCGACCGTAAGAACCGTTCCGGCTTCCGACGGGCACCCCGTCATCTCCGTGTCCACCTGAAACGCCTCCGCCTTCTCCACCAGGCCCGCCATGATACGTGCCCGGTCCGCCGCGACCGCCCGCACCACCGGCAACAAGGATGCGGTGTTGTAGCGCGCTACCGCCGAGGCGCAAGTCAGATCCTCCGGCACCTCCACCTCCGCGCAGCGGACAGCCGCCCTCGAGGGCGCAAGCGCCGCCATCAGCGCCGCCGTTATAACCGCCCTGCTTGCCGTTTGGCGTTCCTCCGACGGTAATACTCAACGCATCGCCCGGGGTCACGTCTATTGTGGCTTTCACCAAGCCACCGCGAGCGGATGGCGTGCCGGCACCCTTTGCTATAATGGTAACTCTGTGAACACCGTTCGGAACTCGGAACGTTTGCGTGTTCCCGGTGAAGTGAAACGTTTGCCTTTTCGCGACAGCGCTGGTACTCGGAACAAAGTTCGCATTACCGATAGCGGCGTTGTGTTCCGCACACGCGGTAAGCAAGCCAAGCGAAACCAGCACCGTTGGAAGCAAACGAACAATGGGGATCATCGATTACTCCTGACTGGAACTCCGAACGAACGACGTTTCGGATACTGCGCCGCCGAACGCATTCTGGCCTCTTCCAACCCGCTCAGTGAAGCTCCGACGATCTTTGCGCGTGCGATGCGACTCTTCCGCACGGTGCATGTTTGTCTACGCGCACGTTACTTTCATAACACTGAGGTTTGGGCTAGCGACTCCCCTTCGCACAGCGCGACCGTCGGGTTGGTCGGGCTGCTTACATTTGCGTCGATCGACGACTGATTCGATGCATGGTCTGATGCGCCACTTTACGTTAAGCGAATCGCGGGCGTCAACATGCGAGCGATGCCCGCAAGGGAGCAATAATCACGCGAAGCCCCCGGCTTCGGAAAGATACTGGCAAAGGGCCATTTGCGCTCGAGCGAGATGGCGCCCCCAATGCGAGTAGTACGAAAATCGCCAGTGCCAGATTGCGTCTTCGTAGCATTCACGCTGGCATAGAGTCATGCCTCGAGCGACATCGTCGCAAATATCTCCAATATCGTCTTTGAGCGAACCAAAGACCGGCTCGCGGTCGTTGTCATCGAGTGGATTACAAACCACAGTGTATACATCGAAAGGCAATTTCGAGCCAACATCTACTACGGTTTTCTCGGAGTCGTCGGCGCTATTAACCTCGTCGGATGGCCCAATGGGCGGTAGCGCTGCTGCTGCCGCTTGCAAACGGCCCAGCAGTTCGTGCAACTCGAGTAGGCCGACGGTCTCTGCGTTTCCCTTCGCCGCGCTCGTGGCCCACTGAACGAACGTTCTAGCGTGCGAGGAAAAGGTGAGTGCGAATCGCGCGGTTTCCGTAAGCGCAGTAGGCAAGTTTTTGATGGCGGAGACCTCTCCCCTCGCGACTGTACGGTTCCCTTCCACCATGCGCACCTTCTGTCCGACGTGCACCAAATCTCTCAGGGTCAACTGTGTTTCCGGGAATAGTACGTACATATTCGCACGAACGGCCACCGGTACTTTCTCGTTAAGCTGGTACGGCGAGCCGTCCTCTCGAAGAAACTCAGGAAGGATCATGTAGGTGTAGGGATTTCCATCGAAACCCATATCGCTACGGTATCCCTGATGTGCTGGGTTTTTGCGGCCGCCTTCCCCGGCGCTCAAGAACGTCATAGTGACCTCAAAATCGGGAAGGCGATTTTGATTTAGAGAACCCGGTAGCGGCATCGTGAACCAATACGATGTTGCGAGACCGTCACCCTCGGCATGCTCAATAGTGGCGCTAGTTAGGATATGCCAGTACGTACGGCAATACGCTCTGTTCGAGTAGGGCGATCGAATATGCCCTGTAACGTCCGTGCGCTCCGGCCGGCGATCCGCGTCCCCCGGGCAAAAGCGAATACGGCCCGCAGATCGCGAATGGTGCAGCAGTGCGTTAGCTAAATGCGCGTTTCACTGCCGCGCGTACCTTACACGACTATGCCACCTCGAGCGAGGCGCTCGTAACACGTCGTTCGCCGGCAACCGAGTCGAAACCACAATCGAGGCGGAAGCACTCCAATATACTCAGCGGTAGCGGCGAATCCGTAAAGGCGCTGCCAGTGGCCCAACATGCTCGGCCGCGGGATTGACGATTCTGGGCCGCGACGCCATACTGGACTTCAATGACCGTAAGAGCGCGCTCGACCGTTCGGGGCATTCTTTGCCGAGCATGATGAACAAACAATTGAGCGCGGCGCATGCCCAAGCATTTCGAGCCTTTTTGCTGAGCCTCGCCGTCGTCTTCATCTGTATCGGTAGCTCTCCGTCTATGAAGACGAACTCCGACGTCGGCGATCCAGCTCAACTTACCGCTATCCGCCATGATGTCCCGATTCTGCTCGAAGCGCGTCTTGCGTCGTCGCGTAAGACACCGGTCATCAAGTGGGTTGTTGCAGATAGTTCTCGCGCCGTCGCCGCTTGGGATGCTGGCGATATCGGAGGACTACTTGCGATGGCGCTACGTTCAGGCAGGTGGCGGATCGTTGCTGAATCTTCGCGAGATAACGATGGGTGGTGGTCTCCAGTTGGAGACATGTCCTTATGCACACACAATGACCTGTCCGAGCCGTCGGCGCAGGATCTGGTAAATGCCGATCTCATCGACGCAAAGTTACTGACGAGCCTGGAACCTCTACTCCTGCCGAATGTTCCCTCTACTCCTCGCGAGTCGAAACATGTTGATTGCTACTACGTCGAAGCTTTTCAATTTGCAAATGGCTACGAACTACATTTTAGACCGCACTACAACGAAGATACCCGCATGGAATTCTGGTTTGTTGAACCCGCGGCGAGTGGACCTGGAGACCTCCTTTCTTCGGGGGACTCATTCCACTTCAGCGTAAGAGCGCATGATTGGAGTGACCGACCATCCTCGGCAATCGCGACCGTGCGGGACGGCGAAGTATCAATTTGGGCTCCGTTCGTCCTTGATCCTGAGCGTACATACGTTCTACGTATCGAGGGAGTCGTGCCATCATTCGGAGCAATCAACGCGGCGGTCAAGGACAATACGCTTACCTTCAACCTCCCGCAGTTCACGATGCGCGCTGGCACCGTCGCTCAAGGCGTGGTTCGCGTCAATTTATAATGCTCAGGGTTCTGATCGTTTAATGCCTAGCACGCTAGACGCGAAGGTTAACAAATGAATTGCGACGGGGCTTTATTTCTCTGGGGAATGCTAGCGGTCTCGATGAGCCTTTTACTATTGGTGCAACGCTTTCTCGCATGGCGGGGATCAAAACGATCTCCTGGCGGCCGTCAGGTCGACGCGACTTCACGTTTCGAGAAGGGAGCCTTAAGCGTTGCCATTGGAGTAGGTTTCTTCGTCTTCGGCGGCACGCTCACGGTGCGTCAGATCGCATGCGGAAGCTACGCACAACTCCCAGCGTTCGTAAGTCTAGGTTGGACTTGGTGGCCCGGAATATGGCTTGCAATTGCGATTGGCATAACCGTAGGAATCGCGAATGCTCGACGACTGCCTCCAATCGCCGGCGGCATAACCGTTCTTTTAAGCGCGCTATTTGGCGTCGCCGTCGGCCAAGCTGCGGGATTTCACACCGGACCTTACGCCAGCCACTGGTTTGTGATTGCGCTTGCGTGCCTCGTGTTCGCGGCAATAGTAAACGCGCTAGCACCAGGCGAATCGAAAGCAGAGCGAGGTGTCTAGCGGCTGATACTCAAACGTTCCTAGCCAGGCGTTAGCCAATATTTCGGTTTTCGCCCCTGAGATGAGCACTTGCGCCCAGTGCAAAACCATTTCCCGCATATGGCGCCTGGGCTAGAGCTGGGTAGTGAACCAGCTGCACCGACTACTGTGATCCGCCTCAGCTCTTGGCCCATCCTCGAACGTTATGATGTGCGGCGTTCAGTTAAAGCATTACGACGTGGCATCGCACGGGCGCTATGAGCGTCGCTACGTGTTCATTAGAAATCGCAACTGCAAGCCGAGGTTCGCTGCTGACAATGCTCCAACCCGATTTCGGCAAAAGATGAAAGAGCGCGCTAGACACGTCCCTCGTCGTACCAGAAATTAGCGTGATCACGGCTTCCTCGACGTGTGGGGTGTCCGTGTGTTCCTCAGCGTTGGCAGCGGGTACGACAAGCGATTTCATTTGCGGCGCGCACCCGGCCGCGCCTAAGGCAACTCCGACGGCCGCGTATGCCAACTCTTTACGATTCAATTCAAGTTCCTTTTCAACTTTCAGTTAGGGCTGCGTGGCTTGGCTCAACACGATGCCGGTCGGCTGGGACCCGTGGCTAAAGAAAATCGCCCTCGTCGATGCGCCGCCCTCTGAGTATTGATATTTATCAGCGGAACTTACAAGCACCTTATCCGCTGCGCCCCCGCTTGCCGGATCCGCGACCCAGATGCCCTTGTCCCTGTTGGTGAACGCGATGCCGATTGGATCGCCGGCACCCGTGAGCGGCGTCGTCGCGATCGGTGCGCCGAGCGATCCCTTTACGGGCGCGTTGTAAGTGTAGATCGCGACATTCTCCTGATCGTCCAATACGATTTTGCCCACCGACGAAATTGCGACACCTCCCGGATACCCGATGGTGTTGCCCGTTGTGAGGACGGCGATCGCGTTCCCCGTAACGCCGCCGACGATTTCTCCAGCAACGAAGGCGCCGGATGCGTTTATGCCGTCGATGTACAGGTTGCCCTTGCGGTCGAACGCGTCGAACAGGACTTTAGTAAAACTGGCGCTCGAAATCGTCGTCAGGAGCGTGCCGCTCTTATTAAAGAAGCTCACGCTTCCGGGTCCGTCGGTCGTCGTTATGATATTCGTCACCGCGATATTGTCGTTCTTGTCGATCGCGACCCCGACGGGTGCCTCGCCCGGATCGTTTATCGTCGTCGGGCTACCGTTGAAGCCGGCCGCGTACACTTGAATGCGGCTATTGTTCGTATCGGCGACGTACAGGTTCCCTTCCGTATCGACCGCGAGACCTTGTGGCTGCGAGAAGCCAGTCAGCTGCGCTGTTTGCTTGCCCGCGGCATTGAAAATATCGACGACATTGTTCGACGCGTCCGAAACAACGATCGACTCATGGCCCTTAAATTTGCCGTCTTTGCTTGCGAAAGGAGCGGCCGGAATGTTGGAATGCAGTTGCGGAACGTCCGGCCGAAGGACGCTGGAGTTCTGCGCGACCTTTTGCGAAAACGCCACGCTTGGCGCGGGAGCGCCGGCGCCGCCCCCCGAGCAAGCGGCTAGCAGTACGAGAGCCGCGATTCCGCTTAAGACGTATTTAGGCCGCGAGGGCATAGGCATTAATAGATTCTCCACTGTGAGGGCGTTTGTGTCTCTTTTCTTACGCTTCGGGTCAGCGACGGCCTGGGAATCTCAAAGTTCGCGCGCACCGCGGCGGCAGCGCCAGCTTGACTTGGTCCGAAGAGCAGCAGCAGATGTCCGTACATCATTAGGCGCGCGCGTGTCGGCGTGCTTCACTAGGGACCGAAAGCCACTCCGAGCGGATAGCTGATGCCCTGCGATATCGTTTGATGCACCTTCTTGCTTCCCGGAGCATATACTTGCACGGTGTTAGAGTCGGGATTAGCCACGAACAAATAACCGGACGAGCCAACAGACATCGCCGCCGGGTCAACGATACCTTGAGTAATCATTCGCGCCGGTTTGGTTTTGTCTGCGGCGTACGCTGAGACAAAGCCGTTGTATGACCCATACGCGCACAAATACACGCAGTTCCCTACAAATAGCGTTCCGGATGGACTATACGCCAGTGCTACTGGGCCGTTAACTCCCTGTGCGATCGATTCATAGGGTGCGTTTTGTCCCGGAGCGTAAGCCTCGATCGTGCCGCCGAAACTCGGTGTAGAATTCGTACCGTAGTTGGCCACATATAGGTCGCTCGTCGGAGCGATCAGGAGTCGAATTGGGGAGCGCACGCCCTGCGAAATTGTGCGAGACAGAGTCGTTCCTCCCGCCGCGTAGACAGTCACCGTTCCGCCGCCAATTCTATAGAGGCACTGACCGTCGCAGTTTGCGACGTACAGATTGCCGCTTCTGTCGAACGCAAGAGCGCGCGGTCCCTTGATTCCCTTCGAAATGGTTCGCAGCGGCCGAGGTCCCCTCGAACCATACACCTGAACGACGCTATCCGAGTAGTCGGCAATAAAAATGAGTCCTTCTCGATCGATTGCAATCGCCGTCGGAGCCGACAAACCGGAAATCGTGCGTAGAAGTTTCCCGCTTCCCGCGGCGTAGACTGTAACGAAGCCCGCTCCAGAGTAACAATATTCACAGTTGAGAACATAAAGCGAACCGGCGCCATCGAACGCCAAAGCGGAGGGGACCGTCAGACCTTTCGAAATTGTTCGCAGAACCGAGTTACTTCCCCGCGCATAAACCGTCACGGTACTATTCCCAGCGTTCGCGACGTACAAGTCCGTGTACGAACTGCTCGCGCGCGACCCCTCAGCCTTAGAAATCTTGCCTTGACTGTCAATCGAGGCAGTGAATGGTGTTGGCGCGTTGCCGAACGTGCTACAGGCCGCGAGCATGGTGCCTGCCGCGAGTGCTGTGATGACCGAGCGATGGTTCACAAGTGACTCCCACATGAACAAAGACGACAATCGCCGATGGTGAAGCGACCTACCCCCACTCTCGAGTGGAGGTTGGCGCTCGTCAATCCTGGAATTGTGGCAAAGCGAACACGGCCCGGCAGATTCGCGAAGCCATGTTCCGTTCTTTAGATGGCGCACATTTTGTGCAACTCCCTGCCGACGTTTGCTGCGTAAACCGTGATGCTTCCTGGATCCTCATTCGTCCCGCCAATGTTAGCCACACGAAAGTTGTTTGATTGGTCGAACGCCAACGATACTGCCACGTCGATGCTGGAGCCGCCCCCGGGGCTAGTCCCCGAAAACTACCAGATCAGGAGCTTGCAGGCCAGTGGATATTGTCGCCGTGGGAACGGTCGATCCAGGAGCGTACACAACGACGGGCCCATTCTCCGAGTCATTTTGGAACTCGACGGCAGCGACATAACCACTGCTACTCACAGCGAAATGGCCAAATTTTTTCCCGGAAAGCGGCTGCAGAACTCTGTTTGGGGACGTAGCGCCAGGCGTGTAGACTGCTATCTCCTCGCTCGGGTTCGACCCACAGTTGGAGGGACAGATGTCGAAGACATAGAGGTTCCCAGAACCGTCGAACGCCAGATCCGATGGTTGGTAAACGCCGTTCGTAATCGAATACGTCGGCGCCGAGGCACCGCGAGCGTAAACCGAAACAGCGCCGACTCCGCTGCTCACGACGTATTGCACGACATACAAATTGTTTGAGGAGTCGAAAGCTACCGATGCGTATCCAGTATTGGGCGCGTTTAACGTCCAAAACGGAGTTTTCGATTTGCCAGCGTAGGCTTTGAAGCCGCTGACCCCATACGCCGATCCTACATCGCCCATTGAATCGGTCGCAACATATAGTCCCGCCGTATGTGGTCTTGCAATCGGCTTTTGCTTGAGGGAACCATTTCCGTTCGATAAAAACTCGTCAAGTTGACCGACATTGAATTTGCGGTTCGTGGCCATCCCAAACAGATTTCCGGAATCACTGAGCGTTAGATTCGTGAAGGTTGAACTCTTTTGGAATTGGCGGGTTTGCAATATTGCCGCTCCATAGTTCTTGTAAACGAGGATTTGCCCGAACGGAAGACCCGGATAAAGATACAAGTGGCCTGATGCGTCCGCGGTCATGCCCGAGAATTCACTGCCGATCGTGCCGAAATTCCTGGTAAGCGTCGCACCTGCATCGGAGTAAGCGCTGACCCAACCATCCGTTTTATTGGAATAGCCGTTCAATACGTATAACGTCGGCAAAGTGGAGTCCGACGGGTGCACAGTAGTGCGTAGCTGCGCGCCCCCGCCAGCGTTTGCAGCGGTCGTTCCCGGTGCCGTACCAACTACTGCTCCGGAGCAACCGGCGAGGGCTAGAGCTAGTCCGCCTGCGAGAAAATTTCGCTTCGAATTCACGGCAGCCTTCCTGTTAGAAGCACAACTAGCGATGCGCGTACCAGGGTTATCGATTCCTTAAGTGCAGGACTTGTTTTGCTTGACGGTCATGCTGAACGTTCCGCCACCGGACACTTCGCCATTCACACCGCTGATAATAAATGTGCCGGATCCTTGCTTCGCGTTGACGGTTCCTTGCAAACTCATATAGACCGCCGGCGACGGAAGCCAAACAGCCGAAGCAAATAGGTCTTTTCCCGAAATAAGGTACGTGCCGCTGAAACCTTCGCTGCCCGTGTTCGACCAACTCCCTGAGGACTCGAACCGAAAGCAAAAAGAAGACTCGGGAAGACCGTTCCCGACCTTCGTGGTGAGCTTCGCGAGGTAATAGCCCTGAAGCGATCCGACCTTTTCGTGCGTCGATGGACTCGCGATCCGCGCCGATGTAGGAACCGACGTGCTCCCACCCGATTCGTTACCCGCGGTGCTACAGGCCATCAGGATCGATGTCGCGACAAGCGTCGCAAGGGTCGATCGATTCACAAATGTCTCCTTACTTTCGCCAAAGTCACCACGAGATAGTGATGAGGCCGTCGCCGGTGTTGCCCTTGCCCGTTTCGATGCTCACATTTTGCGCGCCGGGTTCGACGAACGAGGAACCGCCGCCACCGCCGCCGCCCGATCCAATAGCTTTTCTGCCTTCGTAACCGGCGTACGCATTTGAGTTGCTGCCACTGCCGCCGCCACCGCCGCCATAATAGCCGCCGCCGCCACCGCCGCCCGATCCGCCGGCCAAAATTCCATAACTGACCGAACAGATCTCGCAAGAGTTATCTGCGCCCGCTCCACCGATCGCCAGTGTCCCGGGATACCCTGGGTTTCCCGGTATGTATCCGTCTTTTCCGCCGGCGCCGCGCGTTCCGCCGCGACGTTGCGTAGCGCCCCCGGCGCCGCCACCGCCGTTAACGTGACCGTAAGAACCGTGCTGAGATCCAACCGGCACTCCGTTTTCTCCGTGACCACCAGAGACGCCGCCGCCTTCTCCGCCGGGCCCACCGTGATACTGACCCGGTCCGCCGCGTCCGCCGGCGCCGGCGGCAACGAGAATGCGATCTTGTAGCGCGCTGCCGCCGAGGCGCACGTCGGACGCACCGGCGCCACCTCCGCCTCTCAGAAGACAGCCGTTGCCGCCGACGGCGCAAATGCCCCCGTCAGCGCCACCGTTATAACCGCCTTGCCTGCCGTCGGGCGCTCCGCCGACGACGATACTCAGCGCATCGCCGGGAGTCACGGCGACTGTCGCTTTCACCAAGCCACCGCGAGCGGATGGCGTGCCGGCACCTTTGGCCGTAATGGTAACTTTTTTGACACCGCTTGGAACTTGGAACGTTTGTGCGATACCGGTGAAGTGAAACGTTTGCCTGTTCGTGCCACCGTTGACACTCGGAACGAAGTTCGCATTGCCACTGGCGGCGTTGTGTGCCGCGCAAGCAGTAAGCAAGCCAAGTGAAGCAAGCGTTATTGAAAGCAAACGAAGAACACGGATCATCGATTACTCCTGACTCGAAATACAAACGAACGAGGTCTTTAGAGATAAGGCAGTGACGACAAGGGACTTATCCCGATCGCATGGTGATTTCAAGGCGCTAACGAAAACGCGTTTCCAACGTGGTTCTTGACGACACCAAACGTGGTTCCGTATAGCCTACCGCCGACGGCAACCAGGCCTGCGTAGGGAGTATCGCCGCTTCGATTACCGAAACTGTGTAGCACGATCTCATTGCGGTCCGTTGAGATTTTGAAGACCGTACCGGCATCGTTCGCGCCGCCTTGAGACGTCGTGCCGTACAGCACGCCGTTGATATTCTTTAGGCCGGCGACCGGATGACGACCGTCGCTCCCACCGAACGTATGGACAACGTTCTCCGTGCCACCCGTCGTAATGCTAAAGACCGTACCGCTGCCGCTACCATCGTAATTGGCACCTTGAGTAGTCGTGCCGTAGAGTGTGCCCTTTACCTGGATCAATGCTGCCGTGGGAAGCGCTCCATCGTAGTTGTAGAAACTGTGCAGCACTTGCTCTTTTCCCGTCTTGCTGATGCTGAAGACCGTTCCGCTGCCATACACGCCACCGTACTTTGTAGTACCGTACAGCGTCCCTCTGACATCGAGCAACGCTGCCTCAGGGGAAATGCCGTCATGGCCCTTGCCGAATTGATGGAGCATCGTGTACTCGCCGTCAGTCGTGATGCCGAACACCGTACCGGAGCCAGAGCCGCCCGCGCTCGTTGTGCCGTAGAGCGTGCCGTCAACGTCGATCAGTCCTGCGACGGGCGCGGCGCCGCCGTTTCCGGCGAAGTCGAAACTATGCAGCACTTTTTCCGTGCCATCCGGCGTGATGCTGAAGACCGTACCCGCATTGTGTGTTGCACCGCCAGCGCTGGTCGTGCCATAGAGCGTGCCATTGACGTCGAGAAGTGCGGCCACTGGTTGCGCGCCGTCGCCCGAGCCGCCGAAACTGTGCAGTACGGTTTCCGCACCGCTTGTCGTGAGCGAGAAGACCGTTCCGTAGCCGTTAGTGCCGCCTTTAGCAGTCGTGCCGTACAGCGTGCCTTCGACGTCGATAAGTCCCGCAGACGGATTCGTGCCGTCTCCCGCACTGCCAAATTCGTGAAGTATGTGATACGCCTCACGCACGAGCGATGGCTGCGGCGTTAATCCTCCGGTCGACGCACTAAGCGGGGGCTGCGATCCGCTGCACGCAACTAACATCGAACCCGTGCCCACCAAGGCGGCGAAGAGCGACCAGGTCCGCATATGTTATTCTCCGGAAGCCAAATTAGGACGAGACGATCATAACGAACTATTCGCGTTTCACGGCGTTAACGAAAAGATATTTCCGTGATGCTCTGTGACGGCACCGTACGTTGTGCCGTACAACGAGTGTTGTACTGGGACAAGGCCCGCTGTGGGATTGACGCCGGTTCCACCGTGGAAGCTGTGCAGCACCTTCTCCTCGCCGCTCGTCGTGATACTGAACACCGTACCGAGACCGTTCGCGCCGCCTTTCGACGTCGTGCCGTACATCACGCCTTTAACATTTTTCAGGTCGGCGAGGGGCTGGCTGCCGTTGTTTCCGTTGAAGCTGTGAATCACGTTCTCCGTGCCGTCCGTCGTGATGCTGAAGACCGTGCCTTTGCCACCGGCGGAGCCGCCGCGCACGGTCGTGCCGTAGAGCGTACCTTGTACGTCGATCAACGCAGACGAAGGCCGTATGCCGTCTTGCACGCCACCGTACGACCCGAAGCTGTACAGCACTCGCTCTTTTCCGGACGTGCTAATGCTGAAGACCGTTCCGCTGTCGAAATCGCCGCCGCCGGCGGTGGTGCCGTAAAGCGTACCTTGCACGTCGAGAAGCGCCGCTTCAGGGAAGGCGCCGTCGCGATACCGTTTGCCGAAAATATGCAGCACGGTAAACGTACCGCCGGTCGTGATTCTGAACACCACGCCGGAGCCGTTACCGACGCCTTTGGCCGTGCCGTACATCGTACCGGCGACGTCGATCAGACCCGCTACCGGCGCGCCGTTCCCGGTATCCGGGAAACTATGCATCACTTTTTCCTAACCACTCGGCGTGATGCTGAAGACCGTACCTGAGGAATTTGCGCCGCCCGAACTGGTCGTGCCATAGAGCGTGCCATTGACGTCGAGAAGTCTTGCCGTCGGATTTGCGCCGTCGCGCGATCCGCCGAAGCTGTGGAGCACGGTTTCTTCGCCGCCTAAAGTGGTCGAGAACACCGTTCCAGCGTTGCGGGTGCCGCCATACGCGGTCGTGCCATACAGCGTGCCCCCGACGTCGATAAGGTCCGCCGATGGATTCGCGCCGTCTCCCGCCGATCTGCCGAATTCGTGGAGTATCGTGTACGCCCGACCCCCGAACGATGGCTGCGCCGCCAATCCTTGTGCAGGCGGGCTCAGGGGCGACTGCGATCCGCCGCAGCCCGCAAGCAATGCGGCGGTTACGATAGCTGCGTATGCGATCGATCGGTTCATTATAAACTCCTAACGATTATTCGTCGTCCGGTGGTGAAACCGACGGCGGCAACGACATGAAGTAGGCGCGATCGTGGCCGGCGGTTTGCGGTGCAATGGGGACGAATTTTCTCGGCTTCTGGGTGAAGTCGAACGAGTCGCTGAGATTATTTGCGCGCAGGTCAGTCGTGTTCAAGCTGTCGAGCCCGAAGGTCGTTTCGGCGAACTTCAAGATGCTCCCGAACTCGTATTGCGTGTGCGACACGTAGCCTTTCTTGGCATACGGAGAAACGATGATCAGCGGCACGCGAAAGCCGAGTCCGCGATAGTCGAGCTGCGGCGGCGGCACGTGATCCCAGAATCCACCCCAATCATCCCAAACGATGATGATCGCCGTCGAATTCCAGTATTTACTTTCGCCAATTGCGTTTACGACCGACGACACCCAGTCGGGTCCGTAATCGACGAGCTTGCCGTGTTTGTTTGGGTTGTAATGGTCCGACTCTTCGCCGGTGGGTATCACCCAACTGACCCCCGGAAGTTCGACCGGGCCTGAAGGATTGGCAGTAGGACAGACTTTGGTCCCCTGCGTTCCGGAGACGTCGCAAAGGATGTTCGTGTTGGGCCACGACACGCAATTGGCAGCTCGCCGGACAAGTGAACGGCCTCGCGGTTACTGCGGGTAATTCGGCCATTCTTTGCTGTAACGCACTGCGGAAATGCCGTCGAACGCGTTCCACATCTGTCCGCCGTACTTGTTTAGCGGCGGTACATAATATCTCCAGCTAATGCCTCTCGCTTCGAGGGTATCCCGGATCGTTTCGTAGGTCATGCACGGAAAGGGGCCGTCATAGGTGTATTGCTGAGTTTTACTTAGCAGGGGAGTCATCGCGCCGGTCTTGGCGTCGCAGCCCCACCAGCTACCTGGATCGTTATGAGGCAAGTCTACTAGGCTTTCGCCGTACTCGTACGTCGCGTCGCCACGAATCAACGTTTGATGGGCGGTGTAACTCGCACTGAACTCAGTCGGGAACATGCGATCGCCTAAGACGTACTGTTCGGCCATCGCCCAGTATGGTTTTATATGATTGGGATCCGTAACACGATAGACGTAGTTTTTCTTCGCGTCGTCCGGTAGACCGTCAACATATGCGAATCCGTCCATTCGTCCGTTGTCGTATTCCTCCTTGAACGATGGGCAATATGTATGTCCGGGATCGAGTACAAGCAACGGCTGATGAAATGCTATTGAAATCGCTGTCGGTGTCGGACCAGGGGTTGGTGTGTTCAATACGGGGCAGGGGCTTGATGTGGCCGGAACAGGGCCCGGGCTCGCTCCTGGTCCGGGGGCGGTCTTGACGCAGTCTGTGCCTTTAAAACAGTCGAAGAAATTGTCGAACGTGCGATTCTCTTGCACAATAATAACGATGTGTTGTATTTTGCCGCTACTTGCTTCGGTTCTCGCGAGCGCCGCCGCACCGGCCGTCGTACTCGGCATCGATGTGCTCGAGCAACCCACGGCGACGCCAACTGCCAAGCAGCAAATAAAAGCGAGAGCGGCTTTCCCCAATTCGGCATAACCTCCGTGAGAACTAGTATCGGGCTTCCTCAACGGTTTCACAGTGACCCCGCAAGTCTTTCCTTTCGTCGATTAAACGACCTTACTCAGGCGTTGGAGACGCGAAAAGGAACCTGGGTTACTGCGGCTAGCCGTCCAACCGTGTCAGCCCCTACGTGAACCGGCCTGTTAGTGAGCGACGGCGCATACGCGCGAACATCATTAATCAAGCGTCGATCTTTACTTCTGGTTGTCAACATTTAGGACGCGCAGCGTACGATGCTGACGCGTTACGGTCCGACCGCGACGGCGATCGGGTCGTCGATTTGATCGGTGATGGTGAGAGTTGGGGACGTCGATCCCGGGGCGTACGTCGTCACCGTTCCGTTGCCTCCGTTGAATGGCGGCTCATTCACCACGTAAAGCGTCCCGGCAGAGTCGAGAGCAAGGCTGTTGCCGACGCCAAGAACTGCCGCCGATCCGGCGGTGCCGATCCCCGTCGTAATCTCAGCGGACGGATCGCTCGCGCCTGGCGGATAGACCGTGACGTCGCCATGCGAGACCTTGCAAATTCCGCGATATCCGAACGATCCGGCACATCCGTTATAAACGTAGAGCGTGCCGTCGCCAGCCACTGCCATCGCTACCGGAGCCGAGATGCCGTTCGTGATCGTCCGGGTCGGCGACGTCGCTCCGGACTGGAAGACCGCGATCGCACCGGGATCTTCGTCCGAGTGGGCGCCGTTGTCGGAAGCAAAGAAACTTCCACTCGCATCAAAGAGCGTTGTCGTCGACTCCGAGTCGTACGGAACGCCCGAATCGATCTTCCAAAACGGAGACTTCTGGCCGTGGTGAAAGACGCAGGCCGCGGCGCTATACTTTCGGCAGCCGACCAGCGCGACGTCAGATGCGGCATCGACCGCAATGGGCGGAAACGTTTTCGGATATCGCTTGGTCTTTTTTTGAAGAGGGCCGACCAACTCGTAAATAGTGGTCGAGCGAGAGGAGGCATACACGTCGTCGTACGCGTCAACAGTCAGCCAAGCCAGTCCGTGCCCGTTCTTGGGGTGAATGGTCCGAAGCAGGTTCGATCCCTGGGCGCCGTAAGCGCGCACCTGCGGCTGTTCGTATTTCCCGCCGTAGTCGGCGAGGTACAGCGTGCCGCCGGCGCTGACCGCCATGCTTACCCCGGCGGTGCTGCCGCCACTATTGAGCGAAATGGTGCGCAACAGAGTCCCGTTTTGCTCGGAATAGATGCTGACGTAGGGCGCGCCCCCCGCGGCGTTGACCACGTAAATAGTGCCATAGGGAGTCGCGTGCTTGGCTTGCGTTGTTACGTTATTGGACGCGGTAGTTGGCAAGCTTGGCGAACTGCAACCCGCAATAACCATGCTTACCAATAGCACCACGATCGTCGCGCGGTATTTCATAAACTGTCTGATTTCGTAGGTCGTGCGGAACTCCTCGGGATTCTTCGTTCCTAAAACATCGGATTAACTTGCGGCACGGCGCAGCGCTCGGAGCGTATCTTCGAGTCGAGAGCTTCGTTCGGTGAGTGCAATGGCGACGATCTTCGTCTGCCGCTGTAGTTCCGTCGGAAGCGAACGGCTCGACCGACCAGCGCTCGCCGGAAAGCTGGAATATGTAACGCATCTCCGGCTCGTCGGTAAAGTAGAGAGTCCCCTTTGCGCGCGCAATCGCCGGTATCATGTCGCGAACGGCTTCAAGGAAGCGCGCGCGGTCGAACGGATGGTCGCTCCGATAGGTCACCGATGCAAACGTAACGTCGCCGATGCTCCTTGCCTCTGCTAGTTCCTCACGCAGTCCGGCGAGATCGGAATCGAAGACGACGTCGGCCGGGAAGCCCGCATCGATCGACGATTCAAAGACGGGCACGCCGGGATTCGTCGCCGATATCCATTGGCGTACGAGCGTCAGACGATCTTCGCCGACCAAGTCGATTTTGTTGAGAATAATGGCATCGCCTGCGCCGAGTTGCCGCCGCACCAGGCCGCCGACATATTTGTCGTGTCGCGCGGTCCACGATCGTCTCTGCGTCGGCAACCACAATCGTGCCCTGGACGCACAACGCCGGATGGCAAGCCGCCAAGCGCGCTACGGCGCGCGGATCCGCGACGCCGCTCGCCTCGATGACGATTCGCTCGGGAACGGCGTCGCGAGTGACGAGTTCTTGAGTGCGAGTATCAGATCGCCGCCGATCGTGCAGCACATGCAGCCGTTGGTCAGCTCGATGGCTTGCGCGCCGGTGGACGCGATCGTTTCGCCATCGACATTGACGCTGCCGAAATCGTTGACGAGCACGGCGAAGCGTATCCCGTTCGCATTGCGCAGCAAGGCATTTAGCAGCGTCGTTTTCCCGGCGCCAAGATACCCGCCGATCACGGTGACCGGGATCGGCTTCACCGCAACGTCTACGTCTCGTTTGTAGATCGTCTTGCCTTCCTTGATGGTCTCGCGAGACTTTGATGTCTTTGATCGCCGCCGCGTCGACCTTCGTAGGGTTCGAGTCGAGGATCGTCGAGGTCGGCAAGCTTGCCGGTTTCGATCGAACCTTTACTCGCTTCTTCGCCGTATTGGTAGGCTGCGTCGATCGTCAGCGCGCGCAAGCCGTCGTGCGCCGAGATACGCTCGTCCGGACCGATCACTTGGCCGGAACGCGAGACGCGGTTGACCGAAGTCCAGAGGATGAACATCGGATCGAGCGGCGTTACCGCAAAATCGCTGTGGTTGGAGAAGCGAATACCGCGCGCTCTTGCGGAGCGGGCCGGGCTCATAAAGTAGGCCCGCGCTCTTTGCCGAGGTTTTCGACGTGAACGTCGCCCCAGAAAAACGTATGGTTCGTAAAGAACGACGGGAGGAGCCCGTAGTTCACGTATTTGTCGAGCTGGTCGCGTCGCACGAAATGCGAGTGGACGATGATCGTGCGTTTGCCCGGCGGCGAGCCGGCCGCCTCGTGCGCGTCGAGCAGCATGTCGATGGTCGCGTCGCCGTTGCAGTGCATCAGCACTTGAATGTCATTGTCGTACGCGAGCTTGACGACGTTTGTTGGTTTCCTCGGGCGAAATGTTCGGCTCGCCGCGCCAATCCTTCTCGCCGCCGGGACCCGGGGTGAGCAGCGGCTGGGTCCAAAACGCGGTCTTGCCCTGCGGCGATCCGTCGCCGATGATCTTGACGCCGCCGACGCGAAAATGGCCTTTCGTACGGGCCGCCGAACGGTTCGCTCGCCGATCTTACGAGTGACGCGAAACTCGAGCCAGTTCACGTAACCGACGAAATCGAGATACAGCAGATCCTTGCTCGGCCGCTTTATGATAGAGCGGCCGCGTTGGCGGCTCCATCGGCGCGTCTTGCGCGGTCGTATAGCCGTTGCTCGCGTAAAGTTCTTGCGCGGCGCTCATCGCCGTCGAGCTGCTCTGCTCGGTCGGCGCGGCATGTTCATGAAGATCGGCAGGAACGAATGCTCCATCACGAGTCCGGCGGCTTCGGTGGTGCCCGGTATGCGCGCGGTCAAACCGCCTCGCGCCGGCGTCGGCGCATTCAAATCGAAGTGGACCGCTTTGAAACCGGCGGTATTGAGCACGGCGCCGTGCAGTGAAACGTGAAGCAGCAGGATCGGATTGTCGGGGAAATGCGCGTCGAGGTCGGCGCGGGTGAGATCGCGCGTCTCGTCCATCGCGGTGACGTCGTATCCGTAGCCCATCATCCACTCGCCCGGTTTGAGGCCGAGCTTCGCCTTCATCGCTTTAAGCGTTCGATCAGATCGGCGAAGGTTCGAGCGGCTCCGACCGGCGGCGCGGAGACGTTGGCCCACGCGCCCATGCGCACGGCGTTGATGAAATGACTGTGCCCGTCGAGGAAACCGGGCAGCAGCGTGCGGCCCCGCAAATCGACCATCTCGGTGGCCGGCCCTTTGCATGGCATCACGTCGGCTTTCGATCCGACGGCGAAGATCCGTGGCATCCTCGGTTGCAACAGCTTCTGCTGCGGGGCTCGCATCGTCCATGGTGATGATATCGCCGCCAAAATAAATGCGATCAGCTATGCTCGTACCCATCGTTCTACCGCCTCTTATCATGAAATTATTGCGCCAGATATCGAGGCTTTTGAATCCGATTGAGGGATACCCCCCCAGAGAGCCTATGTATATATAAGCGAGCCTCAACATTTTGAGGGCTCCTCGATCGTTATCGCCCGCAGGCCGACAGCTATCGCCAACGCCGTATTCAATACTTGATGAACACGATGGCGTTCCCGTTGGGATATTACATAGTGGCCTCAAACTTCCGGTTTTGCTCAGCGGCCGGCGATCCGTGACCACGCGCCGCGAGGAACGCTGGTCACTGTTTAGAACAGCGCTACTCGTGTACACGTTAGCCGAGTCAGCGACTCCGTCTTGATTGGGACAGCAGGCGCGACGATCATCGCCGCAATTAATCTAACCTTTGCGGCTCTGCTTGGGATCGCCGTCGGCGGTCTTCTGAGTATTCTCTTCCGTCAGCCTTTCACTCTTATAGTTGCTGCAATCGACGCTGCTTTTGCTGTTGTAATGTTCGTAGCGGCCGCGTATACGTGGCCGCTTTTCGGTTTCAATCAGGGCATTTGGATCTCACCGCTGACGCTTGACTTCGTCTTTGCGGCTCTCGGAGTTGTCGCGTGCCACGCGCTGCGGCTTCGAGTGAAAAGGTAGAACGTGATTCAGATATGACACAAGGCCTCTGTAACTTCCGGTAGGGGGTGAGACATTGCGTATCGCAACCCTTGTTATCGACTGCGAAGGGCCGCCAGCATTAGAGATGGAGAGGAGATATTTCGCGCCCCCTGCGCATAAACTGATACGTAGATGTGGTCCTCACCCCGCCACATCGCTCAGGTCATCTACGCGGCGTATGACACGACAATTCGATCTACGATATTCTCTTTATACTGGATCCAAGTAACTTGCGATCTGTTCGACTGAATCGGTTGCCATTTGAACGGGATCGGTCCCATTTCAAGCAATTCCTTGGATCGGCGGCGACCGGCTAAAACCTGAAGTTACAGACACGAAGTTTAATATCCCATGGCGTTCCCGTTGGGATACTACATAGTGGCCTTCAAACTTCCGGTTCGGCATTTCGGACACGAGTAATTGGCTCGCGATCTGAGGTGCATTGTCGCATCGTAGTGCCTCAAGACAGCAAGTGATCGAGACTGCGTGATGGTTTCTTTGCAGATCTAGTTGCATTACCCAATCGAACTTGCGCCGACGGCTATGTTTTTTGGGGATCAGCTCGGCCTTATCGAGTTTCCAACGTCCCTTCAATCGAGTTTCCAACGTCCCTTCAGAAGAGAGGGAGACGGAAACGGACGGTAGCGAGGAAATATATCACACGTACCATGCGTCTGATGCGTTTGGCGATGCCGTAGAGGGCGATGCACACCAGTTTCGAAAATATCTCTGGGGGTTTTCCAAATGCGTTGTTGCAGGTTGGCAGTACCTCTCCAAATGCCTATGGAAACATCGGAGACCAGGTCGGAGGCGGCGGCCCGTTCCGTAACCTCGGTGGCGACTACACGGAGACTCAGACCTTTACGGAGTGGCTAAATAGTGGCGGATTCATTTTTACGGGTGGCTCCTCGACAACGGTGTTTGTCCACAGCTTCTCCGTCGTGAATGGCAGCGTGACCAACATTCAGTTCGGCGTGCAAAGGCCATGACGGAACGCGTTGCTTCGAAGTGCCTCGCGACCATGCTTGGCCTGACCATTGCCTGCTGCTCTGTGGCTGACAGCGCTGGGATTTCGCCCCCTCAAACCGATATTTCGACAGTCTTACAGTATCTGAAGCCCGCCCTCGATGGGGGGACGTCAGTGCGGTTTTCCTATTCCGCAAGTTGCCTTGCAACGACAAATTTTCCGCCTATACCGCCTATCCGTCTACGTGCACCGTCGAGCCGCTTTACGGGTATCGACGCTGTGCGATCTGTTTTTGAATCCGATCGTCACCTAACGGTAACGAAAGGGCCTGACGGTATTGCTAAGATCACTGTGGGTAAGGTACCGACGAACATCCTCGAGACTCACATAGCACTCCTCAAGCTGCAACCGATTGAGCAGTATAACCCTAGCAAAGTGATCGACGCACTCGAATCGACAAAAGAGCTGAAGGATGCTGTAAAATCGTCAGGCCTGTTGCTGGTTCAAGCCCTGGGTGTACAGCTGTTGCATGACCCGGGACCGAACGACCGTGCGCCCCATCTTCCGGCCGTTTTGCTTAATATTTCAATCGATCAGGTCCTTGATATGGTCGCAGTAACCTTCGGAGGCGTCGTTACTTATGGCATTTGTACTGCTGGCCCAGCCCCGCGCGTGCTTTTTATAGACTATATTTTTTCTCCGCAATAACAGCCGATCGAAGGCACTTACAGAGCGGTTGCGCGCCCTTGAAGGCTTGCGCCGGCGAGTTCTCCGCAAACCACGTTTGTGGATGTCTGTAGGTTCCACGGTAGAAGTTCCTCGATTTCTAAATTTGGGTGTTCGCCGATGCGGGCCAGAACCTCACGCAGGAACGCTTCGATATCGTGGCCGGTCAGATTATCCCAGCGCACCATGCGCCGATGGGAGGTCCCTCGTCGCTGTACAGCTCGCAGGAATGAAGGGTGGAAGTAAAACCCCATTTCAAAGCGCTGCTGACGCTCAGAGCGCCCCCAAGACGGCGGCCGAGAAACGCCGCTTAATCTTCGGACGTATAGGCCAGATCTTAGCTTTGACGACGATCGGCGCGCCTACTACGGTGCTTCTCCCACGCTCGAAGACAGGACCATGTACCGCGACCAGTGGGTAGATCCGGGTCAAACGTTTGAAACCTATTTTCTCCTGCGGGCTCCCTCAGAGATCGCTCCCTATTTGCGGGTCGGTTCACGCTTTCGAATGATGGAAGGTGGGCGCGCGGTGGCCGATGGGACGGTGACAATAATTTCATGTTGATACTGCGTAAGGCTTCCGTAACTTCTGGCTCTTGCCCGCCGGCCGACAATCCGCGCGACTAGGCTTGCACCGCTTGCTGTAATTGTCCGTCGAGTCGCCGAAGTGAGGGAGTAATACATATGAAACGAAAGCCCGATGTAAGCTCCCGGAAGACCTGCACTATCGATTCGGTTTCAACCTTCCTAATGGCTCTCACCTTAGGTACTGTTTCTTTGCTAACTCCGGTTTCAGTTTCTGCGGATATTCCACCGCCGCAGACATTCCAGCCAGATGCCTCCACCGGACCCACCCAACCGGTCGATGTCAGTGGAAATGAAGATGCGGACGATGATACGGCGCGCCCGTATGGCAGTTTTTTCTACACGCAACGGTATTGCAGCGTAAGGCTCACTGCTAGGTTGCCGCCAGGCTTAGCGGCATTCTTGAATGTCTCCGGAACTAATGAGGATACAGCTTCTGCTCAGTTTGGTGACCAGTCTTTCAAGCCTGAGACCACGCCAATACCTTTAATCAACAACGGAGATAAGCAGATGACCGAGGCGTTTGTCGTACCGTTGAGGCACAATCTTACTGAGTTTTATCTAGCGACCACAGCTAAGCCAGACGAACCTGACTATTATACCAGGCTCAAAGGCGGCGTCACAATCTCGGCGGTCGCAGTAACCTGTTTGGCGGCGAAAAAGACTACAACCCGAAGATCGATATCGAAGGCCGAGTTTGTCACCAAAAACGGCTTGGGCGTGTTGCATTTTTGACGTGTAAAATTATGGAAGGCGGTCGCGTAGTCGCGCACGGTGCGGTCACGTTTCTTCCCATGGCTGACACTACATAAGGGCTCTGTAACTTCCGGTTTTGCTCTGTGATTGGCGATCCTGCGGCTCGACGTCGGGACTCCGGATCAACGCACCGGCTAGGACATTCGCCCATGATGCTTGACCGCAGATAAAGACCTCTCCTTGACCTCAATCAGGCGCAGGACATTCTCAACTTGCAAAAGCGTCGACAGTCAGGAAGGCGGGTGACCCGGTTTCTCGCTCGCAACAGCACCGGGCAGTTACAACGCGTCGCTTCAGGGAAGGCTTTAACCCATGAGTCGCTCTGCGTCGTTTGTTGTCTCGATCTCGGCTGCCCTTGTGTCTTTCCGATCGCACGCCGCGGAGACTTCTGTTGAAGGATAAAGACCAACCTCGATACTTGTGGGTGCTGGCCTGCGTAGGAATATGTAGCGCGCCCGCTTTCGCGTACGCAAGCTTAGTCATCTGGGGGATATTCTCGTCGAACTATCACCAGGCGTTTGGTTTGTATGAAACGGCCTGGCTTTTTGCGGGAGTCTATCTTGTAGTGATTGCCAGTAGGAAAGTGCGGGCTTCGACAAGTGTTCTATCGGCCGCTGTGTTGGGACTTTGCATTGGCCTGGCGATGTCCCCGGTGGCGCTTTCCCTTGCGATGTATTTCGGCGGCTGAACGCTATCCTATACGAGCAAACCCTCTACGCGAGAGCTTCGGCTGCTGACCACCGAGTTCACTAGCTCTCTGCGTGTCCCAATTCTGATGCGAACAGTTCATTGATGCTGGCTCGATTCGGTGGAGAGTTGCAGATTAGGCATCAGGCAGCTTGACTCATGCGGCGTTCGCATTCGGCTGGCGAGATGTTGCGGTGTGTCGGCGGTATGGATTGTAGTAGCCCTCGATAAAGTCGAAAACGGCGAGCGCGCCTTCGCGGTGATTCTTAAACGTGTGTTTGACAAACGATCGGCGCGCCTACTACGGTGCTCAACCCACGCTCGAAGACGGGAGAGTGTACGGCGACAAATGGATCGATCCGGGTGAAACATTTGAGGCTTATTTGTTCTTGCGCGCTGCCGCAGAGAGCGTTCCCCATTTGCGGGTCCGTTCTCGCTTTCTAATGATGGAGGGTGGGCGGCCGGTGGCCGATGGCGCGGTGACATTCATTTCATTGACTGACCCTACATAAGGGCTCGGCAACTTCCGGTTTTGTCCTGCGGCCGGCGAGCCGGTGCTACGCTTTCGCCTCAGGAGAGCGGTTCATCGGGTTGGCCAAGGCCTTAAAATTTGTAATCGTTCCATCTCGCGTCGCAAGATAGTAAGTAACAATCTTAGTCGCTCGTCGTCGGGCCTGTCTACGCGATACTTTGACTCAAACGGTACCTCAAAAAGATTGAGGTCGTCGACAGTGCCAGCACCACCCCAAAAGCCTACCCACTTTATCAAGCGTTCGGTTTCCGCGCGATCTCCTCCATCAATCGCTCTCCTTCCCGCTTGTGGTATTTCAGCGTGGCGTCGTTGTGTTTCCTTAGTAGCTCTTCCATCTCAACTGCGATTTCCCGTATCTTCTTAAACTCGCTCATGCCTAAACTTTCATCCTCTCATTGGAGCGTCCGCGCGCCGGTTGGTTGGAGCAAGCGCACGCGTACCGCGTCAATCTGGAAGAGCCCGAGCGTTGTCAAAGCCGCGATTCGTAAATGTCTCGCAAGTCGATCATTTCACTTGGCTTGCCATTGGAGCAGCGCGCTCGACATCAAAGGATTTGCAGATGAAGCGGACTTCGTAGGCATCAGTTTGCACGATAACGTAAGGAAGATCGATTTTTATGTGGCGGATCTCGTCTTTCAAAACGTCGGAAAGGACTGGGTCGCCGGGATACTCATCAGGGTCGAGAATCTTTAACTCGAATTCCCTCACTCCGACAAAGACAGCGCGATAACGGCTGTACAGGACGCAGAAATTAGAAACCGGATGCACTGGCTCGGTGCCCACCCAGGCCTCTGATGCGAGGATCACCGTAGCGCCGTCGAACTCAATAGCGTAGACCTGCGCGTCATGGGTCGCTTCCAAATAGCTAACAGGGCTTAAGTCCAGATAGTTTTTCAGCGCGGCTTCCATAGGCTCCATTCTTCGTCCAGACGCTTCCTCGTAGCGGGTGTGCTAACGCTGCGGGTTGGAAATACCGACCCGGGCCGAGGAACCCATCTTCTTTTTCGATTCGTCCAGCACATGTCTGCACCTTCCTAGGACTCGACGGCGCGGAGCTTGCCGAGGAATTGATACTACATAAGGGCTCTGCAACTTCCGGTTTTGCGCTGTGGGCGCGGCCTTCCGGACGTTAAGACTATTCGAGAATAAAGTATGAGGAGCTAGCGAAGCTTGGACGTCGTCTGAAGCAACAGGAGCCCGCCAAAGTCGTTAACAAGTTTCTCCGTACTTTTCCACTACTGCTGAGTTGTTACTCCGAGAGCTCTGTTGACCTTCCATTTTCTGCGTTACTAGCGTAGAGTTTTGGCTGATCGAGTGAGACGACGTCGATTATGTCATCGGCGCTAAAGAGGATGAAATGGTGAGGTTTTATAAACGAATTATACTGCTCAGCGATAATGTCCAAGAGTGGCGACGAATACAGTTCGTAAAACCAATTTATCGGGTCAGAGACCTGCAGGCCTAGGCGCTTTCTAAGCTCACCAACAATGTTGTACCCCCAACTTTCGTTCGTCCTACTAAACTTAAGATATGTATCGAATTGTATATCGATTAGGTCTGTGGGATGATCGCCGAGTCGGATTCGTAGGTGTCGATTATGATGAGTGCAAAATTCGAAGACGTCGCGATGCAGCGCTTGGATATTTGGGAACCTGGCTCTGATCGTTACGTCCGGGCCATCATTGCTTCCCATGTTGCACTCCTACTGGTCAGACCTAAATGCGCTTTGGATCTTTGGCTTGAGAACCTGAGTTGCGAACATACTTTTCGGGGCGTCGCTTGCCTCCTCTCAAATCCCCGCGGAGAAGCTTAGTTAGCTCGTCGCCTGCGGATTCGTTAAATGCGCCGATACTGCATGAGCCTCTGTAGCTTCCGGTCTTGCCCTGCGGCGGCGACCGGTAGCACAAAGCAAACCGGCCCCGCGAATCGCGAAGCCGTGTGCCGTTCCATTAGCTAAGGTGCGAAATTATGGTTCGCGTTTTTACGACGTTTATGAAAAGACGTCTCCGCGTGTATTCCCGTTGGTACCATACGTTGTGCTATACAGCGGGCTGCCTACCGTGGCTAAACGCCCGCTAAGGTGCACCGCCGTCTCCATGATGCGGAAGACGGTGTCGAGCTGCGACGGGCTCGCTGCCGCCGCTTCCGTTAAAGCCGAAGGACACGGTCTCTACGTCTTCCTTAGTGACGCCGAAGACCGACCTCCTTTTCGTCGGGAGATCCTTGACTTGTCAACCTTCGAGTCGGATCTTGCTCTACGGACCGGCTCCCACTCAAGTTCCGCCCCTATCTCTTCAGCACGCTTAAGCCAAATTTTTGATTGCACAACGCTACGCGAAACACCTAACCCCCAGAACAGACAGCGCGAGACTTCGAATACGGCTTGTTTGTGCCCTCGAATTGCAGCACTGAGGTAGCACTTGAAAGCGTTCCTCCGGTCGATCCGGCCGGTCTCTCCTGTTTCATAGCATATGGCGAGTTCGTATGACGCGTCTGCCACATCTGCCGCCGCCGCACGTTTCAGCAGTTCGATCCCACGTGCCATATCTTTTCGAATAACGGGGGGCTTACCATATAAATACCAAGTGCCCAAAGCGTACATGGCTTGCGGATTCTGCGCGACGATGGCCTGCCGGAGGAGCAGCGCAACTTGTCCCAAGTCTGGCTCTGACTGAGACGCTATTCGAAGCGCTTTTTCGTACAGATTCCGCCCAATTTCAGGTTTGTTCATAATCATCTGACGGAGAAACGCGAAGACGACTCTGTGTCGGCGGCATGCTAGCGGCTCCTCAAAATTTGTCAGTGTTGCGGTCGAACGCTGATCGGGGCTCGGTGGCTTATTGTTCTACGTCGGTCGCGATCCATTCGAGAGTAGTTCTTATGTGTTCTTGCATTTACTTTATGACCCCCTTGCGCTTGGGAGATTCCTAAGGTACACCGAAGCTCGGATATTTCAGTTCAGAAAACCGTCGCCGTTGGGGACTTTCGCGGACGCCATGCCGTGAAAGGCACGTCTCAATCCGGGTCGGGATGCGCCCGGGCTGGCTGCGCCGAAGCGTTTCCGATGACCAGAAAACCGATATTTCAGTTGACAAGAAGTTTTGTCGTGGACACCTACGATATTGATCGTGGTTTGTTGTTATTGCGAGCCCGCAAGGCAAACGGGTTGATGCCGTGACCATTGAAGAGGTCAGCGCAGATTATTTGAACGGCTTCCGTAGCAACCCTGCCGAGATGATTGAAGTCGGAAATAAGGTTTATTCAATCGGTGGAAACGGCTGGGAAGGGTTCATCGTCGGCGGAATTATTTTTGACTGCGGAAGACGATGTTTGGGCTGGACGAAGCAGGCCTGATGCCTCAGTGAGATTGGAAACGACTCTCAATCGTCGTCCCATGACACTGAGGCGATTGGTACTTACTTCGTGTTCGTAAACGTCGTAGCCGCGTTGCTCGTCGTAGCGGGCGTCGTTTGCCCTGGACCCTCTTGCGGCTGTTGCCACGGTCGGGGCAGTCGAAACTTGCTTTTTCTTGTAGCATCGGGGGTTCAGCTGCACTGGGTATCTCCGAAGGACTGCTCATTGTATACCTCTGTATGGTTCTTGCGGAGCATGGCGACGCAATCAGCTACTTCGCAGCCGTATTCCAGGCCGTACTCTTTGGGATTTATAGCACTGTGTACAATTGGAGTAGTAGTTTCACTTTTCGCACTCATCTTGATACGTTTTCGCGCTATTCGGCAATTCATTAGTCAGAGAGCACGGCCGACTTATTACTATGTTGCTCTAAGCTCCTTCCTTCTTGGAGTGGTGTTAGCTGTTGCGCGGTGCCGCTTGCCCACGCCCTAGCGCTGATGGTACACAAGGGATTCGGACTTCCGGTTTTGCTCTGCGGCCGGCGATCCGTCTAGGGGCTACACTATCATCGCGCTGGTTGGCCCGGCCAATCTATTTCTCATCAACGACGGATTCTAGCCTATGGACGACAACGTGCGGGCGCGACGCGATAACGAAAAAAATAAATGCAGGACGACATAGCGCAAGTGAGTTGGAAATTTAGATTCATTGTAAGGCACTTGGATTGTTCGAAACCGAGAGCTTGGATAAAGTGCGTCCAAAGAATGCGCTCATGCTCTACATTTACTTGGGAATCACTAGCTCGCTTCGCGTTTCGACTAGAGTGGGCAATTTGGGTTCAAGCACGAGATCGCGCCGAAGCTCGATGTCCTTCCGGTTTTAAAGCAGATCGCCAAGGCAACGGGTTTATCGCTCGCGGCCTGCTCGCGCATCCGCGCTGGCAAAAAAGTCCCGCATCCGAGCCATTGGGATATGCTGGAGGCACGAATCAAGCTGCAATGGGTGGTCGACTCCAGGCGTGTAGGGCTTCACGAGGCGCCTTGTCGAAAATAAACTGAGTGCGACGGGGATGCGTAGCTGACCGTCGATGCGTTCACGCTTAAAGGGGCACAGCACATGAGAACTTTCGACTTTGGCCGCTACGCGCTTGCCATTTGCGTGGCCGCGGCAGTGCTCGCAGGCTGCGGCGGCGGGGCCCAGCCACAACTCGCGCCGTCGGGTTCGTTTCAGAAGAGCGCCGCTCAGACCAGCGCGGTGACGACCACCACTTCACAGACAGGGTATGTCGGCGTTCTGGGGGGAGGGCCGGTTTACAAGCACATCCGGAAAAATATTGAAGAACTCAAGCATTCAGGGTTCAATGAACTGATCGTCTGGAGCGTCGAGGTCAACAGCACGGGCGATTTGAACCTGAATGGCGAATTCCCGTTGACGTCGGATGGCGACTATATCGGGAATGAAACATACCCCCATTTCCCGGCCGATCTAAAAACGATCAAGCAGGGCACCGTCAAGCGCGTCACTCTTAGCATCGGATCGTCCAACTACGGCGATTGGGAGGATATCAAAGCGCTGGTCGATTCGCAGGGAACCGGACCGAAGAGCATTCTCTACAGGGATTTCGCCGCGCTGAAGAAGGCGCTCCCGCTCGACGCGATCGATTTCGATGACGAGAACAGCTATGATTCGTCTTCAACGATGGAATTCGCGGTGATGTTAGGTAAGCTCGGCTACAACGTCACCATGAACCCCTATACCAACTCCGCTTACTGGACGTCGGTGGTGTCGCAAATCAACGAAAAGCGCGCCGGCACGGTGGACGGCATTCATTTGCAGACCTTTGCTGGGGGTGACGGCAACAGCCCGTGCTCGGGCTGGGACTTTGGCAGCGTGCCGGTTTATCCAGGCATATCGGACCAATCCTCGGCGCCACCCGATCTGACGCCGGCTGAGACGAAAACGGCGATGAAGAACTGGCATACGCAATGCGGCATCACCGGCGGCTGGGTGTGGATTTTCGATCAGATCGCGGGCAGCAGCCTGGTGCGGAAATATGCCCACGCGATCACCAAGGGCGTCGGCGGAGATGCACGGTAGTGGCGTTGCGGACCGGCCACTTCCGATTATAGCGAAGCTACGTCGGTAACGGCTGCATCCCCACTCGGAAGGCTTTGATAAGGGCGGACGTGGCAGTCGCGATGCTCTCGGGCTGTTACGACGCTGGCGTGCTCCTTACGGGTTGCGATGGGTCGCAGGCCCCGCTTGGTCTGTCGCCACAAGGATCGGCGCCCTAATGCTTCGTCGCATAGGCGTTTTGGCTGTCATCCTCAGGTTTGCCATGGCTCCCGTCGCCGCTGATCCGATCGACGCCAATCTCTCACCATCCACGCTTCTGGCAACCGGTGACAGCCAATTTCAACAGCGACGGTACGCCGACGCCTTGCATTCGTATCGAGAGGCGCTGGCGCTCTATCAGCAATTGGGAGACACCGACGGCGAGGGGAAGGCTCTCTTAGAAATTGGCATCGTGCAAGTAAACATATCCGGGTTCGCCGACGCGTTTCATACGGAGCAGCAGGCGCTCGCGCTGTTCCAGCAGCAGAATGACCGCGTCGAAGAGGCGCGGACGTTCCTTATGATCGGATTTCTTCAAGATGGCGACGCTCAGGCAGCTAACGCGTCGAAATCGTTCGAGCAGGCTCTGACGCTTTTTCAACAATTGGATGATCGTGATGGCGAAGCGCGGGCGCTTAACGACCTCGGCGCGGCGCAGGCCCACCTGAATCAATACGCGTTGGCGCTGGAATCGTTTCATCAAGCGTTGGCGATCAATCAGCAGCTGGGCCACCTTGATGAGGAAGCACAAAGTCTTTTAGGCAGCGGCAACGTCCAGGTACTTCTAGGGCAATTGGCCGATGCGATGCATTCGTATCATCAGGCGCTGACGCTCTTCGAGCAGATTGGCGACGAACGATACGCGGCGATGGCTGAGCGGAACATCGAGAAAACGCAGACACTCATGAGCACACCACCTCGTCCGTCGCCTAACCCATCGCCAACCGGCTAGGCAACTGTTAATCTGTCGAGACGCCAGCGCCCTTCTGGTATCTGAATCACCGGAAGCTCGAACGTTAGGACGTTGTCTTTCAACGTACCATATATCGTTTTTGGCGCTAGCGACGATTGTGTGATTCGAACCGAATATCGAGCGGCTCGACGCGTAGAAGGTAAAATCGAAAATTGGGCTCCTCGCGTTCCGACGAGCGTCGCGCGCCAGCCACGGCTCTGAAAAGCCGAACGTCGAATGAGTCCTCGACTCTTCCATTGCGTTCGAAATTGGAACTTGCTGTAAGACCACCTTGGTACAAAGCGTACGCGGACGGCGGGCCAGAGACCGAGCCATCGCAAAATGTGAGATACGTTTTCGAGTGGCTCATTGGCGCCCAAGAAACAACCTTCGGATCGTCGGAAACCGTGGAACCGACCCAACGCCAACGTCGGCCAGTGTAGTCGCGATGTAATACGACTAGGCCGCGGTACTTCCCAGCGCTCCAAAGCGCAAGCGCGTTCCAATCAACAGTCATGACGAAATCGACATGAGCTTTTAGGCCGTACGAGTTTTAGCGAGTCGACTAAAAGCAAAGGAAGCTGATGCTTGATTTCTGTCTTGTGTCGAGAGACGCCGGCGCGCGATGCGCGTTTCCTGTAGCCGTCAACGCTGCCGCAAGGCTGACTGCGAGGATCGCAGCCTTAGCGGCAGTTTGGAACGATATCAAATTGTCTGGCCCGTTCTGTCGGTGGGATCCATGCGTAGAACGATGGCTCACACATGACGAGAGCTTTGTGTACGCTCGCACGCGGTCCGTCTGGTCCGTTTTTTATTTAGGTTCACCGGAGTTCCTTGCAACATGTCCATCGATATCGCGATGTTGCGTTGCTCCTCTCGCTGGCCGTTGTCAATCCCGGAGCCGAGCGTTCCGAGCGAACGATACTACATAGGGGCTCCGCTAATCGCGAAGCCGTGCATGGTATTTCCTAACTAGCGCTGCGGAACGATGTATCCGCGGCGTTTCACGGCGTTAACGAATACACATTTCCGAAGCTGCGCTTTGCTCCATAGGTCGTGCTGCCGTAGGTTGTGCCATACAGGGTCCGTTCGACCGCGATTACGCCTGCGACCGGGTTTACGCCGTCTCCTTTGGCGAAGCTGTGTACCACCGTTTCCGTGCCAGTCTTTGAAATACTGAAGACGGAACCCAAGTTATTTGCGCCGCCCATCGCGGTCGTACCGTACAGCACGCCTTTAACGTTCTTTAAAGCTGCGAGAGGTTCGCTGCCATCGCTTCCGCTAAAGCTGTGTATTACCGTCTCCATACCGCTTGTCGTGACGCCAAAGACTGTTCCGCTACCATACTCTCCGCCGTTGTTCGTCGTTCCGTAAAGCGAACCGTTAACGTTAATCAAAGCAGATGAAGGATGTGTGCCATCGTGATAGCCTGTCCCGAAGTTATACACGGTTTCATATTGTCCGGCGGGCGTGATGCTGAAGACGGTCCCGTTGTACAAGTAACCACCTGAGGTGGTGCCGTAGAGCGTACCTCCAACATTCAGTAGGGGCGCTAGCGGTACAACGTCAAGGCCCTTGCCGAAATTGTGCAGCACGGTTTCCTTACCACTCGTCGTGATGCTGAACACCGTTCCGCAGCCCTCATATTCGGTATCGCAAGTCTGCGTGCCGCCGTGAGAAGTTGTGCCGTACAGAACGCCATTTACTTCGATCAGGCCTGCTACGGGCACGGACCCTCCGTTATTCCGGTACGGGTAGTCTGTGGCGAAATTATAGAGCACCTTCTCCTCGCCACTTAGCGACATGCGAAAGACCGTACCGCCCCCTCTTGTACCACCCCCAGCCGTCGTGCCATAAAGCGTGCCGTTGACGTTGAGGAGTTTTGCCATTGGTTCTTTGCCGTCGCGCCCTGCGCCGAAACTGTGAACTACGGTTTCCTTGCCGCCTGGCGTGATAGAGAACACCGTTCCCACATCGTGGGACCCGCCTCTGACCGTCGTGCCGTACAATGTGCCCTTGACGTCGATCAGGTCCGCAGCCGGTCTCGTGCCGTCTCCCGCCAAGCGGCCAAACGGGTGGATGATGTGGTACGCCTGCTGCGCCAGCGACTGCTGCGGCCCCAATCCTTGCGGCGAGGCACTGAGCGGGATTTGCGATCCGCCGCAACCTGTTAGCAACGCGGCCGCCGCGCCGAGGCTTAGTCCGTAGCGTAGAAGAGTTGTCGTGATAACTGAGTATCTGGCCGATTGGTCCATCGTAAGACTCCTAACGCTCCAAAGAGAACGCCATGCGCATCGTAGAATTCATCCAGACTTACTATGCGCCCGCACGGCACACTCGTCAATCCCGGAATAGGGCAATGTAAACGAGCGATAACTACGAAGGGGCCATAGACTTGGGGCTTGCGCTGCGAAGCTTGAACGAGAAGGTTCCGAGCACGCAACGAACGGTCGCAGTCTTCCCGTAAGCACTCGTCGTTAAGCTGACTTGCTTGACGGTGTCCGGGAAGAACGACCTCCCCCAGCCGCTGTCGTGAATTATATTGACTCGACCGTAACCCACGGGCGACAGGCGCCGGAATGCTATGTTCATCTCTAACAAGCCCACAAGAGTTGCGGCGAGCGAGACGATCGCTATCCATAAAATGCTGCAAGTGATGACGATGGTAATCTGTCTCTCCGCGAAATACAAATTCGTTTGCGGCTTCGAGGGGGTTTGCGTCCCGACATCTGTGCTAGCCACCTACCATGGGATCGCAAAATCATTTCTCACTCTATCCCGATAAGTCGATGATCGAACCTGAGCCGTAGTTCCCGCGCCCCAAGACATTTGCCTTAGGATATAGAAAATTAAATAGCGTTACCATTAAGGCGAGCAAGGTCAACAGAACCAATCCTACGGCGATGGCCAAGGCCACGAAAAACGAGCGCCCAGTTAGCAATGGACTGTACGTTGAGGTAAGAAGTCGGGCCCGAAAGCGGTTTGACGAAGCGCGTTGGTCCCGAACGTCCGGCAGAACAGCCACATTTTACACTTTGTGCCACAAAGTATAACTGGAGTGCAATGCCAGCCCGGGACGGGTATACTCGACGAATGAGCGAGCAGCCGCGAGGCCAGCAACCCAGCGAGAAAGCGGGAGAGACGGTTTCGCTGACGCAGACCGAGGAGCGCCAAGTTCGCGAACGGACCGGCTTGCGCGCCGCGGTCGTGTTCGAGTCGGTGCGCCGCGAAGGCGAAAGCGAATTGGAACGGGCGCCCTGGTCATTGGCGTTTTCTGGCTTGTCAGCCGGGCTATCAATGGGGTTTTCGCTGGTGACCATGGGCCTGCTGCGAGGCGCGCTCCCCGACGCTCGTTGGCGGACGCTCATCGAAACGTTCGGCTATTGCGTCGGCTTCATCATCGTCGTGCTCGGACGACAACAACTCTTCACCGAGAATACGGTTACGGTCATCCTGCCACTACTGGACGATCCGCGGAAAGGGCGCGTGCTAGTGAAGGTGGCGCGTCTATGGGCGATCGTGCTGGCGGCCAATCTCATTGGCGCCGGTATATTTGCATTCGCGCTAGCGCACGTTGGCACGTTCGATCCGGCTACCCGCTCGGCGTTTGCGTCGCTCGCGCACGAAGCGGCCGGTTCCGCATTTTGGCCGACGGTTGTAAGCGGCATATTCGCCGGCTGGCTAATCGCGATGATGGTGTGGTTGTTACCGGGTGCCGACGCGCAACGGCTATGGGTGATTCTCATCATTACGTATGTGGTCGGAATCGGCGGATTCAGCCACATCGTTGCCGGTTCGGTCGAGACGCTTTACGGCGTCGCAATCGGAACGATCTCCTGGGCTACCTACTTCGGAGGGTTCTTGCTACCGGTCTTTATCGGCAACGCAATCGGCGGCGTGCTGCTCGTCTCGATCCTTAACTATGCCCAGCTCGCGCCCGAAAACGCTGGAGATTGAGTCACGGCAAAATAGTGCGCTTAAGCGGGAACGCCCCCGCGCAGCAGGCCAGAAGAGATTGAGCAACAGGAGCGAAGCTTAAAAGTAACGTTGCATCTTGTAGGGTAAGACGATTGATAGATTTATTATTGGCCGTATTGTTAGGATCGACTGATGCCACGCCGGCAGCGTCACCGCCGGCGGTATTACCGCGCCATCTCGAATATCGGTTCGGCTGGAATACGAAGGTTGCCGATTCGGGACCACTAACCGGCACCATCAGCGTCGACACAACGCCGGCGCCCGATGGCGGCATGACGGTAAGTGCCACCGAATCTTGGTGGAATTCCGTGCGGCCGAGCGCCACAGATACGTGCGAGGTCTATTCGGACGGTACCATCAGTTGCATGGAACGTCCGTATACGCTCTCGGGGATCGATCTGGCGCTCTTCCCGCTGCTCGGGCGGAGCTATTTCGATGGCCTAACTCCAGAAGCAACCTCGACCTGGAAGCAGAGTTTCCTGTTGAACAAAGGTGTCGGTGTTTGGACGTGCGATTTTACGCTCAAAGGTGAGGGCGCCATCCCGAATGCAGCTCCGCTCGTCCTTGTCGAATCTTCCGGAACGATAGCCCCGCAGGGCGATCGTTACCGGGAACGGAGCGACAATGTCACGTCGCGCATCGCGTACGACCCGATCGCCAAGCTGCCGGTTCTCGTCAGCGAAGATGTGACGCACCTTGGACTAAACACGACGCATAGCGTCGAATCGGTGGAGTTAAAGTTAATCAAGGGGCAATAGCACCCCGTTGCCATCAGCGTCGAGCCAGCGCGGATACAGTCTATTTCGCCGCACTCACCGTTACGCCAAAACCATATGTATCAATCCCATTGATAGGGTCACCGCCCGCCGGATACTTGTAAATTTGCGCCGTTGCTATGGCTAAGGTGAAGCCTAGTCTTAGGCATAGACTCGGGCCGATAACCTGACTGCTCTGCATACATTCCTCCGAAAATCGCTAGAGAGGCATCGAAGCACTTTGTAATCGAGGTAAAATTGGCCTCTGATGGGGCAGAGTAAGCAGCTTTGTCATTTGGTTTTCCATCAGTTCCGACGGTTTCGGATTCAGCTTCCTATAAGCAGTTGCACCGGGTGCAGAATTGGTTTCGCAAATCGGTGTACGAACATCGTGGTGCCGGCTGGATAAACGGGAACGTTACCAGTTTTATTGCCATAGCAGTGGTTTATGGAATTCATTACGTACAAATTATCGGATGCATCGATGGCGACCCACGTCGCACCGTGGACGCCGTCGGTAATTTTTTCATACGGTTTTGTTTGGCCTTGCGCGTACACCGTTACACGGCAAGGGGTTTTCACGTCACCGGCGTTTGCCTGCGCGACGAACAGATTCCCCTTCGAGTCGAGCGCGATTTGCCGTGGGTCGCGGAGCTCTTCGGTGATTGCTCGGATGATCGTCTTGGAGTGAGGTGCGTACTCGGTGATCCTTCCGTCAACGCATTTGGTTCCGCAACCGACGACATAGACGTCAGCCGACTTGTCAACCAAGATAGAGTTTGGGAAGCCGCTGGCGAGCGTCCGCGACACCTTGTTTAAGCCTCCGTTGTATATCGTCACGTTAAACGTTCCCTGATTTGCCACATACAAGTTGCCGGTCGAATCGAAAGCGAGCGAGACCGGACTCGAGAGACCGTGCGTAATCGTGCGCAATAGGCTTCCGTCTGGCGAATAGACAGCGACGTTCGGACCTTTCCCGGGGCCCCGCCGTTGAGGACGTAGAGATTCCCGGAGGGATCGAACGCTAAAGCGTAAGGCCCGTGCATTCCCTTACTGAGCGTCCGGAGCGTCGTCGTGGTTCCGGCCGCGAATTCGACGACGTCGTTATCGATCGGATTAGCGACGTAAAGATCTCCCGCGGTATCTTCGGCGAGCGCTTGCGGGTAATTCACGCCTTGCGACGCGCCATACGTTCGCTCGAGCGCATAGGTCGCGGTGTCGAATGCTGCAACTCCCGACTCGCTGGCGACGTACAGCGTCTGCGCGCTACCAGGCCGGCCCATGCCGGACCGCGCGACGTGATTCGCGGGCGCAGCCGCCGGCGCGGACGCGCCAGGGCCGCCGCACCCGGCAAACGCGAAGCAGCCCACCAGAATAAGCGTTGCAGCAAGGCTAACACCGAACGGCCGATAGTTCACAGACACCTCCTGTCTCCACTGTAAGGCGGGCACTCGCGCTCGTCAATCCCGAAGCCGGCGAACGAGGTCTGGTCGCGGCGCCGCGGAACCGAACGACATGGACATCACGCAACTTATCCTCGACGACCATCACGAGCAGCGGCGACTTTTTGCAATCGTCGAGCAGATCGGACGCGATGACATTGCGGCGCTCGGTGCGCTTTGGACGCGCCTCTCGGCCTTTCTCGAAGTGCACGCACTCGCCGAAGAGAAGTTTTTCTATCCGGAGTTGTTGCACGTCGGACGGGGCGCAGGCGGCAAGGACGACGCTGCTGACGAGACCGAAGACGCGATCAAGGATCACAACGAGATTCGAGACGCAGTAGCCGAAGTTTCGAAACACGACGTGGCCAGCGACGGCTGGTTCCGAGCGATAGCTGCAGCGAATAAAGCGAACAGCGATCACATGGGTGAGGAAGAGCGACAGGGTCTGACGGACTTCCGATTGCGGGCGAGCCTCGAGCTTCGCCAACAACTAGCGGTTGAGTTCGTCCACTTCGAAGCGAACCACGTGAATGGCGTAGTCCCTGTCGACCGGGATCCTAAAGAGTACGTCGCTCAGAACACCTAAAGGCTCCGCGTTGTGATTTCCAGGGTCAAGCCCTGAAACTTGTACTCAGGGGTCCGCGCTGAGTCCCCAGCAATCGGGACGACGTTCACCCGCGTGACGGTAACGCGCATCTCCATTCCTAACTTTTTGAGCTTCATCACCCTCGTTGCTCCGTATCCCGATTTCTTGGCACCATTGACATAATCGAAAGCCCCAAAAGTGTAGGGCTGGTAGCCATGTAGCATGCCCGTCGGGTCCAAGAGGTTTCCATAAAATGTCGCTTGTTCGCTCGGTCTGTGAAGAACGAGCTCTACAACAACGACACGCTGCCCAACGTCGGAATCCGGAATCAAAGAAAGTCGATACGTAACGCCTCGCGGCGACTTCAGAAGTACGGAACTTGGATGCGAGCGTTGCGTAGCGGAGTACGCCAGGGTTATGGGCGGTGTACTGGCAGTTTGGCCTTTCGTAGGCGCGATGCTCAGCAGCGCGAGAAATAAAAGCATCGACCCCTTGCGCCGACTCAGAGACTGTTGCATCACTCCTTCGAATCCTCGTCGTCGAAGATGAGGGCGCCCTTCGAGCGCTCGTAGTCGTCAACGAGTTTCTGATTTCTTTCATCGAGGTCGGGGTCCCAGACGGCAGAGGGCTCTTCGCCCGTCCAACGAGGTATCGGTGTACGTTGGACTTTGGAAAGGATCAGCTGATCTAACGTCAGCAACAACGCGGCAACCAAAACGCAGAGAAAAACTGCGCCATCGGATTTCAGCACGACGGGGAGTCCTGCGATAGCCATGGTCGCTAGCAAAAGCCATAACATCTTGAGCGGCGCCCCAGCGAATAGCCGGCCCCAGAAATACACCGACGCAACGAAAAAGAACATACCGACGATACCTCCCACCGTACCGTGAGCCTGGGCGATTAAGCCGACGACAACGGCCGAGGCCGCAGAAATCGCCAACACGATTAGGTCTTTCAAGCGGATCTACTTTCCGGCGACGTTCGAGGGTTCACGGGGCTGCTGCCGCGCCGAACGCCACCGAAGACGGATAATACATTCCGGTTTCAAAAACTCGCTTCGGCTTCGTCTTTCCCGGAGCGACTTCAGCGACCATTCCAACTATCGAATAAAAGCGCGAAACTATGTGCGTATCGAGAGTCAGGATGATGGGCCCGTAGATACCGGTGGTGATCGTACGAACCGTAGAACCGGACGATGGGTCTAGTACCGCGATAAGCTTTTCGGTCGCAACGTAGAGATATCCATCGGGTCCGTAGGCGACCTCATCGGCAGATATAAATTCCGTGCTTGAGAACGTACGCCCCGGCGCGGTGCTGCCGGCTGCATACTTGACGATGTCCGTTTGGGGAATATGCGGATTGTAATTGAGAACGAACAGATCACCCTCCAGGTCGAACGTTAGCGCCAACGGATGAGTCAGTCCGTTCTCAATCGTCCGTAACAGCGTGCCGCTTCTCGGCGCGTATACCGTCACGTGTCCCGCATCGACAACATTGAGATTCCCTGCCGGGTCGAACTGCAGCTTCCTTGGAACATCGATCCCTTTCGATATCACGAGCGAGTAGCTTTTGTAATTCGGAACGTGCAGCGTGACGTTCTTGCTAAGCCGGTTGGCAACGTACAAATCTCCGAACGTATCGGTAGCTAGGAACACCGGCTCGAAGATGCCAATAGTTATCGTGTATAAGAGCTTCTTGCCTTTTGGCTGATATACGGCAACGCGAGGGGTGAGCTGGTTTCGCGCCAGGTACGCCGCTCGTGGCCGGCGGCGATCCGGCACTGCACCGCCTCTGCATCGTGTTCAATGAACAATCCTCGCGAAGTTTACTTCCACCAGGCGAGTAGAGGTCAGCAGAGGCGGATGACACCGAGTCGGTTAGTTTATAAATCTTCGGTTGTATGTCTCATCTCGTTCTTTCTCGATCGCCGACATGCGTGCGAACTCGGCTTCGTCACCTGAAAGCAATAGGCTGCAACGTCGATCCAGAAACGCTGCCAGCCACTCGAGGCGCGAGCCGATAAGCTCTACGAAGCGGCACGCCATCCCAGGATTTGCGGTATGGGCGGCGTCAAGCAGCGATTCGAGGGTTAATAGCACGCCGTCTCGCTGAATGTCAAACTGGATGAAAGCTTCCCGCGGTTCCCACGCAAAGGATGCTTGCAACGTCGTTGACCGCGCGACCAATGATGCAGGCGGGCGGCGCAGTTCGAAACCGCCGTCGCCTACCGGCCCCGACCCAACAAAGCGTGGGGTTTGAGGAAAGCTCACGTCGGCAAGGCCATATTTTGCAAGCACCGGCAAAACGGTTCGAGCTACGGCCGATACGAAATCATCACTGGTTGCGATCGTCAGCCGGCGGAGGCCGTGCCGCTCGAAAAAAGCTGCGACCAGCTGTTGCTCTTCGGGCGGCCGTTCGAGGCGAAGGTGGTTGATGAGACCAGATGGTGATAGCCCGATGTGTATTGAGTGCTCTAGGCGTAGTTGTTCGCCGCCCTTATGGAGCACGTCGATAAAAACTATTTCCAATGGGGCGTTACCGTCGATTTCGTGAGTGAATTCTAGCGCATCCAGATGTTCTTTGCCCCAGTCGGATACTGCTCGAAACGAAGCCAGAATAGCTTCGGCGCCGTGGATCGTCGCGCCGTCCGCCTCATACGTGGCATCGGGCTGGAGCAGTTGCTTTGCCAAATCGTAGTGGTCGCGATCCAGTGCCTCGGCAAAGCGACGAACTATTTCCACCTCAGGCCCGTTCGACGCGAACTCGGGATATTTCCTGATTTTCGGGCGACTCTAGGGGAGCCCAGCGGTAGTCCCGAACGGCTAGTTCCGATCCTTGTGGGGTGTGCGAAATAACGTTGTCGGCTTTGCAAATGCTCCTTCTGTCAGGCGTTTTGGCCGTTGGCGCTTCGCCGGCTCCAGTGCTGCGCCGTCGAGTTCGCCCGCGCCAAATGCGCTCAACCAGTTCGTTCCGAGCGACGCAACGTTTAAGGCAGACATCGATCGCGAAATAAATGTTCTGCCCACGCCTCCACCCGACGTGTTAGCGAAGGCGCAATATGTGTATGAAGAAAAGCTTACCGCGTTAAAGCGCTGGTGGTTCCTTCCGCTTGTGCCCGAAGAGCGCTACGTGCAAATGTACGTTACATCCGTGCGTCACGTAGGGCCGTTAGTGGTTTGCCGCGGCTGGGCGCTTCGCGTCCCGATGGCCGGCGCGCCGATCGTCGAGAACGATGTGACGTACATATGCATGGGGCGGTTAAAGCCGATAGCAAAGTCTACGCGGTAACGAGTGCGCGACCGCGAGCTCACGCCCCTGTCATCCGTGGTCTAACGGGGCGATTGCGCTATCGCACAATCCCTTCGTTAGTCGAAGGTGCACGACGGTGGTAAAGCCGTCGGCAGCCTCGATCGCACTGGACATTGCACAAGCCGAACTGGTCTTCGCAAGAACGCCATAATAGCCGCCGGGAATACCCGAAAATTAAACGAGCCATCCTTTGCCGTCACGGTCTTGCCGACGTCTGGACCGCCGATAACGGGCTCGACCGAAACGGTTACTCCCGACACCGGCTTACCGTTGTCGCCGACGACGGTGCCGGTTATTTCTGGATTCGACGACAAAGCTGCGACTGCTAGCAATAGGCACGTGAGCATATTCATTCTGCAATTCTCCTACGTCGTACATCGATTTGGGTTTTAGCCGAGCCGTAGTGCGCCCTTCTGCCAAGCGATGATTTTGATAATGCCGACCTACAGCAGCTGACGCAATACTTCCGCTACGACGTCCGGAGCCTCGATCAGCAACCATAATGTCTTGAGCTGTGCCCCCACCTAATCGAAATCGCCCGGATAGCCGAACCGAAGCGCGTGTACGCTTTCCGTTAGCGAGTAAAAACAACGAGCCCGCAGAGCGAGCTCGTATTTTGGTTTCCGCGAGATTCAGGGCGAAACTTTAAAGACGGTACCTTCGTTAGGAGTGCCGCCAACCTCCGTGGTGCCATACAGCGATTTTTTCACTGCTATGAGAGTCGCGTAAGGCACCGCGCCGTCCGGAGCGCCTTGAAAAGTGTACACCGTGGTTTTCTTACCGGCCGGGGTGATCTTGAAGATGGTCCCACAACCGGAGGGGTCTTGTTGACATGCACCGCCGTATATGCCGCCAAAGGCGGTGGGGCCGTAGAGCGCGCCATTCACGGCTACCAAACCTCCCAGCGGAGTCGCACCGTCAAGGCCGCCTGCGAAACTGTGGAGCACGTGCTCCTTACCGGACATGCTCACCTCGAAGACGGTTCCGTGGCCACTCGTGCCGCCGTTCTGCGTCGTGCCGTAGAGCTTGCCATTTACTGCAATCACGCTCGCATCCGGGTTCTCGCCGTCCGTGCCGTTCGCTTGGAAGGCGTAGATCACACGTTCCTTGCCCGACGTGCTCAATTTGAATACGGTTCCAAAGCCGGCTCCTGCGCCGCCCTCGAATGTGGTGCCGTATAACGCGTTACCCACGGCGACCAGAGCCGCCGTTGGATTGCCGCCATCCGGGTCACCTTTGAAGCTGTAGAGCGTGCTTTCGCTACCGGACGTGCTCACCTTAAAGACAGCACCAACGCCGTTAGCGCCGCCCGATTCCGTAGTAACATACAGCGCGCCGTTCAGAGCGACCAGCCCAACCGGCGTCGAGCCGTCGGGAGCGCCGGTGAACGTGTAGATCGTACTCAGATTTCCGGAGGGATCGACCTTAAAAATTGTCCCGTTGCTGGGGGTATTTCCGCCGGATGTGGTTCCGTACAGCGATCCGTTCAAAGCTACCAAGCTCGATTCCGGATACGCGCCATCCGTAGCACCCTGGAAGTTGTAGAGCACGCTTTCGCTACCGGAGGTACTGACCTTAAAGACGGTCCCCAGACCTGTCGTCCCGCCCACAGGCGTCGTGCCGTAGAGGTCGCCGTTCTGGAGGAGCAGGGCCGTTTGCGGGACTGCGCCGTCCGTGCCACCCATGAAACCGTAGACCACGTGATCCCCGTGAACCTTGGGTGCGAGCAAGGGCACCGAACCGTTAGCCACGCTCATGGCTGACGCACCGCCATTGGGTATGCCTGTCGGGACGAGAGAGGGACCACCGGTCCGCGAGCAACTTGCGAGAGCAACACTGCACAGTAGTACGCAGACGTAAGAAATACGCATAATTGTTAAGCTCTTTCGTTGGTAGAAAACGCCAGTGAAATTCATGTTAGAAGGAATTGCAGTTATGACCAAGGTCAAGTCGGACAGTTTACGGGAATGCTTTCCAAGCCAATGCCAATTCGGACAGTTAAGCCCCCGAGAGCCGCCCAGTCCGCGGCGAGCGGCGCATTTCCTCGATGAGGCGGGACAAACCGCAACGGCGACGCGGCGTCCTCCTCAGCGACTGCGGGCTTAGTCGCGTGTTCGAGCAAAGGCGGCGACTCGCAGACGAAAACGATGGCGTACGACTCTCGCTTGAAACCTTTAGTCTTGACGTCGGCTTATCGACACGCACACTATCACGCCTTTTGAACCGCGCCTCTCCTGTCGATTTTCGCACGGTTGAAACGCTGTTTTTCGCGCTGCACCTAGTACCCGACGAATCAGACTATTATTACGCTGCGGTCTACCCCGAGCACAAATACTCCATAACCGAGCTTCCACGTCAACTGACACCGCTGATCGGGCGAGAGACGGTTCTCGATGTGCTGGAGAATCTGCTAAGAATATCCCGGCTTCTCACACTAACCGGCGCCGGCGGTATTGGAAAGACTCGACTGGCTATCGAGCTTGCGCGACGAGTAGAAGCAACGGGCGGCGACCGAGTTTGGTTCTTCGATCTCTCTGCGATCACAGATGAGCGCCAGAGCGTAACGAGTGTTGCGACCGCACTGGGAATAGCCATTGACGCAGCCGGAACGTTCACGACGATCCGAGAGCAGTTAAGCAACGAGTCCGGGGTCCTCGTGCTGGACAATTGCGAAAACGTCGCCGCGACGCTTGGGCCGTTTGTTCTCAATCTTTTGAGTGCCTGCCCTCTGCTGCGCGTCCTCTCGACGAGCCGCGAGCCATTGGGTATCGTAGGCGAGCGTGTATTTCGTGTGCCGCCGCTCCTTATACCAGAAAGGGTTACACAACTTTCTGCCTCGGGCGCATTACGATATCCGGCTGTAACGTTGTTCGTCGAGCGAGCACGATCGAGTAACGCCGGTTTTACTATAGATGACTCAGTCGCCCCGGCCATTGCAGAAATCGTCCAACAATTGGACGGTCTTCCGCTAGGAATCGAGCTTGCGGCGGCTCGGGCCGGAGAAATGTCCCCTACGGATCTCCTCGCGTATCTGCAAACTCGCCTAACGAACCTCGGTTCCGAAAGGCAAGATCCCGATTCGCGCCATCGCTCGATGCGGGCGCTCATGGACTGGAGTTTCGAACGGTTGACGGAACTCGAACAAGCGGTCTACTGTCGCGCTTGCATCTTCAGTGGTTCGTTTGACGCCACCGCGCTCGCGGCGGTCTGCAGCGATTTTCTTTTATTTGAAGGTGCGACGGATGAATTCTTCATCTTGCTCGCAAGTCTCTGTTGGAAATTGACCTTCACGCGACGCCCACGCAGTTCGTAATGATGACAACCGTCCGTGAATACGGTCGCGAGCAACTGCAAACAACCGCTGACTTCAACTTCGGTCACTGGCTACACGCCTGCTATTACCTCGAACTCACCGCTAACCTGATGCGGGTCTTTCGTGCGCAAGACCAAAGTGAAGCGCTCCAGTCGATGACGCGAGCGTTTCCAAACGTACGCGAGGCATTGGACTGGTGCTTTGCTACACATAACGAGCACGTCGGCGTCGTCGTAGTCTCGGAACTCGCCGAGTATTGGGATGCGCGGGGCGAGTATAGAGAAGGCGAGGACTCGATCAGGAGGGCACTCGACGTTGACGACGATCTCAAGACTCGCTCGACTCAGGCAGTACTGTACGAAGGCTTGGGTCTGTTGCTTTATAGGCAATCTCGATTGGACGAGGCGGTGCGGGCTGCGACACTGAGTCTTCAGCATTACGAGGCGCTCGGCGACGATTTCGGTCTTTGTCGAGTCCGTAACGTGCTTGGCATTATCGATTTTGACGCCGGTGACGTGGAAGGGGCTCGAGAACGGTTTTTAGTCAACCTGAGTAAGGGTGAATTGGTGCATCCGCGCGTCAGGATTGCGGCCTTGGATAATTTGGGTCGTATCGAACTGGAGGTCGACAACAACGCACGGACGGCTCTTAGCCGCTTTCAGGAAGGCCTCAAATTAGCGGCCGACATCGGCCGTCAAACGATGGTGGCCAACGCGCTCGGAAACGCAGCGGAAGCGTACGCTCACCTCGGCAATCTCTTTCTGGCGATCGACTTCAGCAAACGCAGCATGCAAGTTTTTCACGATCTTCATAATGACGCTTTGTACTGCAGACAATCGATGAAGACGGCCATTTTTCGTATGCGAGCATCGGGCTTCAGAAACGCGCTGTCCGATCTCGAGATCGCGCTCGATGCTATTCTTGCCGACCCATATCGCTCTGAATTGTGCGATCAGTTAGATTCGGTGGCCGAACTCTTGATTGACGAGAACGAAATCGAGCGAGCGATCGTGTTGCTTACCGCTATTGCCGCGCAACGGTCTCGCGAGGGATCGTTGTACACCTCGCCTGCTATGATCCGACATCGCGACATCCGGCAGCGTGCCCGTCGTGAACTGAGCCTCGAAGCCTATAGGGACGTGGAAACCAATTCGATTGGCCTCTCGATTGAATCAGCCTTTCGCACCGCACTAACCTCATCCGTTTCAGAAACAAGCAGACGGCCAAATAACTGACCGCGGACAGGTTCTAGGAGAACGCCGCAGGGTGCTTAAGAACGCGCGATGAGGCTGAACGTTGCCTTCGCGCTGGCTTCCATTGCGGGGCTGATTTCGGCCGGAGGCTGCGGCTCGGGCGGATCCAAAGCGACTCCGTTGTCACCGAGCGCGATCGCACGACCAAACGAGCGACCATCGAGCATTTCTAACGCGTACACGTTCTTGCAAACCATGATGGACAAATACGCCATGGGCTCTACGACGCGGCTCGTTCAGAGCTTCGACGGTGGACCGCTGAAGAAATTCACTGCGGCCGTTACCTATGATGACGCGCTCTTCGTCGATGCGATGCTCGCGGATGGCTCTTCGGACGACACTACGAGAGCCAAGGTCGTCGGCAAAGCGTTTCTCTACGTTCAGGCTCACGACAAGGCGGGCGATGGGCGCCTGCGCGCGGCGTACGCGCCCAAACCGTTGAACAACTCGAACGATGTTGTCGTCGAGGACGATACGAGCGATGTCGGCAACATGGCCTGGGTTGGGCAGGCACTCGTTCAAATCTATGCTGCAACTGCCGATCCGACGTACCTCAATGGTGCGCTTACGATCGGGCAATGGTTACAAAAGAACACATACGATACGCGTGGCGCCGGCGGCTACACCGGCGGCTACACGGCGGGCGGCAAAAAGATTAGATGGAAATCGACAGAGCACAACATCGACGTCTATGCGTTTTTTATGATGCTCGCCATGGAGTCGGGCCAAAGCGAGTGGACGACCCACGCGGCCTGGGCCGAGCGGTTCGTAGCCTCGATGTGGGACGCCCGCGGTGGGCGCTTCTACGTCGGTACCGCCAACGACGGTGTATCGCCGAACAAAGCGTTTAAGCCGGAAGACGTGAACACGTGGAGCTACCTGGCCTTTGCGAATCCGGCGTGGGGCGCTGCTCCGAGTTGGGACGTGGCGAACCTGTCGGTCAGCGAAGGAGGCTTTAGCGGCGTCAGCTTCTGTAGCGGCGATCGCTCGGGCGTGTGGTTCGAGGGAACGGCGCACCTTGCCGATGCGCTCGACCTCCGAAACGCATCCGGAGATCGCGACCAAGCGCAGCAATACGTTAGCGATATCGAATACGCGCAAACGAATGGACCAAATGGGGATGGCCTCGGCATCATCGCCGCCTCTAAAACAATTCGCGATTGTGATGGCGACAAGTATTTTCCGTCGCTTCACGTCGGCGCAACCGCCTGGTACATCATGGCGGCAGGCAGCGTGAATCCGTTTCAATTGCTACCTCAAGCGCTTACGCACCGCCGGATGCCTTAACGCAGCTCGTGCCGAGTGACGTAAAGTTCAAACCGGTATCGATCGCGAGATCGACGTCTTGCCGACGCCTCCGTCCGACGTTATCGCAAAGGCGCAATACGTGTATGAAGAAAAGGTCACCGATTTAAGCGGTGGTGGGTCCTTCCGTTTGCCGCGGCTGGGCGCCCACGGATGGTTATCGTCTGCATTGTGATTGTCGCCGCTGCGTTGGCAGCTTTCTTCTTCTTCATACAGGCGGGAAGATTGTAGTCATCCATGGTCTAACGGGGCGATTGCGCTATCGCACAATCCCTTCGTTAGTCGAAGGTGCACGACGGTAGTAAAGCCGTCGGCAGCTTCGATCGCACTGGACATTGCACAAGCCGAACTGGTCTTCGCAAGAACGCCATAATAGCCGCCGGGAATACCCGAAAAATTGAACGAGCCATCCTTTGCCGTCATAGTCTTGCCGACGTCTGGACCGCCGATAACGGGCTCGACCGAAACGGTTACTCCCGACACCGGCTTGCCGTTGTCGCCGACGACGGTGCCGGTTATTTCCGGATTCGGCGACAAAGCTACGACTGCTAGCAATAGGCACGTGAGCATATTCATTCTGCAATTCTCCTACGTCGTACAGCGATTTGGGTTTTAGCCGAGCCGTAGTGCGCCCTTCTGCCAAGCGTGATTTTGATAATGCCGACCTACAGCAGCTGACGCAAAACTTCCGCTACAACGTCCGGAGCCTCGATCATCGGAGCACTCCGAACATTTGGAACGACGGTAGCCGCCATACGCGCCGCCGTCTTCCGATCCAGCGGCGAATTGCCAAGAAGGACCGTTCGATGCTGCACTCGATCGTCAACCTCTGGATCGATGGGTTTCGTTATCTCGAGAAACACGTCAACGGTTCTTTCGACCGATTGCGCCGTTCGCGGATCGGCTAAACGCGCTGCGGCTTCTTCTAGCAATGCCTCCGTAATGCGCCCCTCGTTGACGAACAGCGCCAGTTGCTTCTTCAAGAACCGCTCATCGCTCAAAAGACGGGATCTCTTGGAACGAGCCAGAGTGGTCAGGAATCGCCTGCCGATATCGGAGTTTATGACGGACCGCACAACTTGGAGAGCCGGCGTGCGGCGTTGGACGAGCATCGGCGAAAGCAACAGGACGGGGAGCGAGCGCGACATTTGCGCGAGAGCTTCGATTGCGGGCTTCGCTGCGGCGTTGTGGGCGACTACGCAATCGGCGTCGCGCGCAGCTTCAAAAATAGCCTGCCGACAGGCCGTGGAGATGTCTGCGGAGTCCGCAAAGTCTAGCGTATCTACTTCAACAAAGTTAAGGCCAGGTGCCGCCTGACGCAAGGAAAGCCACGTAGATGGCCCACCCAGGTACGGAGCAGCACCAGTTATTACGACAACGCGCTTTTCGTGCATACGCCTCCCCAGCAAAATCTCTGCAAGCGTCCAGGCGATTACCAGTGTTACATGATTAAACAGTAGGAACGCACCCCAACGCAAGGAGACTGCCCCGAATGGACTACCAAAGAGCGACGGTCTGCCCAACCCCCTAGCCGTTAGAGCTTAGCAACCAGTTTCCCGCGCTGGGAACACCTTTCTTCCGCCCGCACTAGGCCGCCTATAATGGAGGCTTGTTTCCTATTAGCAACATTCGGACGAGTGGCACAACTTTAGCCTCGGCGCAGACTTTTGTGTTGGCCGTGTCGTGCGTATTCTTCGCAACGTACGTCGCCATCGATTTGAACAAGTTATGCGCCTTGCGGGTCGGTTCGAACACGGGCGAGTATCTACAAACAGCGGTTAATTTTATCCGCTACGGATCTACCTACAACTACGTGGATTGGAACTCCACGTTTGCGATGCATGACCAGTGGATGACGCTGGCGATCGTTCCTTTCGCCTTGATCTGGCCTCACCCGGAATCCGTCATAGTACTGCAGGTCCTAGCCTTAGCCGCGGCTGCCCCGCTGCTGTTCGTCCTAGTTCGGAGGTGGGGTGGAAATGCTGAGACCGCAGCCATCGTTGCGGTAGCCTATCTGCTGCAGCCGTCCGTTCAAGGCTTCGCTAATGCAGAATTCGTTCCGCTTGACTTCGTTCCGTTGCTGAGCGTTGGGCTTGCGATTGCCGTGACCGCTCGATCGCTCGTTTGGAGCTTGGTCCTCGTGCAACTGCTGTGTGGAACCAAAGAAGATGTGGGATTGTTCGTCTGCTGGTTTGGACTCGTGTATGCGGCCTTCGGCCATGTACGATTCGGACTAAGCCTCGCGGCTTTGTCTGGCGCAAATTTGGCTGCCTACTACGCCCTAGCGCATGGCTTCATTGGCGGGACGGTGCACCCGACGTACTCGGCAATAGACGTAAACTGGCCGCAACAGTTGGCGTTTCTGGCCGAGATTTCGGCGCCCTTTGCGTTCGCCGCTCTCGCCTTGGGATGGCGCGTTTTGCTTGCTTTCCCGTTACTAGCGGAACTCTTTTTTGCGCATTGGGATTTTCCGCTGTACCAGGCCGGAAGTTACTACACTGTCATGATTGTGACCGCGGTGGTGCTAGCGTCGGCGTACGTCCTAGCGAGGAATGCGGGATGGGCACGACTGTCGATAGCTACCGCCCTTATTATGGCTATGTTTTTTAACACGACCGTACTGCACTTCGGCAGACATTGGTATTCATGCGATCCGTTGTATAGTCGCGCCCTCGCCTGGAGCTTTACGCAACAGGGAATATATTTTCCCTGTGAGGATCAAGGCGCTTGGACGGTCGCGGCCGCCGATACGGAGGCGCGACTCATCGGGTGCGGACATCATCGTACTCTTGGGCACGCAAGAGCGGCTTGGGGGAATAAAGCATTGTTCAGCGATTCACCGTGGACACAAAGCCCCGGCACGCTCCTCGGCCCTCCGCAGCAGTGGGGCATTAGCAAAGCCTGCAAACGGTTCGCTCACGCAGGTTCACGATGCCGCTGTGAGCCTTCGAAAATGTAAAAGTAGCGTCAAACGTCGCGCACCGAAACGCACGAAGCGCCGTCGAGAGGAACGCGTGATACGCGGGCCGTGCGGGCGACAGGTAACGCTAGGCGCGGGCCCTTCAGTTCGTTAAGAACCTTCAAAATCCGCACATCACGCCCACTTTTTAGCCGTTGCCCACCACAGGCAAACGCGCAGGGTAATCTCGTTGCAAATCGTCAGCGTCGAAATTCGCCAATAACCCGAGCCTGACACGCAGCGTAACACCGAGTGCGGTACCGTGTTCGAGCGGAAACACGTCCGCCGTGTGATAAGGTGTACAAAAGCGGACGCAGCAAAACTTCTAAGTTTTTCTGCTCCTCACTTTCCGCTACGCTCGTCGGACCGCTCGTTCCGTCAGCGGCAGCGACGCCGGGCTACTTGGGATCCGGCGCGGAGTTCGGACGATCGTAGAACGTGCCAGCCAGGGCCTGACGCCCCGTCACCGCTAATAAGGACATACTGCCTAGTCACTACAACAGGCAGGGGCGAAAGGAAAACGGAGGGACTGTCTCCTTGGCAAGCGATGATTCCAGGATCGACAATAGCTCTCCCGACGATTGGGCGCGCGACGTGCGATATGCCACGCTAATGTCCGTGCCAGACGTTCGAGCGAGCATAGCAAACTGCGCTCTACGGTCGCAACCCGGCGTTTCGGCCGAGCAGTGCCTGGCGTTGTTCGACGTGGTCTCGCCAACAGTCGCCGGCGCACTAATGCCGGGTGTCGCTGCGACGCTCCCGGCGCTTCCTCTTTCTAATTTGTCTAGCTTGCTCGTTCCCATTTTTGTCGGACTCGGTATACGAGCCTCGCACACACGAAGTGCCGATCTGTCGATCGCTCCGGGGCTCGTTATTGCGGCCGCGTTGTGCTCCTTCGCCCGGTACGGGCAAACGTTGCAGAGCGCACAGCAATACGACGATGGGTGTCTCCTTCAGGCAACGTTGCCGTCCGAACTGCGTGCGTGGGCTGGAGTCTTATATGTTGGTATCAGCGTTGCGGCGGACGACGTAACCCACGTCAACGGCGCTGTCACAGTAAAGGGGCAGATGTTCGACTGGGGTGAGGGAGTGAAGAAGTTGGACCACCTCTTCGCGGATATCAACAAGGCGAGCTTGGACGACTTCCGCAATTCTTCAGCGCACGTTCCTTTGCCGCCAATCTGAAAGCGCTCACCGCCGGCAACGGCTGCTTCTGTAACCATTCTACCCTTTGAGCTTGAAGCGCGTGTCGTTAGGCTCCGAGCTTCACGGGAATAAGCGTGCGCATGAACGCCTTTGAAATCTTTCCGCAGAAAACCTTTGGACTCGGCGGCGTGCCATTCGGCAACGAGTTCGCATACGTGACCGACGAGGTAGCGCACGCGACGATCGAAGCCGCGTGGGAGGCTGGGGTGCGGTACTTCGACACCTCTCCGTGGTACGGTTTGGGGCTCGCAGAGCGGCGCCTTGGTAGCTTCTTGCACAAGCAGCGGCGTAGCGAATACCTGTTATCTTCGAAGGTCGGCAAGTTGCTTACGGCTTCGCGTAAGAACGACGCGAAGAAGTACTATCCGTTTACGCCTTCGCCGAACAGTCTTCATTACGATTACACCGGTGACGGCGTCAAGCGTTCGATCGAAGACAGTCTGCAGCGGCTGGGGGTCGATGCCTTGGATATCGTCTTCGTTCACGATCTGTCGCCGGATAATCCGTGGCTGCCGGGGCCGTGGGAAGAGCAGTTCGAGATCGCTCGCAAAGGCGCGTTCCCGGCTCTGAGCAAGCTGCGAGATGAAGGCGTGATCCGAGGCTGGGGCCTGGGCGTCAATTCGCCCGAGCCGATCCTCAAACTGATGGATGTTGCCGATGCTAACGTCTGCCTTTTGGCGCGACAATATTCGTTGATCGATCATGAGAACGCGCTACACCAGGTTTTTCCAAAGGCTCGCGAGCGTGGGATGGGATTTGTGGTCGGGTCGTCGCTCAACGCCGGGTTTATTAGCGGCAGCGCACGCTTTAACTATGGCGAGGAGAATTACAAGATTCCGGCCGAGGCGATCGAGAAGCGCGATCGGCTACGCGCGGTTGCGAATCGGTATGGTGTCGATCTTCGGACGGCCGCGCTACAGTTTTCGATTGCGCCGGATGTCGCGGCCGCGCTCGTCGTGGGTTGCTCGAATGCGGGGCAAGTACTAGCGGATTACACTTCGCTCGAGACAAAAATTCCGCACGCGTTTTGGTCGGATCTTCGAACGGAGGGACTGATAGAAAGCGACGCCGCCGCACCGATTAGTGGTTGAAGAATCGAGATGTAAGAAGCGGCCAGAGCCGCTGTCCGACGAACATTCCCGTCAGTCCGATAAGCCCGAGGAGCGGCGGCGCCGGCGAGGGCAACTTTACTAGACTGAAAACGACGCCGACCGCAAGACCGGTACCAAATGCGAGCAGCACAGCGCCGAGCGAAACGGCTTGAACGTTCATGTCTAGACCTCGTCTGGGGCGTTCGGTGCGATGAAATGCGTGATCTGCGGCTCGCCTTCGAGCAGTTGGACGACGCGTTCTTGCAGCACGTAGTCGGAGTTCGTCACACGCTGATGCTGGCGCAGATGCTCCGTCCACGACGCGACAAGAAACGTTTCCAAAAATCGATTTGCTTGCGACGTATCTTCGAAGACGCCCCAGGAACTCGCGCCGTCGCGCAACCGCTCGTGTTGGAGCTCGTCCAAGGCGCTAAGAAACGACCGGCGGTTATCGGGGCCGGCGAGGCGATACTCGATCGTCACGAGCACCGGACCGTCGGCTCCTTCGATCGCCCGCGTTACAACCGGCGCGGGCCACTGCGTTGACGGCGTGAGATCGACCAGATCGCCGGTTTGCAGTTTCCAACGCCATGTGAGCGGAATCGCCGCAAGCATTGCGGCGGCTGCAATGTAAAGCGCGATCGGAAGACTCGTAAGCGTCGCGATTTGGCCCCACAAGGCGCTCCCGAGCGTCAGGGAGCCGAACATCACCGTCATGTACATCGCGATCCCGCGACCGCGTACCCAGTCGGGAAGCGCGAGCTGCGCCGATACGTTGAGCGTCGCCACACCGCAAATCCAGGCCGCGCCCACAACGACGCTCGCAACTAAAGCGACGATCGGTTCGCGTGCAACTGCGAACAGCACGAGCGCTATCGCCGTGACGATGCTCGCTGCGGCGACCAATCCATCCGCGCCAAGCCGCTTTTTCCAATAGGGCATCGCGAATGCGGCGCCTACCGCCCCTAGCCCGATCGCACCCAACAAGAAGCCATAGATCGCGGGACCTCCGCTCACCCGTAGCCGGGCGACGAGCGGGAGCAGCGCAAAATAAGAACTTGCAAACAGAAAAAACGCGACGGTTCGAACGAACGTCCTGCGCAATGCGGGGTTATTGATCGCGTATCGCACCCCGACGCCGATTGCGCTCGTGAAGCGCTCTGGAGGGCAGCCGCCCGAGGTACTTTTCGATTCGCGCCACTCGGCCAACACTCCGATGACGCCAAAGTTGCTGACCGCGTTGATTGCAAACGGTGCTGCTATTCCGAGCGGACCGATGATCGCTCCAGCGAGCGCCGGTCCAACCACCCGGCTTATATTAAAACCTACACCGTTTGCGGATACGGCTCCGGTGAGTTCCTCTTTGGGCACGAGACTGGGAACGACGGCCTGCCATGCCGGTAACGTTAGAGCTCCGCAAACGCTGACGAGAAACATAAAGCATAAGAGCGAGACTGGGGTGACCCAGCCGAACCACACATAGGCGGCAAAGATGCCGGAAAATACCGCGGTCGCGCTCTCGCCCCAAATCAATAGACGGCGCTTGTCGACGATGTCGGAGAGTGCGCCCGCGGCCATGGCTAGGAGAAACAGTGGCGCGCTGCTCGCGACCTGAACGAGCGATACGAGAAACGCGTCTTTCGTAAGGCTCGTCATGAGCCAACCCGCCGCCGCACCGTACATCCAACTGCCGATGTTAGAAACGACGGTGGCGATCCAGAGCATCGCGAAGGTTCGATGTCGGAACGATGCTAGGGGTGACGGGTCGGCCGATCCCTTTTCTGCGGGCATTACGATGCCTCTACTTGGGTTTGCGTGTGGCGACCTTTACCGGCCGACGAGGACGCACGCAGGAAGTGGAATTAGCATCCATAAGCGATACCTGATGCCCTTGATAATTTGTCGCGCTATCGCTACGATCGCGCTGGTCGCGTCGTCGATGACGGCGGCCCTCGGTGCCGCGGCTCCGGATCGAAGTGTCCACGTTACGATTGGAAGTGCGAGCATCGACGTCGACGCGATACAGCGCCTGCTTCGTGGCATTTTTCAAGCTGCGGGAGCTAATACGGGCGCTGGAATGATGGCCGCGCTGGAGGGCAGACCGCTACTTCTTCGTGCAAAGATTGTCGATACCGTCGATACGCCGACGACGAAAATGCCCGTAGGTTTTCAATATTTCTATTACGCGGGTCGCGACCCGAAAACGGAGCGCGAACTCATTTGGCAGTCGCCGGCGACGAAACACGTTTGCGTCGGAGCGCCTGGGTGCCCGCCCAACGATGAGTTCGTTGCCGGGTATTCACTAGCCGCCATGGACGCCTACTACGTCGACGGCGAGCCCTGGCGGACGCTCTACAAGTCGGCGCCCGATGCCGAGTCGCGCCTCGCGCTGGGTAAAGCGATCGCAAAGGCGATGAACGAGGTCGCCGCTCAAGCGCAGGCGCGCGGCATCGCGGACGTCGCGTCGATCCGCGAACGTATTACGATCGGTATGCGTCGCAACGACGCCTACGACGTTTTGCGCTCCTTCGGGCTCGTCGCGTACAACTCGGCGTTCAACCCTGGGGTCCCGATAGAATCGCCGCGCTGGAAGGGGTGCGATTACAGCGATCGGACCGCGGCGGCGTGGCCGTACCACGGCGAACCGTTACCGAGACGATCGGGTCAATGCGCGACCATGGGTTCGGACGGCCCGGGACCGTTTCCATCGGCGTACGTGGATGTTTCTGGTGGTTTCACGATTGCATGTGGCAGCGAAGCGTCGGTCGCACTCAACTTCGACACTTCCGATAGGATCAGTAACGTTAATATCGGCAAATTCGAATGGACGTGCATGTGACCGACGCTACGCCGTATACCGATTATCGCTGCGATCGTTGCGGCCAGCCCTGCCGCATCTTCGCGACGCCGGAAGCACCGCAAACGAACCGCTGCGAAGTGCCTGGTTGCAACGGCAGCTTACGTGAAATCGAATTAGAAATGGATGATCGGTAACCAAGTTTGGCGCGCGCCACACGGTGGTAAGAAACAGTATGCATAACTCAAGTGATTTCGAATCGGGAATCTATTACGATCCTGCGAGTGCTGAAGCGCGTATTCAGAGACTATACGACCTAGGCTATTCCGACAAAGATATAAGCGTCATGATGCGCGATCAGGACAAAGCGAAAGCTTTTGCCGAGAAAACTGGCGGTCATGCTGCCGAAGGTGCCGTAACCGGCGGTGCAATCGGCGGCGGCCTTGGCGCGATTATCGCCGGCCTGACAGCGACCGGCAGCATCGTCGCTATCGTAGGAACGGGCGGTCTTGCCGCACCCGTCGTGGTCGGTCCGCTCGTGGCTGCGCTCGCGGGCTTAGGTGCCGGAGCTGCTGCTGGTGGTATCGTCGGAGCGCTGGTCGGTGCCGGCATTCCAAAAGAAAAGGCGGAACAGTACAGCGAGGGTCTCGATCGCGGCGGCATTTTATTAGGCGTGAACGCGCGACCCGATAATCGCGATAGGGTGCGCGGCGTTTTTTCGGACTAATCTCGAAGGTATCCGATCCAAATTCAAAAGGAAGATCACGCTCCGGCGAGGTCTTCCTTTTCTTCGTTGATTCTCGTCGCGAGGAGCATACCGGTTGACCTCCGTTAGTAGGCCAAGAACTCGACCGGGTCGTCGCCGTTTATAGCTTCGCGGAGACTAAGGGTAAATTGATCCGCCGTGATCTTGTAGCACTCGCATGCGGCCGACTCCAGCCCTTTGCGATCGCGGATTTCAACATGACCGCGAATATATCTGATAAATCCGGCCTGTTGTAGCGACGCCGCCGCAAGGCTGACACCCGGTCGATGTACCCCTAGCATTATGGCGAGAAACTCTTGCGTGAGGTCGAACTGATCCCCGCCGACGCGGTCGTGCGACATGAGGAGCCAGCGCGCGCAGCGCTCGTCGACCGTATGCAGACGATTGCAAGCGATCGATTGACCCATAAAGTTAAACAGGGCTTCGGTGTACCTACGTACGATGCGCTGAAACGTTCTGGCCGTTTTGAGGTGGCTTAAGAACCGGGCGACGGGCATGCGCAGCGACTCGCCCGGAATCTGACAGATCATCTGGCTGGGCGCACGATCGCCGCCAAGAATCAACTGGGCGCCGGAGAGCCCTTCCAATCCGAACGTGCCGATCTCAACAGCCGCACCGCTTTGCATGACCGTCAGTACGGAGAGCACCGCCCCTTGCGGGAAGTACACGTGCGACAGCGGCTCGTCGACCGGATATACGATCTCCCGAGCGCGCAACGTTACACGCTCCAGGTCTGGCCGAATTATGGCTTGTTCTCGCTCCGGCAACGCCGCGAGAATCCGGTTCTGGAAAGCTTGGATAGCAAAACACCTACATGCTGACTGTCGTCTAGCAAGTAAGCGCTATATGCTTGCCGGAGAACCAGTTAAGCATACCACGGCTCGGTCGGCTTATGTCCGAATTCCTGCAAATTAAAAACTCCCCATTATGTTTGATTTCGTACTGAAGCGAAAAGCGTTTTCATTTTACTATTAGGGTGCTCGATCTCAAGGGGGTTCCGATGCACGACAATCGACCACTGGTAATCAGGCTTAACGATGACGAGTGGGACTTGTCGAACCGGGGAAGGCTGCAGTTTCTTCTCGCCGCCGCGACCGATCGGCCGCGCGTTTGCATCGACATGAGCGCGGTCACATTCATGGACGCTACGTGTCTCGGAAAGCTCGCCAATATGCAACGGGAACGCCTCTGCAAGGCCGGTTTCAGCCCTGCAAATTTGATCGTAGCGTATCCGGCGGTTCGAAGACTTTTTAAGCTGGTCGGCTTTGACAAAGCCTGGCCGATTTTCGGCACCTTGGATGAGGCGCTCGCTGATGATTCGCCGCCCGGCGATCTCGCCTACAAGGCTGCGATATAGGCGCCCGGCGTCACGTTTGCTGCACGATCACTTCGTATGCGATTGGCTTGCACTGCCCGGCATTGGTTAACTCGGACGAGCAGGCAGTAATTCCGACGATGAGGTCGCGCTGCGCGCGCAGTTCGAAGCGGTCGCCGACGCGCGACGGTGGCGGATGGATGGTTACGCGTCCCTCTTCATCGACGCGCACGTCCATAAACACGTTGAGCGTCGCGACGATGGCATGCGGTCCGATGCCGAATGGCGCGAGCGACGCCGTTAAATTCGCGTGGCAGCTGGCATGGCCGAACTCGCCGCGCCTTGCGAACATCGCCTGGCTACACGGCGCGAGCAGCATATCGTTAACGCCGACGTCGTCGCGCGTTATCACGGCGAGTTCGTTGCTGCGTTGCGAGTAGAGCGCATCGTTGACGCGCAGTTTGATGCGCTCGAGATAATCGATCGTGCGGCCGGGTGAAAACGACTCTAACACGTCGGCGGAGCTGAAGAATGCAAGGTCGGCGACTTGACCGCCGACCGTATCGATGATTGCAAGCGTGTCGCCGCGCTGCAGTTGCACTGCGGTGCCGGTTTTCGGCGCTAAGAGTGTTGTTGGGGACGAAACGGGCATTTCCAGTCATCCTCCGTCGCGCGGCCTGCGTACTGGCGCGCCTCACTGCGGGTTCCGAATTCGCGAAGTTCGGGGTTGAGCGATCCCTGCAGCGTGAGTTCGCGTTTGCGAACGGCCGTTACGATGCGATCGAAGTCGCCCGTTTGGCGGGCGGTGTCGAACTGATCGTGTGCGTTGAACGCGAGGGCCGGCATGAAGAACCGTCGCGACCGGCGCGACGCGTTGGGATGCATGCCGACGATGAAAAACGCGGTGCCGGCAAAGCTAAACGAGAAGTCGGGCTTGGATGGGTCGCTGGCTACCGATGCGTTGTAGGAATTGTGGCGCGCATCGAGTTCGTGGAGACGTTGAAGAATGCGCCAGAGATTGCGTTCGAACCAGCGCTCGTCGCCGCTGCCCAGTTCTTCGAATGCGGCGACAAATGTGGCGTAGCGCGAGCGTATGGACGGGCGCTCTGCGACGAAGGCCGCGAGGTCTCTTGCGACGCCTTCAATCGCTTCGGAGGGTGCGAAGCCGGGATAGTAGCCGAAGCGGTAGCCGCCGGTCGTTACAGCGGCCTTTGCGGCCACGCACGAGCAGTGGTCGCTTTGAACGAACGCACGAAGCGCCGCGTCGGTAATTTCGGGCCCGGGGCGACGGCTCGCGGCGGTCGAGCGGCCGCGCGAGCGTGCCGTTTTCGAAGGCGCTATAGTTGCTGAACCGGTGCGCTGCTGCGGATACGTACGGCGAGGATGTGGTGTATTCGTCGAGCGGGGTATTGGCGTTCACCGTGCGTGTCTCGCGAGGTTCGCGGCCGGCGTTGCAGCGTCGCGAATCACGTTCCCGGCGTAGCGAACGCCGCCGCGGGCGACGCGTTGATAGACGGCGATCCACGCGCAGAGTCCGCGTTCTAGCATCCAGAGCGGGGCGGCGGCGACGCTCCAGAGTGAGAAGTGCTGCCGGGCGCCGTCGCGGAGCCAACCGGCGAATGCGAGGGCGATCGCTGCGATTGCGATCGTTTCTGCGACGACCGGCGTCTGGAGCAGCAGTGAGGCACAGAGTAGCGGCATAGTGGTTAGCGCTACGGCGAGTCGCGCGGGCCGTGCGAATTCGTCGTAGGCTTGGCGCACGCGCTGGCTCCAATAGTGCTGGGACGTTGGTGGTAGACGCCGGACGAACAGGTCGCGCGCGATACGTTCCCGTCCGCCGTTGGCGCGGATCGTTCGCACGAGTTCTAGATTTTCGAACAGCACGTCGGCGTTGTAGCCATTCGGCAAGGCGCTCTTGTGAATTGCGAGCGTGCCGGGCCAGTCGCCGTCGAGGCTTCGATTCACCAGCGAGCGCGCACCGTCGAAGATCGCATGCCAGGGCGCGGGATCGAAATAGTTCTGCGGGCGTATGACGTCGGCGCCGTTGAGGCGTTCGGTTATTTCGCGCAGGGCTTTTACGTCGTAGCGAACGTCGTCGTCGGCGATGACGATGCGCTCGTGCGTTGCGTGCTGTAGACCGGTGAGGACGCCGCGCACTTTGCCGTTAAGCCCTCGCAGCGACGGATCCGGCGGCAGATGCTTTATTGCGACGGGCAGCGCGTCGCGCAGCGCGTCGAACGCGGCGGCGGGCGAGCCGTTCAACTACGATGATTTCGGAAATCGGGAGCGACGCGAGATAGGTCGCCAGCTCACTTTCGTGACCGGCTCGTTCGCGCCGGATTGGGAGCAAGTAGGTGGCATCGATTCTTGGCGAGGGTTCGGTCACGGTTCATCGCTTCTGCCCGGCGCGTCTTCGCATCAAACGTATTTTGGCATAGAATAATAGGCAGAAATCGTTATCGGCACACGTTCCGGCCACTACGGCCGCGCAAATGGCTCGCCGGCTCGACCCTTTCGAGTCGAAGCAGTTCTTGTGTTAATGAGGTTTTGCCGCGGCCAATTTATCCGCTGAGAAGTGCGAGAGCCTGCTTTGCGCGGCCGTCTGAAAAATCGTGCGCGAGTTCGCCGACGATCGCCGCTAGCGACCACATTTCTACGCCGGCTTGTTGCATGCGCATGACCGCGGCCCACTCGCCCCGCTCGGACTTTCCGTTGCACGCATCGAGCGCAACCATCACGCGGTAGCCCTTGGCGACGCCGCTTAACGCGGCACGCTGCACGGCGATTTCGGTGACGACGCCGCAAACGATCAACGTCTTGCGGCCCGTTTGTTCGATGACGCGGGCGACGTCGCGATCCTCAAGCGAGTCGGTGCCGTTGCGGACCCGAATCGGTACCGACCCGGCAAGTGTCTCGCGAAGTTCGTGCGTTAGTTGCGGTTCGCCGTTCACGACGACCGTGCTGACGACGATCGGCATGTTGAATATTTGCGCGGCACGTGCGAGCTTTCCGGCGGCATCGTCCACGGACTTCTTGTCGGCGGTTTTCGCGCCTTCGACGATTCCGTGCTGGTGATCGACGAATAGCACGACTGCGGCACCCTCGAGGGGCGGAGTAGCGGATTCTGGCATACGCCGCCTATACCTATTTTACGCGCTTTGCAAACGCGCCACGGAAGGCCCAGCAATGCTGAGCGGCCGCGCCGGCCAACGTGCTCGCGCCGAACGCCGCGCCGAGATGTGCTCATCGTCGTTTGCGAGCACGTAGCTGCGATCGTGAAAACTCCGGCGGCGCAGAAGAGAACATATAGGATTGCAAGGTAGCCTTGCGCGCCGAAGACGAGACAGATCGCAGCGATGAGCGCATAGATTCCAACCGAATCGCTCATTCTTCTATGGTTCGCGACGACGACGAAGGGACGCCGGTTTAAAACCGTCGTCCCCATCGTAGCTTTTTGACACTACGCGCGTGCGCGTCTTGCCGTTTTAGCGGCGCGTCTTGCGACCGCTGCTGGTCTTTTTCGCTGCGGCCTTACGCGCAGGCGCTTTTTTCGCGACGGGACGAGCCGAGCCGCGCGCCGGAGCCTTCTTGGCCGTGGATTTTGCTGCCTTGGATTTCTTACGAGCGCCGGCCGCCGGCTTTGCGCCGCCCGCCGATCTCGAGCCGCGCTTCGACATCACGGCTTCTTTCAGCGCCTTCGCCGGTAAGAATTTGAAGACGCGTTTCGCGGGAACTTTAACCTGTTCGCCGGTGGCCGGATTGCGAGCCATGCGAGCCGCACGATCGCGCACCTTGAACTGGCCGAACCCCGGGATTTTCACCGGCTCGCTGCCGACGACTGCCGCCTGGATATCTTCGAAGACTCCGTCGATCAGTGCGGCGGCGTCCTTACGCGAGAGGCCTTCCACTCGCTCCATGGCCGACCGGGTCAAGTCTACCTTGTTCATCCGTACCTTTCCGTTTGAAAGCAAAGCACTTGGGGCGTCATCTACCCCTTCAACGTTCGATTTCCTATGATTTTTCAAGAAAAATGCGGTTTTTTCGCGCGCAGGGAACGCACCGTGCGACGGTAATTAGCTGCCCAATGCGCGGCGAGGTTACGATTCCAGGAGACAAATCCATCTCGCATCGAGCGCTTATAGCCGCCACTCGCGCTAGCGGCCCGGTTTCTATCGAGAATTTGAACGGCGGCGCCGACGTTTCGGCGACGCGTAACGCATTGAGGCTGCTGGGTGCACGCATCGAAAAACGCGACGGCGGCGGCATTTTGGTGCATCCGGCAACGTTGCGCGACGCGCCCGAAACGCTGGAATGCGCCAACTCCGGATCGACCGCGCGGATGCTGCTGGGCGCGTGCGCGGGCGCGGGCGTGCGAGGCCGCTTCGACGGCGACGCGTCGTTGCGCGTACGACCGATGGAACCGGTGGCCGCGCAGCTGCGCGCGTTCGGTGCGCGGATCGAAACGACCGCCGGAACGCTGCCGCTGGAATTGCGGCGGAACGCCCCAAATTCAAACGAGAAACTTCATATTGCTCGGCCCGTCGGCGCAGGTGAAATCGGCGCTATTATTCGCTGGGTTGTTCGCGGGAGTGCCGGTGACGATCCGCGGCGATCGAGGGTCGCGCGACCACACCGAGCGGCTATTGCGCTATATGGGCGCCGCAATTTCATGGGACGGACGCGGCGTAGAACTGCAGGCCGGCGCATTGCGTTCCGAGCCGATTCGGGTCGCGGGCGATTTTTCGGCAGCGGCCTTTTTCCTCACGGCGGCGGCGATTTCGCCCGGCGCGAGCGTCACCGTGCGCGATACCGGCGTCAATCCGACGCGCACCGGCTTGCTCGATGCGTTGGCATCAATGGGTGCGGTCGTTCGCCGTTCGAACGAGCGCGAGGCGTGCGGCGAACCGGTCGCCGACGTGACCGTTACGCATGCGCCGCTGCGTGCGGCCTCGATCGACGCGGATCTGGCGCTGCGCGCGATCGATGAAATTCCGTTGCTAGCGCTGGCCGCGGCGTTCGCCGACGGAGAGACGACGATCGCGGGCATCGCCGATTTGCGCACCAAAGAGTCGGATCGCGTCGCGGGAATCGTGCGATTGTTGGGCGCTTGCGGGATCGACGTTGTCGCGCAGGCGCGAACGCTAGCGATTCGCGGGGGCGTTCCCCGTTGGCAGGGTGGCGTTTTTGCAACGCGCGGGGATCACCGCTTGGCGATGGCGGCGGCAACGTTGGCGTGCGCCGCGGGGCCGGTCGAGATCGACGATCCGTCGTCGGCCGACGTGAGTTTTCCGGGCTTTTTCGAGAAGCTCGAGCGTTTACGCGTTAGCGCGTAACGTCGCAGCGAGCGCGCGAATCGAGAGCGCGGCGAGCGCGATTGCCGTGCGCGCGCGACGCATGCTCAGCGCTTTGACGCCGGTCCGTATCGCGAGTAGCGCGGCTTGCGAGCGTGCGATCAGCGCTGGCATCGCGTCAACGTCGGTGCGGATGCGTTCGACGGCACGTTCGGCGCGCGCGGTATCCAAGAACGAGCCAAGCGCCGAGAGGCGCCGGCTGCGCGTGTCGAGAGTGGCTTTTTGTTTGAGCACCGCGCCGGCACTAACGGCGATCGCGACGATCGCGAACAACCCGCAGGCGGCCGGGATTATCCAGAAATACACGGCTATGCCGCGGGCTCTGAGGCCTTCGGTTTGGCCGCTTCCGTTTTGGCAGCGGCGGGCGCGGATTCGGTTTTGGCGGGCTCGGCCGGCTTACTTTCGGCCGCGGGCTTCGATTCGGAGGTCGCCGGGGCGCTCGACGACGCGCCCGACGATTTTCTCGAATCGGTTACGTAGAATCCGGAGCCTTTGAAGACGATCGGCGCAGGCGTTGAAGACCCGCTGCCAACTTGCCCGCCGCACGCAGGGCACAGGTCGGCGTGGGTTTCGTTAAAGCCGTGACGAATTCGGTGATCTTGCCGCATTGCGTGCATTTGTAGTCGTAGAGGGGCATGGTTCGATTATACCCGATCCTAGCGGTTTGCGGTCAACGACGCCGGGGGTTGGACCTAAAGATCGGCCAGGATAAGGTCGTCGCGACGGAACTCGACCAGGCCCTTTGAAGTGGACCAGGCCGTCGTCGAGCGCCGAGATTCAGCTTACGCTGGTTGCGCCAACCCTCCATCAGGTGACCGAGCCGGCCGTGGTACGGCCGGATAGGTGAACACGCAGATGCAGACGCGAACGCGTGGTGCGGTTTTCGATGCGGAAACTCGAGTCGTCCGGCGGCACCGAATATGCGCCGACCAAAGAAAGATGGTGATTCGTGATGAACGACGTCGACTTCGTAGAGTTGTTCTTCTTCGCCCGGAATCGAGGAGCGGACGATCGATTTCGCTGCCAAGCGCGATTGCGTCGCCGGCGTCTTGCAGGCGCGCGCTGCGTAAAAATGGCAGCCACACCGGCCATTTTTCGACCGCGCAGATCAATCCGAACGTAACTTCGGCGGCTGCTCTCGACGTCGAGACTCCGCTGAAGCCAGCGGCGCCGGCGTCGCTTTGAAGATCCGGTCAGCGACCGCCATAACGACCACAATTCGCCGCTAGGCATATAGTGCTTCCTGCACTGCTAGCCATCCACAGTCAGTTGTGCACCGCTATCCACCAATTCGCACCGGCTCCAACCGCGGTGGCGAAGGCGACCAGCGTTTGCACGCCGACCGGCAACGCGTCCTCGTCGATCACGGAACTGCGGGCTGTGCCCGGAGTGAATAGCACCGAGCCTTCTCGTTGCGCACGCCGAGCCGAATTTGCAAGCCCGGTACGCGTTGCGCGAAATATGCGAAATCTTCGCCGCCCATCGTCGGCGTCGGCCGATCGACGTTTATCTGCGCTGTTTGCGCGCATGTACGTCGGCGAAACTCTTCGGCCAGAGCCGACGTCGTTGACCACCGGCGGATATCCGCGCACGATTTGCACTCTCTGCGGCGCCGTACGCGGCGGCGACGCCGTCTGCGATGCGCTCGCACGCGCGCGTCGAGTCGCGTCGCGAATGTCCGGATCGAACGCGCGCAGCGTTCCCGGTCATCTCGACGACGTCGGCGATGACGTTGTTGCGATAGCCGCCGGCGAATCGTTCCGATCGTCACGACGACGCTGGCGAGCGGATCGGTTTCGCGCGCGGCGATGTTTTGCAACGCGAGAATCAGCGCGGCCGTCGCCGGAATCGCGTCCACGGCGTTGTGCGGATACGCGCCGTGGCCGCCTTTCCCGCGCACGTCAGATGCAGTTCGTCGGCATGACGCATTGACCGGCCCGGGCGCTGATGCCGATCTCGCCCGGCGCCGAACCGCGGCGTCGACGTGCAGCATCGCGATCGCCCTCGACTTTCGGATCGTCGAGCGCGCCTTGCGGCGATCATCGGCTCCGCGCCGCCCGGCCCTTCTTCCGCCGGCTGAAACACCAGGACCGCGGTGCCGTGCAATGCGTCGCGCATGCCGGCCAAGCACGCGTGCCGCGCCGAGCAGCATCGCGGTGTGCGCGTCGTGTCCGCAGGCGTGCATCTTGCCGTCGATCTCCGATGCGAACGGCAGGCCCGTACGCTCGGTCGATCGGCAGGGCGTCCATGTCGGCGCGCAGCGCGGCCACGCGGCCCGGCTTGGCGCCGCGAACGATGCCGACGACGCCGGTATTGCGCGAGGACGCGGTATTCGATGCCGAGCGCGTCGAGTTCCGCTCGAACCAGCGCCGAGGTTTCGTGCTCCTCGAATCCGAGTTCGGGACGGCGGTGGATCGTGCGGCGCAGCTCGACCACGCGATCGACCACGGACTTGCTCGGTAAAACGATCATGTGCGCAGGGCTTAGGCGGCGGTATCGGCGTTTCCTGTACCGAAGAATCCGAGCGAGCCGATGATACTGCCCGACGTCGCCCTCGCATTGCTGATCGACCGCACGGCCGCGTATTACCGGCAGAACCCTGCCGCATACATGACCTACACCGAGCACACGCACGTGAGCGCTCCCTCGCTCGGGCGAGCGCAGGATATCAATCGCTCGGTCGCCGTCCGCGTCGCCGACGACTATGCCGTCATGCGCGACCTGCCCAACGGCAGCGAGCGCACCGGCCAGGCCTTTCCGATCATCGCATATTTCGACCCGTTGTCGGAGTTTCAGTTCAGGTATTTCGCGAACCTCAAGCGAGTCGACATCACGATCGTCAGTGGGCAGACCGTACACGTTGACGGTTCCGGCGCCCGACCCGTCGGTCAACATGGTCGTCCCGTACAATAGCTATTGGGTCGCTCGTTACGCGCCGGATTCAACCGATTCGGCGATGCACGTGATCATCGATCCGACGGCGCGGCTTACGGGGTTTTATCCGAGCGATATCGTTGAAGATTCGGCGTCGCAGCTTCCGTCGCACATCGAGATGCGCCTGACCGGCGGCGACGACGAGCATATTTCGCTTGATTACAAGGTTATCGACGGATACTGGGTCATAACGCACGGCGTGTTTTCCGCGACCGAACACGCAGTGTTCATGACGTTTAAAGTCGTCGCAGATATCACGTTCGACAACATTACGTTTATGCAAACCGCGCCGGATCCGCGACTGGCGGGAACGCCGAATCCCGCCACACCGACGCCGGCGGCTTCGCCGTTGCCGTCATCGGGCGGCGGCGGCTAGGTTTCGTTCGCGTTACGTTTCGACGTACCGCGCTTCGTAGCTTACGGGAAAGTTGATCGATCGCGCGATAAAGCAGTAGCGATGAACTTTCTCATGCAACGCATCGGCTTTTTCTAGATCGGTACCGCGTTCGACCGTAATCACCGGGCGTAGGATGGCTCGTTCGAATTGCCCCTCTCCAGCTTTTCCGGTTACGCCGATGCCCAGCGGATCATCTTCGTATCCGCGCACGATTATTTTCGCGCTGCTGGCCAGGTGCAAGTACCAGAGCATGTGACAGCCGGCGAGACTCGCAAGCAGCAGTTCTTCGGGGTTGTATTTCGCTGGATCTCCGCCGATTGCCGGATCGTTCGAACATTCGACGGGCGTCTGGTTCGGCGCTTCGATATTCCAGGTGCGATCGTAGCTACGATACGTTCGCGTTCCGTCGCCGCGCTCGCCGGTCCATCGAATCCGCGTCGTAAAATCCGACATTCGCTTAACGGGTAAGCGTGCCGGTGGCTATTGGATGGAACGTCGTGCTTCCGGGAGGCGCCAGTTCGAATTTCACTGCGAGGGTCGTCGGATTGGACAGCTCGTACGATAAACGGAATGTTGGCGCATCGGCGCGAGAAGCGCTAACGAATGTTACCGAACGAGCCGCGACGACGTCGGCTTTGACGTAATGGATTACATGCGTTCCATCCGAATAATCCGCGCGGATCGTATCGCCTTCCGGATAGATCATCATGATCTGATCGAAGCTACCCGCGGGCTGGCCGGACGCGGTGAAAAGATCGGTGTGATCCTTACGCAATATGACGTTGCCACCGGCTTCCAGCGTAAACGTCGATCGGCCCTTCGACGTTCCTCCGGTCTCGGCGACGTTGCCGCTTCCCGCTCGCCAGTCTCCCAAGAGAAACGACAGACCGGCTAGCTGCGGGCTAACGCTCTGCGCAAGCGCCGCACCGGACAACAGAACGCTGAGGGCGAGCAGAATTAGGAGGCCGCTTGCATACGAAGCTGGCGGAGAGGGAGAGATTCGAACTCTCGGAACGCTCATCACGTTCGCCCGCTTTCGAGGCGGGTGCCTTCAACCACTCGACCACCTCTCCGCGATGAGCGACCGCCTAAGCTACGGCGCCGCCCGCTCAATGCCTTCCGCGGCCCGACGGCCCTCAAAAAAGCTCCGCAATTGCTCGGCAGTTTCCGCTTGCAACACGCCCGCGTCGATAGCGATGCGGTGGTTGGTTTTCGGCGAGCGCAACACGTCGAACGCGCCGCCATCGGCGCCGCCTTTCGGATCATTTGCACCGTATACCAGGCGGCCTACGCGTGCCGCGAGGATCGCGCCCGCACACATCAGGCACGGCTCTTTCGTGACGTACAGCGTCGCATCGGATAATCGCCACCGCCCCAGGCGCCGCGCGGCTTCACGCAGAGCGAGCATTTCAGCATGCGCCGTCGCGTCGGCGGTTTTCTCTTTTTCGTTATGCGTTTCGATCGTGAGGTCTCCGCAAAGCAAAACTGCGCCGACCGGAACGTCGCCGTCGTGCGCAGCTACGTCCGCGAGTTCGATTGCACGACGCATATAGCGTTCATCGTCGTTCACTCGATTCCGAGTCAGCCACGCCTCTTTAGAAACGACTGAATTAATGGCGCCACTATTTCTGGCGCCTCGCGCGCATCCGGGGCACGGCGATTTCGCCCGTCTGCTCGATCTTGGACTGCTGTCGATCGTAACGTTCGTCGACCGCTTCGCTTTTCCAACGAGAACGATAAGCGTGCAACGTAATTGCTAGCCAGTCCGAATTGAAAAAGCTGTCGGCTGTTTCTGAAAAACCTTCCTCGTCGAACCAACCTGCAGGCGACCACGCTTCCCACTGCGTTCGAGCAAATCCGGCGGGATCTTGGCGCACTTTTTCGGCGCCTTTGTCGGTCGTCATGAACCACTGTACCACCATAGACGCGCCTGCTCGAATCCCGGTATCTCAAATTTGCCGTTCGGCGAATATTGTAGTCCGAGTCCGATGATCGCGCGCAGTCGATGCGGCGCAATCGCAGCCAGATTATAGGCGGCCCGTGCTCCCCAATCGTGACCGACCACGGTGCAACGTTGGATCGCAAGTAGGTCGAGCAAATGGATCGCATCCTGCGCGAGCGCAACCCCGCGTCCATCGCGAAACGTCTTTTGATGGAGAAAGCGCGAAGGACCAAACCCGCGTAAGAAGGGCACGATCGTTCGATAGCCTTCGGCGTTAAGCTAGCGGGCAAGCCGTGTCATTGCCGAGAGCGTCGTCGGGCCATCCTCGAAAAATGCGATTTCGAGCAACTCGATCCTAACGGTATTCAACATGTTGTTGCCTCGTGGAAATGGTGCGCCCGGAGGGATTCGAACCCCCGGTCCCAGCCTTCGGAGGGCTGTGCGTTATCCAGCTACGCTACGGGCGCAGGCGACGTTACCGCGGAGTTTCACCGGCTGGGCCGGCACTCGGCATGTGTTTGAACAGGTCGAGTTTGTGGTCGACGAGCGTGCGGTAGAACTTCCGAACGCAGTCCGGATGTCCGAAAAAGTAGGTGCGCGCGTAGGCGAGATCGTCGCCCGAACTGTCGGGAACGTAGTGCGAAATCTCCATTTCTTCCATTTGCGCCCGGTCAACCGGGTGCGGGCAGAAATCGCACGGGATAGTTGACATTATAGGTTTTCCTCGGTTCGGACCGGCCCGGTGTCAGAGCCGGTCCTTTCAAACTTGACTCGGGGGTGATTTGAACACCCGACCAAGGGCTTATGAGTCCCCTGCTCTACCGCTGAGCTACCGAGCCGCGGCTGCGCGAACGTAGTCGCTTCGACACCGTACTGTAACAGAACCCGCTCTACTCCCGCAAGGTTCGGATAACGAACTGCCGCCCGTTTAAGGGCGGCTTTTCGCAAGATCTGCGGTCGGAGGGACTCGAACCCCCAACCTACAAGTTCGTAGCCTGTTGCTCTATCCAATTGAGCTACGACCGCACGATATTTTTGTCTTGTGCCGATTCGGAGAGAGAGGGATTCGAACCCTCGGTACGACTTTACATCGTACAACGGTTTAGCAAACCGCCGCCTTCAGCCGCTCGGCCATCTCTCCCTTGCGACGACCGACTATACCACAGGCTTGCCGCTCGTCCCTCGCGACTTACGGGTTCGGCGGCGCTGTCGGCCGGACCAGCGGCGGTTCGGGAACGAACTCAGCGCGGACCGTCGCGGGCGGCGGAGGACGCCGGCTCCTTATGAATACCGCATCGACGCCGAGAGCTCGCCCGGTCGGCAACACCAAGCTGATCGCGGAGAGTACGAGCATCGCCAGGTTTAATCCCTGAAGCGTCGTCAGCGACAATATCCCGCCCTTCGACGCAATGAAGTTCAGCGTCAGGAAAACGCCTACGAGACCGCCCAAGCGGGTCGCGGCGCCAAGAATGAGCGACGCCCCTACCAGGACTTCTGCCAAGCGTTCGAGCTGGGCGAAGAGGCCGATATTAGGAACGACAATCGTCGTGAGAAACGTGTGATATCCGCCCGTCGAGGCAGCGACAGCTTTGTCTAGGAAGCCGGACATCACTCCGGATGGCGGCATGAACGCTGCGGCGTTCGTAAATTTCGGGACCCCGTGAGCGATCCACATGCAGCCCGTCGCGATGCGCGCGATCGCCAGCCAAAATGCGTACGTCCTGGACGAAGGAAGAATGGTCATGCCACGACCGCCTTTCGTAAGGAGACCAAGCGTGCAATCATCGACGCAGCTTCACCTGCAGCGTTCGGCCTCGACAGTTTGCGAGCTGCCACAGCAATGTCATCGCGCAAACGACTATCGGTCAGCACGCGCTCCAACGTTTCCGCGAGATCGTTTAAGCGGCGAACACGCAGACCGGCACCTGCTTCAGTGATGACGCGAGCGTTCCGCTCCTCTTGCCCAGGTAACGGCTTATAGAGCACGAGCGGCACCTGCGCGACCAATGCTTCGGCAACGCTTAACCCTCCGGGTTTTGAAACGAACGCGTCGGCAGCATGCATATAGTCGTACACGTTGTCAACGAACGTTAGAACTCGAACTGGGAAGCGAACTTTCTGCGCCGTGGCCATCACCTGGCGTTCGCTGCGCGCGTTTCTACCGGCGATTACAACGAGCGTGAGGGGCAGATCGAGAGACTGCAACGACCGCATCATTCGCTCTAACGGACCGATTCCGAGACCGCCACCCATCATCAGCACGACGAAACCGTCGCGCGGCAAATTCAAACGTTCGCGCAATCCGTTGCGCCGATCGGGAGAGGGCACGAACTCGGGCTTGACCGGAATTCCGCTGGCAGCGACGCGGTTCGGGTCGATGCCGCGGGCGATCATCGTCGAGCGGACCTCGTCGCTCGCGACCGCGTACGCATCGATATCGGAATGCAGCCAGAAGCCATGAACCGCGTAGTCGGTAACGATTCCGACGACGGGGGGCGCGCCGGCATACATGCGTTTGTATTCTGCCATAGCGCCGCACGGAAATGCGTGCGTACAGACGACCGCGTCGGGTTGCCAGCGCTGTATGAGTCGATGCAGATTTTCCGCCGTAAATTGGTGCGCCCACGTTCGGAACGGACCGACTTCGGTCGCTCGTTCCGCGCGATTGTAGATGTACCGATACATCTGCGGGATGGTTTTGACCATTTGGATGTAGCCGTCGGATACCACACGCGATACGACGAGCGCCGCATATTCATATGAATCGACAATTTCGGTCTGGACTGATGGGTCAACGGCGCGTAATCCTTCGCATACGGCTCCGGCCGCCGAAAGATGACCGACTCCGACACTCGCGGACAGAAAAAGAATGCGGATCAGCTGTCGCCGTTCTCGTCGTGCGACTCGTTCGACAATCTCGAGGAAATCTTCGAGGATTTCTTGGGCGAGATCGTCGTCTTCGATCAAATTGCCGTACAGATCGGTAACGATCGCCTGACCCTCTTCTTCGGGATTCGATTCGTCGGTCGCTTCGGGCATCAGCACTGCGTATGAAGCTCCGTCGTCGGGGTCTTCCAGAATCCCAACGACCGTGAAATTGGAGTTCCGCACCGTCGGTGGTTTTTATATGCAGGATATCGCTGAGTTCGAGCGCTTCCTTGGGCGTTTCGCCGTTATCCGTCGTCACCGTTCGTTCAATCTTTCTTTTAGTGGAGGCAGCGGGCTACGTTGGATTGATGCTCGGACAGCGTCCGGGCGAAAACGTGATGGCCGTTACCGCAATACACGTAGTAGAGAAAGGGCGTCTTCGACGGATGCAGGGCCGCTTCCAGCGATGGCAGGCCCGGGTTTGCGATTGGCGTCGGCGGAAGACCTGGATGCAGATACGTGTTATAGGGCGAGTTCAGCTTGAGGTCGGAGAACGACAAGGCCGTCTTGTGCTGCGGGAGCGCGTACTCGATGGTCGCGTCTACCTGTAGCGGCATTTTCAGACGGAGACGGTTGTAGATTACGCTTGCGATCAGGGGACGGTCGGCGTCCATTTTGGCTTCGCGTTCGACCAGCGAAGCGACCGCCACGGCTTGCACGACGTCCACTCCCTGGCGGCGAGCGGCTGCGGCCGCGTCGTGCGGCAGTTCGCTCGTAAACTGGCCGGTGAGCTGCGCGGTCACTTGCGCGGGCGTAGCGTCGAGCGCGACCAAATAAGTGCTCGGGAACAGGAAGCCCTCGAGGTTGCGCGTTCGCGTACCGGCCACGACGGTCGTTTGAGTCATGAACGCGCGCTCCAGATCGCCACGCCTCCCTATACCCGCCTTCGCCAGACGATCAGCGATTTGGGCCGCGGTGAAGCCTTCGGGTATGGCGACCCAGGCAGCGACCTGCGCGCCGCCACTTTGAAGCGCATGGAGCACTTCGTCCTGTGTTTCATGCGACGGAAACCGATATTCGCCGGCATGCACGTCGCCCTCGCGTTTGCTCAACCGGGCCAACACCCGAAACGTGAGCAGGTTTGAAATCGCGCCCTCTTGGCGCAGTTGCCGGGCGATTTCCGCAAACGTCGCGCCGCGTGGGATCACGACTTGCACGCCGTGTTGCGGTGCCGAACGATCGCGGAACGCCGCGTACCAAAACCAGCCGCACGTTGCCGCGAGCGTAAGAACGCACGCGCCGGCCAGCGTTAGGAGTCCGGCGCGCCAGTTCATTCGGCCGCGCGCCGCTTGCGCTGCAGATAGGTGTCGAGGATCAGCGCTGCCGCCATTTTATCGACGACCGTCTTGCGCTTCTTACGGGAAACGTCGGCGGCGATCAGCGTCTTGGTTACCTGCGCGGTGGTCAGCCGCTCGTCGACGCGATGGATCGCACCCGGAAACGCCCTCGCGAGCACGGCAACGAACGCGTCCATCTTGATCGCCGCCGGGCCACGCTGCCCCGACAGGGTCACCGGATCTCCGACCACGATCTCGCCCGCGCCGTATGACTCGGCAAGTTCGACGATGCGTGCGATGTCGAGCGCCGTTGAACGAACGTTCGATCGTCGTCAATGGCATCGCGAACGTTTCGCCCGGGTCGGCCACTGCGACGCCGATACGCTTTTCGCCGACGTCGAGTGCGATGACCGGCACGCTACTGCTGCGCCAACTCGGCGAGCTGCGCCCCCGCCTTCGGACGGCGGCCGAGATGGTGCGTTATCAACTCGTCGATGGCCCGCGCGACGGGAATACGAGCGTTCATCGTAGCGCCGGCGCCGCGATCGGCACCGACCGCGCGGAAGTTGTCGCGGTCCTCGAGCGTTATCGAGGGCAGGTCGCGCCAGCGCTCCCGGCACCGATCGTCGATGAATCCGCCGGCTTGCGCGTCGATATAGACGACGTCGGCGCCGAGTGGCGCGCCACAGCGCACGCAATCATCGCACGGGGGCCCGAGCCCGAGCATTTCCAGCAGCCGTAAGGAAAATCGCGGAATGACCGATTGCGGAGCGTCGGAATCGTGCTACGGCCTGCAGCGTACCGACGAGCAGCGAATAGATGTCGGGCACGGCTAGGTCGGGTTCGCAGAACGCATCGATGAGCTCGACGGCTAACGACGCAACCGCAAATCGCTCGGGTCGAACCAAATCGATCCACGGAGCACTGACGATTTCGGCGGCGACGATCACATCGAGCGATCGTCCGCGGTGCATCGACAAATCGCACTCGTTGCCGAACTCGAGACGGCCGGCCAGATGGCTTCCCGAACGGCGGACGCCTTTTGCGACGGCGTCCAATTTGCCGCGCTCGGTCGTCAACAGCGTTAAGAATGCGATCGGCCTCGCCGAGTTGCCGGCCGCGTAAGACGATCCCGCGCGTCTTATAGGCGCGAGGTTGCGTCGTCGTGTTCCTCTTCTTCGCTGGGCTCGGGAGTGCCGTTGGTAAAAATGCGCACGGCTAAGATCCGACGGCCGCGCATGCGTTCGACGCGCAGGCGGTAGCAGCGTCTGCGATCGATTTCTTCGCCTTCTGAAGGCAGCCGGCCGAAGCAGTCCGACCGTGTAGCCGCCGATCGTCTCGAAGTCTTCGGTCGGAATGTTCGTGTGCAAGCGAGCGTTGACGTCTTCGATATTGGTGCCGGCATCCACGATCGCTTCGCCTTCGGAGACCACGTGAATGGCCTCTTGTTCGTCCTCGTCGTGTTCGTCGCGAATCTCGCCGACGATCTCTTCGAGCAAGTCTTCCATCGTCACAAGTCCGGCCGTTCCGCCATATTCGTCGACGACGATCGCCATCGAGAACTTGTCGCGCTGCATCTCGCGCAACAACTCGGCGATCTTTTTGCTCTCGGGCACGTGGACCGCAACGCGCATCAGCGTGCGTAACGGCGTGTTCGCCAACGAGCCGTTCGCCAACGCGACCAACAGTTCGCGGTCGTGCACGACGCCGACGATGTCGTCTTTGGACTCCTGAAAAACCGGCAGCTTGGAGTAGCCTTCGGCGATGACGACGTCCAGCACGCGACGAGCGGGATCGGTCACCGACACGGCGACCATCTCCGGCCGCGGCTTCATCACTTCCCGAACGATCGTGTCGCCGAACGCCATGACCGAGTGAATCAGTTCGCGCTCTTCTTCTTCGATCACGCGCTGTTCGGCGCCGACGTTGACCAACGTGCGGATGTCTTCTTCGGTTACGTACATCTTGTTGCCGTGCTGATGCCGAACGGCCGCAATAGCAACTCGGTCGCGAACTGGAACGTTTGCGCGATCGGGTTGAGCGCGAGAGCGGTTACGCGAATCGCGCCGCCGAGCAGCAGCACCCAGCGCTCGTTGTCGGCGGTCGCAACCATCTTGGGTATGATTTCGCCGAACAACAGCATGACGGCGGTCATGAAGACGGTCGAGACTACCGCCGCGGCCGGGAGCGAGAGTTCGATGGCCATGTAGGTTGCCAGGGAATCGGCAGCCAGTAGAACGATCGTGTTGCCGACCAGAATCGATGTCAGGAATCGATTCTTGTCGTCGACCAGTGGCAGCACGCGAGCCGACCCACGCAGCCGGCGTTCGGCCATGGTGCGCGCGCGCAGGCGGGAAACCGAGATCAGGGCCGCTTCTGAGGCTGCGAAAAAGGCCGCAAGCGCGACCAGCAGCAGCAAGATGGCGAGGTGGAGCCCAAAAGACCCCGGGACTACTTCGATATGAGTCGGTGTTCAAATCGGCGCCATTATAACACAACGTGCGGGCGGACGAGGACGTAGATCGCCACCGCGACGACCGTTCCGAGCACGGCGCCCCAGAGAACCTCGAAGACACTGTGGATACGCGCCTCGACGCGAGTCTGTGCGACGAGGAATGCCACGAAGTAGCCGAGCGCCGCAGCCAGCGGCTTACTGATAGAAGAGCGCCAGCATCGTCGCGGCGGCGAACGCCAGCGAGGCGTGACCGGAAACGGCGCCGCCCTGTAATGCCGATCCGCGCCCGAAGCGCGCCTTAAAGAAAATCGTCGCGATTCCGACCACAGCGATAACGATAAACGCGATATTGGCCGGCAACCTGCTGCACGGCTTCGAAAACGGTCTGGCCGCCGCTGAGCAGCCCCTGATAAAAGATCAGATAGCCGGCGATGACCGAACCAGTGGCCGCGACCAACACTGCGCCGGCCGCCGCGTCTTTGGCCGTCTTGGCCAATGGATGGTGCGCCGTGGTGAGCAGATCGACGATTGCCTCGATCGCGGTATTCATCAGTTCCATGCACAGCACGAGCGCCACGAAAGCGACCGTCGCGATGACGTACGGACGTTCGAGCCGCAAGACCAAGGCCGCGAGCAACACCAACGCTGCGATGATGAAGTGGATTCGCATGTTGGGTTGCGTGCGCGTCGCATGGATAATCCCATCGAACGCATGTGAAAACGAGCGCCAGAATTTACTTTCGTCGATGCGAACGTACTCGGGCCGGCGCCGCTTAGGGTGAACGTCGAGATCGGTCGCCGAGGGATCGTCTTGCGGGTAGCGCATCGGCTAGCGAGCTATGCGTCGTACGGCCACGGCAGCGCGATGGCGGCCGCTAGCCGGCGTTCCTCACGTGTCATGACTTCTCGCTCGCGTTGTTCTTCGTGATCGTGCCCCAACACGTGCAGCAATCCGTGGATCAGCAGGCGGTACAACTCGGCTTGCAGTTTCGCGTCGTAATCGGCGGCTTGGCGGCGGGCGGTGTCGATCGAAATGACGACGTCGCCGAGCAGTCGCTCGGGATCGCCATCATCGCGCGTGGCGTCCGGTTCGAGCGGAAAACTCAACACGTCGGTCGGTGAATCTTTGCCACGGTGCTGCTGGTTCATGACTCGAATGGCCGCGTCGTCAACCAGCGTCAAGGAGATCGACGAGCCGTCCTCGCCGCAAGCACCGAGTAGCGTTTTAGCGGTGGCGACCAATGCGCGGCCATCGACGCCGCTGCGCCGGACGCGATTTCGGTAGTGGATCACCGCTCGATTTTTACCTGGTAGGCGCGGATGATTCGCGATACGAGCGGGTGCCGCACGACGTCGCTTTCGTTGAGTTCGACGACGCCGACGCCCTCGACCCCAGCCAGCCGGTTGGCCGCGTCGCGTAAACCGCTTCGATCTCCCGAGGGTAGATCGACTTGCGTTGCGTCGCCGGTGACGACCATCGTGGAACCCGACCCCAGCCGAGTAAGAAACATCTTGATTTGATCCGACGTGGCGTTCTGCGCTTCATCCAAAATAACGAATGCGTCGGACAGCGTGCGGCCACGCATGTACGCGAGCGGCGCTATCTCGAGCGTCCCGCGCTCCATATACCGGTTGACGATGCCTTCCTCGAGCAACTCAGAAAGCGCGTCGAACAACGGACGCATATACGGATCGAGTTTTTCTCGGAAATCGCCGGGGAGAAATCCCAGTTTCTCACCAGCTTCGACCGCAGGCCGCGATAAAATTATTCGCGAGACGTCGCGACTCTTGAGCGCTCGAACGGCCATCGCTACCGCTAAGAACGTTTTACCGGTACCGGCCGGCCCGACGCCGACCGTCAGCGTGTTGTGCTCGATGGATTCGACGAAGGCGCGCTGTCCGTTGGTGCGCGGGCGAATTTCGGTACCACGCTGCGTTCGAAGCAACGTGCGCGGCACTTCGCTCGTCTGCGGACGCTCGTGAACGTCGGCGATTGCGAGCCGTACGTCGTCGGGCGTAATGTGCGCACCGTCAACCGCGGCTGAAAGCACCTGGCGAACGACGCGTTCGGCGCGTTCGACATCGGGCGCCTCGCCGGCTACCAGCAGACGGTCGCCATCGGCGTGGAGCGATACTTTCAAGGCGGATTCGATGGCGGAAAGGTTGCGATCGTACTGTCCGAACAAACGGACGCGATCCGGCAAGCCCTCGAGTTCGATCGTTCGTTGAGCGGTCAACGAGCGGGTTATTCGTTGCGCAGGGCGAGAGGCTTTCCGATGACTTCAGAAACGATCACGGCGTCGGCCAGCCTCCGGCGATTGCCGAGCAAGGCCTCAATTGCGAACCTCCGGCGAGGAGGCCGGTCGTCGATCAGGTGCAGCATCGGGTCGGCAGCACCGGTTACGAGGGACGCAGCCATGGGAGGCGCGGGTGCGACCGGAGCCGCCGGTGCGAGCGGCGAGGCGGACGGTGGAGCCGGCCGGGCCGGCAGCGCTTGAGCCGTCGAGCCACCCGGCGGCGGCGGAGGAGCGAGTGAAGCCGGTCGAGGCGACAAGACGGTCGTTCCGCCGGGACCTACTCGCACCGTAACGGACTCGGCAATTCTGCGAGCTTCTGCGAGACGATGCGCCACGCCGGCAGACTGCGTCGTGTTCGCGGAAGCGTTCCGGCGAGCGCTCTTCACAATGCTCGAAACGACGCCGGCGAAGATGACGATCGCCCAGACGACGAGGCCGAAGTCGCGCATCCGCTATTTCGGCAGCTGGGAACTCGGCGACGAATCGGCGTTGCCGTCGACCGTGCTTCCGATCGAGGAACGCATTTCGGTGTCGGCTTGCATGTTCTTCAGGCGGTAGTAATCCATCACGCCCAGATGGCCGCTGCGGAACGCCTCGGCAATCGCCTGCGGAATGGACGCTTCGGCTTCGACGACCTTCGCACGCATGGCTTGCGTCTCGGCCTTTTGCTCTTGCTCGGCAGCCATGGCTGCGTACTGCCGCTCGGACGCCTTTGCTTGCGCGATTCGGCGGTCGGCTTCGGCTTGGCTCGTTTGAAGATCGGCACCGATGTTTTTGCCGACGTCGACGTCGGCGATATCGATCGATACGATCTCGAATGCGGTTCCGGCATCGAGGCCCTTGGCGAGAACAGCCTTACTGATACGGTCCGGATACTCGAGCACTTCTTTGTGGTCGACCGCGGCGCCGACGGCCGAAACGACGCCTTCACCGACGCGTGCGACGATGGTCGGCTCGCCCGCACCACCGACGTACCGATCCAAATCGCTGCGGACGGTGATTCGCGCTTTTACATTGAGCTGAATGCCGTTTTGCGCGACGCCCTGAAAGATCGGCGTCTCGATCACCTTCGGATTAACCGACGTCTGCAGCGCTTCGAGTACGTTGCGGCCTGCCAAGTCGATTGCAGCGGCGCGTTGCCACTCTAACGGAATCTGCGCGCGTTGGGCGGCGATCATCGCGAGCGTAACGTTCTCGATGTTGCCTCCTGCCAAGAAGTGGGACTGCAACTGATCGACCGTCAGATTCAAGCCGGCCTTGCGAGCACGAACGTAGTTCGTGACGACGATGCTCGGCGGAATTCCGATCAACCGCATACGAACGAGAGCGATGATTCCCAACGGGACGCCCGCGGCGATCGTACGGATCCACAGTCCGACTGGAAAGTAATACAGAAACACGAAAAACAAAATGACCGCAACGACGATAATGACGCCGGCGCTGACTGCAATCATGAACGGCTCCTATTGGTAGCTCGGAAGAGTAACGGCTTCGACGAATACTCGGGCACCTTCGACGCGAACGACGCGAATCGGCGTGCCTTGTTCGATGAATTCACCGGCGGTCAGCACGTCAACGCGCTTCGCGTCGATCGTGGCGATTCCGGCCGGACGCAAGAACGATACGGCGGTACCGGTTCTTCCGGCCAACGCACTGAGGTCGGCCGCGGTAACGTACTCCGGACCTTGTGTCGCGCTAAGGGCCAGCCGATGCGCCCACGCATTTTCGGGCAAGCGCTTCAGCAGCATCGAATACACGATGACGGCGATCACGATGGCTGTCGCAAGCGTTTCGACCGCGATGAAAAAGAACGGCAGCCCGAACGCCAGCAGCGAACCGAGTAACAAGCACAAGACGCCGACGACGCCCGGCACTGCGTGACCCGGTACGACGTGCAATTCCCATAGAATCGCCGCCACTCCGGCCACCGCCAAACCGATCGCCAGCGCGCCGGCATCTCCGGATATGGCGTGGCCGCCAAAGAACAGCACCAGCGCGACGACGCCGACGGCCCCCGCCACACCGTGGAGCGTCTGCATCTCGATCAGTAAACCGACGAGTCCCAACGCGAGCAGGATCGCACCGGCGACCGGACTGCTCAAGAGTCGGACGGCAGCCTCGCTCCAACTGTATCCTTGCACGAGTTGCGGGTTGGCGTTGAGATCGGACAGCGCCAACGCGGATTGGAGCGTCGGAGCCATCGCCTGCGCGATATTCGAACGCACGGCGTCATCGCCGTCGAGTGCCAGCACCGTACCCGAATCTTTATACTGCGGCACGTCAACCGACGGATCGACCATCGCTGCAGCTAGTTGGGCGGGTTTGTGCGTTCGTTGGGCGGCCGATTCGAACGCCGCGCGTATCGCGGCGACTTGGGATCCGATCGCAGGTACCGGTTCGGCCGAACCGATCGAGGCTTGCGGCGTCACGACGATGCGGTCGGCGTTGAGCGCAATCAGCGCGGCTACGGTGTCGGCCCGGCCATGCACGAATGCAATCACCGGGACGCGCGCCTTGGCGATCGCCGCGCGAATCGCTGCCGCCGAAGCGAAAGAACCGCTCGCGTTACCGACGTCGAGGACGATGGCAGCGGCGGAGCGTGAATCGGCGAGATCGATCGAGCGACGAAGCAAGTTCGTCGTGCCGGCGTCAACCTGGCCCGAAATCGGGACGACGATAACGTCACGACCCGACGAAGACGTTGCGGCCGCCGACGCGACCGCGCCAACGCCCCAAAGCAATAGAGCCGCGACTCCAAAGCGGCGAACGAACGGCACGACCTTCATGCTGATGGATACCGAGGGGCGGCGACAAAGGTTACGTCGCGGGCCGCCTTCTTTGACGCTGGAGGCGAGCTGGGCTACTTCGGGTCCAGTTCTTCGCCGACGATCTGTCGTACGGCGTTGCCGTCGGCCAATCCGCGCATCTGCGGTAAGACCACTTTCATAACGGCACCGACGTTGCGCGAGCCCTCGGGAATTCCAGCGATCGCGGCTCGTACGGCGTCGCGAATTTCTTCCGGCGACTTCTGCGCCGGGAGATATTCCACGAGAATCGCGCGCTCGGCACGTTCTTTATCGGACAGATCGGTACGGCCGGCCTTATCGAATTCGGTGGCCGAGTCGGCGCGCTGCTTCACGAGGCGGCCGACGACGTCGAGCTCTTCCTGGTCGGTGAGGTCCTGACCGGCTTCGGAGCGCTTGTACGTGAATCCCGACAGCGCCGAGCGGAGGGTGTCCAGACGTAGCTGGTCGCGGGCTTTCATCGCCGCCTTAAGATCGGCGGCGATGCGGTCTTTGAGGGTTGCCATCGCGTCTAGGTGCGACGCTTGCGCGCGGCGGCCGACTTCTTCTTTCGGCGAACGCTCGGTTTTTCGTAATGCTCGTGCTTGCGCGCTTCGGCCAGGATACCGGCCTTCTGGGTGGCTTTCTTGAAACGGCGCAGCGCGCTCTCGATCGATTCACCTGGAGCTACGCGTACTTCCATATTATTCGACACCCCCTCGCGACGCGGCCGTGCACGGCACACGCAAAATTAGAGCCCGTGTGGGCTCGAACACCAACGGTAGCACAGGCCCGCTCCAGGCGTCAAATCGCCGAAGACGGCTCTACCCGGGCGGCCACGCCAGCGGACGCCCGGCCAACACATGCACGTGGAGGTGCCCCACACTCTGCCCGGCCATTGGGCCACTGTTGACGACCAAACGAAACCCGTCTTCGCCGCCGCGCTCGCGTCCGATCCGAGCAGCGGTCGCGAAGACCTCCGACAATAGGGCCGTGTCGCCGCTAGCAGCCAGATCCGCGACCGTGTCATGGTGGGCCTCAGGAATGACCAACACATGCGTCGGCGCTTGCGGGGTGAGGTCTTCAAATTGCCAGCACGCCGTGGCCGCGATAAACGATCGTGGAGGGAATCGCCCCGGAGGCGATGCGGCAAAAAATACAGTCGTCGCTCATCGTTGCCTTCGGTCAGCGGGTTCGAATGAAGAACGTCCACGACTTCGTGTACGCGTTGCCGGCTCCATCGGCGACGCGGACCGTCACGCGGACCGGGCCGTCGGGATACCCATAGGCCGGCAGGTAGTGCACGAACTGCGACGTGCGAACGGCATCCGACGTCACGTCGTGCCCGTTCACCACAATTTGGACGCTCGACGGACTCACGGGTACTGCATCCGCGCTAAACGTCGCGTAGATCGACGGGCGGTTGTCGTTGACCGTTACATTATTGTCCGGCCCGAAATCCGAAACGCCCGGCGGCACGCTCGAGGCCGAAAACAGCGAGGGGGCTTGGGCTTGCAACGACCCGGATGCAACGCGTAACCGGCCGATCACCGGAACGGAATCGAAGTTCGCGCCGCGTGGTATTGCGTAGCTGCCGTCATAGACGCCGGACGAGCTTTCGCGCATTGCAAGATTCGAGACGTACGACCCGATGTCGAACGTCGCCGAACCACCCGCCGGACCGCGCATCGTAACGTGTAGCGTTTCGTCCGCGCGCAGCGGACGCGTCGCGTCGGTCAACACCGACATGCCGTTTTGCACCGGCGTTCCTTGAATCTGGCGGCTGGCCAAAATTTCGCGGACTTCGTTCGTTTCGACGTTGTATCGCACGGCAACCATGTCGCCCGCCCGCAGATCTGCAAAGCCGGCCGCGGCGCCGTTAAGCGACACTTCGGCAGTACGCCCGGGCGAAATGACTTGTCCGCTGTCCAAAACGAACTCGTTCCCGCCGACGGCCACGATCCTTCCGTCGTGCGAGCCAAACGCATCGACGATGCGCTCGACACGACCGTCTTTGCGCATCTCCACGCGAGCGAAGTCTCCGGGACGCACGTCGCCGAGCTCGCCCGGCGTCGTAACGTTAGCATCGACATCTTCGATCTCGATGATCGCGTTAGGAGCGATCGAAACCGTTTTTGGCCCGCTAAAATACCCGAACGTCAAGGTCGGCGGATCCGACAAGAGATTGACGGCAGCCACCGTTCCGACACGCGTGTAACCCGAGCCGGTCGAGGATAGTCCGGTGTCGGATCGTCCGACGAGTTGCGCCACGATCGTCACAACATTCGAATGGCGGTCGAAGGTGGCTTGGGCGCCGAGCACATCGGTGAAAAAGCGCAGCGGCGCGTAAAGGACGCCGTTGGTTTCTTGAACGGGCCGATCCAGCTGAAACTGCACCGAGTCGATCGTTACAGTACGGCTACCGACGACGAGCGTGGCGGTCTTCGAGCCGACTTGGGTTACGAGCCGGCTGCCGTAGCGGTTAAACGGCAGGCCGAGCGCGAGCAGCGTTCGACGTACCGGAAAGAAGAGAACGTTCTTATCGAAGCGCGGCGCGGGGTCGATCGGCAACAGGTTGCCGTTAATGACGATCGAGATCGGACGCCGGCTCGGCGCGGGCGCGCGAACTGCCGGCGCGGTCGATGTGGCAGCGGCTAGAACGACGACGGCTAGCACGGCTCCTCCAACACTTCTGCATACACGGACGCGGTCGCCAGCGCGCACCGGCCCCACGTCAGCGTTGCGGCAGCTTTACGCCCCGCTCGCGCGTACGTTGCGCGCAAGTCCGGTTCGGCAACGATGCGCTCTAGCATCGCGCGCAATTCCGCAGCGGTGCCGCTCTCAAAAACGAGAGCCGCAGGCGCGAGCACACGAGGAAGAGCGCCTTCGGTAGCAACGACGGCACATCCACTGGCCATCGCTTCGAGAGCCGGCAACCCGAAGCCCTCACGAAACGAGGGCTGGACCAGCGCGACGGCCCCCGCATAATAGGACGCCAATTCGTCTTGGGAGACGTCTCCTAACGCGACGATTTTGCGCTCGGTCGTGCCGCGGCGCTCCAGCTCGCCGCCGAAGTCGTCGCTTCCGGTGACGTAGAGATCCACCGCCATGTGGTCCGGGAGCGCCGACCATGCCTCGAATAACGTGTGCAGATTCTTATGGGGGCGGTGGTTGCCAACGTACAACAGATACGGCGTCGCGGCGACGTGCGGCACGGTAGCGGCCAGAAAGCGTTCGTCAACGCCCAGCGGAATCACGCGTACCTTTGCGCGGTCGACGTGCAAGAAGCGCTCCAGGTCGTCAACCGTCTTTTCGTCGTCGGTGATCACGCGTTTGGCGCGCGCACACGCCCACCGGACGACGGTTTGGTAATACGGCCGAACTTTCGCCTTGAAGTATTCCGGAAAATGCAAATGGATCAAGTCATGGATCGTCACGATCGACGGCGCAGGCGACAGCACCGGAACGTAGAGCGATAGATAGTGCACGAGCGAAACGTGCGACCGCGCGATCGCCAGCGGTAAACCGATTTGCTCGTCCCAACCGAAATTTCCGCCGCGCTCGAACGAGACGTAGTCGTATTGCGGCGCGACTGCCGGTAGGCGCCGCGTCAGCTCGCGTACGTAGGATTTCATACCGACCGAAAGTTGGCGCGTCAGACGGGCGTCGAGGCCAATTGCAGGCCGCGCGCCGCTCAGCGCGACAGCGCCTTCCATGCAACTGCGGCGCGATACACCGCCGATCGGTACGCGACGTACAAGCCGCGCGGTCCGTCTAACGCGCCGCCGCGCAGAACGGCCAAACGAACAAATCGCAACGGAACTTGCGCGACAGCCAGCACCCAAGCCGAAAACGAGCGCGGCACGCCTTCGGATTCGACAGAGGTGTACGAGTCGAACTTACGACGATACGTCGCGTAATCCGGATAGGAAAAATGGAGTAAGGTGCCGCCGAGCTCGCCGGCGCGCGCATCCGACGACCATCGTTCGTGCAAATTTGCGGTTCCACCGGCGGCCGGATGCGTCGCTAAACGCGCCGAGCCGACTCGAAAGAGGCGAATTAACGGCTCGTCGCGCCAGACCCGCATCGGCTTTCCGCAAAAGTAGGTCGTACGCAACACCCGGTACGCGTCGTGCTCGTCGCCGGCAGCCAGCAACGACGCACGCAAGCGATCGTCCAGCGCTTCGTCGGCATCGAGCATCAAGGCCCAAGGCGTGCGAACGTTGGAGAGCGCGAACTCGCGCGCGTCAACGAAATTGGTCCACTCCCGCTGCACGACGTCCGCTCCGGCGCCCTTGGCGAATTGCACCGTATGATCGCGCGAGCAAGCGTCGAGCACGAAGACGTGCATGCCGCGCGGCAGGCTCGTTAAGGCACGCGGCAGATTGCGTTCCTCGTCCAGCGTGAGGATGACCGCGGTAACGTCCGCCGGGTTCATTAGCCTCCCGTTGCGGGAAATGCCGGAACTACGGTTCGCTCGGACGACGGTGCGTTGGCGGGTGCGTTGCGCTGCAACGCCGCGCCGATAAAATCTCGATACAGCGGCGACGGCCTGTTGGGACGCGACATGAATTCCGGATGCGCCTGCGTACCCACAAACCACGGATGTAATTCCATTGGAAGTTCGACGAGCTCGACCAGCCGGGTTTTGCCGATCGTATGATGTCCCGTAAACCGCATGCCGTGCTCTTCGAAAACGGGACGATACCGGTTATTGAATTCGTACCGGTGACGATGGCGCTCGCTAATGTCTAGGCGGGCGTACGCTCCGGCCGCATGGCTTCCCGGCTCCAGCGTGCAGGCATAGGTACCGAGGCGCATCGTTCCACCGTAGGTTTCGAGGTTGCGTTGATCCGGCATGAAGTCGATCACCGGTTCGGACGTCGTTTCGTCGACTTCACTGGTCATTGCCTCGGTCAAGCCGCACACGTTGCGAGCGAACTCGACGCACGCGAGTTGCATACCGTAGCAGATTCCAAGAAACGGCACGCCGTTCTCGCGCGCGTGCCGGATGGCCGCGAGTTTCCCGTGAACGCCGCGAGCGCCAAAACCGGGTGCGACGAGAATCCCGTCGGCACGAGCCAAAACGGCGAGTCCGTCGCGCTCGATCGACTCGGAGTCGATGCGATCGATCTCGACGTGCGCGTCGTGGAAAACGCCTGCGTGATTGAGCGCCTCGACGATCGAGATGTATGCATCCTTCAGTTCGACGTATTTGCCCACCAACGCGACGCGTACGTGGCGGCGCGGGTGCAAGATGCGGCGGGCGATGGCGCTCCATTCGTCCAGCTGCGGCGCGACGGTAGTCAGACCGAGTTTGCGGACCGCCGCCTGAGCCAATCCTTCGGCTTCGAGGTTGAGCGGAACTTGATAGATCGATGCGGCATCGCCGTTCTGCACCACCGCGCTCGGTGGAACGTCACAAAACAGCGCGATCTTTTCTTTTAATTCGGAGGGCATGGGCGCCGAAGATTGGGTGCGGCAGACGATCGCGTCGGGCGAGATACCGATACCGCGCAGTTCCCGCACGGAATGCTGCGTTGGTTTCGTTTTCAACTCATCGGCGGCGCCTAGATGCGGAACCAGCGTGAGATGCACGTACATGACGTTTTCTTCGCCGACGTCGTAACGCATCTGGCGAATCGCTTCTAAGAACGGCAGCGACTCGATGTCGCCGACGGTTCCGCCTACTTCGACGATACAAACGTCGGCGCCGCCGGCCTCGGCGAGGCGACGCACGTGCGCTTTGATCTCGTTCGTGATGTGCGGAATGACTTGCACCGTCGCGCCGAGATAATCTCCGCGACGCTCTTTTTCTATAACCGCGTTGTAGACTTGACCGGTCGTGACGTTATTGACGCGGTGAAGATTCTCGTCGATGAACCGCTCGTAATGCCCGAGGTCGAGATCGGTTTCGGCACCGTCTTCGGTAACGAAGACCTCGCCATGCTGGTACGGGTTCATCGTGCCGGCGTTAACGTTAATATACGGATCCAGTTTTTGGATCGAAACGCTGAGGCCTCGCGCTTTGAGCAATCGTCCGAGCGATGCGGCCGTGATCCCCTTGCCCAGAGAACTAACGACGCCGCCGGTGAAGAAAATATACTTCGCCATCTCGGGTTGACGGATTTCCCGCTCGCGGCTGTGGAATCCCGTAGAGTCTTACGCTTCGGGCAGCACAATTATAACGAACCGTTCGAGGCCGCCCAGATCACGTCCGATCGCGACGCTAGGCTTCGAAAAAGCCGCCTCGCAGAGCGCGCGTAACGCCCCCATCTGGTGCGGAGCGGCTTCCAACAGCGCCAGGCCGCCCGCCACGAGCAGACGCGGTAGCTGTGGCAGCAGCCGGGCATACGCGCGCAACCCGTCCGGGCCGCCATCCAAGGCTACCCGCGGTTCGAACGCGAGCGGATCGGGCGCGGCCGGGATATCGGCGGTCGCGACGTACGGCAGGTTGGCGACGATCGCGTCGTATTGCAGATCGGCAACCGGACCAGCCAAATCGCCGAGATAGAAATGGCAACGGGAGTCTACGCCGATGATGTGCGCGTTGGCTCGCGCGACGGCGAGCGCGCCGGCCGAGCAATCGGTCGCGTCGATCGTAGCCGACGGCAGTTCGGCCGCCAGCGTGCACGCCAGGGCTCCCGATCCGGTGCCGACGTCAAGAATGCGGAACGGCTCCGAGCCGCGGCGCTTTGCGAATTTGGAGAGCATAATCGACCAACGACTCGGTTTCGGGTCGGGGAACGAGCACGGTTTCGTCGACCGCGAACTCCCGGCCGTAGAAATGCGCGCTCCCAAGCAGATACGCAATCGGAACGCCGACCGCACGCCGAGCGCACAGTTCGCCGAACCGCTGCGCTTCCGGCGTCAAGACGAGTGCCTCGCCGTGTGCGAAAAGCCAAGCTCGACTACGACCGAGCACGTGTGCCAATAGGATTTGGGCATCCGCATGGCCGGAATCTCCGAGCGCTCCGAGGCGGCCGGCGCTCTCGACGAGCAGCCGGCTGACCGAGCCTATCGGTTCTTGGATGCCTTTTCTAATCCGGCTCGCAACTCTTCCAGGTTCATCACTGGCACAAGCTCGACGCTAGCGCTCAATTCGAGAAATAACGGTTCGACGATCGACGGTATGTCCGACGGGTCGTGCAAATCGAAGATAAACGTTGCAGATCGCTTCCCATCGTGTGCAGAGAAGTACGTCGCCTCCGGTTTTAACCGGGCGATCGTGGCCTCGAAGGTTTTGCCGAGCGAACCATTCTTAACCGCGGCATTTGACTGTTCCACCGGGAAAACGGCCCGTAACATCGTGCGCATACTCTAGCCTCCCTTTACTACAAGCTTATCCTGCAACCGAGTAGCCGCCTGCAGTCAAGCATCTCCACCGGCCAACGCGCGAGCGCGCTCGTCGGCCAATAGCTCCTCGACGATCTGCTCGAGTTGCCCGTCAACGATCCCGCGGATGTTGCCGAAGCTGCGATTGATGCGGTGATCGGTCACTCGATCTTGCGGAAAGTTGTAGGTGCGAATCTTCTCCGAACGGTCGCCCGTACCGACTTGCGAACGGCGCATCGAACCCATCGCTTCTTCTTGCTCGCGGCGCTTGCGATCGAACAACATCGACCGCAGCATGCGCATCGCCTTTTCGCGGTTTTGTATTTGCGATCGCTCTTGCTGCGACGCGACGATGATTCCGGATGGTACGTGCGTGATGCGAATGGCCGACTCGGTCTTATTAACGTATTGGCCGCCGGCGCCGGACGATTTGTAGGTGTCGATTTCAAGGTCGGTCGAGCGAATCTCAACTTCAACGCTATCTTCGACCTGCGGCAGGACTGCGACCGTGGCGGTGCTGGTGTGAATGCGGCCCTGCGCTTCGGTTTCCGGGACGCGTTGCACGCGATGGACGCCCGACTCGTGCTTGAACGAACGGTACGCGCCCTGGCCTTTGATTCCGAAGACGATCTCTCTGAAACCGCCGGCGTCGCTCGCGTTCTCGGACGTCAGTTCCGGACGCATGCCCAATTGTTCGGCGTAGCGCATATACATACGCGCCAGGTCTCCGGCGAAAATTGCCGCTTCGTCACCACCGGCGCCGGCGCGGATTTCAACGAAAATATCGTTGTCGTCGTTCGGGTCGCTTGGTATGAGCAGCTGAGCGAGTTCGGCGGAAAGCTCGCGCTCGCGTTCCCGCAGCGTACGAACGTCGTCCTCGGCCAGGTCGCGCATCTCCCCGTCGGTTTCGGCGGCGAGACCCTCGCTGGTCACCGCGTCGGCCTGCACCTTGCGCAGGCGGCGGTACACGGCGACCGGAGGTTCGAGTTGCGAACGCTCTTTGAGGAGTGCGGTGTAGCGTTGTTGATCGAATGCTCCGCTCGGATGTGCCAGCTCGGCTTCGATTTCATCGAAGCGGCGCGACATCGTTTCGAGCCGGAGCTCGGATGGCGAACTCACGCGAACGACCGTAGGGCCCGTGCGGCCCTAGGTACGAGCGGCCTGTTGCGCCTCGCGAGTCGCGCGGCGCGAAGCCGCCTCTTCTTGCTTGCGCTTGGCCGCTGCGGCGCGTTGATTGAACTTATCGACGCGACCGGCGGTGTCGATGAGTTTCTGCTGACCGGTGAACAGGGGATGGCAGGCAGCGCAAATTTCCACGCCGATCTCGGCCATCGTCGAGCCGGTCGTGAACGTGCTGCCGCATGCGCAGTGAACGCGGGCCTCGGGGTACCACTTGGGATGAATCTTGTCTTTCACAGCCTCTGCATTATAGCAGCCACGACAAGAGGGTCCCCTCGCGCCCGGTTCTAAACGAAGCAGGGTGAAACCGAACTCGTTTTTGACCGCGATTGCCGGCGGCGCGCTGGCCGTCGTCTTCGCCGCCTCGGCCGGCGCCCCGAATCCCGCGATCGGTGCGACCCCGCCTCCGACGCCGCCGCCGCTTGCCGCGCCGTCCTCATCTCCGGACCCGTCGCCCCCAACCGGCGCCAATCCGGGATCGGTCGCCAGTCCCGTTCCGGTTCCCTCGGGATTCGCCATGCCGGGACAGCCCGCGCCTGGAGCATCGGCAATGCCTACCCCGCCCCCGAACGCGCGCAAGGGCATTGAGGGGGTATGGGAAGTGCAGATTCAACGCGGTAGCAACACCGAGTACACGCACCTCTTACTCAAGCAAGACGGTTCGACGATTAGCGGCACCTATGTCAACAGCAATGGAAAGAAGTACCCGATCGCCGGGTCTCTCGACGCACAAGCCGTCCATCTCGTGGTGACGCTCCCGGACGGAACCTCGATCAGCCTCGAGGGACGCCTCGATGGAACGACCGATATGATCGGAGAGTTCACGACGCCCAAAGAACAGGTGACGTTCACGGCCGCCTATCGTCCCAAATCGAAGTTCATCGACAACCTGAACGCGGCTCCCGGCGGAATGGGCGGGAACAACAGTGGTGGCGGCGGGCCGCCGTAGCCTCAGGTTTTGCGGAGCCGCCTACTTGGCGGCTTCTGCCAGCCGGCGCTCCACATATGGTACCAATCCGCCGGCGTCGATCAGCGATCGCATAAACGGCGGGAACTCGGCGGCTTGGTATTCGGCGTTCTTGGTAATGTTGCGGACGATGCCGGTCGCCGGTTCGACCTCGATCTCGTCGCCGCTCTCGATGCCGTCAACGGCTTCATCGGATTCGAAGATCGGCAGACCGATGTTGAGCGCGTTGCGATAGAAGATACGAGCGAAACTCTTCGCGATCACCGCCGACGTACCCGAACCCTTGATCGCGATCGGCGCGACCTCGCGGCTCGATCCACATCCGAAGTTACGATCGGCGACGATGATGTCGCCGGATTGCATGCGCGCGGTGTACTCGGGGTCGAGACCCTCGAGTGCGTGCTTGCCCAACTCTGCCGGGTCAACGATGTTACAATATTTACCGGGGATAATCACGTCGGTATCGACGTTCTTTCCGTATTTGTGTGCGTGTCCGCGCAGCTTGCTGTCCATGACCGAAACCTTTCTTCGCTGAAGTTAAACGGCGGCGAGTTCGAGCGCGCGCGGGTCCGCGATTTTTCCGGCCAACGCCGACGCAGCGCAGGTCGCGGGAGAGGCGAGGTAGACCTCGGCTTTCGGCGACCCCATCCGCCCGACATAGTTTCGGTTAGTCGTCGAGATCGCGCGCTCGCCATCTCCGAGCGTCCCCATGTGGCCGCCGAAACAGGCGCCGCATCCGGGGGTATTCACCGCACATCCGGCCGCCGCTAAGGTGGTGAGAATGCCTTCCTGCGCGGCTTGCATCCAGACTTTCTGACTGCCCGGGTTGACGATCACGCGCAGGTTCGACGCGATCTTTTTTCCTTCGAGAATCTTTGCCACGACACGTAAGTCTTCGATATAACCGTTCGTACACGAGCCGATAAACACTTGATCGACGTCGATGTTATCGGCCGCAATTTCGGAAATGGGATGCACGTTGTCGGGCGTGTGCGGACAGGCGACTTGCGGTTCCAGTTGGCCGACATCGATATTCACGACACGCTCGTACACGGCGTCGTCGTCCGAACGTTCGACGATGAACGGACGGTCCGTGCGCTCGGTGACGTAGGCGAGCGTCTTGGCATCCGCATGAAAAATTCCGTTCTTGGCGCCGGCTTCGATCGCCATGTTGGCCATCGTAATGCGGCCCGTGATCGATAAGCGATCTACCGTCGTGCCGTGATACTCGATCGCGCGATAGGTCGCACCATCGATGCCGAGCTCGCCGACGGTGCGCAGCATGACGTCTTTTGCATAGACCATGGGACCGAGCTCGCCGTTGTAGACGATCTTGATCGTCGAGGGAACTTTCAACCACACCTCGCCGAGCACGAAGGCCGCGGCGATATCGGTCGAACCCATTCCGGTAGCGAATGCGCCGAAGGCACCGTACGTACACGTATGGGAATCGCCGCCGACGATCAGCTCGCCGGGCGCGACCAGGCCTTCCTCAGGCAGCACGACGTGTTCGATGCCGCCGCGACCGACGTCGAAGAAGTGCTCGATCTCTTGCTCCTTCGCGAATTCTTTCATGAGGCGAGCAAGTTTTGCGGACTGCGCGTCCTTGGCCGGAACGAAGTGGTCCTCGACCAGTGCGATTTTTTTTCGGTCGAACACACGGTCGGCACCTTTGATGCCGCGCATGACCGCGATCGCAACCGCGGCCGACAGTTCGTTTGCCAACACCAAGTCGACGTTTGCGTTGATGATGCTGCCGGCGCTAACGCGTTCTAAGCCGGCATGTCGAGCCAGAATTTTTTCGGTGAGCGTCATTCCCATGATTGAATCGGTTATCCAGCGAAGCGGCGGAGTCATGCAGGACCGGGACTTCGGATTCGCCACGCGCGCGATCCACGCCGGGACGCCGCCGGACCCGGCGACCGGGTCGCGGGCGGCCCCGATTTATCAAACGGCCGCGTACGTGTTCGACTCAGCCGAGCAAGCTGCCGAACTCTTCGCACTACGCAGCTATGGGCACATCTACAGCCGGATCAGCAACCCGACCGTCGCCGCCTTCGAAGAACGAATGGCAAGCCTGGAATCGGGGCTCGGCGCGGTCGCGTTCTCCAGCGGCCTGGCGGCGCAACTGTGTACGGTGCTTGCATTGGCGCAGTCCGGCGATCACATCGTCTGTTCTCGAAATGTCTACGGCGGAACCATCACGCAACTCTCGGTCACGATCAAGCGCATGGGCATCGAAACGACGTTCGTCGATACCGATGACGCCGCTGCCGTCGCCGGCGCGATCGGGCCGCAGACACGTCTCCTGTTCGTAGAGACCGTCGCCAACCCGTCAGGTTCGCTCGCCGATATCGAAGCGTTGACGCGCATCGCGCACGACGCGGGTGTGCCGCTTGCGGTCGACAACACGTTCGCAACGCCCTACTTTTGCCGTCCGATCGAACGCGGCGCCGACATCGTCTTGCATTCGGCCACGAAGTTCATCGGCGGGCACGGCACGAGCATCGGCGGCGTTGCGATCGAATCGGGAACGTTCCCATGGGGCAATGGGCGCTTTCCGCTGCTATCGGAACCGAGCCCGGGCTACCATCGTAAAGTGTTCTCCGAGACGTTCGGTGAGTATGCGTTCTTGATGCGTTTGCGGGCCGAAGTCTTGCGCGACATCGGTGCGCAACTATCGCCGATGGACGCGTGGCTCTTGCTGCAAGGGCTCGAAACGCTGCCGCTGCGGATGGATCGTCACACCGCCAACGCACGCACGGTCGCAGAATTTTTGCAGGGCCGCCCGGAGGTCGCATGGGTACGAGCGCCACTCGTAGGTGCCGTGTTTACGTTCGGTTTGAAGGGCGGACGCGAAGCCGGACGCCGTCTCATCGACGCGCTGAGCCTGTGGAGCCACTTGGCGAACGTCGGTGACGCGAAGAGCTTGGTCATTCATCCGGCGACGACGACCCACTCGCAATTGAATGATGCCGAGCTCGAAGCCGCGGGCGTGCCACCCGAATCGGTGCGGCTGTCGGTTGGATTGGAAGACACCGACGATCTGATTTGGGATCTCGAGCGCGGGCTACGCGCGGCAGCGGCAGTCTAGGGAGCACGACATCGCATGATACACCACGTCAACGTTCACGTCCGCGAACTCCGATCCGCGGAAACGCTGTTCGACGCATTGTCCGCCCCGCTCGGATTCCGGCGTGTCCCGGATGACGCCGGTTTTATCGGATACGAACCGTCCGACGGCAGCCGTCCGCGCATCGGCTTTACCCAAGACGTGGAAGCCTCCGGCGGAACGATGCAATTGGCGTTCGGCGTCGCAGATCGTGCTCGCGTCAACGAAGCTGCGGCTGCGGCGCGAAAGGCCGGCGCAGGAGAGATCGACGGTCCATCGCTCAATCCGGAATACGGCGACGATTATTACGCCGTTTTCTTTGAGGACGCGGACGGAAACCGGTATGAGGTCCTTACCCGTTCGCAAGCGAGCCGGCAGGTGGACGCGTGATCGCGAGTACGCCGGCCGATATTCGTTCGCTGCTCGAGCGCGTGACATCGATCGCGATGGTCGGCGCTTCCGACAATCCGCTGCGCCCGAGCTATACTGTTTTTTCGTATCTCCGAACGCAAACGCGGTATCGCGTGGTTCCGATCAATCCCAACGTCGTGGAGATCGACGGTATCGCATCGTTGCCGTCGCTGTCTGCATATGCCGATGCGTTCGGCCCCCCCGATTTGGTCAACGTATTTCGGCGGCCGGCCGACGCTCTGGCAGTCACCGAAGAGGCCATCGCCGCCGGCGCGCGAGCGATTTGGTACCAGTACGGGGTCATAAACCAGGACGCTATCGCACGCGCCGATGCCGCCGGGTTGACGGTAGTGGTCGAACCGATGCATCAAAGTCGAGTATGCGCGCTTTTGCGGAGGACTCGCCTCGGCTGGACTCAACAGCGGCGTCATCACGTCGCGCCGCCGCCCGGCGCATTGACGTACGCGAGCGAATCGGCGGCGCTCGACGCCGACATACTCGCCGTCATCGATGCCTGGCACACGCGCGGAGTTACGCTTCCGGACGAAGCATTCGACGATCTCGCGTTGCGGCTGTTCGACTATCAACGCCGTTACAATCTGCCGTATGCACGCTATTGCGCGATGCTCGGATCGGAAGCCACGACGCCACCGTCATGGGATCGCATTCCGGCCGTTCCCGCTGCGGCATTTAAAGAAGCGGCACTCGCCACATTCCCGGCGGAACGAGCCGTCCTAGCCTTCGAAACCAGCGGAACGACCGACGGGCATCCCGGCAATCACTATTTTGAAACGACCGCGCTCTACGATGCCGCACTCCTCGCCGGTTTCCAGCGATTCATGCTCCCCGACGGCGCGCGGTTACGGTATTGCAACGTCGTGCCAAATCCGTCCATCCGTCCGCAGTCGTCGCTCGGCTACATGATGCGCGCCGTTGCGGCCGCCTTCGGTGACGGCGAGGCCAGTTGGTACGTGCAACCAGATCGCATCGACATCGACCGTTTGATCGTCAACTTGCACGACGCCGCTCGACACGACCGGCCGGTGTGTATCGCGACCACCGCGTTTGCACTCGTAGCACTTCTCGACCGGCTCGAGGAACTTGCGATGCAGTTGCCCTTGCCGCATGGATCGCGCGTGATGGAAACCGGCGGTTTTAAAGGCCGCACGAGAACGGTGGATCGCGACGAACTCTACCGGCAAACGGCGGCCGCGTTCGAGCTTTCCGATTCGGCGATCGTTGCAGAGTACGGCATGACCGAGCTAACGTCGCAATATTACGATGGACCACCCGGGGCAGTAGCGCGCGCGGGCACGGGCGCTCGATATAAGTATGCTGGACCATGGCTGCGCGCGCGCGTTGTGGGGCCAGACGGACGATCGCTACCCGGCGGTGTCGTCGGTGCGCTCGTGCACGTCGATCTCGCGAACCGCGCGTCGTGCATTGCGATCGCAACCGAAGATCTCGGAGCGAGCGTCGTCGACCCGCAGACGGGTGACGTTGCTATCGTTCTCATAGGGCGCGAACGCGCCGCCGAACTGCGCGGGTGCTCGCTCGACGCGGAAACGCTACGCGATCTGCGCCCTTAGGTGTGCTTTCGTTCTTTTACGTCGGAGACGGGCCGGGGCTGGGGCTACCCGGACTAAACGACGGATTCGGAGTCGGCGACGGCGGGGGGGGCGGGCCGACGAAGACCCTCGACGCGCTCGCATACGAGGCAATCGTAATGTTGCGTCCGTGCGCGCCCTGGCGAAAGACCCGCATGCGCGGATATTGTCCGTGCGCGTTGGAGCCTTGCGTCAGCGGATTCCAAGTGTTTGCGAGCGCGGCAATTTCCGCGTTAGCGGTGACCACTGAGATTTCAGATATTATGCCGTGCGCGGCTATGAAGACGTTACCGCCGGGAGAAAAGGCCGCCCCGTGCCCGAAATCGATCGTGGGCAACATCGGCGACGGCTGCGGCGAGGTTACCGGCGCCACGAACGAATCGCGATACCCGTATTGCTTCGATTGGTACGTTTGATACGACGAAGTGATGGTCGCAGTTCCGTCGGTGTAGATTCCGATGTTCGCGCCAAGAACGCTTTCTGCGGGCTGACCGTTTAGCGTCACCGACGGCTCCATGCCTTGCGCCGAGAAAGCCAACACCGCGTATCCGCCTCCGAGCAACGTGCAAGCCGTGCACGTCACCGCACCGCCCGGCAACATCAACCCGCCGGCCTTCGTCAACGTCGACTTGGTTGCCGCTGCAAAGGTTACGTGCGAAGCCACGAACGAGCCTAGCCCGTCCAAGGATGCGTAACTGGCGCTTCCGGGAATCGACAGCGACGGCGCGCCGACGTACAAGCGATTGATCTGTACCCCGGTTACGTCCGGTCCGACTTCCAGCGTGGCGAATGCCGTGCGCGAACTCGGATGTCCGACGATCGCTTCGTAATTCAAGTCTTCGCCGAAGCCGCTGACGAACGCGGCATTGGCTTGTCGAGGTCCCGTGCCGTAGCCCGAGCCGTTGATCGTGACGCCCGTCGGGATAACGATCGGAAACAGTTCGCCGCTCGCAGTTGTGTACGCGCCCGGCTGCAGTTCGATCGTCAGGCCGGTGACCGTCTCCGACTTCACCACAGCCAGCGCCTTCGTCAGGGTTTTGAACGGGCTCGTCTGCGAACCGTTCCCGGTGGTGTCGTTTCCGGTTTTCGGATTGACCATGAGCGTCGTCAGCGGCGTGGCGGTTGGCGGGATGATCGTCGAGTGACCGCGCCGCGTGCACGCGGCGGTATCGATGAGGCCGGCGATCGACGCTGCAGCCAATAATAGAAAGAACGCGCGCACGCACCACGTCATGCCGCTCTCGTTTGCCGCATCTCCGCCGGTAACCTCGAACGCGTCCTGCGGGCGCCTCTTGGCTTTCCGCGAACCTGGCAGGCATGACGACCGGTTGAACGTCCGGTCCGCTCGACGATTCGGGCGGTTTCGGATGCCGCGCGACGCTGGAGCGACGGCGATTTTCCTCCTCGGGTTCGTGCGTTGGCGGCCGTCAGCCGGAGAACCGGTTATTCATCGCCCGTGGCTGAGTATGCGTTCGACCGATTGTTTTCATCCATTTCTAACGATGCGCTGGTCGCGACGATCGCGGGCGAACTCGGGTCGCTCGACGCGCTGGACGGATTCGTCAACCGGAACGGCATGCGGATGCGCGCGCTGCCGGCCGGACGAACGTGCATCATTTCAAGCCGGACGACGATCGGGGTCGCGATCGTTCCGGCGGTCTTCGCAATCTGCGCCGGATGCGACGTGATGGTTAAGGATCGCGAGGATCACCTGGTCGATGCTTTTTTTCGTACCTTGCTCGAAGAGCTGCCGGATCTTTCGCAACGGATCGCCGCGCAAACGTGGGACGGTTCCGCGAGCGAACGAGACTTGCGCGATTTCGAAACGGTCGTGGCGTTCGGCGACCGAACCTCGATCGAAAGAATTCGCGCGCTGTGCGCAGCCGAGAGCCGCTTCATCGCGTACGGACCGCGAACCAGCGCCGGTTATGTCGCACGAGAATCGCTCGACGGCGACATCGAAGCGCTGGCTCGAGAGGCGGCGCGCGACGCCATTTTATACGACACGGAAGGCTGCCTATCGTTACGTACGATTTTCGTAGAACGCGGTGGCGCCATTTCGCCCGACATCTTTTTCTCGGTGTTTGCGCGCGAAATGGAACGTGCCGCGATCGAATTTCCGCCTTCGCGCAGCGACCCGGCGGCGACTGCCGCGGTGGCCGCGGCGCACGACCTCGGAAGGTTTCGCGCGGCGAACGGAAGAGGCGCCGTGCGCACCGACGCAGCGCGTAGCTACGTGGCGGTCTTCGACGGCGGATTCGATCGCGCGCCCGACTTTCTGCCTCGAACGGTCGCGGTTTTGCCAATAGACGCACCGTCGGAAGCGGTCGACTATCTTCGGCACCATGTGCTCGCCATCGAAGCCTGGAGTGCGAGTTGGCAACGTGCCGACATCGTTGAGGCCGCAATCGCATCCGGCGCCGCGCGTGTAGCAACGTTCGGCGCCTTACAAAACCCGCCGTTGTCGAACTCCGCACGGCGGCCGCCCTCGAATTGCCGAGTTCGTACGATGGGTGAGCGATGAGCGGTGAGCACCCGGCGCTCCGTACGCCGGTTCCAGGCCCGCGCAGCCGCGCGTTGCTCGATAGCCTGCGCGAACGCGAGTCGCGCAACGTCACGGCAATTGCGCACGACTTTCCCGTAGTGTGGCAGAGCGCTTCGGGTGCGTTTGTCGAGGATTGCGACGGCAACAGCTACCTCGATCTCACGGCCGCTTTCGGCGTGGCGAACGTCGGTCACGCGAACCCGCGCGTCGCGCGTGCAATTGCAGAACAGGCGGCGCTGCTTCCGCACGCCATGGGCGACGTCCATCCGCCCGAAGCGCGAATCCGGTTGCTGGAACGGTTGCGCGACATTCTGCCGGTGGAGATGTCGCGAACGTTTTTGGCGACGACCGGTTCGGAAGCCATCGAAGCCGCCGTTAAAACCGCCATCCTCGCGACCGGCCGCACGCGGTTTGCCGCCTATCGCGGTGCCTACCATGGCTTGTCGCTTGGAGCGCTCGCGCTTTGCGGGCTCGAGAAATTTCGTGCGCCGTTTGCGGGAGCATTTGCCGCCGGAACGGTCTGGCTCGATTATCCCAGTCGCGACATCGACGCAGCTGCGGCGATCGCTACAACCGAAGAACAACTCAGGGAGCGGAACGACGTCGCTGCGGTCGTGATCGAACCCGTTCAAGGGCGAGGCGGCTGTATCGTGCCGCCCGACGGTTACCTGTCCGCGCTACGATCGTTGTGCGATCGCCGCGGTATCTTGTTGATCGCGGACGAGATCTACACCGGATTCGGAAGATTGGGAACGTGGTTTGCGATCGAGCGCGATGCGATCGTTCCCGACGTCCTCTGTATCGGCAAAGCGATGGGCGGCGGATTTCCGATCAGTGCCGCCATAGGATCGAAAACGGTGATGGACGCGTGGCCCGTTTCGAGCGGAGAAGCGCTCCACACGTCAACCTATCTCGGCAATCCGATGGGCTGCGCGGCCGCACTCGCCGTTATCGAAGAAGTGCGCGCCGGTTCGCTGCCGGAACGGGCGATGCGATTGGGCGAAATCATCGCAGAGCGAACGCTGCGTTGGACCGGCCTCGCGGGCATCGTCGATGTGCGTGGGCGCGGAGCGTTCTGGGGAATCGAATTCGATCGGCCGGAGCGCGCAGAACGACTCGTCAAGGATGCACTGCAAGACGGGCTCATCTTGCTGCAATCTGGGGCCGGCGGAAACGTCGTCACGATCGGTCCTCCGCTCGTCATCGCTTTCGACGATCTCACACATGCCCTCGAGACGATCGAGCGCCATCTTATGGAGAACGACTAATGGAACGATACAAGATCGGAATCGTCGGATCGGGATTCGGCGTCACGTCGCATCTGCCGGCGTTGCTGGCGCACCCGCGGTTCGACGTGGTGGCGTTGGCATCGCCCTCGAGCGCGAAGCGCATCGCAGCCGAACGCAACATTCCCAACGCCTTCGCTTCCTGCGGCGAGATGATCGCCGGGTGCGAGCTCGATGCGGTGACCGTCGCCTCGCCTCCCTTCGCGCATCTCGACGACGTCGAGGCGTGCCTGAATGCCCGAAGGCACGTGCTCTGCGAAAAGCCGTTCGCCCTCAACGTCGCGCAAGCCGAAACCATGGTCGAGCGTTCGAAGCGCGCCGGCACCGCATGCGGAATCGCGCACGAATTCCGCTTCGTCCCGCAAGCCCAAGCGTTGCACGAGCTGGTCGCCAACCGGCATCTCGACCCGCTGCGCGACATCGAAGTCACGGCGCTGCGGCGCTCGCTGCGGCGCGACGTGCAGCGCGAGCGTAGTTGGTGGTTCGATCGCGAGCGTGGAGGCGGCATGGCGGGAGCGCTGCTCTCACACATGATCGATCAGGCGACCTGGACGTCGGGACGCGAACCGCGCAGCACGGTCGGAATGCTTCGCACCGCAAACCCGCGACGAACCGACGAGCGCGGAACGTTCGAATCGAACGTCAACGATGGCGCGTTCGCGATCGTCAACTATGGCGACGGCCTCGTCGCGCGGTTATGCATCGATGCCGCGACCGGATTGGACAGCTATACGTGTGCGATTCACGGTGAAGACCGGTCGGCGGTAGCGAGCGGGGACACCGTCACCGACCTGACGCTGTTCTCCATCGACGACGAAGAAACGAGCGAGTTGGAGTGCAAGCCTTCACCCTACGCGCGTTTCGCTTCGATCAATGCCAACGTTCCGTTGCTCATGGAACTGTACGATCAGTTCGTTCTCGCGATCGAAGGCAAACCCAACGGGTTGCCGACCTTCTCGCAGGCGCTGGCGACGCAACGCGTTCTCGCTGCGCTCGGATTCGGTTCGGCCCGCTAACCTGCGATCAATCGCGTTCGCCGCGGAGAAAGCGCCAGAGTAGCCCCAGGGCGTAGGTCGTGGCTCGCGTCTGAAATTCCGACGCGGTCGCCACGGAAAACGAAACGCCGTGAAACCATCGCCCCGTCCGAGGCGGCGACGGCGAACCATACTAAGCCGACCGGCTTCTCCGGAGTGCCACCGTCCGGACCGGCGATGCCCGTCGTCGCGATCGCGACGTCGGCGGAAAGTGCGGCGCACGCACCGCGCGCCATCGCTTCGACCACGCTTTGGCTGACGGCGCCGTCCCGCTCGATCGTGTGAGCGGGCACGTCCAGCGCCGATACCTTCACAGCGTTGTCGTACGCGACGACGCCGCCGACATACGCGAGCGACGCACCCGCACGTTCCGTCATCGCAGCGGCGAGCCGTCCACCGGTACACGACTCGGCAGTCGCAACCCGCATCGTTCCGTCAACCAGCAACTGCGCGATCGCCGACGCGAGCGTCGCATCATCGCGACCGTACACGAAACCATCGAGCCGGCGTTCGATTTCGCTCTGCAACGGGGCGATCGCCGCCTCGGCCGCATCGGCATCGTGCGCTTTTGCCATGATCTTCACGTCGGTGCGCCCGTCGTGCGCGAGCACGGCGATCTTGGGATTTTCTCCAGCGCGAAACACATCTTCGATGTGCCGGTTGAACGTCGGACTCGCCGATTCCAATCGTGTGGATCGTCCGGGTAAAAATGGCCGCATCGGGCGAGAACCGCTCGCGCAGCCAGGGGACGAGCCGCTGCAGCAGCATCGGCTGCATCTCGCGCGGGACGCCCGGCATACACGCTACGAATTTTCCGTCGTTCGCAAATGCGACGAATCCCGGCGCGGTTCCGTTGGGATTCTCCAGCGCGCGGCTACCTCGCGGAAGTTGCGCTTGTTTACGATTGTTTTCGGGCATGCGCCGGCCGAACGACTCGAATACCGCGATCATGTGCGTCAACGCCGGCTGATACAGTTGGGTGTCGAGTCCGAGCGCGTCGCAGACGGCTTCTTTCGTTAGGTCGTCTACGGTCGGGCCGAGTCCGCCGGTTACGATCGCTCCATCCCGGCGCGACAACACGTCGCGGACGACCGCTGCGATACGTTCGCGATTGTCACCGATCGCGTGCGTTCCGAGTACGTCTATTCCAATCGACGACAGCTGACTCGCGATCCAGGGCGTGTTGGTATCGACGAGCTGCCCGAGGAGCAACTCCGTGCCAACCGCGATGCATTCGACGCTCGCCACGACGGGTCTAAAAATCGACCGGACGCAAGTAGAACTCGTTGATCGCGGTGCCGGTCAGCATCGCGGTCGTCGGCAAATGCCGCTTCCAATGCGTCGCGTCAACCAGCCGTCGAACCAACCGAACGTCGCGCACGTCGAATCCGCGCGCGGCGAGTTGAACGTCGTCGTACCCCAGCAACAGGTAATCCAGGATTGCGTCGGCGCGAGCATAGGAAATTCCGAGATCGCCCTCATCGGTTTGTCCGGCCTCGAGATCGGCGCTCGGCGCCTTATCGATCAGTTGCGCGGGCACGCCGAGGTAGCGCGCTAAGGCCCACACTTGGGTTTTTAGCAAGTCACCGATCGGATTGACCGGGGGCGTGTCGTCGGCGTGCCACGTGAAATACCCCAACAACCGTTCCGTCTTGTTTCCGGTTCCGACCGGCAGAGCATCGAGTTTGGCCGCTTGATCGAACAAGACCAGCATGCGCGTGCGCGCCATCACGTTTCCCCGCCGGCGTGGGCTTGCGTCGGGTTCGAACTGGAGATAGCCGTCGACCGCGGCCGTTATTTCGATCGTGCGACAGTGAATGCCGGTGGCGTCGACGACGAGTTGCGCGTCGTCGAGGCTCGATTTGCTCGATGCGGCGTACGGCAATCGAAATGCGTGCACGTTGTGCGGGCCGAGCGCGCGAGCACACAAGAACGCGCTAACCGCCGAATCGACACCTCCGGACAGTCCGAGGACGGCACGATCGATTCCGCGGCGGCGTTGCAGTTCGTCGCGCAAAAACTCGACGAGCCATTCGGCTACGAGTGCGGTGTCGATCCCGGGCGGCTCGTGCGCGAGCCGCGCTTCAATCCGCTGAAACGTCACCGTCATTGCGATTGCGTGAAACCGGCCACGCATCGTCCAAGAGTATATCTGGTAATACGGCTCGCAGATCGCCGAGCAGCGGCAGATTGGCGCGGGCGAGTACGACCTCGCGCAGATCCAGATCGGCGCGAACGATGCAAGCGCCGAGCGCCGGCGCTTGCACGAGCACCGTGCCCCAGGGGTCGATGACGCACGAGTTGCCGGTCATTCCCTTCCCGCCTTCGAAGCCCGCAAGCCCGGCGTACAAGACGAAGATACCGTGTTCTGCGGCGGTATCCGCCAGCGTATTCCGCCAGCGCGTAACGCTCGTCAGCTCGCCGCTTCCAGCGTTATCGATACCGCGCCCCGGGGAGGCACTCGGAACGATTAAGATGCGCGCCCCTTTGATCGCGGCGAGCGTCGGAACGACCGCATGCCACGCATCTTCACAAACCAGGATCGCAGCAGGTCCGGCAATGCTGTCGAATACTCCGACGTCGCGACCGCGCGAAAGAAATCGCTCTTCGTCGAACACGCCGTACGTCGGCAAAAAGAGCTTGCGATGCACGTGCACGACGTGCGCGCGTCCGCCGTCGATCCGAACGTACATGGCGCTATTGTAAAACGTTCCGCTCGCGTTCTCGAAAAAGCCGGCCACGAGGTCGAACTCGAGCGTCGCCGCACGCCGCGCCCCACGCCGTCGCCAGATCGTGCGCGAACGCATCCGCCGTCAGCGCCAGATCGTAGACCGCCCCTTCGAGGAAGTATCCGGTGAACGCGGCTTCCGGGAACACGATCAGCTCGGGTCGATCGGCAGCGAGTTCGGAAAAAGCCTCGCCTGCGGTCGCCAGATTTTCGGCGTACCGGCCCTTTGCCGGTTTCATCTGCACGAGAGCGGCGCGCACGCGCTCGCTAGCCGGCACCGGTAACGCTCGTTGCAATTTCGATCTGCTCGTCGCCGGGACGCCGTAAGCCCACTTGTGACGCGCAAATTTCGGCCGGATAGGTCCAAATCTCGGCCAACGTTGGATGCAGGTGCGGAATGCGCATAAATTGCGTGACGGTCGCCCCAAACTCCATCGCGACGATCGTTTCGTGAATCAACTCGGACCCTTGCGGCCCGATCACCGCAGCTCCGAGCATCCGGCAATCGGCCGGATCGGCCATCATCTTTACGAAGCCCTTGGTCTTTCCCAAACATTGCGCTTTACCGTGCTCCGCGAAGTCGTAGCGGCCGACGACGTACGGTATCTTCTTCGCGCGTAGTTCCTTTTCGGTAGCGCCCGCGACGGCAACTTGCGGGTCGGTAAACACCGTGTGCGCGGAAACCAATCGATAATCGGCGCGTTCGTCGTTGCCCGTGCACGCGTGCTTGGACGCGATTTCACCCTGATAGATCGCTACGTGCACCAGCATGTAGCAACCGGTGACGTCTCCCACCGCATAGATGTTCGGATTACTCGTACGAAGGTGTTCGTCAACCTCGATACCGCTCTTGGGATCGAATCGAACGCCGGCTCGATCGAGTTGTAGGCCCTCGACCATCGGCTTTCGACCGAGCGCGTAAAAGATTTGTTCGGCAGCGACTTCTCGCTCTTCGCCGTCGAACCGAAAACGCAACCACTTTCTTGCCGTCGCGGACGAATGCTCGCGACAACGACGCGTGCTCGAACACGCGGATGCCTTCTTCGCGAAAATATCCGGTCAGCGCTTCGCCGATATCGTCGTCGGTTTCGGTCAGTAGGTGCCCGCTGCGAATGATCATCGTCGTTTCGGCGCCCAACCGGCTCAAAAACTGTCCGAGCTCGCAGGCGGTATATCCGCCGCCCAACACGATCGCCGACTTCGGAATCTCTTCCAAATCGAGAACGCCGTCGCTATCGATGAACCCGGTTTCCGCAAGTCCCGGCAACTCGGCAGGCGTGATGACGCTGCCGGTCGCGATGACGAAATTGCGCGCGCGAAGCACGTCCTCGCCAACGGCTAACTCGGTTTCCGAGAGAAACGTTGCGGCGCCGGAGTAGAGTGGAAACTCCTCGATGCCACCGATCCGATAGTCGGCGAATTCTTTAACGAGCGCACGCTTGCGGCGAGCGACGAACCGCATATCGGCGACGGGACCGTCAACGTCGATGCCGAGCTGCGACGCGTGGCGTACGTCGTCGATGGCGTCGCTCGTTGCGATCAGAGCTTTACTCGGCATGCACCCACGGAGGATGCATAAGCCCCCGAGCGGCCCGGGATCGACCAAGGCAACGTTGCAGTGAAAATCTTTGGCCGTACGCGCGGCGGCATATCCGCCCGAACCGGCGCCGATCACGACCATGTCGTACGTGCGTTGCATTTACTGGAGCCGGATTAACGGCCGGGTTTGGCGCCGAGGCGGTGGATCGATTCTATAAACCGGACGGTTCCGGCCGAGTGTACGTGAATCGAGTGCGTGCGCGCCTGGTTTCCGTAGAAACGCACGCCGCGCACCAAATCGCCGTCGGTGATTCCGGTCGCGCAAAACACGACGTCGTCGCTCATAACCAGATCGTCGAGCTCCAACACGCGATCGAGCGAGCCGAACCCCATGGCGATCGCACGCTCGGCCTCTTCGGCATTCCGCGGTTCTAAGCGACCCATAAAGTTACCGCCCAAGCATTTTATGGCGGCCGCCGCGAGCACGCCTTCGGGTGCGCCACCGGTTCCCATCGCAACGTGAATGCCGGTCGTTTCGATCGCCGTCGCAATACACGCATCGACATCGCCGTCGGAAATTAACCGAATCCGAGCGCCGGCCTCGCGTACTTCGCGGATGAGGTCGGCGTGACGCGGCCGATCGAGAATCACGACGCACACGTCGTTGATCGGTTTCTCGAGCGCGTTAGCGACGGCTTCGAGGTTTTCGCGGACGGGAGCGTCGATATGCACGTACGGCGCAGCTTTCGCGCCGACCGCGAGTTTCTTCATATACGAATCCGGCGCGTGCAGCAAGCCGCCGCGTTCTGCAATCGCCATTACCGCGATCGAGTTGGGCAGCCCGTTGGCAACCAGGTTCGTGCCTTCGACCGGATCGACGGCGATGTCGACCTCGACCCCGCCGAGACCGACTTCTTCACCGATATAGAGCATCGGTGCTTCGTCGCGTTCGCCTTCTCCGATCACGATGCGTCCGGCGATTTCCATCTCGCCGAGCGTTTCGCGCATCTTTTCGACGGCGGCACCGTCGGCAGCATCGCGCTCGCCCCGCCCCATCCAGCGCGACGCTGCCAGCGCCGCACTTTCGGTCACTTTAACGAAGTCCAAGGAATGAACCGGGTGGTTCAAATCCGCTCGTGCGGAAGCTCGCGCCATATTCATGGGCTACAAGGGAAGCGGCGCATATCCTCTTAAACTTCGGATACCGTGTCTGCTAGTATGCAACCCGCTCCGTCGCTGCAAGCGTTCGCGACGCGTTTCGGCGAGTCGATCGTGCCGCAATGGCTGTGGGCCTCGCTCGTCGGCGCGACGGGTGCGACGTTAGGCTTCTTCGCGTGGTACGCCCTGGCCGTGCCCTCGCATGCGGCCGTGGCGGAACTCACCCTTCTGGCCAGCCTGGTGGCCGGCGCTGCCGCCGCCATCGCGGTGTGGAGCGAGTATTGTCGTTTTTTTGCACGCCGCACCGGATTGTCGCTCGGGCGTTCGTTGCAATACGACGCGGCGACGTGGTTGCCGTTCTTACTTTTATGGCTAACGTTCGTACTTCCACCGCAAGTAACGCATGGGGTACGACTGCTGCTGCTTGCAACGGCGCTGTTCTGCGTCGCCAAACTGTTGATTGCGGCCCGGTTCAATCAAACCGTCCGCGAAGTGTTACTCGATTTCGTCGCGACGCGCGCCGCAATCATCGTCATCGCCGAACTTGCGGCGGTCATCATCGGACAGCGCCCGGGAACGCACATCGAAGAGTCGCAGCACGTCCTCCTGTCGGTGTGGGGGCGTTGGGATGCCGTTCACTACATCGACATCGCGACGCGCGGTTATCTCGGCACGGATATGGCGTTCTTCCCGCTCTATCCGCTCCTCATCAAGCTGGTCGGCGCCTTTGCCGGGAACCATCTCGTCGCGGGATTGCTCGTCTCGAATGCGTCGTTTTTCTTCGGCCTTCTGTTTTTGTATCGTTTGCTCGAACGCGAATACGACCGATCGGTCGCGCGGCGCGCGATCTTTTATGTTTCGATCTTTCCTACTGCCGTCTTCTTCTCGGCCGTCTACACCGAATCGCTCTTCTTCATGTTGACCGTCGCCTCGTTTTACTACATGCGCGCCGGCCGCTGGTGGATCGCGGGAGCGATCGGATTCTTCGCGGCGCTCAGCCGGGTCGAGGGCGTGCTCCTAATCGTTCCATTTCTTATGGAATGGTTCGCGGCGATGCGTGCGAGGACGGCGTCACCGTTTGGCGTGCTGGCAGCCGGACTGATTCCCCTCGGTCTCGTGACCTACATGGCGTATCTGTGGGTGCTGCGTGCGGATCCGTTGTATTTCTCGCACGTGCAGATTCACTGGAATCGACATCTGGCGTTTCCCTGGGTAAGCGTCATCAATGCATTCGAGAAGATCGCGCATGCCACGACCGCCCTTCTCATCGCCAATCAATCGCTGGAAATCGCCTTCACGTTGCTGATGCTCGGAGTACTGGCGTTCGGCTGGAAGAGCCTGCGGCCGTCCTACATCGCGTACATGGCGCTGTCGATCCTCGTGCCGATGTTGACGTCGAGCCTAATGTCGATGCCGCGCTTCGCTCTGGTGCTCTTTCCGATGTTCGTCATCTTTGCTCGCTGGGGCGAGCGCCGCTGGGTCAACAACTTGATCTCGGCTTTTTCACTACCGTTGTTAGGACTGTATACGGTGTTGTTCGCCAATTGGTATTGGGTTGCGTAGCGCGGTGGCCCCGGTGACGTCTCGCCGCGGTGTCCGGCAGTTCATCAAGTTCGGGCTGGTCGGATCGACCGGATTCACGATGAACCTGATCGTGTTTACGTTGCTGCAGAAGGTCGTACCGGGACACGCACGGCCGCTCGAATACAACATCATTTACACGGTGGCGTTTCTGGCGGGCGGCGTTTCGAATTACTATCTCAACCGCATTTGGACGTTTCGCTCGACGCGAAACATCGTGCGCGAGGGCGCACAATTCTTATCGGTATCGACCGTCGCGTTGGCGGTCGGCCTTCTCGTGTCGGCGGCGGTCAGCCCGTGGTTCGGCCACGGTCACAAAACGTGGTTTGTCGCCAACGTTTCGGGCATTTTCATCAACTTCTTTCTGAATAAATATTGGACGTTCAAACACGTGAACTAAGCCAGCCGCCCGCCGCGACGCCGGTCTTGGCGTGGTGGTGGCCGGCGGCGCTCGCGGCGATCGTACTCGCAGGTCTCTGTTTACGCTTGCCCGGGATCGGCCATCCCATCTTGGACCATCCGGGATGGCGGCAGGGCGACACGGCGGCGATCGCGCGCAATTTTGCGCAGCTCAGGTTCAACGTCTTCTATCCGCAAACGACCTATAACGGCCCACCACCCAACTACGTCGAGCTGGAACTGCAGATCGTTCCGTTTCTTAGCGCCGTCGTCTATCGAGTCGCCGGTGCGCACGTGTGGATCGGTCGCGCGTTCACGATACTGTTCAGTCTTGGAACGATCGTGACGCTGGCATATTTCGGCCGCCGGCTCTTCGCGAGCGCGACCGCCGGGTTGTGTGCGGCCGCGTTCTTCGCCGTTTTTCCGGGCAGCGTGTATTACGGGCGAACGTTTATGCCCGACACCGCCATGGTCTTTTTTCTCACCGCAGCGCTGTACGCATGCGACCGCGCCTTGATGGACGCGCGGCCATTTCGCTGGCCGCGCGTCGCGCTGCCGGCTACGCTGCTGGCGCTCGCCTACCTGGCGAAACCGGTAGCGGTCGTCGCGATCGTCCCGGTCTGCGCCCTGTTAGTTCTTCGATATCGCGCCGGGCGGCCAACCAATGCCGGCGCGGTTGCAGCGCTACTGATCGCGCCGGCGATCCTACTCGGATGGTACGGCCATATCGTTTCGTCGCATGCAGAATGGCATTGGGCTAGCGGTATTACATCGCTCCACGTGCTTCCGTCGCTGCGGCAGGCGCTGACCAGCCGCGACGCGTTGTTGGCCAAGTTCGCAGCATTCGTCACTGCGATCGGGCTCATTCGTACGACCATGCTCGGGACCGCCGGCTTTCTGCTGACGATCGCCGGCTTCGCCGTACTCGCGTGGTCCTCAAGCAAGAACGCGATGTTGTTATGGTCGTGGCTGGCCGCCGAGCTCGTGTACGTTTTCGTGGTCATGACCGTCGAGCACGTCGATTACTACGCCTATTCTTTGCTGCCGCTCGGCGCGCTGGCAATCGGCGGCGCTGCCGCACGCTACGTTTCGATGCTGCGTCGTGCCGACGTTGCACCGGCCGGGCGGTGGGCATTAGCTGCGCTGTTGCCGCTGGCCGTTGCGGGCGTTGCGATTCAAGGGCGTGCGGCAGTCGCTCCGTATTATAAATACAACGTGCGAGCGTATCGCGATGCGGTCGCGCTCGATCGGTGGCTCCCGCCTGGCGCGACGATCGTGCTCGGACATTACGGGCCGGACGTGCAGTATTACATCGATCGCTTCGGCTGGGAAGAAGATCCGCTGCTGTGGACGCCGTTCGACGAACAGAGCGCCATCCGCAAGGGAGCGCGGTATTTTATCTCCGTCGAGGATAACCGCCTACGCCGCAATGTCGAGTTATGCGCGTGGCTACAGCGCTTTCCGATGGCCGGCGCAAACACGGAATGGCCGGTCTACATCACCGACCCGCAACGGATACTCCCCGGTGCCGACCGTTTCTGGCGAGGGTTTCGCATCGCCGAGCGGCGCGGGCAGGGCCGCGCGTTTTTAGATGCGGCGAACGTTTGTCGGGTTGCGCCGCCCGGACTCGCTCAAACTCCCTAAGGGCCGAGCGTGTCGAAGGTTCTCACGGCGCTGTGAAACGCCTCGGGTGGAACGGAAATGGTTCCCCGATACGGATAGTTCAGCGCGACGACAAGGAACAGCACCATCGCTATCAGCAACCCTAACGAACCGGTCATCAATTGCTGCATCAAGCTGTGCCGGAAGCCGAAGAAAAACGTAAAACCAACGGTTATAACCGCCCCGGACACCAGCACGACCCATAGTAGCCCATCGATCCCCGTGGAATCTTCGGAGAGTCGTGTATCGCGGTCGGTTTGCGTGGAGTTGACGGCCTCCAACATTTCAGCGTGCACGTCTTGCCGCCCCGGATCGTCGACGGGCAGCGCGCGGACGATCGAATCGACGCGTTCCAGCAACCTATCGGCTTTGGCCGATTGGCCGCCATGCCGCATCAACGGCCATTCATCGTTAATCACCGATTCGGTGTACGCGCGCACCGCTTCGCGCAGTTCCCGAGATTGTGGAAACCGATCTGCATCGCGGTAGATGACGGCGAGCTTCGTGCCCTCGTCGAAGCTGCGCGCCTCGGCCTGTTGGTAGCGTTCCCATACCCCGATCGTCACGAACGCGAGCAACACGGCATACACGACGCCGATCACGGCGAGAATGAACCCTGCGAGGTCGTTGTGAGCGATTCGTACGTCACGGGATGCGAACCGGTCGACGAGGTAGCCGACCGTAACCGTCAGCAGCATAAAGCCACCGACGATCACGAAACCAGCGCCCGCGGTTGGTAGCGATTCGATCCAGACGTCCATCGGTCTCCTTAGGGCAGCGGTAAGATCGACGCGCCGGTCGTTTCGGCAGCCTCACCGGCCGCAGGGCGCACCCCCGACGTCACCAGCTGCCGGTAGGAAATGAGATGGTTGCCGTTCTTGACCAAATCCAACTGCATTTCGTAGCTGCGTTTAATTGCATCGCTTAAGTCGCTCGCGTCGAACGTATACTGAAAGCGCCTCAGGCTACGTAAGAGCAGTCTATTCGTCGTGTCGATCTGCGCGTATGCTCGCTGGAGTTGCGTGCCCGTCTCACGAAAGGTGGGGTAGTTCGATACGACGATCTCGCGTTGCAGCCTGGCTTCGTCTACGGTGCGTTTGAGCGCCGCCAGCCGAACGCTTTGCGAATCGTACCGCAGGCCGTCGCCGATCGTCGCAAGCGCGTCATCGAAATTGCCGCGCGCGTATTCGGACTGTGCGTACGCCGCAGCCGCGCGGACGTAGCCGGCGCGGGCGCGCGGGTCCTCCGGATCGACCCGCAAAGCCAAACGATACGATAATTCTGCGTCGCGCACGTTTCCAACGGCGAGCGCCTGCGATCCCTGATGGACGCGCACGTTCACGATCCAATGCTGAATCGACCCCGCACAGCCCGACAAGGCTACGCACGCGGCCGCCGCCGCAACCAACCGGATCCGCTTACCCGCCATGATTTACCAAATGAGCCACGATCTTTATCACCTCGGCCGCCGGCCACAGCAGCAATTGCGAGAGCAACCAGCCGGCAATGGCCGTCACGGACAGGTAGAATACCATCGAGCGAACCTCCTCGTGATCGCGCTCGCCTTTCACCGCTTCATCCACGATGATCGAGGACGTCGGGTCGACGAAGAACGTGAAGGCGACCGTGCCGATGCCATTGATTATCCCGGAGATGCCGATAGCCGTACGCGTCACGTTGACGTCGAGAACGCTGGCATAGTACGCGGCCACGACGCCGATCGCATATACGCCGGTGACGACCACGTTGAACACCAGCAGGCGCCGCGGGATTCCCTTCAGCGAGAATCCGCGAATCTCGGAGAAACGCGGCATTCGCAGCGACCGGAAAAGATCGCCGATCACGCGCGGAGAGAATATCCGCACGATCGAGTGGGGCATCGACTTGGTCCGCTCGAACGAACGGACGCCGCGGACGTACAAGTACGTGAACGTCGGCAGCAACATGCTTCCGATTGCCGTCCCGACCGTCCCGGCGATAATGATCGCTCGCAGCTGCCATTCGAACGTGTGCTGCACCGAGCCGATCAGCGCCATCCGGACCGGCAGCGAGAACGGCGAGTTATGCGCGAGCAGCGAGCGCACGACATTACCGGCAGTGTCCGAGAGTGGGCCCAACATCAGCGTATAGACCAGCGTCGCTAGCCGGCTGGCCGTAACGAACAGATTGAACAACGACGTCGAGGTGGCGATGCGGCCGGTTCTAACACCGGCCAGTCGTGCCGCATAGGCGCCGATCTGAATCGCCTGAACGATCGCGTTGATCAGCAGCGCGATGACGAGTTGCCAGGTCCAAAAATGGACGCCGACGAGCACGCTCGGGCTAGGCTGCGTCACGACTCCAGGAGATGGTCGGACTCTTCGACCGGGCCGACGACGCAAAGCCCCAGATTGGCCGGGTCGAACCGCTCGAAGGCCACTTGCGCGACGTTCGACGGCCGTAACCGCATCGATCCGGTGCTCGATTTCTTCTTGCTCGATCTGTCGCCCGAATGCGAACTCGTTGCGTCCCAAACGGATCATGCGACTCGAGCTCGACTCGAGCGACAGCGTCAGACTTCCTTTTATGTGCTCTTTCGCCAGGGTCAGCTCGTCGGAATCGACGGGCGTTTCGCGCATTTTCTGCAACTCCGCAACGATCAAGTTCAACGCATTCGGAAACGTTTTTTGGCGACGTGCCGGCGTATATGCCGAACAGTCCGGCGGCGCGATAGGCGGCTTGAAACGAATAGACCGTGTACACCAGGCCGCGCTTCTCGCGAATCTCTTGAAAAAGCCGGCTGGACATTCCACCGCCGAGCATCGTATCGAGTACCGATAATGCGTAGCGGCGGTCGTCGGTCGCCGATAACCCTTGCGTCCCGAGGATACAATACGCTTGCTCGGAGTCTTTTTGTTTGAACGCGCGGGCCGGCGTCGTCGCCGGCGTTTCTAAAACGAACGGCCGACCAACGCCGGAAAACTCTGCGAACGCGCGCTCGACCCGATGCGCGAACTCGTCGTGATCGACGTTGCCGGCGGCAGTGACCACCACCGAGTTCGGCGCATATCGCTCGCGCATGTGCGAGCGCAGATCGTCGGGCGTTAGGCCCGAAACGGTTTCGGCGAAGCCGATCGTCGGCTCGCCGAGATTCGATCCATTCCACATCGTTTGCAAGAACAGATCGTGAATCAACTCGTCCGGGGAGTCTTCGTACATCTTAATTTCTTCGAGCACGACCTGCCGTTCTTTGGCCAGCTCGCCGGCGTCGAACAACGAGTGCAGAAACATATCCGAGAGTACGTCCAGGGCGAGGGGCAAATGGCGATCCATCACTTTTGCGTAATAGCAGGTCGCTTCTTTATCGGTAAAGGCGTTCAGGTTACCGCCGACCCCATCCATGATTTGCGCGATGTCGCGCGCGCTGCGGCGGCTGGTGCCCTTGAACAGCATATGCTCGACCATGTGCGAAACGCCGCGGCGTTCGTGCAGCTCGAGCGACGACCCGACATCGGCCCACACGCCGATCGTCGCCGAGCGCACTGACGGCATACGCTCGGTAATGACGCGTAAACCGTTTGGAAGCGTGCTTTTGCGATACATTACGAGGTGGCCTTTAGAAAGGCGCTGCGGACCCACTCGCGGTCCCAAAACGCGGCGTCACCGGCGGCGAGGCGCGTTATCGTCGCGGCGTCGCTCGCCGCGTGCAGGACGGATAACGTGAACACGACTCGCGAGGTCGGGCGAGCCAAGTCGCCACTGACGACAATGTCGCGCGTCACATCGATCGGGACGCTGGTCCATACGTTCAACTTCTTGCGCAGACGGCGCGATGGCAAAGGCGGTTCGAACCAGCCATGCGACTTGGTCGACGAACTCCCGTTGCCTGATCGGCTTGTGAAATTTCACGCCCCACATCCGGATTCCGAGCACCAGATGACCTCCGAACTCGTTGGCCGAGATTTGGCTCACTTGCGCCGGCAGCGCCGAGGCAAAAACGCGGTCGCCGATCTGGGTCGCGATATCCAGACGATTGCCCGCCGCGCGCGCGTTCGCGTCCAGTTCCGCGACCGACGGAGAAGCGGCGAACGCCGGCGACGCGCCGGCAGCCGGCGCGAGCAACGCGCACGCCAATGCGAGCGACACGAGATTAATACGACTGCGCAAAATAGGCATCGGTGATCGCCGGCTCTCCGCACGCGACGCAGTTGGCTCCCGGCCGCGACAGCGGGCGGAGGTTGCGCGTCGTCGCTCCGGTTTGCGCTTTGATGGTAGCTTCGCAATCGGGCCGGCCGCACCACGGAATGTCGATCATTCCGGCACGTTCCGCGCACATCGTGAAAAACGCCTCGCGCTCGCGCGGCGCTACCGTATGCGAATGTAAATACTCCGACGCCTGCATGTAGAGCGACCGTTGAATATCGTCGAGCAAACCAGGCAAAACGTCCGGCAGATCGCTCAACGCAATCGTGGTTTTTTGCCCTTCGGCTCCCTTGTCGCGATCGCGTCGAACGACGACGGCGGTTCCCGCGTCCACGTCACGGGGGCCAAGCTCGACGCGCACCGGCACGCCGCGCACGTCCCACTCGCCGTACTTCCAACCAGGCTGATGGTCGCGGGCGTCGACCCGAACGCGATGTCCGCGGGCGGACAACACTGCGGCAGCGTCACGGCAGGCCGCGATCGCACGTTCGTCGCCGGAACGGACGATCGGGACGAACACCACTTCGATGGGCGCTAACTTGGGCGGAACGCGCAACCCGCGGTCATCGCCATGCATCATAATCACCGCGCCGAGCATCCGCCACGACATCCCCCACGACGTCGTGTACGCGTGCTTGATCGTGCCGTCGGCATCGGCGAACGTAATGTCGTACGCGCGAGCGAAAGTTTTGTCCCAAGTCGTGCGACGTGGCCGATTGCAAAGCGCGACCGTCGGGCATCAGCGCTTCGATCGAATACGTTTCGACGGCGCCCGGGAACCGTTCGCTCGCGCTCTTGATGCCTGCGTACACCGGTACGCGCCGCAACCTCGCGAGCAAAATGCGCGTACACGTCGAGCATACGCAACGTTTCTTCGCGCGCCTCCGCGGCGGTAGCGTGCGCCGTGTGGCCCTCTTGCCACAGAAACTCCATCGTGCGCAAGAACGGACGCGTGGCTTTTTCCCATCGCACGACGTTCGCCCACTGATTGATCAGAATCGGAAGGTCGCGATACGACTCGACCCACTGCGCGTACATCGTTCCGATGATCACTTCGGACGTCGGACGAATGGCCAGCCGCTCGGTCAGCTCCTCGCTGCCTCCGTGCGTCACCCACGCGACTTCGGGCGCGAAGCCTTCCACGTGCTCGGCTTCTTTCACTAAGAGACTTTCGGGAACGAGCAGCGGGAAATAGGCGTTTTCATGCCCGGTCGCCTTGAAGCGTACGTCGAGATCTCTTTGCAGGTTTTCCCACATTCCGAAGCCGTAGGGACGCAGCACGACACAGCCGCGGACCGGAGAATAGGAAACGAGTTCGGCCTTCAGGCAGACGGCGGTGTACCAGGCGGAAAGATCGGCCGCTTTCGGGGGAATTTCCCGAACGACCGCCGCTTGCGATTGCGACATGACCGGCCCGGCTTCGCGCGACCCGAGGCGCCGGCCTCCCCACTCGGAGCCGGAGCATCGCGCGGCGAAGGCGTATCCGATGACCAAACGCACCCGATTGTATACGCGCACCGGCGACGACGGCAGCACCGGCCTGGTCGGTGGCGAGCGCATCCACAAAGATTCCAAGCGCATCGAAGGCTATGGGACGGTTGACGAGCTGTCGAGTGCGATCGGCGTCGCTCGCGCCGCCCTCCGCGGGCACGACGCACCGCGCGCGCTCCGCCTGGACGCATGGCTCTCGTGGACGCAGGACACGCTGTTCGATCTCGGAGCCGAACTAGCTACGCCGCCCGCGAAGCGTTGGGACGATATGCCGACGATCGGCCCTTCACAAATTGCGCCACTCGAACGCGCCATCGATGAGGCCGATGCCGATCTTCCGCCGTTGCAGACCTTCATCCATCCCGGCGGATCGGATGCCGGAGCTGCGCTCCACCTCGCTCGCACGATTTGCCGGCGCGCCGAGCGCCGCGTGCTATCGCTGCGTCGTGACGATTCCAGCGTATCGCCGGAAACCGTCCGCTATCTGAACCGGCTTTCCGACGCACTGTTCGCTTGGGCGCGCTGGATCAACGACGGAGTCGGAGTTCCGGAACATCGCTGGACATCGAAGGCCGAGCCGCCAGCAGGGGACTAGCTTGCTACCCCTGCGAACCGCAGGCGGAATGTCGTTTCGCAGCGCGTTGTTCGCCACGACCAGCGTCGAGAAGCTTCGCGAGCTTGGAAGCCAGAAGATTCTGCGGCGCGCGCTCACCGCCAAAGATTTGATCGCTATCGGCATCGGTACGATGATCGGCGGCGGCATCTTCACCACCATCGGTACCGGCGTCAAGGGCGCGGGGCCGGCGGTCATCATCTCGTATCTACTGGCCGGCGTAACGTCGTTTTTTGCAGCTCTGTGTTATGCCGAGCTGGGCGCGATGGTTCCCGTGGCCGGCAGCGCGTACACGTACGCCTACGCGACCATGGGCAAACTATTTGCGTGGATCATCGGCTTCGCGCTCATCTTCGAATACGGGATCAGCGCCGCACCGGTCGCACAGCAGTTTTCGGCATCGCTACAGGACGTTATGAAATCGATCGGCTTAGTGCTACCGTATTGGGCGCAACAGTCGAATCTGATCATCAACGGCCCATGGTGGCATCCCGGCAGTTGGGACCTGCTGCACTCGCAATGCGACGTTCTAAGCGCGCTGTTCGTCCTCGCGCTCAGCGTGCTGCTCTCGATCGGTATCCGCGAGTCGGCCACCACCAACAATATCTTCGTCGTGTTAAAACTGTCGGCGCTGTTCGTTTTCGTGGCTGCAGGCCTCTTCTTATTCCATGCATCGAATTTGCACAATTTCAACCCGATCGGTTGGGGAACGCTGCACCCGTTCGGCGGAGCGGCCGAGTCGGCGCAACCGTACGGAATCATCGCGGTCGGCGCATTCGTTTTCTTTAGTTACATTGGATTCGATACGGCCACCACGACGGCCGAAGAGTGCAAGAATCCGAAATTCGACGTACCGGTCGGCGTTCTGGGCGCGCTGGCGATCGGCACGATCGTGTATTGCGCGACCGCGATCGTCTTGGTCGGAGCGGTGCCGTGGAATCACGTTCCGATTAAAAACCCGCTGGTGTATGCGCTCGCTCCGCTGCATATGCCGATTCTGAATTTGGGTCATCACGATCGGCGTGCTGGCGGGAACGACCAGCGTCGCGCTCTCTTCGCTGTTAGGCCAGTCGCGAATTTTTTATGTGATGGCGCGCGATAAGATGCTGCCGCCGGCGGTCGCGGTCATCCACCCGCGGTTCAAGACGCCGCTACGCACGACCATGGTCACGGGGGTCGCGGTAGCGATTCTATCGCTGATCGTGCCGTTGAACAACCTGCTGAATCTGGTTAACATCGGCACCCTCATCGCGTTTACGGTCGTCTGCGCCGGCGTGTTGTATCTCCGCAAGCGCAAGCCCGACCTGCCACGCAGTTTCCGCGTGCCGTTCGTCCCGCTCTTTCCGATTTTAGGAATAGTGTGCTCGCTGTTTTTAGCGATTTTCGGACTCTCGCGCACGACGTGGGTGTGGTTTTCCATCGCGCTGGTGATCGGACTGATCTTCTTCTTCTCGTACGGGTTCCGTAAATCGAACCCGGCCGAAATTACTGCGGTCGAAGAACCGGCGGGACTGCCCGACTACATCTAGCGCACCGGTACGCGGCTTTATCTGATCGTTCGGACGTCGATACGCTGGGCGCCGCGATCGTAGTTCGCGTGCAACTCGAACGCATCGGCTAAAACGTTGAGGTTGACCATTACGCGACCACGCACGCGAAAGGGTGGATGATCGAGCATCAGCGGGTGGCCGTCGATGGCCGCGGCGGTGTCGCCCACCTTCACGTGCAACGATCGCGCTCCACGCACCACGTCGACTCCACCATTGGCATGCTGAATCGTGCGCGCGCCGACGCCTTCGGCGACCGTCCGCAAAGGAACAAAGACGTGATTGGACGTGGTCGCGATCGGCGACACGTCGGATGCCAACCGCGTGCCGTCGATCCGCATCTCAACCGGCCGTGCGAAGGCCACGAGGGCCGAAGCGAACGTCGCGGATACGACGATCGCGAGCCATGCCTTCGCTCCGAGCGGACGATAGGTCACGTTGCGACGCCGATTTCGTGCGAGAAATCGGGATACTTCTCGGCGATCACTTTTTCGATTTCCAGGCGCAACATGCCGAGCAGTTCGCTCTCCGGATAGGTGCCGACCAACTCGCCGGCGCGATAAATCGCGCCTTTGCCTTTGCCGCCGGCAACGCCGACGTCGGCCATCTTGGATTCGCCCGGACCGTTGACGACGCAACCCATGACCGCGACTTTGACGGGCGCGTTATATGACTTCGCGATCGCTTCGACCGAGCGGCCGAGTTCGAGCACGGAAATCTCCGCGCGTCCGCACGAAGGGCAGGCCGTTATTTCGAAGCCTTTTTCTCGCAATCCAAGCGATTTCAGGATGCCCCAACAGACGGGGACCTCCTCGATCGGATCGTCGGCCAGCGATACGCGCAGGGTGTCGCCGATGCCCTCGAACAGCAGAATGCCTAAGCCGATCGACGACTTGATCGTTCCGTCGCGAAGCATGCCCGCTTCGGTGATACCGAGATGCAGCGCGTACGGCGTTTGGCGCTCGCGAAGCCGGCGATCCATCAGCCGGTAGGCTTCGACGGTCGTCATGACGTCGTGTGCTTTGAGAGAAATTGCGATGTCGGTGTGGCCGTGTTCCTCGAGCATCTCGACATGTCGCAATGCCGACTGTACCATCGCTTCGGCCGTGAGGCCGAGCGTCTTCTCCAGGTCGGGCGCCAGCGAACCTAAATTGACGCCGACGCGAATCGGAATACCGCGCGCTTTCGCTGCGGTTACGACTTCGGCTACCTTTTTAGGATCGCGGATATTGCCCGGATTGAGGCGCAGTTTAGCGACACCGGCTTCGATGGCCGCAAGCGCCATCTTGTGATCGAAGTGAATGTCTGCGACGATCGGAACGGGCGAGCGATACACGATCGCCGGAAGTCCGGCGGCATCGGGCGGATCCTTGACCGTCACGCGGACGATTTCGCAACCTTCCATGGCCAGACCGGTAAATTTGCTCGAGCGTTTTGTCGGAGTCGGCCGTATCGGTGGTGGTCATCGACTGAACGGCAATCGGATGGTCGCCGCCGATCCAAACACTTTTGGCGTCGGCTTTGCCTGTCTTATTCTGCAAAAAAATCGGCTTACTTTGACGGCGCAAACGTAACACGGCTACATGACTCCGTTTCCGCTCGCAATGCGAGCGATATCGTGGAATGCGACGATCAGCATCAGCGCCATCAACGCGGCGAATCCAGCAACGTGCACCATCGCCTCTTTTTCGGGATCGACCGGGCGTCCGCGAAGCAGTTCGGCGACAATGAACGCCGCGCGCCCTCCATCGAGCGCGGGAATCGGTAACAGATTAAAGAGTCCGAGCGCGAAAGAAATCGTCGCGCCCAGCCAAAAGTACGGCCCCCAGCCCCAATCTTCGATCGTCGTCGCGACCTGGCCCATGCCGATCGGACCTGATATTTGCGGCGCGTACTGTTTAAAGTGCGTCGCCAGAAGCACGATGCTTCCGACGGTTTGGTCGGCGATGTCGCCAAACTGCTTGGCGCTGGTGGTGATAGCCGTGCCGAGCCCGACGCGTTCGTACACGGGAACCGGCGTAAAGCCGATGCATCCAAATTTTTTGCCGGCGATCGGACACAATTTCGGCACGACGAAGACCTCGGCTCGCTGACCGTTACGCTCGTACACCAGGTCGAGCTTCTTGTCGAGCGACGCATGGATGGTATCGATCAACGTCGTGCCGCTGGTGATCGGACGGCCGTTGAGTTCGACGATGCGATCGCCCGCCTGCATTCCGGCGGCGGCAGCAGGCGAGCCCGCGACCAGAATTCCGACGACCGGCTGCATACCGTTTCCGGAAACACCGAAGGTGATGGCCGAAATCAGTAAGATCAGAAAGCAGAGCAAAAAGTTGGCGGCCGGACCGGCCAGCACGATGGCCAGCCGCTGCCACGGCGACTTCGCTTGAAAGTTGTCGCTATGCGCGGTTTCGGCGGTACGGAACTCGCGCTGCTGCTCGGCCTCGGAAGACTTGCCATCCTCACCCTGCATCGCGCAGTAGCCACCGATCGGCAGCAACCGTATCGAATAGAGCGTCCCGCTACGCGGGGAGGTCCAACCCAAAAGTTTGGGGCCCATGCCGACAGCAAACTCGTTGACGCGAACGCCGGATCGTCGCGCGACGATAAAGTGGCCGAACTCGTGGAGCACCACGAGCACCGACAGCATGGCCAGAAACGTTACGACTTTCTCGATGCCGACGAGGTTCACAACGGCTAACGACACACGGGCCTTTCCATGCGTTGCACGATCCGTTTGGCCGCGCTGCGAGCGGTCCGATCGGCGACGCGGATTTCTTCGAGCGTCAGCTCGGCGCGGCCCGTTTCGGACATCGCCGTTTCGATGACGGTCGGGATCTCTCCAAACGCAATCTTTCGTTCGACGAACGCAGCGACCGCGACTTCATTGGCGGCTGATAGGGTCGCTGGAGCCGTGCCCCCAGCGGCCAAGGCCTCGTACGCTAACCGCACGCACGGAAAGCGCACGGGATCGGCGGCTTCAAAATCATAGCGTAACGGCGCCTCGCCCCGGCCGCCGATGGCATCCAGCACCGACTCGTCCTGCCACCCTGAAGGCGGTCCGGGCAAGCGGTCCGGATAAGCGAGCGCGTACCCGATCGGCACCCGCATGTCGGGAGCCGCTAGCTCGCGCTTTGACGCTTCCATCGGTAAAAATAACGAAGCCGTGTGCGATCGACTGCGGATGGACCACAAATCGTACCCGCTCGCCGGGCAACCCGAACAATCGGCTCGCCTCGATCACTTCCAAACCTTTATTCATCATACTGGCCGAATCGATGGTGTTTTTCGTCCCCATATTCCAGGTGGGATGCGCCAAGGCGGCCTCGACGCCGGCCGAGGCGATGTCCTCTGCGGACCAGCGCCAGAACGGCCCGCCCGAGGCGGTCAACACGATCTCGCGCACGAACTCGCGACGTTCGCCTTCCAAACACTGAAAGATGGCGCTGTGCTCGCTATCGACCGGCAGAAGAGACGACCCGCTCGCCGACGCCGCCGCAACCAACAACTCGCCGGCAGCAACGATCAATTCTTTATTTGCAACCGCGATGTCGATGCCACGTTCCACCGCCGCAAACACGGCGTCGAACGCGACCGCCCCATCGGTGGCGGCCAAGAGCACGTCGGGCTTCGATTCGAGCGCAACGCGCAGCAGAGCTTGTGGCCCGTCTTCGGCCGTCGTCGCGATTTCGGGGCGGAATTGCTCGGCTTGCTCGCGCAGCAGCGAGACGTTGCGCCCGGCAGCGAGGCCGACGACCGTAAAGCGATCGGGATGCGCCGATATGGCATCTAACGCTTGCGTGCCGATCGAGCCGGTCGAGCCGAGAATGGCTACACGCCGTCGCTTCACGATACTTGCAACACTCCAACGACGTGCAGGAGCGCGAAAAACGTTACGCCGCCGAACAAGTACGAATCGAAGCGGTCCAGCACGCCGCCGTGACCGACGATCATCGCTCCGGCATCCTTCACGCCGGCATCACGTTTGAGCGCCGACTCGACGACGTCGCCCAGTTGCGCGGCGACGGACGTCAGCGATCCGAGCACCACGCCCTGCCACCACACCAAATGCAGTTGCGGAACGAGCGTCGCGGCCGTAGCGAAACCGGTCACGATGACCAGCGCACCGACCGACCCCTCGACGGTCTTCTTCGGAGAGATCTGCGTGAGCGGATGCCGTCCGATAACCGTTCCGATAACCATCCCGAAAATGTCCGTTAGGGCGATCGTAAGAATCACATAGAACGTCAGCCATAGTCCGTTGCCGTCGATCGCGCGCACGAACACAAAATACGTCAGCAACTTGCCGATATACAAAACGGCGAGCAACGTGTAGGCAGTGCGCGCGAAATACCCCTTTTGTTCGCCGTACATCCCGATGCAGAACGCCGCCACCACGATTCCGGCAAGCAGCACGCCTTCCCAACGATGCAGCACCCCGAACGCGGCCATCACAATATAGGCGCATACACCCAGGACTGCAACCGGATATTCGAGTGGTTGGCCTTTTCTCTCGCAAAGCGCGTTCAGTTCGTAGATAGCGCCAAATCCGATTCCCAGAAGCAATATATCGAACGTCCAGGGTGACAGCGTACAAGCAAATCCAATGACCGCCACCACGAATCCGACGACGACGCGGCGGAGGGTCACGCTCCTCCGAAACGGCGCTCGCGCTGTCCGTATTCGCCCAATGCGTGCATGAGATCGTCGCCGGAAAAGTCGGGCCAAAAGACATCGGTCAACACGAGTTCGGCATAGGCAGCCTGATACAGTAAAAAGTTCGAGAGCCGCCGCTCGCCGCCGGGCCGGATCAACAAGTCGAGCTCGGGGAGTCCCGCGGTATAGAGATAGCGCTGAATCAACTGGTCGTCCACGGCCTCCGGGGCGATGCGCCCGGCGGCGACGTCGGTTGCGATCGCGCGAATGGCGCGTTCGAGCTCTGCGCGGGAACTGTAGTTGACGGCGAGGTTGAGCAGCAGCCCGTCGTTGTGCGCGGTCGATGCTTGTAAGTCGTGCAGTGCGGCGCGCGGGCGCGGAGGGAGCGATTCCCAGTCACCGATCACACGAACGCGAACGTTGTTGCGACGTAATTCGGTCGACTTCGCTGCGCGCGAAATACACGCACAGGTCGAACAGCAGCGAGATCTCACGCGTGTCGCGATTCCAGTTCTCGGTGGAAAATCCGTAGACCGTCAACACCTCGACGCCGGCGTCGCTGGCGGCCCGGGTGGTTCGACGCAACGCTACGATCCCGCGGCGGTGTCCCTCGATTGCCGGCAGTCGCCGCATCTTGGCCCAGCGCCGGTTGCCATCCATGATGATTGCGACGTGCCGCGGAACGGCTGCCGGCCGTAGCTCGACGGCGGAAGCGGGGTCGATCATTCGGAGTCTCGCGGATCGTCGAAGAGTGCGTCTACGCGTTCGTACGACTCGTACCCGACGGTGAGCTCCGTTCGATCGTCGCCGGAAATCACGCGCAGAACGCGCAGCGTTCCGCGCCCGACCCAGTGCCCGAAGGGCGCGAGCAACGATACCCGCAAGCGGCGGGCGTCGAGGGCGCGTCGAGCGTTGACCTCCGGGAGCAGCACGAGCTCGTTCACACTTCCATTATTTCTTTTTCTTTGGCGGCAGCGAGACCGTCGATTTCCTTCACGTAGCGGTCGGTCAGCTTCTGCAGCGTATCTTGCATGCGCTTCGAGTCGTCTTCGGTGATGTCGCCGGCTTTGAGCTGCACCTTGATGTCGTCGTGGGCCTTGTGACGCACGTTGCGGACCGCCACGCGGCCATCCTCGGCCTTCTTCTTGACGACCTTGGCGAGCTCTTTGCGGCGATCTTCGGTCAGCGGCGGCACGATCAGGCGGATCGTCGTACCATCGATGTTGGGGGTCAGCCCGATGTCGCTCTTTTCGATCGCCTTTCTAATTTCGGGCACGACGCCTTTGTCCCACGCAGTGATCGTCAGCGTGCGCGCGTCTGGCGCGTTGATGCCGGCGACCTGGTTGAGCGGAACGGGCTGGCCGTACGCCTCGACCTGCAAACGATCCAGCAGTGCGGGCGTAGCCCGGCCGGTTCGAATCGTAGCAAAGTCGCCTTGCGTCGCCTCAGCGCACTTGCCCATGCGATTCTCGACTTCTTTGAAGAACGCGTCGCTCATATTATCTGCTTCCTGCGCCAGCGGGCTGCAGCGGGCCACCAACGTACGTGCCGATTTCTTCGCCCCAAATGACCCGGCGGATATTATCGGGACCGGCCATATCGAATACGACGATCGGCAACGCGTTGTCCATGCACAATGCCATGGCGGTCGTATCCATCACTTCCAGACCCCGCTGCAGTACTTCCATGTACTCAAGGCGTTCGAAGCGCGTTGCGTCGGGATACTTTTTAGGATCGGCCGAATAGATGCCGTTGACCTTGGTGGCTTTGAGAATCGCATCCGCGCCCACTTCCACGGCGCGTAAGGCCGCGGTGGTATCGGTCGTAAAGTACGGATTTCCGGTGCCCGCCGCAAAGATCACGACCCGGCCCTTCTCGAGATGCCGGATGGCCCGCCGGCGAATATAGGGTTCGGCGATCTGATGCATCGCGATCGCCGTCTGAACCCGCGTCGGCACTTCGATGCGTTCGAGTGCGTCCTGCAATGCCAGCGCATTGATCACGGTCGCAAGCATGCCCATGTAGTCGGCGGTCGCGCGGTCCACCCCCGCCCGTTCGTGAACCTTACCGCGCCAGATGTTACCGCCGCCGACTACCACCGCCATCGACACGCCACCGCGACTCACTTCGCCGATCTGCGCGGCAATCACGCGCGTCATCTCAACGTTGACGCCGGTTTCGTCGCCCGAAAACGCTTCGCCGGAAATCTTCAGCAGGACGCGTGAGAAACGGGGCGTTTCGGGCGGCACGGACGCTAATCTCCTAACGCATACTTCGTGAACCGGCGTACGCTGATTTTCTCACCTAGTGCGCCGACGGCAGCGTGGACGAGCTCGCCCACGCTTAAGGAATCGTCTTTGACGAAGGCTTGATCGAGCAAGCAATGCTCTTCAAACCATTTATTTAACTTACCCTCGACAATTTTCTCGGCGACGTCGGCCGGTTTGTTCGGTGGAACGGCAGCGCGAAACTCCGCGCGCAGTGCATCGACGACGTCGGACGACACGCTCTTGCGATCGAGGTATTCCGGCGACATCGCCGCGACGTGCATCGCGATGTCACGTGCGAGATCGCCGAACTTCGGATTGCGTGCGACGAAGTCGGTCTCGCTATTCACTTCCACGAGGACGCCGATCTTGCCGCCGGCGTGAATATAGCTCGCGACGACTCCTTCGTTGGCGACGCGCTCCGCTTTCTTCGCGGCTTGCGCCCCGCCGCGTTCGATCAGCAACGCTTTTGCTTTTTCCATATCGCCCTGTGCTTCGGCGAGGGCTTTACGGCAATCCATCATCGGCGCGCTCGTTTCTTCACGAAGCGCCTTGATTTCGTCGGCTTTGGGTTGGTAGGTCATCGCGCTCGACACGTTTTCTCTCCGGTATCAGATCGTCTGGTTACAGTTAAACGACGGCGGCGGCGCCGTCTTCGACCGCTTCGGTCGTTCCGCCGTATTCCGCCGAAGCGGGATACGCACTTTCGTCGTACGCGCTCTCGCTCTCGGTCCGACCCTCGATGATCGCGTCGGCGATCTTTCCAACCATCAAGCGGACCGCGCGGATCGCGTCGTCGTTGCCGGGAATCGCGTAGTCGATTTCGTCGGGATCGCAGTTGGTATCGATCACCGCAATGATCGGGATTCCGAGCTTACGCGCTTCTAAGACCGCGATGCGCTCTTTCTTCGGATCGACAATGAAGATTGCATCCGGCAGACGGTGCATATCTTTGATACCGCCGAGGAAGCGCTCGAGTTTGTTCATCTCGTCTTGCAGCCGAGCGACTTCTTTTTTGGGAAGACGATCGAAATCGCCCTGCGCCTTCATGTTCTCGAGCTCGCGTAGCCGCGCGATGCGCCGCTGGATCGTCGAGAAGTTGGTCAGCGTTCCGCCCAGCCAACGCTGGTTGATGAAAAACGTGCCGGCGCGCTCGGCTTCGTCGCGAACGACGTCTTGCGCCTGTTTCTTCGTTCCTACGAAAAGAATGACTTTGCCCTCGCGAGACAGCTGCTTGACGACCTCGACGGTCTCTCGCAGTTTCTGCACGGTAAGGGCGAGATCGATAATGTAGATGCCGTTTCGCTCTTGGAAGATGTACGGCTTCATCTTGGGATTCCAACGACGGGTTTGATGCCCGAAGTGAACGCCCGCCTCCAGCAATTCCGCATGGTAACGACCGACATGAACGGATCCTCTCTCTGGCTCCCGTTCGCGCGCCGTCCATGGCTGCGAACGCGGTCGGAGCCATAAAACGCCCGGCGTCCGTGCCGGGCGAAGTTGGCAAGGCCGCCTCGTGGCGGCCGCGGAATTATAGCACGGCCGAGCCGAGCGGGTCCATCCGCCCGGCCGGAGGCTAATTATTCTGGGTGATTTCCTCTATATATTCCAGCAGGTGACCGGCCGACTCGGAGATCGAGTGCTTGGTCGTATCCAGAATAAGGTCGGCGTTCGCCGGCGGCTCGTACGGCGACGAAACGCCGGTGAATCGCGGAATTTCGCCCGTGCGTGCTCGCCGGTAGTGGCCTTTCACGTCGCGGAGCTCGGCGGTTTCCAGATCGCACTGGATGTATACCTCGAAGAACCGCCCCGGATAGGCCGCGCGGGCGCGGTCGCGGTCGGCCGCAAACGGCGAAATGAGCGCGCATACGACGACCATTCCGGCATCCGCTAGCGTGGCGGCCACGGCGGCAGTGCGCCGCACGTTTTCGCTACGGTCCTCTTCGGAGAATCCGAGGTTGACGTTCAGCGTCGTACGGAGGGTATCGCCGTCGAGCACGTAGACCAGGCGTCCGCGGTCGAAGAGCATCCGCTGTACGGCCATGGCGACGGTCGATTTGCCGGCACTGGGCAGCCCGGTTAGCCAGAACACCGCTCCGGCGTGTCCGTTCCGGCTGATGCGCTCGCCGCCCGTAACGGATGACAGCTGCGCGATGACGTCGGTAGCGCCTTCCGAGCGAGGGCGCCCGATGACCGAGCGTACGCGTCCGCCGGCTACCACGTTCGTTCCGTGCATCAGCACGAAGCGTCCGATTGAAGTGTCCTCGAGTTCGTCGTCCGCAGCGATCAACTCGCGCGATGAAAGCGTCACGACTGCGACGTCGCTCTTTTCGACGCGATCGCCGGGTTTGCCGACGAGCGTGTCGGGGTCGATGATTTCGTCGATGCGTTGCAACGTCACCGATACTTCGCGCGTACCAAGGCGAATGCGGAACGCGTCACCGGCCTGAGCGGCGTCTCCCAGCCACACGACCGTCGCCTGCATGGCGTGACCGAGCGACGGTCCGTCGCCGGGATAACTCGCGACCGCGCCACGGTTGACGAAAATGCGCTCGTCGAGCGAGATCGCGACCGCGTCGCCGGCTTTGGCTTCGTCGACATCGTTAGGCCAGCGGTGGATAGCAGTTACGATCGCGTCGGTAGCCAGGGGCCAAAAGACGACACGTTCGTTGGCGCGCAGCACGCCCGAGTTGACGCGCCCGGCGATGATGCGGTTGGCACCGCGACGGTACACGTCCTGGACGACCATGCGCAGCGGACCGCCGGCCGGCGGCGAGTACGGACGCAAACGCTCGAGCCCTTCGAGTAGCGTACCGCCCTTCCACCAGCTCCAGCGCGTGCTGCGGATGGCGACGTTATCGCCTTCGCGCGCCGCGATGGGAATGATGTCGATCGGCGTAATGCTGAGTTGCTCGAGAAAATCGCGGACTTCGCCTTTGCGCCGCGCGAACGCCGTTTCGGCGTCCTTCGCGAGATCGAGCTTATTGATCGCGACCAACACTTCTTTGAAGCCGAACCACTGCAAAAAGAGCGCCTGGCGCCGCGTCTGCAACGTAATGCCTTCGTCTTCGGCAACGACCAGAATAGCCGCATCGACCTCGGACGCGCCGGTCAAAAGGTTACGTATCAGCTCGCGATGGCCGGGGGCGTTGACGAACACGTAGTCGCGTTCGGGCATCCGCAGCCAAATGCGCGAAATGTCGAGCGTTATCGCCTGATCGCGTTCGAGTTGAAACGCATCCAAGAGAAACGAATACTCGATCGGCACGCCGCGCCGCGTGCTCTGGCTCTCGAGTTCGGCTAGCTTTTGCGGCGTGACCTGGCCCACATCGACCAGCATGCGCCCCAAAATCGTCGACTTTCCAGCGTTGACGTCGCCGACCATGACGATCCTTACTTGTCTCACATGTATCCCGTCGTGCGAAGTCGTTCGAAAGCATCTTCGCTTTCGTTATCCATCGTGCGGCCGGCACGTTCGGGCTCGCGCGTCAACTCCAGTTCGGTAATGACCTGGTCGAGCGTATTGGCCGTGCTCTCGATCGGCACGGTGATGTTGCTCTCACCCAGCGAGCGGTAGCGCTTGCCGTCGATCGCCAGGTACAGGGGAACGTACGGAATGTTCTCGCGTCGCGTATAACGCCAAATGTCGAGTTCGGTCCAATGCAGCAGCGGATGGATGCGCACGTGCGCGCCGTCCGGAACTTCGTACGGATAATAATCCCACAACTCCGGCGGCTGCGAACGCGGGTCCCACGACCCGTCCGCATTGCGCGGGCTAAAGATGCGTTCTTTGGCCCGAATCGCTTGCTCGTCGCGACGGATGCCCAACACGATGCCGCGGTAACCTTCCCGCGCGAGCAACGACTTGAGTCCGGCACTCTTACGCGCGGCGTGACGCGCTCCCGGTGGAAGCGTCGGATCGACCGTGTTTTCGGGAGGACACTGTTCGTTAATGATCGGTAGGCGCCAATCCCGGACGATTTTGTCGCGGAACTCGTATACTTCCGGGAACTCCATTCCCGTGTCGAGCAGCACCATTGGGAAAGGGATGTCGCCTAAAAACGCTTTACGAACCATCCACAGCAATGCGGTCGAATCTTTGCCGATCGACCACAACATTGCGATGGGCGAAACGGTCGAAAAAGCTTCGCGCAGCACATAGATCGTCTGCGACTCGAGCGCGTCGAGATCGGAATCGGTCGCCGTTGGCATCAGCTCTAATATCGACTCGCGCGCGCAACTTTCCTACCGATTCCGGAGCCCCGTGGCGCGAGGAAGTTGGGGTCGTCTACGTTAACGCGACTTAAGTCACCGTTGCTGCAAAAGGGGCCTTCCAATGCTGGCTTTGACCCGAAAGGTGGGCGAATCTGTCGTAATCGGCGACGGCATACGCGTCACGATCGTCGCGGTGGAGCACGACCGGGTGAGAATCGCCATCGACGCGCCGCGTCACATCGCGGTCCACCGTTCCGAGGTGTACGACGCTATCGCTCGCCCTCGTAAGCCGCCGGCCAAGTAGCGCACCGCGTTATCGCGTCGCGAACTGCGCCGCGTGCAACTTCGCATACGCCCCGCCGCGCGCGATCAGCTGCGCGTGCGTTCCGACCTCGACGACTCTGCCGCTTTCGATATACAACACCGTATTGGCCCGCCGAATCGTTGACAATCGATGTGCGATAATCAGCGTCGTACGTCCGGGAAGCAACCGGTCCAGCGCTCCTTCGATGAGCGCTTCCGAGTGACTATCCAGCGCGCTGGTCGCTTCGTCCAAAATCAAAATTCGCGGATCGCGCAAGATGGCGCGAGCGATCGCTATTCGCTGACGTTCTCCTCCCGACAAACGCACGCCGCGTTCGCCGACTTGCGTGGCGTACCCGTCGGGCAACACCGACACGAAATCGTTGACGTTGGCTTCGCGCGCTGCGACGCGCACTTCTTCGTCGGTCGCGTCTAATCGTCCGTACCGAATATTATCGACGATCGACCCACGTAACAGCTGCGGGTCTTGCGGTACGATCGCCATCGTGCGCCGCAAATCGGTGAGACCGACGGTTGCGATATCGATGCCGTCGATCAGCACTTCACCTTTTTGTGGCCGGTAGAAGCGCGGAACGAGGTTCGCCAGCGTGGTCTTCCCGGCACCCGACGGACCGACCAGCGCGACGATCTCGCCGGCTTGGATCGTCACATCGACGTTGGAAAGCGCGGGCGGCTCGTTGAGCGCGTACGAAAACGAAACGTCGCGGAATTCGATTTTTCCGAGCACCGCGGGCAACGGCAGATCTTCGTCGGTATCGCGCGTTTCGACCGGAAGGTCCAACAGTTCGAACACGCGACCGGCTCCGACGACGGCCTTGCTGATATCGCCGAAGAACGCGGCGACGCGATTCATCGGGTTCATCAAGTTGACCAGCAGCGCCCAATACATGAAGACGGTGCCGGTGTCCAACCTGCCGCGCAAGACTTCGTTGACCGACATCCACATAATGAACACGACCGCGGCCACCATGATCGTCGAAACGACGACCGGCTGGGTTTGGATGAACTGCGTGAGCTTCATATACGCGCCAAAAAAGTCTTCGTTGCGCGTTTCGAACCGGCCGACTTCGTACGCCTCGCGGTTGAACGCCTTGACGACGCGTTGCCCTTGCAGTATTTCGGCCAAATTGGCCGATAGATCCGCGATACGTTGCTGCGCTCGATGGGTACTCTCGGTAATCAACCGTTGAAATTTAGAAACGGCGAAACTGACGATCGGTGCGACAACAATTAACGATAGCGTCAGCAGCCAATCCAGATAAATCATGACCGCGAACGACGATACGAACGTTACGAGGGCAACGACCAATTGCGGAACGGACACGCTGACCGCATCGGTCATCAACTGCAAGTCGGTGCTGAAGCGCGACATTAGTTCGCCGGGGCGCCAACGGTCGAACGCGTCCAACGGCAGATTGAGAATGCGTTCGAATAGCCGGACGCGGATGCGAGCGATCAGGTGTTGCCCGCTCCATGCGGTTATATAGGTCTGAAAGTAGATCGCCAAGTTCGACAGTACGAGCGCGGCGCACGTCACGGCGAGAGCGCCGTACAACGCGTGCAGATTCGCCGGGCGGCCATGCGGCGGCGCCAACACGTCGTTGATGATGATGCGGAACGCAGCCGGAGGGACGGTCGTCAGCACACCGGCCAACGCGCCTAACAGCGTCGCCACCGCGATGCGCGGATAGTACGGCCGGGCTTCTTTGGCCAGGCGTATGAGGATTGCTCGCCGGTTCATCGGCGTCTCGGACTTGCCGCCGTTGAGAACTGAAACCTCCCGACACGCATCCCGGTACCTACTTCAAACGACCATTGGGAGAAACCGCCACCGTCATGGACTGCTATTTTCACTCGAACGTACCGTCGGCAAGCTCGTGCGCGGGCTGCGGAAAGCCGATTTGCGCCACCTGCCGCGACTTTAACGGGGCTTGCCCCAGCTGCCGTTTGGCGGCAAAAGTTGACGCCGCGGCGGCGTCGCGTCAGCGAATCGCGGGTTCCGTCCCGCCGCACGCACAGGCCTACTCGCAACAACAGCCGTCCCAGCCGACGGTCGTGACGAAAGCCGAAGTCGCGACCCTTTCCGACCGGGCCGAGTCTCGAGCGCTGGTGGCCTTAGGATACCCGCTGTGGCCGCTGGCACTGCTGTCGGTTTTCGATCGCAAACAATCTCGCCGGCTTCGTTCGGCCGCGTTTCAAGCGCTCGGGTTAAACGTCGGCTTCGCGGGACTGTATGGGATGCTGTCGTTGCTCGCAAACATACCGTTTTTAGGGTTTTCGGCCGCGATCCTGATCCCGTTGCTGATTCCGCTCTTCTTAGTGGCGAGCGTCTATTACGGAATCAAGGCGTGGAACGGAGACGAAGTCCGCGTCCCGATCATCGGCGATTGGATCGACGAACGCCTGGCGACCGATCCCACCTAACGCGCTCGACTATCGCTCGAAGTCTCGATAACGACGTAAAAACACACGCGCCGCCGTAGCGTGATCGAGCATCGGCTCGGAATAGGCTCCTGCGGCGCTCAGGTCGAGCGTTAACTGCGGCGACGTTCCGGAACGCTGCGACAAGAGTTCGGCCGACGCATGCGCGAGTTCCGGAATCCACTCGCGAACGTACCGGCCCTCCGGGTCGCTTCGGCGGCGCGCACGCTCCGGATTATATATACGCGGATATTGCGCCATATCGGCGCCCGAGGCGGCGATCCACTGCCAGTTGCCGCCGGCAAGCACGGGATCGTCTTCCACCAGTTGCCGGTCCCACTCGGTCAATCCAGCCTCCCAGTGTATCCCGAGATCGAAGCACAAAAACGACGCTGCCACCGCGCGTACGAAGGGATGCATCCAGCCGGTAGACCGCAGTTGGCGAATGCCTGCATCGACCAGCGGAAAACCGGTTTCGCCCGCCGACCAGCGCGATATGGCGGCTCCGGATCGCGCGAATGGAAAGGCCCGCATGCGGTCGCGCAACGCGACCGAGCGGCTCTGCGGATAGAAGTGCGCCAGTTGTAAAAAGAAGTCGCGCCGAGCGATGGAGCGCAGAAACGCGCGTCGTGCCGCTCTTGCCGACGCATGCATCGCCGGATCGTCGAGTTGCGATCGAACCTCGCGCGCGATCGTTCGGGCGGCGATCGTACCGAACGAGAGATCGGCCGACAGGTGCGATGTCTGCGTCATCCACGGATTTTGCGACGCCGCTTCATAGTCGGCGATCGGACCGGAGCAAAAAGCATCGAACAAAGCGCGCGCGCGCGCCGCTCCAGTTTGCAATTCCGGCTCGTTCGATCCAAACTCCGAAGGTTGCGGGAGCGGCTCGCCGCCGTCGGGCGCCTGCGCGAATCGCATGAGCAGAGGATGCTCGTACGAGACGATCGGCACGTCGCTCCATACCTGAAAATACGGGCCGAAGGAACGATAGCCGTCGCCGCCGCCCGTATGATGCGCGGCGGTTTCTTCGGGTGCGACGGCCGGCGCGTCGTGTACGAGTACGGCGTGCAAGCCGGCTTCTTCGACTCGCGATTGTAACCGGTCGTCGGTCTCGGCCGCGCTCGCGCTCCAAGCGATGCCGCCGGCCCCGATGCTTTTTGCGATGTCGAGCAACCCGCGCCCGGCGGTTCCACCACGACAAATCGTTAGGCGGCTGCCGAACGCGCGCAAGTCGGCGTCCAGCGAACGCACGGCCCCGCAAAAAAAAGCGGCGCGCCGCGGCGAACGCCGCAGCCGCTTCGAGAGGTCCGGCTCGATCGAGAGCACCGGGAAAATAGGCCCACGCTGCGCGGCGGCAGCGAGACCGGCATGATCGTCAAGTCGCAGATCGTGCGAAAAAAGATAGATGAACGGAATGCCGCTCATCCGAGCGCGGTTCGGTTAGGCCGCGCCGTTCTCCTGACCGGTGCGGCTAGGGCGGGGACTGTCCGTCTTCGTCGGCCTGAAAGATAAACGCGTCGTGGTAGACGCCCGCAACGGCTCGTCCGTTGACGGCCCGCGGAACGTACCGCACGCGCATAGCTGCGGCGCAAACGGAATCGTCCAGCACCACAAATCCGGACGGCTTGGTGACGGTGCATTTTACCGGGGTTCCGCGATCGTTGACCGACACGTTGACCGCCGTCGTCCCCTCGGCGTTTTCGTAATAGGCGATTCGCGCGGGTCGCGGCACGATGGCGTGGTCGCCGCCGACCGGAGCGACGTCGCGGACCACCGACGGCAAGATTGCGAGCGACTCGGCGTGCTGGCTTTGCGGCGGAACGTTGGTCGTGCCGGTGTCGGCGACGGTGCGTTCGTCCGACGAGGTCGGTGATTGCGCTGCGGGCGGTTGCGGATGCCGGACCGCTGCAACGGCTTGTACGGAGGCATGTCGGGATGCAGGTGCGGGCGCGGCCAGTTTGACGACGTTGTGCACGATGATCAACGAGTGTGCCTTTTCTACGGCGGGTGCCGCATGCGACTGGACCGCCGCGCCTTTCACTGGATGCACGACGAACCCAACCCGCGAATGCAGCGCCGGCACCGGGACGACGGCAACCGCCGGGCCGCCGGATCCGGCCGAACCGGCGTGCGGAAACGCGACGATGGCAGCCGCCACGACCGCGACTATTGCAGCCCCAAATCCCCAAGCGAGCCCGCCAAATTTTCGTCGCGGCGCGCGCAGGGGCGCGATCGCGGGTTGCCACGTTTCGGCATCGCGTGCGCGGGCCACGAGCCCGGCAGTACGCTCGATCTCGCGCTCGCCACCGAATGCCTCCACGCACGTCGAGCAATGTGAAAGGTGCAGACGATAGCCTTCGCGCTCTGCCGAGGTCGCCTCGTCGAGGGCGATGGCTCCCGCTGCGATTTCCGCATCCCGGCAATTTACAACGCTCACGATTGTGCGTTCTCCGCCATCACCGAACGCAGCGTGCGCATCGCCCGGCATACCCGCTGGCGCACGGCCTCGGGAGTACTGTCGAGCATCGCGGCTGCCTCCTGTGAAGAATACCCGGCATAACTGGTCAAGAGCACCGCAGCGGCTTGCTCGGGTGGGAGCCGCTTGAGGGCCGATTGGAGATCCAACGAGTCCGCGCCGCTTTCATCGATTCGCCACGCCGCTCGCTCGGCTTCCCGGTCGAGCGGAAGCATGCGCAGAATCTTGCGTCGCCGCAAAAACGAGATCGCGCCGTTGGTCGCCGCGCGATAGAGCCATCCGCCGGTCAGTTCGCGTGTCGGGTCGGTCTTCAACATGCGATAGGCCGACAAGAAGACATCTTGCGTCAGATCCAGCGCCGCCTCGGCATCCCCGGTCATTCTCCGAAGGTATCGAGCCAGCTTGACTTGGTAGTCGCGCACCATCGATTCAACGCGCGCCTGAGCGGCGTCGCCTGCAGCAGTCCACGAACCAGCCTCGTTCATCGCGGCTCCTCCGCCCGTGAAACGTATGGAGAACCCCGGCCGTGACATGCCCTTATCCGCCTATTTCGGAAAAAGCGCGCAACGCGGCTGCCGCTTCTCCCACACGCAAGTGATGGCGCTCGGGTTTGATGAGCATGCCGGCTCGCAACAACCCGGCCAATTCTTCCAGCGTCGCCCCGCGGCGCAGTGGCCCGCGTAGATCGAGCGCGGAGTCGCCGAACAAGCAGAGCCGCAGACGGCCGTCCGCGGTTAAACGAACGCGGTTACAGCGGTCGCAATAGTCATGCGACATCGGACTGATCACGCCGACGCAGCCGGCCGCGCCGGAGAAGGCAAAGTATCGCGCGGGGCCGTTCCCGAGCGGACCGTTGACGGGCGTCAAAGCACGTACGGCCTCGATCCGATTCAGCAACTCGTGCGATGGGACGTACGCCTCGCGTTGCAGCTCCGCGTTTTCGCGAACCGGCATCAGTTCGATGAAGCGCACCGCGACCTCACGATCGAGCGTCAGTTCCGAAAACGCCTCGATTTCATCGTCGTTGTATCCGCGCATGACAACGCAGTTGATTTTGACGCCGACGCCGCGATCGAGAGCGGCATCGATGCCGTCGAGCACGCGGTTCAACCCCGGCCGCCGGGCGATGCGCTCGAACCGGTCTGTCCGCAGCGTGTCGAGCGAAACGTTGACGCGCGAGAGTCCCGCAGCGCGTAAGTCGTCGAGCTGATCCTTCAACAGCAACCCGTTGGTCGATAACGCGACTTCTTCGATCCCGTCGATCGCAGTCAGCATGGCGACGAGCTGGTGCAGTTTGGGACGGACGAGCGGCTCGCCGCCAGTCAGCCGAATCGATCGAACGCCCGACGCTGCAGCCGCCCGCGCGATCGCCGCGATCTCGCCGTACGTTAGAACTTCGTCGCGGGCTAGCCATGGCAATCCGGCTTCGGGCATGCAGTAGACGCATCGCAGGTTGCACTTATCGGTGACGGAGACGCGCAGATAATCGATTCGGCGGCGAAATCCGTCGGCCAGCGGCGGCGCGACCAGATCGATGGTGGTCATTGCGAGAAGGTACTGTCGCTGATCTGTGGGTTGATCTTATAGCGATCGATCGTTCACGTGATGTCGGCCGCGTAACCGGGCTCGTTGACGTGTCCGTTTTGGGCCGCAACGAGAACGTTGCCGTTGACCGTCGTGTAGTGGTTCGTCAGCTCCGCGTACCCGCCGTTAACGTAGTTCCAGCGAAGCCATTGTACGGTCGCGTGGCGATCGCTGGCGCGCGCGTCGATATGATCGACGTTACCCTGCTTGCGCGGCTTCAGCCGGTACGTGGTGATCGTTCCATCGTCCGACACGACTTTGACATCGTACAGGTCGAGCCATCGCGACGGAGGCTCGATGTGCGCGTAGAGCTTGTTGAACTGTTGGGCGACGGCCGGAACGCCATTGCTGAATACCACTTTATCTTGATCGGGCGCCCGGTGATAGTACGTACCTTCCAGTGCGAAGTTCATGAACGGAAACGATTTCATCGCGACGTTCACGTGCATGTCGGCGGTAAAGGCGCGAAGGTTCGGATTGATGGCCGACATGCGGGCGATCAGATCGTCTTGCGCTTTCGCCGGCGCGGTGAGAGAGACGGCGAGGGACGCGATCGCCAACAGGGCCGAAACGTACTTCAAGAGGCACTCCTTACGGATGGGGCGCGAGCCCGCAACGCGTCATCTATTTCTTCACATACTCCGATATCAGTTTCCACTGAGCGGCGCCTGCGTAACGCGTCCATCCCGGCCGGCGCCCCGATCCGGCCAAGCGCCCACGCTGCGTGGCCGCGAACCAACGGATGGGGATCGCCTTCGAGCGCTCGAGCGAGCGCCGGAATGGCGGCCCGGTCGAGGGTGTTGCCGAGCGCCACTGCGGCATTGCGCCGCAAGACGGCGGCGCCTCGCCAACCCATCGCAGTCGCGCGATACCTGCGCTTGAATGCGCCCGATCGCAGTTCCAGCATCTCGAGTAGCGACGGTTCGGCCGCGCCGGCGTCGAGCGGCAAGGCGGCGGCATCAGCGGTGTCGCCGGCCAAGCGGGTTGGCGGACAAACTTCTTGACACGTATCGCAACCCCACACCCACTGCCCGACGAGCGGTCGCAGATCGCGCGGTATCGCGCCGGTGCGTTGCGTTATATCCGAGATGCACCGCCGCGCGTCGATCGTATAGTCGCCCCGTAAGGCGCCCGTGGGGCAAGCCGTGACGCAGCGAGAGCACGCGCCGCACGACGTTTGCAACGGCGCATCGGGCTCGATCTCGACCGTCGAAAACACTTCGCCCAAAAACACGTACGAGCCGAGCTTCGGGGCGATCAAATTGGTGTGCTTGCCGATCCACCCAAGTCCGGCACGCGCGGCGAAGGCGCGTTCGCTCAGCGGACGCGTATCGCACGCTAACGTCGCGACCGGTCTACCGCACGCCACGTCGAGCGCGTCGGAGATCCGTTGCAAAGCGATCCGCACGCGCGAGTGGTAGTCGCTCGACCAGGCATAGTTCGAAACCCGCCCCGACAACGAATCGCGGCCGCGTGGCGGCGATGTCGCGTACGCGAACGCACAACAAATGACGCTGCGCGCGCCGGCCGCCACGGTTGACGGATCGGAGGCCCGCTCGGCATACGCATCGTCGTAGCCCCACGTCTCCAAATCGCCGCGAGCGAACGATTCGCGCATTCGTCGTCGCGCGTCGCCATCGGGCGTGGCGGACGTGACGCGGACCGCGCCGGCCCCCGCAGCCCGCGCCGCGTTCGACGGCGATGCGCTTGAGCGCGACGCGTTCGTCGGTCACAGCGTTGGAAGCCGGCGCGCGTCACCCGCCGGAAACGCTGCGTCGATCGCGGCGATGTCGTCGTCGTCCAAACGCACGTCGCCGGCGCCCGCGTTTTCCTCGACGTGCGCGACCCGAGACGCTTTCGGAATCGCGAACGCGTTTTCGAACCGCGTGAGGAAGGCGAGGATGACCTGTCGGACGGTCGCCGCGTGTTTGGTGGCGACACGGTCGAGGACGTTCGAACTCGGGAAGCTCCCACGTCCGAACGGCGTGTAGCCGACGATCGCGATGCCTCGTTCTTGTGCCGCAGGAATTACGCGGCGTTCGACCGTGCGCTCGCGTAGATGATATAACACCTGATTGCACGCGAGCGGAATACCGCCGAGAACGGATGCTGCTTCCAGCATTTCCGGCACGTCAAAATTACTCACGCCGACGAACCGGGCTTTGCCGTCGGCGACCAAACGCGCCATCGCGCGCATCGTCTCTTCGAGCGGATCCTCGGCCGGCCAGTGCAGCAAGTATAGGTTGACGTACTCCATTCGCAGCCTTCGGAGGCTTCGCTCGGCGGCGTCGATCGTTCCGCGGTAGGATGCGTTGGACGGCAGCACTTTCGTCGTAACGAACAAACGGGCGCGCTCCACGCCAGCAAGTGCGGTGCCGAGGAACTCCTCGACGCGACCCGAGCCGTACATCTCCGCAGTGTCGATGTGCGTCATGCCGAGGTCGATGCCGCGACGAATCGCACGCGTCGCTTCCTTCGATGACGCACCGCGTTCGGGAACGTCCCACGTGCCCTGCCCGATGGTCGCCACGCTAACGCCAGAAGTTCCAAACGGCTTTTCGGTCATACGATGCGGTCCTCCGCGTGCCGAGCCGCCGCGTACGCCAGCAAACCGCCGCGCAGATGCGCGACCCGTTGCGCGCCTGCGGCCTGCAATCGCTCGGCCGCCCATCGCGATTTCACGCCGATTCGACATGCGACGACGTACCCGCGATGCATGTCCAGCTCGTCCAACCTCGACTCGAGCTGCGAGTACGGGATTGCGATCGCGCCCTCGATGCTTCCCAAGACGGCTTCGTGCGGCTCGCGAATGTCGAGCAGCAACGCGGAACGTAACGCTTCGTCCAGATCGCTCACTTCGACCTCGACGACTTCGGGTGCGCCGCTGCCGTCGATGCGCAGTTCGCGAATCGCCGGATGGTCTCCGCAGATCGCGCACTGTGGGTCGCGCTCGAAACGGATCTCGCGTACGCCGGCCGCGGCGCCATCGAAGAGGAGCATTCGGCCGTACAGCGGCGCTCCCGCGCGAGCAAGGATTTTCAACGCTTCGTTTGCCTGCCACGCTCCCAGGATGGCTGCGACCGAGCCGACGACACCGGCCTCGGCGCATCCACCTGCGGCTCCGGCCGGCGGCTGCGGATAGAGACATCGGTAACACGGGCCACCGGCCGCAAATACCGACAACGTTCCCTCGAAACGAAAGATCGATGCCGACACATCGGGGCGGCCCTCGAGCACGCACGCATCGTTGACGGCGTAGCGCGCCGCGAAGCGATCGCTGCAATCCAGCACCACGTCGTGGTCGCGAACGAGACGGCGTCCGTTGCGTTCGTCGAACGCTTCGTCGATCGCGCGCACGTTGACTCGAGGATTGAGCTCGCGAAGACGTTGTGCCGCAGCCGACGCTTTCGGGCGGCCCACGTCGGCCGTCGCAAAGATCGTTTGACGGTGGAGATTGGTCAGGTTGACCGTATCGGGATCGATCACCGTGATGCGCCCGACCCCGGCGGCCGCCAGCACTTGCAACGCCGGCGATCCTAATCCGCCGGCGCCCACCGTCAACACGGACGACGCCATCAACCGCTCTTGACCGGCCACGCCGATTTCCGGCACTAGCAGTTGCCGGCTATATCGGCGAACCGCTTCCGCGTCGATCGTCACGGCCTGGGATGCAGTCGATCTAGCCACTGCAGCACAGCGGCGCGCGACCGCTCTCCCGCATAGGTATGATCGCTATCGATGGTTGACAACGTTTTCGGCTCCGGGGCGCGATCGAAGAGTTCGCGCACGCTCGACGGGCTGACCATCGCGTCGCGATCCGCCGCTACATAGAGCACCGGACGCCCGGCGAGTTTCGGCAGAAGCCGTTCGTACGTTCGATCGATGCCGGCGACCAACTCTTGGAGCGTCACGCCGTTGACGTAACTCGAGCGAAAGTCGGTCGCGCCGGCTTGGCGCAACGCATTCAACGATGTCGGCCGGCCGAAACCGGTCGCGATTGCGACGCATCCGGCTATCTCGGAATCGAGCGCCGTCGTAAACAACGCGGTCATGCCGCCCATGCTGTGGCCCATTGCGTACACACTCGTTTCGCCACGATCGCGGGCGAATCGTACGACCGCCGACATCGCGGCGATACAATCGTCGATTCCGCGCAACACGCCACCGCTAGCACCGAGCTTATGGCCGGGGAAATCCAAACTGAAGACTCCGAACCCATGGCTCGCGAGAAAGGCACACAGAAAATCGAGATTGTGCTTGCTCGACGAATAGCCGTGCCCCGCGACGATCGACACGCCGCGCGCCCGGCGAGGTTCGTAGCGCAAGACCGTAACGCCGTTTTCGGGAGCCGGGACGCGCAACAATTCGACGTCGGGCACGTTAGGCGTTTGCCTTCCAGGCCGCGCGCCCGTCGGCGTACATCTCTCGTTTCCAAATAGCCGCTCGCGCTTTGACCGCATCGATGGCGAATTCACAGGCTGCAAAAGCGGCCTTTCGATGCGCCGACGCGGCGCAAACGGCGACCGCAACCTCTCCGGCTGCGACGCGTCCGACGCGATGCGCGATCGCCAAACGCACGTTACCGAAGCGAGCCGTAACTTCGGCGGCGATAGCATCGAACTCCGCAAGCGCCAGCGCTTCGTAGGCTTCATACTCCAACGCCGCTACGGCACGGCCATCGTCGGTGTCGCGAACGACGCCTACGAACGTCACGATACCGCCAAAACCCGGCGCTCGTACGCGATCCTCAACGGTACGCGGATCGATTGCGGCACTCTCGAGGGTCATGCTCACCCGCCGCCGACCGGCGGTAAGATCGCGAGCTCTTGACCTTCGCGTAAACCGTACCCGGCGCCGGTCAACGCGCCGTCCACCGCAAAACGTACCGATGCGCTCAACTCTGAGAGCTCGGGGATTGCGCTCACGAGTTGCTCCCACGCATCCGCGATGGAGCCGCCGTCGGCCACGGATACCTGGCCGCGATTCCCGAGCAGCTCGCGCGCTCGCGCGAACCCCACGACGCGGACGATCACGCGCTCAATGCGTTCGAAACGCCACGCAAGGCGTAGCGCCGGATGGCCTCGGCGGCTCCGTCGTTGCTGCAAGTACCCGTGACACGGCCGACTTCGCGCTGGATCTCCGGCAGCGCGTTGCCCATGGCGACGCCGATACCGGCCCAACGCAACATCGGCACGTCGTTGCGCGAATCGCCGATGGCGAGAACGCGTGCGGGCGGAATTTCGCAAGTCCGCACACAGTCGTGCGAGCGCGATTTCCTTGGTGGCATCCGCGCTCGTCACGGCACACTCTTCCAGATCGCCAAAGACTTCGTGTTTGAAATGCAACGGCAAGTGGGCGAACGTCGAGCAAATCTCCGCAACGGCTTCGCGTCCGAAAAAACGCAAGAACGTCGGCGGCGTCGCGACCGCTTCTCGCAACGAAGTGACCGCGTGCCAATGCGGGAGCCGCATGTCGTCCATGTGCAGCGGCGCACCGTGCGCGCGCAAAAAGCGTTCTTCCGAGTACACTGCCGCATCGAAGCCGCGACGCTCCGCATATTCGAGCAGCGCGACCGCGTACTGCAGCGGTACCGGTATGTGGCCGATCGTGCGGCCCGATAAAAAGTCTTTGGTTAAGGCGCCGTGCGCGCAGATCGACGGAACGTTCAACCGGAGTTCGCGCACCAGACGCGCCGGCAAATCGGCTCCACGGCCCGTCACCAGCGCGACGCGAATCCCGGCGTTCACGGCATCTAGAACGGCCCGCCGATTCTCGGGGGAGACGTTACCGTCGTAATCGACGAGCGTTCCATCGAGGTCGAGCGCGATCAGATCGATCGAATACATACACCTACTATAACCCGCTGGCAGGGCATCCGGTTGGTTCTCGACGGGTGCGACGTTTGCGGCACCGAATAGGATCGGGGTGATCGAAGCGATCGTGCTCGCGCTCGCGACCGCCGTCCCGGCGGCACCGGCGAACTGTACGCAAGAGTTACTGCGCGTTGAGGGCACGACCATCATAGCCACCTATTGTGTCGCGGGGCGGCCGTATTCGGCCGAAACCGACGAATTGGCGGTGCCGGTCAGCGAGACGTTCCGTACGCCCGCCGCATCGTTTACGCGCAGCGCGACCCTCAGGTTCGTGGCCGGAGAGCCAACCGCGCACGTCATGGATCGCTTGGACTTACGTCCCTTGGCACTCTCCGGCGTATTACATCTGACGCTTGCGTTCGCCGCCGGCGCGGTGCGCATCGAGGGCGCTTTGTTGACGCCCGGGGGCATTACCATCAAATAGGCCGGCCTGAAAGTGCAACCTTCCGGTCCGACGCGTATTTGTAAAAACGAAGCCATGCGGCGACTGTATATAGCCCTCTGCAGCTCCAAGATTCCCGACCACTGTCGCTAGGAGTTTCTATTTCTTCATGTCCTGTATCGCGTTAAAACCTGGCCTGACCCCCGAAGAGCGCGCCTCGTACCTCTACGATACGATCCCTCCCGGCCTGTTCCGGGTAACGAACGAGGCCGACCGGATTCCCTGGCGCGTCAGTCCGGAGCCCTTCGGGCTCTCGCGCGAACAGCTCGACAACATCCTACGGTTGGGTGAAGACTTACTGGCCTTCTACCGGGCGCTCAACGCCATCTACGTCCGCAGCGTTCGCGGAACGGCCCCGGCCTTCGTAGCAGAATATCTCGATCGCGGAAAACCCGAGCGCGTGGTGAGAATCTCCCGCCAAAATCGCTTTAAACAAGAGATCCCGGGTGTGATTCGCCCCGATTTAATGCTGACCGGCGATGGAACGTTCATGGCGACCGAGCTCGACAGCGTACCGGGCGGTATGGGATTTCTCGGCGCCATGACCGAGTCGTATTGTCGTCTCGGGGTAGAGAGCATCGGCGGTAACGACGGCATACCGCGCGGGTTTGCGGCCATGATGCGTGCCACCACCGGGGTGGAACGGCCGACGATCGGAATCGTCGTCTCCGACGAGTCCGGCGACTACCGAGCGGAGATGACCTGGTTGGCCGACGCGCTCCGACGACTCGACTTGGCGGACGCTTGGGTGCGGACGCCGTCGGAGATCTTCTTCACCGAGGACGGATTGTTCGTGCGGCTGGAAGACGGCCGCGAAGAACGCTTGGACGCGTTATACCGCAATTTCGAAATGTTCGATTTGCTCAACGTCCCCAAGCAAGACCTCATGTTGTACGCGGCACGGCACAACCGCGTGAAAATGACGCCGCCGCCAAAAGCGTACATGGAAGAAAAACTTTCATTCGCACTGTTCCACCATTACGCGCTCGCAGCGCTGTGGCGCAACGAACTCGGAAGAGAGCGCTTCGAGCGGCTGCTCGAAGTGATTCCGCAAACGTGGGTAATGGATCCGCGGCCGCTTCCGCCGCAAGGCGTCATCGCCGGATTGAATGCTGGCGGCGTGCCGGTATCGGATTTCCGCCGCTTAGCCGATCTCGGAAAGAGCGATCGTGACTACGTGGTAAAGCCGTCGGGTTTCTCGCCGCTGGCATGGGGTTCGCGCGGCGTCAAAATTGCGAACGACCTCACCAAGGACGATTGGGCCGCTACGATCGACTTGGCGTTGGCGTCGTACGATGAAACCCCATACATCTTGCAACGTTTCCACAAGAGCAAACGCCTGCGCCAACAGTTTTTCGACCGCGAAAACAACGTTATAAAAACGTTCGATGCGCGTGCGCGCCTATGCCCGTACTACTTCGTGACCGGCGAACAGACCGTCGAGTTGGGCGGAATTCTCGCGACGGTCGCGCCTGCGGACAAACGCTTGATTCACGGCATGACCGACGCCGTTATGACCTCGAGCGCCTTGGTGGAACGCGCGGCGGAGTCTTAGCGAACTTTCAAGGCCGCAGTTACGGCGCCGATCGCCTCGACTGCGGCGTCGATTTCGTCGGGAACGTTATAGCCGTGCGGCGACATTCGAATTCCGGTGTCGCGATACGTGGTAACGATTCCCTCGCGAGCCAGCGTTCTGCCGAGCGCCATACTATCCAAGCCGGGAACGTCGAACGTGACGATGCCCGATTTGACCGCCGGCTCGCGGCGCGTCGCCAGACGCGCGCCCAAATGAATCAGACCATCGCACAAGCGATCGGTCAGATCCAACACCCACCGCTCGATCGACCCCGGGTCGCATCCCGCCAGCAACTCCATGGATGTGGCGAGAGCGAGATTACCAGCCAGATTCGGCGTCCCCGTCTCGAGCCGGCGGGCGTCCGGCGCAAATGCCTGGTCGTAGTTGTGAAAATCCCATATATCGCTTTGCGATCGCCAGCCCGGAACGCCCGGACGCATTCGTTCCAGCAGCTCGGAGCGAACGTACAATAGGCCGGCGCCGTGCAAACCCAGTAGCCACTTTCCCGCTCCCGAAAACAACGCGTCCACGCCGGTCGCTTCGACGTCGATCGACAACGCGCCGAGTCCCTGGATGGCGTCGACGCACAACAGCGCGCCGGCGTCGTGCGCGACCTCGGCTAACGATGCAATGTCTCGCCGGTAACCGTCGGCGTACGAGACCCAGGATACCGCGACGAGCTTGGTGTTCGCGGCGATCTCACGACGCAAACGGTCGGGCGTCAACGGCTCGGTTCGGCCTTCCAAAAGGCGAACGGACACGCCGCGATCGCGCAACGCCAGCCACGGCACGACATTGGACGGAAACTCGTCATCCGTCAACAGAATTTCGTCGCCTTCACCCAGCCGAAACGATTGCGCTAAAACGGCCGCTCCAGCGCTCGTACTCGCAACGAACGCGATCTCGCAAGCGCGCGCTCCGATGAAACCCGCGACGACCTCGCGGTAGCGGGCCGTATCTTCGTCGTATGGATAGGTCCCCAGCACGCCCTTCGTTGCGTGCGCCCGCGTCAACGCATCGACAGCGGCAACGGACGACGCGGGTAGCACGCCGACGGCCGCATGATTGAGATACACGAGCCGCTCCGTTACGGCAAATTCGCTCGCGGGGGAGCGGCGGTGCTCACTCGGCGCCGATCATGTCCTTCGTATGCCAGGCGATGTTGCCGGCGCGGTCGCCGACGCGCTCGAGTCGACGCCAGAACGAACAGATAGCGCGTTCCCGGGCGAACGATGTCGGGATCGGCCTGCATCTCTTCCTGAAGCAGCTTGATGCTGCGTTTGTATAGCTTGTCGACTTCGTCGTCGCGATCGATGACATCGCTGGCAAGTGTTCGCATCGCGCTCGGTATAGGCGCGCATCGCGTCGAGCAGCATCGCGTGCGCGACGCCGGCGATCCGGTCGATCTCGACCTCGTTGCGGGCGCATCGGCATGATCGGAAAGTTTGATCGCATTTTTTGCGATATCGACGCCATAGTCGCCCACCGCTCGAGGTCGGTCGCGATTTCGAGCATCGCCGCGATCTCGCGCAGCTCGCCGGCTACCGGCTGCTGGCGCCAGATCAACTCGATGCAGTGGGCTTCGATGCGGCGGCGCAGCTCGTCGATAGCATCGTCGCCCGCGACGACGCGGGCTCCGGCCGAGGATCGCGGTTGTCGAGCGCCTCGACCGCAGACGCGAATGGCGTCGCCGACCAGCGCGCCTAAGCCGGACGACGTCCAGCCGGGTTCCTTCTAGCGCCTCGTGATACGCAGTTCGCACTTCTCTCCGGTCCCCTACAAAAGCTGCAGCCCCCAGTATAGGGCAAAGGTGGGTTCCCCGCAACGCAACGAAGCCACCTGCGCCCTTTATCAAACGATAAACTCGCGCCTTCGCCGCTTGCTAGAAAGGCTTATCGTGTCTGAAATCCGCACCGTCGGCGTCTGCGGCGCCGGTCTGATGGGTAACGGCATCGCGCAAACATGCGCGACCGCCGGCTTCGACGTCGTCCTCATGGAGGTTGCAAAAGAGCCGCTCGAGCGCGGCTGGCAGCGATCGCCAAGTCGCTCGACAAGTTCGTCGAAAAGGGCAAACTCTCGCAAGCCGATCGCGACGCACGTGGTCGGCCGCATCACGAGCGACGACGAGAGTCGCCGACCTGAAGGTCGTGCGATCTGGTCATCGAGGCGATCGTCGAAAACGTCGAGATCAAGACCAAGCTCTTCCGGCAGCTGGACGACATGCTCGCGCCGCACGGGATCATCTGTACCAATACGTCGAGCTTGTGCGTGATCGAGCTGGCGGCGAAAACCAAACGCCCCAATCGCGTCGCCGGCCTGCACTTCTTCAACCCCGTTCCGATCATGAAGCTCGTCGAAGTCGTCAAGACGATCGCGACGACGCAGGACGACGTCGACGCGCTGTTCGATTTTTCGCACAAGCTCGGAAAAGAGCCGATTCTCGCGCAAGACACGCCCGGGTTCGTCGTCAACCGGCTGCTGATTCCGTATCTGCTGTATGCGATTCGCCTGCTACGAAGGCGGCCTAGCGTCAGCAAAGAAGACATCGACAAAGGCATGAAGCTCGGCTGCGGTTATCCGATGGGTCCGCTCGAACTGCTCGACTTCGTCGGCTTCGATACCACGTATTACATCTCCGAAATCATGTTCGACGAGTTCAAGGATCCGATGATGGCCGCGCCGCCGCTGCTCAAGCGCATGGTGCTCGCCGGACGCTTCGGCCGCAAGAGCGGTAAGGGGTTCTACGATTATGCCTAGCGCACGTTCGAAGACATCACCGTCGCAGAACGACGGCGCCGGTCGGCAATCATCACGCTTAACCGTCCCGAAGTGCTCAACGCGCTGCAATCGGCAACTGCTCGCCGAACTGTCGCTCGCGCTGCTCGAACTCGACCGCATGCCGACAGTGTCCGCGCGATCGTGCTCACCGGCGCGCGGCGAGAAAGCGTTTGCCGCGGGCGCCGATATCGGCGAGCTCAACGCGTTGCCGAATGCCGGCGCAGGCTCCGATCAGGCGCGCATGGGTCAAGCGCTCACGCGCCAGATGGAGCGAATGCGCAAACCCGTGATCGTGGCGATCAACGGCTTACGCGCTCGGCGGCGGCTGCGAGATCGCGATGGGCGGCGACATCTGCATCGCAGCGAAAACGCAAAGTTCGGCCAACCCGAAGTGAATCTCGGTCTGATTCCCGGCTACGGCGGTTCGCAGCGCACCACGCGCCTGGTCGGTAAGGGCATGGCGATGTACCTCTGCCTCACCGGCGAAACTGATCGATGCGCACGAAGCGCTGCGCATCGGGCTGGTACAGAAGGTCGTCGAGCCGGACGCCCTGGCCAACGAAGCGCAGCGCATCGCTACTCAATCGCATCGAAGGCGCCCTGGCGATCGCCGCGTGTAAACGAGCGATCAACGCCGGCGCGCACCTTTCGATCGACGATGCGTTCGAGATGGAAGCCCTGGAGTTCGGATTGCTGGTCAATACCGAAGACATCACCGAAGGTACCGGTGCGTTTCTTGAAAAGCGCAAACCGCAATGGAAGGGGCGCTAACGCGGCCCTAACTGTTTGACGGCGTTGGTCATCGCGAGACCGATCGCCGGATTCAGTCCCTCCCACCTCGCGCGAATATCGCCCGCGGGATCCACCACGACCACCGTCGGAAAACCTTGAACCGCAAAGATACCGCGCGCGTCGGAGTGCGGGTCGAGCGCAACATTCGATAACCCGTTGCGCTGCGCGAAGTCCAGCGCGACGCTGCGCGGCTCGCCGACATCGACCGGAACGACCGTGACCCCCGGGTTGGCTTTTGCCCAGGCTCGCACCAGCGGCAACTCGACGCGGCACGGTCCGCACCACGTTGCAAAAAAGTCGAGAAAAAGCACGCGTCCGCGCTGCGACGTTATCTGAAACGTGCCGCCGTTGAGACGGCTGAAGACGGCGTGCGGCGCCGGGTCGGAGCCCGGCGCGCTAAACGACCGCGGGGCGATGAAAAGCTTCCACAGGACGAATCCGATCGCCAAAATGGCGAGGACGTCCCACGCGCGCTTCACGCCACCTCGAAGACCGCTGCTATCCCTTGTCCGCCGCCGATACATGCCGACGCAACGCCGTAACCGCCGCCGCGGCGGCGCAGTTCGTGCAGCGTCGTTAACGCGATACGCGCCCCAGACGCTCCCAAAGGATGTCCGAGCGAGATCGCGCCACCATGGGGATTCAAACGCGCGTCGCCGGGAATGCGCATCTCGCGTAGACATGCCAACACTTGCGGGGCGAACGCTTCGTTGATTTCGATAACGGCCACGTCGTTAAGAGCCACGTCCGCACGCTGCAGTGCCCGTGGAATCGAGAAGGCGGGACCGATGCCCATGATCGACGGCTCCACTCCGACCACACCAGCGCCCGCCAGCCGGCCCATCCACTCGACGCCGTCCTTGCGCGCCTGCCCGGCGGTCGTCAGCACGACGGCCGCGGCTCCGTCGGTGATACCGCTGGCGTTCCCCGGCGTCACGACGCCGTCGCGTACGAAGCGTGCCGGCAGTTTGCCTAACTTCTCCATGGTCAAGCCCGAGCGCGGCCCTTCATCGCGATCCACCAATGTGACGGTACCCCGCGAACCCGGAACTTCGACCGGGACGATTTCCTCGGCGAAATAGCCATCGCTTTGGGCTTCCAGAGCCCGCCCTTGGCTGGTCAACGCGAACGCATCGGATTCTTCTCGCGTAATTCCATACTGTTTGGCGAGGTTTTCGGCCGTGATCGCCATCGGGATGTTGCCGTACGAATCGGTCAGCGCGGTCCAGAGCGAGTCTTCGAACGCGACGTCGCGCCCGAGGGCAAGGCCTTTGCGGGCGCCCCGTACCACGTGCGGCGCCTGGCTCATATTTTCGGCGCCGCCGGCCAACGCGTAGGTCGACGAGCCGAGTGCGAGGGACTGGGCAGCCGACACGATGGCTTGCAAACCCGACCCGCACAGCCGATTGAGCGTAAGGGCGGGAACGCCGACTGGAATACCGGCTCGCAAACCGGCATGGCGAGCCAGATAGATTGCATCGGAACTCGTCTGAATGACGTTGCCGAATACGACGTCGTCGATGCTTTCGGCCGGAACCCCGCTGCGCTCGATCGCCGCTCGCGCGGCGGCGACGGCCAGATCGGTAGCGGTCAGCTCGGCGAGCGCGCCTCCGAAGTTGCCGAACGGCGTACGCGCACCGGCAATAATAACGATATCGTTGTCTTGCATAGGGGTAGTCATGGCGCGCGCCTTCGGCAGGCGCATCGGCGGGCCATCCCTAAACGCGGCGTATGCCGATTAGCCGCCCAGCCGCCGTCACGTTGGACGCCCGGTCCCTTTCGACCGCGTCGAAGACCGACCAGATTCTCGAAGCCTTCGACAAGCTCCAAATCGGAACGGCGCTTGAAATCAACGAGGAAACCGATCCGCGCGCGATGCGCAACGAAATGACGCAGTTACGCGCCGGAAAGTTTTCGTGGGACGCGCGCAACCTAGGAAGCAACCGCTGGACGGTTCGCCTCGAGCGGATCGACGAGAATGCCGATGGCGAAACGCTGCTCGCGCACGTCTCGCAGTTTACCGCCGCCAAGGCCGCCACCATCAAAGAGCTCGCGGGTCAAATGAGCGACCGCAGCTACAAGTCGGGCGACACGATCTTCGACGAAGGCGAGATGTGGCCGTATCTGGGCATCGTAAAAACTGGCAAGGTCATTTACACGTTGCTGTCCCCGGATGGTAAGACGCATACGATCGGCGAGCGGCTAACGCACGACACGCTCAACGAGAGCGGAACGTTCGACGGCGGCGGCGCGACCACGCGAGCCGAGGCGCTAACCGACGCGACGATCGTGACGCTGCCGAGCGAAGCCGTCATTCATGCTGCCAGGAACGACGCCGAACTGGCGCTCGGTTTTCTGATCGCGTCGTCGCAGGCGCGGCGCCGTTCGATCGACACGATCGCCGATCTCGCGTTCGCGCACGTCTTGCAGCGCGTCGCGAAGTTTCTTTCGGTTACGCGCGAGCGTCCGTGGGAATGACGCGCGGCCTGCCCGGCGTCGAGAATCTCTCGCAAGCGCAGATCGCCGCTGCCGCCGGGACGGTTCGCGACATGGCCGCCCGCGCGCTCTTGCGCCTCAAGAACTCCGGCGCGGTCGAACTCGATCGCGGTCGCGTCAAATCGATCGATCGCGCTCGGCTCGAAGCCTTCGCGCACAACGTTCAGGCGCCGCCGGTTTAGATCCGGTAGACGTCCGCCGTCGCGGCGGGATCGATCAACGCCGGGTTGGTTCGCGGTCCGGCACAGCTCTTGCCGTTGCGTTCGAGCGTCACTCGCACGTGCGAAACTTCGCCTCCAAAAACATCGTCGATCGTGCAGCCTGAAATCGAGTCTCTCTCGGAGGCTACGAGCACATAGCGGCCGGGCGCGAGCGTGATGTCGCTGAAAAAACCGTGTGCGTCGGTGCGAAGTTCGCGAACTTCGGTGGCGTTCTCGATGTACGGCCAGCGGTAAAAGAGCAGCGGTTCGCCCGCCACTGGACGGCCGGTCGAAGAACTCACGACGTATCCCGCGATCCCACCGCTGTCGCCGGCGATCGCTCGCCCGGCGCCGGCCCAGGCCATCGCAACAATCGCCGCGCAGCCAAGGACGAACGCCGGTGCGCGGTTCATGCCTTGACGGACTCCAGTGCTGCCGTTTCTTCTCCGGCCGTCTGCGAATCGAACGCGACGCGTTTGCTTTCGGCCGCAGCGTCGGCCAGCGGCGCTGACGCAGCAGCCTCGGCGGCGGTCGTGCGCGTGAGCGCTTCGCGGCCTTTCCGAACGGCTCCGATCGCGCCCGCGAGACGGCCTTCCATCTCGCTCAAGACGCCGGCCGCGTATTCATCGGCGCCGCGACGGATCCGGTCGGAGCGTTCCTGAGCCTCACGTAATACGACCTCGGCGGTCGTGCGAGCGCGACGCAGGATCTCGTGCTGGTCTACCAGCTCCTCGTGTTTCGACGAAGCTTGCTCGACGATCGCTTGCGCCTTCTCTTGCGCCTCGCGCATCACGCGATCTTGATCCTTTGCGATGATCTTGGCGCGACCAACCTCCTCGGGCAGCGAGGCGCGCACCTTCTCAATCAATTCGAGCAAGCGCTCCTCGGACAGCACGCGATAGCCCGCCGGCAACCACGTGCCTTCGTGCACGTAGCCTTCAAGTTTGTCCAACACACGGTGCACCGACATGTAGATCCTCCGTTACGCGCGAGAGTCGCTGGAACCGGACCGCTTGGCCGTCATCAGGCGTAGAGCCGGTTCTGGAACGAGTGAGGTTACGTCGCCGCCAAGAAAGAAAACCTCCTTGACAAGGCTAGAACTAACAAACGAGTAGCGCTGGTCCGACATCAAGAAGAGCGTATCGACGTCGGATAGCGAGCGGTTCATCATCGCCGTCAACATTTCGCTCTCAAAATCCGATACGACGCGCAGCCCCTTGACGATCACGTCGGCGCCGGCAGCCTTGAGATAGTCGGCCAGCAAACCGCGAAAATGCTCGACGCGAACGTTGGGCATTCCGCTCACCGACGCTCTCAGCATTTCGACGCGTTCTTCGAGCGAAAACATCGGGCTACGTTTTTGTGGGTTGACGACGATCGCGACGATCAGCTCGTCGAAGCATTTTGCGGCACGTTCAGCAATATCGAGATGTCCGAACGTCGGCGGATCGAACGAGCCGGGATAAATCGCGCGGATCATGCGGCGGGAGCCAAAAACGCGAGTGCCACGTCGCCGTATACTTCCTGACGGACGAAGCGGAAACCCGGAATGTCGGGCAGGATGCGCTTCGCGGCGTGTTCGTAGATGACGCGCGCGTCCGGCGCCAACAGTTCGCGTTCGTGCAACAGGCGGAACACGTTGAGTGGAACGTCGTCGGCATACGGTGGATCGAGATAGACGAGGTCGAACGGCCCCGTAAGCCGGTATAGCGCCCGTTCCGCAGGCGCTGCGACAACTTCGACCGTACCCTCAACGCCGAGCTCCTTGGCGGCTTCGGCAATTGCGGTCGCAGTTTCGCGATGTGCTTCGACCGACACGACGCGTTGGGCGCCGCGCGATGCGGCTTCGAAACCGATCGCGCCCGTACCGGCGAAGAGATCGAGGACGCGCGCGCCGTCGACCCGTTCCGCCAAGATGGAAAACAACGACTCCTTCACGCGTCCCGGCGTCGGACGCACCTGCATACCTTTCGGCGATTTAATTTTACGGCTGCCGAGCGAACCGCTCGTGATGCGTGGCGTCATTTGAACTCCTCGGGCGCGATAGGGTCGAGCGCTGGTTGCAGCCACGTATCGTCGTCGAACCACTCCGAGCGTATTACCGAATATGGAACAGTACCGTACGACAGCAACCGGTCGTGAAACGCGGAGAGTGGCTGCGACGTGCCGTTCGCGTCTCGATAGAGGCCCAGCAGCGTCTCGATCTGCGTCTTCCCCACGAGATAATCGATCGCCTGAGTCGGGTCCATCGCAAACCGGGTCGCTTCACCACTGGCGGTGTCGGAGTCGATGCCGGCGTTCTCTTTGAAATACGCGATCGCTTGCGGCAGCGACATCGCGCCCGTCGCGAGGCCGACGTCAACGCCGACGCGGGTGGCGCGATGCCGCATTAGGTGGATAACTTGCTTGCGGGCGGCCGGATCGGCGTCGTACAGTCCAAGGCGCATCAACATCTCTTCGCCGTAGAACGCCCAACCTTCGGCAAAAACGCCGTCGTCGTGCACGTGCCGGATGAAGTCCGGATTGTGATAGGCATAGCTAAACTGTAGAAAGTGGCCGGGGATGCCTTCGTGACCCAGGATCGGCAAAACCGACTGGCGGGCATAGGCCACAAAGAAGCTCTGATTCGACGGCGAGAAATCCGGAACGAAGTAAAAGCCTTCGGGATCGGTTCCGAGCATCGCCGGTGGATTCATGAATCCGCCCGGATAGGTTGCCGCCAGCGCTTTCGGGACCTCGACGATGTGGAACGGCCCTACATACGAGGGAATGTCCACCACGCGATGCGATTTGAGGAAGCGCTTCAACACCGCAAGCGACGATTGATACTGCTGCAAGAAGGCGGCTTTGTTGGCAAATTTGCGCTCGGGTGGTTGCGGCAACGACCGGTCGCGATTTTCTTCCCAGGCCTCGAGCGCGCGATCGCGTGCGAGTTCTTGGCTTCCGATGGCAGCGACCTGATCGGCGTCGTACGGCAAGAGGAGAACGCGTTTCAGATACCAGTTATATTGGTCGCGACCCACGGCGAAGCCGCCCGCATGATCGCTCTGCATGCCCGCGTCGAGCCACGTGCGATAGGCGTGCAGCGCCGATACAGCCGTCGACACCGCCTGGTGCAGCCGCGCTCGTTGCGCTTGCGGAACGTTACGAGCCAGTTCGTCGAGCGACGCGGTGTACAGCGAATCGCCGTCGCGAACATCGCCGGAAGCGATCTGTGCGAACTCGCGAACCGTGTCCGTCAAGTTGCTCTTGCCTTGCGCCAGAACGGTGGGGCATGCCCGCAACCGCCCGATGGCGTCCTCGACACGGCGCGTATCCGAAGCGTACGGTCGTTTGATGATCGAGAAGATTCCGTTGGCGCACTCGCCCTCGTAGACGCTCGGATTGCGTTCGAGCGGACGCAGAACCGTGCGGCTCCAGTAATCGCCTTCGAGATCCGACCGCACCAACAAATAGTCGACGATGTCGTGGCGCGACGCGCCGGGAGGAGGCGTTAGAGCGGCCAGCTCGTTGCGAAAACTACGCAAGCGATCCATCTGCGCCGCTTGCGTCTGCCGGCTAAAATCGGCCAGTTTGCCGTCCACGTCGTGCACGCCGGCGTCGGTTGCCGAAGTCGGATTCTCGAGCAACGACCACGCCGTGTAGCGTTGCTCCAAGTTGACTAATCGAGCGTCGTAGGTAACGACGTGCTCGGGCTGCTGCGGTGCGGCCGGCATCGCGGTAAATGCCAGCGTAGCGCAGGCCGCGAGCGCGGCGATCGATAGTTTATGAAATCGCATGCGAACGCGAGTCCAATACGGCGGGGAGAGCGGCGAGGTCGCCGATGCGAAAATCCGGATCCGTCGCTTCTGCAGGGTACGGCAGTTCGTCGGCATCGAGCCAAACCGTTCGCAGGCCCGCGGCCGCCGCACCGCCGATATCGACCGACGGATTATCGCCGACGTACCAGGTATGCTCGCGCTCCGTCCCTAGCGCATCGATCAACGCTTCGAACGCAAGCACCTCTGGTTTTTGCACGCCGATGTCGGCGCTGGCAATGACGGTTCCGACAAAACCGGCGCGCCGCGCCTTACGGATCTGCAATGGATTCCAACCGTTGCTCAGGACGGCCGTGCGCACACCGCGGCGTCGCAGTTCGAGTAACATTTCGCGCGCCCCCGGCAATGGAACGACCACACGATCGACCAGGTCCAACGCAATCTGTTGAAATCGCTCGGCATAACGAACGTCCGGCTCGATGCCGCGTTCCCGAACGAAAATATAGACGGCTTCCTCGATCGTGAATTCGCCGGCACGCTGGCGCGCCAACAGTTCATCGATGCGTCTCGATTCCTCGACCAAGTTGCGGCACTTGCCGCCTTCTTCTTGGATGGCTTCGAGCATCCGTAACATCGCGATGCGTTCGAGCTTGTTATCGATCACCAGCGTATGGTCGATGTCGAACCCGACACCGACCACCGCTTTATCGTTCATCGCGCGTTCGCGACGCTAGCGCGGCCCCGGCCCGGTGACGACCCGGACGAAACCGTTCGGACGAATGAACTTCGCCAAAGCGGCGGCAACCGCATCGGGCGTCGCATCGAGTTCGGCTTGCGCGTCGAGCACGTTCTCTGATCGAGCGGCAAGTCCAGCGACGAGTAGTTCAACAGTTCGCGCGCGACGCCGTTGTAGCTCGACTGGCGAATCGGAAAGTCGCCCATCAACAACGCTTTGCTGCGCAGGAGACGATCCGGCTGGATCGCGGTCTTTTGCAGTTGGCTCAAGATGGCAACGACTTGTCCTTCGGCGGGGACGATATTCTGCGGATCGCATCCGTAGCGAACCGTAAACGTGCCGCGCACTTTACCGGCACTCACCGAGCTGCCGACGTTGTAGACATACCCGTGCACTTCACGCAGATCGTGATAGAGCATCGACGAATAGAAACCGCCCGTTAGTACCGTGTTTGCCAACTGCAAGCGCGCCCAGTCGGGATCGGTCCGCAGGAGCGGAAGCGTTTCGACGAGCTGTACCTGGGATTGCACGCGGCCGGTCGCCGGGATCGTGACTTGGCTCGGCGCGTTGGCGGCAGCGGGCGGCGGTTCGATGTTCGGCTTCGGCCCTTGTGCCGTCCAACTGGAGAAGTATTTCTCAAAGACCGCTTTTGCTTCGTCGGGCGTCGTGTTTCCGATCACGACGATCGTCGTGAGATCGGGCCGGTAGGCAGATCCATACCACGCCTTGACTTGATCCAGCGTTAGCGCGCCGACGGTTTGCGGCGTCGCAAAGCGTCGCGACGGGTCGCCGGGCGGATACAGTGCCGACATCAGCGCGACGTCGGTAAGATGGTCGGGCGACGTCATTTCGCCGGTCAACGATCCGACCGCCTGGTCTTTGACGAGTCCGAACGATTTCGGGTCGAATGCCGGATGCAGTTCTTCGTCGGCCAGCAACTGTACGCCGCGATCGAAGTCTTGCGACAGCACGCGCACTCCGAAGCTCGTTCCGGCCGTCGTCGTAGCGGCGATTTTGTCCAGTTCGGTCGCGAGACCGACTCGGTCGTAGGTGGCCGTTCCGTACGGCAGCAGCCCCGCCGTCACGTCGGCAACGCCTTCTTGGCCGGCCGGTTCTTGGACGTCCGTGTTGTTTTGAATTTGTCCGCTGACGACCACGGTATGCGTGATCGTTTCGGGCTGCACGATCAATCGTACGCCGTTCGACAGTCGCATGTCGGTCGGGCTGATGGTTTGTGAGGGAACGTGCAAGTTGGCGAGGATCGATTGCGCCCAGCTCGGCAACGGCTCGTGTTTGCTGGGCGGAATCGAGTTATTTTCGGCGGCCATCGATCCGCCGCCGACTGGCGGCGCCGGCATTCTTTGGAACGGCGTACGCCGCTACCGCCGTCGTGTTATTCAAGTAGGTGCGTAGAACGCGATTGACGTCCGCGACGCTCACGTTCTTAAAGTGCGAAATCATGTCGTCGGGCGAACCGAGGCCTTGGACCGCAACGGCTTGGCTCCACTCGTTGGCCAGGCCCTCGATCGAATTCCCGTTGAACTCGAGCTCGGAAACCTCGCGCAACTTGGCGGCTTCGACCAGGTCGGCGGGGACGCCGTTGGTGCGGTAATCGTTAATGATGCCGCGGATTTCCGCGTTGACGTCTTGTGGTTTCGACGTCACCGGAACCGCCGCAAAGGCGATGCCGAGGCCGGCCTTAGTAAAGGTTTGCTCGTCGAACTCGATACCGAGTGCTTTACCCGTAAACGGAAGGGCTCCGAACGTACTGCGCTGGTTGTTGAGCACGTCGCCGAGGATTTGCGATGCCGCGTAATCCGGACTGTCGTAACCCGGCATGCGGTAACCGATCAGCACCGCGGTATACGGCTGATCCGAGGTCTCGTGATACGTCGCTCCGTGAAGCGGCTGCAAATGTACCGGGTCGCGTGCCGGCAACTTGGCCGACGGAATATCGCCGAACAGCTGTTTGACCCGGGCGATCGTCTGCGCGCCGTTGACGTTTCCGACGATGACGTACACCGCGTTATTAGGGTGATACCAGCTGTGATAGAACTTGAGGAGTTGGGCTGAATTGACGTCGTTCTTGAAGCCTTGTACGGTACCCAAACCGTCTTTGTCGTACGGCGTGCCGCCGACCAAACGATTTTGCATCTTCACGAACAGCCGGTAGATCGCGTTGCTGTTGTCTTGCGTCACCTCTTGGGTGATCGCGCCGCGCTCCTGGGCCCATTGGTCGGGCGCCATGATCAAGCCCGTCGCTCGCGAGCGCTCGACGCGCAACGCGATGTCGAGATACTGCGACGGAACGGTAAAGTAATATTGGGTGACGTTGTTCTGCGTGTCGGCGTCGAAGTTGCCGCCGGTGATGCCGATCGTTTCCATCAGCGACGACGACGACATCGTCTTGCTCCCGCGGAACATCATGTGTTCGGTCGCATGAGCGAGCCCGTCGATCCACTGCTCGTCGGATCCCACTTTGTAGTTGAGCATCGTCGTTACGACCGGCGCCAAGGTGTCGCGTACGACGACGACTTGCAGCCCATTCGACAACGTAGCCCGAGTCACGTCGCCGGCCGCACGGGCAGCGACGGAAGAACAACAGAATACCGTCAACGTCGCAAGCGCAGCGACGAGCGTTCGTGAAAATCGCATCCCTAACTCTTCTTCTAGCAGCCGCACGACTCCCCGAGCACCGCCGTTACGACGAGAGTAACAGGCTCCGCGTACTCGGTTGCCGTTCCAGCGCGGCGCGCAGTCCTGCGTGGTCGGGCGCGCTCAGGCTTTCGTCGCCGCGAACGATGACCTCGGCTTCCGTCTTGGCCTGCCCGTAGATTCCAAGGTCGCGAGTGAGATCGGCGTACCGCAGGCCGTCGGACCCCGACTGGGCGGTACCCGCAAAGTCGCCCGGGCCACGCAATTGCAGGTCCTCCTCCGCGATTTCGAACCCATCGGTCGTTCGCGTGAGAATCCCGAGCCGGTCGCGCTCTCCGGCTTCGTCGTCGTAGACCAGAATGCAGTACGATTCCAATGCGCCTCGCCCGACGCGCCCACGCAACTGATGCAACTGCGCGAGGCCGTACCGGTGCGCGTCGAGCACGACCATGACCGTCGCATTGGCGACGTCGATCCCGACCTCGATGACGGTGGTCGCAACCAGAACGTCGATTTCGCCGCGTGAAAAACGCATCATCGTTTCATCTTTTTCACGCTGCGGCATGCGCCCGTGGAGTAGGCCTTTTCGGACGCCCTTCGCCGGACCGCGGCCCAGGCGCTCGAACTCCTCGACTGCGCCGGTCAGACCGGTCTCGCCCTCTTCGATGGCCGGGGTCACCACGTACGCCTGGCGGCCGAGCCGCACGTTTTCGGCGACGAACTCTTCGACGCGCTCCTTTCGGCTGCCGCGGACGGCGAACGTCTGGATCGGCGTTCGTCCGGGCGGCAACTCGTCGATCGTCGAGACGTCGAGGTCGGCATAGATCGATTGCGCCAGGGTGCGCGGTATCGGCGTCGCCGTCATGTGCAGCGTGTGCGGGGCACCGCCTTTGGCACGCAAACGCGCCCGCTGCTCGACCCCGAAACGGTGTTGTTCGTCGATAATAACCAGGCCCAACCGATCGAACTCCACGCTCTCGGTCAAGAGCGCGTGTGTTCCTATCGCGAGCGCTGCTTCGCCCGAGGCAAGGCGCGAGACCGCCGCGGTTCGCGAGCGTTGCGACTGCGCTCCAAATACGGCTTCGACCCCAATCCGGAGCGGAACCAAGAGCGGGGCCAGCTTGGCGGCATGCTGCGAGGCGAGTAGTTCCGTGGGCGCCATCAATGCCGATTGGAGACCGTTTCGTGCGGCGAGTACGACCGCGGCGGCAGCGACGAGCGTCTTCCCGCTACCGACATCGCCTTGCAGCATGCGATTCATCGGAACGTTGCGCGACATGTCGTGCCATATTTCGGAAATGACACGCAACTGTGCTCCGGTTAAAGCAAACGGTAACGCGGCTGCGAATTCGTCGAGTAGGCCGGGATCGGCCCGGAGTTCGCTCGCGTCGGTTTCTCGTTGGCGCCGCAGGCGGCGCAGTTGCGCCGCGGCGGCCAACGATAGAAATTCCGAAAAAACGAAGCGCTCGCGCCCGAGCGCCACGTCCTGCGGGTCCGCCGGACGATGCACCGCGCGATATGCCTCGTCGAGCGATGGATAGCCGCGCCGTTTTGCGATCGACGGCGGTAACGCATCGTCGCTCGCATATTCCAGTAAACGTGCGAAGTTGTCTCGCACGACCGAGGCGATTTTGCGGCTCGCCAGTCGCTTACTGGCGCGATACACCGGCACGAGTTCGCCGCGATACGCTTCTCCTTCGCCGAGCGAGGCGTAATGGGAAACGTTGACGGTGGCGAGCGTCAATGCACGCTCGACGCGCCCTCGTACGTACAGGCGCATGCCTTCGTGCAAACGGCCGTAGACGAAGCGCCGCCGGCCGATCCACTTTGCAGCAAACGGCGAGCCCTCATCGTCGCGCATCGAGGCTTCGACGATCTCGAGATCGCGTATTCGACGCTCCTTGAGGGCCACGATCGTACCCACGGCATTCTCTTCGCCGCCGGCGACTCCCAAGTCGCGCGCCGGCGTTGGGAATCGTAAGTCGTCATACCGGAACGGGAAGTATTCCAGAAGATCGGATGCGGTCGCGATTCCGAGCTCCAGAAAGAGCGGCGCAGTTTTCGGGCCGACCCCGCGAAGCTTCGAGATGTCAATCACGAGCTGCCGGCGCTCAAGCGTTGCAAGCGATGATAGGCGGCGCGAACGTGCGGCACGTTGACGCCGTAGCGGCCGGCAAGTTCGATGACGGCGCCCAGCATCGGATCGATTTCGAGCGGTTTGTCCGACCGCAAATCCTGTAACATCGAAGTGCGAACGTCGTCCAGGCGAGCCGCATACGCGATGCGCGCGTCGATGTCGGCGTCGGCGACCACGCCCATCGCGCGTCCAACGTCCAGCGTTTCACGCATCAATCGGCGAACCTCGGCGACGTGCCGCTCGTTGCCGAGCATCGTGCGAATCGACGCGTCTTCGAGCGTACTGACGGAGTTCAATCCCACGTTGTTGACAAGCTTGAGCCAGGCGGTCGCACGAATGTCATCCTCGATTTCCGCCTGCAAACCGGCGTCACGCATGAGGCTCGCGATCGCCGCGACGCGCGGCTGCGCCGCCGCCGCCACCCCACCCAAGACGTAGCGCAAACCTCCGCTCTGAACGACGCTTCCGGGAGCTTCGATCCGCCCCGATACGTGAACCACACCCCCGACGATGCGCTCGTCGTCGAACGCGCTTCCGAGTACGCCGCCGGGATCCACCGACTGCAATGCGGGTCGACGCACGTACCAAAACGGCACGCCGTTCTGCAGCGTCACGATCGTCGCGCCGGAATAACGCGGGTCGGACAGGCTTTGGACCAGCGACGGTTCCCATTGGTGCGATTTGAAAGCGAGCACCAGCGCGTCGAAGCTTCCCAACGCGCGGACATCTTCGGCGGCCTCGACACGAACGTCAAACGAGCCGAGATCGCTTCGAACGTGCAGTCCGTCCCGCCGAATGGCCTCGAGGTGGGCGCCGCGTGCGACGACGCCGACGGCCACTCCGGCTCGTGCGAGCGCGGCGACTACGAAACCGCCGATCGCGCCGGCGCCGATTACCGCAATCCGCATTTACAAAATCGTTGAGGCGACGGGCAGATTTGAACTGCCGGATGGGGCTTTTGCAGAGCCCTGCCTTACCACTTGGCTACGTCGCCACGACACCGTCCGATTAGGACACTGGAGCGGGTAGTGGGAATCGAACCCACGCGTTGACCTTGGGAAGGTCACAGGCTACCATTACATCACACCCGCGGTCGGTCGGTTCGCAAACTACCACGGTTACGGATGAAACCCTTGAGCAACCCATGGTTTCACCCGCCAGCGCTCGAAAACCGCTCGCCGTGACCTGGGTCTACCTGCTGCCGCCGTGGCTACTATTCGCCGGCGTCCTCTTCGTGGCCGTCGGGCTGTTGACGCTGGGCCTGTGGCTGAGCCGCCAGGTCCTCAATCGCCGCGAAGAACTGACGCATAACGACGTCGCAGGCCCGATCATCGCCACGGTCGGGACCATTTTGGCCGTCATCCTTTCGTTTCTGCTGGTCACCGTGTGGCAAGAATACGACGGCGTCGCCGCCACCGTGGTGCAAGAAGAGAGTGGCGTGGCCGACCTGTTTCGCCTTTCCGACCATCTGCGCGAGCCCGCGTCGATGACGTTGCGTTTTCTGCTGCGTTCGTACGTCAACGAGGTCATCGAGCGCGAGTGGCCCGCAATGCGTCGCGGAGAGAGCAGCCCGACCGCCAGGAAAGAAATCCTTGACACCATCGCCGTGCTTTCGGCGTATCAGCCGAAGACCACCGGCGAGGCCACGCTTCAGGATCACGCGCTGACGCTCGCGACGACGATTGCCGACGATCGACGCGCCCGGCTCTTCGCCAATCAGCAGGGCATTCCAATGTTCTTCTGGGTGGGCAATATTCTCTTGGCGGCGATTACGATTGCGTTCTGCTTCTTATTCCGCGTACGCAGTTTCGGCGCGCATTTGCTCATGACGGCCGGCCTCACCACGGTCATCGCTACGATTTTCGTACTGATCGCGCTTTTCGATTATCCGTTCCGCGGCGACAGCCAAATACGTCCGACCGTCTTCATGTCGCTCCAACAGACGATGGGCGGCGCGTTACCTATCCAATCAGACTGACCGAGCGCGACAACACGATTGCGATGGTTGCAAAAGAGACCATCGCTTCGATCATCATCGCGGTTTTGGCGCGGCGAGATAACGGCAGCGCGTCTGCCGGACTGAAGGCCGTCGCGTTGGTGAATGCGAGATACAGATAATCGAAAAATGCCGGCGTCCAATGCGGGTCGTGGGCACTCGAACAGTTCGTCTCGGAGAACGTCATCTGCGGAAACAGAAAATCCGGCGTATGCGAGCCGTGGGCTGCGGCATCTCGCTCGCGGATCGCGGGGCCGCCGCCATCCAATTCCCAAAACCACAATCCGAACACCAAGACGTTGGTCAACCAAATCTGCCCGCCGTTGCGCAGCAGCACCAACGCAGAGTCGAACGTTTTCGCCTTGACCGGGTGGAAGAACGCGGCGATCAATAAGAGGATCGACGCGATGTTGAAAAAATTGACGATCGCAATCGAGAGCAATCCGAGGATTCGCATGCGCCGGCTATCTGCGGCTCGTCGCGGCGCTAGGTAGAATAACGGCACCAGCACCAGCAGCACGAGGAGCGGCGCGATCCACACGGGGCCGATCGTCAACCGGGGCGGCAGCGTAATATAGAGCGACAACGCGGCAGCTACCGCCAGCACCGCATGCCAGCGCGGTTCGTGGCGAATCGTATACGAGGGTTCGCGCTTGGCCATCGGGCCTCGAGGTTCGCGTGCGGGCACGCGCAACCCGCCGCCACGGCGCGGGTATTATGACGCGTATGCCGACCGATTTTCGCGATGGTACCACGTTTCCGCGGCCCGGGCGCCAAACAGCCGGCGTCGCGATGTGGCTTTTCCGCCTTTCCGATAAAGCCCGTGCGGCCAAAGCCGGCACGATTCACGACTACATCTATCCATGTCCGATGGATCGCGGTGTGCTAGAACGCTGGGGCGTACCGATCACCGAATTCGAAGCCGCGCTCGACGAGTACGGCGACGATGCAACGCTGATGGTTTGGTTCCGCACGCGCGTTCTTCCCGAAGCCGTGCAAAGCGCGAACGCCTGGTTGCAAGACGAGAAATCAGAGAACATGGACCGACAGGACCGCGAAGAGGGCGTCGCCCCGTTGACCAAGGCGTAATGGGCGAGCGCATCGAGTTCGTACGGCCAGACGGAACGAAGGCGCCTGGATACCTTTCCGAAACAAACGGCGGTGGCGCCGCGCCGGGCGTCGTGCTTTTCGAAGAGTGGTGGGGCTTAAACGATCAAATCGTCGAGACCGCGGATCGTTTAGCGTCTCGCGGTTTTCGCGTGCTCGTTCCGGATCTGTACCGCGGTAAAGTCGCCGCGACCGGAGACGAAGCCAATCATTTAATGGAAGGGCTCGATTTCGCCGATGCCGCGACGCAAGACGCGCGCGGCGCATCCGCGTTTCTACGCGATCGCGGTTCGCATCGCGTCGGCGTGTTGGGGTTTTGTATGGGAGGCACGCTGGCGATGCTAGCCGCGATGCACGACGCCGACTTCGATGCCGCCGTTATTTTCTACGGATATCCCCCGGCGGACGCCGGCGATCTGTCGAACATCGACATTCCGATCATGGGTCATTGGGCCGAAAACGACGCCTTTTTTCCGATCCACGGCATCGACGAAATCGAACGAGCCCTTCAACGCGGCAACGTCCCGTACGAATTTTACCGGTACGACGCCGGACACGCTTTTTACAATCCGGGCGGCATCGGTAACCACCATCCCGAGCATGCTGAAACGGCCTGGCAGCGCAGCGTCGATTTCTTCAATCGAACGCTGCGCCCGCCGGAGAACGCCGCCGACTAGATTGGTGACTGGACCGTGCCGATCACGGTTGCGGCGAGTCCCTTGTTGAAACTGTACATGTACTTTCCGCTCGGATAGCCGTACACGTTAACCGAGGTGTTCGTCTTGTCGCCGCACGCGAGGGTCGCTTGCGCTTTATCGAGCGAACATTGCGGGGACGAACCCTTCAACGGATACGTTTTGGGTTTACCGGTGTACGGCGGCGCGTACACGTTGAGCGTTTGATTGGAATCGTCCGTAATAATTAGATTATCTTTCTTATCGAAGGTGGGCGCACCCGGATTTACAAGTGCGAAGTTTTTGACGGGCTTGCCCGGCATTTTACCACCCGAAAACAGCATGAGACCGGTCGTGCTCGCCGGACTGTAGAATGGAACGTAGAGATCCTGTTTGGAGTCTAGGCCGACGCCGGCCACTAAGAAAAAGTTCGCGTTGGTAAGGTATTTGGTCGTTTTCTTAGCGCCTTTGGCATACACGGCGACGTTACCGGCCGTGCTCGACGGCCCTAAAATGTTATTGACGTACGTAACGCCGTTCGAAGCGAACGCTATGCCGGCCGGCTGGCCATTCGAGTCGGCCAGGGTCGTTACGAGCGCGCCGCAATTCGGCTTGAACTCGAGAACGTCGGGGGATCCGCTCGTGCCGAGTCCTTCGGGCACCCAAAGATTTCCCTCGCTGTTGACTCCGAGCGTGTTGATACCCTCTCCGATCTTTGCGATCTGACAGGTGGCCGCCTTATTGTTCTTATTGCCGGCGGCAAACACCATAATCGGTGCGGAGGCCGAGGAGTTGTACGACGCAACGGAGACCTGCGCTTTGACTGCCGCAGGATCGACGAAGCGGAGTTGACCGGGATGTGATTGTGCAGTGCCGATACTGCCGAGCGATACGAGCGTTGGTGCGGCTGCAGTGTTGGACGGAGCGTACGACGCGCCGCCCGAGCAACCGGCAACAGCGGCGGCGACAAATAGCGCGGCCGCCGTGCGCGCGCGATGCGGGGTGTGCATAATGCTGGCTCCTACAATTAGCAACGAGCCGCCCCTCACATAAATGAGGAGCAGCCGAGGTGGTGCCAAGGGCCGGAATCGAACCGGCGACACCGCACTTTTCAGGCGCGTGCTCTACCGACTGAGCTACCTTGGCGGAATGGCGACGCTGATGGGGCTCGAACCCACGACCTCCGCCGTGACAGGGCGGCGCTCTAACCAACTGAGCTACAGCGCCAAGCGCCGGTGGGCGTGTTCGGCACTCGTCCGAGTCGTCACCTGCGGACGTCAGTGCCGGATGGTGGGCACGGTTGGGATTGAACCAACGACCCCCCGCGTGTGAAGCGGATGCTCTCCCACTGAGCTACGCGCCCTCCGGCGACAGCCCGTTTTGACCATCGCGACGCGTTACCCTACCGAGCCTTCGCTGTGGCGCGGACTTCATGGGTACGCGGCGAAGCTGCGCTCGATGCTGGACGATTTTCCGCTCGTTTCGCGCTTTAGCATACCGTTTGCGGATATCGACATGATGCAGCACGCCAACAACGTCGCGTACATTCGCTGGGCGGAGATGATGCGCTCCGAATATTTCGCGCAGGTGATGAACGTACCGATCAACGGCCGTCACGGGATCATCCAAGCCACCATCGACTTTACGTACGAACGCCAACTGCACTATCGCGAAAAGATTGCCGTCGGTTGCCGCATCGGTCGCATCGGAACGAAATCGTGGGATTTTGAATACGAGATCTGGAGCGAGAGCCACGAACATCGCGCCGCGCGCGGGATAACGACCGTCGTTGCGTACGACTTTGGCGAGCAGCATTCGATCGCAATCCCGCAGCATTGGCGCGACGCGATCGCGGCGTACCAAGCCGGACCGCAGCGCGAATTCGTCTAGAACGTACTCCGGAGAACGAACTCCCGCACCATACGGCGCGGGAGTCGGTGTCTTACGCCGGGTCGCCGTCGCGCAACGTGCGCGCCAGCGAAGCCAACGCCTCGCTCATCGCTTGAGCGCCGTTGGCGATTCGTCCACGGACGCCGGGACTTCGGCCACCCTCTGCGAGGCGCAACGAGCGACTGCGGCGGGCGGTTTCGATGGCGTCTTCGCGGCGAATCCGGGCTTCGGTTTGATACCAGAAATCCATCATCTGCCTTTCGTTGACGGTTTGAGAAATGAAAAGGCCTCCGGTCAAATCGCGGAGGCCTTCGAACGTCAGGGGAAACCGGCGATTGCGCTACGCCGGCCCGCAGTCCGAAGGTCTAAGGCGATTCAGCCCGCCGCCCAAAAGCGACGCGATCGTGCCGAGAATGATTACAAGCTTCATCGTGCCTCCTTTTCGTGACGAGTGTTGCGCGTGCGAGCGCGCTCAGCGACTTTAACACACCCGAGAAAGGTCTGTCAAACCGCGTGCGTTGACGATGCGAGGACGCACGCGCTATACTTCCGAAGTTCTCGAGTCCCAAGAACCGCGGGCGGTTAGCTCAGTGGGAGAGCACTTCCCTGACACGGAAGGGGTCATTGGTTCAATCCCAATACCGCCCACCATATCGAAAGCCTCGACGTTACCGTCGAGGCTTTTTTACATATCGATAACGGAGTGCGACGCTAGAACGTCCACACGCCATGCGGATCCGAAATCAATGTTTTGGAGCCAGCGAGCGCGGTCTTCGGAGCGGCATTGCCCGATGCGCTCGCAGCGTAACTCGTGATGGTGCTCGACAACGCATTCCCCGTGAAGATCGTTCCGCCCGTTCCGAGTGCTACGCCCGACGGACCGTCCAACTTCGTTTTGGTTCCACCGATCGAACGCAGCGGTTTCGCGTCGTTGTTGGCCGTAGACTTAAATTCGAGGAGGCTGTTACTGCCATAGCTTGCGACGTAGATGTTTCCGCTACCGTCGAACGTTACGCCGCCCGGCTGGTCCAGCGTGGTTGCGGGACCGCTGATCATCGCAATCGGTGCCGCGTTGTTTTTCGCGCCGGCAGCGTAAACGGTGAGCGAATTGGACTCGACGTTGGCGACGACCAGTTGATCGGAAGCGTTCAGCGCTAATCCCGACGGTTCCAGCAGTTCGGTCAACCCACCGCTCAACGTTCGCGACGGTTTCACGTTTCCGGTTGCGCCGGCAGCGAAAACTCCGATCGAATTCGTGTTGGAATTTGCGACGTAGATGTCGCCCTTGGAATCGACGCCGATGCCGACCGGATCGCTCAGCATCGTTTTGTGACCAAAAATATTTTGTAGAGGCTTTTGATTTCCGCTCGCGCCGGCGGCGTACACTTCGATCGAATTGTTCCCGAACGACGTTACGTAGATTTTTCCAGCAGAATCGGCGTAGACGGCGGTGGGCTCGTTCAACTGCGTCGCGGATCCGACGATCGTTGCGGCGGGTGCTACGTTGCCGTTTGCCGTTTGAGCGAACGACAGCACCGAGTTGTTATCCGTATCCGCGATGAGTAGCGTACCGGTTTTGGCCGCGGGTGCCGAAGCCGAGCGGTCAGGCACGCTCAGAGCGGCCGAGGCCGTCCCATTCGGACTGCAGCCCGAAGCAAATGCCACGAGAAGAACGGCGGTGGAAGCGACGGGCGCTAAGCGCATAGCAAAGCCTTTCCTTGCGAAGAGGAACACCCGACGCGACCCCTTCGTCCCACCGGGGGCGGCCCCTTCCCGCAGCCGCTCCGGCGAACGCATTATGTTTTCAGATAGCGAGCGAACCAATCTGACAGCACATGCATACGCTCGACGCGATGGATCGGTGAACCCGTGCGCGATAAATCGTGCGTCTCGGAAGGAACGTCAACGTACGTTACCGTGCGGCCCAAGATCTTGAGCGACGTGAAGAACTGCAAGGTCTGATCGATCGGCGTCCGGGTGTCGAGATCCGAGTGCAAGATCAGCAGCGGCGTCTGCACGTTCGCGACGTACGTCAAGGGCGAAAATTTCGCGTAGGTGACGCTGGCCGGATCCCACGCCGGTCCCCACGCGTACTGTCCGCCGCCCAAGCCACCTTTGCCGGCAAAATCGGCGGTTAGATTTTCGCTTTGCAGGAAGCTCACGACGCGTTCGGCGGCCGCAGCCTTGTAACGATTCGTGTGTGTGATCACCCAGAGCGTCGCGTAGCCCCCGTACGAACCACCGGTGACACCCAGGCGGTTCGGATCGACCTCAGGCCGTTTGACGGCCGCATCCATCACCGATTGCGTGTCTTGGAACATTGCGTCGCCATAGTCGTTTTCGAGCGCTTCGGTAAACGCGTAACCGTGGCCGGTGCTACCGGCCGGATCGGAAAACACCACGTTGTATCCGAGGCCGGCATAGTACTGAAACTCGAGGAAAAACGTGTCGCCGAATTGCGTCTCGGGACCGCCGTGGATGTTCAGCAATGTCGGGTGCGGACCGCCCCCGCCGATCGCCGGCATGAACCACGCCTGCACCGTGCGGCCGGACGTGCTTTGCACGGAAAACTCTTTGGGGGTCGAGAGCGTCGCGCGTGCCAGCCAGGCAGCATTAACGTTCGTCAGTTGCCGGGGCGTGCCGCCGCTCACACTGGAAATCCACACGTCGGCGGGATGGGTGAAATCGCTGTACAGGTACGCGACGGTTGTACCGTCGAGCGTGGTGCTGCACGACCACGCTTCCCCGCGCGGCGGCGTTACGTCGCCGAACGCTCCGGTCTTCGTGTCGAGCGTGCGAATATTGGAGTAGCCGGGTCCGTCAACGTTCAGTAAGAACTTGCCGTCGGGTAGCGGTGCCCCGCACAAACCTCCGCCTTCTTTCATATCGGCCAGCAGGCTATCGCCCCAACCGGTCGTGTTCTTTGCAACCGCCACGCGTTGGTTGCCGCTGGTATCGGAAATCACGAGCTCGGGTTGCTCCGCGTTGTCCTGCACGCCACCCCGCAGCCATGCCAAGTCGCCGTTACTCAAATAACTAAGACCGTTATTAGACTCTTGCGACGAAGCGATTTTTTGCGGCGTTCCGCCGGTCGAAGGCATGAGATAGATATCGCTCGCGCCGCCGTCAACCGATTCGCGTTGCAGCGAGTTGAATGCGATCGTGCGGTCGTCCGGCGACCATCCGACGAAGCCTTCACCCCATTTTCCGGACGTCAGTTGCTTGGGGTGCGATCCGTCGGCGTCTATCGTCCAGATATGCGGATGATCCTGATACGTGAAGCCTTGCCCGTTCGTTTCGAAAAACAGCGCATCGATCGTTCGAATGTCGCTCTTCTTCTCATCGGCAGTCGGCGTAAAGCCGGCTTTCGTGAAGTCTACGTGGGCGTTCGGAGCCGGATCGGATTCGGTAACGGTCACGACGATATGCCGGCCGTCGTGCGAAAAGTTCGGACCCGAAACGCCGTTTGCGATATTGGTCAATTGCACGATCTTCTTCGTCGCGATCGTGTAGCGGTACAGCTGCGGCTTCTTCTTCGGCATCGAGCGCACGAAGACGAACGCCGAGCCGTCGGGGGTCCACGCAAAATCGCCGTCGGCGGTACGCCCGGTCACGTTCGCCGTCGTACGGGCCGTCGCAACGTTTACCAGATCGATCGTGCGGTCGTAACGATTCTTTGGACCGTTGGAACGCGATGTTTCCATCAACACGTAGGCGCCGTCGGGTGACAGCGCTGCCGAGTTGACGAGGGTCAATCGAAACAGATCTTCGGGAACGACCGGAGCGGCCGACGCGGGACCCGCGAAAGCCACCGAAAAGAGCAAGCCGGCCAAAGCAACGAGCGGATACTTCATGCGATCTGCGTTCAATCGTCGCTTCGTTGCGCCCCTTCCGCCATTTGGCGGGCGTGCCTCAAAAACTCATCAAAGAAAAAGGCCGCGCGATCTTGCGATCGCACGGCCTTTCCGTTCGAGGTTGGTGTGGACTACTTGCCGACGGGCTTGGCGGCCGGGGCCGTCATCGTGTTGCCGTTGGCAACCGTGTTCGTGGCCTGGCTGAAGCTGCTCTCGGCTTGCTTCTGCGCATCGACGAACATTTGGGCGACCTTCAGCGTGTAGGCCTTGCGGAGCTCGAGCATCTGCGTTGCGAAGCCGAACGACATCTCGACGAACTGGAACGGGGTCGGAACGTTCTCAAAGGTCGGGATCGTGCCGGGCTTAGCGGCGAACTCGGTGCCCAGGGCGCGAAACTTGGTCATCGTCTCGATGTTCGCGTCTTGGCTCTGTTTGAGCGCCTCGAGGCCCTCTTGCTGAAACTTGGTGAAGTAGTCGGTAACGTTGATGGTCATTGTGTGTCCCCTTCTCTAGTCCCACTAATGCTTGGTTTGCGTCTCTCTGTGCTAAGTCTACCAAGCGATGAGCGTGGCTGTCAAGGGGCGATGCCGAGAAAACTTCGGTAGATTCTGATGATCGTGTCCTTCTGGTTGACCGTTAGACGGGGGTCCAGCCGAATCGCCGCTTCCACGTCGCGCGCGTCGCCTTCGGCGGGCGGGGTATCGTCGAGCAGTCCCGCTTGAACGTACATGGTCTCGGCGGAAAGGTGGAGGGCGCCGGCGATCTGCTTCAGGACGTCGGCCGATGGCTTATACAAACCACGTTCGACTTGGCTGAGATACGGGTTCGAAATCTTCGCGATTTCGGCTAACTGCCGCATGGATAGGTTAGCTAGCTCGCGCTGCGCACGAATGAACGTCCCCAGGCCGTTCCACCCGGGTGCCTGCTCGCTCGCCGGGTCGCCGGTCTCCGATTTGGGGCGTTCCGACTCGTCGCTCACGGTCGTGCCGCCTTGGCGACGGCAAACGGTTCTCCGATTTCGTTGCGGACGTATTTGCCCGGCGCGGCTTCTCCGGTGGGCAGTGTATAAGGAGCGACCTCCGGGCCGCCGTTCTCGCCCGACCAAACCGCCCAGTCTTCCCACCAGCTGCCCGCATGACGATCGGCGGTCGCCAACCACTCGTCGGCCGACTCGCCGCGAATTGCTTGCGGCTTGACGTAGTACATGCTCTTCTTGCCGCCGGGCGGATTAACGATGCCCGCGATGTGGCCGGCATTGGTCAACACATACTTCGACGGGCCGCCGACGTGCTGTGTCGTTAGATAGGTCGCGTGCCACGGAGCGATATGGTCGTTCTCTGCGCCGAGAACGTACAACGGCGTTTGGATCTTGCCGAGGTCGATCGGCGTTCCGTCGATCGTGAACGCGCCGGGACGAACGATCGCGTTATGCAGGTAACACGAACGCAAATACTGCGAATGCATCTCGACCGGCATGCGAGTAGAATCGCCGTTCCACGCCAGAATATCGAACGCCGGCGGCCGCTTGCCTTTGTACCAGCTGTTGATGACGTAGCTCCAAATAAGATCTTGCGATCGCATCCAATCGAACGTCTTGGCCATCTCGGCCGAGTCGAGATAGCCGCGCTTGCGCATGCGGCTTTCGAGTCGATCGATGGTCGCCTCATCGGTGAAGATGCCCAGGTCGCCCGGAATACTGAAGTCGATGAGCGTGTTGGTGACGGTCGCACTCTTGACGCGGTCGCCCTGACCCTTCGCGGCCAAGTACGCTAAACCGATGAGGGCCAGCGTACCGCCTAGGCAGAGCGCGCTCACGTTAACCTGTTTGCTGCCGGTGATTTCTTGCACCGCATCGATCGCAGCGAGAAAGCCCGAGCGCAAATAGTCGTCCATCTTGTAGTGCGACATGGATGCATCGGGATTGCGATAGCTGATCGCAAAGACTTGATGGCCGTGGCGCACGGCCCATTCGACGAACGACCGGCCCGGCGAAAGGTCCATGATGTAATATTTGTTGATCCACGGCGGGCTGAACAGCATGGGAACCGCGTGAACGTTCGGCGTCTGCGGCTCGTACGCGATCAGCTCGATCAGATCGTTGCGCATCACGACGCGACCCGGAGTAACGGCGATATTCCTACCGACTTCAAAACCGGTTGCGTCGACTTGGCGCGGATACCCGCCGTTATCTCGCAAGTCGTCCATGAAATTCTGCATGCCTTGCAGCAGGCTCGCGCCGTTCGTATCCACGGCTTCTTTGATGACGCCCGGATTCAACCACGGAATGTTGCTCGGCGATGCAGCGTCCAGCATAAGCTGCATCGCGAATCGCGCCTTGCGACGCGTCGCTTCGGGAACTCGAGCGCCATCGATGAGCGCCATCGCCGCTTGCGAACGGATACGAAACTCTTCGACCACGCCGGCTAACATGGGATTGGAACGCCACTCCGCGTCGGAGAAGCGCTTGTCGCCGGGATCGAGAACGACCGGCACGATCGGTTCCTGGCCGCTGAAGCGACGCAGCATGTTCAAGCCGACGTTTTGTTCGGCTAAGGCAAACCCCGAAAGCCACGCGCTCAGGCGCATCGGATCGGATAGCGCGTCGTTCATCACGTCGCGAAGTGCGTCGCCCATCGAAGCCGGGTCCACGCCCGTCATTTCGATTCCGTAACCCAGATCGTCGGCCGCAATCATCACATGTACCAGCCGCCGTTGACGTTGTACACCGCGCCGGTGATGTACGCAGCTTTGTCGTCAACTAAGAAGCGAACGACGTGCGCAACCTCGTCGGGTTGCCCCAAGCGGCGCTTGGGCGTTTGCGAAATCGCCATCTCGATTGCTGCCGACGGCATCGCCTTGGTCATTTCGGTTTCGATGAATCCGGGCGCCACCGCGTTCACGGTGATCTGACTCTTCGCGACTTCGAGCGCGACCGTCTTCGTGAGGCCGATCAACCCGGCTTTCGCGGCGGCGTAGTTGGCCTGTCCAAAGTTTCCGCTTTCGCCGACGACCGAACTAATGTTAACGATACGCCCGAACTTCTGTGCGATCATCGGTTCGAGAACGGCCTTCGTCATGAAAAACGGTCCCGACAGATTAACCTGCAGAACCGCTTGCCATTCGTCTTCGGTCATCTTGCGCACGGTGTGATCGCGCGTAATGCCGGCGTTGTTAATGAGGTAGTCGATCCGCCCGTGCTGTGCGAGAATCCGTTCGATGGACTCGCGACAGGATGCCGGAACACCGACGTCACCTTCGTAAAAATGAACGCGGGATGCGCTCCCATTCAAGTGGCTGCGCAAGGTGTCGGTGCGCTCGCGGTCGATCGGTAGACCAAGGACGGCGACCGTCGCCCCATCGGAAGCTAGGAGGCGGCTGATCGCTCCGCCGATGCCGCGAGAACCGCCCGTTACGACGGCGACGCGATGTTCGAGTGGTAAACTGCTCACGCGCTAGATTTACAAAGCGCGTCGCCAGTTTACCTCTAGGTGGCTACATATCGAGGCCGCCGTTGACGGCGAAGACCGCGCCCGTGATGTAGCTCGCGTCGTCCTCAAGCAAGAACTGAACGACCCGGGCGACCTCTTCGGGCTTGCCGAGACGTCGCTGCGGAATTTTTTCGATCACCCGCTCGAGCGCAGCTTCCGGAATCGCCATAACCATTTCGGTTGCTATGAAACCGGGCGCGACACAGTTGACGGTGATGCCGCGCGGCGCCATTTCGAGCGCGAGGCTTTTCGTGAACCCAAAGAGGCCTGCTTTCGAGGCCGCATAGTTGGCTTGGCCGATGTTTCCAGTTTCACCGATGACCGAGCTAATCATGACGATGCGCCCCGAACCGCGCGCAATCATGTGCTCGAGCACCGCCTTGGTCATATTGAATCCGCCCGACAGGTTGACGTCGAGCACTTGGTGCCAATCCTCGACGGTCATCTTCCGAACCGTTTTATCGATCGTTATGCCGGCGTTGTTGACGAGATAATCGACACGGCCGAACGTCTGCATGACTTCTTCGAACACGCGATTACAGTCGGCCGCGTCGTCGACGCGCCCCTGATGAATCGAAATCTTTGCGCCTTCGGCGGTCATCTCGTCTTTGAAACGACGAGCGCTCTCTTCGCCCCGGCTATATCCCGCTGCAACCGCCGCGCCGTTGCGCGCGAGGTATTTGGTGATGGCACCTCCGATACCGCGCGTTCCGCCCGTAACGAGTGCGACCCGGCCGTCTAAAACCATGTGCGTACCTCCGAGGCGCGTCGTTCGCCGCGAAACGGCGGTTCCCGTTGGGGAGCCTTCGACAAGCCTCCGCTAGCCGAATCGACCGGTGATGTAATCTTCGGTGCGGCTATCTACCGGCTTGGTAAAGATCCGGGAGGTTTCGCCCATTTCGATCAGCCGTCCGATGCCGGTTTCATCGGCCAGCATGAAGGCTGAATATTTCGAAACGCGCGCGGCTTGCTGCATGTTGTGCGTGACGACCACGATCGCGTACCGGTCGGTGAGCGACGTCATCAGTTCTTCGATGCTGAGCGTCGAAATTGGATCGAGCGACGACGTCGGCTCGTCCATTAGCAGCACCTCAGGTTCGACCGCCAGCGCTCGCGCGATGCACAGTCGCTGCTGCTGGCCACCCGAAAGCGCCGTCGCGGGCTTGTGCAGCTTGTCACGCACCTCGTCCCACAACGCGGCGCCGCGCAAGGCGTGCTCGGCGGCGTTCATGCGCTCGGCAGCCGACAGGGAACGGCTCAATCCGGCCGTCACGTTTCCTAAAATGGAGAGCGTCGGGAATGGATTGGCACGTTGAAACACCATGCCGACGCGACGCCGCAGTTCGACGACGCTGATGTCGGAATCGTAGACGTCCTGGTCGCCCAACATCACTTTACCGTGCGCGTACGCTCCGGGAGCGATCTCGTGAATTCGGTTGAGACAGCGCAGTAGCGTGGTTTTTCCGCAGCCCGACGGCCCCATCAACGCGGTGACGGCGTTGGCCGCGAACGACATGGTGACTCCGGCGACCGCTTCGCGCGAGCCGTAGAACGCGTTAAGGTCCTCGACGCGCATCGGCGGTGGCGCGGTCGCGTTCATCGCTGCGTCCGCGGAGTGAGCACGAGCCGGGCCAAGACGTTGAGGATAAACACTGCCGCGATCAAAAGCAGCGCTCCGGCCCACGCCTGGGCATGCCAGCTTTCGTACGGCGAAATCGCATAGGTAAAGACCTGTAACGGCAGCTGCGCCATCGGCTGCGCCGGGTTCAGTTCCCAGAACTGGCTGCCGAAGGCGGTAAACAGCAGCGGCGCCGTTTCGCCGGTAACGCGCGCGATCGCTAACAGTAATCCGGTGGTGATCGCCGGGCGAGCGGCCGGAACGACGATTCGCATCGTCGTTGCGAACTCGGAAAGTCCGAGTGCGAGCGCGCCTTCGCGAATCGAACGTGGCACGCTCCGAATGGCTTCTTCCGAGGTTCGCAAGATAATCGGCAGCATCAGTATTGCGAACGCAACCGATGCGGACAATGCCGAAAAATGCCGGACCGGTGCGACCAATAGCGTGTACGCAAACAACCCGATGGCGATGCTCGGGATACCGGATAACACGTCCGACAGAAACCGCACCGCTTCGGGAAACCATCCGCGGCCGAACAACGCTAGAAAGAGCGCGCAGAGCAAACCGATCGGCAACGCCAACAGCGTCGCGATGGCGACCGTGATCAGCGTGCCCACGATACCGTTGGCAACGCCGCCGCCGGGTTCGCCCACGGGCACCGGCAGTTGGGTGAGAAACGCCGGATTGATCGCTCGCCCTCCCGCAATCGCGACGTACCCGAGAATGAGAATTAAAATTGCAGCGCCGATCAACGCACAGAGCGCGGTGACGGTGCCGCCGATCCAACTGGCGGTATGACGGGATGCGAGCGACCGGTTCACGAGCGCGTCCTCAAAACCACCCAGAGCAAGAGCCGGGCGATCGCGTTGACGATAAAGCTTACGATAAACAATATGAGACCGAGTTCGATCAACGCGCTGATGTACACGTTGCCGTTGGCTTCGGTAAATTCGTTGGCGATGACGCTCGCAAGCGTGTACGACGGCGCGAACAGCGACGCGGCGATTTGCGGGCGATTACCGATAACCATGGTCGTCGCAATCGTTTCGCCTAACGCGCGTCCGAGCGCGAGGACGATGGCGCCGAAGATCCCGGCGCGAGACGCGGGCAACACGACGCGCGCAACGGTTTCCCATTTCGTCGCGCCGAGCGACATCGACGCTTCGCGCAAATCGCCGCCAACCGCCACGATCACTTCGCGGCTAATCGCCGTGACCGTCGGTAGAATCATGAACGACAAGACCAATCCGGCAGTCAGCATGCCGACGCCGCTGATCGGACCTTGGAAGATCGGCAAGAAGCCGAGATATTTTTGCAGCGCCGGACCGATAACCGTGCGGACCAACGGCGCGAGTACGAACAGGCCCCACAGACCGAAGACCACGCTGGGAACCGCTGCCAGCAACTCGATAACGAAGCCCAGTGGACGAGCCAACCATCGCGGCGCGAACTCGGCAAGAAACGTCGCAGCCAGAATACCGACCACGCCCGCGAGCACGATCGCAACCAGCGAGCTCACTAGGGTTCCGTAAATCAACGGCAGCGCGCCGAACTGCTGCGTCACCGGATTCCATTGGGACGTCCAGAGAAACTTGAACCCGAACTTGTGCAGCGACGGCCACGAACCCGCAACGAGTTCGACGAACAGCAACGCGACCACCAGGACGAACAGTCCTACGGCCGCGTTGACGACGAAGAGAAAGACTCGGTCTCCCGCAGCCGCGGTACGGTTGCGGCGGGGCGCATCGCCCCGCGGCTGCGAAACGGCCATCTCTAATTACGCGATGCTAGACATGCATCGAGGAAAGGGTCTTGCGCGCGGCGCTTCCGACCGCGGTCGGAAGCGGAACGTAGTCCAAACCGCCTGCGATGCGCTGGGCGCCCGCCCCAACGAGCCATTCAAGAATTTGCTGCAACACTTTTCCTTTGGCTTTGTCTTGCGGGTTCTGGTACACGACCGCCCAGCTGAAACCGGCGATCGGGTAGCAAGCCGCGCACTTGGCATTGACAATCGAGAATTTTTCCGGGCTTACGTCGGGGCGGGTCTCCGCCGCGGCGTGCACCGCCGAAGGACTGTAAGCGACGAACTTGCCGGCCGCATTCTGCAGGACCGCTTGCGACATTTTGTTTTGCAACGCGTACGCCGCCTCGACATAACCGATGGCACCCGGATTGTTGGTGACTTGACCGGCCAAACCTTCGCTGCCCTTGCCGCCGATCGCGCTCTGTGCAGGCCACGTAACGCTCTTACCGGTTCCGACCTTCGACTTCCAGTCGGACGAGACCGAGCTTACGTAGTCGGTGAAGATGTACGTCGTTCCGGAACCATCGGAACGGTGCACGACGACAACTGGCGTGCTTGGCAATTTCTTGCCCGGATTCAGCTTCGCGATTCGCGGGTCGTTCCAATTGGAGATGGTGCCGAGAAACAGATCCGCCAGAACGGAGGGCGACAGTCGTAACCCGTCTCCAATGCCCGGCAGGTTGTAAACGACCGAAACGCCGGCGAGCGCGACCGGGATTTGCAGTACCGGGCCGCCGCCGGCCGAGGCCGCCTTCAATTCGCCGGCATTCATTGGGACGTCAGTCGCTCCGAAGTCAACCGTGCGCTGCGAGAACTGCTGAATGCCGCCGCCGCTGCCGATCGATTGATAGTTGACCTGGACGTCGGGGTGGGTCTTGCCGTACTCGAAAAACGCCTTAGAAAAGAACGGATAGTCAAAGGTCAACCCGGCGCCGGTCAGCTGCGTCGCCGCCATCACCGGAGCTACCGTCATAAAAAGCGCCGCTCCAAGCAGCGCCAAACTTTTTCGCATCTAGGCTCCTCCGCACGAAGTGCAGTCCAAAACTCTCCTCATTCTGTCGGGCCAAGAATAAGATTAGATTAAGAGTACGTAGCGGAGGCGTTAAGGTATGGTTCGTGCGGACGGGCCATCGGGCGCCTCGCGGTAGGCCTGACGGGCGGCCACTGCCGAAAGCGGCGTGCGATGCCTTCCGATCTCAAACCCTCGCTCCCCGAACTGCGCCACACAGCCGCGCACGTGCTGGCGTACGCCGTCATGGACCTATTTCCGGACGCAAAGCCGACGATCGGCCCCTCAATCGAAACCGGCTTCTACTACGATTTCGATAAGCCCGGCGGGTTCACGCCCGACGACTTGGTACGGCTCGAAGCCCGGATGCATGAGATCGTGGCTGCCGACTACCCGATGACCGGCCGGGCGGTGACCCGGGATGAAGCGCTCAGCTACTTCAAGGACAACCCCTATAAAGTAGAGCTCGCGAGGGACATCCCGGAGGGCGAGCCGATCACGCTATACACCATCGGTGAATTTACCGACCTCTGCCGGGGCGGCCACGCCGATTCGACGGGGGCAATTGGCGCGCTCAAGCTCACCGGCATCGCCGGGGCCTACTGGCGCGGCAACGAGGCCAATCCGATGCTCCAGCGGATCTACGGGACCGCCTGGTATGACCGCGACGAGCTCGCCGCATATCTGCACCAGGTCGAAGAAGCGCTCAAGCGCGACCATCGCAAACTCGGTGCCGAACTCGATCTTTATTCGATCGAGGACGACGCGGGCACGGGTTTGGTGTTCTGGCATCCAAAGGGCGCTACCGTCCGCGGTTTGATCGAAGAGTTCATACGCAAAGGCTTACGCGAGCGCGGATACCAGCCGGTGGTCACGCCACACGTCGTTAGCGAGAAACTCTACGAAATATCCGGTCATCTGGAAAACTATGCGACCAACATGTTCGGTCCGCTCGAGGTCGAGGAACAACGTTTCCGTCTCAAGCCGATGAACTGCCCGGGTCACATTTTGATTTATCGAAGCCGTCCGCACAGTTACCGCGAACTTCCGATTCGCTATAGCGAATTCGGCACCGTCTACCGGTACGAACGTTCGGGCGTCGTGCACGGGTTAACGCGCGTGCGCGGCTTTACGCAAGACGACGCACATTTGTTCTGTACGCCGGAACAGCTGCAGGGCGAGTTCGAACGCACGCTCGACGAGGCAATGCGCTTGATGAAAGCGTTCGAGTTTCGCGACGTCGAGTACGTATTGTCGCGCCGCGAAACCGCCGAACGCGGCGAGACGGATGCGATCGCCGAAGCGGCCATCCGCAACGCGCTCGAACGGTACGATCTACCGTACGAGGTCGACGAAACCGGCGGGGCGTTTTACGGACCAAAACTCGACATCAACGTGCGCGATGCGATCGGCCGAAAATGGCAACTGGGAACCGTGCAAGTCGATTTCGTGTTGCCGCACCGCTTCGATCTAAAATATCGTGCGTCGGACGGCCACGATCGTACGCCGGTTATGATCCATCGCGCGCTTGCAGGCTCACTCGAACGGTTCTTCGGAATTCTGGTCGAGCACTACGGCGGAGCATTTCCGGCGTGGCTCGCACCGGTGCAAGTCGCGATTTTGCCGATCGCCGAGCGCCACCTTGCATACGCGCGGGAGTGCGGCGCCGCCCTCGACGCGGCCGGGTTCCGCGTGGAAGTCGATGAGAGCAACGAAAAGCTCGGCTATAAAATCCGGCATTGGAAAACGTTAAAAATACCGTACGTTTTGGTCGTCGGCGATCAAGAGGCGCAGGACGCTACGGTCAACGTCAACGAACGCGGTATTGAAGCGAAACGTACGCTTTCGCTGGCTGCATTTTCTGACGAACTGCGCGCTGCGGTCAACAGTAAGAAGGGTCTTGGATGAGACTAGACGTTCGCGTGGCGTTCGCCGCCATCGCTCTCGGTTTGGCGGCGTGCCAAGGCGGCGGTTTGGACAGCGGCGGCATGGGCGGCGGTGGTATGATGGGACCGCCCGTTCAGCAACCCGGTCCGATCGGCACCGGCGGCATCGCGGGCCCCCAGATGAACAGCAGCGGTCAAGTCGAGTTGACGCAACCGGGCGCGACGCTCTCGCCCAACGAGGTGCAATTTGCCGTTGGAACTGCGCCCAACGGTATCAAATGTCCGAGCATGCTGCACCAGCCGCAACAATTTCAGCAGTTCTCGTGCTCGGTTGCCTTCAACATTCCGCCGTCGTCGGCCAGCCCGTCTCCGGGCGCCAGCAGTAAGCCGACCCCGACCCCGACGCCCACCCCGACCGCCACGTCCTCATCGGATGCGGACGATTCGGACGATTCCGACTCGACGAGCGCGTCCCCGACACCGCCCGGGACGATCACGATGTTGATGGAGCCGCTCCCGAAAGACATGCCGGCGATGAACAATCCCGACCCGCGCGCCATGCGCATCACGCCGATGGTTGCGCTGCGTCTGCAGAGCGATACGAACTTCGCGCTCAACGGTTACGCATCGATCAGCTACACCATGCCGCAGCAACAAGTCATCGCACGCTCGTTCGCCATCCAGCTCTATAGCGAATCGTCGCTTAACGGCCAGCGGACCGATCAAATCCTCGCGACGTACACGAAGTCGACGGTTTCGAACAATAATACGGTGCAGTTCCAGTTCCCGATGCCGAAGGTCACCGTTCCGCGCGGACAGGTTTGGCTTCTGGCGCTGTACGGGATGCAGTTCCCGCCGGGTATGACGCCGAGTCCGTCACCCAGCCCGTCGTCGTCCTCTTCGGCGTCGCCGTCCGCCTCCGGCTCGTCGTCGCCGACACCATCGCCGGGCGCATCTCCGTAACACCGTGCTGACGGCCTGGCGCGAGCTCGGCCGTAACGGCCGGCGGACGTTCACGGCCAGCTTCCTGGGTTGGTCGCTGGATGCGTTCGATTTCTTTCTCTTGACCTTCGTCATTTCGCGCGTAGCGACCGATTTCAATCACGCGGTTAAAGAGGTCGCATTTGCGGTCACGTTGACACTGTTCTGCCGCCCCGTCGGAGCGTTGCTGTTCGGCTGGCTCGCCGACCGTTTCGGGCGCCGCACGCCACTCATGATCGACGTCGGCTGCTACTCCGTGTTGCAACTCCTGACGGCATTCTCGCCCAACTTCACGGTCTTCTTGGTGCTTCGCGCGTTGTACGGCATCGCGATGGGTGGCGAATGGGGTGTTGGCGCAGCGATCGCGATGGAGGCCGTTCCGGCCAAGCGGCGCGGCCTTTTCAGCGGCATTTTGCAAGAAGGCTACGCGGCCGGCTATCTTTTCGCGGCACTAGCCTATTTCGTCGTGTTCCATTTCGCGGCGACTGCCGGCTTACAGGCAATCGACTGGCGGATTCTTTTCGCGGTTGGATCGCTGCCGGCGTTCCTGGTTTTGTACATTCGTGCCTACGTCCCGAACTCGCCGCCTGCGGCAGCGCCGGGCGAAAAAAGCGCCTCAGTCGATGCGTTGCGCGAAATCGTGCGGCACTGGCCGCTCGCGCTCTATGCAATCGCGTTCATGACCGCGATGAATTTCATGTCGCACGGTACGCAAGATTCGTACGCGACGTTTTTGCAAAAGCAGCACGGCTTCGCGCCCGGGCAGGTATCGGCGCTGTCGATTATCGGTGCGATCGGCGCGATTACGGGCGGCGTCATTTTCGGCGCGCTGTCGCAACGAATCGGGCGGCGCGCCTCGGTGATCGCATGCGCCGCGATCGGGATCGGTGTCGTTCCGTTATGGGTTTTCAGCCATACCGTGGCGTTACTGGCGTGCGGAGCGTTCGCGATTCAGTTTGCGGTGCAGGGAGCCTGGGGTGTCATTCCCGCGCACCTGAACGAACTCTCGCCGCCCAACGCGCGCGCGACGTTTCCCGGTTTTACTTATCAACTGGGCAACGCATTGAGTGCGGGCACGTTGCAGATTGAAGCTTGGCTCGCCGCCGGATTCCCTCTCGCCGGCGGCGGGCCAAATTATGCGCAGGCGATGGCGTTGGTTGCAACGGTGACCTTTGCCGCCGTTATCGTATTGGCGCTCATCGGCTTTATCGTCCGGCCGGAGCGCCGCGATCGCGAGCTCGCCGTCGCCTAGGGACGCCGGTTCGAACGTTCGCTAGATGGTAAAGGCGACGATCTCGTTGCGTTCGCGGTGGTTGGTCCAAAAGCGAGCGCCGTCGCTGGCAAGTCCGCGCGCCGCAAACGGCACGCGAGCCAGATCTTCGAAAGCGCCGGTCTCTGCATCGATTTTTCCAAGAAAATACTGGTCGGAATCTTCGACGTCGGTGGTGATCGCGTAGAACGCGCCTTCGCTGAAGCACTGCCCGCATACGCCACGCGGCACGTCGATCGTCCGCACGACGTTCCCGCGTTCGTCGATCCCCACGATTCGCTTGTTGTACCACTGACTAACGTACAGACGCACGCCGTCGTAGCTCAGATGCGAGCCGGTGTCGTCGGGGCACTGCAACGAGTCTTGATCTTTGAACCCGTGCCCGGGAATAAAGCGCCGGATGTAGCGCGAATCGTCCGGACCTTCTCCGCAGATGACGCGCAACTCGTCGCCCACGACCGTCATGCCCCACGGTTTACCGGGCGCTTTGTCTTCTTCCACAATCGTCCATTGATGTGAGTCGAGCGCGTAGATGCGATTGGTATCGATCGAGCCGATCCAAAGCTTTTCGCCATCGAGAGCAATCGCTTGCGGGTGCGGCGCCGGCGACGGCAACCGCATCGTTTCCGAAATATCGTGCATGTGCGGTCGCTTTTCACGCGCGGGACCCGGTTCCTGGCTCGCCTGTGTCGAATGACGCAGACGTGGTAATTTTGGGAATCGAGACCTCGTGCGACGACACCGCTACGGCAGTCGTGCGCGACGGACACGACGTCCTTGCGAGCGTTTCGACCAACCAAGATGCATTTCACGAACGATACGGCGGCATCGTCCCGGAGATCGCCGGTCGTCGCCACGTCGCGCTATTGTCTGCCGCGGTCGAAGACGCGCTAACGCGTTCGAACCTCGACTTCGCGGGCATCGACGGCATCGCGGTCACGCGGGGACCCGGCTTGGCCGGTAGCTTGGTCGTCGGCGTTGCAGCTGCCAAGGCGTTGGCGTACGCACGTAACAAGCCGCTGTACGGCATCAATCATTTGCACGGGCACATTTTCGCGCCATTCCTCGACCGGCCCGAAGCGCCGCCGTACCCGTTCTTGACGCTGCTCGTTTCGGGAGGGCATTCGCAACTCGTCGCCGTCGCCTCGCCCACCCGGATGACGATTCTCGGACGCACTCGCGATGACGCCGCCGGCGAAGCATACGATAAAACGGCGCGCTTGTTGGGGCTGCCGTATCCGGGTGGGCCGGCTCTCGACCGTCTGGCACAGTCGGGCAATCCGACGGCCTATGCGTTCCCGCGCCACCGCCCGGCGGGCGACGCCCTAGACCTCTCCTTCTCCGGCCTCAAAACGTCGGTTCGGTATTTTCTCGAGAGCGCGGCCGGGCGCGATGCCTCGCCAAGCGATGTGGCGGCGTCGTTTCAGGCTGCGGTGATCGACGTCTTGATGGCACGTTTGCGAGCGGCATTCGGTCGCGGGCATTATCGCGCGGTCGCACTTTCGGGTGGCGTGGCCGCCAACTCGGGATTGCAGTCCGCCGTGCGATCGTGGAGTGCGAGCAACGGCGTTACCGCCTTCGTCCCGCCTCCGGCCTATTGCACCGATAATGCGGCCATGATCGCGGCGGCGGCGTTTCATCAGCGAGAAGCGGTCGCCTTCGATCCTCTCGAGCTGTCGGCCGATCCCAACTTGCCGTTCCTGATTGCCTCTTGACCCACCACGCCATGCGTGTTAAAGTTCGCTTCATGTTTGCGCCCGGACGCACGTCTATGATGTGGCTCATGAGCCGGATGTGTTGTCATCCGGCGAGGGTCGTCGCGCAGCGTTAGGAAACTTTCCCACCATATCGCTTCGCACGCCCCTCGCCGAAACGGCGGGGGGCGTTTTTGTTTCCCAGCTTTCCCATCGCACCAGGAGGCCGGAAAATGCACGTTACCATTGGAATTGGATTGCTCGGTTGCGGCACCGTCGGTTCGGCAGTTGCCGAACGTCTGGCCGGGCCGAATGCCAGCCGGCGCTACGCCGGCGCCTTTTGCGAATTGCGCGCGATCGCAGTGGCCGACCCGTTCAAGGCCCGCCCCACGTTCTTGCACCGCGATCTCTTTACTACCGACGCTCGGGCGGTGGTGGACGACCCGCAAGTGGACGTCGTCGTCGAATGCATCGGCGGTACCACGGATGCCGCCGAGTTGGTCGAACGCGCGCTTGCTCGCGGCCGGCACGTCGTTACCGCAAACAAAGATCTCATCGCGACACAGGGGCCGCGACTGCGCGCCCTGGCCGCCGCCTTTTCCGCGCAGTTACGATATGAGGCAGCAGTGGGCGGCGCCGTGCCGGTGGTGAGAACGGTCGCCGAGTCGCTCGCCGGCGATCGTATCGACGCGATCGCGGGCGTTCTCAACGGAACCTGCACCTCGATTCTGTCGTCGATGGAACGCGGTGTATCGTACGAGGCCGCGCTCGGGTCAGCCCAGGCTGCCGGATTCGCCGAAGCCGACCCGTCGAGCGATGTCGACGGCATCGACGCGGCACACAAACTCGCAGTCCTGATGCAAGACGCATTCGGTTTGGCGATCGTCTCGCCGCGTATCCGCCGTCGCGGCATCGCAAACGTCACCGCTCGCGACGTCGCAGTCGCGGCGGAGCGCGGCTACCGCATACGGTTGGTCGCTGCCGCCGTTCGCAGCGGCGATCGCATCGCCGCTGAGGTCGGACCGGTTTGCGTGCCCATGGATCACGAGTTCGCGCGCACGGCCGGCGCCGAGAACGTCATCCTTCTTCGCGCCCGCGACGCCGGGCAGCTCGTGCTGCGTGGCACGGGCGCCGGCGGGCCGGCGACGGCTTCGGCAGTTCTCGGCGACGTAGCCTCGACGCTGCACGCTCTGGAACGCGCGCGACCGGCGATCATGCCGGGTGTCCGTTCGCCCGCGCCGGCCCTCGACGTAGCGCCCCTATTCCCCACGCTCGAGCGTATGCGCGATCTCTCCGATTATCCGCTCTGGAACGAAGCATGCTTCGCCGACCCTCCGGTCGCTCAACCAACGTTCGTAATCGCATGGCCGGGAACGGAATATCGTTCGTGAACGCCTCGCGAGCCGTGCCGATCTAGCCGCCGTCGTGATGCGCGAAGAAACCGTTAACGTCGGAGCGTTGCAGCTCGAAAGCGGCGCGACGCTGCCGCGCGTCGAGCAACGCATTACGATCTACGGCGACCCGATCGCGCACGCGGATCGTATCGTGCTCGTCAATCATGCGTTGACGGGCTCGAGCCGCGTGGCCGAATGGTGGCCGGGGATCGCCGGGAGCAATGGACTGTTCGATCCGAACGAGTGCTGTACGATCGGCGTCAACATGTTGGGCAGCGTCTACGGCAGCACCGGACCGGTTGACGATCCCTTTCGGCGCGTCACGGTGCGCGATATCGTTGCGGCGCAACGTCGAGCGCTGGATGCGATCGGCATCGAACGCATCTGGATCGCCATCGGCGCCTCGCTGGGCGGTATGCAGGCGCTGCAATGGGCGCTCGATGCCCCCGAGCGCGTCGGTCGTGCCATCGTCATCGGAGCGCACGATCATCACACTGCGATGGGCATCGCGTTGAACGCGGTGCAGCGCGATGCGCTGCAGCTCGACCCCAAACGCGGTTTGGGATTGGCACGCAAGATCGCGATGTTAACCTATAAGAGTGAGGCGCTCTTCACTTCGCGGCACGAACGGCGCCCAGACCGCCATGGACGCGCGTTCTACGATATCGAGGGCTATCTCGACCGGCAAGCCGACACGTTTACCGCACGCATGAACGCTCACGCCTACGCCGCGTTAACGCACGCAATGGATTCGTTCGACGTGCGCGCCGCCGCGCAAACCGCCCGCATCAAACCAAAGCTGACGTTCGTCGGCATCAGTTCCGACTGGCTGTTCCGGCCGCAAGACGTACGTGCGGCTGCCAACCGCTTTCGGAATGCCGGATTCGACGCCAGCTACCTGGAGCTCGCGAGCGACCACGGACACGACGCTTTTTTGGCCGAACCAGAAGCGCTGGCGCGCCTTCTTCGACCCCTACTTGCGTAACGCATTACGAATCGCGTAACGCACGAAACAGCAAAATACGGTATCCCTTACTTTCGATCACGATCGACGTGACGCAAATTTCTTCCCGCGCCAGCACCGAATCGGTTTCCCAGTCGTCGCGTTCGCTATTATACATGCGCGTGTGATAGCGTACGCCCGGCTCGAGCAACGCCGATAGATCGATCGGGACGGCGGTCGTCGCTTCGCTAACGTTACCCACCAGTACCGCGATCTCGCGTCCGCGTTGGAGCGCCACCACGCGTGCGATTCGCGAAAACAGCGGCACCTTGTCGGACACGTCGCTCTCGTAGAGCGAATGCGCGAACTTCGTGTTGACTTCGCAGGTCGTAAACAGCGTCATCGATCCTTGCGTACGCACCGCAAAATAGGAGATTTCGCTACCGTGGAACGGCAACCGCCGCAACGCCACCCACTTCCAATTCGGCGGAATGAGCGGATTGATCTCGGGACGATCGCCACTGAGCGTCAAGCCGCAGACGCCTTCAATCGCCGCCCAGAGAAAGCGCGGCGGCTCCCACGGACTCAACCGCATGCCTCGATTTACCAGCGAATCTCCGTCGAACCACTCGCTGAACTGCCCGGGAACGGTGTTGTTGCCCCGCGGGTCGCGAGCGTAATGCTCGAACGATGCGCGCAACGCGTTGACCATGAACTCCGGATGATAACGCGCCGCCGCGAACGCATACCACCACGTCAACCCGGGCCAGACGCCGCCGATCAATCCCGCGAAGGCCGAGGGATCGTAGCGCGGGTCGAGTTCGGATGCGGTACGCAATCCGGCTTCGGTCCAAAAATCCGGGGAGTTGAGTCGCGAGATGATACGAAATCCCGTTTCTTCGTCGCAGACGTGGAACATGACCGGGAAGATTTCATCCCCGGTAACGTCGGTTCGCGGATTTCCGTTGACGTCGATATTGAGGTAGAACAACCCGTTGCCCGGATTGATCAGATGCGTTTGCATGGCCGTCGCAATCCGCGCCGAGACGTCGCTAAAGGTCTGTATCTCGGCATCGTCGGCGTCGACGCGTTCGGCCAAATGAGCGAGCTCGCGCAACGCCGCGGAACATTCGGCATTGATCTCGGTAACGGCGCCGTTGATTGCGTAGTTTGCGATGATGTTGCGCCAACTGGCGATCGCCCAGACGTTACCACGCGGATCGTCGGCCGAACAATACACCAAATCGCGATCGTCCATCTGCGAGATGATGTAGCGTCCGGCCTTCGCGAGCGACGGGAAAATTTGTCGCAACCACTCTTCATCTCCGGTGCAGCGGAAATGATGGGCTGCGGCCATGATGAACAGCGGAGTATCGTCGTTGATGTTGAGGCCGTCGTCCTCGACGCGGCCGACGAGCGCGTCGACGTACTCTGGAAGCTTGCCGTCGGGGTATTGTAGTTCGGCGGCCTTGTCGAGAAGCGATCGCGAGAATTGCGGCATGAAATAATCGCAGCCGTACACGAACCAGGCGCAGTCGCGAATCACGACGTTCGACATGACGCCAGGGTCGTTGGTAAAGAGCCAGCCAATCGGGTAGCGCGACATCACCCGCCGCATGTTGACTTTGCTCCACAACGCGCCGTCGTTGATCACTTCGTCGGGGGTGATCACCTCGCCGCGATGCAGCACGTCGGCCAACAGTGAAAGCGTGATTCCAAGCGCTTCGTACGGGGTTTTGTTGACGAAATCGTGTAACGTCGCCGCGTCATCGTTCGGAAAGAGACCGGTCTTGAAGGCAAAACGCGATGTTTCACCCGGTTTGACCGTTATGTCGAGCTGCAGGCTGCCTAAGATGTCGCCGGTCGCTTCGGTCGAGTTGCCCAGCGGCGCAGTCTTTGAGCGGCTGTACACGTTGCCGAAATCGAAGCTCGTTTCGTACGCGCTGGGCTCGCACGTCATTGCGAACACGCGAACCTCCCCTTCGCCCGAGCGATTGCGTGCGATCAGTCCGCCGACGCTCGCATCGTAACGGGCCTCGACGTCGTCGTCGGTGTCGCCACGCAAGCGGGCGAAACCGTTCATACGCAATTCTTGTTCGTGTTCGCCACGATTTTCGATCTCGATGCCCTGATACAGGATCGGAGGGTCGTCGTTTCCGTCTTCATCGCCGAACGGCAGAAAAATCGTCTCGGTAATCCAAATCGAACCGCCTACATCGAAACGGCGGCGCTGGAACGCCGGGTGAATTTCGACGGCGACCTCACCGAGATCCAGCGACAGCGGCGTATACACTTTGAGCGATTTATCCAATGGCATGCGCGCCGCATCGCGCAGCGGACGCCCGGCGATCGAACACCGGACGGCGATCGAACCGATCATCGTCTTGCCGGCCGCGATCGAAAAAACGCGTTCGATGTCGCCCGTATTTTTCGTGTTCACCCATATCCGGCTGTTACCGAAGCTTGGCCCCATACCGAGATTCGCGGCCGTCGTGCGGTAGTTCGGCAAGCGTTCGACCGGATCGATCTGATAGGTCGACGACTGCGGCGGTCTTGGCGAAACATTCATGCGCGCAACGTTATCCCCGCGAGGGCCAGGGCCTGGCGCGACAACGCCGGCGCGTCAACTTTCGTAGAGACAGCGCAGGAGCGCGGTGACGACCAGTTCGTGTTCGAGCGGACGAATGCGCTCCAGCGCGCCGGCTTCATCGATCCCGCGTGCGAGGCGCACCGGCTTGCGTGCGAGCACGGGTCCTCGATCGGTATCGGGCGTAACATCGTGCATCGTGGCGCCGGCCCACGGTGAGCCGGCTGCGACCGCATCCCGAATCGCATGCGCGCCTCGAAACGCCGGAATCGACATGCCGTCCGGCATTTCCACGTAATCTAACCGAAAATCGAGCGGCAGATATGCCGGATGCAAGTTGACGATTCGCGGAAACGCTCGGACGAAACGGTGGTCGAGCAAATGCATCCAACCCAGTAACGCCAGCACGTCGGGAGCCATCGCCGCCACGGTCTCGAGCAGGCGCAGATCGTACTGCTCGCGCGTCTCGTGCGACCGGTCCCAAACGACAAACGTTGCCGGCGTGCCCGCGCGCAGCACGCGTTCGGCAGCGAACGCCGCGGTACGGTTCACGATCGCGCCTGCGAGGTTAACCGGCAGCCGGCCTTCATCGCGTGCATCGAGTACCGCCTGAACGTTCGTTCCACTGCCGGATGCCAGCACGACCACCCGCTTTTGCGGCAGCAACTGCGCCCGATCGTATCGTTCCACGACGGCCGCGCCGGAGACGGTGGCATAGTATCGAATTAACGATTCGGGCCCGACCGCTGCAATCAGCGCGCGACGATATCCGCGCTCCGAAAGATCCAGCAGCGCGCGCAGTAAGAGGAAACGTCCGAGCGGCGTACCGCGATCGGCAACGGACACTCCAAACGGCCCGAACAGTCCGGTCCCGGGTTCGGATGCCGCACCTCGCAGCCAACGAAATCGTAGATTGCGTGCGGCGATGGTCGCGAACCCGACCGGATGCCCGTTGCGTCGGGCCAATACATTGTCGCCGGCAGCCGCCTCGGAACTCCAACTCCCGCCGAAGGTTTCGTCGATCCAGGCTAAGGCATCGCCGGGTAATCCCACACTGCGTTCGATGGTCGTTGCAGCATCGAGATGCAGCGCGCCGGCGATTGCGGCGGCGCGCGCCGAAAACGCATCGTCAAGGTCAACGGCAAGATTGCACAGGCCCGGCACGCTTTGCTTTATTCGAAGAGGGCGACGACGATCGCCGCGCAACGTTCGAGCACGCCGCGCTCGCGATCGTCGATCGGACCGGAACGATCCCGTTCGGTCGCCAACGCACCGATCGGTATTCCGCTTTCAGCGCCGAGAATCGGCACTATGGCTCCGCGCTCGGTTGGAAGAAACGCATTCGACGCCAACGATTCGGGCACGATCGAAAACGGCTTCGAAGCGGTTCCGGATTCGCCCAACAACGTGACGCCGTCGTCGTCTACTTCATAGATCGCGCTCCAAGAATAGCCGGCGGCGGCAATCGCCTCGGCCGCGGCTCGAGCGCGATCGTCGCGCGTACCGTCCGCATCGCACGCCGCGGTGAGGTCTTGAAACAGCGTCTCGTTCATAGATCCTCACGCGCGGGATGCACCACGACGGAAGGTTCGTCGCCGGCGCGCGTTTCGGTCCACCCGGCGACGAACGCGCCGGGAGTCGCGGCAACGGCTGCGGCTGCGTCTTCCAACGGAACGATCATGGTGTACCCGATGCCCATGTTGAGGGTTCGATAGCGTTCGTCGAGATCGAGCCGCGCACGGCGGACGATTTCGCGCTCGATCGGCGGCACGGTCCATCGCTGCTGTTCGAAGATTGCTTTGACGTTGGGCGGTAACGTACGCGGAACGTTTTCACGCAAACCGCCGCCGGTGATGTGCGACATCGTTTTCACACGCGCCACCGCCTGCACGTCGCGCACCGCGCGATAGTACGACGGATGCGGCGCGAGCAACGCGTCGCCAAACGTCGTTTGACTATCCGGCAGAGGCGATTCGTATTCACTGGGGTCGATGACATCGCGGGCGAGCGAATATCCGTTCGTGTGCAATCCGATCGCCGGAAGCGCGACGATCGCATCGCCGGCACCGACCGACGACGGGTCCGGAAGCGCACCTCGATCGACGCGGCCAACGATCGTGCCGGCCAAATCGAAGTGATCTGGGGCGTATACGCCGGGCATTTCGGCGGTTTCACCACCGAGCAGCGCGCAATCGTGTTCGCGACAGGCGCGCGCGCAACCGCCGACGATCGCTCCGGCAATCTCCGGATCGAGCTTACCAACGGCGAGGTAGTCGAGAAAGAACATCGGCGTTGCGTTCACGACCAAGATGTCGTTGACGCAATGGTTCACGAGATCGGCGCCAACCGTGCCGTACCGTCGCAGCGCGATGGCGATCAGAATTTTGGTCCCGACGCCGTCGTTCGAAGCGACCAGCGCTTGCGTCGCATCACCGGGCATCTCAAAAACGCCGCCGAAGCCGCCGATCGCGTCGAGCTGGCCCGGGTGCCGCCACCCAGCGAGCAACTCGCGATATCGGTCAACCGCAGCATTTCCGGCCGCGATATCGACGCCGGCGCGCGCGTACGCGCTCGGGGTCAGACTTCTGTCGCTCACCATCCTCCTTCGCAGGGCTGGAGCCGTCGCGCGCAGGAAAGAATCTGCTAGCCCTGCTCCGTTCTCGAGCAGTAGTTCACCGCGCGAAAGGTTCACCATGCAAATCCGTGTCGCATCCGGAGCGCCGATCGATGCGCGCACCGCCGCCCTGGTCGTGCCGGTCTTTTCCAACGAAGCGCTTGCGGGCGCCGCACAATTAGCCGACGGCGCCGTCGGCGGAGCGCTCTCCGAAGCAATAACGAGCGGAGAGTTCAAAGGCGCGTTTGGCGACACGCTCCTCGTACACGCAATCGACCGGCCCTTCAAGCGAATGCTGGCCGTGGGATTAGGTGAACGCAAGCGATTCGAAGATTCGATGTTGGCGCGCTATGCCGGAGTGGCAGTGCGAGCGCTCGGCCGCCGAAACGTTGCCGACATTGCCGTCGCGCTACCGTCCGAAGCGGCCGGCCGCGAAGTCGATGCGGCTTCGTCGATCGCGCAAGGCGCGATCGCTTCTTCGTTCGAGATTACGACGTATCAGCGCGAACCCGAGAAACCGATCGCGGTCAATACCGTAACGCTTTTATCCGACGGATTCGACGTCGAGGCGCTCGAGCGCGGCGTCGCGCACGGAACGGTCGTCGGCGACGCGGTGAACCTCGCGCGACGACTCGCCGTCACACCGTCCAACGACATGACGCCGTCGATTCTCGCGAACGAAGCCGAAGCGGCGGGGCGCGCGGCCGGTGTCGAGGTCGAGATACACGACGAAGCCTGGGCGCGTGATAAAGGCATGGGATCGTTCCTGTCGGTCGCGCGCGGTAGCGCGGAACCGCCGAAATTCATCGTCATGCGCTATAACGGCGACCCTTCGAGCAAAGAACTGTTAGCGCTCGTCGGAAAAGGCATCACGTTCGATACCGGCGGCATTTCGATCAAGCCGGCCGACCGTATGGAAGATATGAAATACGATATGTCGGGCGGCGCGGCGGTCATCGCGTCGATGGTCGCGATCGGTAAGCTCCGTCCGAAGGTGAACGTTGTCGGTATCGTACCGGCAACCGAAAACATGCCGGGTGGAAAGGCAACCAAACCCGGCGACATCGTCAAAGCCATGAACGGCAAGACGATCGAAGTGATCAACACCGACGCCGAGGGGCGCTTGATTTTGGCCGACGGGCTCTGCTACGCAAACGAGCTTGGCGCGACGCGCATTGCCGAGACCGCGACCCTTACGGGCGCGGTCGTCGTCGCACTCGGCCACGCCGCTGCTGCGGTCGTTTCCAACGACGACGACTGGGCCGATCGCTTCGTTGCCGTCTCAAAGTTGACCGGCGAGCGCTTCTGGCGCATGCCGTATTACGACGAATACGCAAAACAGATGAAGAGCGATATCGCCGACCTCAAAAACACCGGCGGGCGCGCTGCCGGCACGTTGACTGCGGCTGCGTTTCTCAAATCCTTCGTCGGCGAAACGCCGTGGGTGCATATCGACATCGCCGGCACGGCATACCTCGATGGCGAGTCGGGCTGGCAAGCCAAAGGACCCACCGGAATGCCGGTGCGCACGTTCGTTGCATTGGCGGAATCGCTGGCGTCCGGCAACGGTGCGGCCGCGTCGAACGGCGAGAGCAACGCGGCGGCGGTGTCGGCGAGGTAGTTCCGGCATGTATTCGTCTGTTAAGAAACGCGCAAACGCTTCGTCGGAAGCGCGCCCGTACGAGCCGGAAAAAAATCCCGCCATTCGGCGGGTTACGGCCGGCGCGATCAAACGCCGAAAAGGTAAAACGATCTTTCCGGTAGCGACCGCATACGATGCGCCGTTCGGGAACTTCGTCGAAGAGGCCGGAATTGACGTCATCCTGGTCGGGGATAGCGTGGGAAACGTCGTGCTCGGATACGACGAGACCACCCCGGTCACGCTGGATCAAATTATCCACCACACACAGGCGGTGGTGCGCGGCACGGCGCGCGCGCACATCATCGCCGATATGCCGTTCGGCTCGTACCAGGTCAGCAACGAAGACGCGCTGCGTTCGGCCATTCGATGCGTCAAAGAAGGCGGCGCTAGTTCGGTCAAACTGGAAGGCGGCGTTTACGAAGCCGACCGGGTACGCGCGATCGCGCGGTCTGGGATTCCAGTCGTCGGACACATCGGAGTGACGCCGCAAACGGCCGGCCTCGGACCGGGATTCAAGCGTCGTACGCATCGCGATCGATTGATCGACGACGCGCGCGCGGTCGAAGCTGCCGGCGCCTACGCGATCGTGCTGGAAGTTGTCGATTTCGAAATTTCGCGCGAAATCACCGAACTACTGACGATTCCTACGATCGGCATCGGAGCCGGACCGCACTGCGATTCGCAAGTGCTGGTGTTGCACGACATATTGGGGATGTATTCGCATTCACCGCCGTTCGCAAAACGGTACGCCGAAGTGGGACGTCTAGCGACGGAAGCATTGCGCGAGTTTGCCGACGACGTTCGCGCCGGAACGTTTCCCGCGCCCGAACCTGAAACCTAAGCCGCTCGACTACGAAGCCTTATCGGTCGTGACGAGCGTGCGGCTTTCATGCCCGGCCGGAACGCTTGGATACGAGCCCGTCAGACAGCCCAGACACATTTCGCTACGATCGCGCCCGGTGGCGGCCAGCAAACCGTCGAGGCTCAGATATCCCAGTGAGTCGGCGCCGGTCTTTTGCCGGATTTCTTCGACGGTGAAGTTGGCCGCCACCAGTTCGTCATAGGTCGCCATGTTGACGCCTAAATAGCACGGATGTTTGATCGGGGGCGATGTGATGCGCAGATGCACTTCTTTCGCTCCGGCTTCCCGCAATAACGCCACGATGCGTGGGGTCGTCGTTCCGCGCACGATCGAATCGTTGACCACCACCACACGGTGGCCTTTGAGATTTTCGACGACCGGATTGAATTTGAGATGCACGCCGCGCGCGCGCATCTTCTGATCCGGGCTGATAAACGTACGTCCGATGTAGCGGTTCTTGATCAAGCCTTCGACGTACGGAAGCCCGCTCTCGGCCGCGTACCCGATACCGCCCGGTATAGCCGAATCGGGAACGGCCATCACGACGTCGGCATCGACGGCATGCTCGCGAGCCAAGCGCCGTCCCATTTCGTACCGCGCAACATAGATCGCGCGATCGCTGAGTTTGGAATCCGGACGCGCGAAATAGATGTACTCGAACATACAAAAGGCCGACTGCATCGCTTCCACGTCGGTTTGAATCGACTCCAATCCAGCCGCATTAATGCGCACGATCTCGCCGCGCCCGAGTTCGCGAACGTATTGAGCGCCGACCGTGCCGAACGCGCACGACTCGGAAGCGACCATGTAGCCGCCGTCAGCCAGCGTACCCAAGCACAGAGGCTTGACGCCCCACGGGTCGCGGAACGCATAGAGTTCGTCGTCGGTAATCAGCACGATCGAGTAGGCGCCGCGTGCGCGGCCCATCAGGCTACGAATGCGATCGACCATCGACCCTTTCGCCTCGACCAAGAGTTTGGCCAAAACCTCGGAGTCGGAACTCGCCTGTAACACCGTTGTCGGCGATAGCGTGTCGCGCAGATCGTCGGTGTTCGTCATGTTACCGTTATGCGCGAACGCGAAATCGCCGATGTCGCTTCGCTCCAGCAACGGCTGCGCGTTGACGACCATCGACGAACCGCTCGTCGAATAGCGCGTGTGCCCGACCGCGATATGACCGCCGAGCGACGACAGAATCTCTTCGTCGAAGATCGCACCCAACAATCCCATCTCTTTGTGCGATCGTATGGTACCGCCATCGGCGGCGGAGATGCCGGCCGATTCTTGTCCGCGATGCTGTAACGCGTACAGCCCGAAGTACGCGAGCCGGGCGGCGTCGCGTTGCGGAGCGAACACCCCCGTAATGCCGCACATTAACCGAGACCGTCAGTCGCTGGAACGGCGGCCACCAAAGATTTGCAGCAAGGCGAGAAAGATGTTGATCGCGTCGAGATAGATGCTGACCGCCATCTGCACCGGCGTCAGGCCATCGCCGCCGGCGCGAAGCCGTGCGAAGTCGATCAACACGAGGCCGGCGAAAATTACCAGCGTGATCCACGCGTACGTCTCGGGATGGATGAAGTGAACGAACATCGAGACGACGCCGACCACGATCAGCCCGAGCAACGCAATCATAAGAATGCCTTGAAAGCGGCGTAAGTCGAGGCCGGTCGCATAGACGACCGCTGCCAAGGCAAACATTCCGAGTCCGGTCGTCAACGCGGCGTTGAACACCACATCCGATCCGACCGTGCGAATGTATTGCCCGATAACCGGTGCGATTCCGACGCCTTCTAACGCCGTAAAAGCATAAAACAACGTGAGCGAAAGCGCCGCATTACTCCGGACGGCGTTGATTGCGAAGAGCAGGATAAACCCGACGATCATCGCCGCCAAACCGACGCCGGCCGGAAGCCCTTGGGTCGCAGACGCCGCGAGCGCCGTTACGCACAGGCCGAGCGCCGTGATGCCCAGCACCTGCGCGAGCAGCGAATGCGTAGCAACGGCCGGGACGGCCGGGCCGCCAAACTGATTTTGCGGTCTGCCCTGGTTTTGAAAGGCCATACGTTATTAATAACCTCCTCGCGCCGTCCGAGTTACACCTCCCGAGGGCCGACCCCGCTCTCGAGCAAGCGCCACGGCCGCCCGAAGGGAATCTTCGGTGGATGAATCGTTCGACGTTTTTGGGTGCGGTGGCAGCCGCTTCGGCCGCGACGGCAGTGCCAAGCCAGGCCCAGGCGGCATCTAACGTCCCGATCTCGTTGAAGACGGCGACCGGAACGCTGTACGGAACGCTAACGTTCCCGCCTCGAACTCCGGCACCGGTCGTTTTGATCGTGGCCGGCTCGGGTCCCACCGATCGCGATGGCAATTCGAGCCTGGGCATGCGCAGCGACACCTACAAGCTACTCGCGCAAGCGCTCGAGGCGCGCGGAATCGCGACGGTGCGTTACGACAAACGCGGCGTCGGCGCCAGTGCCGCCGCTATGAAGTCCGAAAGCGATCTGCGGTTCGACACGTACGTTCAAGACGCAGCCGGTTGGATCGCCTTCCTGCGCGGCGACGCGCGATTTTCGTCGGTCACGCTAGCCGGCCACAGCGAGGGTTCTCTGCTCGGAATGCTGGCGTTGCAAAATGCAAGCGCCAATGGATTCGCCAGCCTCGAGGGCGCCGGGCGGCCCGCCCCGGCAGTGCTACGCGAACAACTCGCAGCTCAGCTGCCGGCAAAGCTCTACGCGCAAGCCGATGCCGCCATCACGCAATTGGAGCAGGGTCATCTGGTAACGGACGCGCCGCCCGAATTAGCGGCGCTGCTGCGACCATCGGTGCAGCCCTATTTGATCTCGTGGTTCAAGTACGATCCGGCGGTCGAGATCGCAAAGCTCAAGCTTCCGATCTCGATCGTTCAAGGAACGGCCGACGTGCAAGTCGGCATGGCAGATGCGCGCGCTCTTGCGCGCGGAGCTCCCCACGCGAAATTTGTCGTCGTTGACGGAATGAACCACGTGCTCAAGTATGCGCCCGACACTTCGTCGCAAGCGGCCATCGTGCGCGGATACGACGACCCGTCGTTACCGATCGATCCGGAAGTAGTCCGTACGGTCCAGGCGCTCGTGTAGGAATCGCCTGCCGGCCTCGATAAGAATCGCGCCTCCAAACGATCGCTTCCGCCAGCGCTGGACCATCTAACTCGTAAGGTCGAGGGGTAACGCGGCGAGGTCTCCCGGCTCGAACTTCTGTAGCCCGCCGTGATAGGTGCGGCCTCGCCCGGCGAATCGCGCCCCATCCGCGTTCAGTAGCTCGACGGTATCGCGCAACGCACCGAAATCCATCGGTGTGCGCGGAAACAGGCCGTGGGCGATGTTCAACACGCCCAAGCCTTCGGGATTGACCGCGAAAGACGGCGGCCGGCGCGCCATGTACGTGGCGACGATCGGGGGTCGCGAATACTCAACCGCATACCACGGTTTTCGATGTGAGGGTACGTATCGGCGATGGAGGCCTGCGGCCTCGCCGGCCGCGATGTAGCGCGCCAATGCCGGTGCGCCGGCAAGATCGAGTTGCGGCGCAACGCACAACGCGACACGGCGCAGTGGACCGTTCGTAACGACGCCACCCGAGGTCAAGATTTCGCGCGCGGCGGAGATGACTGGGATGCAGAACACTTCGATCCCGAGGTCGCACGCGCGCCGCTGGGACATCACGAAGAACCCGTTCGCACCGGTGACTTGCCCGCGCGATACGCGAAACCGGGACCCGATCGTCGTGCCGCCGTCGTGCGCCGCACCGGCTTGCGCAATTTGCGACCAGCGGCTCGAAGCATGCAGTTCGTCAGTCGCGACCGCGTAGCCGATACGTTCGAGTTCGATGGATCCTGATGGCGACGGCATCGTACCGATCAGCACCGTCGAATTGTGTGCGCCAATTTCGAACGTCGCGATGGCGGCCGTCGTCATCGCATCGAACGGCGAGGAGGAGGCCTCGAACGTGAGGATCGACCGTCCGCCCATCGGCCCGGACAACAGCTCGCGAAGCACGCTGCCGTAGGTCGTGTCGAGCCACTGCGCCGATGTAACGAACGCACCGACGTCGCCCGGGATTCCATGACGCGCGTACGTCGCGACAAAGAACCACACGTGCAATCCGGCCAAACCTGTGCGACGCACCGCAGCATCCGCCGCCAACGTGTCGATGTGCCGCTTCACGCTCGGAGCGATGTCGTGATGGCGTACGTACGGCGGATTCCCGACGAAAGCGGTTCTGCCGTCGATGCGCGGGATACGCGCGGTAATAAAGTCGCCACAGAGAACGCGTGCCCGACGTACGCCCAAAACCGCCAGCAGCGCACGTGTCATCAGGGTCGCGAGTGGATCGGCGTCGATAGCGACCACTTCCAAGTGCGGCCGTTCTCGGACCGCGTCGCCCGCGAAGCGGCCGCTACCGCACCCGGGATCGATCAACCGTTGCGGTTCGCATTGCAACGCCCATGAAAGCATCGATCGGCGGATTGCGTCGCCGGTGTAAAACGCACCGTCTTCGCGACGTTGTCGATGCGAACGGATCGATAGAAACGCATCGCCCAGCGGATCGCCGCCCGACAGCATGTTCTCGCGAACGGCGCGTACCTCGCCGGGCTTCACGCGAGCGGCCCGCTCGAGCCAGACGCATTCTACCGGCGATAACGCGCCGCCGGCGCCCGCTGCACCGCATGCTTTTGCGAGACCGGCGAGGCGCGCGAGTTGTTGGGCCTGCTCGAGCGGCGACGCCCTACGGCTGTGCGCCGGCCCCGATATCGCTACGGTATGTGAGGTTGGCATTGCCAAACCGCGACGACAACGTTTTAACCGCGGCGTACGCGCGAACGCGTGCATTCTCGCGATCGTCGCCGACCGCAGTGACGGTCAGCACTCGCCCACCGGAGGATCGGACATGCCCGTTTTCGAGCGTACTGCTGCCCCAAAACGCCTGGCACCCTTCGGCCAACGAAACGTCCGGAACGAGATCGTTCACCGGCGTGCTCGCAAACGGATACGACTCGGTCGCTAATACCACGCCTACGCAATGCCGCGCGGACACCGTTGCGGCCGACGCGTCGGTTGCGCCGTCGGCGACGGATTTTAGTAACGCGGCAAAATCTCCATCGATGCGCGGCATCAACACCTGCGTCTCCGGGTCGCCAAACCGAACGTTGAATTCGATCACCGCCGGTCCGGTTTGGGTCCACATGAGACCGCAGTACAAGACGCCGACATAGCGTTCGTCGTCGGCCTGCAAACCACGCAGCACCGGATCGAGAATACGTTCGCGCACCACGTCGAGCGCGTTTGCCGGGAGTTCGTCGGCCGGGGAATATGCGCCCATGCCGCCCGTGTTCGGACCGGTATCGCCGTCGCCGGCACGCTTGTAATCGCGCGCATCGAGGAACGACGTCAGCGAGGTGCCGTCAGACAGCGCAAACACACTGCATTCGCGACCTTCGAGCCGCTGTTCCAGCAAGACGCCGTTGCCTCCGCCGGGTATGCCGCCGGCTCCGTACCAATCGCGCAGCACCGCACGCGCCTCGTTAGCGTCTTTGGTGACAACAACGCCTTTGCCGGCGGCTAGACCATCGGCCTTGACGACCACGCCGCCGTCCCATTCGTTCAGCGCGCGAGTTGCCGCATCGAGCGAATGCACGACGGCGGCACGCGCGGTCGGGATGCGATGACGTTGCATAAACCGCTTCGAAAAAATTTTGCTCGACTCCAGGCGGCCGGCCGATCGCGACGGCCCAAATACGGAAATGCCCGCCGCCGTCATCCGGTCGGCTACTCCGGCCGCAATTGTCGCTTCGGATCCGAGGACTGCGAAATCGATATTGCGATGACGGCAGAGTTCGACCAGCGACGGTCCATCGGTGGCCGAAATGCGGACGTTCTCGCCACGCGAGGCGGTGCCGGCGTTACCGGGAGCAGCGACGATCGATTCGCACGATGGAGAACTCGCTAGACGCCACGAGAGTGCATCCTCGCGCGCGCCGCTCCCGACAACGACTATGCGCACGCTATTCCCATTCCACGGTGGCCGGCGGCTTCGTCGTTATGTCGTATGCGATGCGATTGACGCCCGGAACTTCGTTGACGATGCGCGACGAGATGCGCGCCAGCAAATCGTGGGGCAAACGCGCCCAATCGGCAGTCATGCCATCTTCGCTCGTAATCGCGCGAACCGCGACCAAGTTAGCGTACGTGCGTCCATCGCCCATCACGCCGACGCTTTTGACCGGAGTCAGTACCGCGAAATATTGCCACGGCATCGTATCGAGATCGGCCTTTTCGATCTCTTCGCGCACGATGGCATCGGCCTCGCGGACCACCTGTAATCGCTTTTTCGTGACGTCCCCGATGATACGCACGGCCAAACCCGGACCGGGAAATGGCTGGCGCTGGACGATGTGGTCCGGAAGTCCGAGCACCCGCCCGAGCGCGCGCACTTCGTCCTTGAATAGCGCACGCAACGGCTCGATCAACGCAAACCGCATCTTCTTGGGCAGGCCACCGACGTTATGGTGGGATTTAATTTTGTGTCCGGCTTGGCTATCCGGCGTTTTTGACTCAATGACGTCGGGATACAGCGTGCCTTGCACCAGAAATTCCGCGCCTTCGATACGTTTGGCCTCACGCTCGAACGTTCGGATAAACTCGTGCCCGATGATCCGCCGTTTCTTTTCCGGGTCGGAGACGCCGGAAAGTTTTTTCAGAAAACGAGCGCGGGCATCAACCACGCGCACGTTGAGATGCAGCACGTCGCGGAACGCGGCGACGACCTCTTTCGCCTCGCCTTTGCGCAACAATCCATGGTCCACGAATACGCACGTTAGCCGCTCACCGATAGCGCGAGCGACGAGCGTAGCGGCCACCGCCGAATCGACCCCACCGGACAATGCGCAAATGACATTCGCCGAGCCGACCTGGGCACGCACCCGTTCGATCTCCGGCTCGACGAACGACTCCATCTTCCACTCGTCGGCGATGCCGGCGACGTTGCGCAAGAAGTTACGCAACACCGACCGCCCGTGTTCGGTGTGCGCGACTTCGGGATGAAACTGTACGCCGTACACCCGGCGCCCGGCATCCCCCATCGCCGCGACGTTGCAGCGGGGAGTCGATGCGATGGCTTCCAACCCGGCAGGGAGGGCCACGACCGAATCGCCGTGCGACATCCAAACGCGCGAATGCTCGGGCACGTTTTCGAACAGCGGCGAGGTCGGAGCGACTACCGTCAGTTCGGCCGGACCGTATTCGGCATGATCCAGCTTGACGAGCTGTGCGCCGAGTTCGCGAGCCAGCAGTTGCATGCCGTAGCAGATGCCGAGTATCGGAACGCCGCTGGCGGCGATCGCCGCGTCCATCTGCGGCGCGCCATCGACGATGGTGCTTTCCGGTCCGCCTGAAAGGATGAACGCCGCGGGCGACCGCGATTCCAAGTCCTTCCATCGCACGTCGTAGGGCACGATCTCGCAGTACGCGCCAAGTTCGCGCGTGCGGCGCGCGATGAGTTGGCTATACTGCGCGCCGAAGTCGAGGATGAATACCGTTTGCGGCAAGGTGTGAACTATGCCGCTTCCGTTGCGGCTTTCAGCGCATCGTCGTAGTTGGGCTGATCCGCCACTTCTTTGACGAGGCTGTAGTAGCGAACGGTTTTGTCTTTGCCGATGACGACGATGGCTCGCGCCAGCAATCCTAGTTCGGCGATGAGTAACCCGTATGCCGGACCGAACGAACGGTCGCGATAGTCGGAAAGCATGCCTAGTTGCACGGCGTCGTCTTGATTGTTCGACCAGCGCGCCATCGCGAACGGCAGGTCCATACTCACGACGAACGGCGCCACTCCAGCCGGCAACTCGCCGAGACGCTTGTTGAACGTTTGCGATTCGAGCGAACAAACGGGCGTGTCGAGCGACGGCACGACGATGAGCAACGCCGCACGGTTTCCGCCGTTGACGAGCGTTTCTAGTGTGACCGGAGCCAGCTCCGCCCCAGTCAGCATAAAATCCGGAGCGGGAGCACCGACCGTCAACTCGGGTCCGACTAACGTCATCGGCGTACCCCGAAATGTTACGGCGCCGGCGCGCCGCGGCGCGTCTTGCGTAGCCATGAATCCTCCATCTGCGAGCGTGATTGTCAGGTTAAAACGTTTTCGAGCGAATTGGTCTCGTTTGCCATCACGATCTCCATCGCAATGCGTTCGCCGACCGAAACGTCACGCCCCCAGCGATACGACGAATAGGGGGTAAAGCGAGTTCCAGGCGATCCCGGGATGCGCAACGAGACGTCGTAGCAGACGAACTCTTTGGGTGGGCCGGCGACGACGATGCATTGCAACGCGAAGGGGCCGATGACGCCCGGCGGATTCGCTTCGCGCGCCGCCGCAACGAAGCGCTCGCCCATGTCGAAGGCTTTTTCCAACATCGACTCGGTCAGCGTCGCCGCGATGTGCCCGGCTTCTTCCATCCGCATCGGGACGTCGCGCAATGCGTCCAGCGCCGACGGTGGGACCGCGCGAAAACCTTCGAGGTTTGTCTGACGCCGCGTATCGGTGCCGCTCAGCTCCAACTCTCCGAGTACGGGCGAATAGAAAAAATTCAAATTAACGGACGGTCCGAGGGCATATTCCTCGATCACGGCGTTTCGTAAACCTGCTTCGTCAAGGATCCCTTCGCGCATCAGGCGCTGCGCGGTGTCGTAGTAGTTTTCGCGCGACGTCGCCAAAAAGAACGCGCGTTCGAACGAAACGCGTGCGTGCGGGGCTTTGACCATGACGATGCGATCGATTTCGTCCGGCCCGTTGCAGCGGCGAGGGTAACGGATGCCGGCACGCTCGAGCAGTGCGTACTGATTGTTTTCCTCGTCACGTTCCTCGGCACGCAGCAGGCGGCGATTTCCAAAAAACGGGACCAGCATGCGCCGCTCGATCTCGTCGTACGAATACTGCTGGTGCAGATAGACCTCGAACGAGCGATTCGCGACGAACAGGACATTTCGTTCGAGCAAACGTTGCTGTACGCCGTCGTTGAGGATGTCGGGAAAGCGCGCCAGCTCGAGAACGTCGTTGACGCACCCGCGCGCCGGTCCGGGCGGGCCGGTTTTCCGAAAATACCGCGCATACGTGCGCTCCCGGCCGGCCGCCGTGACGACGAGATTCCGCAGTCCGGCCGAGCGCGCGCCCGCGGCGACTTCGAGCGCCGAATGGCTGCCGATCGAACAGAGCGTCAAGGCGTTGCGGTCGTACCGCGCGAGGGCCGAACGCACCACGTCGCTCATCGTGTGACGTCCTCAACGCGCAACTTTCCGGCCATACGACGAAATACGAGCGAACCGTACGCGACGACCGCAATGCCGCCGCCGATCGTAACGGTCAGCGCCGTCGTCATCGCCGCCACCGACGGCGCAGCGGCGTCGATCGACAGACCTCCGGATCCAGGCGGGTAACCGGGAAGGATGTACGGATACATGGTCGCCGCCGCGGCACCCATCAAAGCGATGAGGAACAGACTGGACGCTGCAAACGCTGCCACATCGGACCTTCCGAGCGCGAGACGCATGGCGATCAGCGCAGCCAGCGCGATCGCGCCGCACGCATACGTCGCCCAATGCCCGCCGAATCCGCGCAGATACAGCGTAGCGGCGCTAACGATCACGTACAGTGCCGCGACGCACCACCACAACGCCGTTAATGCCGACGCGGCCCGCGCGGCCGGAGGCCCGTCGATCCGCAAGCGCGCAAACGCGGCGCCGTGAAAGCCGAGCACGCAGACCGCCAGCAGTGCGACCGCGATGGCGTACGGATTGAGTAAGAACGAGAAGCTGCCCTGGAAATAGCCGGATGCGTCGAGCGGTACCCCGCGTATCAGATTGCCGAGCGCGACTCCGAATAAGACGATCAACAGCGTGCTCGAGGCCCAGAACGCCGCGTCCCAAAATTGGTGCCACAAGTCCGATGACAAGTGTTCGCGCAGTTCCAACGAGATGCCGCGGAACATCAGCAGCCATAGGACGACCATGAACGGCAGATAGAAACCGGAGAACGATGCGGCATAGGCGCTTGGAAAGAGCGCGAACAGCGCGGCGCCGGCGGCGATCAAACAGACTTCGTTGCCGTTCCAGAACGGGCCGATGCTTTCCATCGCGATGCGGCGCTCGTTATCGTTGCGCGCGATGAACGGCGCGATCGACGAGACCCCCAAGTCGAAGCCGTCGAGCAACACGTAGGCAGTGAGCATTAGCGCGATCACGCAGTATCCGACCGTCGGCATCAGATCGGAACCTCTTGCGGGTGCGAAGGGCCGAGCCCGATCTCGCGAAGGACGAGCGTTAAGAACAGCACGCCGAGCAAGAAATACATCCCGGCGAAGCCGATGATCGTGAACAGCGTTTCGCCGCCACTCACCGTCGGCGAACCTCCGGCGGCGGTGCGCATCAAACCGTACACGATCCAGGGTTGACGTCCCACTTCGCTCACCACCCAGCCGGCTTCGTTTGCGATGTACGGAAACGGCACGAGCAGCATCAGCACCCATAACATCAACGGCGTTGAGTAGAGCCGGCGCATAACCAGCAGCAGTAATGCCAGTGCGGTGATGCCTCCGAAGATCGTCCCGAGCCCGACCATGACGTGATACGCATAGTACGTCAATTCGACCGGCGGCCAGAACTCGCGCGGATAGGCTTCGAGCCCGTTCACGTTGGCGCGAAAGTTCCCGTACGCCAGATAACTCAGAATGCCCGGAACGTAGACCGGATCGAGCAACGTCCGGTTTTTCGAGTCCGGCATGCCGATGATCGCCAACGGCGCGCCGTGCGCCGATTGAAACAGGCCTTCCATTGCCGCCAGCTTGACCGGCTGGTATTTCGTAACGTCATCGGCATTGATATCTCCCGTCGGGAACGCCGCCAGGATCGAAAGCACGAATGCGGCGATCGTACCGGATCGCACGAAACGTTTTGCCAGCGCCGTTTCTCGCTTGGCCAGCAGGTAGTACGCACCCACGCCGGCGACGATCAAACTGCCCGTCAATAAGGCCCCGATAAAGACGTGCGCGAACTGCCAGCGTGCCCACGACGATAGCACCACAGCCCAAATGTCGTTGAGTTGATACGTGCCGTTCGGTCCCGCGACATAGCCGACGGGATGCTGCATCCAGGCGTCGGTGACGACGATAAAATACCCGGAGAGCCAGGCTCCGAGGCAAACCATTACCGCCGCCCACGCCATAAACCGCGTCGGCTTTCCGCGCCGGCCGTACAGTAGCGCTCCGAGGAAAATCGACTCGAGGAAGAACGCGAACATGCCCTCCATCGCGAGCGGCTGTCCGACGACCGAACCGCTGGAACGCGAAAAGGCAGCCCAGTTCGTTCCGAATTGAAACTCCATCGGGATACCGGTGACGACACCGGCCGCAAAATTAACGGCGAAAATCGTCGTCCAGAAACGCGCCGCCGCAACGTCTTCCGGATCGCCGCTGCGCGCGGCTTTCCAAGTGTAGGCCGCGACGAACGGTGCCAACCCAATCGTTCCGATCGGAAACAGATAATGGAACATGATCGTAAACGCAAACTGTAGGCGATCGGCCAACACCGTTTCCATATCGGTCCTAGCTGCTCGAGCCCGATAGCAACTTACGGGCTTGCGGGCTGTCCTGATATTCGACGGTCAAGATCGCACGCAGGTGCGATGCGGCGGCTCGCGCTCGCCAATCGTCCATGCGCTGCAGCGTGGTATAGCACCACAGCAACAGCATCGGCAGGTCGCGGTCGCGCGGATAGACCTTGTGCATGTCGTCGATCGACTCTGCCACCAACGCCGTTTCTGAGAATTCGCGGTCGCCGTAATTGTAATCGAGCATATAGTTGATGTGTTTGAGTTGATTCTCGATGCCGAGAATCGAAAATCCCATGCGACCGAAGTACTCGTCGGCCGGCGCCAGCGTACCCATGTACGCATCGTGCGGCATCGACGTCACCGTCGTGATCACGCGAATCGGCGCGACCGCCTGCAGTCGCGTGAGGAACTCTTTAGCATTCCGGACGTCGCTCGCGGTCGCGTTATCGACGCCGGGCGTTAACACGTTCATCGCTGCCACGAACGCCGGGCCCCAGGTCGTCGGCAGGTGTGCGATCGGAAAATCCGGTTGGGCCGCCCGCGCGATCGCTAACGATCGCCATTTGGGATCGCCGGTCAAGAGCCAGGCGCGCCAATTCGCTTCGACACGCGCTAACAGCGCGTCGGTATCGCCCGGATACGCCCGTACGTTCGCGCCGGCATCGTCATCGGCCATACGCGCCAACGCTTTCACGTCGTCTTCGGAGTCCACGCGAAGCAAGACTCGATTGGCTTGCTCGATCAAGCTCCGGTCTTTCGAATTTTTCTGCACCCATACGGCCGCTTCGCGAACCCACCATGCGGCGGCATCGTGATTGATCAGCGGGTTGTAGTTGAGCCCGGCACCGATCTGGACGGTCAGCGTGGCGAGTTCGCCGTAGGCGGGGTCGTTCGGATACTGCAGCGAGTACGCGCGCCCCGCGTTGAAAATGGTCGATAAGTAATATTGTTGCGAGCGATAGCTCCAGCCGGCGTCTCCGTCCTTTGCGTAGGCATCCTTCATCTGTTGGTACAGGATCGAGGGGTCTGCGACCAGAGCTGCGCGCGCCGAAGCGGGCGGCAGAGCTATGCACGCAGCTAACATGAGTAGCGCCAGCGGCTTACAGAACGCTCGAATCATCCAGCACCAGGCGAAGGTTATTCGTCAGCAACGCGTTCTTTAATTCGCGCGCGATTCGCCGCCCCGTCAACATCGGCTCGGAGTAGTTCAGGTACGAATACGGCGATCCGTCGATGAACAGATTCGTGCCGGCAACGATTCTGGCCGAAATTTCCATGATGTAAAACTGCATGTCGGGCGTGATGATGGTTTCGATGCAGAACGCTCCGAACAGGCCTTTGGGGCCGCAGATTTCTTTACTGACGCGAACGACGTCGTCGCCCATACGCAAGGCCTCGGCGAGCATCGACTCGCGCAGCGATACCGGCTGGTTGCCGACGACTACATAGGACGGGCTGACGTCCATACTTCCCTGTGCGGCCGCCGGAATACGGCCCAACGAGTCGACGTTGGTTTCGTAACGCCGGTCCATCGACATAATTTCCAACGTACCGTCGAGCGGCGAATAGAAATAATGGATATAGAGCGGAACGCCGATGATATATTCCTGAATGATAAACTCTTGCTGCAGTTGCGCGGCACGCGATTCGAAGTCGGCGGCATCCTGAATGAACATGTAGCCCTTGCCGCCCTGCGCACCGTACAGTTTCACGATGACCGGGCGGTCGATTTCGGCACCGCTGCGAAACTGGCGCGGCAATTGCAGGCCGGCGCGCGACAGCCATTGGCGTTGCAGTTCGCGGCTGGCCTCCCAATCGAGAACGGCCTTGTTCCCGAAATAGGGAATCGTCATCTTCTTCTGCTCCTCGAGCGAAAGGTAGGCGACGAACGACCCGTGCGGGACGATGATCATTTTCCGACTCGTGAGGTCGTCGATCAGGCTGGAAAACTCCGAGTAGTCGTTGAGCGTAATCACTTCATCGACAAATTTGAACGATCGATAAAGACGCTCGGTCGCGCGATTGGAGATCGCGAGCGTTTTGAATCCTTCGTCGTGCGCTCCCTTGAGGATCTGCAGCGCGGAATGCGATCCGAGCGTCGCGATAGTATAGGGTTTATTCATCGTTCGTAGCGCGCCTCATCAATCGCAGGGTTACAGAGCAAGAGTCGCACCGCATCGTCGAGTACCGGGCGGTGCACCGGTGCGCCATTTTGGTCGAATAAGCGCCAGCCGACGTAGCGGCGAGCCGATGCGACTTCGGAAATGGGCTTTCCAAGACGCTTGGCGTCGCGCGGATCGCGACGCTCGATCCAGACCTCACCGTGACGCGGATGGCCTTCTGCCAGCACGATCAGACGATGCTTGTTGGGGTTAAAGATCGATTCATTCGCGGCCACGCGGCGGGCGAACGTTTCGGCTTCGCCGCCGTCCTCGCAACTCCAAATTTCGGTGCGCTCGACGCGACTCAACACGAGACCCAGGCGTTTCAGCGCCTGACGCGCGGTAAACGCCGCATTATCCGGAATTTTTAGTGCGATCGCGGCGACGCGTTGGGTCATCGATCGACCGCTTCGACAAAACTACGAAAGAGCACCGCTCCGCCGGACGGTGCCAAGACGTCGTCGCCGATACGCCGGTCGAGGTGCTGAAAGTTCCAGCCGTCGCGTTCCGGGTGCGGCATGAGGGCCAAGACGTTCCCCTCCACATTGAGCAAGCCGGCGCACCCCAGCGCCGATCCGTTCGGAACGGCGTCGTCGTCGACCGTACCGTCCGCCTGCGAGTACAGAAAGGCTACGTGACCGCCATCGATCAGCTCGCGCAGATGCTCGGGCGGCGCGGCCAAACAGCCTTCGCCGTTTGACGCATACGCCGGGAACGTCGCACCCGGCGGCAGTGCGGCGGTGATCGGCGACCGCTCGGGATCTACCGCGAGCTTGACGTAAATCTGACGGCAGATAAAATGCCCGGACGGTCGATTATCCGTGAAGGCAGCGGTCGGACGGCGCAGTTCGCCCGTTCCCGGCACGAGGCCGGCCTCGAGAAGCATCTGCGCGCCGTTGCAGATGCCCAGAATCAGCTTTCCACGTCGCGCGCCGTCGATCACGTAATCCATCGCCGGATCGAACGCCGCGACAGCCCCGGCGCGGATTCGGTCTTCGTACGCAAAGCCGCCGGGTAGAACGTATGCATCGTATTGCGCGAGCATATCGGCGCGGGACCAGTGCACGAGATGCGCGTCGCCGCCGCAGTCGCGCAGCAGACGCACCGTTTCGTCTTCGGAGTTCGTCCCCGGAAACGTTAACACGGCAATCCGGCGCTTCACGGATACAGCTCCTCGAGCGGACGGCTCCAGATTTCGTGCAAGCCGGAGATACCGAACGAAGATCCGTTGACGATCAACTGCGGTCGAGCGATCGTCTCGCCGATTTTGAGGATACCGGTAAGGTTGAGTTCGCTGTCGTCGCTGACTTCGCACAAAAACCCGCCGGCTTCGCAAAACGGGTTGCCGAAATCCAATTCCGCCCCGAGGTCCCTCCCGGCGGCACGCGCATCGAACGCGAGGCGCGCCAGCGCGACTAGCATTCCGCCGTCCGTAATCGCGCGGCACGACAGCAGCACGCCGGTAGCCATCGCGCTACGCACGATGTCGATCGCCGTGCGTTCGGCGTCGTACGAGATTTCGGGCAGCGATGCGCGTACGCCGAGCACGTCGGCCAGCACCGAACCGCCGGCGGCCAGTTCTCGACTGCCCACCCACAAAAGCGCCGAGCCGGGGCGCTTGAGCCCGGGCAAGATCGCCGTCCCGACATCGTCGGTGACGCCGATGCACGACACGATGGCCGATGCCGGAACGCTGCGGCCACCGGCGGATGCGTTGTAAAGGCTGACGTTTCCGGATACGAATGCCAACCCGAGTTCCCGTGCCGAGCGCGCCAGCCCATCGACCGCGGAGACCAGCGCACCATATTGTTCGGGATTACGCGGATTTCCAAAGTTCAAACAATCGGTGAGCGCGACCGGGCGCGCACCGACTGCGACGACACGGCGCACTGCCTCGAGGACGGCGGCTTCGGCAGCGTATGCCGGATCGATCGCCCCGTAGCGCGGGTTGCCCGCGACCGCTAACGCGACACCCAGTCGAGATCCCGGCACCGGCGCAAGGATACCGGCGTCTGCGGCGCCGCGCGGCAGAACCGTGGTTCCGCGTACGACCCAATCGTAGCGGCGATAGAGCGGCTCGCGCGAGCACACGTCACGGTGCGCGAGAATCTTCGGAAAAATGCTATCGACATCGACCGCCGGCAACTCGGGGCTTGCAGCTTCGTGACGGATACATTCGACGTACGGCAGATCGTCGACGATCTTGCCCGTCAAGACGTCGATGTCGACGTCCATGACGGTTTCGCCGCCTTGCCGCAGCACGTACTTCTTTTCCGTCGTCAGACGCCCGACGATCGAAGCGCGCGCGTTATGCGAGATCGACGGCAGCGAATACTCCTCGTTGTAGATGCGCAGCACTTCGGCGGCGGCTTCGTGCGGCAACGCCCACAATAGCCGCTCCTGCGCTTCACCGATGGCGGCGACGTACGGCGGTAGTCCGTCGACCGCGACGTTGACGCGGTCGAGATCGATGTCCGCTCCGTATCCGCCGGCCGACGCCAGCTCGGCCGAACAACCCATCAATCCGCCGGCGCCGAGATCTTTGCACGCGGCCACGATGCCGCGTTCGCGCAACGCTTCGAAGACGCGATAGGTCGCGCGCATCAACACGTTTTTGAGGAACGGGTCGGGAACTTGCACGGCGCCTTTATTCGCGTCTTCGTCGGCTTCGTCCAACGTTACCGACGAGAACGAAGCACCGCCGAACCCGCTTTCGTCGGTGGCTTTTCCGACGAGTATCAAATCCCATCCGGCCGCTCCCGGGGGCGCCGCCGAATGCACGATCTCGGACTCTTTCAAGACCCCCAGAGCGACGACGTTCACCAAACAATTGTCGTCGAAGCCTTCTTCGAAGTAGACGTCGCCCGCGATATTCGGAACGCCGATCGCATTGCCGTAGGCGCCGATTCCATCGACGACGCTGCGAGCCACATACCGTTGGTGCGAGCCGGGTACGTCGATGCGACCAAAACGCAGCGGATCGGCAACGCCGATCACGCGGGCGCCCATGCATAATACGTCGCGAACGATACCGCCGATGCCCGTGGCCGCGCCTTCGAACGGAACGACTTGCGACGGATGATTATGCGACTCGTGCGCGACGACGATGGCGTACGTTTCGCCGGCGTGCTCCCCGAGTCGAACGATACCGGCGTCTTCGCCGGGACCCAGAATGACATCGGGGCCGCTTGACGGCAATCGCGATAGGAACGGCCGGCTCGACTTGTAGCTGCAATGCTCGCTCCATTGCGCGTCGAACGCGTACAACTCGACCTCGGTCGGTTCGCGTCCGAGCCGCTCCACAATGCGTTCGATTTCGTCGGACCGTAGCGCGACGTTCGGACGGACCCCGTCAGGCAAGATGTACGCCGGATGACCCGGTCTGCAGTTGTTGTTGGAGCGACGCGTCGAATGCGATCACGCTCGAGCGTGCGTTGGCCTGCATGAGCAACGTCCGTCCGAACAAGACCGTGTCTTCCAAGCCGAAGATCTTCGCGCACTGCAGTGCCAACTCGTCGGGCGGACGGCCTCCGTCGAATACGGGAGCAGACGAGGCCGATTCGAGCATCGAGTGCAGCGCCGAGTGTTCGCCGACGGCCACGAATGCGAGACGAGCAAAGGCGGCTTCGAGCTGCGATACGAGTTGCAGCACGTAGTTCGGCGTCGTCGCCGGACTCGCGACGTGACGTACGGCCGGCAGACCGAGTTGTCCGAACGCTCCCACGATTTCGTTCGAGCGATCGACGCTCTGCGGACCATCGGCGATGATCGCCACCATGCCGGGACGCATGACCGGAAACGAGCCGGCCATTTCGGCGACGTGTTCGTAGGCTTGTTTTACGCGCGCGAGCGCGGCATCGTTCACGACCGGCAGATTGCGATACATCTGCTTGTCGAGCATTAAATCTTCACGCCCCTGCGGCCAAAGGCGCCACGAGTCGTTATCGATCACGTCGGCGATGGCGAGCTGCCCTTGGTTCTCGCCGCTTGCCAAGCGTCCGAATTCGATCTTGAGATCGACCAACAGCACGTCGCGGCGCCGCCACGCATGTGCCAAGATGTCGAATGTCAGACGGGCCATCTCGGTCATCGCGGCAATTTCGTGCGGTCCGGCGATGTTGGATGCAACGATCTGGTCGGGACTAATGAGCGGATCGTGATTGGCGTCGTCCTTCACGAAAAACTCGACCACCCGCGGAGCAAGCAGCATCCCGCGCGTGATCGACGGATTGCGTTTGACGAACGAACCGGCCGCGACGCCGCGAACGACGACTTCGAGCGGCAGCATGTTACAGCGACGTACGACCATCTCGTTGTCGTCGTCGTCTTCACCGCCGTTGAGATAATGCGTCGGCAATCCACAGAGGTTGAGCAAGCGGAATACGCGTGCGGTCGTTTGCGCGGCTAGGCGTCCCTTGCCGGGGATTTCGTTCCGTCGCGCTCCGTCGCCGGCCGAAATGGAATCGGTTTGCTCGACGACGACCTGTGCCGGCTGTCCCGGCACCTCGTAGAGAATTTTGGTCTTGCCACGTGCGATCTCGATGCCTTTGTTCACGAGCGTTCCTCGTCGTCGACGCGCACTTCCAATTGCGCCGGGAACGGCGGCAGTTTGTCGATCCGAGCGGCCAGTTCGCGCGCTCGCTGGGGAGCCGTTCCGACGTGTTTCGACGGATCGAGCAGACGCCGAATCTCTGCCGGATCCAAAAGCGTCGTGAGCGCCCCTTCTTGGGACAGGAGCTGCGAAAGCGGATTGTCGCGGCCTTCGCTCAGCGCGTCCCACGAGGTCATGCACGCTTCGCGAATCGATTCGTGCAGCTCCTGACGGTCGCCACCGGAACGGACCGCCTCCATCAACACCGACTCGGTGCCGGCGAACGGCCCGTAGGTGCGGAGGTTGGCGGCGATGCGGCGCTCGTTAACTTTGAGTCCGGCGATGACCCGGTGCGCGAGCGACACGATTTCGTCGGTGCAAAGCAACGCTTCGGGAAGAATCGTTCTACGGTTAGCGCTGTCGTCGAGCGTTCGTTCCAACATGTTGGTAGCTGCGTTTTGCCAAGCGGCGTCCGCGTAACCGGGCAGCAGTCGCGACAGCGAACCGATCCGTTCGCACACGATCGGGTTGCGTTTGAACGGCATCGCCGAACTGCCGACTTGCTTGCGCCCGAACGGTTCGGCGACTTCGCCGAACTCGGGCGTGCTGAGCACGCGAACGTCGGCCGCAAACTTCGACAGCGATGCGCCGACGCCGGCGAGCGCCGACAACAAGAGATAATCGAGCTTGCGGGGATACGTTTGGGTCGCGATCTCGCGGGCCGTCAACCCGAAACGTTGTAGCACGTGCGCCTCGAAATCGGCGGATCGTCCCGAGCCACCGGCTAACTGCTCGTACGAAGCCGCCGTTCCGACCGCTCCTCGCAGCCCCTTGGCCGTTAGATTATCGAAAACGAACTGCAAATTATCGCGGTCGATCGTCAGGTCTTGCGCGTACACGGCCAACCGATAGCCGAGCGTCGTCGGTTCGGCCGGTTGCAAGTGGGTTGCGCCCATGCAGACCAAGTCGGCATAGCGACCGATCTGCGTAGAAAATGCGTGCAGAAGGCCGTCGATCGAAGCGCCGATCCACGAGAGCGCCAACCGGAGCCGGTACGTCTCGACGGTATCCTCGATATCCATGGAGGTGGCACCCAGATGCAGCTTACCGCCGCCGACGTTCGCCTGCGAAGCGAAGACGCGGATCTCGGCCATCAGATCGTGATGAATCTCGCGTTCGATTTCCAAGGCCGCGTCAACGTCAACGCGGCTCGCGTTGGCACGCAGATCGGCGAGCTCGGCGTCGGAGATCAACTCGCCGGCGGCGTGCTGCGCCTCGGCAAGCGCGACCCACACGGCACGCCATAACCGGCGTCGCGTATTTTCGGAAAAAAGTGAGCGAAGCTCAGCGCGGCCGTATCTCCAGGAGAACGGCGAGGCGTACGTACGATAGTCCATGGGTGCGCGGATTCCGTTCGCGCCAATGCGGCGCGCGCCTGTCGCGCTGGAACGCGCGCGGAGGGTACGGCTACATTTGTCCGGTAGTTCGGATGCGATGAAATTCCCCGCGCTCGCATGCACCGTCGTCATTGCGCTCGCCGCTTGCTCGAAGACCGACGGCACGGCGACAAAAGCGGGACGCCACGCATGGACGCAGCCGGGCGTTCTGCGCGTCGCAGTCGTCGAAGAACCGAAGAGCCTGAACCCTCTACTGGCGTTGACCAGCGTCGACGGCTTCATCGACCGTTTCCTCTTTACCGGGCTACTCTCGGCCGACGTCCGCGGGAACCCGATTCCGATGCTCGCCGACCGGGTTCCGACGCAAGCCAACGGCGGCATCAGCCGCGACGGTCTGACCGTAACCTACAGGCTACGCCGCGACGCCCGCTGGTCGGACGGGGTGCCCGTGGGCGCCGGCGACGTGGCCTGGTCGTGGCGTGCGATCATGAACCCTCGCAACAACATCATCTCCCGGCACGGCTACGACATCATCCGCAGCGTCTCGACCCCCGACGCTCATACCGTCGTGGTCCGGCTGGGGCAACGATTCGCACCCTTCGTTAACACGTTCTTCGCCGAGAGCGATCAGCCGTATTCGATCGCTCCGGCGCACGTATTGCGTGCATATGGTGACATCAATCGCATTCCGTTTAACGACGCACCCTCGGTGAGTGACGGACCGTTCCGGTTCGTTTCGTGGACCCACGGGGACCGGATCGTGCTCGTTCGCAACGCGGGCTTCTTCAAAGGCAGGCCGCAGTTATCGCGCGTCGTGGTGCAGTTCGTACCCGACGAGAATACGGCCGTCAATCTGCTACGGACGCATTCGATCGACTACGTCTACCAGCCGTCGATCGAAACGTATTCGGCACTGTCGGCGTTGCCGGACGCGCACATCGTATGGAGCGACATGAACGGATACGAGGCGGTCGAGTTCAACTTGGCGCGCCGGCAAACCGCCGATCCGCACGTGCGCCGCGCGATCGCGCGAGCGATCGACAAGGCGAGCTTCGTCCAACGCCTTACGCACGGGCAAGAAAAGGTCGCGACCCAGGACATTCCGGATTGGATGTGGGCCTTCGACCCATCGATTCGTTCCTATCCGTTCAACATTGCGGCGGCACGGCGCGAACTCACCGCGGACGGCTACACCTTCGGTTCCGACGGACTTGCTCGCAAGGCCGGCTCGCCGCTTCAGCTCCTACTCGTCACCGATACGTCGGACGTCACCCATCGCGAAGAAAGCGTTCTGCTGCAAAGTGCGTTACGCTCGATCGGCATCGACGTCACCATCAAAACCTATCCGCAAGCAACGCTCTTCGAGGCCGCCGCCAGCGGCGGTATCGTGCAGGGCGGCAAGTTCGACATCACGCTCGCGCCCTGGTATGCAGGCATCGATCCCGACGACTCCTCGCAGTTCCTGTGCGCGAACATGCCACCCAACGGCTATAATACGTCTCGCTATTGCAATCCAGAGATGGAAGCCGCGCAAGCCGGCGCACTGACGCACTACGATCAAGCGCTTCGAGCGGTTGCGTACGGACGGGTTCAGCGACTGCTGGCGCGCGACGTGCCGTACGTCTTCTTGTGGTGGAAGCGACAGATGGAGCCGATCAGCGTCGATTTCAAAGGTTTCGCACCCAACGCGTCCACCGAATCGTGGAATGCGTGGCAGTGGAGTATATAGGAACCAGGTACCTTATCGGCGGGAACGCGCCGCGCGCCGGCTGGCCGAAAACACCGATTCCGATCGTGATCCGCTCGATCAGCGTTTGCTGCTCGTCGAGATCGCTGCCGGCCTTTCCCGTAACGATCGCTTCGAACGCGCCGACAGCGGTTTCGTACGCGAGGCGCGCGCCCCGTTGCCCGATGCTCGATGCCGTCGATCGCAGCTTGGCTTCCCGCCACGGTTGAATCCCGTCGAGGCGCCCATTTGGCTTTGCCAATTCCCAAACCGTCAAACACTCGCGGGAGAGTGCGATCAGCATCGGGATTGCAGCGCGAGGATTGTCATCGAAGCATTCGGCTGCAACCTCGAGGGCGCGCGCCGTTTGGCCGTTTACCGCCGCCGTTGCGAATTCGTACATCTTCGGGTCTTCGACCGACAGCGATTCGCGTTGAAACGCAGCGTACGTAATACGCCGCTCGCCGACCGCCAATTTCTCTAAGTCGTTACGAACCGACGATAAATCGACGTCGAGGCGAGCCAGTTCGGACACGATGCGTGCTTCGGCCGTCACGTTCAGTTCGCTGAGGAGTTCTTCAACGAAGCGTTTACGCACGTCGGATTGCGGGGCGGAGCGGCCCTTCTGCGGTGTCGCCGACGTATCGATTCGCAGCGCGTGTTTGCCGGCGCCGGCGCTCATCGGCGGCGTTCTTTTAGCGGTCGGCGCGACCAAATCGACGATCGCGAGCGTGTTGCCCTGCGGTACGCTTTCTGCGATGGCGAACAACTGCCGGCGCGGTTCGGCCTTGAGCAAGTGCGCACCGGTGACGATCACGACTCGCCGGCCGCCCAAAAACGGCATAGCCTGTACGGCGTCGGCGACCGGCCGAAAATCGACGATCGAGTCGGCGTCGAAGCGCTGTAGGTTAAAGTCGCGCTCTTCCGCCGGAAGCAGCCGGTCGATGAGTACCGCGATGGCGCGATCGGCAAGTTCGCGTTGCGTTCCCTCGATGAAGACCAGCGTCCCGATTTCGGGTTTGCGATCGACGAACTCATAGTATTTCACGCGAACAGTTCCGCAATCGTTTCGTCATACGGCGAACGAAGCACGCCGCACTCGGTGACGATGCCTGCGATCAACGTTGCCGGCGTAACGTCGAACGCGGGGTTGTACGCACGCGCGCCGGGCGCGACCGGCGTCCCTCGAAACGACGTTACTTCTTCTTCGGCCCGCAGTTCGATGGGTATCTCGCTGCCGGTTGCGATGGATAGATCGAACGTCGAGCGCGGCGCGGCGACGTAGAACGGCACCCGGTGATACGCCGCGGCGACGGCCAATCCGTAGGTGCCGATCTTATTCGCGGTGTCACCGTTGCGCGCGATCCGGTCGGCGCCGACGATCGCGAGATCGATCCGTTCGCGCTGCATAACGAACGCGGCCGCACCGTTGACGATCACGCGGACGTTGACGCCGGCCGTTTTCAACTCCAAATAGTTGAGACGAGCACCTTGCAGCAGCGGACGCGTTTCATCGACGTACACGCGCGGGCGTTTTCCAGCGCGGTGAGCCGCAAGAATCACTTCCAGCGCGGTACCGCGGCCGCCGGTCGCCAAGGCTCCGGTATTGCAGTGCGTGATGATGCCGGCGCCGTCGGGAACCAGCGGCAGGCCGCTCTGCCCGATGCGCTCGTCGGTGCGCGCCTGATCTTCGGCAATCGCCGTTGCCTCGGCCAGCGCGTCGGGGGCGGCCATCACGCGGTTGACGGCCCACGCAAGGTTGATGGCCGTCGGGCGAGCCGCGCGAACGCGCGCCGCAGCTTCAACGAAGCGGGCGTGCGACAGGGACGCTTTGAGCATCGCGATCCCGAAGCCGGCAAAGACGCCGATGCAGGGAGCCCCCCGAACCGACAGCGTTGCAATCGCTTCGACCACATCGTTGACCGAACGCGCTTGCCGGTAGACGATCTCGCCCGGCAGGGCGCGCTGGTCGAGGTATTCGACCGCATCGCCCAACCAGCGGACTGGTACGAGTTCGCTCACGAACGACCTCATGCGACCCGGCGCGCGCCGTTCCTTTTGGAGTTGGGCGGAGGCAGAATTGGGTAGGCCTTGGTCATGGAACGACAGAGCGACCGGTTTGCGCGCGACCGCGACGGCGAAATCTTTCAGAGCGACTTAACCGAAGAGGATCTGCCCGATCCGGCCAAGCGCGAAGAAGCCGATCACGACCTCAAGAGCGATCCCGACACCGACTCGCAAGCGGGCGATGATTTTATGCGCGAGCGTCTGTTTCCGCCGAAAGCGTAGCCGCTAAAGCGGCGAGCGTCGCCGCGGCGATGGCCGCGTGATAGCCCTTATCACCACGTGAAGGGTCGGCGCGTTCCTCGGCTTGCAGATACGAGTCGGTCGTAAGGATTCCAAAGCCGATCGGCAAGCCGTGCGCGAGCGAGACGTCCATTACCCCGCGCGAACATTCGCCGGCAACGAAGTCAAAGTGCGGCGTCTCGCCGCGGACCACGACGCCCAGCGCGACCGCGCCGGCATATTCGCCGGTTGCCAGTATCGTGTCGCACGCAAGCGGAATCTCGAAGCATCCCGGGACGTCGAACGTGCGAATGTCTTCAGACGAAACACCACAGTTGACAAGTGCGCGGCGCGCACCGTCGACCATCCACGTCGCGAGCTCGTCGTAAAACCGCGCGACCACCAGCCCAAAGCGTTTGCCGCGACAGTCGGGAAGCGTTTCGACAGCGGCGTCGCGCTTCACGAAGCCGCCTGCGGGGCGTCGAACATGTGACCGAGCTTGTCACGCTTGGTATCGATGTAGCGCTCGTTGAACGGCGTCGGTTCCGTTTGCATCGGCGCGCGACCAACAATTTTCAAGCCGTAACCTTCGAGCCCGAAAATTTTCTTTGGGTTGTTCGTGATCAAGCGCATCTCTTTCACGCCCAGGTCTACCAAGATCTGCGAGCCGATTCCGTAGTCTCGCTTGTCAACCGGCAATCCCAACGCTTCGTTCGCTTCGACCGTATCGGCACCGCGATCTTGTAATTCGTATGCGCGCAGCTTGTTAGCGAGGCCGATTCCGCGGCCCTCCTGCCGCAAGTAGAGAAACACGCCGCGCCCTTCGCGCGCGATTAACTCCATCGCGCCGTCGCGCTGCGCGGCGCAATCGCAACGGATCGAGTGCAACGCGTCACCGGTCAGACATTCAGAGTGAACGCGGACCAGCAAATCCTTGCCGTCTCCGATCTCGCCCATTACCAGCGCAACGTGCGTGCCGCCATCGATGGTCGTTTCGTATGCGACGCCGTTCCATTGGCCGGCCGCAGTCGGAAGATTGAACTGCGCGATGCGCTTCACAAGCTTTTCGTTGCGCATTCGATACGCGATCAAATCCTTGACGCTGACCAGTTTGAGCCCGTGCCGGTCTGCAAAGGTACGCAAGCCGTCGAGGCGTTCCATCGTGCCGTCTTCGGCCATGATTTCGCAGATGACGCCCGCCGGATAGAGTCCGGCCAACCGCGCGAGATCGACCGACGCTTCGGTCTGGCCGGCACGCACGAGAACGCCGCCCTCGCGCGAACGCAACGGAAACGTATGTCCGGGGCGCAAGAAATCTGAGGCTCGAGCGTCGGGATCCAAGAGCTTTTTGATCGTCGCAGCCCGGTCGTGCGCCGAAATCCCCGTGGTCGTGAGACCGCGCGCCTCGACCGACACGGTGAACGCCGTTTCGTGGACCGCGGTGTTATCGCTCACCATCTGCGGAATTTGCAGTTCGTCGAGCCGGCGCCCAGGCAACGGAACGCAAATCAAACCGCCCGCCTCGCGACGCATGAAGTTGATGGCTTCGGGTGTCACCATCTGGGCGGCCATCACCAGGTCGCCTTCGTTTTCGCGGTCCTCGTCGTCGAGCACGATCACCATGCGCCCGGCCCGGATGTCGGCGACGGCTTCATCCACCCGGTCGAAGGGCGTTTCGCGAGCATCGCCGCCGGAGAGACCGGGCAAAACTCCGCTCAAGCGCTGCAGCGTACGATAGGACGGTTCGCGCCGGCCCGAGCGAAGCAGCGAGATCGCCGCCTCCGTTAATCCGGAGCGTCCGGCTAGCTCGGCGGCAGAAAAACCGGCTCGGTCCATGGCGGCATTCAGCCGCTCCGCAAAAAGGTCCACACCTTCAGGCTAGGGCACGACTTAACAGTTGTCAACCGCTTCGGTGTCGCAAGCGCTAGCGCCATACTGAGCTTGTTAGGACGTGCGACCCCACGCCTGGGCATCGATCTTCCACTCCCCGTCATGTTTGGAAAACGTGTACGCGAGGGTCCCCATTCGAGCGGCAGTTTGACCCTTAATCGTTACCGACAGCGTCCCGGCGATGACCGCGTACGCACTGGAGCCCTCGACGTTCCAGAATCCCATCTCGTAGGAAAGCTGTTCGTGGGTGACGCCAAACTGCTGACGCCACTTCTCTACGTCGGCAAGCCACTTGTCCGGAGCGTTGGGATTCAACCATCGGTAGGGCGCGATGCCGTCGATGATGATCGCGGTCTGACTAAACACGCGGTGGAACACCTCGGAATTTTGGGTGTTGAAGCCGTCGATATGTTGCTCGATAAGGCTTTGTATTTCGGGAGGTGCGTTAGTGGCCATTATTAGACTCTTTCCCAGGAGCGTTGTGCTCGCTTCCTTGGACTGGGGTACCTCTTTTGGGGGCGTGCGGCCTGCGTTCTCGGCCGATACGGGTTATGGGCAGACGACGGACTTTTTATGGTCAGCCGCGCTTTAATGGGCAAAGCCGTGTCGCACTACTGATTCAACCGGCTTACTGTTGCGGTAAGCGAATATATCGCCACTGCGATAGGAGAGACGCACATGCCGTTCGATCGAGAGATCCCAAACGACGCTCTGGGGTACGTCGAACCCGACGAAGAGGACGAAATGCCCGGCGAAAAGGATGCCGATCGGTCGGGCAACACGGGCGAGGGAGCGACGGATGGCCCGGCCCGATGAGGCCGCAGCGATCTAGCCGACCGCCGGAAAGACGACCACCGGCTTGACGATTCGGGAAGCGGCGAGGGCGCGGTAGGCTTCCGGTACGTCCTCGAGGCCGATCTCGGTAACACCAAGCTTGTCGGCCGTCACGATGCCGCTCGCGATAAGTTCGAGCGAACGGCGCGTATCCGTCGGCCCGCATGAGTAACTCCCGGTTAGCGTCAAATCGCGAAAGTACAACTTTTCGGAGTCGATGGTCAACGGGCGTGCCCGGTTCGAACGGCGTGAACATCACTACCGTACCGCCCGGAGCCACCGCGGCGACCGCCGCGTCGAGCGCCGCCGGTACTCCCGGCCCGCAAATGACGACGCGCGCGCCGTTAGGAAGTTTGGTCGCAACATCGTCGGGATGGAACGTGGTCGCGCCGAGTTGCGTCGCGCGGTCGCGGCGTCCTTCGATAAAGTCGCTACCGAAGACGCGGGCGCCGAGATCTTGCGCGGCCAGCACGTGCATCAACCCCATCACGCCCAGACCGATGACGTACACGTCGTCACCCGCGGTCACGCCACCGCGTCGCAACGACTTGACGACGCACGCCAACGGTTCGACGAGCGAACCGTCGGCAAAACCGACGCGCGGCGGTAAGTGCAGCGTATCGCGCAAGTTGGCCATGGGAACGCGGAAATATTCGGCCATCGCGCCGGGGTCGATTCGCGACGCGCGCCAGCCCGCACACTGTACGTAATCGCCGCGCTCGCAAAAATCGCATTCGAAACACGGCGCATGGTGGTGTACGAACACACGATCGCCAACGTGAAATGCGTGCTCGTTCGCACCATCGTCCGCGACGGCGGCGACGATGCCCGACGGCTCGTGTCCCAAGACGCACGGCGCCTTCCGCCGGATGTACCACGGCAGGATGTCGCCGGTACAAATGCCCGCGGCCATCGTGCGAACCAGCATTTCACCCGGCTGCAACTGTGGAATCGGACGCTGCTCGATGCGAATGTCGTCGATGTCGTAGAGCACGACCGCGCGCATCGTTTCGGGAACGCTCATGGTTCGATGACCGCTTTCATGCCGTTTCCGGCGTCGAGTGCTGCGAAGACGCTTGCGATGTCGTCCAAACCTGCGGTTTGCGACGTCAAACGCAATAGCGGCAGCGTACGGCTTACAATAAGCTCGTACGCTCGGCGCACGTCCTTCGGCGAGAAATGAAACGGCGCAACGAGCCGCACTTCGTCATAGTGCAGGCGCCCGGCCTCGAACGATACGCGCGTGCCGCTTGGGAGTCCGCCAAAAAACGATACCGTCCCGCCACGCCGCACGAGCGAGGGCGCAAGTTCCCAAATTTCCGCATTGCCGGTGCATTCGATGAGAGCGTCGGCACCTCGAGCATTCGTTCGCGCTCGGATCGCCTCCAACGCGGATTCGCCGCGTACGTCGATGGTATCGACACCAAGTTCGCGCGCCAGCGCGAGCCGTTCGCCGCGCCTGCCGCACAGTACAACCCGATTGCCGGCGCGCGCGAGCAACAACGCGTGCAAAATACCGAATGCGCCGTCGCCATACACCCCGACGAACGAACCGGACTCGGGGGCGAGGAATGCGGTCGAATGCACGACGCATGCGAGCGGCTCGAGAAAGGCTGCTTCGACGTACGAAACGCCCGGCGGCTTGCGATAGCAGTTGCGCTCGACGATACGCGCCGGGATCTCGATGTAGTCGGCGTATGCGCCGAACACCATCGTGGCTGTCAACGACTCGCACAATTCTTCTTCATCGCGTACGCACCAGAAGCATCGCCCGCACGGCCCGGAGTGCACGCAGGCAACGGCATCGCCGGCCGCCCACTCCGTCACGCCCCTGCCGACGGCGACCACGTCGCCGGAAAACTCGTGTCCAAAACGAGTCGGCATCGGCATCAACGGGTGGCCGCGACGGTACGTCTTGAGATCGGTTCCATCGGTGAGCGCCGCCCGAACGCGTACGAGCATCGCGCCGTCAGATGGCTCGCGCACCGATTCGTCGCGCACTTCGATCGTGCGCGGCGCCACCAGCATCGCTACCCTTCCCGTCACGATTCCGCCGCGACGCATGGCAACAGCGCGGCGCGCACCGCGTCAGGAAGCGGACGGCTGCGCAACGTTTCGGCGTCGATGCAGGCGACGGTCAGCACGAATGCCGCGCCCGCTTCGCCGGTGCGTCGATTGAACACGATCGTCTTCCAGCGGACGCTCGAACCACCCACCTTCTCCACGTGCGTGCGAAGACGCAAATCGTCGTTCATCAGTGCGGGCGCGTGATATTCGACTTCGCAGCGCACCCGCGGCAACCAAAACCCGTACGTTTGAAAGACCGATTCGTATGGAAATCCCAGCTCCCCGAACATATCCATCTCGGCGCGCTCGACGAAGCGCCAATATGCGGCAAAATACACGATGCCGGCCGCGTCGACATCGCCCCACTGGGTGCGCACGTGCGATTCGAATACGCGGGCGCCGGCCGGCAGCGTCTCCCGATATTTCACGAGCGCGCCGCGTACCGCGCGACGGGGTCGATTTCGAGATTGACGTGGGTGCCGAGCAGACGCTCTCCGAGCGTCGTTGCGGCGAGCGTCTCGGGAATCAGCGCGATTTCAAACCAGTTCAGTCCAACGACTGCGATGGTCAAGCTCACGCCGTCAACCGCGACGAACGCTTTATCGACCAATGCAAATGCGAGTTGCAGGGGGCGTTCGAGCCGGATAATTTCTCCCTGTCCTTCGCGACGTCGCTCGAGCACTGCGGCGACGGCGTCAACGTGGCCATACACGAAATGTCCGCCCATCCGGTCGCCGAGACGCAACGCGTACTCGATGTTGACTCGATCGCCCGGATGCCGCTCGCCGAGGGTCGTTCGGCGCAACGTTTCGGGCACGACGTCGAAATCGATGTTTTCACCGCTGATGCGCGTCGCAGTCAGACAGGCGCCGTCGATCGCGATCGATTCCTTTGGCGCGGGAAGCTCGACGCCGACGCCGTCGCAACGCACGCGCAACGTCATCGAACCGTCTTGTGCAGGTTCGCTCGCAACGATCTCTCCGCGATACCAAATCAGCCCGCTAAACATCGTCGAACGTTCCCGATATCAGCGCATCACGCCCCAGCAGGCGCGGCGGATCGAATCGCAACGCACGCGGCGCGTCGGAAAGATCGACACCACGCACGGCCGGTACCGACCGGTCATTGCTCAATAAGCGAGGAGCGACCGACCAATAAAAGCGATCCACAACGCCGGCCCGCAGCATTGCTCCCGCCAACGCCGGCCCACCTTCGCACAGCACGCTGGTCACGCCGGCCGCGCGTAGCGCGCCCATCGCAGACGCGATGTCGAGGTCGTGTGAACCGGTCTTGCCCACCGCGACCACGTCGGCGGCGCGATCGAGATTGCCGAAGCGTTCGCGACGTCCGGCCGGCACGAGGACGACCGTACGATTGTAATTATCCACCGGTTCGAAGACGCGGCTCGACTCGTCGAGGGTTTCGGTGCGACAAGCGACGACGCGAACGAACGGACGCAGTCGAAGGTGCGGCGGACGCACCGTCAGCAGCGGATCGTCAACACGTACGGTGTTGCTTCCGACCAGTACGGCATCGTACGCGACGCGCAAATCGCGTACGAAACGTAGTTCTTCTTCACCGCTCAACAACTCGCGGACGCCGGGCCGTGACGCGACCATTCCGTCGAGCGAAACGGCTAGTTTCAGCGATACGTACGGACGATCGGTACGAAGCGAGCCGGCAAAAATTTGAATTAAATCGCCGGCCACCGGATCGTTCGCTACGACCACCTCAACGCCGGCCCCGCGTAGCATCGTTACGCCGAGTCCCGAGTTTGTTGGGTTGGGGTCGGTCGTACCGATGACGACTCGAGCGATCCCGGCGTCGCGGACGCGCGGCGCGCACGCCGGCACGCGGCCGGGTACGGCGCACGGTTCGAGCGTGACGTAGAGCGTAGCGCCGGCAGCCGCCTCGCCGGCTTGGAGGATCGCGAGGGTTTCGGCATGCTCCTCGCCCGCGCGATGATGGAACCCCTCACCCGCCGTCCGTCCGTCGCGCACCACAATCGCTCCGACCGGCGGATTTGGAGCGGTGTTGCCGATACCGCGCGCCGCCAGCTCGCAGGCGCGTGCGAGATACACCCGATCGACCGGACTTAACAGCTGTTCTGATGTGGAAGGCACGCGGCGCCGCTTTTCGCCGCAGCCACCACGACCGCCCCTGAAACGCGCGTGCCGGCAGCGGCGAGCGCCGCGCGACAGTCGCGCAGCGTGGCTCCGGTCGTGCAAACATCGTCGACCAAGACCACCGGCGACGGGATCTCGACGCCGGAGCGGCACGCGAACCGTTCGCGCGTCGCTAGACGCTCCCGCCGGCTTCGGCCGCGCTGCGCATCCCCTGCCCGTTGAACCAAGACCCGGTACGATTTGCCGCCGGCCAACGTGGCCGCGATGCTCGCGATCTCGGCGACGCCGTCCAGTCCACGCACGCGGCGCCGTGCGGCGGTCGTCGGAACCGGTACCAGGACTGCACGCGGTTCGAGCAACGTCGCGAGCCGTCGAGCCAACGAGTCGGCGACGTCACGGCGACCGTCTTTGAGAGCCAGGATCGCTCGACGCAAGGCGCCGTCGTACGTTCCGAATGCGCGTACCCGTATACCGGCGTCCGCGTCAGCGTCCAACCCGGGACCGATCTCGGGAACGCACTTCGCGCACACGCCGGCCCCGACGGCATCGCAACCCGCACATTGCGCGGGAAAGAGCAAGTCGATAGCGGCTTGGATCCACACCGACGACGCTCACGACGAGCGCACGCCGCAACAAGGTTTATGCGGTTGCGGGTTCGGCTTCGTTTGCCACGATCGCCCCGTCGAGCAAAGCGCCGGCATCTACTTGATAGCCTCTACCGACGATCGCGTCGCGCAGCGTGGCGCCGTCGCCGACTGCAGCGTCCTCCCAAAGAATACTTCCCTCGACCCGCGCCCCAGCCCCGATGGTCACGCCGTCGCCGATAACGGACGGTCCCGTCACCGTCGCGCCCGCCTCGATGCGCGCGCCCGAACCGATCCAAACCGGTCCTTCGATGCGCGCTTCGGATGCAATCGATGCGGTCGGGTCGGCTCCGGAGGCGCGCGTTCCGGGAATCGAAACGTTTCCGAGAACGACGTCGCGACTGGCACGCCGGTATTCGGCCGGCGTTCCGATATCGCTCCAATACGCTCCGCGTGCATGATAGCCATAAAACGCCGCCCCAGCGGATTGCAGATTGGGAAATACTTGTTTGCCGAAATCGTAAAACGTCTCGGCCGGAATTCGCTTGAAGATTTCCGGCGAGAACACGTAAATGCCGGTGTTGGCCAAGCGGCTGCGCTCGGTGCCCTTGGCCGGCTTCTCCTGAAACCCGACGATCTTGCCGCGGTCGTCGAGCACCACTACGCCGTATTGGTCGACCTCTTCGCACTCTACCAAACCGATGCTAGCGATCGCATCGCGTTCGTGATGGAAATCGACCAAACGATCGAGCGGCAGATCCGTCAAGTCGTCGCATCCGACAACGACGAATGTTCCATCGCTAAAAAACGATTCCAACTTTTTCACGCCGCCGGCGCTGCCGAGCAGTTCGTGTTCGTGCGAATATTCCAGTCGAACGCCGAATCGCGAGCCGTCGCCCAACCGCTCGACGATCGCGTCGGCGAGATAGTGCACGTTGATCGCGATCTCGTCGAAACCGTGCGATGCAAGATAGCGGATCACGTGTTCTGCGTTGGGAATTCCCGCGACCGGTACGAGCGGCTTGGGCACTTGTTTGGTAAGCGGATAGAGCCGCGTCGATAAGCCGCCGGCGAGAATCATTGCTTTCACGAGCGCACCAGTCCGTTCTTCTGCAGTAAGCCGAGGCGTTCGAGCGTTACGAGCCCGACGAATTTCGGCAAGGCGAGTTGGCGGCGCCAGCGCCGCGGTTCACGAATGAGACGATACAACCACTCGAGGCCCACGCGCTGGAACGCCTGCGGCGCGCGCTCGACTCGACCGGCTAAAACGTCGAACGAACCGCCGACGCCAATCGCGGCTCCGCAGCCGGTCGCAGGCAGATGACCGGCCAGCCACAGTTCCTGTCGCGGCGATCCAAGACCGGCGAACAGCAAGCGCGCGCCGCTCGAACGAATCGCCTCGACGACTTCGTCGTTGCGATCTTCGGTAAAAAAACCGTCGTGCGTTCCGGCGACGCGCAGTCCAGGGAAACGCGCTTCAAGCACGGCGGCCGCATCGGCTGCCACGCCGGCCGCACCGCCAAGGAAATATACGGGCACGCCGGTGCGTGCCGCAAGATCGCATAACCGTTCGATCAGTCCGATACCGGTGACGCGTTCTCGCAGCGTCGAACCGCGCCGTCGCGCAACGTACAGCAAACCCACGGTATCGCACAACGACAAGGCCGAAGCGTTGACGACGGCCCGGAACGCTTCGTCACGTCGCGCGTGTACGACCATTTCCGTGCCGAGGGTAACGATCTGCGCACCCTCGCCGTTCGCAACGAGATGCATAATTTGCGCTGCGGCTTCGTCGGCGTCGATCAGATCGAGCCGGCAACCGAGGATATATTGCGCGTCCAACAGAGGCCTTACGCGGGGACCGCCGTCATGTCGGGGTCCGCAAAATCGGCAACGACCGGACGCAGCACAGATTCGAGGTTTGCGGGCAGTTCGTCGAGCGGCGAGCGGCACACGCCGGCTCGGAAGCCCAGTTGATTCATCGCCCACTTCACCGGGATCGGATTGGTGACCCGGTACAGCACGTCTAATAGCGGAAGCAACGATGCGTGAATCGTGGCCGCTTCGGCGACGTGGCCTTCGCTAAAGGCCTCGTACATCTGGCGAAACTCGCGCGAGCACAGATGCGACGCGACGCCGATCAATCCGTCGGCACCCAGCGCCAAACACGGCAAGAACAGATGGTCGTCTCCGCACCACACGCGAAAACCGCGTTCGCGCTCGCGCAGAACCGTGGCGATCTGCTTGAGATCGCCACTCGACTCTTTGACGCCGGCGACGTTGCGATGTTCGCGAGCGAGTTGTAACAGCGTCTCGGGCAACATGTTCGCTACGGTGCGCGACGGAATGTTATAGACGATTTGCGGAAGCGGCACCGCATCGGCGATCGCACCGAAATGACGTAGCATGCCGGTTTGCGTCGGTTTGATGTAATACGGCACGACGAGTAATAACGCGTCGGCACCGGCATCCTGCGCGCGACGCGCAGATTCGATCGACTCGCGGGTCGCGCTCATGCCGGCGTTGGCGATGACCGTCGCGCCGTCTCCGACGGCAGCCTTGACCGCTTTCACGAGCTCGTAACGCTCCGCGTCGTTCAGGGTTTGGCCCTCGCCTGTGGAGCCGGCGACAACTAATGCGTCGTTGCCGCGTCCGACCAGCCAGCGCGCTATGCGAGCCGCTTCAGCGGTATCGACAGCCCCGCGCTCGTCGAACGGCGTGATCATCGCCGTCACGATCGTCCCGAGGTTCATGACGCAGCCTCTCCTTCATCCAATCCGAATTGTTTGTGAATCGCCGATTCGGCAATCGTCGCGTCGGCCGCCGGAATGAGCACCGAGATCGTGACGTTGCTGTCGGTGAAGTGAATGATTTCGACGTTGGAGCGCGAGAGCGCTTCCACGACATCGCGCACGACTCCGGGTGTACCGCGCATGCCGTTTCCCACCACCGACAGCTTGGAACAGGCCTCCCGCACCCGGACGGCCAGATTGAGATCGCCCAGCATACGTCGCAATTCCCCGCCCAAATCGCCGTCCACCACGAAGGCGACCCCGGCTTGGTTGATCGACACCTGATCGATCGAAATGCCGGCGTCGGCGAGGCGGACAAACATTTCGAGTTCGGTTTGCATCCGGCGCGACGGCGTCTCAATATCGCCGCGGATGATCCGGACCCACGTCAGCCGCCCGGAACAGGTGACGCCGGTTACGGGACGCTCGTGAAATGCGTTTTCATCGACGACGGTGCCACGGTCCGTATCGACGCCCTTGATCGCGTAGCGCGTACCGGTGCGGCGCGCGAAATCCGCCGCTTTATGATGCATCACTTTCGCACCGTGCGCGGCCAACTCGGTCATTTCGTCGAGCGATGCCCGCTCGATCGTCCGCGCGTCGGGCAGACGGCGGGGATCGGCCGTCATGGCGCCGCTGACGTCGGTATAGATATCGATTCGTTCGGCATTCAACGCGTGCCCCAACGCAATGGCGGAAAGATCCGTACCTCCCCGGCCCAGCGTGGTGGTCACTCCGGATGCAGTCGCGCCTTGATACCCCGCCACGACCGGCACCGTTCCGCGATCGATCGCATCCAAGATGGGCTGCGGTTCGACAGCCAGAATGCGCGCGTCGCCAAACCGGTCGTCGGTAAGAATTCCGGCTTGCGCGCCCGATAGGGCGACGGCGGGTATTCCCGCGACATTGAGTTCGTCGGCGAACACTCCGGCGCAAATCAACTCGCCGGCGGCCAGCACCATATCGCTCTGCGCCGTTCCGATGCGATGACCGATCAGATTCAGTAACGTATCCGTGGCATACGGATCGGGCGGACGTCCCATTGCAGAGACCACGGCGACCGTCGCGAAACCGGCGTCGCACGCATCGGCGATGCGCCGCGCAGCCACATCCCGGCGCTCGCGCGTGGCAACCGAGGTGCCGCCGAACTTCAGCACTGCGATGCCCGCGCTCATTCGGCGAACCGTCCCGCCGCTACGAGCAATTCCAGAATCTCGACCGCCGTGGTTGCGGCGCCTTTGCGCAGTTGGTCGCCGGCGCACCAAAATGCGAACTGCGTATTATCGCGTTCGTGCCGTAGTCGAGCGACGTGCACGCGATCGGTGCCTTCGACGTCGCGCGGCGTGACGATGCCGTCGTCATGATAGACCAGCGACGGGGTTGCGGCGAACGCTCGCGCTAACGTCGCACGGTCAACCGGGCGTTCGGTCTCGACGAACACTGCCTCGGCGTGCGCGGTGCGCACCGGCACTCGGACCGCCGTAACGCTGACGAATAGCTCGGTCAATCCGAGTATCTTGCGCGTTTCGTCGCGCACTTTACGTTCCTCACCGCTGTAACCCGAAGCGTCGAACGTGCCTACTTGTGGAACGACGTTTCGCGCCAACGAACGGGGAAACACGTTGGGTGCCGGCTCGGCATCGCCGGTGACGGCCGCGCGTTCCCCGGCCAAAAGCTCGTCCAGACCGGCCCGGCCCGCACCGCTCGCAGCTTGGTACGTCGCAACCCGCACCGTTCGTAAACCGGCGGCATCGCGGATCGGCGCCAGTGCGCTACACAAAATAATCGCAGTACAATTGCCGACCGGAAATAATCCATCGCCCGGAGCGATCGCCTGAGGATTGACATCGGGAACGATCAGCGGAACGCCGTCGCGTAAACGGAACGCTGCGCTGTTGTCGATCACGACGCGTCCGCTTCGAACCAACGCGGGTGCGTAGGTATCGCTGAGTTCGTCTCCGCCGGCGAAAAACACGACGTCGAACTCCGCCAGCGCGCCGGCATCGATAGCGCGGACGTCGAGCGCCCGCCCCTCGAAACGAACGGCAGCTTCGCGCGAACGCGAAGCGAACGGACCGAGCGTATCGATCGGCAAGCGGCGTTCTTCGAGCACGCGCAGGATCGTCTCGCCAACGGCTCCCGTCGCACCGACGACCGCTACGTCGAGGCCAGTTCGTCCCATCGATCCAATACCGTATCGAGACCGATCGTCAGACCGGTCGAGCGCATGACCGCGCGAATCGCGGCGATCATTCCCGGAACGAACGACTGCCTTGACAGTGTGTCGTGCCGGATCGTCAGCAGCTCGCCGTCGGCGGCGAACAGCATTTCTTGATGTGCGACCAGCCCAGGTAATCGCACGCTGTGAATTTGCGGATCGACGGCCCCGTTCTCGATCATTCTGCGCGCCGTTTCCAGCGCAGTACCCGACGGTTTGTCTTTCTTTTCCGCGCGGTGCATTTCAACGATTTCAGCATTATGAAAGTATCGCGATGCTTGCCCCGCTAACCGCATCGCGACGGTAGCACCGAGCGAGAAGTTCGGCACGATCATCGCACCCAACGAGCATTGCGCGGCGAAGACCGAAAGCCGCTCGCGATCGGCATCGCTCCAGCCGCTGGCGCCAACCACGGGACGCACGCCGTGCTCCAAAGCCGCCATTGCGACGTCTACCGATATCGGCTGGGTTGTGAAGTCGAGAACGACGTCGAGCGGCCTGGAAAAAAGTTCGTCGAGCGAGGCGACGATCGCGTTAGCGGGGTCGGCGTTGCGCGCGAACCCGCCGCCGTAGGCGATGCCGGGCGTCGACGAACACGCCGACACTGCGATCGCTCCCATCGTACCGCGCGCTCCCGCGACTGCCACACGAATCACTCAGGCGGCTCCTTAACCTCAAAACCGGATAAAGCGTGCGGCTAGATTTTTTCGAGGGGGGCGTATTTCAACATGAGCATTTTCTGGCCCACGTTTGGAAAGTCGATGGTGACCAAACCATCGCCGCCGGCACCGACGATGTTGCTGATCGCACCTTCGCCCCACTTCGGGTGACGCACGTGGTCGCCGATGGCCAATCCGAGATGGATGCCCGCGCCGGCCGATTCGTGAATCGCGACTTCGCGCCATCGGCCACCAGCGGGACGCGCCAGTGCAACGCTATCGGCTTCCAGAAACTCCAAGCCCGGGATCTCGTCGAGGAACCGCGATTTCGGGTAGGCGTAGGTGTTGCCATACAGCGCGCGACGGAACGCGAATGTGAAGAACAACCGCTGCATCGCGCGCGTCACTCCGACGTACGCCAGGCGCCGCTCTTCTTCCAGTTCGTCAACATCGCTGAGCGCGCGAGTGTGCGGGAACACACCCTCTTCGAGACCCGTCATAAAGACGCTGTCGAATTCGAGGCCCTTGGCCGAATGCAGCGTCATCAACGTCACATAAGACGCGTCCTCGTCGAGGGTATCGAGGTCGCTAACGAGCGCGACGTTCGACAGAAAACCTGCCAGCGTCGGCTCGGCGTCGTTCGCTTCGTACTCGCGCGCGACCGTAACCAGCTCTTGCAAGTTTTCCAGGCGAGCACGCGCGTCGTGCGTCTCCTCGGATTGCAGTTCGCGAACGTATCCCGATTCTTCCATGACGCCGGCGATGAGATCGACGACGCTCGACGATTCAGTGCGCTTACGAAACTCTGCGATGAGTTCTCCGAATCGCTCGAGTTCGCGTAGCTTCTTCGGGACGGCAACGCGCAAAAGTTCGGGCGAGAGCACCGCTTCGCCGACCGAAACGTTGGCCTGATTTGCGTGATGCACCAGAGCCGACAACGTCTGCTGCCCGATGCCGCGGCGCGGCACGTTGACGATCCGCTTGAACGCCAACGCATCCGATGGATTCAAAATATAGCGAAGATATGCGATGACATCTTTGATTTCGGTACGTTCGTAGAAACCGACGCCGCCGACGACGCGGTATGGAATTCCGTCGGCCAGGAAGGCTTCTTCGAACACGCGCGATTGCGCGTTGGTACGATACAGGACTAAGAAGTCGCGATAGGCGGATCCGTCGCGCACCAGCTCCTTCACTTTTTCAACGACGTAACGCGCTTCGTCGCGCTCGGTCTGGGCCGGATACACGCTGATGGCGTCGCCGCCCGTCCGGCGCGTGAACAGTTTTTTCGCGGCGCGCGTCTTGTTGTTATGTACCAGCGCGTTCGCGGCGTCGAGGATGCGTTGCGTGCTGCGGTAATTTTCCTCGAGCTTGAATATCTTAGCGCCCGCGAAGTCGTCTTCGAATCGAAGGATCATCCGGTAATCGCTGCCACGCCACGAATAGATCGACTGATCGTCGTCGCCGACGACGGTGATGTTGCCGTGGTGTGAGGCAATCAACGCTACGAATCGATACTGTGCGGCATTGATGTCTTGGTATTCGTCAACCAGTACGTATTGGAAGCGGCGCTGGTACTTCTCACGCGTTGCGCGATCGTGCTCGAGGAGCTCGATCGTCCGCAAGATCAGATCGTCGAAGTCGAGCGCGTTCGATGCCGCGAGGCGGCGACGATATTCGGTGTACACGTTGGCGATGCGTTCGGCGGAAAACGACGTCGCACGTTCGGCGAACTGTTCCGGCGAGACGAGCGCATTTTTCGCCTTGTCGATTTCAGCAAGACACGCGCCAACGGTCAGCTGGCGGTCGTCGTAACCGAGATCGTCGAGAATCTCCTTGACCTGCTGGCGGCGGTCGGTTTCGTCGATGATCGCAAAACGCGGACCGATGCCGATCTTCGAACCGTCGGCGCGCAGAATGCGAACGCACATCGAGTGGAACGTTCCAACCCATAAGTCTCGCGCGTCGTCGGCAATCAGCTTTGCGAGGCGCGATTTCATTTCGCCGGCGGCTTTATTGGTGAACGTTACGGCGAGAATGCTCCACGGAGCGACACCAAGTTCACGTACGAGATGCGCGATACGATGCGTGAGAACGCGCGTTTTTCCGCTGCCGGCTCCCGCAAAAATAAGAACTGGGCCATCCGTATGGCGGATAGCAGCGGCTTGAACGTCGCTAAGGATTTCGGTTTCGAGGAGCATTACTAAACATTCGACGGCGACGCGAAGCAAGCCTGTAGGCGGAAACTACGTGATTCCAGCCGTTTTTATTGCCGAATTAGCGGGTGACGGCTCGCAGCGTGCGCGTTTGACGCTCGGCCATCGCGTATGCCCCGGAAAGTAACGCCAGCGTCGATTCGGCGCCCATATTGCGGTTCACGGCACGTTCTTCCAGGCCGTCGTAGCAGCCGCCGCCGTGCGCCATGATTTCGGAGCGCGAGTTTTTGCCGTAGAACCAAGCGAGTCCGAGTTCGGCGTGGGCGACGTGCGCGGGATCTTCGGTGGCGTCGTACGCGGCCAATTCTGCGTCGATCATCGAACACGCATCCAACGGTTGCTGGCCATACATGGTGCGCGAACCGCCACGCCGGTACCAGCCGTTGTTGCCGACCGGAACAAAGACCCCGTCTAGGATGGTAACGCCTTCATAGAACGCCAAGGTGTCGAGACCGGCTTGCAGGTAGCGCGCTTCACCCAGAACGTGACCGGCTCGGATCATCGCTTCCGGTAGCCGCGCATTGTCGTACGTCATCATGTCCGTATACCAGTGCCACCCCGGCGCGCGCTGCTTGTCGTACGCCGCCAGCAAGGTATCGGCTAAATGCCGGATGGCTTTGGCATACGACGCGTCCTGCAACGCGGTGTATGCGTGACACGAGCCGAGCATCGCGTACGCGCGCGGGTGCAGAAAGTCGAACGTGTCGATCGTGGCGATCGCCCGGTCGAACATATGACGGCACAACCGGCGCCACGCCGGCGTTGGAGCGTAACCCATGCCGAAACCTAGTGCCCACATCGCGCGGCCGCAGCTGTCTTGCGTGCCGACATCGTCGAGCCAGTCGCGTTGGTAGCTCATGAAATTATGAAACCGGCCGTCCTCTAACTGCGCGTCTTGCAAGAACGACAAGTAGGTGGAGGCCAGGCGCGTCGCGAGTTCGTCACCCGGCAGAGATCGCAAGCGCGTCAGTGCCACGACGAACGCACGCGCGACGTCGTCGGTACAGTAACCGGTCGAGCGGTTTGGGACGGATTCGATCGCATGTTGGACGACGCCGGTGTCGTCGGATAGCGTCGCCAAATGATCCAGCGACGGCAAAAGTGGTCGAGGGGTCATGCCGACGAAACCAGCGTCATCGGCTCGGGCGGGGCCAGTTCCAAGAACACGTTGGCATATTCGCCGGCGACGTGCGGCCAGGTCATCTGCCGGCCGAATCGGTACGCGCGCCGTTCGGTGGCTCGGCGCAATTCGGGATCGTCGAGCAACATGTTCACGCGTTTTGCGATCGACGGCGCGTCGCGGAATTCGCAGAGGAAGCCGCGATTATGCGCCAACAATTCTTGCGCGTACAGGTAGGGCGTCGAAACGATGGCTTTGCCGCAACCGACGGCGTAGGCTAAGGTTCCGCTGACAATTTGGTCCGGGTTCAGGTACGGCGTGAGATAGATATCGGTCGCGGACAGATAACTTACCAACTCGTCGAACTCCATGTATTTGTCGACGAGCTGCACGTTGTATTGTAGTCCGTACTCGCGAATTTTCGCTTGCAGCGTTTCGCGATAAGACTCGCCTTCTTGCCGGCGAACGACCGGATGTGTCGCGCCGAGGATCAAGTAGAGCGTCTCGGGATGGCGGCGAACGACGTCGCGCATGGCCTCGATGGCGTATTCTAAGCCTTTGCCGCGACTGATCAGTCCGAACGTCGTGATCAACACGCGCTGACCGATACCGAACGACGCCTTGGCCGCGTCGGTGTTCGTGAACGGCACGTCGGGCACGCCGTGATGAATGACGCGCAGTAGTTCGGGATCGATACCGTACACGGTCTCGAGCAACCCGCGTCCCGTTTCGGACAACGAAACGATTCGCGAAGCGCTAGCGCACAATTCGCGGGTAACGCGCAACATCGTTTCGTCGGGCTCGGGTAGCACCGTGTGCATCGTCACCGCAACCGGCTTCTCGAGCGCTCGCAACAGATCCATGAGCCATTCGCCGCGCTCCCCACCGAACAACCCGTATTCGTGCTGAACGTTCAAGAGATCCGCCGGATGGCGATTGATGAAGTCGGCTACTTGACCGTAACTGAAGCGGTCCTCTTCCGAAAGCCGGGCGACGACCTCGGGTCCGTAACGGCGCATCTCCCCGCCGGGTTCGTCGATCGCGACGACGTCGCTGGTGATCCCGAACGCTCGATTGTACGAGTCGACGACGTCCTTGGTAAACGTCGCGATACCACACTCGCGCGGGGGATAGGAGCCTAGAAATAACGCGCGCGGCGGAAACATGTTGAGCGCAAATCCTCCACTTCCGACCTGTAATTACCCCTCGCTCGATACGCCATAAACCTGGTATCCGCGAGTTCGTGCGGCGCGCCGCCGCTCGGAAGCGCTATGTGGTCTGAGAGCTGTCAACGTTCGGCTCGCCTACTCGGCTGCCTTCCTGTAACACCAGGCCAGGCTCGACGGTTACGTCGTGTCCGATGACGCTGCCGCGCCCGATCCGGGCGTCCGGTCCGATCGTCACGCCACTCGCGATAATCGTTTCCTCGATGACGGCCGACGGCCCGACGCTGACCCGTTCCCACAAGACCGAGTCGCGGATGATGGCATGGGGACCGATACTGCAGCCATGGCCGAGTACGACGTTCGGACCGACTTGGGCAGTCGGGTTGACGACCACGTCAGCGCCGGCATAAACCGGCGCGATGATGCCGGGCAAACCTTCGAGCGAAGCGGCTCCGAAGCCGTGAATGCCCGGCCCGACGCCCATGGCCAGCACGCCGGCGAGCACGTCGGTGTGCGCTGTGAGGTAGTGTTCTGGTCGTCCGATATCGAGCCAGTAGTCGTTGGTTGTGTAGCCATACAGCCGTTTGCCGGCGGCGATCGCTTGCGGAAAGGTTTCGCGCTCGATCGACACGTTGCGATTCGGCGGTATCAGGTCGAGAATCTCGCGCTCGAGCAGATACGTGCCAGCGTTAATGTCATTGGTCGGCGCCTGACCGCGCGGCGGTTTCTCGACGAAGGCCGATACCAGACCGTCGGCGTCGTGGGCGACGCAACCGAATGCGGATGGGTCGTCGACCCGGATCAGGTGCAACGTTCCGATGCCGCCCTTCTGCTTGTGGTAACGCAGCATCGCCGGCAAATCGAGGCTGGTCAACACGTCGCCGTTGAGCATGAAGAACCGGCCTTTGATGTGCTGCTCTACATTTTTGATCGCGCCGGCGGTGCCCATCGGCGTTTGCTCGATCACGTACGTGATCTTCATGTCGAGGTGCGAACCGTCGCCGAAATAGTCGACGATCGACTGCGGCAAGTATCCCGCCGGCAGAATGACATCGCGAATGCCGGCCTCATATAGACGTTGCATCGTTCGCGCCAAGAACGGCACGTTCATGATCGGAACCATCGGTTTGGGCGTGCCGTACGTCAGCGGACGTAACCGCGTTCCCTCGCCACCCACCAGGACGATCGCCTGCACGAAATACCTCTTTCCGGCTGTTTCCGCCGTTCTTCTACCCAAAGGAGCGTAGCTACTTCGTTCGCTTGCGGTACCCGTAGGTTGGCGTGAGGCTGTGACAGTTGGGGCACAGCATACGGAGATTCGCGAGACGGTTGTCGTTTCGAATGCCGTTGATGTGGTCGATCTGCACGGAGAGCGGCTTGCCCGCCACTAGTCGATGCCGCATCGATAGCACTTCGGCACGAGTAGGCCGACTTCGAGCAGTCGCAGCTTGATGTGAGTCCGGCCCTTCGCAGAGCGAAGTACTTTTTCGATCGACCATTTGCGAATACGCGTCGTCATTTCGCCGCGTGACAGTGCCTTCTGCCAAGCCCCGCGACAGAACCCAAATTTGCGGATGCACTCGTCGTATGTGTTTCCCTGGTTATAGTACTCCTGGACTGCCGCCCAGTCGTACTTCCGTCGCTTATCCATTCTTTCGCCTCGCGTTTTGACCGGCGAACGTTTCGGTTTGGCTGTGACAGTTCGGGCAAAGCATCCGAAGGTTCTCAAAACGGTGGTCGTTCGCTAAACCGTTCATGTGGTCGAGATGGAGCGCCAGCGTCTCGCCGAGCCATTGCGAAATGCCGCACTCGTAGCAAACATTCTTCAGAGTGTCCGCTTTTAAGTGCGCCCGTCGCACTTGTCCGCGACTCCGCGATGCTACGATCTGCTTCGGGCGAAACGAATGTGCCCGCTGGCGTAACTCTCCCCGCTTTTTTTGCGTTCGTCCACGATGCGGCGCACAAGCCGAAGTGACAGATACATTCGGCTCGCGTGTGGTAATCGTCGTGATTTTTGCACTTCAGTCCAGTCGTATCTCGGCATGTATCTACACTACCGATTCGCGGTGCCAACTGGGTGGCAACGTTACACGCTTTTTTGTCAGTGTGCCAACCAGTTGGCGCTAACATTTGCGACAATTTACAAATGAAGAAATCATACGATTGGGAAACGATTCAACGCTACTGCAACGAGAACCAGTCATTAACCGACTGCATTCATCGCTTCGGTATGTCCCGCCTAGCGTTGCGCAAAGCGGTTCTTCGCAATGATTTACATGTGGCATCCAATTTTTTCGACGATCGCCGAGTCCGCTACGACTGGAACGTGATTAGGGATTACTACAACGGAGGAAAGTCTATGCGAGAATGTGCAAAACGATTTGGGTTTGCCATCGCAGCGTGGTCGAAAGCCGTTGATCGTGGAGACATTCAGCCGCGACCGAATGGAGTGCCGATCGAAAAGTTGCTGTCAAGTGTTAACATTTCTAAACGACGACTCAAAACGCGTCTGCTCAACGCCGGACTCTTGCAAGATCGATGTGGCGTCTGCGGTTTGAGCGAGTGGCGCAACCGTCGTCTGACCTTGCATCTGTACTACCTTAACGGAATTCAGACGGATCATCGATTGGAGAATCTTCAACTGCTTTGTCCAAATTGTCGCGCTCAAAAGGTGCCACTCGGCAGCTAGAAATCACATGGGGATTCCCCGTTGCATGAACCGGGCCGGGGAGTGTAGTATAGACCCCGGCTGGTCATTCCCGGATAGTTCAGCTGGTAGAACGGCAGACTCTGAATCTGCATGTCGGTGGTTCGAGTCCATCTCCGGGAGCCAAGCGGCCCTATCGTCTAGAGGCCTAGGACGCCGCCCTCTCACGGCGGTAACGCGGGTTCGAATCCCGCTGGGGCTACCATTTTCGTCCTTATTCTACAAGGGTTTTCGCGACACTTCAGGCTCCGAGTAACATTCGTGTAACGGAACCTGTCGTCCCTTAGCCTACGAGCCTCCCGAAGGCGGCCGCTGCGTCGGCATCACGGTCCGCGTAGACGTACAAGTAGCGCTCCGCGGTAACACTGATCGAAGCATGGCCGAGGCGTTGACTGACGACTTCCAACGACACGCCCGCCTTCAGCGCGAGCTTCTCCATAGCTTGCTCGTCGCGGTGCCACTTGAGAATAGTGCAAAGAACTTCCGGCATAGTGAAGTGGACCTCGGACCACCGCAATGCCAGGACCTCACCGCGCCGCGCCCCTGTGTACACCGCAAAGGCAACGGCCGGATGAAACCACGGCTGTGAACTTAGGTGGCCGCGCCTCTGCGAGCGGCTTCGGCTTAACCACCTTCGGGAAGTCGTCTTGACTGACCATTGCGGTGACGTTTCGAGCTAGAAGATCGCAACGAACCCCGAATTCAAAGTGTTCCGCAACAGCTCATGAACGTAGCGAATGGTCTTGCCCGAAACACGACGACCGTCGCGCCCATTCGAAAGCCAATCGCCGTAGGCCGTGGGAGATGATGTGCGCTCAACTGTGGACCACGGAAGTGACCGAGCGCGCCCAATGAGGCCAACTTCAGCCGTTGCGCTATCGAGCATCTTGAGTATGATCGACAATACTGCCGATAGGGAATATCACTTTTCCAAAGGCCCTGTCGGACGCGAAAAAAGTGGCGCCGAGCTGAGCGATACGAACGTCAACGATGGCCGAACCACTTCTAAACGCTGGCCGAACCCTTCTAAGGTATACTTATGTCGTGAACCGTGCCGCCGTTCTTGCGGTCGTACTGGCCGGCTGCGTTGCGGCGGCTGGCCCCGTGGACCGCGTGCCCAACGTCGCCTACGCCGCCGACAACCTCGACGCGCATCGGCTCGACCTCTATCTGCCGCGCGACCGAGCGGGCGCGCCGATCGTCGTCTTCGTTCATGGCGGCGCGTTCCTGCAAGGCGATCGCCGCGACTATGCGGTGGTCGGCGAACAACTCGCGCGCCAAGGGTTGGCAACGGCCGTCGTCTCGTATCGCCTCTTTCCCCAAGCCGATGCGGATGGGGCCACCGCCGACGTGGCGACGGCGGTCGCGTGGGTGGTGCGCCATGCGTCCGATTATGGGCTCGGTGCGAAAAACGTCTTCCTCGTCGGCCACTCGGCCGGCGGACAGATCGTCGCGCTCCTCGGCGTCGATACGGCATACCTCGAGCGAGCCGGCACGTCGACGGACGCCCTGCGCGGCGTCGTAGCGGTCGCGGGCGCATACGACGTTCGGGATCTCTCAGACGAAAGCGAACAATTTCAGAAAATCGACGCGCACATCTACGGCGCGACGCCGGAACTGCGAGGTGCGGTTTCACCGAGCCTCTACGTTCGAGCCGGCGCGCCGCCGACGATCGCCGTTTGCGGGACCGAAGACGATCCGGAAGCCTGCGAACGCGCGACGGTCTACGTGCATCGATTCGTCGCGGCCGGCGGATCGGCGTACGTGATCCGGGTCGTCGGCGCCAGTCACATGGGCACGCTTCGCTCGCTTATCGACTCGAACGATCCTCTCAACGCCGCCTTCCACGACTTCATCACCGCACACTCCGTTCCATAGGAAAGGCATCCTCGTGAAGTACGCTCTCGTTGCCGTTCTCGTACTCCTGTCCGTCACACCCGTTCGCGCGGCCGGCGGCATCGACGCGCTAGAGCGCTTCGAGGGAGTTGGCAATCCACGGCCACCGCACTCGCGACGCCGTACAGTAAAGCGGGGTCGACGACGGCCGATACGACGTGCGCGTGGTCGTCATCGCGCGAGTTCCTGATTTGCCAGCAAGCGGTATCGACCGACGGGAACGTAACGCACGACGTTGCCATCTACACGTACGACGCTGCCGATACGAAATACCACTTCTACGCGGCGCGCCTTAGCGGCGTTTCCGACGTCGGCATAACCGTCGACGCAACCGGCATTACATACACGAACGCGTTCGTGGACGCGGGGAAGAAGGTGACCGTGCGCACGCTCAACGTCTGGGACGACCCCGATCACTATCGCTTTTGGACCGAATACAGTACGGACGGAACGCATTGGGAAAAGATGCTCACCGGCAACGCGTCCCGGGCGAAAAGCTAGAAGCCGAACCCGAGGCCCGGTGAAGTGAAGTCGTCCATCTCGCTGCGTGTCTTCGTGACGGCTCTTGCCGCTGTGCTCATTTGTGTCTCGTGCGTCGCATCTCGCTCGGTCGGATCTGGCCAATCGCTGCGACCGCACCATCGCCGGATCCAGGTAGCCCGTCAGGCGTGGTCTTCTTTATCGCTATCGGCATCAGCTTTCGTTCGATGAACGGTACCGGCACGATGGTGCGGTGGGCTATAAACCGTATAAAGCCGAAGCGCTTGTCCCCCGTTCGCAACAAAATTGTGCCGCGTGCCGGCAGGGACTACAACGACGTCCCCTCCGGCGACTGGACGGCGCTGGTCGAGTAAAAACGCTTCGCCCCTTCCATCGACGAAGAACAGCACCTGATCCGTTCCCGCGTGGATCTCTTCCCCGATCTCGCCGCCGGCTTCGATGAACATCAAGACAAGCTGGGTGTGTTCAGTTGTATCGAGCACCCGGCGAAAGTCCGCATTATTGCGAGCCAGTTCAACGACGTTTGCCGAGTATGGTTCGTATGTCTGCACGTTATTAGAATACCCCAATCGCTCCTGACTGAACCGACATCGAAACGGAGCATCGCCGGCAAAAAGCACCCGCAGAGAGAACCAGTGACTGCCATCAGCTTGTGTCTCATTAAGAACCGATTCAGTGCCTTTTTGAAGCGTTGCGTGTCCAATGCGTGGGCCAATCGCCCGATCGCAACGGAGAAACGCGATAGAATGAGGGGTTACATTGATGCGTTGCCGGCGTTCAATGGTATGTATTCAATTGAATTCGTAGGGTCTTCGGCTCGCGCCACTTTTATTCCACGAGTAGTGTGGAGTTGGAAGCCAGCACCGCGTCGGAAGGGGCTTGCCGGAGACCGGTGAGAACGTTCGCAGCATGAGAAAGCGGAAAGTCGGCATCTTTCTAGCGTTCGTCTTCGCAATTGTGTGGATCGTGGGCGCTCAAAGCGCCCCGGGGCTCGCCTCGCGTGCCGCCGCGACTCCCGGCCCGTGCGGCCCGGTCGCAGTCGGCCGCGACATCGTCGAGCCGCCCAATGTCGAGATGTGGACGCTACCGCACGACGCCGCCGGCGACCCGGAACTCATCCTGCAAGTGCATCGGGCCCACGCACGTTTTTGCTATCTCTACGTGCTGAACGGCGCGTTGCAGACGGTGCCACCGGTTATTCGCGTGCGGCGCGGCGAACGATTTGCGATCCGCATCGTGAACGACATCGCCGGCCGCAGCCGGGGTGAGTCCGTCGCGTCGACGGCGCTGCCGCCTTGCACACCGCTGTATCGGCCAACTCCAGTCGTCTCGCACTACGTCGGCTATCTCAACCACATCATCGACGACTCGTACGTGCCCATGCCTCCCGTTCAACACGAATTTGCACCTGCATGGCTTCGAAGGGCCGGCGCGGGAGGAGAACGTTTTCCTCTCCACGCTGAGTACGCCGATGCACGCCTGCGAATACCGCGTCAGCATTCCAACAACGCAGCCTCCCGGAACGTACTTTTATCATCCGCACGTGCACCGTGCCTCGCAGCCGGAGGTGGCCGGGGGCTTGGGCGGCGTATGGATCGTCGAACCGGACCGACCGCAAGTTGCGCTTCTCGACCAGCACGTTCTGATCGTACGTTACCGGCTGCCGTTCGTACTCGACAATCCGTTCCAGCCGAATGAAGACGCCATCGGTGCCGACGGCGAGGCGCACGAAGCCGCGTTGAAACCCGCCGCACCCGTTGCCTACGATCCATTCGATCCGCCGGCGTGGATTTCGACATTTCCCATGAGCGGCGGCGGCGTTACGCTCGGATCGGACGGGCTGCAACGGCTACGCATCCGATTCCGTCGTAACCGTCGACGGCGCCCGCACGCCCGCCGAACTGAGCGTGCCGGCCGCTCGAACGCAACTGTTACGCATCGTCAACGGTACGTCGGACACGTCGAAGTTGCTGCAGATGCGCGATGCGAGCGGCCGCGTGCTGCCGATGCACGTCGTCGGACTCGACGGCGTTCCTGTCTCCGGCGACTACGCGTATCCGTTGGCAGGGTACATCGCCATGAAGCGCGTGATGCTCTCGCCCATGGCGCGGGCCGACGTCCTGCTGACTATGGAACCCGGCGCGACCGCGACCCTTTCCAGCGAGCACTACTGCGAGGGCAAAGACGCGTTCTTCCAAATGCGGCACGACCTGCTGCACGTCCGCGCAGCCGCAACCGCATCTCAACCCGCGGCGACGGTAGCGTCGACCCCCGTTGACGTCGCGCAGACGCCGGCGGCTAAACTCGTTGCATTCGCGCGCTCCCATCGCGCGCTCGTCCACCGGCGAGCGATCACGTTCACCGAATACGCCTTCCCCAACACGAAAACGACGCCCTCGCACCCCGGGTATTACATCACGGATACCACGAATCCGGACTTTCACGAGCATCCCTTTCAGCCCGTGTACGCGGCAGGCGCGACGGTCCCGTCGAACCCCGACATCGTTGTACATCAGGGCGCCGTCGAAGAGTGGTATCTCGTCAACACAACGATGGAAGCCCACGCGTTCCACATCCACCAAATGTCGTTCGTCATCGAAGACGGTTTCGCGGGCATTCCGCTGTCCGGCGACACGGCGTTCGTCCCGGTAGGGACGCTGCTGCCCAATCGAAGCGATCCAAACTATCCATTAATCTTGTCCGCGCATCACGAAAATTCTTCTAGATTTCCGGCACGTCCGTAAAGGCACGTTCGTCTTCCATTGCCACATGCTCTTCCATGAAGACAACGGCATGATGGCAATCATCCGAGTTGTGTAGGCGGCCGCGGCTCGAAAGGAGCAAGCCAAAATCATACAACCGATCGTGAAACGCAGGGCCAAGGTATCGCTGAAGGGAGTACTCCTCGGCAGTATCGTTGACATCGTTTCAACCAATATCGGAGTTATTCCAATCGCCCTCTACATCATCAAATCCAGCCCGGGCATTTATCGTATTTCGGCGGCACAGCAACAAGCGGCGATGCTGACGGCGCTTCACGCCAACCCGATTCTTTATGCGAGCCAGTTGGCCATCGGTTTCGCATGTTCTATACTCGGCGGTTACGTTGCAGCACGGCTCGCAGGACGGGAAGAACTTTTGAACGGCGCGTTATCGTCGTGGCTTTGCATCAGTTTCGGCGTTTATGGATTCTTTGCCGGCTCTGCGCACGACTATCCGCTGGAAATCGGCGGCTTCATCGCTTCACCGGCCGCCGGGCTGCTGGGAGGCTACTTACGGCAAAAGCAAATCCCGCGAAATGGCGCCTAGCCTAACGAAATCGGTTGCGACTCGCCCTCACTTACCGAAACCTGTCAAAGCCGGATCGGAGCTTCATCGTCCCTTTCATTAACTAGGACCAGCTTGAACTGCGACGAAAGCGGCATCGACGGAGGACGTTGCCATGAAAATTCGTCTGGAGTTACCACTGCGACCATTTGCTGTTTGCGCAACTCTGGCTATGCTCGCGGGCTGCGGGGGGTCACAGTCGAATTCCATCGTGCCCAATGCGGGGCTTGCGCGACCTAGCAGCGAGTCATCTCCGAACGCGGCGGCGGCGAGAACACAGGACCTCCTGTATGTCTCGCACCACGACGATGGCAGCGTCGATATTTATTCGTATCCGGACGGCATCTATCGGGGGCAACTCAAAGGCGCGCGGGCCTCCGGCTTATGTTCGGACAACGACGGTAACGTCTTCATTCCCGCCGGAAATTCGGTACTCGAATACGCTCATGGCGAATCGCGCCCAACCGCGATCTTGCGTGGCTCGCTGGGAGGCTCCGTCCAATCCTGCGCAGTCGATTCCATGACTGGAAACCTTGCCGTTTCCGGCGGCGCCGACGCCAGGTCCGGCGTTGCCGTGTATTCCCACGCGCAAGGCACTCCGAGAGTCTATAGCCTTCGCAGCCCAAAAGGCGCCTATCTATCCAGCGCGTACGACGATCAGGGCGATCTCTTCGTCGAGAGCGCAACGCGCGACGCCGTGAATGTCGTCGTTCTTCCCAAGGACGCCGAGCGCTTCACAAGCGTTGTGTGGACCGGAACGATGCCGGCCGGGCTGGGCTCGGTTCATTGGGACGGCAAACATCTTGCATTTGTAAGCTCCGCCATGGGCTCGGCAACGGTGTTTCGCTACAGCGTACAGGGAGCTCGAGCGACGTTTGCGGACCAAGCTTCCCTTAAGGGCTCGGGCAGTGCTCTCCAGTCTTGGATTCAGGGCGGAAGTATCGTGGTGCCAGGTTCAGCCGGCGTAAAAATCTACGACTATCCGGGCGGCGGCGTTCCGGCGGCGATCATCAAAGATGAGCGGGGGCTAGACGCTGCGACAGTCAGCGTCGCTTTAAAAGCTGGTATCGACGTAACCACATACCACTACGACAATCTGCGAACTGGTTGGGACAACAGCGAATCTCACTTGAAGTACAAAAACGTAGGCGGCGGATCGTTCGGTCTGCTCCAGAGCGTGGCGCTCGACGATCAAGTGGACGCGCAACCGTTAGTTGTTCGTAACCAAAAATCCAACGACGGCAAATCCAAAGGTAAGCACGACATCGTATATGTAGCGACCGAAAGCAATACGGTCTATGCGATCGACGCGACGACCGGAGCAGTTCTGTTTTCCACGAATTTGGGAACTCCGGTTCAAATGCCCTTGGGTTGTAACAACAACGGACCCAACGTTGGAATTGACTCGACGCCGGTCATCGACCTTGCCGCTAACGCGATGTACGTCATCGCGTATACGCAAGTCGGATCCACGCCGACCTATACGATTCACGAGCTCGACTTGTCGAACCTCACCGACATCGTGCCCCCCGTCGTAATTGCGGCCACCCACAAACTGAGCGACGGTAGCACGTACTCTTTCAACGCGACGTACGAACGACAGCGGCCCGCGCTGCTCGAATCCAACGGCAATATCTATGCCGGATTCGGCAGCTTCTGTGACTTTGGCGCAAGTATTTCGCGTGGTTGGCTCCTCGGTTGGCAGGCTGGATCGCTCGCGCCGCTCGCAGCGAATCGATTGAACGACTCCCTCGCTGGGCCTAACTTTTTACTGTCGGCGATTTGGATGTCGGGATACGGCATGTCCGCCGATCCGGCGGGCAACATCTACTTCGTAACGGGCAACTCGCAATCTGGGACATATGATGGCGAGAACGACGTTCAGGAGAGCGTCGTCAAAGTGAGTTCCGATCTGACGCAACTGCTGAGCATTTTCACGCCGTCGGACGTCAATCGGCTCGACCAGGACGATACCGATTTTGGATCCGGTGGTGTGCTCTTGTTACCCACACAGAACACATCGGCAACGCCGCTCGCCGCCGCAGCCGGTAAAGCGGGAACGATGTTTGTGATGAATCAGAACAGCTTGGGCGGATTCAGTACAAATTACAATAACGTTCTGGCACAGCAATCCGTCGGTGGATGCTGGTGCGGTTTCTCGTACTTCGGCGCGGGCAGCGACTCGCTGCCTCGCATCGTTGCCAGCGGCGGCGACGCCGTGACGGTCTGGAAAGTTAAAGACAAGCCATCGGTAAGATTGAGCGCTGCAGGAAGTTCGACGAGCCTACCCAACGGGCAGGATCCCGGTTTCTTCACGGCCGTTTCGTCGAATGGAAGCCATCCTGGCGCGATCATCTGGGCCGTTACAAGGCCGACTCAAGTTCCCGGTTCCCTCGACCTCTTCGCGTTTAGGTCCGAACCTCAAGGCGGCCAGTTGCAAACACTCTACCAGGGAACAGCCGGGTATTGGGATTCCACGGGCGGTAACGCAAACATCGCCCCTGTCGTCGCCAACGGCAAAGTGTATGTCGCGAGCTACGAACAGCTCGACATATTTGGAGTGGGCGGTAATAAAGGCACGCCGAAAAGGCCGCCGGGCCTCGGAACTCACAGAGCGATAACGGTACCGAACCAAATCACGGGAATGTTGCTTGAAGTCGGCGCTTCATTCTTGACGCTACAGTCGCGTACCGGTTCGTTCGTCCGGGTCAACTATACACCCGCGGTTCGACACGAGCGAAGCGTCGATTTAGTTGCGGGACATCCGTTCACCGCCAGAGGAAAATACGATAGTGCGGGCGTTCTGCATGCAGTCGCAATTCTGCGGGCAAAGCCTTCGGAGGCTACGTGGCCTTCGGACAAGCATTAATCAGACCGTATTAGAGTACAACCTCGAGGCCGTCCTGTGCGATCTCGAAGCCGCGCTCGCGAACGCGTCGCGCGGCTTCCGAGGTTGGGTCGAGCATCGGATTCGAGTTGTTGAGATGCGTGAAGATCACTCGAGTGCGAACCCCCTGGAGCCGATCCAAGGTGCCGTCCGAATCTCCCACGGGTAGGTGTCCGAGATCTCGCGCGCTCTTGTCCATTAGGCCGGCTGCGCGCATCTCATCATCCGCGTAAAAGGAACCATCGAGTAGCGCCAAGTCGGCTTGCGCGATGGCCGTGAGGAGTGCGTCGTCGATTGCTTCGTAAACCGGAGCGAAGAGCAGCCGTCGGCCGCTACGCCGGTCGCGAATCTCATACGCAAAAACTGCGTCCTCGACCCGGGCACGACCCGCGTAACCGGGCATTCGGCCGGGTACCGAAAACGCGCGAACGTCGAAGAGGTTCCCGACTGGATCTCCCTCATCAACGGGCGCACAATGCCGATCGCACAACCAACGATGCGGCGGTGCGGCAAATGGTGCGAACGCGGGTTGGGCGGTTGCGAGGGCGCGCACGCTTTCGCTGGAGCGCAGCGTAAAGCTATGCGAACCACCCTGTCGCAACACGGCTAAGCCGCCGATATGATCGACGTTTGCGTCGGTGAGAAGAGCACCCGCGATCGGCGTGTCGCGCTGTCCCTCGCCTCGATGGCGCGGTTGCAACGGCGCGAACGCCTCAACTTGCAGCGCGATGTCCGGGGAACAATTGAGCAACGTCCACGCGCCACCGTCTTCGGAACCGATTGCGGCGCACGACTGCGTACGGCGGGGAGCGCGGCCCTCTCGCACGGCGGTACAATTTGGGCACACACAATTCCACTGAGGAACGCCGCCACCGGCCGCCGATCCAAGGACGCGCAGAATCATCGGCGCGCTACGAGCGGTTCGTCTTTGGGTTCGCGGGCCTCGACTATCAGCGCGTGGTCGGGGCTTAAACGGCAAGCCGGATCCGTTGCCGCGGCGTCACCGGTTAATAAGAATGCTTGGCAACGGCATCCGCCCCAATCGCGTTCGCGCCGTTCGCACGAGCGGCAAGGTTCCGCCATCCATGCGGTGCCGCGATACGCGTTAAACGCTGCGGACTCCGTCCAAATTAAGGATAACGATCGTTCTCGTACGTTCTCAAACGAGAGCGTCCGAATGGCCGTCGCCGCCGGGCAAGGAAGCACCGTTCCGTTCGGAGTTACCGTAAGGAATTCGCGTCCCCAGCCATTCATGCACGGTTTGGGATATTCGCCGAAGTGATCTGCCGCGACGTAGGCGATCTCCATCTGCCCGCGCAGCCGCTCCTTTGCGGCGGACACGATCGCGCTTCCGCGTAGCACCTGTTCGCGCGTCGGCATGAGCGCAGCTCTGTTTCGGTACGCCCAACCATAAAACTGGACGTTCGCAAGCTCCAGACGAGCGACGCGGAGCCGCTCGGCGAGCGCAATCGTCTCTGCTAACTGGTCGTGGTTGCGGCGGTGCAGAACGCAGTTCAGCGTGAGCGCGACGTCTCGGCTAGCGATTCGTTCTAAAGCGTCGAGCTTACGCGCGTGAACGTGCGTGCCGGCGATCTCGTCGGCTAACTCTTCGCTCGGCGCCTGAACGCTGATTTGGATGTGGTCGAGGCCGGCGGCGAGTAGATGGTCGAGCCGCTTCTCGTCGAGGAACGTTCCTTGCGTGATCAGATTCGTATACAAACCCGCATGCACCGCGTGCGCCACGATTTCGGCAAGGTCGCGTCGCAACGTCGGCTCACCACCGGAGAAGTGCGCTTGCACCACCCCAAGCGCTGCAGCCTCATCGAGGACGCGCTTCCAGTCATCGGTGTGCAGCTCGTCGCGATAACGGGCTAACTCGATCGGATTCGAACAGTACGGACAGGCTAGATTGCAGCGATAGGTCAGTTCACAAAGGATCGAAAGCGGGCGAGGAGATTCCGGCATCAGAGAGACCGTAACGTTTGGCGCTCGACGAGACGGTCGAACAACGATCCGACGTCGGCGCGTGCGTCATCCTCGCCAATTTCAAACGCTTGAACCAAACACGCGATGATGTCCGCAACGGTACGCCGGCCATCGATGAGGTCGAGCGCCGCCGCAGCGGAGGGATTCAAGAGGAGCGCACCTTCGGGAACCAAGAGCATGGCCGTACCGTCGGGCTCGTGACGCAGCCGTACACCCTTGCCGAATGCCGGGCGAGCATCAAGCTTCACGAAAGACACCACTTGCCAGCGCCGTTGCGTCGAGGATGCTCCACAAGACATCGCATTTGAAGCGCAGCGCGTCAACGCATGCGTCTTGAAGCTCCGGTGTCGTTGCCTCCGCCATGACCCAGGCGAGTGCGGTCTCCGAGTCGCGTTTCGCAAGTGGGATTCTCTGCTCGAAATACGCCAATCCAGATCGGTCGATCCACGGATAGTTGGCCACGATCGCATCGATGCGATACCGCATGGCCGACGGCGCGAACATCTCGGTGAGTGAGGATGCGACGCCCTCGATCCACGGGCGTGATCGCGCGAAGTTTACGTAGGCGTCAACCGCGAATTGCGTCCCCGGCGCTACCATGCGTTCGGATCGGACGTCGTCTTCGTCGAGCCCAACGGCGCGGGCCAGCGCAAGCCAGAGTCGCGTGCCACCCTCTTCGCCCTCGCGCCCGTCGTGATCCGTAATGCGAGAAATCCAAGAACGCCGGTGTTGCGCGCTCGGCAAATTGGCGAGCAGCAGCGCATCCTTGATCGGAATAGCCTTTTGGTACGCGTAACGATTGGCGACCCACGATCCCACCTGTTCGCGAGTCAAGGCGCCCGAAACCAGACGCTGGTGGAACGGATGCTTGTCATGGTAGCGATCCTCCCCCACGGCTTTGAAGCGAGTGGTAAGATCGCCGGTCGCTACGGAGTCTAGGGCCGTTCTAAATTTCCGGTCCCGGGGCAGTCACGTATGCCGTTACCTCGGCGCCGAGAGGACGCTCTTGGAAGTCGGGACGTTCCCAACGTTGACGCGACTGTTTCATGCTCTCTCCTGTCTTGGCGTTGTGTCTTTTGGACGCATGGGGGATTGATCCCCGTCTGGTAGGCTAGTCGGCGCAGGCGTTGCTCGCGGCCAAAGTTTGATATGCGGGGCCGCTAGGATAGGTGCTATTGCCAACCGCCCAAAGCGTCGTTGATTTTGGAATCGCAGCGGCGCTCGCGAACAGGTCAGGGTTTCCTCCCGGCAGATTCGGGCTCTTCACGACGGCCCACGTTTTTCCGTTCCATTTAATTGACAGCGTTGTCGATCCGGTCGCGGTGAAGTCTTGGCCCACCGCCCACACCGATTTTGACGAGAAAGCCGTGGCATAATACAACCCATTGCCGTGCGTTCCGGCGTTGGGCGACTTCACGATACTCCACACCTTTCCGTTCCAATGTTCGGTAAGCGTGGCGAAAACTGTCCCCGTGTAGTAGTCGCCTATAGCCCAAGCGTCGTTTGGTGCGATCGCGACTGCGCCGTTTAGGACGTTGTCGCCGCTGTTTGCGTTGGGACTCTTCACGACGGTGAAATGCTTTCCGTTCCAATGTTCGGTCAGCGTTACGAGCGAACTTTGCGAACCGTTCGTGAACGTACCGCCGGCAGCCCACACGTCGTTGGGTCCGGACGCTGCTAGCGCATCGAGGGCACTTCCGAATGTTCCGGGATTAGCGGTCGGAATGATTTTCCACGTTTTGCCATCGTAATGCGCCGCGAATGGCGCCGGCAAACCGCTTGGATTGGTTGCGTTTCCCAGCGCCCAAACGTCGGTTGCAGAAACCGCCTTCACATCGAAAAACGCCGTCGAATCACCTGGAATGGTAGGCGCGACCACGTCGCTCCAACTGCTTCCGTCATAATGCAGAATTAGCGCCTGCACGGAACCCGAGCTGGGTATCTGGCGGCCGACGGCCCAGACGTTCTTCGCGGAGACGCTCGAGACCGAGGTCAAAACGCTGCCCACACCCAGGTTCGGGGTGGTCGCCACGCTCCAGGCGGTTCCATTCCAGTGTTCTGCTAGCGTCAACGGCTCCCCCGAAGACGTCAGGAACTTTCCGACAGCCCAAACGTCCGAGGCCGAGGAACCGGAAACGCCGTTAAAGAGGTTGTTGCTTCCCGGATCGACGCTCTTTCCGACCTTCCACGAGCATGCTGCAGGATGCATCACTCGAGCATCCCTCGTCAAAACCGGCTCTGCGCCCGGGGGAACGGCCCCCAAGTTTCCCGGAGACTGCGATCCACCGCAGGCCGCAAGGATAACGGCGACCCCGGTGATCCCGGCAGCACGACAGGCCGAACCCAACAGCTTCTTCATGTGAAAAAAATTGCTCCTTATACGAATTGATGCTTACCGGCAAATCACTCCGTCCGACCCATTTCAACGAAGTGCGCAGGCTACCCGTCGTCGCGACTGCGCGTCGAGGCAGTACGCAACATTCGTCCGCACGACTGCCGAATTGGGACGCGAACGGGATATTCGATTTTGGATCAAGACCTTTCGCGCAATTGGACACGCCATCTGGTATTCGTTGGCCGCAGCCTGTCCCAAATCGAGCAGGGATAGGATGTGGGGGCGCGGGATTCTGTGCCTGCCTAAGCGCGCATCCACCACAAATAGTCCCACCGGTAGGCACCGGCGGTTTGCCACAGGAAGAAGTTATACGTGAAAACCCTGTTCTTGAGTCCCCCCTCTTTTGACGGCTTCGACGGCGGTGCCGGAGCGAGATATCAGGCGAAGCGAGAGGTGACCTCGTACTGGTATCCGACGTGGCTGGCTCAGCCGGCCGCCCTCGTCCCGGGGAGCACCCTGGTGGACGCGGCTCCGCACGAGCAAACCATCGATGACGTGCTAAAGATCGCCAAAGACCACGATCTGGTCATCATGCACACCAGCACGCCGTCGCTTCCCAACGACGTCGAGTGCGCCCGCAGGCTCAAGGAACAGAACCCCAACGTCAAAGTTGGCTTCATCGGCGCCCACGTCGCCGTACTTCCCGAGCAGACGTTGCGCGATCACGAGCTCATCGATTTCGTCTGTCGCAACGAGTTCGACTACACGTGTAAGGAACTCGCCGAGGGACGCCCGTGGAACGAGATCCTCGGACTCTCGTATCGCGACGCCAACCGCGAACTTCAGCGCACCGAGGAGCGGCCTCAGATATCCGACTGGGACGCAATGCCGAGCGTGCTACCGATTTACGCGAAATTTCTCGACGTTAACAAGTATTACAACGGGTATCTTCTGCACCCGTACGTTTCGTGGTACACCGGTCGAGGCTGCACGGCGAAATGCACGTTCTGTCTTTGGCCGCAAACCATCGGCGGCCACGTCTTCCGACACAAAAGTGCCGAGGCTGTGGGTCGCGACCTCGAAGAGGCCAAGTCGATCTTCGGCTCGACCGTCAAAGAGTATATGTTCGACGACGACACGCTCACCAATGAAAAAGACTATGCAATCGCGCTCAGCAAGCACATGAAACGCCTGAACCTGAGCTGGGCATGCAACGCGCGCGCACACGTCGACTACGATACTCTTAAGACGCTGCGCGATAACGGTCTTCGCGTGCTGCTCGTCGGTTTTGAATCCGGCAACCAAGAGATTCTCTATCGGATTAAAAAGGGTCTCAAGTTAGAGATGGCGCGCGAATTCATGAAGAATTGTCATAAGCTCGGCATTAAGGTCCACGGCACGTTCATCATCGGGCTGCCGGTTGACACGCCGGAGACGGTGCGCGAAACGATCGAGTTTGCCAAAGAACTCGACCCGCATACCATTCAGGTTTCGATCGCCTCGCCGTACCCGGGAACCGAACTCTACAGCCAGGCGATGGCAAACGGTTGGTTCGCACGCGACGACTTAGTTTCTGGAAAAGGCATCCAGACGTCAACGTTGCGCTACGACACACTTTCGACTGCCGAAATCGAAGACTCGGTAGAGCGGATGTATCGCGAGTTTTATTTCCGGCCGAAGAAAATTGCCAAGATCGTCGCCGAGATGGTTACGAGCCGGCACATGATGGTTCGACGGCTCCGTGAAGGCGGCGAATTTTTCAGCTATTTGCGAGCCAGACACGTACAAGTCGGCGAACGCCGTCTAGAAACCGCCGCGTCGGAAGCTCGCTAGCGTAGCGTTACGCCGGCCGCTCGAGCTGCCGGGCCGACGCTAGCGTTTCGTCGAGCATGTTGCGCTGGAAGGCGATCATGTCCGGTACGTGAGGAAACTTCGGATCGCTCCGGTGCGCGGTTAGGCGGTAACGCCCGCCCTCGGCGATCAGCGTGCGGCGGCGCACCAACGCCGAAAGCGAGTCGCGGACGATGGCCTCCGGAGCGTCGAGCAGTTCGGGATCCGCGAAGACGTTGCCGGGCAGGGCATTGAGCTGCGCGCGCACCGCCCGGATAGCGTCTTCGTCCCCGAACGTTTCGGGTGCATTAGATAAAAACGTGGCCAGCAATGCCGAATTTGTGACCGGCCTCGCCGCTGCCACCGACACAGCGAGATCTGTGACGTCGTCGTACCGAATCACACGATAGAGCATTGAAAGTCGCCCGGTTCGAAATGGATCGTACGCGACGGCGCATATCCAGAGATCGGCAAAGGGCGCGATCGCGCCAACGATCCCGTTGCGCATGGCGTGCAGGCGTCCGTCGCGGCTAAAGTCGCCCTCCGGCGTGATGTAGAACGTCGCGCCGGCCTTTACGCGCTCGACAATGGCAGCAATATCGCGTTCGTTTACCGCCCGTAGGTTCGTCAGCACTTCGTGCCGGTAGGGCGGCTTGAGTTTCGCGATCTTAATCCATGCCTGCGCCTTCGAAAAGTTCTCGAACTTCCACAAACCGCTCAGCGTAACGCCGTGCAAACCTAACTCTGCGACCGTTTCGGCCGGCAAGATCTCGTCGATCGTTAGATCGCCATGCGCAGCCTGCAATTCTTCTGCCAGGCTGATGAGCGGTCGCGAGAATAGGTGGTTTTCGACCGGCAGGACGCTCAAGCACTCCCACAACCAGCTGAGGTTCATTCCTCGCGTGAAACGGGCAGTAAACGGAAGCCGGGCAGCGATAAATCCCGTCTCGAACGTACGGCGGGAATTACACATAACCAACGGTTTCCAGGGATGCAAGAGAAACGTGCGGCCCGTAATCGTTTCGCCTTCATCCATGTGCTGATGGTTGGTTATCAACACCGTTGCGCCGCGATCTGCAGGCAACCGGCCCCATTGGCGAACGCGAATTTTAAATTTCAAATACGTCTGACGTATGATGTACGTCGTCATGAGTAGCGTCCAGTTCGGCTTCATCGTGGAGCCGCGTGGATTTTGCGCACCGCGAGCACGGTGAGCGACCCCAGAAGAAAGCATGCACCCGCACTGGCGAACAACCAGCGATAGCCTTCTCCCGGGTTTGCGCCGTGCGAAATAATGATCGCGCCGATCGCCGGAGCGATCACCATCGGCAAATTGGAGAGCGTGCCCCAAATGCCGAGGTCGCGAGCGACATCACCCAATTCGGGAACGGAGTCGAGCGCGAGCGCCCAGCCGACCGCGAATACTCCTCCGTACCCGAGACCAAACAAGAGCGCGTACACGAACACGAAGCGCAAATCGGGTGCTAGCGCGAAACCGAACGCCGCTGCCGTCATTGGCAATCCCGACAGACAAACGACCCATCGGCGATCGAACTTATCGGAAACAACTCCGGCCACGATGCTCGACACAACCGCACCGACCATCGCGGCGGCCGCGATGAGCCCGGTGCTTGCCGAAGCATTACGGACGCCGAGCACGTCGTGAAAGAAGTATAGGACATAGGTATTGAGGAGAGTCATTCCCATTACGATCCAGGCCCGCGCGACTAGCGTCACGAGCAGGTCGTGTAAATCGCGCACGCGTGCGATTTCGCGCTTGATCGTCGCGTCAAACTCTGGCGATCGCGGAACGAACAGCAACGTCAACCCGCTGACGATGACCCCGGCGGCCGCCGCTAATAAGGCTTCGCGCGGCGGCAAGAGGGCGGCCAGCAGAAGCCCTACGATGGTTCCAACCAACGTCATTGCCCCGCGGTACCCCGCAGCCGTTCCCCAATGCCCTCGCGGAACGATCTCCGGCACGAGGACTTGATACACAACCGATCCGCTCATCAAAGCCACGGTGGCGATGACGGTCGCGGCGCCGAAGTCAACAATCGTCGAGGTGTACGCCATTGCGAGGAGCGCGACGGCGTCGATAGCGAGCACGAGCGCCGTCTGACGGCGACGGTCACCCCCACGCCGGCGAAGGCGGTCGGAGAACACCCCGGCGAGCGGCGGCACGATCGCGGTAGCAATTGCGACGACCGTCAACAGTACGGCTAGGACGTAGGTGTGGTTGGCGGGTGCCAGCACAAGCAAAAACGCCGGCACGATGATCGACATCAGTGCAGCGTCCTGAAAGTGTACCCCAACCCACAGTGCGTTGATCGCTATGTGGTCGCGTCGTCGAAATCGTGTTACCGCCAAATCGGTCCCAGCCTTCTTCGTAAAAGCAAGCAAGGCCCGCCTCTTGCGGTCAACGAATCGAAAACATATGCCGCTGGAACGGCTGCTCGCGGCGGCCTTTGCGTTCGTCACAATTGCGGCGATCGTGTATACGCTCATCGCCATCGTTTGCATCGCGCGTTTCGGGCGAGAGCCCCAGGCACAAGAATCCGATCCGGCCCCGCCGGTCAGCTTACTCGTTCCGCTACACGGTGCGGAATTCGGTCTTGAGGCAAACCTGCGCTCGTTCGCCGAGCAAGACTATCCAGAGTTTCAACTCGTTCTCGGCGTCGCACGACCCGACGACTCGGCGCTCGCAATCGCACGGCGAGTTGCGGCGGCGCTTCCCGATCGGAATATCGATATCGACGTCGGTGAAGCGACCGGTGTGCGTAACCCAAAGATCGCCAACGTCATTTCGATGATGCGGCTCGTTCGCCATCGAGTGATGATTCTGGCCGACAGCGATACCCGCGTGACGCCCGACTACATCGGTTCCGTCACGGCACCGTTGCGCGATCCAGGGGTCGGCGTCGTGACGTGCCCGTTCGCAGGGGTTCCAGACCGCACGCTGTCTTCGAAGCTCGGCGCGATGTTCATGAACGAGCAATTCATTCCGTCCGTGCTCGTCAACCGGCTGTTCGGGCTGCCGCAACACTGCTTGGGTCCAACCAATGCGTTTCGCTCGGAGGTTCTCGCCAAAATCGGCGGCTTCGAAGCGTTGGCACCGCATCTAGCCGACGACTATATGCTCGGTAATTTCGTGGCCGCCGCAGGCTTGCGGGTCGTGATCTCGCGTCACGTCATACACACAATTGTTTCGGACTCAACACTTGCGGTGCTGTGGGATCACGAGCTGCGCTGGCATCGCACGATTCGCGGAGTACAGCCCGTTGGATACGCAGGAATGTTTCTCACCTATCCCTTGCCGCTAGCACTGATCGCCTTCCTACTCGCCCCGCGGTTGGAAAGCGCGGTCGTCGTAGCGATTGCCGCGCTGGCGCGAATCGCATTGCAGCGTGTGTCCGCACGTGCACTAGGTGTAGCGCCCGCTTCGCCGTGGCTTATTCTTCCGCGCGATCTCTTCGGGCTCGGCATATGGGCCTCGGGGCTTGTTGGGCGCGCGGTTCGCTGGCGTGGCGCCGAACTTCACATCGAATCGGGCGACGTGCTCGCGGAGCGCTCGTAGGACTCCGCTTCCCGGCGTGAAGGATGTTTACTGCTTAGCTGCCTGCAGATTGCGGAAGAATGTTGATCGCGCGAGCGGCAACGATCGCAATGACGATCAGAGAAATGATCGACTCGATCATCATGAACATTCGGGCGCGGGTTGACAACGGTGAGGTGTCGGTAGGGCTGAATGCTGTAGCAGTCGTGAACGAAAGAAAAATGTAGTCGAGGAAGTTCATCGGTTCGACCGTTGATTGCCCTTCGCGGCGAGGAAACGCAAACTCTCGTTCGCCGAGTACGTGGTAAATGATTGCAAACACGATCACGTTTCCAACCCAAATCACCAGCGCCGTTTCGATCAGCCGGACGGGGTCGATAGTAGAAGCCTTATACACCACGAGATACACGACTTTGGCCAAAGACGCCCCGACTCCAACGGCCAAAATGAGCGCGCTGACCGACATGACGGCTCGGGTCGCCTTTCGCTCTCCTTTGACCGTCCAGAAAAGCGAGAGCAGTAAGACCACCACGAGGAGGATCCCAAGGGACCATGTGAGCGACGGTGGTCCGAGTGTGTACCGATCCCTCAAACTCAAGAAGAGAACGACACTTAGGAGCAACGCGCTGCTTTCGCCCCAGTCTCGCCCGCGCGTAGGCGCCGCGGGCACTCGTCCCGACGTCATAGCCCGATGTCGTTTACGAGAGCAAACACGTTCGTTGAGTTGCTCGCTGACCGTAAACGTCCTCGCGATGTCGCCGAAGCTCCCTCCACCGAGGCCTTGCGCACCATATCACTTTGTGATACAAGTTTATACTTTGTTATGCAAAGACTAATGGTGTGGACGCGCTTACTGCGTTACATTTCCGTGGATCTTATTGTGGACGCTTCCCGGCTTCACGACGATCGGCTTGCCCGAATTCGGTAAGCTGCCGCCGCCGCCGGTGAGGCCGATCCAGTTATCGATCAGCGACGTGTAGCTGCTCCCGTTTCCGAGGAGAACGCCGTTGCCGTTGTTGCCGCTGATGATGTTCTTGCGCGGTTTCTTTGAATCGTCGCTGGGGCCGCCAAAATAATTATGGCTTGCGTATTTCCCGACGAAGATTCCGCCCTTGCGATTACCCAGGGCGACCGTTGCAAGTACGTTTGCACCGATAACGCCATTGAAAATCTCGTTATCGTGCGCGCCCTGGAAAATGTCGATGCCATATCCCAAGTTTCCAGAAAACGTATTCTGAGGAATAACCGACTGGTAGTAGTCGCCGATCGTATTGCCGTGCGCGGTTCCATCGAGACGCAGGCCGTCGCCGCCGTTCGGAAGCAGCGACTGTCCGTTCGTGCTCAAGCCCATGATGTTTGGGCCGACCAATACACCGGACGCGTCGCCGCCGATCTCCAGACCGTTCTTGATGTTGCCCGACAGAACGTTCGTGCGTACCGTCTGACTGCCGCCGGTCGAGGTGATCAATACCCCGTCGTTGCCATTGGGGGCCGCGCCCTTAAAAGCCAGCAGTCCACCGAATGTGTTGAACGTGATGAACCCGGCCGCCGTATCGGCGACCTCAATGCCGTTCTTGATGTTTCCGGCCGACACATTGCCGAGCGGAATCACTCCGCCGACTTGCGTATTTTGCGACGAGCCGTCGATCAGGATACCGTCGCCGCCGTTGGCGATGATGCTCGTGTTATTCGCGCCAACGCCAAAAAAGTTGCCCTGCACGGTTACGTCGTCCGAGCTGGTAATCCGGACGCCGTTTCCGCGATTACCGCTCACGACGTTATAAAAGACGAACGGGTTCGTCACGAACTTGCAGCCGATCAGCGAATTCTTGGGAGCGCCGTCGATTGCAACGCCGTCGCCGGCATTAGCGATCGTGCCGTCGCCGTCTTCCGTGGTACCGACGAAATTGCCGTTCAGGATATTGCCCTTCGACCCGGTATCGATCAGAATACCGTCGGCACCGTTTCCGGATACCAAGTTTCCGTCCGGAGGCACGACGAACACCGCAGGGTCTTTGCCTTTGTTACCGGTTGGATTATTGACGTCGCCGGTCGCGCTATCGGTGAAGCGGCGCCCACCGATCTCGTTGTTGTTCGAGCCGGCCGTGATCCAGATGCCGTTGGCGCCGTTAGCGATGGCGCTCTTCCCCTTCTCATTGGTGCCGATCCAATTGTCGGCGACCACGTTTTTGGACGAACCATGAAGACTGATTCCGTTGCCGGTATTGCCCGCAATGACGTTACCAACCGCACCCGAAGCGCCCGAAACGTTTCGGCCGATGTGGTCGCCGGACGATTGGTCCGTGACGTAAATTCCGTCGCCCGCATTCGCCTCCGGCGCACCCTTCAGGTCGAGGCCGACGTAATCGAAGTTCACTTCGATCGAGCTCGCCTCAAGCATAATGCCGTTACCGCTAGCGCCGGCGACCGCAAGCGCCAGCAGCTTCGAGTCGTCCGACCCGGCTGCGAAGTCGAACCCGGCGTGGCCGTTGGCACTCACTTCTACGACCGGATGCCCGGCGTAATTCGGCGCCGTTGTTCCGTCGATCATAACCCGCGTGAGAATCTTCGGAAGGTCGCTCGCGAGCCGTATGACGCCTCGCACCGAGAACGAGATTTGTACGTTGCGAGCTTGATGAGCGTTGGCGCGCTCGATTGCATCCCGCAACGAACCCGGACCCGAGTCGTGAAGGTTTCGCACGATGATGATGCCGTGGACGGCCGGGCTGTCGGCAGGCTCGGCAAGCGCGCTCGGTACGAGTCCGGCATTCGTTCCGTGCGAACCGCACGACGCCAGCATAACGGCGCTGGATGTCGCGAAAACCGCCGCGACAAAAAACCGACGAAACTGTCCACTATTGCCGAACATCGTTTCTCCCTCAAGCGCAGTGCAAGAACGCACGATAGACAGCCACGTCTGATCGAACGAACGTGACGCTTGCCTTGGCTCTCGAGGGCAGCGGCGCCTCCTAAACAGTCCAAAAGGAGTACGTCGGACCCTCGTAACACGCCCTCGACATGACGACGGAGGTTTGGGCGACCGCGTGTAAGCGCGTGTGGCATGAAGATGCGGCGGTTCTGAACGTCTATCACGAACTCGACGGCGAATGGCAGTTCGTGTGCGGCGGCGACGAGCACGACTCGCCCGACGCTGCGGTCAGAATACATGCGGTTCACGCCTTCGATCGATTCTCCGATATCGCCGAGGTTCTCGGACTACAATCCGGCGAACGCGCGAGCCGCTCTGCGGCGGGCGAGCCCTGGCACGTCGAACCTATCGAGCAATTCGGAAGTGCGGCGGACTTCGAACCGCTCTGCGTTGCGTGCGGCGGCCCGGGACCGCTCCGCATCGATCATAACGAGGCGGGAGACGAGCCGCAGGCCGATCTCATCGGCAACGTCAACCTACTGTGCGCGCGTTGTTCTGCGGATCGAAACGCACGCACGTCCGAAGAGTGGATAAGCGCGATGGTGGCTCAGTTCGGTGACGCAGGTGTGGACGCGCCGGAACGGAGTGCGACGAAATGCAAAATCGTCGTTCCCGTCGATCGCAGCGATCTTCCGGCAGGATGGCCGGCAGGCATCGAGTCGGAGGTTCTGTGGGGCGAACGTGTAGACGCGGGCTCGGCGCGAGTATGCAACGTCCCGTTCGCGGCCAGAAACCTCGCCTTGTTCGACGTGGTGCGGGTCGTGCCGGCTAAACTTCCCGAAGGATTAACCGACGAGCTAGCTGCCGATTTTTACTTTCTATTCGGCGCCGGCGCGCAACGCAGCGAGCGCGCCGTCGTGCGTTTCAGCTTTTTATCGGAGCCCCCACTTGAAGCGGTTCGTCTGCTTTATCAGTTGCAACATACCGCGCAATGCTCCAGAGAAACCGCTGCGGGCGTTCTCGTTCTCGACCTTCCAAATGCGGCGCGAAGCGTTTTCGACGAGCCGCCGCCATTCGACGAACGCGTCGAGATCGTGGTACTCGCGGCTCCGGGCTAACTACTCGACAACCCGCGGGCGGCTGCGAAGCGTGCGGCAACCCACGGGGCGACATCGTCGATCGACTGCAACAGCACCGATCCGTGATCGGCGCCCGGATAACTCAAAGTCGAGACGCTCGTTCCGCGCGCGCGATACAAGTTCTGCACTTCCATCGTGCTCGCTGCAGAAATCTGATTGTCGTTGCCACCCTGGACGAGCAACGCCGGTACGGATATGCGCAGGTTCGCCGCATCGTTGGCGACCAGATCTTCGTGCAGCGCAGCGAAGTCGCTATCGGCGGAAAAACGAGCGGCCGCGCGCGGGACGATCGCGTTCCACTCGGCGTCGTGCGCGAGCTCGGAAAAGCAACGGCTTTCGAGTTGCGGCAGCAGACGGGCGGCTTGCGGTTCGAACATCCGGCTGGGAACGATGCGCGAATCGATCGTCGCAAACCCCTCGACCATCAACGCCAGCACCATGAATCCATAGTTTGGATCCTCGTTGAATTGCTCGCCGGTTTGTACGTCTTGCGGAAACGCGAACGGCGCGTACGAAACGACGCCCACCAGCCGCTGCGCGGGCACCAAGCGTTGACCGAGTGCGGCCGCCGCGAGCGCCATCGCGCCGCCTTCGGAGTGGCCCATCGCTATCCAGTCGGCCCCGATCTGCGGTTCGAGATTCCGCGCCGCCAGCACCATGTCGGCGACGTCGCGCGCCAACGACGGCGCTACCATGTACGGATGCACGCCCGGCGTGCCATTGCCGCGATAGTCGGTTTGCGCGACCGCGTAACCTCGTACTACGAATGCATCGAGCATGCGCTGTTCGACATTTGGGCGATCGGTCCGCGACGGCGCGCACTGCGGGCCGTTTCCGGTGGTTCCATGCGCCCAACTGATAAGTGGCCAACCACCAAGCGGCGGCAACCCGCGCGGTATCGCGACCGTGCCCGACACTGCGAGCATGCTACCGTCGGGCGCGGACACCTCATACAGCACGCGCTCGTTGCGAGCGGCGGACGGCAATGCCGATCCACCGGAAAACGCTTGCGACCGTATAACCGTTCCCGGGCCGCCGGGCGGCAGCTGCGCCGGCGGCGTGTAAAATGCCGTCAGCGATACGGACGCCGCTAGGGCCGCAGCTAACAACACAATTGCTCGTTCCCTCACAGCGTCAAAAACGCGCCTGCATAGGCCGGCGTGACGACGTGGGTGTCGTTTGCCGAGTCGATCATGGGCCGTAACCTTGAGCAGGCTCCAACTGCCGCACTTTGAGAACACCATACCCATGAGCCCGTTGTCGCGACGCCACTTCCTTTCGACCGCAGCCGCCGCTGCGGTGGCATCCCGGGTTGACTGGGTGCGTCCGGCGCTCGCGCGGGCCGCTGCCTCGAAGCTCACCGATATCGACCATGTCGTCATCCTGATGCAAGAAAACCGTTCCTTCGATCATTATTTCGGAACGATGTCCGGCGTTCGCGGTTACGACGATGCCACGGCCACGATGCTCCCGACGGGCCGCCCCGTTTTCTACCAACCGGATGCACTCAACACCGACGGTTACGTGTTGCCGTTTCACCTCGATACGAAGACTACGAGCGCGCAACGCTTGCACGATCTCAGTCATGCATGGACGACGTTGCACCATTCTTGGAACGATGGAAAGTTCGATGGCTGGGTGAGCTCGCACCGTGCGAGCGACGGAAAAAGTGGCCCCTTGACCATGGGGTATTACCGGCGTCAAGACATTCCGTTCTACTATGCGCTGGCCGACGCGTTCACGATTTGTGACGGCTACCACGCATCGGTAATCGGTCCGACCGATCCGAACCGTTACTATTGGATGACCGCATCGATCGATGCGAACGGCGAACACGGCGGTCCCGTCACGAACAACCGTGACAAACGGTACACGTGGGAGACGTACGCGCAGCGGCTCGAGAAGGCCGGCATCAGTTGGCGCATCTATCGCCCCGAAAGTACGCTGGAGTTTCCTATAGGACTGGACGTCATCATGAACTTTCCGGCATTCGCAGATGCCGCGCCGACCTCGCCGTATTACGAAAACGCCGTCAAACTGCGCGGCGTGAACGCCCTCCTCTCGGATATTCGAACGGCCAACTTGCCGCAGGTGACGTGGATCGTGCCGCCCTACGAGCTGTGCGAACATCCCGACATGCTGCCGGCTGCCGGTGAGAACTACGTACGCCAAATTCTAGAAGCGTTTTGGTCGAATCCCCGGTTGTGGTCGCGCACCGCGTTCGTCATCGTGTACGACGAGAACGACGGCCTATTCGATCACGTCGTCCCGCCGACTCCGCCACCTGGAACGGCGGGCGAATACGTGCACGGCGCGCCGATCGGGCTCGGTTTTCGCGTGCCCTGCCTGGTGGTCTCGCCGTTTTCGCGCGGCGGGTTCGCGTATGGCGGAACGCTCGATCACACATCGTGCCTCCGTCTCATCGAAGCACGCTTTGGTGTCGAAGTTCCCAACCTCAGCCGCTGGCGCCGCGAAACGACCGGCGACCTCACGAAGGCATTCGGATTTGGGACGCCTTCGGACGTCTCGGTTCCCAATCTCCCGGCGACAGCTGCGGCGTTGGCCACCGTCGAGCGGCAAGTCGCGCTGTTGCCTCGCCCGGCCGTTCCGAACGAGCAGACGATGCCCCGCCAGGAAACGGGGCCTTTCGTCCGGCGCCGTCGCGCCTAGTGCCAGGACAATCGTTGCAACCGCGCGCAACGCACCACGATGGAAAGCGATCTGCCCACGCAGTTTCCCGATACCCCGGACGAGATCGACGAGAACGGTGACGACCGCGACGCGCTCGATGACGAAGGCGACGGCGGCGACCCGGCCTCGGACGAACGCATCCACTGAAATTTTTGCCGGTTGTCCGTTTCGCTCGTACTCGAACGTCTCTTAGGTATCTCAACCAACTACGGAGGCTCTACAACATGAGCGAATATCTGTTTCTATATCGCGGCGGTAAACAACCCGAGGATCCCGCCGAAGGTCAAAAGGTGATGCAAGCCTGGGTTGCCTGGATGAAGTCGTTGACGGACGCAGGCAAGCTCAAGGATCCCGGACAGCCGCTCGAGCCGCAAGGCAAAGTCGTTCGGAACGCATCCGGTACCGTGACCGACGGACCGTACGCCGAAGCCAAGGACCTGGTGGGCGGCTTCACGCTGGTCGACGCACAAAGCCTCGACGAGGCGTGCAAATTAGCATCCGGCTGTCCGATCTTCGACGCGGGCGGCACGATCGAAGTTCGCCCGATTCTCAACATGGGCATGTGACGTGAACTCCGGCGACCTAACGTACCGCAACGAAGCGGGACGCATGGTCGCCGCTCTCACGCGCGTGTTCGGAATACACAATCTCGAGTTGGCCGAAGACGTCGTGCAAGACGCCTTCTGCCGCGCGCTCGAAACGTGGAAGTATCGCGGGGTCCCAAACGATCCCGCGGCCTGGCTGATGCGCGTCGCGCGCAACCGCGCGCTCGACGTCGTACGCCGCGAACGCACCGCACGAACGTTTGCGCCCGATCTCGGCCGTTTGCTCGCGACGGAGTGGACGGTTTCCGGCGTGGTCGCCGAACTCTTCGACGAAACCGCAATCGCCGACGATCAACTGCGCATGATGTTCTCGTGCTGCCATCCGAAACTACCGCAATCGACGCAGGCGATGCTCGTCTTGCAATTGCTCTGCGGGTTCGGAGCGCGCGAGATTGCAGCCGGCTTCGTCACCGAACGTTCCGCAGTCGAACGACGGCTGTCCCGTGCGAAGCGAACCCTCACGAACGGCGGCCCCCTATTCGATATTGCCGATCGCAACGATTTCGAGCGGCGGCTTCCCGCCGTGCTCGATGCAATCTACTTGTTGTTCAACGAGGGTTATCACGGATCGTCGCAACACGCCGTTCGCAGTGAATTGTGTGCCGAGGCTCTGCGGCTAGCGCGCCTCATCGCCCAACATCCGATAGGAGGTTCGCCCACGACGCATGCCTTTTGCGCCTCGATGTGTTTGCATGCAGCGCGATTACCCGAACGACTCGACGACGGCGGCAACTTGCGTTCGCTCCGCGACCACGACCGTTCGCGTTGGAACTCCGGCCTCATCAACGAAGGTCGCGCGTGGCTGGAACGCTCGGCGAGCGGCGACGGCATTACTCGCTATCATCTCGAGGCCGCAATCGCCTGGCAGCACGCGGCATCTGCGCGTTTTGACGACACCGACTGGAGCGCTATCGCCGGTTTGTACGATGCGCTGCTACACATCGTGCCGTCACCGGTCGTGGCCCTCAATCGCGCGATCGCGATCGGCCAACGGGACGGTCCCGTCGCCGGTTTAACAGCCGTCTCTTCGCTGGAAGGCGACGCTCGGCTCGAACGCTACCCCTTCTTTCACGCCGCTCTCGGTGAGTTTCTCTTCGATGAAGGGCGTTCGGACGAGGCACTCGCGCGATTCGAGCGCGCATTATCGCTCGCTAGAAATGTTGACGAGGAAAACTATCTGCGAAGGCGGCGCAACGCTTTGGCTTCGTCACCGGTTAGCGCGACGTGAACACGTCCGTCCCGAAAGGCGCGATCTCCGGTTGCCCGGCATAGCCCAGCGGCGATAATCCAAAGATCGTCTCGATCGTTCGTAGCAGCGAGTAGTGGTTGTACGGCACCGACGACACCGTGCCGGGCTTGATGAAGGGTGAAAGCGCAACCGCGCCGATATAACCGCCGCCCGGCCCGAGGATGCCGGCGTGCTCCACGTTCGGTGCACGTTCGTTACAGCACGCACTGGAGTCGCCGCTGGCGCCTCGGGTGGTGGGTTCGTCGGGGTCGGTACGTGAGACGATTTCGCTTTCATCGAACGTGATCACGAGCAGGCCGTCCTTTTTAAAGGCGGCAGATGCTTGAATCAGTGGAACCCAATGCCGCAAAAAGAGATCGGCCGAAATTAGTCCGCCGGGCTTTCCGTCAGCGCACGGCGCGTCGTGTCCGTCGTTGCACAGGTTGGGAACGATGTACGTCAGGTTCGGCGTCGTATCGACCGATTGCAGATCGGCGCCGAGATGAGCGAGCGTTACGACTTTCGCGTCGCAGGCCGCCGCATCGTCGACGATCGAATGAAAATAAACGAACGGGTCGTGGCGCGATGCGTACGCGTCTCCGTTTGGAACGCGATCGTTCGGCGCCTCGGCACGCTGCGTGCGATCGGGCTGCCCGAGTTGTGGACGCCCGCAGGTGGCGGACTCACGCTGCGGATCGTTACCCATGTCTTCCATGTAGCCTTTCCAGGTGAAGTGCGCGTCGTCCAATTGATTTGCGACGGTTTTCACGCTGGGTGGGAACACGCAACCCGATCCGAGTAGTTGCCCGTACTCGCCGATCTGGTTGCCGGTGAAGTCCGAGTACGTTTGGCAATCGTATTGTGTATCGTGGTTCGGCGCCTGACCGCTAATCATCGAAAGATAGTTGTCGTTGCTCAAATGCCCGGTACCAAAATACTGCAACAGAATCGCGCCTTGTTTCGGCAACGCCAACGACAAGTACGGCGAGGGCGAGTTCTGACCGAACGTCGTCGCAACGCCTTCGTTTTCCAAAACGATGACGAACACGTGCCGGACCGGCGGAAGCGGAGCGGCCAACAACGGCGCCGGCGCGATCATACATACGGCGAGCGACGCTGCGGCGATATGCGCTAACTTCATGGGCTCGCCTTCGGCACTCGCGCCTGGCGCTACCTTGCTGGAAGCTAGTGCTAAGGCGCTAACCAGCCGGTCAAACCAAACCCCACCGGAACCGCTGCCGCCGGACCGACCCACGCAATGAAAGGCAGACCATTGCGCGGGCCGATTTCTAGGAGATCCAGATCAGCAAAAGATGACCCAGGTCGTCTTTTTGCTGCCCCCCGGCGAGATTGCGGCCTGCTGACGATTTTCCTTGCGAACGTGGGGCACGGAAATCGTCCACACTTCTGCTGGCTTGCGTACTCTCGACGGTGGCGCTTGCGCCGCGTGATCGTCACGGCCGACCGCATTGTGCGCGGTCGAACGGAGCGTCGGGTACTTGGCAACGCCGACCACCGTATGAGAAGCGCAGCTACAGGAAACGCTTTGCCCTCGTCGTAGCCGCACGCCAACGTAAGGAGATTTACGATGCGTAATTTTCGTTTTTCCATTTGGCTAGCGCTGATCGCGCTCGCCATCCCGCTTTCCGCCGGCGCACAGGTTGAAACGACGCCGATTCCCGCAGCCGTAAAGCCGAATTTCTCGTCGATGAACTTTTTGGTTGGAACGTGGCGCTGCAGCACGAAAAGCTCGCGACGTCCGTTAGCGTACATAACGACGTCAACCTACGTGCGCGACCCTTCCGGTTATTGGTTGGACGAGACGACGACCGTCAAGCCGCCGGCGTGGGAACCCACGGCGCTTCGCACCTACGACAAGATTACGTACGATGCCGACAGCAAGCGTTGGATCGACGTTAGTTACGGCGATCAGGGTGCGTATGGATTGACGACATCGCCGGGCTGGAACGGAAGTTCGATCGTATGGCACGACGCCGCGTTCGCACCCGGGGCGTCGATCAGTTCGAGCAGCGACACGACACTCACCAAAGAGTCGCCGTCCAAGTTCACCACGTCCTCGTCGTTCGTCGAAACCGGCAGCGGGCGCACCATCACCGTAAACGGTATCTGCACGAAGCGGTGACGCGGTGACGGAACGCTCGCCGCTCGATCGGCGAACGTTTCTGGGCGTGACCGCAGGCGGACTGCTCGCCGCGCCGCTGTTGCCGAATGCTGCATCGGCGTTCGATTGCGACGCCGGGGTGCGCCTGTTACACGTACCACTCGAGGTCGTTCCACGGCCCGAAGCCATCGCGTTCCGCGTCGCATATCCCGGTAAGGCCCCGATCGAACTTCGCGGACATTTCTGGTATAACGCGCCCGCCCGCCACGCCGGCCGGCGCCTGCCGGCGATCGTCGAACTCAATCCGTATCGACGTCGCGACGGCATGTTGTACGTCGATAGCATGATGTATCCGTGGTTCGCATTCAAGGAATATTTGTGTTTCCGAATCGACTTACAGGGGTCGGGCGATTCGGACGGCTTGTTGTACGACGAATATTCGGACGAAGAGCTCGCCTACTGCGTGCAAGTAATCGAGCAGATCGCACGCCTTCCGCTATGCGACGGCAACGTCGCGATGATGGGCAAATCGTGGAGCGCGATCAACGCGCTGATGGTCGCCGCACGCGACGACGTGCCGACAGCGTTGCGCACCGTCCTCTTTTGTTGCGGCACCGACGATCGGTTTAACGACGACGTGCATTACAAGGGCGGCACCATGATGTACGACAACGTTAGTTGGGCCGAATCGATGTGGGGATGGATGCCGATGCCGCCGGATCCCGCCGTCGTCGGCGATCGTTGGCAATCGATGTGGCGCGATCGAATCGACGCGTCAAACTTTTGGTTCGACCGTTGGGCGCAGCATCAGACGCGCGATGCGTATTGGCGCGCTACGAGCGTCCGCGATCGCATGTCGAATGTCCGCATACCGGTATACGTGCTTTCGGGCTGGCAAGACGGTTATAAAAACCCGGCCGTCCGCATCGTGACGGCGCTCGGCGAGCGCGGCGTTCCTGTCGAAGGCACGATCGGACCCTGGGGTCATAAATACCCCTTCGACGGTTTTCCCGGACCGCGAATCGAGTGGCTGGACTACATCGTCACGCATTGGTGGGACCGTTGGCTCAAAGGGCGCACGCCCGAGGCGACGACCCAACGCCCGCAGTTGTTGATTTGGATGGGCGAGTCGCGCGGACCACGGCGCACTCCGGATTATCGCGAGCGCGGCCGGTGGGTGGCCGAAGATTGGCGTTGGCAGCAACGCATTCTTCCGCTCGAACTCGCGCTGCTTCCCGGAGCGCGCTTGACGGTTCGATCGGCGGTTCCACCCCGATCCGAAGAGCGTTGGTTGCAGGCGTCATCCGAGACGCTCTTAGGAACCGACGTTCTCGAAACGAGCTCGTGGGGCGAGTGCCGCAACCCCGACCTTCCCGGCGACCAGCGCGCGAACGATCGCGCGTCCCTCACCTTCGACACGCCCGCGTTGGCGACCGACGTTGCATGTTTTGGACGTCCGTTGGTGCGTCTCGTGATGCGATGTACGAGACCCCTCGGGTCGATCGCCGTCCGCTTGTGTGAAATCGAGCCATTGACCGGACGTTCGCATATGGTCACGTGGAATCTATGGAATCTCGCGTACCGTAACGGCGAGCTCGAACCGCCGGCCGACGTGCCGGTCGGCACGCCCTTTTCGGTAGAGCTGCCGCTCGACGTCATCGGGCACGTTTTTCTGCGCGGATGGCGGATTCGTCTTGCGATCTCGCCCGCGTTTACGCCGGCGATGTGGGCCGATGCGCGGCCGTTCGACATCGGCGTTCTGGCCGGCGCGAACGCAAGCGCTTTGGTGCTGCCGTTGCGAGAGGCACGCGCCGCCGACGCAGCGATCGCGAAGCGCTTTGCAGCTTCCGAAACATCGTACGTCGATCCGGCGACGTACGCTCCGATTCTCAGGACCGTACGCGAAGAATCCAACGTTCGGACGGCACACATCGCAGGCAGCGGCGCCACAGCACGGGTCGTGGTGCACAAACTGCTCGACTCCGGCAGCTACGTGTACGGCGGCCTTCTCGACGGATTGCTGGTCGACGAACGCGCCGAAGAAGGCTTCACGATCACTACGGGCAGCCCGCTCAGCGCAGTTGCGACGTCGCGTTACGATTCGCGACTGCAGCGCGGTTCGTGGGACGTCCGCGCGGTCACGGCGACCGAAGTGCGTGCCGCGGGAACGCCGTCGCACCCCGAGTTCCGGTATCGCGCCACCATCGATGCCTATTCCGGTGGTAAACCCTTCGCGCATCGTGAGATCGAAGGACGTATTCCTCGCCGATGGATTTGAGACGCTTCTACGGTACCAAGCGACGCGCGATTGCGCGTACGCGCTGCCAAGCTCCCCGAGCCAACTCCGAATGATCGCCGGTGTATACGCGTCTTCCATCGACGAACGCCGCTTGAATCCATCGATCTTCGGACCGATACACTAACGCGTTGGTGGCCGGCGACCACGGGTCGATGCGCGTCGCGTCGAGCACGATATAATCAGCCCGGTTACCCGCCGTTAAGTCACCGCTCGCGACTCGTAATACGTTAGCACCCTCCCGGGTAGCCATTGCGAACGACGCGGATGCACCGAGCGCGCTCCCATCGGTGTACAAAATCTTCTGCAGCAACGACGCAGAACGCATCTCGTCGATCAACGATGGTTTGACATCGGCATCCGTGCCGAGCGCGATCGGAACGCCACGCGCGCGCAATCCAACGACGTCGCAGATTCCGTCGCCGAGATATTGGTTCGTCATCGGGTTGTGCACGACGCGCGCTCCTCGCCGTGCGAGTAGGTCCTTTTCTTCGTCGCTGATGTAAATCGCATGCACCGCGACCGTTCGTTCGTCGAGGGCGCCGAGCCGATCGAGCAGCGTCACCGGCGTCGCACCGTGTTCGGCGATCGTACGCTCGCCCTCGTACGATGCTTCGGCGACGTGCACGTGAAGCATACAGTCGCGGTCGCGCGCGAACGTGGCCGCCGCGCGAATCATCGCCGGCGATGCCGCGTGCAGCGAGTGCGGCGCGACGCACACGTTCGCGTCCGGAAAACGGTCAGCCAGTTCGGCCGTACGCGCCGCCGCGTCGTCGATCGATTCGCGAAACTGGGGTGGCGCCGACGGAGCGTCCATCCACGTGCGGGCGAAAACGAGACGGATTCCGGTGTCGGCGGCGGCGCGGATCGCCGCTTCGGCACGTTCGTTCCCCTCACCGTTGAGATAAAAGAATTCGGCAACCGTCGTTATTCCGGCGGACAACATCTCCGAAAACGCGGCCACGAACGTCCAATACACGTCGTCGGGCGTCAGCTGTGGAACGACGCGATAGAGCGCCTCCCTCCGCCACCGCTCGAAGGTCCAATCGTCGGCCCAACCGCGCAAAAGAATTTGGTATGCGTGGCTGTGTCCGTTGACGAATCCGGGAACGACCAAACGATCGGCCGGAAACGATCGAGTCGGAAGGTCGCCGGCGGAATCGCGGAGGTCGCGAAAGTTTCCGGCGTCGACGATCGCACCGTCGCGCACCGCAAAGCCGTAATCGTCGCGCGGTTCGCCGCCGACCAGCGCCCGGGCGCACTGCACCAACTCGCTTACGCTCAAGGGCCGCTCACGATCGTACCGTTCTTGACGACGCAGGACGCGAGATTTCCACCGAACTGCCAGCCGAACTCGTCGGGCGAGCCGATCTGCAAGGCAACGAAATCGGCTGCGCTTCCGGGACGAATCGTTCCGGCATCTTCGCGCAACGACGTCGCCGCTGCACGTGTGACGCCGTACAGCGCTTCTGCTGCCGACAGTCCGAAGAGCTTGCGGCCAAAATATGCGACCGTTTGAAGATTGAAGCACGGCGACGTTCCGGGATTATAGTCGCTCGCAAGCGCGACGCTGCCGCCCGCATCTAGCAACGCACGCACCGGCGCGCGCCGCGGAAGATCGAGGTACGCAATCGTCGCCGGACAGGCGACGGTTACGATGCCGCGGCCGGCGATCGACGCGACGTCGCCGTCGGTAATGAAGTTGCAATGGTCGACGGCATCGACCCCGCACTCTACGGCCATCGCCGCGGCGCCGCCGTACGACATTTCGTCGCAGTGAACCCGCAGGCGCAAACCGTTTTCGCGCGCGGCCTGCAAATATCGACGCGTCTGCTCCGGCGAAAAGAAACCGGGCTCGCAGAACGCATCCGCATATTTAGCACCGTGCCCCGCCGCGACCGGTAGTAGCTGATCGATCAGATAGTCGATGAATGCATCGTTCCCTTCGCGTTCGAACTCCGGCGGGAGCGCGTGGGCGCCAAGCACGGTCGACACCAACGACGGGACGCCGGCATCGGCGCGATGGCGGTCGATCAAGTCGAGCAGCGCCGCTTCGCCTGGTTTGTGCAGCGCGTAGCCGCTCTTTACTTCGAGCGTCGTCGTTCCGTGCAGCAGCATGGTGTGCAGCCGTGGGCCGAGCAACTCGCGATAGAAGCGCTGCGGATCGAGCAACGCCTCGCGCGTGCGCTCGACCGTGTACGCCATTCCGAGCGGTGCCGGCAATCCGGATACTCGAGCGGCAAAGTCCGGTTCGCGGTCGCCGCTAAAAAATGGATGGGCGTGCGCGTCAACCATGCCCGGCACCACCACGCTCCGGCCCAAATCGAATACGTTCGACCGAACGCCGGTCGCGCGTAATCTCGACGGCCGGACCGACGGCCGCGACGCGCCCGTTCTCGATCGCGATCGCACCATCGTCGATCGTGCCCAACCCATCGAAGTCGATGCGCGATTGCGGCGCGTCGGTATCGCACGTAACGATCGTCCGCGCGCGGACGATCAGAGCCGCCAATCGATGCCTTTTGCGTCTGCGGTCTCGATGGCTTCTTCGTATCCGGCGTCGGCGTGGCGCACGACGCCCATACCGCAATCCGTCGTCAACACGCAGCCCAGACGCTCGCGCGCTTCGTCGGTGCCGTCGGCGACCACCACCATACCGGCGTGCAGGCTATATCCGATTCCGACCCCCCCGCCGTGGTGGAAACTCACCCAGTGCGCTCCGGCCGCGGTATTCAACAGCGCGTTGAGTATCGGCCAATCGGCGATGGCATCGCTACCGTCTTTCATCGCTTCGGTTTCGCGATATGGAGAGGCGACGCTACCGGTGTCCAAGTGATCGCGACCGATGACGATCGGCGCTTTGACGGCGCCCGTACGAACCAGCTCGTTGAACGCAAGCCCGGCTTTGGCGCGGTCGCCGAACGCCAGCCAGCAAATACGCGCCGGTAAACCCTGAAACGCGATACGTTCCCGAGCGAGACCGATCCAACGCGCCAGCGACTCGTCGTCTGGAAACAAGCGTAGCAACTCCTCGTCACAACGCGCGATATCGTCGGGATCGCCGGAGAGCGCCGCGAACCGGAACGGGCCGGATCCGCGACAGAATAACGGCCGGACGAACGCCGGCACGAATCCGGGAAACGCGAACGCCCGCTCGAAGCCGCCGCGCTGCGCTTGCGCGCGAATGTTGTTGCCGTAGTCGAACGTGACCGAGCCGTTGTCTTGAAAACGAACCATGGCTTCGACGTGGGCGGCGCAACTTTCCAACGCGCGCCGTTCGTACTCCACCGGATCGCTGGCGCGCAGGGCAGCGGCTTCGTCTAAGGTCAGACCGGCCGGAACGTAGCCGTTCAGCAGGTCGTGCGCCGACGTCTGATCGGTCACCGCGTCTGGGCGCAATCCGGCGTCGAACAATGCGGAGAACTCGACCGCTGCATTACCCTCGTATCCGATCGAAATTGCTTGTCCTGCAGCGCGAGCGGCCAGTGCTTCACGAAGCGCTTCGTCGCGCGAGTCGACCACCCGGTCGAGGTAGCGTAAATCTCGCCGGCGCTCGAGACGGCTGCGGTCGACATCGACGACGAGCGCGACGCCTCCGTTCATCGTGATCGCTAACGGCTGCGCGCCGCCCATACCGCCAACGCCGGCCGTCAGCGCTATGCGCCCGCGTAAGGTTCCGTCAAAATGCTGGCGAGCTAGCTCGGCAAACGTCTCGTATGTCCCTTGCACGATGCCCTGCGTTCCGATGTAGATCCACGAACCGGCGGTCATTTGCCCGTACATCGTCAAGCCACGCGCCTCGAGATCGCGAAACGTCGTCCAGTTGGCCCAGTTAGGAACGAGATTCGAGTTGGCGATGATGACGCGGGGTGCGCGTGCGTGCGTCTTCCACACCGCGACGGGCTTGCCGCTTTGCACCACGAGCGTTTCGTCGGATTCCAAACGGCGCAGCGTGCGAACGATCGCGTCGAACGCCTCCCACGAACGCGCCGCCCGGCCGTTGCCGCCGTATACGACGAGATCGTCGGGGCGCTCTGCCACTTCCGGATCGAGATTATTTTCGAGCATTCGCAACGCGGCTTCTTGTGGCCAGCCTTTACACCGTAATTCTGTACCGCGCGCTGCGCGAACTCGACGCGAGTTGACCGTAGTCGCCATAATAGGCAAGCGTTCCATCAGGGGATGGACGATGCCTTGAGCGAAGGCTCGCCGATGAACATCCGCGTCATTGTTTTTCTGAGCGCGGCCATAGTTTTTTTCGGCCGCACATGCGTCTTCGCCGGAACGACCGGATCCATAACGGGCATCGTCACTACTCCTACTGGCGCAGCGGTCGGCGCCGTACGCGTGACCGCCGTTAGCCCTTCGCAGAGCAGCAGCGTTACGACCGATGCATCCGGTCACTTTACGATGCTCTCGCTCGCTCCGGATACATACACCATCACGATCGTCAAAGCCGGATTCCAAACCGTCACGACGACCGGTATCTCGGTCTTCGCCGATCAATCGCAAGCGTTGCGCTTGAGCATGCAAACGGCGCTGAAGACAATTGCGACCGTCACGACGCGCTCGTCGATGGACGTCGTCAAACCGGGAACGACCAGCGATGTGTACTCCGTGAACTCCGCCGTTAGCCAAGCGGTACAAGGCGTCGGCGGCGGCGGTAATTTGAACAACGCATATTCGGCCATCGCCACGGTCCCCGGCGCGTTCGTTCCGCCAAACCAGCAAGGCTGGGATCAAGTCGTGTATATTCGCGGTGGAAGTTACGACCAAATCGGCTACGAGTTCGACGGCGTACCCGTCAACCGGTCATTCGACAACTATCCGGGCGGCACGGCCGGCACCCTCGGACAGCAAGAACTGCAGGTGTACGCCGGCGGGGGCACGGCCGGAGAAAGTGCCAGCGGCCTCGCCGGCTTTATCAACCAGGTCATCAAGACCGGAACGTTTCCCGGTTACGCCAACGTGAGCGCCGGTATCGGCTCGCCGACGTTCTACCACGATGTAGAATTGGAAGCCGGTGGGGCGACGCCCGACCGCCTGTTCTCTTACTACGTCGGTGTCGGCGGCTACAATCAGGATTACCGTTATCTCGATCAGTTCAACGGTTCGAATTTAGGCGATGTTTGGGGCTATTCGATTATCGCCGACAACACGGCCCACTTGTATTTTGGCGGCGTGTTCCCAACGTGCGGATACACCGCGCCGCAAGGCTCGGGCTATTATCAGGGCCCGAACGAATCGCCGGTGTACAATCCGTTCGATTTAAGCCCTGGACAGCATGGGTACGCCGGACTGCCAAAAGGCGTTTCCGGAAACCCCGGGTGCTATCAAACCGTGACGCCGGCCTATGCTAGTTACAACTGGATCGCCGATCGCGAAAACGTTGCGAATTTCCACATTGGAATTCCACACCGCCGCGACGCCGGACGCGACGACGTCCAAATACTGTATAACGTCACCGCAATGCAGAGCTCGTTCTACAGCTCACAAAACGATCTGGGACCGCACCTCGTGCAACAGTTGAACGAAGTTGTCTACGGTCGCAACATTCCGCAAGTATGGGGCGACTTCTTGACGTGGCCGACGGGCACATATTTCGGTGAGAGTCCGAGTAAGGTGTCCCCGACCGCCTACTACATGCCCAGTTCGCCCAGCGGCCGCTGCGCGAACATTACGCCGTATCGAGTCCCTGGACGTGCGCCGGCGATTCCGAGCGCGTGCGCCGGCGGTGACTACTCGGCGGTTCCAAACGACGCTCAGGATGCGTTTTGGAACAACGCCTCTATCTTCAAGCTGCAATACCAGCATAATATCGGTTCGAACGCGTATCTGCGCCTGTACGGCTACTCGTTTTACTCCGACTGGTTGCAGACTAGTCCGCTCAGTTATGCGTCCGAACTCTACGGCTTCGGTGTAACGAGCTACGACTACGAACTAGAATCGCACACCCGCGGCATCGCCATGGAGTTCGCCGACCAGATCGACCCGAAATCGCTGCTAACCTTTAACGCCAACTTTACGACCGCGAGCACCAACCGGTATAACAACACCAACTTCAATAATCTCTTGGGTACCGACGCGACGAACCTCACCAACGGTACAGAGTGTTTCAGCAAAATAACGGGCAACGTGAGGCCGTGTAATAGCCCGAGGACGAGCGGCACCTTCGGTAATCCGGAGCCGACACCAGCAATTCCCGGCGCGCAATGGGAAATCACGAATACGGGCGACTCGGGTTTCGTCAATAACGTCACACCGAGCTTCACGGCAATTGCCCTGCAAGACGAGTGGAGCCCGACCGATAAACTGATTGTAAATCTCGGCCTGCGCGATGAAATATACGCGTACGATCTCGCCAACACGTCGAGCAACGGCCAAAACTTCTGGTTTCTCGCCGGACAGCGCGAGTTTTGTTATAACCCGGTCACCCTACAACCGTATCTTCATGCCGTGCCGCCCGCCAGCGGACGCCCGAACAATCCATTCATTACCTTCAATTGCCCGATCGATGATTCGATCCCGGCCCATCCCGTGCAGACCGTTCACCCCGACGGCAAAGACGGGCATCTGCTGCTGAGCAATCAATACGATCCGCACGTTTCCGACAACGCCTTTACACCGCAGTTGGGAGCGACGTACACCATCAACAACGACACCGTGCTACGCCTTTCGGCCGGCCGCTTCGCTCAAGAGCCGGAGACCTATCAAGTGCAATATAACGCCAAGGATAGTAACCTCGCGTACGACCTGTTCCAGGCGTTCTGGCAATACGGCTACACAACGCCGCGGCACGATCCAGCGGTGCAGTATTCGAACAACTTCGACGCATCGCTCGAGAAGCGACTCAAGGGCACAGATATGTCGTTCAAGCTCTCGCCGTTTTATCGGTACGCTACCAACCAGGTCTACAGCGTCGGGCTTCCGTTCGGCCTGAGCGGTGGCCTCAACAGCGGCATCGAGCGAGTCGACGGCGTCGAGTTCGAATTTACAAAAGGCGATTTCAACAAAGACGGGCTCGCGTTTATCCTCTCCTACACATATACCAACGCAGCAGAGAAATGGGCCAACTATCCGGGCACGTCCGTCAACCCGATCGACCCCTACAATCAAGACATCGCCAACTTCAACGGCCTCACCAAGGGCGGCGGCGGTTCGCGTTGCTACGAAAACGATAAGCACGGAAACGTCTATCCCGATCCCGGTTGCGCGCAGCTCAAGCCCGGTTACAATCCCGCGATTCTCAACCCGTATTACGGGATGAAACAGCAACCGCTGCTCGACCGCAACGGATGGTATCCGGTCGGACTCGACTATGGATATCTCTCTCCGAGCGTGCTCAGCGCGGTCGTCAATTACAAACACCATAAGTTCTCGATAACGCCGGCCCTCACGTTCAACGAAGGGCAGCCGTACGGAAATCCCGCCGATACGATGGGCATCGATCCCCGCACGTGCACGGCCAACTCATCGAAAATCGTCGACTCCCCGATCCATAGCAGCAACCCGCTACAGGCGGATTATACGAGCTGCGGACTGGCTGCGACGCAAAACGGCACGTCCGCCGGCGTGCTCTACATTCCCAATCCGCAAACCGCAAAGTTCGATTCGTTCGGCGCGTTCAGGCAGCCATCGCAGTTGAACCTGAGCATGTCCATGGGGTATCAGATCACGCCGAGGATCAAAGCCAACTTGCTGCTGGCAAACCTTGCCAACGCCTGTTTCGGCGGTTCGTCGGAACCCTGGACCAAACAGTTTCCGCCTAACTCGTACACATGTGGATACATTTCGAACTACTACTACGTATCGAACTTCTACAACGGAACGTCACCCAACGATCGCGGCGCGAACGGCGTGGCGCTCAATCCCGCGTTTTCACAATCCTATATACCGGCGTATGCCGACGCCAATTCCTACGTGCTTCCCGGGCCATTCAACGCCTACCTAACGGTGGATATCAAGCTCTAGGCGGGTTCGACCGACGATGTTAACGCGCAGCCGCTGGCCGAAACGGCGGCGGCTACCAGCGATCCCGAAGCGATAAGCCGGCGCGCAGATACGATATCGGGCGCCGGCGAACGGTCCTCGGTCCACGGTGCGATCGTCTGTCGCGCGATGTCGTACGCGGCTTGCGTTCCCGCTCCCGATCTCAGCGGCCGGCGAAAATCGGTCGCCGTCACCGCGCCGAGCAGCTCGCACGCCAGCGCGCCTTCGACGTTGTCGAGCACGCGAATCAAATTGTTTGCCGACGTCATGCCCATACTGACGTGGTCTTCCTGACCGGCCGATGTGGGAATCGAATCGACACTGGACGGCCAGGCTAGCCCTTTGTTGTCGTTGACGAGCGCCGCGGCCGCGTACTGCACGATCATCAGGCCCGACTGCAATCCCGAACGGCCGGTTAGGAACAACGGAAGGTCGCGGTCCTCGGCATTAAGCAGCAGATACAGCCGCCGCTCGGCGATCGACGCGATCTCGGAAATCGCCATCTTCAGGTAATCGAGTGTGAGCGCGACCGGCTCGCCGTGGAAATTGCCACCGGATATGAACACGCCGTCTTCCGGAAAGACCAACGGATTGTCGGTAACCGAGTTCGCCTCAATATGGGTGACGTTTCGTGCGTGTGCGATCGCATCGCGCACGGCGCCATGCACCACCGGAATGCAGCGGAACGAGTACGGGTCCTGAACCCGTCCGCACTCGGCATGCGACTGCACGATCTGCGAGCCGGCCAGTAGCGCTTGTAGGTTGCGCGCGACGGCGAGTTGGCCCGGATGGGGACGCAACGCGTTCAAGCGCCGGTCGAAGACGCGTTCCGTTCCGAGATAGGCTTCGAGCGACATCGCAGAAATCACGTCGGCGGCGGCAGCGAGACGCTCGGCCCGCAAGACGCCTAAGGCCGCGACCGCGGTCATGACTTGGGTGCCGTTGATGAGCGCTAGGCCCTCTTTAGGACCGAGCGTCACCGGGGTTAGGCCGGCGCGCTCGAGTGCGACCGCGCTCGGCAATCGCTCGCCTTCGAAATACGCTTCGCCTTCGCCGATCAGCACCAGCGCCATGTGTGCCAGTGGTGCCAAATCACCGCTAGCGCCGACAGAGCCCTGACATGGAACGACTGCGGTGACGTCGCGATTCAACGACTCGACGATCAAGTCCAGCGTCGCGGGCGCGACACCCGAATAACCGGCCGATAACGAGTTCGCGCGTAGCGCGCTGGCCGCGCGAACGATGCGGGGATCGAGCGGCGCTCCGGTGCCGGCGGCGTGGCTTCGAACCAGGTTCAGCTGGAGCTGAGCGGCATCGCTGGGGGCGACCGGAACGTGCGCCAGCCGGCCGAAGCCGGTCGTGACACCGTAAATCGCTTCTCCACTGGCAAATCGCTCGTCAACAAACTCGCGCGCACGAAGGACAGCCGCCCGTGCCGGTTCGGAGATTCGGACGAGCGACCCATCGGCAATGGCTTCAATCGACTCGAGCGAACAGTTCCGGCCGTTGAGTTCGACCATTCCACTCCGGCGCGCGACGCTCACGTGTTAGAGATTTCTCCAATCGGCCGCGGCCGGTTTGACGAACGGCGGTCCGTTCTGGATGACGATGCTCTCGTGGTCGCGCAAAACGATCGTGCGCGGATCGCTGCCATGCCAGCCTTTCCCGTCAACCCAAATCGACAACCGGTTTCCGTGCGGCGCGGTGAGGCCGGCGGCGCGCGTCCAACTGAGCTCGCGGCCCCAGATATCGAAGAACTGCCCGAGCGTGTAGTTTTTGATCACGGGCGCTTCGATGTGGATATAGCCGTTGCTATCGTGCGTATGGATCCAATAGAGGCAGCCCGCCGCCTCGGACATCCCGATACTCGCGGGCACCGTGATCCGCTTTCCGCGATCGTAGAGCTGCAGTTGCGCGTGCACGTGTTCGGCGACACCTTCGGTTGGGTTGCAATCGACTCCGTCGATCGGCAAACTGCCATAAAAGTTTTGTGCGACGAGCATCGCGACGATTCCAAGGATCGGCATGGACGCGGACCTTCGACCTGCATAGTGGATAACCCAACCGGAGCCGGTGCATAAGGCAGAATTCTTGTGGAGAGGCTGTTCATTTCCCGAAATCCAGATTGCCGGTCACCATACCGAGTGCTACGATACCTTCACTTCGGATTACGAAGCGCGACACACGTAAAAGTCGCGAGTGTCCGTGCATCAAGACGTTGCGCATAGCACGTTGCGGTCGCGGCGCTCGAACCGCCGGCCGGAACGCCTCATCGTTCTCCCACCCGAGAGCGACGGCACCGAACTCGGTGTGAGGTTACGTCGGAACCCGCCACGACGAACGTTTGGGCGGGTTTCGTTATGTCTCGGGGCCCGCTCGGTACTTATCGGCGATTTCACGGCTCAACGCCGCCGTGCGTTCGCGCGCCGCAGGCGGATCGAGCACTTCGGCTTGCGCGCCCCAACCGAGGACCCATCGCACGAACTCGTCAACGTCGCTCACGCGGTACACGATTTCCACTCCTCCGTCCTCGCGCCGCTCCACGTGCCGATCGGGCAGTACGCGCGCCGCGATCGCAGCTTTCGCGATGCGCGGCGCGAACGCGACGCGCACATCCAGGACGGGTCCGCCGGCGAAAACGCCGCTGATCGAGCGCGCCGCGAACTCCTCGATTCGAAAATCGGTGGGTCGCACGAACGTCGATGCAAGCACGTCTACGTCACCCATGCTGTCGATTGCGAAGGTTCGCGTATCCCGCCGACCGCGGTCGTGACCGACGCAATACACGCGTCCGCCGTTCACGACGAATCCGTACGGGTCGATGGTGCGAACGCTGGCCTTACCGTCTTTGTCCCGATAGGAAAATCGCACCGCCCGCGACGCTCGCTCCGCAAACGACAAGAACGCGAAAAAGCGATCGAGGCGCTCGTCGAGTTCGATCGCTGGAAGGCGGAACGCCACCGGCGACTGCGTAGCGACGTGCGCTTCGGCCGTGCGCCCGGCAGTACCGACGAGTTTATCGGTGGCCTCATCGATCGACGAACCAATCGTTCCGCCGATGCTCGCGCCCAGCGAACGCAGCGCGACCAAGCCGAAGAGTTCGCCGCTCGAGAGATCCATTCGTTTGAGGCTGTAGCCGCCGGCAAATCGGTAGGCGCTGGCCGATCGATCGAAATACCAAGGAAACCCGGCGTCCGACAAGATCGAGAGGTACCGTCGCAGACTGCGCGTGCTTGGAGCGCGGGCTCCCTCGGCGACGCGCTCTTTGAGCGCCTCAAACGAATGACGCCCTTCGTCGATCGCGTTGAGCAATCGAACGAGTAAGACGATTTTCGATTCGGCGGCGTCCACGCGTCGTTATTGCGGCTTCGGAAAGCAGCCGTCGGGAGCGTTGATCGGCGGGGCCTGCGGTATCGGCGGCGTCGCCGTGACGCCGATCTCGACCGGAAAAAACGAACCGCCGTCGGTCATAGTGAGCACCGTCAACGTCGTCTGCGCGTTGGGCGCTAACGCAATCGCGGCGACTTGATACGGAACCGGACGCCGTACGCAACCTAGCTCCACCAGAGTACCATCGACCAAAAAACTCGCGCGATCGATCCCGACAATCGGCCGGAAATACACATATGCCGTTGCCGGCTGGGCCGCCGGATTGGACAGCGCAATCGCGATGCGATGCAGCACGCCGTAATCGCCGTAATCGCGACCGTCGCCCGCCGGGTCTACGTTTTGCGGCGCAGGTTCGCGATCGCCGATCGTGACCGTCGCGTCCGGACCGCCGGCAGCATATTGCAACGTCGAGTTTCCGTACGTGCCGAGCACGAAGGTACCGCTGCGGTGATGTCCATCGCGCGGCAACGGTGCCAGCGATAGGGCGCTGCGCGCGTCGTCAACCGGCCCGATCGAAGCGACCGTTACCGTTACCGGGCCGCCGAAAATGACGTTGAAATCGATGCTGCCTGCGAGGCCTTGCCTGGCCGTCAATGACTCGTCGCGCAATACGAACGGTCGATCGGCCGACACGTCTGCGACGATGCCTTCGTTGTGCGGCTGAACGTCGAGCACGGTGCGAGAAACCGAATGGCCGACCGACATGACGTCGATGTTGGGGCCGGCCGCCGCATCGATGATCTGCACGCTGGCCGGGTTTTGCGCTGTCGTCAACAGCAGCACGACGATTCGGTGCGGATCGAGCGCGTTGTCGTGGTAGTAATATAAACGCGCGGGACGTCCGCTTTGGACTTGCCCGGAAAAGAGAACGCCGTTACCGAGCACGTGCTCGGGATCGTCGTCGTAGAACAGCACGTCGGGCGAGAACGGCCGCACGGCGACGTTTTGTACGGCGACTTGTGTGCTGCCCGCAACGTCGAAATAGCGTGGATCGCCGCCGACCGTTACCGGCACCGAATACGACGCTTGCGTCCCCGGCTGCATCGATTGTGTTGCGGGTTGCGGGTCGCCGACGGCCGTGCGCGCTCCGTATTGCGGCGGCGTTAGCCGCAGCACGGCGGCGCGAATGGTCGACGCCAACCATGCGTCGCCGGCCGGCGTACCGGTTACTTGTAGGTTGGTTTGCGGCACGATCGTTCCGGCATCGAACGCGACGCGAACCGGGACGTCGGCGACGCCGCCGCCGGCATCGACAACGTGTACGATATCGCTTCCCGTTGCTTGCGTCGCGGTGACGACGATCGATCCGCTTGCCGGATCGACCGCAACGGTGACCAGACGCTGCTCGGCCGTTGCGCTCACCTGCCCGCTCGCGCCGGAAACCTGGAGCGTGCGCTGCTGCGCCGGATTGAGTTGCAACGTCGCCGGCGAGACAGAAAACACGCCTGGGCTGGCCGACGGCGATGGGACCGGTGCCGTTAGGTCAGGCGACGATGGAACCGGCTGAGCGACCAGGAGTCCGGCCAGTAGAGCGTGGAGCATCGCTATCTATCCGCCATCGCCCAAGAGGCCTCATGCAGAAATCGACGCCGGCTCCAAAACGCTTCCTCGAAGACTTCACGGTGGGCGAGGTCTTTGAAACCGCGTCGGTCGGCGTGAACGCTACCGAAATCCTGACTTTTGCCGAGTCGTTCGACCCGCAACCGTTTCATCTCGACGAAGCTGCGGCGCGGGCCGGTTTTTTCGGCGGATTGGTCGCCAGTGGCTGGCACACGGGCGCCCTGACGATGCGCCTCTTTGTTGAGAGCGGCGTTATGCGCGAGATCGGCGTCATCGGTTTCGGCGTTCAACGAACTGCGTTGGCTCGCGCCGGTAGCGCCGGGGGACGAGCTGCACCTGCGTGGCGAGGTCGTCGAAGTGCGCCCGCGACCACATCGTCCCGCCCGTGGAATCGTGCGTATACGCATCGAGACCGTCAACCAACACGGATTGACGGTCATGACGCAGATTCCCAACTTGGTCGTTCCGGCGCGGCCGGAACACCCGTAGCGGACGGTTAGTTAACGGCGGCTTCGGTCGGCGGAGCCGCCGGCGGTTCGACCGACGGAATCTTGGTGTACTTCATCTTCTCCGGAGCGTCCGGGTCGACGTCTCCGAGAATATGATCGCCGGATTTGAAAGTGCCCTTGAGCATTTCCTCGGCCAGCTCGTCTTCTACATTCCGCTGAATCGCGCGGCGCAACGGACGCGCGCCGAACTGAGGATCCCAGCCCTTCTTCGCCAGAAGAATCTTCGCAGCTTCGGTGACCTTGAGCTCCATTTCTTGGGCTCGGACTTCGCGAATGACCTTATTGAGTTCCAGCGTAACGATCTGCTCGATCTCGTCGCGCGTAAGCTGATGAAACACGACGATCTCGTCGACGCGATTGAGGAACTCGGGACGGAACGTTGACTTGACCTCTTCCAACACCTTATTCTTCATACGCTCGTAGGCTTTGGCTTCGTCGTCGGCGGTGCTCTTCTGCGGTCTAAAGCCAATGTCGGACGTGGTCGTCATGCCTGTCGCGCCGACGTTGGATGTCATCACGATCACGCAATTTTTAAAGTTGACTTGGCGTCCTTGCGAATCGGTCAAACGCCCGTCGTCCAGAACTTGCAGCAGCAAGTTGAAGACGTCCGGGTGTGCCTTTTCGATTTCGTCGAGCAGTACGACCGCGTACGGACGGCGACGAACGGCTTCGGTAAGCTGTCCACCCTCCTCGTAGCCGACGTATCCCGGGGGTGCTCCAACCAAACGGCTGACCGAGTATTTTTCCATGTACTCAGACATGTCGATACGAATCATCGACTCTTCGTCGTCGAACAACAGGGCGGCGACGCTGCGGGCGACTTCCGTTTTACCGACGCCGGTCGGTCCGAGGAAGATAAACGATCCGATCGGCCGCGACGGACTCTTCAATCCCGCGCGCGAGCGGCGTATCGCCCGCGTCACGACCTCGATCGCTTCGTCTTGACCGATCACGCGTTCGTGCAGCAGGTCTTTCATTTTGAGCAACTTGGCCGTTTCGGCCTCGGCCAAACGGCTAACCGGAATACGCGTCCACGCGGACACGATCTCTGCGATGTTATCGGCCGTGACTTTCAGTACGCGATCGGTCGCGGCTTTGCGCTCTTGCCAATCGGTTTCGAGGCGCGACTTCTCCAGTCGAAGCTTTTCTTCTTTATCGCGAATCGATGCGGCCTTATCGAACTCTTGGTTACGGACGACCGACTCTTTTTCGGCGATGACGCGACGCAACTGAGCGTCGATCTCGCGGATCTCCGGCGACGGCAACGTCGCTTGCAATCGCACGCGCGAGCTGGCTTCGTCGATGAGGTCGACGGCTTTGTCGGGCAGAAAGCGATCGGTGATATAGCGGTCGCCCAGCTTCACGGCCGCGACGAGCGCTTCGTCGGTGATTTGCACTTTGTGGTGCGCTTCGTAACGCTCGCGCAGGCCTTTGAGGATTTCGACCGCCTCTTCGAGCGTCGGTTCGCCGACCATGATCGGCTGGAAGCGGCGCTCAAGTGCCGAGTCTTTCTCGATATGCTTGCGGAACTCGTTGAGCGTGGTCGCACCGATGCACTGCAGTTCGCCGCGCGCCAACGCCGGCTTGATGATGTTGCTCGCGTCGATCGCGCCTTCGGCTGCGCCGGCGCCAACCAGCGTGTGCAGCTCGTCGATGAACAGAATGATCTCGCCGGCAGCGCCGCGGATCTCGTCCATCACGCGCTTCATGCGCTCTTCGAACTCGCCGCGATACTTCGTGCCGGCGACGAGGCCGGCCAAATCTAGCGTGATCACGCGTTTGTCGCGTAACGGCTCTGGGATATCGCCCTTGATGACCCGTTGCGCCAGGCCTTCGGCGATCGCCGTTTTGCCGACGCCTGGTTCCCCGATGAGCGCCGGATTATTCTTGGTGCGACGCGAGAGAATTTGAATGACGCGTTCGATCTCGTTGTTACGTCCGATGACCGGGTCGAGCTTGTTCTCGCGCGCTAACGTCGTCAGATCGCGCCCGTACGCGTCGAGCGTCGGCGTCTTGCTCTTGCCTTTGGGAGCCGGCGGCTGGCCTTCGGCACCCAGCAGGGACGTGGTCTGAACGCGTACCTTTGCGGGGTCCACACCCAGATTCGTCAGCACGCGGGCCGCGACGCCTTCGCCTTCGCGAATCAGACCGAGCAACAAGTGCTCGGTGCCGATGTAATTGTGGTTGAGCTGGCGCGCCTCTTCGAAAGCGAGTTCGATCACGCGCTTCGCGCGCGGCGTGAAGACCATTTCTTGTTGGACGGTCTGGCCGCCGCGTCCGACGATGGCTTCCACTTCCTGGCGAACTTTGGATAAATTGACCCCGAGGGACTCGAGGACTTTCGCGGCTAGGCTCTCACCTTCGGAGATGATTCCGAGCAGAATATGCTCGGTTCCGATGTAGTTGTTTCCTAGGCGTTGGGCTTCTTCTTGAGCGAGGACGATACTACGGCGTGCTCGCTCGGTGAAGGGCTCCCACATTGACATCGACTCTGGTTTTCCTTTCGGGGCGTTAACAATATAACTCAGAAGCGCGCTTGCAAGTTTCGCCGCCTCCTACCTATGCCGCATCTAAGGGGTTTACCCTTCGGTCGAGGGAATCCGACATGCATGCCTACCGTCGAGCAAGTTCGCGAAGCGCTATCCCACGTCAACGACCCCGAACTGAACCTTGGAGTTCTCGACCTGGGGCTCATCTACGACATCAGCGTCGAGGGCGAAAGCGGCGAACACGTCAACGTCGTGATGACGCTGACGTCGCCGATGTGCCCGGTCGGGCCAATGTTCAAAAAGTCGGTCGAAGATCATGCGCTCGCGGTCGAGGGCGTCAAGACCGCTAATGTGGATATCACCTTCACCCCGCCTTGGGATCCGAAAACGATGGCATCCGAAGACGTGAAGGTGTTACTCGGTATCTGGTAAGCTGACTGCCTCCGCAGCGCAGCCAGGCGACGGGGGACTCGTCGAATATGGCACCCGCCGTTGGCTCATCGTCGTCGGCGTCATGGGCGCGACGCTGCTTCAAGTGCTCGACGCAACGATCGTCAACGTCGCGCTGCCCACCATCCAAGGGAACATGGGCGCCAATTTCGACGAGGGCGCATGGATCGTCACCGGCTATATCATCGCCGCCGTCATCGTTATTCCACTAACACCATGGCTGCAGCAATTGATGGGACGCCGTCAGTATTACGTGGCGGCCATCATCGGATTTACGATCGCGTCTGCGCTGTGCGGCATCTCGACCTCGCTCGACGAGCTCGTCATTTTCCGCGTGCTGCAAGGCTTGTGCGGTGGCGGCCTGATCGCGACCGGCCAAGCGATCATGCGCGATACCTTTCCGGCTAAACAACTCGGGACTCAGCCAGGCGCTTACTTCCATTGGCGCGATCATCGGCCCATCGATCGGCCCCACCCTTGGCGGCGTGCTGACCGACCAGCTGTCGTGGAACTGGGTTTTCTACATTAACATCGTGCCTGGAATCGGCGCGGCCGTGTTGTGCGCGACGCTGTTGCGCAACCCGGAGCGTACGGGCCGCCCCAGCGTCGACGGCGTCGGCTTAGCGCTGATGGCGACCGGTCTTGCGTCCCTGCAATACGTCCTCGACGAAGGCGAGCGCTACGACTGGTTCGGCGACCGCAACATCCTAGCCACGGCGGTGCTCTCGGTTTCGTCGCTCGTCGCGTTCGCGTGGTGGGAACTGCGCGTCGGTGCGAAATCCAATCGTCGACCTACGCATTTTGATCAGCAACCGGACGGTGACGGTGGGATGCGTGCTCGCAATGACGTTAGCGTTCGGCCTTTTCGGCGGCGTGATCTTGGCCCCGCAATTCCAGCAATCGCTGCTCGAACTTCACGGCGACGCTTTCCGGCGAATCGATCCTGGTGCGCGCGCTCGCGATCATGGTGATGACGCCGATAACGCTGTTCTTGCTCGGGCGCCTACACGTCAAACCGACGATCCTGTTAGGCATCGGCTACCTCATCGTGGCGCGGTCGCAACTTCGGCACGGCAAACGTCCTGACGACCGACAGCATTTTGGTACGTTCGTCTTCCCGCTGCTGCTCGGCGGCATTCGGGTTCGGCATGATTTTCGTGCCGCTGTCGGTCACGGTGTTGAGCAGCGTCACGGGCGCAGACACGCAAAAAGCTACGTCTCTCATGAACTTATGCCAGCAACTCGGTGGATCGATTTCGACGGCTACGTTGGTGACGATATTGGATCGGCGGACGGCATTTCACTTCGATCATTTAGCAGCGAGCGTCACGCTGAGACATCCTGCCGTTACGCAGGCGCTTCAACGCGGCGCCAGCCACGTCGCGATCGGCGAACTCATTCGCCAGCAAGCATCGTCGATGGCTTTTGCCGACGCATTTTTCGGTCTTGGCGTGGTAACGCTGGTGCTTACGCCCTTCGTGCTGTTGCTCCGGCAAGCAAAGGCGCCGGCCGGAGCACACCACGCAGTAGCGTTAGAGTGACGCCGCCTTCTGCGGTACGATTTTCTTCGGAATCCCCTTGAACGCCGGATCGCCCAACTGCCAGAGTAAGAACGAATACTCGTCGGTGAGCAACTGTTCGCTCTGGTTACGCGACGAAGCCATGAAACCGTGGCCGGCATCGTAATCGACGCGCAGTAGAATCGGACGGCCGCTCGTCGAGGCTTGCTGCAAACGCGCCGCAAACTTGCCGAGTTCCCACGACGAAACGCGCGGATCGTTGTAGCCGGTGATCAACATCACGCCCGGGTACGCCGTGCCGTCGACCACGTGCTGATAGGCGTCCATCGCGTAGAGCGCGTGAAAGCCCGCTTCGTTCGTTACCGTGCCGAACTCAGGAATGTTGGGCGGCCCGTTGGGCGTGAACTCGGAACGCATCGCGTTGCTGACGCCCACGACGTCGAGGGCTGCCGCGAAGAAGATCCGGGCGCGACGTAATCGCGCGGCCGATCGAGATACCACCGGCGCTGGTGCCTTGTCCGCCTAGATGCGCTTTCGACGTGAATTTATGCTGGACGAGCCACTCGCCGCAAGCCACGAAGTCTTCCCATGTATGGTTTTTGGTCGCGATCATGCCGGCCCGGTGCCACGCGTCGCCGTACCAACCGCCTCCGCGAGAATGACACGTTGCTTCGACGCCGCCGCGTTCGATCCAGCGCAATTCCGGTCGCGCTGAAGCCCGGGTCTTCGGTGATACCGTACGCGCCGTATCCTTCGAGATTGACCGGGTGCGAGCCGTCGAGCTTGAGGTTCTTTCTGTACACCATCGACATCGGGACCAGCGTCCCATCGGCGCTACGCGCTTGCACTTCTTGCGAAGTATAGGCCGACACGTCGATGTTCGCGCGAGGTTTGATGCCGGTGTTGGCCACTTGGCCGGCGGCGTTCACGTGATAATACAAGAGCGAGTGCAGCCAGCCGGTCAAACCGAACAAGGCGCCCGGCGTCTGCGGATCGGTAGCCATAACGTTGACCGCCCCGGCGAACGGCAAACGAACGTTGCTGCGCTTTCCCGGGGTTCCGTCGGCTGCCAGCGCCAGGCGATCGATCTTCGCGAAACCGCCGGTGCGCGAACGCACGTACAGCCCGTCTCCGGCGACGGAAATCTGCAGCACGATCGACTTGCCTGCGGGGACGATCACTTTCGCGCTCGCCACGTTCGGGGCGTCGAGCGACATCGCGAGCACCTTGTACGTCGGCGCGTCGTGGTGCGTCATCAAGTAGAGCGTCGAGCCTTTAAGATCCGTGGAGACGACGTCGTCGTCGTCCGACACGATCTTCGTCCACGCGATCGTGCTGTTAACCGGCGGCGCCGATAGCGACGCCGTCGAGTAGATCGTTTGTTCGTTCTTTACGCCGTGAACCACGAGGCCAAGCATGTGCCGTGAAACCGGCGAGTACACCACGATCGGAAAGTCCGTCTTCTCGAACGGGACGCTCGGATTCACACCATAACCGAAAATCGGCACGTCTTGGTCGGGATCGCGTCCGAGTACGTGGAGATAGTTCACTGCCCGCGTCTCTTTATCGGTCGCGGGGTCGCCTGGCTTGAGCTCCGGAAAGCGCACGTAGTAGAACGATTTTCCGTCCGGAAGCCAACTGGTAACGCCGACGAAGTACGCGCGCGAGATTTGATCCGGAAGCGTTTGACCGGTTGCGGAGTCGACGACGTGAATCACCGACGCCTCCGAGCCGCCTTCCGAGATTCCGTACGCTACTTTGCTGCCGTCCAGCGACGGCGTGTAGTAATTTATGGAATAGTGTTTGCCGGTTGTTGCCAATGCAGCCGTATCGACCAACACCCGTTCCGCGCCGCCGCTCGCGTCGCGTACGTACAGCTTCGGCGTGCTTTCACCCGGTTTCAACTTTTCGTAGAAGTAATGCGATCCAGCCACTTGGACGCTCGAAACCGAAGCCACGACGTTGTCGAGCTGCTTGATACGTTGGAACAATCGCTGCCGCGGCGCGCCGAGCATGTCGAGAACCGAGCGCGTATACGCGTTCTGGGACTTGAAGAACTCGACCGTCGTCGGATCGTTCATGTCTTCGAAGTACCGGAACGGGTCGGTCACGTTCGTGCCGAAAAAGTTTTCCGTCACCGGGCTCGACGCCGGCAGCGGGGGTGGGGTTGGAAACACCGTTGCGGTCCGCCCCGGACCGCCGACGGCGATCGCCGCCAAGAACAGACCGAGCGACGCGGTCAACCAACGCGACATGAAAAACCCTCCGATAGGCAGCAGCTCTTGATGCGCCATTACGACGAATCGCCGCCGGGCGCCTCGAAAATGCGCGGTGACAAAAGGCGCTTTCGCGGCTTCGTACAAACGCCCACCGTTGATGAGCCAGCGGGAACGGTACGAAGAATTACGGCAGAAGCGCGAGCTGGCCGAGGCCCCGGGGGGCGCAACCGCGATCGCCCGTCAGCACGAGCGCGGTAAACGCACGGCTCGCGAACGGGTCGCAGCCCTGGTCGACGAGGGGTCGTTCACCGAATTCGACCGGTTCGTGACGCATCGCACCAACGGGTTTGGTCTCGAAGAAAAAGAATTTCTCGGCGACGGGGTGCTCACCGGATATGCCACCATCGACGGACGGCCCGTCTTTTTGTTTTCCCAAGATTTTACCGTTCTGGGCGGCTCGTTGGGCGAGGCGTATGCCGAAAAAATCTGCAAAATAATGGATCTGGCCGTACGAACCGGCACGCCGATCATCGGCATCAACGATTCGGGCGGCGCGCGCATTCAAGAGGGCGTCGTTTCGTTAGGCGGTTACGCCGAAATCTTTTGGCGCAACGTCGCGGCCAGCGGCGTCGTTCCGCAGATCAGCTTGATCGCCGGCCCGTGCGCCGGCGGGGCTGTGTACTCGCCGGCCATCACCGACTTCATCTTGATGACCGATAAGATATCGCAAATGTTCATCACCGGACCGGAGATCATTAAAACGGTTACCGGCGAAGACGTGACGTTCGAAGAGCTCGGCGGTGCGACGACGCACGCTTCGCGAAGCGGCGTCGCGCATCTGGTCGCCGCAGACGAAGACGACCTGACCGATCTCACGCGTACGCTGCTATCGTACGTTCCGCAAAACAATCTCGAGGAACCGCCACGCGTGCCGACCGGCGACGATCCGCACCGATCGTGCGACTCCCTCGACGGCGTCATCCCGGACTCTCCTAACAAGCCGTACGACATGCTGGATGTCGTTCGTACTGTGCTCGATGACGAAGACTTTTTCGAAATTCAGCCGTCCTACGCACGCAATATCGTCATCGGTTTCGGACGAGTCGATGGTCGAACGGTCGGCATCGTCGCAAACCAGCCGAACGTGATGGCCGGGGTCTTAGATATTTCGTCATCGGTCAAAGCCGCGCGGTTCGTACGGTTTTGCGACGCGTTTAACATTCCGCTCGTCACGTTCGTCAACGTTCCCGGATTCTTGCCGGGGACGAGCCAAGAATACGGCGGCATCATCTTGCACGGCGCAAAGCTGTTGTACGCGTTCGCCGAAGCGACGGTGCCGAAGATTACGGTCATCACGCGCAAGGCCTACGGAGGAGCCTACGACGTCATGGCGAGCAAACACATTCGCGCCGACGTCAACGTCGCGTGGCCGTCGGCCGAAATCGCAGTCATGGGCGCCGAGGGTGCGGTCAAAACGATCTTCCGGCGCGAGTTGGCGTCTGCAGATGACAAAGACGCAAGGCTGCGCGAGCTTCTCGATGAGTATACGACGCGTTTTGCCAATCCATACATCGCCGCGCAGCGCGGCTACGTCGACGACGTCATCGAGGCATCGCAAACCCGGAGCGTGATCGCCACGTCGCTCGAAATGCTGGCCACCAAACGCGTCGATCGACCGAAACGCAAACACGGCAACATCCCGCTCTAGGGCTCGTGCAGAAGGACGCCCGCGCCTCCGATGGTATCTAGCGCAGGTGAAGCTTCTCGAAGGTAAGCGCGCGCTGGTCACGGGCGTCGCCAATCGTTGGTCGATCGCCACCGGCATCGCCCAAAAACTGCATGAGTATGGAGCACAGATCGCTCTCGCCTACCAGGGAGAGCGCCTGCGCGGATCGGTCGAAAAGGTCGCCGCCGAACTCGAAGGCACCCGTTTGGTCGAATGCGACGTGTCGTCCGACGAATCGCTGGCCGCGGCTCGCGACGAACTCGCCGCACACTTCGGGCCGATCGACGTTCTCGTCCATTCGATCGCGTATGCCAACAAAGAAGATTTGAGTGGCAAGGTGTTCGATACGTCGCGTTCGGGTTTCGGGCTCTCGCTCGACGTATCGGCTTTTTCGTTGATCGCGCTGGTCGACGCACTGCGAGATGGGCTGAACGACGGCGCGTCGATTATGGCGCTAACGTACCTCGGTTCGACGCAGATCGTTCCAAATTATAACCTGATGGGCATTTCAAAAGCCGCACTCGAGGCGACCGTTCGCTACTTGGCGTTCGACCTCGGGGATCGCGGCATTCGCGTCAACGCGATCTCGGCCGGTCCGATCTCGACGGCCAGTTCCCGGCAAGTCGGAGGCTTCTCGCGCATTCTCGACGTGGTGCCGAAGGTCGCGCCGTTGCGCCGCAACGTCACGCCCGGCGACATCGGTGACGTCGCCGTCTACCTGGCATCGCCGCTTTCATCGGCGATTACTGCCGACGTGCATTTCGTCGACGCCGGCTACCACGCCATGGGTATGTATCCGCCGGACTTCGGCGGTTGAGCGAAGTCGACGGCGCGGTATTGGCGGCGATCGCCGTCGCATTGTCGGCGGGACGCGTAGCGTCGCAACCTTCGGCCGAAGCGCAGCCGGCATGGACGATCGCGATGCGCCGTCCCGAATTATCGCTCGACGAGATAGCCGCGTTGCGGCGAGGAACGCGCCGCTAACGATGTTCTCCAAAATTGTCATCGCCAACCGCGGCGAGATTGCGGTGCGCGTGATTCGCACGGCCCGCGAAATGGCCATCGCGACCGTCGCGGTGTATTCCGAAGCCGATCGCGATGCGTTACACGTTCGTATGGCCGACGAAGCTTACCTCATCGGACAGGCGCCGCCATCGCTGAGCTATCTCGACTCCAGCAAACTCATCGACGTCGCGCTGCGCTCCGGCGCGCAAGCGATTCATCCCGGTTACGGCTTCCTTGCCGAAAATGCCGCGTTCGCTCGCGCCGTCGTCGCCGCCGGGCTGGTTTGGATCGGGCCGCACGCCGGTGCGATCGACGTGATGGGCGACAAAATTCGCGCGCGCCAAGCGATGCAACGAGCAGGGGTGCCGTTCGTACCGGGCGGTACCGAGCCGATCGAAGATGCGCGAGCGGCACGCGAGGCCGCGCTCGCGATCGGTTTGCCATTGGCACTCAAAGCGTCCGGCGGGGGCGGAGGGAAGGGCCTAAAAGTTGCGTTCACACTCGACCAAGTCGAGTCGGCCTTCACCACCGCCCGGAAAGAAGCCGAGGCGTACTTCAAAAGCGACATCATTTATGCCGAGCGCTATCTTAGCACACCCGAAACACGTCGAGATTCAAATCCTCGCCGACAAACACGGCAACGTCGTTCACGTCGGCGAGCGCGACTGCTCGCTGCAGCGGCGTCACCAGAAAGTCTGGGAAGAAGCGCCGGGCGTAGTTCCGGAACGAGCCCGTCGCGGCATGCGCGAGGCTGCGGTTCGCGCGGCCACCGCGATCGGATACGATTCGGCCGGCACGATCGAATGTTTGGTCGAAAACGGCGAGTTCTATTTTCTCGAAATGAACACTCGGATTCAAGTCGAGCACACCGTGTCGGAAATGATTTCGGGCCTCGACCTGATTCGCGAGCAGATTCGAGTGGCCGCCGGCGAGGCGTTGGGCTTCAACCAAGACGACATTCACTTCAACGGTTTCGCCATCGAGGGCCGCGTCAACGCCGAAGATCCCGCTCGAGAGTTTCGTCCGGCGCCTGGAACGATCTCTGAATACCGCGAACCGGGCGGCCCGGGCGTGCGCGTCGATTCCGCTGCATATCCGGGCTGGACGATTCCGGCCGATTACGATTCGCTCGTCGCAAAACTGGTGGTGTGGGCGCCGACGCGCGATCGTGCCATCGCGCGCTTTCGCCGTGCGATCGACGAATATACGGTGCGCGGCGTTCAGACGACCCTGCCGCTGCTGCGGGCGTTATGCGACGAGTCGCACGTTCTGGACGGAAGCTACGATACGACCACGCTCGAGACGTTCGCTCGCGCGATCGCCGAGCCGCAGGCCGATCCGGTGCAACCGCCGGCAACGTCGGAACCGCCGGATCGCAGCATCGTGCGTGTCGAAGTCGACGACCGCTTGTATAGGGTGCGGCTTATCGATCTTCCGATCGCGTCCGTGCCTGCGGGCGGCTCGCAACCCGCACGTCGCTCGACGCAACGCCGCACCCGTTCGGCTTCCGCCGGGGCCACCGGAAATGACGTCGTTTCGCCGATGCACGGCATCGTCGTCGAGCTGCGCCCCTCGCAGGGCGATTCGGTGGAGCAAGGCGATGTGGTCGCGATCGTCGAGGCCATGAAGATGATGAACGAGATTCGAGCGCACAAAAGCGGGACGGTGGCGGCGACCCACGCGCCGGCCGGAACCACCGTCGAAACCGGCAGCCCGCTGCTGACCATCGAATAAGGCCACATGGCACGCGACTGCACCAGTTCGGGGATTCCGATCCAGACGTCATACGATGCGCCCATCGGCAAAGCGCCCGAGCTAGGCGAACCGGGCGCCTTCCCGTTTGCTCGCGGCATCTATCCGACGATGTATCGCGGGCGCCTGTGGACGATGCGCCAATACGCGGGTTTTGCAACGGCGGCCGAATCGAACGCGCGATATCGCTATCTGTTAGACCGGGGACAGACCGGTCTATCGGTGGCTTTCGATCTTCCGACGCAACTCGGCTATGACTCCGATGCTCCGCAATCGCGCGGCGAAGTCGGCAAGGCGGGTGTCGCCATCGATTCGATCGACGATATGGAAACGCTGTTCGACGGTATTCCGTTGGATCGCGTTACGGTGTCGATGACGATCAACGCGCCGGCGACGATTCTGTTTGCATTCTTGCTCGCGACCGCGCGACGCCGCGGCATCCCGTTCGACCGTTTGGGCGGAACGATTCAGAACGACGTCCTCAAAGAATACGTCGCCCGTGGCACGTACATCTATCCGCCGGTTCCGTCGATGCGACTGATCACCGACGTCATGGCCTATTGCGCGCGCGAAGTACCGCAATGGAACGCTATTTCCGTCTCCGGCTATCACATTCGCGAAGCCGGCTCCACCGCTGTCGAAGAAATTGCGTTCGCGCTGTCCAACGGCAAGGCGTATCTACAGGCTGCTCGCGATGCCGGCATCGACTTGGATTCGATCGCGCCGCGCATCTCGTTCTTTTGGAACGCGCACAACGATTTTTTTGAAGAGGTCGCGAAGTTTCGCGCCGCCCGCTTGATCTGGGCGCACGTCACGCGCGACGAGTTCGGTTGTCGCGACCCGCGCTCGCAGGCGCTTCGGTTCCACACGCAGACCGGCGGGTCGACGCTCACCGCCCAGGAGCCCGACAACAACGTCGTGCGGGTGACGTTGCAGGCGCTCGCAGCGGTGCTGGGCGGAACACAATCGCTCCACACCAACGGCAAAGATGAAGCGCTCGCGCTGCCCACCGCGGCCAGCGCCAAGGTCGCGCTGCGAACACAACAGATCGTGGGGTATGAGTCGGGGGTCACCGACGTGGCGGACCCGCTAGCCGGCTCGTACTATGTCGAATCCCTGACGAACGAAATGGTCGAGCGCACCCGCGCCTTGATGGCGGAGGTCGACGCGCTGGGCGGCAGCATCGCCGCCATCGAGAGCGGCTGGATGCAGTCGCGCATTGCCGAGTCGGCGTATCGGGCGCAGCAAGCCGTCGAGAACGGCGATTCGGTCGTCGTCGGCGTGAATAGATTCGTCGAACACGACCAGTCCGATACGGGTATTCCGCTGCAGCGGATCGATGCATCGGTCGAGCGCGAACAGGTCGAGCGCGTACGACGGAGCCGCGAGGGGCGCAATGCGGCCGATGTTACGACCCGGCTCGAGCACATCCGGGCGACCGCGTCGGGCAGCGGCAATTTGATGCCGGCCTTTATCGAAGCTGCCGATGCCGGCGCCACGCTCGGCGAAATTTGCGGTGTGTTGCGCGACGTATTCGGCGTGTACCGCGCGAAGGAGGTCGTCGCCTGATGCAAATCGACCACATCGGCATCGTCGTCGCGGATCTCGACGAAACGGTACGCCTCTACACGCAGACGCTCGGCTTCGAACAATGTTATCGCGAGACGGTGATCGATCAGGGCGTCGAGGTCGTCGGTTTATCGGCGGGCGATGCGATCGTGGAACTGTTGCGACCGCTGCAGCCGGATTCGCCGCTGCTGCGCTTTCTCGGACAAGCGCGAACGAAGATTCATCACACGGCGTATCGTGTTCCGGATCTGCCGGCGAAACTCGCCGAGCTGAAGGCACGAGGCGTTGCGTTGATCGACGAAACGCCGCGACGAGGCGCGCACGGTAATGCGATCGCGTTTCTGCATCCAAAGTTGACAAATGGCGTACTAGTTGAACTCTGTCAGCGGATTTCGCTCGAGTGAAAGGGCTTTTAACCCCGCTCTAACGGCGAACTAATCGTATCCCGCGCGTACCTCGACGCATTTTGGGTGACAATATCCGTGAGGTACATGCATCAATGACTAAAAACTGGTTTCTGAGTCTGCTAGCGGCGTCGATCGGAGTGACGTCGTCCCTTGCAGCGGTTCCGGCGAACGCGCAAGCAGTCTACGCGCCGCCCGGAACTTCTCCACTAACCCCTGTTGTGGCGGCAATGGAACCCGCCGGTTGCCCGCTCTACGGCAACGGACAGTGGTCGTTCATCAATAACACTTGGACCTGGTGCCCGCCGGTCGCGGTCGCCTATGCTCCGCCGGTCGGCCAAGCGGCCCTGTCCGGCTATTACGGCATGGGAACGATCGCGCCGCCGAACACCATCGCGGTAGCGGCCCCGCAACCGTACGCGTATGCGCCGTACTACAATCAGCAGCCGATCGGGTACCAAACCCCCTACGGCTACGGTTCGTACAACTCGCCGTACCCGTACGCAGCGTACGGCTCGCCCTACACCTACGGCACGCCGGTGGCATACGTCCCGCCGGTTATTCCTCAAGGATACGGCTACGGATCACCCTATCAATACGGTCAGCCGGCTAGCCCGTATGCCTATGGCTACGGCACGCCCTACACCTATGGCGCCGGTTATGGATCGCCCTACGGCAATCCGACGCAGTACGGTTATGGCGTCCCCTATGGATACCAGTCGGCCTACGGCTACGGTTCGCCGTATCAGTACGGCCAACAATACGGCTACGGCTATGGAACGCAGTACGGCTCCGGTTACGGCAGTCCGTACGGCCAAGTCGGATACAGCCCCTACGGCTACGGCGCCAGCCCCTACGGCTACGGCTCCAGCCCCTACGGTCAGGTCGGATATAACCCGTACGGAGGCTATGGCGGCTACGGCTCAATGACCGGCAGCCCGATCCTCGACACGTTGCTCGGAGTAGCAGCCTCGTCGCTGATCTCGTCGGCCTTCGCTCCCTCATACGGCTACGGTTACGGCGCAAGCCCCTACGGCTACGGCTCGAGCCCTTACGGTCAGGTCGGATATAGCCCGTACGGCTACGGCGGCTACCAGTCGGGATACGGCTACGGTAGCGGCGGCACGTACTACGGCGGTAACACGTACAACATCTACAAGTACTACGGAAACGGTAAAGGCAACGGCAACGGCAACGGTAACGGTAACGGTAACAAGAACAACCAGGTCGTTCACCAGGAACTCCGCAACGAACACCGGTGGATTACCCAAGACCAGAATCGTATCGCTCAACTTCGAGCCGAAGGCGGCCATCAAGCCGAGATCAAGAAACTCAAACAAAACATCCATCGTCAAGAAAACCGCATGGGAAATCAGCGCGGAGGTAAGAACGACGTTCGCCAAGCACCGAGAATGGCGCACACCAACGCGCAACCGGTCCGCAATGCGATCGCGCAACGTGTCGCCGCTCAGCGTGCGGTAGCACAACACATGGCCGATCGGAGAATCGCAACGCAGCACGTCGCCGCTCAGCGTATCGCTGCTGCCCAGCATGTCGCCGCTCAGCATATCGCGGCCGCCCAGCATGTCGCCGCTCAGCATGTCGCTGCACTGCGCCAAGCGAACGTGACCCACGTACCTAACGCGATGCGCGTAGAAGCTCCGCACGCAGCTAATGCCGCGCGAGTCAACGCTTCGTCTACCGCCACGATCCGCAACGAACAAGCGGTGCAGACGCAGCGGAACGCGGTTCAGGCTCGTGCGCCTCAGCAAGCGCCGAACGCCTATCAGACGCGTGCGTACCAACAGCAACAGCAGAACAATGCCTACCAGACGCGCGCTTACCAACAGCAAAACAACGCGTACCAGACGCGCGCGTATCAACAGCAAAACAACGCGTACCAGACGCGCGCGTATCAACAGCAAAACAACGCGTACCAGACGCGCGCGTATCAACAGCAAAACAACGCGTACCAGACGCGCGCGTACCAACAGCAGCAGTCCCAGCCCCGGGCATACCCGCAGCAAAACAATCAGCAGCCCCGGGCCCAGAACCAGAACTATCAGGCCCGGCCTCCCGAGCAGCGAGCGGCACCTCCCGCCAACCACTCGGGCGGTAACAACGGTGGTTCGGGTGACGGGAACGGCGGCGGCGGCGGCCACCATCACCCGCCGGCCTAAGCCAAAACCGGTAACCTGCCTTCCAGTCCTCCACCTCCTCTCTGCGCCTCCCGGACTTGTCCGGGGGGCGCCGTCGTCGTTCGTCAGCCCACTCCAAGCCGGGGCGATTACACTACGCGACGAAGGAGTGAGCCGCTTTGATTTCGGGTCCACGCGAGCGGCGCCGCCGAGAGATTGCCGGCTCGACGATCGCCTCCATTCTGGTGCACGTCCTCGTTCTGGCGTTGCTATTTGCGTTCGTGAAATCGATCGTGATGACGCCGGCCGGCAGTGGCGAACGCGTCTCGGAAACGACCTCGCTTTCGCTGGAGCATCAAATACGACAGAAGACCAAGCCGCACAACAAGGCCCACCCAAGGCATCGAATGACGTCGCCGCCACTACCGGCGTTGCACGAGCTGTCGCGTGAGAATCCGAACGCACCGTCACAACCGCCGCCGCAGCATGTCGCCATCAACGTCCCGAGAACGACTGCCGTCTCGAAGCTGCAGCACGATCGCACGGCGTTCGCGGCGGAGGTGGCACAACTGAACAAGGGCGACGACCCGCACGCAATTCCGACCATCGACCCCGCGGCGCGCGGATCGGCCACAAAAGACTACGCATTTCAGGCCGGCACAAGCCAGGGCTCAGATCACGGAAACGGCATCATCACGCCGGTCCGAAGCTGGCAGGCGAGCGGCAAGGACTGCTATTTCGCGCGCTACGAGTACACGTACCCGACCGGCGCAATGGAAGACGGAACCATCGTGTGGCCCATCTGCTACGACCCTGGTTCCGATCCGTTCCATCTGCCGCCGCATCCGATGGAGTTTCCATTGCCTATGTTGGGATTCGTCCTCCCGGCCGGTACCGAACTACCGCCGCTGGAGAAAGACGCCTACCAACGATACGAAGCCCAAGTCGCGCATTAATGGTGCACGAGCGGCGTTTGGGCCAACCCATTGATCACGAACTGCACCGCTAGCGCGGCGAGAATTATTCCGAGTAATCGGCTCGCGACGTGGACACCCGTCGTCGTGACTAGCTTCAACAAGAGCGTCGATCCGCGCATGCAAATCCAGGTTACGAACAACGCTGCCGCATAGGCCCCCGCGACGATCGTCAGGTTCGCGCGGTCGCCATGCGCGAGGCTAACGAGAAGCAATACCGTCGCGATCGTTCCGGGGCCGGCGATCATTGGAATGGCCAGTGGGAAAACGGCGGGATTCTCGACTTCGGCAGCTTCGCGTTCCTCGGCTTCAGTTCGCTTGGCCCCAGTCGGACGCGCAAATAACATATCGATCGCGATCAAGAACAGCAGCACGCCGCCGGCGATCGTAAACGCAGGTAACGTGATGCCGAGATAGCCCAAGATTTCTCGGCCCACGAAACCCATCAGCGCCATGACGACTGCGGCTACGATCACGGCTTGATCGACGATCCGGTTGCGGCGCTTCGCCGGCATGCGTGCGGTCGCGCCCAGCGTCATGGGAATCATGCCGAGGGGATCGATAATCGTAATTGCAGTGGCGAATGCCGTCGCCGCGAACCGGACGTCCATCTAGTCCATCATACCAGCGCCGTCACGAACGTGGCAATGTCACAGATTCGGCGCTATGCCGACGTCAACTTCGGTTTCGAAGGTGCGGCGCCACGGCAACGAGATGTCGATCGCCGCGATGTGATATCCGGGATCCAGTTGTTGCAGGATTGCCGCGGCTCTATTCCACAGCAACGCGCGGTTCCGGCTCGCCACGACGGCGGCATCGGAAGGCGTCAGCAGGGTGTGGTCGGCGATACCCCGTTGGTCGAGCCACGCGTTGAGTTGCGGACGCACGTCGTCGTGGTAGGCATAGTCGTTGACGAATCGCATGAACGTAAACGTGCGATGCGCGAGCGAGTCATACGTGTGCATGCGCCGTCCGGCACCGGCGGCAACGGCTTCGGCTAATGCGGTGCCGACGGTATTGGCATTCGTATTCCAAGAAGCGTACGCGTCGAGTCGAGCGGCCAAACCGCTCGTTAGCAGTCGCTCGGCGAAGCCGGCTTGCGACGCATAGGAGTCGAAAAATCCGAGATCTGCAAGGGCGACGCTGCGGCCGGTCCCAATATCGGCCCGTATCGCGGATGCAAACGCGTCGTCCTGCGCGGTACTCGTTTGAGGGACTCGAACGGCCAAGACGATATCCGGATCGCTATCGACCAGCCGCCCACCACATAACGCGATCAAACCGTCGATGGCGACCGATATGGGAGCGAATTCCAGCGGATCGACAAATCCATCTCCACCCGGACGCGAGTAGCGTACTTGCACGCGCGGCGTCCAACGTGCGTCGCGCGCGAACGTACCCGCAAGTAACGCCATTCCCAATTCGTCGGCGCCCGGCTCGATGGCCGGCGCCGGACTGGCGGTAACCGCGGCCGCCTCTTGCTGTAAGAGCTTTACTTCGGCGACGTGCAAGCCGACCGGACCGGCATCGTCTTGCCCCAGCGCGAGCCGATCGAGCGTGCCGGAAGCGCGCATCGCGATCAAGTGCCGGTCGAACGTCGAGATTACGGCGGCGCGTCGCGAGGTATGCATCGAACGTCGCGGGATTCAACGAGGCGCGCAAGGCGGCCGCGGTCGCTTCTTCATTCGGCAGCAACGGATCGTGCAAGTTCGCATACTTTTGCAAGGCTTGCCATTCGGGATACGCGGCGAAATACGGGGTTCCGGCCGGCACACCGGTCGGTGCCAGTCGCATCACCGTTCCGAACGCAACAATCCACGCGGCCGGGCGACGATGACGGACCGTTTGCAATACGGCCAGCCGTTGTAGCGCACCGGCGTACGATGGACCCGGCACACGGGACGCGACGAGCCCTCCATATGCCAGCATGTCGGACGAAACGACGTATGCGCCGATATTCGGATCGTTCGAACGAGCCGTCAACCAATCGACGACACCGTCGGCATCGCCGGGCTGCAGATAATTGCCGAGTATCGACCGCGGCGGCGTCGTTACGGTGACGCCGGCGATGCGTCCGAGAAGCCTCGGAAGTTGCGCGCTAACCGGGCGATCGTCGAGTGGCACGAACGCGACCGTCGCCAACAGCGACAGCGCGTGCAGCACGTTCACAGCAGCGGGCGCAACATGCCGCCGGTGCGCTCCAACAGTTCCGCAGCGGCGACGGGATCGACGCCCCGGCGCTCGCAAACGATCGCGATCTTCACGCGTCCATCGCTACGGTCAAGGGCCCCAATCGCTCGTTCGCGGTCAACTTCGGCGATCGATTCCACCAATCGGATCGCGCGCTCGCGCAATTTGCGATTAGCAACGACGACGTCGACCATTTTATTGCCGAAGACTTTACCGAGCCGCACCATGATGGCGGTCGAGAGCGTGTTCAGCACGATCTTCTGCGACGTTCCAGCTTTTAAGCGCGTCGACCCGGTCAACGCCTCGGGACCGGTTGCAAGTTCGATCGTCTCGTTCGCGACGTCGGCCAATGGACTGCCGGCAGCATTGACGATGGCGACGGTATACGCGCCGGCCGCCGTCGCCGCCGCCAACGCACCGACCACAAACGGCGCCGTGCCGCCGGCAGATATTCCATACACGACGTCGCCGGCGGTCACGCACTCGCGCACCACTGCCTCGCCACCGGCTCGATCGTCTTCGGCTCCTTCGATCGCATGCGTCAGCGCGGCGGCGCCCCCGGCGATATGCGCCGCGACCAGCTCGTCGCCGGCGCGAAAGGTCGGGTACAGTTCGGCTGCGTCGAGAACGCCGAGGCGGCCACTGGTTCCGGCCCCCACGTAATGCAGCCGACCGCCTTGGCGCAGTCGCTGCACGGTGCGCTCGACGACGCCGGCAATCGTCGCGGCGTTGGCCGCAACGACGTCGGCGGCGCGCTGCTGATCGGCGACCAACAGCCCGACCAATTCGCCGGTGGAAACGACATCGAGTCGAGCGGTCTGCGGGTGTTCGCCCTCGGTCGCCGGCAGGTCGGCGCTCAATCGAGCGACATTCCGGCCATACGCAACGCGCCTTCATGCGCGGAGTGCGCCGCGCGCAACGTGTGCAGTTGCGGAAGTTCGTTGCCTAATCGCGTTTCCAGTAGATACGTCAACGTGCTCGGTGTTTGTAACAAGCCGCCGTGCAACACCAGCGGCGTCTCGTCGCCGGCATCGATCGCGCGGACGACCGCGCGCACCAGGTCGAATAAATCGCGCGCAGCCGCCTGTACGATCGTTAATGCACTGCGCTCGCCGTCATCGGCGCACCGCAGAATCGCGGGAGCGACGCCGGCGATCGCGGAGACCGGAGACGCATCGCCGTACGCAAACGCGAGAAGTGCATCTCGATCGTTCGCGCCCGTGTATTCGCGAACGGCCGCGACGGTGCGATCCGACGGGCCCCGGCCATCCAACGCGCGCAACGCTAAACGGAGACCGGCAGAACCGATCGCGTACCCGGATCCCTCATCGCCGATGGCATATCCGCCGCCTCCGCATCGCGCGCTGCGGCCGGCGTTTTCACCATACGCGCTCGAACCCGTCCCTGCGATGAGCACGACTCCGCGCTCTCGCACTTCGGCGGCGCATAACGCCAGTCGCGCGTCGTCGATCACTTGAATGCGCGCGTTAGCGAAGCGGTGTTGCAACGCATCGCGCAACGCGCCGGCGATCTCGGAGCGCGCGGCCCCGGCGCAGCCGACCACGATCGAGCGCGGTTGCTCGGAGCGGAGCGCCGCGACGATCGCGTCGCCGATGGTCGCAGCCGCCACATCCAGTCCTACCGACGTCGGGTTGGCGGCCGAGGTTTCTACTCGATTGCGCGCGTCGCCGATGCCGGCGACCGCAATCGTACGGCTGCCGCCCGCGTCGACGCCTACGTCGACCGGCATTCTCGTTCCATGCGCGCCATCAACTCCGATAACCGGTGGGGTGCGATCGCACCCAAGACCGTTGCCTCGCGCGCGCCGGTCGCCGCCGGAACGTTGGCCGGCCGTCCCCGCAGCGTTTCATAACCCAAAATCGCGAAGACGATCGCTTCTTTAGCATCGCTCGACACCGCATGATCGTCGGACGTATCGACGCGTGCGTGTGGAGCGTTGCGCCGCAAGCGCGCCATCAAATCCGGATTACGCGAGCCACCGCCGCTGACGATGACGCGCGGAGCCGCGAACGCTGTTGCGGCGATTGCGTCCGCGACCGTGCGGGCGGTCAATTCGGCCAGGGTCGCGGCGCCGTCGGCGTCGGCGAGCGCCCTCAAGCGCGCGTCGTGCTTCGCCAAGAATCCTTCGGCGAAGTATTCGCGACCGGTGCTCTTGGGTGGCGGTAGCGCGAAATACGCATCGGTCGACATCGCTGCGAGCAACTCCCGGTCGACCGTTCCCCGCGCCGCCAGCACCCCATCGCGATCCATCGTGAGGTGGCCATTCGAGCGAGAACGCACGAAGGCATCCAGCAGCATATTTCCCGGGCCGGTGTCGTACGCGCATGATACCGAGCCGCTGCCGCGCGCGAGCACCGTCACGTTTGCGATCCCGCCGATGTTGATTGCAACGCGATCTTCGAGCGGATGCGAAAATAGCAATGCGTCAACGTAGGGCACCAGCGGAGCGCCATGACCTCCGGCGGCGCAGTCGGCACCGCGAAAATCGAAACACACCGTAGCGCCGATGCGGTCGCGCACGACGTACGGATCGCCGATTTGCACCGTCGATGCGTTCGCGCCATCGTGCCAAATAGTCTGGCCGTGCGACGCCACGAAGTCGATGCGGCCACCTGCGACCGTCGCCGCGGCATCGGCCAGGGCGTCCCCGAGCCGGCGGTGCAGCGATGCCACCGTCGAGACGGTCGCGACGCTCGGCGGCAAGGCGTCGCGCAATTGCGCGTACAGCTCTTCTCCAAACGGCACGGTCACGAACCGCTTGAGTTCTACTGCGTAGCCCGGCCCGGACGGTACCAGCTCGATCAGCGCGGCATCGATTCCGTCCAACGACGTTCCGCTCATCAACCCGATGACCCTCACGCGAGACCCAACGCACGCATGGCCGCCTCGAAAAAGGCCGCTCGCAACGGACGGGTATCGGAGCGACCAAAATACACGGAGTTCGTGAGGAGTACCGCGGCGACGTCGGCAATCGGGTCGGTCCAGACGCACGTTCCGACGAACCCCGTATGGCCGAAGCTTTCGCGATGCATGAAACGTCCACACGAATTATCATCCCGCGTCTTGAGGGCCCAACCCAATCCGCGCCGCAACACCGGATCGAAGGCCTGCTCGGTGATCGCTTCGCGCGCCAATGCGGCGCTTATTCCGCGCGTTCCCCGATCGTTCGGTGGCGCTAGATACATTTCGGCCAGCCCCGCAACGTCGGCCGCGGTTCCGAAAAGGCCCGCGTGCCCTGCGACCCCGCCCATCAAATGCGCTTTTTCGTCGTGCACCGTTCCTTGCACGCGGCCACGCCACGCATCGCTCTCGGTCGCCGGTATTGCCGATCGCTCTCTCAACCGCACTCCATAGTGCAACGTCGCGGAACCGAATCGCTCGCGCATCGTTGCCGCTAAGTTGCGGCCCGTCGCGCGCTCTAGAATCGTCCCGAGCGCGATGAATCCTAAGTCGCTATACGTGACCCGTTCGCCCGGCGTATCGTCGAGCTCACGATTCAAGGCGAACCGCTCGACGTTCTCATCGAGGATCGTGCGATAGTCGGCGCCCGAGTGCATCCCCGAATCGTGCGCCAGCAACATCCGCAGTGTAATCGTGGCATGGTCGGTGCCCGACCATTCGGGTACCAGCTTCGTTAACGGCGTGTCGAGCGCCAGAATTGATTCGTCGACCAGCGCGAGCGCGACCGTCGCAACGAACGGTTTGGTCAACGACGCCAGATCGAACCGCGAATCGACGCAAACGTCGCGCGCGAGTTCGTCCGCTCTGGTCGTTCCGACGGCGCGCTCGTACACGGGCCGGCCGCGATGTTCGATGCGTGCGACAGCGCCGGTGTACTGCGTGCCGGTCGCCGCATCCAGCACGGCATCGACACCGGCAAACGCGTCGCGCGTCACCACGACAGATCGGCCGGCAAACGGCCCTCCGGCAAGACGTTTGCGAACAGCACGTCGGCGAGTCCGCCGATCGCCGCAGCGTCGTCCCCATAACAAGCCACCACGTGTTGTGCGTGCGAAAAGAGCGGCACGTCGAACGGCTCGAGCGCCGATACGACGAGCGCATCCGGGTAGCGCGCGACGATCGATCCGATGGCGCCGGCCTGGCGGTCGTACAGATGTGCGCGACGCGCGAGCACGATGGGACGGCGACCGGTACGCGCGAGCAAAGCGAACGCTCCGTCGAGCGCGCCGGGCTGCGGATCGATCGGTAACGCGACGTACGCGAGTGCGGGCGCTTCCGCCGACAACGACGGGCGGCGCACGTCATCCGGAACCACCCCGTCGGCCGTCGTTCCCTCGAACGAGAGCACCGCGCACGTGAGCGGATCGGCGTGTGCGAGCCCACGCACTAGCGTAACGGCGCGGCGCGCGATTTCACGGCCGACACCGGGATGCGGCGGAAACTCATCGACTGCTAATGCATCGCTCGCGGTCGCGCGCACGCGCACGATCCGTTCGTACGCATCGTTCAGACGTTCGAGGGTCAGGCGTTCTTCCGCGGCGGCCTGCACGATTGCATCGACGGCCGCTTCGGCCGCTTCCCATGGCCGGCTTACGATCACCGCATCGGCACCGGCCACCAACGCCGACACAGCCGCTTGCGACGAGTCGCCGGCGCCGGCCATCGTCAGACAATCGGTGATTGCGATACCGGTGAAGCCGAGTCCGCGCAGCACGCCGCCGGCGATCTTTTCGGACGCACTCGCGACGCGGTTTTCGTCGAGCGCTCGCACGACGACGTGCGCGAGCATGATCGCCGGCGCTTCGGCGGCAATCCGGGCGAACGGAGCGAGATCGCGCCGGTGCAGCGTCTCGGCATCCGCCTCGACCACCGGCACCGTTTCGTGCGAATCTTCGCTCGTATCGCCGTGGCCCGGAAAGTGTTTGTAGCACGGCACGATACCGCCGCGTTGCAAACCACGCGCAAAGGCTGCGGCCAGCTCGCCGACGCGTGCGGGATCCGAGCCGAGAGAACGCGTGCCGATTGCCGTATTCCGCGGTTGCAACGCGAGATCGAGGACCGGTGCGAAATCCATCGTGCAGCCGGCCCGGCGCAGATCGAATGCCACTTGTTCGCCGGCTCGCACGGCGAGTTCGAGATCGTCCACCGCTCCGAGTGCCATCATCGACGGCATCGGTTCGACGCCGCGACGCAATCGGACGACGCGTCCGCCTTCTTGATCGATCGCGATAACGGGAGGCGGCTCCGGCGCGCACCGCTCTCGAAGCCGGGCGGTCAACTGGTGCACGTCGTCGATCGACGGATCGTCGCGCCCGAACAACACGTATCCGCCGAACGGCGGGACGCTCGAACTTTCGACGATGCGATCGATTCCGGCGAAGACGACGCCGCGCGCGAGCTCCGCGATGCCGGTCATGCTATCGCGGCGCCGCTCGCGCGATCGTACCGCACGACAAAACGTTCCGGTAAGTCGACGTCTACCTCGTCGCCTGGAGCGGCGGACGACTCGGACGCAACACGCGCAACGACGATTCCCCGCTGCGTTTGGACCGTCACGTATGCATCCGCTCCGGTGCGTTCGCGCCGTACGACACGTCCGTGTAACGCACCGCCCGCGCCCACCACTACGCGCTCCGGACGGATGCCGACGATCGGCTCGCCGGCGAGCAGATTCATCGGCCGCGATCCGATCGCGCGCGCCGCCGCGAGGCTGCGCGGCGCATCGTACACGCGCTGCGGATCGCCCGAGTCCTCGATGCGCCCGCCGATCAGCACCGCCAGCGAATCCGCGACGGCTAACGCTTCTTCGTGATCGTGCGTCACGTAGATCAACGGTCCGGCGAAGCGCTGCCGGATACCGATGACTTCATCGCGCACCGAACGTCGCAATACCGGGTCCAAATGCGCGAGAGGTTCGTCCATCAACAGCACGACGGGATCCGAAAGCAACGCGCGCGCCATCGAGACGCGCTGGCGTTCGCCGCCCGACAATTCGCGCGGCTTGCGAGGGCGCAGATGTCCGACGTGCAACGCTTCCGCAACATCCGACGTGTCGGTTTCGCTCTTTTTCGAATGCGAACCGAATCGAAGGTTCGCTTCGACCGTCATGTGCGCGAACAACGCATCTTCTTGAAAAACGACGGCGATGCGGCGACGCTGCGGCGGCACGCGCAGGAGGCTGCGTCCGTCGAGCTTGATATCGCCGCTGCGAATCGACAGCAGGCCGGCGATCGCGCGCAGCAGCGTCGTCTTGCCCGCTCCGGATGGTCCGACGATCGCTAAGGTGTGTCCGGACGGGACGGCGGCCGAGACGCGATCGAGCGCGGCTTGGCGGTTCGCGCCGTAACCGGCGACGACGTCGAGAATATCGAGGGACACTCAGCCGACGATCGAGGCGTACTCGCGCCTGGCCGACTCATCACCGGCATGGACACGTTGCACGGCGTCGCGTACGGCAGTTACCGCGGCGTCATCGGCCACCTTCCCAGCCAAGACCAGACGCACGGCCATGAGTGCCAAGTCCGGCGTTCGCTCGCCAAGCAGGCGTATGCCCTCTAAGAAGGGCGCCGCTGGGCCGGAGGGCGGCAGTTTTGCCAATTGTTCGACGACCGCTGCCTTCGCCGGCCGGCCGTCGAGAAGATAGCCGTCGAGCAACTCGAAATCCATACCATGGGCTTCGTCATCCGCGCTGCCGTGCTCTGCGTGCTGACTCTAGGAACCATTGCCGCCGCGCCATCGAGCGATCTCGGCCGGTTCCTCGATCGCATGCGCTCTGCGGCCGGTCCGGTGTGGAACGCACACTTCGTCTCGGTTTCGCGTTTGAACCTCGAAGGGCAAAGCACCGTCGTCGCCAGCGAAAGCCGCGGACTGGCGTTCGTACTACGGCGATGCAACGGCGAACTGTGTGCCGGGTCGTATTTCGACGGCGCGCACCTCTACGCGATCAACATCAACGATAGTGCCGTCCGCAGCGGCGACCCCGAGCCGTATCTTCGATCGCTGCGACTGATCGCATCGCTCAGCTTTCTTTCGCCATCGTTCTCGTCGCAACAAAACGGACGCATCGTGGACGGCGGGATGGCCACGTATCGCGGGGTACGATATCGAACGTTTTACATTACCGATACGATCGCGATACCGCTGCGGTTATACGTTGACCCGCACGACGCACTGATTCGATACGCTCGCGATCTGAACGGTGACGATACCTTCGAGTATCGCGACTACCGTCGAGCCGACGGATTCGACGTTCCCTATGAAGTGCTGCACAACGGCGTCGTGCTCGAACGCTACGACGACCGTACTGCAGTCGCGTCGGCATTCCACGCTCCGCACGGCTTGCTGCCGCGCTTCGCCGGATCGCCCGCACCGATCAAGACCGATCCCGCACACGTCACGCCGGTCGTCAACTGCACGGTTGCGGGCGTTCCGATTCACTGCTTGATCGATACGGGCAACTCGGGGATGTCGATCAGCACCGAACTAGCGGCACGCCTCGGCGCCGACGTGTTGGGCACGTATAACGTACGCGGGTTGGGCGAGTATGCCACCCAGGTGGTGCGAGCCGGCCCGCTGCAGGTCGGAAATGCGACCTTTCCCGAGGCCTATTACGTCGTACTGAACGACATTTCGCGCTATGGCTACGACGTCGTTCTCGGGGCGGACTTCGTGGGATCCAGCGGCTTGACGATCGACGCTCGCGATCACACCGTGTCGCTTGGCAAGGCGGTTCCAGCCAACTCGATCTCGATACCGTTATCGTTCGAAAATTTCGTGCCGGTCGTGAACGTACGCTTGGGCGACGTCGACGCCCGCCTAGCGGTGGACACCGGCGATGAGTCAAATATCAACTTGTCGTACGGCTTTTACACGTCGCATTCGACGCTGTTTTCGGTCACCGAACGCAAGCTCGTTAGTGGCATCGGCGGCGAGAGCGTCGAGCTCATGGGCAATATCCCGCAGGTCACGATCGGCGCGTATCAGACCGGGCGGCAAACGATCGGCACCACGCAGATGCTGCACGGCACGGCGCTCGGGCATCTAGGCGCGGCATTCTTGCAGCAATTCACGGTGCAGTTCGATTACGACGCCGGCGAATTGCACTTGCTCCCGAATCCGCCGCCCGGCTAGCGATCTAGGGGCCTCCGGTGCGTCCGACGATCCAATGGGCGATCGTCGCCTCCACAAAAGCGGCTCGGTCCCGGTGCGGCGTGTGCCCGCATTTTGCGAGGACGAGCGAGTCGGCGCCGCGATGGCGACGAACGATCGCGTCGACCTGGCGCAACGTTCCGTACTCGTCATCGCGCCCTTGCAGCAGGAGCATAGGGGCCGTTATCCGGTTGACCGCCGGTTCGATGTTCCAACTTGTGAACTCGGGCGAAAGCCAGACGTCGTTCCAACCGTAAAACGTGCTGTCAGCGTTGGAATGGTGGCGGGCGAGTCGGTCGCGTAGCGGTCCGTATTCGTATTGCGATCGAATCGCCGCGATGCTGCGAACCGAAATTTCTTCCACGAAGACGTGCGGCGCCTCGAGAACCAGGCCGGCGACGCCGCGCGGATATTCTGCAGCATAGAGCAGCGCTATCGATGCGCCGTCGCTGTGGCCGATCAACACCGTCGATTCGATCCGTAACGCGTCGAGCAGCGCTGGTAAAGCCTGCAACGCCTCCTCGTGCATGTACTCCGGGCGGCGCGCTCGGTCGAGCACGGTTGAAAAGCCGTTGCCGTATCGAGAGTACATTAGCCCCGGGGAGTTGGTGCGCGCGCAAACGTTCGACGGAAAGTCGCGCCACGTGGAAATCGACCCGAGGCCCTCGTGGAGAAATACGAGCGTTGGCTTAGAGCGATCGCCGTTTACGAGCGCGTATTCGAGGTCAACGCCGCCGATGCTCGCCGTCGAACGGGGTAGCATCGCGGTTATTTCGTGCGGACCGCCATCATGCTCCAGGCCGGAAGCGTGATCGTAAAACTCCCATCCCATGCTGCGAGCACCTTGGTTACCGGCTTTTTCCACACGTTCTTCTTCGACGCGTCGTACAGTGCTTTGTCGTACAACACCGTGGTGCCACCGGATCCGGAACTCACACCGTCGATCGACACCGGAACTTGAATCGAGGATCCTTTGTCGAGATTGAAGAGCATGAGAGCATATCCGCCGTCGTAGGTGGAGGCAAAGGCGCGCACATGCGGAGCCGACGCGATCTTCACTCCGAGCATCCGTTCGCCGTTGCGAATGAAGTTGGAGGCGACTTGGAACGCGCGCGCGGTCGGAAGCACGGTCCCGCGCGGAACGTCCGTGCCGGAGCAACCCTCTTGCACGGTGCCGTCCGAAAAGAGCATGTAACCGCCGAAATCTTGCCATCCATACAGGCTCGAATCGAAGTCGCCGCCGCCGCCTTCGGCATTGCAGCCGCCGTATCCGAGCCACCACGTCGCGCGGGCAACGCCGTTTTCGAGCAGCTCTCCAATAACCTGTCCGGCGTACAGCGCCTGCGTGATCGACATCGTCTGCTTGCCGGGCGTCCCGTACGTCGAGCCGATTTCACCCACGTAGATCGGCGTGTTAGCGCGGCCGGCGGCCTTTAGCTCGCTCTTCAAGGCGCCGAGGTATTTGTTAAGGCCGGGCGCCGCTTTTTCGATAAGGAATTGATCGTCGACCGTCGTCCCTTGCGGATAGTAGTGCAGCTCGACGCAGTCGTACTTTGCATTTGCGAGTACCGTAGAATCCCAACCCGCCGTTTCGGGATCGACGTCGACGCAGACGTCGATCGGGGATTTCGATGCGGCCTTCATTTGCGGATAGAAATCGCTCGCAACGTTCTGCGCGTACTGCGATGGATCGTGTGGCTGGGTGTGCAAATCGGTTTCCCACGAACCATATTGTTCGTTGCCTATCGACCACCACTTGATCCCAAGGTTCTTGGTGTTATTCGCGTACTTCACCCAGCCGGCCGCTTCGCTCGGATCGGCGCCGGCATCGCACGACGGATTCGAGCCGTAGTTGACGGTGATGGCAACGTCGAGATTCGCCCGGTTGACGATATCGTGCAAGAAGCTATCGAACGTCGTGTTCGGATTGACGTAACCGGCATTGCACGATCCGCTCCCGAGCGAGTTCGTTTGCCAATGATAGATGTCCGACTCGGATCCGCCAGGCCAGCGCGTGGCCGTCATTCCGGCGGTCTTGAAGCCCGGCGCCAAGTTCGACTGTGTGACATCGTACCAGGTCGCCATATTGGCGCCCAAAACGAGCGACGACACGACCGCTCCACGATTCGATGGATCGACGGTTATCGCGGCCGATGCTTTCGACGTAGACGCAACGATCTGTGGCGTGATCGGTAGAGTACCGTTCACCGAGGTAGTTCGTCCCGAACACGCTGCCAGGCCGGCGACCAACAGCACGGAAACCTTCGCAAGCATACGCATACAGTTCTTATACCGCCCGCTCCTCAAATCGTCAATGTAACCAAGCGCTGGGCCGCGCTCATGCTTTCTCGTCCAGACTGCGATATAATGCGGCACAGACGAACGTATGAACTCTTGGCTCGTGTCATTAACGGTAGGCGCCCTCGCCGTGGCGGCGGGCGTCCCGGCACGGCCGGTCGCAGACATCGCACAAGACGCTCCCGCTACGTACACCTTTCATATGGGAATCCAAATGGCGATGCGCCATTTTCCGTGGTTCCATTTTCATATGGAAGGCACCGGCGACTACACGCGTGGCGACCGGTACGTCGTTCATCTGACCCAAACTCCGGCGCTGTTTTCAAAGATGCGCGACATCGATCTGTCGATGATCGACCCGGCGATGTGGCCGAAGCGATATCGATACGCACGTCAATCCGACGCGAGCGGGACCACAGTCTATGCGTTGAGCGCACTCGACGATCCGTCGATGCGCGGCGCCACGGTCGCCTTGGGACCGAACGGAAGCGCGCGCTGGGTCAACGCGCACTATTCCGGCGGCATGCACGTGCACATGTCGCTCGCCGACGATAGCGTCAACGGTTACGTCTTGCCGGTCTCACTCACCGCGGACGTCGATTACCCGCATATGCCGATGTCGGCCAACGCGTCTTTTACGAACTACATCTTTCCGACGGCGCCGCCACCGGCTCCCTAATCGCTCGGCTACGCGGCTACGCTTCGCTCGACGTCACGACTGGGTCGTTCCATCCTCCGGGCGGCGCGAGCGACTGCTCGGCCTCGGGTCCCCAGGTACCGGGTTTATAGGCATTGACCGCCGTGGCGTCTCCCAGAATCGGGTCGACGATGCGCCACGCTTCTTCCACGTAGTCTTCGCGCGCGAACATCGTCTGATCGCCGATCATCGCGTCGCCTAAGACGCGCTCGTACGCGTCTTCTTCTTCGGCGGTCGGACGGCGGCTGACCATCATCTCCATCGGGCGGGCCGCATCGTCGTGCTCCGATAACGCGGTGACGCCCATCGCGAACTGCACGTCCGGGCTCAAGCGTAACCGAACGTAGTTGTAGTCGGCCGCCACCGTAAAGATATGTGGCGCCTTGCGCAGCCGGATCAAAATTTCCAACGCCGTGACCGGAAGATTCTTGCCGGCGCGGATGTAGAACGGCACGCCGCTCCAACGGAACGTGTTGACGAACAGCCGCACCGCGGCGAACGTCTCCGTCGTCGAGTTGTGAGCGACCCCCGGCTCGTGCTGGTAGCCGTCGAACTGGCCCCGGATCACATCTTCGGGACGAAGTGAGGGGACCGATTCCAGCACTTTGACTTTTTCGTTTCGCACCGACTCGCTGTCGGTTCGCGTCATCGGCTCCATCGCGACATTGCACAGCACTTGAAAGATATGGTTTTGAATGACGTCGCGGATCGTGCCGGTCGCGTCGTAGAACGCGCCGCGTCCCTGGATGCCGAAGTCTTCGGCCATCGTGATCTGCACGCTCTCGACGAAGTCGCGGTTCCAGAACGACTCCAGCAACGGATTCGAGAAACGAAAAAAGAGCATGTTGCGAACGGGTCGCTTTTCGAGATAGTGATCGATGCGAAAGATCGAACTTTCGTCGAAATAGCGATGCAACACCAGGTTGAGCTGCTGAGCCGACGCTAGGTCGTGTCCGAACGGTTTTTCGACGATGACCCGAGCGCCGGTCGAACAACCAGCCTTGGCTAAGCCCTCGGCAACCGTCTCGAACATGGACGGTGGAATCGCGAGATAATGCGCCGGATGCACCGACGACCCGAGCTGGCGCTTCAGCTCGGCGAACGTTTCGGAGTCCCCGTAATCGCCGTCAACGTAACGCAGCAACGCGCACAGTTTGGCGAACGCATCGGGATTGACGCCGCCGTGCTCTTCGAGACTATCTTTAGCGCGCGCTTTGAGCTGGTCGAGGTTCCAGCCCGCCTTCGCGACGCCGATGACCGGCACGTCGAGCTTGCCGCGCACGATCATCGCCTGCAGCGACGGAAAGATCTTCTTGTACGCGAGATCTCCCGTTGCGCCGAAGAAGACCAGCGCGTCCGAATGTACCTGACTCATTTCTGTTCGAGGTGCCCGCCGAACTCGAAGCGCATGGCCGACAGCAACTTGTTTTGAAAGTCGGCTTCTCCGCGCGAAGAAAATCGTTCGAATAGCGCGGACGCCAGGACCGGAACGGGAACCGCTTCGTCGATGGCCGCTTTGATCGTCCAGCGTCCTTCGCCAGAATCCGAGACTCGGCCGCCGAACTTCGAAAGCGCCGGATCGCCGTGCAGCGCCGAGGCCGTGAGGTCGAGGAGCCACGATGCAATCACGCTTCCGCGCCGCCAAACCTCGGTGATATCCGGCAGATCGAGCTCGTATTTATAGAGATCGGGATCGCGCAGCGGCGTCGTCTCGGCGTTAACTTCTTGCTTCTGATTACCGACGTTGGCGGACTTCAATATGCCGAGGCCCTCAGCGTAGGCTGCCATGATTCCGTATTCGATACCGTTGTGCACCATCTTGACGAAGTGACCGGCGCCGTTCGCGCCGCAGTGCAGATAGCCGAGTTCGGCGCTGGTCGGCGCACCGTCGCGTCCCGGCGTGCGATCGATCGAGCCAATACCCGGAGCCAGCGTTCTAAAGATCGGATCGAGGCGCTGCACGGCCTTGTCGGGACCACCGATCATCATGCAGTATCCGCGATCGAGCCCCCACACGCCGCCGCTCGTTCCGACATCGATGTAATCGATGCCGGCCTCCGCTAATGCTCGCGCACGCCGGATATCGTCGACATAATATGAGTTCCCACCGTCGATCAACGCGTCGCCGCGCTGCAGCAGCGGCCGCAACTCACCGATCGAGTCGTCGACGACGCCGGCCGGTACCATGAGCCACACGGAGCGTGGAGCGTCGAGCTGCTTGACGAACGACTCGACCGAGTCGGCGCCTTTAGCGCCATCTTTTGCCAGCGCGGCGACGGCATCGGCGTTACGATCGTAGACCACGCAAGTATGTCCGTCGCGCATCAAGCGGCGAACCATGTTCGCACCCATTCGGCCGAGGCCGATCATACCGAGTTGCATGTTACGACTTCTCCTTGAGACGGCGGTACTGCCGGATAAGCGCGTTGGTGGAACTGTCGTGTGTAAGGTTTGGCTCGGTCGCCGCAGTCAGCTCCGGGATGATGTTTTTCGCTAACACTTTGCCCAGTTCCACGCCCCATTGATCGAATGAGTCGATGTGCCAAATCGCGCCCTGCGTGAAAACGTTGTGCTCGTACAGAGCCACCAATTTGCCCAATGCTCTCGGATCCAGTCGTTCGAGGAGTAGGGTGTTCGTCGGCCGGTTGCCTTCGAACACGCGATGCGGCACCAGCCATTCAGGCGAGCCTTCGGCGCGAACTTCGTCGGGCGTCTTGCCGAATGCCAGCGCCTGTCCTTGCGCGAATACGTTCGACATCAAGATATCGTGATGCTCGCCGAGCGGGTTGAGGGTCTTTCCGAATCCGATGAGATCGCACGGAATCAGCCGCGTTCCTTGATGAATCAGTTGATAGAACGAATGCTGTCCGTTCGTTCCGGGCTCGCCCCAATACACCGGACCGGTGTCGGCATCGACGGGAACGCCTTCGAGGGTCACGTGCTTGCCGTTGCTCTCCATTGTGAGCTGTTGCAAGTACGCCGGAAAGCGCTTCAAGTATTGCTCGTACGGCAATACCGCGACGGTCTGCGCGTCGAAAAAGTCGTTGTACCAAACCGACAATAGACCCAATAGCACCGGTAAATTGCGCTCGAACGGCGCCGTGCGGAAATGTTCGTCGATTTCGTGGAAGCCGGCAAGCATATTCGTAAAGTTGTCGGGGCCGATGGCCAACATGGTCGTCAGGCCGATCGCCGAGTCCATCGAATAGCGGCCGCCGACCCAGTCCCAAAACTCGAACATGTTAGCGGTGTCGATGCCGAACTGAGCAACGCCGGGTCCGTTAGTGGACACGGCAACGAAATGTTTGGCGACCGACGACTCGTCGCCCAGCGCTTTAACCGACCAGTCGCGGGCGGTGTGCGCGTTCGTCATCGTTTCCAGCGTCGTGAACGTCTTCGAGGAGATCACGAAGAGCGTCTCGGCCGGATCGAGATCGCGAACGGCCTCGGCGAAATCGGTGCCATCGACGTTAGAGACGAAGCGGAACGTCATATCGCGACGGCTATAGTGTTTGAGCGCCTCGTAGGCCATGACGGGTCCGAGATCGGAACCGCCGATGCCGACGTTCACGACGTTGACGATGCGCTTACCAGTATGGCCGAGCCATTTGCCGTCGCGAATCCGGTTCGAAAAATCGGCCATTTTGTCGAGCACGGCGTGCACGGCGGGAACGACGTTTTCGCCATCCGTTAGAATTTGCTCGTCTTTCGGAGCACGCAAGGCGACGTGCAAAACCGCACGCCGCTCGGAAACGTTTATCTTTTCTCCGGCAAACATGGCGTCGATGCGCTCGCGCAAGCCGCACGCCTCGGCCAGTTTCAGGAGCAACGAGATCGTCGTATCGTCGATGCGATTTTTGGAATAATCAAGATAGATGCCGGCGGCCTCAAGCGTCAATCGCTCGCCGCGCTGCGGATCGCCGGTGAAAAGCTCGCGTAGATGCTTGCCGGCGATCGCAGCATGGTGATCGCTGAGCGCGGTCCAAGCCGCAGATTCGGCTTGCGACCGCGTCAACGTGGTCATGATCGTGCCTACCTCTTCTTTTACGTTGCCAGGTACATCGTGCGCTCGGGGATATCGAGCGTAAAGACTTTATCGCTCCAAAAATTGTTACCGACGTTGCAGTCGTACACGAGATCTTCGAAGACTACGGTGGGATTGTGTAATACAGCGCCGGACGCCGCACTCAGAGCGAGCGATGGGATTGTGGTTTCGATCCCGTCGCCGAGCGGCGTTTTGACATGTCGCAGTCCCGGTACGTTTAGGTTCACACCCATCTTTTTGGCGAAACGACGGTCGATAAGAATTTGCGGGAATCCGGTGTTGACGACGCACGTACCGGTTTGCCCGTTGCCGAGATCGAATTGGGCAAACAGACCAAGCGCGATGCCGAGTTCGTCTTGCAACACCAGCGGTACGCGAATCGCCGCTCTGCGCCGTTCCGGAAAACTCATCGCGTCTTCGATCGTAATCTGGTTGGCATGATAATCGAACGTCGCGGTTACCGTGCGGAACGCGGTCGCCGAAACGATTCCTTGATTGGGACTTCCATCCAGCCCGTCCCAGATGCCGACGGTCGGATTGTCGAGCTTATACTCGCCGAGCGCGAGCGATACCACCGTGCCGATCGGCAGGTCAACCCGCTGACCTGTAAGGCTCAAGGTGACGTATTTGCCGTAGAGGTTGATTTCGCGCGTACCGAGATGGCGAGAGAGCACGTCAACGCCCGCCCCAAGGTCAACCAGCATCGGCGCAGCTTGGTTGTTGACGGTGGCTTGCACGGTCAACGCGCCCCCCGTCATCGTAAATGGAATGTGCTCGATGGCCCGCGCGGTCCATGGGACCGCGGCAGCCACTGCGCACGCAAAAAAGGCCGTGAGCCGAAGAACTACCCATCGCATGGGCGGCTGCTTCGCTTATCGGCCCGACCGCTCCGCCCCAAGATACGCAAAGAGAGGCTTCCGCATCGCGGTAACCTCTCTTCCCCATTCACGCTAGTGTCTCGCTAGGTCGAGTCGCGTACGTTCCTCTTGGCCTCATCGTAGCTGGCCTGTGCCGATTCCTTCACCTGATTCGCCACCGAACCGACTTTCTCGCCTGGCGTCATCTGATCGCCTGCAACGTCGCGTTTTACTTGCTCCGCTTCCGCGTTACTCCGATGCGTCGCCTCGGTGATCGAGTCCTTAACGTCCTTTACTCCCTTGACGATCTCGTCTTTCAATCCCATTCGTTCCACCTTCCACTTGGCTAGGTCGTACGTTGCCTATGTCGTTATGTAATTATCGTACCCGCCGACACACGATCTCAACCGTTACGGCGAATGCTGAGGATTAACCGACAATACGTGCTTAACGTTATGGAGTCGCCGATCATCCGCTCTCCGTAACCGACATCATCAGATTACACTCGCGGCAAACCGGCACGAGCTTATCTTGCGCGCGCCGGACATTCCAATCCATCGGCCCGTCCCACACGCCTTCGGTCTCTCCCCACGAGCCGCTTTCGCCCCACGATGGAGCGTCGGCAGTTGAAGAACAATTCTTTTTGCCGGCGTGCGGGGTTGCCTTACAGCCCGAAACGTCGCATCCGCAGTGTACAGTCGGCATGAAAGCCCTCCTATTTCGACGAGGCACGTTAATGCGGTTTGCGTTCGTCGTCGAACTGCTGTTGCTCTGCTGGGCGCCGCGGCCCGCAGATCTTCGTTCGTGGATGATGTCCGGCGTTGCCGGTGGCAGGACACCTCCGAGGCCGTCCTACCCGGACGGTTGGCCATTCAATCGCTGTGACGTAAACGCTGGTAGCAGCAACACTATGGTATGATGGATGTAGCGTATTCATCCTAAACCGACGTCTCGCTTATAAAGCGAAAGGAGTCCACGTGCCTCGAGGCCGCCTCAGCAAGAATAATTTTTACGTGGAACGCCGCCCCGGCGGCGATTACACCGCCCGGCGTGGCGGCTCGGAGCGAGCCAGCTACATCGGGGAAACGCAAGGTGAAGTCGCGCGCAAAGCGCACGCCTCCGATGCGAATGCCGAAGTGTTCGGTTTACGCGTTCGCGCCCGCAACGGCGAACCGGCCGGTATCTGGCGTAAACTGTTCTGAACCCATAGCGGCCCGCTCGGCCGCATTCGCAACGCGTGCTAACGAACCGAGTAGTCGGGGTGACGTCCCTCCCCTTTAGCGGTTAATCGCCTTCCGAAAGCCAAACAAGCGACCCATGATTGAACAGCCGATTGTGGCGCTTGGTGCTACCCTCGGGGGCATAGCTGGAGTCGCTGAACGCTCGCATGGATTCTCGTCGCAAATAAGGTTTATTTGAAACCCGATAATGGCTAAGCCGCCCGAGCAACCCGCATCGCACGAAACGCTGGAGATCCGTCTCTTCGGACGGCTCGAGATTCGGCGCGGCGGCGTACCGGTCGCATTTTCGACGCCGCGCAAGTCGCTCGAAGTACTAGCCTATCTTCTGCTCAACCGCAGCGCGCCCGCCGGTCGAGAATATCTGGCGTTCATGCTGTATCCCGACGACGAGGAGTCATCGGCTCGAGCGAAATTGCGCGCGACGCTGAACGACATGCCGAAGATTTTGCCCGCACCCTTCGCGCAGTACGTGATCGTCGACAGCGATAAGGTGCGATGGAATCTGGACGCGCCGCTATGGTTGGACGTCGATGCATTCGGAGCTGCCGCTGCGGATCCGCAACGCCATGCGGACGCCATCGATCTCTATCGCGGCGACCTCCTACCCCAGATATACGACGAGTGGATCGAAGCGCCGCGCGAAACGTATCGCAACGCATACGTGCGTTGCCTCGACAGCGCTATTGCGGCGGCCCGATCCAAGGCCGATTTTCCCGCTGCGATCGAAGCCGCGCGCAAGGCGCTGACCATCGATCCCTGGCGAGAGGACGTCGTGCGACGAATCGTGTCGATTCGATATCAGAGCGGCGACCGCGCCGGAGCGCTCACCGAGCACGACGCATTCGTGAAGCGTCTGCGAACCGAAATGGATGCCGAGCCGATGGCCGAGACGATCGCGCTAGCCGATCGAATTCGAAAGGGCCTCGAGCCCACGGACGAGCCGGAAAGCCTGGCGCCGTCGCCCTCGGCCACGCCCGTATTGCCATTCGTGGGCCGCGAAGACGAGTTCGCCGAGTTGATCGATGGTTGGAGCCGCGCGGTACAGCGTCACGGAAACATCGCCTTCGTCGGCGGTGAAGGTGGGATTGGTAAGTCACGCCTTTCGCTCGAATTCGCACACGCCGTCGAAGATCGCGGCGGCCGCGTGTTAAGCGGCGCGACGAGTTTCCCAGAAGCGATGCCGTATGAGGCAGTGACCGACGCGCTGCGTTCTGCAATACCGCTATTGAGTGCGTTGCCGCAGAACCAAACGTTGGCAACGCTCGCAACGATCGTACCCGAGTTGCGTCGTCGCTGCACGCTACCCGAACTTCCGCAGTTGGCAGCGGATAGCGAACGCATTCGACTCTTCGACGCCGTAGCCCGAGCGCTCACCGACCTCGCCGCGCAACGCCCTTTGCTGTGCATACTCGAGGACCTGCAGTGGGCGCAACAAGCCACCTGCGACATGTTGGAATTTCTAACTCGCCGTATCGCCGGAACGCGAATCATGCTCTTGATCACCTATCGAAACGACGAGATGCCGTCTTCGCATCCGCTGCACAAGGTGCGCGCGGTCGCGCAAAGAGCGGCCGGTATCACCAGCATTACGCTTCGCCGGTTAGACGCAAACGATATCGCGAAAATGCATTCCCTGCTCGGCGCCGCTGCGAAGCTCGGCGTCGCCGAACTCGCCGAGGTGTCTGCCGGTCATCCGCACTTTTTGACGCAGCTAATCCTCGAAGGCCGTGAAGATCCCGGAGCGACGGTTTCCGAGACGATCGAACTCGCGTTAGGACGCCGCCTCGAACGGCTTTCGGACCAAGCACGTACCGCAGCAGAGATTGCTGCTTATATGGGCGACTACTTTTCGATCGATGCCGTTCGGGAAGTGAGCGCCTGGGACGATACGACCCTAGGGAACGCGCTCGACGAACTGCTCGACCGTCGCATCGTGCGCGAAAATCCGGCCCGCAGCCTATTCGATTACGCGTTCGCGCATCACGCAATACAACAAGCGATCGTTAAGGATGTTCCGCCGCAACGCGCGGCGACGCGCCGGCGACGAATCGCGCGCGTTCTAGAAAGCCTGTATCTGGAGCACGCACCGGAACTCGTTACGTCGATCGCTCGACAATACGATCTTGCCGGCGACGCGGAAAACGCCGCTCGACGATATCTCGATGCGGTTCGCTATTTGATCTCGGTCGGCGCCCTCGAGGAGGCGGGTGACCTCGCCGAACGCGGCACCGAACTCGCGACCGAGCCGCGCCGATTAGTCGATCTTCGTTTCGAGCGCGTCACGGTCGAGTCGCGCCGAGGCGATCGTGACGCCTGGGAACGAGCCCTTGATGCTCTCGAAGCAGCGGTCGCCGCCGATGGTGATCCAGAAAAATCGCGGCTCGCACTATTGCGACGCTTCGAATTCGCCGACAACAGCAACGACACAGAAACCGAGTCGCGAATCATCGAACGGCTGCGCGCTGCCGTAGACGGATCCGACCCGCATTGGCTGGCGCAGCTGCGGCTCGCCGAGTCAACGGCCTCGTACGACGCCGGACATTTGGCCGAGGCGGCAACCGCTGCCGAACATAGCCTGGCTGCATGCCGCGAAGCAGGCGACGTGGAGATGGAAACGCGCGTACTTCTGCAGCTCGCGGCCGTGCAAGCGGAACGAGGCAATTTTTCCGAGGCCGATCGCGTTCTCGAACAGACGCGAGCCGTCGTAGAGCGATCGACAAGTCCGCAAGTACGGCTCAATGCGTTACGCAGTGAGTGGCCGATCGTGTATCGCCAACGGCGATCGGAGCGCGCCGCCGAAGTCGCTGCCGAGCTGCTCGCATTGGCCGAACAAATTGGCGATCGACCGACGCAAGGGCGCGCGCACGACCGCCTTGCGGTTTCTTTGACTGCAACGGGTCGCGACGTCGCGTCCGCGCGACGACATTGGGATCAAAGTCGCGAACTGACCGAAGAGAGTGGTCAAATCGCCTTCGCAGCCGGCAGTTTGTCGAACGCGGCGGTTCTCGAAACGAAGCTTGGCTTTTTCGAACGGGGCCTCGAGTTGACCGAGCGCTCGCTAGAAGCGTTCGAGAAGGCGGGGTTGCCACGCGGGTTGGCCGTCATTCTCGACAATCTCGTTTTATTGCGTGCGTACACCGGCCGGTTCGAGGGAGCGCGTGAAGCCGCCCGACGTGCCTCGGAGCTCGCAGACGAACTCGATTTTGCGATGCAGAAAGCTTCGATCGTGGAGAACCTGGCGTTTGTGGAGGCGCAAACCGGGAACTTCGAACTGGCGATCGCACTGGCGGAAGAATCGGTCGAGCGTCGCAAGGCGTTTGAACCGAACGTGTGGTCGTGTAAAACGTTGGCGGACATGGCGATTTGGCAAGCCAACGTTGGAAATCTGCCGGCCGCGCGAGAGGCCATCCGGCTGTTGTACGAGCACGAAGACGACATCGTTCGTTCGACCGACTTTCCGACGTATTGCTACTGGGCAGCGGCGCAGATATTTCATCTGGACGGGCGCTCCGCCGATGAGCGGCGAGCGCTACAAAAGGGGCGCCAGATCATGCAAACGATGGTTCAGGAACTCGATGATGTCGATCGCGCGCAATATCTTGGAATTGCTTGGCACGCCGACATTATACGCGCGAGCGATTCGAACGAGTGGCCGTCGCCGCCGCGCTGAGAAAGCGGGCGGCTCCCGCCGAAGGCGCAACACGAAACGCTGCTTGCTCGTTCCGTGCCCTCCGTGCGAGAGCCGACCACATCTTGCCCGCTGCTTCCCATTGGGCCGACGCCAAACCGGACGATCCGGGAACGACGAGGGCTGCAATGGGCGGCGTTGGAGCAACGATATCAAACACGCCGTACGAAAACGTACGGCGTGTCATTTTGGATTGGGTCGCTCGCCCCGAGAAGAGAAAGCGAACTACAGGGCTTTGATCGTCTTGGGCGTCCCCCAGCCGGTCGGCCCTGAATAGGCTCCGAACTGGCCGGTACCGGCCGTGCAGAGATAGCTGCCGCCGCAGCTTCCATCGTTGCCGGTTTTGACGGGATTCAGACGCTTTTTCATCTGCTTTGCCGACATCTGCCAAATGGATTGTCCGGCGTTAAGCTTCGACGCGTTGCCGGCCAAGGCAACCACGCCCGCAACCAGCGGCGACGCGGCGCTGGTACCGCACTCATAGAACCATCCACCGTATAGACCCGAGTACATTGCGACTCCCGGCGAGCATCCGGCTTCGGCCGAGATATCGGCAGCCGTTCTGTACGAACATCCGGGATCGGATTGCCATGAGGGTTTGGGCACGGCCGTCCCAACCACCGATGCGCTGCCACAACCCGCGCTCGCACCGTCCCAGGCGCTTTCGGTAAATTTGCTACCGCTCGCCTCCAACTGCGTGCCACCGACGGCGATGACCGACGCAAGGATAGCGGGGCCGCCGATTTCACCGTATCCACCGTCCCCCGATGCCGCTAAGTATGCGATGCCTTTGGTGTTAAAATAGCTCGCGAAATTCGGATCGCCGCACGTGGAGTCGCCGTAGCAACCCCAACTGTTGCTGAGAATCTTCGCGCCCAGGGTAACGGCGGTCGCTTCGGCTTTTTCCATATCACTAATCGAGCCGTCCGCTTCCATTACGTAAATCGTACATTTTGGACAGGTTGCGGAGACCATGTCGAAATCCAGCGCGGTCTCGACGCACCAGCCAAAGTCTTCACAGCTATTTGGATAGTTCGACTGCTGGCCGCTGGAGTTATAGCGCTGGATATTCGCGGTACCGAGGCCATATTCTGTACGGTAGGTGGCAACGTCGCTGGCAGCGGCCGAGTAGTCGCCGTTTTCGATCAGCGCGACCACGGTGTTCGTACCTTTATTCAGTTTCTTGGTTAAGCCGTATGCTTCTTCGATCTGTTGAGCCGTGAAGCCGCACGACGCCGACGGGTTGCACTGTGCCAACACGCGCAACGCAAAACACGACGGCTTACCGACGACTTGCGGGCAGTCCGGCCTCGCCTGATGTTTCACAAGCCATTCCGGCGGCGCGTGTTTCGCGCTTGTAAAAGCGCCTTGCGACGCAGATGCACCAGGCACGCTCGACGACGAACTGCCGGCACTACAGGCGGAGATAGTTAACGCCGCGATCAGCGCGGCTCCAATCCTAAACGATGCCCTCATTAATGACTCCTTTTGAACGTACGATTCGCAAGAAGCTCTCGGTTTACAAACCGCCCGGACATGCCCTGCCCCGCAAACGACATGCTCAAGCATCTACATGCTCAAGCATCTGCAGCGAAAGCCATCGATTCAGCGAGCGTGTACTTCGGTCAACAGTTACCTCGAGGACGAAACAGCCTCGAGTCTCTGAGCGGCATTCGACTCCCCGGCCGGTATCGCGCGAGCCGCGGCGCCGGACGGTCGAACGGGCTTCGGACGGCGACGCACGGGCGATCCCGCGAGTCCATCGTCGCCGTCGTCGGTCACTCTTGGCGGGCGTGCCGGGCCAAGACTCAACCGATCGCGTATGCGTCGGAGAATACTCGGCAAGAATGGCGCCGATGGAACGAGCCGGCTCATACGATGCATTGTACGCCTCATACGAAAAAAGCTCCAGCTATACGCCCGAACTTCCTCGCGAAGTGGCTGCCTATTTCACTCTGCGCCCGGCTCGACCGGCCGCGATGCGGGAACAGGAGCTACGCCGGCGAGCCAATCCGCGATGGTTGAAGCGCTGAAATCCGTTACGAATGCTGCAACTTCGAAAGATCGGACGCCACGTCTCGATATAACGTGCGCGTAGCCTGAGCCAACATTTCAAGCACCCGAAAGAGGGCGTCACCAGAGATCGTAATCGCTTGCCATTCGACCGCTGCGTGGCGATGTACGAGTGCGTAGGTATCGCTGCCCACGTCGAAGATCGCGAATTCGCTCGATTCCGCGATCAAGGTAGCGCTATCGAGCGTTTTGGCGTCTATGGTATGCACGAGTTTCATGAAGGCACCCCTCTAGATATAAGGCAATGGGTGGAATTCGAATCCAAGACGTTGACGAGTAAATGACAGAGGTTTTGTGAAAGGACCTGCGCGACTTCTGCTGCCCTTGCAGTTCCATGACCGAGCGTAGCTAGGGGACGCGGCATCAGCGACGTTTTGTTAGCGCGCTCTCTTTACGTCGTCGGGCGTTATGGTAGGCGAATGGTTACCCCACGACGTGCGTTCGTGATCGATAATCAAGGAACATCGCGCATGTCAGCACCGGGAACGAGGTTGACGAGACTCCGGCGCGTCACGACGGAGGGCTCGATTCGTACGGCCTAGTGGTAGCGCAGTCGTTTCCCGCGAGCGATCCGCCACCACTTTGCTCTGGGGTCGGCGGCGCCGGTACGCACCAAGGTTAGAGCGCTATCAGCAACCTCGGCTCGATTGGCTTATAAGGGGTGCCATATCGCCTGCGTCCGATAAGACGTGCAGAACACTCGCAGCCTCTTCGTTAGCAATTCGTTCAGCTTGCAAATGGGACGCCGCCCAGGCCTCGCATGGTAACTGCGTGCGCGCCGGGGATCAATAAAGGCCTAGCGATGCGCTGGGCCCTTATTTTAGTGGCTCCCGGTGCTGGACTCGAACCAGCGACCCGCTGATTAACAGTCAGCTGCTCTACCAACTGAGCTAACCGGGACCGTTCTCGACCTGGCGGATTGTACGCGGGCGGTGCAAATCCCCGCCGGGCGGAGCGGAACCGGCGGTACGGTCCGCTACTGGTGCGTCGATTGCCGGCGGAGCGTTACCGTTTGATCGAGCTGCACCGTCGCGCCCGCGCCTTGCGGAACGTCGAAGTTGGTCTTGTTGTTGGCGCCGATCATCGCACCGCCGATCAGACCGATCGCGCCACCCGCGTTGGTGTGGAAGACCGTCTTGCCGATGGCGTTGCCGATCAGCATGCCCGCCAACGCCCCGACGGCGGCCTTGGCGGCCGTTCCGCCCGTGCTCTTCTGCGCCGCGATGCTCGTGACGCTGCCGTGGATGCCGACGACCGTTCCATCGTACATGCGAATGTACTGCGGTACGATCACGATCTCGGGATTGCTGCCTTGTCCGGCGCGCTGCACTTTCGTGACGACGCCGCTGATGGTCGCTCCCTGAAACCCGGGGTCGCCGTTCGGATACGGGGGCACGACGGTCAGGCTGAACGGATCGCCGACGTGCGCCGAACCCGTGCTCAAGCTTTGGTTGAGTTGGCCGTACAGAATCGCTCCGGCATAGAGTGTCGCTTGCTGCGCCGATGCAGCCACTGCGCTGCCGGCGAACGTCGCGGCCAAGGTCGCCGCCGCTACGATGTTTCGAACCGTCATATTCTCTCCGTCCTGCCGACGGCTCGTCGTTACTGAACCGTCAAGTCGTGCGTCAGTTGAATCGTAACCGCCGCGCCCGGAGGAATAACGATAGTTTCATTAGATTTCTGGGCGTACAGGTAGCCGCTCGTATTGCCCGCCGGAGGCGGCGTCACCGATGGCGCGGCATCCCTGCGGAAGTTCATTTGCCAGGCTACCGGCCCCGGCGTGACCTTGCTGGTCGGCATCGGCGGCAACGAAAACTTCATCTGTTCTTTGCGCACTGCTGCCGTATTCGATTGCACGACGTTCTTATTCAAGATAATCGCGTGGATCGCGGCGCGCGTTCCACTACGAAACGTCAGGTAATCGAGGACGAAGCCGATGCGCGCGCGTGTGAGTCCCGCCGGCGCGGCGACATCGGTGATGCGCCCGTGAATTGCTGCGCCGGTCAACCCCGGCTGGGACGGATCGTCGATCAGCAACTTAAACGTATCGCCGACGTGTAGGTTGGCGGAGTTGACGGCACCGCCGAGCACGCATTGCAGTTTCGTCCCTGCGGTGATCGTCGAACCAGCGGTAAAGGTCGCCGCAGCCGACGCGGGCGCTGCCGCGACGGCCGTCGCAGCGACGGCCAAGAACGCCAGAGCGAATGCTATCTTATTGCGCAAAGTTCGGTACCCGCAGCGCTTCACCGGTAAAACCCGTAGCATTGCGCAACGCCTCGACGCGATCGAGCCGTTCCCACGGCAGGTCTAAATCCGGTCGTCCGAAGTGTCCGTACGACGCGGTCTGCTTGTAGATCGGGCGGCGCAGATCTAACGCTGTGGATGATGGCTGCCGGACGCAGGTCGAAAACGTCGGTGACCGCTTTGGCGATCACTGCTTCGTCGATCTTTGCGGTTCCGAACGTTTCGACGAACACGCTCATCGGATGCGCGACGCCGATCGCGTAGGCAACTTGAACTTCGCATCGATCGGCTAAGCCGGCCGCTACGACGTTCTTAGCGACCCAGCGCGCCGCGTACGCGCCGAGCGATCGACCTTGGTCGGATCCTTACCCGAGAACGCGCCGCCGCCGTGACGCGCCATGCCGCCGTACGTGTCGGCGATGATCTTGCGTCCGGTCAATCCGGCGTCGCCCTTCGGGCCGCCGATCACGAAACGTCCGGTCGGATTCACGTAGACACGCGTGTTCTTATCGCGCATCGAGGCGGGGATCACGTGGTCGATCACCTTCTCGGTGACTTCGCGGCGGATCATTTCGAGCGGGATGTCGGGGTCGTGCTGCGTCGAAATGACGACCGCGTCGACGCGGACCGGCTTGTCTCCGTCGTACTCGACCGTCACCTGCGACTTGCCGTCGGGCCGCAGATACGGAATGTCGCCGTTCTTGCGTACGGCCGCCAGGTGACGCGTGAGGTTGTGCGCGAGCACGATCGGCAGCGGCATCAGCTCGTCGGTTTCGCGGCACGCATAACCGAACATCAGCCCTTGATCGCCGGCGCCGGTCAGCTCGAACGGTCGTCGTCGCCGCCTTTGGCTTCGAGCGATTTGTTGACGCCCATCGCGATGTCGGGCGATTGCTCGTCGATCGAGATGCTGACGCCGCAGGTTTCGGCGTCGAAGCCGACCGCCGATTTGGTGTAGCCGATCTCTCGAATCGTTTCGCGCACGAGTTTGGGCAAATCGATGTACGTCTTGGTCGTCACTTCGCCGGCCAGATGGATCTGGCCGGTGATCGCAAACGTTTCGACCGCGACGCGCGAGAGCGGATCTTCTGCGAGCAGCGCGTCGAGGATGGCGTCGGAGATTTGATCGGCGACCTTGTCGGGATGACCTTCGGTCACCGATTCGCTGCTGAAGAGCCGCCTGTACGCCACTTAGGTTCCCTCCGACCACGACGCCATGTACTTCACTTGTTCGGGCGTGAGCACGTCGATCTCGATGCCCATCGACGAGAGCTTGAGCGACGCGACTTCCTCGTCGATCTCGACGGGAACGTCGTACACTTTCTTTTCGAGCGTCTTGTAGTTCTTGGCGAGATACGCCGCCGCCATCGCCTGATTGGCGAACGACATATCCATCACGGCCGCCGGGTGGCCTTCGCCGGCCGCGAGGTTGACGAGCCGCCCGTCGGCCAGAATGCAGACCTTGCGGCCGTCGTGCATCTCGTACTGCTCGACGAACGTGCGCGGCGTCGTCACGCCCTTGCTCAATGCGCTTGATGCCGTCGAGGTCGAGCTCGTCGTTGAAGTGGCCCGAGTTGCAGACGATCGCGCCGTCCTTCATCAGTTTGAAGTGCTCTTCGCGAATCACGTGATAGTTGCCGGTGACCGTGACGAAGATGTCGCCGATCTTGGCCGCGTCGCCCATCGGCATGACGCGGATAGCCGTCCATCTGCGCTTCGATCGCCTTGCGCGGATCGACTTCGGTGACGACGACGTGCGCGCCCATGCCGGCCGCGCGCGACGCGATGCCGCGTCCGCACCAGCCGTAGCCGACGACGACCAGCGTTCGGCCCGGCCAGCAGGACGTTGGTCGCGCGGATGATGCCGTCGAGCGTCGACTGGCCGGTGCCGTAACGGTTGTCGAACATGTGCTTCGTTGAGCGCGTTGTTGACCGCGACGACCGGGATACGGCAGCACGCCGTCCTTCTGCATCGCCTTGAGGCGAATCACGCCGGTCGTCGTCTCTTCGCAGCCGCCGATCATGTCGTCGAGCAGCGCGTTGTGCTTGGTATAGATCGTCGTCACGAGGTCGCAGCCGTCGTCCATCGACATCTGCGGCTTGCGTCGCGATGACCGATTCGATGTGCCGTAATAGTAGGTCTCGTTGTCTTCGCCTTTGATCGCGAAGGTCGGAATGCCGTAATCGCACAGCGCCGCCGCGACGTCGTCTTGCGTCGAGAGCGGGTTGCTCGCGCACAGCGCGATCTCGGCGCCGCCGGCCTGCAGCGCGAGCATCAGGTTCGCCGTTTCGGTGGTGACGTGCAGGCACGCGCCGATGCGCACGCCGCTGAGCGGCTTCTCGATCTCGAAGCGGTCGCGAATCTGCGCGAGCACGGGCATGTACGCCGCCCGCCCACGCGATGCGCGAACGGCCGGCCTCGGCTAGGCTGCGGTCCTTGACGTCTCCGGCGGTTCTGATCCAAAACGGGCACGGTTCAATATTCCTTCCTTGCGGTAGTCCGCATAGTGCTGACTGGGCCTTCGGCGCTGCCGCGGTCACCTCCGCCGCGGTGCGCTGTCCAGGGCGGCGCGCACGCCTGCACCGCCAACGTTGATCGCGTGGAAACGCTCGACGCCTATCTCGACCGCCTGGCTTCGACGCGCCGGTACCCGGCGGCGGCAGTGCGGCCGCGATCGTCGCCGCGCTGCGGAGCCGCGCTGGTCGCAATGGTCGGGCGGCATCACGCCGCGCAGCCCGAAGATATGCCGCCGCACCGGAGCTGGCGAGCGCGTCGCCGAGCGGGCCGACGCTGTTGCGAGCGCGGTCTCGACGAAGCGCGCGAGCCGCGACGAGCGGGCCTTTCGCTCGGTCGTCGACGCGCAGGCGCTGCCCAAAGAACGATGCCGAACGCGCGGGCCGCACCGCGGCGCTGCAACTCGCGCTCGGCCGAGGCAGCGGAGCACCGCTGCAACCGCGGCGCTGGCGCTCGACGTGCTGCGAGTTGGCGCAAGCGGATCGCTGCCGATTCGGCAAACCGGCATTGGCGAGCGACGTCGGCTGCGCCGCCGAGTTCGCAGCGCCGGCGTGGCCGCGTGCGCGTACAACGTTCGCGTCAACCACCGCTACATGCGCGACCGAACGGCCATCGCCAACGGCAAACGCAGGCGCTCGAAACGAGGCGAACGCGATGCTCGCCGGCCGTGCGCAGCGCCGTGCGCGATCTGGTGCAACTCCGCGCTCGCGTGCGCTTAGGCGTACACTTCCACCAGTTCGAGGAACGTCGGCCATGTCGGCGTGGTCGACGTCCATCCCGACGCCTTCGTGTGGTAGCGGATGTCGTGAAAGTCCATGCCCGGCCGTCATCACCAGGCCGTATTCGTCGCGCCTTCGCACGAAACTCGGCGACGTCGCCGCGTCGTGCAGCGGATAGAACACTTCGAGCCCGCGCAGACCGTTCGGCGCGAGTTCGTCGATGAGCGCGCGATCCTTCAAGCGGCCCGGATGCGCGAGCACGGGAATGCCGCCGGCCGCTAGCGATCGCGTCGATGGCTTTCTGCGGGGTGGTGTAGAGCTGCGGCACGTAGCCGGGCTTGCCGCTCCGAGCAGGTCGCGAAAGGCGGCGTCGATACGCTCGCGGTCATGCCCGCGCGCACCAGCGCCTTGGCGACGTGCGGCCGCCCGACCGAATCGGCGTCGCCCGCTTCGCGCAGCACGTCTTCGATGCGTCAAACCGTAGCCGGCGCGCACGCAAGCTGGTGACCATTGTTCTGCGCGCGTTGGCGCCGCTGTTCTTGATTGTATTCCAGCAGCTCGTTGATCGGCGACTCGCCCAGCGGCACGTTATAGCCCGAGCACGTGCACTTCGTTCTCGCGCCAGGTCGTGTTGATTTCGATGCCGGTGACGTACGCGCGCGCCCGCTGCGGCCTCGAACTGGTCCGTAGGCCGCGAGCGTATCGTGATCGGAGATGCGAGAAGATCTCGACCTTGCGCTCGGCCATGAAATCGGCCAGCGCTTGCGGGTCGAGCGTCCCGTCGCTCACGTTCGAGTGTGAATGGAAATCGACTACCATTATATGGAGGCTTCTCCAGTTGAGATGGGCCGGCGTTCGACCACGAGCGAGATGCCGGTGCGCTCGTTCTCACCGATCGCGACGGTGACGAACGCGGGAACGCACACGACTTCAAATCCGGATGGCTTGAGATAGCCGCGGGCGATCGCCACGGCTTTGACCGCCTGATTGATAGCTGCCGCACCAACGGCCTGCAGTTCGGCCGATTCACGTTCGCGCAGCGACGCCGCCAGCGCGCCCGCGACCGCGTTGGGACTGCTTTTACCAGACACTTTGAGCGGACCGTTCGACGCTCACTTACGCCAGACCTCGCAAGAAGATCCGTTTGATTGCCGACGCGGCTCCGGTCGCCGCGTCGATCGTGACGACCGCGGCGCAAAACTGTTTCGGCCCGTCCTTCTGTACGTTGAAGCGCTCGGAGACTCCGTTGAGAAATCGATCGAGCACCGCGCGCTGACTCCATGCCGATCACGCCGTCGGACGGGCCGGTCATGCCGACGTCGCTGATGTATGCGGTACCCCCGGGCAAGATCTGTTCGTCGGAGGTCTGTACGTGCGTGTGGGTGCCGTAGATGCAGGCGACTCGTCCGTCCAGGAACCGACCTATCGCGACCTTTTCCGACGTCGCCTCGGCGTGCACGTCGACCACGATGACCTGCTCGAGCGCCGGCTCAGGTCTTCGACTAGCGCGTCGGCACAGCGAAACGGGTCGTCGACCGGCGGCATGAACGTGCGGCCCATCAAATTGAGAACGCCGATCGTCACGCCGCCCGCCGTGAACGTACCGGTCCCACGGCCGGGAGCGGTGGGCGGATAGTTGGCCGGCCGGATCACGCGATCGGTCGACTCAAGGTAGTCCTTGAAGTCGCGCTTATCGAAGATATGATTGCCGCTCGTGATGAAGTCGACGCCGCTTTCGAACATTTCTTCGGCGGTTTGCGCGGTCAGGCCGAAACCGCCCGCGGCGTTTTCGCCGTTGGCGATGCAGGCATCGACAGCGTGCTGCTCGCGCGCCAGCGCCACACAGCGCTTGAGGGTATCGCGACCCGGCGAACCGACGACGTCGCCGATGAGCAGGAGGTATCGTTGTTGAGGTTATCGCCGCGCCGACGCCTTGGCTTTCTTACGCGACTTTAAAAAGTACACGAGCACGCGCTTCTCTTCTCGAAATCCGACGAGACTCTTGGACTGCGCCGGATCTCGCAGCGCTTCGACGGCGTACATGGCCGCCTCGTCTTGCGCGATCGGGTCGGCATCGAACTGGTCGTCGGGAACCGGCGTCCGCACGAGCGAGTCACCGAAGCGCTGCTTGAAGAATGCGACGTGCAGTTCCAGCTCTTCCTTAGAGACGCTCTCCAGATCGCGGGTGATATGGACGAACGTCATGGAACGATCGCCCTCACACTCGACGCGGAGCACCCGTGGCTCTTCTTGCGCGAGCGGAGAGAAACGATCGAACGTGCTCGTCGATCATCTCGATGAGAGCGGTTTGCGCGGCGCGGTCGAGTCGTTGGCGCAACGCCATCGTCAACCGCAACGTCCGTTCGGGCGGCAACGACCGAATCGACGCGAGTTCCGGAAAACGTTCCAACAGCGCGCACACCAAGCTCACGGTGTCCGCATTTTCGATCAACGAGCGCGTCCTCACGACCCTAACCTGCTCAGCATCACACGAATTCTCCACTCCACCCTGAGAAGACCGCATCGGCGGGGCCACGTCAGTACGACGCGGGTCCAAGGCCTCCTCGCGGAAGTATCAGAAACAACCCGCGTGCCCGTCCGGAAGATGCCTGGGGCCCTCGGCCTCGGCCTCCTCGCCTCTCTATTCACCCACGCGGTGCTCTTCGGCAACGGGCATGCCGTCGGCGGCGCTCTTCACGAGGCCCTGATCCAGGGTGCCATCGCGGTCGCTTCGGCCCTCGCGCTCGCCTGGGGTGCACTCGCCTGGGACGCGCGCCGCCTCGCGGACGGGACCGTGCTCGGGGCTCGGCTGACCTCGCACCTTCCCGCCTGGCCGGCCGTCGCGGCCTGCGCCGCCGGCTGGTACCTTCTCATCGAGCACGCCGAAGCACCCCACGCCGGCGCCGGCCTCGGCCTCGCTCTGGCCGCCCTCCTGGCGTGTGCGGCCCTGATCTGCAAGTTCGCACAGTTTCTCGTGCGCTCGATTGCGGCGGTCGTCATCGCCATCGCTCGCACCCGTTTCTCACCCCGCGCCGTGTTCGCGCCCCCGGCGTACCGCCGGATCGTACGTCCCGCAAATCCGGCGCTCCGGCGCCGCTATACCCGGCCTCCTCCGATCGCGAGCCTCTGCGCCTAACCGGCGCCCAATCCGCTCGCACTTTCTCCCCACGATCGAAGGAGTCTCATGCCTCGTTTCGTCCTGGCGGCGCTGGCCGTCATCTTGTTTTGCGTTCTCTCGCGCACCCGCTTCTGCCGCGGTAACCGCCCTCGTTCGCGGCACCGTCACCCTCGACGGAAAACCGGCGGCCGGCGCCACCGTCGTCCTGGAGGGCGAAGGCTCGCGCTTCACCGCCACGTCGGATGCCCAAGGAAACTACGTCTTCTCACAAGTGCCCTTCGGAACGTACCGCATCATCGCCAAGCTGCCCAACGTTCACGAACTGCAAATTCCGGTAACGGTCTCGAGCGACAGCGTCGCCACCGTCAACGTTCCGCTAACGACCCATTTGCAAGAGATCGCGCGGACGACCGTCGTCGCGCACCGCCGGCGTCCAAGCCAATCGCGCCGTCGGTGAATCAGATCAATCGCGCAGCCGATTCCAGACGTCGCCGGTGCAGAACAGCCTCGACAAGCTCATCGCGACGCTCCCCGGCGTCGTGCCGTTCTCTTATAACGAGCCGGTCGTCAACGGCTTCCACGGCGTCACCTACAATATCGACGGCGCGCCGCTGCCGCTGGCGACGACGTCGAACTTCGCCGAAATCGTCGATCCCGAAAAACATCGACTCGCTCGAACTGCTGACCGGCGCGATTCCGGCCGAATACGGCGGCGACCGCATGGGCGGCGTCGTCAACATCATCACCAGCCGGCCCGACCGATCTACCCGAAGGGTTTTTACGGGACGCTCGAAGCCGGCGGCGTCGGAAACCAAGATCAGCTGATCGGACAGCCTCGATACCGCCGCGCGCTTCGGTTCGAGCGAAATCTTCTTCAATGCCAACTCGCAGAGCACCAGTCGCGGATTGGACGCTCCGACGTTCGACCCCATTCACGACAACTCGTCGCAGAGCGATCAGTTCTTGCGCTTCATCACGCAGCTCAGCCCGCGATCGACGCTGGCGTTCGATTACTCCAATCAGCTAGCGATTTTTCAGATTCCGATCAATACCGATCCGAACAACCCGTACGACCCGATCTACACGCCGGCTGCAACCGACGACGTGCAGCGCGAGTACGACAAGTTTTCGAATCTGAACTTCACGCAGACGTCGAAAGACGGCAACGGCGTCTTCCAGATCATTCCGTGGTGGCGTTCGACGCGCATCAACTACGACGGCGACTTACCCAACGACGTTCTCGGCGTTACGCCGCCGTTCGGTGCCGATCTCCGTTGCGCGGTGCTGTGCCCAACCCGACGACGGGTCGGGCGCGACGCAAAACGTCGGCCTGCTCTCGAACACCGTATGCGTCATACGTCGGCTTGCGTATGTCGGATTTTCGCGCGACCAAACATCACGCTTGGAAAGTCGGCATCGATATCAATCGCGAAAATCTTGACGCCAGCCAAGCATTCGGATGCTATTATCCCGACTGCGCGAGCGCGAAGGCGATCCACTCACAGCCGTATTACCTCGTGGCGTCTCCGCATCAGGCCCAAGCCGGATCGCAAGTCGGTGCCTACATCCAAGACAAGTGGCAGTTTTCGCCCAACGTCGAACTCAACTACGGCTTGCGATACGACCACTCGACCGGATACACCAGCGGTTTCCAATGGAGTCCGCGCATCGGACTCAACATCTGGGACGGCGGTAAGAATACCGCGCACGTCTATTACGGTAGGTTCTATGCCGCCCCACTACTGGAAGACGTGCGACAGGATTGCGTCGTCCTTGAAGGGTGTACCGGAACACCGGTCTACAACTTGAAGCCCGAGAGCGACTCGTACTTCGAAATCGGCCTGGTGCACACGTTCAGTAACCAACTTACCGGTTCGATCAACGTTTTCCGTAAGACCGTCCGTGAATATTCTCGACACGACGCAATTGCTCGACACGCCGCTGTTCGCCGTGTTCAACAACGCGATCGGACTCGACACCGGCATGGAAGTTCGCCTGAACGACCGCGCTGCCGAACGGCAACGAATGGTTCTTTACCGGAACCGTTTCGGGATCGTATGCAGCCGTGCGTCTCCGGGTCGACGTTCCTGTTTCCGCCCAATACGAACGCGCCCGGTGCAATCGTGCGTTGCGCAACTCTCGCCGGAAGATCACGACGAAACGGTCGTCTCGACCGCCGGATACACCTGGCGCTTCGGCAATGGGAAGCAGTGGTTTACTACGCTGCAAGGCAATTACGGCAGCGGTTTTCCGGTCGAATTCGAAAGCTCGAACACGGTTCTCAGTGGGCGACTTACCGGCGCACACCACGTTCGATCTGGCGGCGGGCCGCAGCCTGACGCCGGGCCGCGGAACAACGACCGCGGAACTCGGCGTCTCGCTGATCGTGCAGAACATCCTCAATCATCAGTATCCGATTAAAGTCGCCAACGGGTTCAACACGACGCAAATCGCGAACGGCACCAACGTGCTGTTCCGCCTTAGCGCGCCCTTTTAAAAGGCTCCGAACTTGACGGGAGGCGTCGCCGCGAAGGACTCGCCGAAAGGCCCGAGGGATTAAGCCGTAATGACGGATCTCTCAAGCCGAAGGCTCGTCGTCACCGGCGGCGCCGGTTTTATCGGAAGCGCTCTGGTTTGGGCGTTGAATCGTCGCGGCATCGACGACATCTTGATCGTCGACCGCCTCGACGAAACCGAGAAGTGGAAACACTTAGTGCCGCTGCGCTTTGCCGACTACGTCGATGCCGACGACTTTTTGGCACGCGCCCTCGATGGCGATGACTTCGGCGACGTCGGAACCATCGTGCACTTAGGCGCGTGCTCGTCGACGACCGAGACGGATTCCGATTATCTGATGCGTAACAACTTCGAGTATACCAAGCAACTCGCGCTGTGGGCGGTCGATAACGCCGCGCGGTTCGTCTATGCTTCGTCGGCTGCAACGTACGGGCCGCGCGAAACCGATCTTTCGGATCGTCTCGATCTTCGCGACCTGCGACCGCTCAATATGTACGCGTATTCGAAGCACTTGTTCGATCTCTACGCCGCGCGCACCGGACTCGACGGTGCGATCTGCGGAATCAAATATTTCAACGTCTTCGGGCCGAACGAAGACCATAAAGGCAACATGCGCAGCTTAGTGCATAAGGCGTTCGAGCAGATTCGCGATGGCGGCACCGTGTCGCTGTTCAAGAGCTACCGGCCCGAATTCGCCGACGGCGAGCAGCAACGCGATTTCGTGTACGTGAAAGACGCGGTCAACATGACGTTGTTTCTCACCGAGTCGGACGTATCCGGTCTATATAACGTCGGATCCGGAAAAGCCCAGACGTGGCTGGAGCTGGTGCGCCCGATCTTCGCAGCGCTCGGACGCGACGAGAAGATCGAGTTCGTCGATATGCCGGATCAACTTCGGCCCAAATATCAATATTCGACGTGTGCGCGCATGGACTCGCTGCGCGAAGCCGGATACGCAAAGGCGCCGACGTCGTTGTCCGACGCGGTGACCGACTACGTGCGACACTACTTAGTTCCGGGCAAGTCGCTCGACCCAGCCGACGAATCGGCCTCATAAAAGAAGGGATTCGATGCCACAACCGTCTCGCACCGATCGCCGCCGGCAAGTGCGCGGGGGCCCGGGTGCGCCGCCGCCGCGGCGCGATCCGATGTTCTTCGTGTATATCGGCGTCGGCGTTCTCGTCGTCGCCATTATCGGTATTTTCGCACTCATGCGCGTGCAGCAAGACCAGGCGTTAAAAGCGGCATACGCAACGCCCAGCCCCGGCCCCAACGCGTCAGTAAAACCCGTCGCGCTGACCGACGGCGGGACGATCGGCACCGCGCATTTCAAGGTAGGGAATACGCGGACAGGCGGGGCGGGCGCGCCGGTTAACGGTATAACCTGCCTGTCCGAAGAAGGCGCGAATCTGCACATTCACACGCACCTCGCGCTGTACGACAACGGCAAGCAGATACAGATACCGAAATACATCGGATTCGCGCAAAACTCGGTCTCGGCGCCTGCCGGATGTTTATACTGGATTCACACCCACGATCAAACCGGAATCATCCACGTCGAATCGCCCGAAATCAATCCGCCCGGCGGCGGTCCGTACACCCTGGGCATGTTCTTCGACATTTGGGGACAGTCGCTCGATCGCAACGGCGTCGCCGGCCTCAGCGGCCCGGTAACCGCATACGTGAACGGCGCGCGGTACGACGGCGATCTTCGCTCTATACCGTTGCTGTCGCACCAACAAGTCACGCTGGAAGTCGGGCAGCCGACGGTGCCACCGCCCAACTACAAGTGGCCGCCAAACGACTAGCGCAACGCGGTATCGAGCGCGGCGGCGAGATCTGAATATTTCAGCTCGCCGCTGCTCAAATACGTAATTTTACCATCCCGTCCGACGATCGCGAACGTCGGAAAGCCGCCCTGAAGGTAGCTGTTGGCGACGGTCAACGATGGATCGTACGCGATCGGATAGACAACCTTGAAGCGCTGCATCCACGCCAGCACGTCGGCTTGCGACGCCTCGGTCGTGCCGTCCATCCCTTGATTGCTGCCAGAAACGCCGATAAACGAGGCTCGCGATTTATACGCATCATACAGCCGATCGACGACGGTCGTCATGCGCTGGCAGTGCGGACACCAGGTTGCGAACACTTCCAGAAACACCGGTTTGCGCGCTTTTTGCATGTCGAACAATCCGCCCGTCGTCGGCAGAACGAACTCTGGAGCCACCATTCCAACCGCAGCTTGACCGAGCGGCGGAGGTTGCGACGCCGATTCGACGCGGTGCGAGGGTGCGGCAAAGTGCCACACGATTGCGCCTACGACGATGGCAACGATGATTGCCACGGTGGCGACGGCGAGGTTTTTCTGGTTCACGACTTTCGCAATCTCCTATCGACGGACAGTGGGCCAGGCGCTCCGAAGGCGACGATGGCGCCGACCAGTGCGAGTCCGAGGTCAACCGCTACATGCGGCCAATCGGCGGTCGCAGTATCGTTCGGGCCGAAACATCCACACGAAGCCGGAATGCCGCGAACGACCGCCGAGGCGATCGCGCCGGCGTACACCACGAACTGCGCGCACGCAACCCATGCTGCGACGCGCGTGAATAGGCCGATCGCAACATACAGGCCAACCAGCACTTCGAAATAGGGCAGACCTAACGCGAGCGGCGCGACGACGCCCGCAGGCAATAGCCGGAAGCCGGCGATGGCGGCCGCCAGCTGTTCCGGGTGCGGGATCTTGAGCGCGCCGGCCACGATCAACGTCGCGCCCAGGGCGACGCGTAACAACAAAACGATCGCGGACATCCCTATTTGGTTGGGCCGCGCGGCGCCGCAGCCCTGTCACCGACAGATTTACTATGCGGCCGGTAGCGCGAGGCGTACAATCGGCGTATGTTCCGCCTTGGCGCGGCAATCGCGTCGCTCGTCTTGCTCGTTGCATGCAGCAACCGTCCGTCTGCCGCCAATTTTACGCTCGTTTCGGATTCCGGTGAAGCATGGCGCCTGTCCGACCAGCATACGGCCGTGCTCCTTTCGTTCGGCTTCACGCACTGCGCGGACACGTGTCCGGCGCTGCTCGCACGCTTGTCGCGTCTCGCTGCTTCCGCGCGAGAACACGGCAAAGGCGTCAACGTCGTGATGATCACGGTGGATCCGCAGCGCGACCGGCCGGCCGAATTGCACGCATTCGTTTCTCGTTTTCCCGGCGTCACCGGTTTAACCGGCACGCAAGCGCAGATCGATGCCGTCGAAACCGCTTACCACGTGTGGGCGCAACGCCTGCCGAAGAAAAATGGCGACTACGACTACACGCATGCCACCGCGGTGTATTTCGTGGATCCGGGCGGACGCATAGCCTCGATTCGTGACGATACCGACACGGATGCGTCGCTGCTCTCCGCGCTAAACCGGGCCGTCACGTCGTGATCGCAGCGGTTTTCGCGCTCGTGTCGTTGCTTCCGGTGCACGGCGTTATGGTGCAGCACGCCGGCGCGAATCGCGCCATCGTACGAACCGACATCGTGCAGGCTACGTTACCGAGCGGCATTCGGCTGGTTCGTATTCCGGCTGGAATGGATCGATTGCCGGCCGACACAGGGTTCGATGCGATGCTCGATCGGTCAACCACGCCTTGGACGCTCGTCGAACCGGTAGCCGCCGGCCCGTTCGCGCCCGGCGTTCCGCAACCCGGCCGCGTGATTCCGGTGCAACTCGGATCGCAGCTTCCGCGCGCGCTGCTGGTCAACCAGAACGCGCGGCCGCTGCAGTTGCAAACGGCGTTTACTGGTCGCACGACGCTGGTGTCGTTCGTGTTTACCCGCTGTCCCGATCGTACGCTCTGTCCCGCCATCAGCGGCAAGTTTGCATATCTGCAAGCCCACCTCGACCCAAAGCGCTTCGCATTGGTAGAAATAACGCTGGATCCACCCTACGATTCGCCGCAAGTACTGCGCCGGTACGGCGCCCTATTCGGCGCTCGCGACGCGGCGTGGAGCCTGCTCACCGGCCCCGGCTCGACCATCGTGCGATTGCTCGATGAGTTCGAGGTTCCGTCGTTGCGTCTGGCTCCCGACAATTTCTTACATGGCGACAAGCTGTTTATCGTCACACCGCAGGGACGCGTCGGATCGATCGTCGACACGGCGTCTTGGGATCCGCAGGCGGCGCTCGCCGAGGCGCAGTCGATCGCGGGCATGGGCAGCAATCCGTTCGAGCGATTCAAACTGTCGTTACTCGCCAACGTCTCGGCGTTTTGCGGCGGCAGTCAGTTTGCGGGAATCGTCATGCTCGAGCTGGCGTTATTTGCCATCATCGTCGCAGTCGTCGCGGCCAGCCTTTGGTGGGTCGCCCGGGTGCTATGGGCTAAGTAGGTCCGCAGTCCAGAAGGGCCGTCCGAGCGGTTGGTGATAAACTGCCAACTTCATGGCAGCATCCCGCAGGCCTGACGAGGCGCCGTCCGACGAACAGACGGCGTTCCTTGAAAGCGTCGTCGAGCAATACGGTAAGGCGACCTATAACTTCGCGTTGCGCCTGACGGAGAATGAAGCCGACGCACGGGACCTCACGCAGGACGCGTTCGTCCGGGTTTACCGGGCGTGGCGCAGCTTCAAACCCGGAACTTCGTTCCTCTCTTGGATCTACCGAATTGTAACGAATTTGCACCGCGACGAACTTCGGCGGCATAAAGGACGTTATCTGGTAGAACTTCCCGAGGAGAACGACTCCCGCGCGCTGTCCGGAGCGACACTGACCGAAACGCCCATCGACGATTACGTCGAGCGGCAGTTCAGCGAACCGGTCGCTCGTGCGTTGGATGGGCTCTCCACGGAGCAGCGCCGGATCGTGGTCCTTGCCGATATCGAGGAGTGTAGTTATCAAGAAATCGCAACGATCGTCGGCTGTTCGGTGGGAACGGTCCGCTCCAGGCTTCACCGCGCCCGCACGCAATTGCGCAAACTGATCGACCGGCATATGAAAACGTCAACATGAACGATACACATCCGACCTTCGAGGAACTCCTCGACTACGCTCACGGCGAATTGGCGCCCGCTCGCGATGCCGCCCTGCACGAGCATTTGGGCGCGTGCCCGGATTGCTTCGAAGCATACCAGGCCGAGTTACAGGTCGGCGATTTGCTTCGCGCACACGCACGCGAAACCGAACGCGAACTCCCGCTGGGATTTGCGCAGGCGATCGTTCGCAATGCGACCGAGCGCCGCGAAAGCTTCTGGGAACGATGGTCGTCGCTGCTTCGTCCATTGGCCGCCGTTCCGATCGCCGCTGCCATCTTGCTGGTCGCATATTTTGGATTCGCCCGCCACGGCGGCACTCCGCGGCGATTCGACCCGTCGTATTATTTAGAGGATCACGCCGCACTCGCAGCCAGCGTACCGTTCGAAGACGCGGCTGCGTTGCCCGCGATGCTGACGTCCGATGAAACGCCCGAAGGCTCGGACAACACCCCATGAAGCGCATCGCGATTTCTGCCGGACTCGCCGCCGCAGCCGCAACGCTCTCGATTTCGTCGGCGTCGCCGGCGCGCGACCCGGTCGATGCGATCGTGTACGCCGCCTCGACAGCTCAGGCCGGACTGACGTATACCGGCGTCGTGCAGTCGATCGTGTTCGGGGGACAAGACGGTGAGGCGGCGGTCTATCGCGTCGAACACCGGCCTCCCGGACTGACCGAACGCACGTATTTGTCACCATTACGGCTTAAGGGCGACGTCGTGCTGGTACGCGGAACCGAAGGATATTTCGTCGATTCCAAGCGACGGCGCGTCATCGAAACCGAAAACGACGCGCTTCGCGACCCGATCGATCGCGACGATAACTACACGCTTATCCGTCAAAACTACCGCGCGGATTCGCATGCCGACGAAACGTTCGACGGCCGGCACGTCAAAGTTGTCGGGCTCGTCAATCGCTATACCGGATCGACTACCATGCTTATGCGCATCGACGATTCGACCAAGCTCGTTCTCGACCGTCAGGAATATGCGCCGGACGGCACGCTGCTATCCGAAACGCGTTTCCAAGAAGTTCGCTACGTCGCGTCGCTGCCCAACGCCGACTTCCAAGTGCCGGCGAGTTACACCGTCGTACACGGTCCGACGTTCGGAGTTTCGACCAAAAACGTTTCGAGCGTCGTTCGCGATGCCGGCTTCCCAGCGCGCGTACCCAAAACGTTAGCCGAAGGATTCTGCGCCGTCGAAGGTCACGATGCGACGGTGCGTTCCACCGCGACGGTGCATGTGTTGTACTCGGACGGCGTGCGAACCGTCTCGATCTTCGAGACCGCCGGCTCGGCAACCCCGCGCGAGGGCGTATCCTCGACGCGAGTCGGAAATAACGACGGCGAATATCTCGAGCGCGGACGAAATACGCTGCTTACCTGGAACGACGGTACGCTGCACTACACGCTGGTGGGCGATCTCAGTCTGGACGAGCTCAAAAAGCTCGCCGCGTCGTTAACCCCGTAAATCATCACCAACCGCGGCCGACTTCGGCTAGGCCCGTTCGGAGATCTCACCGAGGTTTCGATCTGAAAAAATAGGCTCGTCGTGTTGATGCCACGCCTGGTAAATGGTGTACCCGATCTCGCGATATCGCTCGAGCTCACCAACTATTTTTAGATCATTGGCAAACTTACTTAGGAAAACTTCGTGGATTACGCGGGGAGCATCGTCCCACGCTGCAATCGTAGGCAATGCCCGGAAAATAGCTTTCGCCTCGGGTTCATATTCGCGGCAGGGAGCGCCCGAACCAACGATAAGATCGATCAGGTCGCAGCCATCAAGATAACCTACAAGCCACTGATAAAAGTTTTGGGTGTTATCTCTCATGTTACTCATCTGAAAACGAAGAGGCCCCCGCTTTCGCGGAGGCCCCTTTTGGTGTTACGAGTCCAGCGTACTAGATGCGAATGTTCGCGGTGAAGTACATCTGGAATGGAGTGACCGTCGAGCTGCCGTTTTGGTTGAACGGTCCGAACAGCGGGCTGTACGGATACTTCACAAACGGTTGGACGATCGATCCGTTGAAACCGGCCGGGTTCGCCGTGTTTCCAACCGGGTTGATCTCACCGGCGAATCCGCCGGCGCCGTATGCGCAGACGTTATGATTCGTCGTCGTCCACGGTGCTTGCGTGCCGCCCCAACACGTGTTGAGGATGTTGGCGAAGACAGCATTCAGCGTGATACGAGGAGAGACTTGATAGCTCATTTGCGCGTTCATCGCAATGAGGTTCGGCTGCGTGAACGAGCCGAGCGGATCGAAGACGCCCGTATAGGTGTCGGGAATCGCAGCCAGCGGGGTGGGGCACGAAAGTCCGTCGTAGCGGCCGCCACCATTGGCGCCGGCAACACCGGGAAGAACGGCGGAGCATCCGGCCGGGTCGATGCCCGGATTCGTTTGCGGTACACCGTATTTACCGCCGCCTTCGAACTGAAACGACGGGGTAAACGTGAAGCGGTCGTGCTTGTAGTTTAGGATGAGCGATGCGAAGTACGGTACACCGTACGCCGCTGCGCCGCTCCCGATGCCGCCCGGAAAGATATCGAACGTCGGGAACGCCGTCCCCGGATCGATTTGGAGTTGCGGGCTCTTATTCCAGTACGGGTTGCCGACATCACCAGGCGCGCAGTTGTACACCGGTTGGCCGCCGCTGATGATGTTTCCAGAAGGACCGAATACGGCTGGCGTGTAGCACGGTGCAGCGGCGACGCCGCTGTTCGTAGTGCCGCACATCGGAACGTGGTTGTAACCGATCTTACCGACATCCTTGCCACCCGGACCGCAAGCCGACGTGTAGGCGTTGTAATTCGAGATGACTTGATTGGTGCCGGTGATCACGGTCGTGCCGTAAGCGCCGGAGGCCAACGTTCCGTAATGGATGTACGAGTTGGTGTACGTGAACGAGAAGACGCCCGCGAAGCCGTTGCGCGCGAAGTCACCCTTTTGGAATTGAAACTCCACGCCTTGGCTACGCTGGTCGCCAACGTTCAGGCCCGAGATGAACGCCGTTTTCTGATCCAAGAAGAAGTTCTGGATCTGGTTTTGCGTCTGACGCAAGAACGGCGTGACCTTGAACGACATGTCGGTTCCCTTGAAGACGTGCTCCCACGAGAGATCGTAGTTGAGCGACGTCGAGGGTGCCACCGGATACCCCGGTGACGTACGACCGAACGCGTAGAAGTTGGTCGCATCGTAGTCGGCGAGGTCGTTCTGCAACGTATTATACTGTTCGTACGCTGCGTTCGGTGGCTCGTCGTAGCGGCCGTACGAGAAGCGCACTACGTTGGTCGGATTGACCGTGTATGTGCCACTCACGCGCGGCTGCCAGATGTCGTAGGTGAAGTTCGCGGGGGTGTTCTGCCAGTTTGCGGCCGAGTACCCGGTCGGGCATGCCGACGTTACCGGAATCCCCAGCGTGCCGACTTTAGGAGTCGGCTGTCCGCTGATGTTGTTGATGCAGTTGTCGATATTGAAGGCACGCGTGAAGAAATCACGCGCCTGTCCCGTATCGGTGTTCGAGCCGTTGTACGTGTACGTATCGACGCGGCCGCCGAGGTTGATCAGCCACTTGTCCGACGGACGAATCTCGTCGGTGATCGAGGCCGCAAAAAACTGCGGTACTACCTGGTTATAGGTTGCGTACAGGCCGTTTTCTGCCAATAGGTAGGTACACTTCGTCGATTTGACGTTGGGATCGGGACACGACCCCGGCAACGCCCCTGCCGGACCGAAGATATTCGGCGAACCGAGGTTACCCCAGGTCGCCCATTCGGCGCCGGCACCCTTGGCGCACGTCGTCAACTGTCCGCCGGAGGAGTAACAGTATCCGCTGTATGGATCCGCAGCATTAACTGCCACAGCCGCGTACGAACGCGCGCCTCCGAAGTTGACCATCTGCGTGTTGTTATCGCGAGTGCTGTTCGCGGTAACGTACGAAGCGGTTACCGACAGTAGGTTCATCGGATTCAGCTGATCTTGGAACTGCAAGCTGCCGCCTCGCGTGTGCGAGTTCAGCTCGTAGTCCGGCGAACAGCAACCGGCATAATCGGCATACGTGGATTGCGGGCCGTTTTGCAGCCAGTCGCTATAGTACGTATAGCCGTAGAGCCGCAAGAACGCCGTCGATCCGAAGTTCTTGGTGTACTGCAGCTTGACGATCTCTTGATCGTTCCAGATCGTATCGCTGGCACTGTTGGGAATCGCGCATGCCGAGGTGGGCGCACCACCGGTCGCACAGTTAATGAACGATGCGGTGCGATTTTGGCTATTCGGGTAGTAGTACGTATTGACGCAACGCGAACCGAGCCCGTTCAAACCGCCGGCCGAGAACGTTCCACCAACGGCGCCCTGACAGTTCAGTTGGTAACCGTCCAGGTACTGCGGGGTGCCCAAACCGATGGCGTTGGCACACTGCGTGCCGTTCGTGGCGTGTCCGCAACCACTTGTGGACGTGATGTCGTTGGTCGTCGAATAGAACAGGTTGTGTAGGGATTCGCTATCCCACAGTAACTGCACGTCGTCACGACCGGAGTCGTTCTTGTGCGGAATATACATGTGGAGGTTCGCGACGACGTCGCGAGCTGCGATGGACGACAACAACCCGTAGTTGAACGGCCCCATAGCGTACTGTGTGCCGCCCGCGTACGAGATGTCCGAGATCGGCGCTAATGGCGCTCCGACCCAGTTGTCGTACGACGATCCATTTTGATTGTCGAGATAACGGAAGTCTTGGTTATATCCCGCCACGCCGACATAGTACGAGAACAGACGATCCGGCGTGGATCCTCCTACTTCGACTTCGGCGCGGTGGTAGTAGGTCGGCGTTCCAATACCGAGCTGTGCGTCGGCATAGCCCGGATAGGTGCCGGTCTTGATAACCTGGTTGATGAAGCCGGCCAAACCTTGGCTCTCCGAGTTGGCCGGGCTGGAACCGGCGTAGACTTGGACTTCCGCGTTGCCCAGCGACGATGCCGAGCCGGACGGATAGTTGTCGAACGAGCGGTTGATCGGCACGCCGTCAAACTCGTAACCGACTTGGTCGAAGTCGCCGCCGCGAATCGTGATCGTTTGATAGTAGCCGGTCTGGTTCATCGGCACATATGCGCCGGGAACGCTGGCCACTGCCGAATAGGCAGAGTTCAGCGAGCCGCCGCCACCCAAGGTGGCGCTGGCGTGCTGCATGGTCGAGTTGACCGAATACACATCCGAAGTCGTGCCCGACTTCACGAGCGAACCGGCCGCCGTCGCCGCAACGTGGGCGATGGTACGTAACGATGGCGAGAAGCGAAGCGTTACGGTTTGGCTGGTGTCGGCAAAAACGGACTGGCCCGGGACGCTGAGGTCCTGGTATCCCGTCTTGGTGACCGACACGGTATACGTGTCAGGGGGTAGGGTAAGGAATGCAAAGTGACCGCCCGCGTCGGTCGTCCCGGTGGAGACGTTCGACGGGCTGCTAATTTGGACTTTGGCTCCCGCAACGGGAGCGCCGGATCCGGCATCGAGGACCGTTCCGCTCAAACCACCCGTCGTGCCGGCCAGTGCCCATGTTTCCTGTCCGGCAAAAGCGACGAGTAGAACGAGAACGGTTACGACGTGCCGGAGTGGTCTCCGGATCATAGTACCTCCTCAAATAGCGATGCTGCCCGGGCGCACCAATGGTGCGACCTAAGCAACTAGCCTCCAATTCGTGGCGCCCCGCGCCTGTCCTTGAGAGCTTTCTGAGAATTAGGAGAGGAGGCGGGCGATTGTCGGCGGGATAGAGCCCCAGTCGGCGCCGGTCGGCGCCGGAACGCCGGCATCGCTCGCATCGGCCACGGCGGTTATACCGTCGCTCAGCGCCGCGACGAGGTAGCCGCCCTCCAGGACGTAGACAACCCTTGATGCGCAGCACTCCGCGGCAGCGCGGCGTATCGCCCCGGCAATCCCTCGGGTGGCCGAAACGCCCACGCCCAGATCACCCACCGGATCACCGGCGACGAAATCGAAGCCCGCGCTGACCACGATGAGATCGGGACGAACGCGAGCTGCCGCGCCGGCCACGAGCCGCTCCCAGATCGCGACGAAGGCTTCGGTCGAGACCCCGGATGCCGGAAGCGGCACGTTGAGGATCTCGTCGGCTCCGCGTCGTCCGCCGCGCCCCCCGGTTCCCGGGTATGCCGGCCAAGCGTGGGTGGAGACATACGAAAGACCGTCGCCGGCGACGGCCTGCGTTCCGTTGCCGTGGTGGTAATCGAAATCGAGGACGAGCACCCGGCCGCCATGTTCGGCCAGAAAGTGCCGTGCGGCGACCGCCGCATTGTTAAACACGCAAAAGCCCATCCCAGCGTCGGGTTCGGCATGATGCCCGGGCGGGCGGACTAACGCGAAGACCGCCCTGTCGCCCCGCACGGCCGCATCGACGGCGACAGTCGCCGCGCCCGCGGCGCGGTAAGCGGCTTCTCGGGTGCCCGGTCCAACGACCACGTCGCCGGTGGATAGATAGCGTGCGACCGCGAGCCGGTCGGTTTCGCGATGCACGAGATCCAGATATGCCGGCGTGTGCACGCGCAGAAGCTGCTCGGTCGTCGCGTCGACGGCCCTGAGTTCGTGAGAGACTGCGCCGGCGGCCCGTAGGCGAGCCGCCACAACCTCAACCCGTTCGGGTGCCTCGCAATGCGGTACGCCGCGCAGATGCTCCCCGAAGATCGGGTCGGTTACGAATATCAGTGCCCGTGTTTCGACGTCGAAGCGGTGTGGCAAGTCGCAGTTGACGACTTCTGCACGTTGGTATAGTCCTTCGTGCCTTTGCGCATCATCGGCAGCAATCGCTTATACGCGGCGACCGCCTTGCTGCACTGATCGGCCCCTTGATACGACTTGGCCGCGATGTACAACAGCGTGGGATTCTGATCGAGAAACCCATGTGCGTTGTGATCGAGAACGTCGAAGATCTTTGCCGCTTCTTTATAGTTGCGCAGCTCATAGTCGGCTCCGGCGACGCACCCTAACGTTTCAGGCGAGCGTTGCAGCTCGAAGCTGCGGCTGCACGAATCGCGCGCGCCGGAATAATTGTGCGTTTGCGAATACGCCTGTCCCAGCAACGCAAAGCCTTGGGCGTCGGGTGACACTTGCGTGTATTTTTTGAAATAACCGACGCTATCGTTGGCGTGGCCGGATTGCATCGAGACCTCGCCCAGCGTGAGCAACGCCGGTCCGTTATTCGGATCGATTTGCAAGGCTTGCTGCAGTTTCGCGGTGGCCTTGTCAAGCTGGTGCTGCGACGCATAGAACGTGCCGTATGCTACGTATCCCGAAGCGATCTTGGGATACTGCGTTATCACCTGCACCAGGATCGCTTCGCCTTGCGGGTACTTTTTCTCGGTGATGAAGTAGCTGGCTTTGCGCTCCATGATCAGCGCCTTATCGTCGTCGCTCGGCGCCGCGACCACCGCGTCATCGTAGGCAGCGGAGGCTTGGGCGTCGTCGTGCTGCTTCGAATAGAGATCGGCCTTATACACCAATGCCTGGACGCTCTTCGGATCGATCGTCAATGCCCGATTGATCGTTTGAATCGCCATCGGAATATTGTTCTGCTGCGCGTACGTCGTCGCGATCTGATAGATCGGCGAAGCATCTTTCGGGTTGAGCAGATACGCCTGTTCGAACGAGGCGCGAGCATCGTCGAACTTCTGCTCGGCCGCATATACGCTACCGAGCGTCATCAACGCCGTGGGCTCGGTTTTGTTGAACGTCGCGCCGCGTTTTGCAACGCGCTCGGCGTCGGCCGGACGATTCTGCTTGAGATAGACCTCGGCGAGCTGCGCGAGCACGCCTAGGTTGGTCGGGTCGAGATTCGACGCTTGCTCCAAATCGTAGGTTCCGACTTGGTCGTTACCGAGTTGCTCCATCGCCACGCCGTCGAAATAATACACCTGCGCCGTTTTATCGCCGATCTGAATGAGATGATGGCTCAACTGCGCAGCGAGGTCGGGACGATTGATCTGCAAGAATTCGGCGGCAAGCTGTGCCATCGTCTGCTGATCGTTCGGATTCGCTTTCAACTTGGCTTCGAGCCGCGGAATCGCGACGTTCGGCGGTTCCGGGCTAGCCGTCGGCAACGCCGACGGTACGGGTGAAGGCGTCGGCGACGATTTGCTGCCGCCGAAAAGTCCGGCTTGCGCGGCCGGCGTCGTCGCGGCGAACGCTCCGACCGTGCCGGCAACGACGATAAGCGAGAGGATAAGTCGTTTCATGATTCCTTACGTTCGCCTACGACGACGCGTTGGCGGATTCGAGCAATTTCGTTAATTCCGGAACGATTGCGAAGGCGTCTCCCACGACCAGCAGGTCGGAGAATTCGCCGATGGCGGCCGAACCATCTTTATTAATAGCGACGATGGTACCGGCCGAGCGCATGCCAACCTTGTGTTGGATCGCCCCTGAGATGCCGACGCCAATATACAGGTTCGGCGTGACCGTCTTGCCGGTCTGGCCGATCTGCAGGCTGTAGGGTACCCATCCGGCATCGGCGGCGGCCCGCGAAGCGCCGACGGCGCCGCCGAGCGCACGCGCCAACGGCTTGAGCATGGTGTCGAACGGCTCGGGTCCGCCGAGACCGCGACCACCCGCCACGACGACCGGTGCCTCCTCGAGCGCCAGTTCGCCGGCGCCCTCTTCGACATCGCGCTCTATCTTGGCAAGGTACTGCTTGCCGGCGGGCTTCTCGATCGCCTCGACCTGCGCCCCGGCTCCGCCGGTTTGCGCCTCGAACGCGTTCGGGCGAACCGTGGCAATCCCGTAGCCGGCCGGCCGGATGGTGCAGGTCGTCACGAGCGCGCCGCCCATCTTCGGAGCGGTGCAGGCGACGGCGCCGTTATCGACGTGGAATTCGGTGACGTCGGCCGCGAGACCGGCCTCGAGACGAGCGCTGAGACGGCCGGCTACGTCGCGGCCCGATAACGTGTTGGGAACCAGCAGCAACGCCGGTCCGGTAGAACCGGCGACGGCGGCGACATAGTCGACAACCGGGTCGAGCAAAAACGCGTCGACGTCGGAGTCTTCGCTGACGTGCACGATGTCGATCGGATAGGCTGCGAGCTGCGCGGCGAGGCGCCGCGCGCCGCCACCGAGGATGACCGCGTGCGCTTTGCCACCCAGCGCGTCGGCCAAGGCTCGAGCTTGCGTAGCCATTTCGAAGGTGACCTTGCGGGTCTGTCCACCGCGGTGCTCGACGTAAACGATGACGTCTTTCATCTTAGGCCAGCCTCTTCTCGCGCAAAAATTCGAAAATCGCGGCCGCTCCCGCAGCTCCGTCTGCAGCTTCCACGACGCGGCCCCGTCCGCGGGCAGGCGGCGGAGCGAAGCTCTCGATGGCCACTTTCGACCCTGCGGCGCCGACCGGCGCTTCCAGCTCGAGGTCGGCGGTCGACAAAGCGGCGATCGTCTTTTTCTTGGCTCCCATGATGCCCTTGAGCGATGCGTACCGCGGCTCTCCAAACGTCAGCGCGGTCGTGAGCAGCGCGGGTAACGCAACATCGACCGTTTGGTAACCGGTGTCCGTTTCGCGCTCCACGCTCAAACGATTGTCAGAAATTTCCGCCTTGCGTGCATTAGTAACGCATGGCACTTGCAGATGCTCGGCGAGCGAACCCGGAACGGCGCCGGTGCTTCCGTCGTCCGTCAGTCCGCCGACGATCAAGAGGTCGAAACCAATTTTGGAGAGTGCACGAGACATCGCGAGCGAAGTCGTCCAAACGTCGCTACCCGCCAACGCGGGGTCGCTGAGAAAGACGGCCTCGTCGGCGCCCATCGCGAGCGCTTTACGCAACGTCTCTTTTAGCGCTTCAGGCCCCATGCTAAACACCGTCACGGTCGACCCGGGCGCGCGTTCGCGTAATTGCAGCGCGGCCTCGAGCGCGTACTCGTCGTACGGATTGAGCACCGTCTCGACGCCGGTCCGCACCAGATGCTTGGTTTGCGGATCGAGGCGCTTCTCGGCGTTTGGGTCTGGAACAAGTTTGACCGTTACCACGATCTTCACGTGGATTATAGACCTCCTGGCAAAGGGCGTGGAGAACCTGGCGCTATTGGTTTTTCCTGCTAGCCAGACCTGCCGGAGACCGAAGGTGCGCCGGGCAACGCTGAGAACCGGGCACCCATGCATCGTTGGATTCGTCTTTTTGCGGCAGTCGCCGCGTTTGCTGCCGCTATGGCGGCGAGGAACCAAGCGCAGGCCGCGCCGACCGTCACCCTCGTTCTCGACGCGTCATCTGCGGCGCGCGGGATTATGTACGTTCACGAAACCGTTCCAGTAACGCCAGGCCGGTTTACGCTAGTCTATCCAAAATGGATTCCCGGGGAACATGGGCCGACCGGACCGCTCAACGATCTGGCCGCCATACGCATTTCGGCCGGCGGCAACGCGCTCGACTGGCGTCGCGACGACGTTAACATGTACGCGTTTCACGTGACGGTGCCGCCGGGCGTGCAGACGTTGGACGTAAAGTTCGACGTTCTGATGAACGCGCCGGGCGACGTGATGTCAACGCATTCGATTGGAATCGTCAATTGGAACCGCGCGTTGCTCTATCAAGACGGCGTCAACTCGCACGATTATCAAATCAAGCCGTCGATCGTTCTGCCGCCGGGCTGGCAGTATGCGACGGCGCTGCGCGACCCGGTGCAAACCGGCGATCGTGTCGACTTCGCCGTCACGCCGCTCGCAATGCTCGTCGATTCGCCGCTGGATATGGGGCGATTTGTGAAAAAATGGGACCTGTGGCAAGAGGGGACGGCATTCGTTCAGCTCGACGCGTTTGCAGATCAACCGCAGGATCTCGATATTCCCTCGGATCTGCTGGCGGCATATAAACGCGTGCCGGCCGAAGCATTCGCAATGTACGGATCGCGCCACTTCTACGACTATCACGCACTATTGACGCTGAGCGATGCGGTCGGCGAGCAAGGCATCGAACATCATCAATCGAGCGACGACCGAGCGGACACCGGTTTTCTCACCGATCCGGACGAATCGCTGGCGGGCGGCGATTTGATCACGCACGAGTTCTCGCACTCTTGGAACGGCAAATACCGGCGCCCCGCCGATCTAACGACGCCGAACTTTCAAGTGCCGATGCGTACCGACTTGCTCTGGGTGTATGAGGGCATGAATCAGTATCTCGGCGACTTGCTCTCGTTTCGGTCGGGCATCCGCGAACCGAAGAAATACCCGGAATACCTGGCGACGGTGTACGCGCAGGAAGATCTGGAGTCGGGCCGTTCGACGACGCCGCTGATCGATCTCACCACCAGTGCACCGTATTTGTATCAAGCGCAGGGTTCGTATAACTCGATCCGCCGCAACTCCGGCGACTTTTATACCGAAGGCGAACTGCTGTGGCTCGACGTCGATACGATTATTCGCGCACGGTCGCACGGCGCGCGTTCGCTCGACACGTTCTTGCATCGTTTTACGGCGCCGCCGCTGACCGGACCCATCGTTCGACACCTACACTCGCGAGCAAGTCGAACGTTTGTTGGATGAAGTCGAACCGTACGACTGGCAAGCCTTCTTTGAAAAGTACGTGTATCACCCAACCGAACATCCGCCGACCGACGAACTCGAGCGCTCGGGTTGGAAAATCGCCTACACATCCTCGCCGAACGAATTTCTAGAAGCGAACGGCGACGGCGGAGTCAACGGCTGGTATTCGTTTGGAGCGTCGATCTCTGCGAAGGGAACGGTTCGCGACGTTCGCACCAACTCGCCGGCATGGGCGGCAGGCTTGGCGCCCGGTATGGTGATTCAAGCCGTTGCGGGACAGGCGTTTTCGGGCGGCACGTTCCGATATGCGCTTAGGGCTACCAAGGGCGGAAGCGGATCGATACCGTTAATCGTATCGCAGAGCGGCTGGTTCCAGACGCTCAATCTCGACTACCATGGTGGCATACTCTATCCCCACCTCGAGCGGATTGACGGCACGCCGGACATGCTCGGCGAAATCGCCGCAGCGCATGCGAAATAAGACTCGCGGCGTACCTCGCATCGTAGGCGGCTTCATCGCCGCCTGCGTGCTCGCGCTTGTCTTCAGCGCGCCCTCGGTGGCGGCGTCGAAGACCGTCGTGACATTTTTCTCGCCCTGGTCGTCTGCCGGCAATCTTCGGTCCGATTTTCACGTGGTTGAAACGGTTTCCGGAAATTGCTGGACTGACTCGCTTTCAACGAGCCGCGGCGATGCCTATCGATGCATGGCGCACGACTCGATTTACGATCCTTGCTTCGCGCCGCCCGGGCACCCGCACGCTGTGGCGTGTTCGGGCGATCCGTTCGCGAAGCGCATCGTGTTGTTCAAACTTACGAAACCATTGCCGTCCGCTCCGACCCCGATGACGCAATATTTGCAGCCGCACAATCAGCCCTGGGGCTTGGTGTTGACGAACGGTGAGAAATGCGTTTTCGAAACCGGGGCAACCGATGCGGTGCACGACGAACGCCTGAATTACCAATGCAGGGACCCGAGGTGGATCATCGGCCAGCCCGACCACTCAACTCCGTTGTGGACCGCCCAGAGTGTAAACTGGCCGAACAAGCGCATCACGCACGTCTCGATCGCACAAGTGGTCTTTTAGTAGCCTTATTCAATGGGCTGGCTTGGCGCCAGATTCGGAATCGGCTCGCCGGCATGTTTCGGCCATTGACTGCGATCGAAAATCCAGTCCGGTTCGGTGTCGGGAAACGTTACATCCGTCACGCTCCATTTACCGAGTCCGTTCCGCCCAACTCCGTCGGCGTCAACATTTATGAGATGGCCGCCGATCTTAGCGGCATTTACCGTGACGAAATACGTATAATATTCGCCCGGATCGGCGACCGTACGCTCGGCCACGTACCGAATTGGCAGATTAGACACCGTGTCGATCCAGACTTCGCGAAGCACGTTATGGGCGGGATTTCGCAGCGGTGAAAACGCCAAATGATACGCCGCTATTCCGTTCAGCCGTTCGACTCCACGATCCTCAATCCGATACGGAATGCCACCGATAGCAGTAACGGTCGCGATTACGGGCGGCGGAGAATTCGCCGGCTGCGGGTAGGCGTCGAAGAAGTCTGGTCGGGCGGGCCGCACGAATCGCAAGCCGAAATCTGCGGCCGGGAAATCCCCTAACCGAAAGATATTCGACACAGCCAAATAATCGTTCGGCCCGGTTACGACGCGTGGAGCTGGATGCGCGATAACTTCGCCGCGCCCGTCGTTGAGCGCGACGATCACGGCGTCGCCATCGACCATCCGAACTACGACGCGAAGTACGTCGCGTTCGTTGGTTCCGTTCACTGCCTGGCTTTCGTTTCGAAAGGTGAAGGCGACGTAGTTCGGCTCGGGCAGCGCGTTGACCGCACGCTGCATTCGTTGAAAAATGCAGGTTGCCGTACATTGCGGGGCCGGAACGTTCGCCGCAGGCGTCGGAATCACGACGGGCGCCTCCCCGCGAGTTTCGAAACTCGAGTTCTTAGCATGATGTTCGGATCATCGCCTCGCAGGAGCCGCCCTAGCGCTGTAGCGCGTTACAGCTCGCCGGCTCGGTCGATATAAATAGAGACTGACGAAACGCGTTGTCCGTCGACGACGATCGTAACGATCTGGGGCAACGCGACGTTCTTTCGCGGCACGGTTGCGGTCAGTCCAGGCACGCTCGAACTGTACCGAACCACGAAGTGACTCGCGCCGTTGCGAGGGCCGCCACCGTAGATCGAACGCACGCTGTCATACGTGCTTCCGATGCGCACGCCCAGCCTCGTAGAATACCCCGAAAGGTCGGCATCGGGTGCTTTGACCGCAGGGGCGGGTGCTTGGAAGACCGCGACACTGCACTGATCGGTCGTCGCCGCTGCGAACGCGATGTGATGCACGCGATCGTATCTCAGAAGCTGCCAAACGCCGTTAAAGTTCGGAAGATTATCTTCGTACCGACACGTCATGCTGCTAGGCTTTCCGGGAAGCACCTCCGGCTTTGCCATGGTCGTCGTTTTGCTTTGGGTGTTGTAGGCCGTCGCCCGCATGAACCAGGTGGTGAGACTGTCGGTCGCCCCACAAACGGGGCGAGGGCCAAACGCACAAACCGCGGCCGCGAAGAGAAAGGCCGACCTCCAGCGCTTCATTTGCGATACCCCCGTATGCGAGTCGTTTTCAGCGAGTACGCTTCTTCTCCGGGTAAATCAAGCGAGCATTTGCCGGCGATTGCGCTTCACGCCGGACCAGGCAAGCAGGCGGCCTCTTTTGAACGTCGAGGAATCCGGCAAGCAACACGCTCGTTAGGGGAGGCCGCATGCGTTCGGATCGTTGGAGTTTTTTTGTCATTCTCGTCAGCTTGCTGATCGCCGGTTGCAGCGGCAGCGCCGCAACCGTGCCACAACCGACGTTTTCTACGGGGCCGGTCGTGCTCGGCCGCGGAACCGTTGCCATCGTTAACCGGCAATCCTCGGTTACGAAAGTTTTGATTTTTCCGCCAAATAGCGACACGTTCACCGGCGAACTTTCGATCCACACATCGCGACTCATCGCCAACTCGGCGGCATTCGATCGGCGAGGACGTCTCTTCGTAGGGCTCAACGACCCATCGGCCGGGGGCAAGTACGAGGTTCTCGAGTTTAACCTCCAGACGCTTAAGCTCGTACGCGAAATCACCAATCTGCCGTCGTGGTCGCGCAGCTCCCTCGCCACCGACGATGAAAACGTGCTGTACGTCAACACCAAGTCGCTCGTCGGCGGCGACGTCAAGCTCTATCGGCCGGGCGAAACCAAGCCTTCGATCGAAATAAAAGACCATCACAGTCCGGTTGCGATGACCGTCGCGAGCGGTTCGCTGTGGGTTGGGTTCGAAGGCGCCTTCGCCGATGCGTTAGCGCGGTATCGTCTGCGCTCCACAAATCGTACGTGGTTTGAGACAATCGGCAATCATTTGCCGCTAAAACTAGCCGTCAATCCGGGCGGCTCGTTGATTGCTGCGAAATTGTACCGCAATTCGAAAGGCTCGGTCAACGTGGCCGACGTCAGCTCGGGAAAGCGCACGCGAATCTTGGACATCGGCCCCGAAGCGATGGCGAGCGACGATTCGGGGCATCTGTACGTGGCGGAGTTGCGCGGCAAGATACACACCTGCACCTTTACGGGTTGCTCGGGGTCCTTCGATACCGGTGCCACGAACTTGGCGTTGGCCGTCAGCCCGATCGGAGGATTGGTGTACGTTGCGTGCATCGGCAAAACCAGCCTACAGATCTACGATCCTCGGAGCAGAAGCGTAACGTACGTTCCGATACAAGGTGGCGGCATTCTCAGTGCGATCGCTATCGAGCCGTAAGAAATCTATGGGATGGCCGGGACTCGAACCCGGACGCCCTTTCGGGCTGCAGATTTTCGCACCACTTCGGCTTTCGCCGCCGCAGACGTACTGCGTTCGTGGTCCGGACTGTGCCTTGACCGTGTGAACGATTCGTTCAGGTAGGCCGCGCCCGTCCAGTCTCTACACCTTCCCGTTTGCACGGGCTTGGCTCGGCGTCGTCACGTCACGCGACAGAGAGTTCGCCGAATTTGAGCGCATCCCGCAAGCAGTTTCCCGGCTTGCGGCTCAACGTTAGGTTAAGTCTGCTGTGTCTACCGATTCCACCACCATCCCAAGACTATTGTTCGTAGTGCTCGACGACTTCTTCGGTGCGCAAATGTGCGACCGACGGATCTTGTCCGGCGTCGCGACGCGCGCGCCGTTGCCGCAATAAATCCCAAAACCGGTCGAGCTGCACTTCGAGTGCCTCGAGCCGCCCGCGATCCTCGTCGGAAAGCTTGCCGTTTTCTCCATGCTCGAGCAGCGCGTGCTCTTCGGTGACCAAGCTCGCGATGTGATCGCGAATCTGCGTATCGTCCATTCCGAGTTGTCCTTTCTCGCCAGGTCGTGTGTGCGTCAGCGCCCGCCGGCTCCTTCTGCTTCTGCCCGCTCGACTCGGTCGAGCAACACGCCCAAGAGTAAGTCCCAACGCGACGCAACCGAAAATCGTGCCTCGAGCAATTCCAAGGCGGTATCCAGGATGACGATGCCGGCCGGCAAGATGTCGGCTCGTTGAACGCGCATGCCCCGCATACGCTTACGCCGGTCGAGGTCGAGCGAGCACAGCCGCCGCAGCACGCGTTGCAAATCGTCGCGCGATAGGTCGACCACATCACGCCCCATCAGGCCACCTCGTGCGATCGCGGCCGCAGTGGAAGCCGAACCGCCCACGAGTGCCACCTTGGCACCTTTCTCGAAGCCGAGCAACGGCGCCAGCGCGATGCGCGCAAGAGCGCGGGCACGTTCGACCGCCAAAAGCGCTACCGAGCCGCTACGACCGTTCAGCTCGGGAACCGCCTCGGTAAGCACGACCGCCCCGATCTCGCACGACACGACAGCGTCCGGCTCGATTCCCGACCCGATTGCAAACTCGGTGCTGCCGCCCCCCGAATCGACAACGCCGATTCGCTCACCTGGGGTCGGACGCACGGCCGCCGGCGGCACCACGATAGGCCGCGCGCGCCTCTTCCGGCCCGGTCAAGACATCCATCTGCACGCCAAACCGCTCGCGCACGAGCTCGAGGAACACCGTGGCGTTGTCCGCACGGCGCACCGCACTGGTGGTGACCGCCCACAACCGGTCGTACCGGCCGGCCAATTCGCGATGGAGCCGCTCGAGACCACGCATCGTGCGAGCGATTGCCTCAGGGCGCAGATCGCCGCTGCGGCCAAGGCCTTCGCCGATTCGAGTGCCGATCGAACGCGAGAACGGAACGCGAACGCGGTCGCCGTCGTACTCGGCGAGCAGGCCGCGAGTGGAGTTGGTGCCGACGGATAGGACGGCGCCGGTCACGCGTTATGTCTCGTGTTGGGAGCGATAGAGTTCGGCGCGTCGTTTCTTGTGCAAAAAGTGGCGCTGAGCCGACGGAACGCCATCGCGTTCGTCCCACTCTTGCGTACTTTGCAGATAGGCCGCGATACGCTCGTCCAGCACTTCGTCGCTGATTTGCGGCACCAGAACGACGATCGGACGACGGCCGCTCTTGCGAACTTCGAAGTTCAGCTCGGTGCGGCGCAGCAGCGAATGCTGGTATTTTGCGCGATGCGCTTCGACGTCGGAGGACGGTGCGGTGGCGAGGTCGCCGCTGCCAAGGCGCACCGTGGCACCATACGCGTTAAGGTTGATAACGATCCCGGCGGCCGGCTCGCTCACGGAGTGGTCGACGGCGCCGGGCTCACGAAAACGATGGCCTCATTCGCACGAACCAGTCGCAGCCGGTCGTGAATCTCAGGAATAGCGCCCAGCGGGTCTTGCAGCCGGCGGATTTCGGCACGCTGCGCCCCCTGGTGTTTTTGCATTGTAGCGACCTGCGCCCGAATCGATGCGAGCTTCCGGCTCATCGCGACGTTCTCGGCGATAGCCCGCGCGAACTGAATGCCGACCAGCACGATGATCAACACGGCAATACTCAGCGCGCCGACGCGGCCGCACCAACGAACGAATTGCCGAAACGGATTGGTGCGCTTCACGAGGCGCCTGCTACCGGATCGAGCGAGCGAGCCCATTGGCCGATGGCGCGGTATTTATCGTAGCGGCGGTCGAGGAGTTCGGAAGACGGCAACGGCGCGAGTAGCGAGAGCGCGGCGGAGACGGTTGAACCAGACGCGCGCTATCACGGCGTTCGTATCTCGATGCGCGCCGCCGAGTGGTTCGGGAACGATGTCGTCGACGATTCCAAACTGTTGCAAGTCCTGTGCGGTTAACTTCAACCGTTGCGCGGCTTCTTCCGCCTTGCCGGCGTCCGACCACAGAATCGCTGCGCAGCCTTCGGGCGACGCGACCGAATAGATGCTGTGCTCGAGCATCAGAACGCGGTCGGCGATGGCTAATGCCAATGCACCGCCCGAGCCGCCTTCGCCGATGACGGTGGCGACGATCGGTACGCGCGCGATCGTAAATTCGTGCAAGCACATTGCGATGGCTTCGGACTGGGCATGCTCTTCCGACGTAATTCCGGGATCGGCACCCTTCGTATCGACCAGCGTAACGATCGGCACGGAGAGACGCGACGCCAGGGCCGCGAGACGGCGAACTTTGCGATAGCCTTCGGGCGCCGGCATGCCGAAATTGCGCTGAAGATTCTCTTTGGTATCGCGCCCGCGTTGCTGTCCGATCGCCATCACCGGACGGCCGTGCAACAGTGCGAAACCACCGACGATCGACGGGTCGTCCCGGAATTGCCGATCCCCGTGCAGTTCGTCAAAGCGGTCGAGGCGCTCGATGTATTCTAACGCGGTCGGGCGACTTGGATGCCGCGCCATGTTGACTTTTTCCCATGGCGTTAGCGAGCCGAAGACTTCGTTCTGAATCGTCCGGTATTTTGTTTCCAGCGCGGCGATCTCGGCCGACATATCGACCGGTTGGGTTGCGTTGGCGGCACGGATCTCGTCGATGCGACGTTCGAGTTCGACCAAACCGCGTTCGCGCTCGACGATCACGTTGTTGCTCATCGCGCCACCGGCTTGGCATATTCCAGTAGGCGCGTCAGCGTCGCCTTGACGTTCTGACGCTCGACCACCATGTCGATGGCGCCCTTTTCCAAGAGAAACTCGGCCGTTTGAAATTGATCCGGAAGCTTTTGGCGAATCGTCTGCTCGATCACGCGCCGGCCGGCAAATCCAATCACGGCACGCGATTCGGCGATGACCACATCGGACTGAAACGCAAACGAGGCCGAGACGCCACCGGTGGTCGGATCGGTCAGCACCGTCACGAAGAAATTGCCGGCGGCGCCAAAACGCGAAACGGCCGCGCTCGTCTTCGCCATTTGCGCTAAGGCCAGCATGCCTTCTTCCATGCGCGCCCCGCCCGATGCCGTAAACACGATACAGGGCACGCTTCTACGCAACGATTCTTCCAACAGCAACGCGATGCGCTCTCCGACCACGCTCCCCATCGTGCCGCCACGGAAATGGAAATCCATGACGCCTAATCCGACTTCGAATTCGCCGATGTTGCCGAATCCGCAAACGACCGCTTCGACCAATCCGCTTTTTTCGCGATCGGCTTCGAGCTTATCGGGATAGGAACGGCGGTCAACCCATTCGAGCGGATCGGCGGAGGTGATGTCGGCGCCGATTTCGACGAATTCGCCGTCGATTAACGACGCGATTCGATCGTAGGCCGACATACGGAAGTGGTACTTGCAGCGCGGACAGACGAACGCATTCGCAGCGAGATCCCGGCGGTACACCACCTCGCCGCAGTTCGGACACTTCGACCATACCGCGACGTCTTGCGTGCGGCCGTTGCGACGGTTGGAGAGCCATTCCGGCATCGACATCGGCACGGCGCTAAGGAGCGCCGGCGTGCCGTAGCCGTCCGAGATAGAGTTTACGCAGTTGCTTCAAATAGTTGAAAATCTCGTTTTGATTGAGTTTCGACTCGCCGACGATGCGATCCGTAAACGTGTATGGGACTTCCAGCACCTTGCCGTACTTGCCCTTGACGATGACTTCGAGTCCGATCTTAAAACCGATCGGATCCAGCGTGATTCCGTCGAGTGCCTCGCGACGCACCAAAAGATAACCGCTCGTAACATCTTTGACGCCGGTGAGTGGGCGCGCCAGCCAGCAAGCGATGCGCGAGGTAACGATGCGCCGTTTTGGCCAATTCGCGATACCGCCGCCCGGCACGTACCGGCTGCCGACCGCAAGCCCGTATTTGCCCGACTCAAGCGCTGCGACCATCTTTGGCAACGCGCCGACATCGTGGCTGAAGTCTGCGTCCATCGCACCGAGTGCGACCGATTCGGGGCGGGCAGCTTTCCAGCCGTCTATGACACCCGATGAGAGACCCATTTTGCCGGGACGATGCAGGCATTTCACCGGCAGTTCGTGCGATAAGCGGTCAACGATTGCACCCGTCCCATCGGGAGAGTTGTCGTCAACTACCACGATCTCACCGTCTAGCCCATTCGCACGGAATGCTTCGCCAAGGGTCCGGAGCAGTTTTTCGATGCCACCGGCCTCGTTGTACGTTGGGATGACGATTGTAAACGGCAACGCCATATTCGCTCGCGTAAGTACGACAAGGGCGCGTTCAGTTCCGGCCCGTCGAAGCGCCCGCGATGGCCTCGATGACTGCCAGGAGCGCGAGTGCGGCCGTTTCAGCGCGCAGAATGCGCGGTCCCAGCCACAAGAGTTCGGCGCCGGACTCCGCCGCTGCGTCGGCTTCGGCATGGCTGAAGCCGCCTTCGGGGCCGATAACGACGATCGCCGTCCGGGCATCGCGCAACGACGATCCAAGGCGTTCGAGTAGCGGCACGTGCGGTGCCAATTCCCACGCGAACAGCGCCGCATCGTACGAACCGAACGCCGATACAACGTCGCCGAACGAACGCACGGGATCGATCCGAGGTATGTCGAGACGGCCGCATTGCTGCGCGGCCGCCTCGGCCAGACGCCGCCAGCGCTGCTGTTTTTGCTCGCCGCCATCGCGCACGACGCTGCGTTCGGAAGTGAACGGGATCACGGCGCCGGCACCCAGTTCGGTCACTTTTTCAATGACGTAATCCATTTTCGCGCCCTTCGGCACGGCTTGCGCCACGTCAACGCGCAACGTTGCTCGCGCTTCGGGCTCGTGCCCGAATGTCAGCGACGCGTACAAACGGCCCGAATCTTCAACAAGCTCGGCGCCGAATAACGTGCCGGCGGAATCGACGATTTCCAGCGCATCGCCTTGGCGCAGGCGAAGCACGTTGGCGACTTTATGTGCGTCGCTGCCGGCGAGTTCGACGGTCGTTCCGACGCGGTGCGCTCCCGGCACGAAAAACCGTCGGGCGGGCATTACTCTGGGCGGAACGCGTCCTTGACGCGGTCGAAGAACGAACGCTCCTCGACTTCGTCGCCTTCCTCGCGCGCGTATTCTTCGAGTAGCTCGCGTTGGCGGCGGGTCAGTTTGGCTGGGACGGCAACGCGCACGGTTACAAAATGGTCGCCACGCTGCGCACCGCGCACGTGCGGCATGCCATGTCCGCGCACGCGCAGCCTCGTTCCGGTTTGTGTGCCGGCACCGATCTCGAGCTCGACGTCGCCGTCGAGCGACGGCACGAGCACCGTCGCACCAAGTGCCGCCTGCGCGAAGCCGATCGTGACGTCAACGTGCGTGTCGGTGCCTTCGCGACGAAACAACCGATGACGCGCTATGTTGAAATAGACGTACAAATCGCCGGGCGGTCCGCCGTTAGTACCGGCCTCGCCGTTTGCACCGATACGGATGCGCGAACCGTCATCGACGCCGGCCGGCACTTGCACGGTTAGACGTCGATCCATCTGACGACGCCCGCTGCCGGCACATGCGTGACACGGATGTTCGATCGTATGACCCTCGCCGCGGCATTTCGGGCATGTCGTTTGCGTGACCATCTGCCCCAGCGGCGTGTTTCGCACGACGCGCGCGATGCCGGCGCCACCGCAACGATCGCACGGCGTGACGAGGGTTCCAGGCTCGGCACCACTGCCTCGGCAGACGTCGCATTGACCGACGTGTTGAAACGCAATCTCACGACTCGTTCCGCTAAAAGCTTCCTCGAGCGTTATCTGGAGATCGTAACGAAGATCGGAGCCTCGCTGCGGACCGGCTTGCCGCGTGCCGGCGCGCGCGTTGCCGAAGAACATATCGAAAATATCGCCGAACGATCCGCCGCCGAAGCCTGCATCGGCACCGTTTGGAGCGCCGGCGCGACCGTAATGATCGTACTGTTCGCGCTTGGCCGGATCCGACAGCACTTCGTACGCTTCGTTGATGCTTTTGAAGTGCGATTCAGCCGCCGACTTATCGTCGGCGACGTCGGGATGATGGGTGCGTGCCAGTTGGCGATAGGCCCGTTTAATCTCGTCCCCGGAGGCGTCGCGCGCGACGCCGAGGATTTCGTAATAGTCGATCGTGGACATGAAAGAAGCGCGCTACCTGCCCGTCGCGTCGGAGAGACGCTCGTTTAATGTTTTCGCCGTGCCCGCAGCCAGCGCGACCATCCGTCCGTACGGCATACGCCGAGGACCGAGAATCGATAACGTTCCCATGGCATGCGGACCGAAACGGTACGGCACCGTAACCACCGAAAGGTCGGTGAGTTCGTCGCTGCCGAGTTCGCGGCCGATCTTAACGCTCACGGACTCGTTCGACATCGCGTCGGCAACGATTTGATACAGCGTTTTCTGCTCTTCGACGATCCGCAAAATCGAACGCAACTTCCGCAAATCGTGAAACTCGGGTTGATCGAGCAAGTTTTGTGCGCCGGCAGCCGCAATCGGCGGGCGATCCGTCGAACGCGCCGATGCCAGCGCGGTGATAACGGCGACGCGTAAATCGTCGGCCGCGCCAACTCGTTGTGCTAACTGTCCGACGGCGGAGTCGGTGACTTCGAGCAATGGGCGATCGGCGAACCGGCCGTTCAGCGCATTCGACAATCGCGTGAGATCGTCCGCAAGCAGATCGTCGGACGTTTCGAACAGGCTTTGCGCCGCGACCCCCAGCGTCGTTACTACGATCGCGACGCCGGTGCGCGGAGACAGCCAGATCAGCTGGATGTGCTTGAATGTTTCCGTTAGCTGAAACGGCTTGGTGACGAACGCCAGGTTATTGGAAAGTCGGCCCAGCAGCCGGGTCGTGCTCTCGACCAGTTCGTCGAGCTCGTGACTGGCGTCCCGAAGGTCGTCGTGAATTCGCCGGCGATCCTCCAGGCTCAACTCTTCGGGCTCCATCAGCCGGTCCACATACTCGCGGTACCCGGCGTCAGACGGGACGCGCCCGGCGGACGTGTGCGGTTGAACCAAGTAACCGCCCGCCTCCAATTCGGCCATCTCGTTGCGCACCGTCGCAGAACTGACGCCCAATTGGTACTTCTGTGTAAGGGTTTGCGAGCCCACGGGTTCGGCGGTCGCGATGTACTCGTAGACCACCGTCGCGAGAATGTAGGCCTTGCGCTTGTCGAGGCCGCCCGGGTCTTCCCTCATAGCCTCATACAATAGCACTCTGGCAGCCGGAGTGCTAGGACCCAGCTCGGTGACCGCCCGCATATGGAAGGCCGGCGCCCGCACGCTCGGAAAGTTTGCTCGCCATGAGCGAACGCAGCCACGCGATCGAAACGCTGTTCGAGGAGACGCGCCGCTTCGAACCCCCCGCAAGCATTACGACCGACGCCAACGCGCAGCCCGGCATCTACGAAGAGGCCGAACGCGACCATCTGGAGTTTTGGGCGAAATGGGCGCGCGAGCTCGATTGGATCACGCCATTTACCACGACGCTCGAGTGGAACGAGCCGTTCGCGCGGTGGTTCGGTGACGGCGAGCTCAACGTTTCCGCCAACTGTCTCGACCGCCACGTCGCAGCCGGACGCGGCGAACGCGTGGCCTTCTTTTTCGAGGGCGAACCTGGCGATCGACGCGCGATCACGTACCGCGAGTTGCTCGACGATGTTTGCCGTTTCGCAAATGGTTTGCGCACGCTCGGCATCGAGAAAGGCGACCGTATCGCGATCTATATGCCGATGATTCCGGAGTTGGCCGTCGCGATGCTGGCATGCGCGCGGATTGGCGCCATTCATTCGGTGATCTTCGGAGGATTTTCGCCCGATGCAATCGCCGATCGCGTCAACGACTCGCAATGTGTCGCACTGATTACGTGCGACGGCGGGTGGCGTCGTGGAAAACGAGTTCCGTTAAAGCGCAATTGCGACGTCGCGATGGAATCGACGCCGTCGATCCGCCATTGCATCGTCGCGCGGCGCACCGGCGATGACGTGCACATGCACGCCGGCCGCGATCGCTGGTGGAGCGAGGTGATCGTCCATCAATCGACGACCTGCCCGCCCGAGCCGATGAACGCAGAAGATCCGCTCTTCTTGCTGTACACCAGCGGAACGACGGCCAAGCCGAAAGGCATCAAACACACAACCGGCGGGTATCTGACGCAAGCGCTGATGACGCACCGTTTAGTTTTCGATGTGAAGCCGGAATCCGACGTGTATTGGTGCACGGCCGATCTCGGATGGGTGACCGGGCACACGTACGTTCTGTACGGCCCGCTCGCGAACGGATGCACGAGCGTGCTGTACGAAGGCACGCCCGACTTTCCCGACAAGGATCGCTTTTGGGAAATCATCGAGCGCTATCGCGCTACTATTCTGTATACCGCGCCGACGGCGATTCGCACGTTCATGAAATGGGGCCCGGCCTATCCGCAGATGCACGACCTGACGTCGTTGCGCTTGTTGGGAAGCGTCGGCGAGCCGATCAATCCAGAAGCATGGATGTGGTATCGCGAGTGGATCGGCGGCAATCGAACGCCGGTGCTCGACACGTGGTGGCAAACCGAAACCGGCGGCATCATGATCGCACCCCTCCCCGGGATCTCGACGCTGCTACCCGGCAGCGCGACGCGGCCGTTGCCCGGCATGGCTGCCGACGTGGTGAACGACAAAGGCAATTCGGTCGGACCCGAAGGTGCGGGTTATGCGGTTCTCACGCGTCCGTGGCCGGGCATGTTGCGCGGCATTTGGGGCGACGACGAACGCTATCGCGAGACGTACTGGAGCAAGTTTCCGCACGTGTATTTTGCCGGCGACGGCTGTCGCCGCGACGCCCATGGCAACTATTGGTTCATGGGCCGCATCGACGACGTGATGAACGTGAGCGGCCACCGCATCTCGACAACCGAAGTAGAAAGCGCGCTGGTCGATCATCCGCGCGTTGCCGAAGCGGCGGTGTGCGGACGCTCCGACGATACCACGGGCCAGGCGATTTATGCGTTCGTGACGTTACGCGGCAGTGAAAACGGCTCCGAAGAATTGGCCGACGATCTGCGAGAACACGTAGCTAAAAAACTCGGCAAGTTCACGCGTCCGAGATACGTAACGTTCACACCCGAACTTCCGAAAACGCGCAGCGGAAAAATCATGCGGCGCCTGCTGCGAGATATTGCCGAAGGTCGCACCTTGGGCGACACGACGACGCTGGCCGATTCGAACGTCGTTCATGAACTACAAGAACGGGCAATAAGCGAAGCCGGCAGCGCCGACTAGAGTTGCGGGTGCGCGAGGGCTGAGAGCTACTTTTTTCACTTCGGCTCTAGTCTCGTAGCGAGTTCTGAGACCCATTCAGGAGATATAGTGCGATGGCACTTACACCGCCGCCGATGAGGTATCCAATTGCGTTCGGCCCCGTATGATAGTATCCGGTTAACGCAAAGCATATTCCCGCGACCTGCGCCGTAATTAAGCGTCCCGCACGGACCCACATTGGAACTGCGGAGCCCCGGGTTGCGTAAAATATGCCCAAGCCGAGAGCGAGCAAGATAACGAACCAATAGAACCAATAGTCATCGAATGATCTGTCCATCGCAAATTGCCCTCAGTTACGTCGCGGACGGCGCCATTTTAGGCGCTCCTGATTCGTCGAAGAACGAGGCGAGCTCGTCTAGGTGTTCGATGCGTCGTGCCGGCGGTAAGGCATTGAGGATCGTCGCGCCGTAACGCATCGACGTCGCACGACCGTCAAGCAATGCGACGACGCCGCGGTCGGTCGTGCTGCGGATGAGCCGCCCGAAGCCTTGTTTTAGCCGCACGATCGCTGCCGGAATCATGTAGTCCGCAAATCCGTCTAGGCCGCGCTCTTCTAGTGCGCGGATACGGGCTGCTACGAGCGGGTCGCTCGGCGTGGGGAACGGTAAGCGGTCGATGATCACACACGACAGCGCGTCGCCGACGACGTCGATGCCCTCCCAAAACGTTCCGGTTGCGAACAGTACGGCGTTCGGCGTGCGCCGGAACCATTCGAGCAATGGCGTTCGCGGCAGTTCGCCCTGCAGCTTCACGGGGTAGGGCAATCGTTCCCGCAGCAGCGCGTACACTTCGCGTAGCCGCTCGTACGACGTGAACAGGACGAATGCGCGGCCACGCGTCCGATCCAAGCACTCTTCGATCAGCGGTGCCGCTCGTAGGCTGAAATCTTTGTCTTTCGGATTGATGGCCCCCGGCGCGACGAACAACCGCGCTTGTCGATCGAAATCGAACGGCGACGGCGCGATCAGTTCGAGCGCATCATCGATGCCGAGCGACCGTTTGAAATAGCCGAACGGTCCGGCATTTTCGCTGCCCGCATCGACCGCGATGGTCGCGCTGGTCATTACGACGCTCTGGGTGCGCGCAAATAGCGTCGTTCGTAGAAACTCCGAGACGTCGTGGGGTGCACAGTTTAGCGCGTAACGGCCATCGCTTTCGGTGCGTTCGACCCAGGCGATCGTTTCCGACTCGGCGGCCCCGGCGCGTTCGATGGCTGACGCATGTGCCGTTACCGCGCGAACCGCCAGGTCGCGCCGGCGTTGCGCTTCGGCTTCGTTATCGACGCGCTTCTTCAGCGCGTCGTGCCAATGGGCCAGAATCCAATTTTCGAGATCGTAAAAGACGGCGCGCAACTCTTCGAGCGTCGGCCACGCGCCTTCGTTGGCGCTGAGCGGATAGCGTTCGCCGCGCACAGTGGCCAGCGCGGATTCCAGCCCTCGCAGCGATTCGTCAACGCGCCGCTCGAAGTCCGGCGGCAGGTGATAGGCGCGGTGCAGCTTGCGCATCGTTCGCCCGATCGTCGCACGCGAAACCGTCGAGGTCAGCGCGTCGATTGCCCACCGCTCGCACTGATGGGCCTCATCGAGCACGGCGACGTCGTAGGGCGGCAACAGACCGCCCCCCATCGCCAGATCGAGAAAAAACAACGCGTGATTGACGACCACGATATCGGCATACTTCGCTTCGTCGCGTTTACGAAAGAAATGGCAGTCGCGGAAACGTTCGCAAAACTCTCCAGTGCAGTCGTCGGCGTCCGCGTCGAGTTGCTCCCACTCGAGCGACGACGGCACGAACGGCAATTCCGCACGATCGCCCGTGCCGGTTCGATCGCCCCACTCCCACATGCGTTGCATCGAATCTGACGATGCGACGAGCCGCTCCGAGCGCAGGCGCTCGAATTTCTGCCGGCACAGATAGTGGCTGCGCCCCTTGAGCAGCGTCACGCGCAACGGGATCCCAAGCGCGCGCGCGACCAACGGCACGTCTTTGGTAACGAGTTGTTCTTGCAACGCGATCGTGCCGGTCGACAGCACGACCTTCTTGCCGCTGCGGATGGCCGGCAGCAGATAGCCCAGCGACTTGCCAACGCCGGTACCGGCTTCGACGATTGCGTGCATCCCCTCGAGCAGCGCGCGCTCGACCAACTGCGCCATCTGCACTTGTCCGGCGCGCGGCTCGAACGCGGGCAGAGCGCGTGCGATCGGGCCGCCCGGCGCGAAAACGCGCTCGATCGGCGCGGTCACGAGCGTGCGTGCGGCGTGTCGGGGGGAGCTTGGTACTCTGTTTCGAGTGCGCTCCCGGTGCGCGCGTCAACCACCATCGGTGCGACGCGAACTGGTGGCACGAAGATCAGCAACGTGGCGACGAAACCGGCAGCCAGGCCGCAAACGTGCGCTTGCCACGAGATCGAGGGCACCGTGAACGAAATGATCAGATTGATAACGAGAATGCCGATGTTGGCGCGTACCAGCTCCATTCCAGGCTTTCCCAAACGAAATCCGATCGCGAACAGCGCTCCGAACAAGCCGAAGATCGCACCGCTCGCGCCGAGCGTCGGAACCATCGGGCTGCTAAAATACACCACGCCTAGTCCGGAAGCGAGCAACGAGATACAGTATACCAACAGCATTCTCACCGGGCCGAGCGCGGACTCCACGAAGCGCCCTAAGATCCACAGCGACAGCATATTAACGCCGAGATGTAACAAACCGCCGTGCAAGAACGCGCTGGTGAGAATGCGCCACCATTCCCCATCGTGCAGCACCGCGTACGGGAACAGCGCACCATCCAGAAGGACGCGTGACATGTCGCCGCCCCCAATCGATACCATCGCGGTTCCGGAGACGCTAATTTCCCAAACGAAGGCGAGAACGTTACACGCGATCAGCAGTCGCGTGATCATGCGACGGCATCGTCCCCCACGACGACCATCCGCGCGAGCTCGAGGGAGATCGCGTGGCGTACGTCGCCGACTTCGACGGTCACCGGTCCGCCTAATGGCGCCTTTTCGAGAACGCGCACTTGGGCGCCGGGGCACAGACCAACTTCACCAAGGTACCGCAGAATTTCAGGTACGCCGTCGGTTACGCCGCTAACGACCGCGTCGCGTCCCGCCTCGACCTGCGCCAGCGGGACGCCGGTGCGGATGGGCTCGCTGAGGTCGCGCGACGGAATCGGATGTCCATGGGGACAGGCTTGCGGGTCGCCGAGCAACTCCACGAGCTTATCTTCGACGCGCTGCGAAATGGCGTGTTCGAGCATGCACGCTTCGGCGTTGACTTCGTCCCACGACATGCCGAGCACGTCGGTCAGCAGACGCTCCGCCAACCGATGCCTGCGTAAGATGCGGACACCGACTTCCAGCCCCTTGCGGGTAAGCTTCACCTCGCCGCGCGCGACGTACGCAACGTAGCCCTCTTTATCGAGCTTTTTGAGCATACCCGACGCCGAGGCCGGCGTTACGCCCATGGCCGACGCTAGGCCGGACGTGGTTACGCCCGGGCCTTCGAATTCGAGGCGGTAGATCGACTCGAGATACTCCTCGACCGATTCATCGAAATGACTATGTCCCGACATGCTCTCCTGTAGTTCTACGCGGCGGCTGCAGTTCCGCGATTGACGATAGGAACTCGTGCACCATCGAGATCGAACTCGATCCTTCGCCGACGCCGGAAGCGACGCGTTTGAGCGAGTCGAGGCGGGCATCGCCGACCGCGAACACGCCCGGCTGGTTGGTTTCCAAAAAGTAAGGATGGCGTTCGAGCGGCCACGGAGCCCGAGCTTCGATCACGTCCGGACCGGTGAGGATGAACCCGTCGCGGTCGCGGGCAACGACGCCCTCGAGCCAATCGGTTCGCGGCACGGCGCCGATGAACACGAACAATCCCGCCGTTTCGACCGTCTTCGCCGTTCCGTCGCGGTTGTTCGCAATCGTAATACGCTCCAATCGCTGCCCGCCGTGCGCCGCGGTTATTTCAGACGACGTAAGCACTTCAATGTTCGGTGAAGCGACGATGCGATCGACCAAGTACTGCGACATACTTTTTCCAAGGTCGGTGCCGCGGATCACGATCGTAACGGTTTTCGCATACCCCGAAAAATTCAGCGCGGCTTGTCCTGCGGAGTTGCCGCCACCGACGATATGCACGTCGTTTCCCGCGACGGCGAACGCTTCGGTTTGCGCGGCGCCGTAATACACGCCGCGATTGACCAGCTCTTCGCAACCTTGCGCTTTGAGCGAACGGTATTCGATGCCCGGCGCGAGCACGACCGCGTGCGCCAACACCGACTGTCCATCCTCTAGTGACAACTTGCGGTCGCCGGCGTCGCCCGTGAGCCGGCAGACTTCGCGAACGACGACGATGTCCGCACCGAATCGCTGCGCCTGCCGCAACGCACGATCGGCCAAATCCTCGCCCGAAATGCCGGCCGGAAAGCCGAGATAATTTTCGATCCGCGATGACGTGCCGGCCTGTCCGCCGGGGGCGTACCGATCGATCAATAACGCGTCGAGCCCTTCGGACGCTCCGTACACCGCAGCGGCAAGCCCGGCCGGCCCGGCGCCGACGATCGCTACGTCGTAGTGCGAGCGTTTCGGCACGGCCGACATGCCGAGACGTTCGGCCAAGTCGCGAATACCGGGCGATTTCAACGACTCGCCTTCGTAAAAGTTCACTTCGCATTCCGGACCGTCGCGTTCGGTCCAATCGAACGGGACGTGCATGCGCGACAGAAAGTCGCGCAGTTGATGGCATGCACCGGACCGGCTGTCGCCGACGACCGTGCAAACCGTTAACGGATGTTCGATCGCAAGATGACGGACCAGCGCGACGCGACGGCCCATGTTGTTGCTCACCGTTTCCGCGAAACGCTCGTCATCGTGCATCATACGCCAGAAAATCGTGCCGTTGACCCGTGCGACTCGCACGTCGGTAATGGCTCGCACGCCGGCGAGCGCGCTCGCGCCAAGCAACAACGGGATTTCGCCGAAACCGTCGCCCGGCTCGTACTCGCCGAGCTCGGTCGGGCGCCCATTAATCGACTTGACGATCGCGGCGCGTCCCTCGACCAGCACGTAAAAACGAGCGCCCTCGTCTTCACGCACCACCCAGTCCCCCGCTACCACGTGCAGGTCGGCACAGCGACGCGCGAACCAGGTGACGTGTTCCGGCGCGCAGCCGGCGAACAGAGAAAGACCGGCGAGGTCCGAGAGGTCTAGCATGGTCGCTCTTAAACGCTCTTGGCGGGCCTCAAGGTTGCGCTAGCCGGGCGCCGGCGCGACGTCCGGCGGCAAAAGCGATCGCAACCGCCGCTTGAGATCGGCGTCCGCGAAGCTGCCATCCACCGCATTCCGGACGAATCGCAGCAGCGTTTGCGAGCCGCACGCCGCCTCCACGCGCGCGTATTCTCGTTCGATCGTCGTGCCGAACATCGGCGGATCGTCGGCATCGATGACAACGACGCAACCTTCGTCGTCGAAACGCGCGAAAGCATCGCCGCGCTCCAACGCGACGCCGGTTCGATCGTTCGACGTCGGACAAACTTCGAGCGGTATCCGATTCTCTCGTAGGAGCCGCACGACGGAATCGTCTTGCAACGCCGCGATGCCGTGGCCGATCCGCTCGGCATGCAGCAGTTCGACGGCGTCGCGAACGCTTTGCGGACCGGCCGCTTCGCCCGCGTGCGCCACGCAGTGCAGACCGGCCGCGCGCGCGCAGTCGAACGCCTCGACGAACAAGTTCGGGTGGAAAGCGCGATTCGTCGCCGCCCAAACCGATCCCGACGACGCCGTCGCCCGCAGCTTCTGCCGCCAAACGCGCCGTCCGTAACGCGCTCTCCGCACCGAAATTACGCGTAAGATCGACGATCAGCTGAAACCGCGTTTCGCCGCCGGCATGTAATTCCGCAATAATATCACGCAGTGTGGCACGCACGTCGAGGTCGGGATGGAAAAACGCCCAGACCGACGGCGATACGAACAGCTCGCCATACACGACGTGTTGATCGCGCGCTTCTTGGGCGAACTCGCGCGCGAGACGTGCGAACCGATCGGGCGTTCAACAGCGTTCGATTGACCGCCGCGAAGCCGTACAGAAAGTCGCGAAACGATTCGAAGCGATACGGCTGAGCTGCGTCGACGGACTCGCTGGCCTCGTCACCCGAACCATCCGGCCGGTAGCGGAGCGGCAGGTTCTGCTCGCGCGCAAACTCGACGAAGGTCGCCGGGCGCAGGCTGCCCTCGAGGTGACAGTGCAGATGGATCTTGGGTATTATAGACGCCAGGGTCACCCCAACGGCTTCGGCAGGTGGGTCGATGGCCCCGTCGTATTCTTGTCCGCCGCGGGGTGGAGCAGTCCGGTAGCTCGTCGGGCTCATAACCCGAAGGTCGGTGGTTCAAATCCATCCCCCGCAACCAAGTCCAGGTCCGGGTACGCCACGTACCCGGACCTTTTTTATTTGCCGCCGGGAATCGGCGTAGCAATCGGTTGTGGAATGCCCAGCTGCGCCGGCGAGTGCAAACCGGTTGCGTTTCCGCGCAAGATCGCGATCGGCTTCGACGACCCACGAGCGGTCGTGGCGAACTCGTAGAGCGTGTCGTGCAAGGGATCGCTGATCACGAGATTGTCGCTGGTGTCGATGGCTACGCCATACGGGCGGAAGGACGTGCCGGCAAGCACGATCGTACCGATCGGCTTCGCATTTCCAGTAGCGTCCGTATCGAACTCGAGTACGTCACCGCCACCCGTATTCGCGACCCACAAATTCCCCTTGGAATCTTGTTCGATTTGGCCGGGATCGTTCAGGCCCGTTTCGGATCCTTGGATACGCTGAAGCGGCGGCATATCGCCGTCCGACGCCTCGGCGAAGACCTCCAATGAATTCGACCTGCGATTGCTCACATACACCTTGCCGGTTCGAAACGATACGTGGAAGCTTTCCGGCCCGGCAATACCCGTGTGCGGGCCGGCGATGCGCGCGATCGGCGCGACGTTGCCATTGGCACCAGCAGCAAATTCAAGCATTGCGTCGTTGCCTGCACTAGAAACCCAGATATGCTGTGCGGCGTCGAGCTGAACGCAGGACGGTGATTCGAGGCGCGTCTTCGCGCCGGCTATACGTACCGATGGAGCGACGTTGCCGGAGTCGGGACCCGGATAGCCGGTAATCGCGTCGCCGTCGCGATTCGAAACGTAGAGCAGTTTGCCCGTAATCGGAAACGCACGCGTCGGGCCTCTGAGCAGCGTACTCGGCCCCCGCAAGGTGCCTACCGGCGCGACATTCCCGTTCGCGCCCACCGGATAAAACGTGATCGAGTCGGAAGCGGAATTTGCGACTTGAACGCTCGGGGTTTCTGACGGTTTCGGGTGAGACTCCGGAGCACTCACGTTCGACGTGCAGCCAACTATGCCGAGCGCTAAACACACCCCGGCTGCGTACGGCCAACGCCTCACCTTTAATGCAGTTTGTCTTGCCAGTCCGCCGGTACTTTGCCGTGCGGTCCCGGCGTCGGTTGGCTGGCCGGATGCGAGTGCGGCACAGCGAGCGCCGGACCTTCGACGAAATCGTCCGTCTCGAAGCTATATAACCAATCTTCGCCCGGCTCGAAGCTCGCGATCACGCCGTGATTCGCATCTTCGTAGTGTTTTCTCGCGTGCTGACTCGGCGAGCTATCGCAGCAGCCGATGTGACCGCATTTCGCACAGCGACGAAGATGTAGCCACCATCCGTCGCTCGCCAAACATTCGGCACATCCGGTCCCGCTCGGTTTTGCTTGCGGATCTATTTCGCTCATGAGTTGGTGGTGCGCACGGTTGCGAACGTCGCGCGAACGTCTTCGGTAAACAGCTGTGGTTGCTCCCAGGCCGCAAAATGGCCGCCGACGGTATGTTGTTTGTAATACGCGAGTTTCGGATACGCGCTTTTCGACCAGCTTTCCGGTGCAGTGTAAATCTCGTACGGAAACGCACTGACTCCGACCGGGATTGTAACGCCTTTAACATCGAAGAATCCGAGCTTATTTTCCCAGTACAGACGCGCCGACGGGACGCCGGTGTTGGTCAACCAGTACAGCGTGATGTTGTCGAGAACGTCGTCGCGCGAGAGTCCACCCGGATTGCCGAAGAATGCCGGACGAATCATCTCGTAGCTGTCCTTGTCGTGATCCAGAATCCACGCTGCCAAGCCGATCGGCGAATCGCTCAACGAATACATCGTTTGCGGCCGGTTCGCCATCTCGACCGCATAGCCGAGATGCTTTCCGTAAAAATCGCTGAGTTGGTTGAAGGCACGCAGTTCGTCCGCCGATAGGTTCGCCGGCGCTTTACCACCCGACGTCGCCAACGCCAGAACGTCCGCCGGCACGGTGCCCGCCATGTTGGAATGAATCGCCATCACGGTTCCGGGTGCCAGCAGCGCCATCTCTTGCGTAACGCTCGCGCCCCAATCGCCGCCCTGCGCGACGAACTTTTGGTATCCGAGGCGCTGCATCAAAACGATGAAGGCCTTTGCAATACGGATCGGATCCCAGCCGAGCGTCGTCGGAGCGGGAGAAAATCCGTAGCCAGGTATCGACGGAATCACGACGTCGAACGCGTCGGATGCGCTCGCGCCGTGCGCGGTCGGGTCGGTCAGCAAATCGATGACCTTCGTTTGCTCGATGATCGAGCCGGGCCAGCCGTGGGTGATGATGAGCGGCAGCGCGTTCGGGTGCTTCGATTTCACGTGCATGAAGTGAATTTTTTGACCGTCGATCACGGTCGTAAACTGCGGAATAGCGTTGAGCTTGGTTTCGCACGTCCGCCAGTTGTAATCGCCGCCCCAATACGTCGCGAGCGCCTGCATCGTCGCCAGCTGAATGCCCTGCGACTGATCGTTGACGAGTTCGCGATCAGGCCACCTGGTCGCGTTAATGCGCCGGCGCAGATCGGTGAGATCGGCTTCGGGAACGTTGATCGGCGGGAACGGGCTGATCGCGGTCGAGTCGCCCGCGGTATCTTGAGCGAGTTGCGTCACGGCAGTCCCTTCTGAAGGAGCGTGCGTAGCATTTTTCGATTGCGCGCGACCGGCCATCCCGAACTGCAAGGCAGCGATGGTCGTCGCAACAGTGCCGACGAAACGACGGCGGTTCAGGCCAATTCGGTCGGGCATTCGTATACCTCTCACCCGGCTACGGGCAGAATTCTCCCTTAGCAGACTCGGACGTGGCTAACCTGACCAGCAAGCTGCCCAACGTTCCTTAGTAAGAGAATAGCCGCGAGACGGGTCGCACGCAAGTGGCCGGGAACGACCCGATTCTAACCGTCGTGCGGCGGTCCGAGATACGGGAACTCGGCCAACAGATCCTTATGCGGTTGCAGCCCGTCACCGGTGACTTTCCCGTTCGTCAGTACGCCGAGAAAATACGCCGAGACGTCATCGGTGAGCGCGCGGCCATTGGCCGGATAGGACGCCGGCGTTCCGGGCCGATAGGGCTGAAGGTCGGGCAACATCCCGGATGCGACGCGCGTCGCTTCCTCAGGTGTGTATCCCCCCGAGTGTTCGAGCGAATGCGCGAACGTCGCCACGAATTGGGCGTCGTTAGCGGGCTCTGCGGTGATGTATTTGGCCTTTTGATCGCCGGCCAAGAACGGCACCTGCGAAGCGCGCGCCCCGCGATCCACTTGCTTCCAACTGCCGGACGAACCGTCGACGGTTCGGGCCCAGATTTTGAGGTTATCCGACCCGAGCGCCGCGTTCGGCACTTCCAAGATGACCGACGCGACGTTCTTATCGATAAAGAAATCGTCGCCGGTAAACGTTAAGTTGTTGATTGCGCCGGCCGCGTCGAAAAAGAACGGATCGCTGCGGCGTCCTGCAAAAAACCGAGTTTCGCCTGCGGTCGTCACCTTCGAATCGCTCCGGGTCGAAACGGCGACACCATCGGCGATGATCGAGCCCTCGTTGCCGGTCCGATTCAAGCTAACCCCTTCGATCCGGCGCAGCGTCGCAACTTGTCCGCCGGGTGCGGCCATTATTTTCACGCTATAGGCGATATTAACGATCGCATCGCCATCGGTGTCGATCAAAATCTCGTACAGCGCGTTGCTCGCGAACGGCTCGATCGGCGTCGGCCCCGGCGGATTCACCCCGAACGAAGGGTGAACGTCCATGATCAAGACGGATTTGCTGTTGTCGCCGGGCTTCGGAAACACATAGAGATCCGTAAAGTTGAAGCGCGCATCGCCACCGGGAAACCCAAAATCTGGACCCGCGAAATGATGGGACATTGAATCTTTTCTCCTAGCGTACCATTTTGTTATGAAAAACTGCTTTGGGACTACTGTGAGACTTACCTCCGCTAAAATTCTGGAGAAAGCCACTATCTTCGAGGGGCAGCAAAAGCGCTCACTCAATCGAGTGATAGGACTCATGATAACATTCGAAACGACAAAAGTTTCGCGTTATCTTCGCTCGCATTTTGAGCGCCCGCAGCGTCGCCGGCCGCTCATGGATGAACCCCGCCGCGAAGAGCGGTGACCGGCGCCAACGATTGGGCGGCGATTTGAATTTCAACGGCTCCAGCGCAGATCGATTCAAGTATCCGGCCGGAGGAACGCCGAAAAAGACGGTCCCGGGCCTGAACGCCCCGATCGGAGCGCTCATCAGTCCGTAAGCTGCAACTTCTTACGTCTTGAGGATGATTTCGCGCACTATGACTGACCAAGAAATTCAACCCTATGTCGGCAAGCCGGTTCGCGTGACCTTGGCCGACCGTCGAACGCTCGCCGGCGTTCTCCACGCTTCCGATGCCCACGGCCACGGCCACATCCATTACGTGGTCGCGTCCGACCCAAATTCGGGAAGGCGATCCGCCCGTGGCTGAAGTCATCCACGGCGGAGATCAGATCACCGAGATCGAGGATGCTTCCGGGGATCCCGCAGCCACCGAGTAGCCAACGGGGCGTGGGATACTCCGAAAAAGCGCTGACGCCGGCAATCGGTTCGGTCGTTCGAGGCATCGACCTCGGCGCCAAGCTGGAGGCCGGCGACGTCGCGCACATTCGCTCGTCGCTCGACGATCGTCTCGTTCTGCTTTTCAAAGATCAATCGCTCACGCCGGTGCAGCAGCGCGACTTCGCGGCGCGCTTCGGTCCGCTGTACACACATCCGTTTTACCCGGGTCGCTCCGAGGCACCCGAAGTCATGATCTTAGAACACGATGCTACACGCCGCGCCAATAGCGATCGCTGGCACAATGACGTTACGTATCTCGCAACGCCGCCAATGGGCGCAGTGCTGTACGCGCAAGAGATTCCGGAACTCGGCGGCGATACGCTCTGGGCCAATATGTATGCAGCGTACGATGCACTTTCGGAGCCGATGCGAAACTTCGTCTCCGGACTACGCGCCATCCATTCGTTTGCGAAAAACTTCACGCCCGAACGTTTTGCCGCGCTCGGCCAGGAACAGCGCCGCGAGCGAATGTATGTGGAGCATCCGCCGGTTTCGCATCCGGTGGTTCGGACGAACCCAAACACGGGACGCAAGGCGCTCTTCGTCAATCAAGATTTCACTTCGCACATCGAGGGTGTCTCCGCGCACGAAAGCGATACGCTGTTGCGATTCTTGTTCGAGCACATGGCGCAACCGGAGTTTCAAGTGCGTTGGCACTGGGAAAACGGCGACGTCGCCTTTTGGGACAATCGCTGGACGCAACATTGCGCGCTCGCCGACTACTATCCCCAGCGACGTGTCGTTCGGCGCGCTACGATTTTGGGCGAACGACCCGTCTGAACAGTACGCTTTCCAAAGGGATGCAACGGGTTCCAACGCCCGCGCGAAAACTCGGCGTCAGCGACGTCACGCTGCTCGTGATGGGCAGCGTTATCGGATCGGGCATCTTTCGTACGCCGGCGGTCGTGGCACAACGGATTCCCGCTCCGATGTTGATCGTCGCCGCATGGTTGGCGGGTGGGTTGATCGCGCTGTTCGGAGCTTTCGTTCTCGGAGAACTCGGCGCGCGCTGTTCGCGGGACGGGGGCGCCTATGCCTACTTGCGAGTCGCGTTCCATCCGGTCGTGGCATTCGCGTACGGGTGGACGTCGCTATTGGCGTCGTTCAGCGGCGGACTGGCAGCGGCAGCCGTTCTATTTGCGGGATATTTTCTCTCGTCGACCGCGTTGTCCGCACCACCGACGCTCGTTGCAATCGTCACGTTGGCCATTCTGGTACTCGTCAACTCGTTTGGAGTCCGAGCCGGCAGTAACGTCCAACACGTGTTGACGCTGCTCAAGCTTCTCGCGCTGGCGGCGGTCGTCGTCGCTGCGTTCGCCGTTCCGGAAAATCACCATCTGCAGCTAACGCACTTCGCCGGTTCGCCGGTCAGCCTAACCCTTGCGTTTGGCGTCGCCATGATTCCGGTATTGTTCAGCTATGCTGGAGCGCTGGTCGCAAATTTCATGGGCGACGAAGTTCACGACCCCCCAAAAACGTTGCCAACCGGCCTGTGGGTTGGTATGGCTGGCGTTGCCACACTGTACGTACTCGTCAATACCGGCTGCCTTCGCGCGCTTGGAGTTAACGCATTGACACGCTCCACGGTTCCGATTTCAGCGGTGCTGCAAGAAGCGACGGGATCGATCGGTGCGCGATTGACATCGATCGCAATCGCCGTCGCGACCCTCGGGTTTTTAAGTAATCGCATGTTGACGGTTCCGCGGATGTATCGATCGATGGCCGATGACGGTCTCTTCTTTCGTTGGGTGGGATGGATCGATCCGCGGACGCGCGTTCCAGTCATCGCAATCGCTTTGCAAGGGATCGCGGCCATCGTCATCGCGCTGTCCGGCGACTTCGATCAAATCCTCAATTTCGTCGTATCGCTGGTCTATCTGTTCAACGGCCTTCTGGCGCTCGCACTGTTCGTGCTTCGCGCGCGCGACGGCGCCGGCGGGTCGGCGCCGACCGGCGGCTTTCGCGTTCCGGGCCACCCCGTGACCACCGGCATCTATCTCGTTGCGTCGTGGAGCATCGCCGTCGTAACGTACGTCACGGATCCGCGCTCCGGGCTGATCGGACTGGCGATCGTTCTCTCTGCGATTCCAATATACGCGCTATGGTCGCGCAGTGGCGCGAGAAAACTGCAAGCCTGATGTTACCCAATGTTCTCGAATGTTCGCGCGACGCCGCGCACGAATTTTCCGCAACGGCGTTGGCGACCGTGTGCCCTCACGACGGCGCTCCGTTACTTGTCCGCTACCGAACGAACAGTATGCGTCGTGACCCGGTTTCGGCACGTGCGTGGACGATGTGGCGCTATCGCGAAATGCTGCCGATCGACGGCGACGAGGAGCCGATTTCGCTCGGTGAGGGCGGCACGCCGCTCCTCCGTCTCGCTAATATGCATTCCGAACTCGGTCGTTCCGAGATCTTTGTAAAAGATGAATCACAAAATCCGACCGGTTCGTTTAAGGCGCGCGGTATGTCGGTGGCCGTGACGGTCGCGAAGCGTCTCGGTGCACGGTCGTTGGTGGCGCCCAGCGCCGGAAACGCGGGCGGGGCGTTGGCAGCCTACGGCGCTCGAGCACAACTGCCGGTGCGCGTCTACGTTCCGCAAGATACCCCGGCGATATTGCTTGAAGAGATGCGCGGGTACGGAGCGTTCGTTGTGCTCGTCGACGGATTGATCGACGAGGCAGGGCGCCTCGCGGCGCAGTACGCGCAAGAGAGCGGCGCGTTCAACGTCGCGACGTTTCGCGAACCGTATCGGGTCGAGGGAAAAAAGACGATGGGATACGAGCTCGTCGAGCAACTCGGCCGCGTTCCCGGCACGATCGTTTACCCGACGGGCGGCGGCACCGGACTCGTTGCAATGTGGAAGGCGTTTGGCGAGCTGGAACAACTCGGGTGGATCGATGCGTCGAGGCCCGTGATGGTGTGCGTCCAAGCCGAGGGTTGCGCGCCGATCGTGCAAGCGTTCCAGCGCGGGGAAACGTCGGCCAAACGTATCGAGAACGGAACGACCAGAATGTGGGGACTACGCGTTCCGGGCGGGATCGGCGATCGCCTCAGCCTCGCAGCGCTACGCGAATCGCACGGACACGCGATCGCGGTTTCGGATGAAGCATCGGAATCCACGATGTGGGAGCTGCACGAGCGTGAAGGCATCGATGCGACCGAGGAAGGCGGGGCGACGCTTGCGGCGCTTCGCTCGCTCGTATCGAACGGCATCGAGTTACCGTCGCCGGTCGTTCTGTTCAATACCGCGACGTCGTTGAAGTACGCGCCACGCCCCACCGCATGAGTTTCTACGCGACCCTTTGCCGTGCCGGACGCAAACGCTAACGAATGATCGCGCTCAAAACTCTGGGCATCGCACTGGCCGTCGGCCTCGACGTATTGGCGCTGTCAATCGTCGTCGGCATCATGGACATTCCGCGAAGCGCGAGGATCCGAATGGGCGCCGCGTTCTCATTTTCGGAAGTGCTCATGCAAGTCATAGGGTATGCGATCGGCACCGGTGCCGGACGTATCGCCGGAACGATCGCACCGTACGTGGGCTTCGCCATTTTGGCGGGCGTCGGCGTCCTGGTTATTCGCGAGAGTTTCGAGAAGGCGCCGGTCCTCAAAGTCGATTCGGGGTGGGGACTCATCGCCGCGTCTGCATCCATCAGCCTCGATTCGCTCGGCATCGGCATATCGTTGCCGGGCGTGCCGATTCCGCTGCTGCCTTTGCTCGCCACCGTCGCGGTTACGACGGTGCTGTTTACGATCGCCGGACTATCGTTCGGACAACATCTCGGCGAGTCGAATCGGACTCGCGCACAGCTTGCCGGCGGCATCATCCTGATCGTCTTGGCCGTCGTGTTCGCCGCGCAGCGCGCGATGGGAGCGAGCTGATCGGAGGCGTTGGGCTCGTCTAGTCTCGGCGTTGGCCGAAAACGTCGTTTCGCAAACTTTTTAAATCGCTACCGGCTTTGCGCCGGTCGAATTCCGGCGTTCGCATGTGCTCCAGTAGCGCGTGCGCGCGTTCGATCCACGTCGCGGGATGCGCGTGCGATTCGCGCTGACCCAGCGTCGCACGGTGCAGACGCCAAGCCGGTGCGATGCGTTCGAGCTGGTTGGTGTGGTGCTGCAGATCGCGCGTCTCGCCACCCAAGACGTCGCGCATATCGCGCATCGCATCGGCTAAGCGGCGACGAACGACGTGCGAGCTGCGAATCGGGACGACGAACCACGTAGCCGCAACGCCGCAAGCCGCTCCGATAACGATGCAGATGACGCGGAAACCGAACACAGAAAAACTCGAACCGCTTTGCGGATCCAGAATGAGCCCGAATAACAGCGTCGTGCAGGCGGCCCAATACGCGTAATTGATGGCGCGAAGCCACATTCCGACGAATAATACCGCAAACATCACAATCGCGTATTCGATCGAGTTCCCGATGTGCACGTATCGCAATACTTCGGCAACGAACGTTCCGAGGATCGCTCCACCAATTCGCAACAACGCCTTGTACAAGGCATCACCGCGACCGATCGCGCCGCTGGTAACGATGAACGCGCTCAGCACTACCCACGGCCAGTGCATGCGGAAGGCCGTCATGCCGATTCCAAACGCCAGGGCGAGTGCGACGATCATCTGCAGCGCCATGCGATCGGTTGGGGCAAACCGACCTGCGGCATCGGATCGATTCGATTCGCGAGGCGGACGGGGCGTCCCGACGGGGAGCGTCCAACCGGCTCGTGTTCCAATGTACCCGGCGGCCCACGAGCACAACTGCGCGATAATCGCTGCGGCGATCACGAGCGCTATAGTGACGGGAATACCGGCAGATCGATCGATCGGCGCCGGGACGATCAGCATCGCCATCAGCGTCAGAGCGATAATGCCGCCGATGGCCGACGCCGAACGGCCGTACCGGCGCAACGCCACCGACGCACCCATCCCCAGCACGAAAACGATCGCCGCAATTGCGTGCACGTGCAAGAACAGCGCGCCCACCAACGCGCCGCCGAGCGCGATAACCGGGATCGTGACGATCCGCCGCAACAGCACGTGGAATCCATGCTGCTGCAACGAGCGCGTCAGACCGATCGACAACACCACCGAAAGGATCGCCGGCGAGTTGTTCGTTCCGAATCGCACGCACAACGCGTACGTCAGCAAAAAACTTGCGAGCGTGCCGGCCATTCCCGGCGCGGCCGCTCTCAGCGCTTTAAGAAGCGCTGAGGATTCCCACGGCTTTTCCGACATCCTCAAACGCCGCCAGGGCACGATCCATCTCTTCCTTCGTCAGCGCGGCACTAATCTGCACACGAATGCGCGCCGCCCCTTCGGGTACCACTGGAAATCCGAAACCGGTTACGAACACGCCGGCGGCCAAGAGCTTGTCGCTCATCGCGATTGCAAACGAAGTCTCGCCAACGATGATCGGAACGATCGCGCTCTCGCCTTCGAGCGGCGAATACCCGATGCGTTGCAAGCCGGCGCGAAAGTAGGCGGTGTTGTCGCGCAGGCGTTGCACCAGGTCGGGATGGGCGTCGAGATACTCGATCGCTTCTAATGAACTGCATGCGACCGTCGCCGGTAACGCATTCGAAAATAACTGCGGGCGCGAACGCTGAATCAACGTCTCGATCAGCGCGTTACTTCCGGCGACGAATCCTCCCGCGGCACCGCCCAAGGCCTTGCCGAGCGTCCCCGTGATGATGTCAACCTGGCCGGTCAAACCAAAATGCTCGATGGTGCCGCGGCCGGTCTTGCCCATGACGCCGGTGCCGTGCGAGTCGTCAACCACGACGATCGCATCGTGCGCTCGCGCGAGCTTCACGATCTCCGGCAGCTTCGCCAGATCGCCTTCCATCGAGAACACGCCGTCGGTGACGATCACGATCGGGAAGCAACCCTTAACGGCTTCGAGCTTCTCGCGCAACTGATCCATGTCGCTGTGCTTGTAACGTTCGCGCCGCGCTTTCGATGCCAAGCGTACGCCGTCGATAATCGACGCGTGGTTCAACTCGTCGGAGATAATTGCCGAACCCTGATCGCAGATCGTCGCAAACAATCCCGTGTTGGCGTTCCAACAGGCGACGTACGAGAGCGACGCTTCAGTTCCTAAAAATGACGCGATGCGACGTTCGAGCGTGCGGTGAATGTCGAACGTACCGCAGATAAAACGCACCGATGCAGTGCCGGCCCCATATTGGTCGAGGCCGCGCTTGCCGGCTTCGACGACTTCGGGCAGGTCGGCTAAACCCAAATAGTTGTTACTCGAGAGCACGATGACGTTGCCGGCTTCTTCCATGTGGACTTCGGGCGCCATCGGGGTGGTAATGTGGCGCAAATGCTTGTAGGTACCGGCCGCGCGCAGCGCGTCGAGGTCGCCCTGCAGTTTGCGTTCGAAGGTTTGGTTCATGCCTTTGCGAGGTCTCCTTTAAAATCGAGTACGACCTTGGCCGCTTCGCCGCTTTCCATCAGCGCGAAAGCGCGATCGTACTCTCCGTACGGAAGCACGTGCGTCACGATTGGTGCGAGATCGATACGACCGCTCGCCAGTAGCGTTTGTGCTTGGTACCACGTTTCAAACATGCGACGGCCGTTGATACCGAGCATCGTGATGCCTTTAAAAATGATGCGCTGTGCCAAATCGATACGAATCGGCTGGCTCGGGATACCGAGCATCGCTGCGACCGCGCCGTTGCGCAACGTCTCCAGCCCGGCATCGATGGCAGACTCGGCACCCGACATCTCGAGTAACACGTCGGCACCGTTGCCGCCGGTTTTCTCGCGCACGCGGTCACCGATGCCGTCGTCGCCGGCAAGAAACGTTTCGTCTGCGCCGAGCCGTCGTGCGATCTCGAGTTTGGCGGGGTTACGGTCGATTGCGAAGATCGCATTGGCGCCGGCCGCACGTGCAACGCCGACGGCCATCAAGCCGATCGCGCCGACGCCGGTGATCACGACGTTCTTGACGCTAACGCCGGCTGCCATCACCGTGTGGACCGCGTTGCCGAACGGGTCTAAGATTGCCGCATATTTGTCCGGAATCGCCGGGTCGAGTTTCCACACGTTATACTCGGGCATCGCGATAAATTCGGCGAAGGCGCCATCGCGATCGACCCCGATGATTTCCACTTGGCGGCAAATGTGCGCTTGCCCGGTGCGGCACAACAAACACGTTAAATCGGCGATGTGACCTTCGGCCGACACGCGGTCGCCGGGGACCACCGATCGCACCGCCGAGCCGACCTCGGTAACGGTTCCCATGAACTCGTGGCCGACGATCAAGGGTGGATGAATACGTTCCTGCGCCCATGCATCCCAACGGTAGATATGTTGGTCGGTGCCGCACACGCCGGCCTTTTCGACACGAATCAACACATCGTTAGGGCCGATCGGCGGAATCGGAACGTCGGCCAGTGTGAAGCCCGGGCCGGGGGCGTCTTTTGTGAGTGCTCGCATGGATGACATGACGGCCCCAAGTATTGCACTTGGGGCCGCCGCGGTCATGCTCGGTTGAGCGTTACGAGCGTTTAGAAGTCGTACTCGAGCTGAGCCCGGTTGTACTTGAACAGCGGCAGACCGCCTAAGTACTCGGCGCCGTATGCGTAACCCGACGGACACGTCGTATTCTGGCCTCCGCAATACGTGTTGCCGATGTAGCGATTGAAGAAACGGTCGCGCAACATCAGACCTTTGTAGATGCCCTTCCCGCTCCATTTACTGAACCGGTAGATGCCGTCAATGTCCCACTCCCACGTGTTCGCGTTGGACACGAGCGCGTTACCGTACTGGAGCCAGCCGTAGGCGGCTAGGAAGGTGATCCGGTTGTTGGTGGATGTGTAGGTGAGCTGGAGTTTCTCTGAGGTGCCGGCCGAGCGACGCTCGATCATGCCCTGCGAACCCATCGTCGTGAACAGCGGATCGGACGTGTAGTTGTCGGTGTACGGGCTGGCCCAGCCGCCGTAGTACAGATTGACGGAACCGTTCGAATTATTCGAACACACGGCGGTGCCGTTATTCGTCAACGGGAGGAAGTTTGCGACCGTAACACCCTTGGTCGTGAGTTGGTACGTCGAACTGCTACAGCTTGCGCCCTTCGGAAGAAACGTCGTTTCGTTGTGCCACGGCAATCCGTCGTAGGCAGCCGTGAACAGAATATTTTTCGTGATATTGGCACCGACGCGAACGCCGAACACCTGGCTATCGATCTTGCCGAGGTACGAGATTCCGGCATTTTGTTCGGTGCCGCCCTCTAGCTCGATCGTCGGTTTGTATTTGGATTCGCCAAACGTATACTTGGCGTCGCCCCACCACATGTTCACAAGGTCGGACATGCCATAGAAGTATCCGTCAACCGTCAAACCGGGTGGTCCAGAATATCCGGCCTTACCGTAGAAAAATCCGCTCGTGTTAATCGAGCCGCCGCCCGGCACGTAGATGTTTGCCGGCAAACCGGAGTTCCCGGCGGGAAAGCTGGTCAACAAGGTTGTGTTGGTGAAATTGTTGGCCGTGCGATCTTCGTACTGCCACATGTCGGCAACTTCGAACGCCCAATGTGGAACGCCGGTGAACGCGATGTCGGCACCTTGGAACGCAGCCGGTTTCAGGCGCGTATCCGATGGCCCCGCCCATGGCGAAGTGAAGAGTTGGTTACCGGCTTTCGCGTACCAACCGTTGCCCCTATATCCCAAGTAGCCTTCGTAAAAGGTGTCTAGCGAGAACGCCGGTAGGCTGTCGTCGGGGTTGGTATTCGGAGGCGCCTGGCTCACGCACGGATCGCCTTTGGCGTGGTTTGCCGCGACCGAGCACGGCCCATCGAGAGGATTCGAGTAGAAGTACGAACCTCCAATAAACAGACCTTTGAGATCGGGCAGTGCGTATTCGACGTGCAAGCCGATCGACGACGCCCACGATGCCTGATTGACGCCGGTCGAACTATATTTCGAACTGCTGAAGTTGTACTGCGCACCCGGATTGTTCGACGCATTCTGACGAGTATAGTAGAACGAGCGGAACTGTCCATCGAACGTCAGCGGCCCGGGCGTCGGCGTGGCCGATACGAGCGGCGGCGGAGGCGGAACCGGGGTGGGGGAGGTCTGCGCCGAGGCATGACCGCCGAGCGCCGTCCAAAGGGCGCCGGCCGCGATCATCCCGCGCGTAATGCTCCAGTAACTCAAAAGGTGCTCCCTCTGAAAAAGATGACTAGCATCATCTTTTCTGGGTTGGCAAAAAATAACCTAGGTTATAAAAATTGATGGACCGCCCTCACAGGCGGTCCATCGGATCGATGCTCGCTCGACGTATTTAGAAGTCGTATTCTATCTGCGCGCGATTATACTTGAAGAGCGGCAGGCCTCCCAGATAGCTGCTGCCTAGGGCTGCGCCCGCCGGACACGAGGAGCCCGCGTCACCGCAGTATGCGTTAGACTCGGATCGCTGGGCGTAACGGTACCGCAGCAGCAATCCGCGATAGAACTTACCCTTCACCTGGCTGAAGTGGTACTGCCCGTCAAGGTTCCATTCGTTGGTGTTCTCGGGCGCCAGCGCGTTGCTGTAGTCGAACCAGGAGTCGGCCGCCGTGAACACCCAGCGCTTGTTGTTGGACGTGAACGTCGCTGCGATCTTGTAGGACGTACCGGGCGCGCGACGGTCGGCCATGCCTTGGCTGATGCTCGTCGTGAAGAACGGATCGGTTGCATACGAGTCGGTGTACGGGCTGGCCCAACCGCCGTAGTAAATGTCGGTCGTGCCGTTCGGATTGGTAAAACAGACGCCGGCTTGCCCAGACGATCCGCCGTTACCGGGTAAGAAGTACCCGAGCGTAGCACCCTTACTCGAGATTTGATTGTTGGCGTTGTTACACGTCACGCCTTTCGGCAAGTTCACCGTGTCGTTCTGCCACGGAATCGAGTCGAAGGACGCCGAGACCACGATGTTCTTGTTGACGCTCGCGCCGAGCTGTACGCCGATATCGGAACTGCGGATCTTTCCGATATAGGACTGACCTGCGTTGCTTTCGGTGCCGCCTTGCAGTGCGATGAACGGCTTGAACCGCGGTTGTTGGAACGTGTACTTTCCATCGAACCACCACATGTTCGCCAAGTCGGAAAAGCCGTAGAAATAGCCGTTTACCGTGACGGGGCTGTCCGGCGGCGCGTAACCGACGTGTCCGTAGGCCACGCCGGAGGTATTGATGCTACCGCCTCCCGGCTCGTAAATATTAGCGCCCATCCCGCCGCCGCCGGCCGGGAAGCTCGTGAGCAACGTCGTGTTCGTGAAGTTGTTGCTCGTGCGGTTTTCGAACTGCCACATGTCGGCCGCTTCGAACGTCCACGACTTGTCGAAGACGTACGAAACGTCGGCACCTTGAAAGGCTGCCGGTTTCAAACGCGAGTCCGACGGATTGGCCCACGGCGTATTGAACAACTGATTGCCGGCTAAGACGCTGAGGCCGTCGCCTTTAAAACCTAGGTAGGCTTCGGGGAACGTGCTCATCGCGAACGCCGGAAGCGTGTCGTCGGGGTTCGTGTTCGGCGGGGATTGAGAAACGCACGGCATGCCTTTCGCGTGCGTCGACGCGACCGTGCACGTGCCGTTGATTGGATTCGCGTAGAAGTACGAACCGCCGATGTACAGTCCGGGTAGGAGGCTGTTAAGCGCGTAGTCGGCGTGCAGACTGAGGCCGTTGTTCCAAGATGCTTGGTTAACGGCGTTCGAATTGTACTTCGCGCCCGGCGTGAAGTTGAATTGGACGCCCGGATTGTTCGATGCGTTCTGACGCGTAAAATAATACGAGCGGATATATCCGCGGAACGTGAACGGATCGGGCGTCGGGCTCGGCGTCGGCATGACGTCTTGTGCGACTTTCGACTGTCGTACGGCCGCCGGCACGACCGAAGCCGGGGCGGCTTGCGCAAATGCGCCGGCTGCCGTTGCCGCTAGCGCCGCAGCGGATACCAATAAATAGCGAAATACTGAAACAGCCACGCGGAACACTGCTCCCTTCAATAGCCGTGTGGGTCAGTGAAAGTGTATCTGCTGGGGATTAAGTTATTGTTATGAAACGCTTAAGGGGCGTACCCAACGTACACCGGTACGTAAGCCCGGCGCGGACCTCGGATTAGCCGTACCGTCCGGTGATGTAGTCTTCGGTGCGCTTGTCTCGCGGTTTGGTGAAGATCGACGATGTGGAATCGGTTTCGACCATTTCGCCTAATAGAAAGAACGCCGTATAGTCGCTGATGCGGGCTGCTTGCTGCATCGAGTGCGTGACGATCGCGACCGTATACTCTTGTTTGAGCACGTGAATGAGATCCTCAATCTTGCTGGTCGCGATCGGGTCCAGGGCCGAAGCCGGCTCGTCCATGAGGATGACCTCCGGGTCAACCGCCAAGCAGCGCGCGATGCATAGCCGCTGCTGCTGCCCCCCCGAGAGATCGAGCGCGGAGCGGTCGAGGCGATCCTTGACCTCGTTCCAAAGTGCTGCGTGCGTCAGGCTGCGCTCGCAGATTTCACGCAGTACCTTCGGGCGGCGTTCGCCCTGCAAACGCGGTCCGTAGGTGACGTTTTCCATGATCGATTGCGGAAACGGGTTAGGGCGTTGGAACACCATGCCGACGCGGTGGCGAATCGTCACCGGATCGACGCCGCGATCGTAGATGTCGGAGTTATCGAGCAGAACTTGCCCTTGGACGCGCGCACCCGGCGTGAGATCGTGCATCCGGTTGAGTGCACGAATAAACGTCGATTTGCCGCACCCCGACGGACCGATCAGCGCGGTGACGCGACGGTCGGGGATGACCAGGCTCACGTTCTTGACCGCGTGGAACGACCCGTAGTAGACGTTCAAATCGCGGGCTTGCAGTTTTGCTTGCGACGAAACCATCGGTCGCTGGGAGCCGGTCGCGGTCATGGCGCGGTGGTGTTCGCCAAACTCCGCCGCCTCGCCCTGGGACCTGCGCTAGAAACGCTCGCCCATCGATTCGGCGTACCATTCGCGCACGTCGTGCAGGGTGAGGTCACGGCAGAGTTCCTCGAGGACGGCCAGCATCTGCAGGCGCATCGCGACGTCCGGCCCGTCGGGGAGAATCGTCGTAGCTGCAGGTTCCATACGTTTAAGGTGCCACACGCATGTTATGCGCGTCTTATCCCTGGTTTAAGTCTGCCTCAGCTCTGCCGTTTGATTCGCACGATCGGAAGACGGATCGTGAACGTCGTGCCGCGGCCGAGCGACGACTCGGCCGAAATGGCGCCGCCGTGCGCGTCGACGATGCCCTTGACGATGGCCAGCCCTAAGCCGGCGCCGCCACCGCTCTCGCGCCGGCGCGAGCGGTCGACCACATAGAACCGTTCGAAAATTCGTGGCACGTCGCGGTACGGGATGCCCTCGCCGGTGTCGCGGACACGAACGACTGCGTCGCTTCCGCGGGCGTCGAGTTCGATTACGATGCGTCCGCCGGAACGCGTGTGGCGCAACGCGTTGTCGATCAAGTTGACGAAGACTTGCGACAAACGGTCGGGGTCGGCTTCCACTTGAACCGGGCGTAGCGTAACGAGTTCCAGATCGACGCCTTTGCTGACGGCCTGCGGTTCGAACGACGAAATGATCGGATGGGCAACTTCTTCTAAGTCGATTTGACGTAGCGCGAGCTTCATCTGACCCGACTCGGCGCGCGCCTGCTCTAAGAGTTGCCCGACCAACGCCACCAGACGATCGACTTGCTGCAACACTTGGGGCAAAAAGAGATCGCCGGCTTCGTCGTCGGGCGATGCGAGCACCGTTTCGATCATCAACTTGATCGACGATAACGGCGTTCGCAACTCATGCGACACGTTCGAAAGAAACTCGCGGCGAGCGCGCTCGAGGCGCGTCAGCGCGGTTTGATCGTCGGCCAAAACGACGATGCGCTCCATCGTCCCGGTTTCGCCCAAGAGCGGGTACACCGAGACGCGATACACTCGCCCGCCGTCCTGCGCGCTCAGCGACATCGGTGCGACCGAGGCTTCTCCGGTAAGGGCATCGCCGATGCGGCGTTCGATCTCGACGCTGGGAATGGCCTCGATGACGTGCGATCCCACCGCGCGATCGAGGTCGAATCCGAAGATCGCCCCGGCCGCCGGGTTAGCGAATTCGATCCGGCGCTGCGCGTCAACTAACACGACGCCGATCGGTAACGCGCGAGCCAGCCGTACGAACGCACCTTCGATGCGCTCTTCCGGCACCGCGCCGGCAGAGGCCGTGACATCGGACGGAACCACGCGGCGGCGCGAAAGGACTGCGGCGGCGATCGTCGCGCACGCAGCTCCGGCGATCGCCCCGGGCAATCCCCAAACTATCGCGTCGGGCACCACGGCGTTACGAAGCCTTGAACATGTAACCCCGGCTGCGCACCGTCAGGATATGACGTGGCGTACGGGCGTCTTCCTCAATCTTCTCGCGCAACCAGCGAACGTGTACGCTCACCGTTTGCTGCTCGCCCTCGAAGTCGTAACCCCAAACTTTATCGAGCAGCGTCTGGCGCGTCACTACTCGCCCGTGGTTTTCCATCAGGACGCGTAGCAGCGCGAACTCTTTGGGAGCCAATGCGACGATCGAGCCGCGCACCGTGAGCTGTTGCCGGGACGGATCGAGAACGATGTCGCCCAGCGCGATCGCCTCGTCGTGGCCGGATTGTATCGGCAACTGCCGCCGCAATCGCGCTTTGATGCGCGCTAGAAATTCGTGCAGCGCGAACGGCTTGGTAACGTAGTCGTCGGCTCCAAGTTCGAGCGCCAACACCTTGTCGATCTCTTGATCCTTTGCCGTCAGCATGATGATGGGCACCGAACTAAACTTGCGGATTTCCTTGCAAGCCTCGATCCCGTCGAGGGTCGGCAGCATGATATCGAGCACGATCAGATCCGGTTGCTCGCGCTGCGCGGTCGCAATCGCACTACGGCCGTCACTGGCGGTGACGACCGCGTAGCCGCTTCGTTCGAGATTGAAGCGTAGCGTCTGCAATATCGCCGACTCATCGTCGACGACCAAGATCTTCTTGTTGAGCTCGCGCCCCCGGACAAATGGGTTACGCGTCGTCTTCGCTTCCAGCGATCCGTTCATACGATTTTGCGATCGCGCTGTAGTCCAGCGCGCCGTCCCCTTCTGCGGAGCGGGCAGTATACAGTTGATAGGCCAATGCGGTCGCCGGCATAGCATGTTTCGCCGCGCGCGCGGTATCGAGCGCCGCCGCTAGATCCTTACGTAACAGATCGAGCGCGAAGCCGCCTTCGAACGTCCCGGCAAACCAGGTCTTCGGTAACCATTGTTCGAGGACGTAGTTAGAACCCGTCGCGGACGAAAGAATTTGCCGGACCGCATCGAGATCCGCGCCGGCTCGTTGCGCGAACGTCAGCGCCTCAGCGTTGGCGATCATGACGTTGGCGATTACGATTTGATTAACGAGTTTAACGGTTTCACCCATGCCGACATCGCCGACGCGATGCGCGTTCCCCATTGCGGACAACATCGGTCGGATGCGTTCGTAGTCATCGAGCTGGGCGCCGGCCATAATCGTCAAGGTTCCCGCGGCGGCGCGCGCCGGTCCGCCACTAACCGGAGCATCGGCAAACCGTATGCCGCGTTCGTGCAAGCGAGCGGCGAATGAAACGGACGAGATCGGCGAGATAGTGGAGCAATCGACGACCATGGAACCGGCTGCCAATCCACCGGCCAACCCGTGCTCGCCGAAGAGCGCTTCTTCGACCTGTGGAGCGTCCGGAACGCACACGAACGCAACGTCGGACTCGCGCCCGACCGCTGCCGGATCGGCAGCTTCCACAACCCCGTCGCGGGAGATCAGCCGATCGAGTGCCTCCCGGCGCCGGTGCGCGCAGGCCGTAACCGAAAACCCCGCCCGGCGCAACGCTCGCGCCATCGGTTCGCCCATCGTACCAAGTCCGACGAAGCCGGCGCGCTCGCTCACGGCGGCCCCTTTGGGCGGCGAGCGGAGCCTTTCCCGCTGCACCGAGGGGGCGCTCTCGCACTGGCGAAGCCCGATTAGTATCCATGTCGACGATCGAAGAACGCGTCAACGCAGCGCTCGACCGGGTGCGGCCCGGCATCGCTGCCGATGGCGGCGAGGTCTGGTTAACCGAAGTGCGCGACGGCGTTGCGTTCGTGCAAATGCTGGGAGCGTGCGGAGGTTGTCCCGCTTCGACGATGACGCTGAAGGGCGCGATCGAAACGGTCGTGTGCGCCGAAGTGCCCGAGATTCGAGAAGTGGTTCAGATCTGAGGGGTGACGCCGCTAACGCTTAGCGCGTTGCGGCCATCCGTGCAGCGCAACGGCCGCAATACCAGCTCATGGCGCCATCGTGTTCGCGCGGAACCATATGCTCGCGGTGGCCACGCCGGCCGCATGATGCGCAGGCGAAGCTCTGGCCGATCGGCGACGGTCCGTTTGCGGCCTCGTGGCGCTTTGCGACGAAGAACACCGCATAGATGACGAGCCCGATGATCAGCGGCGCCCAGGCGAAGAACGAGTTGAACGTGTTTGGCGAGATTTGTGGATTCACGACGACTTGTTCTCGTCGCGAAAGTACGCGGCGTTGATTTCCGTGTAGCTTTCATACTGCGCCGGGACGTCGGAGTCGGCAAAGATCGCTTCGACCGGGCAGGCCGAAACGCACGCGCCGCAATCGATGCACACTTCGGGATCGATGAAGAGCATTTTGTCGTCATCTTTTCCGTGAATACAGTCGACCGGACAAACGTCGACGCACGACTTGTCCTTCGTGCCGATACACGGTTCCGTAATGACGTAGGCCATATCGCAATTTTACCGCGCCGAGGAGAAAAACGCCTGCCCCAATCGGCGGAATGCAGTCGAAGCTATGCGGTTCGGCCGCGAACCAAGCGGATGAGAAACAGCAAGATGACGGCGCCGAGAACGGCGCAGACGATACTTGGGAAATTGAACCCGGTGATACCGGCGTGACCGAACTCGAAATAGATCCAACCGCCCAGAAAGGCGCCGATGACTCCGACGACGATGTCCCCGAGAACACCACCGGGTCCCTCGCCGGGGATGATCCACTTCGCGACGATGCCGACGATTAACCCGAAAACAAGCCAAGCGAGAATGCCCATCTGTTGTCAGCTCCTTTGTGACGCTAACGTCCCCTGGCGAGCGCTCCCTCAAACTTTAATGGCTAACTTAGCCACCCAGGGCACAGACATCGCGGCGTCAACGTTATTCGGTTATGCAGAAGTGGACATCCGGCCTCGCCGCCCTGCTCCTGGCCGCAGCGGTGTGCGGCCCCGCCCTCGCCGCGAGCACGACTGAGATCACGGTCACCGGAAGCGGCAGCGTCGCACTAACGCCCGATACGGCGACGGTCAGCGCCACCGTCGAAACCAACGCCGACAATGCCGCCCGTGCAGTCTCCGACAACAACGCGCGGTACGAGCGGGTCGTCGGCGCACTGGTGCAGACCGGTGTCGCACGGTCCGATATCACGCTGTCGTACTACACCGTCAACTACACGCCGAAGCCGCAAACACCCGCGCCGGGCGACCGGTACGGCTACGCCGTGCGCCGTCAATTTCGACGTAAAGGTTCGCGAGATCGGCAAGGCCGGCGCCGTGGTCAACGCCTGTACCGGAGCCGGCGCCACGGGAATCGACAACGTGTCGTTCGGCACGGCCAACCCCGACGCAGGTAAAGCTGAAGCGATTCGCCGCGCCGTCGCAGACGCGCGTACGACGGCCAACGCCCTCGCCGCGGCCGCCGGACTGCATGTCACCGGCATCGAGAGCATCGGTCAAGGTGGCGGCGAGTTCCGGCCGCAACCGATGATGCGCATGGCCGCCGTCGCTGCGGCTCCGACCACATTCGACCAGTCCAACGTCAACGTGAGCGCCACCGTCACCGTCACCTTTACGGCCGAGCCGTAGCCCGCGGGCACCGCGCGAAACCCCGATGCGACGGCCGGGGTAGATGAGGGCGATGAACACCTTTTGCGACGGTTGCGGCAACCGCCCAGTTCCCACGATCGCCGGCATCAAGCAGCTCTGCGCCGAGTGCGCGCGCAAACGAATCGGATCGGGCGCATTGCCCTTCCTCGGCGCTGCCGTCGCCGCAGCCGGCCTGATTGCCGGCGGCATTCTTCTTTCCGAACGGATGCAAAGCGGTGACGAAAGCCGCAAAGGCGGATCGCCGCTCGACGAGCTGAACCGCCGTTTTCGAGGAACCCCCACGCTCGCGAACTTCTCGCGCGATCTCACCGAACTGGCTCGCGAGGGCAAGCTGGATCCGGTGATCGGGCGCGACGACGAGATCGAGCGGGTCGTTTCGATCTTGGCGCGTCGCAGCAAAAATAATCCCGTGCTGGTCGGCGAACCCGGCGTCGGTAAAACCGCCATCGTCGAGGGTCTCGCGCAACGCATCGTCGCCGGATCCGTACCGCCCTCGTTGGCAGGCCGGCGAGTTCTGGCGCTCACGCTCGGGCCGCTCGTTGCGGGAACGAAATATCGCGGCGAGTTCGAAGGCCGCGTCAAAAAGATCCTCGACGAAGTTAAACGCAGCGCCCGCGACGTCGTGCTGTTCATCGACGAGTTGCACACGCTCGTCGGTGCCGGCGCTGCCGAAGGATCGCTCGATCTCAGTTCCATGATCAAGCCGGAGCTAGCGCGCGGCGAGTTGCAATGCATCGGCGCGACCACGTTCGTCGAGTACCGAAAATACATCGAATCCGATGCCGCCTTGGAACGCCGCTTCCAACCGGTAATGGTCGACGAGCCGAGCGTCGAAGAAACGGTTACGATTCTTGCGGGTTTGAGCGACGGCTACGCTCGCCACCACCGCGTCCGAATCGAACCCGAAGCCATCGAGGCGGCCGCCGCACTTTCGGCGCGCTACATCGCCGATCGATTCTTGCCCGACAAAGCGATCGACTTGATGGATGAAGCGGCCGCGTCCGTGGCATTGCGAAACCGCGGGACATCCGACGCACCGTCCGTAACGGCAGAAGACGTCGCAGGCGTCGTCACGCGCTGGACCGGCATACCGCAAGCCGCGCTCACCGAATCGCAAACCAACCGGCTTCTCTCGCTCGAAACAACGTTAAGCGACCGAGTCGTCGGTCAAGCGCCGGCGATCGCCGCGGTGGCGTCGGCGATTCGTCGCGCGCGAGCGGGACTACAAGATCCGCATAAACCACTTGGCACGTTTCTCTTTCGCGGGCCGAGCGGCGTCGGCAAAACCGAACTCGCAAAAGCACTGGCCGAGGCGTTGTTCGGCAGCGAATCCGCACTCGTGCGGATCGACCTGTCGGAGTTTGCCGAACAACATTCGGTGTCGCGCTTGATCGGCGCGCCTCCCGGATATGCCGGCCACGACGAACCGGGGCAGTTGACAGAACCGGTGCGGCGCCGTCCATATTGCGTCGTGCTGTTCGACGAACTGGAAAAAGCGCACACCGACGTTGCTGCCTTGTTGCTACAGCTGCTCGATGAAGGGCGCGTGACCGACGCCAAGGGACGCACGGTCAACTTCCGTCATGCGTTGATCGTGCTCACGACCAATTTGGAAGACGACGAGATGACGTTCGCGCTACGGCCCGAGTTTCTCAATCGTATCGACGAGATCGTAACCTTCGCACCCTTAGGCCTTCCGGAAATCGAAGCCATCGTCGCGATTCACGTCAACGGATTGGCGGCGAGGCTAGGCGCGCGCGACGTACGTCTGCGGCTCAGCGAGACCGCCAGGCGTTTCTTGGCCGACGAAGCGCTGGCGGCCGGATCCGGCGCCCGATATGTCGGCCGGACGGTCTCGCGACACGTCTCGACGCCGCTGTCGACGGCGATTCTGCGCGGTACGTTGCCGCCCGGAAGCACCGCCGGTGTGGACGTTTCCGATGGAGCGTTAATCGTTCGCGCTGCGTAGGCACAACGCGATTTAAGGGACTGCGAAGGCGCTGGTCGCCGGTGATAAGGCGAGCGCTTGCGGCGCACCGACTCCGGTCGTCAGCGTAAGCCAGGACATTCCGGAATACGGCGGCGCGTATTGCGTGACCGTACTGTTTCCGTAGTTTGCGACGTAGAGATTGCCTTGCGCGTCGATGGCAAGCGCCACCGGCTGATTTTGTCCGCCGGTAATCGTCGTAGGCGTTCCAGAGTACGGCGGACCGTATGCCGTGACCGTATTCGCGCCCTGATTGGGAACGAAGAGCGTCGCGGCGGGCGTTAGCGCAATCGCGCCTTGTTCGTTCACGCCGCTTGTGATCGTCACTGCCGGTTGACTCGAAGCGGCGAACGGCGGCACAAACTGAACGACCGAGTTCGGCGTGGCGTTGACGTTCGAAACGAAGAGATTGCCGCGGCCGTCGATTGCGACAGAGTTCGGCCCATTCAAACCGTTCGATAGCGTCACCGCCGGCATGAGGTAGGGCGGCGCATATTCGGTCACCGTTCCGGCACTCTGGTTCACGACGAATACGTCGTTGGCCGCGTCGAGCGCGAGACTCACCGGATCGTTGACGCCGTTGCCGATCACCGCGGTCGGCGAACCCCCGTATGGAGCGGAATACACCGTAACGGAGTTGCTGCCGTTGCCGTTAGCGACGAATAAGTTTCCGCGGGAGTCGAGCGCGAGGGCCTGCGGATGACTGACGCCGCTTCCAATCGTCGTTGCGCTCCCGGTGTAAGGTGGCGCATATTCGGCCACGCTGCCGGGCGCGCTCGCGACGAACAAATCGCCGGACGGATCGAACACCAGCGCCTGCGGATTATTCACCCCGGGAATCGTCGCCAATAAGGCGGTCGATCCGGCGGCGTACAGCGTTACCGTGTTTGCAGCGGAGTTTGCGACCGCGACGATTTGCCGCACGTCGAGGGAACTCGTCCCACTGCAGGAGGCAGACGGCGCCGAACATGGATTCGCAGGCGTCGAAAATGCAGCGCTCGTGCGCAACGTCGCAGTACCGGAATATGGGGCCGACGGCGACACGACGAACGCGTTCGACGAACCACCTTGCGCCAACACGGTCACGGCTGCGGCGCCGTTTGTTTGCATCACCGAATACGCCGGCTGCGACGGCTCCAGCAAGACGTTTTGATTGGCATCGACGAGCTGAGCGAGCAGCAAGTGTTTACCGGCGCCAAAGAGATCGATCCCGCCCTGGGCGTTCGCAGCCGCGTTCGATGCAGCCGGCACGAGTTGCACTTGCGCGGGCGTTCCACCGTATGCCAAGTTTACGACGTTCGAACCGGCATACGACACCGCGAACGCGATCGTCTGCTGTGCGTTGAGCGCCGCCGCCGCCGATGGAAGGCTGGACGAATACAGCGTGACGGTTGCGGTGTAAGTTCCGGGTGCCAACGCGAACGCGGCTTGGCACGTCGTGGCATTCGTCGCGGCAACACAATTCGATGTCGGGGATCCGAACGACACCGTCTGCGACAGTGTGGTCGGACCGCTGAACGAAATCGCCATGCTTTGCGCGGCCAGCGTTGGAGGCGTCGAAACGCCGGGGCCTGGCGCGACCGGCGGGGGCGACGACGCGAGCGGAGGCTGCGCGACCGTTCCGATCGTCGGCATCGCACTCGCCGTCGGGAAGGTCGACGACCCGGGCATGCGCACGCGCACGACGGTGGTACCGCTGGGCACCGGGCCGAACGCGTTTTGCGCGTTAAGGCCACCTGGAAGTAGCGACGAACCACCTTGTCCGCCGCCGCCCGCGCATGCGGCGACGCCGGCCAAAGCCGCTGCGGCAAGCAGCTTTCCGGCGCGCACGTTCATCGCAAAAGTTGCGCCACCGTGCTTTGTATTTGCGACGGCGACATTTCACCCACGACGATTTTGCTCACTACTCCCTTTCGATCGATGAAGGCGTGTACCGGCAAACCATTGATCGAATACTCGGTGCGCAAGGTGCCGTCGTCGGCGACGATCGGATACGTTAGAGAATGCTCGGTGCGAAAGAACTTCGCTTTGGCCGGCGACTCGAGCACGTCGATGCCGACGACTTGCAGGCCGGCCTTGCTCTCCGCCTGAGATTCCTTATCGATCGAAGGCGCCTCCTCGTTACATGGCCCACACCAACTGGCGAAAAAGTTGAGGTAGACGACCTTGCCGCGGAGCGCTTTGAGCGAAAACGGCTTGCCGTCGATCGTCGTGCCGCTATAGTCGGGCGCCGCCGAACCCGCAGCCGCGACTTGCGCCGCGCCTTGCGAGGCGCCGCTGCATGCGGCGACCGCTATCAACGCTAGTGGCGCGAGAGCACGCAACGAACGCTCACCCATAGCTCGGATACGCCACCGCGCGAAGGTCGCGCTCCATTTGTTCGACCAACTCGGCGACGCTCGAAAAGCGGCGCTGCTCGCGCACGAATCGCAGGTCGCGCAGTTGCAATTCTCGTCCATAGATCGTCTCCTCGAAATCGCGCATCCACGCTTCCACGGTACGCTGCGTTCCCGCGAACTGCGGGTTGCTGCCGATCGACACCAGCGCCGCCCGGTCGCGCCCGTCGAAGCGAGCGGTCGCCGAATACACGCCGTCGCGCGGCAACAGTTTTGTTGGGACCGCGACGTTCGCCGTCGGGAAACCTAACCCGTGTCCCCGGCCGGCGCCGATCTCGACAACCCCGCTCAAAGTGTAACCAGAGCCGCCGAGCAGAGCATCGGCCTCGTGCAGGTCGCCTGCGGCCACCAGGCCGCGAATGCGCGTGCTCGAGATGCGCCCGTCGTCCTCCACGTTATCGACTGGGTCGAACGCGATGCCACGCTCTTCGAAGAACTCGTGCATCTTGGCCGCGTCCCCGGCCCGTTTGTGTCCGAAGCGAAAGGTCGAGCCGACGACGACGGCCCCGACGTTCAGCGCGACCAGCTTTTCCAGGAACGCGTCGGGCTCGAGGGTGGAAATACGTTCATCGAATGCCGGAAACAGGCATTCCTCAAAGCCGGCCGAGGCGAAAAGGTTGAGCCGCTCGGCTTGCGTCGTCAAGAGCGGCGGCTCGTTTCCGGGCCGCAAAAAGGACGAAGGATGATTTCGGAACGACAACACGCCGCTGCGCCACCGAGGCCGGCGCAGGCGCAGCGTCCGGCGTGCGAGCTCCTGATGGCCGCGATGGAAACCGTCGAAGAAACCGATCGCTAATGCGAGCGGCCTCGTCGGGGTGCGTTCCAGCGCATGCCAAACCTGCATGGAAATTAAATGAACACCTTGCGGGGAGCGAGTAGGGCCCCGAGCGTTTCTCCGACGCCGAGCAGCGTCCTCGATTCGTCACGCACGAAGACGTGCCGGGACCCAACGCCCGCCGGCAACGGAACCATGCGGCCGGCCCGAAAATCGGCCGACTCCCGTAGATCGAGCACGATGGTCGGAAACGGGACGATGTTCTCGGGAGCGATAAGCGCGGCCAAGGGGTCGGCCGCGATGGCCTCCATCGTCAGGGCCTCGGACAGCACGAACGGGCCGGAAGCTTCGCGAACGAGCGATCCCATGTGTGCGGGCAATCCGATACGCTCGCCGATGTCGCTGCATAAGGTGCGGATGTACGTACCCTCACTGCAGGCGATGCGAATGCGGGCGACGTCGATCGATTCGACCCCGAGCAACTGCAACGAATAGATCGTGATCGTGCGGGCTTTCCGCTCTACGACGACGCCCTCGCGCGCGAGCTCGTACAGGCGCTTTCCAGCGTGATGCAGCGCCGAAAACATCGGCGGTGTTTGCTCGATACGTCCAACGAACGACTCGAGCGCGGCGGGCAGCGCTTGGGCCCAGTTCGCTGGAACGGGCTGCGACGCGATCGTACGCCCGACTGCGTCCTGCGTGTCGGTCGCGATGCCCGCGACCAAGGTGCACGCGTACGCCTTGCGACGGTCGTCCAACAGCGGGATCAGACGTGTCGCTTTCCCGACGGCGATCGGCAACACGCCGGCGGCTTGTGGGTCGAGCGTTCCTAGATGGCCTGCCGGCAGGCGGCGGTCGCCCGAAGCAATTCGCAAGATCCGGCGCACACGGCTTACTGCCTGCGTTGACGTCAGGCCGGCCGGTTTAAAAAGATTGATGAAGCCGAGCATGGTTTCGAAGACGTCCGCGGACTACAGCGTTCCGCGCAGCTCCTTGCGCAATGCGCCGATCGCTCCAAGCGCGGCGCCTGCCGCAACGATCAGAGTCGCCGCCACGCCGAACGCCAACACGCGCGTTAGCGTCCACACGGCGAAAAGCGCACCGCCCGCGCCCATCAAAAAATATCCCGATCGCAGCCAGCGCGCCGCCGGAAAGCGGCTGCCGATGAACCAGCCGCCGACTATTCCAAACAGTGCGATGAAGATGCCGGCGCACAACGGCACGGCACCGTGCGTCACAGACCTTCTTCGACCAGCGCCGCATCGACCGCGGCGAACGCATCTTGAAGCGGGCCGGTGTAGGATAATCCGGAGGCGCGGAAATGCCCCCCGCCACCCAACCGCGCTGCGGCAGCTTGCACGTTCACGCGTCCGTTCGAGCGCAGACTCACGCGAATCTCGCCTTCGATCGCTTTGAACAGCGCCGACACTTCGACGCCCTCTTGCCCGCGCAACGTGTTGACGGTGTCCTCGGTATCTTCTCCGTCGGCCCCCGTCTGCTGGAGCATTTCGTCGTCGACGTACGAGTAACAATATCGTCCGTCGTGCGCGAACGTCATGTTATCGATGATCCGTCCCAACAGACGCGTTGCGGCGACGCGTTTGCGCAAGAAGACTTCTTCGGTAATTTCCTCTTTATCGGCGCCGAGCCGCATCGAGTTCGGCACCGAGTTCCAACACGTCGGGCAACGTATTGGAGTGCATGAAACCACCGGTGTCGGTCATGACGGCGGTAAGAATGCACGTCGCGATATCGGCGTCCATCGGGGCGCCGAGGTCGCGCAGAAGGTGCATCACCGTGCTGCCGGTCGAGCACTCTTTCTCGAGCACGTAGTTGAACTTGCCGAATAACGAGTTGCCGAGGTGATGATCGATGTCGAGCACGTTATCCCGGTCGATCGCAGGCAACGAATCGCCCGCCCGTCCACTGTCGCTCATGTCGCAAAACACGAAGAGCGTGTCGGCCGGCAAATCCTCGGGCAATTTGGACTGCACGCGATCGGCCGCCGGCATAAAGCGAAGATTGCGCGGAACCACGCCTTCTTGAAAATAGAGCACGCGCTTACCGAGCTTTTCGAGCGCGAGACCTAACGCGAGTCCCGCGCCCAACGTGTCGCCGTCCGGCTTTACGTGGCTGACCATCACGAACGTCGAGCGTTTTCGCAGCTGAGCGACGACTTCGGCGGTCGTCGCTAACCGCGGCGTTTCTTGGATCATGGTCTGGGTCTCGCCCGCCGCTTCGCGCAGCGTTTTTGCCAACGCGATCGCGCGTTCCGACGACCGGTCTTCGATGAACGTGAGATCCGGCGTGTGCCGCAGTTCGATCTTGCGGCCGAGTTCGCCACGCAGAAACCGGCTGGCGTGCTGCAGCGCTTCGAGCGACTGCTGCGCCGCGTGCCGGTCACCGATGACCGAAACGAACACCTTGCAGTGTTGCAAGTCGTCGCTCATTTCGGCGCGCGTCACCGTGACGAACGCCAAACGCGGATCCTGCAGCGACTGCGAAATCAGGACGCCCAGGATACGCTGGATCTCGTGATCGATTTTGGCGAGACGCTGCTGTTTCACGCGCGCACCAACTCGGCTGCGACCTTCTCGATCGTATACGCCTCGATGACGTCGCCTTCTTTAAGGTCTTGGAACTTGGCGATCTGAATGCCGCATTCGAACCCCTCGGCCACTTCGCGCACGTCTTCTTTAAAGCGACGCAACGATTCGACCTCACCGTCGAACACGACGACACTATCGCGAACGACGCGCGCCTTGTTGTTACGACCGATCTTACCGCTGGTGACGTAACAGCCGACGATCGTTCCAACCTTGCTGACCTTGAAGACTTGGCGCACTTCGGCGCGGCCCAGCGCGACCTCGCGCTCGATCGGCGCGAGCAAACCGCGCATCGCCTTTTTGCAGGTCTTCTTCGATCTCGTAGATGACCTGGTAGAAGCGCAAGTCGACGCCTTCGTTTTCGGCCAACCGTTTCGCCGTTTCGTCCGGCCGGATATTGAAGCCGATGAGCACGGCGTTTGAGGCGCTCGCCAAGTTGACGTCGTTCGGCGAAATCGCACCGACGCCGCCGTGGATGACGCGGATGTCGACGTCTGTCGGTTCGACAGCGATTCCACGCGCGAGCGCAGCGCTTCGAGCGAACCTTGTCCGTCGGCCTTGATGATCAGGTTGAGCGTCTTCTTGCCCTCGGTCGGCATCGCACATGAACGACTCGAGCGAGACGCGCTGCGAACCGGTTGCCGAGATACGCACGTCGCGACGGCGCATGGCCCGCTTCTCGGCGGTTTCGCGCGCGACGCGTTCGTCGCTGACGACCATGAGCGTGTCGCCGGCCGCAGGCACGTCCGAGAGACCCATGATCTCGACCGGAATCGAAGGTCCGGCTTTCTTGACTTGTTTGCCCTTGTCGTCGATCAGCGCGCGGACTTTGCCGAACGTTCCGCCTGACGACGATGATGTCGCCGACGCGTAGCGTGCCATTTTGCACGAGCACGGTTGCAACCGCACCGCGTCCGCGGTCGAGCGCGGATTCGATCACGACGCCGGTCGCGCGGCGATTACTTGTTGGCTTTGAGATCGCGGATGTCGGCTTCGAGCAGCACCGTTTCGAGCAGCTGGTCGATGCCGTCGCCGGTACTTCGCCGAGACGGGCACCATTTCGATGTTGCCGCCCCAGTCGACCGGCTGCAGGCCCTCTTCGGCTAACTGCTGCTTGACGCGGTCCGGCTGCGCGTCGGGCTTATCCATTTTATTGATCGCGACGACGATCGGAACGCCGGCCGCACGACGTGCGCGATGGCTTCCGCGTCTGCGGCATGACGCCGTCGTCGGCCGCGACCACCAGAATCGCCACGTCGGTGACTTTGCGCGCCGCGGGCTCGCATCGCCGTAAACGCTTCGTGACCGGGCGTATCGATAAACGTGATCTTGCGATCGTTGCGCTCGACCGTGTACGCACCGATTTTCTGCGTGATGCCGCCGGCTTCGCCGCCCGCGATGTTGGCTTTGCGGATCTTGTCGAGCAGCGAAGTCTTGCCGTGGTCGACGTGTCCGAGCACCGTGACGACCGGCGGACGCGTCGTCATCATTTCGGGTTTGTCTTCTTCTTGCTCGACTTTGACTTCTTCGCCGGCTTCTTTGACGACCGCATTGAAGCCGAACTTTTTCGCGACTGCGATCGCGACGTCGCTTGGAATGTTTTGATTGATCGTCGCCATCGTGCCCATCTTGAATGAGCTCGGTGATCACGTCCTTAACGGGAATGATCATCGACGTGGCAAGTTCTTGAACCGTCAGCAGGTCGGGAATTTCGATTGCTTCCAGCGTGCGCGCGGGCGCGGGACGGCGGACGTGATCGGACTTTTTCTTGCCGCTGCCGCTCTTTGTCGAGCAGCATTTCCTTTTCGCGGTCTTTTTTCGCAGCCGCTTTGTCTTCGTGCGTGCGGAAGCGATTGTCGCCGGGACGCCCGCCGGCGGTCGACGGGCGCGGCGCTTGGTCGGTTCGCCCGGAGCAGCGCCGGGACGCGCGAACGGGGTGGCGGCAGGCGCGGGCCGGGGCGAGCGGCCGGAACGGGCCGTTGCCCGGCGGCCGGCGGTCCCGGAGCGGTGGCCGGCGCTTGACCCGGGCCGTCGGCAGGGCGCGACCGGCGCTTTGCCGCGCTGGCCGCGGCAGCGCGGCCGGGGCGCGGTGCGACGCCGGGGCGGCCGGGCATGCCGGTCTGCGGGCCCGGGCGAAGCGGAGGCGGGTCGTGGTCGGCGGCGGAGCCGGGCGCCGGATCGAGGATTGGCCCGCCGGAACAGGGCGCAGCTGGGAGATGGGATCGTGCGCCGGCCGGCTTCGGACGCGGGCGGGGCCGCGGCGCGGCTGTGTCGCCGGACGCCGGCCCGGTTGGCGCGGTGCCGGCGGGAGCAGCGGGCCGCGACGGCGGAGCAGCTGGGCGCCTCAGCCGCGGCAGCTACGGCGGTGCCGCGACAGGCTCGCCGGCAGGCGGCTGCGTTGTCGCAGGCCGGGCCGTGCGGGACGCGTGGTGCCGGTGACCGGACTGCAAACGCGCGAACGGGCTCGGCCGGGGACGCGGCAGGCTTGGTGCGGGCTTGGACGGAACCGCGGTCGCAGCCGGTGCGGACGGCGAGGGCGGCGAGACGGCGCGGCACCAGCCGCCGGAACGGTTGGCGGCCGGCGTTGGCCGGCTCGGCGGGATTTGCGCAGGACGCTGCGGACGAGATCGGCGATCTGATCCGGGACGACGCTGAGTTGATTCTTCGCTTCGAAAATGCCGCCGAGCCGGTCGTTGAAGAGCGCGATCAGCTCTTTCGACGTCAGGCCGAGCTCTTTAGCAAGCTCGAAAATCCGTGCTTTTGCCGTAGCCAAGTCTCTTCGCAACGCGCGGTGCGCGCAGCGAGCTCCACAGTGACGCGCGCCATTACCGCGCTCAAGTGCGCGGAGCCCCAACCTGACGGCTCCGCTAGTTCATCAAAGGTCGGCCCTCATGTTAGAGAGCACGGTCGTCGTTTTCGATCATCGTATGTTTCATCATGATCCGAACTACTTATTAAACCATATTCGGACGCTGCGGATGAAAGACCCGGGTAGCGTTTGTTCTTTTCCGCCTTCTTGACGCACGCGGCCGAGCAGAGGTAGACGCCTCTTCCCGGCCGGGCGCCGTGGACCCTGGGCCGTCGGACCGCCAGCCAGCCGATACCCGCGAACGAACCGGGTGAGCTGCGGCTGCGGGAAGCGTCCGCGGCAGCCGACGCACTGGCGAACCGGTGCAAGCCTCTACGATCCTTCCTCCGATGCCGAGACGCTCCCGGCGGAACTCCTCGAGCTTGCGGATGAGCTCGGCATCGATATCGACGCCATCGCCGTCGGCTGCCGCCGCTACCGTCCTCGGAAGCCTCGGCGGGCGGTGCCTCCTCGGCGGTCCGCTCGGCCCGCTCGGCCAGGTAGCGATCCCGCGCCTCATCGGCTTCGGTTTCGCTGGTGATGTCCAGGCGCCAGCCGGTTAGGCGGGCCGCCAGACGCACGTTTTGGCCTTCGCGTCCGATCGCGAGCGAGAGTTGATAATCGGGGACGATGACGAGCGCGACGCCGTCGTCCTCGAAGAGCTCGACTGCGATCACTTTGGCCGGCGCGAGCGCCTTCATGATGAACGAATGCGATGATCGCATCCCACGAAATGATGTCGACCTTCTCGCCGCGCAGGCTGTCGGTGACGTTGGCGATGCGGCTCGACTTCGGCCCGAGGCACGCGCCGATCGGGTCGACTTCGGGACGATGCGTGCGCACGGCGACCTTCGAACGGCTGCCGGCTTCGCGTGCGATCGCCATGATCTCGACGATGCCGTCCGCGATCTCCGGAACGTCCATCTCGAGCAGGCGCTGAACGAGCCCCTCGGCGGTGCGCGAGAGAATGACTTGCGGGCCCTTCGGCGACTTGCGAACGTCGAGTACGTACGCGCGCACGAAATCGTTGATGCGGAACGACTCGCCCGGAACTTGCTGGTCGATCGGCATGACGGCTTCGTCGCGGCCTTCGAGCATAACGAACATGTTGCGCTGCTCGTAGCGCTGCACCGTTCCGGTCACCAAGTCGTTGAGCTTGCGCGCGTACTTATTGAAGACGGTGTCGCGCTCGGCCTCGCGGATGCGCTGCACGATGACTTGCTTGGCCGTCTGCGCGGCGATGCGTCCGAAATCTTTCGGCGTGACTTCCTGATCGAGGAAGTCGCCCGGCTGATACGGCTCGCCGGCCTCTCTCATCGAGATCTCGAGCTTGGGATCTTCGACCGTTTCGGCGACGACGCGGCGATGGAACACCTTGTACGCGCCGGTCGTGCGGTCCACGGTGACGATCGCGTTGGCTTCGCTGCCGAAGTGGCGCTTGTACGCGGTCAAGAGCGCCGCTTCGAGCGCTTCGAGCAGCATCTCGAACGGAATGTTCCGCTCTTTTGCGATGAAGTGGAGGACGTCGATAAGTTTTTCGTCGGTAGCTGCGTCGCCATTGGTTTTCTTCCGTTCGCGTTTGTTGCGCTGGAGATCCGCGCGGGGATCGTATTCGAGGTTTGCAGATTTTATGGTCGCGACCGGGAGCGGCAGTTCGCCGTTCTCGGTCTCGAGGATCACGGTTTCGCCGCGCAACCCGCGCAGCGTGCCGCGATGCGTTTTGCCGCCGTTGACGAGCAGCGTCGTTACGACGCGCGCCCGTTTGCCGGCGAATCGCTCGTAGTCCGCCGGGCTTGATCAGCGGCCGTTCGAGCCCGGCCGATTCGACTTCCAGGGAGTACTGGTCGTCCTCGAACGGCTCCAGCCGTTCGTTGATGCGCGAGGCCACGCGCTCGCACAGCGCGATGTCGACGCCGCCTTCACGATCGATGGTCACGACGAACGCCGTCGCCTTGCCGCGCTTGCGCGCTTCGTGCGAGACGATTTCGACCTTCCCGAACGCGACGTCGTGCGCGATGGCATCGAGCTCCTGTTCGAATGCGACCTGTAAATCGGTGATGAGACGTACCCTTTTAGAACAAGAAGGCGCGGGACATGCCCACGCTCTTTACTGAATCGACCACGGTCATGGTACCGGAAAGCGCGACGGGCCGCAACCCCAGTGGGTGCGGCCCCTCGCCTTGTTCTCGGTTTATGCGAGCATCACGCCCGCCGGCATTCGTCCGGCTCGCGTGGGCAAGCGCCCGGTTGGGCTGCCCCTTAGGTGGCGTGTGTCTCGCGGGCCATGTGGCCCGGCGGATCTTGCGGTTCCAACCGCCCTCCTAACGCTTCTTTCGAAGTCATCTTGCCTGTCGACTGGCTAAACCAATTCTAGGCTTCTGGAGTCGCTAATTCAAGTGGGAAAGGGTCTCCTTTACGGCGACGGAGCGGACGAGCCGGCGTACGGCACCAACAGCCGTCCTTCGCACGCTTCCGTGACGATGCCCTCGACGATCGGCGGCATGACGCCGGGGTGCGAGGCGCCGCCGACGCTGATCTGCGTTCCGTTCGCGGGAGCGAAGCCGCTGGGCGGCGCCTCGTTGAGCGGATAGCGCACCAGCCAGCCGGTGCACATCGTCGTCAGGCCCGGCTTTTGCGCACGCCGGTTACCCACATGACGACCTGGCTCTCGCTGCCGCCGCCGCGCGTTTTGTAGATGAACTTCGTCTGCGCCAAGACCTCCGGCGGCGGGGTCGGCTCGAGCCTTCCGGCGCAGCGATGCATGCCCGGCGTAGCTCTTGGTGGTCGGCACGACCGGATTGCTGGGCAGCAGGACTGCGCAGCCGATCGTTGATGTTCGGCGGCGCGGAGCCGGCGGCGTGCGTCGGCGGCCGGCCGCGGGCTAGCCGTCGGCGGAATGGCGATCGGCCGGGACGGCGCGGCTTTCTGCTGGCCGGCGCCCGGCACGGGACCGGGCGAACCGAGGCCCTTCGGCCCCGGGCTCGGTGCGGTACCCGGATTCTTGGAGACGGCGGCAGCGTTGGTCGGGCTCGGGCTCGGAACGCCGGACTTCGGCGCCGGCGGGAGCGAGGCGTGGGCCGCGGGGCCGGCGAGGCGACTCGGCGCCGAGCTGGCGTGGACCGCGACGGCGGCGGCCGTCGGGGAAGCGCTCGGAGCGACCGGCGCCGGAGTAGCCGGTTTGGCCGTCGGCGCGGCGGTTGGGGCGGGCGGCTTCGGCGAGGGTGCGGCCGTGGCGCGGGCGGTCGGGGCGGGCGACGGTTCTTGCGGTCGGCGGCGCCTTCACCGCGACGGCGATCGGCGCGACCGTCGGAATCGTGACCGGCGCGGCCGGGAGCTGCGTCGACGGCGCCGGTTCGAAAACGTTTTGCGTCGGCTGCGGCGCCGGCTGAATGCTCTGCTGCGGAATCGGCTTCGGGATTAGGCGGCGCCTTCGGATTATCTGCGCGAGAGTTCGTGCAGATTCTGCGGCTGAAGCTGATGCTGCGGCTGCGACAGCGGCGCGTGCTGCACCGGCGCGATGCGCTCGACGTGCGGCAGCACGGGAACGGCCGCCGTGGCGGCCGGCGGCTGCGGTACTTGGACGGGCGTCGCGGCGTTCGATCGTGACGACTTCACCGCCGGAGACGTTCTCGGTCGCGCCTTCTTGCGACGAGCTGACCAGAACCGTGAACAGCAACAGCGCGAGCAGCGCGTGCAAGATCAGCGAGAGGACGGTGCTGGCCGTCAATCGCTCCGGGTACCGACGGTCGAGTGGATCGCGCCGGAAGCTCACAACCGGGCTTATAGTGCGCTTAAGCGTGCGCAGGAGCCTGCCGCCGCCGGAGCGCAAGGCGCCCTTCGTGGAACCGATACTGCAAAAACGCACGAAGATCGTCGCGACGGTCGGGCCGGCCTCGCGCGAACCGCGCGATCCTGCGCTCGCTCTTCGTTTCCGGCGCGAACGTCCTGCGCTTAAACTTCTCTCACGGAACGCCGGCGAACACGCCGAGGTGATTCGCGACCGCCCGCGAGATCTCCGCCGAACTCAGCATCCAAACGGCCATCCTTCAAGATCTTCCCGGCCCGAAGGTGCGCACCGGCAAACTCGCCGACGGCGTCGACTTCGGTGCCGCTCGCGCGCGGCGAGCCGTTCGTCGCTGACCATCGACGACGTTGCCGGCACGAAGCCGAACGCGTGAGCGTGAGCTATCGCGATCTGCCGGCCGACGTTGGCGATCGGCAACCGCATCTACCTGCAAGACGGCGTCGATCACGCTGCGCATCGTCGACAAGAACGCGACCGAGATCCAAACGTCGTCGAGTACGGCGGCGACGCTGCGCTCGACGCAAGGCATCAACTATCCCGACGGTTCGCTCAACATCAGCTCGGTCACCGAGCGCGATTTCGAGTATCCTCGCGTTCGGTCTGGACCAAGGCGTCGACTACGTCGCGATTTCGTTCGTCGCGCTCGGCCGAGGACGTCAAGCGCGTCAAGGCGTTCATCGCCGAGCGCGGCAAGACGACCCCGGTCATCGCGAAGATCGAAAAGCACGAAGCGCTCGACGATCTCGACAACATCATCGCGGCCGCCGACGGCATCATGGTGGCGCGCGGCGATCTCGGCACCGAGATTCCGATCGCAGCGCGTGCCGATCGTGCAGAAGCAGATCATCGGCAAGTGCAATCGCGCGAGCAAACCGGTCGATCACCGCGACGCAGATGCTCGAGTCGATGATCTGCGTCGTCGCGGCCGACCCGCGCCGAAGCCACCGACGTCGCCAACGCCATCTTGGACGGCACCGATGCCGTGATGCTCTCGGGCGAAACCGCGACGCGGCATGTACCCGACCGAAGCCGTACGCACGATGGCCGAAATCGCACGCGAAGTCGAAGCCGAATATCCGCACTCCGCACTGCGCGACCGCCGCCTCGACGGCGCGGAGCTCACGATCGCGACCTCGATCGCCGAAGCTGCAACGCGCGCCAGCACCGAACTCGAACATTCCGTTCATCGTCACCGGCACCACGACCGGCAACACCGCGCATCACATCGCCGCCTTCCGCCCGCAGGCGCGCATCGTCGCGCTGACGCCCGATCCGCAGGTCGCGCGCCGCCTCGCGCTGTCTGTGGGGAACCGAATCGCTGCTGATCGATCAATACGCCTCGTTCGACGTGCTGATCTACATGACCGAACGCGAAATGGTCGCGCGCGGCTTAGTGAGCAAGGGCGATCTCATTGCCTTCACGACCGGCATCCCGGTCGGCGCCGGCGGCACCAACGTTCTAAAGATCCATCAGATCGCGTATCGCAGCCGGCCTAACGCCGGCCGTTCTTCAACAGCGTGCGCGCGTGCTTCAGCGCGGTCTCGTGCGTTTCGCCCGAGAGCATGCGCGCCATTTCGGCAATTCGCGATCGGCGCCGGTGACTTCGCGGACGGAGATTGTCGGTGCCGCCGCGCTCTTCGCTTTTGTCGAACACGTAGTGGCGGTCGGCCCACGTCGCCAGCTGCGCGAGGTGGGTGACGCAGACGACTTGATCGGCTTCGGCGAGACGGCCGATGCGCGCGCCGACCGCGGCCGCCGGTCGCGCCGCCGATGCCGGCGTCGATTTCGTCGAAGATGAGCGCGCCGTGCGTCGCGCGCGGCGGCCAACGACGACGATAGCGCGAGCAACACGCGCGAACAGTTCGCCGCCCGATGCGACGCGCGCGAGCGGGCGCAGCGGCTTCGCCGGCATTGGCGGCGAAGAGCGAACTCGGCGCGTTCGGCTCCGCGCGCGCCGGGTGCATCGAGCGGCACGAGCTGCAAGTTCGAAGCGCGCCGATCCGAGCGCGAGGTCTTCAAATTCGGCGGCGACATTGCGGGCGAGTCGTGTAGCGGCGTCGCGCCGAGCTGCGATAGCGTCGCGCGCGACTGCGAGCGCTTCGCGCGAGCGGCGCGATCCGCGCGCAGTTCGGCGGCGCGTTCGTCGCGGTGTTCGTAGGCCGACGACGGCCGCGCGGCGTCGGCGGCTTCGAGCACGCGCTCGAGCGAGCCGCCGTATTTGCGCTTCAGCTTGTCGAGCGCGTCCAGGCGCGCGTTGATGGCTTCGAGTTCTGCCGGGTTGCCTTCGACTTCGTCGAGCGCACGGCCGACGTGCGCGGCGAGATCGTCGACCTCGCTTTGCAGCGCCGATGCCACTTGCGCCAGCGTGCTGAAGGTTCGCCGGAGATCGACGCAACGGCGACAACGCTGCGGCGGCGGCGCCGATCGCATCGGTGCGCTCCGCATCGCCCGCATCCTGCCGCGCGGCAGCGGTCGCGAGCGCTTCGTCGATACGCCGCGCGTCCAGCAGATATCGTTGTCGCTCGTGCGCTCGGCGTCCTCGCCGGGCTGCGGAGGCCGCGCGTCGATCTCGTCGAAGCTAAACTTCGCGTCTTCGTATCGCGCAGCGCGCGGCGTTCGTCGCCGCCGATATCGTCGCGTTCGAGCCGCGCGAGCAGCGTCGCGCGCGCCGATGCATACGCGCGGGCGACCGCGTCGCCGCGCTCGCCGGCGCCGGCAAAACGGTCGAGCATCAGCGTGATATGCCGGCGAGGAGCAGGCGCTGGTGCTTCGTGCTGGCCGACGATCTCGGCAATCGGCGTCGCCGATCTCGCGCAGATACCCGGCGCGCGCCGCGCGGCCGTTGATGCGCGCGCTACGCGGCGCCGGAACCGGCATCTCGCGCTCGATCGTCGCATCCTCGTCGGGATCGAGTTCGAAACCGTCGGCGGCCAGCCGCTCGCGCAGCGCATCGGACGGCTCGAACGCCAGACTCACGAAGGCTCGCGCTGCGCCGCGGCGCACCGCATCCGCCCGTCTGCGCGCGCCGAGCGCGAAAGCGAGCGCGCCCAGGAGCATGGTTTTTCCCGAACCGGTCTCGCCCGTGAAAATGGTCGCGCCGCGGCGCGAAATCGACGCCGGCGCCGGCGATCAAACCGTAGTTTTCGATGGTTAGGCGGCGCAGCATGCGTCGATCGCACTACCGCGGACGGTCTTTGATGGAAACCCCCCAGAGCATTTTGGCTTCGAGGCGCTCGAAGAAGTGGAACGGAGCGAGATGCGCGCGAAGCGCACCGTCTTCGGATGGCAGCGAATGTGCACGGTGGTGCCCGGCTCGACCTCGGCCAGCACGTCGCCGTCGCATTCCAGATGCGCTCGCGCGATTTCGAGATCGCACGTGATTTCGATGCGAGTCGCTAGGAACGATCAGCGGCCGCGAAAACAGCGTGTGCGGTAGCAGCGGCACGACGCCGAACGCCTTGACGCCGCGGCGAAATGATCGAGCCGCCCGCCGACAGGAAATACGCCGTCGAGCCGGTCGGCGTCGCAATGCAGATGCCGTCGGCCGGGATGCTGCGATCGTTTCGTTCGTCGAAGCGAAACCCGAACGGAACGATGCGCGAAACTTCGCCTTTGCGCACCACCACGTCGTTGAGCGCGAAAACGAACGTGCGGCGTAATCGGCTTCGAGCGCGAGGCGCTCTTCCAGATACAATCCGCGCTCGACGGCCGCGGGCAGATCGTCGATGGCGCGGATCGTCCTGATCGAACTCCGTGAGGAAGCCGAGACGCCCGGTATTGATGCCGAGCAGCGGCGACGTCGCTACGATCGCGATGCGGGCCGCGCGCAGCAGCGTGCCGTCGCCGCCGATCGTGATCAGCAGCGCGGCGTCTTGCGGATCGCCGTCATCCGGCGCGAATCCAAGCTCGTCGCGCCGTTCGTGCGAAGCGCGACGCCGAAACCGCGTGCGCGAAAGATCTGCCGCGACGCGGGCTGCGACGGCGCGCGCGTGTTCGCGCGCGAGGTCGACGTAAAAGCCGACGAGTTTCCGCTCGACCGACAGCATGCGATTCACTCGAGCGGTGATCCCGATACGACACGGTCGCGTCATCTTCTGCGAAGGGCGTACCGTCGCGACGCACGCGAATCGAGCAGAACTCGCGATTCCCGGCCGGTCCGAGGAGCGGCGACGCGACCAACGCGACCGGAACGAGTCCGAGCTCGCGCGATGGCGTCGCGATTTCGTGCAGCACCGCGCGATGCACCGCCGGGTCGCGTACGACGCCGCCCGTTCCGAGGCGTTCGCGGCCGGCTTCGAACTGCGGCTTGACCAACAGCGACGATCGGCCTCCGGCGCGCAGCTACGCGAGCGGCCCGTGCGAGGATCGTGCGCAATAGAAATGAACGACGCGTCGACGACGATGACATCGAAACCGCCGTCGAACGCATCGTCCGGCAGCAGGCGAAAGTTCGTGCGCTCCATGACGCGTCACACGCGGATCGCCGCGCAAGCTCCAGTCGAGTTGACCGTACCCGACATCGACTGCCGTCACGCTGGCCGGCGCCGCGCTGCAGCAGGCAGTCGGTAAACCCGCCGGTCGACGCGCCGACATCGAGCGCCTGCGCGCCGCGCACGTCGAGTTCGAACGACTCGAGTGCGGCTTCGAGTTTTTCGCCGCCGCGGCTGACGTAGCGCCGCGGGCGCTCGATCTCGATGGCGGCATCGGCCGGCGTCGGATGACCGGCTTTGGTCGCCACCGCACCGTCGACCCGCACCCGAGCCTCCATAATGAGACTGCGCGCCTGCGAGCGCGTCATGCCCATACGTTCCGACACTGCGGCATCGAGTCGTGTCCGCGCCGGCCGGCTCGCGGCCTTATCCGGCAGACGGCTCCTCTCGTCCGGCCCGATCGATCTGCTCTTGCGCGCTCTTGAGCAACGTTTCGCATTCGCGCGACAACGTTTTGCCTTCTTTGAACAGTTCGGTCGCCCGCTGCAGCTCGACCGTGCCGGACTCAAGCTGCTTCACGATCGCATCGATTCGTGCGAGCTTTGCTTCAAACGTTTCGGGCAGCGCGTCAGCCATCGTCGTTCACCGCTTCCACGCGCGCAGCGAGGGTTCCGCGTTCTAACCGCGCGACGATGGCATCGCCGGGCCGCAGCGAAGACGCGTCGCGAACCGCCCGGCCCCCGGCACTGACAATGGCGTAGCCGCGGGTCAGCGGCGCCAGCGGATCGCACGCGGCCAGCGCGGCGAACGCGTTCTGGAGCCGCATCACGGCCGCATTAGAGCGGCGATCACCAGCTCGATTCAGTGCGCTGGTGCTGTCGGCCAGGCTTCGCACGCGTCCGCTGAGCTGCCCACGTACGGCCGAGTCGAGGCGGCCGCTCAATTTTAGATTTCGTGCACTACTGTCAGCTAGGACCTGGCGCGGGCTGAGCCGCTCGAGCCTGGCGTTCATTTCCGAAAACGATGCGCGTTTAGATTCGACGATGCGCAACACAGCGCGTTCCCCCTGAAACGAACGCGCCTCAATCCATTGAAAGTGGCGTGCCACGATCTCGCGCAGCGCTCGCTCGAGATTCTGAATTCGACGGATAAGGGTGTCTTGTGCCGATAGCCACGCATGTGCGATGAAGGCAGCCGCCTTCGAAGGTGTCCCGAAGACGCGATCGGCCACCTCGTCTGCCAGATGACGATCCGGCTCATGGCCAATCGCCGTTATCACCGGAACACGCGATCGAACGATCGCTCGCACGACTGGTTCGAGATTGAAAGGAAACAAATCGGCGTAAGTTCCACCGCCGCGGGCCAAGACGATCGCATCAATGTCGTATGTACCGGCGCGATCCAACGCATCGGCAATGTCGATTTCAGCGCCCTCGCCCTGCACGCGGGTCTCGATCAGCACAACTTGCACGGCCGGAACTTCCTCGCGCAGGGTCTTTAGGAAGTCTTGGGCTCCCTTACCATCCTTGGCCGTAACAAGTGCAACGCGACGGATCGGCAGCGAAATTGCACGCTTGCGTTCGTCACGGAATAGACCTTCGTCGATAAACTTTTTCTTTAGGCGCTCGTAACGTAAGAATAGTTCGCCCAAACCTGTCAGCTCAATGGACTCGACGTCTAAGCTAAATGCGCCCCGATCGCGGTAGATTCCGAGCTTACCTACTACGATGACTGCATCGCCGTTTTTGATATCAGGGCAATTTAAGCCGAATGCTGCTCCAGGCTACGCAGGATATAATCGCGCGATTTTCTTTTAAATCAAAGCGCAAAGCTCCGTCGCGCGATACCTTAACTTCCGAAACCTCTCCTCTAACGCCAATGGGATTGAACCACGGTCGATCGTTGAACCATTTAGCGATGTAGTTGACGATCTCTCCGACCGTGCGGACCGGATAGTCGCGTTCGCGATTCTCGATCACGGCGAGGGCGACGCCTGCGGCGCTTCGGTCGCGCGATCGATCGGAGCTAGCGACGGCAACGGCGCTTCGGTTGTGCGAGGATCGAGCGTGGCATACGGCTCGGCTTCGCCGTTGGATGCATCCTCGACGCTGCCACACGACGGTTCGGTTCCGCGAAGGTAATATTCGTAGCCGCCGCATCCGGTTCAACTTCGCGACCTCGTCGGTCGGGACGGTGAAATCGTGCGGAGGCGTTCCCGCCAAAGCGGCTTTCATGAAACGCGCCCAGATGCGCGCCGGCACGTTGCCCCCGTACGACTCGTTCATTGGCGTATAATCGTCGTTGCCCAGCCACACGGCGGTGACGAGATCCGGCGTGAAACCAACGAACCACGCGTCTCGGAAGTTCGAGGTCGTTCCGGTCTTGCCGGCGGCCGGCCGGCCGATGATCGCGTTCGGATAGCCCGTGCCTTTGTTGATCACGTCCTCCAACATCGATGTGACGATGTAGGCGGTCCCGGCGCTCACCACGTCGGTGGCTTGTGGGTAACGTTCGTCGAGCACGACGCTTCCCAGCGAATCCTTGACGAGACGAAACGGCGTCGGGTCAACGTGCAGACCTTGATTGGCGAGCGTCGAGTAGCCGCTGGCCTGATCCAATACCGAAACCACCGACGAACCCAGCGCCAGCGATAAATTGGCGTCGAGTTGAGACGTGACGCCCATACGGTGCGCGTATTCGATCACGCGATCGACACCGACGCGTTCGGCGAGTTTAACCGCTACGACGTTGCGCGACTGGGTCAGCGCGTAACGCAACGTGATGTCGCCCAAGTAGCGCCCGTCGTCGTCGTACGGCGACCAACGCGTGCCGTCGCCCATCGGGTAGCTGACCGGCGTGTCGGCGACCGTCGCAGAAGCCGGTATGCCGGAGTCGATTGCGGCGGTGTACACGTATGCTTTGAACGACGAACCCGGCTGACGCTTTGCTTGCCACGCACGGTTGAACTGATTCTTCAGCGAAAACCCCGTGCCGCCGACCATCGCGAGGATCTCTCCGGTCGACGGACGGATTGCGACCAGCGCGGCTTGATGGGCATCGATGCCGCCGCGCAGCGCTTGATCCACGCCCCAGTCGATAGCGTCTTGCGCGGCACGCTGCATTCGCGGGTCGAGCGTCGTGCTCACTTGCAATCCGCCTTGCTCGACGGCGTTGACGCCAAACGTTCGCTCGAGCTGCGCGATCGCGTACGTTGTGAAGTACGGGTATGCGTAACTCTGTAAGCCCGCGGCCCGCTGTCCGATCAGTTCGAGCGGCGCCTCATATGCGGATTCGGCTTGTTCTTGCGAGATGAAGCCGCTCTCGGCCATACGCTGCAGCACGTGCCGTTGGCGTTCGCGCGCGAGCTGCATATTGACGAACGGCGAATAGTCGGAAGGGGCTGCGACGACGCCGGCCAGCATGGCGGCTTGTTGCACGTTGACGCTGCGGATCGATCGGCCGAAATACGTATGCGCCGCAGCATCGACGCCGTACGCGCCGGCGCCGAGATAAATAATGTTGAGATAGCGCTCGAGGATCTCGTCTTTGGTGTAGAAGCGCTCGATCTCCATCGCCAGCAGCGCTTCTTCGATCTTTCGCGAGAGGGTCGGTTCGTCGTTGAGAAACAAGCGGCGCGCCAACTGTTGGGTGATGGTCGACGCACCCTGCATCTGTTGGTGCGTTAGATCGGCATATGCGGCTCGAACGATACCGCCGAAATCTACGCCATGATGGCTGTAAAAATTATGGTCCTCGTTGGCGATGAACGCGTCGCGGGCGATTGGCGGAATTTGCGACAGCGGCGTCCAGACGCGATTCTCGCGATAGACCGACGCAAGCGGCGTGCCGTCACGCGCGAACAAACGCGTGGCACTCGCGGGCTGATAGTCCGCCATGCGTCCGATATCGGGAAGGTTGCGTGCGTACGCCGCGACGATGCCGGCGATCGTGCCGGCAGCAAACAGCACGATCATCAACAGGGCGATCGCGGCTCCCCGCAGCACCCTCCAAAAGCTCCGCCGTTTACGGCGTTTCGGCATCGAGCCCGGCCGCGCGATTGCGAGCGACCGCGTTGAGTACGCCGTTGACGAACTTGCCGGAATCCTCGGTCGAAAACCGTTTGGCTAGTTCGACGGCTTCGTTGATCGCAACGGCGGTCGGGATATCGGATCGGCACTCCAACTCGTAGGTGCCCATCTGAATCAGCAGACGGTCGATGGCGGGCAATCGATCGATGGCCCAGCCTTCGAGCAGCGGACGCACGATCGCATTGGCCCGGTCGCGAAAATCCAACGTTCCCAACACTAACTCACGAACGAAAATCCGGTGCTCGGCGTTCTCTCCGTCGTCGCCGACTTCGGATAACGCATCGGACGGATCGCGGCTGCCGATCGCGACCGAGTACAACGCTTTGAGGGCTTGCTCGCGCCCGATTCTCCGCGCCGGCACGTCAGTGCACCGCCCGGGCGTACGTAGGAAGAAAGCCTATATCGTAGCGGCCGGATCGAAACTCCGGCGTCCGCAGCAATTCCTGACAAACGCCGACGGTCGTTCTAACGCCTTCGATCACCGTTGCCGAAAGGGCGCGTTCCATGCGCTCGATGGCCGCTTCGCGGGACGTTCCGAACGCCACGATCTTTGCCAGCATCGAATCGTAATACGGCGGGATCGTCGCGCCGGCGAACATGTGCGTGTCGACGCGCACGTCCGGTCCGGAGGGTAACACGAGCCGCGTCAGCGTGCCGCATTGCGGCGCGAAGTTGGCGTTTGCATCCTCGGCATTGATGCGGCATTCGATCGCATGTCCGCGCGGCACGACGTCGGTTTGCCGCAAGCCCAGCGGTGCGCCGGAGGCGATCAGAATTTGTTCGCGCACGAGGTCGACTCCGTAAACCATCTCGGTTACCGGATGCTCGACTTGGATGCGGGTGTTCATCTCCATGAAGTACGCTTCGTCGCCCGCGCACAAAAACTCGAGCGTGCCGGCATTGGTGTAACGCACGTATTGGCACGCCCGCACGGCCATTTCATACAACGACGCACGCACGCCGTCGGGGAGGTGCGGCGCCGGAGATTCTTCGATCAGCTTTTGGTGCGACGGCTTTTGCATCGAACAATCGCGCTCGCCCAAGTGGATGACGTTTCCGAGATCGTCGCCGAGCACTTGGATCTCGATATGGCGCGGGTTGGCGATCAAGCGCTCGAGATAGACGCGTCCGTCTTTGAAACTGGCTTCGGCTTCGGCCGTGGCCGAGGCAAACGCGCGTTCCAGATCGGCCTCGCGGTCGACCACGCGCATACCCTTACCACCGCCACCGGCGGTCGCCTTGATCAACACCGGATAGCCGATTGCCGCAGCGGCTTTAGCGGCGTCCGCGAGGGTTGCAACGATTCCGCTGCCGGGCGTCGTCGCAACTCCGGCCTCTTGCATCACGCGTTTGGCCGTTGCTTTGTCACCCATGGCTGCGATCACTTCGGGCCGCGGACCGATAAACGTCAATCCGTGATCGGCGCAGATTTCGGCGAATCGCGCATTTTCGGCGAGAAATCCATAGCCCGGATGCAGCGCGTCGCAGCCGGTGATCAAGGCGGTAGAAATGATGTTCGGAATGTTGAGATACGAACGCGCGACCGGTCCCGGTCCGACGCAGAACGCCTCATCGGCGCGCGCGACGTGCTCGGACTCGCGGTCCGCTTCGGAGAACACCGCAACGGTAGCGATGTCCAATTCGCGGCACGCGCGTTCGACCCGGACCGCTATCTCGCCGCGGTTGGCGATTAGGACCTTGCGAAAGATTGTCTTATCCTCGATCGAGTAAGAACAGCGGCTGACCGTATTCGACCGGCAATCCGTCGCCGGCCGCGATAGCAACGATCCGTCCGCCGCCGAGACTGTGAACCGCATTGCGAATGCCGAGCGCTTCGATGTACGCCAACTCGCGATCGGCAGCGAAGGATTCGCCGGCCGCGGGAGCGGGCTTTGCGAGCCGGAAGACGCCGACCACGTCGGCGCGGATCGTATCGACGCGCTCGGCTTGGGACGGCGCGGACATCCCGGCGGCGCTTCGCGCGTTGCGGCCGAGTTCGATGTGCGCCTCGCCACGTTCGATGCGCAACGAAACCACGTCGGAAGCTGCCAAGAACTCGGCGAGCCGGCGGATACGATCGGCTCCATACGCGTCCTGAGGCATGGTCGTTAGGCTTCCGCCCGCCGTTGACGAGACCCTCGGCGGCGCGGCCGGTGCGACGGTTGCCAGCTCTTCCGGCGGCAGCGCGTCTCGATCTGGCGCGTACGCGGGATCGATCTCGGCCAGCGGCACCAACACGAACGCGCGCTCGCGCAGTCGCGGGTGGGGCAACACGAGCGCACCCTCCGACCGCACGTCATCGAACGTCAGGACATCCAAGTCGATCGCTCGTGCCCCCCATCGCGCGCCCGGCCGGCGACCCAACCGGCGCTCCAACGACTGCAGCGCGCGGAGAAACGGAACCGGATCGAGATCGGTTCGCAGCGCGACCACCGCGTTGACGAAGTCGGGCTGGTCGATTCCGCCCCACGGTTTTGTGCGATACAACTGCGACCGCACTTCGATTGCTCCCAACTCGCCGAGTGCCGCGATCGCGCGCTCGATGGTCGCGGCGGCGTCGCCGAGATTCGCTCCCAGACCGACGTACGCGCGGTGCGCGTTTATGGGTCGCGCCTCCGCGACAGCGTCACGGCCGGCGTCGCGCCATCGAGGATATCGGGCTTGGCAACCGTCACCTCCGCCGACAAGACGCGCGGATCTTCCAAGACGGCGTCGATCAGTGCGGCTGCCAGACGTTCGAGTAGTGCGAACGACGTTTCGGCGACGATCGATACGAGACGCCGGTGCAACGCGTCGTAATCGATCGTGTCGGCAAGATCGTCGGACGCCGCCGCCGCGGTGAGATCGGCATCGATCGAAACGCGTAGGTCGAACGGTGCGGCGCTCTCGCGTTCGTGTGGAAATACACCGTGCCGGCCGTATGCCCGAATGCCGCTCAGCGTTATCCGACCCACCCCGCCGGCCTCCAATCGCGCAACGTTGCATCGGCAACCCGCAGCGCCTGCGAGGCCGCCGCGACGTCGTGCACGCGAACGACGTCGACACCGCCGGCGACGGCTAGCACGTTGGCGGCAGTCGTACCGAACAGTCGCAAGTGCGCGTCTTCACCGGTTAGCTTGCCGATCGTACTCTTCCGCGACCACCCGATCAGCGTTGGATAGCCGAGCGCGACGATGCGCGAGACGTTTTGCAACACGGCGATATTGTGATCCGCGGTCTTACCGAATCCGATCCCCGGGTCGAGCCAGATACGCTCGCGAGCGATTCCTCGCGCTAACGCTCGTTCCACACAATCGAGCAAAAATGCGATGACGCCGTCAACCACATCGCCGTCGTAGTGCGTTCCCACTTGATTGTGCATCGCCACGATCGGAACGGCAAACTCGGCGGCAACGTCGAGCAGCTCGTCCGGCGCGCCCCACACCGAGTTAATCGCATCGGCGCCGGCGGCGCACGCCGCGCGCGCGACGTCCGGCTTGTACGTATCGATGGAAATGGGTGCCAAGGGACAGCGCAGTCGAATCGCGCGAATCGCGGGCAACACTCGATCGAGTTCGACGGTCTCATCGATGGGCCGATGGCCCGGTCGCGTCGATTCGCCGCCGATGTCGAGCAGGTCGGCTCCGGCCAACCATAAGCGTTCGGCATGCGCCGCAAGGTCGTTTGGGTCGGTTAAACCGTCTCCGGAAAACGAATCGGGTGTCGCGTTGACGATGCCCATGACGTAGCTTCGACTTCCCCAATCGAAGCGCCGCGATCGCAGCTCGAGCGGCGGCGGATCAATGCGCACCGGACGCCGCACACCCATCGCGTAGCCATGCATCGCGCAACTCGGCCACGAGGAACGTCGAACCGGTTACCACCACGATGTCGCCGCTCGCGGCGCGCTGCCGCGCCGCTGCAAAGGCGTCTGCGGCAGGCTCGACGGCATCGGCCGTCATGCCGGCCGAACGGGCCATCGCGGCGAGCGCATGCGCGTCAACGGCGGTGCGTCCCTCGGTTGAAAAACGAGTCGTGACGGCGTCGGTACCGGCCGTTGCCAACTGTTCTAAGATGTGTGGCGCGTCTTTGCTTTCACCGACCGCCAATACGTAGGTGATGCGCCGGTCCGGGAAAAGATCGCGTAACGAAGCGGCCAGATACGACGCCTTCTCGACGTTGTGCGCGATGTCGTAGACCAACGTAACGCCGCCGTCGGCGAACATCTCCATGCGCCCGGGAATAGCGGCTGCCGACAGCCCGCGTTCGACCGCATCCACGGAGGGTTGTAAAGACGGACGCAATCGTTCGACGATCGCGATCGCCGTGGCGGCGTTCTCTCGTTGAAAGAGACCGTGCACGGCTAAGCGCACGCGATAGCGGTGCGCCGCAGTGATAGCGTCGAACGCTTGCGCCCACGGCGGATCGGCGAGCATCGCCTGGATCGAAACGACGTCGCGCACGCGCACGATCGGCGCGCCGGCTGCAAGCGCGCACTCGGCCAACACGCGTAACGCCGCCGGATCGTTCGCTGCGACGACGAGCGGCACACCGCGTTTTGCAATTCCGCCTTTTTCGCGAGCGATCGCTTCGATGGTGTCGCCCAACACGTCGGTGTGGTCGAATCCGACCGACGTGATCGCCGCAACCTCGGGCTCGACGACGTTGGTCCCGTCGAGCCGGCCCCCCAGCCCGACTTCGATCACCGCGACGTCAACCCGTTCGCGCGCGAAATGCAAGAACGCCAGGGCGAGCAGCGTTTCGTAATAGGTCGGGCGGCCGTGCTCCGGCGTCACGCGGTCGAGCGCGGGCAACATCTCCTCGAAGAGCTCGGCAAAACGCTCCTGCGATATTTCGCCACCGTCAACGCGCGCGCGTTCGGTCATAGCGTGTAAATGTGGTTTGGTGTGAAGTCCCGTCCTACGACCTGCGGCTTGTAGAATCGACGCGACCATGGTCGATGTCAACGTTTTTCCGCTCGTGCCTCCGATGTGAACGACCGGATAGGCTCGGTGCGGATCGCCCAGTTCGGCCAGCAGCGCGCGCATGCGATCGAGTTTGTACGAAGTGCGTGGCGAGAGCGTTTCGCCGATGGTCGATAATAAGTACGCGTGCGCTCGTTCGAACGGCGGAAACGAGCTCATCCGTCGTTGACGCGATCCGACAGGAGTTCGATCGCATGCGGCAACACCGTAACGATCGCATCCAACGACTCGCCGACCGCCTTCGGACTCCCCGGCAAGTTGACGATCAGCGTGCGATGGCGGACGCCGGCCAGCAACCGCGAGAGCATCGCGGTGCGGACGATCTTCAGAGACTCCGCACGTATCGCTTCTGCGATACCCGGTACTTCGTAGTCTAAAATCGCGGCGGTCGCCTGCGGCGTGCGGTCGCGCGGAGAAAGTCCGGTGCCGCCGCTCGTGAGAATGAGGTCGGCCGTTCCGGCGTCGGCGATATCGATCAGTTCGGCTTGCAGCTGCGCCGGATCGTCGGGCAGCACGCGCTCGCGTACGATCTCGAACGCGTCACCCAGCTTGGCTTTCATCACCGGGATCGTTGCATCCGGACGCGTTCCGGCTGCAGCCCGATCGGACAGGACCAGCAACGCCACCCTATACATCCGGCGTCTCGCCGTCGCGTCGCCACGTGCCGCTTTTGCCGCCGGTCTTTTCGACCAGATACGCCGATTCGATCGCGATACTTTTATCGAAAGCTTTGCACATGTCGTAGATCGTCAACGCCGCGACGGTCGCGGCGACCATGGCCTCCATTTCGACGCCGGTTCGCGCAACCGTGCGCGCGTGCGAGCCAATGTGCAGCGTGCCGCCGCCGTCCCAACGAAATTCGACATGCACCGCCGAAAGCCCGATCGGATGTGCTAACGGAATCAGCGTCAACGTTTGCTTGGCCGCAGCGATGCCCGCCAGCTGTGCGGTAACGAACGGATCGCCCTTCGGGCCCGCGCCGCGCTGCAAGGCTTCACGCGCATCCGCGTTCATTCGCACCGTAGCCCGCGCGCGAGCGGAGCGAACCGTTTCCGGTTTCTCCGTGACGTCCACCATGCGCACTCCGGCCGGCGTGAAATGGGTCACTCGCTCCGCCTAATAGCGCGAAGGCGCCCGCTGAAAGCGCGCCCAGATCAGGCACAAGAGCGCCAGCACCCACAACACGATTAGGTGAGCGACGTGATGTTCGTGCCCGGGGCCCGATTGCGTAAAGGCGTTAATTTTCCCCAGTCCATATAAAATGCCGAGTACGAAAAAGACGACGGCTAAAACCACCGCTACAACTTTCATTTACGTAATAATCCCCCTTAGACCGAGTAGCAACGTGATGAGTCCGAACACGACGCAATACCAACCGAACGGGCGCAAGTCGTTCGTTCGAAAGTAGCGCGTAAGAAACGCAACCGAACAATAGGCGGCAACACCTGCGACCACCGCGCCGAGGAGCGCTTCGACCAGAGCGAGGTGCGCGTCGGGCGCCAGTAGCCGCGGAATTTCCAACAGTCCCGCCGCCAGAATCACGGGCGTCGCGAGAAGAAACGAAAACTCCGCTGCATCTTCGTGATTCAATCCGCACAGCAAACCGGCGACCATGGAAATTCCCGACCGCGAGATGCCGGGCAACAGCGCCAACGATTGCGCGAATCCGACCAGCACGCTCTGACCGAAACTCAGCCGTTCGATCGGCCGGGTGACGATCGAATGCGAGCGGCGGCGCAAGCGCTCGCCAAAAAACATCGTCGCGCCGTTAATTGCAAGAAACGCCGATGCAGCGACGGGCGAACCGAATAGCGCGCGCACCGGATGCTCGAGCACGACGCCGAGCACGCCCACCGGAATCGTGCCGACGATCAGCCGCCATCCCAAGCGTTCGTCGCGATCGTCGCTCAGCCGGCCGCGCACGACGCTCGAAACGACGCTTCGGGCGATCCCCCACCATTGCGCGCGGTAAAAAACGATGAGCGCCAGCGCCGTGCCGAGATGCAGCACGACGACGAACGCCAAAAACGACGGTGCGGAGCGGTCGATGTTCTTCCACTGCAGCACGGCGGGCACCAGAATGGTGTGGCCGAGGCTCGACACCGGGAAGAGTTCGCTCACGCCCTGCAAGAGCGCCAGAACGAGCGCCTGCGTCAACGTCACGGCGCACCGTTACGCGCAGCGACGCGGCGCGGCCTTCCCCGGCTGGCACCGGTCACCATGCGAAAAACTTGATGGTGAACGTGTAATCGCCGGGGACGGCGTGACAGTCGTGCAACGCCGGAGTGTATCGCGCTTGTCGCGCCGTCGAAACGGCGACCAGATCTGAATTGGCTATTGCCGGTGCTACGCGCGACCGCGGCTGCGGTTACCTCGCCGTGCTCGTCCAGCTTAACGTCGATTGCCGCGATGCCAGCGGTGGCTTGGGTGCGTGCGCCGTTCGGAACGTCGGGTTGAGGCGGCATCTCGGAAACGGCCGCTTTGATGTCGTTACCGCCGCACGGCTTCGGCGTCGGCGCGGCGGCGAGCGTCGCGACCGGTGTGGGGACCGCGGTCGGCACGGGTTTCTGGGCTCCGCCAGCGTTACCGGGTGCAAAACCCTGGGCTGCCGGTGTGGCCTTCGGCGCGGACGGCTGCGGATGCGGGTGCGGTTTGGGCGTGGCGGGCGGCGGCGGTTGCGGCGTGCGCACGACGATTGCCATGCTGCGACGCAGGATCGTAACGGTTTCGACGTCGCTCGACCGTCGCGGCCGCGGGACGTGATACACAATCGCGAAAAGGAAATGCAGGATCAGCGAGATCGCAAAGGCTGCGATGAGAACTCGCTGCGAGCGATTCAGTCGATGCATCGCAGCGGCGACCGCCTCGAGCGGCGCCGCCCGAAGGCGGCGCGCTCGAGCAACGGCTTACGACTCAGGCTGGAAGTCGGCGGTGAACAGATAGCTCCCCTGGACCGGCTTGCACGCTTCCAACTTCGGTGAGTAGGTGGACTGCCGCGCCGCGCGCAGCGCTGCCTGGTCGAGCGACATGTTATTCGCACTCTTGTAGACCGACGCGGCAATTAAATTACCCGACGGACCGACGGTGACTTCGATCTGCACGGTCACCGCTCCGAGGCCGAGATCGCGCGCCGATTCCGGATAATCCGGTGATACGGCATTGGTCACGGTGGCTTCGACGTTCGGATTCGCACAAGCCGGTTTCGGCGTTCCGGGCGGAGCCGTTGACACCGGTGCCGAGGTCGCGTTCCCGTGCCCGCCGGGCGCTCCATTTTGACTACCGTTGGCCGGCTGGCTGACTGTATTTTCGGTTGAGGAACCCGCCTTTGCAGCAGCCGATTGATGCACCAGGTTGACCTTGAGCGGCTTGGGCTGGACCTGGACTTTTTTGGGCGGCGGCGTCTGTTGCGGCGGGGGCGTCGGCGTCGGCGGCGGCGTGGGAGTCGGAGGCGGCGGCGTGTGAACGCGAACCCGAATACGATGCGTTTCCGACACTTTTTCCACTTGTTGGTCGTCGTGCTGGTTCTTCAGGTCCGGCAAAAACGCGCCGACGATCAGATGGACCAGCAACGAAAGGACGATCGCCCAGCCGATAAAGCTGCCGACGCGCTCGCTTGTCGTTAAATAACGATTCTCACGCTTCTGGGGCGGCTGAGGCGGTTTGGGTGGCGGAGGCGCAGAGGATGCCATCGTTTACTGGCTCTGACCCTCGGGCGTACCTTCGACATGGTTGGCCAAGCCGAAGTCGGTGAGATCGACCGATTTTGCCGCATCCATGATCTGCAAAATGATGCCGTAGCTGGCATGCGGATCGGCCTTGATGATCACGCTCTTGAAGCGATGCTCGGTCTGATCTTGCAGGTCCGAAAAAGCTTGCTTGGCCTCGCCGATCGATACGACGTTCGAGCCGATCGAAATATTGTTCTTATCGTCGATCCGAACCAGGATCTGCGACGCCGTTACTTTGTCTTTGTTATGCGCGTCGGGAAGCTTCGGTTCTTTGGTTACCGACGCAAGAATGATGAAGATGATGAGGAGAACCAGCAACACGTCCGTGAATGGCGTGATGTTGATCGTCAACATTACCTCGTCTTCACCGCCACCGGTCGAAACGGCCACGTTGCTCTATCCTCTCGCTTCGGTTTATGACGTGACGAAACCGACGTCTTGAAGGCCGGCCTCTTTGGCCGCGTCCAGGATACGGATGATGATTCCGTACTGCGCCTTCGCGTCGGCTACGATCGCGACGTGGTGATTCGGCTTCTTTTTCGAGGCGTCGTACATGACGCGGTAGATCCCCACTTCGTCGGTCTTCTCACCGTCAACGAAGATCACGCCCTTGTTGTTGACGTCAACCTCGATGTCGTTCTTGTTCTTGTTCTGCTGATTCTGATTGTTATTGTTGTTGTTCGGAAGCTCTTTTTCGAAGCCGGGAGGGGCGACGAGCGCAGCCAGAATCATGAAGATAATGAGGAGAACGAGCAACACATCGGTGAACGGCGTGATGTTGATCTCCGCCATCACCTCTTCGTCTTGCCGGGCCGATAACAGGCTCACGAGATGCGATCCCCGTCCGTCAGCTTACTTGACCGGTTTGGTGGGCTGATAGAGATCGGTCGGAATCGGCGAACCGGTATTGTGGAAGTGAAGCATCTCGGCCAACTGATTGGCTGCGACGATCATTTCTTGGTTGTAGTTCTTGATTCGCGACTTGAAGTAGTTGAAGAACACAACCGCGATGACGGCAATGATAAGACCGGTGGCCGTTGTGATCAATGCTTCCGAAACACCGGCGGCTACCACGGCCGGCGTCGAGTTGCCCTTGAGCGCGATGTCTTGGAACGCCTTGATGATACCGAGAACGGTACCGAACAATCCGACGAACGGCGCGATAACCGCGATCGTGCCGATGATCGGCAGATTGCGCTCGAGCGCGTTCAGATGTTCCATCAACGCGATCGAAAGCGCGTCGGTGATATCGGCACGATTTTTCTCGCCGCGCTTGAGTCCAAACTCGAGAATGCGAGGCAGCATGCCTTTTTGGCTGGCGCAGATCTTGATCGCGCCTGGCAGATCGTTATCGGAGATGCGCTGCCCAATTTGTTTGAGCAGGCCTTTGGTGTCACCGTGCTGCGAGGCAAAGAATACCAAGCGCTCGATGGCGACGGCGACGCCGATGATTGAGATGCCCAGGAGCAGCCACATATCCCAGCCGCCCTGTTTCATGAGATCGATAAAACCGGAGAACACTGTGTGCGACCCTCCCGTTACGGGCTGCGTTTTCGGTGATGTTGAGCGCGTCCCATTGGCCTACGCCCGTAGAAAGTCCTGGTGCTGTTTGCCGTCCGCAAATCCGGCTAGGACCCGGACGTTTGCGGCAAGCTGTTCTTGATGAAGGCTTCGATCGCCAACGCCAGTTGCTGATTGCCTGCAGCCTTTGCGAGGGTGTCGGCTTGCGTCAACGTGTCCAGCGCTTTCTTTTTCATCGAGTCGTCGTGGCTCTGGCTCCACTCTCCAGTCTGTGCGATTCCGAGTGCGTACATCGCCTGCGGATCGTTGGGTTTCGCCACGAGCGCTTTCTCTGCGTAGGCTTGCATTTGCTTATAGTCCGGCTTTGCGAGTTTTGCTGATAGGAACGCAGCCTCCGTGTCGGCTGTGACCGCGACCTCGGGATCGCCTTGCGCGGCCGCGAGATCGAAGTTCTTGAACGCCTCGTCGTAATTTTTCGCATCTGCGGCCGCCACGCCGGCTTTCAAGTACCCGTTGCCGAGTACGCGGCCCGGCAGCGTGCTATTCGGATTAAGCTGCTTGACCTCCGCAGCAATTTTAGCGGCGCCGGCTGCATCATTATTCGCCGAATAGGCCGCCATCAAACGTGCGTCGATGTTTACCTTGGCAGCGTTCGACAGCTTTGGGTCGTGCATCGCGGAGGCGTGCACGCCCTGCAGCGTCGCGAGTGCGGCGGCGTTTTGCCCGGCAGCCAGCTGCGCCGTGCCGAGCGCGAAACGCGAGTCCGAGTCGGGCTGCAGCGACACCGCTTTGGTTGCATACGCTAGGGCTTGCGACGGATTTTGATCGGCCTGCATCACGGCCGCGGCTGCGAAGCTGGCCGCGGCGGCCGGCTTGAACTGCGTTCCGATCGAACTGACCCCGTCGAACGCCTGCGCCGCGCCCGCCACATCGCCCGAATCGTACGATGCGACGCCGAGCATCTGTTTGAGCGACTGGTCGTCGGGCGACGTTGCAAGTGCGGACTGCGCCTTGGCTTTGGCGGCTGCGTAATTTTTCTGGTGGATCAAAGCGGCAACCGATGCAGCGGCAGGGCTCAACCCACCGGCTGCGCCGCCGCCGCTTCCCGAGCTCTGGTCGGCCGAAGTCGCCACCGATTTGCCGTTGAATTTGAGCGTAAAATCGTAGAATGCCGCCACCGGCGTCGTGCCGCGGTGTGCGGGGCGATAGGTGAACGCTTGCGCGATCGAGAGCGCGGCAGCGTTGTCGCCCTGATTGGTGCTGCGAATCACCTTGGTCGCTTTGTGCGAGCCGTCGGGGTTGATCTGCACCTGCACGACGACGATGCCCGTACCGGCGATGGGCACCGACGTGACTCCCTGTTTGATGAGTTTTGCGGGAACGAATTCGGTGGCGTACTGCGCGTACGCCGGCGCGGATGCCAACGCGACGGCGGCGGCAAGTGAGGCGGCGAATGGCGAAAGACGTTTCATCGAATCCTCTGCGTTAACGGTATGAGTGCGACAGCTAAACGGCGATGCCGAGTTCGGGAACGCGGCGGCCGATCGCCGAAGCGACCTCCGCCAACTTGCGAGACAACGCTGCGAATTGTTCCGGTGTCAACGACTGCGGGCCATCGGACGCCGCGTGCGCTGGGTCGGGATGAACTTCAACCATCACGGCATCCGCGCCCGCCGCCACCGCGGCGAGGCTCATCGGTTCGACGAGCTGCGCGACGCCGGTACCGTGCGACGGGTCAACCATGACCGGTAGGTGCGTCATTTCGTGGAGCAACGGAACGACCGAAACGTCGAGCAAGTTACGCGTCGTCGAATCGAACGAGCGCACGCCGCGTTCGCAAAGCACCACGTTCGGGTTGCCGGCGATCAGGACGTATTCGGCCGCCATCAACCACTCGTCAACGGTCGCGGCGAAACCGCGCTTGAGTAAAATCGGCTTGCCGGCCATTGCCGCCTCGCGCAAGAGCGCAAAGTTTTGCATGTTGCGCGCGCCGATCTGTAACATGTCGGCGAATCCGGCGACCATCTCCACATCGCGCGGATCGAGTACTTCGGTGACGACACCCATGCGATGGCGATCGGCGGCCGACCGTAAGAGCGACAAACCGTTCCGGCCCAACCCTTGAAACGCATACGGAGAGGTTCGCGGCTTGAACGCGCCGCCGCGCAGCACGCTGGCACCCGCGGCCGCCACCGCGGCCGCCGTGGTCTCGATCTGTTCCTCGGACTCCACCGAACATGGACCGGCGCACAATACGACGGCGTCTCCGCCGAAGGTGGCTCCGTTGGGGAGTTTTACGAGGGTTCGCTGAGCGGTTGTGCCGCGTCGGACGAGGTGGCGATCGGGCGGGGGCATCGGCCCCGGATTCGCTTCTGGTGCCCTAGGCTCCGTCCGAACGATGGCGCTCGAGCGCGCGTACCTCGGCTTCGAACAAGGGTCGCGACGCGCCCGGCATCAGGTCACCGAGCGCGATCGGACCGTAGCGTAACCGCGTTAGAGAGAATAGGGGGTGATCGACTGCCTCGAACATCCGCCGAACCTGTCGATTTCGGCCTTCGTGCAACGTCAGATCGACGACGGTTTCGGCGCGGCGACGGGAAACGACGCGCACCTTCGCCGGGGCGGTGAGCCGGCCGTCGAGCGGGATGCCGCCGATCAAACGCTCGACGTCGCGCGGCAACAGCTCGCCGCGCACGACGGCGCGATAGGTTTTTTCGACGCCGTATCGCGGATGCGATAAACGATGAGCGAGATCGCCGTCGTTCGTCAGTAGCAGCACGCCCCCCGAATCGAAGTCGAGGCGTCCGACGGGGACGACCCGTGCGGACGAACCGATGAGGTCGGCGACGGTGCGACGCCCTTGCGGGTCGGACATGGTCGTAACGACTCCGACCGGTTTGTGCAGCACGATGTACGAAAAATCGGGCGCCGGCATAACCGGCGTCCCATTGACATCGACGGCGTCGCCTGGGGCGACCATCGTTCCGAGCTCGCGTACCATGCGTCCGTTGATGCGAACGCGACCGGCCGCGATCAATTCGTCGGCCGCGCGACGCGACGCGACGCCGCAGCGCGCCAGATACTTGTTGAGCCGAACCGGGCCGTCGCCGGCGTTAGTGTTTGCCGTTATCCTCGTAACCGCGCGACATCGAGAGCGCTTCCTTCGTCACCGACTGGAGGAACTCGTCGTTGGTGCGCGTCTGCGCCATCTTGTCGAGAATGATCTCGGTGATGTCGCCCGTGTTGAGCACGGCCGTCGCCCGGCGCAGCATCCAAATCTTGCGCATCTCGTCGGGCGACAGCAATAGCTCTTCGTGACGCGTTCCGGAACGCTTGATATCGACTGCCGGGAACACGCGCGACTCGGCAAGCTTGCGCGTCAGGTTGAGTTCCATGTTGCCGGTGCCTTTAAACTCTTCGAAGATGACGTCGTCCATCTTGGAACCGGTTTCGATCAGGGCGGTAGCGATAATCGTTAACGATCCGCCCTCTTCGATCTTGCGCGCGGCGCCGAAGAATCGTTTCGGCTTATGCAGCGACGCCGTATCGAGTCCGCCCGAAAGCGTGCGCCCCGAGCTCGCGATGACTTGGTTGTACGCTCGCGCCAAACGCGTGATGGAGTCAAGTAGGATCACGACGTCTTTGCCTTGCTCGACGAGGCGCTTCGCGCGCTCCATCGCCAGCTCCGCAACGGCGGTGTGATTCTCGGGATGCTCGTCGAAGGTCAACGCGACCACTTCGCCGTCGATGGTGCGCTGCATGTCCGTGACTTCTTCGGGGCGTTCGTCAACCAGTAGCGCGATGATGTGCGCTTCCGGATGGTTGATCGAGATCGCATTGGCGATGTTCTTGAGCAACGTCGTCTTACCGGCTTTCGGCGGCGAGACGATGAGCGCGCGCTGGCCTTTGCCGATCGGACAGAACAGATCGATGACGCGCGTCGATAGCTGGGTCGAGCGGACTTCGAGCTTAAAGCGCTCCTGCGGATAGATTGGCGTGCCTTTTTCGAACACGCGGCGACCCTTGATCGCGTCGGGCTCGAGATCGTTAATCTTATCGACCCGGATCAGGCCGTAGTATTTCTCGCTCTCTTTGGGGCGGCGTACCTGACCTTCGACCAAGTCGCCGCGCCGAAGTTCAAAACGCCGGATCTGCGATTGACTAACATAAATATCGTCGTTGCCGATCACGTACCCGGCGCGGCGTAAAAATCCGTAGCCCTCGGGAAGAACGTCGAGAATACCGCTGGCCATCTCGAGTCCCGAACGCGCCGCTTGCGCGGCAACGATCGAGGCGACGATCTCGTCCTTCTTCACCTTCGCCGGCGTTAGAATTTCGATTTCCAATTCGCCGGCAAGCGCGATCAGTTCGGTTTTGGTTTTTTCGGCGAGCTGCTCGGCGGTGAGTAGCAGTGGCCCGTTGTCAGCTGTTGGGAACTGCTCGTGAAACTGGCCAGGCTGTTGAAAGCGGCGGTGACGGGCGCGACGGCGACGGCCTCCATTTTGCGGAGGGCGCATGTCGTTATTCGGGCGATGTTCGGTTTGCAGAGGAGTGTCTCTCTCAGGAAACCGCACGCGCATCACAACATCGATTCGCGGGCGAGGCTGCCTCGCGATCGGAACGGCGGCGCGTCACGGGGGGGATGTCAAATGTCGTCGCGGCCGAAACACGTTCCGTGCTTCGCGACGACCACACTATATCACAGCCGAATCTCGGGTTCAAGGTCGAATCGATTTGCGTGGGCCGCTCACGTGCGGATTACCAGCCTCATAATAGCGCAGCGGCCGCGACGCGCCGCGCGTAATGCCGATGCGGGGGCTCACGCGCACGCGCGAGGGACGCAGCGGTTGACCGGCCGACAGCCATAAGGCCGAATCGGTCAACAGATTGACGCCGTCTAGAGAACGGTCGATCCCCAACGCAGCGCACAGACGCCCCGGTCCCCGGCAGACATCTGCCGCCGACGCCCCGGGCCGGAGCTGCAACATAACGTCGTGCCCGATGACCGGCTCCAATGCTCGCACTAAGACGCCGGCGCCGTCGCCTTCCGCTTCGCCTGAAACGTTGAAGCAGAACGACGTGCCGTAAATTTGGTACACATACGAACGATGTGGCGGACCGAATAGGGTGGCGTTGCGCGGCGTCGGCCCGATGAACCCGTGGCACGCAGGATCACCTAAGAGATAGGCTTCGGTTTCAACGATTCGTCCGGCTACAATCTCGGATCCAACTTGGCGGACGACGTATCTTCCTAAGAGCGCGCGTGCTAGCGCACGCGTTTCTTCCGGCAGTTCGCCCGCTTCGAGCCGGCGGAAGTCCGCGGAGGATGCGTCAGGCAGCGGCGTTTAGAGCGACTTCAGCTCGCGCCCGCTGTGTGAGATCGTTCTCGATGGCTTCCACGATATCGAAATCGCCCAACTGGTTGAGCGCACATCGCAAGTGGACGTATGGCATCACGAGACTTGCCGGTACGTCACGGTGCCCGCCGAGATCGGCGATCAACACCGGATCGTCAACCGCAAAACGCACGCGTTCGACCTTCCAGCCGCGCATTGCGCGCGCAATGGCCGTCAGTGCAGCATAGCCGACGGCGCGCGATTCGGAGCCGCGGGACTGCACGCTGAATGGAACGCGCATCACCCGGCTGCGCCCAGCAAGCGCGACATCGGCGTAAGCCACACCCGTACCGTGCGAGCCGGCCGCAAAGCCGATCTCTGCCGTTACCCAGTCCGGAGTTTCATTTCGTGCTGTTCGCATGATGATTCTATACCCAAATATATACGAACATATGTTCGGAGTCAAGCGATTCGATCGCACACCATGAGGTCGCGATACAGCTCGAGCATCCGGTCCACATGGCGATCGATGCCGAAACGATCGGCGTTGCCGTTCGCTCGCCGGCGAGCGGAAGCGCCGGGGTCGAGTTCGACCCCCTGGAACGCACGGGCGAAGCCGTCGGCAGTTGGCTTCGCGTAGGTTCCCTCGCCGGCCAAGACGTCGCGACTCTGTGGGACGTCGGCCGCGATCGGCAACGCTCCGGCCGCCAGCGCTTCAACCAGGACTAAGGCCTGGGTCTCGCTCGTGCTCGGCATACAGAAGGCATCGCACGAAGCGTACAAATCGGGCAAACGTTCGCGCGGCTGGGCTCCCAAGAACCGGGTTCGTCCCATCACGTTCAATTCGGACGCGAGCGCCTCCAGGCGTTCGCGATCCGGGCCTTCTCCGGCGATTGCGAGCCGCAACGAAGGGTCCGCTCCTGCGAGTGCCGCCAGGAGCACTTCGATATTCTTTTCTTTGCCCAAGCGCGAGACGCACAACAAGAGACGCTCGCGTGGGCCGGCGCCGGCCCACGCCCGGACGGTATCGCTGCGCCGGCCGGCCGCGAACCACGCAACGTCGATGGCACTGGGGACGATCTCGATCCGCGTGCGCACGCCCACCTCGCGCAGCCGATGGGCCATCGACGCCGTCGGTACGACGACCGCGTCGGCTAGGTTACCGAACGTGCGCGTTAGTTGCGAGGCCGCGTAGCGCGTCGCGTTACGTTCGAAGGGAACGTAGTGCGCGTACTCTTCCAACTGCGTGTGATACGTAAACACCAGCGGTATGCGGTACCTGCGAGCGTAATGCAGCCCGGTCCATCCGGTAACGAATGGTGAGTGCGCGTGCACGATCGACAAGCGTTTGATCACGTTGTTGACGTTGCGGCGCGCGACCAGCGGCAGGGTGAGCCGATACGGCGTCTTGGTCGGCAGCGGCAAAGACGGCATTCGAAAAACCGGGCCGTCCGGTTCGACGAATCCGGGCATGTGCGGCGCGAAGCAAAACGTCGAGTGACCGCGCGATTCCAACCCCTGTGCCAACGCCTCGATCGACGCCACAACACCATTCACGACGGGGCGGTAGATCTCGGTAAAAAAGCCGATTCGCAACCGGTCCACGGCACCGTCCTTCGCCCCGTCCGCAGGCTCTCCGCCCCGGCCAGGTGCGACTTTCGCCCTAGGAGAACTTCGCGTTCCTCGTGCTATAGTGCCCGGGCCACATGGCCGCCCCGAGGCGGCTCGAGCCAACGCATCAGCGAGGCTCCTTTCTCGTGGCGTGCCGGCGCACCGCGCCGGCCGGAAAAGAAAGGCCGCCCGGCGGCCGTCCGACTCGACCTGCATCGTTTGCTTTCTCGAGGTGTTGAGAGCCGATCTTGCGGCGAGCTGGGAGCGAAAGGCGTTCGTTTGTCCCTCATTCGCATCGGCAGTTTGCGCCGATTCGTTGCAGCAGCCGTTTTGTTTGCGGCCATCGCGCCGGCATCGCGCGCCATGGCCGCGACGCCCAACGGCCGCGCGCCGTCCCACACGGTTGCGTTGGCTGCCAACGGCACCATCGTCGACATAACGACCGACGCTCCGACCGTCGCGGATTTTCTGCGCGAAGAGGGTATCCGGCTTGGCGACCACGACTCGATCCGGCCCGCCCTCGACGTCCCAATTACCGATGGAACGATCGTTGCGTATCGGGCAGCCGTCCCGGTGACGCTCGCCGTCGGCGGACGCCGCACGAAGGTTTGGAGCACCGCCGACTCGGTCGCCGGTATGCTGGCCGACAACCACGTGGCGCTAGGCCGGTACGACCTCGTCGTTCCAGGGCGCGCGGCATCGGTTGCGCCGAACGGCATCGTGCGCGTCACGCACGTTACCACATGGACGAGTACGATCGTCAAGCACATCGCGCCTCGTACCGTTCATCACCTCGATGCGTCGCTCGCTTCCGAAGCGTCGCTCGTTCGATCGAGCGGATCGTCCGGCATGCGCGTTTCGGTCGTGCGCTCGTTTCAAACGGGCACGACCGTACGCCACGTCACGCTATCGTCGCAGCTCGTGCGGCGTGCGAAGCCGCGGGTAATGGCCGACGGATCCGAAGCGTATGCCGCCTACCAACGATTGAGCGCGATCGGCGCGATCGACGCGCGCAACTTTGCGGCGCGCGCGATGCAAATGATTTCGATGGAGATGATCGCCACCGCATACACCGCCGATTGCGCGGGATGCAGCGGTATAACGGCGATCGGCCGGCGCGCCGGATACGGCATCGTCGCGGTCGATCCTCGCTATATTCCGATCGGCACGCACTTATATATCGCCGGTTACGGCTGGGCGATCGCCGGCGACACGGGAGGCGCGATTCGAGGAAATCGAATCGATCTCGGTTTTAACTCGACCGGCGCAGCGCTGGCGTTCGGACGCCGTCAAGTTACGGTATATCGTTTGAAGTGAGCGACACACCCCATCCGCGGGCGGTGCTGGCCCGTTGGGGTTTGCGCCCGCAAAAGCGGTACGGTCAACATTTTCTAATCGATAGCGCCGTGGCAATAGCCGCGGCGCGTTTATGCGTTGACGACGATCCGGCGATTCCGGTGTTGGAGATCGGCGCCGGAACGGGCATGCTAACGAGCGCGCTACTGCAGCAAGGCGCGAACGTCACCGCGATCGATATCGACGCCGCGCTTTTGACGGCGCTACGCGAACGCGACGACGTGCGCGGAGCGCACTTCGAACACGGCGACGCGCTGGAGTTCGACTACGAGGCGTGGGCGGCGCAACGAACGTGGCGCGCCGCCGGCAACCTTCCATATAACATCGCAACGCCGTTGATTCTACGCCTGCTCGAGCTACCGGAAGGTCCGCGCACGATGACCTTTATGATTCAGAAAGACGTCGCGTTACGATTGGGCGCGAAGGCCGGTTCGGCATCGTACGGCAGTCTCTCGGTTGCAGTGCAGTACGCGGCGCACGTCGAGTACGGATTCTCGGTTGGACCGAGCGCGTTCTACCCGCCTCCGAAGGTGCAATCTGCGGTCGTGCGACTGATACGCCGCGACGTACCGGCGGTGCGCCCGCGCGATCTCGAGTTGTTCCGGAAGGTCGTCCGCGGAGCGTTCGCGTACCGCCGCAAAACTCTAGTCAACAGTCTCTCGCTGGCGTTAGGTTTGCCGCACGAACGGATCGAACGAGCGGCGGCGGCCGCCGGCATTCCAACGGAACGACGCGGTGAACGACTCGAACTCGACGATTTCTCCCGGTTGGCCGACGCACTGGCCGAAGGATAGTTTCAGCGGGTTTGCCGCGTCGGCGACGGGGATCGTCATCGTTGCGATCGTCGTACTCTCCGCAATCGGCTCCGCGCAGCAAGTTTCCGGACCGGTTAACCCGCAACGACTGGTCTTCGGCCTTACGCTCCAAGCGCTGCTCGAAACGGGACTGATCTCGTGCGCGTTGTTGGCGCTCCCGAGCATCGCCAAAATGCCGCGTGGAGCGCTCGGCTTCACGGCTCCGACGTTGCCCGTACTCGTCGGCGCCGTGCTCGGAGCGATCGCGATGATCGTGGTTGTTGACGGTTCTTCGGCAATCGTGTCGATCTTGACGCATACCGATCACCAGCAGCAACCGGTCGAAGTGTTTGCCGGCTTGCATCAGCCGGCGGCCATCGCCGCATTCGTCCTCTTTGCTACCGTTTTCGCCCCCGCGGTGGAAGAAACGATCTTCCGCGTCTTCGTCTTTAACTTTGGAATGCGCTACGGCGGTTTTTGGCTTGGCGCGGTAGCGAGCGGCGTGTTGTTTGCCTGCGCGCACGGCGACAAGTACGCGGCCGTTCCACTAGGTCTCGGCGGGGTGGTTCTGTGCGCGGTCTACTACAACACCCGCAACGCGTACGCGTCGATGATTTCGCACGCGCTGTTCAATGCGTTCACGTTGGTTGCGCTGTTGATGGGAGCGCATGCGGCGGCGGCGCATCCGCCCGGTCCGATCGCACCGTAACGTTCCTCACAGCCCAAGCTTCGAAATGGCGGCGAGCACGGCTTGCGCCGGCACTTCTTCCGTATCGCAATATTCGATTCGATGATGCAGCGACGCCGGTTTCGTAACCGTCGCAACACGCCGGTGAAATCCGCGATCGGTGACGATTCGTCCGGCCAGGTGAACCGCACGCCGGTTGGGTTCGTCGTACCAGTCGGGATGGTGCGCTCGCCAAATTCCGACGATCGCTACCAAATTCGACGCCATCGCAACGTGGAGCGGCCCGGCCGGAACGCCGACCAAGAGTTCGCTACGTTGTAGTAGCGCTTTGAAGGTCGTCGAGAATGGCTCGCAGCCGCCGGCGAACAGCCGCCGGAAACCAGCCGTTCCGTCGAACTCGTCGTCATCCATCGAAACGATGCGCCAACGCGAATCGCACGCTCGCAGTTCGCGGACGAATCGTTCGGCCTGCCCCGCGTCCCAATTTTTCCGAGGCGCCGTGACGCCGGCACGAGAGAGGATCGCGATGCGCGTGCCGGGCGGTGCAAATTCGTGCAATCGTCGTTCGACGTTCGCAAGCACGCCGGCGGGCGCCGAAAAATCCAGAACGTTCGGCAGCGGCTGGGAAAGATCGAATTGCTGTAAGCGTTGCGGCGCTACCAACGTGCGCGCGAGATTGCGGATCTTGGTGTGATACGGATAGGCGGCGCGGCCTTCGGTTTCCGGATAGTCCGTCCACAATAACGTGTCCGCAGCGAAGCCTCGCACCGTTTCGGCGGGCGCTTGTGCGAGCTGCGCGATGGCCGCACCGCCGCGCAACGACGACGATCGCAAGCCCCAATGGGGCGGTTCGCCGCCTACCCGATCCGACGGCGCGAGTATTCCCGAGTACAACGGTCGCAAGAGCGTTTGTCCTTCGAGCATCGCCACGTAGTCGTCGCCCGATCGCGTCACTGCGTATACGTTACTGGGCTCGAGCAACGGCGCCAGTACGCCCAAATGCACCCAATCGCCGAGGCCGTGCGGCCAATAGAACAACACGCGCGCATCGCGTACGCTCGCGAACCGTCCGCGATCCTCGCGCATGGCACGTTCGAAACGAATCGTTTGTAGCGGCATGTTTATCGTACCGGAACGCCGCCACACAGATGGGCCGGCATCTCGCCGCGCAGGCTTCGGAAGAACGCGCCGGCATCGGTGTCGTAGGCCGGACATGCAACGAACGCCGGATCGTGTCGCCGATCGAGCCGCACCTGCGGGTTGGCCGCAGCGACGGCCCACACGCCCTCTTCTCGCCGCGGCAATAGTGCCGGGGCGGATCCGTCGCGCACCGTTTCGGCCTGCCGGTATGCGTTCCAATCGACGACGTACGGCCATCGTCCCGGTCGCAGCGCGGTGTCGCTAAAAATAACCAACGTGACGATCAGCGCGCAAGGAATGACCGCCGGCACGAGCTTCGGGAAGCGCCGCAAACCGACGACCGCAGCAACGGACGCGGCCGCCAAGAGCGGAGCGACGTAATGCGAACCGATTCGACTAGGTTCGTAGTTCCACGGCTGCATGAAGACGATCTCGGCTAACAGAGGTACGCTCAACAACAGCCAGCGTCCGGCGCCGGCAGGCGCGAACGCAAACGGCGCGAGCAGCAGCGCGATCAACGTGAACTTACCGCTAACATCGTGCACGGCCCAGCCGTACGGCGGATCGTTGGGCCGAACCCCGGCCAGCGTTTCGATCGACCAATACGTTAGAATCGTCACCAGACCCACGGCGCATATGGCGATTCCCATTCGCCGGTCGCGCCATACCGCATACGCGACCCCAAACCAAATGACGAACAGCGCGGAATCTTCTTTGATGCCGCATAGCAACACGACGAGAACGAGCGATGGCCACCACGCGCGGCGAACGACCGCTAACGCCGCTCCGAACGCCAACAACGGCACGAATACGTTCTCCGAGAAATTATCGTACGCAAGACCTTGCGCCGATGGCGTCAACAAATACGCAACGGCCACGACGGTTGCCGCTCGCGACGACAGGCCGAGCCGGCAAGCGAGGAGGGCTAACGGAATCGCCGCAGATGCTACCGCAACCACCTGCACCGCAAGCAGCGTTTCGGCCCGCGGAACGAGGGCGACGAGCGGAACCAACGCGATCAGTGCCCAGGATTCGTGCACTTGCAGATGCGGACGCCACTCGCCGTAGTTAAAGGTCGAGCCGTGACGCCAGTTTACGAGCGTCTGCAGATAGATCCCGAGATCGGCGCCGTATCGGAGCGCGTACAGTTTGTTGAGGTCGTATGCGACGAACACCACGATGAATGCGGCGACGGCCCAAAACACCGCTCGCATATGGGTTATTAGCGACCGCTCGCGCGAACGCGCTCGACGATCGCCCGCAGTTCCCGCGAAAACGTTTGTGGAGCGAATCGCTCGGCGTGCGCGCGCAAGATGTGCGGATCGTAGCGCGTGGCATCGAAGGAACGCAACACCCCAGCCAGTGACTCGGGCGTAGGATCGTCAAAAAACGTTCCGGTCACGCCGTCGACGATCGTTTCGAGCGCCCCGCCGCGACGCAATGCGATCGCCGGCCGTCCGGCGGCGGCGGCCTCGAGCGGCAATAGGCCAAAATCTTCCTCGCCCGGTACGATGGCCGCGCGTGCGTCGCCCATCAGTGCGTTCAACTCGCCATCTTCGACGTATCCGAGCAACGTCGTCGTCGAATCGCGAGCTAACGCGCGCAGCGCCGCCTGCGCGGGTCCGGTTCCGGCCACCAACAGCCGTACGCCGGCCGACTGCGCCGCCCGAATTGCGAGGTCAACGCGTTTGTACGGAAGCAACCGCGAGGCGATCAGAAAGTAGTCGCCGGAGCCCCGTCCGACGGTAAACCTGTCGAGCTCGACCGGACAGTGCAGCACGTCGGCATCGCGTTCGTAGTAGCGGCGGATGCGCTCTGCCACATTGCGAGAGTTAGCAACGTACGCAGTCGGGCGTTGCGCCGCACGCTTATCCCAGGCGACGAGCCGTCGCACGATCGGCCGAGCCAGCATCGGCAAGAGCCGGTTGCCGCTGGAACGGCCCAAACCGCCGACGTAATCGTCGTACGCAAACGCAAAGCGGCTCACGGTATTCGTATAGCAGACGTGTACGCTCCCCGGCGGGACGATCACACCTTTTGCCCACGATGTAGTCGAACTGATAATCGTGTCGTAACCGGAAAGGTCGAACGCTTCAAAAGCTCCGGGATAGAACGGCGCCAGCGCCCGAAAATACTTCCCGGCAAACGGAACGCGCGCCAGATACGACGTTCGAACCCGTTCGCGCGGAATCAGATCGCCGACCGCGGATTCATCGTAGAGCGCTGTGTAAATGGGCGCGTCCGGCCACTCTTTGGCGATGGTGGCAAAAACGCGTTCGGCTCCGCCGCGCTGGTTCAAGTAGTCGTGAACGAGTGCGACGTTCAGTTGTGCGTGCTTTCGTCCCGCGGCAAGACCAACGCGATGGTCGGATTGCCCAGATACAACCGCGCAACGCGTTGCACGTCGCCGGGGGTGGTGTTGGAGATTGCCTGTAGCGCGCGATTCAAGAAGTCGGGCGACGCATCGCCGCGTGCGAAGACGGCGGCGAGCCACGCGCGGGTTTCCAACGTCGTCGCACCGGTTGCGAAATCGCCCGCAGCTTGCGCTTTGAACTGGTCGATCGAGCCTTGCAGGCGCGTCGCTGCCAAGACGCTGACGATCGACAACGCGGTCGCAAACGTACGCGTCGGATTTCCGATGCCGCCGTTGACGTACAACACCAGATGGGCGGGCGCCCGATCGTAGGCATAATCGGCCCCAACGGCGCGCGACATGAAGGTGGGAGAAACGACGCCCGGCACTTGCGCGATATCCGATAGCGTGCGCCGAAGAAATGCCGACAATACCAGCATCGGCCCGAAATCGCGGCTGGCAACGTCGGGAGCGGGATATTGAGCGATCAACCAAGGCGCGGCGATGTTGCGGTGCGCGATCACTTCGCGCGATGCTCCCTGCAGAGGAGCAACGTGCGTCGCAACGACCGACGTGGTGCCGTCGGGTAAGGCCGATGCGAGCGAACGTAGATCGGCCGCGCCCAACGCATCGAGGCGGCCGACCGCGCTCACCAGCGCTCCGCCGCGCCGATAATAGGTACGGTAAAATGCCGCAGCGTCGGACGGCACCAGCTGGGCCAACGACGTGCGCGTCCCGAGCGCGGGAAAGCCGGCATTCGCCTGCGCCGAAGAGGCTTGATTGAGCATGTCAACGCCGACCTGCAGTGCGTATTGCGAATACTGTGCCGACTGTGCGAGCTTGGTCGATAACGCCGTGCGCGCATCGACGACGGTCGCCGGCGCAAAATCCGGCGCCGTCAACGCCTGACGAAACATCGCAAGCACCGCCGGCGCGTCTTGCGCCAGCGCTTCGACGTAGAAATGAACGTTATCCGGATCGATCGCAAATCGAATCGATCCGCCGCTCGCCGCAATCGCTCGTTCGAGCGGAACGGGCGACGCGCCGGCGACGGTCACCGGCGTTTGCAAAATCGTTTGCGCGACTAACGCCGCCAATCCGTTCTGGCGAAGGGTTTGCCGGTCGAGCCCGGCCGGGATGACGACCTCGACTCCAACCAGTGCGGCTTGCGGGTCGCTTTGACTCACGATCGCGACGCCGCCTTGGCGGACCACCGCAGGCTGCGTCGCATCCGCCGCGGCAATGGCGCTCGACGGAAACGTCGTCGCAAGGGTGGCGAACAACGTCACCGCGATCAGGCTCTTCACGACGCATTCCCTTTCGGCTGATTCGACGGAACTAATAATTTTATCGAGAGCGGATTTGCGAGATAGCGACGCACGACGTCCGCTACGAATTGCGGATCGAGCGAGCGCGCCATCCGTTGGTACTCCTCGCTCGCATCGCCGGGCGCATACGCCGCGTTACCTTCAACGGCATACCAGCCTAAGTTGTCGGCGCGCTCGAGCGGCGCTTGCGTATCCGACGCCACATGATATAAGAATGCTTCTAGTGCCGCCGCAAACGTGTGCGCGTCGAGCGGCCGCTCCATCGCGGACAGCCGATCGAGCATCGCCCGCTCGGCTTTGGATTCGTCGTTTCCGCCCATCGTAACGACCATGACACCCGGATTGTGCAGCGTTACGAACTGCCCGGCAACGTACGCATCTTCGGGCGCGACGTCGCGCGATACCAATCCGGTACCGTCGCGAAACAGATAGTCGGCGATGAAATCCATCGCGGTCGCAGCGCGCGCGTCGGCGATGGGCGGCCCAACCCATGCAAAGCCCGTACCGGAAACGGCTCCGTTAACGTCGGCGGGACCGGTTGCGCCCGACAGCGTCGAATCGAACGGCGCATCCATATTCGTCGATCCGCTGCCGTCGGTTACGGCCGAGAGCGAGCTGGCATCGACGTCGCCGGTGAGTGTGAGCATCGCGTTTCCGGATCGAAACGCCCGCTTCGCGAACGTGCCGATGCTCGAGGCGGACAACGACGCGATCGCCGCGATCGAGTCGGGAAGCGGCGAGTAATGCGCCGGGCCGGCCGAAAACACGTGTGCGAACAGCACGTCGTGCAGAGCGAGGTCGCCGGAATACCGCTGCGCGACCGCGGCAACGGCCGCATCGCGTTGCGCCGTCTTAACCGCCGAATCGTCGATTGCGGGCGAAAAATATGCCGCGGTCATCGCGGCAACGACTCGCCGGATGGCCGGAGCCGGCACGGTGACGCCGATCCCAACGATATCTGGATAGACGCTGATATTGAGTTGTCCGCCGACGCTATTGACGAGCGCGAACAGCGATTTCCCGCCGGAGAGCGGTGCCACGGCCGCCGCCGTCGCGGCCAACCGAGAGATACCGGGGGTCGCGTTGTCATAGCCGGCCCCGGGCGCACGAAACCACAATCCCGCTGCGGCCACGCCGATCGTCGGGTTGGGTTCTACGACGTACGAGCCGCCTTTCGGTAGATCGCCGCGTTGCTGGGCGATGCCGGCTGCGGCGCACGGCAGCGCCGCCACGGGCACCGCTAGCGTTAGCAGTGCGGCGGCGATCGCCGTCGTTACCTTCATGCCGGTTCCGGCGATATGTTCGGCGGCAGCCGTTTCGGTTTTTCGGCGCGCTTGAGCTCGTCGGACGGCAACCGTTCGACATCCGCGCCGGCGGGCGGCGTCAGTTCGGCGGCCGGGCGATCGAAGGGCCGGTTTTCTAGAATCGCTCGAACCTCCTCGGCATCGACCGTTTCGTACTCGAGCAACGACTCGACCATCCGCTCGACTTTGCTCCAGTTGGTCTCGAGTAGTTGTTTGCCATTCGAATATGCCGACTCGATGATCGCGCGCACTTGTGCGTCGATCTTGCTGGCGATTTCTTCCGAGTAGCTGCGTTCGTCGCCGAAGTCGCGGCCTAAGAAGACTTGATGCGCGCCGCGGCCATACTGAATCGGCCCGAGTTCGCTCATGCCGTATTGCGTCACCATTCGGCGCGCCAGCTCGGTGGCTTTTTCGAAGTCGTTGCTGGCGCCCGTCGTGACGTCGCCGAACTTGATCTCTTCGGCCAGACGTCCGCCCAACGCCATCGTAATCTGCGCGATCAACTCCTCGCGGGTGCGGCTGTGACGGTCGTCCTCCGGCAGCGACCACGTGAGACCCAACGCCATTCCTCGCGGGATAATCGTAACTTTGTGAATCGGGTCCGATTTATCGAGCAACCCGCCGAGCAACGCGTGGCCCGACTCGTGAAACGCGGTCGTTTCCTTCTCGCGCGGCGACATGATCAGCGACTTGCGCTCGGGCCCGACCATGACGCGATCGATGGCTTCGTCGCACTCGTGCATCTCGATCGTACTTTTGTTCCGCCGCGCCGCCAGCAAGGCGGCTTCGTTGAGCAAGTTCTCGAGATCCGCTCCCGAGAAACCCGGCGTCCGTTTGGCCAGCGTCGTCAACGACACTTCTTTGCCTAACGGTTTGTTGCGGGCGTGCACTTCTAGAATCTTCTCGCGGCCTCTGAAGTCGGCGCGGTCAACGACGACTTGACGGTCGAAGCGCCCGGGCCGAAGCAGCGCGGGATCCAGCACGTCGGCGCGGTTGGTCGCCGCAATCAGAATCACACCGGTATTTTGATCGAATCCGTCCATCTCAACCAGCAACTGATTGAGCGTCTGTTCGCGCTCGTCGTGGCCGCCGCCCAAGCCGGCGCCACGCTGGCGTCCGACGGCGTCGATTTCGTCGATGAAGACGATGCACGGAGCCGATTTCTTTGCTTGGTCGAAGAGATCGCGCACGCGCGAGGCGCCGACGCCCACGAACATCTCGACGAAATCCGAACCCGATATCGACAGAAACGGTACGCCGGCTTCGCCTGCGATCGCGCGCGCTAGAAGCGTCTTACCGGTGCCCGGCGGACCGAGCAGCAACACGCCCTTGGGTATCCGCGCGCCGACCGCTTGATATTTTTTCGGGTACTTCAAGAAGTCGACGATTTCGGCAAGCTCTTCTTTGGCTTCGTCCACGCCGGCAACATCCGCAAACGTTACCTTGGGGCGATTCTCCGACTGCATCTTGGCACGCGACCGGCCGAACGATAACGCTTGACTACCGCCGCTTTGCGCCTGGCGCAAGATGAAGAACAACAGCGCGACCATCACGACCAATGGCGCGAGCGACATCAGGCTCGTAAACAGTCCGCCATTACTTTGCTGCTCGAAGCTGATCGCACCGCTCTTGACCTTACGATACACGTTGTCCACGAACGTCTGATCGACGTTCGGTACCGATACCGTATATTTGGCGCCGCTGGAAAGATCGCCGGTCGCGGCCAAACCGACCGCGTGAAACGACTGCACTTGGCCGGCCTCGAGCTTCTGGTAGAACGTGCCGTAATCTAATCGCGTGGCGCCTTCACTGGGCTGCACGAATTTTTCCACGATGACGAACACGGCAACGATTGCCAGGATGATCAGAATGATCGAGCGGAGATTCTTGCTCACGTGGTTGAAACCGTATACTTTCTATGAATCGTCTCGGCCCTGCCGAACGTACCGGGTGCTATAAACCAGGCCCGATGGCCGAGTTGAGGGGACACGTTTTCTGGAACCCCTCCTACGTTACCCGCGGTTTCCGTTCGCCCACGCCTCCCGGCGCGGCTTTTACCGCGGCAATCTCGCCATCGCGCACTTCGATCTCGATGCCGGCCTTCAGAAGAAAGCGCCCGCTCGCTCCGCGCTCGAGCGCTCGAACCGCGGCCTCGACGTGCTCGAAATCGACGTCGTCCAGGCCGCATTCAGCCTCCACGAGAGCGCGAACGTGGCGGCGCAACGAGGCTCGCTTCGAGCCTACGGCCTCGTCGGCGGCGATGACCGCGGCTCTCGACACCGCGCGGTCGAGCTGTGGGAACAGCGGGCGTAGGGCGGTCAACGCCTCGCGCACGGCGTTTCGGGCGATACTTGCGTCGGAGTTCGTGGGATCGACCGCGTACGGAGCCCCCGCATCGTGACAGAACGTGCGCAGTTCGGCGGCACTGTAACCGAGGAGCGGACGCACGAGGTCGATCTCGCCCGCAAGTAAGCGGCGGGCAGGCATCCCCGCCAAACCAGCCGCACCGCTTCCTCTAAAGAGCGCCAGCAGAACGGTCTCGCTCTGATCCTCGGCATGATGGGCGGTAACGACGGCATTGGCGCCGGTGCGTCGCGCCACGTTGAGCAATGCCTCGTAGCGGGCGTCGCGCAGCTGGGCTTCGCCGGCCGCGGTTCCGTCGAGAGACGCCGTTTCGAATGGGATCCCGAGCACGGCCGACGCATTCGCGACCACGCATTCGTCCTGCAGCGACGAGCGTCTGCGAGCGTGGTCGACGTAGACCAAACGAAGATCGAGATCGAGCGTCCTCGCCGCCGCTAACGTCCACGCCAATGCGATCGAATCGGGACCACCGCTGCAGCCGACGATCAGCCGTTCGTTCGGGCGGAGGACGCCATCGCGAACGATCGCATCGACCAGCGCTTGCTCCGGACGCGCTCCCCTCACCGCATCTGGCGCGCGATATCGCGTTCGACGTCGCGCTTTGCGATGTCCGCGCGCTTATCCCACAACTTTTTACCGCGGGCCAATCCAAGTTGCACCTTGGCTTTCCCGCGCGTAAAGTAGAGTCGCAGTGGAACGATCGTCAGGCCCTTTTCGCCGACGCGGCTATGAAAATGCTCGATCTGTTCCTTGTGGAGCAGCAGTTTGCGCGGCCGGTTAGCCTCGACGTTCGAGAAACTTCCCTCTTTGTAGCCGGCGATGTGCATGCCCATCAGCCACGCTTCACCGTCGCGAACTCGCGCGTACGCTTCGTTTAAACTCGCACCGCCCGCGCGAATCGACTTGATCTCGGTTCCCGTCAGCACCAGTCCGGCTTCGAGCGACTCGAGAATCTCGTATTCATGGCGAGCGCGACGATTGTCGAGCGTCGGCGTGGCGGTGTTCCGCTTCTCGGCAGTGGCTTGTCGTTGCTGTTTGGATTTCACGACAGCGGATTACGCCTGTCGTCAACGGCATCGAGCGAACCGCGCGACACGAAGCTGCCCTCGGCTTGCGCCAGCACCACACCCGCTTCGAGAATCGTCGCCTCGACGCCCAGCACGTTGCGCCGATGCCACGTCACGCGTCCGCGAACGTCAACCGTGCGATCGATCGGGACGGGCCGGCGAAAGCGAACCTTGACGCTGGCCGTCACGCCTCGATGTCCGGCAAATCCGGCGGCGTGCGCCATCGCTTCGTCGAGCAGCGCCATGACTATTCCGCCGTGCGCGATGTCGCGCCAGCCTTGATAGTTCGCCGCAAGACGGACCTTCGCCGCAACGTGGTCTCCGTCGGCGTCGAAATGCAAGTGCAAGCCGACCGGGTTGTCGGGTCCGCACGCAAAGCAATTGCCGTCGTCGAACGGAACGTCGCTCAACGCCCCGCCTCCAACCGGTCGGCCAGATAGGCGGGAAGGTTCGCTTCGCGAATTTTCGTTTGCACGTCGGCCACCGGATACGCGTAGCGAATCCATTCGACCCGCCGGGCCTCGGCGTCGAAGCGCACCATCGACGGATTTGGATTCAGATCGCGCGGCTGGCCGACGCTTCCGACGTCTACGATATACCGGCAGCCCTCTTCCAAAATGAGTTCGCCGCCGTGCTGCATGTGCCGGTGACCGATCGTTCCGTCCTTTTCGCGCACCCAATACTCTGCGATGTGCGTGTGGCCGACGAACACCAGCGGAGCATCGGTCCAGTCGAATGCGGCCGACGCCGTTCGTTTGTCGAGAATGTACTCGAAATAATTGACCGGCGCGCCGTGCACTAAAAGAAAATCCGGAAACCGGAGCTCGTACGGTAACGCGTCGAGCCACGAGCGGCTTTCGGGCGTCAAAACCTTTTGCGTCCACTCGATCGCCGCACGCGCCGCGTCGTTGAAATACTCCGTGCCGTAGTTATCGAGCGCCGCAAGATCGTGATTGCCGATGACGCCGTGCCGCACTCGCTCGCGCAATAACGTCACGCACTCGTTCGGATTCGGGCCGTATCCGACACAGTCGCCCAAACACAGCAGTTCGTCGTCTTCGCGAACGAAACTCAAGGCGCGTTCGAGCGACTCCAGATTCCCATGAACGTCGGAAACGATGGCGTACGTCACAACTTCTCCAGCACGCCGGCGAGGGCGTCGGCGAAGGCTCCTCGCATCGGCGGCGTTCCCGCACTGACGCGCACGAAACGGTCCAGCGGCGGCAAACCCGGCTTTCGAATCCAAACTCCGCATTCGAGCAGCCGCGCGACAACGGCATTCGCGCGGTCGACCGTTTCGAGGTCGAAGCAGACGAAGTTGGTGCGCGACTCGATATACCCCAAACCGAGGCGTCGCGCCAGGTCGTAATAATCGTCGCGCGCGGCGGCGGTTTGCTCCAACACCCAGCGATGGAACGTCGCATCGAGCAGCGACGCTAGCGCTCCGATCTGCGCGTTTCGGTTGACGCCGTAGTGTAGGCGGATCTTCTGAAAAATGTTCGCGTTGCGCTCGGACGCGAGCGCGTATCCGATACGTGCGCCGGCCATCCCGTAGGCTTTCGAAAAGGTGCGCAGACGCACGATTCGATCGTCGATCTCCGGACCCAGCAGTTCGTCCTCGTCCACGAAATCCGCATACGCTTCGTCGAGCAAAAACAGCGTTTCCGGAGGTAACGCTTCGGCGAATCGCACCATCGCTTCGCGGCCGTGAAAACGGCCTCCGGGATTATCCGGGTTCGCACAATACACCAGCGACGGCTGGAGCGTTGCAGCACGCTCTAATAGCGCGTCGAGGTTGACCGCGCCGTCGGCTCGATATTCGACGGACTCGATCGTTCCACCGTATCCCGTTACGTGATATGCGAACGTCGGATACGTGCCGCGTGTCGCGACGGCGACGCCGCCCGCACCGACGAAGGCGCGCACGGCCAGACCCATTACGTCATCGATGCCTGCGCCGACCAGCACTTGCGAAGGACGGCAACGGTGTTTAGCGGCCAGCGCATCGCGCAGATCCAGCGACTCGGGGTCGCCGTACCAGCTGAGGCGCGGCAACTCGGCGGTCATCGCTGCGAGTGCAACGGGTGAAATTCCAAACGAGCTTTCGTTTGCACCGAGACGCACGACATCGGTGCGGCCTGCGGATCGCATCAGTTCTTCGGGACCGACGAACGGCGTCGTCGGCGGAATCGCCTCGACGGCGGCGGTAGGGCGCGGCATGGGCCGCTGGGTTTGGCGCACGTTCATGCCTCGACCTACGTTCCCCAAAACCGATGGACGGCGACCTCATCGCCGGCGTCGATCGCCGGCGCATCGGCAGGCACCACGACGTATCCGTCGGCTTGCGCGGCGAGACGAACGGAAAACGAGCGTAACTCGAGCGGCCGGGCCCGAGCATCCTCGATTACGACCGGAACGTACCACGTCCAGCCCGGCCGGCCGCGCAACGCCTCCGTTAGCGGCAGCCGCTCGACGGACTGGCGGTAGTTCGCTCCGGTCAGCTTCAAAAAAATCGACGCTGCCACGGCTTCGAGCACGATCGATGCCGACGCGGGATTTCCGGGCAGGCCGACGATCGGGGTCGAGCCGGCCGCTCCAAACAGCGCGGGCTTTCCGGGCTTGATGCGTAGTCCGTGAACGACGACGCCCGGTTCGAACTGCGCGACGGCTTCGGGCAAGCGATCGTGCGCTCCGACCGACGAGCCGCCACTGGCGACGATCGCATCGCATTCGGCCGCCATCAAACGCAGCGCATCGGCCAACGCGCCCGGCGCATCGCCGACCGTCGGATAGTGTTTGGTGCGCAACCCCATGGCTTGCAGCGACGCCGCAATCGCGTAGCGATTCGAATCGCGCACTTCGCCGGCACGCGGGCGCTGCGCCACCGGCACGATTTCGTCGCCGCTCGAAACGATGCCGACGAGCGGAGTGCGATACACGGGGACGCGCTCGATGCCCAGCGATGCGAGCAAACCGATGTGCGCCGCATGCAGCGTGCGACCGGCCGCTAACACCACGTCGCCGGCCCGCATATCGGCGCCGCGCGGAATGACGTTTTGGCCTCGCTCGACGCGTCGCTCCACCGAAACCGTCCCGTCGCCTGCGCGCGCCTCCTCGATCGGCACGACCGCATCCGAGCCGGACGGCAACACACCGCCGGTCGGAATTCGCGCGGCCTGCGTTGCGTCGATCTCGCATCCATCGGCTTGGCCCATGCGGACGTCGCCGGCGATGTGCAGCGTGCTTGGAACGCTCGCTGCGAGGATTGCATAACCGTCCATGGCAGAGCGGGGTGCGAGCGGATAGTCCGCGTCCGCTCGAATTTCGGATGCGAGCACGCGTCCGCGTGCCGCATCGCGTGCCACCTCTTCGACCGTCGGCGCTTCGAACGGAACGCGTGCAAAATACACCGCCAGCGCCTCCGCAGGGGCGAGCAGCGACTCGGCTGCAAAACCGGTCTCCGATAGGAGAGCCTTTTGCGGCTGCATAAATGCGCGCTTCTCCATGTTAGACATCGGCGTCGTTCGGCGCGATCCGGATCGCGTGAGGCGCTCCGCCGTTCGTCGCGGGCTCGATCCGTCGTTCGTCAACGACATTCTGCGCTACGACGAAGAGTACCGCTCCGCGTTGTCGGCCGCAGAAACCGCAAAAGCCGAAAAGAATCGCATTTCGGCCGAGATCGGACGCGCCGCCGACAAAGCGTCTGCGGCAGCCGCTCGCCGCGACGAATTGGCCGCCCTCACGCAAACGATCGCATCGTCGGAAGAGAGCGCGCGCGCGCTCGCACCGGATCGCGACGATTCGCCCTTGCGTACGCTGCTCTCCAGCTCGCCAAATCTTCTCGACGACTCCGTGCCTGCCGGAAACAACGAACGCGATAACGTCATCCTGCGCGTCGTCGGAACGCCGCGCGAATTTTCGTTCGAATCGCGCCCGCATTGGGAGATTGGCGAGACCCTCGGCGTGTTCGATTTCGAACGCGCCGCAAAACTGTCGGGAAGCCGCTTTACGCTGCTACGTGGAGCGGGCGCGCGTTTGTCGCGAGCGCTGGCATCGTTTTTCCTCGATTCGGCCGCCGAACGAGGCTACACCGAAGTTTCGCCGCCGTATCTCGTTAGCCGGGCGACGATGTGGTCGACCGGACAGCTGAGCAAGTTTGCCGATGCGATGTTCCGCGACCCCGATGCGGACTTATTCATGATACCGACCGCCGAAGTGCCTCTCACGGCGATGCACGGCGGTGAAATTCTCAATGCAACGACCTTGCCGCGCCAGTACACGGCGTATACACCGTGCTTTCGAAAGGAAGCCGGCGCCGCCGGCAAAGACACGCGCGGCCTTATTCGCCAGCATCAATTCGAAAAAGTAGAACTCGTTTGGCTAGCCGATCCCGCATCGTCGTTCGACGCGCTCGAACGCCTCGATTTCCGACGCCGAACGCGTGCTACAAGCGCTCGGACTTCCGTATCGCGTCGTATCGTTATGCGCCGGCGACACCGGATTCAACGCGGCAAAAACCTACGATCTGGAAGTATGGCTGCCTTCGGCCGCGACGCTACCGCGAGATCAGTTCGTGTTCGAACTGCACCGACTTTCAAGCGCGCAGGTCGGCGATTCGTATGCGCGCGAGCGGACGGTAAGCCCGAATTGGTGCATACGCTCAATGGCTCGGCGCTCGCGATCGGAAGAACCGTCGCCGCCATTTTAGAAAACTATCAACGCGAAGACGGCTCGGTCGACATGCCGCCGGCGCTCGTACCCTATACCGGCTTCGACCGCATCCTTCCAGAAGAACTCAGATAATTCGCTCGTTGCGGCCGAGCGCCGTCAACAGCGCATCGACCGACAGCGAACGTTCCGGGGCGGAGCTTCCGGGGGGATATACCGCCTCGACTCGTACCCGCGTTTGCCGCTCGTCGATCGAACTGAGACCGCAGCGTAGGCGTTCGCTGCGCACTAACCCGAACGCGATTTCGATCGTCTGCCCATCATCGGACGTAACGTGCGCACCGAGCACATCGGCGACCGCGCGGCGTACGCGCGTTGCAGTATCTTCGCAACTGGCAAAGACCGTTACCTCGCCGTGCGGGCGCAAACCGACCGGCCGGCGTTGCCGCCGCAAGTCGAGCCAACGCAGGATAAAACTCACGGCGCGATCGCGCGCCGGTTATGAAAGCTCGCGGATCAGCTCCATAAGCTGCTGACGATCGAGATAGCGAATGTGCCCGCGCTCGCGCTGCAACGCGCTGCGCGCCTCCAGCTCGGCGATCGCCCGCGCGGCGACTTCTTTCACCGTCCCGGCCGCAGCGGCGATTTGCGATTGCGTAATCGTCGACAAGTTCGGCGCCGCCGGAACCAGCCCGCGCTCGGGCATGGCGTACGGCAGCAAGACGCGAGCGATGCGGGCCAAGATTGGCAACGCACCCTGCGCGGTAATCGTATCGTTGACTTCTCGCAGCCGCTGCGCGATGACGACGCCGAGCGCCGTCGTTAACTGCGGATGGCGGAAAGCAGCTTCTTCGACCAAATCCCAGGGTAGCTTGATGATGCGGGCCGTTTTCGAAAACGCCACGATACGCGCGTTGGAAAGGCCGCGATCGAAGTACTCGGCCACGCCAAATACTTCGTGCGGGAAAATTTCGTACAAGATGCGCTCGCGGTTAACATCGTGTCCCTTGGCCCGAACGACGATGCCTTCGGTCACCACGCCGATAAACGGCCAGCTGGAATTTTCAGCGACGAGCGCTTGCCCCCGGCGACCGGTCTGGGGGATTGCCGACGCGGTCAGCTCCTCGAGTACCTCGACGCCAAGCCCGTGGAAAGCAGGGCAACCGGCCAAGAACTGCGCCAGCGGATTTCGCTCGCTCGAGCGGCCCGGACGGGGCGTAATGCTAACGCGCCACAAACCACGCCCCACTCGACGGGTTTCTACGATATAATGTTCGGGATGCTCTTGCGTGATGCGGGCGGAGAGGCCGCGCGGTTCGTGTTCGGTGATGAAGGTGAGCGCCGTTCCGGCCGGCAGGCGGTCGAGGGCCTCGCGGATTAGGTTAGGACGGTCCCAAAAAGGAAGACCCCTAAGATCGATTTCAGAAGGGCTCGTCACGCCGGTCACGTTCTCGGCAAGCAAAGCGCTCTACTCCTTAGAACGAGCATTTGAGAGGACGATAGGATGATACGATTTTCGGGTTTGCGCCAATTGGCGTGCGCCGCAGTGATGGGGGCAACGGTCGCATGGCCGCTCGCCGCTGCCGCCGACGGTACCGCGAGCGCGCCGTACACGCATTACTCGACTGCGATTACGACCGTGTACGGATCGCAGTATCCGATCGCCGGGCACCTCGACCTGCAGCTATACGCCAGCGGCATCGTAAGAGGTTACTATCACAACGCGTACCAGAAGGCGTTTATTCAAGTCGTGGGCGGTCGAGACGGGTCGTACATGTGGTTCGATATCGGACCCAGTCCGGTCGATCTCGGGCTCGGCGTCGCGAACAACGCACGGCTGCACATCGTCGCAACGATGAACTCCGACGGCTCGTTCCGCGGCCAGGCGTTTCCGCTCAATCCTGGCCTCGCGGCCGCCTTCTCCTCGCCGGCCCAGGCCGGCGGCGGTGACGCGCGCTATCCGACGAGCCAGGTCGGGCAATCACAGTTCAGCGTCTCACCCAACAATGACGATGGTCCCGGCCAGCAATACATCTTCGCCGGTAAACCGGCCGATCCGAGCGGCGAGGACTATCCGGGCTCCACGCCCGCACCTACTCCCTAGAAAGCGGCGAGCGGCGCACCTCTGGGCGCGCCACGTGCTCCGGCCGGATACCCAGCCCGACAAGACGGGCGGGTATCCGCGTTAGGAAGGGCAGCCGCCCAACGAGTTTTGGAACCGCCCGCAGCATCGGAGAACTTCCGGTACGTAAGACGCGGCCGATCACATGGCGGCCCACCATCACCTGTAATGCTTGCGTCACGCGCGCCGCAAACTCGCGTCGGCGTTGAATGCGGCGCAGCGTTCGAAGGCTGACCGGCCCCTCGAGCAACTCGCTCGCCAGCATGTTGGCGGCCGCGACGGCGTCTTGAATCGCCAGGTTGATGCCGACGCCGCCGATCGGCGACATGGCGTGCGCGGCGTCACCCAAACAGAGCAATCCGGAGCGGTACCACCGACGCAAACGGTCAACGCGCACCGTCAACAACCGGACGTCGTCCCAGGTCGCAATTTCATCAAGACGATCGCGAAGAAATGGCACGGTCTCGGCGATTTCCTCTCGGAACGCCTCTAAACCGCGCTCGTGAAGTCCGTCAATCGTCCCCTTCGGTATCACGTACGCCGATTGCCAATACTCACCGCGATCGATGAGCGCTAGGATCCGCCCGTTCCGAACGTAGCCGAAGGTATCGTGCGGATCGTCGTCGCGTTTGGAAACGCGCAACCACAACACGTCCATGGGTGCACCGACGTTAACCACGTCGAGTCCGGCTCGATCGCGTACGACCGATCCGCGTCCGTCGGCCGCTACGGTCAGCGCGGCCCGCACCTCGATCGGTCCTTCCGGAGTCGCCGCGCGCACGCCCACGATTCGATCGCCGTCGAGCAGCACGTCTTCGACCGCGGCGTGCATACGCAAGCGGAAATTCGGATACCGTGCGGCTTGGCCGGCTAAAAAGTTGAGAAACTCCCACTGCGGCATGAACGCCAAAAAACGACAGCGCGCACGAAGTCGTGTGAAATCGGCGACGGTCACGGTGGCGTCGCCTACTTTCCCTGCCAGGCGCGTCACCCGCTGGTGTGGCTGCTGCAAGAACGCTTCCAGAACTCCGAGTTCCGACATGACGTCGAGCGTGGACGGGTGAATCGTATCGCCGCGAAAATCGCGTAGAAAATCGGCATGTTTTTCCAACACCACGACGTCAACGCCGGCGCGAGCCAACAAAAGGCCGAGCATCATGCCGGCCGGTCCTGCGCCGGCGACGCAACACTGCGCCTGAATCGTAGTCGTGGACGTCATGCTCGAATGAGCGCTTCACTCCGCACGTTCGGCGGGCCTGGCGACACGCGTCGCGGACTTGCGGCACCGCCCGACGAATCTGCCGCGCATGGCCTTGTCGCACGTCATACTGCACGTCGGGTTGTGCAGCGCCATCGCCCGAGCTAGCGAGTTGACCCGCTTCGATCTTCAGCTTCGCCTCGTTGACTTGCGCGGCAACGTCCGGCTCACGCGCGGTTTTCGTATAGAGCGCGGCGATGACGACACACCCAAGATCGTCGAGTTCGATATCGCTCCCGGCACCTATGGCTTGAGCGCGATGGTCCCGAAATACGGTTGCTCGGCCTCCGACTTCATCACGATCCTCGACGGCCACGATCGAAGCGTCAGCGAAACCTTGGCAAGCGGTTCGCCGCCGCCCCCAAAAACGGTGCTGATCTCCGGTTCGTCCCCGCAATCGTTCCTCTACGTCAACCCGACGTTCGTGCTCCTGAATAAGAACACCAGCGCGTGCAATAAGCCGGCGGTCAACTTCGTTCCGCTGCAGGTCAACGTCGAAAACGATCAGGATGCCTACTATGCGGCCCTCGACACCGAACCCAGCGGAATTTCCGGTCCGGTTCAGCTCGCATTACGGTTGAAAACGCCGACGCATCAGTATCATTACATCCGAGTGCCGTTACCGTTTCCGCCTTCCTGGGGAGGCTGGCCGGAGATGGTGCACTTCGACGTTACGCAAGATGAGGTAGACGGTTTGGCCACACAACCGGTCAACACGTTGCTCTGTCTCAAGCTGTGGGAAACGAAAGTACACCTTTGACAGAGCGCATTGCCGCAGGCCGGCAGTTGCCCCCGGCCGCATTGGCGCTTGCGGCGCTTGGAATCGTGTTCGGCGACATTGGGACCAGCCCGCTGTACGCGTTCCGCCAGTGTTTTACCAGCGTTTTGCATATCGAGCCAACCCACGAGAACGTGCTCGGCATCGTCAGCTTGATCTTGTGGTCGCTGATTTTGATCGTCTTCGTGCGCTACATCGGCATGGTGATGAAGGTGTCGCACGACGGCGAAGGCGGCATTCTCGCGTTGTTGGCATTCGTGCTTCCCCCGGTGAGCCGCGGCGTTCCGCCCAGAGGCACCTGGCTCACGTTCTTGATCATTCTCGGGGCGGGCATGTTGTTCGGCGACGGTATCATAACGCCGGCGGTCTCGGTGTTGTCGTCGGTCGAGGGCCTCGAAGTCGCTACCTCGGCCGCGAAGCCCTTCATTCTTCCCGCGGCGGTCGGCGTGTTGGCAGCGTTGTTTTTGGTGCAGCGACGCGGCACACAAAAAATCGGCAACGTTTTCGGGCCGGTCATGCTGATCTGGTTCGTCACGATCGGCGCGTTGGGCGTGGGTGGCATCGTTCAACATCCGAGCGTGTTGCATGCAATCGAACCGTGGTACATCGTGTCGTTCTTCGCACGCCACGGCATCGCGGCGATCGCCGTTTTCGGCGCGATCGTCTTGTGCGTTTCGGGCGTCGAAGCGCTGTATGCCGACATGTCGCATTTCGGGCGAGGCCCGATCGCCAAAGCCTGGACGTTCGTCGTGTTTCCGGCGCTGGCATTGAACTACATCGGACAAGGCGCGCTGGTGCTGAGCGATCCGAGCGCGATCCGCAACCCGTTTTACAACTTGGTTCCATCCGCGATGCTGTTCGTCGTCGTCGGGATCGCGACGCTGGCGACCATCATCGCGTCGCAAGCCTTGATCTCGGGCGTCTTCACGCTCACCAAACAAGCCATCGCACTCGGCTTTATCCCGAGGATGCGCGTCGTCTACACCTCGATGATGCACCGCGGACAGGTCTACGTGCCGGCGATCAACTGGTTACTAGCGGTCGCGTGCATCTCGCTGGTGATCGCGTTCCGCAGTTCGGAGCGCTTGGCCAACGCGTACGGACTAGCCGTCGCCGTGACGATGGTCGTTACGTCGATCGCGTACTACGTGGTCGTCAAAGATAAGATGCAGTGGTCGCCCTGGGTAGCGGCGCTCAGCACCGCGCCGTTTCTTGCCATCGAAATCCTCTTCGTGATCGGCGGGCTTCCGAAAATCCCCGAAGGCGGCTGGTTTCCGATCGCCGTCAGCTTGGTCGTGTTCGCGATCGCCTACACGTGGAGATTCGGCCGGCGACGCATCGCGTTGAGCCACGTAGAACAGTCGCAACCGGTCGAGGAATTTTTGGCCGAGGTCGGCGACCGCCTCGGACGTCCGTACGAAGGCACCGCCGTCTTTTTAACCGCCGACCATCAAGGCGTTCCGTTCGTCCTACGCCACCACTGGGCACGAATGCACAGCGTCGACGAACGAATCATTCTGCTGACCGTCGTGCCGACCAACGATCCGTATCTCAACGACGAGCGGCGGGTGGTCGTCGAGCGGCTGTCGCCCGGCTTGATTCGCGTCACCGCTCGCTTCGGCTTCATGGAAAAACCCGATATCCGGTACATCGTCAAGGCGTGCGAGGTTTCCGGACTGCAACTCGACAATCCCGACACGACGTATTACATGGCCGATCCACAAATCGTCGCGCAGCGGCCCGGTATTTTTCGCTCGACGCGTCGCGCGTTCTACGTCTTCTTGAAGCAGAACTCGAGACCGATCGGTGCGAGCTTGGGCATTCCAGCCGATTCGCAAGCCAAGCTCGGCCTCGAAGTGCCGATGTAATCTATCGTGCTTGCGGCTGCGTTGCTCGCCGGTTCGCTCGTGTTGCACCCGTGCGGCGCCCATCAAACCTACTACTGTGGCTCGCTGGCGCGCCCACTCGACACCACCGGACGAATCGCGGGCCGCATCGACATCGGTTTCACCTGGCTGCCGCACGCACGTCGTAACGTACCCTCCGCGGGAACGATCGTCGCCGCCGAAGGTGGGCCCGGCTATCCGTCGGGCGCTTCGCGCGATGCGTATCGCGCGCTGTTCGGACCGCTCCTGTTGACGCACGACATGCTGTTAATGGACGATCGCGGAACCGGACGGTCGGGCGCGATCGATTGCCGTGCACTGCAGGGCGGGTCGATGACGTTGCCCGCCATCGCTCGCTGCGGTGCACAGCTCGGCGCCACGGCGGGACTGTACGGATCGGCCGAAGCGGCAGACGATCTCGATGCGTTGATGGACCGTCTGGCTGTAACGCGTGCGGACCTGTATGGCGATTCCTACGGCACATTTTTCGTCCAAACATTTGCGGCCCGGCATCCCGGCCGAGTGCGCCGTATCGTGTTGGACGGCGCATATCCAGCCGGCGGCCTCGATCCGTGGTATTCGAGCACGACACCCGCGATCGCCGGTGCATTCGATGCAGTCTGCAGGCGCTCGTCACAGTGCGCGGCGCGGGGTGCGGCCATGCCTCGCATCGGTCGCATTCTCGCGCTACTGCGGGCCGGACGCGGACCGATCGATCCATCACAACTGGCGTTCGTGATGGACACCGCTGGGCTCGATTCCCTAGTGTATCGTGAGTTGGACGCGGCAGTTCGCGCGTGGCTGGGACGCGGCGACGGCATACCGCTACGGCGGCTAGCTCGTGAGGCATGGGATTTCGAAGAAGCTGCGTCGAGCGACCCGCGAGAAGAAAGCAACGGGTTGTTCGTCGCTGCGAGCTGCACGGATAACCCGCAAGCCTACGATATGCGTTTGGCGCCGGCGCTTCGGCAAGCGCAATGGCGATCGATCGAACGCCGTATGGTCGAATCGAATCCGCAACTCTATGCGCCGTTCACCGTCAAAGAATTTCTGAGCATTCCACTGGATTACGCGTACGTGCCGCTCTGCCAGAACTGGCCCGTCGCGCCCGCCGGGCACCCGGCCGGACAACCGTTTCCACCCGGAACGCAGATGCCGGACGTGCCGGCGTTGGTGCTGACCGGCGATCTCGATACGATCACGACGCCGTCGGAAGGCGACGCCGCTGCGAAGCTCGTTCGGGCGCTCGCAACGGGTCATCGTTCGCAATACCGGTCACGTGACGGCGATCGACGATCCGTGGAACTGCGCGTCCGCGCTCGTGCGAACGTTTCTGGCGGGGCACTCACTCGACACGAGCTGCGCCGCACGCATTCCAGCCATGCGACTGATCGACACGTTTCCCCGTGCGCGCTCCGCAATGCCCCCGGCTGCGCTCGCACGCGGTTCCGCGTCGCTCGGTACGCTTCGGAACGCCGCGAACGCAATGGCGGCCGCCGGCGATGCGTTGGCCCGAGCGCAACAGTTCGGCACTGCCTCGGGGGACGGTCTGCGCGGCGGCCGCTTTAGCGTGGCGCCGACCGCGACCGGAACCCGCATCGAACTGCACGCGGTGCGCTGGACCGCAGACTTTCCCGTGTCCGGAACCCTGGACTGGAATCGAACGACGGGTTCCGTCGTGGCCCGGTTGCGAGCACCGGGCCTCCGCGAAACCGCGAGTTGGAACGTCACGGCCGGTTCGCGAGCACGCCTCCGCATCGTCGAACCCGGCTCCGTCGAGGCGACCGCGCCGGCACCCTAGGCGCTCGTACCGCACGAAAGGCAGAGGACGGACCGCCAGCAAGAGCCGAAGGAAGCGAGCGAAGCGGCACCAGAGTCCGCGTCAGTTTTGGTTCACCTATGTTCTCGAAAGGAATTCCTCATAATGAATATCTTCGCTCGGCTTGCCATTTCGATCGGCGTCGCCGGCGTCCTGACGGGCATGTCGCTAGCTCCGGCTCAGGCGGCCGCTCCCGTCGTCGTAAAATCGTGCAACATCATCGCCCCCAAGCTGGCGAGCAAAAAAGCCGGCGGCACGCAAATCGACTACATCATCTACGGCAAGAAGCCGGCCGCACAAATCACGTTCGCTGTAGGCTATCGCAACGCGGCGCAGCATTTTCTGCGTACCGTCACCGACTACGGGACGTTCTCTCCGGGCGTCCAAATCAACCATCACTTCTCGTTGTACAACGATGTGACGTACGCCGGAAGTCAAGTGAGCTCGTGCGTTCCGATCAAAGTGAAATGGCAAGACTCCACGCTCTGGGTCGCGCCCTCGTCGCACTAACTCGCACCGTAACGCGGTAAAATGAATCGGCGCGCCGTCAAACGACGGCGCGCCGATTTTTGTCTACCAGCCGCTATTCGCTATCGGGAACGCGATGATCGGGCGGCTGCGCCAAGATCCCTTTAACGTCGAGCGAGGCCTTGAACGGCTTGAACTTGCGCGGCTTCTGCGTGAAGTCGAAGCAATCGTCTTCGGGCGAGTTCGCCCGCGTATCGGATGCGGCCAATCGCGGCAGTCCGAATTGATCTTCGGTGAACCGCAAGATGCTGCCGTGCTCGAATTGGACGTGCGAAACGTAGCCCTTCTTGGCGTATGGCGAGATGATGACGAGCGGCACACGCATGCCGAGACCGTCGTAGTCGACCATCTGCGGCGGCACGTGGTCGTACCAGCCGCCGTACTCGTCCCACATGATGAAGATTGCAGTCGATTTCCAGTATTTGCTTTCACCAACGGCGTTGACGAGCGACGTCACCCAAGCGGGGCCGGTGTTCGAACCGCAGCCCGCGTGGTCAGAGTTTTCGCACGTAGGCGTCACCCAACTGACGACCGGTAGCTTTCCGGAATTAATAACGTCAAAGAACTTCGTCTGTGGTGTGATGACGTTGCGAGCCCAGTCTTTACCGTAGCGAATGTGGCTGATTGCCTGATAGGCGTTCCATATATTGCCGTCGCCGTAGATCGAGGCGGTGTAATATCCCCAACTCAGCTTGGCGGTGTCGAGCTCGTCGCCGAGCGTCTGCGTGTCGTAGCATGGAACGACCGGCGACCCGATCTGACGCTGTTGATTGATGGTGTTCACCTTATCGCTGGGACCACCGTCGCAGCCCCACGTGCTCGACGGGTAATCGACCGACGAGCTGGCATTACCGCGAATGATGTACTGGTGTGAAATAAAGCTGCTGGCGTCCAGATGCGACGTGAACATCCGGTCGCCGATCACGTATTGAGACGCCATGTCAAAGTACGGCTGCGATTCACTGCGCGGCACGTACCCGTACATCGGATGCGCGTTCGGACACGGCGGACCGCCGCCGCCGCAACCGACGTATTCGCGATCGAAGCCATTGTTTTGGCAATTCGTTCCGGGCAGTGACCCGGTGCCGTTGCAGGCTTCAAAAAATGACGTCGAGCTATGATCGATGTCCCACGGCGCTTCGAGTCCAATGGGTTGCAGCGTGACTTTAGCGCCCGTGCTCGTGTACCCGTACGACTGCGTGTCGGCGCCCGGAAACCCTTGAAAGAGATCGTCGAAACTCCGGTTTTCTTGAATGATGATAACGACGTGTTTGATCTTACCGGTGATCTTAGCGCGTGGAGCGGCCATGCGAACCGCGTCGAGAATGCGTGAAGATTGCGATGTGACCGGAAGCGGCGCCGAGCCGCTGCTCGGACTTCCGCTACAACCGGCAATGATGGCAGCGAGCGCGACTGAAACGATGCGAATCGGGCGCCCTGAGTTTCGATACATAGATTCCCCCTTAAAGTAGCGGCTGCAAACGTACGACGGACGCTCGGCCGCCCCCCGTGACCGGAAATTGCGCCGAACTATCGCCGGCGGCACGCGAAACACGTAATCGTGCAGAAATTGGGAAGAAAACCTACGTTACTAAATAATAGGTCGGCTTATGGACGTCGCGCGATTTTTGAGTTCTGCCAGTGAATTGACTCAAGTTATCTTTTGCAAGCTCCATTGACGGTCTCGTCGAACTGGCTAGCGAGCGCCGCCGGACGAGGAGCTGACGTTGAACCAAATCGTGTGCCCAGGCCAAAAACGCATCCGCGCATACCGTTTGCCGGCTTCGATCGTAGCGGTACTCGCGCTCATCACCCTCATCTCAGCGCCGCGCGCGGTCGCGCAGACCGCTCCGAATTCGACACCCACGCCGGCGACGAGTTCCGCACCGGCCGCCCCAAGCGACCCCTGCTCGAGCCTGATAGCGATCGTCAATCGACCGAGCTTCGGAACCGGCGTTTGCACCGTTCGTCCGGACCACGTTGACTTGGAAAATGGCTACACCAACCTGGTCACCGTCGGCGGAGCAAATACCATAAGCTATCCGCAATCGCTGTTGCGCGTCGGCACCTTCGATCCGCACCTCGATTTCGAAGTTGGCCCGATCACCGAAAATCGTTCGTCGTCGCTGGGCCTTCCGGTTGACGGGATGAGCGATCTCGGCTTTGGTGCCAAGTACGAACTCGGATATTCGTCACGAGCGTTGTGGGGCGTCAACGCCTCATTCACCGTTCCGACCGGCTCCTCGGCGTTCGGCGGCGGCAACGCAACGTTTACGGGAAACTTTAACTGGGGCTACACGCTCAACTCGGAGTTTTCGGCCAGCGGGACGCTCGGTTTCAACGCGTTGAGCGCGTACAACGCCGGCGGCGTGCCGCAGTCGTACTTCGCCTTCACGCCGACGATCGCGCTAACCGCCGCACTTCCCGGCGGACCCTCGCAAATTAGCGCCGAGTACGCGTATTTCTCGTCGGCCGGCCCGAACTTGGGTTCGAAAAGTTTTGTTGACATTTTCTATCAACGCGATTTTGGCCAACACGTACAGATCGATATCGAGTACGGATTCCAACCGTCGTTCATCCCGGGTCAACGGCAACACTACGTTGGCGCCGGGATTTCGTTCATGAACTAGAACGTCTCGTCAGGAGGACTGCCGATGAATCCCGCAACGGCCCCGATCAATATCGGAAATACCGCTTTCATGTTGTTATGTGCGAGCCTGGTCATGCTCATGACCCCGGGGCTCGCATTTTTTTACGGCGGCCTCGTTCAGCGAAAAAACGTGCTGACGATCATGATGCAAAGCTTCATGTCGTTGGGGTGGACCACCGTCTTATGGTTCATTTTTGGATACTCCGAGTGTTTCGGCCAAGACTGGCACGGAATCATCGGCAATCCTGCGACGTACTTCTTTCTCAACGGCGTAACGTTACACACGATGTTTACCGGGAACGACGCGGGTATTCCGCTGATCGTGCACATCGCGTATCAGATGATGTTCGCGATCATCACCCCCGCATTGATCACCGGCGCCTTCGCAAACCGCGTTACGTTCAAGGCGTATTTTTGGTTCTTGACCGCCTGGCTGATTTTCGTGTACTTTCCGTTCGTCCACATGGTCTGGAGTCCGGACGGCATGTTGGCCAAGTGGGGAGTCCTCGACTTTGCCGGCGGTATCGTCGTGCACGCGTCGGCCGGTTTTGCCGCGCTCGCCTCGGTGCTGTATCTCGGGAAACGCGCCGTCGTCGAGAACCGGCCGCACAACGTTCCGCTGATCGCGTTGGGCACCGGTTTGCTGTGGTTCGGTTGGTACGGGTTTAACGCCGGCTCCGAGCTTCGCGTTGACGCCGTCACCGCATCGGCATTTCTCAACACCGATATCGCTGCATCGTTCGCAGCGGTCGCGTGGCTCGTCATCGAGTGGGCAAGCGGCCGCCAACCGAAATTCGTCGGTTTATTGACCGGCGCAGTCGCCGGCTTGGCAACGATTACGCCCGCGGCAGGGTACGTGTCACCGGTGACTGCCGTGATTATCGGACTGGCTGCGGGGTTGGTGTGTTACTACGCGGTCGCACTCAAGAATAAGATGGGCTGGGACGACGCACTCGACGTCTGGGGCGTCCATGGCGTTGGTGGATTCCTAGGAATCGTGCTACTTGGCGTATTTGCCTCGACCCTGTGGAACCCGGGCGGCGCGGACGGCTTGCTGCGCGGAAATCCGTCGTTCTTAGGTAAGCAGCTCACCGCAGCCGTACTCTGCAGCGCCTATGCGTTCGTCTTCACATGGGTATCGTTGTGGTTGATTAACTTCGTCACGCGCGTGAAAGTGGACGAAGCCGCCGAACAGCAAGGCCTCGACATCGCCCTTCACGGCGAGGAGGCATATCCGGTCGGCATTTAGCCGAGCATCGAACAACGGCGCGACCGATGGCTATCCGGGATTTTACGGACTGCTCTTTTCCACGGTGATTGGTTTGACAGAGGCAGCACAGTGTCTCTGTCAAACCGTTCAGACGTGTCAAAGCCGGCCGCGGAGTACAAGGTGCAGCAGCGCCGCAACGCCGCCGCGGTTGGCATGTGCCGCACGTGCTGCGCCGTTAAGACCGCACCGGGCCGCTCGACGTGCTCGAAGTGTTCGGCGGACGCTTCCGCGCGAACGATGCGACGGCGACGCGTCATTCGCGCAAAGAACGAAACGCAACGCGGCGTCTCGACGTTGGAAGCGCTTGGCGACACCTACGCTCGCGACGGTGCCTACCATGCGGCGCTGACAAACTACCAACGCGCCTTGGATCTTTCCGCAGACGACCCAGCAGCGCATGCGCGTCTGGCGGTCAAGGCCGGTAACACTGCCTTTCATCGTGGGGTCGCAACCGATGTCGAGAGCTGGCGCGACGGGCCGCTCGAAGCCGAGCCGGGTAGGCGCGGCGCGGCTCTCAACATGCAGATTCGCACCCTCTGGTCGAGTTCTCGAACGGCGGATATCGTGCCGCTCTCCAAACGTCTGCTCGGTTTCGCAATAACTATGAACGACGCCAACCTGGCCCTCGATACACGCCTGTCGTTGGCAATGGTTCTTCACTTGCTGTCTCGATACGGCGAGGCGAAGCGTTACCTGCACGCGATCGACGTAAACGCTTTGCCCGACGATCCTAAAGTGCTCTCCAAGTACCATCGGGTGTGCGCATTAGTGTTCACGTCTTCCGGCAATGGCGAGATGGCGCTGGCGAGCTTTACGAAAGCGCTGCAGTATGCCGAGCAAGATCGAGACCCGTACGCGTACATTAGCGTGCTGCAGTCGCAGGCGTTGTGCGCCAGTATACTCGGTCACACCGAAAAAGCCGCCGGCTTGTATCTTCAGGCGTTGACGGCGGCGCGCGATAAGAACCTCGGCTGGATCGTCGCGTGTATTTCGCTCGAATACGCACGAGAACTCAGTCGCCAGGGAAACCGGCATTTGGCCCACGCATACGTGAGCCAGGCTGCAACCGAAAAGAATCGCCCGCCGGTTTTACTCGAAGCGTTGGCAGAGATCGGGATACCGATCGCGATCGAATGCAACGATCCACATCTTCTCAGCCAATGCGCCAACGAGGATGCACTGACGTTCGCGTTTCGGTCGGGTGAGCCGCCTCGTCTCGGACCGGTCGCGTCCTCGTTCGCCCGTTATTTCCATAGAACCGAACAGCCGCAGAAGGCTCGAGACGTCCTCGCCAAAGCGCTCAAGCACGTACGGCACGCGGACGAAGCGTGCGATCTTCCTCTCGCAGTCGCGGAGTTCGGCGACAAGCGCCACTTCGAGCAGGTACGCGAGACGCTGCGACGCCGCATGCTTCTGCCACATCCCGAAGTGGCAACCGCGCATTTACACTATTTCGAAGCGATCGTCTTCGATCGCGAGGGCGAGGCAGAAGGATGTGCACGCGAAGCCACGGCTGCAGCCGGCGTATTTCGAGAGCTCCGATGGAGCAGTTACGAGCTGGCGACAACCCTTCTTGCGGCCTCCGCGCACGGCGCACGTAATTCGATCGATGCTTCTACGGGTTCGTCGATCCCGTCCGAGCTGACGTTACGAGAACAAAGCGTCGTTCAGTTAGCGACCGTCGGGCTATCGAATCGTGAGATCGGCCAACGACTCTCGATCTCGGCACGCACGGTCGAGTGTCATATGACCTCGATCTTACACCGATTAGGCCTACGTTCTCGCCATCAACTGCTCGAAGCGATACGGCGCTAAACTCGCTACGGGTTTCCACGATTGTAACGCGTCGCCGGGATTGCTACATTTGAACCCTAGAACCCGCTGGAGGCGACCCTCAAGACCGTTGTTCACGAGTTGGACGATCGATACTTTTCTGGGAGCAAACCAGTGGAGCAGAAAATGGTAGTCCGACTGTATGGCTATTTCTCGCAAACTCTGCGCCGCGTTCGGCGCATCGGCTACGCTAGCAATGCTAGCGGGCTGCTCGGGCGGTAATTCGCCGGCAGCGTTGTCTCCCGTCGCACCAGGCTCTGCCGGGCAATCCGTCCAGCGACAATTTGCGACCACCGGTCGCACCGACAACAGCTTGCTTCCACCAAACATCGCGCGCATCACACACGAGCCTGTAGCAACGAAAAGCTTTATGGATCCGCGTGCGGTGGGTAAGCCGCTCATCTTCGTATCCGACGCGGCCAACGGCGTCGTGAACATCTATCCTCAGACCGGAAAAAATCAGAAGATGGTCGGCCAAATCACCGGGCTCACGCAGCCGCAGGGCATTACTACCGACAAAGCCGGCGATCTGTACGTCGCAAACACCAACAGCTCGAACGTACTCGAGTACGCGCCGCCGTACACCGGCGCGCCCAAGATGACGATCAACGACCCGCACGGATTTCCGGCAGACGTGGCGGTTTCGAGCACCGGTATCGTCGCCGTCACGAATATTTGCAACGCGCCCAAGTGCCAGATCGCCAGCGGAAGCGTTGTATTGTATGCCAAGGGTAGCGCGAAGAGCTGCGCTACGGTTTCCGATACGGCGTTCAACTTTACGCGCGTCATGTTCGCCGAATTCGACAGCAAGGGCACCCTATACGTCGATGGCATGAACGGCGGCTACCAGACGTCGTTCGGGCTCGTTACCGGCGGCTGCAACGCTACGGCCCTTACATATCTAAACTACATCTACACGGTAAGTTTTCCGGGCGGTATGCAGATCGATAAGGCGGGCAACATCGCGTTCTGCGACGAGGCAAACCTCGTCGTAGATACGTTCGCCCCGCCGGTCGGCGGCGCGTTCGGATCGCCGACATCGGTCATGCCGATAACGGGATCGACGTTCCCAATCGGCATCGCTCTACTCGCTTCGGGTAAGAATCTCTATGTTGCCGATTCCGGCGGCTCCGGCGTTGCAAACGAATACAAGTACACCGCCGGCGGCGCGGCCGAAAACACCATCGCCGCCGGCGGCCAGCCGATCGGCATCGCGGTTACCCCGCCGCTCTTGAAGGACAAGAACTAAGTGCGCCATCTAATAGTACTTCCCAAAGCCTTGAGCGCTACGACGCTCCTGATCGCTCTCGCGGCCTGCTCGGGCGGCACTTCTCAGACGCCCGCAGTCGCCGGCGCGAACGCAGGTACTCAGGCGATCGTCCGGCAAGGGGCGCGTTTTTCACCGCAAGCTCCTAACGGAAGTCACGGCTACATGCAAGCCATGAAGGCCGGAACGCCGCTCGTGTACATGTCGAGCTGGGGAACCGGCTCGGTCGTCGATGTCTTGACGATGGACGGCCTTCAGGTCGGACAGATCGCGAACGGATTATCCGAGCCCGCAGGCCTTTTCGTCGATGCGAAGGGTAACCTCTGGGTTGCAGATATCAGTAACGTACTCGTGTATCCACACGGCGGCTTAATCCCGAGCAAGACGCTGACAGATCCGACCGGTTTTCCGGTCAACGTAACGGTTTGTCCGAACGGCACGGCCTATGTGGCGGATCTCTACGACACCAGCAACAGCCAACAGTCGAGCGTTCAAGTCTACGCGCATGGAAGCACCAAGCCGACGGGCAGCCTCACGTATCCAAACGACTTCCGAAATCCGTACCTGACGTGCGATGCTGCGGGCAACGTGTTCGTAGCACTTCTAACCGGTGAGTATGTCGGCGATGGCCGCGTCGTCGAATTCCCAAAAGGGAAACAGTCCGGAGCGAAAGACCTCGGTATTACCCTGCAGTCTCCCGGCGGCATCAAGCCTGATAATGCAGGCAACTTGCTGGTGAACGACTTAGGGGCGCAGACGATCACCGAATACGCCGAAGACGGCTCGCCGACCGGTCATTCGATCGCGACCGGCACACAGGTCGAAGGCATCGCTGTAACCGAGAACGGCCGCGTCGTTCTTGGGGCCGCCGATAATCTCACCGGGCCGTATGGGGCTTCCTGGTCGTTCCCGGCCGGCAAGCCGCTACGCGAGTACACATGCTGCTCGCGCATCGGACCTCCCCTCCAGAACAACTACGACGACGCATTCTACCCGGGCCAAAAGGGTATCTAAAATAAGCACGTCCGTTGCGTCGTACACAAACAGAGCGGGTCGAAGCCCGCTCTGTTTACCGAGAACGGAATCGACTACAGTAGATGCTGAACCATACTGTTGCCGTTCTTTAGACGACTCGTCGTCGCCGATCCGGATGCGGTACCGAGATGATATTCCAATACACTCGATTTTGTCACCGGACCAAACGTCGTGCATGTAGCGGTCTTACCGTTACCGCTTCCCGTTATCGTGCCGTCAGCTGGATGCTTTCCGTCGATCTTGAACGTTTCAGAGAAGATCCACGTCGTCTGTCCACCGGCGATGAAAAAATTCCATTCGCCTTTAGCAGTAACGGTGCCCGGATTCGGGCCCTTGGCCGTGCCCTTTGCCTGGAACGTCACCGTTCCAGTTCCCGATATGCAAGACTGTTTCTTGGCGGTCATGTGCTTCGATGAAAGTACCTCGCCGAAGGACGCGGCAACCCCGCCGTCGCGTACGAGGTTTGCGACCGGAGCCGGCGGCTCGGAGGGCGCTCCGTTCGAACAACCGGCGACTATCAGTACGACGATCGCCGCGGACGATGAAAGGCGTAGAGCTTTCATGATCATCTCCCGTGATGTGTAGCTGGTCACTCCGTTGGAGGAGAGAGTGGGATTCGAACCCACGGAACGCTCGTCACGTTCTGCGGTTTTCAAGACCGCCGCATTCAACCGCTCTGCCATCTCTCCACGTCCCCGCAAGTACGTACTCCTTGCGGGTTTCCGAGCTCCTTAGCTTCTCACCGCGTTAAGGCTCAACCTAGTCATGCGAACAAACTTGCAGCATAATACCGGGAACTATTCTAAAAACTTCAGCTCTACCGGCGAGAGGTTCTTTAATTTAGGCGGGGTGAAATGCGGTCGCGGCTTGGAGAGAATGTACGCGGAAACGTCGGCCGCTTGCTGATTCGTTAGCGTTCCCGCGCGCCCAAGCGGCATGTTCGCGTGCACGAAACCGGGCATCAGGCGATCCATCCCAGCACGGTCGTTAAACGATGTCGCTCCCCAGAGCGGAGGAAAGTTTGCGGCCGCGTTTCCACTACCGTTCGAACTATGGCAGGCGGCACACTGTGCGGTGTAGATCGCCGCACCTGATTTCACATCAGTGCTCTTCGGCGCAGCGTAGGACCAAACAGGCTCGGGAGCCGGGCCAACTCTCGCGCCACGCGATAGAAATGCGATGTAGGCTTCGACCGCGATCAGATCCGGACCGTAATACGACGGCGGTTTGCCGTTCATGCTGAAGAGAAAGCACTCCGCGATGCGATCGCGCAGCCCCACGAAATGCTTGGTGCGTCAACTAAACTGCGGATACTCACCATAGATTCCAGCCAACGAGAGTGGTCTCCCCGGCCGGTCGCCGAGTAGATGACATGACGAGCAATTCAACTGTGCCGTCACGTTGCCGGGCAATAGCTGTCTGGTGTTTCTTACCAGGTCCTGGCCACGCTGGATGATCGAGCCGTCACGGCCCGGCGGCATCGTCGGCGTTTTCACGGTAGGCGCCGATGTCGAAGGCTTGCCGCACGCAACAAGCGCAGTCGCTATGACGATCAGGGCCAACTTTAGCGTAGTCATCCGAGTCATTTTCGCCCCATAACATACGGCATTTCGAGAGCGCCAAGCTAAACCGCTCCGCCGGCCCGCGCAGACCGATTACGCACCGCCGGACTTTCCCCTATTGGTTGCACGTTGGTTGCGTGGACGTAAAGTAGCGACCGTTAATGCGCCGAGGGTGACGATCACCACTCCAAAGGCCAGCGTCAAAATCAACGGTTGCGGGATGCCGGCACGTGGTCCCGGCGGAGGTTCACTTGTAATGGCGGTGAGGTGCGCCGTGGCAAAGGCGCGAGGGTTGTCGTGCTCGAGTAAGGCGCCGAGGTCGTACACGGGGGCTTGCGCTTCGGTAGATCGCGTCAGCGCATACGAGCGTCCTGGGCGAGCGACAAAGACGAGGACGCGGCGTGGACCGAAGATTGAGACACCTAGGTTGGGTAGCGGCGCATCATTTCCGTTTGCGATCTCGGCGCGCACGTAACGAGCCGCTGCCTGCGGTATGGAAACGTCAAGAACTTCAGCGCCATGGGCGAAGCGTTTGATAGTGCCACCGCCGGCAACGTCCCAGCGCTCCCCGTCGTTGCTGCTCTGGATCGATACATCGCGCGAGAATTCCGCCCTCGTCGTACGAACGTGTATCCGCGCGATTCCCGTGTGCGGCGTGCCGAGATCGAGGGTTACGACGGAAGCTCGGTCTTCGTCACGCCAGAATAACGACGCAGACACATCCAGCTTTTTCATCGCTTCGGGCACCGACGGATCGGCGGAGACTACGGTTGCGGTATCGATTGGAAACGGCGCCTTGCCATCGAGAATTCGGATGCGAACCCAGCGCGCCCGAGCCGGTACAAAGGAGACCGTCTGGGATCCCGGATCGCCGCTATCTGCGACCCGTTAGATCAGCGCCTCGTTACGAACCTCACGCCACGTCAACCGGTCGTCCGAGATCGCGACGTTGACGCGATCGAAGTATGTGTCACGCGACGCGTCAATCGAGACGCCCGAGTAGAGCGTGCCGCTTTTCCCGGCATCTACGAGCGCTTCAGTGTATCGCCCCGACACGAATCCTACGTCGCTGAGAGTCGCCTGCCGCGCTGGTATTTCGGCACATTGCGGATCCAATACATAGGGCGTCTCAATGCCCCGCTCGTCGATGATGCGCAGATCGTCGTGGTTTCCGTCGGGGCCAGGGTTGACGTGCTGCGGCAACTCGAGCAACGCCCAGGCGGACCGCTCGTGCGGTGCGATTGCGATCGCACGAGCGGTGTTCGAGGAAAGGACGCCGGCGAAGAGCGCGGCGCCGATCACGGCTGCGACCCCTCTGTGGATAGGCGGCGCTGATAGGCATACGAGACGCCGATCAGCGCGACGCCCACGAGCACGGCTGAAATAACACGGTAACCGATGTCTAAGAACGAGAGATCGAGCAGCAGTACTTTGCCGGCCGTCAGTAGTATGCGCGCGCCGCGCGAGCGCGAGATTCTCTCGCTTCTCATCGATGGCCTAACGAACAAAGAAATAGCAGAGCGGCTGATTGTGAGCCCGCGCACCGTGGAAACGCACGTCGAGCGCATCCTCGGAAAGCTCGAGGTCGGCTCGCGTTCCCGCGCAATTGCAAAGGCAATACGCCTTGGTGTGGCTTCGCTCGATAGCCCGAAGTGAGCGGTGCTACCAAGGTTCCGCGCAAGACCCGCGCCACTTTCCCTGCCACGGTCGGAATCGGCCTTTGCCCCGCTTGTCGTTGTAAACTCTACAGGCTAGAACCTGGAGTTTTTCGTGTCACAGGTGGAGGTTTTGCACCTTTGCCGAAGGGTCCACGAAACCCGGTTGATCCAACTCGACGCGAAATCACGAGGCTCCCATGGCATGACGCCGACAGTTGTTGCTCCACGATCGCCGCGATTCTCCATCGTCATTCCAGCGCAGGACGTCGACGAAACCGTCGTCTCCTGCGTCGAACGTTATGCCGACGCGTTTGCCGATTCGGAAATCATCCTCGTTTTGTACGGTCTTGCCGACCCGGCGTCGGACATCATCGAACGCGTAACCGCCACTAAGAGCAACGTGGTCGGCATACGCGTCCCGGATGGAGCCGGCAGAGGCGGAGCCGTGCGCGCGGGCATCCTCGTAGCCCATGCGGACATCGTTGGATATGTCGACGCAGCCGGATCGACGCCGCCCAGCGAGATGCGGCGCTTATGCGAGTCGATAGGTGACAACGACGGAGTTATCGGGTCGCGCTGGCTGCACGCTTCGAAGGTTTCCGGTAGCCGCCCGCTGCGGCTGAAGATCGCGAGCCGCAGCTACAATCAGCTTGTTTGCCTGCTCTTCGGGCTGCATTACTCCGACACGAAATGCGATGCCAAGGTTTTTCGGCGCACGGCGCTCGATCGCGTTATGCGCGTCGTCGAGACATCGAACCTCGCGTTCGATGCAGACATCTTGTACGCAATGAAGCGTCTGGGTATGCGCGTGCGCGAAGAACCGATCTCATGGACTGAGGCACCGGATTCGCGCCTAAAACTACTGCCGGCGTCGCTGCGCACGTTTGCAGCAGTCGTACGGCTTCGTCTGCATCATTCGTTTTTGTCGGGCATCGTGCCGTTGTACGACCGTGTCTTTCCAACCAACCCGGTTCGGTTACGCGACAATTTGCGGATCTTGGTGATCAACTGGCGCGACCCCAAACACCCACAGGCCGGTGGCGCTGAAAACTACCTCCTCGAACAAGCCAGGCTTTGGACGCAGTGGGGCCATCACGTGGAGTGGATCAGCGGAGGATTTCCGGGCGGATCTTCCCGCGACTCCATCGATTCGATCCCCATACGACGCGTCGGGAATTTCATGACGGTGTACGTGAGCGTACCCTTCGTGTACCTGAAAGAGTTTCGCCACCGGTTCGACGTTATCGTCGATTCGTTCAACGGACTGCCGTTTTTTTCGCCGCTGTTTTCGATGAAGCCGAAGGTCTGCATCCTCTACCACGTTCACCGCGAGCTTTTCAAGAAGCACTTAGGGGGATGGTTAGGTAACGCGCTCGCGTGGTGTGAAGAAACGTTCGTTCCAATGATCTACCGCAAAGTGCATTTCGTCACGATTTCGCAGGACACGCGCCGCGAAATGCTCGCGGTTGGGATCGGCGATTCGAGCGCAGGACTCGTGCGCTGCGGAGTGGGCGCCGAACTCGGGCCGGGCAAGAAAGCCGACGTTCCGACCGTCTTGTACCTCGGAAGACTCAAAGCGTATAAACGCGTCGACGAGCTCATCGAGATTTTTGCGGACGTCCGAAGCGCGATGCCCTCGGCGGTGCTTCGCATCGCCGGCACGGGCGACGCCCTGCCGGTTTTGCGCGCGCTGGTTGACCGTCGAGGGCTCGGCGACTCGGTTATCTTCGAAGGATTCGTCGATGACGCACGCAAGCTCGAGCTGCTGCAAAGCGCGTGGGTCATGGCCAGTCTTTCCGAGATCGAGGGATGGGGCATCAGCGTGATCGAGGCTAACGCTTGCGGAACGCCTGCGGTCGTGCACGACGTTCCAGGATTGCGTGAAGCGATCGTCCACGGCCAAAGCGGCCTGATCGTTCCAGACGGCCAGGACGTCGGAGCGGCCATTCTGCGGATATTGCACGATGCTCCGTTGCGCGCTGCGCTCGAGCGCGGGTCGGTAGCGCGCGCAAAGACTTTTTCGTGGGAGATCGCCGCGCGAGAGATGCTGTACGAGATGATGCGCGCGATATCGGGCCTTGAAGTTCGCGGCGTGGACTTAGACCGGAGGTGGACGTTCTTTGGCGCCGTCGGAGGCCGCAACTCGTCGAGCCTCCTCGATACGTACTCGCTGCGACAGTGAGCGACGAGCGGGAGCGCCGATAAACCTCCCGCATCGCGGCCGGGAAGGAAGCCTAGCACTCGGCGCAAAGCACCAATGACCCTATGTCCCAAGATCTTAAGCGCCGATTATCCGGCTGGAACGTCGCATTGCTGGTCTATGCAATTGCGGCTTTCGTCGGTCTCGCAGGTTTGCTATTGCAGCCCGGTACCGTGGGGCATCATTGGGATTGGCTCATTCCGTCGGATCCCATCGAATTGCGTCACTTCGCTCGAACGTCGGCTTCCGCGTGGCAAGACTTTGCCTTCGGATCGTACGTAACGTATCGCTACGGAACGACCTTAACGAGTTTTCTATTAGGAGCGCCGGGCTTTATCGGACTAGGCGGATCCTTCGTCACCAAAGCGTTGCTCGTCTTTAGCGTCTTCACGTGTGGTGCCGGCATGCGGTTCTTGCTGCTGACGCTCGTACGGACCGAGCCGGACGAACGCGACGGCCTCTATGCGACGTTATGCGGATTACTCTATGCGCTCGCGCCGTTTGCCTACAATCAAATGATCGCCGGCGACCAAAGTGCGCTGATCTCTAACGCGCTCAGCCCGATCGCGATCGCACTTGCCATCCGCGCCATGTCCGCTCAGGGCAGGATGTGGTGGGCATACGCGATCGGCTCGGCACTGCTGCTCATGCTCGTCGTTGCATCGGCGCAAGTTTTCTTGTTCACAGCTGCGATCATGTGGATCGTTTGCCTCGTGCTGTGCAGGTCGTGGCGTTCGGTTCTACGATTAGGCGCCGTGACGGCCGGCACGACCGCGCTCTGTTCTTTTTGGATTCTCCCGGCGTTTCTGGGCGGCGGCGCGGTGCACACCGTCCTGCAAACCGCTTCGCCGGACCGTGCGTTTGCAACGTACGAACAGTTTACCAATCCGATTTTGACGCTAACGACAATTGGTTTCCCGGGCGATTTTTATCTGCGTGCATTGGGATCTTCGGGCGGCGCGAGCGTTGGCGCCGTTGCGTTTTTTGCGGCCTATGCGGTTCTGGGAATGCTTTGGATCGCGGCGTTGATCGCACGCCGCTCCACGTTGTTGATCGTACTGAGCGCGATATTTGTATTCGCGGCATGCCTGCCGCTCGGCGGCAATCCAATCATCGGACCGGTCATTCTGACAGTCTTCAAAGCGCTGCTGCCGTATAGTCTCATCCTCCGAACGCCGCAGCACATCATGTTCATCGTTACGCTGATCTTTCCGATTTTAGCCTTTCTTTCGGTGCGCGTTATTCCCGCGAAATATTTTGTCGGATCGCTCGCCGGCGGTGCCTTGATCGTACTGGCGTACAGCCAAGGATTTCTGCTTCACAGCGATTTTTTCGGGTTGCTCGGACCTTTTCGTGAGACCTTGGGCGAGACTGCGATGGCGCAGATTGCTTCCTCAACCTGGGACCCGCAGTTCCGGACGCTGTTCGTTCCCAACGATGGTAGCTACTATTTTCATCCCGCGATTTTCGATTACTACTTCGAAAGCGGTGACGAGAGTCAGGTTCGATTTCTTCCGAGTATTACGATGGCCGCCGGATCGAAGTGGACGCCGTACGACGGAGCTCAGGCCGAACTCAAGGCCCTCGACGAACTCATTCCCGACGGGGCGCCTCCCGATCAGCAACATCTGCTGCTGCAGATGGCGGGAATCAAGCACATCGTCATCCATCAGATTGGCGTACCCGGCGCCGGTGTGCGACTCGCCGGCAACAACTCGAGACAGTACCTCGAAACAGCACTGCAGCGAAGCGGCGTAGCGTCGCTCGAGCAAAGCTTGGGCGATCGCTCGTTATGGACGTTCTCCGACCCGGTACCGCGCGCATACGCACCCGACTGCATTTTCGGCATACCCGCCGAAGCGGGTCCCTACGACATACTCGCACTAGCGAGCGCTACCGTGCCCTGCGCACGGCCGGCGATGGTCCCCGCCTCCAGCGAACAGCGTTCGCTGGAGGTGTACCCCTCGTCGATGTTCCGTACGAACCCGGAGCCCGGCATCCCGTTGCGCGATCTGAAATCGAACGTCCAGCTTGTCTCGGCTTCACGTCAAGGCTTCGTCGCAACCGTACCGAGCGGCGTAAACGACGTAGAAACCGTGAAGCTTACGCAAATGCCCGCAAACGCCACGGGGATATCGATGCGCATGTATTCGAGCGGACCGCGTCGCGTGTGGGTGCAGCTCTTTGCGCCCGACGACAGCAACTACTACGAAGCTATGGTTGACTTCAGCGGTAAGGTGCAGGACGTCGTGCTCAATTTTTCCATCTTCGGGCGCGTAGGGTACCCGCAACGCAACGAAATCCGGGTAGCACGTTTTGTGTCGCGCAACGATCAGCTACGCGACGAGCAGATGTATCTGGGGTCCGTCGGTTGGGTATCTAATACGTCGCATTCAAGGAACGCTCGCTATCTGGCGCTTGCAACGAATCGCTGGGACCAATATTATTTCGGCAGCGATCGGCCGCATGTATTGTTTGAAGCATTGCCCGGGATGGCCCCGGTATACACCGCCATCAGCGTCGCGCGTACGGGCAACTACGCCATTTTCGCTCACGTCCAAGAGTATAAACGCCCACTGTCGCTGCAAGTTTCTGTCGAAGGAAAGTGGAGCCCGTGCTCTCCTAGCCGTTCGGTTGCCGACGTATCGGAGCGTTTGATTAGTCTCATGCAGACACGGTTGACTGCCGGGCCGCACACGATCGGTATGCGTTATTGCAGCATCCCCCCGCAACCTCGTACGCAAGACGTCGGGGTGCAATCGTTGATTGTTGCCGCTGCCGGCTTGGCTCCGCCCGCGCAATGGTCAACGGGCAGCGTCGACACCGACGTTATCGATCAACGGGGCGGAGCCATCGTGCTGCAGACCAGCTCTCACCTGGTGGTATTGACGGACGCGTTCGACGATCGTTGGACGGCCGAACAGAACGGCACACCTCTGGCGCACATCATGGTCAACGGCTACGCCAACGGCTGGCTCGTGCCCGATCCAGGGGCTGGCGGCGTCGTAGTAACCTTTGCCCCGCAGCGGTTTTTTACGCTCGGTATGAACGTTACGTTCATCCTGATATTTCTTGGACTCGGCGCTATCGTGCTCATTCTCATCACACGCAGGCAGACGGCCGTCGCTACGCCCTAACGATCTTTTTGGAGGTATTGCATGCTATCGACACACAGGTTGGCACTCTTCGTTAGCGCGTGTGGTGCAGTTGGGGTACTCGCAGCCTGCGCGCCACAAACACAAAGCTCGCTGCCCCTAACGAGCTCGATTCAGCAACCCACGACGCCTGAGGCAAAGACATCGCCCCCGTCATGCAAAGGGCAACAGACAACCAAACAGTACGCGACGGTTGAAGAACAACTGCAAGCGGCGGGTGGCAGAGCTTGCGTTCCGGCCTTCGGCGGGTTCGGTGGAAAGATCGCTTACCCGAACCTCAATCCGCCGATCGACGTGACGATTACAAGTAGTACGACCAACTATAACAATATGCCGAACCTGGGCAGCGGAACGCCGATCCTGTACATTCAGCTCAGCATCTCAGGCGCAACGTCGTTCGGGCAGACACTACCGGCGGGCGGCGCGCTTGTCGGCGCCGGCATCGTCCCGGCGCAAGTCTATACGGCGTTCGGCCAGGCGTCCGCCTTCGGTTTCAAGCAGAACCTGACTCCCTGTTATTCCCGCGCCGGAAAGAGTAGGTACGGCGGCAAAATCGGCGGCTTCGGAAAACTGCTCGAGGGGCAGAGCGCTCCCAGCGCCGCCACCGCGGTTGTGGAAATCTATCCGGGAAAGCAAGCCTCGCTGAAGTGCTAATGCGCCAGCATTAGGTACCCGAATAGAGCGGCGCGCGCGTTCCGTCGGACCAGTGCGAGACGGGAATGAAAAAGCACGTCCACGGTTCCGGCATCGTATCGCGTGCGTCGAAGACGACGGGGGAGAGAAGGCGATCGGCTCCCCAACTCGCTCCGGCACTCGCGTACAAATGGTCGTTCAAATCAACGAGGCTTCGCGCCGGTGAATCGGGTGATTCGAAGCCGCTAACGTGCCGCCGCCCCCACCACGGCCCGTCGCGACGATTTCGGCGACGATCGAAAGTGCGGTTTCGGCGGTCGTAACGCCGCCGAGATCGAGTCCGACTGGCCCGTAAATGCGGGCGATGGCGGCTTCATCAAAGCCCTCTTTTTGCAACGCATCGCGACGCGAACGTTGCGCGCGGCGGCTCCCCAGCAATCCGAGGTACGGAGCGCTACTGCGCAGACCGCAACGCAACGCCGGCAAATCGATCTTCGGATCGTGCGAGAGCACCACCAACGGCGTCGTCTCATCGAGCACTATGGGCAGGACGTCGTCCGGCCACGCGACCATGATTTCATCCACCGCCGGAAGGCGATCGCTCGTCGCAAATGCGGCTCTGGGGTCGATCGCGAGCGTCCGAAAATCGAGTCGTCGCGCAAACTCCGATAGTTCGTTTGCCAATGCCGTCGCCCCGACGACGACGATCGTCCGGCGTTTCGAAACGCGTAGGTGAAATACGCCCCTACTTCCGTTTCGCACATCGGATACGTCGAAATCGGCGTCAACTCTGCCCTCAGCGGCGCATTGCGCAAACGATCCAAATGCGTCATCCGGCTTCCACACGCTGATATCGAGGGAGCCGCCGCATCCGCTACTGCCGGTCAGCAGGTCGTCGCCGCTCAGGTCGATCGTTAGATCGCGTACCCTGCCGTCAACCGCGGTCGCACGAGCGGCCTCAACGATCTCCGACTCATAGCACCCCGCACCGACGTTGCCGACGATGCTTCCGTCGAGGGCGATCGCCATCGACGTTCCGATTTCGGCCGCTGCGGCGTCACGCCGCCCGACCAGCGTCGCGATCGCAAAGGGAACGCGCGAACGCTGCCACGCGAGCGCACGTGCAAAGACCGCGCGCACTGCCGGCGCCTACTTCTGCTCGGGCTCTTCCAACTGTCGGCCAGTCAGCAGCGGGAGCAGCGTCTCGGCTTGCGTGATGAGTTGTTCGCCGGAGATCATATCGGTCGCGTCGGCATCCACGACGCCGTCGCGGAGTTGATCGATGCCTTCTTCGACTTGGGATTCGGGATCGTTGGACGGTCGTTCAGTCATGTTCGTATCCTTCCCCGATTATCAAAAGGTAACGGGGCGACACGTCGCACGTGCCGCCCCATCGGGTTTATTCCAGAACAGCGACCGGCGTTAGAACGCCTTGTAGCCGTTCGGCGAGCCCCAGCCGCCAGGGCCGGAGTAGTTGCCGTATTGGCCCGTACCTGCAGTGCACAGATAGCTTCCGCTACACGAGCCATCGCTTCCGACCAAGACGGGGTAGAGGTGCTTCTGGGCCTTTTTGGTCCACAGCTTCTTGCCGCCGTTCTGCTTCTTCGAATGTCCGGTTTCACCGAAGACGCCGCCGATCAACGGCGCCGAGATGCTCGTTCCAGCGACGGTAAACCAACCGCCTTCGCTATAGGTGTCGTACATAGCGACGTTTTGCGCCACGGCCGAAACATCGTTGGCCGTGCGGTTCGTGCAGCCAGGGTCCTTTTGCCATGTCGGTTTCGCTTCCGAGGAGCAACCGGCACCCGAGTCGCGCCAGATCGTCTCCGTGTAGCCGCGCTTTCCGCTGGCCGTCAATAGGACCGTTCCACCGACGGAAACGACCGAGTCGTAGCTCGCCGGATAGTTGATTCCGTAGCCTGAATCGCCCGCGCTGGCGACATACGTGATGCCGGGTTGATCGAAGTCGCTGCGAACCATTGGGCCGCCATCGTAGCTATTGCTGACGACCGTAGCACCGAGTTTGACCGCTTCGGCTTCTGCCGCGCTGAGATCGCCGTTGCTGTTCGAGTTCGCCTCGACCAAGTAGATCGTGCACGCCGGGCAACTGACCGATACCATTTCGATATCGAGATCTTCTTCAAGACCCCAGCCGCTGTTGCCGGCCGGATAGTTGCTCGTCTGCCCCGTCTGGTTATACTTCGTAAACGTCGCGGCCGGAATATTGAAGTACGAACGGTATGCAGCCAGGTCGCTCGCCGCGTTCGGATTATCATACGCGTCGACGATCGCCACGATCTGACCCTTGCCGCCAGTAGGCTTCAGGTTATACGCCTGAAGGATTTCGGGCTGCGTGATGCCGGCGATGGCAGGCTCGATGGCCGGCCCTTGGAGCACGTCGCACTGAGCCTGGTTGATGCGGCTGCCGCTGCATACGGGGTGATAGCTCGACATGGGAAACATCGGCGCGCTATGCGCGCCGGCCGGCAAACTGGCGCCGGCGCCGCTTCCGGATGGCAGCGTAGAAGTTCCAGCGTTGGAGCTGCACGCCGCGATTGCGAACATAGCCGCAATTGGCATCGCCCGCTGAATGAAATGGTTCACAAGAGACCTTTCTATAGCCTTAGCAACGTATTTTTGAGGAGGGGACCCTTTCTTCTCATCGCCACGAAGGTTGACCTACTTCGGAGGGGGCGGTGAGCCGGCGTGCAGCGGGCCATCTGTAGCCGAACGATGGATAAGTGGAAATGTGCTAATTCCGGCGGCGGTTCGTATGGTTGAAACGTCGCCGGCAAGGGTTTTGATTGCCGCGTTATCGCTAGGACATTGGAGATCGGGGGAGGTCCAGTCTTGCCACGTGATGTGCGTCGAGGACCCGAACGAAGCGCTCTTCATGCAGCCTCCTTCAGTGCTCGGAGCCGCCTTAGCGGCCTTCAGGTCGGTGAAAAACTGGCTCGCCTGCTTTGACGTGAGAACGAAGGTGTGGACGCTGCTTTGTGCGATGCCCGCGCGATTTTGCATGACGGACGACGCACGGCCGCCCGATTCTACCGTTATCTTGAAGCCAAGCGTATTGGTCGATCCGGAGTTGACGATCGTCGCTTGGTCCGTGGGCGCCGGCGTCGCGGCGATAACGGCAGCCGCGCTTATGGCAACGGCCACGCCGATTGCTGCCGCGATGTAGGCCATCGTCGATGCGCGCATCTAAAACGCTCCCATGCCGTTCGGCGATCCGAGGCCCGTCGGCCCATCGTAGCCGGCAGCGGCTTGGCAAATGTATCCGACTGACGACGCGCAGCTTCCGGTCACCGGCGCGTATAGATTATTGCCGCTCGTGATGTCGTACAAGTGCGTTTTGTTCTGCCACACGTGCTGCGGCGCGTTAATCGACTTGCCGTTGCCGGCGCGTGCGAAAATTCCCGCAATAATCGGCGTCGATGCACTCGTTCCGCCGAACGCCGTCCATCCGCCGTATCCGCTAAAGTAGACCGCGACCGGTGTTAAAACGGACGCTTCGGCGGCAACGTCGGCCTCGGACCGGTACCTACACTGGCCGTCGGTTTCCCAAGACGGCTTTTTCACGATGGTGCTGCAGCCGCTGCCGGTACCGCCGCAGCTTCCGCTGCACTCGTTGTCGGCAAGCTCGTTCCACACGGTCTCGCTCCAGCCGCGGTTATTATCGGCGTGCTTGAGCAGCGTGCCGCCGACACACACGACCGTCGATAGCGAGCACGGTTGCTGCGGTCCGCCGCAGTCACCGAGACCGCCGCCCGCGTCGCCGGCAGCCGCGACGAACACGTGCCCTGCGGTAGAGAACGTCGAATTTGACGCCTGTCCCCCACCGCTGCACGACTTATATTCGCTTACGCCGTATGAGTTGCTAATAACGACCGCGCCGAGCTTGACGGCCTCGCCGACCGCGGCGTACAAGTTTGACGTCGAGTTGTCGTTGGCTTCGATCAATAATAGGTGACAGGCCGCGCACATCGCCGACGCCATGTCGAGGTCCAGCGCTTGTTCTCCCGACCAACTTACATTCGCAGGGGGCAGTTTCGTGCCGCCGGTTTGGTTGCGAATTTTCAGGCAATCGCTGTTCGTGGTGCAGGCAGATTCTTTGTAGTACGAACGGTAGGCTGCGAGATCGGCCGATGCGTTCGGATAGCCGTACGCATCCACGATCGCGATCAGCGTCGGGTGGCCGGTAGGCAACGCGTAGGCTGCGATCAGATCCTTCGGCCCGTACCCTGCGTGCGTCGTGTTGGGGTTCAAGTCGTTGGCGCGCAAGTCCGAGCGTTCCAGCGCAAAGCAGCGCATTTGGCCGACTCCCTGCACGGGCGGGCAGACGCGATTGACCGCACCCGGCCGAAGCAGCGGGATTTCACCGTCACCGCTTGCCGCGAATCCGGCGCCGGACGCTTGCGGAACGATGCCGCCGCCGGCGACGCCGCCTTGACACGCTGCTAATGCGATTATCCCAGCCAACGCGAACATGCGAACGGGAAAGCGGTGCATCGGGACCTCCGAAGGGTTCTGCAGTATGGGTCGCTATTTCTACTAACGTGCCGAAACGAGCGAGCGTTCCGGTCTCGACCAAGTCTTGCATACCGGCGGGCGGGGCCCCTATGGAGTTTTGCCTCCGGACGCCCTGGAATCGCGTTTTACGCGTGCGCGGCGACGGCAAACGGATCGTCGAAAGTGATTTCGTTGCCTTAAGTCATCCTCTGTACCGGTCGAGCGACCCGCTGCTTTGCGAGGCCGCGGACCAGCTGCGGGCGTATTTTCGCGGCGCCATGCGGCGCTTCGATCTCCCGTTGCTGCTCAACGGAACCGCGTTACAGTGCGACGCGTGGGCCTGCGTCTCAGAACTCGAGGTCGGCGAATTCGTTTCGTATGCCGACATCGCGCGAGCGATCGCGCGACCGGCAGCGCATCGCGGCGTCGCGGCCGCGATGAGCGCTACACCGCTCGACCTTTTCATTCCGGCGCATCGTGTCGTTGGAAGCGACGGGCGCGTTCGTGGCGCGCTTCCGGGTTCGATGCGCGCTACGCTCGTTGCGTTCGAACGAGCGACCCTCGCAAAGAACCAAATTCCAGAAGTTACTGTTTTACCGCGTCGATGATCACGATGCCGCGGCCGCCGAAGTCCCGGAGCAGCGATAAGGCGTTAACGGCCGCGCCGATCGGCGTGTTGGGATCGGTCGCTTCCGATATCGTAAACCCGGTCTGCTTTTTCGCTTGCTGGTCGATTGGATCGCGGAGCGACTGCGGAAGCAGTTTAAATTTCCCGACCATTCCCAGCATCGGGCCCGCTTTTGCGTCGAGCGTCTCAGGGTCAACGGCCAGCACGACAATTCCGTGCTGTTTTCCGTTTTCGACGCGTTCGAACACTTGGAAGTCAACGCCGAGGTCGCGCGTATGCGAGCGAACCGCCTCGACGGTGTTTCCCGCCAGCGCGTTGTGGTATCCGCCGGGAGGATGCGCGTTGAGATCGCCAAGCCAGGCTTCGAGTGTCGGCATGAAGGCTTGCGTTCCCGCCACGACGTCGTGACCGTCGTAGGTTCCGGCCCCTTGCGTGAAGATCGCGTTATCTCCGACGCCGGGACGTTTGGTAATGGTGGTGTGCCATTGGCGCGCCGACAGGATGGAGGCGCCGTCGAACATCGGAAAATCGACCGGATCGGTGGGGGCCGGCGACGGCTGGCCCGCTCCCGATTGAGTCCCATGGTGGCCACCCGAACATCCGGCGACGACAGCTATCGCTAGCACGATGCCGCATAAGCGCTTGGAAATCATGACCGCGGCGGCTTCGAGGAGATGCGACGGCGTACCCGTAAGGCTGGATTTTCAGCGACGGAGGTACCATGGCGATTACATCGATCTTGCGCGCAGGCGCTGCAGCAGTGTTATTTCTCGCATGCGCGTCTCCGGCCATCGCCCTGGCGCCGCATACGCCGGTCTTCATCGACCCGAACGCCCCGGTAAACGTCAGCCCAGGTGAAGAATTCTTCCTTGCGATGCCGTCCAACGCCACGACCGGCTACCGATGGACGCAGACAACGGCCGATGGAAACATCATCGCCTACGAAGGCAACGTCTACGAAGAGCCGTTCCAGTCACTCCCCGGCGCCGGCGGACAGCAGCTATTCATCTATCATGCGAATCGCAGCGGTTCGACGGTCGTGTCGCTGACCTACGCGCGGTCGTGGGTGCCGAACGACCCGTCGAAGCAAACCGTCACCTACAACGTTACGGTGAAATAAATGAGCGACTCGGATCCGCGGCACTCGTATGGCTCGTATCTGCAAGTCGGTCCGCTCCTCGGACTGCAGCGGCCGCTATCGGAGCCGGCTCACCACGACGAGTTACTGTTCATCGTCATCCATCAAGTCTACGAATTGTGGTTCAAGCAGATCTTGCACGAGCTCGATGCCGCCATGCGATCGATCGACGCCGACGATTTGTTGCGCACGTCCAAACGCTTCCGCCGCATCGACGCGATCCAGCGTCTGTTGGAGCAGCAAGTCAACGTGCTCGAAACGATGACGCCGCAAGAGTTCAACCAATTTCGCGATAACCTCAATCCGGCTAGCGGCTTTCAATCGGTTCAGTTTCGAGAGATCGAGTTCGCCAGCGGACTGCAACGTCCCAACATTCTGAACCAGATAGAACTCGATCCGCAGCAGCGGGAGCGGCTAGAGCGGCGGATGGCCGAACCGACTCTGTACGATCGCGCGAAGAGTCTCTTACGACGCCGCGGCTTCGCCGTCGACACCCACGACCGGCTGCTCGAAACGTTCCATACCATTTACACGCGCGAAGACGAGTATTACGATCTGTATCTTTTCCTGGAAGAACTGATCGAGTTCGACGAACGGCTGTTGCTGTGGCGAGGGCGCCACGTTCGAATGGTCGAGCGCATGATCGGCGCGAAGATGGGCACCGGCGGTTCGTCGGGAGCGGCCTATCTGGCTCGCACGCTCGAGACCAAACTCTTTCCCGAACTGTGGGAAGTTCGCACCACGCTCGGCAGTTCGCCGGCGTACGCTTAAGGAACGCGATGACGACGACGATTACCAAAGCGCTCGAACGCGAGCATTTCCCGATCCTCGACGATTCGACATATCTCGTCAGTCATTCAATGGGCGCCGCACCGCTGGGCGCGAAAGCGGCGCTCGAATCGTATTGGAACGAGTGGGCCGCAGAGGGCCCCGAAGCCTGGGAGAAGTGGCTTCCACGCATCGCGGAGACCGCCGACGGAATCGGCAGGCTGATCGGTGCGCCGAACGGCAGCGTCTTTCTAGGCCCGAACGTTTCGTCGTTTCAAGCCGCGCTCGCGACCTGCATTCCGCTGCAAGGCGAACGCAACGAAGTGCTGTACGAATCGCTGCAATTTCCGTCGCTCACCTACGTGTGGAGCGAGTGGAAACGGTTCGGCGCCGTCATCAAGACGGTCGAACTCGTCCGACGGCCGCACCATTCCGACCGAACGCATCGTCGAAGCGATCACCGAGCGCACCGCGATCGCGGTGCTGTCGCACGCGTACTACGTTTCGGGAGCCATTGCCGACGTTCGAACGATTCAGCGCCGGTGTCGCGAAGTCGGGGCGCTCTTGTGCGTCAACGCGTATCAAACGACCGGCATCTATCCGTACGATGCCACCGAATGGGATCTCGATATCGTCACCGGCGGTTCGCATAAATGGTTGTGCGGCGGCCCCGGCTGCGGATGGCTGTACGTCAAACCCGCCCTACTCGACCGTTTTCGTCCGGCCGTGACCGGCTGGATGGCACACGCGCGTCCGTTTGCATTCGAACCCGCTCCGATCGACTACGCGCCGACCATGTACCGCTTCGGTAACGGAACGCCGACGATTCCTGGATACGTGGCCGCCAAAGCCGGACACGACCTCATTCACCGGATCGGAGTGGCGCGGATTCGCGAACACAACGTGCGACTGACGACGATGCTAGCCGGCATGGCGCTCGAGCGCGGCTTGCGCGTCAACACGCCGCTCGAGCCGGAACGCCGCACCGGATGGATCGGCATCGATTTCGACGATTCCGAACGGGTCTGCCGCGCCCTCATCGAGCGGCGCGTCTTCGTCGATTACCGGCCTGGTTGTGGGATCCGCGTCAGTCCGCACTTCTACACGACCGACGCAGAAATCGACGACTTTTTCGAAACGCTGGACGACCTGCGCTGAAACTTTCGCGGCCGTAGCGCGGTCGCACGTGTACCGTGATCGTCGATCATCGTAACCCCGGCGCCGCTTTCCGGCGCCTTTCGTTGCCCGTTGCCGCACAGTTGGTCGGCGATCAGCTTTTGGGCATCGTCAACACGATCGTGATCGGTAGCTTGGGTGCCGTCGCACTCGCCGGCGCCACAGCAGCGAACGTCACGTTTCTCGTTATTGTGTTCTCGACATTCGGATTGATGAGCGGCACGGCGATCGTCGCCGCGCAACGCATCGGTGCCGGCGATATCGATGGATTCGCATTGACGGTGCGGTCCGGTGCGTTGATCCCGTTAGCCTGCGGCCTCGGTTACCTATTGTTAGCGTTCGTGGGCGCGCAACCGGTGATCCATTTGCTCGTCGGGCATCTGCCCAGCGCAGACGCGAGCGCGACCTACTTGATGCTACGCTGCGCGTCGATCGTTCCGATCGCCATTTCGGGCACCTCGATCGTCGGATTGTCGGCGGCCGGAAATCGCATTCTGGGCGTGCTGGTACTTTTGACGATCAATCTCGTCCACATTCCGTTGGTTCTGGTGCTCGCGCTGGGTTGGTGGACGCACCACCCATACGGCATCGTCGGAGCGGGGGTATCGTCGCTGCTGTCGGAAACGGTCGGAATGATCTGCGCGGTCGTCTACGTTGCGGCAAAACCTTCATACAAAATATTCGCTCGCGCTCGCATTTCGATTTCAGAGGCGTTGCGTTGCGCGCGCATCGGATTACCCGAATCGATTTTCTTAGTCGGAGTGATGCTGCCGGACGTCGTCATCGTCGCGATGTTGGCACCGCTCGGGCCGACGATCGTTTCCGCATTTCGCGCTCTCAACGTCGTATCCGACGTAACCTTGGCATTGCCGTTACCGCTGCAGCAAGCGGCACAAACGGTCATCGGACAACGTCTCGGCGCCGGCGATCCCGATGGCGCGCGTTGGTTCCTGTTGCGTGCCCAACGGTTCGCAACGGTGCTCGGTTTTGCGGGCGGAGCGATCGCCGCAGCGTTCGCGTGGCCGTTGGCATTCGCGTTCACCCTGAACGCGACGGTAGCGAGCATTGCCGCACTCCCACTCGCATTACACATGATCACGCTTCCGCTCAAAGGATGGGCCATGGTCTCTCTCGCGCCGATTAGAGCTGCCGGCGATACACAGTTCTCGATGGCGATCGGTTTGGCGTGTAGCGCTTTGGTCATTCCGTTTGCCTGGTTCGGTATCGAACGGTTACATATCGGGTTGTACGCGATTCCGCTCGGCTGGATCGCGGCGTGGGTAGTACGCGCGGTCTGGACCCAGATCAAACTCCGCGACGGCGAGTGGGCGCGCCGGCCGCGCCTAGCGGTATAAGTACACATGTCAACGCTTCGGTTCGGCGTCGCAACCGCAGACCATCAATGCGAAGCCTACGATGGAAACGATGACGTGCGGGACGTGTGGGAGCGCGTGCGAGCGTTGGTACCTCGCGGTAAAGCCACCGATTTTTGGAACCGCTACGGCGAAGACGTCGAGCTCGCAAAAAACCTCGGCTGCACGGCCTTTCGACTTTCGCTGTCGTGGGCGCGGCTCGAACCACAACCCAGCGTTTGGGATGACGGATCGTTCGCACATTACCGCGACGTGTTGCAATCGGTCCGCGCAGCCGGTATGTCAACCATCGTCACGCTCGTCCACAACACGTGGCCGTTGCACGTACAAGCCGCCGGACGAGGCGCGGGGCCGCTCGACGCGGAGTTTCCAAACCGTGTAGCGGCATTTGCGACCGAGGTCGCGAGACGCCTCGGCGACCTGATCGACGACTACGTGACCCTCAACGAGCCCAACCAGCTGGTGTACGGCTGGATCAAAGGCTTCTGGATGCCCGCCTATGCGATGCCGCCCGGACAGCCGCCGTATCAAACCGGCGACGAACAGATGGACGACGTATTGACGCTCATTCCAAACCTGTTTCGCGCACACGCCAAAGCCCGCGCTGCGATTCGCGCGATCCGCCCCGCCGCACGCGTCGGCACGAACCCGCTGGTTTTGGGACTGCCGCAATGGCTACAGCGTTGGGTCGACCGCAATGCGACGCATCTAAAGTCACCCGAGGACGTCAAGCGTCAAGCCGCGCGCATCGCGCAGTCCGCGATTGCCGAAGGCGGACGAGTCGATTGCTCGATCGCACAGTTGACGTTAACCCGGCAGCGAGAGCAGCACGCGTTCTTTTCGGAGCCGTACTTTTGCACGCATCTCGCTGCGCTGCACGCCGCAACGCTGTCGCTGCCGGCCGATACGCAAACCTGGCGCGCGAACGTCGGCGTCGTTTCACAGACGCTGACCGCCGACATCGTCGGCGGGTGGTTTCCGGCTGCGACCATCCGGTATTTCGAATCGATGGATGCGGCCGTCGCGGCGCTGCGCGCGGGAACGGCGGATGCCGTTTTCGACGACGAAGCGATGCTACGGGCGTTCGCGGATGCCGCCTTTTCGTCGACCCGGTTGCCGGGCTCCGACCAGTATTTCGCCGTGGCGATGGCGCTCGGAAGCCGAACGCTGCTCAACATTGCGGATCGAGCGATTCGCGATCTGCGAGCGCAACGTTCGGATATCCCGAACGCACGCAATCGGAAAACGATCGCACACTTGGCCGATGCCGGCGCACCCGCAGACGCTGCGAAAGCGGGCGTACCCGACATGGACCGCTCGATCGAACGGATTCGTAAGCGCGGCGTCCTGCGCGTCGGCGTACATCCGGGCGTTCCAGGATTATGCGACGTTGTCGAGTCGGCGACAAAGCCCTCGGAACGATATAGCGGATTGGAACCACAGCTCGCGCGCGCCATCGCGCAGCGTATTTTTGGAGATCCGGATTGCGTGCGTTTCGTCGAAGTCGGGGGCGCCCAGCGATTGCAAGCGACGCGTTCGTGGGTGCACGCGATCTTTGCGTTTCGTAAAAGCTTCGCCATCTTCGGAACGCTGCTCGGGACGAATTGGTGGAACCTCGGTATGGCCGGCAAGCTGCCCGACTTTCTCTGTCCACCCGAATGCGTCGGCACGCTCGATTTTGTCGGGCTGGACTATTATTGGGGCGTACCATCATTTTGGCCGTCGGAATTACACCGTCTCAGTGCTGCGGCGGATTTTCAATACGCGAACGCGCCGGTATGGCCGAGTGCCCTCGATTCGATACTGGCCCAGGCCACGCGCGAGTTCCCGGGCAAGCCGATCTTCATCATCGAAAACGGATGCGTCGCCCGCGCTGCCGGCTTCAGTCGCGCCGACTATCTCCGTGCGCACGTCGAACAAGTGCGACGCTCGGTCGAACGTGGCGCTCCGGTCGAGACGTATCTATGCTGGAGTATCACCTCGAACCGTGAGTGGGGCTTGCCGTTCGACGACGGCAGCGACTTCGGTTTATACCACATCGATCTGGATACCGATCCCGATCTCAAACGCGTGCCGACCGATTCGAGCCGGGAGTATGCATCGCTGATCGCAGGCGCCGTCAGCCAGAAGAACTGAAGATCGCCGCGATCTCTTTGTGAATTCGGCCGTTGGTTGCCAGGACCGACGGGGAGTCGAGCCGGCCGCCTTCGCCGGTCGTTTGCGACACCGAGCCGCCGGCTTCGCGAACGATTAACGTCCCCGCCGCGACGTCCCACGGGTTGAGATCGAACTCCCAAAAGCCGTCGAAACGGCCGCAGGCGACAAACGCGAGATCCAATGCCGCGCTTCCGTCGCGCCGAACCGCCTGCGCGCGATCCGACATCGCCGCGAACCATTTTCCGTTACGCGCGAAATCGGATGGTTGAAAGCCGGTGCAGACCATCGCATCGCTCAGGCGTTCGACGCTCGAAACAGTTATCGGCTCGCCGTTCAGTAGCGCACCCTCTCCGCGACGAGCCGTAAAGCACTCATCGATCGCCGGGGCGTACGTCACGCCCGCGAGGAGTTCTCCGTCGCGCTCGTAGCCGATAGATACACAATAGAGCGGATAACCGTGTGCGAAGTTGGTCGTGCCGTCGAGCGGATCGACGATCCACCGCTCCCCGGAAGTGCCCGGGCGCGAACCACCTTCCTCGGCCAATACCGCAGCGTTCGGAAACGAGCGGCACAACCGTTGGAGAACTGCAGACTCGGCGGCGCGGTCGGCGTCGGTTACGAGGTCGCCCCGGCGTCCCTTCTCGCTCACCATGCCGGGGTCGCGAGCTCGACCCAGGAGGAGAGCCCCGGCTTCGCGCGCTGCAGCGATTGCGACGTCGAGAGGATCGACCGGCATCAGCGACCGGTTGGACGCGAACGCTCCGCTTCCGCTCGAAGGCGAAGGGCGCTCGTGGTTTCCGGGGTATACTGAGGTCGAGTTACCTCGCTAGGTGAGGCGTCCACGCAACTACACGCCGCTGCCCCGAAACGTCGAGAGACGCCAAGTGGGTGGACCAGACTACGCCGATACAAGGCGATGTCTAACGCGGCTACGACCGGCAGAGCCCTCGGGCTTTCGGTTTCGACGGTGCGTGGTGTCAAAGCTCGGTGCGAATGGGGTGCGAAATGGCGTTCACGCAGGGATTTATCTCTGATTTGGTCGGTCGGCGAGCGACCGTTAACGATTTAGCGATCGGTAAAGTTGCCGATTTCCTTATTACCAATCCCGACGACGCATTTCCGCCGATCGATGGCTTGGTGATCAAAACCGCGCGCGGTTTGCGTTTTGCGCCCATGGACACGGTGGCCGACGTCGACCGAAACGGAACGGTTGCGTTGACGGTCACGCCCGACCAAGCCGCGCCCAGCGACGACGAACGCCTTTATTTGGTCGCCGACTTGCTCGATAAACAGATCGTCAACGTGAACGGCCGCAAGGTCGTGCGCATCAACGACATCGAGGTCGCCGACACGGGCGGACGTCTGCGAGTCTTGGCTGCCGATGTCGGCGTCGGCGGACTGCTTCGGCGCTTGGGGCTGCGCTCGCTCGGACGGCGACTGACGCCCGCCAACGCGCCCGGCATGCCGAACTCGATGATCGCGTGGAGTGCGGTCTCACCCATCCGCGAAGCAAATCCGGCCAACGTGCGGCTTTCGGTGACGCAAAACCGGCTCGCCAGGCTGCATCCGTCGGAACTGGCCGAAATCATCAGCGAACTTTCGGCGCGCGAAGCCGCCGCGGTCGTAGGACAGCTCGACGACGAAACTGCCGCCGACGCGTTCGAACATCTCGACGTCGAAAAACAAAAGACGATTATCGGCGATATCGGTACCGAGCGTGCGGCCGACATCATCGAAGAGATGGATGCCGACGACGCCGCCGATCTTCTCGGCGAGCTGCCGGCGGAACGGCAATCCGAGCTGCTTGCGGAGATGAACGATTACACCGCCGGCGAGCTACGCGAGCTCGTCAAGTACGACGAAGACACGGCCGGCGGTCTCATGACGACCGACTTCGTTTGGATTTACCCGCACCGCACGACCGAAGCGACCATCCGCAAGATTCGGGAGATCGCGCCGGCGACGGAGTTCATCTACTATCTCTACGTGCTCGACAAAAACGACCATCTGATGGGAACGATCTCGCTGCGCACGCTGCTGCTGGCGCTGCCGACGGCCTTTATCGACCGCGTCATGAACACCGACGTCGTCAGTGTCGCCGCCGATACACCGGCCGTCGAAGTAGCCGCCACGATCGCCCGCTACGATCTGCTGGCCGTTCCGGTGCTACGTGACGACGGCACGATGATCGGAATCGTGACGGTCGACGACGCTATCGACGCGATCATGCCGGGCGACGTCGCCAAGAAGCTGCCGCGCTTCACCGCGCGCCACCATTCGGTTTCAACCGGTGTCAGCTCCGGTACCTGAAACGGCCGCGCCCGGCGCTCGGCCGCGCAAACGTTCGCCCCTAAAATCGCTGATGATCTTCGCGGCGATTTTAGGTCCGGGTTTCATCACGGCCTCGGCCGGCAACGACGTCGGCGGCATTCTGCAATACTCCCAAGCCGGCGCGCAGTTCGGATACTCGCTGCTGTGGGTGCTGATTCCGCTCGCCATCGCGCTGGTCGTGGTGCAAGAAATGGCGACGCGCATGGGGACCGTCACCGGTAAGGGCCTCGCGGCGCTCATGCGCGAGAACTTCGGCGTTCGCATTTCGTTCATCGCCATGTTGCTGCTCTTCCTCATCAACACGCTGTTGACGGGTACCGAATTCGCCGGCATCGCCGCGGCCGCTCAGATCTTCGGCATTTCGAAGTATCTGGCGGTCCCGGTCGCGCTGATCGTCGTATTTCTCTTCGTATTGCGCTTCGACAACAAAATAGTCGAGCGTACGTTCGTCGTTTTGTCCTTGATCTATCTCACGTATATCGCGTCGGCGGTCGTGGCACATCCTAACTGGCACGAGGTCGCTCGCGGAGCGTTGGTTCCGTCGTTTCCGTTTCGTACGGTCGGCTGGATCGCGGCAGTCGTGGGGTTAATCGGCACCACGATCTCTCCATACATGCAGTTTTTTCTGCAGTCGGCGGTCGTCGAAAAGGGCACGCGCGCTAACCAATTAACGGGCGCTCGGATCGACGTCGTGAACGGCTCGGTTCTAGCGATCGTCCTGGCCGGCTTCATGATCATCGCCAACGCCGCCACGATCTATCTCGCGAACCGGCACGGCGCGCACATCGTGGCGAATACCGTCTCGGACTTCGCCGCGGCGCTAAAGCCGCTGGCCGGCGAATCTGCCGCCGTCATCTTCGCGCTCGGTATCTTGAACGCGGGCGTGTTTACCGCCGCGGTACTTCCGCTCTCGACGTCGTATATTATCTGTGAAGCCTTGGGATTCGAAGCTGCGATCGATCGCACGTTCGAACAGGCGCCGGTCTTTTTCTCGCTGTTCGCGGCCGGTCTGGTTGCGGGGGCGGCCATCGTACTGATCCCGAACTTGCCGTTGCTGCAAATGGTCCTGTTTGCCCAAGTACTGCAAGGCATCGTACTGCCGGCCGAGCTCGTGTTGATGCTTATCATCATCAACCGCACGCACATCATGGGACGCCACACCAACTCCCCGCTCGCCAACGCGATCGCCTGGACCACCGTCGTGATCGTCGGATCGTTATCGGTGTTGTATGTGGCGGGTCAGTTTTTTCCTAGGCTGCTCGGGTCGCACTAAATGCAGGCCGGCGATTCCGCTCGTCGCTTAGTCGAGCTTGCCGAAGCGTTGGCACAGGCGAGTAAGTCCGGGGTCGCGTCGATGGCCGGTGAGTTTGCCAGGCGCATCGATCGCGGCGTCGTCGTCGAAGACGAGCACCACCGAAGCATTGCAACGGTTACCAACGGTTCGCACGACGACGCCCACCGACTGAAAGTCGCGATCGGCAACGACGCCGATCCAACCGGCTGGCTGATCGTGCTCGGTGCCGGCACGAATGACGACGCGGATGGTCTCGACCTGTCGATGCGCGTCGCGGCGGCAGCATTTGCGACGCACGTACGGCGTTCGAACGACAGCACGCGGCGAAGCGAGTTTTGGGAACGCTTGTGCGGGGGACACTATCGCGACGCGCCGTCCGCCCGCGACGACGCGAGCGCGTCCGGCGTAACGTTGCGAAACGCCTACACCGCGGTCGCTTTCGAACCGGACCCGGTGACTCCGGCCGACGATCGTCGCGTGGCACGCGATGCGATCGCCGGTGCGTTCCACCTGGAAGACCCGTCGATCGGAGCCCTCGAGGACGCCGGAGCGTCGATCGTGTTCGTTCCGGCCGAGCGTGAAATCGATGCCAGCAACGTTCGAGCGAACGCCGAACTCCTCGCGCGCAACTGCGCACGCCGCCAGCCGCCACTGCAGCTATGGGGCGGCGTCGGAACGGTCGAGCCGCCCATGCGTCTGCGCGAAAGCGCCGACCGGGCGCGCGCGGCGCTCGCGATCGCACGGCGTATCTTTGCCGAACCGCGTGTCGCGACGTACGATTCCCTCGGCGCCTACCCGCTGTTCTATTTCGGGGATGTCTCCGCACTGCACGACTTTGCGAAACGGATACTCGGACCGCTGCGGGCCTACGACGAATCGCATCAAACCGAACTCGAACGTACGTTGCGCGTGTATTTCGAAACCGGCGAAAATCTCAAAGTCGCGGCCGCCAAGCTCGACGTTCACCGTCACACCGTCCTCTATCGCTTACGGCAGATCGGCGAGATCTGCGGCCTATCTCTGGAGAACCACCATGACCAACTGGCGTTCCGCGTAGCGATCGCGATCGATGCACTCCACACCGTCTGAACGCCGCCGCGCTGCCGGCAAGCGCGACGTGCTCAAACTTGCCACCGAACAGAACGTTCGGTTCGTCCGCCTAGCGTTTGCCGACATTCTCGGCGTCAGTAAGAACGTGTCGATTCCCGTTTCGGAGCTCGACGATGCGCTGGCCGGCCGCGTTACGTTTGACGGCGGATCGATCGACGGATTCGTGCGCGGCGAAGAGTTGGATATGCAACTGCGGCCCGATCCGGCGACCTTCGCGATCTATCCGTGGTCGAGCGGAGACGGGCGCGAAGCGCGGTTGATCTGCGACATCGCAATGCCCGACGGTACGCCGTTCGAAGGCTGCCCGCGTACCACGCTTCGGCGCGCGCTCGAAGCGTCGGGAAGTTTGGCGAGCGTGCGCACTGGCGTGGAAGCGGAGTTTTTCTTGTTCGCGCATCGCGCCGACGACGAACCCTCGACCGCAACGGTCAACGTCGGTTCGTACTTCGATTTTTTGCCGAACGATCGCGGCGAAGAAGCCCGCAACGCCATCGTCGCCGCCCTGGGTGCGATGGGCGTACCGGTTGCGTCGGCGCATCACGAGCACGCGCCCGGGCAACACGAGATCGATCTCCGTCACGACGATCCGCTTGCAACTGCCGATCACGTGATGACGTTGCGAACGGTCGCCAAACACGTCGCGGCCGGCTTCGGACTCGACGCCACGTTTATGCCCAAACCGCTCGAAGATCGCGCCGGCAACGGCCTGCACGTCAACTTCCGTCTCGACGATCGATTCGACGCAGACTCAGCCTCGCACGTCGTCGGCGGTTTATTGGCACACGCGCCGGCTGCGACGGCAGTGTGCAACCCAACGGTCAATTCCTACAAGCGATTGGTCGCAGCCTGGGACGCGCCCATCTACACCGTTTGGTCGGAGCGCAGCGCTAACGCGATGGTGCGGGTTCCGCCGGCACAGATGCCGCCGCGCGTCGAGATGCGCAGCCCCGACCCGGCCTGCAATCCATATCTCGCGTTGGCGGTGTTGATCGGTGCTGCCGCGGACGGTATCCGGCAACGAACGCTGGCCGGACCGCCGTTTTCCGGTTCGACCTACGATCTCGACGAACGGAAGCGCCGCGAATTCGGCATTGGGATTCTACCGAAATCGCTGCGCCAGGCGATCGACGAACTGGATCGCGATCCGGTGGTACGCGCCGCACTCGGCGATCACATCTACCACGCGTTTCGCGAGGCCAAGCTGGCCGAATACGAACGCTACCGGCGCGCCGTGCATCCGTGGGAACGCGAACGCTACCTGCGCCTCTACTGATTGGCGCGAAGTTCGCGCGCGGCCGTCTGCAACCGGGCCCACAACCGCTCGACGTCGTCGCGCGTGGTACGCAAGTTGCCGATCGCCACGCGGATTGCGTACCGGCCTCGCAACTTCGTATGTGAGATAAAGCCCTCACCGCTGGCATTCACGGCATCTAATACTCGCTCGTTGAACGCGTTACGTTCGTCCTCGGGCACGCCGCAGTAGCGAAAGCACACCACCGATAGCGGATGCGGAGCGAGCAGATCCCAATCGTTACTCGCTTCGATCCGAGCGGCGAGCTCTTGCGCGAGCGCGACGTGCTCGCGCAACAATGTGCGGATGCCTTCAACCCCAAGATGACGCAGCACAAACCACAACTTGAGCGCACGAAACCGGCGACCGAGCTGCAGGCCATAATCCATGTAGTTGACGACGTCCGTCTCCGGCGTCGTGAGATATTCCGGAACCAAGCTAAACGCTTGCCGCACCATCGCCTCGTCCTTGACGAACAACACCGAAAGGTCCATCGGGACGAAGAGCCACTTGTGCGGATTAACCACGAACGAGTCGGCGCGTTCGGCACCGCGTAATAGCACTCGCAACTCGGGAACCGCACCGGCGTTACCGGCGTACGCCGCGTCGAACGTGCAGCCAAATTCCAAGGCGCTCCGCGATATCGGCGATGTCGTCGAGCGGATCGAACGACGTCGTCGAACGTCGTGCCGGCGGTCGCGACGATCGCGAGCGGGCGCATTCCGGCGGCGATGTCGGCCGTGATGGATCGTTCCAGCTCGCGTGCATTCATAGAAAAATTCGCATCCGACGGAATCTGCACGACGTTGTCCTGTCCGATTCCCAGCGCGATCGCTGCCTTCTCGACGTGCGAATGCGTTTGATCGCTGATGTAGATGCGTAACCGCGGCAGTTCGCGTCCGGTCATCCCAAGGCGCCGGACGTCGAGACCCAATGCTTCACGCGCCGCAGCCAATGCGGTGAATCCGGCAATCGACGCTGTGTCGTAGATGATCCCCGTCCAATCGGCGGGCAGTCCGAGCAGATCGCCCAGCCATCGCATCGTCACCTGCTCGAGTTCGGTGGCAGCAGGCGACGTGCGCCACAGCATCGCTTTCACGTCGAGCGTTGCGGCTAGCGCTTCTGCCGCGACGGCGCTCGGCTCGGCGCTGGTCGCGAAATAGGCGAAGAAGCGCGGATGATTCCAGTGTGTCGTCGCGGGGACGATGATCGCTTTAAAGTCCTGGAAGATACGCTCGAACGATTCGCCGTGCTCCGGTGGGCGTCCGGGCAACCGTGCCGTCACATCGCCGGGGCGCACCGCCGGTAGAACGCGATACTCTTCGGGGTTAGCGTAATACTCGGCGATCCAACGGCCGACCGATGCGAAGTCATGCTCGAGGGAATCGAATCCGTTCATGCGCTATGGGTTGGCGACGCGCGCGCAGAACGCCCGTTCCCGTGAACCATCGATCCGTCGTTTCGTCCGATGCGCCGTCGCCGATCGGACCCTATAGCCAAGCCATCGTTTCCGGGCAAGACGTGTTCTGCAGCGGGCAGATCCCCCTCGACCCGCAGACCGGCAATATCGTCCAAGGCGATATCGCCGCGCAAACACAACGCGTGCTCGACAATTTGCAGGCCGTACTGGTTGCTGCCGGGGCGAGCTTCGACGACGTCGTAAAAACGACGATCTTTCTTATCGACATGGGTGACTTCTCCGCCGTAAACGCTGCGTACGAACGTGCTTTCGGGCGGGCAAAGCCCGCCCGATCGACGGTAGCGGTAGCGGCGTTACCGCGCGGCGCGCGCGTCGAGATCGACTGTATCGCGCGCCTGAAGAACGCCTAGACTACGATCCTCTAGGGAACGGTTTGCGTCGAGGCCGTACGTAGTTTGACGGTTTCCTCGGAGGCCATGCGCGCGACGTCCGGATCGAGCGATTGTTTCGCTGCGGCTAGCTGCGTGAGGGCCAGTGAGTTATTGCCTTGCGCGGCGTAGGCCAGCGCCAGTAAATAGCGGATACGCCCGTCCGAAGGAGCTGCTGCGATTCCCCGAAGCAACGCCGATTGCGCGAGCGGGTACAGTGCATTGTGCTCGTAGTCGATACCGAGGTCCACGTATGCTTCGGGCAGATAGGGTCCCACGACCGTCGCCTGCACGTAGTATTGCACGGCACGCTTCCAGTCGCCGTTGCGGTCGGCTAAGAAACCGAAGTTGACGAGCGCTTCGGGCCGTTCGGGTTCGAGTTGGCGGGCGCGTGCGAGCGAGGGCTTTGCCGAATCGCCGTCGCCCGATTCCAAGAACGCAGCGCCGAGATTATTCGTGCAGCTGTAGTTGGTATTATCGATCGACAGACACTTGCGGAAATAGGTGACCGCATCGGTGTAATCGCGCGTATCGAAATACGCGAGTCCGACGCCGTTGAGCGCAGTCAACGATTGAGGGTCGCTATCGAGCGCGCGTTTGAAAAACGCGAGCGCTTCGACCGGACGGTGCAGCGTCGCGTAGATTTGCCCGACTTCGGCTTGAATGTTAGCGTCGGTCGGTTCGCTGGCGGCGAGCTGTTCCATCTGCGTTTGGTAGACGTTGAGATCGCCTTTACGCTGATGCATCGCGACCAGGTCGCCGACAGAATCGGTTCCGGGCAGCGCCGCATTGAACTGCGCGATTGCATCGTCAACGCGATTTTCTGTCGCATACACGACACCGAGCCGATTATGCGTCTCTTTATCGGTCGGCATATGTTGCAGGATGTGCAAATACACCACTTCGGCTTTGTCGAGGCGGCCTTGGCGATAATATAAATCGCCGAGGAACCGTTCGGGCGAGGCTTCGCCGGGATGCGACACCACGTAGGTTTCGAGGCCTTTGACCGCCCCTGCGAGGTCGCCGGCCGCGATACGCTCGCGGGCGGCGTGTATCGCTCCTTGTGGGTCGGATACGAAGACCGGCTCGAAGATCGACGGGTCGTTCACGAGCTTGGTTTGGGCGAAAGCCCGGCCCCCCGCCAGCGCGACCAGCACGAATACGATAACGGCGTATTTTGAAAATCGGCGATTCATGGCAACCTCCCCGACGGACCCAGTTCTCTCTACCGATTATAACGCCCGCAGGGGCGCTCCGTGACGCCGAGCAGCCCTTTTTCTAACGTACCAACGGCAGCACGTCGCTGGGCGTAAGCGGATAAAAGGTCATGATCACGACTGCCACCGTGCATATGCCGGCGCTCAGCCAAGCAAGCGGGACGAACGGCCGCACGTCTCGCACCCGATGCTGCGTCGGCGAATACATCGCAAACACGACCTTGGCGTAGGCGTACAGCGAAATCGCCGTTCCGACGATCAGCAGCGCAGCCATCCAAACGTAGCCGGCTCCGACGCTCGAGGACAGGATCAAGATTTTTCCGAGGAAGCCGGCGGTGGGCGGCAGTCCCGCCATTCCGATCAAGAAGAACGTCATCGCGGCAGCCAGCCAGGGACGGCGCTGTGCCAGCCCGGCGTAGTTGCCAAGCCACGAGCCTTCTTCCCCTCCACCCGACATCGCGGCAGCGACCGCGAACGCCCCGAGATTCATAAACGAATACGCGACCAGGTAATACATGGCGTAGCGTAGCCCGAGGGCCGTCGTGCCCGCCATCGCGGTGAGAATATACCCGACCTGTGCGATGCCGGAATAGGCCAGCAGCCGCTTGAGATCGTGCTGCGCCAACATGCCGACGTTGCCGGCGATCATCGAGATTCCAGCCACGATCCAGATCGGCAACAGTACCGCCCCGGCGGCCGCCGAGGGCAATGCGGCATACGCGAATCGAGCGAAAACTGCCAACACCGCAGCCTTCGTTGCCACGCTCATGAACGCGGTGACGGGCAACGGCGCGCCTTCATACACATCGGGCGCCCACGTATGGAACGGGACCAAGCTCATCTTGAACGCCAAGCCCGACTAAGAACAAGCCGGCACCTAACCAAAAAATCGGACTGGACACCAACGCCGGATTCACAAAATCGGCGAACTGCACGCTACCGGTCGCGCCGAAGAGCAGAGCCATTCCATAGAGCATGAAGCCCGATGCAGTCGAGCTGAGGATCAAGTATTTGAGCGCGGCCTCACGCGCGGTCTTCCGATCGACGAGACCGCACAGACAATACAGCGCCAGCGAAAGCAGTTCGAGGCCGAGGAAGACCGTCATCAGATTGGCGGAGCCGGCCATCAGCATCGCTCCGCACGCGCTCCACAACATCAAGGCAATGGTGCCGCCGAGGACTTCTTCGTCGCCGAGGGCTCCATATAAGACGATCGATCCGGCCAACGCGATCAGAACGACGATTTCGAAGACGGATGTAAAACCGCCGGTGAGAAATCCGCCGAAAAAGGTACTGCGATCGTGACCGTATTGACTCGCCGCAAATCCGGCCGCGACGGCGGCGCCTGCCAGCCCGATGGCGATGTTGAGATAGCGCGGCGCGTGCTTACGCGAAAAGAGATCTGCCAACAGCACCACCAATCCGGCGACGCCGACGATCCCGATCGGCAACAGCGCCAACCAGTCGCCGGTCGTAAACGGAAGCGCGATCACTTCGGAATCCCCTCAAATGCGGCCATGATCGCGTGCGGCTGCACGCCCACGATGACCAGCGCTGCCAACAGCGGCGCGACCGCTAATCCTTCGAGCCAATTCATATCCGGACGTACCGGTACATCGTCAACCGGCGGACCGTTCATCACGTCTTGATACAGGCGGATAAAGTATGCCGATGCGAGGACGATCGCGATCAACGCGACGATCGCGGCCCACAGTCCGCCGGCTTGGTAGACGCCGATCAGAATCACGAGCTCGCCCGCAAAACCGGCCAAGCCGGGCAAACCGAGCGCGGCGACGCACGCAATGCAGAACGCTCCCGCCATGCGAGGGTTGTCGCGGCCGAGACCGCCAAGCCGAAGGACCGAACGCGTTCCTTCGCGCTCTTCGACGAACCCCAACAGCAGAAACAGCGCGGCCGAAAACAGTCCGTGCGCGATCAGATACACCATCGCGCCTTCGAGCGCGATGCGATTGCCGATTGCGACGGCGATCAGGATCAAGCCTAAGTGCGAAAGCGACGAATACGCCACGATGCGCTTGGCGTCGTTTGCGACCAGCGCCGCGAGCGCTCCGTACAACAACGAAATCGCGCCCAGCACGATGAGCAACGGCGCGTACTCGCGCACGTAGTCCGGTAAGAACGCCAGCCCGATCGCCAGGAATCCGTACAGGCCGGCCTTGGACTGCACCGCCGAAACGACGGCAACCATCGGCGACGGTAAAGCGGAGTACGTCAACGGCATCCACGTGTGCAGCGGCCACACCGGCGTTTTCACGAGAAACGCTATTGCGAAACCGGCAAAGATCCACGGAGCCCACGCGCCGGCGAGATGCACGTCGGTACGGCCGATGACGTCGGTCGAACCGTAAATGACGCCGAACGCGGCGGTTGCCAACAGCAATAACAAGCCGCCCGCAAAGTTGTAGATGAAGTAGCGCCAGGCCGTGGCTGGATGCACGCTCCACCCGATCAATCCGAGGAAGACCGGCACGAGCATCAGATCCCAAAATAGTGCGAAAGCCAGCAGATCGCGCGAGAGGAATAATCCCAGCATCGCGCCTTCGAGCACCAGCATCCACGCGACGAACCCGCGCGTTCGCGGCACGTTGGTGACCGCGATGGCGCATGCCGTGCAGAGCGCCAACAACAGTGCTAGCCAAAATGAAACCGGCGTGGAGCCAAAGTGAAACGCCGCTTCGAACGGGCGGGAAAGCCAGCGAAAACTCCACTGCTGCTCGACACCCGCGATGGTCATGACGAACGTAGCAAGCGCGACCAGCGTTCCGAGCACGCGTGAAATCCGATTGTCGTCGCGCGGTAGCGCGCACAGTACGCCGGCACCGACGAACGGCAGCAGAATGGTCGCAAGAACGAGCATCAGTGCGTTCCCACGGCGGCGATTGCGTAGTACGCGATAAAGCAAGCTGCCCCGAACGCCAGGACGAGTGCGTACGCACGCACGAGCCCGGTTTCGAACGAACGCATCAACGTTCCCAAGCCGCGCGCGACGGTCGCCACCTCGCGAACCGCGCCGTCGATCACGTGTGGATCCACGAAGCGGGTGAAGGCGGCTCCAAGCCACTCCGACGGCCGCACGATCAGCGCGCCGATGGCTTCGTTAAAGTAGAACAGGTGCCTCAAGACCGGCGGAATGCCGAAGGTTTCCGCCCGCAGACGCTCGACCGCGTTCGCGAGCGCGGCGCCGGTGGCGTAACGGCTATATGCGATGCCGAATCCTGCGAGCACGAACAACAGCACGATGCCGGATGCGACGAGTTCGGAAACCGGCGCTGCGGGCAACGCTTGCGCGGGAAACTGCGGCGCGAAGTATTGCGACCACAGCGAGTGCTCGCCGCCAAACATCAACACCGCGCCGATCGCTACCGTTGGAACGATCAATACCGCAACCGGTAGCCCCATCAACCACGCCGGCGGATGATGGTGCGACGCTGCGTGCGACGGCACGGCAGTTTGCGGACGAGCGATACCCAGCTGCGCCGGATCGACATCGCCGCGATAGTCGCCCAAGAACGTGACGAACAGCAGGCGGAACATATAGTACGCCGTGATGCCCGCCGTCAGTGCCCCTGCGAGCGCGAGCCACGGATGTCCGTGCTCCAACGCTCCGTAGATCACTTGGTCCTTCGAGAAGAATCCGCTCAGCGGCGGAATACCGCAAATCGAGAGCACGCCGGTGAGAATCGCCCAGAACGCCAGCGGCATGCGTTTGCGCAAACCGCCCATGCGCCGCACGTCTTGTTCGTCGGCCAGCGCGTGAATGACGATACCGGCGGCCAAGAAAAGCTGCGCTTTAAAGAATGCGTGCGTAAAGAAATGTGCGACACCGCCGGTGTACGCGCCGACGCCGACGCCCATGATCATGTAGCCGATCTGCGACATCGTCGAGTAAGCCAGGATTCGTTTGATATCCCACTGCACGCAGCCGAGAATGCCGCCGACGACCGCCGTCAATCCCCCGATGACCCCCGCCAGTTCTTGAGCGTGAGGACTAGCACTCCACAACGGCGCGCAACGCGCGATCAAGTACACGCCGGCCGTCACCATGGTGGCCGCATGAATCAGGGCCGACACCGGCGTCGGGCCTTCCATCGCGTCGGGCAACCAGGTGTGAAACGGAATCTGCGCCGATTTGGCCGCCGCGCCGATAAAGAGACCGATGCAAATCGCGAAGAGCAATCCGGGACCGTACGAACCGGCCGCCGCGAATCCGTCGCCGTACCCGATCGAACCGGTCACCGAGAAGATCGCGAAAATCGCAAACATGATGCCGGCGTCGCCGGCGACGTTGATAACCAGCGCTTTACGCGCCGCGGCCACCGCCGACGGGCGCTCGAACCAGAATCCGATCAGGAAATACGATGCGAGGCCGACGAGACCCCAACCGACGAGCAGCCCGACGAAGTTGTCGGACAACACCAGCGTGAGCATCGCGAACACGAAAAAGTTGAGATAGGCGAAAAAGCGCGCGTTGGCGCGATCGCCGTCCATATACCCGATCGAATACAGATGGATCAGGAAGCCGACGCCGGTGACGATCAACGTCCACAGCAGCGAAAGCGGATCGAGCAGCAATCCGAAATCGAAGCTACCCGGCATCCACGATCCGAGCATCTGGCGCGCGCCGAGCGCGCTACCGGCATGTTGCGTACCGGCCGGCCAAGATATGACGGCCAACACGAACGAAGCGCCGAGGATCGCGCTGGCGAGCCACCCCGCGCGCGCGCGCAACTGCGGACCGAACGCCCAACACAGAATCGCGCCGGCCAGCGGCAACAACCAGAGCGCGACGATCGCCGGATACGACCCGTTGACGCCGAGAATATGATGCACGCCGCTCATCCGCGCAACAACCTAATATCGTCGACGTTGACGTGCCGCTCGGAGCGGAACGTCGTGACGACGATCGCGAGGCCGATCGCGGCTTCGGCCGCTGCCACGGTAATCACAAGAAACGCGAAGACCTGTCCGGCGTTTGCCACCCACGATCTGGCGTAGGCGATAAAGAGCAAGTTGGCGGCATTGAACATCAGCTCGATGCTCATCAACATCACGAGCGGATTGCGGCGCACCACGACGCCCGCAACGCCGAGAAAGAACATGACGGCCGACAGTCCTACGTAATCGGCAACAGGCACCGGCACGTCAGTCTCCTCCCCGCAGAATCGCCTCGCGGTTCGAGCGTTCGACTTGTTCGGCGTGACGGCGCGTTGGGACGAACGGGCCGCGATCGCCGGCCAACATCACGACCCCGATGACGGCGACCATCAGAATCAAGGCGGTGACTTCGAACGGCAACAGATGTACGGTGAATAAAGCTTTGCCGAAGTCGGCGACGCTGCCAAAGACGTTTGCGGTTCCGACAGGTCCGAGCGTTCGACGTACCGTTCGCGGAAACGAGCGTGCCGCGTTGGGTCGAGGCGGCGTACGTCAAAAAACCGAGCGCGCCGAGTAAGATGATGGTTGCCGGAATCCACACGCGCGGCAACCGGTTCGGTCCCATCGAAAATGGAGCGACGCCGCTGCTCAGCAATGCGATCACGAAAACGAACAGAATCAGGATCGCACCCGAATACACGATGATCTGCATCACGGCCAAAAATTCGGCCGAAAGCGTCATATAGAGTGCGGCGAGCGCTGCGAAGTTGGCGAGCAGCGCGACGACGCTGTAGACCGGTTTCCGCGCCGAAATCGTCCAAACAGCGCTCGCAATGACGACCGCGGCCAAGCACCAGAACGCAATCATCCCGCCAGCCCCTTGCGCTGGGTCTTGAGAATCTCGCCACGGAACGTCGCGGAGTACCCTTCGGCGATGTCGGTCGTGGACTTGATTTCCGCCACGCGTCCTAAATCGCCGGGGATTCCGCCCGGACGCTCGTCGGGCGCGGCGCCGACACCCGCATCGGGCGGCACGAGCAGACGGTTCTTATCGTACACGAACGAACCGCGACGGTAGTCGGCCATTTCGAAACGCGGGGTGAGGACGATCGCGTCGGTCGGACACGCTTCTTCGCACATGCCGCAAAAGATGCAGCGCAGCTCGTCGATTTCGTAGCGCGCGGCGTACCGTTCGCCGGGCGAGCGCCGTTCGTCCGGAGCGTTCTCGGCACCGATCACCGTGATTGCATTGGCCGGACACGCGCTCGAGCACAGTTCGCAGCCAATGCAGCGCTCTTTGCCATCGGCGTAACGGCGTAATTCGTGCAAACCGTGGAAGCGCGGCGAGTGCTGTTTTTTCACCGTCGGATATTCGATCGTCGGCCGCTTTTTGAACATGTAGCCGAACGTAATCGAAAAGCCCCTGAGAATCGCGCCGACGTTGTAGAGATTTTTCCTCACGTTATCCTCGCAGCGCCACGATGACGGCGGTTACCACCAAGTTTAGCGTCGCGATCGGCAGCAGCACTTTCCAGCCAAATGCCATCAGACGGTCGTAGCGTAGTCGCGGAAGCGTCGCGCGCAGCCAGATGTAAAAGAACATGAAGCCGGCGACCTTCATCAAGAACCAAACGACGCCAGGCACCATCGTCAACCCGAGCGGAGCGTTCCAGCCTCCGAAAAATAGCAGCGTGGCGATACACGAGACGGTCAACATATTCACGTACTCGGCGATGAAGAACAAACCGAAGCGCAAACCCGAATATTCGGTGTGAAACCCGGCGACGAGTTCGGTTTCGGCCTCGACCAGGTCGAACGGCGTGCGGTTGGTTTCGGCCACCGCCGTGATCACGTAAACGATCAAGCCGACGATTTGCGGCACGAAGAACCACCAGCGGTTTTGCGCGGCTACGATTCCATCGAGCGACGTCGTGCCGGCGAGAATCAGCACGCCAATAAACGACAAGGACATCGCGAGTTCGTAACTGATCATCTGCGCGGTGCCGCGGATGCTGCCTAACAGCGGATACTTCGAACCGGAGGCCCAGCCGCCTAACGAGATCCCGTACACGCCGATCGACGTAATCGCGAGAATAACGAGAATGCCGGCGTTGACGTTGCCGATCGCCCACGTTCCCGCGGATGACGAACCGAACGGAATGACGGCGTAGACGGCAAAAGCCGTCAACAGCGAGATGAACGGCGCTAGCCGGTAGATCAGTGGATCTGCGGTTGCCGGCGTTAGGTCTTCCTTTAGCATGAGCTTGGCCGCATCGGCGGCCGGCTGCATCAAGCCCCACGGTCCCACGCGATTCGGCCCGGGACGCAACTGCATCCAGCCCAACACTTTGCGTTCGGCCAACATAGAATACGCGAACGTCGTCATGACGACGACGAGCAGATACGATCGATTTCACCAAAACGACGAGCCACAACGGCGCGGCATTGACCGTGTCGACGACGCCCTGCATCAACGCGCCACCACTGCGGCGAGCCCCGCATCGTCGCGCGCCTCGAGCGTGGCCACGGTCGGATCGTTGCGCCACGTGCCGCCGCCCGACAAGATGCGCGGCGCGCCCGACGGAGCATCGGGCGATCGCTCCCATGCAAACGGCCCGGAACCGAAGCCGAACGAGTCGGACGTCGCTGCGGCGCTCTCTGCAACCGAGCGTTCCAGCGTTTCCTGCGACGGCAGCTCGACGTCCAGCGACTCTGCCAGGCCGATTAACATCTCTAAATCCGAAAGCACGCCGGCCGGCGCTTCGAGGGACGCGCGAACGTCGAGAACCTGCCCGGTGAGCGCGGTCGTCGTTCCGAACTTTTCGAACGCACCCTTGGCGGGCAACACGAGGGTCGCCAGCTGCGCGGTTTCGGTGAGAAACAGTTCGCTCACCGCCAAGAACGGTATCGCCGCCAGCACTCGGGCGATGGCTTCTCCATCGGCGGCGTTGCGAACGGGATTGACACCAAACAGCGACAGTACGTCGAGTTTTCCGGCGGCCGCGTCTTCGAACATCTGCACCGCACCGCGCGCGGAAGCCTCGGGACGATAGCCGGGGCGCGCGTTGGGCAACATGCCCATCGCTTCGGCGCCGCGCGCGTTCCCTTGTTCGCTCGCGATGTACGTTCGCACACCGGCGACGCCCGCAAACGCTTGCGCGAAGGCACGCCCGACCGCAGCGTCCACGCCGTCCCAAATCAACGCGACCCGTTCGACGCCGTCCGGAAGTGCCGCTCGCGCTCGTGCGGGATCGGTTTCTTGAATCAGCGATGCATTGGCATGTAAGCGCGCTTTACGCACGCGCAACCACATGACGGGCGCCAGCTCTTCGGGCGAGCCACCGGCGACGACGATCGCCTGCGCGTTTTCCAGCTCCTCGTACGTCCCGCCGTTCGCGCCCGGCGTCGCCTGCCGTTGCCGGCCCGCTCGCCAATCTAGATTGGGCGTACCGAACTCACGAAACACGTGCTGCAACACGTACGCTTCTTCGTTGGTCAACCGTCCGCCGCCGATCGCACCGGCACCGTTCGGACCCAAACGCTCGCGCGCCGAACGCAACGCTTTCGCCCACAAGGCAAAGGCATCGTCCCAGCCGATTTGCACGAACGTGCCGTTCTTCTTATACAGCGGCTGCGTTACGCGCTCCGGCGAGTTATAGAATGCGATGTTGTAGCGCCCGCGATCGCAAAGCCAACCGTCGGACACGGTATCGTCTTCGATCGACATCGTGCGCAGCAACGTTCCGTACCGAACGTCGGCAAACTGGCCGCAACCGACCGCACATTGCGTGCAGGTCGTTCGCGTGCGATTCAGATCCCACGGACGCGACTTGAACCGGTAGGTCTTGGACGTCAGCGCACCGACAGGGCACAGTTCGGTGACGTTCCCCGTGAAGTTATGTTCGTACGGATGACCGGTCGCCGTTGCAATGATATCTCCGGCACCGCGATCTTTAACGACCAGCTGGCGCTCGTCGGCGATGATATCGTCGAATCGTACGCATCGTTGACACACGACGCAGCGCTCTTCATCGAGGACGATCGTCGGACCGAGATCGACGGCCTTGGGCTTGCGCGTCTTCGGGTCGACGACCTCTGAGGTCGGTCGAGCGTACGCCATCGCGTAGTCCTGAAGATCGCACTCGCCACCCTTGTCGCAAATCGGACAATCGAGCGGGTGATTGACCAGCAGTAATTCGAGAATCATCGCGCGTCCGGCGTCAACGCGCTCGCCTTGGGTTCGCACCACCATGCCGTCGGCGGCCGGCGTGTTGCAGGCGATCTGCAGCTTCGGCATACCGTCGATTTCGACCAAACACACGCGGCACAGGCCGGCCGGCCCGAGCTTGGGGTGATAGCAATACACCGGAATTTCTTGTTTGACGGTTTTCGCCGCCTCGACCAGCAACGTTCCCTTCGGAACGGAAACGGGAACGCCGTCGATCGTCAGGTTTACGTTCATGCGGTCACCGGTTGCGGCACACCCGAAACGCGCGCCGCAAATTGCTCGGGAAACCGATCGATGACCGATTTGAGGAACGGCTCGATCGAATCGCCCAACGCGCACAAATTCAAGCCGGTGATCGTCGACGATACTCGTCGCAGCATGTCGATGTCGCCGGGAACGCCCTCGCTATGCACCAAGCGCTCCAATACCCGTTCGAGCCAGTGTCCGCCTTCGCGACAGGGCGTGCATTGGCCGCACGATTCGTGTGCGAAAAATCGCACCAAGTTATACGCGGCTTTTACGAAGTCGGTCGTATCGTCGAACACGACGAACGCGCCCGACCCCAGCATCGACCCGGCCTTCGTCATGTTTTCGTAATCGTAGGGCAGATCGAGATGCTCCTCAAAAATGCACGCCGACGAACCGCCGCCGGGTTGCACCCCCATGAACGAGCGACCCGGGCGCAATCCGCCTGCGATATCGATAATTTCGCGTACCGTCGTTCCGAGTGCGACTTCGTAGTTGCCGGGCTTTTGCACGTGACCCGAGACCGACACGATTTTGTAACCTTTGCTGCGCTCGGTGCCGGCTGCGGCGAACCACTCGGCTCCGCGTTCGAGAATCGGCACGAGGTAGGCGAGCGTTTCGACGTTGTTGACGACCGTCGGTTTACCGTATAAACCGGCGATAGCCGGAAACGGCGGTTTGAGCCGCGGCTCGCCGCGCTTACCTTCGAGTGAGTTGAGCAGACCCGTTTCTTCGCCGCAGATATAGGCGCCGGCGCCCCGATGCACCGTGACCTCCAAGTCAAAGCCGGTGCCGAAAATATTGGAACCCAGCATACCAGCAGCGCGCGCTTCCTCGACGGCTGCCGAGAAAATCTCGTATCCGCGTTTGAACTCGCCGCGTATATAGATGTATGCGTGATGGCACGCGATGCCGTACGAACCGAGCAGCATGCCTTCGAGCACCAAGTGCGGCGCCTGCTCGATGAGCATGTGATCTTTGAACGTGCCGGGTTCGGCTTCGTCGCTGTTGCACACCAAGTAGCGAACGTTTTGATCGGTCGGAAGGAACGACCATTTCTTTCCGGTTGGAAAACCGGCGCCGCCGCGCCCGCGTAATCCGGAACGTTCCGCCAGATCTAGTACGTCGGACGGCTTGAGCTCGCGCACCGCGCGCTCCCACTGCTTGTACCCGCCGCGATCGCGATACACGGAGATATCTCGCAGATCGGCCTCGCCGATGCCGGCGGTCAATACTTTAGTGACCGGCACGACCGCTCGCTTCTTCCCGTTCGACCACGTCAACGACGCGCTTCGAATCCGTAACCGCACGTTCGCGCGTTCCGCGGAAAAAGTCGGAGTCGCCGGCGACGATCCGATCCAACATAATGATGCCGCTCTTGTCGCCGACTCCGCCCGCGTTGTTCGGGCTTTCGACGCCTTGCGCTCCCGGCGATTTACGACCCATGGACACTTGGTCGTCGGCACGCAGGCGCCAGGTGCGAGTGGGCGCTGCGGTCTGCGACGCGGGCGCGACGCCGTAGGTTCCGGCGCGCATCGAATCGAGCATCGCGTCGATCTTGTCCGGCGTCAGATCGTACACGAACTCGAGATTTACTTGCATGCACGACGCACGATCGCAGGCCGCCAAGCATTCGACTTCTTCGTACGAGAACAAACCGTCCGCGGTCGTTTCCAAATGACCGACGCCGAGCCGCTCGCGAAAGTATGCCATGATGTCGTCGGCGCCGTTGATCGCGCAAGCCAGGCCACGGCATGGCTGCAGCATATACTTGCCGACCGGCTTGCGATACAACAGCGTGTAGAACGAGACCGTGCCCTCGGTTTCGGCCGGTGTGATCGACAGCATCTCCGACACCGCTTCGATCGCGTCGTGGCTGACGTAGCCTTGCGCTTCTTGAAAGAGATGCATCAGCATCAGCAACGCGGAGCGCTTTTCTTCATACCGTCCGATGATGGCATCGCACTGCGGCTGCAGGCGGGCGCGTAGCGCGGCGAAATCCGCAGTGCCGTTCACCGGTCAACCTCACCGAAGACTGGGTCGAGCGAACCGAGGATCACGACCAGATCGGCAATCAGATTGCCCGGGGCCAAGCTTTTGACCGATTGCAAATTGTACATACTCGGCGGCCGCGTGCGGATGCGATATGGGCGGTTTTCGCCGTTGCTCACGACATAATAGCCGAGCTCGCCGCGTGGCGACTCGACGGCCTGATACACGTCACCCGGCGGCACGCGGAACCCTTCGCTGACGACCTTGAAGTGGTGGATCAAGGCTTCCATCGACAACGCAATCGTCTCTTTGGGCGGCCCGGCAACCTTTGGATCGTCGATCATCACGGGACCGGGTTGGTTCAGGCGCTCGCGTACCTGTTTGAGGATGCGATGCGACTGTTCCATTTCGTCGAGACGCACGAGAAAGCGCGCGTAGGCGTCGCCTTCGTCGCGCACCGGAACGTCGAAATCGTACGTTTCGTAGCCGGTGTACGGAAACGCCTTACGCACGTCGTAGGCGATGCCGCTGCCACGCAGGCTCGGGCCGGTGACGTTCCATTGCAGCGCTTCTTCGGGCGATAGTATTCCGATGCCGATGGTGCGATCTTGAAAGATCGGGTTGGCCTGCAGCAGGCCGCGCAAATCGCGCATGCGCCCGGGGAATTTCGTGAGAAACGCGTCGAATTCTTCATTGAATCCGGCCGGCAAATCGCCGTTGAGGCCACCGACGCGCACGTAGTTTGGATGCATGCGCGCGCCGCCCGACGCTTCCGACATGTCCAGAATGTTCTCGCGCAAATCGAAGCAATAGAAAAACACGGAAATCGCGCCGAGGTCGATGCCGTGCGTTCCGAGCCAGACGCAATGCGATGCGATGCGCGTCAGCTCCATAACCATCACGCGGATGTCGAGCGCGCGCTGCGGTATGCGATCGCTGATACCCAGCAGCTTTTCAACCGCAAGCGCGTAGCACAACGAGTTCGACTCGGGCGCGAGGTAATCCATGCGCTCGATGACGGTTTGGGCTTGCGACCAGAAGAGATTTTCGGCCGTCTTCTCTATACCGGTGTGCAGATAGCCGATCTCCGGCTCGGCCTTCACCACGCTCTCGCCCTCGATCTCGAGAACGATTTGCAAAACGCCATGGGTCGATGGATGCTGCGGCCCCATCGACAACACCATCGCGTTGCCTTCTTGCGAGATGATTTCGGGCGTTAGCACCTGGGTGGAAAGGCTCACGTTGCGTTCCCCTCGCGAGCGCGCTTCACTTGATCTTGCAACGCCGCAAGCGTTTCACCCGACGGGGGCGTTCCGGCTTGCACGTTGCTTTTCAACGCGAACGCGGGACGCGGAGAGCGTTCGAGCCGCCGCACCGCGCACCGGATAGTCCTTGCGCAGTGGATGGCCCTCCCACGTGTACGGCATTTGAATGCGCCGCAAATCGCGATGACCGTCGAACACGATCCCAAACAGATCGAATACTTCGCGCTCGGCCCAGTCGGCCGACTTCCATAAGTCCATCACGGATGGAAGGTGCGGCTCGTCGCCGGGCACGCCACACAGGATGCGAACGCGCTGCGGTTTACCGATCGCTTCCGGCGTCGCGCGCTGCGGAGCGAGACGCAACAGGTGGTAGACCACGTCGAACCGCGGCGTTCGTTCCAAATAATCGACGGCCCCGAGGTCGAGCAGCATCGCATAGCCGTCTGCTTTGAGCGCTTCGAGGCGAGCGCGCAGCGCGGCGATTTCTACCCGTTCGATAACGGCGTCATCGATATCCGGGCGGAGCGCCGTCGGATCGAGCGCGGCTCCTGCAAGGGGCGGCGTTTGCGTGCTCGGCATGCGTCGGCTCCTCGCTTACGACCGGGCCAGGATCCCGCCGCGACCGCCTTCACGGATCTGCTGCTGGATCAAGTTGACCGCGTATAAAAGACCGTCCGGCGTTGGCGGACAGCCCGGCACGTACACGTCGACCGGCACGATGGTATCGATGCCCTGAACGACCGCGTAATTATCGAAGATGCCGCCGGAACTGGCACACGCACCCATCGAGATCACCCACTTCGGGTCGGCCATCTGGTCGTACAAACGCTTGACGACCGGCGCCATTTTCCAGGCCACACGGCCGGACACGATCATCAAGTCGGCCTGGCGCGGCGAACTGCGAAAGACCTCAGAACCCAGCCGCGCGATGTCGTACTCGGCCGAAGTGACGGTCATCATCTCGATGGCACAACATGCGAGCCCCATGGTCAACGGCCACACCGACGAGCTCTGTGCCCAGCGTGCAACCTCATCGACGCGGGCGAGCAAAAACTGCCCCGGACTCACCGCCATACGAAGCCGCCCTTCTTCCATACGTAGGCGTAGCCGATCGCCAACACGACGATGAACACGGCCATCTCAAGCAAGCCGAAGACGCGTAGCTCGTGCATCAGGACGGCCCACGGATAAAACGACGCAGCCTCGACATCGAAGATGACGAACAGCATCGCAACCAAATAAAACCGCACCGGAAAGCGCCCCGCGACGGCCGAGGTCGGCTCGACGCCACATTCGTACGCTTCGGATTTTTGCGGATTCGGCTTACGACGGCCCAGCAGTCCCGGCAGTATGGTAAACATCAGCGCCGCTGCGAGCGCGACGCAGAGGAAGATCGCGACCGGGACGTACGGATTCATGGCGGTGGGACGTTTTCACAACCCCCGCACGATGACCTGGCGAGTTGTCGAACCGCGGCGTTTGCGCTAAGCCGTCCGTTGCCGTACAATTCGCGCATGCGTTATTTTGTTTTGGGAGCGTTGCTGCTATTCTCGCTCGGTGACGGCTGCTCGCCGTCCCCGGGAGTTGTCGGCGTGCAAGATTACGGCCAGGTAACCGGCCGAGTGCTCGATGCAATGACGAACCGTCCGATTTCGGCCGCGCTGGTTTCGGTCGGCTCGTTGTACACCGCGTCGGCCGACGCGCGCGGCGCGTTCACGTTAACGAAGGTGCCGGCGGGCGATCAGACGGTCACGGCTCGGGCCCCCGGCTACACCCCCGCGACGGCCGACATTACGATCGAGAAAGATACGGGCGCGTCGATCGGTTACATCCGGCTCGTTCCGCTGATCCATCCGGCCGGGTTGCCGACCCTGGCGCCGCCTCCCACGCCGACGCCGAAGACCTCACCGAGTACGCAACCGACCGAGGCGGCGGCACCGGGCGTCGCACCGACGCCGGGCGGCGAACCCAACCCGGCGGCCCCACCGCCGTCGTCGGCAGCGCCGTCGCCGGCCGCACCGTCGCCTTCGCCCTCGGGCTCAACCAGCAGCTAGTTTAGTCGCAGCGCCGCCAGATCGAGGTCGTACTCGATCGACCGGAAGATCTCGTCCGGAATCTCGCCACTCTCGCGAAGTCGCGTGATAGCCGTGCGCTCGCCTTCGAGTGCCAAGCATTGCAGGCGATGGTCGATCTGCGACTCGACTGCGGCCTCGTCATCTTCGCGTTGCGCCTTACCGCGCAAGACGTCGATGCGATGACGATACTCTTCGATGAGCCGGCCGCCGACTTCCATTTCCGGGCCACCGGTGTGATCGCGCATGTGCGTGCGTAACTGGGCCATGCCGGCTTCGAGCGCAACGATGCGCAGCCGGTTTTCGCGGCCGTGGCCGCGGCTCGACTCGGTCAGCCCCAAGCGCTCGATCAGCGGACCGAGCGTGAGCCCTTGCAGAACGAGCGTGACGAACACGACACAGACGGTAAAGAAAATCACCACGCTGCGTTCGGGGAAAAGCTGATCCCCAAACGTGTACGGCAATGCCAAAGCGGCGGCTAACGACACGATGCCGCGCATTCCCGACCATCCGATCAGCGTGACCGCCTGCCATGGCGGCGAGGGATCTCGCGCGCGAACGCGCGCGCTGAACAAGCGTGGCAGATACGTCGCGGGAAACACCCATACCAGCCTGATGGCGATGACTAAAAACGCCACGAGCGCGCCGTACAGCGCATAGTCGCGCACGTGCGGCTCTAATTCAAGGAGAATTGCCGGCAGTTGTAAGCCGATGAGCAGAAACGCGAACGCGTTCAGCACGTAGGTTAGCACGCGCCACACGCCGGAGTTGAGCAAGCGTGATTCGGAATCGATGAAATGCCGGGACCGCCAACTCAATACGACGCCGGCCGTCACCGCGGCCAAAACGCCCGAGAAGTGAAACTCTTCTGCCGGCAGATATGCCGCATAGGGTGCCAGTAGCGAGATGATGCTGGCGGTCGTCGGATCGTCGAAGCCGCGCTTGCGCATGTAGCGCAAAATCGCCTCGAGTATGAGCGCGCTGGCCAACCCGACGAGCACACCGCCGATCGCGACTACCAAAAACGAGATGCCGGCGCGCACGAGTGAAAACGTGCCGAGCACCGTCGCCGCGACCGCAAACCGGTACAGCACCAGCGCGGTCGCGTCGTTGACCAGACACTCGCCCAGGATGATGGCCGAAATCCGGCGCGGGATCGAAAGACGCTCGAAGATCGCTTCGGCTGCGACCGCATCGGGCGGCGACACGATCGCCCCAAGAGTAAACGCGATCGGCCAACCAAAACCCGGAACGACCGCATGCACGACCGCGGCGACGACGACCGTCGTAAAAATGACGAGACCGAAGGCCAGCAACGAGATCGGCCGCCAGTTGCGCCGCAACTCCAATGAATCGGTCAACCACGCTGCGGAATACAACAGCGGCGGCAGCACCACCAGCAGGATGATCTCGGGGTCGAGATGCGGATGCGGTAAATTCCGCGCGAACGCCAACCCGACGCCGCCGATCACGAACGAGATCGGATACGGAATGTTGAGCCGTCTCGCAAGGATGCTCAACACGACGACGATGCTGAGGAACGTTACGAGCAGCAGCGCGTCGGTCATGCCCGCGGCTTCCCTACAACGGCTTTATGTCCCGCTGCGTCGAAGCGTACGTACGCGTGGCGTACGATATCATCGCGTTGCTGCTGGGCGGCCTCATCATTCTTACGACGCTCAACGACGTCTTTCAAACGGCGATCGTGCCGCGGGCCGTCGGCCGTCGTTTGCGCATGAGTTATTACGTGTGGCGCGGGGCTTGGAACGTGTGGCCGTCGCTCGCATGGAATGTCGCCGGAGGCGATGCCGAACGGCGGGAAGATTTGCTCGCACTATTCGCGCCTGCAATGTTGATGCTGCTGCCGATCATGTGGGGGTTGTTCCTGATCGTTGGGTTCGGAACGATTTTTTGGAGTTTGCGATACGGGTTGTCGCCGCGCGGAGGGAACTTCGTCAACACCGCCTATTTCGCCGGTACGTCGCTCACCACGCTTGGATTCGGCGACATCGTCGGACGCTCGGGCATTGCGCGATTTGTTTCGATCGTCGCGGCGTCAACCGGCCTCGGCCTGTTTTCGATCATCACCGCATACTTGTTTTCACTCTTCGGCTCGTTTCAAGCGCGCGAAACGTTCGTCGTCATGCTGGGTGCTCGCACCGGCGTACCACCGAGCGGCGTAGACCTGCTGACCATCGCGGGCCACGGCGGTACGAGAAGCAATCTCCCGACGCTCATGATCGAGGCACAGCGTTGGGTCGCCCAAGTCATGGAAAGCCATTTGGCCTATCCGGTGCTGGCCTATTTCCGATCGAGCCACGACTACCAATCCTGGATCGGAACCCTCGGAACGCTGCTGGATTCTGCAACGCTCGTAATGACCACGATCGAAGCCGTCGACGACGGTCAGGCGCGGGTGCTCTACGATCTCGGCCGCCATGCCACACACGATCTCGCCGGGCACTTAGGCGTCGAATGGAAAGGGACCGCCCCCGGTCTAGAGCAGGCAGAGTTCGAGCGCGCCTGCACGCACTTGCGCGACGCGGGTTACCGGATTGACGACACGCAGGCGGCGTGGAGTCGATTCTCTTCGCTGCGCGGCGCGTACGCACCGCAACTCGACGCGCTCGCGCGCTTCTTCGCGATTCCACCGCTGCAGTGGATCGGCGACCGCAGTCCGCTTTCGCGGCCGCACTAGGCGACCGAACGCGTTCTAGAAGCCGTGCACCCGATCGACGCGGTGCAGAAACGCACGCGCATCGTCGATGGGAACCGCAAACCCGATGCTGGGTTCGTCGTCGAAACGCGAATCCGCCAGACCGACGATCTCGCCGCTGTCGGCGATAAAAACCGGGCCGCCGCTGTCTCCCGGAATAACCGCCGCGGTCACCTCGATCGCATCCTTGCGAACCGAGGAGAGCAATCCCGAACTTAACGAGGTCGCGAGCCCGAGATCTTCATCTTCGAATTCATCCGGCACGGGATATCCCAGCAATCCGATCTGGCGTCCGACGTACGGGTGCAGATTGCCGGACGTCCCCAGCGTGACGACCGGCACGTTCGGCTGGCGCGTGCGAACCAGTGCGACGTCTTTGTCGTCGTTGGTTGCGATGACGGTCGCCGGGGTCCGCTTGCGATTGCCGCTCGTAACGTGCAAGTCCCAGGCGCCTTGCACCGCGTGCGCAACCGTCAATACGTCGCTGCCCCAGGGTCCCGATGCGATGACGAATCCGGTGGCGAATGCTTCGTCGTATTTGTCTTTCTTATGCTCGGGCGGAATCTTCATCGTGAGCAGCACCACCGACGGCTCGATCGCACGCACGGACGCGACCAACGCGTCGTCCGAGTTGCGCGTACAGGCGCACAGCCCCAACGACGCAAGCAGCGCGAGGGATCGCAGCGTCAACCGAGACGTTCGCGTATGACGTCGCGCAATCGATCGACGCCTTCTCCCGTACGGGCACTGACGCACAACTCACCCGGCGGCGGTTGTGCGTTCTCACGATCGCATTTGTTGAACGCGTGCAGTTGCGGCTTCCGGTTTAGCTCCAGTTCTTCCAGAAGCGCGTCGACCGCCGCTCTCTGGCGTGGCCAATCCGAATTGCTCGCGTCGATCACGTGGACCAGTAAATCGGCGTCCGTCAATTCTTCCAGCGTCGCGCGAAACGCGTTCACCAAATCCTTCGGCAGATCGGTGATGAAGCCAACGGTGTCGGCAACGCGTGCGTACCGGCCATCGCCGAGATACGCGCGGCGCACCGTGGGATCGAGGGTTGCGAACGGTCGATCGGCTACCAGTGCGTCGCTGCGCGTGAGCGCGTTGAGCAGCGAGGACTTGCCCGCGTTGGTGTAGCCGACCAGCGAAATTAACGGTTCGCTGCGATGCGACGAACGCCGCAGATCGCGTTGGCGCCGGACGTCGGCTAACTGGCGTTCGAGCGTTGCAACGCGTTCGCCGATGCGCCGGCGATCGACTTCGAGTTTCGTTTCACCCGGCCCGCGGGTTCCGATGCCACCGCCCAACCGGGAAAGATCGGCACCGATGCCGATCAGGTTCGATTGGCGATAGCGCAATTGCGCCAGTTCGACCTGCAGTTTACCTTCGCGGCTTCGCGCGTGTTGCGAGAACACGTCGAGAATCAGCATCGTTCTGTCAACGATGGGCAACGCGATTTTCGCCTCGAGATTCTTACGCTGGCGCGGCCGCAAATCGTTGAAACTCAACAAAAGGCCCGCGCCCAGCTCCTTAGCACGCTCGGCGATTTCCAGAACTTTGCCGCTGCCGATCATCGTCGCGGGGTCAACCGCGTCGCGCTTCTGCACGATGCGTTCGATGACGGTGGCACCCGACGCGGCGGCTAACGCTTCGAACTCTTCGAGCTCGGGTTCTAACGGCCGGCGCACGTCCTGCAAATCGACGGCGATCACGATCGCTCGCGTGCTCATGACGCGATCGGTTTCAGCCGATCGATCAGCCAGCGAATGCCGTCGTTGTATTGCGGACCCGGACGCATCAGAATATCGGGCGGCTGCACGGTGTAGACGCGTCGCGCGCGCACCGCTTGCAACCGGCTCCAAGGAACCGAACCGAGCGCCGCATCCAGATGCACCATCGGATCGGCTACGATAATTGCGGGCTGCGCGCGCAGGAGCGCTTCGGAACTATACTGCGCGTACGCCGCGGGCAAATCGGACGCCGCGTTCGTACCGCCGGCGAGCGCGATCAGCGTTGCAACGTAGGACCGATTGCCGGCCGTCCAGATCGGCGCGTTGCCCAGCACGACGAACACCGAGGGCGCGCGACGAAACGCGTGCGTTTGCGCGTGCAGTTCGGCCGTCGTACGGCGGAGGCTGGCAATCTTTTCGTCCGCTTGCCCGCGCCGGCCGCACAGCGCGCCGATCGCGCGCAGGTTGCTAAAGATCGTATCGTAGCCATCGTCGTCCAGGAGCACGACGCGAACGCCGGCGTGCTGCAACGCCTGCGTCTCCCGCGCCTGCGAACGAATTCCAACCGCGACGTCGGGATGGAGTGTGACGACGCGTTCGGCATCGATCGACGACGCATCGGCCACGCGCGGCAACGCCCTCGCGCGCGAATCGTCGGTAAAAGCCGAAACCGCAACGAGATTGCCGCCGGCGCCGATCGCGTACAAATCGTCCGCTACGAACGGTGCTAGCGCGACGATACGCGCGTGCGTCGTGCCGAGTGCCGGCGCGGACTGCACACGACCGGCACAAGCGCCCAATACAAAGACGACGAGTACGAGAAACCAACGCGATCGCATCCGCCGCCCTTTCTGCCGCCAGGAAGGGCCGCCTGCCGCCCCAAACGTGGACGACAGGTTTGCGCGCGGGAAGCCGGTGAGATGCCGGTACGGTCGCGCCACTGTATGCGGGGAGCCGCTCGACGCCACTGTCCTTTGGATGGGAAGACGCGAGCAAACGACGACGATCCGCGAGTCAGGATACCGCTGCAAACCATGCACCGTCCTCCTCGCGTAAAGGAAGGGATCGTCCATGTTGCCGTTTTTTGCGGCCGCCGTTGCGGCCGTCACCTCGCCCGTCCCATCGGCTTCGCCATCGCCGATTCCACAAATCGTGCGCGTCGTTACCAGCGACCGCTCTGCGGAAGCGATATCGAAGGCCACCCGCGTCACCTACGTCGTGACCAAGCAGCAAATCATAGAAAATGGATACCGCACGATCGGCTCGGCGTTGACGAAACTGCCGGGCGTCGAAATCGAGAATTACGGCGCCATCGGGTCCAACGTTTCGTTCGGTATTCGCGGCAATAATAGCTCGCAAGTGCTGGTGTTGGTCAACGGTATGCCGGCTCCAGGAGGTTTAGCAGGCAGCGTCAACCTGGGCACTTTCTCCACGGCCGGTATAGATCGAGTTGAGGTGGTCGAAGGCGGTGGGTCGACGCTGTACGGCACGGGCGCCGTCGGCGGCATCATCAACATCATCACCGACCACTCTACGCAAAGCAACGGCATCGCGCGGTATGGAAGCTTCGGCGACACCGAGTTCCAAGCCGGCGCCGAAGGCTTTATCGTCAACCGCACCTATGCAAACAACGCGTTCGGGTTGCCGTCGTACACATCGTTTGGCACGGTCATGCCGACGACACGAAACAACTCGAACTACGGTGCGACAACTCTGCGCTATTCAGGCTCCAAGACGTTCGGTTCGATCACTGCCGAACTCAACTTGAGCGCTGCCGACGAGGTTATCGGGTCGCCTGGATATTACCCATACGTGTCAACGACGTCGGTGCAAAATGAAGTCGATAATATCGCCGGGCTCACCCTGCACCATAACGGTGCGCGATCGACCACGACGTTGCAATTGGGCGGCACGCAGCAGCAAATCGCCTATAACTGTAACGAGATTCAAGAGCCCGGTGAATGCTTCCAACCGTCGCAGTCGCTGAGCTTCGAATCGCGCGTCACCGCCAATCTGCGGAACGCCGTTGAACGCCGGAAATCAACACCTGGTGTACGGAATCGACCTATCACGCGGAACCGTGATGGCGAACAGCGGCGGTGCCCCAGTGGTCGTGCCGTCGGGTGCTCCCCAGCCGCCGGCGGTCACGACCGCCGGATTGGCGCAGACCGCGGCGTACGTTCAAGATAACGTCGATTTCTCGCGCTCGTTACACGGTTACGCGGGTATGCGCGGCGAGCGCGACGGAGCTCAGGGCGGCGCAATCTCGCCCTCGGTCGGGATCGAAGCCGATGCGGGCAACGGTGTTGCTCTGAAAGTGAATTACGCGACGGCGTTTCGCGCGCCCAACGCGAGCGAACTGTACTACCCCGGTTACGGAAACCCGAACCTACAGCCGGAACGTTCGCAGGTTGCCGACGCAACGTTGCATTTTACCGGCGGCGCTGGCACGGCATCGGCCGGATGGTTTAGCACCCGCAGCAACGATTTGATCGTCTCGACCCTGATCGAATGTCTGCCTCCGTATTATTATAATTGCATCTACCTGCCTGAAAACGTCGCACATGCGCTGCAACAAGGCTTCACGTTGGAAGGCACGACCCGGCCGCACGGCGGGATCAGCGCGTCATTTAATGCCACCGACTTGTATACAGCGGAGAACCTTACATCGAATACGCGATTGTCGAACGACCCGGTCATGACCGTCAATCTCGGACTTAAATTCGTACCGGCTAGGTCTGGCATTTTCGGCGGCGCGGAGATTTGGGAGCGCGTGGTCGGACAACGCGGCACGGTCGACTATACACAACCGCTCTTCTTTCAGCCGGCGGCGTACTCGAATTTGACGGCGTACGTCAACCTCCGTTTCGCACCGAAGGTCGATCTGTACTTGCGCGGTTACAATCTCGGCAACGAGCGCTATGCCGACGTTGGATCCTCCTTCGGGGGATATCCGATGCCCGGACGCTCGTTTGCGCTCGAGTTGCGCACGAGGTGATGCTGCGTCTCGCCGCCTTACTGCTGCTCGCGCTCTGCGCGTCGGCAGCGGGTCTACTGGTCGGCGGCACGGCCCTTGGGGGCGGCGAGATTCTGCACGCGCTGACGCATCCGTACGGTGCCGGAGTCGTCGACCGTATCGTGTGGGATTTGCGCCTGCCGCGCATTTGCATCGCGGCCGTCGTGGGCGCCTGTTTAGCGTTGTGCGGTGCGCTGCTGCAGGGCATGCTGCGCAATCCGCTGGTGGATCCATACCTCACCGGCGTGAGCGCCGGTTCGGCCGCCGCGATCGCCGTAGCGCTGATGATCGGCGTCGCGCCGGCGGGACTGCCGGCGATCGGTTTCGGTGCGGGTCTCGGCGCCGCGATACTGGTAGCCGCGTTGGCGCGGCGCGGAAGCGGCATCGATTCGAATCGCTTGATCTTGGCCGGCGTTTCGCTGTCGACGCTCTTCGCGGCGATCGTCACGCTCGCGATCGTGCGCGCGCAATCCAGCGACTTTGCCGGAGCGGTCGTTGCATGGCTGGCAGGCTCGATGGCGGGACGCGACTGGCACGATCTGTGGACGGTGCTACCCTATGCCGGCGCCGGCATCGTCTTGGCGACCTTCAGCGTGCCGGCACTCAACGCGTTGCGCGTCGGAGATGTGCGCGCGCGCAGCGCCGGTGTCGACATCGATCGCGCGCAATGGATCATCCTCGCAGCGTCGTCGCTGTTGGCAGCGAGCAGCGTCGTATTGGCAGGCATGGTCGGCTTTATCGGCCTCATCGTCCCGCATATCGCTCGTCGCCTGGTGGGGTCGGACGCGCGCGTCATGCTTCCGGCATGCGCGCTGCTCGGCGCCGCGTTGTGCACCGCTGCCGACGCGATCTGCCGCTGGATCGTCGCGCCGGCAGAACTGCCGATCGGTGTATTGCTGGCGTTCATCGGGGTTCCGGCGTTTCTGTATTTGTATCTTCGCCAAGGCGCGCCACGATGATCGCGTTGACGAACCTCGCGCTGACCGCCGGAAAGCGTACCGTACTCGCCGGAATCGACGCGACGTTCGAGCGCGGCGCGTTCACGGCGGTGCTGGGTGCGAACGGCGCCGGCAAAACGACGCTGCTGCGCGGTATCGCCGGGTTGCGCGCACCGGCGGAGGGCTCGATTCGCATCGACGGAGTGGACGTGCACGCTCTGCCGGCAACGCAGCGCGCGTTGCGGGTTGCGATGATCGCCGCCGACGAAGTCGTGCTGGAAGGTTTGACGGTTCGCGAAGTCGTCGCCACCGGGCGTTTTCCGCACCATCGGTGGTGGGAGTGGAACGAACGGCCGCAGGATCGGGAGGCGGTGGCACGGGCACTCGACGACGTCGAGCTGGTCGACTTCGCGCGCCGGCCGATCGAGACGCTCTCCAGCGGAGAACGGCAGCGCGCTTGGATCGCGCTGGGCCTCGCGCAAGAAACGCCCGTACTGCTGCTCGACGAGCCGACGAGCCACCTCGACGTACGCGCCGCGCACGACGTGCTTCGGTTGTTGCGAGGCCTGTGCGCCTCCGGTAAAACGATCGTTTGCGTTTTGCACGACGTCAACGAGGCGGCCGCGTTTGCCGATCGCGTCGCACTGATCGGCGACGGCGGAATCATCGCTGCGGGCGCGTGCGATACGGTGCTCGAGCGTACGAACTTGGAACGCGCTTACGGTATCGCCATGGAACGCGCCCCGATGCCGGACGGCAGCGTCCGGCTGTTCGTGCCCGACTGAGCTACCGGTGCAGGCGCAGGTCGGTGCTGAGCACCCAGCCGCGTATGTGCTGGTATTTACCGGATGTGATGATGACGCCGATGGCGTCTTCGTAACCGTTCTGCAGCCGCAACTGCACGAAGTCGGGCACGCACGATTCCACCGTCGCACGGGTTCCTTGCGAAACGAGCCGTGCGTGCGGCAGCAGTTCGCGTGAGACGTCGAACGAAGCCGCGTTGTAGTCGCGTAGCCGGAACCGGGAATCCCACAACAGCACGTCGGGGTCATCGGCCTCGCTGTAGAGCACGACGTGATTGCCGGCATGGACGTCGCACTGCGCGAACGCCGCCGTCGCCATCATGCCGGCCATGGCGAGCGTCAATACGAACACCGCGACGTTACGCACGGGCGTCCTCTTTCACGACGACCACCAGTAGCGCCAAATCGTCCCGCAGCCGGTTGGCGCCGCGCATCGCAACGCTGCTGGCGAGCGCGTCGGCCAAGTCTTGGGCCCGAACTGGAGCCAGTCCGATCAGTGCCTGCGCTCCATCGGTGCCGAGCATATCGCCTTTGCGGTCGCGCGCTTCGGTGAGTCCGTCCGTCGCCAGCACGAGTGCGTCGCCCGGACGAAGCTGCACGGCACGCGTTTCGAAATCCGATTGCATTACACCCAAAATCGGCCCGGTCACCTCGAGCGTCCGAACGTCCCCTTTCGAGCGCAGGAAGGCAGCGTCGTGACCGGCGCTAGCATAGCGAAATTCGAACGTTTCGGTGTCGAGCATGCCCACCAACATCGAAACGAAAAGGTCGCGATTGCGTACCGTGCGCTCGAACGTTTCGTTGAATTCGGCCAACAGCGTGCCCGGGTCGTCGTGCCGCAACGACATGCCCCGAACCGTGAATTTAATGAACGCCGTCAACACCGCAGCGTCGATGCCCTTGCCGCTAACGTCGGCAATCATCAACAACGCGCGCTGCGGCGTCGTTCGGAAAACGTCGAACACGTCGCCGCCGACCGCCAAGCGGATCGACGCCGACCGGTAGGCCGTGCCGACATCGCAGTGCGGCAGCGGTACCGATTCGCTTCGAAACGCACGCTGCAGCGTCTGGGTCGTCGTGCGTTCTTCTTCGAGCTCGCGATCCAGACGGCCGCGATAGGCGTTGAATAGAATCGCAAGCAGCTCCGAACAGCAATAACCAAAACGCACGCACGTAGGCCGACCGATCGAGCTGCGCTTGCGTGCTACCGGCGAATGCGGCGTTGGCTGCGGCCAAGTCGCGACGTAGCACCGCGGCGGTTCGCGACTCGTAGTCGGTGAATAGTTTATTTCGCTTGTCCAGGTCCGCGATCTGGGTTGCGTTCGGGCGGCGTAGCAGCGGGGCCGCAACCTGTTGGCGCCAGTTATCCTGAATCAGCGCGTAGTCGGCCAGCACGCGATCGGCATCGTTAAGACGCTGGACTTGCAGCGTCCGCCGCACCGATTCGAGCTTCGTGTCGAAATCTTCGACGGCGCTATCGTATTGCTCGGTGTAGAACGAGTCCCGCGACAGCGAGTAGCCGCGCAGCGCGTTTTCTTCGACGATCTGTAAACGGCGCAACTCTTCGAACGTGAGTTGTGCGAGCTGGATGCTCGACTGGCGATCGAAGGTGTCGGCGATATTGGCGCGCGTCTGAAACGCGCCCCCGGACCGCGATCGCGACGGCCACGATCAGGAACGCGGTAAGTAGCGCGGTCGCCGAGACGCGACGCGAGCGGCAACGGCGTTCTCACGCGAGGCCGCGACAAGCGGCATCGGCGTTCTCACGCTGCGCTCCACGGACCGATCCAAACGTCACCGGCGAGCCTAGGGGTCGAGATGGGTACCTCCGAACGGGATGCGCCATGCAAGCGAGTCGATCCTGGAATTTTCAAGTCCTACGACGTTCGCGGGATTTATCCGGCAGAACTCAACGACGACATCGCCTACGGCATCGGCCGCTGCTTCGTCGCGATGCTCGGCGCCAAGCGCATTGCCGTCGGCCGCGACATGCGTCCCTCCGGGCGATCGCCTTCTTCGACGCGTTCGCGCGCGGAGCGACCGAAGCCGGCGCCGACGTCACCGAGATCGGCCTGGTCTCGACCGACGCGATCTATTTCGCCGTCGGCAAATACGGCTTCGACGGCGGCGTCATGATCACGGCGTCGCACAACCCGGCCCAGTACAACGGCATGAAGTTCACGCGCTCGCGAGGCGCACGCGATCTCGCTCGAAACCGGCCTCGGCGAGATCCGCGACCGGCTTGATCGCCGGCGATCTTCCGCCGGCCGCCGCAAGCCGCGGCACGATCTCGCACCGCGACGTCCTCGACGAGTTCGCCGAGCACTGCCTCTCGTTCGTCGACCGTCGCGAAGATCAAGCCGTTCAAGATCGCGATCGACGCCGGCAACGGCATGGCCGGCGAAACCGTTCCGCACGTCTTCGAGCGACTGCCGTGCGAAGTCGTCCCGCTGTACTTCGAACTCGACGGCAAGTTCCCGAACCATCCGGCCAGCCCGATCGAGCCCGAGAACATGGTCGACCTGCAGGCCGCGGTCGCGCGAGCACGGCTGCGATATCGGCGTCGCGTTCGACGGCGATGCCGACCGCATGTTCGTCGTCGACGAAAAGGGCGACCTGATCGACGGCAGCACCGTCACCGCGCTGGTCGCGCTCGAACACGCTCAAGAAATATCCCGGCGCGAAGATTCTCTACAACCTGATCTGCAGCCGCAGCGTCCCCGAGCTGATCGAGAAGGCCGGCGGCGTTCCGGTGCGCTCGCAAAGTCGGCCACTCGTTCATCAAGAAGCGTGATGCGCGACGAAGACATCGGTTTCGGCGGCGAGCATAGCGGGCATTTCTACTTTCGCGACAATTGGTACGCCGATTCCGGGCATGATCGCGCTGATGCAGTGCCTCGAACGTCTTCAGCGAAGCCGGCGCACCGGTGAGCGAGGTGATCGCGCCGATCGATACGCGCGTTCGCGGTCGGGCGAAATCAACAGCACGCGTCGACGACATTCCGGCAAAGCTCGCGCGAGCTCGCAGCGACACTACGCAGGATGCGGAGATCGACCACCTCGACGGCGTCACGATCGCCTATCCGGACTGGTGGATGAACGTGCGCCCCTCGAACACCGAGCCGCTGTTGCGCCTCAACGTCGAAGGCGACACCAAGGACCTGATGGAGCGCCACCGCGACGAAGCGCTCGCGCTCATCCGTCGTAAGCGCGTCTCGTGAGTGGCCGAATGCCGATGCGCTGCGTGCGCTACGAACGTGCGCGCGACGATGCTGGTCGCACAGCTCGCCGCTGCTCGAAGGACGCTGCTAGCCGGCGAACGGCGCGCCGGCCGTCTGCAGCCGCGCGCGAACGCGTTGGCGCGCGGGAGGTTCGTCCTGGCGGTCGTCGGCGAGTTCTCCAGCGGCAAGTCGTTTCTGCTCAACGCGCTGCTCGGAAAGTTCCGCTACGAAGACGCGCGGCGGCGCGCGCGCAGTCGCCGGACTGCTCGCGACCGACATCAATCCGTCGACGGCGACGATCACCGAACTCGAGTACGGACCGCACGACGAAGCCACCGCCGTCTACGAGGACGGCCGCACCGAGCGCATTCCGCTCGACGCGCTCAGCCGCTTCATCGCCGTCGGCAAGGCGAAGCCGGCAGCTCTGCACGACGCGACCAAGCCGACGAGACGCGACGCGCCGACGCGCGTGCATCGTCGAAGACCGATTCGCCGTTTCTGGCAGCGGGGTTCGTCGTCGCCGACACGCCGGGCCTCGCATCGATCAATCCGGCGCACCGGCGCGCGACGCTGCAGTATCTGCCGGCCGCCGACGCCGTGCTCTACCTGATCGACACGCAGCAGCCGTTCACCGAAGGCGACGCCTCGTTTCTCGGCATCATCCGCCAGCATATCGAGTCGATCTTCATCGTGCAGACGAAGATCGATTTGTGGCGCAGAGACGCAAGGCGACGGCCGAGCGCTGGGAGGACGCGTACGACGCGCATCGCGCGCCTGGCCGCGGTGCACGCACCCGGCACGTACGTGCTTCCGCTTTCGGCGCGCGAATACGCACGAAGGGGTACTCGACGGCGACGCCGCTGCGGTCGACGCGAGCCGCTTTCCGCAGTTTCTGAACGCGCTCGACGCCTCGCTGATGCGATCGCACCGGACGCGCGCGCTTGCGGCGCGCGGGCGAACGCGCCGCCGACGCATCGCAGCGACGAACTGCGAACGATGGACGGCGATCTCGCGATGCTGGCGCTCGACGATGCCGCTGCTCGAGCGGCGTCGCGCGGCCGCCGTTCCCGAACTGCACCAACTCGACGAGCGCTGTCGCGAACGGCGCGAAGCGCTCATCGCGACCGGAACGGAGCGGCGCTGCGATATCGACGGCGCGGCGCGGAACTGAGCGACCGAGCTGGAACGCGCGCTGGCCCAAGCGTTCGACACGGCCGACGTCGCGCGGATTGCGCGATCGCGCAACGCCTGCACGTGGTCGTCGACCGAGTCGTGGCACACGTCGTCGGAGAGTTCGCACAACTACGGCGTCGTCGCGTCGTCGACGAGCTCGACGCGCGCGGTTGGCCGAAGCGCGCGCGCTGGTACCGCTGCGCTGGTCGGCCGGCGACGCGGCGGCCCACGCATTCGGCGCGCAGGCGGGAACGAGCGCTGTGGAGCGGCGACCTGCGCGCGGCGATCGCCGCGACGATCGTTCTCGAAGCGATCGGCGGTCCCGCGATCGCGCTGGTTGCACGATATCGCGGGGCGCTTCGCGGCACGCCGTCGGGCGAGTACATGAAACGCGAACTGATCGCCGACTTGCGATGCCGAGATCTTTCCGCGCGCTGCGCACCGAAATCGCATCGCTTCGTCGCCGATGCCGGGGCGCGGCTGCAGCACATTTACGACGATCTCGCGCAAGCGATCGCGCGCGCCGTCAGTCGCCAAACGCGACGCCGATCTCGGCAGCATCGAGCGCGCGTTGCAGGCGCGCGGTTGGCGGCGATGCGGCGGCCGCAGCGGGCGCGGTTACGCGCGCGCCGGCAAGCCGTCGACGCGAAGCCGCCGCACACGTCGCGAAAGCTGCCGGCGGCGTTCATGGAACGCCGACGAGAGAGATCGCGCCGGCCGATGCCGGGCCGGCCGTCGTACGCGTCGCGCACGCCGACGCGTCGTTCGATCCCGAATGCGTACGATCGCGGCTTGCGCCGCGAACGTTGGCGCGTCGCCGTCTCGGCGCGCTTCGCCGCGGAAAATCGAGCCTGATCAACGCCTTTGCAGGCCGCACCGTGCTGACCGACGACGATCGCCGGCAGCGTGCGGTTTCCGATCCACGTGCGCTACGGCGAACGAGAGCAGGCCTTCGCGCTGGACGAGCGCGGCGAGTGGGACGAGATTCCGTTCGCAACGCGCGGCCGACGCGGCGGCCGAACGCGCCGTGCTCGTGCTGGTGCCGTGGAAGCTTCCCGCGCAACTCGTGCTCGTGCACGTGCCGGCGTTCGACTCGGGCGATCCGCATGCCGAGGACGTCAACGTTGTCGGTCGCGAGCCACGCCAGCGAATGGTGTGTTTATTTTCGCGCCAACTTTCCGATCGCGAACTCGAACTCTACGGCGCAGTTAGCCGAGTTGGGACGGCCGATGCTGTTCGCGCACACGATCGCCGACAACGAATCGCCGAACGAACGCCGCCACGTCGTCGAGCTGGCCGCACGGCTATTTACAAGAACATAACGTCGCGGTCGAGCGAATCTTCACCGTTTCGGCCCGCGACTACGAAACTGCACGAGCGGCCGGGCGCGCCGCTCGCCGTGGAACGAAACCGAAGCGCTGCGATCGACGCTCGAAGCCCACGCCGAAACGCACATGTCGCGCCTGCAACGCGTGCCGCGGCCGCGTCGGCGCCGCCGGAGACCGAGCCGGGCGTCGAGACGCCGGGCCGCCCGCGCGGGACTCTTCGCGCGGCTGTTCGGCAAGGCGGCAGTAGACGCCCGCTCGTCGAATCAGACCGACCGAAGGAGCCACGCGCACGTCCAATTCAACGGTTTTCGCCCCAGCATTCATCGCCGTCGGCGACGGGGCTTCGACCTTCGGACGCTTGGCCGTCGAGGATGGCCGCATCGCCGCCGTTCTTCCCGCCGACGGACCGTGGGACTGTCGCCGTTCCCCGCGCGCGACCATCGCGCCCGGTCTGATCGACGTCCACACCAACGGCGCTGCCGACGCGCTGTTCAATCGCGATCAAGGCAACGCCGTCGCCATCGCCTCCAGCGAATACGCGCGCATGCGGTGCGACCGGCTTTGTCGCCGGCGTCATGACCGCGCCGTTCGAATCGATGCTGCACGCGGCGGCCGAAATCGTCGAGGCGGCGCAACAGATCGACGAGCACGGCGTGCGCGGCGCGCGCTGCTCGGGGTTCATTTCGAAGGGCCGTTTCTCAATCCGAAGTTCCGCCGCGTCCACCGCCACGAGTGGCTGCTCGCCGGCCACGCGCCGAACGCGCGCGCGAAATGGTCGACGCCTGCATGGGCGCGTGCGTGTTGGTCACGATGGCGCCCGAAGATCGAGGGCGCCGAGCGATGCGCTGCGCGTGTTCTTAGAAAACGGCGTCGTTTGCTCGGCCGGCCACACCGCGTCGCGGTATCGCGAAGGAATGCTGGCGATCGCGCTAGGGCTTTCGCTCGCTCACGCACGCCTTCAACGGCATGCCGCCGCTCGACCATCGCGACCCGTCGATTCTCGCTGCGTTCATTCAAGACCGGCGCACGTTCGTGCAACTGATCTGCGACGGATTTCACGTCTCGCCGGTGATGGTCGACGTGCTGCATCGCACGCTGGGCGATCGCATCATACTGGCGACCGACAACATGCCGGCCGCCGATCCCGGTTACCACATGCGATGGGGCGTGGTGCGGTCGGCCGACGGTACCATCGCAGGCAGCGCGCTACGCATCGACGACGCGGTGCGCAACTACATGTCGTACGCGCAGATCCCGTTCGCCCAGGCGGTCGTCGCCGCGACCCACGCGCCCGCAAAGCTCATCGGCCAGGAACGCGAAATGGGACGCATCGTGCCGCGCATGCGCGCCGATCTTTCGGTGTGGGACGAAGAATATCGCATCGTCAAGTACGATCGTCGGCGGACGGTTCGTGTACCAGCGCGACGAAGTTCCCGCGTAACTCCGTTCGCGTTTAGACGACGTTGACCAAATCGTCGTCCTGCCCGGTCGGCCGGTCGCGCTTGGCCGCGGCCGAGCGGAGCATGACGAACGCGGCATAGAACACGACGATCACTACCAGCCAGCGTACCGCGACCAGCGGCAACGATTTCACGATATAGGCGGCGATCAGTACACCGGGAACGCCGCCGAGTATGAGACCGAGCACGGCACGCATCGAGAACGCTTTGTAACGGATAAAGCGAAGGCTTGCGAACGGCATCAAAAACGCGCACGCGCCCATCATGATGGGAAACGCCGCGATCGGGTTCATCCCCAGAAGGCTGATCAAAATCATGCACGGCGCGTACATACCGATGCCGATCGTCATCAAGGCTCCTAAGAAAAAGCACACGACGATACCGACCAGCAGCCGCACGCCGGATAGGCCGAGCGCGGTGCCGCCGGCTAAGCCGAAGTGGCTGCCCTCGAGATTGCTGAGCACGAATAATATCGCTGCCGCTACCAGCGCGATGCCCATTCCGATCTGCACGTAACGCCGCGGCAGTTGCGCGACAACGCCGGCGCCGAGCCACGCGCCGGCCACCGCGGCCAGAATCAATCCGACGAGCGTCACCGGCGCTACGGTCACGATCGTAATAAAAATTGCCGCTTCCACGATGGTTGGGATGGTGTGCCCGACGTTGAGCGTTCCGGGTATCTGCTCGTCGGGAACGAGTTTCCACAGCTTAAACATCGACGTCGTCGGCGCAAACGAGCCGATGCCGAGCGTATCGAGGAAATCGGTGATGAATCCGATCGCGACCTCGATCGGTTTGGGCCAGCCGGCGCGGTGCGACGGCAGCGCGCGTACGAGCGCGATGACGATCAGCACCGCCACAACGGCCAATGCGATATGCAGGATGAGTTGAACGCTCATCGAGCGCCGTTACACCTTTCCGGCGCTCCGGCCTTCACTCGTCGAGACGTAACTCCATAAAAGTTGGCCCGTCGTACGTCACGGTGCCGTACGGTTCGCAGATCGTGAAACCGATCGACGCGTACAGCTCGTACGCCGCCGGCAAGAGGTGGCGCTCGGTGTCGAGCACGGCGCGCGCGTCGCCTCGCGAGCGGCAGAAATCGACGGCAGCCGCAACGAGCGCGCGCGCCAATCCGTGCTTGCGATAGTGCGGCCGCACGTAGAGCCGCTGCACGATCGACATACGGTCGTCGAGCCGCGTTACGGCAATGCAGCCGGCGGCGACGTCATCCACGATCGCGATAAACGCGGCGTTGGGTTCGCCGTAGGCCGTACGGACGACGGATGCGTCCGGCTCGCAACCGTGACGCAGTTGGACGGGAAGACTGCGTTCGTATTCGACCAGCAGTTCGAGTAGCTGCCGAAAGGCGGGCGCCTCGCGAACCTGGGCTACAAGCCGACTCGTCAAGCTCGAGTTACGAGGCGAGCTCGCGGACCGCTGCGGCGTTAAAATACGCCGCGCGCGGATGGTGCATAACGATCGCAGCGGTCGACTGCTCCGGCACTAGCGCGTATGCGTCCGTCAGCGCTACACCGATACGCTCCGTGACGTGTAACAGTTCGAACACGTCGCGATGCTGCGCCAAGTCGGGACACGCGCCGTATCCCCAGGAATAGCGCTTTCCGCGTTCGGACGTTAGGCCCAACTCGGCGCGGATGCGGCGATGCGTCAGTTCGGCTAACGCCTCCGCCGACTGTACGGTGAAGCCGTGCAAAAAATACGACTCGCTATAATCGCCTGCATCGTGTAGGCGAGCGGTTTGCAGTGAAGCGTCCGAACCGATCGTAACGACTTGCAGCGCGACGACGTCGCTTGCTTTTCCGCCGTCGGGTTCGCGCAGGTAATCCGCCAGACTCAAGTGCTCGCCGCCGGCCTGGCGCGGAAACGCAAAACGCGCGAGAATCTTGGACCGGTCGGCAGGGTCGTAAATCAGCACGTCATCGCCCGCACCGGCCGCCGGAAAATAGCCGTACACGGCTTTGGGTTCCAAGATCGCTCCGGCTTCCGCAGCGTCGATATAGCGCTGCAAACGCGGCTCGAAGTCGTCGCGCAACAATCGCTCGTACGCGTCGCCCTTGGTGTTGGATGCACCCCACGACAGCCGGAAGAGGCTGCGCTTGTCGAAACGCGGCCAGAGTTCGCCCAACTCGACGCGGTTAACCGTGCGCACTCCCCAAAAAGGTGGCGCCGGAATGTCGGCGAGTTCGTCTTTTACGGCCGACCGGCGAACCGTTACGTTCGGGGTGGGCGCGGGGCGTTCGCGCTGCGTCATCGCCGCCGAACGGGTGCGCTCCAACAACTCTTCTTTGCGTTCGCTGCTGCCGGTCAGCGCGTCCATCAGGTCCAACCCTTCGAACGCATCTTTTGCATAAAACAATCCGGGCGAGAAGAAACGCTTGCCACCGTCGAGCAGGGCGATACGCCGGCCGAAGTCGCGGTTGATGGCGGCGCCGCCGACGATCACGGGAAACGACAAGCCGCGCGCGTCTTGTTCTTGCACGCAAATCGGCATCTGCTTGCTGGTCGACACCAGCAGGGCCGAGAGACCGATCGCATCGGCGCCCACCTCGACGGCTTTGTCGAGAATCACGTTCACCGGAACTTGTTTGCCGAGATCCACGACGGTGTAGCCGTTGTTCGAGAGAATCGTGTTGACGAGATTTTTCCCGATATCGTGAACGTCGCCGAAGACGGTGGCGATCACCACCGTGCCTTTGGTCGTGCCCTCGCGCTTTTCTAGGAACTGTTCGAGGTGCGCGACGGCCTTCTTCATCACTTCGGCCGACTGTAGCACGAACGGCAGAATGAGTTCGCCGCGCCCGAAGCGATCGCCGACTTCTTTCATCGCCGGAAGCAGCACGTTATTGAGGGTGTCGATCGGGGTGCGTTCGGCCAGCACCGCATCGATCTTCGCTTCGATGCCTTCTTTGCGCCGCAACAAGATCGCCTGATGCACCCGCTCGGGCGCCGTCAAGGCTGCGTCTTCGTCGACGCCGGCCGCGGCACGCACGACCCCGGCATCGCCGCTGAAGCGTTCGATCAAACGCGCTAAGGCGTCGGCGCGCCGGTTGAAGATTAGATCGTCGCACGCCTCGCGAACGTCCGGTTCGATTTCCGGGTAGGGCGTAATGTCGTTGGGATGCACGAGCGCCATGTCGAGCCCAGCGTCGACGCAGTGATGGAGGAACACCGAGTTCAGTGCCGCCCGACACGGGGGCGAAAGACCGAACGACACGTTCGACACGCCGAGCGACGTTAAAACGCCGGGCAGCTCGCGCTTGATGGCGCGAATGCCGTCGATCGTTTCTACGGCCGAATCGGCAAACTCGGCTTCACCGGTTGCCAGCGTAAACGTCAACGCGTCGAAGATCAAGGCGCCGCGCGGGATGCCGTATTCGCCGACGACGATGTCGTCGATGCGCTTGGCGATCGATAGTTTCGAGCCGGCGGTTTTTGCCATGCCGGATTCGTCGATGGTCAACGCGATAACGGCGGCGCCGTGTTCTACGGCCATCGGCAAGAGCACGTCCATCTTCGAACGCCCGGCTTCGAGATGCACCGAGTTGACGACGGCGCGACCGGGATAGTTCTCGAGCGCCGCCTGCGTGACCGCAGGCTCGGTCGAGTCGATGAACAGGGGTGCTTCGGTTGACTGGGCGAGCCGGCGAACGACCTCGCGCATCTGCTCGAGTTCGTCCGGCCGTTCGGTTAACGCGCAGCAGACATCGAGTGCGTAGGCTCCGCCTTCGACCTGTTCGCGCGCGACCGCGACGATCGCATCGTAATCGTCGGCCAGTAAAAGCCGCTTGATCTTGCGCGATCCTTGGCTGTTGATGCGCTCACCTACGACCAGCGGGCGCGGTTCTTGTTCGAGCTCGACGGCGGTCATGGCCGACGCAAGGGCTTGCGGCCGCCGGTCGTCGCGCGGCGACGCCGCTCCTCGTTCGCGACGCGGCGCATCGCCGAGATCGTCGATCGCAGCGCGCAGTTCGGCAATGTGTGCTGGCGTCGTTCCGCAACACCCGCCGATCGTATCGACGCCGAACGACCGGACGAAGTCGATCAGTTCGCGCGCCAATTGTTCCGGCGTTTCGGGATAAATGGTTTCGCCCGCCGGTCCCATCAAAGGCAGACCCGCGTTCGGAATTACGCTGACGAAACAGCGCGAACGTTCGCACAAGTAGCGTACCGAATCGCGCATCTGCGCCGGTCCGGTCGAACAGTTAAGACCGATGACGTCGATCGGCAACGCATCGAGCGTCGCCGTAACGGCGCGGATATCCGTGCCCAGAAGCATCCGGCCTTCTTGAATGAGCGTCGGCTGCGCTTGGATGGGAACGCGACGAACGCCACGCGCGAATTCGCGCACGATACCCGCGATTGCGGCTTTGCACTCGAGCAGATCTTGCATCGTTTCCAGCAATAGAACGTCGACGCCACCTTCGATCAAGGCCCGGGCTTGCTCGCCGTAGATATCGGCCAATTCGGCAAACGTTATCTTCGAGAGCGACGAATCTGACGACGATACGAGCATGCCGGTCGGACCCATCGAGCCGGCCGCAAACCGCGGCCGCTCGGGCGTTGAGAACCGATCGCACGCCGCACGCGCGATCTCGGCCGCGCGGCGGTTAACCTCGACGGTACGATCGCCCAAACCGTATTCCGACAGCTTGAGGCGAGAACCCATAAACGAATCCGTTTCGACGACGTCCGCACCGGCAGCCAGATACGCGGCGTGGATTTCGGCCACGACGTCGGGGCGTTCGAGCACCAGCGCTTCGTGGCAACCGCGGCGCGCCAGACCGCCGAAATCGGCGTCCGACAGCTCCATCGCCATCAGCTGCGTTCCCATCGCGCCATCGTACAACAGGACGCGACGCGCGAGCGCGTCGAGATACGGGCTCGAAAATGCATGCATCATTTCGTGCCGCCCGAAAAATCAGTCGCGCGAATTTCTCCGACCGCATGGCCGGCCCAATTCCGGACTGGTGGCCGCGCGAGCCGCTCCAAGCGTGCGTACGCGCCCGCATCGATGGCGCCGAGCGCGCGCAACGCAGCAATGGTTCCCGGCGCACGAGCGCGCCCGTTACCATCGATCACTTTCGAGGCATATCCGTACCCCTTGTCGACAACGCCGACGCCGTGCACGCCTTCGGCGCCGGTCTTGCAGACGACGTTGTCGCTCGCCTGCATCAGCACCGTATCGAGCTGATTCGTTCCCGCCACGTATTCGGGAAACGTACGCATGGCGCTCGCGACGACGTGCAACGCACGCGCGTCGGCAGCATGTTCGTAGCTCGAAGGATCCGCCAATCGAGCGAAGGCCAGCGCGGCCCTACGCAAGCTGGTGGCATAGACGGGTATGCCGCAGCCGTTCGACGCCGAGCGGCCAGGTCGCCGCGTCATCGTCGTGCACGCGCGCACAAAACTCGAGAATGCGTTGCTGCGCGGGGTGGTCCACATCGAGATAGCTCGTCACGTCGGCTTCGAGCATCAAGCTCAACGCCAAAATGCCGGCGTGCTTGCCCGAACAGTTGTTATAAATCGCCGTCGGTTCGATATCGCCGCGACTCATCGCTCGCGCGCTCGCTTCGTCGTACGGCATCTGAGGACCGCATTGCAACGCCGACTCGTCGAGACCGATCTTCGATAAAATCGAGCGCACCGCCGCGACGTGGAACGGCTCGCCGTAGTGCGATGCCGACATCACCGCGACTTCGCGCTGCTCGAACCCAAAGCGTTCGACCGCCCCGCCGGCCACGACCGCGCCGGCAATGAACGGCTTGGCGGACGAACGCAAATACACGGGACGGTCGACGTCGCCGCGGACGAACCGAACGCGACCGCGGACATCGACCGCGCACGCGTTGACCCGATGCAGCGACTCTACCAAGTCGCCGCGGGTGACTTCGACCGTCAATCGTTCTTACACCAGCGCCGGTTCGACGATGACCGCTTCTTGTTCGGCGAAGACGGGGTTGCTCAGATACCGTTCGCCGGTATCGCAGCCGAACGTGACGATCGTCTTGCCGGCAAACTCCGGACGTGCCGCAACGTGCAACGCAGCCCACACGTTGGCGCCGCCGGAAATACCGACCAGCATGCCTTCTTCGCGAGCCAAACGTCGAGCCGTTCCGATCGCGTCCGCGTCGGTAACGCGAATGACTTCTTCGTACACCGACGTATCGAGGATCGCCGGCACGAAGCCCGCGCCGGTGCCTTGAATCTTGTGCGGCCCGGGTTTTCCACCGGAGAGCACGGGAGAAGCATCCGGCTCGACCGCGATGATGTGAATGTCGCTCTTGCGCTCTTTGAGCACCTCGCCGGCGCCGGTGATGGTGCCGCCCGTCCCGACGGCGGAAACCAAGGCGTCGACGCGACCGTCCGTGTCGCGCCAGATTTCTTCGGCAGTCGTCCGGCGATGGATTTCCGGATTCGCCGGATTTTCGAACTGCTTGGGCTGAAAATACTTGGCCGGCGACGCGTTAAAAATTTCCTCGGCCCTTCGAATCGCACCGGGCATGCCTTCGGACCCCGGCGTCAATACGACTTGCGCGCCGTACGCTTTCAACAAATTGCGGCGCTCGATCGTCATCGTTTCAGGCATAACGAGCACCAACGCATACCCTTTTGCAGCGGCGACAAACGCCAAAGCGATGCCGGTGTTACCGCTCGTTGCTTCCAGAATGATGGTGTCGGGGCGAAGATGGCCGTCGCGCTCGGCCGCCTCGATCATAGCGACGCCGATGCGGTCTTTCACCGAACCCGCCGGATTGAACGACTCCATCTTCACGAGCACCGTTCCCGGCAAGCCGCGATTCAAGCGCGGAATTTTTACCAGCGGCGTGTTGCCGAACGTGTCGGCTAAGTTTTCGTAGATCCGTGCCATTTCTCGTCCTATAACCTTCCCGCCGGGTGGGGCGTTTCACAGTGCACCGGGGCTTTGCGCCCTCGGGCGGCTAACCTTTTTGCATGCATCGATACCGCGTTGGTCACGTCCGTATTCCCCTGTTGGCGGTAGCGTTGGCGCTGTCCACGTCCGGATACGGCCGGGCGCAGGCGGCTGGGCCGACTCAGGCCGACGCGCTCGCCGCGATTCGCGCCTTTGCCCCCATCGCGATGGAGCGCCAGGGCACGCCCGGCCTTTCGGTCGCGATCACCACGAGGCAAGGGACGGTCGATGTCATTACCCTCGGTTACGCCGATGTGGGCGCCAAGACGCCGGTCACGCCGGATACGCGCTTCGCGATCGGTTCGATCACCAAGTCGATGACGGCGCTGGCTTTGATGCAGCTCTACGACGGCGGCTCGCTCGATCTACAGGCACCCGTTCGCCACTATCTCCCATGGTTCCGGATCGACTCGAACGGAAAACCAATCTTGATCCACCAAGTGCTGTCGCACACCGCGGGATTACCAGACGATTATTCGTCGCAGCCCGCGTATCGCTACGACGTGGTCGCGCTTGCAAAGGCGCGGCTGTTGTTCGCTCCCGGTACGTCGTGGTCGTATTCCAACGACGGGTACGCGACGGCAGGCGCGATTTTGTTGACGCTCGACCGCCGCGCGTGGGCCGACTCGTTGCGGGCCCGCGTCTTCGATCCGATCGGCATGACCGCCGCCGCCCCAGCGTTTACTCCCGAGGCGTTGCAACGCGCGGCCGTCGGCTATCAGTGGCTGTACAACGATCGTCCCGGCTCGCTGCAACCGGCATTAACACCCTCGCCTGCAATGGACTTCGTCGATCCGGCCGGTTCGGTGCTGGCGACGCCCGAGGATATGGCTCGGTACATGCGCTTTTATCTCAACGGCGGGCACACTTCGAACGGCACCGCATTGATCTCTTCGCGAGCCTTCACGCGTATGACGAACGCGGATCGTCTCAACGACGGTAAGGCAGCCGGAGACCCCGCGGGTGAGATGGCTGAAGCGCCGCAGATGTACCGGCGCTACGGTTTCGGATTGTCGATCGAAGACGACGGCGGCGATCGTGTGATCGGCCACACGGGCGGCGTTTCTGGTTACACCGCCTGCATGCAGATGAATACGACACGCGGTTTCGGCGTCGTCGCGATGGCCAATCTCGTCGAAGCACCGTTACACCCGTGTGCGATCGTTCTGTATGCGATGGCGGTATTGCAAGCGCAAAGCCAGGGGCGCGCGCTTCCCGCCCCGCCGCCGGCACCCGATCTGCGGCACGTCGAAAACGCCGAACGATACGCCGGCGCCTACACGTCGCAGGACGGCCGCAAATTCGAAATCGTCGCGTCCGGCGGACAGGTATCGCTGGTCAACTCGTCCGGTACGTTCGCGGCCTATCCGCGCGGCGACGATACGTTTTGGGTTGACGCTCCAAACTTCGTTCGGTTCGAGCTTGCGTTCGGTCGCGACCGCAATGGGCGCGTCGTCGAATGCAACTATGGTTCGCAGTGGTTTACCAACCAGCATTACGCGGGTCCGCGCACGTTCGCCTATCCCGCCGGGTGGAACGCCTTGGCCGGACGCTACCAGAACGACTTTCTCGGACAGCCGTACGTTTCGCGCATCGTAATCGTAAAAAATCGCTTGACGATGGACGGCACGGACGCCCTAACGCCGCTCGGCAACGATACATTTTCGTTGGGTTCGTCGATCGTTCGATTCGACGCACGCGCGGGCGCGCAACCGCAACGCATGTGGGTCGACGATACGCCGATGTACCGTATCGAACTTCCCTAAGCCTTGGACGAATTCGCGCGCACCGCGCAGAGGATCGCGCAAACCGCGGCGACCGGCGAGAAGACACAGTTGCTCGCGGCGTATCTGCGCGGCCTCGAGAGCGAGAAGGATCTCGCCGCGGCCGTTCGATTTTTCACCGGAAATCCGTTCGCGGCCAGCGACCGGCGTACGCTCTCAATCGGCGGAGCGGCGATCGCGAGGGTCGCAAAACGATTGTGGGGTTTCGACGATGCGTCGTTTCGCGCCGCGTACCGTGACGCCGGCGACCTCGGCAGCGCGCTGGCGATGCTGGTTCGGCCGCCGCAACATGCGTCGCTCTTCGCGCGGCCGGCACTTGGACCCGCGGCGCTGAGCGATGCGTTCGCAGCCATCGCGAGTGCGTCGGGAAAGAACTCGGCGAAGCGTCGCGAGACGCTGCTCGAGGACGTCTTCCGAGCGACTGACGATCCGGCGTCGATCGCCTTTGTGGTAAAGATCGTCACCGGCGATCTGCGCATCGGACTGCGCGAGGGTCTCGTGCTCAATGCGATTGCCTCCGCGTTCGGCGTCGATCCGCCGGCCGTCCGCCGGGCGTTCATGGCCGCCGGCGACGCCGGCGCCGTCGCGGTTGCTGCGCGCCGCGACACGCTCGCCGAAATACGCGTTGCGTACGGCAATCCAATCGGCTTTATGCTCGCATCGCCGATTCCGTTCGGCGACGCGTACCCAGCCTTAACGGGCGCGCGCTGGGCGATCGAAGACAAATACGATGGCATCCGCGCTCAAGCGCACGTCGGCGGCGACCGCATCGCATTATTTTCCCGAACCCTCAACGACGTCGCGGCGACGTATCCAGAAGTCGTCGCGGCCTTGCGCGAGTTGCCCCGTCGGGCGATTTTTGACGGCGAAATCGTTGCGATGCGCGACGGCAACGTTTTGCCGTTCCGAGCGCTGCAAGCGCGCATCTCTCGCAAAGACGTCGCCGCAGAACTTCGCGAGAACGTGCCCGTAGCGTACGTTGCATTCGATCTCCTGGCGGATGCTGACGAGCTATTGCTCGACGAGCCGTACGAGCATCGGCGAGAGCGGCTCGCGTCGATGCTCGGATCCAGCCAGAGCGTCAAAGCCGCGCCATACCGAACGCTGGAAACCGCCGACGCGGGGGTCGTGAATGGTGCGTTTGAGGCGGCGCGTGCTCGCGGCAACGAGGGCCTGATGCTCAAGCGCACCGACTCGCCCTACGCGCCGGGCCGACGCGGCAAGTGGTGGATCAAGTTGAAGCGCGAGCTATCGACGTTGGACGTGGTGGTCGTGGCGGTCGAATGGGGCCACGGCAAACGCTCGAACGTGTTGTCGGACTACACCTTCGCGATCCGCGGCGACGATGGCCAACTGGTCGCGATCGGCAAAGCCTACTCCGGCTTGACCGATGCGGAGATCGCCGAGTTAACCCCGTGGTTCCTCGAACATCGTCTGCCGATCGAATCGCAACGTGCGAAAGCGCGTTCGTCGGAGATTCCAGTCGAACCGGAAATCGTGCTCGAGGTCGCGTTCGACGTAATTGCGGTCAGCGACTTACACGAAAGCGGCTTCTCACTGCGCTTCCCGCGTATCGTGCGCATCCGTGACGACAAGCCGGCTTCTGAGATCGACACGCTCGATCGAGTTAGAGAGATTCACGACGAACAGTTGCAGCGCGAGCGATTGTGAGCGGAAGCGCTACGTTTTAGGAACAACGAAGGCCCGCAGAGTTGCGAGCCTTCATTTGCGACGTCTCTTCTTACAGCGGTTGGCCGTCGTCGCTCTTGCCCAGAATGAACGGGCGCAGCAACGGAAGGGGCGGGTCCCCGCGCGAGAGCAGTTCGTTGTGGAACTTCTCGAGCGTGTACGCCGAACCCATCATCTTCTTGTAGTCCGAGCGTAACTTGAGGATCATGAGTTTGCCGAGGGTGTAGTAGCCGTACATCGGGTCTTGCGTCCCACGCAACGACTCTTCGACCGCCACCTGCGGCGTTTGATAGCACTGCGAGGTAAACGTCTTCTCGGCTTGCTGCAACGTCATCCCTTGCGTGTGCAGCTTGACGCCGACGATGTACCGGCACTCGCGCAATAACGCTTCTTCGAGTTGCGACAGGCGAACCCGCGGGTCGCCGTTCCCCCAGCCCTCGTCGACCATCATCTGCTCGGAATAGTGCGCCCAGCCCTCGGCGAATTCCGAACTCACCGACAACTTACGCGTTAAGCTCAGGTCGAGGTTGCGATCGATCGAAAAGTTGGTGAAGTGGCCGGGATACACTTCGTGCGCCGAGATGATCGGGAACTCGAAGTCGTTGAACTGCGCCAAATAGTCTTCGGTTTGTTTTTTGTTCCACGTCGGATCGACCGGCGTCACGTTGTAGTACGCCTGGGTCGCTACGGTCTCGAGCGGGCCGGGCGAATCTTCCGATGCGGTGCTCGTCGCGCGCTCGAACGCCGGCGTTTCCATGACCGTGATGTTGGCATTGGCCGGAAGCGTCACGATGTGCTTGGCTTCGATAAACGCGCGCAGCGCCACGAGGTCGGAGCGCGCTTTGTCGAGCAACTTATTCGGCGCGGGATGTACCTTAGCCAGCGACAGGTACACCGCAAGCGGCGAAGCCTTCGGGTTGATCTTTCGGGCTGTCTCGACGAACTGCGCTCGAGTCGCTTGCAGCGCGTTCTCACCGTACGCGAGATATTGGTCGAGCGACATGTTGACCGCATCTTCGTAGAGCAGCTTCTTCTTGTACGCATCGGTGCCGATCGCGTACGTGCCCGACGGGTGTAGATGCTTGATCCACGCCGCATAGGCCGTCATGGCTTTCATCACGCCGGCGTTGGCTTGTTTTAACTGCGATTGCAGCGCGGCGTCTTTTACGCCGTTAAACGCCAGCGGTACGCTGGACTTGAAGAAATCGACCGCGCCGGCCGCGTCCTCGTACGAAATACGTTGCGTGACGGCATCGACCGTCGTGGTATTCCGCTCTCCATCTTTGAGCATCGCCGGAATGGCACGCTCGCGCGAGATCGCATATCCGAGTCGGGTCTTCAACGGTGCGTAATCGCGCGCCATGATGCCGAAAACCGCGCCACTTGCCGATTGCGTGTAATCGTCGGGATCGTGCTTCCATACGGCCAACGTGTCGTTGTTCAGGATGTCATCTTGAATCGAGTTGCCAAGGAGCGTGGCGTCGAGCGCGATCGGGGCCGAAAGCGTGCTGCGATCGATCGCTTGCAGTTTCGTCCAGGTGTCGCGATCCAGCGCCAATTCTTGCTGCACGCCGGCCGCCGAAAAGTCGCCCAACCGTGCATCGTAGTCGTGCACGCCCACGAACGTCGCGTTCAGCGGATTGAGTTTGAAATACGTCGTGTAATACGTCTGCGCCAGCGCTTCGTATTGGCCATCCTGGCTGCCGCCCGGCGCGGGCGAGGCGCCGAGCAATGCGAGGATCAGTGAAGCGCCCAGCACGCGCCGGACCGTAGTAACAATCATTGCGACTCCCGGCCGCAACGAGTGCGGCGACTACTTACTTATTGGTGAACTTTGCGACGCGTTTTTCGTTGTACGCGGCTAGGCCCTCTTTGGCATCCGAGCTCTTGAAGAGCAGCGATTGCAGCTCGCGCTCGAGCGCCAACGCGTCTTGCAACGGCAGCTCCGCGCCGGTCTGCACGGCACGCTTGATGTGGCCGACGGCCATCGGTGCTTTGTTGGGCGTGCAGAACTGTTTGGCATAGTCGAGGATCTGCGTGCGGAACTCATCGGCGCTGCCTTCATACACTTCGTTTACGATGCCCCAATCGAGCGCTTGCTCGAAACTCACCGTCTTGCCGGTAACCATCAGCTCGATCGCGCGCGATTTACCGACGAGGCGCGCCAGGCGTTGCGTTCCGCCCGTGCCCGGCAACACGCCGAGCGCCACTTCGGGAAGGCCGATCTTGCCGGCATCTCGCCGAGCGATACGGATGTCGGCCGCCATGGCAATTTCGAGCCCGCCACCGACCGTATGGCCGTTGAGCGCCGCGATCACCAACTTGGGCGTCTGCTCCAGACGGCTGAGCGTTTCGTTGGCATGCAAACAGAACATGTACTTGAACTCGGGCGTAACGGCGTTCAGCATGCCGATGTTGGCGCCGGCCGAGAAGAACTTTTCACCTTTGCCGGTGAGCACGATCACTTCGACGTCGGAGTCGAAGCGAGCGTCCAAGATCGCTTCGTCGAGCTGACGCATCATCTCGTGCGTGTACGTATTGGCAGGTGGATCGCACATCTCGATGACGCCCACGTGGCCGTCTTTGAAATAGTTGATGACGCGCTTGCCGTCGAGCGAACGCTGTTCGCGTCCGAAGGGAGTCTGTTGGGTGGTGCCGTTGGTCGTTACGCTCATGCCAATTTGCCTTTCGGGGCGATCCAGTTCGGGTTTTTGAAATATTCCGCGAGGAAGCGTTCGTCGTCCGGCGCCGGCAGAACGGTCGGCGCGTACGCCGTCCATTCCGCGTCGTTCAGGCGACGGCCGTTGACCGCGTAGTGGGCGTCTGCAAACGCACCGATTTTGCGATTAAAACGCATGTCCGGGACGTACAGCTTGGTGTCGCCCTCTACAACTTCGTTGACGCGTGCGACGGTTCCGGAGACCTCGTCGTAAAACTGTTGACGAGCGCGTTCGTTCAGGGTTTCGCGATCGACCGCGTCGGTCGTCCTATCTTCGTTGACACGACCTTTGATGCCCCACGTGTAGGCCCACTGCGCCGATCCGGAATGGTCCGTGCCGAATAAATCGAGCGATCCCGCGATCCACTTGTTGTAGTACTTCTGCTGCATGGCAACCGGGATGACGCCGGCCTTAGCGATACGACGCAGGCCCGTTATACCGGTGCCCATATGAAACGACTCTTCGCGCAACATCGGGCCCATCGACGCCGCCAGCGGGGCAAAACCCGAATGCTGCAGCATCGATAGCTGAAACTTGCCGTCGCGGTCCATGAAATTCGTGTAGGCGAAAAAGTCCAGCCAATGCGTAACGTCCTCGTTGAACGCGTTGAGCAGGCGGTTTTTCTTGCCGAAGGCGCGGCGTTCGAGCATCTTCTGCGCTTCGATCTTGCCTTCGCTGCCGAAGTGCTCGACCAGCAAATGGCACATCTGATATCCGTGACGGGTTTCTTCGACCATGATGCGCACGAGGGACGCGAGATCGTACTCGGTCGGAGCGTTGTTCACCAGAAAGCGTTGCTGCTCGTTGGAAGCAAACTCGGTATCGCCTTGATAGACGACCATGTTCAGCACCGCGTCGCGCATGCGCTGATCGGGGATCTCGCGCACTTTTTCCCAGCGCCGGTCGCCCTTGAAGTCACCGAAATAGATCTCCGGCGTCGATAATTCGCCGTACTTGGCTTCGAACGTATAGCCCGGCATGAATCGCTCGATCAGTTCCCGATCGAGGCCGATATCGTGCTGCCACTCCTGTAGTAGATCGATCCAATCGTTAAACGTCGCTATCCGTGCCGCCATGCCCGCTCGCTTTCTGTGACATATTTTTGACCAAGTGCAAGAATAATGTCATACTATGCTCGATGGGCATCGCTGTCAAGCCGGAAGAGCGTTCCGGGACCAAGCCGGCCTCCTTGATCTTTAGCCTCTACGGCGATCTCGTGCACGGAGCCGCGGGCGAATCCGAACCCGCGTTATGGCTTGGGACTCTCGTGAAGTTGATGGCCGCGTTCGGGTTATCTGAAGCAGCGGTCCGCCAAGCGGTTTCGCGGATGGCGCGGCAGGGCTGGCTCGCGGCGCGGCGCGACGGCAAGCGTGCATACTATGCGGTAACGCCGCGCGGCCGCCGTCGCATCGACGAATTGAGCCCGCGAATCTACGGACCAGTGATCGAGTGGGACGGAAACTGGCGGCTGTTGGCCGTCACCGTCAACGTGCGGGAAGCTCGGGTCCGGCTTCGTCAAGAGTTACGCGTGCTGGGATGGGCGCCGCTGTCGCCGGCGATCTGGATTTCCCCGGCCGATTCGCTCCACTCCGCTGCTGAAGCCGCCGATCGCTACGGCGTCGCCGGCGAAGCGCACCTGTTTCTCGGGACCTACGAGGGGCCATTGAGTGACCGCGCGCTCGTGGAGCGTTGTTGGGATCTGCCGGCGATCGCCGGCGCGTACGAACGCTTCATCGAACAGTACCGGCCTCGCCTCGGTCGCGAGCTCGCCGATGGCGCAGCCGGCGACCCGGAGGCCTTCGCCGAGCGTCTATGGCTGGTGCACGATTTCCGCAAATTCGCGTACGTCGACCCGGGCCTGCCGAGCGAACTGGTGCCGGCACACTGGCCCGGCACCATCGCCGCCGGCATCTTTCGAGAATATTACGCCGTGTTGGCGCCAAAAGCTCAGCATTTCCTAACGCGGACCGCCGCCGAGGCCTAACGGAGGCGTTGCCGCATGCGTCGAACCGTGCGGGCCATGCCCAAAGCGTTCGCTCTTTTCATTGCCGTCGCCGGCTTAGCCGTGGCGTTATCCGACTGCGGCGGCAGTTCGTCGTCCACACCGGCGCCCTCGCCATCGGTATCGTTTACGCCGAATCCGACGGTCACGAAGGCGACGGTTTCAGTCACCCTGCTCGGCTCGCCGGCTCCGAACATTCCGGTCGAGGAATCGACCCCCACAAACCCGGCGAGCCCGCGGCCCGGCACGCCGTTCATTACGACGAAAACCGGCAAAGAGGGCATGGCGCGATTTTATAAACTCGACCCGAATAAAACGTACTGTTGGGTAGCACTACTTGGCACGTCGCAAACCTCGTCAACCTGTGCCAACTGGACCGTGTGGCAGTACGACACGATCAACCTAGGAACGTAACGGTTCGTTAGTCTTCGTCGTCTTGAAGGTGCAGATGGCAACCGTCGTCGGCATCGGATAGCACGTCACGAGCTTCGGTGAGCACGGTCGTCGAAAGCGGACGCTCGGGCGGGTCGACCGTCCCTTGCTCGGCCAGAAAATCCGTCTCCGACCAGTCTTCCCACGTTTCGAGCGGCTCGGGATCTTCATCCCTGTCGGGGAACCGCACGCAGAACCCCTGATCCACATGCATGCCGACGACCATGACGCGCGTGCCCCGCGGAAAGTACGTTCCGTCTTTCCAGAGGGTCCCATACGCGGCGTCGTACGACTCGCCGATCCGAACTGACTCTGCCATATGCCAGGTTATACCCCAAACGGATTCATCGGTTTTTCTCCGATATAGGTCAGAACGCTTTTCGTTTCGCTATACAAACGCATCGTCTCCATGCCAAGTTCGCGACCGTATCCGGATTGCTTGTAGCCACCGAACGGGACGCCCGGAAAAACCGCATAGGGCGTGTTGATCGCGACGGTCCCGCTGCGAATCGCGCGCGCCACCCGGTTCGCGCGCCCGATGTCGCGCGTCCACACGCTCGCCGACAACCCGAACTCGCTATCGTTTGCCAACGCAATCGCTTCGCGTTCGTCCTTGAACCGGACGAACACGGCGACCGGCCCGAAGATCTCTTCGCGCGCGACGCGATGCTCGTGCTTGGCTTCGTAGGCCGACGGACTCCAAAACGTACCACCAGCAAACGCCGCATCGAGATCGCTCGGCGCGCCGCCGCCCAGCAGCAGCGCGGCGCCTTCTTCTTGAGCGATCGCGTGATACCGCTGGATTTTATCGCGCTGTTCTACCGACGTAATCGCGCCGACGTGCGTCGTCGGATCCTCCGGATTGCCGACGCGCAATCCGCGCGCTTTTTCCACAAACGTCTGTACGAACCGATCGTAGATGGCTTCGTGCAACAACACGCGCGAGCGCGCTTCGCACGTTTGTCCGGCGTTCGAATAAATTCCGTACAGCGCGCCGGCGACCGCCGCATCGATGTCGGCGTCGTCGAAGACGACCGAGGGCGATTTTCCGCCGAGTTCGAGCGTAACGCGTTTCACCGTTTCGGCAGCGCGCGCCGCAACGATCTTCCCGGTTTGCGTCGAACCTGTGAACGCAATCTTATCGATTCCCGGATGCGCGACCATCCACTCGCCGGTTTCGCGTTTCGATCCGGTAACGACGTTGAGCACGCCTTCGGGTAGTCCGGCCTCGAGCGCGATCTTCGCGAGTTCCAGAGCCGAGAGCGGCGTTGACGGCGCGGGCTTCAGGACGATCGTGCAGCCTGCAGCCAATGCAGGCGCGACCTTCCACGCCGCCAGCAACAGCGGGAAGTTCCACGGAACGATCGCACCGACCACACCGACCGGCTCTTGCACGGTCGTCGCCAGATACGTCGGCAGCGGCGGGGGCATCGATTCGCCGTAGTTCTTGGTCGCGGCGCCGGCATAGAATTCGAAGCAGTCAACGATCGCGCCCAGCTCGCCGCCTGCGGTTGAAATCGCTTTACCGTTGTCGCGCACCTCGAGCATCGCAAGCTCTTTCGAGCGCTCGCCGATGAGCTGCGCCATCTTATAGATGATTTTCGCGCGTCGCGATGCAGCGGTTGACGGCCACTTGCCTTCGAACGCGCGGCGCGCTGCGACGACGGCGTCGTCAACGTCCTGCTGCGAGGCTTCACCAACGGCGCCTAGCGACGCGCCGGTCGCCGGGTTAAAGTTGTCGTAGGATCCGCCGCGCGCTTCGCGCCAGGTTCCACCGATAAAGAGTTGGGTTGTCTGCGACGCTACGGCGGTCAACTTATTCCTCGCTTTCCAGGCGTTCGAAAAGAGTAGCTATACCTTGTCCCACGCCAATGCACATCGTCGCCAAGCCGTATCGTCCGCCGCGGCGCCGCAATTCGTGCAACAGCGTCGTGGCAATTCGCGCACCGCTTGCACCGAGCGGATGGCCGAGCGCGATGGCTCCGCCGTTCACGTTTGTTTTCTCGGGATCGAAGTCGAGTTCGCGCATGCATGCAACCGCTTGCGAAGCGAAGGCTTCGTTCAACTCGACTAGGTCGATTGCCGAGGCCGGTACGCCGCTCCGTGCCAACGCTTTTCGGACGGCCGGGATCGGCCCGACGCCCATGATGGACGGATCGACGCCGGCACTCGCGCACGCGACGAAACGCGCCATCGGACGCAAACCCAGTTGCTTAGCGGTGCCGGCGTCGCACAATAACAGCGCGGCCGCGCCATCGTTGATGCCGGATGAGTTGCCGGCGGTCACCGTACCGTTTGCGCGAAATGCGGGCTTGAGCGCCGCCAACGCTTCCGCGGTGGTTTCGGGACGCGGATGCTCGTTAACCGAAAACGCACGCACGCTGCCTTTGATCGCTACTTCGACCGGCACGATTTCATCGTCGAACCGTCCGGCTCGTATCGCATCGGCGGCCCGTCGTTGCGAACGCAGGGCGAACGCATCTTGCTCTTCGCGCGACACGCCATATCGATCGGCGACGTTCTCGGCCGTTTCGCCCAACGAGATCGTCCAATGCTCGGGCATTTTCGGATTGGTCATTCGCCAACCCAAAACCGTATCGAAGATTTGTTGCGCGCGATCGAACGATGCTTCGGCTTTCGTTAGCACGTACGGCGCGCGCGTCATCGATTCGACGCCGCCGGCGATCACGACATCCGACTCGCCGAACGCGATCGATTGCGCTGCAGAGTTGATCGCCTGAAGACTCGACCCGCACAGCCGGTTGATCGTCGTCCCGGCGGTCGTCACGGGCAACTGCGCCAGCAGCGCCGCCATGCGGGCGACGTTGCGGTTATCTTCACCGCTGCCGTTAGCGGCCCCGAAAAACACGTCCTCGATGCGTTCGGGTTCGATCCCGGCTCGCCGCACGAGACCCGCGATGGCCGTGGCGGCGAGATCGTCGGGCCGGACCGTCGCCAATGCTCCCCGGTAGCGTCCGATCGGCGTTCGGACGGCGTCGACGATCCAAACCTCGCGTTGTGCGGCCATTACCCTCCGGTGAAACCAGGAGCGACCGATTCGGCTGCGGGGGTGGGCTCAAGCGGGGCCTCGTCTTGCATGTCGAGCAACCACAGCGACCGGTGCGGAGCGAATTCTTGGCCCTCGGCCGCGGCCAGACGCTCGAGGATTCGTGCGATGCGTCGCCCGCCGATCTCCCGCCCCCAAAGGACGGGCCCTTCCGGATAGTTGGCGCCCAGACGCATGGCGAGGTCGATGTCGTCGGCGTCGGCCACATCTTCTTGCACGGCGATCATCGCCTCGTTGACGATCGATCCAATCGTGCGCCCGAGATAGAGCCCGGGGACGTCTTCCACCAACACCACGCCTTTGCCGAGCGACGTAAACACGTCTTGTGCCAGCTCGAGCGCATCGTCGGCTACGTCCTCGTTGTCGACGACCTCGATGCAACTATGGGTTTCGAGCGAGCCCAACACACCGAACGCGACGACGCGCTCCGGATGCGCGAGCGCGTTGGCCGCGGCTCCGACATCGGTGGCGTACGCATCGCTGAAAATAACCGTTGACGGTTCGAGCATCGCATCGATCGTTTGCAGCACCCGCTTACGGTCTTGTAATCCGTCGCCAACGTCGAACACGATCGTCGAAGACGTATCCAACTCCTCAATCATGTCGTCGTTCTCAATCCGCTGCACGGAATTAAAACGCCGCTCGAGCGCTTCTGCAAGTTCGTCCGCGAGGCGCCCGAAACCGATCACGGCGGCCGACTCATCGTCGTTGCGCACGATCTCGGTTGCAGCTTCCGGTTCGAGCCGTTCCGGAGTGCCGTCGCGATAATCGTAAAATCCGCGACCGGTCTTTCGACCGAGCGAACCGGCAGCGACGAGTTCGCGCTGCATTGCAACCGGCTCCAAACGCAACGCAGCCGTGCGCTCGTACACCGACTCGGACGTCGCAAGATTAACGTCCAGGCCGATGAGATCCATCAACTCGAACGGCCCCATTCGAAAGCCCGCCGAACGCGCCAGCGCGTCTAGTTCGGGAGCGGTCGCGACTCCGTCGGCCAGTGCCAACATCGACTGCAAGTAGTACGGACGCGCCACCCGATTGACGATAAAGCCCGGGCTGTCGGCGGCGATCACCGGCGTTTTATTCAGCCGGCGAGCGAACTCCATCGTTGCATCCACGGTTTCGTCGCCGGTTTCTTCGCACGGGACGACTTCGACCAGTTGCATCGCTTCGGGTGGGTTAAAGAAATGCAATCCGATAAAGCGCTTTTTATGCGTGACCGATTTCGACAGTTCGTCGATCGAAAACGACGACGTATTGGTTGCCACCACGGCGTTCTCACCCAGCGCGGCGTCCAGCAACTGCACGACGGCGCGCTTCAGATCTTCACGTTCGGGAACGGCCTCGATCGCAAGCACGGCGTCGGATCGATCCGGAATGGAAGCGGCGAATTGCACGCGTTCTATCATATCCGTCGCGCCTGCGCGCGCCGCCGCACGGGCGATCCGATCGCGCGCGGATTCTACGGCGGCCGGGTTGGGCTCGATCACTTGCACGCGATACCCGGCTCGCGCCGCGATCGCCGCAATTCCCGCGCCCATCGTCCCGCCGCCGACGATCAGTATTGGTTCGTCCACGCTAGATTCGTTCGCGGCCGGGAGGCGTAAACGCTTCGTCGTACCTGTGGGACATGGAGAAGCCATTATGGCGGCGCCGCGGCACGCGTCTGCTCGTCAACTCGCCGCATATGCGGCTTCGCTCCGACGAGCTGGAGTTGCCCGACGGTACCGTCATCGCGAACTATTACGTTCGCGAATCCGATGGGTTCGTCGTCATCTTTGCGTTAACGGAAATCGGACGCGTCGTACTCGTCCGTCAGTACCGCTACGGCAGCGACGCAATTCACCTCGAGCTTCCGGCCGGCACCCTAGATGCCGGCGAAGATCCGCTGGATTGCGCTCGACGCGAGCTCCTCGAAGAGACGGGCTACGCGGGCGTCAACTGGGAGTTCGTCGGCGGCTACTATGCGGAGCCGGTCCGCTCGAATTCGAAGGCGTACGTCTTTCTCGCCACCGGCGTCCGGCGGACCCACGATCCCGAATTGGACGCCACTGAAGTGATCGAAGTAGAGGAAGCCTCGCTCGACGAGCTGCGCGCCATGCTGCAGGACGGCAGCATCGACGCCGGGCATGCCGTTGCAGCCGGCTACCGCGTACTGGACCGGCTCGGCCGGTTGGGGAACCCGTGAAACACGGCCGAGACCCGGCGGGTACTAATGATGGAGAAATGAGACGATGAAACTGACGAACATCAACCCGCTACTGCTGACCTTCCTAAAGGTCACCGCCGTCGTGACGGTGGCCACCATTTTACTACTGATTGGCCTAGTGTTGCTGAAGATCGTTTTGGCTGCGGCGATCGTAGCGGCCCTCGTCGTGGGCGCGCTCTTCGTCTATTCGTTGTTCCGCCGGCGTGCGCGAATGCCGGTTATTCGCTAAGCAGCTCCTGCAACGAGGCGGTCACGCGGCCGGGCTCTTCGAGCATCGGCATATGGCCGCTGTGCTCGCAGACGACGAGTCGCGCGCGTGGAAACGCATCCGCCGCTGCCCGCGCCTGTTCCAACGGAATAAGCGCATCGAACGCGCCGGCAACCACCAGAACGGGAATCGCTAAATCTCCCGCGATGTCGTCGGACGGGTTGCGTTCTGCCATTCCGCGCAACATCGCGGCCGCCCCAGCCGGCCCCGTGTTGGAAAGTATTCGCCGCAGGTCGTTCACGAGTTCGGGCCGGCCCGTCGTCGTTTCGGTTGACGTCAGCGCACTGAGATAGGCATCCACCACCGGTTCGATCGACGCGCCGCTTTCGACGCGGTCTGCCAACGCACGACGGCGTCGCGCCACCTCCGGTGTGTCGGCATCGATCCGGCTCGACACCAGCGCGAGCCGCGAAACGCGTTCCGAAAACATCCGCGCGAATGCCAACGAGACGTAACCGCCGAGCGAGTGTCCGACGATCGTAGCGCGTTCGATTCCGCACGCGTCCAACACGCCGGCCACATCTGCGGCGAGCGTATCCATTAAATAGGGACCACCCGGAGCGCCCGAATTTCCCATGCCGCGCAAGTCCGGACGGATGACGCGATGCGTTTGCGCGAGCGGAGAAATCTGCTCGTTCCAGATTTCGTGCGTCAGCGAAAATCCCGCGAGTAACACGATCGCATCGTCTCCGCGGCCGTCAACGGCGACGTCGATGCGCGTGCCGTCATCTGCTAAAACTTGCATCCGACAACGTAATACTGTATAAGGTAGGCAACAACCCTGGTCGCTTGCCGGCCAGAGAAAGGATGACTCCACACGTAATGGCAGTCAAACAAACCCGCAAGAAAGCCGCGACAACTGCGAAACGCAGCACTCGCAAGGCCGTGCGGAAAACAACCCGCAAAGCGACGCGCAAGACCGCTCGCAAGAAAACGACGCGTAAGGTAACGCGTAAGAAGGCCACTCGTAAGAAGGCCACTCGTAAGAAGGCCACTCGTAAGAAGGCCACTCGAAGAAGGCCACTCGTAAGAAGGCCACTCGCAAGAAGGCCACTCGTAAGAAGGCCACTCGTAAGAAGGCCACTCGCAAGAAGGCCACCCGTAAGAAGGCCACCCGTAAGAAAGCGACGCGCAAGAGCGTCCGCAAGACCACAAGAAAAGCGACGCGAAAGACCGCCGGACGCAAGCGCACCGGCCGACCCGCCACCCGTAAGAAAGCCGCGGCAGCGTAAGCTACAGCGGCTTTTCTTCTTCTCAAGGCGGGTCGCGAAAGCGGCCCGCCATCGTTTTTTAAACGGTCCGAACTCTGGGACACAGCACCCAGATTGCGACGAACGTGGCGGCGCACAAAATTCCCGAGAGTACGAACATCTCATGCACGCCGATCGCGGCTGCGATGGCGCCGTTGACCAGCGATCCGGCCGGAACGACGCCGATGGCGATCATGGTATACACCGCCATGGCGCGTCCTCGAACATCGTCCGGCGACAACGTTTGTATCAGCGTATTGGTCGCGCCGAGCAGCGTCATCGTACCAACACCTGTTAAGAAGAGTATCGGTAGCGTCACCCACAGATTTGGGGCGAAGCCGAGCGCGACGATCCCGCACGACATCAGCAAGCCAGCTTGCAGCCACAACCGCGACCGCCGCTCGCGTTGCGCAAAATACGCGGTGACCAGCGCACCGCCGAACCCGCCCGCGCCGATCGCGGAAACCGCCAAGCCCAATCCGCGCGGGCCGGCGCGCAGCACGTTTTCGACGAAGGCCGCGATCAGTTGGCTGTAGGGCCGAGCGAAGACAGCCGTGATAAAGAATGCGAGCACGATCCACTTGAGAATCGGGTCGCCGATCAAAAACGCGATCCCGCGTTGCATCGCCGCCCAAATCGGCTCGCGCCGGTTGCTCGAGGGCGGCACCGGTCGCATCATCGCGACCGCCACGATGACCGCCAGCGTGACAACGGCGTTCACATAGAAAGCGCCGGCGACGCCGACCCACACAATCAACACGCCGGCGATTGCCGGACCGATAACGGCCGGCGCGTTGAACGCCACCGAGTTTAGACCGACAGCGTTACCGACGTACGGCCGATCGACCAATAGCGGAACCCAGCTCTGTCGTGTCGGTGAATCGAAGGCATTGGCGGCCGCGTTCAAGGCCGAAGCCGCCACCAGCGTCGCGAGATCCAAGCGGTGCAGGCTAGCTAAAACGGCCAACAGCAACGCGGCAAGCGCCATCGTTGCGTTGGTTACAAATAAAACGCGCCGGCGCGGAAGGCGATCGGCCACCACGCCCGCCAGCGGCGACAGCAGCAATACCGGCACCGCGCGCGACGCGCCAAGAATGCCGAGGTCCAGCGCGGCCTTGTGCGGCGAACCGGCCATCGCCGCAACGAAGTAGCCCATCGCCGTGAACTGCATCCACGTTCCGACGTTGGAGACGAGCAGGCCGATCCACAATAAACGAAAGTCGCGAAAGCGCAGCGCCGCAAATATTTGCGACGAGCGGCGCGGGGCTAATTCTTCGTGCGTTACGTTCCAGCCCGCAGCCGTACCGCCGTCGCGATCAATTCGGCTGCGTGCCCCTCCTCGAACGCCGACGAGTCGATGCACAGATCGTAGTTACCCGGATCGCCGAACTTCGCTCGATACCAATCGTTCACATATGCGGCGCGCATTCGATCGACCCGGTCGACCTCAACTTCCACCACGTTGCGCTCCGCACGCGATGCGGCCGCAACCCGCTCGACGCGCCACGCGCGCGGGGCGTAGACGAAGACGCGCACCACATCCGAGCGCCCCTTTAGAACGTGGGCTCCTCCGCGTCCGACGATGACGCAGTGGCCGGCATCTGCGAACTCCCGTATCGCTTGTCCGATGGCATCGACCAACTCGCGGTCGAATGCCGGCAACGTTGACGCCTCGCCAAGTTCCGGGGTTCCGCGTTCGAGGCCGGTCAACAGCCGCTCGCTGAGCGAACGGCCGACGTCCTCGTTTTCTTCGACTTCCTGCTGGCTGATGTGTAAACGCGTCGCCACGACGACCGGCAGCTGGCGATAGACGTACAGATATGAAAGCGCCTCGGCTGCCTGCCGAGCGATGCCTACGGCGCCGGCACCGTACAAGTTGGAGACCGTTACCACCATGGAAAGGGGTGTACGCAACGCCGAAGCATACACCCTCGATGCCGATCGTCGAAACCCGGGATCTGCGTAAGGTCTTTCGCTCGGTCAAGCGCGTTCCGGGGGCGTTCGGCGCGCTCAAGACGCTCTTCTCGCGCACCTATGAAGATCGCGTCGCAGTCGAAGGCGTTTCGATGTCGCTCGAAGCCGGCGAGTTGGTCGGCTACATCGGTCCGAACGGCGCCGGTAAGTTGACAACGATCAAAATGCTCACCGGAATCTTGGTGCCGACCTCGGGTTCGGTGCGAGTGGCCGGAATCGTGCCGTGGCAGCGACGCAAAGACAATGCGCGCAACATCGGTGTCGTCTTCGGACAGCGGAGCCAACTGTATTGGGACCTGCCGCTGGTCGAGTCGTTCGAGTTGCTGCGGGCCATTTACGGCGTTCCGCACGACCGGTATCGTCGCAATCTCAACGAGTTCATCGATATTCTCGAGATGGAGCCGTTCTTGCGGACGCCCGTGCGGCAACTGTCGCTGGGGCAGCGAATGCGCGGGGACTTTGCGGCGGCGCTGCTGCACGAACCGTCGATCGTCTATTTGGACGAACCGACGATCGGTCTCGACGTGGTCGCCAGAGACGCCATCTCACAGTTTATCGCGCGTATCAATGCCGAGCGCGGCACCACCATCGTGCTGACAACCCACGACTTGGCTGAGGTCGAACGGTTATGCCGGCGGATTATTTTGATCGACCACGGCAAGATCGTCTACGACGGTAACGTCGAGCGCATCAAGGCAGAATACGGACGATACCGCACGCTCGTCGTGCATTTTAGCGAACCGGTCGCCGAGCCGCAACTCGATGGAGCGGAACTGGACGGACGCGATAAACAAATCGCCCGGTTCAAGTTCGATCGCAACACGCAGCGCGTCGATCGCCTCGTCCGGCAAGCCAGCGAGCGCTACGGCGTCGAGGACGTCAGCATCGAAGAGCCTGACTTGGAGTCGATCATCAAACACATCTACGTTCGAGGATACGAGGAAAACGCGTCGTGATCGTTTCGAGTGGCGGTAAAAAACCCGACGTGCATGCGAGCGCCTACGTCGCGCCTACCGCGGTAATCAGCGGCGACGTGACGATCGGTTCGGGCTGCGCGATCATGCACGGCGCGGTCATCGTTTCCGAAGGGGCGCCGGTTCGGATCGGCTCCGATTGCGCGATCATGGAGCACGCCGTGCTGCGCGCCAGCGGCGGCACCGCGATGCAGTTCGCGCTCGAACTCGGCGACCGGTGCCTGGTCGGCCCGCACGCCTACATCGCCGGCGCAACGCTAGGCGAGGGCTGCTTCGTAGCGGGAACGGCTAGAATACTCAACGCCGCGGTGCTCGAGGACGATTGCAGCGTCGCTTCCGGAACGACGGTACACGCGGGCACGCACCTCAGCCAGGGAACGTCGGCCGGCGCCGACGCGGAACGTTTCGAGGCCCAGCTCTTCGAACGCGCGTTCAACGAGAAGGCCGCAGGCGACGTCCGCGGACGCGTCGCCGAAACCTATGCGAAGTTCTTGCGCAAAGCGCATGCCCGCGACAGCGCCGTCGGCGAAGCGAAAACGCCGAAGGCGCCGGTTCGCCGGTCGGGCGAAGAACCGCCGGCCACGCAGACGACCGAAGTTGACAAGGTCGTCGACGTCATGATGCTCGAGCTGGAAGAGATGGAACACCGGCGCCAGGAGGCGATTCGTCGCCAGCGAGGACGTTGACCGACTTCTTTACGTGGAACGCTTGGGCGCCGTACGTCGAGTTTGCCAAGAAAGCGTTTGCGCGCGAAGCCACATACCGGATGGAGGTGCTCACCGAGATCGGCTCGCTGGTCTTGCGCGTGTACATCCTGCGTTCGCTCTGGACCGCGCTCTACGCGCAGAACGCCGCGCCGATCAACCTGCCGCTGCACGCCATGATCACGTATGCGACGATCGCGATGCTGATGTCGCTCATCCTCGAAGTTGACGGCACGCGCCTGATTCGCGAGAAGGTACGCGAAGGCACGATCGCAACCGATTTGACGAAGCCGATCAGCTTACCGCTGTACTTTTTTAGCGACGGCGTCGGTCAGACGTTGCTGCACGCGATCTTGGTCGTTCCGTCGATACTCTGTGCGTTGTTGCTGGTGCACATCGACGTTCCGCCGCCCGCCACCCTGGCCGCCTTCGCAATTGCTTTTGCGATCGGTTATTGCGTCAATTTCTTTTTGAACTTCCTGATGAACTCGGTGGCGTTTTGGACGCTCGAATCGTTCGCCGTGCAGTTGATCGTGCGTTGGGCGTCGGATCTGCTGTCGGGGCAAATCATTCCATTGACGTTTTTTCCGGGCGTGCTGGGGCGCATCGTCTTCGGCTTGCCGTTCGCGGCCATCTACTCGACGCCGCTGCTGATCTACGTCGGAATCATTCCGCAATCGGGTTGGCTCGCCGCGTTCGCCACGCAGCTCTTATGGCTAGCGCTATTCGGCGCATTCTCGATGACCGTCTGGCGCGCCGCCTCGCAAAAGATCGTCGTCCAGGGCGGGTAGGTTAGTTGCCGCGAATCTCTTTGATCGTCGCTTCAACGACGCTCGGAGCGTCCTGATAGAGACCCTTCAAGAAGTTGACCGTTCGGGCAGCGCTATCGTCGAAGCTAAAGCTGCAGTTGTTCACAAGGTTTTTGTTAAAGGCCAACGGGCCGCCGCCGTATACCAGCTCGCAACCCTCGAACATGCAGTTCTCAAAGTGCCCGTCGTCCAAAACGACGTGCATATCTTTGAAAACTTCTTTGTCATGAAAGGTCACGGTAGCGTTCCTATCGGTACGTGATGCCGGCTTTTTCGAGGATCGCACGGCCCCGGCCGGTTAGGATGAAGTCGGCAAACGCTTTCGCCTGCACCGGATGCGGCGCGGCAGCCATCACCGCAAGCGTATACGTGATTTTATCCGACAGCGACGCTTTGCCCGGGAGCGCATAGAACTTTAGATTGCGGGCGACGGCTTCGGTGCGATAAAAGAAGCCGACGTCCGCCTGGCCGGTCTCGATTCGCGCGAGTAGATCTTCCTCAGGAAACGTTTGTGCCGGATTCTCGTCGTCGCCGAGAATCTTTTGCTCGACCGCGTCGCCGGCCAACATCTTCATCCCGACGATCGTATATTCGCCCTTGGGGTTGACCTTCGGGTCGGTTCGGCCGATCGCGAGCCCGTTGGTCTGTAGTGCTCGAACGAGCGGAGTCTTGCCGGCGGCTACCGCGTCGAACAGTGCGGCGTCTTTCGAGTCCGCGGACCAACCGATGCCCAGGCTCGTGCCAGCAAACGTTTTTTGTGTCGCGACCTTCGAACCCAGTTTCGTTACTTGCTGCGGATCGACGCTGATGAAGGCGTCTGGGCTCTTCGCGCCCGACGCGATCAAATTCGAGAGCATCTTGCTGCCGCCGCCTTGGCCTTGGAAGTCGATGCCTTGCGATGCCAACGCAGACTTGATCGGTCCTTCCATCGGTGTCACGAGCGAACCGGCATACAGAACCGAGACGACCGCATCGGATGCGGCGCGGCCCGAACTTGGAACGAACGAGACCATCGCGACCGCGGCCACGATTGCTGCAACGACAAACCGCTTCATGGACGTGCTTCTTCCGGCAGATCCCAGAGCAATATCTCGCCGCAGCCGCGGACGTCGATCGACCGAATATCGTACATTCGCACGGCGTCGCCGGCCGCGACGTCCTTGCCGTTCACGGTAACCGCGCCTTCTGCCAAGTAGAGAAAACCGTAACGCTTCGGTGCGAACGTATAGTCCAACGATCCGTCATCGAGCCGCGCGACCGAAAACGTTGCGTCGGCGGTGATGCGAATTGGCGCATCGACCGACGAATTGCCGCTTACCGCGTGCAGCCACTTGTTGTCGCGGGCCGCGGCTTCGAATTGACGCTGGCCGTAGGACGGCTTGGCGCCAAGCGTTCCGGGAACGATCCACATTTGTACCAGCCGCAGCGGCCGGTCCGAGCTGTGGTTGAACTCGCTGTGCTTCACGCCCGTTCCGGCGCTCATAAACTGCACCCCGCCGGGACCGACGACGCCGCGACTGCCGGTGCTGTCTTGATGCAGCAACTCGCCCGTCAGCACGTAGGTAACGATCTCCATGTCCTTGTGCGGATGCGGCGGAAAGCCCGCGCCGGCTGCGATCGTATCGTCGTTGAGCACGCGTAGTGCGCCCCAGTTGACATTATTCGGATCGAAGTACTCGGCAAAACTGAACGAGTGATACGTCTGCAGCCAGCCGTGGTCGAAGAACGCCCGCTGGTCGGAGCGTTGAATTGCAAAAACTGGTTCTGTAAGGATCGCGCTCATATAGGCATACAACCAGCGGGGAGCGCGCTGCGGTTGCGAGGAGGGTCGCGCCTTCCCGGCCAAGGGCGCCGCGTGGTCGCCGCCTACATCCAGTACTGGCGTATCAGCCTGCTGACGATTCTCGAATACCGGGCGAACTTCGTGATGTGGTTCTTCTTCACGATCGCCTACCACGGCGTAGCGCTCGGTGCGCTCTACGTGACGATGCGCCAGTTTCCGTCGATGAACGGCTGGGATTTCAGGCAGATGTTCTTTCTCTACGCGCTCTGGATGGCCGGCCACGAGTTGCACAATCTGCTGTTTTTTACGATCGTCAGCGTGCCCGAATATATCCGTGAGGGCCGCTTCGACCGGTTTTTGATACGGCCGCTCGACACGCTCTTTCAAGTGATTACCGTCCCGCAGCAAATCTCACCCGACGGCATGATTCTCGGCATCGTCACGCTATGCGTTGCCACCGCGGTCGCGGGCGTGCGCGTCGACTGGCTGTTCGTGCTGTTCGTTCCGCTCATCGTGGCCGGCGGAGCGATGATCGACCTCGGCATCTCGCTGGCGGTCGCGACGATGGCATTCTGGTTCATACGAATCGACACGTTGCGTTGGGTCGCAATGTCGCTCGAACAAGACTTCACGCGCTATCCAATCAGCATCTATACGCGCGGCGTGCGCATCGTGCTAACCTTCCTACTCCCGTTCGCCTTTATGAACTACTACCCGGCAACGTACTTCTTACAGAAAAGCGATCCGGGATTGCACCTCAACGCGGCGGTCGGGTTGCTGACACCCGCCGTCGGCGTGGTTTGGGTGGCCGCAGCCTACGCGTTTTGGCGCGTCGGACTGCGGCATTATCAGGGCACTGGGTCCTAACGAAGAGCGAGCGCTTCGGACGGACGTCTACGCCGGTTCGATCGTGACGGTTTTCATCGCGTCGCCGCGCTTGATTGCGTCCAGCGCTTCGAATCCGTCGGTCATTTTTCCGAACACCGTGTATTGGCCGTCGAGAAAGCGTGCGTCGCCCAAGCAGATGTAAAACTGCGATCCGGCGCTGTCGGGATCCGACGTACGCGCCATCGCGAGCGCGCCGCGGTCGTGCGAACGTTTGTTGAACTCGGCTTTGAGCCGGTAACCCGGGCCACCACTGCCCGAACCTTCCGGATCGCCACCTTGGATGACGAATCCGGGCTCGACGCGATGAAACTTGAGACCGTCGTAAAAACCGCTCTTCGCCAGTTTTAGAAACGCGGCGACGTGCACGGGCGCGTCGTCGGGAAAAAATTCCAGCACGATATCGCCCTTATCGGTCGCGATGCGGGCGTGCGAGCGTCGAGCTTCGTCGCCGAGAGTTTTGACTTCGTCGGGAGAGGGCGGCGTTTGCGCCATCGGTTGCAGTCCTTCCATAGGTGAAAAAGCGTCAACGGCCGGTGCCTTGCGCAGCGAACAGCCAAAAGCCTCGCCGCCGGCCAACAGGTCCATTTTGGCCCCGCGGGCCAGACGTTTAAACCGCGCCTCTTGCGAGCGAGCGTCCGTGAAGGTCGCCGGATACCACCAGGCAACCAGGGCGAGCGGCCTCCGGGAACGGGTGTACTTGGCGCCCGTGCCGGCGGCGTGCGACCTGACCCTTCGGGCCAAATCGGTGGTGGCCCCGGTATACAGAGACCCGTCGGAGCAGCGGAGCACGTAGACGGCGGCTCCGGTCACGGTTTAAGCGTTTGCACCTGGGTAGAATCTCTGACGGCGCTTATGAATAGACCCTTGGAAGAAGTCGGCGAAGAGACGAAACCCTTCAATCTCCAGCTTCGGCTGCCCCCGTTGCCCCGGTCCGCTCGGACGGGGCGCGACGCATTTGCGGCTCTAGCGAAGTTCCACGAGGTTTCACCGGCCGATATCGAGAGCCTTACGTTCGCGCTCGGCGAGGCTTTGGCGAATGCGATCGAGCACGCAGCCTGCGACGCTGAAATCGAAGTCTCGGTCACGATCGATACGAGGACGATCGTCGCAACCGTTCGCGACCGCGGACGCGGCATTTGCCTACCCCCATCCGATGGCACGCTTCCGTTTCCCGATAACAGCGCCGAAGGCGGCCGCGGATTTCCAATCATGCAGCGTTGCACGGACTTCTTTGAAGTCAGTACGACGCCCGGCGACGGAACCGTCGTTACGCTCGGCCGGCGCCGGCGCGACGCCGTCGCGTAAGTCACAGCAACGGAATATGAGGCGCCGCATCGAGCGGCAGCAGACCCGCCGCGCGTGGATCGTCGGATATTTCGAATTGTCGTTTGTACGGCACGAACCCGCACTTGCGGTAAAACGCGATCGCTCCGGGATGATCGAGCGTACACGTGTGCAGCCAAACGCGATGGATCGAACGCTCCCACGCCCGTTGTAGCGCGAATTGCATAAGGTGTCGTCCGAAGCCCCGCCCTTGCGCCTCTCGCACCAAACCGAAGAACGCGATTTCGCAGGAACCGGCTTCACGAAAATCCAGCTCCAGCATTCCATCCGGCGATCCGTCGCGTCGAAGCTCGTAATTTTCGACATCCGGATCGTCGAGAATCGCTTGCAGCGACCGGTCGGACATCGTTAGCCGCGACGACCATAAGTACGGCGCTCCGATGCGCCGGAACATGTTGCGGTAGGAGTCCACATCCGGTCGAACCACCGCGACGGTCGCGTCGTCGCGCGGCTCGAAACGCTCGGACGGTCGAACGGTCGTTTCGAGAAACGTGACGAGGTTGGCCAGCTTGCCGGGCGGCAGGTCGTGATACCCGTCGGCGATCATACCGGTGCCTCCGCCGAAACGACCGCAGCGAGGCTTTCGTCTACTGCAGCAATGGTTTCGTCGATGTCGGCGTGCGAATGCGCGGTGGAAACGAACATCACTTCGTTTTGGGACGGCGGCAGTAGAACTCCGCGCTCGAACATCGCGTGGTAATAGCGTGCGTAGGCGCGCTTGTCGGCAGCCAGCGCATCGTCGAAGTTACGGTTTGGGGCACCCGCGCGAAATTTGAAGTTGACGATCGACTCGTCGGTGACGACAGCGTACGGCAAACCGTGCTTCGCGAGCGCGGTACGAATGCCGCCGGCCAGTCGTCCTGCCGTTTCGCGCAGTTGCGGATAATACTCGGGGTGGCGTTCGAGCAGGTCGAGAACGCGATGCGCCATCGCGACCGAAAATGGATTGCCGCCGTGCGTTCCGCCGGTAAATGCCGGCCCGTTGGGTGCCAACACATCCATCACATCGGCACGGCCGCCGAACGCGGCGAACGGAATGCCGCCGCCGGCGATCTTACCGATCGCCGTAATATCCGGAGTAATGCCGGTACGGCCTTGCGCGCCGCGCAATCCGAAGCGCAGCCAGGTAATGACTTCGTCGAACACGAGCAACGCACCGTAGCGGCGCGCGCGTTCGCGAAGCCCTTCTAAAAATCCGGCGTCGGGCGGCACGTAGCCCATGTTGCCGACGATCGGTTCGACCAAGATGGCGGCCAGATCGTTCTCACGACCGCGCACGACCCGATCGACATCGTCGAGATCGTTGTAGCGGGCGACCATCACATCGGCGGCGACGCCGCGCGGGATGCCGCCGGCATCGGTATCGCTCGTATTGGCCGATGCGCCCGCACCGAGCAATGCGAGATCGAAGTGACCGTGGTAGTTTCCGGCAAACCGCAGCACCTTGTCGCGTCGTGTAAACGCGCGAGCCACGCGCACCGCGCTCATCATCGCTTCGGTGCCGGTGGTGACGAAGCGCATCGACTCCATCGACGGCAGATACGATCGAATACGTTCTGAGAGGCGTAGCTCGTTCGGATGGGTCGTGCCCCACACGAAACCGTCGCGAGCGATCTCGTCTAAGCCGGTAACCAGCGCCGGATGCGTGTGCCCGAACAAGAGTGGGCCGTAAGCCATCACGTAATCGATATAGCGGCGTCCGTTTTCGTCGAACGCGTAGGCATCCCGGGCCGACGCTTGAACGAACATCGGGCCGCCGACGGCCCAGCCGGAACGGACCGGCGAGTCGCAGCCGCCAGCTAACGCGGCGCGTGTATACAAAGGTCTCATGCCTGTCGACAACGATTCGACACAAGAGATTCCGCCCATCGTCGCTTTCGGAAAGCCGTTATGCCCCATATCGAAGTTATTATCGAACCGTCCAGCAACATTCGCGAGCTCGTCGAGCGCCTGCCGATCGCGGCCGACGTGATGCAAGCGTTCGGCCTCGGCTGCAGCGGCTGTGGCGTGAGCGCGGCCGAAACGATCGAGCAAGGCGCGCTGGCGCACGGGCTTCGCGTCGAACCGATCCTGGCAGCGCTGCAGCAGGCGCGTCTATCGGGATTCGTTCCGCTCATTTCCAACGAGGACCGGCGCCCGGTGCGCCGCGCGCCATCGGCCTTTCGCGGCCGCGCCGCGATCAAGCGCATCATCCCGATTATGTCCGGCAAGGGCGGCGTCGGAAAGTCGCTCGTCACGGCATTGCTGGCACTCGGATTGCGGCGACGCCACTTGCGCGTCGGCATCCTCGATGCCGATATCACGGGACCGTCGATCCCAAAAATCTTCGGTCTGCACAAGCCGATGACGATCGAAGCCGATCCGGTGCTTAAAACGCCGCAAGGCGGCCCGCAGCCGCTGATGGCGCCGGTTCTCACGCGTTCGGCCATCGAAGTCGTCAGTTCGAATTTGTTGACCGAGCAAGAAGACACCGCGATGATTTGGCGAGGACCGATCTTGAGCGGCGTCATTCGGCAGTTCTTCGAGCAAGTGACGTGGAGCGAACTCGACTATCTGTTAATCGATCTTCCGCCGGGAACGTCGGACGCGCCGCTGACCGTGCTGCAATCGCTCAAGATCGACGGTGTCGTCCTGGTTACCATGCCACAGGCGCTCGCGACGATGATCGTGCGCAAAGCCACGAATCTCGTGCACCAACTGCAAAAACCGATTTTGGGCGTCGTCGAAAACATGTCGTATTTCGTCGCGCCCGACACCGGTACGCGATACGACATTTTCGGACCGTCGTACGCCGAGCAGGTCGCCGAGCTAGCGCGCGCCCCGCTGCTGGCGCGGATTCCGCTGGATCCACGTAAAGCCGCGTTGGCGGATGCCGGCGATGTCGAAGCCATCGACGATCCGATCTGCGACGAACTCGCCGCGCGCCTGGTCGAGATGGCCGAAGCGCGGCCGGCCGTTAAAGAGACGATTTCGCTGCTATAACACGCCTGCGTCGAAGACGCAGGCACCGCCGATCCAGGTCTGCAGAACGCGGCAATCGGTAAACGAAGCACCGTCGAACGGGTCGCGGTCGAGCACGACAAAGTCGGCGTTCAGACCGGCACGCAGGTCGCCCGTCTTGTGTTCGGCGTATCCAAAGCGCGCCGCATTGACGGTATACATCGCGAGCGCGGCGTGCCGCGATAGACGTTCGGATGGTTGATGATGATCGACGGCAGCTTGCATTCCGGCAAACGGATCGAGCTCGCATACCGGGCTGTCGGATCCCCCGCACAACATCGCGCCGGCCCGCTCGATACGCGCCAACGCGTTCATCGAACGCGTTCGTTCGACGCCCAAACGCCGTTCGTACAACTCGTCGCTACCTCCCCATGCCGCGTCGAACTGCGGCTGCATCGACAACGCGATCCCTAACCGCGCGCAGGTTTCGATGTGCTCGTCCGACGCCAGTTCGAAATGTTCGATGAAGTGACGACAGCCGTTGCCCGACGGCCGATCGCCGAGCACTCGACGCCACACGCGTAGAGCTTGATCGATCGCCTCGTCCCCGATGGCATGCACGCCGGCCGCGATGCCGAGCCGGTCGGAAGATTCGAAATACTCGAACAGTCCGTCATCGTCGAAGCGTAACGCGCCGGAACCACCGCCGCAGTAGGGCGCCGACATCGCGGCCGTACCGCTCCCGATCGACCCATCCAAGAAGACGTCGCCGCCGACGTACGGCAAACCGAAGGAACGCGCCAATTCCGGATCGGGTTCGCAAATCTTCGAATGCACGTTGGCCGGGAGCGCGCGCATCGCAGCTACTTCGGCCGCATAGTCTTCGCGCGCAAAACCCACGAGCTGCGCGTGCAGATGCGCCACGCCGCGCGAAAGCGCGAAATCGACCGCGCGACGCTCGGATGCTCGCCGTACTTCGAGCGGCGTGCGTTCGGCAAACCGCGCTTGCGCGCGCCAATTCGCGTCTTGCGTTAAGCGGCCGGTCGGAACACCGTCGTCGTTGCGTTCGATACCCTCGACGCCGCTCGGCAACTCGAGCCATTGCAACGTGCGTGCGTTAACGATGCTCGAATGCGAGTCGATTCGTGTGAGCATCGCGATGCGATCGGAATGAAACCGCTCGAGCGCGTTCGCATCGGCCGCCCCGTCGGGCCACACCGCGTCGTCGTAGCGTCCTCCCACAACGATACCGCCGTCGACCGGAAGTCGTTCGACCGCTTCGTGCAAGGCGCGATTGGAACGCACGCGCGAAAGGTCGCGCATGCCGCTCAGATAGCCGGAAGCGGCGAGATGGACGTGACAATCGGCCAGCGCCGGTATGATGATCGCTCCAGCGACGTCGACGCGGAGCGCGCCTAACCCGGCCGGCTCTTCTCCAACGGCCACGATGCGATGCCCGTCGATGACGACATTGTCGCTACACGCGAAGCTGCGGGACGGAGCATCGAATGAATACACGCGCGCATTATGGAAGAGCCGCATGTGGATACGGTACGATGAAAGCGTCGAAGCTACTGCTCGGCTTCTGCGCCGGAGTGTCGGCAGGTTATACGCTCGTGCGAACGGTGCAAGCCCTCCGCGAGTACCAACGCCCTTCGCCCGCGGTCGAGCGCGATGCCCGAGCCTATGCCGAGTATCGCCGCGCCCTCGACGTTGCAGGGACCGTTCGAGGCCTCGCCAGCGCGTATTTGTTCGCGTACGGCGCGCCCGGTCGCTTGACCGATCGTGCGACGGCGTTCGCCCCGCCGTGGCTGCGCCCGGCGTTATTCTCCGTGCCGATCGTGACCCTATCTTCGTTGCTCGATTTGCCGATCTCGTTCGTCGAAAGTTATACGCCCGAGCGGCGCTACGGTTTGAGCGATCAGTCGATCGCGGCCTGGCTCGAAGAATACGTGAAAGGCACCGCACTGTCGGCCGCATTCTCGGCGCTGCTGCTGAGTTTATTCGGTATCGCGGTCCGGCACGCGCCCCGCACCTGGCCGCTGGTAGCCGCCGCCGGCACGCTGCCGCTGTTAGTCGTCATGAACCTGGTCGTTCCGCTCTGGATACTTCCGATGTTCAATAAATTCGTGCCGCTCGACGGACCGCTCGAACATCGCTTGCGCAAGCTTGCCGGACGTTATGGCGCCGCCACGGCCGAAATACTGCGTATGGATATGAGCCGCCAGACGCGCAAAGCCAACGCCTTCGTTACCGGCGTTGGTGGAACGCACCGTATCGTGCTCGGCGACACCCTGATCGATGCGTTCACGCCGGACGAAGTCGAGTTCGTCGTCGCGCACGAACTCGGCCACTACGTCACCAAAGATACGTGGCGTCTCATCGCCGTTTCGGAACTGATGGCCGCCATATTATTGTTGTGGGCGCAACGCGCGACCCCGGTTCGCGAGCGGGCGAGGATGCGCAAACGGCCAATTCTATTGGCGCGCTTCGTCGTCACGATGAGCGCGGCTTCGCAACTGTTGCGACCGTTATTGCTGGCGTTCTCGCGTTCGCGCGAGTGGGCAGCCGACGATTTCGCACTCGAGGCGACCGGCGACGCCGCGAGCGGCGCGGCCGCGTTATCGCGCTTACGCGATCAGAATCTGGCCGACGACGCACCGCCGCGCTGGTACGAGTTGTTGTTCGGGTCGCATCCCGCGCTCAAGGACCGCATCGCGAAGTTGGAGGCTGCGGAGCGTTAGCTTCCGCGCAACCAGTGCGAAGGTCGCGTGCGTTCCGCGACGGTTTCTCCGCGCAGCTCGGCTCGTAGTTCTCCGAAGGTTCCGAAGCCCTGCGCGAACGCATCGTGCTTGTGGATCGATTCGTCGTTCACTTGCCGAGCCGAAACGTATGCATCGTCGCCGAGATCGCCGTACATGTCGAGCGTCGCCGCGAGCATCGCGCGCGCCGCATCTTCCACAAATCGAGGCCGCGAGTGCGCCTTACTCACCACGAAGAACTCGTCGGGCCGCTTGAGCAGGCCGTACGTTTCGCTCGACATTGCGTTCTCGACGATCTCGATGACGTCTTCGACCGCGATCGTTTCCGGTACGGCCGGATGCCCGACGAGCAGCGATCCGCGGCTGCGCTGATTGTGCGTTGCCTGCGGGATCGCGTCGAGCGCACGCGCCGCTGCGTCGGCATCGAAACCGGCTTCACGCAATTTGCGCTCGGAACGCTCGCGCATCATCTCTTGCGCACACGGACAGGCGGTCATACCGAACGCTTCGGCTCCGACGAGCGTACGGGAGCCGTTCGGTGTGGCATACGCGATCGCGAGAAACGTATAGCGTTCTTCCGTCGGCAGCGCGCTCACCGGCGTCCAACGCTCCAACGCAAAACTCGCGCGCACGCGCACTTCCGCGTGCGGTGCGTCTTGTGCGACGACGATGGCGCGCGCGATCGCACCGGGCAGATGCGCCAGCGAACCGTTCGGGTCGTTACGCAAGCACGTGTCGATTGTGTCGGCGAGAATTTCCGAATACCGCGACATGTGCGCGCCCGCCAGGTTCGGCCCCAGCGCGTTCGACATCGAGAACTCCGCGTCGTACGAGCGAAGATTCGTATCCGAACCGCTCACGATCGTGCGCCGAACCAAACGAACGCCGGCGCGCTCGAGCGAGATTGCAACGTCCGGCGCGAGCGACTGGCGATCGACCGAAAAATGCAGACTCCGCTCGACCCTCCGAACGGAGTCGAAAGCGCGTCGTCGCACGAGATGCGGCGCGATTTCGGCCAGCGGCGCCGCGTCGTACGGCCGGTCTTCGAGGTCGTTCCGTACGACCTGGCCGTCGATCGCCAACACGTCGATGTCGATCGGCCGGGGAGCGAGCCGAATGCTGGAGGTCGAGCGACCGACGGCAGCCTCGATCGCTCGCGCGAAGGCTTCGAACCCGTCGAAATCGAGCGGGGTTCGAACGGCCACCGCGAGGTTGAGATATTCGGGCCCGGTGGCCCCGCCGGCCGGAGGCGAGGCGTAGAACCCCGATACCGCCGTCACCTCACACCGAGCGCGCAGACGCTGCAGCGCAGCAAGGATGTTGGCTTGACGGTCGCCCAGATTCGAACCGATCCCGGCGTACACTTCGTGCACCGCGCCACCCTGCGGGGGACGACCGCTCCCTTCCTGCGGAAATTGCAAAGCGGGCCGGAGACGGGACGCCCGGCGCGAACCACCTTCTTATGAAAACGTACGCTGCAAAAAAGTGGGATCTCTCGGGTCTGCAAGGCATCTCCGACGCGACGCTGGAGATGCATTTCGGACTGTACGAAGGTTACGTGAAGAACGCGAACCTGCTCAACGAAAAGCTCGATGCACTGCGCTCCGCCGGTGAAGCCGCCGGTGCCAACCCGAGCTACGCCGAACTCGTGCGCCGCCTCGGATTCGAATACAACGGTATGCGGTTACACGAATACTATTTCGACAACATGACCAAGTCGCCGGCCGACATCGGTAACGGCAAACTCTACACCGCGCTCGGCGAGTCGTTCGGCGGATTCGATGCGTGGAAGAAAGACTTCGTCGCCGTCGGCGGTATGCGCGGCGTCGGTTGGGCGATCGCGTATCGCGACGACACCAACGGCCAGATCACCAATAACTGGATCAGCGATCACGAAAACGGCCACCTCGCCGGCTTCACCCCGATCGTCGTGCTCGACGTCTGGGAGCACGCGTTCATCAAAGACTACAAACCGTCGGAACGCGGCAAGTACATCGACGCGTTCTTTGCCAACATCGATTGGAAGAGTTGCGAATCGCGCCTTACGTAAGCGGCTCTAGATACTCAGTTCCGCTTCGGGCGGTTCCGTACGAACGGGACCGCCCATTTTGTTTTACCGGCGCCCGTTACGCCCCCGGCGGCCATTGCATTCGTCGCGCTAGCGCGTCGTAGGTACTACTGAAAAATTCGGCTAGCAGCGCATGCGGATCGCGTGCGGCGCGAACGTCGGCGTAGCGGAGAATAAACTCGCCCATTGTAGAATCCCAGCCGGCCGGCGAAGGACCCACGCGCGCCGTTTCGAGACCGTCCGGTTTCGGATAGCCGTAGCTCCAAAATGCCGGTTCGGGAAAACGCGCGTCTCCCGGCCAAAAGCCGGTGCAAATCTCTTGTGCGTTCATCCCAAGGCGCATGATAATGTCTTGCGACGGCGGCTCGGCCGGACGCCCCGAATACCGAGCGTATGCCAGATCGAACGAGCCAAAGAAAAACTGCACCAGCGTATGTCGTAAGCGATACGGTGCGCGGTGCCGCTCGAGCGCCGTGTTGGCTTGCAGCAAGACTTGTGAGAAGCGCCGCGCATACGCTGGATCGTACGAACGGTGTTCGACGTCTTCGTGAAACGGAAGCCGGTCGGGAAGCTCGACTGGAACATCCCAGATTCGCACGTCGAGGCCCAGCTCGTCCAACAAGCGCATCGTTTCGCGATAGAAATCGGCCACGGTACGGGGAACCAGCGGAATCGAACGATCGGTTCCGTCGCTGACGAGCACGCGCATGCCGTGATCGATCAAGTCGAACTCGACCGAGAACGAGCGCTCTCCATACGGCATCGCACCGGTCCAAATGCCGCGCGGCGTCACGTACAACGCGACGTGCGCCCATTGGGGCTCGGGCGGCGACAACGCTAAACGGACCTTGCCGATTACTTGCACGTAGCGGTGCAGCGTCTCGCAGGTCTCGCGCCAGGCTTCGAGGGGAAGTTCGGGCCAAGCATCCACACGGTCGCTCATCGCGCGTACAAATCTCTTCGGGTCGCCGGAATGCGGCTCGCGCCGTCGGGCAACGGCTTGGCCAGCAGCGTCTGGGCCAACCCCATGCGCCCGAGCGTGAAGTTGCGCGCACTTCCTGTCATATACAGCCGCCAGACCCGCTCCGTGCGCTCGTCGGTTGCATCGATCGCCGCGGCGCGGTTCTTCTGCAGGTTGGCGACCCACGCACGCAACGTTCGGGCGTAGTGTTCGCGCAGATTCTCGACGTCGCGTACTTCAAAACCGGCCGACTCGGCCGAACGCAACACCGTTGCGATCGGTAGCAAATCGCCGTCCGGAAAGACGTACCGGCCGACAAAGTCGTTTACGAGGCGGATCCCCTTGCCATCCCGCGATTGCCCGGTGATTCCGTGATTGAGAAACAGGCCGCCGGGTCTGAGCGCGCGGTACGCGACGGCGAAATATTCGTCGAGACGCTCGCGACCGACGTGCTCGACCATTCCAATCGATGCGACGGCGTCGAATTGCCGGTCGCCGAGATCGCGATAATCCACGCGTTCGATTCGAGCCAGGCCGCCGAGTCCCAGAGCCGCTACGCGCCGGCGCGCCTCTTCGTACTGCCGTTGCGAAAGCGTGATCCCGAGCGCTCGAATGCCACGCTGCGCGGCGGCGATGACTAACGCGCCCCAGCCGCAACCGATGTCCAGCAGTTCCGAACCCGGCGCGATACGGAGCTTATCGAGCGAATATGCGAGTTTGGCGCGCTGTGCCGCTTCGAGGGTGGTGACGCCGTCGTCCCAGTAGGCGCACGAGTACACGAGTTGCGGGTCGAGAAAGCTGGCGTATAACTCGACCGGCTGATCGTAGTGAAAACCGATCGCCGCGGCATCGCGCGTCTTCGAATGGACCGCACCCGTTAGGCGGGCCGGCCCCGACGCGCGCGGCGGTCGCGGCAGCCTAGCCATCGCCGCCGCCATGCGCGCCAGGTCGATCGACGACAACCGCTCGGTGCTGCGCTCGAGGACGTCGATTCCGGTTTCGAGATCACCGTCAACGTCGATCCAATCTTCGACGAACGCTTCACCCGGTCGCAAGCTCAACGGCGGAGAAAATGCAGCGCGCAATGCGAACGGGGCGTTCACGCGCAGTTCGAAGCGCGATCCCGGGGCAGCGATGACGGTGCCGTCCCACAGGCGAATCGCGACGTCGTGTCCGAGCCGGTCGCCAAAGAGCATCGCGAGAATTTCCATCGATCGCTCGAGCGCACCGTTCTCGGACATGCGTTTTTCTTGGCGCTGCGAAAGAAGCGCCCCTCCGCCCGGGGACGCCGCCCGGCGACTGCGAAGAACCTCGCAATGAGCGACGCGGCAGTTTATCCGTATGTTTTGGATCCGAAGTTGGCGCCGGCAATATGGGGCGGCGACGAACTCGTGAAGCAATACGGCAAACGCGGCGACCCCTCGGCGAAGATCGGCGAGTCCTGGGAGTGCTGGGACACCGACACGGTTATTAACGGACCTCTGAAGGGCGATTCGGTCGCGACCCTGCGGCAATCGCAAGGAAAAAGCTTTCTCGGCGATATCGACCCGACTCGCATCTTTCCGGTGCTTACGAAGATCATCACCGCACACGATTGGCTCTCGGTACAGGTGCATCCGAACGATGCGTACGCCAAGCGGGTCGAGCATCAAGCCAACGGCAAAACCGAGTGTTGGTACGTGTTTTCGGCCGACCCTGGCGCGGAGTTGGTGCTCGGGTGGACGCGCGACACATCGCGTGAAGAATACGAACGTCGCGTCGCCGACGGAACGCTTGGCGACATTCTGCGCCGCATCCCGGTCAAGGCAGGCGATACGGTCTATATTCCGGCCGGCATGGTGCACGCGATCGGAGCCGGCGTCACCCTGTTCGAAACGCAGCAAGCCAGCGATTTAACGTACCGGATGTTCGATTGGAACCGCATCGGTGCCGACGGAAAACCGCGCGAACTGCACATTCAAAAAGCCGCCGACGTTTTGGATTATAAGGCGACGACCGCCGGCACGCTGGATCAAATCGCCTACACGTTCGACGGCTTGCAGCGTTTGGCGTTGATCGCCGACAACCACTTCGTGGTCGAACGAATCGTCGCGACGAGCGAACCGGCAACGATGAAAACCGGTGGACGGCCGTTGATCGTGATGTCGCTAGATTGCCCGATGAACGTCGGCTGCAACGACGTCGAAGTCGCGCTCACCCCATACCAAACGGCCTTGATTCCGGCGAGCGCCGAAAGCTGCACGATTCGTTCCCAGGGCGACGGCGACGCACCGTTCATGTTCGTCACGCCACCCGAACATCGCGACGACCTTGCAGTGCAAATGCTGGCCGCCGGCATCGAGCAAACGCGTATCGACCGTTTCATGGAACAATTCGCGTCGCTGCACGTGTAGGATTTGCGTCGCTGGCGCTCGCGCTGGTTGTAGCGGTGAGCCCGGCGGCCGTGACGGCGTCATCCGTGCAGCAACGCGCGATCGACGTTGCACTGTCTTCGGCGGAATTGCGCGGCGCCCACGTGGGATTGCTGGCCGTGGATACATCGGGCGACACGGTCTACGCGCGCGATCCGGACGACGACTTCGTCCCGGCCTCTACGTTCAAACTGATCGTCGGATCGGCGGCGCTCTCAAAGCTGGGACCCGCGTTTACATTCGGCACGAGCGTAGATGCGGTCGGACCGGTAACGAGCGGAACGCTGAACGGCGATCTGGTGTTACGAGGCGGCGGCGACGCACAACTCTCGATCGCCGATCTGCAGAACGCTGCGACGGCCGTTCGTGCGGCCGGTATCGTGCACGTAACCGGCGACATCGTAGCCGATGCATCCTATTTTTCGGCACCTCGCTATCCCGGCGGATGGATGATCGACGATCTGCCGTACGAATACGCCGCCGTTCCGTCGGCGCTGTCGCTCGAACGTAACATCGCGCACGTTCGCGTGCGTCCGGGCTCGGCCGCCGGAGCGCCCGCGCAGCTTTCGATCGCTCCGGCCGTTAACGCGTTCACGATCGTCAATCGGGCGGTGACGGGCGCACGCGGCAGCGACGATACTACCGATCTCGACCGGCCCTGGAACGTGCCGTCCGAGATCGACGTCACCGGTAGTTACCCGTTGGGAGCGCCGCCTTCCGACGACCTCGAGCCGGCCGTTCCAGATCCGCCGTCGTATGCGGCCGCGGTCTTTCGCGACGCACTTGTCGCGCGCGGCATCGCCATCGACGGCGCCGTCCGCTTCACGTCCGCGCCCGGCGGAACGCACCTCTGGCAACACCGCTCGGAGCCGCTGCGAACGATGCTCGGCGATTTCTGGCGCCCCAGCGTCAACCTGATCGGCGAACAACTGCTCGAGGCGCTCGGCGTGGCCTCGCCGGCAACTCCTCACATCGACGATCGCGCCGCCGGCATAGCGGTCGAAACGGCGTGGCTGCGCTCGACCGGCATCGACCCGCGCACGCTGACGATCGCCGACGGTTCCGGGCTGTCGGCATACGACCGCGTTACCCCGCGCGCTCTGGTCGCGATTCTGAACGCCGTTTGGCACGGACGCTATCGCACGACCGTGCTGGCGTCGCTGCCGGTCTCGGGCCGAAGCGGCACCCTGATAAACGACTTCACGTCGGCACCGCTGGCCGGCGCGATCGTCGCCAAAACGGGCACGACCAATCACGCCCGGCTGTTGGCCGGATACGCCCGGCGGCCGGATGGAAGCACCACGATCTTCGCCTTGATGATCGAGAACTGGATGGACGACCGTCCCGATGCGGACGCGCTCCTCAATCGAGTCCGCCAGACGGTGTTGCGCGCTCTCACCGGCGGTTGACGCATCCGCCGGCGCGCGACAAACGTTATAGAGTATGTATGAACGCAACTACGCAAACCGCGACCTTCGCCGCCGGCTGTTTTTGGGGCGTCGAGGCCGCATTTCGCCAGATTCCCGGCGTGCTTGACGCCGTCTCGGGCTACATCGGCGGAACGACGCAAAACCCGACCTACCGCGAGGTCTGCGGACATGGAACCGGACACGCCGAGGCGGTCGAAGTTACTTTCGATCCGTCACGGGTGACCTACGAACAACTGTTGCAGGCGTTTTGGAACCTGCACGATCCGACCCAAGTCAACCGGCAAGGTCCGGACGTCGGCGATCAATATCGCTCGGCCATCTTCACCTATTCGGACGAGCAGACGCGCGCTGCAACCGCGTCGCGCGATGCGGAGCAGGCAAATCATCGCCGGCCGATCGCAACGCAAATTCTCGCGGCCCCCACGTTTTATAAAGCCGAAGACTATCATCAGCGGTACTTCGAAAAGAATGGTGGAGCGGCGTGTCACATTCCGACGGCACGATGAATCGCGTCGCTTTTCTCGGCGGATTGCTCGTTCTCGGTGGAGCGACGGCGTCGCGCGCTCTCGCTTCGCCATCGCAACAATACGCGGTGACGCACAGCGACGCGCAGTGGCGAGAGCTCCTCGGTGGCGAGCGCTACGACGTCATGCGCCAGAGTGGAACGGAACCGGCAAACTCCAGCCCGCTGCTAACCGAGACGCGGGCGGGCGTCTATCGCTGCTACGGCTGTAATCTGGCGTTGTTTTCGTCGAAGACGAAATACGACAGCGGCGAAGGCTGGCCGTCATTCTACGACGTGCTACCGAACGCGATCCGCGAACAATCCGACTACGGGCTGGTCGAGGCGCGTACCGAAGTGCATTGCCGTCAATGCGGGAGCCATCTCGGCCACGTGTTCGACGACGGTCCCGCGCCGACGCACCTACGCTACTGTATCGACGGTGTCTCGCTCAAGTTCGTTCCCGGCGCTCGCGCCTAACCTTTCGCTAGCTTCGTTTCTCGAATACGCGCTGGTCTTTGACCGGCGCGTATCCTTCACGCTCGTAAAAGCGATGCGCGTCCGCTCGAATCACGTTGGAGCGCACGCGGATACGCCGCGTTCCTCGCGCGATCGCCCAGCTTTCTGCAGCACGCAGCAGTCGAGCACCGATTCGTTGACCGCGCGTTTCTTCGTTGACGACCAACGCGGCAATTTCCGCCATCGCACCATCGAGCAAGTGTTCCGAAATGTGCACGGCGATCAACCCGACGATTCGTTTCTCGAGCCAAGCAAGCAACACGCTCGAATCTTCAGTCCAGGAATGTAAACGGCGCTCGATCGTTGCCGCGTCGTTCGGATATCCGAGCTGTACGAACAACGGAACGAGCGCCGAAGCATCGGCCGGCAGCGCCGGCCGTATGCCAACGCTAGCGGGCGGGGACGGTTGCCGTGACGCCGTTGGAAGCTACCGTGATGTTGTTGCCCGGTTTGGCTCCCGGAGTCGGCGGAACGAGCTGAAACTCGTACGTTTTCACCCCGCTTTCCGGAGGCGTGAACGTCACCTTACCCGGCGAGCAGAGACGATCGGCGCAGAACGACGCAACCCAGCCGGGTGCGAGATTCTCCGCGGTCAACGTCACCGGCTGGCCGGTCTTGGCGACGACGATCAAGCGATACTTGTACGTCGAACTCACGCTGCCGGGAAGATCGGCGCCGGTCCACTTGGTCACCGAAATCGCCATGTTGGAGTTTTGCTTGACGGCAACGGCTACGGTGCCTTCGGCCGCGCGTTCCGTCACGCGGTCACGGATTTCGGCAGCCGGGCTCTTCGGGTTGACCATGTCGGCGTAATGCTTGGCGGAAGCGTATGCCTGTTGTGCTTGCGGTCCGTCACCGAGCGTTACGTATGCATCGCCAAGCGACAGCAACTCATCGGCGGCGTTGGCAGCGTTATCGCTGCGATCTTTGGGCGCCGAGGTTTTGACTGCGGCCTCCAACAACGCCGTGCTCTTTTGGAACGGCGCGATCGCTTGCTGCGGCTGACCGGAACGCTTGTAGAAGATTGCGAGCCAGCTAAAGCCGTCGGGATCTTGCGGACGCATGTTGGTGTACTTCGTCGCGTACGGAATCGCCGCGGTATAATCGCCCGCCGCGCCCAGGGCGCGCGCCATACGGAAGATCGTCGTCGGATCGCTCGGCTTCAACGCCAGCGCGTTGCGCGTGGCGCGCACCGCACCCGCCGAGTCGCCGAGGTTTGCGAGACCTTTTGCCTGCAACAGGTCCGCGTCGAACTTCTGTTGCGGAGTATTCTGCAAGCGAAGCACGGCGGTTGCTGCGGCGTATTGCAACGCGCCTTCTGCGCGGCTGGTTCGCGCGTAATCGTAGGAGCCGGACTGCGACGACGGCAGCGCATTGAGATATGCTTCGGCGGCCGCGACTTGTTTGACGGCGGCGGCCGCGCCTGCGCGAACCTGCGCCGGCGATCCAGTCAACGTGAACTGACCGGCAGCCAACATCGAATCGAGCTTCTTTTGCACGGGCGAAAGGTAGTACACGTTGCGTCCCTGGCGAGCGCCTTCGATAAACTCGGCGAGTTGCGCCGGCGTTACGCCGCCGGTCCAGCGAGCGCGTACGATACCGTTCTTATCGACCACGATGGTCGTCGGAATCGCTTCGACGCTGATCAATTGGCGAAGGTGCGGGCTGACCAAAATCGTCTGGTACGGAACGCCCCGCGTAGATATGAAGCTTTTAACGACAGGAACCGTTTCGTTGTCGTCGAGCCCCAGAAAGACGACGTCGGGCGCGTGCAGTTTGTGGTAGGCCGTTATCATGTCGGCCGTTTCGTGGCGGCACGGCGGGCACCACGTCGCCCAATCGTTCAGAACGACGACCTTGCCGCGTAGTTGCGACGACGTTACCGTTTTGCCGTCGAGCGATTGCCCTTCGAATGCGGGGAGGGCGGTCCCGACCGATGCGGGAGCTGTTGGTGCGGCAGCCGCTGCCGCGGTACCGAAACTAGCGGTCGCGGCCAGCGCGAATCCGATCGTTACTGCTATAAGCTTCATTCGTCGCTCCGATTTAGGGCAAGCCGACGGCCAAGAATTGAACCGAGGACCTATCGTTTTATGAATTCGGTTGGACCTATTCAGTAGGCGCCGGGATCAATTCCTTGGCGCGGCCGCTCTCGTCGAGCATCTCGACTTGGCGCGCCGGTTTCGTAAGGTACGGGTTTCGCGATCTATTGCTGCGCTTTTTCCAACTTCGAGATCTCGTTCTCAAGAACGCGTTCGCGAGAAGCAGCAAAGCGTTTCAGCGTCGCGTCGTGCCCATTGACCACCTCGTCGTGCTGGGCGTACAGCGCGATGCGATCGTCGATGAGAGTGTCGTCGATAAATGCAGAATCAAAATCCTTGCCGCTTAAGGGATAGAGCGTTGCATAGTGGCTTCTCTGGCGCAAGTCCGACTTTGTAAGAACCGTAACGTGATCCGAATGCGCGAGCGCTTTCAATTCGTAGAAATCCGCGCTGGATCGTGCCGCACCCTCTTTGCCAATGGCCCGAACGTTCGGAGAACCTTTTTTCGCGGCCAGGCTCATGATCGTGTAGTGGCCGGCCTGTCGTTGTATTTCGTGCTGCAGATAAGCCGAGTCGGTAGCGCTCAAAGCACAACTGCCGCGAGCCGTCGTTGCCGCGAGAGCGATGGCAAAAAAAACGCCGAATTTTCTGCTGCCCATAGCTTCATGTCCCCAAGATTTCGAAAACCAAAACCTACATGCTCGACCGCGACTCTATAACAGCGTCGAATATAATTACCCTTATTCGGAAAGCTGAACAGCTTCGTTCGGTCACTCGATTGCGTGGATTAACCAACGCTCGATGTCTTACGCCGACACAAAACAACGATGGACCGCCGCGAGAGCCTTATGGGTGCAGGCGAAGCCCATTTTCTTAAGCCGACGGTCAGGATTGAACTGACGACCTGCTATTTACGAAACAGCTGCTCTACCACTGAGCTACGTCGGCAACGATACGGCCTCGCGCCGCGGCTCCTGGTTTGGCCCGTTCGGCAGCGCGCCCCTGCCGCCACTGGGCGCCTGGTTTGACGGTACTCTGATAGGCGGTTGCCTCCCCAGCCTGTACAATCCAAGGATGAGCAAGCATCTCGTTTCCCTACTCCTGGCCGCAGTCGTCCTGGCCGTGCCGCTTCGGACCCTGGCCGATCAAAACGCGACCTATCACGGCCCCGTTGGCGCTTCGGAAAAAGCGTTCGTCGCAGCCATCCAGGCCGATCTGATGAAACGCTATCCGACCGCAGTGGACGCCGAAAAGGCCGGTTACATCCGCTATACCAACGCGGACGAAACCGGCGCGATCAGCTACGCCAACTTCCACTGGCAATCGACGGACGCCAAGCACCCGAGCCAGCTCTGGTACGATAAGAGCGGAAACTTGCTGGGCGCCGATTACTCGGTGCTGGTGAGCGCAAATCCCGGACGCCCGACTCTGTGGGGCATCAATCCCGGACGGTGGGTGGAGTTCGATGGACACGTTCATTACGTCGAGCGCGATCCGGCCAGCGGAAAACTGACCTACGACCACTGGGTGATGAATCCGAAGTTTGCCGCAGCCGGCGGTAGCACCACGCAACCGAGCGCGGCGACGCTCGTCGCCTTAAAAAAGGTGCCCAACGCGTCTGCGGTGGCGACGATCTTCGAGTTTCCGTCAATCTGGGATCTGATCGTTTGGGTCAAACCGAATCCGAGCGGCGCGTTTGCCGATAAGAATCCGACCGTTACGCCGTAGGCGCTGCTTCGTCGCCGGGGTCCGCGTCGTGGAACGTGCCGCGCTTGGCCCGGTCGTCGAGTTCGAGATCGTCGAGCAAGTAGTAGACGATCTTGCGATCGGCAAAGCCGACCTTGGCGAGCGATCGTCCGCCGATCTCGACGACCTCGTGAATGTGGCCTTCGCGCCCGGCGTACTCGTAGTTGACCGCGGTGTAGTTGGCGTCGCCGGGCTTCGGATGCGCGATCGCGCGGACGCCGCGCAGCGGCGTTCGATGCTTATGCATGCGTTCGAGGTTCGCCGCGGTGCGGTGCGAAGCATCGAACATGCTGATTCCCTTTAACGGCAAGCGGCCGCAGATCGATCCTTCGGCGTTTATCGCCCCAACCGCCGTCCTCATCGGCGACGTCGTCGTCGGCCCGCAGGCAAGCATCTGGTTCGGCGCCGTGCTGCGCGGCGACAACGGTCCGATTCGAATCGGCGCCCGCACGTCGATTCAAGATAACGCGGTCGTGCACGTCAGCGAGCACGGTGGCACGTACGTCGGCGACGACGTCACCGTCGGACACGCCGTGGTAATGGAAGATTGCACGATCGGCCGGCACGCACTCATCGGCAGCAACGCAACGCTCTTGAACGGTTGCCGTATCGGCGAAGGAGCCCTGATCGCGGCCGGCAGCGTGGTCGGCGAACGCGCGGAGATTCCCGATCGCATGCTGGCGGCCGGCGCGCCGGCCGTCGTTAAGAAACGCATCGAAGGCGAAGCCGCGCATTGGATCGAGATTTCGGCCGGCGAATACGTCAAACTCTCGCGCACGTACCTGGCGCAGAGTATCGGGACGCTCGAGGATCAGGAAACGCGGGTGTAACTCCGCCGGGGGTTTATGCGGCGGGATAGTGCGAGTCGTCGCCGTACGGAACGAACAGCGTGAACTCTCGCTGGAAACGCAGCCTCACCATGCCGGTCGGGCCGTTGCGGTGTTTGGCAATGATAAACTCGGTTAACTCGGGATCCGGACACTCAGTCTTGTAATAGCCTTCGCGGAACAGGAACGCGACGACGTCGGATTCTTGTTCGATCGATCCCGAATCGCGGAGGTCCGATAGCATCGGGCGTTTGCCCGTATCGGAGCGGCTTTCGACCGCACGGTTCAACTGCGCCAACGCCACGATCGGAACGCTCAGCTCTTTTGCGGTCACTTTGAGCGTACGGCAGATATCCGACAGTTCTTCGTTACGATTGACGTTGCGCGACGTTACCGCCGGACGCATCAACTGCAGATAGTCGACGAAAATCGCGCCCAAGTTTCCCGCAGCCGACTTCTTGAGGACGCGGCACCGATTGCGTAGATCGGAAACGCTGAGCGAACCCACGTCGTCCAGGTAGATCGGTAACTGGTCGAGCCCTTCCATCGCGCGCGAGATCGACTCCCACTGATGCGGTTTGATGTTGCCGCGCCGCATATCGTTCATCGATATACGCGCTTCCGAACAGATCAACCGTTGAATCAGTTCGTTGTTCGACATCTCGAGCGAGAAAAACGCGACCGGCTGACCCGAGTCGCGCGCCGCCGCCACCGCCATATTGAGCGCGAACGACGTTTTGCCCATGCCCGGGCGGGCCGCGACGATAATGAAGTTACCCGGCTGAAAACCAGTCGTCATCGCATCGATGTCCGGAAATCCCGACGTCAATCCGATACGGTCGCCGCGCTGGTGATACAGGTGGTCGATGCTGTCGAAGGCTTCTTTCAGCAGGTCGCGGACCGGTTTAAATTCTTTCGTGCCGCGCTCTTCACCGATCGCGTAGATCAGCTGCTGCGCGCGATCCAGCGACGCCGCAACGTCTTCTTCGCCTTCGTAGCCGAGTTTGGTTACTTGCGTTCCCGCGCCGATCAACGCACGCAGCGCGGCTTTCTCGTGCACGATCGTGGCGTAATAGCGCGCCGATGCCGCCGATTGAACCGTGTCCATCAGCGAACTAATATACGGCACCCCACCGACGCGTTCGAGCGTGCCACGCTGGCGCAGTTCTTCGCTGACGGTAATCTTGTCGATCGGTTCGTCGCGCTCGAACAGGTACACGAGCACGGCAAAAATCGATTCGTGCACGTGAGCGTAGAAATCGCCCGGACGTACGAGTTGCCCGACTTCACCCAGCATCTCTTTGTCGACGAGAATCGAACCCAACACGGCCATCTCCGCCTCAATGTTGTGCGGCGGAATGCGGTCGATCGGAGTGGGCGACGGTTGTGCGGTCATGGACGACGTGCGATCTTCCGGCGGGTCGCCGGTGAATGCCTTGTGGAACGATTGTTCATATTCAGTTCGCGCAAGACGTGGTTAACGTCGCGCACGGGTACGACGTCGAGACCGGCGATCGTCGCATCGACTTCGCGCGCGTTTTCGCGTGGAATCACGACGCGTCGCATCCCGGCTTGTCGAGCCGCGTAGAATTTTTCGACGATACCTCCAACGCCCCGAACCTTTCCTTGAATCGACAGCTCGCCGGTGACCGCGACGTCCTGCGGCATAGGCGCTTTCAGGATTGCGGAATACAGCGCCAGAAAGATCGCCAACCCGGCCGACGGCCCGTCGATATTGCCGCCGCCCACGACGTTGATGTGCAGATCGAAGTTCGCCGTGTCGATTCCGGCGAACGTCCGCAAGACGCTGGTCGCGTTGAACACCGAGTCTTTAGCCATCGAACCGGCGGTGTCGTTAAAACGCACCGTGCCCTTGCCGGGCGCGCTCGCGGGAAACGCGACGGCCTCGATCTCGATCAGGCTTCCGAGATAGTGCAACACACCCAGACCGAACGTCTTGCCGATTTCGCGTACGGCGCGCGCCTTGACCGGCGTATGCGGCAACAAACGGCTCGTCTGCGCGACCGACGTCACGTCGTCTTCGGTAATTGCCGGCGCCGCCGGCTTTGCGCCCTCGGCGGCTTTCGCCGGTCGCGAACGATAGAGTGCTTGGCCGTACGCATCGGCCACGAGCTGCACGGCTTTGCGGCCCTCGATCGTGTACGACGCGATCGCACGGGGCACGCCCCGAGTCGCGCGCGCGCCCAAGCGCTTGACCGCGCCTTGCACGATCGAAACGACTTGGTGCTGCGTGAGCGGCGAGAAAAATACTTCTGCGCAGCGCGACCGTATAGCCGGGTCGATGTCGTCGGGCTCGCGGGTCGTAGCCCCGATCAAAATGAAATCGGCCGGAGCACCGTCGCGAAACAGGCGTTTGACGTACTCCGGGACGTTGGTGGCGCTCTCGTCGTAGTACGACGACTCGAACATCACGCGACGATCTTCGAGTACTTTGAGCAGCCGCAGTTGCAGCGCGGCATCCATCTCGCCGATCTCGTCGATGAACAGCACGCCGCCGTGGGCGCGGGTCACGAGGCCGAGCTTGGGTTCGGGAATGCCGCCCTCGGCAAACTCGCGCCGGCTGCCTTGATAGATCGGGTCGTGGACGCTGCCCAGCAGCGGATTCACCGTTTCGCGCGGATCCCAACGCAGCGTCGTCCCGCTGGCCTCGACGAATGGCGCGTTCTTACCGAACGGCGTCTGCGGACGGGCTTTGGCGGCTTCCAACGCCAGGCGCGCGACCGTGGTCTTTCCGACGCCTGGCGGACCGTAGAGCAACACGTGCTGGGGAAACGGCGAGCTGATCTTTGCAAGCAGCGCGCGCACCGCGGCTTCTTGTCCGACGATGTCGCGCAAATTCTGCGGGCGCAATTGACGTAATGCCGACGCTGCGAGCGGCCGCTGGGACAACGCGTCGAGCTCGGCGAGCTTGGCTTGCGTCGCGGGCGTTTCCGGACCGCCGCTTTCGCGCAACGCTTCGAGCTTGAGGTCTTTGACGTACTCTTCGTGCCGCTGCGCCATCTTTTCGGTGACGCGTTTCTCCAACGCGTCCTCGGCGTTGCGCTGCGCCATCGTGTCCGCCATCGCGTCTTCGATTTCCGCGATGGCTTTGCGCTGTTGTGCGCGCGTGGTTGCACGCTCGAGCGTCGGGTCTTCAAAGACCAGGCGCTGCAGCGCGCACAGGCGATCGGGGAGGTTGGCGGAGCGCATCATGCGCAAAGCGTTCACTTTGCCGGCGCGCAGGACGACCTTGTCCTGTCCCAACACCGACGCGAGCATGTCGTATAGCGCCGTTACGTAACGGCCTAGCTCGTCTTCAACGCCGAATTTCCGGCGGAAGCGCGACGCGTAATGCGATGCGTCCGGCACGGCCTTCGATTACATCGAGACGACGTCAACCGTCGCTTTGGCGGTTACGTTCTTGTGCAAACGAATTTCGACCGGGTAGGAGCCCAACGCCTTAATGGACGTGATTAGCTCGATCTTATGCTTGTCGATTGCAACGTCGAGCGACTCCGCGATCGCGGTTGCGACGTCGGCGTTCGTTACCGTGCCGAACAAACGGCCGTTGCCGCCCGCCTTGGCTTTGACGGCGACTTTAGCGGTCTCGAGGCGCTTGGCCAGATCCTTGGCATCGGATAATGCCATCTCGTCGCGACGCCGCTGCGCCTGCTGCTGCGAACCCAGCTTTGCCAACGCGCCCTTATCGGCTTCGATGCCGAGCTTGCGTGGCACCAAGTAGTTGCGTGCGTACCCCTCGGCGACATCGACGATAGCGCCTTTTTTGCCGAGCGCCGATACGTCGGCCAATAAAATGAGTTTCACTCGCCGCTACTCCGAAACGTAGGGAAGGAACGCGATGATCCGAGCGCGCTTGATTGCGACGGTCAACAAGCGTTGGTGCTTGGCACAGTTTCCGGAAATGCGTCGCGGCACGATCTTGCCGCGCTCGGAAACGTATTTTTTTAGCCGGTTGATTTCGCGATATCCGATATCGATTACGCGGTCCGCGCAAAATTGGCACGGCTTGCGCTTGGGGCGCCGGTCTTTGACGGCGCGTTTCGTCCTGCTGGTAGCCATCGTTCGTCCTTTCGACTAGGTGGTTTTTGGTCGCCGGCGCTCGTTTCGAGCGTTGCGACCCTAGCCAGGTGACGCATCTTCGCGCCACCACCGGCCGCGGCCGGATTGGGAGGTTGCCCGCGGGCAACAGCGCTCATCCTATCATGTCGGTCACGCGCGCGCTAGTCGCCGCTATAGCGAACGTGTGTTCGAGCGGCGAGCGGCGGATTCCCGTATGGGACTAGTGAGCGCGGCGGGCCTCGCCCGCTCGGTAGCGGTAGACGATGCGCGCTTTTGTGAGGTCATATGGGGACATTTCGAGCTCTACTCGATCGCCCAGCAACAGCTTGATCCGGTGGCGGCGCAGACGGCCGGCGATGTGCGCCAGCACGGTGTGCCCGTTCTCGAGCTCGACCGCGAAGGTTGTGCTCGGAAACACTTGTTTAATGGTCCCGAAAAGCTCGAGCGGAGCTTCTTTCGAGGTGTCTGGGGCCTGCGGTGTCGATCCGTTATCGGAAGTGCGCCGCGGCCGATTTCTGTTACGCGATGGACGGGCCAAACGTTCTCCTTCTGCTTGGCAGGAAGCGCCCGTAGTATCTCACAGCGGAGAGCTAGGAACAAGGACTCGGCCTGGTCGCCGCCTAGGAAAAAATGTTCAGGGTCACTGGAACTATTTCGAGCGGGATAGTGTATAGTGTTCTGGTTACCAGGTTTCGAAGTCCGCAAAGGTCACGTTCCACGTACTAGCGAGTCGGATCCGGAAAACACAATCACTACCCTGAGGAGACTCGTTAGTTAATGTACACCAATGAAATGCTGACCTGCATGGATTGCGGCCGTCAGTTCCCCTTCACCGCCGGCGAGCAAGAGTTCTACGCCATGAAGGGCTTCACCAACAAGCCGAATCGCTGCACCGACTGCCGCACCGCCCGCAAGGCCGGTCGCTCGCAGAGTGGCGGCGGCGCCGGTGGCTCCGGCGGCGGCGGCGGAAATCGCGAGATGTTCAAAGCGACCTGCAGCCAATGCGGCGGCGTTGCCGAAGTGCCGTTCCAACCGCGTGGAGATAAGCCGGTTTACTGTCGCGACTGTTTCTCGTCGCGTAGCAGCAGCTACCGGTAATAGCCAACCGCTATTAGAGCATCGATGAACGCAGAGGGTCAGCAACCCGCCGGCTCTCTGTCTCGTCGCCTGACAGGCGGCGCGCTGTTCGGAATCCACCTAGGAGCCCTGGCCGTTTTTTGGCCGGGCTTTTTTAGTTGGCCGGCAGTCGCAACGGGCGCATTGATCGCCTATTGCACCGGCGCACTCGGAATCACGCTGTGCTTCCACCGAACCTTGACGCATCGCAGCCTGCGCTTGCGCAAGCCGTTAGAGTATCTGCTCGCCGTGTTCGGAACGCTGTCTCTGCAGGGCGACCCCATCCGTTGGGTGGCGGTGCATCGCAAACATCACGCGCATGCCGACCACGATGGAGATCCGCACACCATTCAGCGCGGCTTTTGGTGGGCGCACTTCGATTGGCTGTACCGTAACAATGTTGCGATGCCGAGCGATGAAGAAATTCGGCGCTACGCACCCGACCTGCAGGCCGATCCGTTTTATCGCGCGCTGGCGTGGCTGGCACTCCCGTTGCAGCTCGCCGTAGCGGTTGGGCTCTTCTTCGTCGGCGGCTGGCCGTTCGTGGTGTGGGGCGTGTTCGGACGACTGGTGTTCGCGTACCACTCGACGTGGTTCGTGAACAGCGCGGCGCATATGCTGGGCTATCGTACGTTCCGCACGAACGACGAGTTGACGAACTGCTGGTGGGTCGCGCTGTTGTCGTTCGGCGAGGGTTGGCACAACAATCACCATGCGTTTCCGTTTTCGGCGCGTCACGGACTGCAGTGGTACGAGATCGACATGACGTGGTGGCAAGTGCGCTTTTTGCAGCTCTTGCGGCTGGCCGACCGGATCAAACTTCCAACCGAGGCGATGCAACGCAAACTGTACGTGACACCCGTACAGCACGACTTGCGAGATGTCGGCTGACGAATCGAAAGGCGCCCCGCGGAAATCCGGCGGGGCGCGTTCGTGTTACAACAAAACCGGTTCCCCCAAGGCCGCCTTCGGGACGAAGAAACTAGCCGAACGAGCCATCCCGGCAAAAAGCGCCGGTTTACGGCCGTACCTGTGTGTGGAGCACGGCTGGCACCTCGGCCATCGCTGAGAAAGCCCCGCTCCTAAAACAAGCTCCAGAGATATTGGTTGTAGACCTCGTGATGCAGTTGCACTTCCTGCGCTTTCACGACGGTTCCCAATAATCGCGGGCAACGATCTGCGCCCGCTTGTTTTAGCTCCGCGTATTTCTCTTTGATTTCGGCGCCTAGCATCGCGTCGGGCCAACGCGAATCGCGAAACGCCGACAGCGCATCGTAGATATTATCCGGCAGATAGCGTTCGGCCGAAGCGACGGTGCCTTCGACATCCGCTCCCAATCCGGTCGCAAACACCGCCAACAGCAGCAGATACGGATTCGCATCGGGCCCGACGGATCGGACTTCCACGCGCGCGCTTCGTTCGTTGCCGATGGGTACTCGTACCATCGCGCCGCGGTCGATCGCCGATGCTTTAATTTGATTCGGCGCTTCGAAGTGCGGATCGAGCCGGCGGTACGCGTTGACCGACGCGTTGAACATCAAGCATAACGCAGGCGCGTGGGCCAAAATGCGTTCGACGAATTCCCACCCGAATTTGCTGAGCCGTTCCTTGCCTTGTGGATCCCAAAAAATATTCTTCCCGTCGCGGCTCACCGAAACGTTGGTATGCATGCCGCTGCCGTTCACGCCGACGACGGGCTTGGGTAAGAAACTGGCCGTCATGCCCATCCGCGTGGCAACTTGGCGGCAGATGAGCTTGTACAGTTGAATCTGATCCGCGGCGGCGACGACTTCGCCGTAACTATAGTTGATCTCGAACTGCGACGGCGCCACTTCCGGATGGTCTTTTTCGTTCTGGAAACCCATCGCGCGCTGCACTTCTGCGACCGAATCGATGAACGTCCGTAACGGGTCGCCGGGAAGCGAGTGAAAATATCCGCCGATGCTGACGTACTCGAAAGCGCCGGTTTCATGATAACGCCGTTCTGCGTCTAAACCTTGAAAGAGAAAGCCCTCGATTTCGTTGGCTGCGTTGAGCGTGTAGCCGTGCTCGGAATAGCATTTGTTCGAAAGCTGCTTGAGAACTCCGCGGATGTCGCCGGCAAACGGGCGGCCTTCGCGATCGAGCACGTCGGCAAAGACCAGCACCTTGCCCGCACCGAACACGTCGGCCGGCGCCCAATAAAATGCGCTCCAATCTAAGGCCAGGCGTAAGTCGCTTTCGCGCTGGGCGGTGAACCCGCGAATCGACGAACCGTCGAAGGTGAGATTGTCGTGCGAGTCCAGCAAAAACTTCTTGTCGTAGTCGAGCATGTGCAAACGGCCTTCGAGATCGCTGAACAGCACCGTGACGGCTTTGATCCGCTTTTCGGTGCTGAGATACTCGAGTCGTTCGGCGGCTAGTTGATGCGCGGCGGCGCGATCCTTGCGCTGCTGCTTGGCAGCCAGGTTGCGTTCTTCGAGTTCGCTGTAGGTCAGCGTCAGATGGTCGCGGAGTGCGATCGGATCGGGCGTGCGTTCGTGGGCGGACATCGTGCTCATCTTCACTCCTTTGCGCGGCGGCGTCGCTGCGATGCTTTGTCCGTCCGAGGACGGTCGCCTTTGGACAAGTGGAGCAGTCCGGCGCTCATTATGTCGAGGACCCCGGAGGCACCGGACGAGTACCCGAAGACGGCGGCATGTGGAAGGCAGCTCTGCTCGCGCTCGCGACCGTCGCGGCGCTCGAAACGCCGCAGCCGGATAATGCCGGACGGTTAGCGGACCGGCAGTTCGTCGTGAACGCTCCGCGCGGAAGCGGCATCGCGCGCTACTTCGGCAGCGGTTCGCTGGAAGGCGATTCCAGCGCGACGCGCGCGCTGATCGTCGTCCACGGGGTTCTGCGGGACGCGGATTACTATTACGACACCGGAACGCGTGCGGTCGCTCGCGCCGGAGTTTCGAACGTGCTCGTGATCGCGCCGCAGTTCGTGGAATCGTCGGAGTTGGCCGGCCATCACGTCTCAGCGGCGACGCTCTACTGGACGAGCAAGTGGCCCGGCGGTTCGGATGCGCGCAACGCGCCGGTCAGCACGTACGATGTTTTCGACGCCACGATCGCGCGTCTCAGCGACGCTCGACGCTTTCCGCGAATGCGCGACATCGTTTTGATCGGACACTCCGCAGGCGGCCAAATCGTTCAGCGGTATGCGGTAGTGGGACGCGCGCCGCAACTCGACACACGCGGACGCGTCCGAGTGCATCTCGTGGTCGCCAATCCGTCGTCGTATTTCTATTTCAACGATTGGCGGCCGGTGCCGCAAGCCGGTTGCACCGATTTCAACCAGTGGCGTTACGGGTTGGCCGGCGCGCCTCCGTACGTGCGAGGTTCGCCCGCATCGCTCGAACGACGCTACGCGCTGCGCCGTGTAACCTATTTGCTCGGCACCGCCGACACCGATCCGAAAGAAGACGATCTCGATCGCAGCTGCGGCGGCGAAGCGCAAGGCGCGTATCGCTTCGAACGCGGCCGCTTCTATATCAATTATATCCGCAAGCTCTTTCCGGACGGAACGAATCAGGATTACGCCTTCGTTCGCGGCGTGCCGCACGATAATCGACGGATGTTCGATTCAGAGTGCGGACTGGGTGTTCTCTTCGGACGTTCGGAAGCGAGTTGCGCTGAGCACGGCTGGATCGGGCCGCGGGTCACAGCCCGAACTTCGGATACACTCCCTTAAAGCCGGTAATTATGAGTTCGATCGCGATCGCGAGAATCAGAAATCCGAGGATTCGATCGAACGCGCTCAGGGTGCCGGCGCTCAATCGCTTCACCAGCGGTCCGCCGAGGCGCAAGAGCGCGTAGATCAGGACTCCCATCAACAACACCGCGATCGCTATGCCCGTCAGCCACACACGCGGATCGGGGCGCGCCGCCAGGGCCATCACGACGCCGATCGATCCGGGACCGGCGAGCAGCGGCATCGCCATCGGTGAGAACGCGATATCGTCCTTCGTTTGTGCTTCGGAGCTTTCGGTCGGCGTCATGCGGCTCGACGCCGTCACCATCGTCCATGCAGTATGCGCGACGATTATTCCACCCGCGATGCGTAATGCCGCAAGCGATATGCCGAAGAACTCGAGCAGATACGAACCGCCCAACTCGAACGCGAGTAAAATCAGCACCACGAACATCGCGATACGAGCGGCCGTCGAGTTGCGTTCGGCGGGCGTGTCCGAACCGGTTAATGCGAAGAACACGGCGACGCCGCCGATCGGATTGACAATCGGGAACAGCGCCACGAATGCCGTCACTGCGGCCCCGATCAAAGCGTTCATTCGTCGAAGGCTCCGCTACGATTGCACGCGAGCCCGAACCTGCCGCGAGCGTCCAGCGAGGACAGGGGGCGACGGCCATTCGGCGGAAAAGCCCTCGTCGCCAACGGAGGATAGCCGATGCTTGTGATTCGTCGATTTCGTTTGGGAGCCGCCGCGATCGTTGCGGTCGTCGCGCTGCTGGCTTCCACTGCAGCCACTCCGGCAGCGGTCCAGCTTTCGGTCGGAATTCGGCTCGTGATTCCCAACGGAGCCATCGAAACGTGTAGCAGCAAAGCCAAGGCCGCGCTCAGCGCCGAGTTATCGACGGTTGGGGAAACATCGCCCGGAACCGCGATCTGGTTCGGTTACGGCGCGACCGATAGCGAAGGTCACGCGACATCCGCCGCGGCCATTCACTGTTTTCCGGTCGATAAAGGTTACGAAGTCACCTTCACGTGCACGGTCGAGCAGCCGGGAAGTCCGTTCAACGCCGACCAGTTGTGCAAAGGTCTCGACGATAAGTTCCAGGGCCGCACGGGCACGCCGCTCACGCTTCCTGCCACACCGACGCCGGTTCCGACCGGTTGCGCCACGACCAACCTCGTAGGAACGTGGTTGATGAATAATTCCCAAAGCCAGAAGTTCGTGTTCTCGGTGGACGGAGACGTTACCGATCCGCAAGGCGTATCGGGCAACTGGAATCTCGACGGAAACACGGTAACGCTGACATACTACGGAACGTCCACGCTCAAACTTTCGCCCGACGGCAAACAGATCACCGGGTCGAAAAATTTCACGCGTCAATGCTGACAGAGTAGAGGGAGATTCTATGCGTACTCTTTCAACGATCGCGAGCGCCGGCTGTATAACCGGCGCTCTGCTGCTTTCGGCCTGCTCGACCTCTGGTTCGGGCGCCGGATCCGCGATGCCGCAAGCCGGCCCGCAAAGCCGCGCCGCATCTTCTATTGCAAATAAGAACGGCGTCGATTTGCGGTACGGCGGCACGTACCAAACGATCCAATCGCGCCTATCGCCGGACAAAGCAAAGGTCGCCAAAGACCTGTTCGTTTCCGACGCGATTGCAACCGTGTTCTTGTTCAAGAATAAAACTTACAAGCCAGACGGCTCGATCGCCGGCCTCGACTCACCCGACGGAATGGCAGTCGATGCGGCCGGCAACCTCTACGTCGCAAATATCGGCGCAAAGAACGTCGAAGAGTTTGCGCCGGGCTCGTCGACGCCCAAGTGCACGTACGACGCCGGCATGGTCGATCCGATCAACGTGACGACGGACTCCAAAGGCGATGTGTTCGTCGTCGATTTCAACGATTTCAACGATCCCGGCTTCGTCGACGAATTCAAGCAATGCAGCGACACGGTCACCACGCAGTATTCCGTTTCCAGCGGACCCGAAGCCGCCGTGGTCGATAGCAAGGGCAATATCTTCGTGTCGTACTTCAGCAGTGGTTTCTCAGGCTCGTTTGAAGAGTTCGTCAAGGGCAAGACGCCCGGTAAAGTTCTGAATGTCACCACCACCTCGCCGGGCGGACTGACGATCGATAAGGATGGCGACCTGATCGCCGACGATCAGGCGGGCTCGATCGACGTGATTCCGGAGCCCTACACGACCGCGATTCCGCTGGTTTCGGGTCTCTCAGACCCGTTCCACGCCGCTTTGAGCAAGAACGGAAAAGTTCTGTTCAATGCGAACGCCGGTTCTGGAACCGTTACGATTTACAAGTATCCAGCCGGTACGCTGACCCACACGCTCGGCTCCAGCGATGGACTCGACGGAGTAGAGGGCGTCGCCGATTCGCCGAGTGCTCTCTAACCAATCATTGGTCTAACGCGTTTTCTCAGCGGGGCCGCCGAATGGCGGCTCCGCCATCGCCGGCCCGAGTAGCTTACTGCAGGAGCGAGCCGGCGAGTTTCCCGTTCGAATCGACCGTAATGGACCAGATATGCGGCTGTCCGCCGAGGAGAACGCGGTACCGGTAGGTCGTCACACCGCCATGCGGCTGCGATCCGAGGTAGGTCCAGTCGGTAAACTCTCCCATCGCGGTGAGTGACGCGCTCACTTGTGCGAGCATATCGCCGGTGATGTGCTGTGAGAATTCCGGCGTGAGTTTCGAGCGATCGATCGTTCCCGTCCGCAAACTCAAAAGCCAACTGCGCGCCAATGCGGTGATCGCGGGATCTTCTTGAACGATGCCAGTTTGCGGCGCCGACGAAACGGGCGCGGGGAATAGTTTCGGATACATGATGTGCAGCGCCAGCGAATCGACGTTGGCGTCGGCGACGTTGGCGAGCACCACGATCCCGCTCGCGGCCGTCCGGTTGAATCCCATGAACGAGTGGTAGCCGCCGGTCTCCCCGATCATGAACGTGTTGCCGTTGTTCACGTTGACGATCCACGCCAGCCCGGTCTTGGTTTGACTCTGCGACGCATCGCCGGGAGCGCGCGGCGTTTGCGCCATCGCCATTGCCGGTCCGAGCGGGCCGGACGGTGCTGCAAGATTCGCGCGCAGGAATGCCAGCATATCGTGCATGTCGGAATAGAGACCGCCTGCAGCCGCCAGTTCTCCGAAACTCCACGTCGGCGCGGATACGCCCGCCTGAGTGAGTCCGGGCGCTAACCGCACGCGCTGGTCGGGCGTCAGCGACAGCGTCGTATCCGCAAGCGACAGCGGTTGCAGCACACGCGCCTGCAAGAGCTGGTCGTACGTGGTTCCGGCGCTCCAACCCAACGCGTCGCCTAACAACCCCACGCCGGCGTTCGAATACTCGTATCGATCGCCCGGGGGGCGCGTCAAAGTATACCCCGACAAGAACTGCTCGAACATGGCCGGCGTATACGTTGCGTACGGGTCCGCCGAATCTGTGCGCAGATTCGTGGGGAGTCGCGGCAGCCCGGAGTTGTGCTCCGCTAGGTTGGCAAATGAGATTTGCTGTCCGTGATACGACGGAATGGTGACACCGGATGGCGCCACGGTTTGCACCGCTTGTTCGAGACGCACGCGTCCGTCGACGACCATCGATGCCAGCAACGTCGCGGTAAACGTTTTGGTGAGCGAACCGATCTGAAACATCGTGCGGTCATCGAGCGGCGGTTGCGCGGGTCCGAAATCACCCGACCGATAGACGGTTACCGTCGAACCGTCGACGACGCCGACGATCACGCCGCTGCCGCGCACGGCACTCGTGTACGCATCGAGCGTGTGCTGGGTCTCCGCGGGCGAAGCGAACGAAGGCGTCTGAGCGTTAACCGGCGTCGCCATCCCGAGCACTGCCGCGGCGAGCGCGATCCAGCGCATCTTCCAACGATTCATCCGTCGCCCATTCGCGACGACCGCTGGTAAAATCTTGCAACCAAATGGTTGCATTTCGGAACGGATCGTGATACCGTGATATGCAACTAGGAGGTTGCATAATGAAGTCGACCACCACCACCGACCGAGTAGAAAAAAAGCTGTTGCTGCACGCCCCGATTCATCGAGTCTGGAACGCGATCGCAGATGCGACCGCATTCGGCGATTGGTTCGGAATGGAATTCACCGAGCCGTTCGCGGCCGGTACCGTTGCGCGTGGACGCATCCGCGGAACCAAATGCGATCCCGGCGTCGCAGCAATACAAGAAAAGTACGCCGGCATGCCGCTCGAGATGCACGTCGAGCAAATCGAACCCATGCGACTGTTTTCGTATCGATGGCATCCGTTCGCGATCGACACATCGATGGACTATTCGAACGAGCCGATGACGCTCGTCACGTTCGAACTCGAATCGGTCGAAGGCGGAACGATGCTCACGCTCACCGAGTCCGGATTCGACGCACTGCCGATCGGGCGCAGCACCGACGCGTTCGAAGCCAACGGAGAAGGTTGGGATACGATGGTCCAAATGATCGAGAACTATCTCGACGCGCGTCTGGCATGAGCGTCGCGCCGGTGCTCGCTGCGCTGGGCGATGAATCGCGTCTTCGCATCGTCTCCAAGCTCTGCAACGGCGGACCGCTATCGATCGCTAAGTTGGCCGAAGGCTCGGGCATTTCGCGCCAAGCCGTCACCAAACACTTGTACGCGCTGCACGCCGCCGGCCTGGTGCGAAGCCGGCGCCAGAGTCGCGAGCGCATTTGGACGCTCGATCCGCGCCGTCTTGAAGAAGTTCGACGGTACCTCGAACAGATAGCCAAACAGTGGGACGTGGCGCTACAACGCTTACGCGCTACGGTCGAAGAGTAGACGAAACGATTCTGCCGACGGAGGCTAACGCAGCGTCGCGCACGGTTGCGCGCACCGTTACCGCGGTCAGATAGGCCGCCACGACGATCGGAGCACCCGTCGGAGCCCAGCCAAAGGCAACGTCGTTGCGCGTATCGCTGTCGCCGTAGGCCGTGTGGCCGCCGCCCATACCGGTTTTGTCGCCCGCCGTCCAGGATTTCGGAAAACCTGCGCGGACCAGGTTTAAACCCGTCTGACACTCGATCAACCAACGCTGCAGCAACCCGCGCGTTTTTTCTTGCAAATACTTGTCGCCGATCACCATGTCGCGCGCGTCGTAGGCCATCGCCGACGGCGTCGTCATGTCGCCGGTCTGCCCAGGCCGTGCAGCTTCGCTCATCCGCGGTTCGTAGTGTGCTAAAATCGTTTCGGTATCGCCGAGCTGGCGAATGCCCTTCGTAAAGCCCGAAGGCCCGCCAACGGACGTTAACAGCAGGTTCGCGGCGCTGTTGTCGCTCAGTCGCACGGCAGCCGCCAACAACTCGCGCACCGTCATGTAGCCGCGCGCCACGTTGCGCCGGGTGGCCGGCGCGTACTCTAGCAGGTCGGCCGAGCTATACGGAACGTGACGATCGAACGACTCCACGCCAAGGTCGATTTTCCGCAACACCATCGCGGCCAACGGCAACTTGAACGTGCTGCACATCAAGAAGCGTTCGTGCGCGCGATATCCCAAGGTCTTTCCTGAGTTCGTATCGATCGCAAAGACGCCTAAGCGTCCACCGGTTAACCGTTCGAGCGCTGCCAGCGCGTCGGAGTATGCCGTCGCGGCAGCCGCGCGGGCCGATGTCGAGACCGCAAGCACAAGGGCAGAAACGCCGCCAAAAAACTCGCCTCGTCGCATCGACGGATCGATTCACAATCGTCGCTGAGGAAACCTCGCTTCCGGGACGAACGTGCGATTGATGCACGGAATTCTCGTCGCGCTTTGCTGCCTCGTATCGGGCAACGTACACTCGCCGTCCGGAGCTCCGATCGCCCAAGCGCAGATCGTTCTGTCCGGCCCGGTAAACGTCCGAGCGACGACCGACGCAAAAGGCGCATTCTCCGTGCAAGTATCGCCCGGACGCTACACCGTGGGGGCGAACGCCGGCGGCTTCATCGCGATTCAAGCCGACATCGGAGAGATCGACCGCGATTCGACCGTCAACGTCGCGTTGGAGCCGGCGGACTCCCCGAAACTTCGTACGATCGGCGAGGTGCGCGTTAACGGAGGATACGGACTCGTGCGCAACGCCGTCCCCGAAATGAGCGTTTCGCGTTCGGAGATGGACGCGCTCGGTTACAGCACGGTGTTGCAGGGTCTGCAGCAAATTCCGTCCGTCGTCATCCAGCATCCCGATTCGGGCGCTCCGACCGCTCCGGCGGTCGTGTCGCTGCGTGGGCCGGACCCATCCGAATCGCTGGTAACGCTCGACGGCCAAGTGCTCAACGACGGCAACACCGGCGACCTCGACCTCTCGCAGTTCGCGGTGCCGGCTTTTAATAGCGTCAACGTGACGGAGGGACTCGGGCCGACCGATAGTGAGGGCAGCAACACGTTTGGCGGCGCCGTCAACCTTGTGTCGCTCCAGCCCACCCAGCAAGACCATGTTGCAGTGTCGGGGTCGGCCGGATCGTACGGCACCACGCAGACCTGGCTGAACGCCACCGGCTCTATCGGGAAACTCGGCTACGCGGTAGCGGGCAACGTGTACCAATCGGCCGGCCAAGTTGACCAGTATACACCGGTCTATCCATCTAACAATGCGCCCTCGAAACATTGCGATTTGGTGGGCGGCGCGGTCGCCACGCCCGCCGCGCAACCGCAGAACTGTGCGGTGCTCACGCACCTCGGTTCGTCCATCAACGCCAAGCTCGGCCTGGTGAACCTCGATTACAACTTTTCGCAACGCGCCGATGCCGGCGTCCGTATCTTCACGCTCGGCAACTTTCGCGACGAAAGCAGCGCGGTGAACGGCGTCGCCGGCAACCCATTCGAGCCGTGCGACCCGACCGACTCGAGCGCGCCGGCATGTCCTAGCGGTTTTACGGGCACGCCAAACCCTCGTTACGGCGACAACGTCGGTACCGGCAACGCGATCTTCACGCAAAACATTCGCGCCTACGACGCGTACTCGCGTTCGGTGCTCGGGTCGGGAACGCTGCTGGCGGAATTCTACGCCAACGACAACGACGTCAACCTTTCGGGGGGATCGGGCGCGACGTCGCCATACGACGTGTCGCATCAAGATAAGCGCTACAACGAGGCGTTGTCGTGGGGGCGCACGTTCGAAACCGGTGAGTTCTCCTTCGGCGGATACGCGCGTCAAGAATCGCTGACCGCCAACGGTATCGACGGCACGCTATCGCAAAGCGTCAACGCGTACTTCGCCCGCGGCGCCCAGCAATTCGGCCGCCTGCGCCTCTCGGGCGGTCTGTACGAAGCCGATTACTCGACATTCGGCAGCACGTTGGATTGGCGGCTCGGATTCAGCTACGACCTCAATGCGTCGAACGTGATCCATGCCTCGGCCGGCACCGGATTTCGCGCGCCGTTGTTGATCGAACGATACTATTTTCCGCCGGTACTGGTGAACGGCAAGCTTCAGCCGAATCCTGGGCTTCCGCCACCCGATCAGAATTGCGTGGTCGCCGGACAAGGAAACCCCAACGAGCGTCCGGAGCACGCAACCGAATACGAGCTCGGATATTCGCATCTATTTTCCACCCAGTCCGATCTCGACGTGTCGTTGTACCGCTCGAATCTGCGCGACACGATCGAGAATTATTACCCCTTCGGAGCGTGCAACTCGAAGTTGGGATATGCATACGAGATTCCGATCAACATCGGTAATGCGGTCTACGAGGGCGCCGAAGTGCGCTATCGCCAAGGGTTCCCGCAGCAGCACCTGACGATGGTGCTATCGTACGGCCTTAACGTCGCGTATCCGTACTCGCTTGGTCCCAACGTGTCGAATCCAACCTCGGGCGGTAGCTTGGTTGACGACGAGCAATTCTTGGGCGTTCCGCAACAACAAGGCTCGGCGACGTTGACATGGGCGCAAAAGGGCTGGCACGCATCGACGGCGGCGACGTTCAGCGGCCGTAACAATCCATTGAACCAGCAACCGTTCACGATCGTCGACGGTGCGATCGGTCATGATTTCGGACGGCTCGACGTCACGCTGGCCGCATCGAATCTCTTTAACGCAGTTTCCGGGCCGTTCACGCAGTATCTGGCGGGCGTTCCGTATCGGGGATTGTATGCGGGTCCAAACGGCTCGCAATACCAAGCCAACTTGCCCACCGATCAGCTCGACGTGCAGCCGGCTTCGATTCGCTTCATCGTAACATTTCACGAATGATCCGCTAGTAAGGGTGTAATCGTGCATCGATTTCTCATCGTACCGTTCGCAATCGTTCTGGCTCTCGGGCTCGTTTCGTCGAGCGCACGTGCCGCAGCTCAAGATCCGCAACAGCAATTGATGAGCCGGCTATCGTGGCGCAGTATCGGTCCGTATATCGGCGGTCGCGTTGTGGCAGTAGCGGGGGTTCCGAGCAATCCCGATTTGTTCTACATGGGCGGCGTCCAAGGCGGCATTTGGAAGAGCACCGATTACGGGCAAAACTGGTCGAACATTTCGGACGGGGAGCTGCCGGGCATCGCGAGCCCGATCGGCGCGCTGGCCGTCGCCGGATCGAACCCAAACGTGATCTACGCCGGAACCGGCGAGTCGGATATTCGCAACGATTTCGATACCGGCGACGGCATCTATAAATCGGCCGATGCCGGCAAGACGTGGCGCTACGCCGGATTACGCGATACGCATATGACCACGAACCTCACGATCGACCCGCGCAACGCCAACATCGTCTACGCCGCTTCGATGGGGCACGTATTCGCGCCAAATCCCGAGCGTGGCATTTTCAAAACGACCGACGGCGGAAAATCGTGGAAACGAATTCTCTACGTAAACGCCGATACGGGCGGCGTCGATCTATCGATGGACCAGCACGATCCGAACGTGCTGTACGCATCGATGTGGCAAGCGCGCCGTTTTCCGTGGAAACTCATCTCCGGCGGCCCGGGCAGCGGACTGTATAAAACGACCGACGGCGGTGCCCACTGGACGAATCTATCGCGCAATCCCGGCTTTGCGACCGGGACCCTCGGAAAGATCGGCGTTTCGATCGCCCAGTCGGACCCGCGCAGAGTCTACGCCATCGTACAAGCAAAGGACGGCGGCGTGTTTCGCTCGGACGACGGCGGGCGAACGTGGACGCATCTCAACAATCAGTGGAAGCTGCGACAGCGCGCGTTTTACTATATGGCGATCTTCGCCGATCCCACCAATCCGAATCGCGTGTACGCGCCGAACGTTGACGCGATGTACGTTTCCACGGATGGCGGCAAAGTCTGGAAGGGATTAGAAGGCAACACCCATGGCGACCATCACATTCTGTGGATCAATCCGCGCCATCCGAATATTCTCTTAGAAGGCAACGACGGCGGCGCGACCGTATCGGTCAATCGCGGCGATACGTTTAGCCGCGAGGACAATCAGCCAACCGGACAGATCTATCACATCGCGCTCGACAATCAGTTCCCGTTTCATATTTTCGGCGCGTCGCAAGACGAGGCGTCGTGGGAATACACCTCCGCATTTGTCAGCGGCTCGATACCGTCGAGCGAATTACATACGGTCGCACTGGGCGAAAGCACGTTCATCGCACCGGATCCGGATAATCCGCTGGTAACCTTCGGTTCCGGCTATTACAGCACGTTCGTCGAACTGAACCGCGTCACCGGACAAGAGAAAAACGTCAGCCCGTGGCCGCGCTTGATGTCGGGTGCTGCCGCGGCGGATATGAAATATCGTTTTACCTGGACGCATCCCGCGGTATTCGCACCGATGTTTTCCCCGGCCAATCCGCGCGAGCTATTGCTGGTAGCCCAGGTCGTCTTTTCGAGTCTCGACCGCGGCCGCACGTGGAAGGCGATCAGTCCGGACCTCACCCGCAACGATCCTTCCACCCAAGGTTTGTCGGGCGGTCCGATCGATTACGATAACACCGGGGCCGAACTCTTTCCGGATATCTCTTCCCTCGCCGTTTCGCCACTCGACGCTACCGTGCTGTGGGCCGGGTCGGCCGATGGTTTGGTGCATGTGACCACCGACCACGGCGCGCACTGGACCGACGTCACGCCGCCGCAACTTCCGCAATGGGCGCAAATTAGTTCGATCGAACCGTCGCACGTCGCGCGCGGCGTCGCGTATCTCACGGCGTCGCGCTATCAGTGGGACGATTTTCGACCGTACGTGTATATGACGACCGATTTCGGCGCGCACTGGACGCCGATCGTAAGCGGCTTACCCAACGATCAATATGCATTCGTCGTGCGCCAGGATCCGCGCGAGCCGCGCCTGTTGTTCGCGGGTACGCGTAGTACTGTCTATGTCAGCCTCGACGGCGGGACGCGCTGGCAGCCGTTAACGCTCAACCTACCAGGTGTGCAGATCCGCGATCTGGCGATCGATGCGCGCGAAGGCGAACTCGTTGCCGCTACCCATGGCCGCGCGTACTGGATCATGGATAACCTCGCACTGCTCGAGCAGCTCGCGCGCCAGACGGAATATTCGATCGCCGGCGCGCAATTGTTCGCGCCGGAAGGTGCGTGGCTGACGCAATCCTACGGCGACTTTCCGTCGGAACTGTCGGGGGAAAATCCGCGCTACGGTGCGCGCGTCTTCTTCACCCTTCCGGCCGGCTACAATGGCAGCGTGCCGGCAACGTTATCGTTCGTCGATTCCACCGGCAAAGTTATTCGCGCATTCCAGCTGCATTTGGCGCCGAAGAAGCCGGTCGATCTCGACGAAGATCAACAAGACGAGACGGATCAAGCCCACATCCGCGCCGTCGAGTACTCCGACGCGACCGCAGTGAAGCCGGGCATGAACGCGTTCCAGTGGGATATGAAGTATCCGCCGGCGTTCGACGCACCTGGTTATAAGATCGATGAGACCGACGATTTCTCCGACAACGGTGACGGGCCGACGACGTTACCGGGTTCCTACACCGCGGTGCTACGTTACGGCACGCACGAGATGCGAACGCCGTTTACGATTACGGTCAACCCGCGCGTCCATCCGGCCGCCGGAGCGCTTGAAGCGCGTCTGTCACTCGAGTTGCGGCTCCTCGGTGAAATTGACCGGCTCGACCGCAGCATGGCGGCGGCGCTCGCGGCCCGCACCCACGTCTCTCCGCAAACCGCTCGCGCGATCGACGAAGAGATCGCACACCTCATGCTGCTCGGCAAACGCTCGAGCGAGTACGACTCGGTGCTCCCGACCCAAGTTCGCGAGCAGTTAGCCTTTTTGATGAATGCGATGGAAGGCGCGTATCAAGCTCCGACCCAAGCGGAGTACGATTCGTACGACGAGCTCAAGGCACTCGCCGACGCCGGCATCGCGAGGCTCAAAGAACTAACTCCGTAGCTCGCCTTCCGGCCGCGGTCAAAATTGGCCGCCGAGGTAGCCGGCCGTCGCAGAGGTTGACAATGTTTAACTTCATGTTATATATTTCTAACATGAAGGTAAACATAGCGGACACCGGCTCCGTCCTAAGGAGAGAAATGGCCTACCGAGAGAAGATCGCCTGGCTGTCGCTCGGGTCGCTAGCGGTCGCATTCGTACCCTACTTCACGATCGTCGCGATGAGGACACAGCCGGAAACCGCGCTCATTCCCCAGCTCGAACTCTACACGATCGCCGTCGCCATTCAATTGCTCGTTCTTGGAGCCGGCTATTGGTTTTTGCGACGACAGTCCCCGCAGGACGCGGCCATGCCGCCGGACGAGCGCGACATTGCAATCGCGAACCGCAGCACGACCGTGGCCTACAACGTGTTGATCGCCGGGACGATCGTCGTCGGATGCATCATGCCGTTCGGCAATCATGGCTTTACGATCGTCAATGCAGCGTTCTTCGCGATTATTGCGGCGCAGGTGGTGCGCTACAGCGTTGCCGCTGCTAGTTATCGCCGCCAAGCATGATCGCAGGAACGATTGCCAATCGGGTCAGGCTGTTGCGTTTCACGAACGGCGAGATGTCGCAGGAAGATCTCGGCGTCCGCGTTGGGGTGACGCGTCAGACGATTGCTGCGATCGAGGCGGGGAAATACTCGCCGTCGTTAGAGACCGCGTTCCGAATCGCGCACGTCTTCGGAGTAGCAATCGAGGATGCGTTCAGTTGGAGTCTGCGTTCGGACTAACCCGTTATTGCGCCGGGGCGAACCTGATGCCGGCGATTTTGCCATCCTTATCGAGGACGAACGCTTCGTTGATTCCAGCCGTCTTGAACGTTACATGGTAGACGTATACCATGACTCCGCCCGCAGTCGCTTGCTGCCCCGCGATCGTAAACGTTACCGGGTCGCCGAGCGGTGCGAGTTGTTCGCTGACCTGTTTTATTATTTCCGGAGTCAGCGCGGCGCTCATTGTGGTGTCGAGCTGCGAACGGTCGATGTCGCCCGTTTGAAACCGATGCAGCCATTCTTTCGCGCGTGCCGTGATTTCGGGGGCGACCGTCGGTGCGGGCGCCGGTGCCGCGGTCGCTGCGGGCGAGGCAGCCGGCGGATCGGCCGCTGCGATCCCCGGTGCGATCAACATCGATACAAGGAAGGTCGCGCCCACTATTGGCTTGCTCATACGCATCGGTGCGTTTCCTACGGCTTTTCACCTGCCCGGAGTGTCATGTGCTAGAGGAAGTTCGGGAGTGAATGGTCGATTTTCTGCGAGTGATTACGTGTTTCATTCGCTATCAAATCGACCCGTTCCAACGCGAAGCGTTCAAGGAGTACGCGGAGGTCTGGGGACGAGTGATTCCACGCTGCGGCGGCCGCCTTATCGGCTATTTTCTGCCGTACGAAGGCACCAACGACATCGCTTGGGGCCTCATCGCGTTCGATTCGCTAGCAGCGTACGAGGAGTATCGTCGCCGTCTCCGCGAGGACGACGAAGGCCGCGCAAACTTTGCCTTCGCTCAGGAACGTAAACTTATTCTACGCGAAGAGCGGACCTTTACCGAAATCGTGCCCGGGACGTTTGGAACGACGTACGCGAACTAGTCACACAGCGCATGGTACACGGCGACGATCCGTTCGTCGCTAATTCCGTTTCGCTGTTCGACCGCCAGTGGATGGTCCGTCGGCTCTAGCTCGATCCAGGGCCGCAGGCCAATCGGGTTTTGGTGAACACGCGCTTTTAACGATCGAGTCGCCGGCTGGTATGTCGGCAAAATGCTGGAAAGCCAACCAAACGCCGGCTCATCGTTTTCGCGTCCTTCGCGTTCCCAACGTCCTTCGATGCGAGCCAGACTTGCATCGCTCAGCGAAACCCAACACGTCCAAACGAAAAACTCGTCGTCTCGGTACGGAAGTTCGAGGTTCGCAAGAATGAAGTGATGCTCGCCAACCGAACAGAGCTCGCCGTCGCGGCTGAATTCGAATATATTTCCCTTCGGGTCGAGATCCGGCTGCGGCATCCGGTAGGCCATGGGCAACCCCTCGTGCCGCTCGCCGCAGCTCGCACAAGTAAAACCTACGACCAAAGCGCCTTGATTTTTGCCGCGTCGGTGACGCCGCGGTTCGTGCCGAACTCGATCGCAACCGGAATCAGTGCCGGATCGACTAAGTTGACTTTAGAATATCCGGGCGGACAGCCGACGACGATTAGCTGCACTTGGGATCCTCCAGCCTCGAGATTCTTGATCTCTTGATTCAGCGAGTTCGGGAAGCGACTGAGGCGCAGTCCTTGTGCTGCATCGCGCTCGTCATCACCCGACGCTAGCGAAACGATCAGGACGCGTTTCGCGCCGCCGAGGACGTCCGAGTGCGTTGACGTTTCGCACGTCCCGCCATCCATGCCCCGACGGTCTTTCAACCACGTCGGTCCCGCGAGGCCCGGCCACGACGAACTCGCCGACATCGCGTCGATGGCCGGAATTCCGTCCTTCTCGGCGACGATCAGCCGCTGTCCGGTGTAACAATCGATCGCGCTCGTGTGAAATTTCTGCGAGGGCCATGCCTTGCCGGCGCCGGTCAGACGACTAATCACCGATTGCCATTCTGCGACCGGATTGGTATGCGCGGCCATCGCCGCACGACCTAACTCTTGAATGTTGTGAACGCTTGCTGTCGGCAAATTGTTGCCGACAAAATCGGCGCGTTTCGAGCTGAACGGTGGAGTCAGCGAGTAGTTCATCGCTGCGGGATTTCGGCCGAAAACTTCCATTTGGGCTTTCATCCGTGCAGCCGTATTCTTTAGAATCGCGTAGGTGCCCAACGTCCCGGCCGACGTTCCAACCATCACGTCTGCGAGGTCGAGATTTACGCCGTTCTTTGCGAGTGATGTCAGGTAGCCCGAGTAAAACGAAACGAGATAGATCGCGCCGCCGCTCATCGCGAGTCCCCGCTCTTTTCCAATCCCGAGCGGCGGCGTGTACGGAATCGGATGCGCGAGCCCGTCGTTCGGCGGAATCCCGCTGGCAAGCGAAGACGGCTTCGCTTCGGCCGGCGCATCGGCAAACGCCGCGCCGGTGCCGGCAAGTCCGAGCGCGGCAACCGCACCCATCGCCGACGCAATCGCGCTGCGGCGCGTTACTGCAGAACCTTTGATCGGTGACGTCATCGTTGCGCGATTGCGCCCAGCGTGCGCTCGCTCCTCTTGCTAGGGCGTGAGCTCGAAGATCGTCCCCTGGCCGTGCGTTCCGCCGGCGACCGTCGTACCGATGAATCTTCCATTTGCTTCTTGCGTAAGGCCGTAGTACGGATACTGTCCGTCGCCGGACGCGCCAAAGCTGTGGAGCACTTTCTCTTTGCCGGTTTTTGCGTCGACGCTAAAGATCGTGCCGCAATCGCACGTACCGCCTCCGCCGGATGTGGTGCCGTACAGTTGCGTGGCCGACGCAAAGACCAACGTGCTCGTGCTCAAGCTGCCGTCGCTTCCGCCCTTGAAACTGTAGAGAACCCGTTCGTGGTATTTGCCGCCCTTGCGAGCAAGTTCGAACACGGCGCCCAATCCATTCGCGCCACCGTAGTAGGTGGTTCCATAGAGATTACCGGCCGTGTCCGCGACGAGACCACCATACGGAGAGCTTGCGTCGGGCGTACCTTTGAACGTGTAGAGCGTCGAAAGTTTTCCTTTGCCATTTGCTCCGGTCGACACTCGATAGACCGTTCCGTTGCCCGATTCGCCGCCGGTTTCGGTAACGCCGTAGAGGCTTCCAGACGAATCGCGCAGCAGCGCGCCGAGGCTGCCGGTGCCGCCGTCGCGTTTTCCGGTAAACGCGTGTAGCACGTTCACTTTGCTTTTTCCGTTTTGCAACTCGTACACCGTGCCGACGCCTGCCGTTCCACCGTCGGGCGCCGTGCTGTAGATATTGCCCGACTGGTCGATCACGAGCGGACTACCCGGTCCGAAGCCATCCTTTCCGCCGGTAAACCCATACAGCACGCGCTCGACTCCCGATGCGTATTGAAAAACGACGCCGCAGCCATCGCCGGTGCAATACCCGGTACCGCCCGCAACGGTCGTTCCGTCAAGGTTTCCCTGCGCGTCGAACGTGACGCCGCCATGTGGATTCTTACCGTCGCCGTAGCACGTAAAGTTGTACAGCACCGATTCTGACCACGGCGGATTGGCCTGCGGCTGTGCTTCGAAGATCGTGCCACATATATACTTGCCGCCCACGACCGTCGTACCGTATACATTTCCGCTCTTATCGAGTGCAAGCTGCGTCGCAGCATTGCCACCATCGTTTCCGCCCGTAAAATTGTAGACGACTTGCTCGTTACTCGAACTCTTTTGCGCGCGCGCGATATTCGACGAGCCCGCTGCCGGCGGGCCTCCAAACGCGGAGTTCTGGCCTGCGCAACCCGCTAAGAACAACGCTGCAATACCGATACTCGATAGACCGTGTACCCGCGAACCGATCATAGGTCGCTCCCTCTAAAAACGCTTGGTTGTCTTAAGTAGCAACTCCACAAAGCGTGATGCGCGATAAGATTCGCACATCGGCGATCACCGTTCCGTTTCCCGCTCGCTCTCCAGTTCCTCGATAAACATGCGCGCGAGCTTCGGCTCACCTGGCGCATTGGGGTCTTTCGCTGCGCGGCGATGCGAGAGAAACCGCTCATGCAGCGCAAAAGTCTCGACGTTCCGAGACGTTCACGAAGGCGCTCGATGCTCTGGCCCAGCGTCAACAGCTCCTCTGCGTCGTTCCTTCCAAAAAGACCCCACACACCCGACGCACACGTTTTCAGAGCCGTGTGAGTCGCGTCTCGTAGCGTTCCTCGGCCCATACTCGAGGAGCTTTACAGGCCTTCGGGGGAAACGGCCACGCCATCGATCGACGTCGCGCCGTTATTCAATGTGGTGATGTATTTACCCGATGGGTAATCGTATACGAGCACGCCGTCGACCTCGTCGTCTTGAATATAGAGATGTTTGAACGATGAGTCGAACGCGATATTGACGGGGTCTTCTAGTCCTTGCGTGATTGTTTGCGACGGCGAAGTACTGCCTGAGGGAAAGACGTACACCGCCGCGGCGTTCTGATCCGCAACGAGTAAATTGCCGTCGCCGTCAGTTGCATCACCGGCGGCCCAGCCGATTGGAAGATTGAGATTCTTACCGGTCTTCGAGCCAGGCGCATACTCGTTCACCGCGCCTGGGCCCGCCCCGTGCGCCCCAGTATTGTAGGAAACGTAGACGTTGCCGTGCGAGTCGAGCGCAACGCCGTGCGCTGGATACCCAATCGGAATCGTCAGCTTCGAACGCGTGCTGCCCTTTGGAAATTCGACCACTTTCTCGCCAACGAAATCGACGATAAACACGAGTCCCTTCGCATCGACCGCAACGTTCAGCGGATAGGCGAAGCCTGTATACCGAAGTTTCCACGTTGTGGCGCCTTGTGGATACATCGTGACGGTAAAATTCGAATCGTTCGCGACATACAAATTGCCGTTCTTGTCGACAAAGCTCCCGGACGGACCAGAAATACCGTCGGTTATTTGCCCGATCGGTGCCGGATTCGCGCCCGCGCCGAGTTTCTTCGTATACAGGTAAACGATGTTGCTCGTCGAGCTCGAGAGATATAGTACGCCTTTGGACATCGAGTTTGGAGCGATCCAACCCATCGGGCGATGCAACGAAGTGGCAGCGGCACTACTTGGGACTCCGGCAACCGGGGACGAAGGCCCGCTACACGCCGAGCCGAGCACGAGCAGCGCTATTGGGAGCGCGCCAAGTTTGTTTGCAAATGTCACGAACGATTTCTCCCTTACCACGGATGCTGCGACAGCGGCGCCGCCGGATAGAGCGCAACGCCTTCGGGGCCGTCGACTCCATCGGTAATGGTGTCGACGAGTTTTCCGCTCGGATAGCTGAAGACGTCAACCGCGTTATCGACCGAATCGCCGACGAAGATTCGCGATTCCGAATGATTGAAGCGCACCGAAATCGGATTGTACATCGACTGGGCGAACGTCTTGGACGGCGTCGTCGAGCCGGGCGGGAAAACGAGGACCCCAGGCAGTCGCTGATCGGCCGTAACGATATCGCCGGATGTATCGAGGACGATACCACCCGGCGCTCCCGTATCGATGCCGAGATCGGTCCCCGGCGATTTTCCCGCTGGATATTCTAAAACGATCCCGTTCGAAAAGCTGGATGTGTACGTCGTCACGTACGTGTTGCTCTTCGCGTTGACCGCGACGTCGATCGGATATGGAATGCCGGTAAGCGTCGAACTCTGCGAGTTCGTAACCTGAGGAAAGATCGCCACCGAACCGGCTCCAAGATTCGTGACATACACGTTTTGCTTGTCATCGACGGCAACGGCAGCGGGCGACGAGAGCCCTTGGGAATACGTAAAGCTTACGCTCGTACTGCCCGCCGCATATTCGGTGACCGTATTGCTGGGAGTGTTCGTAACGTATAGATTGCCTTTAGCATCGGTCGCGGCGCCTTCGGGCCCTCGAATGCCGGCGGTAATCTCGCCGATCGGCGCTTGGTTTTGGCGCTTGCCGGTGACGCAGTAGATGCTCACATAGTCGAGCCAGTAACTCGAAACGAACAACTTCTGCTTGCACGTTTTCGCTGCCGGCGAGAGCCAGCCCGGGCCGTGCCCGAGCGGATGGGTTGGCGGGCGCGTCCGCGCAAGCAGCTGCGGCGATTCGAGCGACACCGGAGCGGAAACGTGGGCGGCCGCTGACACCCCGGCGCTCGCCGCGCCCGGCAACGCACTGGTTGCGGTGGTTTGTGGTGAGCACGCAGCGAGGAGTGTCAGCGCGCACGCGAGTCCCCCGCCGCCCCCGAAAATAGCAATCCGATTCGTCATGCAAGAACGTTCGGAAAGTAGCCCGCGTCAACCCCCACTAGGTGGGGACGCTTCACCGAGTCGTCGCTCGAACTCGGCAAACCTCTCTAGACTTTGCTCGCGCGCGGACCATGATCTGAGTAACTCTATGTCGACATCGGCTATGTTCGCTGCAGCCACTCCCACAGCGGCCCCGAGTGCCGTGTAATCCCCCCAATGATAAAAGTGAGCTAGCCGATCGCGTATGCAGTCTGTTGGATGTAGGATTCGCAGAGTTAGGTCATCATGTGTGAGGATTGCAGTCTCATGCACATAGTCGCCGCCTATTGCGAGCGGGCCTCGAGGAAAGTCCAACGAGAAATTGGTTTCCGGATGCACAAACATCCGCGATTTGCCGTCTTGTTCGAATCCGATCGAAGCGAGAGCTTCGACGATATCGGCAAGCGGTTCATCATTGGTAAGTACGAAATCGGCGTCTTCTGACGAATAGACGTGTGCTGCGTACACCGTCGCCGCGCTGCCACCGGTGAGGACCGCGTTGATCCCATGCATTTCGAGAGCCTGATTCGAGATCAAAGCGGTTTTCCTCGGCGGCGCGGTCGCGTCCGCCGCGACTCTTTGACAATCTGGTATTTTGGATATCCCTCGGCGACGCGCAAAAGAAAGGCCCTCAGTTCCCGAAAGGCGGGATAGGTGGGATTGAGAGCCACGCGTCTAACGGCGATCTGCCTTGTGGCAATCAGACCTTCTTCTTCCAACTTGTCTAGGGTGCGCTGGATGGACGAAATGGTCGTATCAAGATAGCGACTGATTTCCGCCGGATAGGTTTCGCCGAGAACGGCGACCAGCATGAGCAGCGCCGTCCGCATGCGCGACCCGAACAACGCTGGCGCGGGCAGTTCCCACCTCGGCTCCCCGGAGAACGCTGTGACGTTTGCCATACAGTATACCTTCCGGTATACCATACTATACTTTTCAGTATACTTCAACTGCCCCTGACACACCGGAATCCAACACGTGTCTCGAAAAAGTCTGCCCTTGCGGCGCGCCCTACGTAGCCCGCAGTTTTGCTAGAGCTTCGGCGGTGGTAGTCACTTCAGCGATGCGGGGGTAGACCGCGCTCAGCGCGTGCTTGTGATTGTCGGCGCTCATGTCCGACATCGCATCCTCGACGACGACGACGTTGAAACCCAGGTCGTAGGCTTGGCGCGCCGTAGCTTCGACACCAACGGTCGTTGCGACGCCGGTCAGAAAAATCTGCGTTACGCCGGCTCGGCGTAAGATCCGTTCGAGCGCGGTTCCGTAAAACGCGCCGATTTGGAATTTAGTAATGGTGTAGTCGCTCGGCTCGCACCCTAATCCCGACACGAGTTCCGCCCAGCCGGCGGGCGGGTCGAAATTGATCTTCGCGTCGACGCGCCCGGGCGCGCGGCCCTCGACGTTGACGAGAATCACGGGCAAATGACGTTTGCGGAATTCGCGCGCGAGTTCGGCGGTGCGCTTGACGACGTCGGCGGTCGCGTGCGGTCCGCACGGCATACCGACGATGCCTTCTTGAAGGTCGATGACGATGAGTGCGGCGGCCGGGTCGAGTTGCGTGAGGGGCATATAATGGTTCCTTTATACGCGACCGTGCGGAAGCGTGCGATCGAAGATGGTGAGGATAACAAGCACTGCGGCGGTCCTCCGCGCGCACCTTCGGAGAACTTCACGGCGAAAATTCACCAAGCCGCTCGTAAGTTGCTCGAAATGAGCGTTATAAGCCAAGGTCGCGCGCTACTCGCCGGCGTGCTTCTTGCGTCGTGCGGATGCGCCTCAACGGTCACTTCGTCGCCGAATCTCCAAAACGTTCAGGCCATTCGGACCGTCGCGGCGCAGTCCGGTCTCAAGCGCGGCCTCTACTGCTGTCATCCTCGGGTATCGACGGATTCCCAACCAACAATCGAAAGAATGACGGTCCATTCTGTTCGCTTGGAGGCATCTCGTCCGGGGTACAAAGTATCGCGTTCGATCGCAAAGGGAATATGATCGGCCCGGACTACAATTCCTCGACGATTACAGTAAACGGCGCTCCGACAAAACGACAAGCCTGCGGCAAAGTTGTCGGCATGATACAAGACTCGTTCAGCCAACCCACCGACGCGGCAAGCTTGGATGCCGCTACGGGGCGGATCGTTGTCATCGCCAACCGGGAGGTTAACGTCTGCTCGCTTCGCCACGGTTGCACGAAGAGATTGAATGCACCATTTTTGAATTTGTCCGCGAGCATCGCCTTATCTCACGACGGCGATTGTTGGGCGGAAGCCGACGAAGCGAGCGGTCCCGGGGTGCTGTACTACTTCAAGGGCTGCAATCCGATCTGCGCACCGGTTAGCGGCCCACTCCCGCTCGTCGGTAATGGCACGTACGTACATCTGAATAAAGACTCGACCGGGTCTGCCGTCGCCGATACGCAGTTCTCGTCGATCGATGTCTATAAGTTTAAGCCTACGTCGCTGCACTTCGAATACAGTTTTAACGGCGGCCTATCGGGAATCGAGGGTGTTGCCTATAATCCGCGCGCTAAGTAGCGATACCAATGCCGCCGCAAGAATCGGAGTGTCGAAGGGAGCGAAAGCGTTTAGGGTTTTCACATGAGCAACTTTAGGATCGCCGGCCTCCAGCCAGCTAAGTTCGCCAAATATTTCGGAAAAAGCGACGACGAGCTTTCGGTTTTGGGCGCACGCCGGTACGTGATAGAATGAACATCCAGGATACCCCGATCGCATCGAGATGCGCGATCTCGAGATCGGTGAAACGGCCATTCTGCTGAACTACGAGCACATGGATAGGCCTTCGCCCTATCGGTCGTCGCACGCGATTTACGTGCGCGAAGGAGAGAGCCTACCCTACGATCGCGTCGATGAAGTTCCGGGGGTGATGACTTCACGGCTTCTCAGCGCGCGATCGTTTTCGACCGACGGCATGATGCTCGCCGCCGACGTGCTTCCCGGTACCGAGTTACGCGATTGGATTTTAAAATCGTTCGCCGATCCAGCGGTCGACTTCATCGACGTGCATAACGCAAAGCGCGGATGCTTTTCGGGACGAGTGCTGCGCGCGTAGCAGCCCGAGGACACGCGCCTCGGGCAGATTCGGAGGATGTTTGTCGCCGCGTCTTAAGCTAGCCAAAGTGGACGATGCAAAAAGACTCGCGGCGGCGTTGAACGCACTAGTGAAGTCTCCCCAGTTCTCCAATAGCAGAGCACGAGCCGCGGCGCGGCAGGAGCCACGGGTGAATTGGCCTGCAACCAAAGCTCAGAACGCCGACTTCAATCCCGACGTCGAAGGATTCGAGTCGTTCGTGATGGCCGACGGCAGCACGTGCGAGTGGATGGCCGGTCAGTTTCGATACGGTGCGAAACCGGCGCGCCGCTAATTCCTCGCTTCACAACGTACAAAGAGAAAGGCCCGGTCGCACGACCGAGCCCTTTCAAAAAGCGTTGTGGACACGCAAGATTTCGCTGTCCGTCAAAACGGGATCTCGTCCTCGATTTCCCCTTCGAAACCGCCGCCGCCACCAGATGAACTCGCGCCAGCCGGAGACGACGCCCCGCGGTTGTAACCGCCGCCGTCACCGCCACCGCTGTAATCGCCACCGCCTTCTTCGCTCGATCCGCCGCGATCGCTGCGCGAGCCGAGCATCTGCATGTTGTCGATTACGACCTCAGTGGCTTTACGCTTGTTGCCATCTTTGTCGTCGTACGAGCGGATCACGAGCCGGCCTTCGACCAGCGTATTCGAGCCCTTCTTGAGATACGTATTGCAGGTTTCGCCGAGACGGTCCCACGCGACGATATCGACGAACGTCGTCTCTTCTTTATTGCGCGGGTTGTTGACGGCAAGCGTGAACTTGGTCACGCCTTTGCCGGACTGCGTGTAGCGGATCTCCGGGTCGCGCGTTAAGTTGCCGACCAGGATGACGCGGTTGTACGAACCTGCCATCGCGTTCTCTCTTTCGCTATTAGTAGGGTAGTGTCGGAGGCGGAGGCGTCGCGGCAACGACCGCGGCCATGTGCCGGATCATTTTCTCGTCGAGCCGGACGACCAGCGCGCGCAAAACATTCTCGTCCAGCTTCAACAACCGTTCGAGCTCTTTTGAGGCCGCGCCGTCGCTCTTGAACTGCATAACAACGTAGTTCCCCTCGCGTACGTCATCGATCTCATAGGCCAGACGCTTTTTGCCCATGCGCTCGACGCCGACGACTTCGCCCTGCTGATTGCGGATGATGTCGGCGATTGCGTTGGAGCGCTCCTCGACCTCGTTCTCTTCGAGGGAGGGGCGGAGAATGTACGTTACTTCATAGTCGGTCATTGTGATCCCATCTGCGGACACCCGGCAAGCGGGCGGCCCGCCCACGCGGCGGGCAGCGGGTCGGATCGGGCCGGTCAAAGCCGGTCCCGGAACCTACGAATCCTATCACACGCTTCCGGGCGGCAGCAATGCCCAAGCCCACGCCATGGCCCGAACGGGAGAAAGCTAGGGAGCGACCCGCTCGCGCTTGGTCACCCGATACACGCGACGTACCTCGGGCAGGCCCTGAAGGCGCATCAAAATCTTGTGCAGGTGCTCCAAGTCGTGGATCTGGATCGTTAGGCTGGTCACCGCCACGCGGTCGCGCCGGACCCGAGCCGTCACCGAGCTAACCCGCGTCTTGAACTCGGCGAAGACGCTCATGATATCTTGCAGCAGCTGCGCGCGATCTTCGGCCTCGACCTCGATCTCGACCGAATGCAGCACCTCTTCTTGGACGTTCCACTGCGCTTGCAGAATGCGCTCGGGGGTCGCGTTCATATACGCGACGTTCGGACAATCGGCCCGGTGCACGCTCACGCCGCGTCCGATCGTCACGTACCCCATGATCGGATCGCCCGGCACCGGCGAGCAACATTTCGATAAACGAACCAGCATGTCGTCGATGCCTGCGACGCGCACGCCGCTTAACCGGCGCGTGCTGCGGCGCGCTGCGGGGCGTCGTGCGACTTTCGTAAGATCGACGACGTTGTCGCTCTTGAGTTCATCGCGAATGCGATTGACCACGGCCTGCGCGGACTGGTCGCCGAAGCCGATCGCCGCATAGAGATCTGCCGGCGTCGCATGGTTGAGCCGGTGCGCGATACTTTCGATCAACGACCCACGCGCCGTATCCACGCGCACGCCGGCTCGTGCCAACTCGTTCTCTAACGCTTCTTGTCCGGCCAGCACGTTTTCTTCGCGCCGCTCTTTGCGGAACCACTGTTTGATTTTATGCTTTGCACTCGACGTCTTAACGATCGATAACCAGTCCAACGATGGTCGACCGCTCGTCTTATTGACGAGAATCTCGCAGATGTCGCCGTTGTTCAGCTGCGAATCCAACGGTACGATGCGCCCGTTGACTTTGGCGCCAACGCAATGGTTGCCGACATCGGTGTGCACGAGATACGCGAAATCGAGGGGCGTACCGGCGGCCGGCATCGAGAAGACGTCACCACGTGGAGAGAACGCGAACACTTGCGAATCGAAGAGGTCGAGCTTGAGATTTTCCATGAACAAGCGCGAATCGCGCATGTCTTTTTGCCATTCCAGTAAGGCTCGCAGCCAGGAAAGCTTATTCTCGAATTGGTCGGCTTTGCCGCCTTCTTTATACCGCCAATGGGCGGCGATGCCGTATTCGCTGGTGCGATGCATCTCGAGCGTGCGAATCTGAATCTCCAGCGGTTCGCCGGTCGGACCCACGACGGTCGTGTGCAGCGACTGATACATGTTGGGCTTTGGCATCGCGATATAATCTTTGAATCGTCCCGGCAACGGCGTCCACAGCGCGTGCACGGCACCGAGCGCGGCGTAACAATCCTTGACGCTATCGACGATGATGCGAATCGCGGTGAGATCGTAAATTGTCGAAAAGTCGCGACCGCTCTTGAGTTTGGTATAGATGGAATAAAAATGCTTCGGACGGCCCTGGATTTCGGCCTCGACGTGCATCTCGCCGAACTCGCCGCGCAAACGATCGATGACGGAGTCAACGTCGGCTTCGCGCTGGTTGCGCGTCTTCGCAACGCGCTCGACGATATCGCGATAGGCCTCGGGGTCCAGATAGCGCAGGCAATCGTCTTCGATTTCCCACTTAATCTTCCAAATGCCTAGACGGTGCGCGATCGGAGCGTAGATGTCGAGCGTTTCGCGCGCGATCGAAAGGCGCTTCGCGGGTGGCAGGCTGGCCAGGGTGCGCATGTTGTGCAAGCGGTCTGCCAACTTGATGATGATGACGCGAATATCGCGCGCCATCGCCATGAACATCTTGCGAAGGTTTTCGACTTGCGCGTCTTCCTTCGACTGATACGGAATGCGCGTGAGTTTCGTCACGCCCTCGACCAACCGGGCGATCTCGTCGCCGAACTCCGAGGCGACCTGTTCGTTCGTGATGGACGTATCTTCGACCACGTCGTGCAGCAGCGCCGCCGCGATCGTTTCGCGGTCCATCTCTAGCTCGGCCAGGACACCCGCTACGGCGAGCGGGTGCTCGATGTACGACTCCCCAGAGGCACGGCGCTGGCCCGCATGGGCAGCATCGGCTACCTCATACGCGCGCCGCAGCAGCACGTCGTCGAGGTCAGGGTCGTACCGCCGAACGCGGTCGGTCAGCTCCTGAATGGTCATAACGGTTCCGCCCATTATAGCGCGGAACCGAAAAATCGCCAGCTTTTAAGAACACGGGCCGGAATAAACCGGCCCGCATCTGGCGTCTTGCTCTTATTTTCCGAGGACGTTGTTGGGGTTAACGGAGATCGGCCAACCGCCGGCGTTCGTGCTCAGTTTAGTCTTCGGCGCCGTGCCCTTAGGATACGCGAGCGTTTGAACGAGGAAGTTGGAGCCTTCCAAGTTGCTTATGTAGATCTGCTTGTTGTTTTTGCTCAGCGCGATGCCGAACGGGAAGCCACCCACCGCAATTTGTTTCGACGGCGACGTCTTTCCGGCCGGGAAATAGTCGAGATCGTTGTTGCTCTCGTCGAGGACGATGATGGTGCCCTTGGCGTCTACCTCCAAAGCACCCGGCGATCCAAGCGACAGGGCAAGGCTGGTGCCGCTAGTGGAGCCTTTCGCATACTTCACTATGCTCGGGTACTGGGCGGCGTACAGGTTGTCGTCCGCGTCGGTCGCGAGATATTCGGCCGCCGCATCGATCGTAATCGACGGAGCTGTCTTGCCTTTGGGATATTCGGTAATCGTATCGCTGTTCACGTTGGCAACGTACACGGTTCCGGCCGCATCGACGGTGAGACCGGTCGGGCCGTCGATGCCGGTGCCGATCGTCAAGAACGGCGTCGTTGCGCCGGCTTTGTATGCTGTGACGGTGTTGTTGCCGAGGTTGGTAGCATAGACGCTGCCGTTCTTATCGACGAAGAGCCGCTCCGGGTTATTGAGGCCGGTCGTTATCTGGCCCAATTCTTTACCGTTGACACCTTTCGACGAGTAAATCGTGATCGTGTTCGTATCGTAGTTGCCCCAATAGATTGCTTTATTATCGGTTTTTGCCTCAGGTGACATCCAGCCACGGATTACTGCGGGGGATGCCTCCAATCGTATGCCTTTTCCGTTCGAAAGGGCGCGATACTGACTCAACGATCTACTTTGCCCGGCCCTAGCGTTGCCGGCGCCGGCACTGGAACCGGTTGGCGCGATGCTGTTGCCGGAACAGCCGGTCATCATCAGCGCGATAAGGAAAGCGCCCGCCGCGGTGCGGCGGCTCGTTGGAAAAATAGACAACTCGTGATCCTCCCTAGTGAGTAGCAGAAGCTACGGTGGCGGCGATGCTCCGGCCGATGCACCGGGTTCACCCGGACGTTCGACCGTTTCGACGTCGAATTTGTCCTTATAGAAAATGGTCGCGATCTTGCCGTCGGAATCGAGAATCATCCACAGATACACGTTGCCGGCCGAACAGCGCATCTGATAGATATAACCGCGCGCGTCCGGCGGAATATCGGGCGCGGAAAACGGTCCCATGTACACCGTGTCGATGAGCGGACCCAAGCCCGATAGCGCGTGTGCCGTCTGGTCGATTTTGTCTTGTGTCAGTTTCGACAACACTTCCGGCGCGTAGAGCTTCAGATTGACACTGCCGGCCTGCCAGGCCACAAACTGTTGGCGCACGATCTTCGTGATTTGCGGGTCTGCAACCGGCGTCGGCGTCGGTGCAGGCGCCGGCGTTGCCGATGGCCGCGCCGACGTTACCGACGGCAGCATTGCAAAGGCGGCCAGCAACAGCGATACCACCCATAAGCGAGTCATTTTAATATTCAACAAACGATACCACTTCCGCGCCGGTCAACGCTTCGCGTCCGCCCAGGCCGCGTAGCTCGAGTAAAAATGCGAAGGCTTCCACCGTAACGCCCATCCTTTCGAGCAGACGACCCGTCGCGGCAGCGGTGCCGCCGGTGGCCAGCAAATCGTCAACCACCACGACGCGTTCGCCGCGTGGAATTGCATCGGCATGGATTTGCAGCGCGTTGGTGCCGTACTCCAGCGCGTACTCTTCGGTCAGCGTCTCGTGCGGAAGCTTGCCGGGCTTTCTAATCGGAATGAAACCAGCGCCGATGGCATAGGCCAGCGGCGCGCCGAAGATGTATCCCCGCGCTTCGATGCCGACGACCCAGCTGACGCCACGATTCTCGAACCGCTTGACGAACAGATCGATTGCGTCCCGGAATCCTTGTTTATCCTTGAGCAACGGGGTAATGTCGCGGAACATAATGCCCGGAATCGGAAAATCCGGAATCGTTCGAATAAAAGCATCGATCGCCACGGTGTGCGAAGTTCGAGGAGCGCATCGGCGTGCCTTTCCGCGCTAACCGCGGCGCGAGACGGTTGCTTGCCGCAACGATCCTCGCGTTCGCATTGCACGGGGCATTCGCATGGATCGTTCCGGCGCTGCGGACGAATCCAGGCTCGGAAACGGTCGCTCGCATAACGCTTGCTCGCATCCAACGGCGAGCGAACCCGACGCCGTCACCGGCTCCCACCACGAAGTCCCCGCCGGCGATACGAGCGCGACCGGCGAGTTCGATGCCGCTAACGGACATGCGCGTACGACACGCGCCGGCTCCCCGGGCCGGATCGCTGCGTCCGATCGTTCGATCGACGGCCCACGCGCGGGCGGAGTTCGACGTACCGTCGGGCGGAATCGGAGCCGGCAGCGGTACGCAAACCGGAACCGGCGGAGACGGAGCGAGTGGTTCGGGCGGCGGCGATCGAGGCGGCAACGGAACCGGCGGTGCGCAGCCGTGCGGGTTCGTGACCTTTTCCGACCCCGATGGATCGCGATACGATGCCGCGACCGGCGGATTTTACGTCACCATTGCGATGACGGTTCACTATTCGAACGGCGGCACGGCGTTAACCTCGCTGGATTATCAGTGGTACTACCCAAGCGAAGCGGCTAATCCGTGGTCGCGACGCAACCGCGACGATCCGAACTTTCCCACAACATTCCAGCAACCGCCGCCGGACAAGCGCGACGGAGAGCCGTCGTTAGTACGCTACGTTATGGACCACACTAACGCCGATGGCTACACGCTGCTGAAAGAATGCCCGTCAGCCTCGCCGCCGCCGTCGTGACCCGCGACCGTGAGGCGCTCGAGTACGCGGCCGGATCCGCCTGCGTCCCAACGACCGACGAACTCGTGTAGAATCCGTGCCGTCAAACCCCAGATGCGACGGCCTTCAAAATCGATTGACGATTCGTGACCGGCAAATGCCAGCACGCGCTCGAGCGGCACCACGAAGACTCCGGCCGTTTCGCTCGCGTCGATGCGCAGTTCGCCGGGCTCGACGACCGCGACGAACGGCGTGACGTCGAAGTTATTAGCAACGCGTTGGCGGATCACGGGCAGTTCGTTAACCATCCGCACGCGCGAAACGTCGATGCCGACTTCTTCGTAAAGCTCGCGTACGGCCGTGGCGGCAAGACTCGCATCCTCGGCGTGTACGCCGCCACCCGGTAAGCCGATCTGGCCGGGATGATCGCGTAAGTGTGCCGCGCGCTCGACGAAGACGATGCCGTGCGGCGCGGTGCGAAAAATCGCGATGACGACGGCTGCACGCCGTCGCGGTCCAAGCATTGCCTGGATGATACCACAGCCCGCTTTGGCCGGTAGGGTTTTCTAGGGGGGCCGTCGCAGGCGACAGCATGCGTTCTTCGAACGCGGTAGCCGCCGTTATCCGCAGCGCTGGAATAGGCCGCGACGGCGACGATCCGTCGGGGCGCGCCGTTTTTGACGCGTTGCGGCGCCTTCGCGACGAACCTCGCGGCGAGCGTCTGCACGCCATCGTTACGCGCTGCGATCTAGCCAACGAACCACACAAATCGGTCGCCGGCGATTTGGCAATCTCGCGCCGGCAGTTCTATCGCGACCTCGATGAAGCACGGCGCCGCGTCGCAACGTTTTTACAGGAGCGTCCGGAAGTCCGCGACGATCGCACGATCGGCGATTGGAAGCTGGCAGCGACTGTTTCGTTGACCGCCGAAGGGCACGTGGACGCAGCCCGTAAACTGTCGCCGCTCATTGGCGAAGGAGGCGACCCAGCCGAAGCGGCCGCATGGAGGTCTATGGGTCGAGCCGCGGCGCTTCGAGATGCGGGCCGATCGGCCGAAGCCGCCGCGGTGCTGGAGCGCTGCATCCACCAATTTCGAGTGCGGGACGACGGCACGCCGATCGACGCCGACATGCGCAGTTATTGCTATACCACGCTGACGTTTTTCTACTTCGAGTTCGGCAAGCTTCGCGAAGCCGTCCGGACACACGCGCGCAATCCCGCCGCCGCGCCGGGCGCCGTATCGACGCTAACGCGCAAACAGTATCTCAACGTTAACGCCATGCTGGCTATCGATGGGCGATCCGGTGCGGCGCGAGCGCGCGCGATCTGCGTCGCCTTCCATCGATTCACGATCGAACACGGCTTCGTTAACGATATTTCATCGTCGCTGTTGTTGCTGGCCGGGATCGCTCGCTCCGAACGGCGCTACGAAGAGGCCGAACGATTAGCACGAGAGTCGCTGATGATTCACCAAGCCATCGGCGCCCCGGTCGCGCCAATCTTCAGCATGTTAAGCGGCATCGCGATCGATCGCGGCGATGCAAGGGCCGGAATCACCCTGGCGCGCGAAAGCAGAACGCAAGCGACCGCGCAATCGCACGCGTGGTGGGCGTCGCACTTGTTCGAAGCCGAAGCGACGAACATGCTGGGGCGACCGGCAGCCGCATTAGCGATTTGCGCGATGGTCGAACGCGAGTCCGATTCGTCGGACGCTCGCATTCGTTCGTGGACGCGTCGCGTGCGGGCCGGAAGCCTGGGGTTGCAAGGAGAGAACGCTGCCGCCCGGCGTTCCGCTGAAACCGCTTTGGAAATCGCCGGCCCAGATGGACCGGCGTATCAACGACTCAAAAATTTGCTCGTTGCGAACGACCTGTCGCTGCAGCCCCAACGGACGGATGAAATCAAGGATCTCGCCGCGCTTCTCGGCTGGAATCGGCGCGTCTAAACACGGTTGCCGAGTAACCGTAGGCATAGGTAGGCTCGGCCTACAGGCGAAGCAACCGCGGATGTTGCTACGTACACTATCGACCGCGGCGTACGCAGTGGGCGTCGCCGCCCTACTATCGGGCTGTTCGCAGTCCGCATCATCGCCACTGGTGGCGCAATCGCAACTTCAATCGCTCACCCAAAGCGGCGTTCTCGGCGCGCGGCCGGCGATCGGCGCGGCGGTTCGCACGCCTGGCTGGCTTTCGCCCGAAGCTAAATCCGGCAAAGGCTTGCTCTACGTTTCCGATCAGTTCAATCAACGCATCGCGATCTTCTCGACGAAGAAATCGTCGAGCCCCGAGCCGGTCGGGCAAATCACCGACGGCATCTCAGCCCCCGACGGAGCGTTCGTCGATCCGAAGGGTACGCTGTACGTTTGCAACTTCGGCGCCGGTACGGTGACCGAATACGCGAAGGGCAAAACCAAACTTTCTAAGACACTCACTGGTGCGGGTTCACCGAAATACGTCGTCGCGGGTACCGACGGAACGGTGTACGTCGCGAATTTCAACGGCAGCTTCGACGGCGCCGTTTTGGAATACGCCAAAGGCAAGAAGACGCCGACGCAAACCATTCCATTCAGCACGTTCCCGGCCGGCCTCGCGCTCGACAAGAGCAACAACTTGTACGTCGCGTACAACGATTCGCAACAGGGCGACATCGAAGTGCTCGAATTCGCGCCCGGATCGACTAATGGGACGAATCTTGGCATCCACATCGCCTTCGGGTACGCCGGCAGCATGACCATCGACAAGAAAGGCGAGCTGCTGATCGCCGACCAGGAAGACGCCATCGTGTACGTCTTTCCGTCCGGTGCGACGAAGGCGTCGACAACCTACTCGACTACTGCGGCGTATGCGGTCGCGTTAGACGCCGCCAATAAGCACCTGTTCATCAGCGCTCCGTTCGCCCCGGCGGTTTCGGAAATAACCTATCCGAAGGGCGTTCCGGTTCAGACCTACAGCGATACCTTGAGCGCCGCCTTCGGCGTCGCCACGAGCCCCGACAGCGCATTGTAACCAGAACGAACCCCTAGCCAACGGTCGCGAACGAAGCAGAAGCCTCCCGACAACTTGCGTCAGGAGGCTCTATGCTGCAGAACGTTACGATCACACCGTCGCGCCGATCGCTGGAATTCGGTATCTACCGCGACGGCGACAACAATCTCGACGACATTCAAGGTGCGACCCTATCGCAAGCGCTGGCCGCGAGCCGCGTCGACGAACGCATCGATTTCACCGTCGAAGATACGACGTCGCGTCACAGCGGAGACTTGCACACCGACCGCTACACGATTGCGGATGGATCGATCGGAAACGTGCACAGCGGAGCGCCCGACGATATGAGCGATGAGGGCACGCTGGCGCGCTTCGTTGCCCGCACGCTCGATAACGCCGAAGCCAACGGTGCCAAGCAAACGTGGATCGATCTGGTCGATCACGGCGGCGGGGATGGTGGCGGACTCGAAACCGGCGACGGATCGTGCATGTCGATGCCCGACATCGCCAAAGCGGTCGCCGGCGGCATCGCGCAACACGCGCGCGAACACCCCGAAGACGCGGGGCGTAACGTCGATGGCGTCGTCGCCAATCAATGTTTGATGGACACGATGGGCTTCGCAGATGCGCTTTCGCATGCCGGCGTCCGTTGGTTGGCCGCATCACCCGAGACCATGCTCGCACCGGGCGTGCCGAGCGGTGTCGCACACGACATCGCCGCGCATCAAGGGGATTCCACCGCGATGGCGCGCTCGATCGTTCGCGACGTGATGCAGACGAAATATTTCGGTGCGATTCGGCCGGCCGCAGCCTTCGATGTGATCGATTGCGCGCCCGACAAGATTCGCACGGCCGAAACCGCGATCAAAGCACTCGACGACGGACTCGTTGCCGCAGCGCGCGATCGCTCGACGCGCGGCGCGATTCGCCAAGACATCGGAGCGACCGACGGAATGGTGCGGTTCTCAGCGTCAACTCCCGACATGCCCTGGCATTCCGACCGTCCCGCGATGGCGGTGTATGGAACGATCGCCGCCGACGGGCGCTTATCGAATGAGGTGCGCGCGCAAGCGCGTACGGCCGCGAGTGCCGTCCAAAATCTCGTCGTTGCGCATCGCGAAAGCGACGGCTTCGCCCCATTCGGCGGTAGCGATTACTCCGATGCGACCGGTCCGACCGTGCATCTCCCGCTTTCGCAGCGACAGATCGATCCGTGGCGCGACAAGGGAATCAGCGAAACGGACAACGCGTTTTATCGTGCGGTTGACGGCGATCGGTTGGCCGGCGCGATCGCCTAGACATCATTTCCGCAGCGCCACGCGGCTCGGATAGATCGGCCGGTTGATGATCCGTTGGAGCGTTTGCGCCGATGCGGTCAGCGCGAGATTGCAAAACTCTTCGAAGCTCTCACGCGTCGCCTCGCCTTCGGCGAAACGCTCGTTGCGCTCCATGTCCACCTTATCCGTCACCGGAAGAAACCGCAGCGCACGGCCCTCGTCGTCTTCGCTTACCGCCAGCAAGCCGGAGTCGGCGAAGATTCGAACGGCAGCGCCGATGGTGCGGTCGCTGACGCGGTCGATGCCGAGAAGGTCGGCGAGTCCGTTGTTGGCGCCGTGCAGCACGCCATCGCGCGATGCGGCGCGCATTCCGCGGTAGATCTCGCGGAGCGTGGTCAGACGCGGAGCATCGACGTCGATCAAATAGTCGTTGACGCGGCGGTCGTGCTCGCCGTACAGCAGGTGAATTTGTGCGGGAGCGCCGTTGCGCCCCGCCCGCCCGGCCTGTTGATTGAACTCGGCGAAATCGAAGTTGAGATGATAGAGCACGACGTGCTCGACGTCGGGCAAATCGATGCCTTCGCCGAACGCGGAGGTCGCGACGACGACGCGCAGGTCGCCCTCGCGGAACATTGCTTCAACCTCCAACCGGTCCGCGGTGGGCATACCGGCATGATAGAACATCACTTCGTTACCGATCGCACGGCGCAAGGTCTGCGCGACATCGGTTGCATCGCGGCGCGAGTTGCAGTATACGATGCCCTTGGATCCTTCGCGAAACAGCCGTTCCAAATACGCCGTCTTTTGTTTGCCGTTGCGGGCGTCCACGACTTCGAGATTTTCGCGAACGGTTGGATCGACAACCCACGCGTCGATCTGCAATTCGGCGACGACCTTCGCGAACGCCTCGTCGCCGGCGGTCGCGGTCAATGCCAAGACCTGCGGCGCCCCGAGCGCGCGAATCGTTTCGCCCAAGCGCCCGTAGGCTGCTCGATGACGCGATTCGAACAGATGGTGCGCTTCGTCAACCACAACGAACGACGGCTTCCCGCCGCCGGTAAACGTCGCGCGATGAAAATCGAGGAACTCGGGCGTAGCGAGCACCATGTCCCACGCGCCGGAGCGTAACGCTTCGAATAGTTCCTCTCGCTCTTGTGCGCCGATCGAGCCATTGGCGCGATAGATACGCACGCCCAGCGGATCGAGCGTTCTCATCATGCCTTCGTATTGATCGTTGGCAAGCGCTCGCAGCGGATAGATGACGAGCGTCTTCTGCCCGTTCGCGAGCGCACGCAACGCGGCCGGATACTGAAAGCAGAACGACTTGCCCCGGCCCGTTCCCAACACCGCGAGCGTATTGCTACCGCTTTCCACGCGGGCCAATACGGCTTGCTGCGCCTCGTGCGGATTGGCCGCGCCGATCAGGGCGTGACGGATGCGATCGGCTTCGCCGTTCCACTGCGTGCGCGTTCGGCTGCGTTCGCGGTCTCTGCGTTCGACGACATCGCGCACGTCGCGCTCGACAAACACGTTCACGCCGAAATGTTTATCGCCGCCACCGGTCAACGAAGCGACGCGGGCGACGTACCGTGCGCCTGCGTCGATCTGCGGCGCCAGGTGCGTCGCAATTTCTTTGCTGATAAAGCCGAGTTGCAGATTTCCGAAGTGAACGGCGATCGCGTTGGTATCTTTTGGGTTGGTCGGCTGACGCACCAGCTCCAACGGCGCATCGACGCGTAGCCCGGCAGCAACGTCTTGACGCCCTTCGAACGAAATGCCCTTGACCTTCGTATGGAATGCCGTCGCATCGCCGATCGAGGCGTACCGATCGACGACGTAGTCTCGAGCTCTGGCAAACACGCGCTCGACGAACGCATCGCGCTCGTTCTGCGCCGGCGTCAACGTTTCGCGGTCGCCGCTTCCCGCGGCAAGAAGGCGCTCGAAGGCGTCTTCGAATGCGCGCTCGGACGGCGTTAAGCCGCCGCCCGGCTTACGACTTGGGCGGTTCGGCGTGGTCCGGATGAGCGGGCGGCTCCGCTTCGGCTGCGGGCTCGGCGCCGGCCGGCGGCGTAGCATCGGCTACGTCGTCCAAGCCTTCGAAGTTGAGCGTGATGGCTTCGTGGCCTTGCTCGAGCGCTTCGTCGTGCAGACCGGCCCGCTGAGCGTCGAGCGGATCGATGGTCTGGTCTTCGCCCGATTCGTACGACTCGGCATCGTCGAGCGCGACCGCGCCACCCGTATCGGCACGCCTCTTTCGATAGCGCGCGGGTCCGGTCGTCACAGGGCGTACGACTTTGGCTTTTTGGCGCCGCTCGCGACGCGCCGCAACGATGTCCTCACGCGGAGCGCCGGCATTGCCTTGCGTCGATTCGGATCGTGCGCGCGATGTGATAGAACGATCGGTGCTGAGGCTCACGCGCCGCTTCTCGACCGCCTTCTCCATCTGGCGCTTACGGAAATTCAGCACCAACGGTGCCGAGTAGAAGATCGAATGATAGCCGCCAGAGCAGATGCCGACGAGCAGCGCGAAGGCGAAGTTCTTGAGGCTCGCGCCGCCGAGTGCCAACAGCGCGACCAGCGTGATCACGACGGTCGCGAGCGTATTGAACGACCGCGTCATCGTCTGTTTGATCGATTCGTTGACGATGCGATCGTAGGGTTGGCCCGCCATCAACTTGGTGTTCTCGCGGATTCGGTCGAGAATGACGATCGTATCCATAACCGAGTAGCCGATGACGGTTAGAACGGCTGCGAGGAACGCATCGTCAGCACGCCGGTCCGCCAACGCGTAGATACCGATCATCATGGCCGCGTCGCGAACGAGCGCGATGACGGTTACCAAGCCGAAGATATAGTTCCAGCCGAACCGGAACGCGATGTACAAGAACTGAATTCCGAGCGCGATCACCAGCGCCAGGAGAGCCTTCATCAAATATTCGCGGCCGAGTGACGGACCGACCGCAGTGATCGAACCCGCCGCGCGATCGAGCGGAGCGATCGTGCCGAGCGCCTTATACAGCGGTCCCGAATCGTTGGCAAACGCAGTTTGCGTTTGGATGACGAAACTTTGACCGTCGGTGCCGATCGTCGTAACGGATTCTTCGGTGAGACCCAGCGAGGATAACGCGCCACGAACGGCGTCGGCGGTGGTCGGCCGCGTGAAGCGCACCGTTATGTCGGTACCGCCGGTAAACGACAAACCGAGACGCAGCATGTGGGACGGATTGAAGCCGTTACCGCCTTGGAAACCGTGATAGACCATCGAGCCCAAGCCGAGCGCGATGATGAGGTACGAAATCGTCGAGACGATGCGGAACCATCCGACGATATTCCAGTTGAGTCTACGGAATAGCATCGGCTACGCTCCCGCCCGCGAGAAAATGCCAACGTCGGCCTTGCTCACGCCGTAGAGTTCGGGCGTCGTGGCCACGTCGTTATCGACCAGCGCGTCGATGAAGAAGCGCGTGATGAATACGGCGGTGAACAGCGAGACGACGGTTCCCCAGAAGAGCGTGAATGCGAAGCCTTTCACCGTTCCGGTGCCGAGCAAGTAGAGCACGCCCGCGCCGACGATGGTCGTGAAATGGCTATCGAAGACGGCCGAAAACGCGCGAGCGAACCCGACGCGTACGGCACCGCGCATCGACTTACCGTTCCACAACTCTTCTTTGATGCGCTCGAAAATCAGAACGTTGGCATCGACCGCCATACCGATGGAAAGGACGAAGCCCGCGATGCCCGGGAGCGTGAGCGTCGCGTGGGACGTAGCGAGAATCGCCATCATCACCAACACGTAAATCGCTAGCGCGACGTCGGCCAGAAATCCCGGCAAACGATACACGACGACCATGAACAGCAGCACCAGCCCCAGTCCGAGAATCGATGCCCGCAGCGACTGAATCAAGTCGATCTTGCCGAGCGTCGGTCCGATCGTCTCTTTTTCGACGATCTTGATGCTGACGGGCAGTGCGCCGGCGTTCAACTCGTTGGCGAGCGTCGTCACCTGCTCGATCGTGAAGGTACCGTTGATCTGTCCGCTGTCAAAAATCGGGCCGTTGATGATCGGCGCCGAAATGTAGCGGTGATCCAGGAAGATGCCGAGCGGCTTTCCGATGTTGTCGCTGGTCAGCTTGCCGAACTTGGCGGGATCTTTGGTTTGAAACAGCACGATCGGCGCGCTGCCGCCCGTCTGCTGGTAGCCGGCTTGTGCGGCTTTTAAATCCTTACCGGAGTACACGACCAGACCGCTGGCGTTGTACGCGCCGTTCGCGAGGTAGGCTTCGGCCTGCGCCTTCACTTTGGCCGGCGCGCTCGCACTGTTAACGACCTGCTGCGCCGCTTCCGCTTTTTGCATCACGTCGGCCGGAACGATTTTGTACTCGAGAACGGCGACTTCTTTGAGCACGCGCTCGGCTTCATCCGGATTCTTGACGTTCGGCAGCTCGACCAAGATGCGGTCGGTTCCGACGTTGCTGATCGACGGCTCGGTCACTCCCAGGCCGTTAATACGCTTGTCGATGACCTCGCGCGTTTGCGCCTGCACTTGGCTGGTGATCGTCGGCACCTCGGCGGTCGGATACATCTGCAGCAGCAGACGGGATCCGCCTTGCAAGTCGAGGCCCAAGTGAATTTTCTGCTGGACCGGCAGAATCGCCCACAGCGAGAAGACGATAATGGCCAGGATGACCAGCGCCTTGAACGGCGTCTTGAGGTTATTCCAGTTCATTGCATCCGAACAAAAGACAAGTGCAAACAAAAGACCCGCTGCGGCGGGCCGCGGGTCACCAGGGTTTACGGCTGTACAGCGAACAGGCCTGCCGCGAGCGCTGAAACGCTGCGGCTGCCGCTACTTCTTAGAGCAAGCTTTCGCCGCGACGCGCGCCGTAACGCCATGCGCCGGCTTGGCACAGGCGTGACGCGCGGCCGGGAGCCGGTTGAGTGCGTACTGTTCCACGGTCATGGCCATCGAATCGTCGAGTCCGAGCGACCGATACGGCAGCGAGGCGGTTCCTGCGCCGCAACCGGCGAGGAAGGCCAAAAGCAGGACGGCGACCATGGGACGCATCGTGATCCTCCGGGAAGCGGCTGCCGGCTAGTACGCGCCGGGGAACCCGATTGTTACAGCTGCTCCCCGAGAAGTTCCACGTCACGGAGCGAGCTCATGCGCTCCCAACACGGCCGCAGGCTCGAGAACGAGCTCGGGCGGTAGCTCGCCGTATCCGAAGACCGAAACCCGGACGCCCGACCGGAGCAGAAAGTCGGCCAGGAGCGGTCGCAAGGCAGCGGTGCAAACGACGGCGGCTCGCTCGCGCGGGATCGATGCGGCATACGACGCGATGCGGTCGCGCACGGCAGCGGCCGTTGCCGCCGAAGCCGGCAGCGCTCCGCCGGTCCATGCGTCGAGTAAACTTCGTTCGAACTCCGGATCGAACGCGATCGGCGCGAGCGAGCGTGTCTCACGACGGCGGAGCAGCGCAGGCACAACCGTCCTCCGCGCCGACTCGGCTAGCTCTTGCGGATCGCGCGTTCCGGCCTCGAGCATCGTTTCCAGAACGCCGACCGGGTCGCGCGGCCAAGCACCTTCGCGCAACAGCAGTCCGAATGCACGGTGCAGAATTCCAATCGGCAACGCGTCGGTGCCGACGTCTTTGACGACCGAAGGAACCGACGCCCGCAGATGCTCGAGCAACGTATGCAGCTCTTGCCGGCCAACCAGCTCGGCGGCATGCGTCCGCGCTACTTCTGCAAGGTGCGACCCTAACACCGAAATCGGATCGAACACCAACGCGCCGGCATCCAGCGCGCGCTCGCGGTCGGCGTGATCGATCCAGGCGGCCGGTAATCCGTACACCGGTTCGCGCTCGACCGTACCGAGCCGAGAAACGACCGGCTCATCAGCAACCGCGAGCAGACGATCGACTTCGAGCCTACCTTCCCCGGCAACGCGGTCGCGAACGCGAATCGCATACCGCTGCGCGTCGCGCGTCAAGTCGTCTCGCAACCGCACGCCTGGAAGTACCACGCCGATGTCGCCCGCCAACGCGCGGCGCACCTCGCCGATGCGATCCAACAGTGCGTCGGCGGCCGGCGCGATCAACAATCGCGTGAGGTCGGCGCCTAAGTCGATCGCCAACGCGTCGACGCCGATCAACCCGAGCGCCAATTCCGGGCGGCGCATGACGTTGCGGCGCGCGCGCTCGCTCTCGCGTTGCGATTCGCTGCGCTCGCGGCGCAATCGCACGGCCGCAGCTTGGGCCAACGCGAACGCGCCGATCCCCAGCGTAAAGAACAACGGCCGCGGCAACGCCGGCACGAATCCGAGTGCGATCAGCAGCCCTCCGGCGCTGCGCAGGACGTCGGGACGCGCGAAGAGTTGCGCGGCGAGATCTGCCCCCAGCGCGCCGTCGGTGGCGACACGCGTTACCATCATGCCCATCGCGGTAGAAATCAAGAACGCCGGCAACGTCGTCACCAGCGCGTTACCGATCGACAGCAGCGCGAACGTGTCGAGCGCATCCAGCGGAGTCATTCCGTGATACGCCATCCCGACCACGATGCCGCCGCACAGGTTGAGCGCGACGATCACCAGCGCAGCTACCGCATCGCCTTTGACGAATTTTCCGGCGCCGTCCATCGCTCCGTAAAAGTCGGCTTCGCGCTGCACGAGCGCGCGTTTTCGCCGCGCCCCGTCAACGTCGAGAGCCCCGGCATGCACGTCGGCATCGATCGCCATTTGCTTTCCCGGCATTGCGTCGAGCGTAAAACGGGCGGCGACTTCGGCCACGCGCTGCGATCCGCTCGCGATGACCACGAACTGAATGGTGATCAAGATCGCGAAGACGATGACGCCGACGACCAAGTTGCCGTTCACGACGAACGCACCGAACGCCGGGATGATCGATCCGACCGTGCCCGGCACGGCCCCTTGCGTGAGGATCAAGCGCGTCGCCGACACGTCGAGCGACAGCCGGAACAGCGTCGCGAACAACAGCGCCGGTGCGAACGCTGAAAACTCCAACGGGTCGCCGACGGTAACCGACAGCAACAGCACCAAAGCGGAACCGAAAATGTTCAAGCCGAGCAATACGTCGAGCAGCCACGGCGGCAGCGGCACGATGAGGATGGCAACGACGGCTAAGAGCAGGCCTGCAAACGCATAGACCGCCGGCTTCACGTGCGAGCCTCGCTCGACGCACGCGACAAAGCGGCGACGACCTCGGCAACCGCGACGTAGTGTTCGAGCGCGATCGGACGTCCGATCGCTGCATCGGCAAATAACGCTCGAGCGAGCGGTGCATTCTCCACGATCGGGACGCGCAGCTCGACGGCCAGCGAGCGAACGCGCAACGCAGCCTCGCCGGCAGCCGCGACCAGGATCACCGGTACATCTACGCGCGGCGGCGCGTACTGCAACGCGACGGCGACGTGCGTCGGATTGACCACCACGAACGATGCATCCTTGACATCCGAGGGCGCGCCGCGCAAGAACGATCGATGCAGTGCGCGGCGACGGCCGCGCGCGTTGGGATCGCCGTCCTGTTCCTTGGCCTCGCGCTTACGCTCGTCGAACGACATGCGCAGTTTGCGCAACCACGCACGGCGGGCACTCGCGTATTCGGCAACGGCAAAGGTCAAACCGCACGCGCAGGCAGTCAACGCCGCGCCGCATACTCCTTGCCACGCCGCGGCGGCGAGTTCGGCCGGTTCGCGTGCACGCAATAGTTGTGCGCCGGTGCGAACGACGATCGACGAGATCGCCGACGCAGCCACGCAGAACGCGGCGGTAGCCCGCACGGCGTGCGCCATGGTTTCGCGCGACGCGATGCGCCGGATTCCGGCAAGGACGTCGAGTCGTTCCGCGGCCAAACGAATCGGGACGACGGAGATGCCACCGCTCTGAACGATCGCCGCCGCGATGCCGGCGGCCGCGGCCGCGCCCATGGGAACCAGTACCGCCGCTACGGTGAGCACGGCATCGTCCCAGGGCGCAATCTCGCTGGAAGCGGCGCGAGCCAGTGCGGCACTTAGCCGCGCGCCGATCGGTAACACGAGCGATGCTACTGCGATCGCCGCGGCGAGAAATGCGACGTTCGCGGGCAGCTCGGCCGACCGCGCGACGTTCCCCTCGTGCTTTGCCTTTTGCAGGCGCTGGGGGGTCGGGTCGAATGGCTTATCGGTTTCGTCGCTCACCGGCGCGCCGGCAACGCCTGCACGGGAGCGATCGCCGCTTGCGATAACGACGACGCCGTCAATGCGGTCGCGACGAGCGCCGCTGCGAAGACCAACGGAAACGCCAGGGTCGTGCTGCCGAAGCGCGGCACGGCACGCGACAGCGAACCGAGCGCGATCTGCACGACGAACGCAACGCCGATCGACGGACCGGCGACGGCGATCCCGGCGGCAACCATCGCTTCTCCCAATCCAGCGCCGAACTGCGTCCACGCGTACGCGCCGGCCGGCGACGCCACCGGAACGCGCACGAAACTGTCCGCAAATGCCGGGATAACGATCCGATAGGCGCCGAGTAAAAAGAACGCGCCGGTATATGCCAACGACCACACGCGACCAAAGCCGCTGGGAGCAACGAGCTGCAGGTTCGGAGCGATGGCTTTGACGCCGACGTAATCGTCGATCGCGCGCCCGCCCGCATAGGCCGCGTCGTACACCAGCGACGCGGCCGTTCCAATCGCCGCACCCACCAAGACCTCCAGCGCCAGCGCGGGCACGAGCAATGCGTCGAGCGGCGCGCGCGTCGCCGGCACGCCGGGTACGATCGCGCCGGCCAGCAACAGCGCGAGCCCGGCTCGCAGCGGCGCGCCGACGCTCGGATGCGCGATGCCGGGAGCGCGTGCAACAAATCCGGCACAACGCGCGAAGACGAGAACCGCCGTCAACGTCACGAACCCGACACCAGCGACGGGATCGCTTCTAACGCGCGCTCGAACAGCCCGGCCAGCAAATGCATGGCCGGGATGCCGGCCGCCACAGTCAACGTTCCGACGACGATAATTTTCGGAAGCAGCGTCAGCGTCTGCTCTTGCACTTGCGTTGCGGCTTGTACGATCGCTACCACGGTTCCGATCGCCGCAGCCAGCGTTAGGACGGGCAGCGCGAGAATCGCCGTAACGATCGACGCATCCCGCAACAACCCCGAGAACGCATCCACCGAACCAGCCTACGCCGGTGCGATGACGCAAACGTTACCAAAAAGCGATCAGGATGCGTTTCCCGCGGTTGCGAAGTCGAGGCGCCACGCGCTGGCCGCCAGCAACGACGACACGATCGCCCGCGTCGCCGGCGACCGATTGAGCGTGTAAAAGTGAATCCCTGGAACGCCTGCCCGCAATAACGCGACCGCCTGCATCGAAGCGAAGGCGACGCCTAACGCTTCGACCGCCGCCGGGTCGCCGCGACGCGCTTCCATTTCGACGTGAAGTTTGGGGGGAATCGTTGCACCACACATTGCCACGAAGCGCCGGATCTGATCGAAGTTCGTGATCGGCATCACGCCCGGCAGAATCGGCACGTCGATGCCTGCCGCCCGAACGCTCCGTACGAAATCGAAGTACTTCTCGTTATCGAAGAACAGTTGCGACACCAAGAAGTCGGCCCCGGCGTCAACCTTGCGGCGTAAAAAATGCAGGTCCTCGGCCGGGGCGGACGATTCGGGATGCTTCTCCGGGTAACACGCCGCACCGATGCAGAAATCGTAATTCCGCTTGAGCATCGCGATCATTTCTTCGGCATGCGCGAATCCGGTCGGCGGCACGGCGAACGCTTCGTTGCGCGGCGCATCGCCGCGAAGCGCTAAGACATTGCGGATGCCGGCACGCGCCAGGTCGTCGAACAGCGCGCGCAAGTCGGATCGCGTCGCACCGACGCAGGTCACGTGGGCGACGACGGTCAGGCCGATTTCTTGTTGGATCTGCTTGGCGAGTGCCACCGTACGCGCACGCGTCGAGCCGCCCGCGCCGTAGGTGATAGAGACGAACGCCGGGCGCAATGGCTGCAACGCGGCGATCGTTTCGAACAAGCGCTGCGAACCATCGTCATCTTTGGGCGGGAAAAACTCGAATGAGAAGAACGGCCGCAAACTCGCGAGCGCGTCGGCGATGCGCATGTGGCTAGGTTACCGAAAAGCGGCCGCAACGCCTCCGCAAATGAGGCGTGGCCTCGGGATGTCCTAAAACGTCGGTTCTTAGCCATTGCGGACATCAGGAATTTCGCCGTACACTTTCGCCATGAAGGTGCGCCGCATTGCCATCGCCGTCTACGACGGCGTCACGGGGCTGGACGTAGCGGGTCCAGCCGACGTATTCTCGACCGCCAACGAACTGGTAAGCCGGGAACCGGCACCGTACCACGTGGTCGCCACCGGTTCGCGCCGAGGCCGCGTTGCGGCCGAGTCGGGCGTGTCCTTGCACGCGGATGTCGCGTTCAAGGATAACGTCTCGTTCGATACGATTATCGTTCCCGGCGGCAGAGGGGTTCGATTACATGCGAAGACGCGCGCTCCGGTCGTTCAATTCTTGCTCGCGCATTCGAAAAGAACGCGACGAATCGCATCGGTCTGTACCGGGATCTACGCGCTGGCTGATACCGGATTGCTCGATGGCAGGAACGTAACGACGCACTGGCGCTATGCCGATGACGTCCGGCGGCTTTGGCCCAAGCTGCACGTGAACGCCGATGCGATCTTCATCAACGATGGAAAGTTCTACACTTCCGCCGGCGTGACGGCGGGCATCGATCTGTCGCTGTCATTCGTCGAGCAAGATTTCGGCAGCGAGCTCGCACTTGCGGTTGCTCGTGAAATCGTCGTGTACCTCAAACGCTCGGGCGGACAACTGCAATATTCGCAGCCGCTCCTCGCGCAGACGAAGGCGAGGACGCATTTCGGGAACCTGACGGAGTGGATTCGCGGGAACCTGCAAAGCGACTTGACGCTCGAGGCGCTGGCCGAACGCATCCATCTCAGCCCCCGGCACTTCGTCCGCAAATTTAAGGCAACGCTCGGAGTGACGCCTTCGGATTTCGTGGAACAGCTTCGTTTAGATGAGGCGCGCTGGCTGCTCGTGAACGGCGACGATCCGGTAAACGACCTCGCCCAGACCGTCGGTTACCGAGGGGACGACACGTTTCGACGCGCGTTCGAACGGCGCTACGGGATCGCCCCCGCCGAATATCGGCGGCGTTTCCGACTGGTCGATCCGTAAGATGAACGCTGCACCGTACGAACGCCTGCGAATCCCCCTATACGCAGCGGCTGCGACGTTCCTCTTTCACCTCGCAGCGAACCCGCACTACGGCTTTTTCCGTGACGAACTCTACTTCATCATCTGTGGCCGGCATCCGCAGTGGGGTTACGTTGACCAGCCGCCGGTGATTCCGTTGCTTGCCGCCGGATCGCAACTCTTCGGCCACTCGCTCGTCGCATTGCGCGCGGTCTCCGCGCTGTTCGCGGCGGCTTCGGTATTCGTCACGTGCCGGCTGATTCAGGAATTCGAAGGCGGCACGTTTGCGCAGATCTTGGGGGCGTTCTGCGTTTTACTCGCTCCGATTCTCGCGAACTTCGGCATGATGGTCGCACCGGACAGCGTCGGCCTCTGGGCATGGCCGCTCGTCGTGCTGTATGTCGTGCGTCTCGCGCGCGGTGCCGATCCCCGTTGGTGGCTCGCCGTCGGCGTCGTCTCGGGCATCGCGCTGGAAAGCAAATATAGCGCCGCGTTCTTTCTGCTCGCCGCATTCGCCGGCGTCGCGCTGACGCCGACGCGTAGCGTACTGAAAACGCCTTGGTTTGCGTGGGGCGTGTTGATTGCGGCCGCGATCGCGCTGCCGAACATTCTGTGGCAGGCGCACTACGGGTTTCCGATGATCGAACTCCTTGAAAACGGACAGCACGGCAAGAACGTCGTCCTGGATCCGCTGTCATTCGGACTACAGCAACTCGAAATCACGAACCCCGTCCTCGCGCTCGTATGGATCTGCGGGCTGATCTGGACGTTCTTCACACCCGCGGCGCGTTGGATTGGAATCACATTCGTCGCGTTATTCGCTCTGATGATCGCGTTGCACGCGAAAAGCTATTATATGTGCGATGCGTATCCGGCGCCGTTTGCGGCCGGTGCCGTCGCGTTCGAGCGTGCAACACGGCGAGCACGATTCATCCGGCCTGCCGTTCTGGCATTGGCGGCGCTGGCGGGGTTCGCTCTCATTCCACTCGTGCTGCCCGTGCTGCCCGTCAAGCAGTTTAGCGTCTACCAAGCCGGGCTTTCGAAGGTCTTGCCGCTGAGCTCCCTGGCCACCGAGCACCACCGGCAGTCCGTGCTGCCACAGACATACGCAGACATGCACGGATGGCCGGCGCTCGCGCAGACCGTCGCGGAGGTGTACGCCTCGTTGCCTTTAGCAGAGCGCACTCGCACCGTCATCGTCGCGCAGAACTATGGAGAGGCTGCGGCTATCCAGTTTTTCACCACGCCCGAATTGCCGGTCGTCAGCGGACACAATCAGTATTTTCTTTGGGGTCCGCACGGATATTCGGGGAACGTTCTCATCGATGTAAACGGAGACTGCGGACGCGATCGGCACCTCTTTCGTAGCGCGCAGAAAGCCGCCACGTTTACCGCGCCGTACGTCATGCCCTATGAAGACGACATGCCGATCATGCTGTGCCGCGGTATCAAACAACCGCTCGCGGCGTTATGGCCGAGTATCAAGAACTACATCTAAATCGGGCCGCGACATCACCGAAAACTCGCCGCAACGCCTCCGCAGACCAACGCCCAGCCATCGACCATGACGAATAGTAGCAACTTGACCGGAAGCGAAACGACGGGTGGGCTCAGCATCATCATTCCGAGGCCCATCAAGATTGCGGCGACGGAGAGATCGATGGCGACGAACGGCAGATACAATGCAAACCCGATTGCGAAGGCGTTGCGAAGTTCGCCGACGACGAAGGCCGGCACGAGCACGTCGAATGGGGCCCGTTGCGGCGGCTCCGGACGGCGATGCGCGACACGCTCGAACATTGCAATATCCGAACGCCGGGCCTGACGCAGCATGAAGGCCTGAATCGGCTCCACCGCGCGCGCCAGCGCCTGCGATTGCGTCAACCGGCCGCGCGCGTATGGCTCGAGCGCATTACGCCGGATGGCATCGAACGCCGGCGCCATCACGGCCATCGTCAACACGAGCGCTAAGCCCGTCAGCGCCGCGTTAGGCGGCAGTGCCGACGCACCGATTGCCGACCGAACCAACGATAACACGACGGCGATGCGGACGAACGACGTGCACATGACCAGCAAAAACGGGACGATCGACAGCACGGTAAGCCCGGCCAAGACGTCGAGTGGAAGCGACGCGTGCGTATGCGATGTCAGCGACGCCAGATCTCCGGCGACGCTCACGACCGAGGCTCGGGTATTTCGACAATGCGAACGCCGAAACGATCGCCGACCGCAACGATCTCGCCCCGCGCGATGCGCCGGTCGTTCGCTAATAGATCCACGGGTTCTCCGGCCGCCCGGTCGAGCTCGACCACCGAACCGCTGCCGAGTTTCAAAATATCGGCGATCGTCATCCGGCACGAACCCAACCGCGCGGTCACATGCAGTGGAACGTGCAGCAACGCATCGATGCCACGTCCGGCCTCACCGTCCGTCATGCACCCGCACCCAGCGACAGCGCGTAATGCTCGTTCCGAATACCCGCCGGACCCGTGCCGACCGTTCGTCCGGCAACCGTCAAGCGCGCCGCATTCCATCCGTGCAGCGGAAACACGTCGCCCGTGCGCAACGACGCTACGGCCTGTGCCGTCACCCTCGCGACGTCCACAATTGCATCGACGCGCACCTCGACGGCGCGCAACACGTCCACCGTCAGACTTCCCGCCGGTTCGGGCGGAGCGTCGTGCGATAGCGCAACCCCGATCCGCGCGCCTACCGGTGGGTCGATCGCAATCTCGAAATACGAACGGAAACCCGACATCGAAGAAATCCGTTCGAGCGAATCGCGTTCGTACGGCCCGCACACCGGCACCAGTGCGCCCGCAATCGAGGCGACGGCGCGATCCAGAATATCGCGTTCGAGGGGCGAGAGCGGACGCGGCGGCTCGGCGGGTGCGGCGCTTTCCCCGAACGCAGCAGCCGCCATTGCGGTCGCATCGCGCAGACGCAACACGATCGCTGCGTCCGACACGCTCCCGCGAACGCGATAGAGCGTCGCGTCGCGCCCGATCTCGCGCCACCCGTCCTCGCGCGGAATCGCCGGCTCGAACAAGCGTGTTTGCAGCGGAATGCCGAGCAACGCTCCCAGCGTCTCGCGAACGTTTGCGGCAACGAGGCACGCCGCGCTTAACGGCAGCCACGATCGTTCTTCAAATGCCGCACGACGTACCAGCGGTTCCCCTGGATCGCCGACGAACGTCAAACATCTCACTTGACGACGTCCATGACCGTTTTTCTAAATCGTCCGTGCGCGGCTTCAGCCGCAGCCAAGGCATCGAACGCAACGTAGGCATCTTTTAAGCGCTCGAGGCTGCGATCGATATCGACGCGACTCTCCTCGCGACGGTTGGGCGTGAGCGCTCCGAACGCAGCGTCGCCGGGAACGCCGACGTGCGGCACCACGCCGCTCGGCGGCGAAAACGACTGGCCGTCGTCCGATCGCAGCGCCGTCGATGCCGGGAAACGCGCGAGCGCGACGCGTCCGATCGTTACGTTGCCGCCGGAACGCCGGCCGGTGCGCGGATCGACCGACGTGCGAAGGTACGCCACGCTTCCGTCGCTCTCGACGCGCATGGCTCCAGCGCGTCCCAACGCCGCATCGACCGGGTCGATCGTCAGTTCCTCGAGCGGCGCGTCGGGGCTTCGCCGGCCGAGTACCGGATCGCCGTGTTCGGTTACCAAATGTCCGTCTGCAAATCGGAAACTGCCGTCGCGCGTGTAGGTGCGCGTCTCGCGTTGACCCGCAACGATAAAATAGGCGCCGTCGGGCGCCGAAACCGACATCGGGTCGAGCGCGAAGCGTTGCCGTGCCGCTGCGGTCGCGACGTCGCCGTGCGAAGGCAATGCGCCGGGAGTAAATGCGCGCCGCACGTCGGCCGCGCGTTCGGAGATACGATCGAGCGCCGCGCTCAGCCCCGCATTTACGAACATGCCGGACCCGCCTCGACGCGGCTTTCGAACGCGAGGCCACGTGCCGCAAGCGAGGCGCGTACCTGCGCGAGCGCGCGAGCGACCGTGTCGCGCTGTTCGGGTGCGCACATCGCGACCAAATATGTTTTGTCGCCACGCGACTGCAGGACGATCAACGCTCGCGCTACGCCTTCTCCAACGACGAACGCAGCGCGGCGCGGCGGACGCTGGGGTCGCGCTAACGCACGTTCGATACGATGCGCCATCCGCGACGGCGTGCGGTCGCTGCGAACGTCGTTCGCACCGATCGATTGCGTGATGCCGCGCGGCCGGGGTGATGCCGCGACGCGGTTTTGTCTCACGTCACGAGCTGCAACGGCTACGGAAGGGTGCTCCACGTTCGCGGAAGGTGCGCGATTCGATTGCGCGGGCATGGGCCGGTTTGGCGTCGTTCGAGCGACGTGCAACGCCGAATACCAGGCTTGCGAGAGCACGCGTGGGTCGATTGCCGCCAGCGGCGCCGCGACGACGCTGACGCGGAGTTGCTCGGTCATCATGCCGGCATCGTCGCAGGCGGCGGTTGATGCCGCGTAACGGAGCGGTTACCGGAACGTTATCGCGATGAAAAGGTCCTTAATGCTCGTACTGCGGACGATAGCGTCCGTCGTCGAACCAGCGCGTCTTCTCGAGGTACAGCGTATGGTTGGCATCGTCGAACGTTACGATGAAATTGCGCAACGAACCGAAACCGATATTTCCGGCGTCGTCGCCATCGGCAAACGCGCCGCGATCTGCCAATATGATGTTGGCATAGCGATTGTAGAGCGAAAACGGACCGATCTGCAGCCGATCGACCGTCGCAGGAACTGCAGCACTGGATCCGCCGACGCCGCGATTCGAGGCGAACGTGCGCGCCGATCCGTAAAAGACGACACCCGGGTTGGCTTGGACGAACGCGTGAAAGATCAGCAGATCGCTGTTATTACCGGTATCGACGACGAATCGCCCGTCAACTTTATTGTTGATCCGCGCGACGACCTCGGACACATCGCGATTCGTTTCGAGCGGAATCGGCGCTCCGCGAACGGGTAACGAGCCGGGTTGCGCGATCGTCAGCATCGATTTCTCCGGATCGATGCGGATTTCGGCCGCCGCAAAAAACGGGAAACCGAGCACGCCGTCAACCGCTTTTCCATCGTACGTCAGTCCGTTCAAATCGACGACGGTGACCGCGTTGACCGGTAATCGCGCCGCACCGATGTCGATTGCATCGAGCGGGGCGACGCCCGCTCCTTGCGTGTTGCGCGCGCCTCGAATCTCGATCGTTCCCTGCGGTTCGATGCCAAGACGGGCAGCCGCTTGCGGATCCAGAACGACCCCTTGCGAACCCGAGTCGATCAACAGCAGCAATGGCTTACCATTTGCCGAAGCGCGGACGTACTGTAATCCCTTATCGGACAATAACGGCACGGTTACCGGCGCCGTCGCACCGATGCGAACGCTCTGCGGAACGGCGAAAATCGAAGCGTCGATCGGCCGGTCAACAACGACGGCCGTCACGATCGACGTGAGGTTGAGGCCGCCGCCGGCAGACTCCACCGATCGCCGCGCGTACAACGCGCCGTCGGTCACGGCATAGTCGTAATACTCAACGGTAGCCACGCCGTCGCCGTCGGGATACGCCGTTTCATCGATCATCGAGGTCGCGGCATCGAGTGCGATGCCGTACGGATCGCCGCCCGGAACCCGTACGCGTAACCGGTATACCGCACGCCCGTCGGGCAACGTGGCTTGTCCGAGCAATACCGCATCTTCGGGGTGGTGAACGAAGGCGTTCGATTCGATCGAGTCTTGCGTTCGTTGACGAAGCGCAGCCGAAGGGCCGCTTTCGCGGACGTCGCCATAGACGTTCCGAACGTATCGTACGTCTCCAACACGCACCGTTTGGCGCGTGCGCGCGCCGAGCGCCTCGTCGTACCGCCGGAGATCGCCATCGAGCCAACTGTGAAACGTTCCGCTCGAGCCCAAGCCGGTCAACGTTCCACGAACTTCCAACGTTCGGGGCTGGACGACGTGCATGGCCGATAACGCCTGCGCTCGACGCGCTAAGAGCGACTCCACGGTTATGCCGTCGGAAGCGCTCGCCGGAACGGCCGCGAGCAGCAATGCCAAGAACGGCAGGGCGAACGTGCGCACGCAGATTGATTCGGCGTTATCGTCGCGCGGGCTTGCATGCTGCGCTTACACGATCGAGGCGGCCAACGCTAGGAGTTCGTGACGCGTCGCTCCGAACGAACTCGGCTCGGAATCCTGGCGGAGAAAGGCGAGCAGTGGTTCTTCGGCCGCGACCGCACGGCGCGCCGCCAAGCCGCTCGACTCGATGCCGAGCAGACGCGCATCTTCGGTGCGCTCCAGCAGTGCGAGAGCATTTCGAACGGTAGCGCCGGCTTGCAGATGTGCCGCGTCCACGACGGCGTCCATCGTGCGGCTCGCGCTGCGTAACGCATCGATCGCCGGGAAATGCCCGCGCGCCGCTAAGCTCGGCGACAACGCGATGTGGCCGTCGAGCAGCGAGCGCGCCGCGTCGCTAACCGGGTCGCGTTCGTCGCCGTCGTCGAGTACGCTGGCGATGAGCGTCATCGAGCCGCAGTCGAAGTTGCCGGCGATTTCGACGAAACGTGCGAGCTCCGCAAACACGCTCGGCGGATAACCGCCGCGCCCGGCCGGCTCACCGGTGGCGACCGCCGCCTCGCGCAGCGCAGCAGCCAAACGCGCCAAACTATCCAACAAGATCACGACGTGGAGACCGCGACCGGCGAGCGCCGTGGCATTGGCAAGCGCGATTTCGGCGGCACGCACGCGCTCCATTGCAGAACGGTCGCTGGTGGCGCACACGACGGTCGTGCGGCCATCGATCGCGTCGAACCACCGCTGCGCCTCGCGACCGCGCTCGCCGACGAGCGCGACGACGATCGCGTCGGCACGGCAGCCCGCAACGATCCGTTCGAGCAACGTGCTTTTTCCGCAACCGGGCGGTCCGAACACGCCGATCCGCGCACCGCGTCCGAACGCCAACAAGCCGTCGATGGCTCGAATGCCGGTATGCAAGGGTCGCGTTATGGCGCGCCGCTCGTGCGGGAGCTTCGGCAGCACGCCTAGAGCAACGCGCGGTCCACAAATCGTGCGGCCGTGCACCGCTACTCCGCGAGCATCCAACGCCGCTCCCAGCGTGCACGTGCCGAGCGCCAACGTTTCGCCGGTCCCCTCGATCCGCGCGAACGACCCCCGCGCGAGGCCGGTGCACGACTGCGACGGCCATACCAGTGCGCGGTCGCCGTCGAGCTCGCGCACGCGCGCTGCGATCTCGCCACGCATGCCGAGCGCGACCACGTCGCCCATACGGGCGCCGGGAACGCAGACTTCGATCATGCCGCGACGCATGCCGGTCACGCAACCGCGAGCGATCACCCGAGTACCGTCTCGAGCCGCGCACCGAGCGAAGCATCGATGCTGCCGCACCGCACGTCGAGCACGACGTCGCCGGCGCGCAACCGTTCGTCCGTAACGATACGAAGATCGAGTGGAGCGCACGCGCCGCGATCGTCCGGATGTACGCGCAGTTGTAGCGGGCCATCGTCGAGATAGCGCTCGAGTGCGCGCGCCGCGATCGCCGCGACGTCCGGCGGAGCCAATACCAACTCGCGTGCCAACACGTCGCAGGCTACGTCGCGAACCAGCCGCTCGAGCGAAAGAGCGAATGCATCGGCGAGCGCGGCTCGAAAACGGCGCGCCTCCGCCGCCGCGTCTTCGAGATCCGGCTCCGCCTGATTCGTCAATACGACGGTCGTAGCGAGGTCGCCGGATACTGTTTGAGGTTCGGGAGCCGGGCGCAACGCACGGTCGAGCGGAACGAATCCGTCAGGCATGACGGCGTAACAGCTCCTGCGCGTCGGCCAGCAACGGTGCGTGCGGCCGCTGCATTCGTTTGACGATTGCGTCGCGTTCGGTCTGCGGATAGAGTTCGAGCACCGCGGCTGCTGTCGCGGCCGGCAGCGCGCTGATGATCGCTGCGGCGGCATGCGGCGGCTCGTGTGCGAGCACGGTACGGACCCGCGACGGTGCGAAGCCCGCGACCGCGCTCGTGGTACGCCGCACCGAAGCGCGGTCTAACGCCGCTTTCGCGAACTCGATCGCCGGCGGGATCGAAATCCGCGCGGAAAGGACGACCGCGACGCCGATGGCAAGCGCCGGCAAGAGCGGAACGAGGGTGCCGTACAACAGCCACCACGGATCTTTGCGTGCGACCGGAGCGCGCCCGAAATCTACGGCCTGCACCGAGAGCGTATCCCCGCGTTTGGCATCCAAGCCGATCGTCGCTGCAGCCAGCTCGCGAACCGCCGCCACATCGATCCGTCTGGACGCATCGACGAATACGGCCGCCGACACGCGCCGCACGGCTCCGGGCGGAGTTTCGTTCTGCGTTTCGTGGGTTTCGGCGCCGCGCTCTCCGGATTCGTCGCGTAGACGGTACCGCTTCCCGCCACCGTCGTACGTTTCGGAACGCGCGGCGTAGGATATCGATTCGCCTGCCGGACGCCGCTCGACGTCGCGCTCGGTGCTGCGTTCGACGGATCGCTCGGCGCGCACGCGCACGATGGCCGATCCTTCCCCAAATGCATCGTCGAGCGCGGATTGCAACGAGCGGCGCACGTCATCATCGTCGCCGCCGGCGGTCGTTTCGTCGAGCGCGAATCCGCGATCGTCGAGCAGCGTTACGCGCGCCGGGTCGAGACCCGGAACGGCCGCGGCGACGAAGGCGCGGATGCCTTGCACCGCCTGTGGTGATAAACGCACGCCGCTTCGCAAACGTACGCGTACGCCGGCGCTCGCATCGCGCGACGACTGATCGGCGAACTCGGCAACCTTGGCCGGCGCGACGATCACACGCGCATCTTCCACACCGTCGATTCCGCGCAGTCCGGTTTCGATGTCGCCGGCCAAGCCGGCGCGCGCCTGTGCGTCGATCACCGTTTGCGGCGTCAACATGCCGACGTTTGCGAGCGCTTCGCCGCTGTCTTCCAGGTGGGCGTGTGGAACGCCCGAGAGCGAAAGTCGCAGCAGCAGATCGCTGCGACGAGATGCATCGACCACTACGTTGTCGGCCGACGGCGTAAACGGCACGTTCCATGCCGCCAGCCGTTCCTCGACCTCGGCGATTTGTTCGGCGTGCAGCGACGTAGCGAACAACGCGGCCCGCACCGGATGGGCAAGAATCTCGACCGCAACGACCGTAACCACGAACGCCGCGAAACACGCGATGCTCGCGATACGCGCACCCTTCGACAGCGCGCTCCAACGGGCGGCGAGCAGCGCGAAGTATTGCACGTTACACCTGCATGTTGGCGACGGCTTGCAGCGACTGCGCGGCCCGCTGCAGCGCGGTCGTCGCTACGGCCAGCACGATGTCGGCGCGCGACCGGTCGTACACCGCATCGGCCAGCGTTCCGGCGCGACGTGCGAACGCATCTTCCGAGCGTTCGGCCCGATCGAGCACGCCTCCGACGCCGTCGAGCGCCCGCGCGAACTCGCCTGGATCGACCGTGCGCGTGCGATCCACATCCGGCGCTGCATCCGGATGCAGTGGAACGACCGTCATAACCGGCCCATGTCGATGGTCTTCTCCGCCAACGTTTTTCCGGTATCGAACAGCGCGGCATCCGACTCGTAGGCGCGCGACGCGTTCATTACGGCGATCATCTCGGTCAGGATGTCGACCTCCACGCCGGGCTGCGTTTGCGTTCCCGCAAAGGCCGCATACGGCTCGCCGTCTTGGCCCGTTGCAACGCGAAACTGAGGAATCTCTCGCAGGTAGCGTCCGTTCGGTCCGGCAGCTTCGGCTGCAGCCACATTTCGTGCGGCGACATCGAGGGCAGCGCGTTGTGCGTCCATCGCATCGGCGGCCGCATCGAGCAGCGGCATCGTCATCGTGCGACGCCCTTCATTTCCGCCAGCCGCGCGTGTTCTGCCGCGAGCAACGCTTCTTGAAATAATGCGGCCTGGGCCGTCTGCGCCATCGCCGCGTTGCCGCGTGCCGCGTCGCCGCCGGCCCCGGCGCGCGCCAACGCCGTTTGCGCGTCCAACAGCGCGCGTTGCGCGGAATCAAAACCCGCGCGTAATGAGTCTCCTACGTCGAACATTCGCCCAGCGTACGATGCCTGCGTATCCGGAAGCCGAGCGTGGCGTTGCCACGATATGACCGTTTACATTTTCGCGGCTTCTTCCCTCAGGGCGGCGACCGCGCGGGCGAGTTCATCGACGATCGGTCGCAGACGCGGATCGTCGCTGGTGCGGTAGATCTCGAGAAGCGTACCGTAGTTCCAGACTTGTTCGGGTGGCTCCGCACTGAACCGCTTCCACACCACCGGGCCGTCCGCTCGAAGATCGGTCACGGTCGCTCGTACGTTATTGAGCTTGTCGGCGGCGCTGACGAGCCACACCGACGCGTCGGGGTTTGCCCGGAGATGTTGGTGATACGCTTCCTTGCGTGGATGCCAGGGTGATTTGCGTCCCCCCGGTTTCTCCGGAAGGTCGTCCGACAGCGCCTCGACGATGCGCGCGACACGGTCGCCGAATCGTAGACGAATCTGCTCGAGTTCGTGCCGGCCGCCCTGATCTTCGGCCGCATCGTGTAACAGCGCTGCGATCGCCTCATCTTCGTCACCCTGCGCGCCGAGAACGATGTCGGTCACGCCGAGCAGATGGCCGATGTAGGGAACGCCGGATCCCTTGCGCTGTTGATTGCGATGCACGAACGCCGCGTAGGCGAGCGCATCGGAAAATCGGGGCGAGAGTACTGTCGTCATGACCGTATTCTACCCTAACGCCGTGTCAGACGGGCGGCGCGCCGCCCGAAACCGGCACGGGCAGTCCGTTCGCATCCAGCGGGACGCCGAGGATCAGCCTGGTGACTTCGTTATAGTTCTCGATGCCCGAGGCGATGCGATTGGTCTTGAGATAGGCGTTGTAGGTTTTCCAGGTCCAGCGCGACAGGAGAACGTTGACGTTGTGCGCGTTGCGTTTGCGCATGGCGGCGAAATCTTGCCACACGAGTGAATTGAAGTCCGACTTCGAGTACGTCGTTTTCTGCGGCAGATATAAGAACAGTTCGAACCAGCCGGAGTATTGGATCGCCGGATCGTGCGATCGCAGGCACGTAACGATGGCGAGGTAGTTGGCTTCGTCTTCGCGCGCATACGCGGCAACGTGACTCCACTCGTGCGCTTGATCGAACGGACGCTCGAACCATAGAACGTCGCTCGAGATCTGCACCGTCAGCGCGAACGGATTGATGAACCCGCTGGTACCCGTTGCCATCATGAACGGGTTTGCGATCGTCGGTTTCGCAGCCCCGACGTTGGGATCCCAATCGTCGCCGCCGGCGCGCACTGCCGGCAGCCAGGATGCGCGCAACTCCGCCAGGTCGAGCGGTTGTGCCGCGAGCGCGTGGGCCGCAGGCGCCAGTCGATTCATATGCTCGACTGCGGTCGCGCGAAGCCGTTCTGCGGCTGCGGTGGTGATGCGCGACGGATCGAACCGAACGCGCGACTCGATCGGAGCGCGCGCATAGTTCCAGCCCCAAGACGCCTCAAACCATACCGCATACCCTCCAGCGATGGCGGCGAGCGACAACACGAGCGATCCGATCGCACGCAACCGCTTCGACCGCGGCGCGCGCACCGCAATCGCGATGCACCAGATCGCGCCCGCGGCGCCGATCAGGGCGGCGATGTCTCCGGCCGACCATGGAATCGGATTCGTTATTGCAAACGCGACATGCTCCCATTGCGAATAGGCGCCGTTCGAGTAGGCGCGTTCGATCCACGCCGCGTCCGGCTGCCAAGCCAATGCCGCGACGCCGGCAACGATCGCCAGCAAGCGCAGGGCCAATAGAAAAGAGCCGCCCATGATGGACGGCTCCGTTCGACGTGGCTTCGGCAGATTCCGAACCGGAATTAGCGTTTGCTGTACTGGAAACGCTTGCGGGCCCGCTTGCGTCCGTACTTCTTCGATTCTTTCTCGCGCGGATCGCGGGTCAAAAATCCATTTTGGCGCAGAATCGATTTCAGGCTCTCGTCCATCTCGACGAGCGCTCGAGCGATTCCATGGCGCACCGCACCGGCTTGGCCGGTAACGCCGCCGCCTTCGGTTTTCACCGAAACGTCGAAGCGTGAGGCGCTTTGCGTGGCTTCGAACGGCTGGCGCACGATCTGCAGCAACTGCGGCCGCGGGAAGTATTCTTCCACCGGCTTTTTGTTGATCGTGATGACGCCTTGGCCGAGCGTCAACTGCACGCGAGCGATGGCGCGCTTACGACGACCGGTGGCTTGAATAACGTTATCCAATACGACTCCCTACGACAGCGGCTGAGGATGTTGTGCGGCGTGCGGATGATCGGCACCGGCATAGACGTTCAGTCGAGCCAAGCGATCGTTGCGCGTCCGGTTACCGGCGATCATTCCGCGAACCGCCATCTCGATCAGGCGCTCCGGATGCTTGTTTTGGACCTCGCGCGCCGTCTGCTCGCGCAGACCGCCCGGAAATCCGGAGTGACGATAGTACATCTTCTGGTCCAGCTTCTTGCCGCCCAACTCGACCTTGTCGGCATTGATCACGACGACGTAGTCGCCGTCGTCGATGTGCGGCGTCCAGGTCGGCTTGTTCTTCCCCGAAAGAGCGCGAGCGATCCGTACCGCTAACGTGCCCAGCCGCTGTCCGGCGGCATCGACGACGTACCAGTCGTGCTTGGTTTCGGCGGTTTTCTGTTGATAGGTCCGCATAGTTGCGCGCGTCTTCCTCAAAAATAACGTCAAGACAAAGCTCCGCGGGGCTGTCGCGCCACGGGGCAGCCTTCGCATCTTACCTGTCGGCTACGAATCCCGTCAAGACCGCGGGCGTACGATATGAGTCGTACCCGTCGCGAAAACGCACCCCGGCGAGGTACAAGCCGTGGGCCGGAGCGCTCAAACCGGCCGCCTCCCGCCGCCGGGCCTCGACCACCCCGGGCAGACTTTCTGCCGGTCGCCGCTCCCTGCCGACCTCCAGCAGCGTGCCGACCACGGTTCGGACCATGCGGTGCAAAAAACCGTCGGCCGAGATTCGAAAGCGTATGAGATCGCCGCGGCGCTCGATCTCGAGTGACCGAACCGTCCGCACGGTGTTGCCGTTGTCGGGCGGAACCCCGCAAAACGAGCGAAAGTCGTGGCGGCCGATCAACGCCTCGGCGCCACGGCGCATGGCGTCGATATCGACGTCGTAGGGCACCAGGGTGGCTCGGTGCGCCAGCATCGGCGAACGGCTTCGGGCGTTGAAGACGGCATATTCGTAGGTCCGCTCCTGGGCCGAGAACCGCGCCGAGAAGTCCTCATCGACAACGGTACTCTCGCGGACGGCTAAATCGGATGGAAGAACCGAGTTGAGCGCGAGGACGAGCCGGTCGAACGGAAACGCGCGGCTGGTCTGAAACGACACGACCTGCCCGGTGGCGTGAACGCCGGCATCGGTGCGGCCGGCGGCGGTACATTTGACGGGCTCCGATAAGAGGCGCCCGAGCGCGGCTTCCAGCGTGCCGGCCACCGTGCGGAGTTTCGGCTGCCACTGGAAACCGCAAAAGGCCGAACCGTCGTATTCGACGGTCAGGCGCAGTGAGGTCAGACGGCCGACGCCGTCCGTTTCGGAACGTTGCGCTTCTCGTCGAGGTCCAGAACGTCTACCCACGTCACGACGTCGGTGCGATCCGGCGCCACCTTGTTACGCAGACCTTCGAAAAACCCGATCGAATCGCCGTCCGGGCGGCGTTCCAGAAACTGCTGGTTGAACTGTTCGATATCTTCGGGCGACTTGGCCGCGACGAACGCTCGCGTGTAATCCTCGATGCCCGCATCGCCATTCGACTTCTTGATGACTTCGAGCAATTGGTCGCCATCGAGGTTCAAGAATCCGAAAACCGCTTGATCCATCGGGCAGGCAAAGTTGTACTCGCCGTTGGTTCCGGCGGCCGTCGCTTTACCTTTATCGACCGCGCGACCGAGCATGACGACGCCCTGCCACTTGTCGCGAGCGCTGCGCGGATATTCCTTGGTGAGATCCACGGGAATTTTCGTCTCCTTACTTTTGGGAAGTTAGTACTGCCCCGAACGCCCCAACGCCGCGGGAGGTTGCGGCCACCGGCAGACCCAGCGTGGCGCGCACCTCGGTCCTCGCCGCGGCGAAATCGGTCTCGAATCGCGGCTCTCGCATCAACGCGTATGCGACGATCGTACCCGCGATCCAACCGGCTTCGACGTCGGTGGGATAGTGTACGCCGGCAACGATTCGACGGTCCGCAAAAATTTCGGCGCGGCGAAAAATTGCTTTACGCGATTCTGGTACCATCTCTGCCAACAGAATCGCCGTGCAGGACGCAAACGCGGCGTGGCCGCTCGGATAGGAGCCGTGCGTCTGGGGCGCGCCTTCCGGGCGCGGGCGATCGAAATACGCCTTGGCAACGTCGATCAACGCTTCGGTGTCGCCGCTCGTGTGAGCGAACAGTTGCACGGTTAGCGGCAAACGTTCGGCCACGAAATTCGGTCCTAAGACGTTCGCAAACGTAAAGACGGTGCGATGCGCGTCGGCAGCCGCATCGGCGATGTCGGCCGGTGACCGATCGGCCATGACCGTTGCCATCGTTTTGGCGTCGTCGATGGCTGCGGCCGAAGCCGGCGCCGGAGGCGGTTCGAGGAGTTGCGACAACTCGACTTGCGCGGGCGTGAGATAATACGAAACCGCCGGCTTCTTGGCAAGCGCGGGCGACCACAACGTCACGGCAGCGAACACCACCGCACACGCCGCCACCGTCAGCTTGCGCGCCGTCATCATCCGTGCTGGCGTTGCAGCGGAAAGGCGAGAATTTCGCGGATGGACGTCTGGCTCGTCAGCAGCATAACCAGCCGGTTGACGCCGATTCCAATTCCGGCCGTCGGCGGCATGCCATATTCTAACGCGCGCACGTAATCCCAATCCGGCTCGGGCGCCTCGTCATCGCCGCCGGCGCGGTCGAGGATCTGCGATTCGAAGCGGCCACGCTGATCGTCGGGATCGTTCAGCTCCGAAAACGCGTTCGACACTTCCATCTGCGCGCAGAACAGTTCGTACCGTTCGGTCAATTCCGGATCGTCGTGCCGGCGCTTGGCGAGCGGTGAAATCACGACGGGATAGTCCGTCACGAAGGTCGGCTGCACGAGATGCGGCTCGAGCACGCGTTCGAAAATTTTGTCGAGGGCGTGACCGTGTGTCGGTGACGCGGGCATCTCGAGATCTCGAAGAATCTCGGCCGCGCCCTGCGGGTCGAGTAGCCGGTCGCGCCTGAATTTGCCGTCGCTGTAGCGCTCCAGGCCTTCTAAATATCCGATCCGTGCGAACGGGCGCACGAACGAAATCGCCTCGTCTCCCCGGCGCAGTTCGGTGTCACCGACGGTGACCACGTTGACCAGATGCGCGATCAATTCTTCGTTGAACTGCAGCATATCGTTGACGTTCCAATACGCGGCGTAGAGTTCGAGCATCGTGAACTCGGGATTGTGCGTGGTGTCGATGCCTTCGTTGCGAAAGATTCGTCCGATTTCATACACGCGCTCGAGCCCGCCAACGATTAATCGCTTGAGGTTGAGCTCGGTCGCGATGCGCAACTGCATGGTACGGTCGAGCGCGTTGCAATGCGTCTCGAACGGACGCGCGGCCGCCCCGCCGGCCAGATGCAGCAGCGTCGGCGTTTCGACCTCATAGAATCCGCGGGCGTCGATGAAACGGCGCATCTCCGCAATGATCTGGCTGCGGGCGATGAGCAGATCGCGCGCGTCGGGGTTGACGATCAAATCGACGTAGCGCTGGCGGTACCGCTTCTCGATGTTGACCAGGCCGTGCCACTTGTCCGGCAACGGCAATAACGATTTCGATAGAATCGAAAACGACGTGACGTGCAGCGTTATTTCGCCCATTTTCGAGCGAAACACGTAGCCTCGCACGCCCACGATGTCACCGCGTTCGACGTCGTTCCAATCGGCAAACGAGCCTTCGCCGATTTCGTCCTTGCGCACGTAGAGTTGGATGCTTCCGGTGCGATCGCTCAAATCGGCGAAGATGCTTTTGCCCATCGTACGCTTCGAAAGCAGCCGTCCGGCTAGGTTCCAGCCTTCGGCGGACGCGTCTTGACCGGGCACCAAAAAGTCGTAGCGCGCGTGCAGCTCGTCGGCCGTCGCGTCCACGTCGTAATGGGTTTGCGCGAACGGGTCGTTGCCGCGCTCGCGAAGTGCGGCCAAACGCTCGCGCCGCGCCGCCATAAGGACGGCTTCGGTTTTGCCGAGCTCTTCTTGCATGATCCCGTCCCGGCGTCGGGCGCCGATTAGCTAGCTTTCTTTGCGGCTCTCTTGGGAGAGTTGCTTTTGATCGATTCGATCTTATACTTCATCACGCCGCGCGGCGTAGCGACGTCGACCGTCGCGTTCTTTTTGTGGCCGATCAAGGCGCGTCCCAACGGCGATTCGTTGGATATACGCTGACTGCTCGGATCGGCTTCGGCCGAACCGACGATCGAGAACTCGTAGGTCTCGCCGTTTTTCAGGTCCTTGACTTTTACGACCGCGCCGAGGTGCACTTCGTCGGCGGCATACTCCGATTCGTCGATAAGCCGCGCGTTGCGAATCATGCCTTCCAGTTTCAAGATACGGCCTTCAATAAAAGCCTGTTCTTGTTTGGCGTCTTCGTACTCGGCGTTTTCGCTCAGATCGCCGTATTCTTTGGCTTGGCGAATGCGGTCGTTCACTTCTCTGCGGTGAACCGTCTTGAGTTCGTCTAACTCGTTTTCGAGCTTCGACAACCCCTCTGCGGTCAATACGATCTCTTTATCGTTCAAGGACAAACCCTCGGAAAAAGGGGCCGCCCTATCGGGCGCTGGCGCGGTTTGTTCGGGGGGTAAAATGCTTCCCCTCCCTTCGTCGCCCGGTGCTAGTTGAGCGGCACCACCCGCGGATGCAACTCGAGGTCCTCGAGCAAGCGCTCGTAATCGGTAGCCGTTACCTCGTCCCAGCGCTTGCCCAAAAGCGCGACGAGTGCGGCCTCGACGACGTTGGTGCCGAACGACCGCCCGCCGAAATCCGGCGTCGTCGTTACGAGCGTTTTGACGCCACGCGCCGCGAGCTCGGCGACGTCGGCCGGCGTTACCGTGTTGGTCAACACGATCTTACCCTCCATGCGCTCCGGCATGAACTGGCGCATGAAATGAAAATCACCCGCGATGATGTCGGCTTCTTCATAATACTGCGGGTATTTGGGTTGCGGCGGCCGGTCTTGCTTCTTGCCGGTCGGATAGAAGAACTGAAACGGCAGCTTGCACGCGTCCGGCAAATATTTTTCCGCCATCGTTTCGAAGGTCGCCAAGTCGCGGACCGGCATATCTTTGTCGAGCGCGAAAATAAAATCGCCAAACAACACGTCGGCGCCGGCATCGACCAGCGCTTGTGCCATGCCGAAGCGATCCAGTGCGCTCACCATCAACACGTGCGTTCCGCGCAGTTCGATTCCGAGATCCTCGCGCATGAAACGAATCGCCTCGCGTTCGAGCGTGTTTTTGAGACCGCTGCCGTTGACCACGGGCGTGGTGTGAGCCGCTTCGAGCAGTCGCAATCCGTCGCGCAGCGCGTACCGGTGGCGCCCGGCGTACAGATACACGTCGATACCGCCCAAGCCGATGGCGTTGACCGTTCCGTCGAGTTCGCGAACCTTGGCAACCGCCACATCCAGCTTTCCGTCGGTGCCGATCCGCGCGATATCGAAGGCTTCGCCCAAGAGCGTCACTTCGGCGCGGTGGTCGCGCCTCGACGAACCGAGCGAAACCGAAACGACTTTTTTCACGCGACGACCTCCTTCCGCCGGGCGTGCGCCGCGGCTTTGGTTGCGGCGATGCGCTCGGGCGTGATAGCGGCGTCGAACGCACGCATGCTCGCCGGAGCGAACCCACAGCGTTCGGCCATCTCGCCGATCTCGACGACCTTGCGCAAATCGATGCCGCGGCCTAACGTGAACGGCTCGATACGTTCCTCGAGCGCCAGCACCATCGTTTCGCCCATGCACGCGAGCACGGTCTTCGGCGGCAAATTCAAATCGAAATCGGTTCCAGGTTCGCGTATCCGCTCGAACCGCGGGTTGCCCGGCACCAGTACGTTGCCGCCCTCGACCACCAGCACGTCGGGCCGCTCCCCGCTAACGCGGAGGCTGACGTCGTGCGGAAGCGACAGTTCGCATACGACGGCGCCGGTTTGCAACGATTCGGGTTCGATCACGTCTTGCGTGGAGGACGTCGCGGTAACGATCAGCTGGCCCCGGCGCACGCCCTCGTTGACATCGGTCGTCCACGACGTTTCGCACGGGTAGCGGGCAGCGTTGGTTTCGGCAAATTTGCGCAGCCGCGTTTCGTTGCGCGCAACGAGTACCAACCGTTCGACGTGCGGCGCGATCAACTCGGCGCACGCACTGCCGATCGATCCCGTGGCGCCGACGACGACGGCGGTGGCTCGCGAAGCGTTCGACCTCCATTTCGCGCGCGCCGCGAAACAAACTATCGATGCCGGCTTTGATGGTGAGCGAGTTGCCCGTGGTCACTGGAATCGGCGAGCGCTCGTTGACGGTGACGCCACCATCTCCGACGACCGCGGTGAACGCGCCCAATCCGGCGACGTCGGCACCCAGTTCGGCACCGATGCGAATCGCTGCGACGATGCGTTCGTAGACCTGCTCGCGCGGAAACTCGATCATCTGCTCCGGCAGGAGCGGCGCCGAGACGAACCAGCCCTCGGTTTCGCGTCCGTCGGGCGTGCGCACGCCGGTGACGTGGACCACCGCCCACGGCGGCATCCACGACATGATCTTGCGCATGATCGCATCGCCTTTGCCCTTGGCACCCGGCTCGTAGCGCGCGACATCTTGCAGCGACAGCGGATGGATGACGAAACAGAAACGCTTCATGCTTCTTCGGCCTGGCGCTTGAGCGCGGCCAGCATCATCTCGCTGTTTTCTTGCACTTTCTTCTGCAGGGTCGGGCCGATCAGTTCGGCCAGCGTCGGAACGCCGAAATCGTAATCGACGCCGAGCACGACGTGCGTCATGCCATCGCGTTCTTCGAACGTCCACGCGCCTTCGAATTTATCCAAGTCGCCCTCGATCAGCTTGTAATCGATACGCTGGCGCTCGTCGTCGAAGCGGTCTTCTTCGGTCCACTCGATCGGCGCTTCTTCGACTAGCGTTTTCCAGCGCGTCACCGTGTACTCGGCGTGCCGTTCGAGGACGACGACGGTTTCGACGTCCGGCATGAACTGCGGAAAGCGTTCTTGATCTTTCGCGAGTTCGTAGACGACGCGAGCCGGAGCGGCGATCGCGATGGCGGTTTCCACATAGGGCATCGCTATAGTTGGCCGAGCTTCTCGTAGGCGGTAGCCACCCCTGCCCGCAACGCCGCCAACGCCGTTGCGACCTCGTCTTCCCGCACGATCAACGGCGGTTCCAGACGAATGACCCGTTGCAGGTTGAGCGTCCAGGCCGCCGTTACGCCGGCTTTCATCATTTCTGGAATGATCCAGCCGCCGTACCCTTCGTGGCGCAACTCGACGCCGGCCATCAATCCGAGACCGCGCACCGCTGCAACCACCTGCGGAAACTCGCTGCGAATCGCTTCGGCACCATCGAGCAACTGTTTACCCCGCACGCGCGCATTTTCTACCAAATTGTCGTCTTCCAACACGTCCATCGCAGCTAGAGCGGCGGCGCACGCCAATTCGTTGCCGCCGAAGGTGGACGTATGCAACAACGGCGCCTTGGCGAACGCGCGATTCCAAGCGGCCGGCGTCGCGATGAACGCGCCCACCGGAATGACGCCGCCGGACAGACCCTTGGCCAGCGTCATCACGTCGGGTACGACGTTTTCGCGGTCGCACGCGAAGCGGTAGCCGCAACGGCCGAGTCCTGTTTGTACTTCGTCGGCGATAAACAACGCACCGGCGGAATCGCAGGCCTCGCGAACCGCGCGCAGATAGCCGTCCGGCGGTATGTTGATTCCGCCTTCGCCTTGTACCGGCTCGACCACGAATGCCGCTGCGTCGCGCAATGCCGCTTCGAGTACGTCGGCGCGTCCGTACGGAACGTGTTCGAATCCTTCGAGCAACGGACGAAATGGTTCGCGGAACGTGTCGCGTCCGCTGACGGAAAGCGCGCCCATCGTCTTGCCGTGAAACGCGTCGACCGTGCTGACGATTTTCGCGCGGCCGGTGGCGGCGCGCGCGAGCTTGATCGCACCCTCGATCGCTTCGGTTCCGCTGTTACACCAAAACGAAATTTGCAGATCGCCGGGAGCGAGCTCGGCCAGGCGGCGAGCCGCCCGCCCGAGCACGGGGTTGAACATCGTCTTGCTCGACAGCGACATCCGGTCCATCTGATCGCGCACGGCGGCCAGCACGCGCGGATGCGAATGTCCCACCGTAAACACGCCGTAGCCGCCGGCGAAATCGAGATACGCTTTTCCGTTTTGATCCCAGATGGTGCTGCCGCTCGCGCGCACTTCTACCGGCGAACCCGACAGTTTCATGACGCGCGCCAACGGCGGATTGACGAAGTCGCGATAGTCGCTAAACGTTTGCGCCGCGAGTTCGGCGCCGCTCGCGGCGGACACTTCGGTCTTCACGCTGCGACGTCGACCGTTTCGAGACGTTCGATCGCCGCATCGATCGTTGCGATCGCTTCGGCCGCGCGATCCAGATGCATGATCCGTTCGCGAAGCGCGGCAGCGCCTGGCATACCCTTGAGATACAGGGCGACGTGTTTACGCATTTGCGGAACGGCGCGCGATTCGCCCCACTCGTCAACCATCGCTCGATAATGCACCAAACAATAGCGTAATCGATCCGCCGCGGGCGGCAGCGCACGTTGCGGCCGGTCTTCCATCACATCGCAAATTTGCGAGATCAGCCATGGATTGCCGAGCGCGGCGCGACCGATCATGATACCGTCAACGCCGCTTTCGCGCATGCGTTCGACCGCCGTCTCGGCATCGTTGAGGTCCCCGTTGCCGATGACCGGAACGTCGAGCGCACGTTTGAGAAGCGCGATGTGCTCCCAATCGGCGAAGCCCTTGTAAAACTGACGAGCCGTGCGGGCGTGCAGCGTAATCGCCTGCGCTCCGGCCGCCTGCGCGCGCTTGGCGACGTCAACGTAGACGAGTTCTCGCTCGGTCCAGCCCAAGCGCATCTTTACCGTAACGGGGCAGTCGACGGCATCGACGACCGCACGCACGATCGCTTCGCAGCGGTCGGGATCGCGCAGGCAGGCCGAACCACCGTTGGTCTTTGTCACCTTTGGCGCCGGGCAGCCGAAATTGATGTCGACGATATCGGCGCCGCATTCTCGAACCAAGCGAGCCGCTCGCGCCATCGTTTCGGGATCGTCGCCCCACAGCTGGGTCGAGACCGGCCGCTCGACGCCGTGCTGATCGATCATCTCCATCGTGCGCCGGCTACCGAACTTCAGCGCGTTGGACGAAACGAATTCGGTAACGGTTAGCCCGAGTCCAAAGGGTTTGTACAGCGCTCGCATCGTGCGGTTGGTCACGCCCGACATCGGCGCCAGGACGACCGGGGGATAGACTTCGATCGGTCCGATCTTCAGCGGCGCGAACATGGCCGAACCACTATAACACGACCGCGGACGTGGCGTCGCGGTACACGATGCTGCCGCAATTGACGGCCGGCAGGCGCGCGGTCGTGGTCGCGATGACGGCGTGCAACGACCGCGCCTGCGCGCAAACTGACGCATCGAGGCCGTCGATCACGCGAGCGTTGGGGTTCACGATGATGACGGCCCCTGCGGGCAGGTCGAACGTCACGATCGGCCGACCGGCGTGCAAGCCGGCGTAGACGGCCGCTCCTCCGAACCGGTCGCGCACGTAGTCGTCGGGATGATTGCGCGCGACGCCGGCAGCCCACGCCCCGAGCACCGCCATCGAACAAACGGCGGTCGCGACGCGCACGCGCTGCGAACCGCGCCAGACGACGGCGAGCGCGACGACTCCGGCGACGGCAACGACGACCGGCGTGTCGTGCGTCGTCGCGTCGTTCGAAAACACCGCCCATTGGGTTGCGACCCCGACGATCGTTCCGATGGATGCGACGACGGCTACGACCCATCGTGCGGCACGTATCGACAGCAGCCACAACAACCCGAGCGTCGCAAGCGATAACGCAAAGCGCAACGACTCTCCGCTCGCTAGTTGCTGGGCCGTTCCGAAATTCGTACGCCGTCGGGATGAACAGGAATGCGGCGAGCGAAAGCGCCGCAGCCAACGCGAACGCAGGCTTGCGCCACAACACGATCGACATCGCGCCCGCGAGCGAAAGCACCGTCCACATCCAGCCTGCGTTCCACGATGCGGCGGCTAGAACGAACAGCGAATGCGGAACGTTGGCGGCGATCGTCGATTGCCATGGATGCGGTATTCGCGTCGATGCGATCGGAACGACGGCGTTTCGAGAGAGCACGAGATCGCGTAACGACCACAGCCCGATCGACGCCACGGCCACGGCGATTCCCAGCAACGTGCGCGCACGATCGCGCGTCCACGCAGCGCTCGAAGCCAAGGCAAAGATGAAGCCGTACGGTTTGAGCAATGCGAGAACGCCCATCGCCGGCGGCCAAAGCCAGGTGAGCGTGGCTGCGAACAACGCCGCGAGCCAAAGGTCGTTGCGCAAGCTGATCAGTTGCGTTGCGGCGACCGGAGTCGCAAGCAACGCGCACGCACCCAACGTTCCAACGAATGCCGGCGAGCCGGCGCGCACCGCCGCTTCGCGTGCGATGGCGACGATCAACGCTGCCGGAAGCAGGGCGCCCCATCCGGCCGCGCCGGCTCCGCCGATCGCCAACAATGCGCTCGCGAACAGCTCCGACGCCGGCGGGTACCACCAGTAGCGCGTATCGGTGGCCCACAGCCCGTGATGCACGATCCAACTTGCCGCGTTCGGCAAATGATAATGCAACGAATCGCCGTCCATGACCGGCCGCACCGCAACCGGCCACGCCAGCGCCACGAGAGCGATACACGCGAGCGCAACATCCCACGACCCAAGGATCCCGCCCGCGTCCGCGAAGCGGTCCGAACCCGACGAGCGGATGCGCGCGACGATGGCTACCGCCAGCGCGAGCCACAGCGTCCACCAATACAACACGCCGCACGTTGCAAGCACGAGCGGCAACAACGTCCCGAGTACCATCATCGATAGTATGCGAACCACAGCGGAAGAATTGCCGGCGGGAACCGGCGCTGCGATCCACAGCCCGGCGAACCACGTCACTGCAAGCAGACCGAGAACGACCGAACCGAACTCGAACGGATAATGCACGTGCCGGCCCTAGAAGAACGTCGCGGAAAGCGCGACGATGGCCGCTGCTGCCCAGAGGGAGCGAGTACCGAACGCCGCCTCTCCAAACGCTCCCGCGGTTGCGCCGACTAGATACAGCGCCCAAACGGCAAGATCGGCAATGCCGGCGCGAGTGCGCGCCGCGGCGCGGCGCCCGCACAGCGCCATCGTTGCAGATACCAGCGTGCCGGTGACGTAGGTGGTCAACACGCCGTGCATGCCGAGACGAATGGCGACGACGCTCTGTACGCCCATCGACGCCGACAGCGCGATCACGATCGACCACATCGGAAGCACGTGCCACCCGATCGCCGACGCTGCCAGAAGCAACGCGACACAGAAGAGCAACGGCCGGCGAACGGCGGAGTCGGACGGACGGTCGCCCACGGCCGCGGCCGTTATGGCAGCACCCGCGACGAATGCGAGAATCGACAGCAGCGGCAACGCGAGACCGATCGTGCCCGGCAGATGCGGCCACCAACGGGCTGCGATCGAGCCGGCCAGTAACACGGTATTACCGGTCATGTTGGCGGTGAAGACGCCCGCACCAAAAAAAGAGATCGCATCGACGTAGCCGGCCGCCAGCGCCAGAACGAACAAGAGCGTGCGTACGCGCGGCGCGGGCGCGGTTCAGTCCTCCAGCGATGCGTGGAAGAGTTGTAAACCGCGCAGGCTGAGATGCGGATCGACCTCTTGCACGGTCGATGTGTGGCGCGCGAATAATTCGGCCAATCCCCCGGTCGCGACGACGCGCGCGTTTCCACCGAGCTCTTCGCGCATGCGCGACACGATCGCATCGGTCTGTCCCGCGAAACCATACACGATGCCGGAACGCAACGCGTCTTCGGTCGTACGGCCGATCGCCGAGTTCGGCGAATCGAGGGCGACCTGCGGAAGTTTGGCGGTGCGGGCAACGAGCGCGTCGATCGAGATCGCGATGCCGGGCGCGATCGCCACGCCATCGTAGGCACCATCGGCGGTGACGGCCACGAACACCGATGCGGTGCCGTAACACACGACGATGAGCGGCGCGCCGAACCGCGCGCGTCCCCCGATTGCGACCGCTACCAAATCCGCTCCGGACTGCGATGGGTACGCCGTGCGAACCGGGATGACGGTTTGCGTCTCCGGATGCAAAAAGGCCGGCGTTACGCCGAACGCGCTGCGACACACTTCGTCGAATGCCGGATCGAGTTTCGGCACGACGCTGGCCACGGCCGCGGCAGCCACTCTATGCGGATCGATTCCGCCCTGCGCGAACAACTGTCGAAACAACGTCGCGTATTCGTCGGGGGTCCGGCGCACGTCGGTCGTCACGCGCCACGTCGCAGTCAACGTGCCGGCACGATCGAAACAACCGAGTTTGATCTCGCTATTTCCAGCATCGATCGTCAAGAGCATCGCATCAAGTCCTCGACGGCATTCAGCAACCGCGCCGCCAGCGTCGATTTGTCCGCGGTACCCAACTCCCGGCGTCCGTCGTTGCCCCACAACAAGGTCAGCGTATTTTCTGCAGCCCCGAATCCCCGTTCGCCACCGACGTCGTTAACGGCGATCGCATCCAGGTGCTTGCGTTCGAGTTTTTCGCGCGCGTTGGCTTCAAAGTTTTCGGTTTCGGCCGCAAATCCGACCAGAAAACCGCCGCCTTTGCGGCGTCCCAACTCGGCCAGCACGTCGGGATTGGCGACCACCTCGAGCGTCTGCACGTCGTCGCCTTTTTTCAATTTCTGCGCCCGCTCGACGCGCGGACGCCAATCGGCGACAGCCGCGGTCGCGATGACGAGATCGGCGCCGGCGGCATGTTGCAGTGCCGCGTCCATCAGTTCCCGCGCCGTCGTTACGCGAACGGTCTCGACGCCCGGGGGCGGTTGCAGTTGGGTGGGTCCCAGGAGTAAGGTCACCAACGCCCCCCGCAACGCAGCTTCGCGAGCTAACTCGATTCCGGTCGCCCCGGTCAACGCGTTACTCAAAAACCGCACTGGGTCGAACGCTTCGCGAGTCGGGCCGGCCGTAATCGCGACGCGTTTACCGGCCAGCGAACGCCGGCGGGCGACGGCGCGCTCGATCGCATCGAGCAATCGCTCTTCGCTCGCGAGCCGTCCCGTGCCGGTTTCGCGCTCGGCCAGAAATCCGCGCTCCGGCTCGACGATCTCGTAGCCGCGCGCCGCCAAGATCGCAAGATTTTCTTGCGTCGCAGCGTGGTCGTACATGGCGGAGTTCATCGCGGGCGCGATCAGAATCGGAATGCGAGCCGCCAAGATCGCGGTCGTCAAGAGATCGTCGGCAATGCCCGATGCAAGTTTCGCGATGACGTTGGCGGTAGCGGGAACGATCGCCGCGACGTTCGCTGCCCGAACCAGCCGGATATGCGGGATCTCTTCGGGTGCGTCCCACAACGACGTAAAGACCGGTCGCGCGGTGAGCGACGAAAACGTGAGCGCGCCGACGAAACGCTCCGCTTCGGCCGTCATCACCACGTCAACTTCGGCGCCGCGTTGCACCATGGCACTCGTGAGAGCGGCCGCCTTGTACGCGGCGATCCCACCGGTGACGCCCAAAAAAACGCGCGCGCCGTTCATGTTAACCCTTCGGTTCGACCAGCAGGTTATCGATCAGCCGGGTCGTTCCAAAGCGAGCGGCTCCAATGACGAACGCCGCACGATCGATACGGTCGAGCGTTTCGAACGTCGTCGCGTCAACGGCGTCGAAATAACCCGCTACCCCCGGTTCGGACAAGACCCCTTCGGCCACGGCGCGCGCACGTTCTTTGGGCGCACCGCGCAGCAATTCGTCGCGCATCGCTTCGAGCGCGCGATGCAACGATGGCGCCGCAGACCGTTGCGTTTCGTTGAGATATGCGTTACGGCTCGAGAGCGCCAATCCATCGGGCTCTCGCACGGTCGGAACGATCGCGACGTCCACGCCGAACGCGAGGTCGGAGATCATGCGCCGCAACACGACAGTTTGTTGCGCGTCTTTTTGCCCCAGCAGCAAGACGTCCGGCTCGGCGACGTGCAGCAACTTCGCCACGACGGTGGCGACGCCGCTGAAATGTCCGGGACGCACCGCGCCTTCGAACGTGATGCCGGCCGGACCCGGATCGATGACGGTGCTGAAGCCGGGCGGATACATCGCAGCGGGATCGGGAGCGAACAGCACGTCCGCGCCGGCGGCGGCCAATGCCGCGCGATCGCGTTCGAGGTCGCGCGGATACGCATCAAAATCTTCTTGCGGACCGAACTGCAGCGGGTTGACGAAAATCGACACGCCAACCGAGGCGCAGCGCTCGCGCGCAGTGCGCACCAATTTCAGATGGCCTGCATGCAAAGCACCCATCGTCGGAACAAAACCGAGCGGACGGGGGAGCGCTGCGAACGTGGCGCGCGCCGCTTCGATCGTTGTAACGAGCTGCATTGGAGTGCGGCGAGATTACGCTCGCGTCACCCGCAGGACGGTGCGTCCTATTGTGAACGGAAGCCCGACAGCCAGACACGCATCGCCCTGGACGGGCTGGCCGTCGAGCTTGACGCCGTTTCGACTGTCCAGATCGGTGAGCACGATCGCGCCCTTTTCGATGATGCGCACGCGCGCGTGCCGTCTCGAAACGTAGCGATCCAAGGAAATACAGGCCGCCGCGACCGCGTCGTCCCGCCCGATCGTGATCTCGCGTTCGAACGGCCACGTTTTACCGTCCAGCGGGCCGCTTAGGACCTCGAGCAAGTACATCCACATTTTGCCTTCTCTAGTGCGGTCACAATTCCGCCACGGACTTCGCCGCCGAAAGAGCGCCGAAGCGTACGTGATCGGCCGACGTTCCGCCCTGCAAGTACACGTCGAACGGTGGCCGCAACGGCGCATCGCACGAGAGTTCTATGGTTGCCCCGGCCACGAACGCACCACCCGACATGACGACCGGGTCGCGGTAGCCCGGAACGGGACCGGCCTCGGGCCGGAACCGCGCGTTCAATGGCATCGCGGCTTGCAAACCGGCCGCGAACCGCGAACAATCGCTCGGACGAGCCTAAACGAATGGCCTGAACGATATCGGTGCGGCGTCTCCCCGGGTTGCGGATCGACGGCGAAGCCGAGTTCGTCAAAAAGCGCGGCTGCAAAATCCAAGCCGCGTAAGCACTGTTCGACGACGGAGCGGTGCGAGAAAAAGTCCTTGCACGAACGCCCGGCCGAATCCAAGTGTCGGCCCCAACGCGTCCCCTAAGCCTGGCGCGTAGAGATAGTGCGGCGACGCGATCGACGACGGGGCGGCCGTACCGGCGATATACCCGCCGCCGGGCGCGATCGAGCCGCCGAGATTCTTGATCAGCGAACCCATGATCGGCATCGGCACCGGCATGCGTTGGTTCGCGTTCCTCGACCAGTTCGCCGTAACAGTTATCGATCAGCACCAACGCGTCCGGATCGATCGCTTTCACCGCGCGAACGGCAGCGCGCACATTCGTCGACCGGAATCGACCGGCGCGGCGCGTATCCGCGGGAGCGTTGCAAGAAGACGACCGAAGAACGCTCTTCGGACAGCGCGCGTTCGAGCGCGCCGGTGTCGACCGTTCCGTCGTCGCACAGGGCGATCTCGCGATAGCGCCGGCCGCGCGCGACCAGGGAGCGCGGATCGTCGACGATCGCGTTGCGCAACGTGTCGTACGGACGTCCGGTTGCGGCCAGAATGCCGCCGCCCGAGGGCGCGCACGCAGCTAACGCGGCGACGATGGCGTGCGTACCACTCACGATCGAAAGACGCGCCAGGACGCGCTCGGTGCCGAAAATGCGCGCAAGGAGCGCCTCGTACGTCGCGCGCGCCGCGTCGTCGTACCCGTATCCGAACGTACCGGTCAGATCGCTCTCTGCGATGCCCTGCGCGAGAAAGGCGTCGAGCACGTTGAGCGCAACCTCGCGCTGCGCGTCGTACGCGAGATCGCGCGTCCGTTCGTGCGCGCGTTCGGCAGCCAGGCGAAGTGCGGACGGCAGCGACAAGCGATCGCACATACGGTGGATGGCTCATACGCTCGGAGTGCTTTCCAGATGGCGTTCGTACGCGCGGACGAACGGGTAATACACGAGCGTCGCGATGCCGATGTTGATCGCTACCAATGCGACGGATCGTACGTCCTGCGTTGCTAGATAGGCAGAAACGAACGACGGAATCGACGACGGCACGTAAAACGCCGCGCGCGCGACGAAGCCGAACGCGACGGCTACGTACGTCAGCGTCGCCAGAAGCAGCGGCGCGACGATGAACGGCACGATGAGATATGGATTGAAGACGATCGGCAAACCAAAGATCAGCGGATCGTTGATGTTACATAGCGCCGGAAGAATCGTCAGACGGCCGATCCTCCGCAGATGTTTGACGCGCGAAAACGATAGCATCGCTGCCAACGGCAGCGTCGACCCCGATCCTCCCGGGAAAACGAATAGAAACAACGACGTGACCACGATGAACGGCAATGGCGAGTGCGAGGAATATGCGTGCGTGTTTTGCATCTGCATCGTCAGATAGACCGGCGTCACGATCGTAGCCAGCAGTGCCGGCCCGTGGACTCCGGCCGACCACAACAGCGATTGAGCGAGCACGATGACCACCAGCGCGAGGTACGAATCGCCCATGCGTGCGATCGGGTGCATCGCCTCGGCAATAAGGGCCGACGGAACGACCCCCAGCAGCGCGAGTCCCAGGAAAAACGCGATCGCCATTGCCGCAGCGAGCCATTGACGAGCGACCGATTCGCGCGACCGCAGCAACCACGCGAAAAAGGCCGTCAGTCCGCACGCCATCATCGCCAAAAACAAGCCCGAAGGACCGACCGCGCGTAGATAATCGACGACATCGGGAGCTCCGCGATGCGGCAACGCAGCCAAAAAAGCCAACGCGCTGCCGACGACCATCGGGACGGGCGCGTAGCGCGCACAGCGGGCAAATCGCAGCGGTAGTGCGACGGCCAGAACGGCCGCCATGACGCCGAAGGCGGGCAACAACGCGCCGGCGATGCGTAATCCGAGGGACGAACTGTGACCGAGCGCCGCGGGCTGCACGAACAGCACCGCAACGAAGGCGACGGCTAGACCGCCAATACTCCAGGGGAGCGCCTCGCGCACGGCGACGACGAAGGGCCAATCTCCGAGGCGGCGCATGACGGGAACCGCCCGCCGCTCGAACCAGGCAAAGAGTGCGGCGCTATAAGCGCCTGACGACGGCCTCGACTCGGCCGAGGATCTCGACATCGCTCGCGTAGATTGGCGCCATGCTCGGATTCTCCGGCTGCAATCGCACGCGACCTGTTTCCCGGTAGTAGCGTTTGACGGTCGCTTCGCCATCGAGCATCGCGACCACGATTTCGCCGTTTTCGGCCGTCTTGCGGGGCCGGATGACCAAGAGGTCGCCGTCCAAGATCGCCGCGTCGATCATTGAATCGCCCTGAACGCGCAGCATGAACGCGTCCGAAGCGCGGGGCACGAAATCGGCCGAAAGCAGAAAGTCGCCCTCGATATTCTCGGCCGCAGTGATCGGAACGCCCGCGGCGACCTTGCCGACGATCGGGAGACAGGACGGAGTCGCGGATCGGCTGCTGATCCATGCTGCTCGAGCGCATCGCGCGAGGCTTGGTAGGATCGCGCGTGATCAACCCGCGCCTTTCGAGCGCTTTTAAATGGGCGTGGATCGTGGAGGTGGACGAAAGGCCGACCCGCTCGCCGATCTCACGAACCGATGGGGGGTAGCCGTGCTCGGCCCTGAAGGCGTCGATCGCCGCCAGAACCTGCGTCTGCTTTTCGGTCGCAGGCCGTTCGCCGGTCGATCCAGCCATAATTCTCTCCCATCCGAGGCGCGACAATGCCACCCATATGGCACCTCAAAACGGTATCACCGTACCATATTCTCAATTTCTTGGCAAACATACGTTCGATAAATCTTGACATCGCTTGGCAGCTTCGTGCTAAAATGTAGTGGACGAACAGACGTTTGGCCCTAAATATGGGATTTCCGACCGAAAACCGGGTTTCATCGTACGCTCGTAGGGGAGAAACAAAAAGTGGTAAGGCGCAAACGGTTCACGCTCATGCCGGCGATCGCGCTGGCTGCTCTCAGTCTAATCGTAGCGCTGCCGACGCTCTCGAGCATGCGGCTCTATGCCGCCGGCGCTGAGCGGTATGCCAACGTTACGGTGCATCCCGGCGACACGTTGTGGTCGATCGCCGCGGCGCACGATGCCGGAGGCGACATCCAGCAGACCATCGATACAATCGACGCCGTCAACCACTTGCATGGGGCTGCTCTGCAGCCAGGTCAGAAGCTTCGAATCCCCGAGTAGTTCCGGGAAATCAGCGATGTGCGAAGATGGCGCCCCTTGGGGGCGCCATCTTTATTTCTGGCCGGCGGGCGCTTCAGCGCCGCGAGACGAGTACGATGCTGTGTCCTTCGTGCTCGTCGAGAAACGCAAAGCCCTCGGCCATCCACGAGTCCAGGCCCCCAGTCGAGTGCTTCGAGACCTCGCGCACGATATGGGTCCGGTCTTTGAGCCACCGCAGCTCGCTGCGCGTCGTCACCGGAAAGATCGCGACTTCGCAATCCTCGCACTTGTAGCCGTATTGCATCGGTGCCAGCGCTTCGCTCCGCGACGCTCCGGCCCCGTCCTACCTACCAGTGCAGCAACCCGGCGCTGTGAGGACGCACCCAGAGGACGAGATCCCAAATTGTCGGAAATTCGAAAATCGTGCCTACGTCGGTGGCCGATGGTACCCGTCCGAGTTTAACGAGTGTCTCTGCCGATGGATCGCTCAAACTGCCGCCGGCGGCCGTGAAGTCGTCGTTCCAAACCCATTGATCGTAGATCGTCTTCTTCTGACTTGGATCGACGATCGTATAATGCACGTGTCCGTTAAATTCGTACCAGCGTCCGGCGTCGATGCCCCATAAAACCGGACGCGCTTCTTGATGCGGACGCGGCACGGAAAAATCGGCACCCAATAGATTGCCCGACACGTCGTACCAGAGCTGACTGGGATGCGTTGGGTCGGAGTTCCAACGACGGTCGGCGTAGCTGACCGCGCCGGTGTCGTCGATGCCGGTGTAGCGTACGTATCCGGCCTTTTCCGCGTCGGTAACGCGCGGAAAGCGACGTAATACATCGGTACGAACCGCGTCGACGAACGATTGCTCCGAAGGCGAGAGCGGCCCGGTATTGGTCGGCTGCTCGTCGGCACGGGCGAGGGTCCGGTAGCAAGTATCGCGCAGAGCAAAACGACGCCAATTTTCATGGATGCGGAACCTCGCATGACTCGAATGCAAAACTGTATAGCCCTAGTCCGTATTGCTGCGGGGACAGGCGCAGTTCGTACTGGCCGAACGCGGCGTTCGCAACGAGATCATAGGCGCGCGCGGCATCGACGACCACGAACGAATGGCCCGCGGAATCGAAGCGAATGTCGGTGCCGGCGTCGGCGCGCGACAACGGGCGTCCGTTCTGCGTCACGTCAACGTGCATCGCGCTTCCGTTTTCAGGTTTCATGACGGCGACTACTTGGATCGCGTGATAGGCCAGCGCCACCGAATCGCTCGGGGCGGTGGTAACGACCGCGTCGGACGAACGCTTCCAATACCCTTGCAGATACAAACGGCCATCGACGTGGTGCGTGCTGTCGAGATATTGGTTCTCGCCGCCGGGCTGCTCGAACGCGCCGGCGTTTGCGACCGGTACGTGCTTCACGATCAGCTCGGCCGTTTGCGGATAGCACACGGCGCCCGGTTTGTCGTAACTATCTTGGGCCAGCAGCGGAACGACCGGTGGGAGCCCGTGCACACCGCCGGCCTCCAACAGCCGTTGGATCGCGCGTTCGGTATCTTGATAGCGGCCCTCGCCGAAAACACTTTCGACCAGCCGCCCGCTGCGATCGTACAGATATTCGTGCGGCCAACCGTCGTTGCGATATTGATTCCAAATTGCCAAGTTCGCATCCATCACGACCGGCCATCCGATGTCCAACCTGCGCACGGCGGCTTGAACGTTGGCCGGTTGCGCCGAAAAATCGAACTCGGGTGTGTGGACGCCGACGATCGTAAAGCCATACTTCGCGTAGCGTTTATACCACTCGCGCAGATATGGAAGCGTGCGCAAGCAGTTGACGCACGTGTATTCCCAAAAATCGACTAACACGATCGATCCGCGCAAGGAGTGCGCGTCGATGGGGGCGCTATTCAGCCAGCCGGTATTGCCCGCAAACGATTGCGGTCCGTAGGGTTCGGCGGCAAGCGAAGCAGCGCACATGGATGCTGCTAGGACGAGCGCGACAACGAGTCGGCGACCCCTCATACCTGGCTAACGATGGATGCGTGGGTTGCGTGACGGCATTGAAGTGCCGTGAAACGCAAAGAGCCTTCCGCCGAAGCGGAAGGCTCTTGTCGTCAACGCTCCGTTGTGGTGTTAGAGACGGATCTGAGCGTTAAAGTAGACTTGGAATGGGATCGCGTTGAACAGCGGTTGATACTGCCTGGTTGAACACTCCAGGATATCCCGCCGTGCCGTTCGCCGGATCGTGACCCGATGCTCCGTAGAAGAAGCCTGCACCGGGCTGATTGCCGATGTAGGTCTGGCCGTTCCGGCGTAGGCGCAAACAATATTGTTCGGGTTGTACTTCGCCGTCCAGCTCTCGGCCGAACCGCCGAAGCAGGTGTTGACCACGTTTGCCAACGTTGCGGTGAGTTGGATTCGCGGAGTCACATGCGTACCCGAACTGCAGGCCCATATTGAGCTGCCACGGTTCGCGGAATTGCGCTGAAGTTGTCAAACGTTACCGCTTTGCGGATCGGGAATCGCGAGATATGCCCGACGAGACGAAGCTCGAGAACCCGCAGGTCTGGAAGTCTGGCGTACCCAGTACTTGGTGATTGATGCCCGCGATGCCCGATTGGTTGGCCGGCACACGTACGCGGATCGAGACCAATGACACTGAGCGGAGAACCGTACGAGCGTGCCTTGGTTGAGGATCGCGTTCACCGTCGCCGTGAACTTGTCGTGCTTGAAGTTCAAGAAGCCGGCAAACACGTTGGGTGAGATCGCCGACGACGATAGTATCCGGCGTCGACTTGCGGCGGTGCGTTCGGGTAGGTATCGTACCAACCGTTGCGATCGAGCAAGCCTTGGAGTGACTCGTCGTAGTACGGATTGGCGATCGGCTTGTTGCGCCTGGCCGCAACCGCCGTTGGTCGCGACGGCCCGTTGCTTGTAATTGGGGCCCTTCTGTACGTTGGTGCAGTACCACGGCGAGCCGCCGCCGGCTTTGGTCAGCTTGTTGAAGCCGTGATGTAGTCGTTGATGATGTCGATACCGTTCGAGCCGTTCGCCAACGTCGAATATTTGATCTTCGCGCTGGTGAATGTGTAGCTCAACTGACCCGACAAACCGTTGCGGCTCGGGTCGCCCTTTTGCAGGGCGAGTTCGACACCCGCGGTTTTCTGCGTCGCCGCGTTGATCGCGGAGGCGAAGTTACCACCCAACGATATCGTGACCAGCTGGTTCGTCGTCTATCGATAGAACGGCGAGAGCTTCATCGAGATATCCGTTTCGCGAAATGCTTCTCGTACGACAAGATCGTAGTTGTTCGAAACCTGTACCGGGTTGTCGTGCGTCGGCGTGTCAAAGCCGAGGCCCCAGAAATAGGTGAAGTCAAACTTCGCAGCTCCCAAACCCGAAGCATTGGTGTACTGCTCGTACGCCGTTTGCGTCGGTTGGGTGAAGCGGCCGTAGTTGAAGCGCAGCACGTCGTTCGGATCGAACGAGTAGGTGCCGCCGACACGCGGCGACCATTCCGGATGCGAGAAACCGGTCACGCACCTGGTTGGTATACAGCTCGCTTCCGTTTTTACCGTTGGGATGGCGAGCCTGAATGCCCGACGGCGCGATGAACGGCGAACCATCCGTTTTGTAACACAGACCGGCATTCTCGTTCGGACCGGCGTGTTCGGGAGGATCCCCGGGCCTAATGAGCCGGGAGCCGATCCTGGGTTTTGCGCGTTCAGAATCGGTTGGCCGGTCTTCGGGTCGTAGCAATATGCGTTCGCGGCTTGGTTGAACCAGAAGTTGAACTCCGGGTTCACTGTGCTTTGAAGTCGTAAACGTAGCTTTCGAAGCGAACGCCGGCGTTGATGTCCCATTTATCGCCGGGACGCCATTCGTCCGTCAGCGCGAGCACCGAGAACTGCGGCTACACGTTGTTCAGCGTGCCGTAGCCTTGCGGAACGGTAACATGGAATGCGCACCGGCCGCGCAAGCCGGAGTTCCCGGAAGATTCGCGCAGGCGTCCTACCGTTCGCGAACGGGCCGATCGGCGTCGAGGTTCGTACGATCGCCGCTGTGGCATTCTCACGATCGGCCGTCTAGCATAGCGCGACCGGTGCCGCGTAGTAACACTGACCGTTCTTGCCGATCAAGTTCGTCACATTAGCCCGGGCGCCGAGTAATACTGGTTGTTCCAGCGCATGACATTCGCGGTCGTGTAGTTGCCGGTGAACGAGACAAGTTTTGAGCGTTGACCTGGTCCGAGGCTTGCAGTTGAAGTCCGCGCGTATGCGTAGTCAACTCATAATCGGGAGACGGATAGTCGGCGCCGGTCGTGCCGTATCCAAATCCGGTCAAGCCTTCGCCCGCAACATTCGCGTTCGATATGGAGCCAGGCGGAGTACAACGGAGTAGCCATGCAAGCGGACGATAGGCGCTCGAGCCGAAGTTCTTCTGATACTGCAGCTTGAAAATCGAAGCGTCGTTCCACGTGGTATCGGAGTTGTTGGTCGCGATGGTCGTTCCCGGCGCGTATGAGCCTTGGCTCGGCGACAGGTACGAGTCGCCTGCGCGTTCGCAGCGTTCTGTCCGAACGGCGTGCCCGGCTTAAAGATCTGCGTATCGAAGTACTGAAGCGTGAGATGCGCCGGCGTCGCGCAAGCGCTCACGCCTAACAGCAATGTTGATACCGCAGAGGTTCGCGTACGGTCCGTTCTCGCCCGGGTATGGTCCGAGCGCCGAAGATCAGTTCGCGATTCCTGTGGTGCCGCCCCACCTGCGGAGGTTGCTATTAAGGTGGCGAGGCCGCCTTGTTGATCGATGGTGCCACCGAACTGTTGATGATAGGCGAAGTTGTAGAACAGCGCTTGGACGTCATCACGGCCCGCGTCGTTCTTATGCGGGATGCCGAAGTGGAAGTTCATGACGTTTTCACGATCTTGCGTCACCAACGGCGTGCCGAGGAAGCCTACGGCTTGCCATGGCCCGTATGAGTTACAGACCGGGATCGGCGCTCCGATTTCGGTGTTTACCAGTGCGCCCTTAGGAATCGGCCCAGTTCCGTTGTTATTGGGTCCGCCGCACGTGGACCACGGACCGTTGAAATACGGGGTGAACACACCGGCGATCGGGTTGAAGAACGACGAGAAGATGCCGTACTGGCTGCTTCCGTCGTTCGCAATGCCCGCGCCGTCGTTGTTGTCGATCGTGCGATACGTTTGATCGGAACCTTGGAAACCAACGTACCACGAGAAGAGACGGTCCGGGGTCGCGCCGCCGGCTTCGACGCCGGCCTTATGGTAGAAGCCCGGCGTGCCAAGACCAAAGTTACCCTGGGCGTAGCCCGGGAAGGTACCGGTCTTGATGACCTGGTTGATGTAGCCGGCCAGCGTCGCCGACGTACCGCCGGCAGGCGAACCGCCGGTGTACACTTCGGTTTCTTGCGAGCCCAAGCTCGAAAGCGAGTTGGCGTTGTAGTTATCGAAGGCACGGTTGACGGGGACGCCGTCATACTCGTAACCGACTTGGCTGTAGGACGAGCCGCGGATGTAGTACACCTGGCCGAAGCCGTACATACCGATCTGCGACGTGACGCCCGGCTGCGAGTAAATCGCAGAGTAGGCGCTGTCCAAGTTATAGCCGCCACCGGTCCCTTGTACGGCCGTCTGGGTGGCGGAGTTGACGGAGTAGACATCGGCCGTGGTACCGGACTTAACGAGGTTTCCGGACGCTGTTGACGACACGTGAACGATCGTCTTTAAGGCGCCTTTTTGGACGCGTAGCGCCACGGTCTGGCTCTGGTCGGCAAAGACCGTGACGCCGGGATAATGTTTGGGTTATAACCTTGCCTGCTGACCGACAGAATATACGTGTCCGGCGCAAGCGAAACGAAGGTGAAATGGCCGCCACCGTCGGTGGTGGCGGTAGCCGTTTGCGAAGCGGACGCGGCTTTGACCGCGGCGCCCGCGACGGGGGCTCCGGTTTCGTCGGTGACTTGGCCGCTGAGGCCGCCGGTCGTTCCCGCCAGAACCCATGTTCCCTGGACGAGAAATGCGACCAGGAGCGCAACTGCCAAACCCGCTCGACGAAGCGTGCGTGAAGTACTCATTGCTCCTCGATCCTTATTACAAGGGATGCACGGCACGACGCCCCGTTCGTCGCCCCATTGGAAGGGCGAAACCGTGCGCCGGCCGTTACCTGAGGAAGCGCTGAGGCCAACGGGTTGTGACACGAGCGAGCCTGCTCCCGTTGCCGGCATACAAAAAGCCCCCGCTCTTGCGAACGGGGGCTTTATTTTTCCGGCGCCTTCCGGCGCTAGACCAACCTTCTAGAGGCGGATCTGAGCGTTGAAGTACACCTGGAAGGGAATGGCGCCGAACAGCGGTTGATATTGCGAGTTGAACACGCCGGGATATCCCGCCGTGCCGTTCGCCGCATCGTGACCCGATGCTCCGTAGAAGAAGCCCGCACCGGGCTGATTGCCGATGTAGGTCTGACCATTGCCCGCGTATCCGCAGACGATGTTGTTGGGGTTGTACTTCGCCGTCCAGCTCTCAGCCGAGCCGCCGAAACACGTGTTGACCACGTTTGCCAGCGTCGCGGTGAGGTGGATACGCGGAGTAACATCGTATCCGAACTGCATGCCCATATTGAGCTGCCACGGTTCGCGGAATTGTCCGACGTTGTCAAACGTACCGGTTTGAGGATCGGGAATCGCTAAGTTGCCCGACGAACGAAGCTCGACAAACCGCAGCTCTGGAAGTCTGCGTATCCGAAGTACTTCGGATTGACGCCCGCGATGCTGGATTGATTGGCGCTCACGTACGGGGATCGAGCCCAATAACACTGAGCGGCGAGCCGTACGAGGTGCCTTGGTTGAGGATCGCGTTGACCGTCGCGGTGAACTTGTCGTGCTTGTAGTTCAAGAAACCAGTAAACACGTTGGGCGAAATCGCCGACGTCCCCTCATCCGGAGTCGCTTGCGGCGGTTCGTTCGGGTAAGTATCGTACCAACCGTTGCGATCGAGAATCCCTGCGAGTGTTCGCTGTAGTAGGGTTGGCGATCGGAGTTTGATGCGGACCGCATTGCCCGTTGTAGACGGACCGTTGGTTCCGTTCGGACCACTGCCGCCAGCCGGGTTGAAAGCAGTACCACGGCGATCCGCCGCCGGCTTTGGTCAGCTTGTTGAAGCCGGTGATGTAGTTGTTGATGATGTCGATACCGTTCGAGCCGTTCGCCAACGTCGAATACTTGATCTTCGCGCTGGTGAACGTGTAGCTCAACTGACCCGACAAGCCGTTACGGCTCGGGTCGCCCTTTTGCAGGGCCAGTTCGACGCCCGCGGTTTTCTGCGTCGCCGCGTTGATACGCGGAGGCGAAGTTACCACCCAGCGAAATCGTGACCAGCTGGTTCGTCGTCCAACGATAGAACGGCGAGAGCTTCATCGAGATATCCGTGTTCGCGAAATGCTTCTCGTACGACAGATCGTAGTTGTTGGACACCTGTACCGGGTTATCGTGCGTCGGCGTGTTAAAGCCGAGCCCCCAGAAGTAGGTGTAGTCGAACTTCGCAGCTCCCAAACCCGAAGCATTGGTGTACTGTTCGTACGCCGTTTGCGTCGGTTGGGTGAAGCGGCCGTAGTTGAAGCGCAGCACGTCGTTCGGATCGAACGAATAGGTGCCGCCGACGCGCGGCGACCATTCCGGATGCGAGAATCCGGTCGCACCATCGTTGGTGTAGAGCTGGCTTCCGTTCTTGCCGTTCGGATGGCGTGCCTGAATGCCCGACGGCCCGAGGTACGGCGTACCGTCGGCGTTGTAACAGAGCCCGGCACTCTCGCCGGCAGCCAGATTGGGAAGAATTCCTCGGCCCTAAAGAGCCGGGAGCCGATCCTGGGCTTAGAGGATTTAGAATCGGTTGGCCGGTCTTCGGGTCGTAGCAATACGCGTTCGGCGGCTTGGTTGAACCAGAAGTTGAACTCCGGATTCACCGTGCTTTGCATGTTGTAGACGTAGCTTTCGAAGCGAACGCCGGCGTTGATGTCCCACTTGTCGCCGGGACGCCACTCGTCCGTCAGCGCGAGCGCCGAGAACTGCGGCGACACGGTGTTCAGCGTGCCGTAACCTTGCGGAACGGTGACTTGGAACGAGGCACCGGCGGCGCAAGCCGGCGTGCCCGGAAGATTCGCGCAGGCGTTATTGTTCGTGACCGGGCCTGCGTCGGATGTACGTATCCGCCGCCCGGACGGTCGCACCGCCGACGGTCAACAGCAGTTCGACTGCGAGCCGTGCGAGTAGTAGTAACACTGACCGTTTTTGCCGATCAGGTTCGTTACGTTAGCGGGCGCCGAATAGTACTGGTTGTTCCAACGTACGACCGACGCGGTCGTGTAGTTGCCGGTGAACGAGATCAAGTTCTGAGCATTGATCTGGTCCGATGCCTGCAACTGAACGCCACGAGTGTGCGTGTTCAGCTCGTAGTCCGGAGACGGATAATCCTCACCGGTCGTGCCGTATGCATATCCGGTGAAGCCTTCGCCCGCCACGTTTGCGTTGGACATCAGCCAGTCGGAATAGGATGTGTATCCCATGATGCGGACGTACGCGCTCGAGCCGAAGTTCTTCTGATACTGCAGCTTGATGATCGTACGCGTCGTTCCATGTGGTGTCGGAGTTGTTCGTCGCGATCGTCGTTCCCGGCGCATACGAGCCTTGGCTCGGCGACAGGTAGCGCGTCGAACCCGCATTCGCAGCGTTTTGCCCGAACGTCGTGCCCGGGTTGAATATCCGCGTATCGAAGTATGGCAGCGTCGAGGCGCCGGTTCCACACTGATACCCGATCGTGAAATTATAGCCGCATAGGCTAGAATAGGGTCCGTTCTGACCGGGATACGGTCCGTCGCCAAAGATGCTTTCGGCGTAACCGTTGGGTCCGCCCCAACCGGCCAAGTTGCTGTTCAGCGTAGCCAGACCGCCCTGCTGATCGATGTTGCCACCGAACAGTTGGTGGTAGGAGAAGTTGTAGAACAGCGCCTGCACGTCGTCGCGTCCCGCGTCGTTCTTATGCGGGATGCCGAAGTGGAAGTTCATGACGTTTTCGCGGTCTTGCGTTGTTAACGGCAGGTTGAGGAAACCTGAAGCCTGCCACGGCGTGTAGGAGTTACACACCGGTACCGGTGCGCCTAACACGGTGTTGTCGAGAGAGCCCTTCGGAACCGGTCCGGTTCCGTTATTACCCGGTCCGCCGCACGTTGACCACGGGCCGTTATAGTAATCCGAGAAGACGCCGGCGAGCGGGTTGAAGAACGACGAGAAGATGCCATACTGGCTGCTTCCGTCATTTGCAATGCCTGCGCCGTCGTTGTTGTCGATCGTACGATACGACTGGTCCTGACCCTGGAAACCGACGTACCACGAGAAGAGTCGATCCGGGGTCGCGCCACCGGCTTCGACGCCGGCTTTGTGGTAGAAGCCAGGAGTGCCAATACCGAAGTTACCCTGGGCGTACCCCGGGAACGTACCGGTCTTGATGACCTGGTTGATGTAACCGGCCAGCGTCGCCGACGTACCGCTGGCGGGCGAACCGCCGGTGTACACTTCGGTTTCTTGCGACCCTAAGCTCGACAGCGAGTTGGCGTTGTAGTTATCGAAGGCACGGTTGACGGGGACGCCGTCATACTCGTAACCGACTTGGCTGTAGGACGAGCCGCGGATGTAGTACACCTGGCCGAAGCCGTAGTTACCGATCTGCGACGTGACGCCCGGCTGCGAGTAAATCGCAGAGTAGGCGCTGTCCAAGTTGTAGCCGCCGCCGCTGCCCATCACCGTTTGTTGGGTCGCGGAGTTGACGGAGTAGACGTCGGCCGTGGTGCCCGATTTTACCAGGCTTCCGGCTGCCGTTGCCGCCACGTGCGCGATTTGACGAAGACCCTTCGGTAACCGAAGAGCCAGCGTCTGCGATTGGTCGGCGAAAATTGTCACACCCGGATAGCTATTCGGGTTGTAACCTTGCTTGGTCACCGTCACGACATACGTGTCGGGAGCAAGCGAAATGAACGAGAAGTGTCCGCCGCCGTCTGTGGTAGCAGTGGCCGTTTGCGAAGCCGAGGCGACCTTTACGGCCGCACCTGCGACTGGAGCTCCGGTTTCATCTGTTACCTGACCGCTTAAGCCACCCGTCGTTCCCGCCAGTACCCATGTTGCCTGGGCGAGAAAAGCGACGAGGAGCGCTACGGCCATGACGACGTGACGGAGGGTCCGTGAAGTCTTCATTCTGTTCCCTCAATCAGTTGTGCTGTGGTCGCATCAAAAAGGAGGCGAAGCGGCAAAAATCCTCAGCCGCCTCCCTGTTTGATGTGAAGCGGCACTTTTTCGTTGGTGACTTACGTTCCTTTAAGAATGCTGAGGAGAACCGCTATCCTTGCGAAGCGCGCATCCCAGCAATCCGGCGGGCAAGCAGGCCCGGAACCTCGGACGGGCGGTCCGCAACGGGGACGCCGGCAGCTTGAAACGCTTCGATTTTGCTCTTGGCGGTTCCGAAGGTTCCCGAAACGATCGCCCCGGCGTGGCCGAGCGATTTCCCGGGCGGCGCGTTCCGCCCGCCGATAAAGGCCACGATCGGCGTGCGCGGCAGGTGCTCGGCAATGAAGGCCGCGGCGTCTTCCTCATCGGACCCGCCGATCTCGCCGCACAAGACGATCGCGTTCGTTTGAGAATCGTTCGCAAATTCGCGCAAGCAATCCACGAAGGTCGTTCCGATGATCGGATCGCCGCCGACGCCGACGCAGGTCGATTGGCCGAGCCCCGCCCGCGTAAGTCCATCGACGACTTCGTACGTCAAGGTGCCGGAGCGCGAGACCAAGCCGACGTTGCCCTCGAGAAAGATGTGGCCGGGCATGATGCCGACCGAGGATTTGCCGGGAGAGATCAACCCCGGGCAGTTGGGCCCGATGATCCGCATGCCGGGCGTGGTTCCCACGACCTTGAGCACGTCGTGCACCGGCACGCCTTCGGTAATACACACCGCCATCCCGATCCCGGCGTCATAGGCTTCGAACAGCGCGTCGGCCGCAAACGGCGGCGGCACGAAGATACAGGTATGCGTCGCGCCGGTTGCGGCAACGGCGTCCTTGACGGTATCGAAAACCGGCAATCCGTGCGACGTCGTCTGGCCGCCTTTGCCGGGCGTCACGCCGCCGACGATGTTCGTGCCGTACTTGAGCATCCGCTCGGTGTGATGCGAGCCTTCGGCGCCGGTGATGCCTTGCACGATCACCTTGCTGTTTTTATCGAGAAAAATGCTCACGCCGCGGCCTCCACGGCGCGCTTCGCGCCTTCGTCCATCGTTTCGACCGGCGTCATACCGGCCTCGGCCAAAATTCGCCGGCCTTCTTCTTCGTTATTACCGGTCAGGCGAATGACCAGCGGGATTTTGCGCGAGCTGGTCGTCGCCATCGCGTCCACGATACCCCGCGCGACTTCGTCGCCGCGCGTGATTCCGCCAAAGATGTTGATGAAGAACGACTTGGCGCCGGTGTTGTTGACGACCAACTCGTAACATTTGCGCACGCGTTCGGCGTTGGCGCCGCCGCCGACATCGAGAAAGTTCGCGACCTTTGCCGCCGGCGAACGCGACCGCATCCATCGTGGCCATCGCCAAACCCGCGCCGTTGGCCATCGTGCCGACGGTTCCGTCGAAGCGCAAGAAGTTGCGGATTCCTAAGCCGGCGCTGCTCGCCAATCGCTCGTCTTCATCGAGCGGTAACGCCTCTTGCCACTTCGCGAATTCGGGATGGCGAAACAGCGCGTCGTCGTCGAGTTCGACTTTAGCATCGGAGGCGACGACCTTACCGTCTTTGGTGAGCGCGAGCGGATTGATTTCGACCAGTTTAGCGCCGTACTCAAAAAAAAGTTCGTACAGCGCGCCGACGATCGCCGGCAGTTGCTTGCGGTAGCCGGGATCGAGCTGCGCGTCGAACGCCAACTGCCGCCCGATGAACGGTGAGTAGCCGATCGCCGTATCGATGTAGGCTTTGGCGATCGACTCGGGGTGATGCTCGGACACTTCTTCGATATCCATGCCGCCGAAACGGCTGACCATGATCACCGGTTTTTTCTGAGCGCGGTCGATCGTAATCGCGCAGTAGGCTTCTTTTTCGATCGGGAGTTTCTCTTCGACCAGCAGCGATTTGATCGGTTCGCCGTTGGGATTCTGCCTGTTCGGTGGCATCGGCGTCGCTAAGATGTCCTGCGCGACGTGCCGGCCTTCGTCGGCGCCGGTTGCGAATTGAATTTTGCCGGCCTTTCCGCGACCGCCCATCAAGACTTGCGCTTTGACGACCCACTCGCCGGCCTGTTCTTTCAAAAAGTCCGCGACGTGCTGCGCGGTTGGAGCGTGGCTGTTGCGCGGCACGGGAATCCCGGCACGGCGAAACAGCTCCTTGCCCTGATACTCCATGAGGTTCATTCAAATTTTCCCAATAGCGAACGAGCGATGATGATCTGTTGAATTTCGGACGTGCCTTCGTAGATCTCGGTGATCTTGGCATCGCGATAGTGCCGTTCGACGGCGAACTCGGTGGTGTATCCGTAGCCGCCGTGAATTTGCAGCGCTTCCGCGGCGTGCTTGCGCGCGGCGGTCAACGCGAACAGCTTGGCTTTTGACGCTTCGATCGTGAACGGACGTGCCCGCGTCGGCCAGCGCGGCTGCGCGATACAGTAAGAGACGCGCGGCGTCGAGATCCATCGCCATCTGCGCGATTTTGAACGACACGCCTTCGAACGCACCGATCGGTTTGCCGAACGCAATTCGCTCCTTTGCGAACTGCACGGATTCGTCCAAACACGCTGCGAGAATGCCGACGGCTTGCGCGGTGATGCCGATGCGACCGGAGGCCAATGCGGTCATCGCGCCACCGAAACCGTCGCCTTCGCTGCCGAGCAGCGCGTCGCCGGGAATCTTCGCGTCCTCGAACGCGAGATCGCACGTGTTGCTCGTATGAATACCGAGCTTATCGGTAACGCGTCTCGACGACGATGCCGGTGGTATCGCGCGGTATCAAAAACGCGCTGACGCCCTTGGGGCCGGGACCGCCGGTGCGAAACATGCCCATTACGACGTCGCAGTAGCTGCCGTTGGTACACCATTGCTTGCGACCGTTCAACACGTAGCCGTCATCTTGACGGCGAGCGGTCGAGCGAAGCGAAGCCGCGTCCGAACCGGCATCGGATTCCGTCAGCGCAAATCCGGCAATCGTGTCGCCGGTCGCCAACTGCGGCAACCAACGTTCTTTTTGTGCGTCGCTACCGAGCCGCGAAATGGCGGCGCAGATCATGGAATGCACCGACACCGTAACGGCGGTGCCGGCGTCCACTCGTGCCAGCTCTTCGATCGCGAGTGCGTACGATACGTAATCGGCGCCGACGCCGCCATACGCTTCGGGAACGATGATGCCCATGATGCCGGCGTCGGTTAGCTTTTTGTATAACTCGCGCGGAAACGTATGCTCGCGATCCCACTGCGCGATGTGCGGAGCGATTTCGCGTTGCGCGATCTCGGCCGCCAACCCGCCGATAGCGCGTTGGTCGGCGGTCAGTTCGAACGCGATCGACGTCGAGTCCATCTAATACGTGTAGAAGCCGCGGCCGCTCTTGCGTCCCAGCCAACCGGCGGCGACATATTGCCGCAGCAGCGGACACGGGCGGTATTTGCTATCGCCGAACCCGTCGTGCAGCACTTCCATAATCGCCAAGCACGTGTCGAGCCCGATGAAATCGGCCAGCGTCAGCGGCCCCATCGGATGATTCATGCCGAGCTTCATAACGGTGTCGATGGCTTCGGGCGTCGCGACGCCTTCGTATACGCGTGTAGATCGCTTCGTTGATCATCGGCATCAACACGCGGTTCGAAACGAATCCTGGGAAGTCGCGCACTTCGACCGGCGTCTTGCCCATCTGCGTGGCCAGATCGCGCGTAAACTCGAACGTCTCTTGCGACGTCGCGATGCCGCGGATAATTTCGACCAACTGCATCACCGGCACCGGATTCATGAAGTGCATGCCGATCACGCGCTCGGGGCGCGCGGTGACTGCGGCGATTTCGGTGATCGAGATCGACGACGTGTTACTCGCCAATCGCGCGTTCGCCGAGCACTGTGCGTCGAGCAGGCGAAAGAGTTCGAGCTTGATCTCCAAACGCTCGGTCGCCGCCTCGATGGCCAGATCGACGTCGAAGACATCGATCGCCGGCGCCGGCGCGATTCGCCCGAGGACGGCGTTGCGGTCGGCCGCCGTTAGCCGGCCTTTCTCGACCGATCGATCGAGGTTCTTCTCGATGCCGGCCAATCCGCGTTCGATATATTCGGGGCTACGGTCGTTGAGCAACACGTCGTGGCCGCTCGTCGCAGCGACCTGCGCGATGCCGGCACCCATTTGGCCGGCACCGATAACCGCTATCTTCATTCCGGCCTACTCGACTTTGATCAACAACGCGTCGCCTTGTCCGCCGCCCGAACAAATCGATGCTATGCCGTATCCGCCGCCGCGTTTGCGCAACTGATTGATCAGCGTTCCGACGATGCGCGTTCCGGACGCGCCGATCGGATGGCCCATCGCGACCGCACCGCCGAAGCGGTTGATGTTGATCTCGTCCAGGCCGAGATGGCGAGCCGACGTGATTGCGACGGCCGAAAACGCCTCGTTGATTTCCCACACCGCGATGTCGTCGCGCGTGAGGCCGGCGCGATCGAGCATTTTCTGCGCGGCCATCGCGGGCGTGATGCAGATGTACGGCGAGTCCCACGCCACGTCGGCATGATCCAACACCGTAGCGAGCACTTCGTGTCCGTGCTGGGCTGCGTAACCCGCATCGGCCAGGATCATCGCTGCCGCGCCGTCGTTGACGCCCGGCGCGTTGGCTGCCGTAATCGTGCCGCCCGGATCGAGCGGGCGCAGTTTTGCCATCGCTTCCGCGCTGGCATCCGTGCGTACCGATTCATCGCGGTCGACCGTCGTCGAGGCTTCATTACCGGTGACGAACGGAGCGTATTTTTCGTAATCCAGCGTGAACTGTTCGGATGGTTGATGATCCCACATACGATTCGAACCGCCTCCGACCGAGGCCGGGACGCGAACCTGGCCGCGACGCGGGAGCGCGTCGACCACAACTTTGCCGCGCGACTTCGTCGCGACGCGAACGGGAACGATTTCGGCATCGAAGTGACCCGCGGCGTGCGTTTCGGCCGCACGTTGATGGCTTGCGAGCGCGAAACGATCTTGATCTTCGCGTGATAAGCCGAGTTCGGTAGCGACCAGATTTCCTTGCGACGACATCGTCATCGGAAAATATTGATCCCACAGTCCGTCGTAGACCATCGCGTCAACCAGCTCGCCGTTACCGAAGCGGTATCCGAACCGTGCGCTGCGCAGCAGATACGGTGCGTTCGACATCGACTCCATACCGCCGGCGGCGACGACCGTACGCGCTCCGGCGTTGATCGACCGCATCGCGTACACGATCGCGACAAGACCCGACGCGCAAACTTTGTTGACCGTTTCGGCGGTTACGGTTTTCGCAAGGCCGGATTTAAAGATCACTTGGCGAGCCGGATTTTGTCCCGCACCGGCTTGCAGCACTTGACCGAAAATGGCGTGGTCAACGTCGCTCGGATCGATGCCCGCGCGCTCGATGGCCGCCGCCAATGCGACCGCGCCGAGCGTCGTGGCCTCGAGCGGAGCGAGACCGCCGCCGAGCTTGCCGAATGGCGTGCGAGCGGTCGAGAGGACGACTGCTTTGGATGACGTGGAATTCATAACCGAGTCGGCTTCGCCCGGCTCGAGGTCCGCCCCTCGCCCTTGGTTATGACGGCCTTAATGCGCGACCACGACCGGACAGTTGTCGCATTCGAACTGTACCGTCACGTGGCCGATACGAAAGTCGCGCTTCAGACATTCGTCGATTTCGCGCAATATAGCTGCCGCTTCGCTGATTCGCCGGTCCTCGAGCAACACGTGTGCCGACAACGCATACGACGCGCTGCCGATCGACCAGACGTGCAGATCGTGCACGCCGCCAACGCCCGCTATCCGGCGTAGTCTCGCTTCCACCGCGTCGGGGTCGAGGCCGGCCGGGACGCTTTCGAGCAAGACGTCGGCGGCCTCGCGCATCAATCGGAAGACGCCGGCCACGATCATCGCCGCGACCAGCAGCGAAAGCGCGGGATCGATCCAGGCGCGATGGGTGAGCGCGATCGCGATGCCGCCGATGACGACGGCGATCGCACCGAGTGCGTCGCCGAGCACGTGAAACAACGCGGCGCGCACGTTGACGTCGCGTTCTCCGCGTTCGCGCAATGCGAGCGCAGCGACGGCGTTCAAGATCAAGCCGACGGCCGCCACGATCGTCATGATCGTGGTTTGCGGTTGCACCGGTGCGGAAAAACGCCGGGCCGCTTCGAATGCGATAACGACGGTCGCGACCAGCAACAGCGTCCCATTGACGAGGGCGCCGAGAATTTCTATGCGTCCGTATCCAAACGTGCGCCGCACGTCGGCCGGCCGCGTGGCCGCGATGGATGCGGCGAGCGCCAATACCAGCGCAAAAATGTCGGTGCAGACGTGTACCGCATCGGTCGTTAACGCCAAGCTGTGCGAACGATGTCCGCCCCAAAACTCCAGCGCCGCCACCGCGATGGAGGCGGCCAGCGCGATCGTCAACCCGCGGCGCGCCGTCACGAAAAAACCTCGCCTATTCTCTTGCTTTAAATGCGAGAACGAGCAACATTGCTGCGAACGTTACGAACGTTCGCGTTTCCGCGCTGCGGATAACCTCAGGCCGCCACGTGCCGCGACCCTCATCCCACGGTGTCGTACGCGGAAGTAGCGGCGGTACGTTTTCGCGATAGCGGTCGAACTCGTGACCGAACTCGCCGAGCAGAAACTGCTCTTCGTGCGGTACGATCGTCGCGTAGACGCCGGCCATCACGCCGAGCGACGCGGCAATCGCTGCGATTCGCCGGCCCGGCCGAAGCCCACCGGTGAACGCGATTGCGAATCCGGCCGCAGTTATAAAGTTTCCGACGTACAGCGGATTGCGTACGTAGGCATACGGCCCGGCCGAAACGAGTTCGGGCGCTTCGACCTTGTCGCCGCGCGTCGTGACGCCGGAATAACCGACGGCCCAGCAGCGCAGCAGTTCGCCGGCGATCGCGAGCGGAATTCCAACGCGCGCGCTGGCCCGCGACGGCTTACCGGTGAGCGCGAGGAGGACGGCCGGCAGCGCTAAGAGCGTGCCCCGATTTTTGAAAACGAACGCCTGCACGCTTTCGGGTGAATCTGCCATATGCGAGCCTTACGAACTCTCGCTGGGTTTTCCCGGCACGGCCGAGCGGTAGATGTCGCGCAGCGATTGCGACAGCGGAATCGCCGGATGCCAGCCGGTCGCCGCTTCGAGCTTCTGCGCGCTACCCACAAAGACCGGAACGTCGAGCGGGCGCATCCGTTCGGGATCCTCGCGCACTTCGACCGGAACCCCGGCAATGGCGATGAGTTCGCGCAAGACGTCGCGCACGGTTCGGCCCGCGCCACTGCACACGTTGTAGATTTCACCGGACGCGCCGTCGCGCGCTAATGCGACGTATGCCGCGACGACGTCGCGCACGTCCAGAAAGTCGCGTACGGCGTTGAGATTGCCGACCATGAGGACCGGCGAGGACGCGCCTCCGGCGATCGTCGCCAATTGCCGCGCAAAGCTAGGAACGACGAATCGTTCGTTCTGTCCGGGACCGATGTGATTGAACGCGCGAGCGACGACGACGTCGAGGCCGAGGCTCCGGCTTTCCGCCAACAAGACGGCTTCTGCGCCGGCCTTACTTGCGGCGTAGGGCGTCGCCGGCGCCGGCAGCGTCGATTCGCGCAACGGCATCTCGGCGGCCGAACGCGCACCGTACACTTCGGCCGAACTCGTAAACAGAATGCGCGGCATCGCGCGGCCGTCCGCATAGGCGCGCACGGCCGAAGCAAGGTGCGCCGTGCCGACGACATTCGTTCGATACGTCGCGACCGGCGACGCGAACGATTCGGGAACGAACGTCTGTGCCGCCAAATGAAAGACCAGGTCGGGGCGCGCGATGTCGAGGGCAGCGGCAATCGCGGCCGGATCGTCGAGATCCAGCGCGAACGCATCCGGCCCGTCGTTCGGACCACCGCACGCGAACACCGACGCACCGCCGGCTTCCAATGCCGCGGTGAGGTAACGGCCGACGAAACCGGTCGCGCCGGTGACGAGCGCACGCATCGCGAAGCGACGCTAAACCGTCGAGCGTTCCGACAGGCGGTCGATATCGGCTTCGACCATCATTTGCACCAACTGTTCGAACGTAACGTCCGGCGTCCACCCCAACTGCCGGGCGGCCTTGCCCGCATCGCCGATCAACAAATCGACTTCGGCGGGACGGACGAAACGCGGATCGGTGAAGACGTACGGCTCGTACGAGCCGAGCCCCGCAGCCTCGAACGCGATGCGAACGAAGTCGCGAACGCTATGCGTGCGACCGGTCGCGATCACGTAATCGTCCGGTTCGTCGGCTTGCAGCATCATCCACATCGCCCGGACGTAATCGCCGGCAAAGCCCCAATCGCGCTGCGCGTCCAGGTTTCCCAAGCGCAGTTCGCGGGTCAGCCCCAATCGGATGCGCGCCACGCCGTCGGTAATCTTGCGGGTGACGAATTCCAATCCGCGACGCGGCGATTCGTGATTGAACAGGATGCCGCTGCAGGCATACATGTCGTACGACTCGCGATAGTTGACCGTGATCCAATGTCCGTAGACTTTTGCGACGCCGTACGGACTGCGCGGATAGAACGGCGTCGTCTCGGTTTGCGGTACTTCGACCACCTTACCGAACATTTCCGAACTCGACGCCTGATAGAATCGGATCGACGTATCGACGTGGCGCACCGCTTCGAGGGCTCGCGTTACGCCCAGCGCGGTAAACTCGCCGGTGAGCACGGGTTGGTTCCACGACGTCGGTACGAACGATTGTGCGGCCAGATTATAAAACTCGTGCGGCCGCACGTCGGCAACGATCGAAGACATCGACGTTTGGTCGAGGAGGTCGCCCGAAACGATTTCGATATCGTTAACGATGTCTCGAATGCGCTCGTGCACCTCGGTGCTCGTACGCCGCGTCATGCCGACGACACGATAGCCCTTCCCAAGCAAGAACTCGGCCAAATACGAACCGTCTTGGCCCGTGATACCGGCGATGAGTGCGGTTTTCTGCAACGGTGCTCCGATCGTCGTTTATGCGAATAACTGGCTGCCGGAGCGGCGAAGACGCTCGGCCAACGTAACTGCAATGAATGCTGCGACTTCGCTCGGCAGCGTACCGCGACCGAATCCGGCGTCGTAGCCGAGCTCGGCGGCGAGCAACCCGGTCACGCGCGGACCGCCGCAAACCAACACGACACGGTCGCGTAGCCCTTCGGCCTCCAGAAGTTCGACCAACTCGGTGAAGTTTTTGACGTCGCTGCCTTTCTGGGTGACGATCTGCGACGCGAGGATCGCGTCAACGTCCTTCTCTTTGGTGAACCGGACCAGATCTTCTGCGGCGACTTGGCTACCGAGATTGAACGCCTCGAACCAATGATACCGCTCGAGGCCGTAATCGCCCTTGTAGCCTTTCATGTTGAGAATGGCATCGATGCCGACGGTGTGCGCGTCGGTACCGATGCACGCGCCGGCCACGCGAATCTTGCGGCCGACGTTCTCGGCCACGAACGCGTCGACTTCTTCCATCGACATGGCATGTGCGCGCGCCGGCGACGCTTTCACGGTATCGACGTCAACGCTGTGCGGAGTGCTCGCATACAACGACGAAAAACGAAAAGCCCGTAGCGATCTTGCGGCCTTCGACGACTTGCACGTCAACCAGACCCATGTTGACGGCCAGTTGGCGCGCGGCTTCGTCGGCCGCTTCGTTCCACTCGATCGGCAACGTAAACGACAGTTGCATCTTGCCGTCGTTCATCGTATCGCCGTATGGTTTCACGCCCTGCGTCATGCCGGCACCGTCAGTTCGGCACGTAATGCATCTTCGAACGGGTTGAAATATCCGGGTGCGCGTGCGAACACACCGTCGGCGCCGCGACCGCCGTCGGGCGAGCGTTTGACGTCGGCAAAAAACGCGCCCTCGATCGCCTCCATCAAACCGATCGACGCAACGCGCTCCAATAATACCTCACAACCGGCCAGAACCGATGCGGCGCGCTTTTCGATCGTGCCGCCCGGCTTGACGACGATTTCGTCGCCGAAATGGCGTGCGGTGTTCATCACGTAACGTGCGTTATCGATCGACAGCGCGCGATCGCCGAGAAACGGCGTGTGGATCGCTTCGGTAAGCATTCCGCACAAATGGATCGTTTGACCCGTCATGACCGACGTTAGATTGAAAAGCGCGTCGATCAGATGGCCTTTGAAGACGTCGCCCGTCATGTGTTTGGTCGGCGGCATATACTTGAGCGGCGCGTCCGGAAAGACTTGTCGCGTCAGCTGCGCTTGCGCCACTTGAAAGAGAAACCCGTCCTCTAAGCCCGGATCGATTTCGTAGGCGTCGCCCAATCCAATCTGCCGGTCGGGCATACCGGCGCGATGCGCGAACTCCTCGTTAATAAATTGCGAGGCGAGGACGGCCGGTGCCTGGTCCACCGCGTCGGCGGTGGTGAGATAGTTATCCTCGCCGGTGTTGATGATGATGCCGGAGTAGGCGTTCAGCGTGCGACTGAAATGTTGGTCGACGAACGTGCGCTTCATGTTGATGTCGCGGAACAAGATGCCGTACATCGAGTCGTTTAGCAACATGTCGAGACGCTCGGCGGCCGCCAGCGCCGCGATCTCGGGCATGCACAGGCCGCTCGCGTAATTCGTGAGCATCACGTATCGCCCGGCGCGCTCCGACGCTTCATCGAGGGCCGCGCGCATAATGCGGAAATTCTCTTGCGTGGCGTACGTGCCGCCAAATCCTTCGGTCGTCGCGCCGTACGGCACGAAGTCGAGCAGCGATTGTCCGGTCGAACGGATGACCGCAATGATTTGTGCGCCGGCTTCGACCGCGGCGACGGCCGCAGTACGATCTTCGTAGATGTTGCCGCTGGCCACGATCACGTACAGGAGCGGCGGCGGCAGTGGCTTCAAGCGCTCGAGCCGTTCGCTGCGTTCGGCCCGCCGTTCGCGCAGGCGGCGCATGCCCGCCTCGACGTGCGGAGCCAGCGCCGCCCGGGCCGCTTCATCGGGTGTGGCCCCGAACTGTGCGAGGTCCAGCTCGCCGGCCGCAATCGCCGCGCCCGCTTGGGCCGGATTCAAGCCGGTTTCGGCCACCATTTTGCCGATCGCCAACGCGATGCCGCGAGCCAACACCGGCGTGGCGAGGGACTCGACGACAACGTTCGGCACCGGAATCTCGTCGCGTCCGACGCCGTCAAGCCCCAGCAGCCGCAGAACCGCGCGCTCGACGGACACGGTCGAATGAGCGGCGATAAAGGCTTCGACGGGCGCGACGATCGAGCCCGAGAGTGCGCGGCAGCGGTCGACGGAGGTCTGGTCGATGCGGAGTTCCATGGTAGCGCTATCTTACGGGGTTCGGCCCGAGCGCTCAAGCGAAAAAGCGGGCGGGCGCAGTTACGTTGCGGCTGCGGGAATGCGGCGGCGCCCGGTGGTCGCCTGGATGGCCAGCGTGGCCGCCACCGCCACGGCGGTAATCGCGTTGCCTACTGCGATCACGTTGACGACCTGGGCAAGCGAGGCGTGCATCGCGACGATCGCCAGCAGCGTTCCGACGACCCCCACCAGTAACGGTCCGGCAAACGCGATGCGATGGGTCGCGATGCCATACGATCCAAGCATGATGCTCAATGCTAGGAACATCATGGCGGTGCTATAGGGCAGCAACAACGGTACGGCGCCGTCGAACGCATGGCCGACCAGCGCGTGGATTAGGAATATGCCGAAGAAGTGCACCAGGATCAGGCCGACAACGCCGATGCCCAGCAGGATCCCGACGCACATCGCCAACGCGTAGCGCGTGCGCTCGCCTCGGACGTGGCGTTCGGCGGCTTGAGGAAGCAACACGGTGGGCACGAAGCCAACGAAATACAACAGTACCTTGCCGCCCAGCGACGCCGCCGAATACACGCCGGCCGCGTCCGCGTCGAAATAATGCTTGATCAAAATGACGTCCGCGGAACCCATCAGCGCGCCGCCGATCGTGATCGCAGCTGCCCCGACGCCGCTGACGGCGATGCGCCTCCAATCGTAGCGGATCACGCAATGTTCGACCGTTCCGTAGTGATGAAACAACCGCATGCCGATCGCGACGGCGCCGCCCAACGCACCGCACAAAAAGGCGCCAACGCCGCCCAACAGCCCCCAGCCGAGCGCGGTGAACGACAGCACGCCGATCACCTTGGCGACTCCGTCGGCCACGCACGAGCGCGCGAAACCAGTAAAATCTTGCGTTCCCTGCGCGACGGCCCGCAGCACGCCGCTAAGCAAGAGCGTCCCGCCGATGATCGCCACAAACGGCGCAGGCCAAATCGGAGCGTGCAGAAAGGCGGCGGCCGGTTTCATGAGCACCAACGACGCGATAATATAGAATACGCAGATGAACGCGCAGAAACGCACGACGTCGAGCACGAGACGTCGAATATGCCGTTCGTCGTGCAACACTCGGAACTCGGCAGCGAATCGGGCCACCACCGGAGCGGCCAACGTGGCCGGAATCGCAAGGATCGTGCTGGTGGAAATCAGCGCGTACAGAACGCCGTAGTCGGCCACGCCGATCCGCCGGCTGGCGACCGCATGGAACACGAAGCCGCCCATATTGAGGATCATCGAGGCGGCAAACACCAAAACGCCCTGACGGACGATGATGCTGCCCTGCATGCGTGCGAGGCCCCGGTCGATCAACGCTGCTACGGTTGCCATTTATCTCTGCTCGGAACGCGAGGAACCGCAGCCGCAGCACCAATCACGAGCATATCGCACCGGATTCTGGTTAGACGCCCGTCGCGTCGGCTTCCTGTTGCCCGTAACAAAGGCCGCCGCTCGCAGTACCAACCCGCGAGACACAAACCTTGACGGATGAAGCGGTGATCGCACGCGTACGCGAGGGAGAAAGGGAACTATTCGAGGTGCTGGTCGAGCGCTATAAACGAGGTATCGCCAATTTCATCGGCGCGGGCGTCCGCGACTCGGCCGAAGTGGCGGATTTGTCGCAAGAGACCTTCCTGCGAGCGTACGCGCATCTCGGTACCTTCAATCCAAAGCTCGGAAAATTTTCCACCTGGATCTACCAGATCGCTCGGAACGTGGTTCGCACGCATCTGGGTAAATCGCTTCGCCGTCCGGCGGCGGCCGCATTGGGCGACGATCAGATGCTCGAAAATGCGCTGGCAGAAGGTTCCGTCGAGGCCGACCCGGCCGGCGGCGTGTTACGCGCCGAGGCCGAACGCGAACTTCGCGCGGCACTAGCCGAGCTGCCGGAGCGCACGCGCACGGTGCTCGCGTTGCGCTATTTCGACAATCTCGAATACCATGCAATCGCCAGCACGCTCGGTCTATCGCTGGGCAACGTGAAAACGCTCATCCATCGCGGCAAGATCGCCCTGGCAAAAAAAATGCGCGAACACGCGCAGCGGCCGCCGTCGCCGCGAGGAGGGCTGCGTGGCCTGCTCCTCGTGTGAGTCCTTGCTCGACCGCTATGTCAACGCCGATCTCGACCAGCGCCAAGCCGCCTGGGTAGCTCGCCACCTGGCCGGTTGCCCGGCCTGCGAGCGGCTGCACCGCCGGCTGCGCACGGTCGATGCGCTGCTCGAGACGACCCGGCCGGCCGAGCTTTCACCCGACTTTACGTTTGATGTCATGGGTCGTATCCGCGAACTCCCGGCGCCGGCCGTTGTGGCCCGGCCGTGGTGGATCCTCTTCTCGATGTACCTCTTGGCGGGTTGGGTGGCGCTCGGCGTTGCCGTCCTCGAGCTACGGGCGGGAGCGGCGGCGCACGCCGGCAGCGCCGTGCACGCCCTTGCGAACGCGCTGGGTGCGGTCGGCTCGGTCGCCCATGCGCTTTCGACGGTGACCCCGTTTGCCGTATCTGCCGTCGTGTTCGTGCTGGCCATCGACGTGCTGCTCTTTGCGATCGTCGGCCTGTATTATCGCAGGTTGGCTCCGCGTCTCGCCGAGCACTTCGCCGCCGCAGAGATACGATGAAGCACCAGTTTTTGCCGATCGCCTTGCTCGCCGTCATCTTCGCGACGATGTTGACGGGATCGGCCCGCGCGGACGTTCCGGGCCTCTACCATGGCGGCGCGTACGTCGGGTCGATCGTCATCGAGCCGGACCAGACCGTCAAGGGCGATCTGACGGTCTTTTTCGGCGACGTTACGGTCGAGGGCGTTGTGGACGGCAACGTCAACGTCATCGGCGGAAACGTGTACGCACGTCCCGGAGCGATCGTGACCGGACAAGTCAACACCATCGGGGGCGACGTTGCCAGCGCAGTGGTTCCCTGGAGCGCTTCCGCCCAACGGGCGCCGGGGTTAGCCGACCTCCGCTTGATGTGGCACATCGCGTCGGGCTTGTTGGTGGTGCTGTTCTTCCTCATCTTTCCGGTCCGCTCGCGCATCGCGTTAGATCGACTCGAACGGCATCCGGGGCTCTCGTGTGCCGTCGGACTCTTGGGCTGGATCGCAGTTCTGCCCATCGCGCTCTTACTGATTTGTACGATCGTCCTGATTCCGGCGGTGGCGCTCGAGGCGGTCGCCGTGGTCGGCGCGATATTCCTCGGCAAGGCGGCGTTGGCGCTGTTGGTGGGCCGCCGCCTTTGCGAGCAAATCAAGCCCAACGCGACGCCCTCGCCGCTGGTCGCGCTCGTCGCCGGCCTCGCCCTGATTACGGCAACCGAACTGATTCCGGTCGTCGGAGCGCTGGTAACGGTCTTCGTGTTGCTCATCGGCATGGGTGCTTCGATCCTGGCGTTTAGCGGGTACCCGTTGCCCGAAACCGCCGGCGTGCGGGTTCCGAAACCGCCGCTTAGCGGACCGCCTATGCCCATCGGCTAACAATGGCGCCATGACCACCGTTTCCCGGTCGGCGCGGTTCGCGGAGCGTACCTCGCATCTGCGGGCTTCCACCATCCGTGAGATGCTGAAAGTAACGCAGCAGCCCGACGTTATATCGTTCGGCGGCGGCCTCCCCGCGCCGGAATTATTCCCGACCGACGCCATTTCGCGCGCGGCGCGCCGCGTGATGGAAGTTCGCGGAGCCGCGGCGCTGCAATACAGCGTCACCGAAGGCATCCCCGAGATGCGAACGTGGGCGGCCGAACGGCTCACGCGACGTTCCGGGCGCGTGTTTTCGGCCGAGGACGCGATCATCGTCAACGGATCGCAACAAGGCCTCGACCTCGTCGGCAAGATTTTTCTCGATCCGGGCGATCACGTCGTATTGGAAAGTCCGTCGTACCTCGGTGCGATCCAAGCGTTCGATGCGTACCAGGCGCGCTATCTCACGATCGCGACCGACGACGACGGCGCGATTCCGGAGTCGCTCGAGGAAGTACTCGAGCACGCCGATCCGTTTCCGAAATTTCTCTACCTCGTACCCAACTTTCAGAACCCAACCGGCCGCACGTTGTCGGCCGAGCGCCGCGAGCGTATCGTACGCATCTGCGAGCGATTCGATCTGCCGTTGGTTGAAGACGACCCATACGGCGAACTGCGCTTTGAAGGCGACGATCTGCAGCCGCTGGTTGCGTACGAGAGCTCGGCACCGGTCCTCTATCTCGGAACCGGCAGCAAGGTGATGGCTCCCGGTATGCGGGTCGCGTGGCTGGTGATTCGCGACGACGACATCCGCGAGAAAATCGTCTTAGCCAAACAGGGCGCCGACCTGCACAGCGGCACCTTCGCACAGTACGTCTTTTACGAATATGTCAGCGACGACGTTGGGTTCGACCGTCACGTCGCAACCATCGCGAGTACCTATGGACGCCGCCGCGACGTCATGTCGCACGCGCTCGAACGGCTCGGATTGTCGCGCCTACACTTCACGCCCCCAAAGGGCGGAATGTTTCTGTGGGTGACGTTGCCCGGAATCGATACCAGCGAGTTGCTGGCGGTTTCGGCACAGCAGAAAGTCGTCTTCGTCCCCGGCGTTAGTTTCTATCCGGCTCGTGACGTTCTCGATGGCATGCGGCTGAATTTCTCGAACGCGTCGGAAGATATGATCCGCGCAGGCATCGAACGACTCGGTCACGCAATCGCCACCTTCGCGCGTTAAGGAAGAGAGGATTTATAAGTGGCACAACGTCTGATCGTAGGAATCTTCCCCGACAGCGATGGAGCGGCGATCGAAAGCGCGCTGACCAGCGCACAGATCGATCCCAGCCAAACGACGGTCGTTCGCAAAGCGGGCCTCGCCGAGGACGACTCCGCGCCCGACTTGCAGTTCATCGACGTCGTTCTCGAACAAGAGATCAACAGCTACTCCGATGACATGACCAAAGGAATGGGCATCATGGGCGACGGCGGCGGCACTGGCGTCCCGATGGGACGCGACGCGTCGGCTTCATCGTTCGCGACGCGGCCGAACGGACCGGGATATTTCTCTAACTCCGGCATCCCCGACGACGAGGTCAACAACTTCAACGACGCCGTGAGCGAAGGCCGGGCAGTGATGCTGTATAGCGGCGCCGGCGACGCCGACGCGACCGCGGCGGCCCTGCGCGCTGCCGGGCTGCGCAACGTTCGGGTCTACTAGCGCTTAGAAGTTCGACGGCGCGGGAGCGCCGTTTTTATCGAGCAGCGGCGGAGGCGGCGGCGGTAGGGTCATCGTTAGACCGTGAATCGCACCGCGCACGAACGCGACCGACGTTTTCACATGCTGCTTACTCTGCACGGCACAAATCAGCACGTATGCGAGCACCGTTGCCGGATAGAAGAACGCAAAGAACGCCGCCTTCGAAAGTCCCTTCGCGTGACGGCGGGCCAAGAGTGCGCGCGACCGCGCATGGTAGTACGCCCGCATCGGGTCGTCGATTGAAAAATCACCCGAGCCAATCGGCGATTTATATTTAGGCACCGGCGTTCGATGGAATTCTCGAGCGTCGCGCGCGACGTAGTTCTTGAATCCCGCTTCGGAAGCACGGAACGACCAATCGGCTTCTTCGTGATGAAACGGAAAGGTCGCGACGTCTTGTCCGCCGATCGTCTGCAGCACGCTGCGACGAATCATGTAACAGTTTGGCGCGCACGTCGTTTCGACGACTTTTTCCGTCGGAATCTCCGTCAAGAAATTCGTCAGCCCGGTCGTGATGTTCAAGTCGCAACCCGCGTACCATATGCGATCGGGGGCGTCGTAAAAGTACATGACCGGCGCCACGAGCGCAGCGTCCGGGTGCGACAGCATCGCATCGTACAGCTCGCGTACGCAGCCGCGATCGACCACGTTGTCGTCGGCACTGGCAAACACGAACTCTCCGGTCGCGGCAGCGATGCCTTGATTAACGGCCATCGAACCCATCAAGTTCTCGCGGTTTGCGATCACGCGCACTTGCGGAAAGTCGCGCGCCAGCATCTCGACGGTACCGTCGCTGGACGCGTTATCGACGACGATGAGCTCTTCGGGAACCTTGTCGCCGGCTAACACCGACTGCAACAAGTCCTTGACTTGATCTCTGCGATTATACGAGACCATCGTAAACGTCGTTTTGTGCTCCATCATCCTCCGGGCGTGCCTTCAACAGCGGACCCCTCGATTCTGGCTTTCCGCCGGCGTCGCGGGATAGTTGTTGCCAAAATCCCGCCGATCGCGCAGACCACGAAGGCCATCGACAGCGTGATTCCTGCATCTAGCGTCCGTTGCGGACCGAAGGTCAACACGACGTCGCCGCCTCCGGGTCGAAGCTTCCAGCCGTTGGCAAAGCCGTTGACCATCAGATGTTCGAGCGAGATCCCGCCTTGCGTCGCCTTCCAACGGTCGTCAAACGAATCGGTCCACACGAGAAAAGGACCGTTGGTTCGGATTCGCATCTCGCCGGGACGATCGTCCGTTATTTCCGCCCCGGCCATTACGCGCCGTGCGGGAGGCTGCAGCCGGGCGGCAGCGAGCACGAGCGATTCGACGCCCTGCACCCCCGGTTCGCGCGCGAATATTCCGCAGAACCGTAACGCGAGCACGTGCGTGCCTGCTCGCAGAGGCGCTTGCGCCAAGCGAACGACCCGCAGCGATTCATTGCTGCGAACGCGCGACCCAACGCAGGATGCGGCGCGTCCATCGAGCGTCAACTGCAACGCCAACGATCGTCCAACGTCCTGCACCAAGGCCGACACGTCGTAGATGCCGGCGTGTTGCAAACGTACGGTGGCGAACACGGCGCTCGGCGCGGCGGGAACGAACAGCACGCGCGGACGGTCGTGTCCATAGTAGACTTGATCGAAGCGATTGCCCGACGTTCGAAAATATACCGGGGACGTGCTAGGCCCTCGCGCGTACGTCCAGTGCAGGCCGCCGAAATACGAGGCGACCGCCTGCGTGCTGACGTTGGTCGACGAAAACCGGACCGACGTGGCATTAGTCCACGCGGGGTTGCCGAGCTTTTTAAAACTCTTGAAGTCGAGTAGCGCGTCGAGCGGCGTAAAGCCGACGTCAACGTTCGCTTGAAAAGCGTTGCGTTCGTCCGGTGCGAAGACTTGCACGTGCACGAACCGCGGTAAGCTCGAGTAGATTCGCAAGCCAAAGCCGGTCGCGCCCTTCGGCGCATTCGAAAGCGCGAAGGTCTCGTTTTCGCCGGCGCCCGACGCGAGGGTTCCCGAATAACCGGCAACCGGACTGCCGTCGAGATGGAGATTGCTTCGGATCAATCGGAGCGGCAGCGACGACGGCCACGAAACGAACGTTGCGGCAGGCAGGATCGATTCGGACCACGTTTGCGAATCGGGCGACGCGATCACGGCGGGTTTCGCGCACGAAGCCGTCGCCTCGGCGAGCGCAAGAATCTCGTAGACGCCGGCTCGTTGCGGAGCGTACAGCAGGCAATCCGGCGCATACGCCTGCGCCACCGGAGCGTCGACTTTCCACAGCGATCGGTCGTCGAGCGACGCTTGCATCGTCGCGACCTTGCTGCGTCGCATCGCCGCTTCCAAATACGGCCTACGGTTTTGTCCGTACAGCCGCAAGCCCGCGTACGGCACGCCGATCGAGTGCACGACCAGGTTCTTGACCGCAGCCATTTTCAAGAGCATGCGTTGTTGGGCCGGCGTTCCGCCGTCGGGAACGAGTTCGTCGAGCGCCTGCAGCAGCTCTTGGGTGGGTTCGTACGGCGTCCACTTGACGCCAAAGCCCATCGTCATGCTCGGCAAGAAACGAGTTTGCGGTTCGTCCGACGCCTCGAAGTAGTAATCGAAAACTCCGGGATGATAATAATAGCCGGGCGAGACGGGCACGTACATCGTGCGGAATTCCCGATTAGCCGGTTCCTGTGCCATTGCAACGGTTGCGGATTCGCCTTCGCTTTCCGTAAACGGCCCGATCAATCCGAAGAAATTGCTGTGTAGAAAGAACCCCTGGCCATAACATACGACGATGACTGCGCCGATCGCGACCCATACGGCCGGAACGCGCCAGGCGAAGCTGCGCGCCGCCAGATATACCAAGATCGGAACGACCAACGTGCCGACGAACATCAAATGTTGCGGCGTCCGCAGAAACAAACTATACGGAAGCAGGGCTTTGAATGCGAGAATGATGAACGGCCCGACCACCGGATTTCCGCCCAACGGCACCAACGCCGTCAACACAAAAAGCACTGCCAGAACGATTCCGATCGCGGAGGGCCTGCGCACCAGTGCCGTCACGACCAACGCCAACAATACGCCGTAGGCGAGAAAAAAAGCGGCGCCGCCTGTGCGATCGCATGTTGATAGAACTCGCCCGGGAACGCGAGCATGGTCAGCGTCAGCAAGGGATTTGAAAACTGCGCGAACACCGCCAGCGCGTCGGTGATCGGCGACACGTCCGCGATCGACTGAACGGGATGACCCCCGCCCGCAACCGGCACCAACCAGTACGAACAGAGCGCGACGGTCGCGGCGGTAAGCGCCATCAAGCGTACGACGGCGCGAACGGAGTGAGCGGACACGAAACAGACGATCCACGCGACGGTCATGGCAAAAGCGAAGACTTGCACGGAAGCGAGCGAGGCGGTGAACGTCAGCGCCGCGCCCAACGCATAGGCGATCCAGTGCCGTCCGACCGCTCGCACGCAGCGCAGCGAAAGTGCGATGGCGAGCGGGCTCAACGCGTCGGAGATGAGCGCGCTTTGATCGCCAGAAATTATCTGGTTATAGGCATACGGAGCCAGAGCATAGAGCAAACCGCCAAACGTTGCGGCGATTCCGTCGCGGGCATTGTCTCCGTCGCGCGTTAACGTCAACAAGAGAAACCGCATGCTGAGCGCGGAGACGAAAACGTTGAGGAATACCAGCGCTTTGCTGACGAATTCGCCGCCTAATCCCAAGAAGCCGGGTAGGCCGAAGAGCAGGCCCGTGAAAATGGTCGCGTAGCGAAACGTTACGAACGAACCGAAATCGTAGTTTTGCCACGCGCTGGCTTGCCCGTATGCAAGCTGTCGTAGTTCGGCCGGATCGGACGGTAGGATCCAATCCCAATGATGGCCCAACGTTCCGCGCGTAAAGAGCACGCCTGCTAGGGCGAAGACCGAAACCACAGCGTAGAGGACGATTGCGACGTTCCAACGCGACGCACGGATCAACCAGGCCGGGAACACCATCGCCGGGGTTGGCGGCTTCGAAAGGCATCCCTGCCCCCGCACGTAACGCGTACGCCGTGATCGTATTGTGTCGCCACGGAGCGACCGACGGCAATGCCGGGGGCGCGTTCCTATCGGCGAGCGATCCACCGCTTAACACGGTTGGTTTAAAGCAAGCGGCAGAAGCTGCGCGTGCCCTGCACGACGTCGCGTTCGATCTCGCGTTGACCAGTCCGAAACGCCGTTGCCGTCAAACGTGTGCGATCGTCGCGCCTGCGATCGACGCGCGCATCGACGACCGATTGATCGAAGTGGGTTTCGGTGAGTGGGAAGGGCGCACATCGCAGTGGTTGGAGGAGCATGCAGCCGAAGCACTGCGCCGGCGGCGCGAGCGTCCCGCCGACTTTCGGCCGCCCGGCGGCGAGAGTTTTATGGATGCCGCAATCCGTTTGCAACCGCTCGCCGAAACGTTGGACCGAAACGACGCGGTGCGCACGCTGATCGTGGCGCACCGCGGAACGTTAGGAGTGCTGGAACGTTTGTTGCGAGGACTGCCGATCGACTCGACCGCGGTCGTGCCGCTGGAGCCCGGCGAGTTTCGTACGATCGAACGCTAAGTTAGCGTTCCATCGTCGTGCCGAGGCGGCGCGCGCCGTCGGCTTCTTCGAAGGTTTCGCTCCAATAGCGAACCATCGTCACGCCGGCCCGGTGCCGGCCGCGCATGTCGGCGACCGGCTTGCCGGCAACCATATCCAGTAACATCGTCGCAAAGTTGACGCCCGACGCCGTCGTCAACGCCAACGTTCCCGAGAATCGTGGGTTCATTTCGACGATCGAAAAACTGCCGTCCGCACGCAGCATGCCTTGCACGTTGGCCGGCCCGGTAATTCCGGTTTTCGCAACCACGTCGGCGGCGATCGCTTCGATCGCGTCGTGACGATACGTGCGCCCTTTTACCGACACGCCGGCTTTGATCGCGATGCGCTCGCGCGGCACCGCGGCGACGACGCGGCCTGGAGCTGCCGCAAAACAATCGACCGTGAATTCGGCGCCCTCGACTTCGTCCTGCACGATCAAGTCGTCGCGCCCGAGCGCCGCTTCGTGCAGCGAGTCGAGACCGAGAATGCGCTGCGTTCCCACCGAGCCCGAACCGCGCCGAGGTTTGAGATAGACCGGAAATCGTTCGGGCGTTACGGCCGGCTCGTATGCGACGGTATGCGGCCCTTCGATGCCCGCACGATCGAGAAACTGCGCGAAGGCCAACTTGTCGCCGGCATTGAGGACGACGTCGCGAGGCGGCACCGTGACGTGGCAACCGAGTGCGGCGAACTCGTCGCGCCGCGCGTCGATCGGCAGAAACTCGCGTTCGACGATGATCGGGACGAACACGTCGATCTTGAGGCGGCGGACGACGTCCAAGCATGCCGTCACGAACTCCGGATCGTCGGCGCGCGGCACGCGTACGAATTCGTCGACGAAAAACTTCGTTGCGTTCAAGTCGTCGAGATCGACGATCGCGACGAACGACGCCCGGCCATCCTCGCGCAGCGCTTTGATCAGCGACTGCGCCGTAACCGTCCCACCAGCCGAGATGAGGATCCGCATCAATAGTGCATCTCAGACCAGCGCTGGGGGTTGGCCTGTAACCATTCCCATTCGCGAGCGAGACCGTCGCGCAACCTCGTGGACGGGCGCAAACCGAATGTGCGTTCGGTTTTGGCGGGGGACAGATGCATGATGCCGAGTTCCGACGGCAAGCGCATGCGGCCATCGACTAATTCGGATCGCTCGCCGGGAGCGACTTCTTCGCGGATCGGGCGTGCCTCGATTCCGGTGACGTCGCAGACCGCTTCGGCCAAGTCCACGATCGACGTCGCTACACCGGTGCCCACGTTGAACGATTCGGCGCCGGTACGATCGGTCTCGATGCACGCGCGATGAATCGCGACCGCGTCCTTGACGTACACGAAATCGCGCAACTGGTCGCCCGCGCCGAACACGACCGGCGGTTTTCCAGAAAGCGCGCGCTGCAAGAAGATGGTTAATACGCGACCGTACCACTCGCGCGGACCGTAGACGATTCCGTACCGTAGCGAAAACACCGGAAAGCCGTAGTCGTTCGAAAAGACCTGCGCGTATTTCTCGGCTGCAAGCTTGCTCGCACCGTACGACCAGTTGGGATTGTGCGGATGCGCGTCTTCATCCACCGGCGGCGCTTCGGCTTGTCCGTAGATGCACGCCGACGACGCGTTCACAACCCGCTCGACGCCGGCCAACCGCGCGGCCTCGAGCACGTTGATGGTTCCGATGAGGTTCGTATTGAGGTCGCCGATCGGATCCTCTAGACATTTGGTAATCTCGAGCTGCGCTGCTTGATGCGATACGATATCTTTGCCGCGTGCGGCGTTGACGATCGCATTGCGATCGACGACGTCGCCTTCGACGATTTCAACCTCGCCGGCGACCGCTTTCAGATTGTCTTCTAATCCGCTCGAGAAATTGTCGAACACGGTTACGCGATATCCGGCCCTTACGAGGTCCTCGACGATATGCGAGCCGACGAATCCGGCCCCGCCCGTGATCAACACCGATTTTGGGGATCCCACGATCTCCTCCGTCAAAAAAAGTGGCGCACGCAGCGCCGGGTCATGGTACGCGCGTTATTGAACTTCGGGCGTGCAAAGTCATGCGTTGGCGCATGGATAGCAGCGCTACGCCCCGAAGGGGACGCGCGAACCTCTCGTCCTCGGAATCTCCCTGCGACAGAGGTCGCCACAGCGGCTCCGCCGCTTCACGCCGCAATATCGGGAGTCCCTGCACCGCTATGAACGTCCCATTCGTCGATCTCAAAGCGCAATACGCGTCGATTAAGTCCGAAGTCGGTCCCGCGATGAACGAGGTCCTCGAGGCTTGCAGCTTCATCATGGGTCCGCAAGTCACCCGTTTCGAGGAAGAGTTCGCCCGCTATACCGGGACCCGCTATTGTGTCGGCGTCGAATCCGGAACCGCGGCGCTGAAGCTCGCGCTCGAGGCGATCGATGTCGGACCGGGCGACGAAGTCATTCTTCCGGCTAATACGTACATCGCATCCGCGATTGCAGTATCGGCCGTCGGCGCCACACCGGTATTCGTTGACCACGACGACCATTATCTCATCGATGCAGCCACAATCGAAGCGGCCGTCACCGAGCGTACGAAGGCGATCATGCCGGTGCATCTGTACGGACAGATGGTTCCGATGCAGCCCATTCTCGACATCGCGCGCCGTCACAACTTGCGCGTGATCGAAGATGCGAGCCAGTCGCACGGAGCGCGCTGGGAGGGCCACCCCGCCGGCAGCGTCGGCGACGTCGGTTGCTTTAGTTTTTACCCCGGGAAAAATCTCGGATGTTACGGCGACGGCGGCGCGGTCGTCACCAACGATGAATCCATCGCGGTCCACGTGCGATTGCTGCGCGACTTCGGTCAAAAGCGCAAGTACGAGCACGAGATCAAAGGCGACAACTGCCGCCTCGATTCGATTCAAGCCGCGGTGCTCAGCGTGAAGCTCCGCCACATCGATGCGTGGAACGCGCGCCGCCTTGAAAACGCCAAAGAATACGATCGTCTGCTCGGCGCCGCCGGCTTCGACGTTCCGAAACGCCTCACCGATGAAGGGCACGTCTATCATCTGTACGTCGTGGAAGTCGACGATCGCGCCGCCGTCATGCAACGTCTCGCGGAGCTGGGCGTGCAAAGCGGTATCCACTATCCCATTCCGATTCATTTGCAAAAAGCGTATGCCGACCTCAACGTGCCGCGCGGATCGTTTCCGCGAACCGAACGAAAAGCCGATCGCATACTGTCCTTGCCGATGTTTCCGGAAATGACGAAAGAACAAATCGCGTTCGTCGTCGAGTCGCTGGCAATGGTTGCGCGTCCGGCCGCTCCGGCCGTTCCCGCGTAGGGGCCGCCACATGCAATCCCCGCTCAACGTCGCAGTAGCCGGTCTTGGCTACTGGGGACCGAACTTAGTCCGTAACTTCGCGGCCTCTACCAACTGGAACGTCGCCTGGATCGCCGACGTTGACGAACGCCGTCTGACGCCGATGGCCCGCCTATATCCGAAAACCCGTACGACCACGCGTTTTGAAGACTCGCTCGAAGATCCGTCGGTCGATTTGGTCGCGATTGCCACGCCGCCGGCGCTGCATCACAAAATGGCGTTACAAGCCATCGCCGCGGGCAAGCACGTGTTGGTCGAAAAGCCGATGGCCGAAACGTCGGCGCACGCGCGCGAAATGCTCGACGCAGCCGAAGCCGCCGGCGTTCACCTGTTCACCGATCATACGTTTCTGTATGCCGGCGCCGTCGAAGCGATGCGCTCGAAATTTCTCGACGGCGAGTTGGGCGAGATCTATTACGCCGAATCGTCGCGCGTCAATCTCGGCTTGTTCCAACAATCGAACGTGATTTGGGATCTCGCGCCGCACGATCTCTCGATTCTCAATCACGTTTTCGGCGAACAACCCGAAGCCGTCGCATGTCATGCGATGGCATACATTCATCCGCCGGTTTGGGACGTCGCGTTTATATCGCTGCGGTACGGCAGCGGCCGGATGGCACAAGTACATCTCAGCTGGCTGTCGCCGGTCAAAGTGCGCCGGATGATGCTCTCGGCCAGCACCCGCATGGTCGTGTGGGACGACGTCGATCCGTCCGAAAAACTACGTATCTACGACAAAGGCGTCGAGCGCCATCCCACGAGCGAAACGCTGCCGGCGCAGATGGTCAGCTATCGTTCGGGCGACGTGCGCATCCCGATCATCGACAATCGGGAGCCGCTCGCCAAACTCGCCGACGACGTGTATGCCGCGATTCTCGACGGCGCGCAGATCCGCGTGGGCGGCACCGTGGGTTACGACGTCGTGCGCTGCATCGAAGCGGCATGCGTTTCGCTCGAACGCGACGGCGCTTGGGTCTCGCTCGCTTCACTACCAGACCCGAAGGTCGTCGCCTAGCGCTGCGTCGGCACGCCGCGCTCGCAGCAACGCCCATCCCAAGATAACCGCGGCCGCCAGCACGCCGGCCGCTTGCGCCAAAGCCGGCAAATACAGGCGTGGACGACCGGCTTCGCTCGAGGGCCAGGCCATCATCCATCCGTCCGCCAGCGACGGCGGGATCAGGCGTCCGCCGTCGATAACGCGCCAACCGGCGTCATAGCCGCTCGCAACCGCGAGAACGCTGGTAGCGCGCAATTGCGGTTGCGCGTCGCACGAAGTAACGGTCAACGCCGCTACGCCGCCGGGCAGCGGCGCGACGGTTTCGGTTCCCGGCACGACGGCGTAGCGTTTCCAACTTCCTTCGATCGCTGCGCCTCCGGGTTCGAGCGCGCCGCCCGCAGTTGCGGCGGCCATCACGCAACGCGCGCCGGCCGGCACGCCGAACGGCAGCCGTTGGTTTCCCAGCGTCCACACAAACGGATACATACCGTCGGGCATCCACGCTAAGTAGCGCCATCCGAGCGTTCCACCCACCCAGTTACCGCGCGGATCGGCCGTCAGCGGCGAAGGCGCGACGTCGAGCCATTGCTGTCCGAAGGCGGAAACGCCGACCTCTCCCGGCGCCAGTTCCGAAAAGCGCATCGCTCCCGAACGTACGCGGGCCAGGTACTCCGGCGCCGCCGGCTCGCGCACGGCGTAGACCGTCGAAAGCGGCGATTGCGCGAGCATCTGCAAGTGCGAATCGCGCGCGAGCGACGCCCCGAGTTGTGCGTCGCTCGCGCCGGCGAATGCCATTGGAAAACCGGTTCCGAAGTTCTGCCGGCGGTCGGACTGCAAGTACGTGCGGAATACGACGTAGCGAACGTCCATGCGCGCGAGTGCCGTCCAATCCGGACGTCCGGAGCGCCAAGCCGCAAGCGCATATGCGAGTTCCGGGTTTTGATAATCGTCACTGATCGAGGGGTTGTCGCGAGGTCCGTACGTCGAAAAATCTCGCCCTAAATTGGCAGCGTTGCGGAGTCCGAGCGGCTCTTCGGCCGGCAGCAAAAGAACGCGTCCCGGCCCGTGCGCCGTCACGACGCGCATATCGCCCAATGCATCGGCAACGAACGAACGCGGTACGATGATTTCGCGTAGGGCCTGCCCCGCCACCAGCGGGGCCGCGATCCAAATGGCCGCTACGAGCGCCGGAACTCCCCACCACGATGGACGCAGTTCTACCGAAAGTCCGATCGCCAAGGCCATACCCACAGCGGTCAGTGCGGCGAAGTAGTGCAGGTCGCGAAAAGCCGTAAACGCCGCCGACCGTTCGAACGCTGCGGAGAGTACGCCGGCCAGTGGTCCGTATAAACCCGCCGTCAGTGCAAAGCCCAACACGCACAGTACCAGCGGGTAGACGCCCGTGCGTTTGGCCGCGACGATGGCACCAAATAATCCGGCCGCAAGCAGCGCGTAGAGCACGATCTCGGCACCCGGCAGCGCGTGCGACTCGTAGTAGCGCGTGAAGTAGCCGAGCATCACCGCGGCGTCGCCGACCTGCGAGCTGTTATTCAGCTCCCAGCTCAACAGCGCACGCTGGCCGGCGTACACCGACGGCACGGCGCTCGCGAGAAGCGGCAACAGCGACTGCAGTTGCACGACGATCGACAATCCGATCGCAATCGCGATGCGGCCCGGCCAACCGCGGGCGCGATCGACGAATGGAACGAGCGCCCCGACCGCGAGCCAACCGATGACGTAAAACTGCACCTGGCTCGCGGCGATCCCGACGGCGATGCCGAGTACGACGCAGCGCATCGCGCCGCGACGCGTTAGCACGCGCTCGCCGAGTGCGATCACGAACGGGAGCATGGCGTAGCCGGCCAAGTACGCGAGATGTCCGGCAGCTTCTCGCGTGAACGCAACCGGGCCAAAGGCGTAGAGCACGGCCGCCGACAATCGCGCCGGCCACGAGCGTACGCCGAACGCCGCCAGCATCGCGATACATCCGCCCGCCGCCGCACCCAACGTCAGCGCTAGCCACAGCGCGATACCGAGCGACGGTCCGAGTACGATCGCGCACGCCGCCTGCAAAACGACGAGGTACGTTTGCCAGCCCAATGTGTTGGGTCCGCCCAGGCCGCGACCGTCCCACAGCCCGGCGAACGTTGACAGCCACTGCACCGCGAGCGCGCGCGACAGCGGCCAGGTCCAATCTTGCTGGAATGCGGGAATGCTTCCCGACACGAGAACCGGCCAGACCGAACAGATGCACGACGCAGCGACGATCGCTGCGATCGCCCATCCGGTGCGACGCGTGGTTACGAGACCTCGACCGTTGCCGGAGCGGCGTCCAATCGCCGGTTGATCGCGCGAAACGCAACGGCGGCGGTTAACAGCATACACGCCAGCGAAATCAACAAGCCTACACCGTACGGGACGATCAGGACGTTCACGGCATACATCGTTGCGGGTCCGGACGCTCGCACGATCCATCCGTTCGCAAAACCGTTGACTTGAAAGTGCTCGCTCACGCGTACGGGTCCGCGCGACCATAACGCCCACACCGGCGCGAACGATTGCCGGAAAATCACGCTGCACGTGCCGCGCAGATCGCCGCTCACCGCGTACACCATCGGATTGACTTCCCACGACCGCACCCCCGAACGATCGCACGTCGATGGCGGCGGTGGCAACGGTGGGCTGCGCGAGAGCCAACGGAGCCGTACGCCATTGAACGTCACGTGCTCGTGTGTCAGCACGATTGCGATCAGCGTCATCTGGCGCGCCCACGGCGGGACTTCAGCGATGGTATGATCCGCAGCGACGAAATGCGTCTGGCGTCCGTCGCTAAAGGCCATCGATCGAACGACCGTGCCTCCGCGCGCGTCGACAGAGAATTGCACCGCACCAAAGCGCTTTGGATTGGGCAACGTCACCGACACGCAGGCCAGCGTATCGACGGTCGTAACCGGCAAGCTCTGCGACTTCGACAGGTGCGGCAGCCGGCTGGAATGGCCGCGGCAGCTTCCGATGCGCTGAAAAGCGCTCGCCGGCAAATACGTCGTTTGGACCGGCGCGGGTGGCGCGGGCGCGAACGTTCCACGAACGGCTCGCGTGGCGGCGGATGCGTCGTCCGACATCGGCCGGTACGGGACTCCAGCTTGCGCGATCTGCCACCACAGAAAATCGTCGAAGGTCGCGACGGCAACGGGCGCATCGAACACCCCGATCTCCGCTACCGGCGGAATCGTCGTCGCCGCAACGAGCCGAACGCCGTCGTCGCGGCGCTCGTCGACCGACGTTACGAAACCCTCGGCGGTTAAACGGCGCAGCGTATCGAGCGAACCGTTGACTTCGACGTTTGGCCATTGTAGTTGCGGGCCGAGTGAGTCTGCGGCCACTGCGATCGTTCCGATTCCGAGCAGCGGCGCGAGCGCGCGAACCGTGCGCGTCTGTCCGAGTTCCATTGCTTCCGCCAGCCGGCTCTGCAACCGGTCGGTACCGCTCGAAACCCACTCTTGCATCGTCGGTCCGATCGCGTCCGAGGGCGAGTTGAGCGATGTAAATCCGTTGATCACGTACGGCGACCAGCGATAGGTAACATCGCGATCGGCGGGCATCCACAACGTGTTACCCAGCACCGGACGGCGGGAGAACTCGGCGTACTGTCGCGGTTGTGCGCTTTGCGGCAAGCCGGCCATCGGATTTCCGATCGGCAGAAACGCGACGGCGCCCCCGAGGGCGATAAGCCAGACGACCGCCGCGGTGAACGGTGCGACGCGCGCGCCCAGACGCAATCCCGAGGCCAGCATCACGAACGCGCCGGCGATGTACAACGGCGAATAGTAGTCCGGCTCGACGAACGATCGCAACCCGGGAACCGCGGTGCGGAACCATTCATACCCTGCAGGCCAAAGCGCGATGCCGTTGACCAGCCACAACCCGAGCAGCGCCAGCGCCAACCCGCAATACATCTTCGACCGCAGCGACGGGCGGCGTGCGAGCAAGACCAACCCGAGCAGCAGTAACGGGAGCAGCGTGCAGGCGATCGTGACGATCGCCGCCTGCCGGTCGAAGGTCGAGTAAAAGAAACTCGACAGCCGGGCGGTATTCCACAAACCGACGCGCGTCGCGTAAAACACGAACGAATCCAATGTAAAACGTTGATTGACCAGCGCGATATCGCCGCCCAAATTCAGGAGCCAATCGGCGATCATCGTAAACACGTAGAAGGCGCAGGCGGCGACGACCGCGCCGAACAAGGCCGCCAAACTAACGACGGCCGGCCAGCCGCGCAGCGCGATCGCTCGAACGCCGATGCCCGCGCAGATAACGACGGCGACATACGTGATCTGTGGTGCCGGAATCAGCAGCAAGACCGACAGCGCGAAATACAGCGCACGGTCCAATCGGGGGCGTTCCAAGAAGCGCAGGTATAAGTACAGCGACAACGGCAACGCTTGATACGAGAGAAAGATCAGCGATTGCGCGACGCGATCGTACGACCACAAATTGAACGTGTAGAAGATCGACAGCGGAACGGCGTAGCGGCCCGCACCTAACCGGCGGGCGAGCAAAAATGCGCCCACGATTCCCAGCGCTCCCTCGGCCGAGAACCATAACCACTGACTGAGCTGCAGATTGTGAAACGTCGCGATCAAGACGTCGATCGCGACGTGGTAGACCAGTCGCGGGACGCCGACGAACGTATTGTCCGCTCCGCCCGAAGCCGCACCGCTCCACGGAAGAATATAATCGATCCAAAACGGGTTGAGCGGAAAGTTCGTATCGGCGTATTCGTACAAACCGCGCGCGTTCAGGAGTGGAAAAAAGATCGCCGCCGGCAGCAACGCCAGCAGCCACGGGCGACGGTATAGGGCGTTCCAAACCGGACCGCCCAACGCGTACATGCGATGCCTTGGCCGCCGAACGGCCTTCACCGGCGCTCCGTGCTCGTCGCCATCGCGGGACGCGGAGGCACGTACGCCGCCTCGCTGCAAGGACGCCCGCTGCGAACGTCGTGGATCATTCTCGCGATGACCGCACGGTCGTGCATGCGCGCGATGTCTTCGACCCTGTCTGAGATGGCCTGCGCGTTCCGCTCGAAGTAATCGACGAGCGCGGCCGCGCAGCTGCGTGCGTCCGGAGCGAAGAGTTGGCACGGCAGCGCTCCCTCGAAGCGCAAATAGGTCGAAACCAGCACCGGCTTGCGCGCCGCAAACGCGGCATGCAGCGGCGAACTCGCACCGTACGCCACCGTGTACGGTAATACGATGACGTCGGCGGCGCTCATGAACTCGGCCAACTGCGGCTCGGGCACGTATCGATCGTGCCACACCGCACCGGAAGCGCTGGCGCGTTCGCGAAGCCGCCGGTAGAACGCTTCGTAGCGCGCCTCGCCACGTAGACGCGGATGTTGCCCGGCGATGATGTGCAGCGTTATATCGGGAATCGTGCGACGCGCGATGTCGAGCGCATCGAGGAGTACGTCGAGCCCCTTGTAGTACGACGCGTATCCAAAGAAGAGCGCGACTTTATCGTCGCCGATGCCGAGGCGGCGACGCGCTTCGCGCATGTCCGGACGCGCCGTTTCGTGCATTAACGGGAGCGGACATACGAACAACTTCGACGGCCGGACGAGATATTCGCGTTCGAGCACGGTCGCCAGTTCGACGTCGAGCACGATCAAACGATCGGACGCCCAATTCAACAGCCCGTAGATCGTTTTAAATCCTAGCCGGCCGATCCTCGAGTACGGCAGAACGAAGCCGTTCTCGCGCAACATCTCGCGCGTGACCATCGACAACGGCACGACCGAATGGACCGTCGTGACGATGCGCGTCCCCCGCGCTCGCACGACGGCCAAGACGAATGGTAAGAGCAGCGATGCGACGACGCCGCCGAACAGATATGGCTCCCACTCGACGTGGAGCACGTCGAACCGGTGCCGCATGGCTTCGGCAAGAATTTGAAGCGGCGACGTGTGGCCGAAGCGCCAACAGCGACGGACCGTAACGTTCGGAGCGTATTGCTCCTCCGCTCCGAGGCGTCCATCGTCGATGGTGTCGGCTAAGATGACAAACGTGTCGCCGCCGTCGCCCAGCAACGGGTCCAATATCGTCTGCACGTAGGCGGCGACGCCGCTCTTGCCGACGCTATGGTCCTCCGGAAAGGTCGTGACGATACCGACGTTCATCGCAACACCTTGGTACTCGACGCGACCGGCCACCCACCGCGTTCGATCGGTTTGCCGCGACGCATCACTTTCGCGCCAAGCAACGCGCCGAAGGCCAGCGCTCCCAGTGGATCGCGAACCGCTTGCTCGACCGCCGTGCGAAACGCATCGGTCGCGCGCAAATCGTAATAGCGAACCAAATCGCTCTGCGGCCAGCGTTGCGCCAATAGCTCGCGCCCTTGCGCGTAGCGGTCGGTCTGCTTCAAATAATCCGCCGGCGTCTGCGGTGCGCGAAAGCGTACGACCGCGTCGGAACGCAACGCGTACGAAAACCCTTCGTGCAAACAAACGAGCATGAAGTGCGCGTCTTCGGTGTGTAGCGGCACGTTGGAACGCAAAATGGCCTCGACCAACCTTCGGCTCATGCCCAGCAATCGTCCGTTGGTGCAGAGCGCCGGATATCGATCCAGCAACCGGTCGCGCAGCCGTGCGTGCCGTAACGCGCTAAAGACGGCACCCCGTTCCCAAAACGTGCGGTTAAGCTGCAGCGGCAAGGCGTTGGCCAGCACCAGATCGGAGCGGCCGATTTCATCCAGCACGGCTTCGATCGACGCCACGCTCGTTTCGACATCGCAGTCGATGGTGAGGACGGCTCGGATGCCGTCGTCGAGCGTCCGCATCGCCGCTACGATGCCGGCCACTTTGCCGCGACGTTCGGGAGCTCGCATCACGCGAACGTTCGGTTGCGTTTGCAAATCGAACAACGCCGCGCGGCTGGCGGGGTCGTCGGAGGCATCGTCGATCAACACGACATCGAGCGCGCCGGCGCCCGAGAGCGTCAACACGAGGGTGCGCGCGTTTTCCCCTTCGTTATAACAGGGAACGAGAACGACGCAGCCGGTGGGGCGGGACACGTCCGTCATGGTACGGAGCCTTGTACTCGACGCAGCTCCGTACTGTTCCTGGCCTGCGGGAACCGCTCCCAAAATGGCTGGCGGGCCGCGTCACGCGCAGCCCCCGCGATGTCGAAGCGGTAGAGCAGCACCGGGGTGCCGGCGATCAAGCTGCAGGGACGTTCCTCGATCCGCTCGACGAATCGAAACGGCCGCAACGGACCCGAGACGTCAAACTCGCGCGTAACCCGAACGTCGCGCTGCGCGACGGTACGAACATCGATGTTTTCGAACCGTTGTGCGAGCCGCTCGGGATCGACCGGACGGTCGCGCAGAGCGATCGTTTCCGGCGAGTACAAGGTGTACCCCAAAGCTGCCGTTGCATACTGCGCCGCGTAGTCGTTTCCGGCATAGACGATGATGTCTCCGGCATCGTACGTCAGCTCGCAGCCGTCACCTATTCGCCGGACGACAGGATCGATGACGAACGTATTCAGCAGTCGCATTTCGCCCTCGAAACCGAGCGCCTTCGAACCGTTAAGAAACGCTGCCATGACGATCGCTACCGCAAACGCAATGCCGAGGTACGCGGAAATGCCGGCTGCGGCTGCCAGCGCCGCTACGCGCGCGGCCGAGCGCGACCCAACCGGCAACAGGAGCGGCCGGTATGCGGCTACGACCAGCGCCAGAGCCAAAACGGCGGCCGCAACCAACAGGCCGGCATTGGGGACGACGCAGCGCAACGCTCCGGGCACGACGCCCGTACCGAAATTGAGCAGCAGATATTCTTCGCTGCCCTCTTGGCAGAATTGCATCGCGACAGCCGTTGCCGAGAGCAGCGCGCCGATGACGCTAACGACGCCGTCGCGGGCGACCGCACAATACAACACGAGTGGGCCGGCGATCCACAAATAGAATGGCGGATGCGCGCCGGGGTCGAGCATGACGAGGGCGACGGCCGAGACCATCGCGGCTCGCGCGATGTCAACGCGTTGCGGGCGGTGTCGCAGCTCGGCCAACGCCAATGCGACCGGAACGATCACCACCGCCAGATCTTCGAGCGCAGGACGCAAGAAGGGCGCCATGGCGTTCAAAATCGCCCACGGCGAAGCGCTGTTAACGCGATGGCTTTCGGCGCCGAAACTATTGTTGGCAAACGCTCCGGCGAACGCAGCGGCGCGCCCGGCGACGACCGGAACGACCGTGCAGGCGGCCATGACAGCAAAGTACGCCGCCGAAGCCAGCGCGCGTTTGGGCGAGCCGTTGCGATACGCGACGACCAGCAACAGCGGCACGAAGGCGGCCGGATACAGTTTTGCGCCGGTTCCGATTCCAAGCGCGACGGCGGCCCATTCGAAGCGCCCCGAAAGAGTCAGGGCGATTCCGGCCACTGCGAAAACGCCCGCGAGCGCGTCGCTTTGGCCATGCGCGACCGTCACGAAGAAAACGGCCGGGTCGAGCAAATAGCGCAACGCCCAAAGAGTTCCGCCACGCTCCCCGGCGTATCGCCGGATGATCAGCGCCGTGCCCGCGTCGGCGATCAACATCGGCAGTTTGAGCAACGCGAGCCGTACCGGCACTACCGCCCACAGCTGTGGGAATGCCGCGACCGGCAACTGCGATAGCAGCACGGCCGCCAAAGCGACGCCGCCGTACGGCCACAAAATCGCGGGTTGCACGTGCGCAAAAAACACCCGGTCGGCGTGCGTTAGAAATGCGGCGGCGTCGTACGGATGCGCGATCCACGGCAACAAGGCCGCGTCGAATGCCAGCACCAGCGCGATCGGCCACCATCCGCAACGATCCAGGGCGGCCTCGACGCGATTACGAGCGCCAGCGTCCACGAACGAACGTTTTCTGCTGGGGTTGGCCTCCCGGCCGCCAAAAACAACGGTCGCACGTCAACGCACCGCCGGAGCGGGCGCCAACGAACGAGGCCCATGTGAGGTTGCAGTCGTGCCAAACCGCTTGCGAAAGCCGGCTACCCGCAAAATTCACGGAACGCAGGTTCATCGACTGACCGACGAATGACGACCTGTCGCGCAAATCCATCTCCGACAGATCGACGGGCTGGATCAGGTAGGTAGCGCGCAACGCCAGCATCGACCAGGCCAAATGCGCCGTTCGAGCCACGGCGCGTACGGAGCCGTCGCGCCGAGCACGCAGATTGCGTAGACGCAGCGTAGCCAACGAGTCGCCCCACGCGTAGGTGGCCAAATCGACCGCCGCGGCGGCAACGATACGCGGCTCGACGTCCTTGTCGGCGATCGCGCCCACGATCGCGTCGAGGCTGCGCGTATCCAATCCACCGAGACGCATATGACGATGGAGCGCTTCCCATGCAACGACCGAAGGATTGCGTTCGAACGCGACGGCGAACGGAGCGAGCGGTGGTTGCGGTACCGAAAGATCGATGCGTTGGATGTATCGTGCGCAGCCGGCCGTCAGTGCCAACGACCACACCAGCGCGATCGAAACGGCGGCGCGGCCGCCCGTCAACGCACCCAGCGGGTGTTGAACCAGGCTCGAGACTTCGGTGGCAGCGGGCGAATTGGAACGGAAGTACGTCCAGTTCCCGTCGAGATCGACCGAACGGACATCGATGCCGACGATCGCGCGCATGATCTCGACGAACATGTCGCGCGCCGCTTTGTCCCATGAGAACAGTTCGGCACGACGCAACGCACCGCGTTGCAGCCGCGCCCGTAACGCATCGTCCTGCAGTACCGAAACGATCGCGTCGGATACGTCTCCTCCGATCGGAACGATCAAGCCGCTCTCACCGTGGACGATCGCTTCGCGTAATCCCGGAACGTCGTATGCAATCGCCGGCGTGCCGCAGGCATTTCCCTCGATGGGGGATATGCCCCACCCCTCGATTTCGGACAACGTAGCGGTTACCCACGCACGTTGCAAGAGTTCGCGCTTGCGGTCGTCGTCAACAAAGCCTTCGAACCGCACCGCGCCCTCGAGGCCGAGACGTTTGGCCAGCGCTTCGAGCGAAGGCCGCGCATCGCCGGTTCCTGCGATCTCGAGAACCGCGCCGGGGACGCGTTCGCGCACCTTGGCGAACGTTTCGATCAACAGATCGATGCGTTTGTGCGCTTTGAGGCGGCCGAGATAGAGCACCGTCGGCGTCGCCGCTTTTTCGCCCGGCACCAGCCGCTTATCGACGCCGCAATGCACGAGCCCGGTGGTACCGGTGCCGACGCCCGAACTCCGCATCTCGCGTAACGTATCGTCTGAAATCGTGACGAAGTGAACGCCACGGTACAGTAACGGTACCAGCCGGGCCGACCACGCGAACAACGCGGCCATCCACTTGGGCAGATACTTGTTAAACGCATCGCGGTGCACGTGATACACGATGCAAATCTTCGGCTTCAGAGAGAACAGCGGTGAAAAAAACGGAATGCCGTTCGACGAGTCGATCACGACGTCGAAGCGATCGCGAAACTCACGCAGATAGACGAACGGTACGTGGAAGTAGACCGTGTACGCGTTCCCGACGCGACGGATCGGAATTCCATCGATCGCGTCGCGGGACGCGCCACCCGGGAAGCCGGCGCTCAACCACTCGACGTGATTGCCCCACTGCTGCCAGCGGCGCGCTTGCTCGAAGAGATAGGTTTCGGCGCCGCCCGCCCACGGGTGCTTGGGATCGCGCCAGTTGATGACGAGGATTCGCAGATGATCGCGCGTTCGCACCGGTTTCGTCGGGAACAGGCGATCGTACACCGGCAACACGACCGACAAGAACGAATGCTTTAACCGTAAACGGACGACCGACAAGAACATTTTAAGCGACGTCGATACCAGTTTTACTTTCGAACCGCCGGGTACGTCGATCCAATACGTCGGCTCTTCGCGAACGCGCAAGCCGAGGCGCTTCATCGCGAACAATAGGTCAACGTCGAAAGCGAAGTTGGCGGTCTCGACGTCGCGCATGACGTTTCGCAACGCACCGCGCCGGAAAACTTTGGCGCCGCACTGCGTGTCGTTAAACTTCAAGCCGAAGAGCGTCACGACCAGCAGGTTGAACGAGCGGCTGGCTAGCCGTCGCAACCACGGCTGTTTGATCTCTACCACGGCGTGCGGAATCCAGCGCGAACCGATGATGCCGTCGTTGGGACCGAGCGCTTCGCAGAGCCTGCGCATTTCGCCGGCCGGCGTCGAGCCGTCGGCATCTACGTAGCCGACGACCTGCGAGCGCGCCATCAAGAAACCCGCCCGCACCGCGCCGCCTTTACCGAGCGCGTCGGGAATATCGATCACGTTTACATGGTCGTGCCCGGCAGCGACCGCCTCGACGACCGCATGCGTGTCGTCGGTGCAGCCGTTCAAGACGACGATGATCTCGGAGTCGGCGAACTCGCCGACGTAGGACGCGAGCGTCGCGCCGATGCGCTCTTGTTCGTTGTGAGCGGGAATGATGATCGAGAAGCGTGGGTGCGGGGCGCGCCTCGTCGTCATGCGATGGGCGCCTCCCGGTTATCCGGCGGGCTTACGAGATTGCGCTCGAACTTCGCTACGATCGTACGTCGCGCCAGTTCGAGTTCTTCGACACCGAGCATGCGCGCGACCGCGATGAAGACCGTGCCGCCGATCGCGATTTGACCGAACAAGAACCAGGCGCGCGATGCTAGCGTCGCTTCGGGCGTAACGCCTAGCCGGTTGATCCAACTGAGCGCTAAAAACATGGCGAGCGAACTGAGTGCGATCTTGGCCATGGAGCCGACCAACGAACCCCAATCGATGCCGGAGACCAAGCGCGCCGTCAACATCAGCAGCAACACCGCTTGCATCGTTTGGCTGATCGAATTTGCCAGCAGCAATCCGCGCGCGCCCAAGGTCGGTAGCCATATCATGGACAGCAACACGTTGACGATCACGGCGCCCACCGAAATCGTTACCGGCCAAGCCGTCTCCTTGCAAGCAAAACAGCAGCGCGTCAACACGACGTTAGCGGCTAAAGCGACCAACCCGGCCGCCGCGTACGGCAGCAGCCCGGCGGTAAGATCGGTAGCGCCCGCCTGGAACGTACCGCGTTCGAACAGCGCCTGCACCATCGGCTTGGCGAGAACGATCAAGGCGCAAACGGCCGGGATCGTGATGAAGTTGACCAGACGCAGACCGGTCACGAGGCTGCGGGCGACGCCGCGACGATTGTCGCGCGCGAACTGCACCGCGAGCAGCGGAAAAATAACGGTAGCGATCGCCGCCGCGAAAATCTGTTGAGGAAAGTTAACTAGTTTGACGGCGTAGTTCATGCCGGCGATGTAGCCCGGAGCCAGCGTCAACGCAAAAAACCGGTCGAAGAACAGTGCCAGTTGCCCGGCCGCCGAGCCGACGACGATCGGGCCCAGCAGCGTCCAAATCTTGCCCAAGCCCGGATGGTGCAGATCGATCGTGAAGCGGTATTTGCCGATCGATAAAAACGACGGCAGCTGCACCAAAAACTGTGCGGTCAAGCCGAGCGTCGTTCCGACCACGAGTGCATAGATGCCGAGCGAGTGATTGAAGAACAGCACGCATGCGATCGTCACGGCGTTGACCGCGGCGCCGACCATGGCGGTGGCTCGGAACCGGTGGTACGCATTGAGCATCGCCGAAAGTACGCCGCTCAAACTGACCGCGACGATCGTGGGCATGAGCCAGCGGGTCATCCGAATCGCGACGCCCATCTGCGGCGCCGGAAATCCGTGCGCGATGATCGGCACGTACCAGCGCGCGGTAAAGAATCCGACGATCGCGCACACCGTCAGCACGATGGCTAAAATGTTGAGCACCGTGCTGCCTAAACGCCACGCTTCTTCGTCTTTTCGGTGCGTTATGTACTCGGAGAAGGTTGGAACCAGAGCGCTGATGAGCGCGCCGTTGAACACTCCGAACAGAATCGTCGGTATCGTGGCGGCGGCGAGGAACGTATCCATTTCCCAACGCGTGCCGTAATATTTGGCGCTGACGACTTCGCGCATGAATCCCAGGATCGTCGACAGCAGCGTCGCGCCCATGACGAAGAGCGTGGAAGCCGCGAGCGAAAATCGCCGCCTTCGCCTGCGCGGCTCGGGGACGAGCCGCAGGTGCTGCTTAATGCGCGCCGTCCTTTCGCAGTACGGCGGGTACCGTCTGCGCGACGAGAATCAAGTCGCCGAGCGGCGACCACGTGTCGACGTAGGTGCCGTCGAGATGCATCCACTCTTCGAACGAAACGCTGCTGCGGCCGTTAATCTGCCAGAGACACGTGATGCCTTGCGGAACCGTCAGACGGCGCATCGCGAAGCCGTCGTAATGCTCGACTTCACTCGGAAGCGCCGGACGAGGGCCGACCAACGACATATCGCCGAGCACGACGTTCAACAGGTTCGGCAGCTCGTCGATGCTGGTGCGCCGCAAGAAGCTACCGAGCGCATGCAAGCGCGGGTCCTTGCGAATTTTAAAGACGGGGCCATCGGCTTCGTTGAGATGCATGAGATCGTCGCGCATCTGATGCGCTCCGTTGACCATGGTCCGCAACTTGAACATCTTGAAACGCCGCCCGTTCATCCCGACGCGTTCTTGTGCGAAAAACGGCAAACCGCCGGTGACGCAGACGATGCCGGCGGCGGCAATCGTCACGATCGGAAGCACGATGAACAACAGCAACGTGCCGAGCGTTAGATCCACCCAGCGTTTCCAGACCCACCAGGAATCGGGTACGGTGCGCTCCCTAGGCGGGGCGATAGCGGCTTGCACCCTGCTAGCGAACCAATTGTCCGGCGCTGGTCGCGCCGTCGTTGTGGAAACTCGCTCCGCAGATTCTTACTGCACGCACCTCGATACCCAGCCCTCGGTCGCCCAACCACCAATGCAGCGGAACGGACGCATTTTCGCGTTTTCGGCACTGGCGACAAAGACCCCGGTCCGGCGTGGCGCCGGCCGGGGCAAAAAGGGCCGGCCTCTCCGCTTGGTTGCTCGTCAAAAACGCGCTCGAAAACTGCAATACGCGCACGTCCCGCGTTTCGGCTTATGCGGGAACGCGCCTTCCCCGCCGAGCGAGGCCGGCGATAGGATACTCAGGCTGCCGCTCCAAACCGTTGCCCATTCATCACCCGTCCGAGGATCTTCGTGCGACGTATCTCGCTCTGCTTGGCCCTTGCTCTGATGGCGTTCGCGCTTGCCGCGGGCGTGGCTCGAGCTAACACGACGATGCAGCTGTCGGCTTCGCACATTTCGTTTTACAACGACCAGTTCGAGCTCGAGGCAGACGGCAACGTCAGGGTGACGACCAGCGACGGCTTTACGGTTACCGGCGATGCGTTCTCGATGGATCTCAAACTGAATCGCTTTTTGGTCGCCGGACACGTAACGCTGCAGTACGGTAACCAGCACGTCTCGGGCGCCGCTATCTCCGACTTTCTCGATTTCAACCGCATCTACTTCGTGCCGGTCACGTCGGAACCGGATCGCTGGACCTTCCTCAACGGCGATCTAACGCACCCCGTTAAGGGACGCATCATGCCGGGCGACGTTTTCGCGTTTCCGACATTGCCGAAAACGCCGAGCATCGTCGCGGCGAGCGCGACGATCGGCACGCGCAGTTTCATCCACTTCTCGGGCGCGACCGGCTACTTTGCCGGCGTAGGAGTTCCGCTCGGTTCGTACGTCATCAACTTTTCGCCCAATCAGTATTTCGCGCAAAACTCGCTGACCGGCGCGAATTTCGACGCCACCTTCAACGTCGCCGGTAACAACAATTCGCTTTCGGCCGTTCACGTGCGATACGATACGTTCAACCACGCGTATCTCGCGTTCGAACAGCATTTCGTCGGCGCGCACGACTACGCGATCTTCTCGGCCAATCCGCTGACGAAAACGCAGCGCTACTTTAATTTCATCGGCTACGAAAAGCTCGGCAGCCGCTTCCAGGTTCAGACGTTCTCGCAATTGTATATCAATCAGGGGATTTTCTTTCAAGCACTGCCGTCGTCCGAAACGCAGACGACGTACGTCAACATGACGTACGCTTTTCCGCATTCGTATCTGTCCTTGGCGTCGAACTTCACGAACTACAACACGCTGGGTCCCGGCTCGTTTACGAATCCCGCGCCCGTCTGTACGATACCGAACCCTACAAAAAGTAATCCCTCACCCAAACCGGTGTGCGTCATCAATCCGGCCGGCAACCTTTCGCATCCGACCCAGGCACAACTCACCTGGACGAGCTTCCAAAATCAAGTCTTTAAGAAGCTGCCGTTATTCGAGCAGACGTATTTCAGCTACGGCTTCAATCACGACTCGGTCGGACAGCAGTACGCCTTGCCGATCAACATCCACGGGTTGCAGGCATTCGGAGGCCAGTGCGTTTTCTCCAAGGCCGACGGGCCGGTTCCGTGCCCGACGACCTACACGACCATCTACAATCAGATCGTAGGTTTTAATTTCTTTCTAACGTCGGTCAAAATCGGCGGGGACAATCCGTCCAAAGACTATTTTTTCAACGCGACGTTTAACAAGCAGCGGCAGTACAACTCGCTGCCGCATCACATCGACAGCACGACAACCACGGGCAGCTTGAGCCGGCAATTCTCGCGCCAAGTCAACTCGTATGTCAGCTTCCAGGTGCAGAATACCGGCGACTACTATTTGCAAGGCGGTTATCAGCCGTGTACCTTCATCCAGCCCAATCCGCCGCAGCCGCCGGTACCGTGTCCGTCGTCGTTGCAATCGTTCACGGGCGTTTCGACGTTGCGTACCTGGACGCTGGGAATTAACTACGATCCTAATCCCGACTTCAACGCGTCGCTCGTCGCTCGACGTCACGCCGACTTCCCGATTCCGGAGCCCAACGTGTTTCCGCTGCCGTCGGTCAACGTGTTGGGGCAGCCGCTGTACAACGACTATCTCGGCCAGCCGCCCTACGACCTAACCGGCGACGTGCGCTTTCATCTGCTTCCGCACATGCTGGTCGACATTCAGCGCACGTACTATTTCAATTTTGGAAATATCCGTTGGAGCCCGGCCTTTATCATACAGGTGCTACCGCAACAATGATCCGTCGCATGACGGCCGCCTTCGCGGTCATACTCGCCGTCGCGTTGCTCGCCGCAGCCCCGCAATCGATCGCGGTGACCGGGCAGTTGCTGGCCTATCAAGACGGCTTCGTGTTCTTTACGACCGGCGACGGTTTCCGTGCCGCACCCGGCTTGGCGATTCGAAGCATCAACGGCGGACCGACGACGCTGGTGCCGGCGCCGCGCGTTTGGGCGCGAGCCCATTTCGATCCGAGCGGGACGATTACCGAGCTCGATCTGTCACGCGATCCGCTTGCGCAAGAAGGAAGCTTCGGCGACGTCGCTCGTTTTGCGGTAGCGCTGTCCTCACCGGTGCCGAACCCGGATCTGCTCCCGTCAACGCCCGCTCCCGGACAGCCGCTCGTGGCCGTCCAGCACTTCTCGGGAAGACCGGTCTTGGTCACGTTCATCGTGCAAGTACCGCCCAATACGGCCTTCAACGCATCGGTCTACATCACGACCGACGCCAGCGGCTGGAATCCGCAGGCCATTCCGATGGATCGTTCCGATGCGTTGCATTATCAGATCACGCGGCGCATAAACTCGGGCACGATCTTCCGGTATCTCTACGATCGCGGGTCGTTTCAATCGCAAGAAGCGGCAGAGAACGGCTTGCAACGGACGCCGCGGCAGATCGTCGTGACCGACGCCGACGTGCGCGTTATTCGCGACACGGTGTACGCATGGACCGACGCTCTGAACGGCACGTTCAATCAGCAACCCAGCGCGCTTCCGACGCCCTACAACCCGGCGCCGTTCCCGAACCTTCCGCACGGCCTGCCGACGCCCGGCGTGCCGGGTCGGCCGCCGGGCTAACCGCGCGACGGTTAGCGAACCGTAATCGGAATCGTCGTTTCGGTCGACACGCCGCGCGTGTTGCGGGCGATGACGTGCATTTGGAACGTGCCGCGCACGAAGAACGGCAGATTGCCGATCGGATAGGTCAGCGCGAAGCGTCCGACTCCGGTTTTCGCCATGCCCATTCCGAAGGTCGCGATTCGAACCTCGACGCTGGCGACGTTCGACGTCGTCGAAACGCTCCCGGTCACGGTGTCGCCCGAGTGGACGGTCGTTTCGCTAATTGAGACCGCGAGAATTTTCGGCGGCGCGTCGGGCTGCAACCTCGGCACCGCGACGTGCTTGGGTGAAGCGGTCGCAACCGGAACGCTGGTTTCGACCGGCGTCGGCGACGCCGTTGGGGTCGCGGTCGGAGCTTGCGTGGGCGACGGCGTCGCGGAGGGGGTCGAAACGGGTCGCGCTGGCGTCTGCCGAGGCGACGAGAACGGCGCCCCCGATGGGGATGGCACGGCATGCGGAATGCTCGATGGCGGCGCTGTCGCGCCCGCCGATGCCGTATACCGGCTGCACGCTGCTGGAACCAACACCATCGCGGCGAGCAGCATCGCGCTCCGAAGTCGCATCACAGGCTTGCGGTTTCTCGGCACGTTGAACGGTTCCGCCCGCGGCGAGGCCGCCGCGCCCGCCCGTCGAAGCGCTCGCGAACAATGCGAGCAGCGAGCGCCGATCGTCCGACGTTGAGCGTCGTCGTTCCGATGTATAACGAAGCGGGCAACGTACCGACGCTGCTCGAGCGCATCGTCGAGAACGTCAACGGCATCGAAGGCGCGCCGACGTACGAGATCCTGGTGGTCAACGACGGAAGCACCGACGGCACGGCCGACGCGGTTCGCGAAGAGTTACGGCGCCGCCCCAACGTGGCACTGATTCGGCTGTCGCGTAATTTCGGACATCAGTTGGCCGCAACCGCCGGCATCGAGCTGGCCGCCGGGGACGCGATCGTCTTGATGGATGGCGACCTGCAAGATCCGCCGGAATTGATCGCGCAGTTCTTCGCACGCTGGCGCGAAGGTTACGATGTGGTCTACGCCGTGCGGCGTACGCGCAAAGGTGAGAGTCCGTTCAAACTCTTCACCGCCGGGTTGTTTTACCGAACGATCAAGCGCTTGACCAAAGTGTCGATACCAGTTGACACCGGCGATTTTCGTTTGATGAGCCGGCGCGTCGTCGAAGCGCTCCGCCGTCTGCCCGAACGGCACCGGTTTTTGCGCGGCATGGTTAGCTGGGTCGGCTACCGGCAGACCGGCGTCGAATACGACCGGGACGAACGCTCGTGGGGAGCGACGAAGTATCCCATCCCGACGATGCTACGGTTTGCAATCGACGGAATTACATCGTTTTCGGACATCCCGTTACGCTTCGCTTCGTATTTCGGGTTTTCGGTTAGCGCCATCGCGTTCGTGTACGCGCTCGTCGTGGTCGTCGCTAAACTGCTACGCATCTATCCTCCAGGCTACACGCCGGGCTGGGCGTCAACAATTGTCGCAGTGGTTTTCTTGGGCGGCGTCCAGTTGATTAGCCTTGGAATCCTCGGCGAATATTTAGGACGCATCTACGACGAAGTGAAGGGCCGGCCGCTGTATTTAATCGACGACATCGAACGCTCTTGACGTATCACCCGGTCGTCGATCGATTTGCGATTCCGGTCGTGCTCGATCCCGCGTCCGCGCTGCTTTTTGCCGTAGCCTTTATCGTAGCTGGGTTCGTAACCATGCGGCGCGCTTCGTTCGGCGTAGCAGCGCTGGTGGCGACGATGCCGTTTGCCTTCGCGCGCGACGCAGCCGGCACGACGCTAACGCTGCCGAAAATCGTGCTGCTCGGCGTCTTGACCGGTTTGACGACGTACGGCTTGCCATCGCTGCGCGCTCCGGCCCGTGCGATCGCAATCGCGATCGGCGCGTATTTGGCGGTGGTCGCCCTATCCGCGCTCGGCGCGCAACATCCGTCCGCGTCCTTGCGCGAAACGTTGAAAGTCGCTCAATATGCGTTGACGTTTCTAGCCGCCTATTGGTGCTGCCGCATCGACGGCGACGACCGTCCGTCTGATTTGGACGATTGCATTGACGGCGATCGCGGTATCGCTGACCGCGCTGGCACAAGAAGCGATCGGAGCGCCATCGGGACTGTTCGTCGGAAAAATCGTGGTGCCGCGTATCGCCGGCGTGCTAGAAGGCCCCAATCAACTTGCGGGCTATTTGCAGATCGCCGTTGCCGCGCTGGGAGCGTGGACGGTCGTTCGGCGTTCGCGCGTCACCGACGTCGCACTAGCCTTGGCTGCATGCGCGGGCGTGTTGACGTTATCCCGGGCGGGATTGTTTGGTTTAGCCGTCGTCGTCGTCGTGGTCGCAGTAACGCGAGGACGCAACGCCTGGGGCGCATTGTGGCCGGCGTATGCGGGTGCCTTCGCGGGGGGAGCCGTCGTTTGCGCGTGGGCGTTGTACGCGCACACCGCCAACGTGCTGCGCGTCTCGTTCGAAGAAAGCGCGTATGCGGGCGGCGTCGGCGACCGGCATGCATTGTGGCAAGCCGCATGGCGAATGTGGCGTTCGCATCCGTGGCTCGGCGTCGGCGCCGGAAACTACGAACTCGAACTTGGCGCGTACGGCGCACCCGGCATACGCACGCACGCCAATAGTTGGTTTCTACAATCGTTGGCGGAGGGCGGAATCGCGCTCTTCACCGCAACGATCGCGTTGCTCGCGACGATTCTCTGGTCGTTCGGACGCCGCTTGCGCGCGAGTTCTCCGTGGGTCGTCGCGGCATTCGCAGCCAGTGTGGCCCTCACGCTCCATCAAATCGCCGATTATCTCGTTTTTTATCCGAAGGTTGGCGGCGCGTGGTGGCTGTTGCTGGGGGTCGCTGCGGCTTCCGCGCTTCGCATCGCGCAACCGTGATCCGCACGCGCGCTGCCGTCGCGATGGTGGCATGCGTTACGCTCGCAGCGATCGCGATGCGTGTCGTGCTGCCACACGCTCCGCTCGGCGTGCGTCTTCAATTGTCTCAGCCGTTTGCGGTGTTGACCGGCGCTGGAATATTCGGCGCGATGCAATTGAGCATGCTCGCGATCGGACTCACCGTCGCGACCGCAGCCTACCTCATGCTGATGCGCGAACTATCGAAGCGCGAAGCGCTCGATTCGCGCGCCGTTCGCCTCGCCGCATCCGCGGCGATCGGTGTGGTCGCCGCCTGCTGGCTCGTTCCCGTGGCATTTTCGAGCGACGTCTACGCGTATGCGGCGTACGGGCAAGCAGCGCTGCGTGGAGCGGATCCGTTCGCTCGGCTCGTGTTGAGCGGGAGCGACCAGCTAACGGCGGCAGCGCGCATACAATGGGGGGCGGCAGTTCCCGCGTGCGTGTATGGTTGGGGCTTCGTCGCGACGGCAGCAGCCGTGATGTGGCTGACGGTTCCGATGGGTCTTCTCGCTCAACTCGACGGCTTACGCCTGACATCGTCAGTGGCAGCTTTGGCCTGTGGCGCGCTGGCATACGCCGCATTTCCGGGCGACCGCACGACCCGATTACGCTCGGCCGTTCTGATCGGCTGCAACCCGGTTACGTTGTGGTGCGCGGCCGAGGGGCACAACGACGCCTGGGCGGCGGCGGTCGGATTGGCCGGATGCGCGCTGGCGCGAGGCCGGCCGCGGCTCGGCGCTCTTGTGGCCGGAGCCGCCGGGGCATTCAAGCTTCCGGCGATTGCGGCGGGCGCATTCGTAACGTTCCGGAGACCGGACGTGTGGATTGCTGCGCTGGCCGGTGTTACCGTGAGTGCCGCGGCTATGTGGCCGGTCGCGACACACTGGGCGAGCGGTTCGAACGTGCACGGCGGCTACGCTCCGCAGGCATCGCTCCAGGGCTTGACCTTCGTTCTCCTCGCGCCCGTGGCTGGATATGCAGCGGCTCGAATGGCTGCAATCGTGCTGGCATCGTGCGCTGCGATCGCGTTGGGCGCGGTCGGCGGCGCGCACCTGCGCCGCAGCGAGCGCGACGGCTGGGTGTTGCTGGCCTTGGCAGCTTGGTTACTCATACCGAATCCGTATCCGTGGTACGGACTGTGGCTCACCCTTGCAGCAGCCGTGGCGCCGGCGAGCCGGGCCGCGACGGTCATCGTGTGGACGATCGCAGGATCGCTCGTACGCTACGTGCCGGATGCCGCCGGAATCCCGCCGTTGTTGATATCCGCGATGTTGAGCGCGATCGCGATTATCCCGTATACGTTGCTGATTCGAGCTCGGCGGTCTGCTATAATCAACGGCCCGACATGAGCACCGTCCTCGATCCAACACATTCGTACTCGTCCGCACGCGACCCAATCGTCGATGCGTTGATCGCCGCTCCGCCGGTCAACGCTCTGATCGAGCGCTTGACGCGTCTGCGTGCGTTGAGCGGGCCGAAACCGGGCGGGTACGCGTTGCTCGAAACGGCGGCCGCCGCCCGCCCGGCGTTGTTGGCGGCGATGCACCGGCGGCTCGGCGGAACGATGCTGGCGGTCGTTCCGACGGCCGATGTTGCGGAACGCGCATTCGCCGATCTGCTCGTATTATCTCGGCGAAGCCGAGCCCGATACGATGGCGCTAGTGCGTTCGCGCGACGAAGCGATCGGCGCGATCGAGAGCCCGTCGGAGCGCAGCGCGCGCATGACGCTGCTGGCCGATCTTCCGACGGGCGCCCGCGCATCGTGTTCGCGCCGATCGGCGCGGTGCGCCAATACGTGATGCCGCGCGCGCTCTTCGACGAGCTGCGTTTCACGCTACGCTCCGGCGACGAACCCGGCTGGGAAGAGATCCAGCAGCGCCTCCACCGACTCGGCTACACGCGCGCCGACGTCGTCAGTGCCGCCGGCGAATACGCCGTGCGCGGCGGCATCGTCGACGTGTTCGCGGCGACGGCCCCGTCGGCGGTGCGCATCGAGTTTTTCGGCGACACGATCGAATCGCATGCGCTACTTCGAACTCGAGTCGCAGCGCAGCAACCGTCGAGATCGACCGCGGTCGACATCGCGCCGTGGTCGGAGATTCCGCGCGACGCGAGCGTGCGCGAGCGCATGCTCGAGCGCTTCGACGGTCCGGCCGCCGTCCGCGAAGTTCGCTGACCGCGATGCATCGAAACCGGCAACGACGTCCCGGAAAGCTGGCTGCCGCTCGCATACGACGATGCGGACGACGCTCTTCGACTATCTGCCGCACGGCAGCGATCGTCGTCTTCGACGAACCGGCGATCGTCGCCGCAGTCGCGGACGGCGCTCGACGAAGAGCGCTCGCGCGAAGCACACGTGCTGCTGGCCGACGTCGAGTCGGGCGAGCTGCCCGTCGACGAATCGAGCGTCGGCGACGCGCTGCTTGGCCGAGATCGCCGCCGCATCCGTCGCTCGACGATCTCGGCGAGCGCATCGCGCGACACGCGCCACCCTGATCGTGCCGGGCGGCATCGAAAACGCCGGACGCCAACGGCAGTGGCTGCCGCCGGTCATCGAGTCGATTTGCGCTCGAATGCCGCCCGGCCGAACATTTCAACCGTCAGATCGAGCTCTTTTCCCGCAAAGCGTGCGCGAAGTGGATCGGCGGCGGCGAAACGACGTTGGATCGTCAGCTCGGCCGGCGGCGCGCACCGGCGACATTGCTGCGCGCCGCCGACGTGCCCGAGCGACTGGAGTCAACGCGTCGATCACGGCAAGCATCGAAGTCCGGCTTCGCGCTGCCCGACTTGCGCCTGCGCGTGCTCGGCGACCGCGAGATCTTCGGCGCGCCGCCCAAGCGCGTCAAGATGCGCGCCGTCAAAGAAGGCGTGCCCGTCACGCTCGCCGATCTCGCGTCGGCGACTTCGTCGTGCACGCGGTGCACGGCATCGGCCAGTATCTCGGCTTGCGCACAGAGACGATTCTCGGCGCGACGCAGGATTATCTCGACCTGCGCTACGCCGGCAGCGACCGTATGCTCGTCCCGGTGACGCAGATGCACAAGGTCGGCAAATATACGGCGGCCGAAGGGCAGCAGCCGCGGCTTTCCAAAATGGGCGGCGCCGATTGGGCGCGCACCAAGACGCGCGTCTCCGAATCGCTGGCGAAAATCGCCGACGGATTGGTCGCAGCTGTACGCCGAGCGCGAGCTGGCCAGCGGCTATCGCTTTCGCCGTCGACACGACGTGGCAGGTCGAAATGGAAGAGGCGTTTCCGTACGAGACGACCGCCGATCAACGCAAGGCCATCGAGGCGGCCAAAGCGCGACATGGAAGCCGCGCACCGATGGACCGGCTGGTTTGCGGCGACGTCGGCTACGGCAAAACCGAAGTCGCGATGCGCGCCGCGTTCAAGGCGATCGCCAACAAGAAGCAAGTCGCGGTGCTGGTGCCGACGACGCTGCTCGCCGACCAGCATTACCACACGTTCGGCGCACGTTTCGGCGGATTTCCGGTGCGCATCGAAGAGCTATCGCGCTTCAAGACGCAGTGCCGAACAGCAGGTTACGCATGCGCGATCTGGCCGCGGGCAAGGTCGACATCGTCATCGGAACGCACCGGCTGCTTGCAGAAGGACGTCGCGTTCGCCGATCTCGGATTGATCGTCATCGACGAAGAGCAGCGCTTCGGCGTGATGCACAAGGAACGTCTCAAGGAGTATCGCGCCAGCGTCGACGTGCTGACGCTCTCGGCAACGCCGATTCCGCGCACGCTGCACATGTCGCTGGTCGCGCGTTCGCGATCTCTCGCTCATTCAAACGCCGCCCAAGAACCGCATGTCGATCAAAACACTGGTGGTGCCGGCCGGCGACGCGGTCGTTTCAGCACGCGATCAATGCCGAACTCGACCGCGGCGGCCAGGTCTATTACCTACACAACCGGATCGAATCGATCTATGCGCTGAAGGCCGCGCTCCAGAAGCTCGTCCCGCGCGCGCGCATCGGCATCGGACACGGGCAGATGAGCGAATGCGAGCTCGAACCGGTCATGCAGGCGTTCATCGACGGCGAACTCGACGTGCTGCGTGGCGACGACGATCATCGAAAACGGGATCGACATTCCCAACGTTAACACGATGGTCGTCAACGATGCCGATCGCTTCGGCCTCGCGCAACTGTACCAGTTGCGCGGGCGCGTCGGCCGTTCGAACCATCAAGCCTACTGCTATTTGCTGTATCAAGGCCACAAGGCGTTGACGCGAAGATGCGAAGGCGCGACTCGAAGCGATTCGAGAGTTCACGCATCTGGGTTCGGGCTTGCAGATCGCGATGCGCGACCTCGAGATTCGCGGAGCCGGCAACTTGCTGGGCGCGGCGCAATCCGGATTCATCGCGTCGGTGGGCTTCGAAACGTACTGCGAAATGTTGGCAGAAGCGATCGCCGCTCGTCGCGGCGTGGCCGGTCCGGCATCGAACAACGCCGCGAGGCCGTGATCGACGTAAAGATCAGCGCTTTTATTCCGAGCGATTACATTCCGCAAGTCTCGCAAAAAATCGGCGTGTACCAGCAACTCGCCAAAGCGCGCAGCGAAGCCGACGTCGAGGAGATCGCGGCCGGCGTGCGCGACCGATTCGGCCCGTTCCCGAAGCCGCTCGAACATTTGGTCGAACTGACGAAGTTGCGCGCCGTCGCGCTCGCCAAGCACGTTACGCGCGTCGTGATCGACGAAGAACGCCTGACGTTGGGAGTGGGTTCGGGCTTCAGTCTGGCGCCCGAAGCGATCTCGAAGTTTCAATCGCTCACGAAGAATCGATTCCGAATCGGGGAGGGCAAAATGACGGTCGATTTGCCGTCGGCCGGCGGAAGCAGGCGGGCGGAGGGCGCGTGGATGCCACTGCTCCGCAGCCTATTAGAAGCCATGTAGTCTCATGAAATCCACAGATTAGGCGCTCCGAAAGGACCTGGGATATTCCGCTCGAACCGGTCGGTCTTACCGTGGGGCGCTCCGCCCCGCGCTTACTACTTACTGACTTTTCCCTGTGGAGCCGACCATGTCGAAAGCCCAACGCCTTATCGCGGGCATCGCGTCCTTAGTCCTCGCAGCCGGTTTGACGGCTTGCGCGACCGGTGGAGCGGTGGCCACGGTGAACGGCGAAAATATTAGCACTTCCGCATTTCAGGACAAACTCGAAGCGAGTCCAGGAGCGCGCAACACCCTGCAGCAGATGGTGCAGGAAACCCTGATCATGCAATACGCCAAGAGCAACAATATTAACGTCACCGATCAAGATGTTGCCGCCCGCGAAGACGAGCTGAAAGCCAACTTCCCGAACGGGTCGTGGAGTGAGATGCTGAAGGCTCGCGGTTTGAGCGAGGCCGACGTCCAGCAGGCGTTGCGCGAACAGATCATCCTCGATAAGGCGCTGGCCAAACAAGTAACCATCACGCCGGCCCAAATCAAGACGTACTTCGATAAGAATCACTCAGCGTACGACAAGCCCGAATCGGTGCAAGCGCGCCACGTTCTGGTCGCCAACCTCGAAACGGCTCAGAAAGTCGAAGCAGCCCTGAAGTCGGGGCAAGACTTTGCAGCGGTAGCCAAGCAATACTCGGTTAACCCCGGCAGCAAAGACAAGGGTGGCGAACTCGGCACGTTCAAGCGCGGACAAATGGTTCCGGCGTTCGACAAAGTCGCGTTCTCGGCGCCGATCAACCAGATCAGCCCGCCGGTGAAATCGCAGTTCGGCTATCACATCATTCAGGTCGAAGCCCGCACGCCGGCGCAGACCGCTACGCTCGCCAGCGCGACGCCGCGCATCGAAGAAGCGTTGCGTCAGCAGCAGGAAGCACCGCTGATTCAGCCGTTCCTGCAGAACCTTCAGCAGAAGGCGCAGATCAAGGTCAACGATCCGCGCTTCGCCGATCTGTTCCCGCCGCCCATGCCGATGCCGGGCGGAGCCGGAGCGGCGCCGGCAGCGTCGCCGTCCGGAATGTAACCGACGCGACGTCGCATGTTCGAAAGGCCCCGGCAAATCGCCGGGGCCTTTTTTATGCCGCCACGAAGCGCACGCACGTATGGTGCTGTCGATCGTCGGCCTCGGTCCAGGAGAGTCGCAGTTTCTGACCGTTGGCGCACTCGAGGCGCTGCGCGCGGCCGCGTGCGCGGCGGTAATCGGTGCGCCTGCAGACCTGCGCGGTTACCTTCGCTCCAACGGTGTCGAACTCGACGGCGAGTGGATCCTCGATGAAGCCGGGCTGGCGTCCGGCGCAAGCGCGGCGGTAGCGCAGTTCGCCAATCGCATTGCCGGACTAAACGGCGTTGCACTGGGCGTACTCGGGCATCCACTGACCGATTTTGCCGGGCTGCCGGAACTGGTGCGCGAGTTGGAAGCTCGTGGAGATTCCGTCGCAATCGTGTCGGGCATGCCGCGCGCGACGCTCTCCGCCTCGATGTCGATACCGCTCGTACCGTTGCCCGCACCGTCCGCACATTACAGCTGGGACGATCTCGTCGAAGTGATGGCGCGTCTGCGAGCCGGATGCCCGTGGGACCGCGAGCAAACCCACCGCAGTTTGGTACCGTACTTAATCGAAGAAACGTACGAAGTCGTCGAAGCGATCGAGAACGAAGACAATGAGGGCCTGTGCGAAGAGTTGGGCGATTTGCTGTTGCAGATCGTTTTCCACGCACAGCTCGGTGCCGAAACCGCGACGTTTACCGTTGCCGACGTCATCGACGCATTGGCCAACAAAATGGTGCGCCGCCACCCACACGTTTTCGGCGACGCGGAAATTCGCGACGTCGACGCACAGTGGGTCAACTGGGAGAAGCTGAAAGCGCTCGAGGCTACCGGTAAAAAGCGCCGGAGCCGATTGGATGGCATTCCGCGAGCGCTCGGCGCGCTGCAACGCGGACAACGCATGCAAGAGAAAGCGTCGCGCGTCGGGTTCGATTGGAAAAGCGTCAACGGCGTGCTCGACAAGCTCGATGAAGAACGGCGCGAACTTGCCGTCGCTCGCGAAGAGGCGAACCCCGACGGCGTCCGCGAAGAGTTGGGCGACGTGCTGTTTACGCTCGTCAACCTCGCGCGCTCGCTCGGCGTGGACGCCGAAGCCGCCATGCGCGAGGCCAACGAAAAGTTCTATCGTCGCTTCCGTTACATGGAAGAGGATGCCGCACGCAAAGGCCGGCCGCTGGCCGAGATGTCGATCGAGGAGCTCGAAGAGTTATGGCAGCAAGCGAAGACGCAAGCAGCATAATCCGTTTGCGCATGAGTGCGCACGACGCACACTACGGTGGGAATTTGGTCAACGGCGCCCGTATGCTGTCGTTGTTCGGCGACGTCGCAACGGAATTGTTGATCCGCATGGATGGAGATGAGGGCCTGTTCGTCGCCTACGATCGGGTGGAGTTCCTCGCGCCGGTGTTCGCCGGGGACTACGTGGAAGCCGAAGGCCGGATCGTTTCGGTCGGCCGCACGTCGCGCACGATGGAGTTTGAAGCCCGCAAAGTGATTGCCGCTCGCCCCGATATCGACGATAGCGCCGCCGACGTCCTGACTCCACCGGTCGTCGTTTGCCGTGCTTCGGGAACGTGCGTCACGCCGGCCGCCAAAAAGCGCATTCCGTAAGACCCTAGACCAGACGCTCGTGGGTACGGCGTTTCCAAACGAACTCGTAGTAGCTGAACTGCAACACGAGACCGCTGCAGAACGCGATCGGATATCCCATCCACACGCCCGGCAGTCCGAAGTGGCGCATCAACAGGTACGCCGCCGGCACTTCGATGCACCAGATCGAGAAGATGCTGATCGTCGTGGGCCATAATACCGATCCGCTGCCCCGCATGACACCGCTGAGGACTGCGTTGTTGCCGAATATCACGTAGCTCCATAGCGTGATCGTCAGCAAACCGTGGGCGATCATCAGCGTCCGTTGGCTGACGATGAACCATCCGAGAATATCCCAAGCGAACAAGTAGCACAGAACGACCAGCACGATGCCCATGATGTAGTTCAAGCCGACCGCATTGCGAACGACCGATCCAAGCTTGTCCTCGCGGCGCGCGCCGATGCATTGGGCGGCGAAGATCGACGCGGTGATGCCGATCGAGATGGCCGGAAACTGCACGTAGCTGACGACTTGGTTGACGGCACCATACGCAGCCGTGGCATCCGAACCGAATCGGTTGACGAACCCGAGCAATGCGATTTCGGCCAACGAAACCATCATGATTTGTAAGCCGGTGGGAACGCCGATCCGAATGACGGTTCGCAGAATCGTCCAGTCGACGAGCATATCCGACAACGTTTCGCGATCGAATTTTAGCGGATGGTTCTGTCGGTGCAGCGTCCATAAGAGCCATGCAAACGCGCCGCCGTTGGCGAGCAATCCCGCCACCGCGGCCGAGACGACCCCCAACTTGGGAAAGCCGAACCAGCCCAGGATGAACAACGGCGTGATGACGACGATCAGCAGCGTCGAAACGATCAATGCATAGAGCGGCGTCGTCGTGTCACCGGTGCCGCGTAGAAACGTCGTGTACGCGATATACGTGAAGATGACCGGCATCGTAAGAAATACGACCTTGGCGTACGCATCCGATTGCGCCAAAATATTGGCCGGCGTCGCGAGCAGCCCTAAGATCCAGGGCGAGACGAGGAAGCCGATGACCGCGACCGCGATGCCCATGTATAAGGCGGCGCCCAGCACGGTGCCCGCAATTTTTTTGACCTTGTGATGGTCGCCGGCACCGAACGCCTGGCCGATCAACACGGTGCCGCCACTCGCGATTCCGATGAAGAACGAGATCAGCAAAAACATGAGCGGAAAGACCGCCGACATCGCGCCCAGCGAAGCCGTTCCGAGGAGCCGTCCAATCCACACGCTGGCAACGGTCTGCGATGCCGCCTGCAGCACGTTGCTGAGCATCAGCGGCACCAAAAAGACGAGCATCGTACGCCACATAGGCCGCTGCTCGTCGAAGATGTTGACCCCGCGACGAGCGGCGGCCTGAGCCATGTTGGTTACTCCTGGGCGAGCAGCGTGTAGATCTCTTTACGCGCCCGGTCGAGCAGTTCGCGAACGTGCTCTACCGTCTCCGGCTTGGAGTCGCGGCCGATTTGCGCGACCGCTTGCATCAAGCGACCGGCGGCACTGCGTAACTCGTTGCCTTCGCCCATCTCGGGCGCATCGTCATCGGCATCGCCGAAGAAGCCGTGGCGCATCGGACCATGCTCGCTGAGGTGCTTTCGCCCCTCCTCGGTGATCTCGTAAATGCGGCGGTCGCCCTCGTCGCGTCCGGCGATCAAGCCTTCTTCCTCGAGCGTCGTCAGAATCGGATAAATCGACCCGCCGCCACCGCCCCAACCCTTGCGCCGGAAGTCTTGGATTAAGTCGTAGCCGTGGCCCGGATCGTCGGCCAGCCGCTTCAGAATGACGAATTTTAAAATCCCGCGCTTGAATCGACGGCCCATATGGCGCAAGTGTCCGCCAAAATCTTCGCCGAATCCGCCTCGGTGGTGGTGATGTATGTGTTCTCTCATGCCGATACAGTATTCGATATATCGATATATGTCAACACCTGTCCGACTCGCGAAGCGGGACGCAGGACCGCCGGCGGTGTAGCCCCGCGAGTGCGTCTCGATAAGTTTATGAAGGTCTCGCGGCTTTCGCGCCGGCGCAGCGAGGCACACGAAGCGCTCGAACACGGCCGGATCACAAAAGACGGCAAAGCGCTCAAGCCCGGCTATCAAGTCAAGCAGGGCGACGTCATCGACATTCATTACGCGACGCGATTCGTGACCGTCATCATACGAGACGTGCCGTTACGCGTTACGCCGTCGGTCAAGCCGGCCGATTTGTACGATGTCGTTTCCACCCGCCGGGACGACCCGGCCGATTGGGCGTGACCGGAAGCGACGTCAAGGACTCGCTGGCGCGCGAGCTTCCGGAATGCGCCGGCTGTCGCGACGCGTTGCGCGACGCGCTGATCCTGTACGGGGCCCGCGACGGGCGATTCGTGGCGCACCGCCCGGCGGTGGCGCGGCTTTTCTGGTCGCTGCTGGGCGCCGACCGGAAGCAGCATCCGATTCGACGGCTGCCGCCTTCCAGACTCGGCCTGTCCGGCTTCGAGATCGCGGTGCCCGATAGCCGCTCGTCCGCGCCGCCGGTACCGTCGCGCCGCTGCGAGCGTTCGGCCGAGATTCGCGGTGCATTTTTGGCCTGTGGCACGTTGACGGCCGCCGGCCGCGGCTATCATCTGGAGTTCGTCCCGCAGGACGGGCGTGCGGCGCGCCTGGCGCGGCTGCTGCAGCCGTTCGGCGTGCCCAAGCGCGGGCATCGCAACCGGCGCGAAACGTTGTATTACAAAGACTTCGAGGCCATCGCCGGCGTACTCGCCGCGATGGGCGCACACGCCGCGGTTCTCGCGCTCGAGGACCTGCGCGCACTGCGCGAGACCAAGAATCGGGTGCACCGATTGGTCAACTCCGAAGCCGCCAATCTGCAACGAACCGCCGCCGCAGCGGCCATGCAGAGCGAATCGGTACGCCTTCTCGAACACGCTCTCGGACTCGAAACGCTACCCTCTGTCCTCCGCGAAATGGCCGAGCTTCGGCTCGCGCATCCGGACGAATCCTTGGCGGAACTCGGGCGCCGCTGCCGGCCGCCGGTCGGCAAACCTACCGCGAGCGGACGTCTGGCGTCGTTGCGGCGGATGGCCGAGCGGGTACGAACCGGGCAGGGGCCCGGCAAGCAAGGCCGGTAAATCGACGGGTTATCACTTCACGGAGCATTGCATTGCGTATCGGAATTAACGGCTTCGGCCGCATCGGCCGGAACTTCGCCAAGGCGCTGATCGAGCGTCATCCCGACATCGAAATTGCGGCGGTCAACGACCTCACCAGTGCCGCCGAGTGCGCGCACCTCTTCAAGTACGACAGCAACTACGGGACGTATCCGGGAGACGTTTCGGCATCGGGCGACTCCATCAAGATCGACGATCGAACGATCGCGGTGACCGCCGAGCGCGATCCAGCCAAGCTGCCGTGGGGTAAGCTGGGCGTCGATGTGGTGATCGAATCCACCGGACTGTTCACCGACGCCGCCAAAGCGCGCGCGCACATCGACGGCGGCGGCGCGAAAAAAGTGCTGATCTCTGCGCCGGCCAAGGGCGAAGATCTCACCGTGGTGCTGGGCGTCAACGATGGCCAGTACGATCCGCTAAAACACAACGTCATTTCGAACGCGTCGTGCACCACCAACTGCTTGGCGACGGCCGTCAAACCGATCGTCGATCGTCTCGGCTGGGTGAAAGGTTTTATGACCACCATTCACTCGTATACGAACGATCAGAACATTCTCGACGCACCGCACAAAGATTGGCGTCGCGCGCGCAACGCCGCGACCAACATCATTCCGACGTCGACCGGCGCAGCCAAAGCGCTCTATCTGACGATTCCCGAAGTGCAAGGAACGTTCGACGGATTCGCCTTACGCGTGCCGACGCCGACCGTTTCGATGATCTATCTCGTCGTTCAAACGAAAAAAGAAACGACCAGGGAAGAGCTCAACGGCATCTTGCGCGACGCAGCCGACGGCCCGATGTCGCGCTACGTCAGGTACACCGAAGAAGAGTTGGTATCGTCCGATTTCAAGCGCGATCCGCACAGCTCCATCATCGACGGTAAGCTCACCAACGCGATGGGCGACTTGATTCAAGTCGCGGCCTGGTACGACAACGAGTGGGGCTACTCGTGCCGTCTCGCCGACCTCACCGACATCGTTCTCAAAACGCTTCCAGCGCCGAAATAACCGCGCATGGCGCTGCGCTCCATGAACGAGCTGGACGTCCGCGGCAAGCGCGTTCTGCTTCGCGAAGATCTGAACGTGCCGATGGACGGCGCGCGAGTGGCCGATTACACTCGTATCGACGCGGCGCTGCCGACGCTGCGCGCGTTGCACGATCGGGGTGCGCGCGCGATCGTTCTCTCGCATCTCGGACGGCCCGACGGTACGCCCGACCCCAAGTATTCGCTGCGGCCGGTCGCGCAAGCGTTGACCGAACGATTGGGATTGCCGGTGGCATTTGCGGGCGATTGCGTCGGACCGCAGGCGCAGGCGGCGGTCAACGCGCTGCACGACGGCGATATCCTGTTGCTAGAAAACGTGCGCTTTCACACCGGAGAGGAACGCAACGACCCGTCGTTCGTGGCGCAACTCGCGGCGCTGGGTGACGTCTATATCAACGACGCGTTTGGCACGGCGCATCGCGCCCATGCTTCGACCGAAGGGTTGGCGCACGCGCTTCCACACGCCGCGGGACTGTTGATGCAAGGCGAACTGGACGCGTTGCGCAAGCTGACGGAGCATCCGGCGAAGCCGTTCGTCTGCGCGATCGGCGGCTCGAAAGTAGCCGACAAAATCGGTGTGTTCACCCACTTGATCGAATCGGTCGACGCGTTTTGCATCGGTGGGGGAATGGCCAACACGTTCTTAGCCGCCGAAGGAGTGCCGGTCGGCAAGTCGCTGCGCGACGCCGATCTGGAACCGGCGCTCGCCATCTTACAGCTCGCTCGTCGAAGCGGCGTCGCCTTGCATCTACCCATCGATGCGGTCACTGGGAGCGGCCTCGACGATCCGTCGCCACGCATCGTTTCGACCGTCGCAGTCGCCTCCAACGACATGATCCTCGACATCGGTCCGGCAAGTGCGAAGGCGTATGCAAACGTGATCGAACGCGCCAAAACCATCGTGTTTAACGGGCCGATGGGCGTGTACGAAAAGCCGGCGTTTCGCGCCGGCACGCAGGTGGTGGGTGAAGCCATCGCGCGCGCGACGCAGCGCGGCGCGCTCAGTGTCGTCGGCGGCGGCGACGCGGCGGCGGCGGCGCACATGCTGGGCTTTGCGGATGACGTTTCGCACGTATCCACCGGTGGCGGCGCGACGCTGGAATACTTAGAAGGCCGCGTGCTGCCGGGCGTCGCGGCGTTGGAAAGCTAACACGCGTGCCGCGTACGATCGTCGCCGGCAACTGGAAAATGCATAAAACGGCCGCGGATACGATGGCCTTTCTCGACATCTTATTGGCCGAACTCGAACACACGCCGCCGCGCGTCGACGTCATGATCGCTCCCCCGTTCACGGCGCTCGCCGCTGCGTCGGCCCGGCTCGCCGGGTCGCGCGTGTTGCTCGGCGCGCAAACGATGCATTGGGAGTTGGAAGGCCCGTACACCGGCGAAATTAGCGCGCCGATGCTCGAAGAGTTCGGCGTAACGTGGGTGATCCTCGGACACTCCGAACGGCGTGCGGCCTGCGGTGAAACCGATCGCACGGTCAATTTGCGACTGCACGCCGCGCTCGCGCAGCAGCTGCTGCCGGTCGTCGCGGTCGGCGAAACGGCGGCCGAACGCGCCGCCGGCGCGGCCGACGAACGCGTCGTTCACCAAACGCGCGCCGCACTCGCCGGAATCCCCGAAGAATCGTTGCAGCGTATCGCGTTGGCGTACGAGCCGGTGTGGGCGATCGGCACCGGCAACAACTGCGATCCGGACGAAGCCGATCGAATGATGCACCTGATTCGCACCGCCGTTCCCGGCTTACACGAAACGCCGATTCTGTACGGCGGCAGCATGAAGGCCTCGAACGTCGCCGATTACACCGCCAAGCCGAACATCAACGGCGGATTGATCGGCGGCGCCTCGCTCGACCCGCGCGGCTTCGCCGACCTCATTCGCCGAGCGTGATACCGCACCGTCCCCTCGTCTTGGCCATTCTCGATGGTTGGGGTTGCGCGGACGCCGGTCGCGGCAACGCGATCGACGCAGCCTCGACGCCCCATTGGGACGCACTCCTGGCGCGCTATCCGCACACGACGCTGGAGGCCTCCGGTATCGACGTCGGATTGCCCGCGGGAATCATGGGCAACAGCGAAGTCGGCCATTTGAACCTAGGTAGCGGCCGCGTCGTTCCGCAAGGCTTGGTCGTCATCGACGAGGACGTCTCGTCCGGGGCGCTGGCGCGCAATCCGGTGTTGACCGAGGCGATCGAGCACGTGCGCCGTACGGGCGGAACGCTGCACTTCATGGGTTTGCTGTCGGACGGTTGCGTGCACAGCTCGCTCGGGCATCTGTTCGCGCTCATCGACGCTGCAGCCGACGCCGGCGTGCCGGTCGCGATCGACGCGTTTCTCGACGGTCGCGATACGCCGCCGCGTTCCGCGCAAACCTATGTCGCGCGGCTCGAAGAAAAACTGGCCGGCAGAGGCCGGCAAGGCGCGATCGCCAGCGTCTCCGGGCGTTTCTATGCGATGGACCGCGACAAGCGTTGGGATCGCACGCGAATGGCCTACGATATGCTCGCCAACGGCAATGCGGCTCATCATGCGGCCACCGCCGCAGAGGCCGTGGATGCGGCGTACGCGCGCGGCGAAGACGACGAGTTCGTCGTGCCGTGCATCGTCGGCGTGGCTCGTCCGCTGCGCGACGGAGATTCGTGCATCTTCTTCAACTTTCGCCCGGATCGCGCTCGCCAGTTGACGAGTGCGTTCGATGCCGGAACGTCGGCCTACCGGCACGGCGAGTTCGAAGCGTTCGCAACCAAAGAGTTTCGACGATCTGTACTTTGCGACGATGACGAAGTACGAAGAGCACTACAAGAATCCGGTGCTGTTCGGCCCACGCCCGCAATACGATACGTTCGGCGACGTACTCGCGGCGCACGGGCTTCGCCAACTGCGCTTAGCCGAGACCGAAAAATACGCACACGTTACGTATTTTTTCAACGGCGGACGCGAAGGCGAACTGTCCGGCGAAACGCGTACGCTGGTGCCGTCGGACCGTTCGGTTGCGACCTACGACCTCGCCCCGGACATGCGAGCGAACGAAATTACGACCGAAGCGATCGCTGCGATCGAGAGCGGAACGTACGATGCGATCGTGATGAACTATGCGAACGCCGACATGGTCGGGCATACCGGTAAATGGCAGCCGACGGTGCGCGCGGTCGAAATTCTCGACGATTGCATCGATCGTTTAACACGCGCGGTATTGGCGGCCGGAGGCGCGCTCGCAATTACAGCCGATCACGGCAACGCCGAAGAGAAGATCGACGCGGACGGAAATCCGTTGACCGCACACACCACCAACCGCGTTCCGTTCGTCATCGTCGCGAAGGGTACGAACTTCGCACTTGCATCCGGCGGACGCTTAGCCGACGTCGCGCCGACGCTGTTGCATCTGATGGGCGTCAACGTTCCAGAAGCCATGACGGGTCGCGACCTTCGCGCGTAACGATGACTACGGTCGTCGCGCGCTTGGCGAGCATAGCGCCAACGCTCGTATTTCTCAGCGAAATCACTGCAGATGTCCAGACCGTTATCAGTAAGATGTGATTAAACATAAGGAGCGCACCGAAACAGGGAGGCTGCTCCGAATGGACGAGCGTTTAGTAACCGAAGATCGCGGCGTAGCGATACTCGCAAAAGCGATGGTCTGGTTCACCCTCATTGGATCCGCAACAGTAGCCGTCGCATTCGCGGCGCACCTCCGCTGACGTACCCGCCCGTCATGACAGCGAAGCCACCTGGACGTTCGGAGCGTTCCCCACCACGACTGCGTGTGTGCCTCGGAATCATCCGACGACGATCAACCGTCGATTGCGTAGCTACCACTCGCATCGACGCGCAGGCGGCGCCCTCCGACGGCGATCGACCGGACGCGATGGTCCCAAAACGACAAGACCCGAAACACCGCCGGCCGCAAACGCTCGACCACACCGCGAGCCCGGCGCGACAATGCGACGGCGTCGCGCACCCAGGCGGGATGCTCCCGCGGAAGATCGGTAACGTCTCGTTCTTCCGCAATCGCTGCGACGACCGGCTCGGGCGCCGCAACGGCAACGGCCGGCAGATGCGGAGCGCGTTCCTCAGGATCGACTCGACGCAACGAGTACACCAGCTTGCAGTTTCGCGAGCGCCGCCAAATGGAGCTGCGAAACGCGTTGAGGTGAGATAGCCATCCGTACGCCGATCTTCCGCAGCGAAACCCCTTCGACGTAGTGCTGCAACACGACGTCGCGCTGACGGGAAGGTAACGCACGGACGAGCGCGTTCAAGGATGCGCGCTCGGTACGCCGCTCATTAATCCCGGCCGGATCTCCGCTCCAATCGCAGGCCAGCGATTCGCCGACCGGCAACGGAGCATCCAGCGACAGCGGCTGGCCTACATAGGCCGCCGTTATCGCACGCAAGTATCCCGGCTTGCGCGCTTCCATCTCGCGCGCACTGGGCAACTCGCCGGTCGTCATCGCCAGCGCATACCGCACGTTCTCGCCTTCGCGAACCGTCCGTCTGGCGCGCTCGGAGACGGGATCCATCCGCCGGATGCCGTTGAGCATCGCGCCGGCGATCAACCGCCGAGCGTATTGCACGGCGGTCGGTCCGCGACCCGGATCGTACGAGTCTACCGCGCGAATTAATCCGATGCTGCCGTCGCCGACCAAATCTTCGAGGTCGAAACCCGGAACCAACCGCTTCACACGGCGAGCGATCCGTTTGACGAGCGGGAACATTTGCCGGACGCGTTCTTCACGATCCGTCGCATCGAGGACGGTCACGGCGTGGCTCCGAGCGCGCCGTCGACGAGTCGCGCGAAACGATCGTCACGTTTTGCGACCGATTGCGCGAGCAGCGTCGCGCCATATCCGCCGAGCGGGTCCGACGGTCCGAACGCCGTCTGCAGCACCGGCGTCAGCAGCGCCGCTTCGAGTACGATGCCGATGGTCATGCCGCGATTCTAGCGCGCGTTTATCGCCCAAATGTTGCCCGCGCGTCAGTGATTATCGCGCAAGTCGATGCGCCAGTCGTTACAGCGCATCCAATGGCCTTTCGGATACTCGGCCGTATGCTCGCCTACGTTCGTGAAGCCGGCATTGCGGCACACCGCGTTGGAAGCTGCGTTGTCAACGTTCGGAAACGCGTGGAGGAACCGGCGCTTTGCTTCTTTGCGAGCCAGCGCGATGATCTCCAGTGCGGCTTTGGTTGCGAGTCCCCGGCCTGCGTACTGGGGAAGCGTCATCCATCCGGTTTCGTAGACGTCTTCGCCGAGCCACGAGCTCTCCCAAAAACCCACCGACCCGACAACGACGTCACCTTCCCAAACGGTGAACATGTCGCGGCCGCTTACGAATCGAGCGTGGCGCCGCTCGATTTGCTCGGACGTTTCTACGCCACCCAGATGGAGCATCATCGCGGGGTTTCCGAGGGTCGCATGCAGCACCCAACAATCGTCGGTCGTCCAGGGCCTCAGCGCGATCATGACGATCGAGTTCTCGATGTTGCTTTTGGCTACCCGCGCTGCAAGTTGTTGGCGATGCGTAGCATCTCGTCGGCGGCCTGCACGCCCTTTGCGTTTGCCTCGTACGCACGTTGCGCCGACAGAATCTGCATCATCGCCTCGACGATCGAAACGTTCGACCGCTCCAGGGTGGCGAATCGCACGTTCGGACCGTTCTCTGTTCCTAGTTCGACGACGCGCGCAGCCCCCGATTCGGGCGTCGCCGCGAACAGCGAACCGCCGGCGCCGCGAAGCCGCTCCGGCGCGGCAAATTCGGCGACGCGTATCCGTCCGATATCCTGCGTTCCATGCGCCATCGTTGCGGTCACGCGACCGTTTCCTGCAACGCTCATCGACAATGCGCCGGCCGGGACACGCACGCCGTCGAGGCGCATGTCGAGCGCGTTTCGCAACGTGCCATTGGACGCGCGCGCGAACTGGCCGTCGCGCGTATACCAACGTTTACCACGATCGTCGACGACCGTGAAAAACCCTGGGCCGTCGATCGCAACGTCGAACGGACCGTTCGATTTCTCAAGCTTTCCCTGCGACAGCACGACCTGCGGCCCGAGTGCGATCGTACCGCTCCCATCTTCGCCGGGCGCGGTCAACTCCGCGAATCGCTGCACTTGGCCTTTGAACCCGGCGACGTCGCTGTTTGCCAAGTTATCGGTAATCGTGTCGAGATTTTGTTGTTGTGCGGCCATACCCGTCGCCGCTGCGGATAACGCGCGATCCATCTCGGACGTCCTATCGAACGCGCGCGACGTCGGATGCGTTTTTTTGACGGAGCGAATCGATCGCACCGACGACTTTCTGTGCGCTTTCGAAGGAGCGCGATGCGTGAACGATTCCCACCATTTCGGCGATCGGATCGACCGGCGACTCCTCGAGAAAGCCGGCGCGCAACGTCGAGTCGTGCGGCAGCGCTAGCGCTCGATGCGTATCGGTGTCGCCCGCCAGCACGCGCCCGCGTTCGTCGATCGTAGCGCCTTGCGGCACGATCAACGGTTCGGCGCCGCTCAGCAGCGTTCGTCCGCGCGCGTTGACCAACGTTCCCCGGAGCGTACGCTCGAACGACCCCGAGCGCGTTTCGACGACTCGCCCAGCGGCATCGCGCACGGAAAAATGTCCCGGGCCGACGATTGCCAGGTCGTAATCGCGGCCGGTGCGCCGGATGGCGCCGCGTTGACTCGAGCGCTCGGCTTGGACGCGCGCGCCGTTTGACGTCAATACACCGCGCGCCGTGAGTTTTCGAAAGCCATCGCTCGACACGTTCGCGAGATTGCATGTGGCGATATCGAGGCGCGTACGCGCCGCGAGCATCGCGCTACCGGCCCAATCCAAAGCATCCATGCCGCCACGATAGCGGCGGCGTATGAACGCGGTATGTCCGATCTGTCGCCGGTGTTATCCGGCGGTCCAGGTCACCACGTTGCCGGCCAGCACGAGACCGCCGCCGAAACCCATCAGCAAAAGCTTATCGCCCGGACGCACGCGTCCGTCGCGCACCGCAGGCGTTAGTGCCAACGGGATGCTGGCGCCGGACGTGTTGCCGTATTCTTCGATGCTGAGCAGCGTGCGTTCGATCGGAAACGGCAGCCGATGGGCGAGCGCTTCGATCATGCGCGCGTTAGCGCTGTGCGGCACGAACCAATCGATGTCGCGCAACGTCAGGCCGCCGCGGTCCAATACTGACTGGATGGCCGCCGGAATGTTCTCCATCACCCAACGATAGATCGAGGCGCCTTCCTGACGCACCAAGCGCGACGAGTCGATCTTGCCGTTCACTTCTTGGCGTACTGCGGTGCGATACAAAAAGGCGCCGGCAGTTCCATCGGAGCCGGCATACATGCCGGAGATCGCCGGTTTTTCCGAGCGCTCGACGAGCGCGGCGCCGCCGCCGTCGCCGAACAGCACGCAGGTCGCCCGGTCGGTATAATCGATCGTGCGCGTTAATGCGTCGCCGACACAGACGAGTACGCGCTCCGCTTGTCCGGAGGCGACCAAGCCCGCCGCTAAGTTCAAACCGTAGGTGAACCCCGCGCAGGCTGTGCTGATGTCGACCGCACCGACCGTCAGCGGCATCTTGTAGTGCGCCTGCACGAGTGCGGAAATACTCGGGAAGGCATAATCGGCGGTCGAACGAGCCAGCGATGATGAAGTCAACGTCGCGTATCGTGTATTGCGGATTATGCGCGAACAAATCGTCGATCGCTCCGAACGTGACGGTGCTGGCGTACTCGCCTTCGCCGACGCGATGGCGACGCCGGATACCGGTGCGCCGGACGATCCACTCGTCGCTGGTGTCAACCATGCCCTCAAGATCGGCGTTTGTGAGCAGTCCGGCAGGCGCCCAAGCGCCAATCGCCGCGATGCGGGCCGGGGCTGATATCACCTTCGCTCCGTTCATAAGAGGGTCGCGACCACACTGGTAAATTGCGACGTTGACAGCGCCGGGCCGCCGGCCGCGACATCGGCCGTGCGCGCGCCTTGCGTATAGGCCGTTTCGACCGCGGTCTCGATTCGCGTAGCGCCATCCTCATCGCTAAAGCTGTGACGCAGCAGCATCGCCGCGGACAGGATCGCCGCGGTCGGATTGGCGACACCACGGCCGGCGATATCGGGCGCGGTACCTCCGATCGGCTCGTACAGTCCGAACCGTCCGGTTTCGGTTTCGCGCGTTCCGAGGCTCGCGCTCGGAAGCGTCCCGATCGAACCTGTCAAAATCGCCGCCTCGTCGGAGAGAATGTCCCCGAACATATTCTCGGTTACGATCACGTCGAAGTCACCGGGACGGCGTACCAGTTGCATCGCGGCATTGTCGACTAGCAAATGATCGAGCGTTACATCCGGATACTCGCTCGCAAGACCGCTTACGATGCGACGCCAGAGTCGCGACGTTTCCAAGATATTTTGCTTATCGACCGACGTGCAACGTCCCCGGCGCGAGCGTGCCAACTCGAACGCGACGCGCGCGATACGCTCGACTTCCGGCGCTCGATAGATCATCGTATCGATCGCTTCGTCCACTCCATCGACGCAACGTTGTTCCTTGGGCGTGCCGAAGTAAATGCCGCCGGTGAGTTCGCGCACGACGACCAGATCGAGTCCTCGCACCAACTCCGGTTTGAGCGACGAAGCGGCTTCGAGGCCGTCGAAAACGCGCACGGGCCGTATGTTGGCGAACAGTTCGAAGTCGCGACGCAGGACGAACAGCGCGTATTCGGGCCGCTCCTTGAGCGGCTTGCCGTCGTATTGCGGCAAACCGACGCTGCCGAACAGCACCGCGGCGCTGCGCTCGCAGAGGGCGAGCGTTTCGGGCGGCAACGCATTGCCGGTGCGCTCGAGAGCGGCGCCTCCAGCCAATGCTTCGACGCAGTCGATGTCGGGACGCACGCGTCGCAGAATTCCGGCCGCAGCGGCAACGACTTCCGGACCGATGCCGTCACCGGCCAGTACTGCGACGGTGTGCTTCACGAAAAAGTGTTAGTAAACCGTAATACGGGTCGTGTCGTCGCTCGGCGGTGCCTCACCATTGCCCGACGCCGTCGATGGCGGTGGCAACGCAGCTTCCGGGGACGGCGCCGGCAAAGCGCCTTTTTCGAGTAGGGCGAGATGCGTCGCCAGCAGATTACGGAACTCGGTTCGAGTTTTCTCGCTCGCTTCGACGGTGCGCTGATGTTCGCGACGAATGTCGCCGATCGCGTCGTTGTAGCTGGCGATTTCCCGCTCGGCTTCGAGTCGCGCTTTCTCGCGAATTAGGTCGGCTTCTTTATGCGCCGACGCTTTGGTTTCGTCGGCCGTGCGCTGCGCTAACACCAAGGTGTTTTGCAGCGACTCTTCCATGGCTTTGAAGTGGCTGATGCGCTCTTTGAGATCGGCGGCTTCGGCTGCGAGCGCGGCTTGGTGCTGCGCCCCGTCTTCGAGCGTTTCGATGATCTCGTCGAGGAACGCGTCAACTTCGGTGCGATCGTAACCCTGAAGCGCCTTCTTGAAACTCTTGTGCTGGATATCGATCGGCGTTATCTTCTGCATGCTATCCTCGGCCGGACACAAAATCGAGCGTACCGTCGGTCATCATCGATTCGCGTAAGCCGGCGGCGTTGACGACGATTCCGGCCGGAACGATCAGATAGATTGCCTCGGCGAGCTTCTGCATCTTGCCGTCGATCGTATAGGCAACGCCCGAGGCGAAGTCCACGACGCGTTGCAGCAACGCGCGATCGGCGTTCTGCAAGTTCACGATCACCACTTGCCGGTTGCGCAGCGAGTTGGCGACTTCCATCACGTCTTGGAAGCTGCGCGGAGAATACACGCTGACTTCCGTGCCGGCGCGACGGCCGGCCTGTGAGATCGGGACGACCCGACCGTCGGATTCTTCTTCATACGGATCGTCCTCGTCGTCGCGAATCGAGAAGAACGAACCAATTTTACTGAACATGCTCACGCTGAGATCCTCCCGCCAAACAAAGCCGTGCCCACCCGCACCATCGTCGATCCGGCTCGCACGGCCTCACGCCAGTCGCCGGACATGCCGATGGAAAGCGTTGTTCCACCTACGCGGTCAAACGTCTTGGCGGCCAGAGCGAAAGCGCGAGAAATCTCTTCGCGGGACTGGGCAAGCGGTCCGATCGCCATGACGCCGTCGAACTGCAGTGCCGCGTGTGCGCGCAGCGCGTCGGCGAGGCGCGGCGCGTCCTCGGGCGAGCAGCCGAATCGCTCGGTCGGAGAAATGTTGACCTGCAATAGCACGGTTACGCGCTTGCCGATGCGCTCGGCTGCGTTGGCGAGCGCTAGCCCTGCCCGTTCGCTATCGACGCTTTGCACCACGTCGAAGAGCTCGGCCACCGCCTTGGCCTTGTTAGTCTGAAGATGGCCGATGAAGTGCCGGCGGACGGGCGGAAGCTCCGCAAACGCCGCCTGCGCCTCCTGCAGGTAGTTCTCCGCCACGTCGGCCAGCCCAGCCCGGATCGTCTCGGCGACGAGGTCGAGCGGTTGGCGTTTGGCCACGCCGACGAGCGTGACGCTGCCGGCGGGCCGGTCATTGCGCGCCACTTCGTCGTCGATCGCCGAGCGCAGGGCCGCCAGCGCGGCCGCCGCGTCCCGGCTCACTGCGAGGCGGTAGGGACGGCGACGGGGATGGCGTCGCCTTCGGTTCTGGGGCCTGGACGAGTCGCGCAGTAGACGATTCCGATGACGCCGATCAGGATCATCGGCAAGGCGTAGAGCTGTCCGCCGGTGATACCCAGGAAGGTGAAGTCGGCTTGACGCCAGAGTTCTGCGACGCTTCGCGTGATGCCGTAGGCGGTGAACCACGTCCAGGCCACGACGCCGTCCTTGGGTTTCGCGCGATACACGAGCAGCAACAACGGCAACGTCAATATATCGAGTACGGCTTCATACAGTTGTGCCGGATGGCGATATGAGTTCAACGGCGGCCACGCCGCGGTGTCTTTGGGGATCATGCACCACGCGCGGTCCGGTATGCAGAGATTGCCCCACAGTTCGTCGTTGATGAAATTGACGAGGCGTACCAGTGTAATTCCCAGCGGCATCATGACGACGACTTCGTCTCCCAGGACTCGAAAGCGCAATCCCGGATGCTTGCGTAAGAAGAAAACGATCGCGATGACGACGCCGATCAATCCGCCGTGAAACGCCATGCCGCCGTTCCACACCGCGATGAAATTGATCGGGTTCGAAAAGTAAAAGCTCGCGTCGTGGCGGCTGATGATGTCGTTGATGACGAAGAACGTGCGTCCGCCGACGAGCACTCCGATCAACCCATAGAACAAGAAGTCTTGTATCTGCTCGCGGGTCAAACCCAAGCGGCGGCGCCCGGCCGGCCGGCTCATCCATAGGTAGACGCAAACGAACGCGACGAGATAGGCGATTCCGTACCAGTGAATACTTAGCGACCCGAGGTGAATCGCGACCGGGTCGATATTTGTCGGATAGGTAAACCAGTGAGTCATCAATGAGAGGCCTTAAACGGACGACGGGATAACCTTTTTCGGCGCATGAGTTCCGCGCCGCATATTACCGTCTGGATCGCCTTCGTGGCGGGTCTCGTTTCCTTCGTTTCGCCGTGCGTCCTCCCGCTGGTTCCCGCTTACCTCTCGTTGTTGACCGGCGAAAGTCTCGAAGACCTCAAATCGGCGACGACGGCCTCCGCTCGCGGTCGCACGATGGCGCTCGCGTTGGCCTTCGTGGCCGGATTCAGCATCGTGTTCATCGCGCTCGGATTAGGTGCTAGCTTAGCCGGCGGCGTCTTAAACGCGCATCGCGTGCTGGTGGCACAGATCGGCGGCGCGATCGTGATCGTGCTCGGTCTGCACATGATGGGCATCATTCAAATTCCGTTCCTGATGATGGACGCGCGCGCGCACGTTCAGCAATCGGGTCGACGAACGTTGTGGACCTCGCTGATCGTCGGAATGGCGTTCGCAGCGGGTTGGTCGCCGTGCATCGGACCGATCCTCGCGGGCATTTTAGCCATCGCCTCCGAACAGCGCAACGGCGAGGCGGCACTCCTGTTGGCGGCTTACTCGCTGGGATTGGCCGTCCCATTTTTGGCGACCGCAGCGGCCATCGGATTCGTGCTGCCGATCCTCAACAAAATCAAACGCGCCCTCCCGATTATCGAGTTTGCGGCCGGCGCATTCTTGGTCGTCGTCGGACTCATACTCGTCAACAACGCATTTCTCAACGTCGCAGGATGGTTTTATCAGTTTGTCCCGCAACCGAAACTCTAGCCTCGTCCAAGCGCTGACGATCGCGATCGTCGCGATCGCGACCCTTTGGCTCGATCAATACACGAAGCGTTTGATCGTGCAAAATTTCATGCCGGGTCAGAGCCGTTTAATTATTCCGCACGTGCTTCGGTGGACGTACGAACGCAACGTGCACGGCGCGTTTGGACTGTTCGGCAGCAACTCCGTGCTGCTGATCGGAATGGCGATCGTCGTGCTCGTCCTCTTTTGGTACAGCTTCCGCGAGGCCGCCGTAAAATCGCTGATGGTGCGCGTCGCGTTCGGCATGATCGCGGGCGGCGCGATCGCCAACATCATCGATCGCGTGCACTACGGCTACGTCATCGATTTCATCGACGTCTTCGTCTTTCCATGGTGGGGCAACATTTTTAACGTCGCCGATTCGTGCATCACCGTCGCCGTCGCGTTATTGATTATTTCGTCGTTTGCAACACGCCGTCAGCGCTGAAGAAGCGGGCTTTCGCGCCGACGTCGTCGTCGCGCGCCTAGCGACCGCATCGCGCGCCGCCGTCGCGGCCGCGATCAAACGTGGCGACGTTACGGTGAACGGCGAGCCGGTCAAAGCGAGCCGCATCCTCGAAGAAGACGATATCGTCGTTTACGACGTTCCGCAACCCGAACGGCCCATCGCGCGGGCGGAATCGATCGACGTTCCAATCGTGTACGAAGACGAGGATCTCATCGTGGTCAACAAGCCGGCCGGTATGGTGACGCATCCCGCGCACGGCTCTCCCAACGGCACGTTGGTCAACGCATTGCTCGGCTATCTCGGAACGCCGCTGCCCGGCAGTTCGGTGCGCCCCGGACTCGTGCACCGGCTCGATCGCGACACATCCGGCCTGCTGGTCGTGGCAAAAAACGAGCCGGCGCTGTCGGCGCTCGGGATCGCGATGAAAGCGCGCCGCATCGGTCGTGAATACGTCGGGTTAGTGACCGGCATTCCGGATCACGCGCGGGGCACGTTGGACGGTCCGGTCGGCCGCGACCCGCATAATCGGCTCAAGTTCGCAATCGTGTCGAACGGAAAGGCTGCCGTCACGCATTACGAGCTGATCGAACGATTTTCGCGCAACGCCGAGTTATCGTTCCGGCTCGAAACCGGGCGAACGCACCAAATTCGCGTGCACTTCGCTGCACTCGGTCATCCGCTGGTCAACGATCGCATCTACGGACGCGCCGATTCGCGCAGCGAGCTGCCCGGTCAAGCGTTGCACGCCCGCCGCCTCTCGTTCGCGCATCCGCGCACCGGCGAAGCGATGACGTTCGAAGTCGATCCGCCGGCGGAGTACGAGCGCACGCGCGAGGCACTCGCCGTCGAACGCTAAGGCGAACGTGGCGGATTTTACGCTGGTCGCCGTCAACGGTAGCGCACGCAGCGGTACGCTCGCGCTGACGCACGGCGTCGTCGAGACCCCCTGTTTCATGCCGGTCGGCACGGCCGCCACAGTTAAAGGACTGACACCCGACGACTTGCACGCAACCGGCGCGCAGATCGTGCTAGCCAACGATTATCATTTGTGGTTGCGACCCGGACTGCGCGTGCTCGAGGCGGCCGGTGGATTGCACCGCTTCATGGGCTGGGACGGCCCGATCCTCACCGACTCCGGTGGCTTTCAGATTTTTAGTTTGGAAGGCCGCCGCACGATCGACGACGACGGCGTCACCTTTCGATCGCACATCGATGGCAGCGAGCACCGCTTCACTCCCGAGAGCGTCATAGCGTTTTCGCGCGCGATCGGCGTCGACGTCGCGATGGTACTCGACGTGTGTACCAAACTGCCGGCCAGCTATGCCGAGCTGGAACGCGCGGTCGAATTAACAACACGGTGGGCGCGCCGTTCGGCCCCCGCTGCAAACGAGGGACCGACCGCGGCGTTCGCCATCGTGCAGGGCGGTCTCGATCGCACACTCCGCGAGCGCAGCGCGCGCGAGCTGGTCGAACTCAATTTCCCAGGGTACGCCATCGGCGGTTTATCGGTGGGCGAGACGCGCGACGAGCTGTATGCGACGGCGCGGTTCACGGCCGAACGATTGCCGCAGAACAAGCCGCGCTACCTGATGGGCGTCGGCACGGTAACGGATTTGATCGAAGCGGTCAACGCCGGCGTAGACCTGTTCGATTGCGTGTATCCCACCCGTTGCGGACGCACCGGTCGCGCGATGACGCGCGACGGCCATTTCAACATTTTTAACGCACGGTACACCGACGATTTTGGGCCGCTCGATCCGAATTGCGGCTGCCGGGTGTGCGCTCGATTCAGCCGCGCCTATCTCGCGCATCTCTTCCGAAGCGAAGAGATGCTGGGGCCACGCCTGCTTTCCGAGCATAACGTGACGGTTCTCAACGACCTGATGCGCGACGCCCGCACGGCAATCCGCGCCGGGCGATGGCGCGTTTTGGCCGAGTCCCTCTTGGGCAGAACCAACCATCCCACATAAAGGAGACGTTTTGCCGAATATTCTTTGCGTCGTTACGAGCCATTCCGAGATCGATTCGGACCATCCCACCGGATTGTGGTTGGAAGAATACGCCCACGCGTTCGCGATTTTTCGCGACGGCGGATGCGCTATCACGACGGTCAGCCCGCATGGCGGGGTGATCCCCATCGATCCGCGCAGCAAAAACGACGACAGCGACGCCGAAGCGGTCGCTGCGTTGCAGACGACCCTCATGGTGCATCAGGCCGGCGACGCGATGCAATACGGAGCGATTTACATTCCCGGAGGGCACGGTGCGATGTTCGATCTAGCCCAATCGGCGCCGCTCAAATCGTTGTTGAGCGAGTTCGACGCGCAGGGTAAGATCATCGCGTCCATCTGCCACGGTCCGGCTGCGTTCGTCAACGCCATCCGCGCGGGCGAACCGGCAACGCTCGTGGCCGGGCGTCGCATGACGTGTTTCACCGACGCCGAAGAACGCGAAACGGGGTTGGCCGATCGCATGCCGTTTTTACTGGCGTCCAAACTCCGCGAACAAGGCGCGAACGTCATCGAAGGCGATTCGTGGAGCGATCATGTGGAGGTCAACGGCACGTGGGTGACCGGGCAAAATCCGCAATCGACGGCAAGCACGGCCCGCGCGGTTCTCGCCGCATTGCAGTAACGTCGCGCGAATGAGCCGGGCGAGCCGCTGGTTCGCCTGCGCGGTCTTCGCAACGCTTCCATGTCGGGCGATGGCACAATCGTCGCCGGTGTCGACGCCTTCGCCGGCACCGTCACCGACCGCCGATCCGTGCGGCGGACACGGTCGTTTGCTGTCGACCGCCAACCGGCCGACGGTCGGCTATTCCGCGTGCGCGGTCGCGCCGCGAACCGCCGTTTTCGAACTGGGGTATCAAAACCAGACGACCGGATCGCCGCAGTCCGGCAGCGTTACCTCGCAAGTACCGCAGGCGTTCACGCGCATCGGCGTTGCGCCGCGTTTCGAGGTCGATGTGATCGGCCCGAACTACGTCGCGACGCGAGCCTACGACGCGGTGACACCGATCGCGCGCACGGCCGGCGTCACGGATTCGGGCGTTGGCGCGAAATACGAACTAGCGGCGAGCAAACGTTGGATCGTCGGAATCGACGGTCTGTACACGCCGCCCACCGGATCCACGTTTCTGACGGCCGGCAACGCGACCAGCACTGGGAACCTCGACGTCGCCTACGCGCTGAGCGAGGCGACGGGACTCGCCACGACGATCGCGGTCGCCAGCACCGGGGGATTCGCGCCGGACGGAACGCACGCGCGGTACGGCGTCACGACGCCGTCGTTCGTCGCTACGACCCGCCCGGCACCCAACACGCAACTCTATGCCGAATACGTGTACGTTTCAAAGATCGCCGTGGACCAAGGCGGTCGCGCGTTTGCCGACGCCGGCATCCAGCAACTGCTTGGCACAAATTTCGAACTCGACGTCGAGTACGGACATTCGTTCATCGCGAACCCGGCTCTCGGCTTTCAATACGTCGGAGCCGGCCTCGTGCTGCAGATCCCTTAAGGCGATTCGCTTGTAAAATCCTCGACCGAACGGAGCGCCGCGAATGCGGCGGTCAAGTTGCTACCCGAGATCGTTCGAAGCACGTACTGCCATGCCGCGTTCGAGCCGGCCCGGGTCTCGAGTAATCGACAGATCCAGATCGCGATCGGAACGAACACCACACCGGCGGCCACGTTCGCCAATAGCCAGGTGCGGTCGAGCGCCCCCGTCACGTTGACGCCGAAGACGGCGCGAATTCCGACGATCGCCAGCGGCACCCACGCGAGCAACGCAAACGCGAAAATACCACGTGCCGCGCGCAGACGCTGCAGCCGCAAACGTTCCAATCCGGATTGCACGAGCGCAACCGGACCGGCGTAGTCGATCGAACGCAGCGTCGCGATCTGCATCCCGAGGTTGATCAGCAGAAGGATCGCAAACACGTCCAGCACGACCGCCGATACGAACGCGACCGGTTCGTGCACCCAGTCCGCGGCGGCGTTTCCGAGCCACGCGACCGAACAAATAGCCAGCCCGAGCTCGCCCCAGAGTCCGGCTTGGAACCACCGCAACGGACCGCGCACACCGTTACTACTGAGCGCGTGCAGCGCCCCGCGATCGACCACGACGATGCGGCCGAGATCGCGATTCTGCTGCACCCAGCGCTCGAAAGCTCTATCGAAACGTTCGTCCATGCGATCTCCGTTCACGAGCGATCCTCTCCTATGTTTTGGTCGAAGCGGCGTCGCAGCTCCAACTTGATGCGATTGATTTTCGTGCCGACGTTGCTTTCGCTGATACCGAGCGTCGCGGCGATCTCGCGATGCGGATAACCCTCGAGGTAAAGCAGCATCAACGCTTTTGGAAGCGGGTCGAGTTCATCGATAAACGAACGCAGCGCCGTTAGGTCGTCGGCGTTCTGCGGTTCTTGCCGTACGGCCGCATCCACGGCGGCGTCGTCGAACAGCACGTGATCCGTATGACGGCGCATACGCCGGTGGTACGAGATGGCGACGTTCAGCGCGACGCGATACATCCATGTTGAGAACGCGTACCGATCGTCGTCGTAGCGCTCGAACGAGCGCCATAGTTGCGCGACGATCTCTTGACCGAGATCCTCGCGTTCGTTACGGTCGGAACAGTACGAGCGGCAAACCCTGTAGAGGATGCCGCGATGCTCCTCGATCAGCCGCTCGAAGCGGCCCTGGCGTTCGTCCATCTATCGCGGTTATTCGCAGCCGCGGCGGAAAAATCACAGATCGAGGCTGGAAAGTACCTCCGCGCAGTCGGAGCACACCAGCGGATTGGCCGGGTCCGAGCCGAGCTGCCGGAATTTCCAGCAGCGCGCGCACTTCTCACCCGAGGCGGCACGTAATTCGAAGCTCTCCGTCTCGCCCTCGGATCGGAACAGTTCGACGTCCGAAACGACCAAGGCTTCGCGCAGATTGTCGCCCAGCGATGCAAGCCAGTCGAAGCTCTGAGCGGGCGCACCCAGCCGGACCTTGGCTTCGAAGTCGCGCGGGGACTGCGATGCGGCGACGCGCGCTCGCAGCTCGCGCAGTTGCTGCCACCGCCCGACCGCGGGATCTGCGGGATCGCCGTCACGCAGTTCGAGGTCGAACACGCTGGCGGCATCGCCGTGCAACGCTTCGGGCAGCGACTGCCACGCTTCTTCGGCCGTAAACGACAGCACCGGCGCCAGAGCGACGAGCATCCGCTCGAGTACGTAAAGCAACGCCGACTGGGCGCTGCGCCGGCGCGCATCGCCGCGTGCGCGAGAATACAGCGGGTCCTTGAGCGCATCGAAGTAGAGGCTCGACATGGCGCTTTCGAACTCGACGATTTGCAGGTACGCCTCGTGCAGCGCGAAGGCATCGTACGAGCGCCGGACGCCAGCGGCGAACGCGTCTGCGACGGCGCACGCCAACCGGTCGAACGGCTCCATCGCATCGCGGGGAACGATCGCATCGTCCGGAAGATCGTTGACGTTCCCGAGCAAGAATCGGATTCGATTGCGCAGATTGCGATACACGCGACCGATTTGATCGACGACGTTGGGTCCGAAACGCACGTCGTCAACGAACTCCACGGAGGCCGTCCACAAGCGCAACACGTCGGCGCCCCAGCGTTCCATTGCCTCACGCGCGCCGATGCCGGTGCCGGTGGATTTAGACATCGCCCGGCCGTGCTCGTCATTGACCCAGCCATGATTGATCACGCGTCGATAGGGCGCGCCACCCTCGATCGCAACGCCGGTAATCAGCGAACTGCGAAACCAGCCGCGGTATTGATCGGCACCTTCGAGAACGGCGTCGCTCGGCCAGTTCAAGCCGTCACGTCCGAGCACGGCCAGGTGCGAAACGCCCGACTCGAACCAAATGTCAACGATGTTGCGTTCGAGTTCGAACTCGCCGCCGGCGCAATGCGGACAGGCAAAGCCGGCCGGAAGATAGGTTTCGACCGGATCGGTCCACCAGACGCTGGCGCCCGCTTCTTCGAACCGATCCGCGGCGCGACGGGCGACGCCGGGATCGAGCACCGACTGCCCGCACGCGCGGCAGATCAGCGCTGGAATCGGCGTTCCCCACGTGCGTTGGCGCGAGATACACCATTCCGGATGCGTTTCGATCATTTGGCGTTGCCGCGTACGCCCCCACTCAGGTACGTACGACACGTCGTCGATGGCCGCTACCGTCCGTTGGCGCAGTTCGTTGCGGTCCATCGAAATAAACCATTGCGCCGTTGCGCGGAAAATAACCGGATTGTGGCAACGCCAACAATGCGGATACGAATGCTCGTACGCTTCGACGCTCCACAGTGCGCCGGACGCGCGCAAATCCTCAACGATGCGGTCGTTCGCATCGAAGATGAACTGGCCCGCATACTTGCCCGCGGCTTGCGTGAAACGGCCGGCAGCATCGACTGGATTGAGAATTGGCAAACCGTAGCGAACGCCGGTTTCGAAGTCGTCTGCGCCATGGCCGGGAGCGGTATGCACGGCGCCCGTTCCGGTTTCGAGCTCGACGTACGCACCGAGTACGAGCAGGGAATCGCGCTCCTCAAACGGATGGCGCACGGCGGCACGTTCGAGCTGCGATCCTTCGACCGTCGCCAACAGTTCGGCGGACGCGAATCGTTCGCCCAGCGTGCGTTCCGCCAGCGGGGTCGCGAGGATCAACCGCTCTCCGTGTACGCGATACATGCCGTACGTTGCATCGGCACGCAATGCGATGGCGACGTTGGCCGGCAGCGTCCACGGGGTCGTCGTCCAAATGAGAACTGAAAGCGGATCTTCGTCGTGCGACGCGCCGAATCGCCGTTCCAGTTCGCGCACTTGATCGCCGCGTGCCGGGAAACGCACGTAGATCGACGGTGAGGTCTTGTTTTCGTACTCGATCTCGGCTTCGGCCAGCGCCGTTTCGTCGTGGACGCACCACAGCGTGGAACGCAAGCCTTTATAGATCTGCTCGCGCTCGGCGAGATCCGCCAGCACCCGAACGATCGTCGCCTCGTACGACGGCTCGATCGTGCGGTACGGCCGTTCCCACAAGCCGAAGTTGCCCATCCGGATACGAATGTCGCGTTGCCGTTCGAACCAGTAGATGGCCCGCTCGCGGCACCGTTGGCGCAGTTCGACCGGATCGATCGCATGGAAATCCGTGATGCCAAGATACTTCAGCGTTTCGAGTTCGATCGGCAGACCGTGCATGTCCCAGCCGGGAACGAACGCCGAGTACTTGCCCTCGAGCAACGCAACCTTGACGAACACGTCCTTGAGGACCATGTTGAAGAAGCCGCCCATATGCGGCTCGTTATTGGCATACGGGGGACCGTCGTGCAGCGTCCAAGGCGCGTTGGCCGCGTTGCGTTCGAGCCGCCGTTCGTACGAGCGTTCGCGCTCCCACCAGGCGACACGGTCGGGCTCGCGCTTGGGCAGCTCGGCCTTCATCGCAAAGTCGGTGCGGGGCAGATTTAACGTGTCGCGATAATCGCGGCGCGCTCCGGTATCGGTCATGGGAACGCTCGGGTTTCGCGCAGGCTTGGAGGCTTTACTCCCCGATCAAGTCGTCGAGCACGTCGAAGTTGCGCTCCGCCGCCGCCCGGATCGCCGCGACGTCACCGGCCAGGTGCCCGGAAATCGCGTCGTGCTCGGCGATCAGCCGGTCTACCAGCTCGTCGGCCGACGCCGGTTCGCGCCGGCGTCCCGGCTCCCACAGCGGTTCGAGTGGGTAGTGGAGATCGTCGCACAGCGCGTTGACTTTCGGATCGTAGGCCAGCGCCAAGAACGGCACGGCAAAGCGCGCAGCCAAAACGAGCGCGTGTAGTCGCATCCCGATCACCGCGCGCGAGCCTGCGAATAATTGCGCGCGGCTTTTTCCAACGAGCATTCCGGCAGCAGCACCGGCGCGCTCGCACACTTACGAATGACGTCGGTTGAAATTTCCGCGTCCGGCGCGCCGCCCAACGGAAGAAACGCGCTACGGATGCCGTGAACGCCCGCCAACCGATCGACGGCGTGCGCGACGGTTTCGACCCCGTCGCGAAATCCCGGCGACTTGCGAACGCTTATGACGGCATACTGGCCGCTATCGGGACCCAAGCCTTCGGCGCTCAGGTCGTGGGCCGGCGCCGCCGGATCGTACAGAAACACCGGATCGGCCGTGCGCTCCACCAAGGTGCGCGGGAGTAGCCGCTGGAGCAATCCGCGCGAGCGCTCGTCGCGCACCGTCGCGCGCGAAACGCCGCTACAGAATTGCCGCACCAAGAACTCACCAAGACGATCCAACGGTCCGATCGACTGCGCGAAAATCATCGATTTCCGTCTCGCTCGTACGGCCTCGCGAACGATTCCGGCATAATACAGCAAGCTGCGCGAGCTCGTAGCATTTTGCAACAGGCCGCCTCCTCCCGAGAGAACGACGTCGCACTCGCGGATCGCACGACGTACGTTTCGCCACTGTTCTCGCGGCGACGATCGCACGTCGAGTTCGCGAGCGGTCAATAGCGGGGTAGCCGACAAAACTTCGATATCGGCGTTTGGGACGCGTGCTCGTATGCGCTCTACGATGATTCGCAGCAGCGCCTCATCGCCCAGGTTGCCGAATCCGTAATAACCGGAGATCAGCAGGCGCACTCGCTAGGTAAGAGCGGCTGGGCGCATAGCGATCTTGCGATACACGTACACGACGATCGAACCCGCGATGGCGCCGATGATCAGCCCGTTGACGATCCGCAACAGCGAGATGGAAAGCGGCGTGTGAAGATGCGAGAACGTATCGATCACGTCGCCGATTCCGACGCCCGCTCCGAGCGCGAGCAGCCAGCCGACCGCGCGCCGGTGTACCGGTGCCAACGCCGCGATCAGCATCATGCACGGGAACCCGACCAAAAACTCTTTGAATCGCGGACGCACCGACAGCACGTTCGTCAACACGTGACGCAGCGTCAACTCGAACTGCGACGGGGAGATGTCGCTGTCGTTTCCGCTGCGCATGACCAGGAACGCCGCTCCTGCGACGACGACCAGGCCGGCCAAGAGTTGATACGCCAGCACCGGCGATGATGACAACTCCCGCAACCGGCGCCCGACCCCAAACCGCGGGTCGAACGTATACATCAGGAGCGCGATGAGCGGAGGCAGTGAAAGCACGAGCTTGACCCCGCGGAAGCGCTCGATCTCTTCCATCGCGAGCGGTGCGCTCATTAATCCTACGACGACCAGCGCCCCGAGCAGCGCGACGCCGGTCGCGGCCAACGTCCATCCCAAACAGCGCAACAGTTGGGTGCCCGTGTCGCGTGCCGGCTCTTCACGAAATGCGGGCGCGAGCACCGCGAACGCAGCGGTGGCGAACAACAGAGCTCCGGCGAGCGCCAAGACCGAGCGAATCAACAAATCGTGATGCGATACGACGCCACCCGCGTACGCGAGCACCGTTACGGCATATGCGGCGAGCGCCCACTGTCGGCGGTACAAACCGAACCACTCGAGCAACAAGATGAAGATCGACGGAACGGCGAGCGCCGCGACTGCGACGATGAGCCGATTGTTTCCGTGGTAGGGCGGAATCGGCGTCGCTCGGCCCAAGCGATAGCCGCCCGATTTGAGTTGGCTTGCGATGGCCTCAACGAAGTCAACGTTCGTTCGTTCGATCGACTTATTACCATCGCGGTGATCCCACGGCCGTAAGTACACAACGCGCACGTTTCGCTCGCGCACGCCCAAGACGTACCGGGCGACGGCAACGTCCACTTTGATCTTGTCGAGCTCGGTCTTTGCGATCGCTTGTACGCGCACGGTGCGGCCGGGGATCAGCTCGGCCAGGCCGTCGTTGCCCTTTTGCACCGTGGCTTGATCGTACGTTTCGATCGAGCCAAAATTAAAGCGATGCTTTTTGAAAATCGCCGCCATGTCTTCGAGATGGTCGGGGAATCCCATGACTTGATTGCGCAGCCCGAAGAAAATCAACGTCGATACTTTGGGATCGTAGCGCAACACCTCATCGATAGCCGCCGACATTTGCGGACGCTCGAAACGTTCGTCGTTCTGTAGCCGCGGGATGACCAGGAGCCCGAGGCGACGCGCGAGCAAGATCTCGTCGGTCGGTATACCCAACGAGGTGGTGTTGAAATAATCGATTTGCGTGCGCACTTCGATCAACCACGGCCGCGATGCGCGCAGCACGCGGACGCTGTGCGGAGCGAAGTGCAAACCCAACTGCAAGCGATATCGTTGATAGGTCAGCGCGTCATCGACCAACAGATACACCGCGCCGGGATCGATACGTCCGGACGCGACTATTCGCGCCAGCAACGGATCGCGGATGGGCGAGATTTGCGCCTGATTACGCAACGACGCTCCCGTGAGAACTTGCGCCTTGCCGTCGTCGCCGACGTTCGCGCCGAGCTCTTCCGTGAGGGCGAGCGACGTCAAACCGGCACGCCGCAATGCGATCAAAAAGCCCGCAGGATTATAATCATACGAACGCGCCAGCGCCGCGAAGTCTTGATAGTCCATCGAGACCTCGACGCGTTTGGCGCGATCTTCCGTCTGTAGACGAAACACCGCGACCGCCAAACAAGCAAGTAAGCCGGCTAGAAGCACGATTCCGGCATAGCGCGTACGCGCCGACACAAACGTCACGGGGCGCTCTCATTCGACGCTCGCGCCGCGTGCCCGCTCCGAAAAACACAGGGAGACTCGCCAACGGCGAGCCTCCCTGGCGTCGCGTATGTACGAGCCCTTTTTGTCGGGATAATACATACCGGGTGTGGGCGACGGTTTATGCGCGAAACGCGCCCACTCATAGCCCATATGAGTGTCGCGGAACTTCTCTGGAGCGTACCGAAACCCACAGGGTTTGTCAATGCCAGCGCGGCGCGCGTTTTTCCAAGAAGGCGTCGATGCCCTCACGCGCGTCGGCTTCCGACGCGTTTCGAATCATGACTTCCTTTGTGTAAGCGTACGCGCCGGCGGTGTCGCGGTCGATTTGTGCATAGAATGCTCGCTTGCCAATCGCCAAGACCGTCGGACTTGCGCCGGCGATCCGCGTCGCTAGGGCCAACGTTTCGTGATGAAGACGCTCGGGTGCGACGACGAGGTTGACGAGTCCCCATTCGCAAGCGGTGCGCGCGTCGATCGGATCCCCGGTGAGCAGCATCTGCAACGCTCGCTTGCGACCGACCGCGCGCGACAGCGGAACCATGGGCGTGCTGCAAAACAACCCGATCCGCACGCCGGGTGTCGCGAAGGTCGAACGTTCCGATGCAACGGCCAGGTCGCAGGCCGCCACGATCTGGCAGCCGGCGGCGGTCGCGATGCCGTCAACCTCGGCGATGACCGGCTGTGGAATCTCTTCGAGGCGCCGCATCAGCCGGACGCACGCGTCGAAGACATCCCTGTGGATAACTGGGTCGCCTTCGCGGAGCTCGCGCAAGTCGTGGCCCGAACTAAACGCTGGGCCCTCGGCCCGCAACACGACCGCATGTACGGAGCGTTCGCCGGCGGCCGCTTCGAGCGCGTCGTCGAGCTCGCGCATGACAGCTAGCGACAGCGCGTTACGCCGCGCGGGACGGTTGAGCGTCAGGACGCGAACGGCGCCCTCATCGACAACGGCGATAGTGCGATCCTCGAGCATACCAACCTTTACGAATCGGTGACGCAAGGCTCCCGCGTGGGAAGCCTCGTCCCGGGCACGAACCAGCTTCCGGCTTGCGTTCGTTTCGAGGTGGCGCCGTGCTCGCCGGCGCCCTGATTCTCTTCATTATTATCGACTTGGCCGCATTCTACGCGCCGCTCTACCGGCCGCTGCTCGATCCGAAATCGAGTACCGGGGCGTTCGAAGGTTCGTTGGCGGCCTTGCGCGCGCTGCCGCCCGCCGCGCCGCGCGACGTCTTGGTGCTCGGCGACTCGCGCATCTATTCCGGGCTGGACCCGGCGTCGGCGGACCGCGCGTCTCGCGGCATGCTGCGGTTTCTCAACGGCGGCGTGCCGGGGACGAATCCGCGCTGCTGGTACTTCTTCTTGCAAGAACTCGATCCGCATGCGACTCGCTACCGTGCGCTGGTCATTCCGGTCAACACCTATTCAGACGATGATAGCGCTCTCGGCAGCATCGACGGCGACCAGCGGACGCCCGACCTGCATTACATCGCGTTAGCCGTGCCGCCGAGCGACATTCCCAAGCTCGCTCGCTCGTTCCCCGACCCAAGAACACGGTTGGCCGTCGCCATCGACATGCTCTTGCGCGGTCCGGAGTTGCGCGGCGACGTGCAAGCGTTGCTCGCTTCCCCGCGGGCGCGGTTGCAGGCGATCGCCGATGCGAAGTCCGGACACCTGTACGACCCGTTCGCAAGCCACCTCCAAACTGCGTCAGTTTCCGGCACTCACTTCGACGCGCGCACCGGACGGCTAACGATGGCGTCGAACGTGCCGCCCAGCGAACGGCCGCTCCTCGCCGACATCGTCTTGCGGCTCGGCCGGCCAAGCCCGTCGTACGCCGAATATCGACGCCGCTGGCTCGAGCCAATCGTCCGTCGATACGCCGCCGCAGGCGTTCCGGTCATTTTCGTTCGCATTCCGACGCGTCCGATTCACCGCAACGAAGGCGAGCGTGTGGATGGTACCATTGCCGGCTTCGAACGGCAGTATGGCGCGACGTTACTCGATGCCGCTCCTTACGGTCGTCTCGAGCAACCGCAACTGTTCTTCGATCACGATCACCTCGATCGAAGCGGTGGCCGGACCTTCAGCCTCATGTTGGGGCGAGATGTCGCTCGGGTACTGTCGGCTCCGCACGCCGGCGCGTCGATCGCCGGCGTCCAGCCGGCAACCAGCCATACCGCGGAGCGCCCGCGCACCGGGCTGCTCGTCGGAATCGGGATTCCGATGCCGATGCAATCCTACGAGTTCTGGATATTCATTCTGGTGGTGGCTGCAGGCTTCTACTCCTTGCCGCTGCGCGTTCGCTGGTGGTTTCTGCTGGGTGCGAGTTACTACTTTTACGCGCGATGGAACGGCGCGTACGTCGGCTTCTTGTGGGCACTGACGCTCTCCGATTGGGCGATCGGGCTCGGACTCGAACGACTACGCGGAAACGTACGGCGCGTCGCGTTGGCCGCCGGCATCGCGGCGAACGTAGCGTTTCTCGGCACGTTCAAGTATGCCAATTTCGCCGGTTCGACGATTGCGGCGCTGGCCGGGATGCATGGCAATCCGTGGTTCGTCAAGCTGTTCGTGCCGATCGGGATCAGCTTTCACACCTTTCAAAGCATCTCGTATTTGGTTCAACGTATATCGCGGAAAAATCCCGGCGACGCGTAGCCTGTCGCGCTACGCGATGTATTTAGCGTTTTTTCCACAGCTGCTGGCCGGTCCGATCGTGCGCGCCGGACTGTTTTTCTCCGAGCTCTTGCACTGGCACGCGCCGGACGCGTCCGACGTGTCGTACGGCTGCATGCGCGCCGCCTTCGGGTTAGCAAAAAAGATCGGGATCGCCGATCAATTCTCGCCGATCTCGGACGCATATTTTTCGGCACCGGCGGCGCATCCCGGCGCATTAGCGGCGGCCGGTGCGATCTTCGCGTTCTCAATGCAAATTTATTTCGACTTCTCCGGATACAGCGATATCGCCATCGGCTGCGCCCGTCTATTCGGATTCGTCTTCCCCGAAAACTTCGCCCAACCGTATCTCGCTTCCAGCGTTACCGATTTCTGGCATCGCTGGCATATCACGCTGTCAACGTGGCTGCGCGATTATTTGTACATTCCACTTGGCGGCAACCGCCGCGGCGAGTTCGCTACCCTGCGCAATCTATTGCTGACGATGCTGCTCGGCGGACTGTGGCACGGTGCGCAATGGACGTTCGTCGCGTGGGGCGCCGTGCACGGGGTGCTGTTATGCGTCGAGCGCGTCGCCGGTATCGGGCGCACCGGCGACGCTCCGCGCGGCATCGCGTACATATCGCGCGCCGCCGTGACGTTCGCGGTCGTGAGCCTGGCATGGGTGTTATTTCGGGCACCCGATTTCACAACGGCTGGAACGGTGTACCGGCAGTTGTTTACGGGCGGCTTGGCGGGATGGCCGCTACACGGCTGGATCGCGTTGCTCGCCGCCGGCATTATCTGTTTCGCGATGCTGCGCGCCGCTTGGCAGCGCATACGGACCTTCCAATGGAACGCGGTTCCACCGGCAGTACGTGCGGGAGCGCTGGCCACGGCATTGCTCTGCATCGAGCTTCTGTCGTGGCCCGGCACGCCCGCAACGTTTATTTACTTCAAGTTTTAGCCAACGTTCCGCATTTATTCGAAATCGGGAGGTCGCGTGTCGACCGCTCGCGTTAAGAAAAATTGCTCGTCTTGCGGAGCCTTGATCGGCACGAACGCCCGCGGCTTCTGCTTGAAGTCGAAGCAATCCAAAGCCGGGGAATTCGCGCGCTTATCGGACGCCGACAACTGCGGCAACCCGAACAGATCTTCGGTGAAGCGCAAAATACTGCCGTGCTCGTATTGCACGTTCGATACGTAGTTTTTCTTGGCGTACGGCGAGATGACCAGCAACGGCGTACGGAACCCTAAGCCGTCGTACCCTGCGTACGGCGGAGGAACCTGATCGTACAACCCGCCCCAGTCGTCCCAGAAAACGAAAATGGCGGTCGAATTCCAGAACTTACTATTGCCGACGGCGTTGACCAACGACGTTACCCACGAAGGCCCGAGGCCGCCGCCGCAGGCGGTGTGATCCGACTCTTCGCACGTAGGCGTGATCCACGTCACGCTCGAGAGCGTGCCCTTTTTAACGTCGCTAAGAAACTTCTTTTGCGGATTGATAACGTTCGCCCAATCCGGACCGTAGCGGATATGTTTGATGGCCTGATAGCCCGACCAATAACCACCCATCGGTTCGGAAACCGGGCTTGTATAAAAGCGCCACGTACGTTTCGCGGTGTCGAGTTCGTCGCCGAGCGTCGGGTAGTCGAAGCACGCCTGCTGGGCCGATCCAAACGTTCGGTCTTTCGAGATCGTACTCACGACGTCGCGCGACCCGCCGTCACATCCCCACTCGGGCCCAAGCGGTACGTCAACGCTCGACTGCGCTTGACCGGCGATGATGTATTGGTGCGAAACGAAGCTCTCGTCGATTTGTGAGGGGTGGAAATTGTCGCCGAGGACCCACTCCTTTGCCATATCCCAATACGGCTTCGATTCGTTGTGCGGTACGTAGACGTATTGTGGGTTGGACGGTCCGCCGAACGAATATTCCTTATCGAACGCATCCATACGGCAATGCGTGCCCGGCAATTTTCCCGTTCCGTCGCACGCGGCAAACATCGCTTCGGCCGAATGATCGATGACGTATCTCGTTTTCAAGCTGACCGGCTGCAGCCGGATCGTTTTACCTTTCGAGTTTTTTCCACTCGACACGGTGTTCGCACCCGGGTACCCTTGGAACATATTGTCAACCGTACGATTCTCTTGCACGATGATGACGACGTGCGAGATCGCCCCGGCGCCGCTTGGCAGAATCGTGTGCAGCGGCATGCCGTTGGGTGCGCTTTGCGGCAACCCGCCGGCGGCGTTGGAATTTGACGAACATGCAACCGAAGCGACGGCAGCTACCGACGCCATCGTCAGCCGTAACGAACGAATAGAAAAAAACATAGCAAGACCTCCTAAGGGGGAGCCACGCGCCGTTCGACGGTATGCGCCGGCTTCACTCCGAAGCAAGCATCCCGGTTAGGCCGGTTACGGTGTCAACTGAGCGGACGTTTGACAAGAAAGTCAACGGGGGGGCGACGTCCGGTTACGGTTCGTCCGGTCCGGTACCGCCTTCGTTTGGAGGTATGCTTCCCGGATCCGGAGTTTCCGGCGCCGGTCCAACGCCCGGTTCGGCGGGCGACGACGGATCTGTCGTTTTGTGCGACCCGTCGTGCCCGCGTTCGTTACTCAATCGGTCGGTCATAGCAATCCTTACGATACAATGGTGGGCGATGACGGGCTCGAACCGCCGACATCCTCCGTGTAAGGGAGGCGCTCTCCCAGCTGAGCTAATCGCCCATGCCAGCCGTTAGATCGTCTTGGCTTGCGCTATCTTCTTCTGCAAGAATAGGATTGCGGCCCGCAACTGTGCGTCGCGATCGACGTCACCGATGAGAGAATCGCTGTTCTCGTCAACACGCAAGTCGGGCTCGATGCCTTTGAGGTTGATGTCGCGCCGGTTGGGCGTCAAATAATGCGCGGTCGTGATTTTGATCCCTGCGCCATCGGGTAAAGCCGTTAGCGTCTGCATCACGCCTTTGCCGAAGGTCTTGGTGCCGACCAGTATTCCGATCCCATCGTCCTGCAGCGCGCCAGCCGTGATCTCCGACGCCGACGCCGTGTATTGATTCACCAGAACGATGAGGGGCAGCGTGACCGACGTTTCGTTATCGGCGCGGATGGTTTCTGCGCGATTACCGCGTTCTTCGAAAATCAGCAACGTCTTATTTGCGATGAATCGAGAACTGATCAACAGCGCCGAATCGACTAAACCGCCTCCATCGAAGCGCAAATCCAAGGCGATCGCTTTAGCGCCTTGCGCTTTCAAGCGCGCGACCGCCGTGTCGAACTCCGACGGCGTGGCTTTACCGAAAACCCTAACGTAAATATAGCCGATATCGCCGGGCAACATGCGAAAGACGACGGTCGGCGGCTGCACTTCGGCGCGCTCGATCGAATACGGGGTTTCGGTCCCGCCGTTGCGCACGACGCGCAGCGCGACGGTCGAGCCCGTATCGCCGCGTAACCGCTTGCTGGCATTTTCCACCGACATGCCTTTGGTCGAGGTCGAGGCGATCGATGTTAGGACGTCGCCGGGTTGTAGTCCGGCTCTATCGGCGGGCGTGCCCGGGACGACGTACGTCAAGTCGATTTGCGATGTGGCTGCGTCGATCCCGATCATAACGCCGATTCCGCCGATGCGCTCCGGATCGAGCGCCTCATTAAATTTCTTCAACTCATCGGGCGTAAAGAATTGCGTGTAGCGGTCACCGAGCGATCCTGCCATCGCGCGAATCGCGGCGTATGCGAAATCGGTCGGCGATGCGTGCGCGGCGTCGGCCGCCGCCGCGATCGCGGAATCCAATCCGGCAACCGTCTGCGTGGGATCGGATTCGACACGCAGCGCGGGCGGATCGATCGTCGTGCCGTGTTTCTTCGCTTCGTCAACCAGCGCGTCGGACGCCGCGGCGAGTAAGGCCTGCGGATTGACCGTGCGATACGCGGTAGACGTCAGCAGCGTATAACTCAACTGAACGTCGCCGGCAACGCCCGCAGGCAGCGCCGGCGGCTGCGCCGCGGCTAACAAACAAACGGATAGCACGACGAGCGCGCTACGACGACCGAAATTCAGCATCGCACCTCTTTACGAGCAAAACGTAACGTCACGCCACTTCGTTACCGGCCGCGCAGTTCCGCCGGAACGATCAGCTCGACGAAGCCTCCGCGCGGCGCAGCCGGTCGGCGATCGCGAGGCCGATGCCGCGCTCCGGAATACGTTCGACGTCGATGCGTTCGAGCGAGCGTTCGTCGAGTTCGTGCAGCGCCTCGAACAACATCGCCGCAGCTTCACGCAAGTCGCCACTGGGCGAGAGAACGCGCGAGCACGCGTATCCCGGCGCTGGGTGACGCAAGCCGAGCCAGCCCGCTCGCGAGCGGCTCGCGGCGGGCACGCTATCCCATTCCACCACTTTTAAGGGCGTCGCGGGGGCGTAGTGGTGGGCGACGTTGCCGGGAACCGCGACGCTACCCGGCGTCGCTCCACGGGCCAGCGGTCCGATCACTGCCTCGATCTCCTCGGGGCCGATAGCGCCGGCGCGCAGCAACGCCGGCTCCGGATCCAAAGCGACGATGGTCGACTCGAGCCCGTATTCGGCCGGTCCGCCGTCGACAATCAGGTTGACTGCGTCGCCGAGGCTGCGCCAGACGTGCTCCGCACGCGTTGGGCTCAACCGTCCGAACGGGTTGGCGCTTGGCGCCGCTAGCGGCATGCCGGCGCGCTCGATAATCGCTCGAGCGACCGGATGCGCCGGCGCTCGAACGGCGACGGTCGCGGCACCGGCCGTTACAATCCCCGGTACGGCAGCAGCTTTCCTGAGGACGATCGTCAGCGGCCCGGGCCAAAAGCGCTCCATCAATCGATATGCGGCGGCGGGAATCGCGCCGGCCACAGCCTGCAGCATCGCCTCACCGGAAATGTGCACGATGAGCGGATCGAACGACGGGCGGCGCTTGATCTCGAAAATGCGCGCGACGGCCACCGCATCCAGCGCGTTGGCGGCCAATCCGTACACGGTCTCGGTGGGAATCGCGACCACGCCGCCGTCCCGTAGCAAGGCTGCGGCGCGCGCGATCGTTGCTGGGCTCGGTGCCTCCGGCGCCGGAACCACCTAAACGAACAGCGTCCCGCGCCCGGCGCGCACGGCGCTGCCCCCCACCTGGAAGGCCGGCGCGCCCTCGCTCCCTCGCGCGCGGCGGACCAGCAGCTCCGATTCGCGCCCCATCGCGACGCCCTGCCGAATCGTGAAGCGCTCGCCGCCGGGCAATGCACCCTTGCGATCGAGCGTTGCCGCCAGCGGGCCGGCAGCACTCCCGGTCGCCGGGTCCTCGGCAATCCCCGACATGGGCGCGAACATACGCGAATAGGCGCCTTTGCCGGTGAGCGCGTACACGTAGACGCCGTTGATATCGTCCCAACCGGCCCGAGCCCGCACCTCGTCGGCCACGACAGCGGCGCGGTCAACCATAGCCTCACTGGCGACCGGGACGTACAAAAACGGAACGTCGGCGCCCGCTAACCCGGCCGGCAGATCGGCGCGCAGATCGGAAGCACTCAGGCCGATCATGGCCGCGGCCTCGGCCGTCCCGAATTCCGCCCCGAATCGCACCGGCGGGGTAGTAAGCCACGCAACGGTCGCTGACGGACCGCGTTCTATGGCGATGCGTACCGGTCCGATGCCGAGCTGCAATTCGAACTCGAGTGCCGCCGGTTCCACCCAGCCGGCGTCGTCGGCGAGAACGAGCGCCGCCCCGATCGTCGGATGTCCCGCGAAGCGCATCTCGTGAAATGGAGTGAAGATCCGCAATGAAGCAGCCGCGCCGGGAGCGCGATCTACGAACACCGTTTCGGAAAGATTCAGCTCGCGCGCGATCGCCTGCATCGCCACGCCATCGACGTTCGCCTCGAAGAACACCGCCAATTGATTGCCCGAAAACGGGCGGCTGGTAAAGACGTCGAGGAGCGCGTACTGAAGTTCGACCTTGTAGCTCATTATTAATTAAGCGCTTGCTGCCTTCGGACGGCGGTGTGAAAGATGAATGGTCGGCCTGAGGAATAGTGCGAACATGAATCTCCGGCTATTGCCGATCTTCGTCGCTTTCTCTATGGCCGCTTGCTCTTCATCCGGCGGCGGATCGTCGAACTCCCGTCGCGGCTCCTCCGACCGCCACTCCGGGACCGGCGACCACGACTCCGATCAAACATATCGTCATCATGATCCAAGAAAATCGGACGTTCGACGATCTTTTTTCGACGTTTCCCAATGCCGACGGTTCCACCATCGGCGTGCACGACGGTAAGCCCTTTCACAACACGCGCGGGCGGTTGGTCGGAAAAGATCTCAATCACATTCACTCGGGTTTTAAAACCGAATACGACGGCGGCAAAATGGATGGGTTCGACAAGGTCCATTTCGGTGCGAGCGGACAAGGCCCACCGGCCGGAACGTACGCATTGCGCTACGTGGACCCGAGCTACATCCAACCGTACTGGGCGCTGGCGCAACAATACGCGCTGGCCGATCACATGTTTCAAACGCAAGGCAGCGGAAGCTTTACGGCCCATCAAGATTTGATTCGCGGCAACACCGCAATCAACGATCACGAAAGCTTGATCGACTTTCCGTCGCGTGGTCCGTGGGGATGTGACGCGGGGCCGAGCGCCCACACCTCGTTGCTCACCGATACCGAAGAGTATCTTTACAACAAAGGTCCCGCGCCGTGCTTGGATTACACGACGTTGCGCGATTTGCTCGATGCAAAAAACGTGAGCTGGAAGTACGACGTGCCTCCCCTCTACGGCGGCACCGGATACCTGTGGAACGCCTTCGACGCAATTCGTGCCGTGCGGTACGGCAACGGCGGTGCGGAATGGACGAGCAACGTGATCTCGCCGGAGACCGGCGTGTTCAAGCAAATTTCCAACGGCCAGCTAGCCAACGTCACGTGGGTCATACCGTCAGCGCAGAATTCCGACCATCCCTACTATATCGACCACGGACCGCAGTGGGTTGCCCAAGTCGTGAATGCGATCGGAAAGAGCCAGTACTGGAATTCGACGGCGATTATCGTGACGTGGGACGATTGGGGCGGGTGGTTCGATCACGTGTCGCCGCCGCAACTCGACTATCAAGGTCTTGGCTTTCGCGTACCGATGCTCGTGATCTCGCCGTACTCGAAGCCGTCCTACGTCTCGCACACACAGTACGAGTTTGCCAGCATCCTCAAATTCGTCGAAGACAACTGGAACTTGGGCCGCATCGGCGGCAACGACGTGCGCGCCGCCAGCATCGCCGATTGCTTCGACTTCTCGCAAGCGCCGCGCGCCTTCACCACGATCCAGTCGGACTTGTCGCGCGAATACTTCGAACGCGAACGCCCGAACAACGTGCCCGTCGATCCCGAATAGATAGTAGGAATATGACTCGACGTTTACCGCTGGTGTTCGTCGCTTTCTCTTTGGCCGCTTGCTCTTCATCCGGCGGCGGATCGTCGACTCCCGTCGCGGCTCCTCCGACCGCCACTCCGGGACCGGCGACCACGACTCCGATCAAACACATCGTCATCATGATTCAAGAAAATCGGACGTTCGACGATCTTTTTTCGACGTTTCCCGGCGCCAACGGTTCCACCATCGGCGTGCACGACGGTAAGCCGTTTCACAATACGCGCGGGCCGTTGATTGCGCAAGACATCATTCACATTCACGCGGGTTTTAAAACAGAATACGACGGCGGCAAAATGGATGGATTCGACAAGATCCATTTCGGTGGGAGCGGCCAGGGGCCGCCGGCCGGAACGTACGCATTGCGCTACGTCGATCCGAGTTATATCCAACCGTACTGGGCGCTGGCGAAACAATACGCACTAGCCGACGATCTGTTCCAAACGCAAAGCAGCGGAAGCTTTACGGCCCATCAAGATTTGATTCGCGGCAACACCGCAATCAACGATCACGAAAGCTTGATCGACTTTCCGTCGCGTGGTCCGTGGGGATGTGACGCGGGGCCGAGCGCGCACACCTCGTTGCTCACCGATACCGAAGAGTATCTTTACAACAAAGGTCCCGCGCCGTGCTTGGATTACACGACGTTGCGCGATTTGCTCGATGCAAAAAACGTGAGCTGGAAGTACGACGTGCCTCCCCTCTACGGCGGCAGCGGATACTTTTGGAACGCCTTCGACGCAATTCGTGCCGTGCGGTACGGCAACGGCGCTGCGGAATGGAAGAGCAACGTGATCATGCCGGAGACAGGCGTGTTCAAGCAAATTTCCAACGGTCAGCTAGCCAACGTCACGTGGGTCATACCGGCAGCTCAGAATTCGGACCATCCCTATCCTATCGACCACGGACCGCAGTGGGTTGCCCAAGTCGTGAATGCGATCGGAAAGAGCCAGTACTGGAATTCGACGGCGATTATCGTGACGTGGGACGATTGGGGCGGGTGGTTCGATCACGTGTCGCCGCCGCAACTCGACTATCAAGGTCTTGGCTTTCGCGTACCGATGCTCGTGATCTCGCCGTACTCGAAGCCGTCCTACGTCTCGCACACACAGTACGAGTTTGCCAGCATCCTCAAATTCGTCGAAGACAACTGGAACTTGGGCCGCATCGGCGGCAACGACGTGCGCGCCGCCAGCATCGCCGATTGCTTCGACTTCTCGCAAGCGCCGCGCGCCTTCACCACGATCCAGTCGGACTTGTCGCGCGAATACTTCGAACGCGAACGCCCGAATAACGTGCCCGTCGATCCCGACTAGCGACGCCGCTTCAGAAGTTAACCGCAATCATCGCTATATGATGACTAAAGTTCTTAAGCTCAAACGAGCTACGGAACGGCCGCCTTGCTGAAATGGAAAGCCTAAGAACCCAACGAAAGGCGGCTTGGAAGACAAACGTTATGATAACATCGACCTCCATCCCCTCCACCCCCGGATCCCGTCAAACCGCCACCGCCGCCGGCACCATCGCGGGCGGTCGCGTGCCCTATCCCGTGCCGGTCGTCTTTGCCGATTTCGAAAACGTCGTGATGACGCCGTTACGCGACCAAGACGAACTCAAAAAAATCCAAGTTCATTTCATGACGATCGCGCAGAGCGCCAAGCGCGGTCTAACGACCGACGCAGAACGCGAAGAACTCGGTCGCGCGATCGCCGAACGCATGGAACGTTTTGGGGCGGCGGCCCGCCACATCTCGGCACGCCAGGTCGGCGTTCTGGACTCGAACTTCGTCGTACGCGACGAGCTGGCAACCGGTCCCATCGGAGAATACGGCAACTTGCGGGTTCCGACCGGCGAGCCGCTCGACTCGCGCATGAGCCTGTTCGAACAAACCGCCTACGCCGTGCTCGGACGGGTGTACGGTGAAGGCGCGACCCCGCCCGATGGGATCGTGCACGTTACATGCTCCGGGTATGTCTCGCCAAGCCCGGTTCAAATGTTCTTCTCACACCGCGGATGGCTGCGTACCGCCGTAACGCACTCGTACCACATGGGATGTTATGGCGCATTCCCGGCGATTCGAACCGCTCTCGGTCTCGTCGGCTCGTCGTACGTGTCGCTGCCGGAGCCGAAGAAACGCGTCGATGTCGTGCACACCGAGTTTCTGTCACTGCACTTCGATCTGTTGGGTGAAACGCCCGATGCCTTCGTAACGTCCACGCTGTTCGCCGACGGGTTCATCAAATATTCGGCCTATCCGCACGTCGAGTTCGCGAAGACCGGACGGCGCGGCTTGCGCGTGCTCGCGTTCGAGGAACAATTGCTTCCCGACTCGCTTCCCGAAATGACGCTTCGTCCGGGACCGCTGCAGTTCGACATGTCGCTATCGAAGCGCGTGCCGTTCTTGATTCGCGATTCGATCGCGGGATTCGTTACCGCGCTGTGCGATCAAGCCGGCATCGACTTCGAGGCGGAAAAAGATCGCATGGTGTTCGCCATCCATCCCGGCGGCCCGGCGATTCTCAATCAGATTCGTAACCGCTTAGGCATCGAAGAGTCGCAGTTGGAGGCAAGCCGCCGGGTGCTCTTCGAGCGCGGCAACATGGCTTCGGCGACGGCACCGCACATCTGGCAGGAGATCGTCGAATCCGAGGCCATCCCGACCGGAAGCAAGGTGCTCAGCATGGCATTCGGCCCGGGGCTGACAGTAATCGGCGCCCTGTTCGAAAAAGTCTAGCAGCCATGGCTTCCCAACAGACGACTCCCAACCAGCGCTTCAGCGTGCCGGCCGGCTTCTACTGGGCCGTGCGCGGGGTTCATGCCGGCGCCCCGCTCTTCGTCGGCCTCGGCAATCTCGAGTCGCAGGTACTCGGACGCCGCATGCGCGAGGTCAAGGTCGATCGCCCCGTGTACATTTGCGGGCTGCCGCGCGCGGGCACGACGATTTCACTTCAAATGCTGAGCGAGCACCCCGATGTCACCACGCATAAGTACGCAGACTTTTTGATGCCGTACGCACCGTATGCGTGGAACTGGCTGTTCCCGAAAGTTCCGGTCGATGCGATGCGCAAACCCGTGCCGCGCATCCATCGCGATCGCATTCAAGTGACGCGCGACAGCGCCGAAATGGGCGAAGAGATTCTGTGGGAACGCTTCTTCCCGTTCATTCATAACGAAGAACGCGTCAGCGTTTTGGACCGCAATACCAGCAATGCCGATTTCGAGCGGTTCTACACCGAGCATCTGCAAAAGCTTTTGCTTTCGCGCAAGCGCCCGCGGTACGCCAGCAAAGCGATCATGTGCGTCATTCGCATGCAGTATCTGCTGAAGATGTTCCCCGACGCAAAGTTCTTGCTGTATATCCGTAATCCGATCGATCACGTTGCCTCGCTGCTCAAACAGGATCGCATTTGGGACGAGCTCGATCGCGACGACCCGCGTCAAATCGAGATCATCGAGCTGACCGGGCATCACGAGTTCGGGCAGCGGCAAATCATGGCCAATGTGGGCGACTCGCGCGTGCTCGACGAGATTCACGAATTGCGCGACGCCGGCCGGACGACGCGCGCTCGCGCCCGCTACTGGTCGTATATGTACGATTTCGTGCTCGCCCAGCTCGCGGGCGATCCCAACTTGGCGAAAGCCGTCACGGTCGTCCGCTACGAAGACCTGTGCGGCGACTCCGGAACCACGATCGACCGCATCATCGCGCACGCAGAGCTCGACCCGGCGAAGTTTACCGCCGTGCGCGAAACGTACACGCAGAAACTTTCGTTACCCGACTATTACAAACCGAAGTTCAACGCGGACGAACTTAACGATATCGTCGAAGTGACCGACGCGACCGCCAAGCAATTCGGGTACGACGTCGCCGCCATCGCGAACCGTGTAGCGGTTCCGGCAGAAACGAGCCCAGCGTAATGTTACGTACGATTATTAGCGTTCTCGCGGCCGCCGCATTAGCCGGTTGCGCGAGCTCGACACCGGTACCATCGTCGATCCCATCGACGTCGTCCGGCGCGGCTATTCCAGCTGCGAAAAGCACCATCGCCGGACAGTACCAAGGCACCGGAAAGGACTCGCAATACGGAAAAGGCCAAGGGGCGGCCGACCTTTCACAATCCGGGAAGGCAGTTGGCGGCGCTCTCGGTTTCGAGTACCAGCCACAAAAGGTTGACGGCTCGGCGGCACTGATCGACAAGGCCGGAACCCTCACCGGAACGATGACCGCGACGATCGGGTCGGTCGCGTGCAGTTTCACAGTCGCCGCCGCGTACGACGATCAGAAATTTACACTCGACGGAACCTACACCGCAAAGCATGGATGCACCGGAGAAACCGGCGCGTTCAAACTCAAAGAGCGCTGCTACTACATCGACGGAATCCGTACGCACGACGCTCGCCGGGCGCGTCCGGCAGCGGGCGGCCTCAAACCCTGCTAACGGTCGCGTTTTAGAGCTGCTGCGCGGACGCGGCAGCGCGTTCGTCGCTCCACATCGCACCTTCACGCACGGCCGCTTCATACGACGCGGCGCCCATCGCACGTCGCACCTCGTCACGTAAGCGGTCGGCAATCGCCGCATCGGATGCGGCCAACGTCCACTGCAAACGACCGAGTTGCACGTCGATGAAGCCGATCGTTCTCGCCCGCAACACCATTCGATCGTCGCCGGCAAGCGCGGCCAGATAGAGCGTCGCGCACAGCTCGGCAACTTCGTGTCGCGCTTCCCGCGCGAGGTGAAGCGATTGACGCGCGAGCGGGAGCGCCGCATCGCGGTCGCCCAACGCGACGTACCAGCCGGCCATGCCATTGATCAAAAACATCAGCAGATCCGGCGGACAGGCATCCAACGCTCCGGCGGCAATCGACACCGCCGCCGCCGGGTTGCCGGAAACGCCTTCCGCATCGGCCCACCACATCATCGCCCGCGCCATTTCGTCGTCGCGGCCGAGCGCGCGGAACAGGTCGATCGCTTCGGCGTATCTGCTTCGCGTCAACGCCATGTCGGTCGATTCAGACACCATCGCGCAACGCTGCAGGGTCGCCGCTAACAGGCGCGGCTCGCCGGCCGCGCGAGCGAGCTCGAGTGCGCGATCGGCGCTGGCGCGCGCGTCGTCGATTTGACTGCATGCGGCGCTTTCGTATGCGACTTGCGAGAGCGAGCGCGTGAGACCGCGCTCGTCGCCCGCCGCTTCGTACCGTTCGACCGCTTCGCGTGCGCAGCGCAGCGCGCGGTCGTCGGCGCCGAGATTATGGTACAGCATCGAAGCGGCGTACTGCAGACGGGCCGCCGTTCGTGCGGACAGCACATCGGTCGACGACATCGCGCGTTCGCACCATCCGGCGCCCTCGCGCAGCAGCGAAAGCCGCATAAACAATGGAGCCGCCGATGCTGCCAGCGATGCGGCGTCGTCGAATCGTTCCGGACGTTCGAACGACCACCGCAACGCAGCCCGCACGTTGTCGAGTTCGAGCGCGTAGCGCGTAAGCCAGTCGGCCCCGGGATCGGTGTCCCATTCCGCGTACGCTCGATCGGCGAACTCGCGAAACGTGCGTGCGTGACGTTCCAACGCCGCCGGTGCTTCGCCGTCCCCATCGAGCCGATCGCGCGCGTATTCCCGAATCGACTCGAGCAACCGGTACCGCTGCGTTCCGGCGCCGACATCGGCAACGAGCAACGACTTCTCCGTAAGCGATGTCAACGCATCGAGCGTGTCCCATTCGCCGGCACCGTCGAGCTCGCAAGCGGCTGCCAGCGTAAACCCGCCCGCAAACACCGACAACGCGCGGAACGTGCGTCGCTCGTCGCCTGCTAGTAAGTCGTAGCTCCAATCGATGAGTGCGTGCATCGTTTTTTGACGCGGGTCGCGATCTCGGTCGCCGGACGTTAGCGCGCGCAACTCTAGGCGACGCAACAGTTCTTCGAGCGAAAGCACGCGCATGCGCGCGGCGGCCAACTCGATGGCCAACGGCAGGCCGTCCAGCCGGCGGCAGAGTTCGATCGCCAACGGACGCGTGCGATCGTCGAGGACGAACGCCGGATCGACCATTGCCGCGCGTTCGGCGAAGAGCGCGGCGGCCGAATCGTCGTCGAGCGATGTCAAACGATACTCGCGCTCGCCGTTCACGCGCAACGGCGCGCGACTCGTAGCGAGCGTCGCCACATGCGGACAGTGCGCCAGCAGTGCCGACGACGTGCGAGCCGCCGCATCGACGACGTGTTCGCAGTTGTCGAACACCAGGAGCGTGCGGCGTTTGCGTAGGATGTCAACCAAGGCGTCACGGGCCGACGCCGCGCGCGAATGGCCGGCCCGCAGTGTCGTTAACACCGCGCTCGGTACCAACTCTTCGTCGCGCAGGGGCGCGAAATCGACGAACCACGCGCCGTCGGGATACTCGGCGCGAACGTCCGATGCCGCGGCGAGCGCCACACGCGTTTTGCCGATGCCGCCCGGACCATCCACCGTCACTAACCGGCCCCCGCCTAACGCGGCGGCGATGGCGGCGCGATCGGAAGCGCGTCCGATCAATTGCGTCGGCTGTAACGGGAAATTACTGGGCGGCGCCCGGAGTGCGTGGAGCGCTGGAAAGTCGTCGCGAAGATCGGCCGCGCACACCTGAAAGACCCGTTCCGGCTCGGGCGTCCCGCGGAGCGTCAGTGCGCCGAGCGCGCGTAAGGACAACCCGTCTTCGAGCCTGCCGACATGCTCGACGGCGACCGCAGACACGAGAATCTGACCGCCGTGGCCGTGTTCCAGCATCCGCGCGACGCGATTGAGCGGCGGCCCAAAGAAATCGCCGTCGCGAAGTTCGGCATCACCCGCGTGCACGGCCATACGCACCGATAGCCCACCGACTGCATCCCACGGTTCGTCGCGAATGAGGCGTTGGGCGTCGACGGCTGCCGCGATGGCCGGACCGGCCGAATCGAACGCCGCGCAGAACGCGTCGCCGATCGTTTTGAAGACCGTCCCGCCGCGCGACTCGATGGCCGCGCGAAGCAGCCCGTCGTGGCGGCGGACGGCGTCCGCCATGGCTGCCCCGTGCCGCTCCCAACGCGAAGTGCTACCTTCGATGTCGGTAAATAAAAAGGCCGGCACGTTCACACGTTACGCGATTCGGCCCAAAAACGCCAGCGCGAAGGGGGGCGGCAACGCGTGCTCCAAGCCCATCTCATGCTAAAGGTTAACACCGGGTCGATCGAAGAGCTCCAATGGGGTTCGCCCAAGAAAAAATTTAACGGCTACGGTAAGCAAGTCTCCGAGGCCCTCGGCCGCAAGCCGCAGTCGATGGATATCAACGAACGCCACCCGTTCGACGTCGAGATCATGCGCTTAGAGCCGGGCGACGTTCCGTACCCGTTTCATTCGCACAGCGCGCAGTGGGAGTTTTACCACGTCATCTCGGGCAAGGGCAAAGCGCGCCATGCAGATGGCACGACGGCGATCGAGACCGGCGACGCATTCATCTTCCGTCCCGGCGAGGCGCATCAGTTGTTTAACGACGGCGATGAAGATCTCGTCGTCTACGTGATCGCCGACAATCCGATCGGCGAATCGACCCATTACCCCGACAGCGCAAAGTGGACAGTGCGTTCGCCCGAGCGCGCGACGATTCGATCCGAACCCATCGACTATTTTGACGGAGAGGAATAATTATGAAAACACTCTTGTCGTTCGTTACCCTGCTCGCAATGGCGACGCTTCCCGCAGCTGCCGCGTGCGCCGGCGCAGATCCCTCGCTCGGCACCGTTTCGGCCGGGCACGTTTCGACGGCCGCCGGATTGTCGACGTACCGGCTCACCGGTACCGTCACCAATGCCGGCAACACGGCCCAAGCTTCCGATGTGTTGCAGTCCGTTCGACGTCTTTCAAGACGGACAAAAGGTCGATACTATCGGCATTCCGCCGCTTCATCCGCATCAATCATACACGTTCTCGTACTCCGCGAAGCGTTCCAGTGAGGCCGGCGCCGGAACGACGAAGATGCTATTCCGTCTCCGCATGAGCCGGCCGGTTGGAACCGGGCCGCAAGACTGCAACGCGGGGAATGACTCGAGCACGATGACGTTCTAGCGCAAGATCTCGACCAGCGGTTCTTTGCGCCTCGCGATGGGGACGGGCCCGTTCCGGGTAATGATGCGCCATGAACGAGCGCAGCGAAGCCGGCCTTTTGCCCGGCGACCTGGATCCGACGACCAGTATCCTCGACGTCCGGCATTCCGGACACCGCCAGATCCGCGGGGCCTTGCAATACGACCCAAGGGCACTGCTCGACGCGGATCCGCTGGCACTCCCATTGCCGCACGATAAAACGGTCGCGGTGTACGGCGACAACGACGAAACGGTGGCGCGGGTCGTGCAAAAACTGCGCGCTGCCGGATATTCCGGCGCAGCACCGTTGGCCGGCGGCATCGCCGCCTGGGAAAGCGCCGGTCTTCCGCTCGAGGAGATTACCGAAGAGCAGCCCGTTCCGGGCGAACCCGGATCGGGCATGCAGCGCCTGTAGCGACCGGCCGCTTTATTCGTAGTCGGTCGGCTTACCCGAAGGCTTTTGCTTGAGGAAGTACGCCTTGGAATATTTCGCGCCGATCGTTACGAACTTGCGCGGAGGTTGCGTGAAATCGAATACGTCGTCGATCATGCTGGCGGCGCGGACGTCGGTCGTGCCCAAACGCGGCAGACCCCAGTTGTCTTCGACAAACTTGATGATCGTTCCGAACTCGTACTGATCGTGCGTAACGTACCCTTTGCGCGCATACGGCGAGATCACCATCATCGGAACGCGGAAACCGAGGCCCCCGAACGACTGCGTTCCGGGAGGACGCACGTGATCGTACCAGCCGCCCCAATCGTCCCACGTAACGACGATCGCGGTCGAGTTCCAATCCGGGCTGTTGCCGATCGCGTTAACGACCTGCGCCACCCAGGACGGTCCGGTGTCCGACGTATCGCCCGGATGATCCGAGTTTTGATAATCGGGGATCACCCACGAAACCGACGGAAGTTTGCCCGCGGTGATATCTTTGAACACGTTGGTTTCGGGCCACGTGACGTTCGTGTTCCACTCCGAGCCGTATCGCACGGCCCTGATTCCGTCGAACGCATTCCATAGGTCTCCGCCGAAGCTTTGGCCGACTTCCGGCGCGTAATAACGCCACGGCACGCCGCCCGCATCCAGCGGATCGCGCAACGTTTGATACGACAGGCATGGAAACGGACCGGCGTTGTGCATGAAATCGTTCGTTTTGGTGATGAGGCTGGTTTGCGATCCCTTTCCGGCGTCGCAACCCCACACCGGCCCGATGCTAGGAAAGTCGATAACCGCATGCGCGGGATCGATGTTGGTGCCACCCGCAATCAAGTCTTGGTGGGCCGTGTAACTCCCACTACCCTCGGTTTGGAACATGTGGTCCGACAAAACGTATTGTCGAGCTAAATCCCAATACGGAACGATCTGCGCGGGGTCGACATATTGATACACGTACTGGCCGTTAATCGGCCCGATGTTCACCGTGTCGAAGCCGTTCATCCGGCCGTTGTTCCAATCGCGGATCCAACAACACTCGTATCCGTTGCCTGGAGAAATGCGGCTCTCGAGATTCGCTTTCGCTAACGGAATGTTCTGGCCGGTGTGTCCCTTGCCGACCGTAACGCCGTCGCCGCCGGGAAACGTCGCGAATAGATTATCGTAGGTGCGATTTTCTTGAATGATGATAACGATGTGTTTGAAATATTTGCCCGCTTTTGCCGGTGGCAGGTTGGGGAGGGGGCCGGTCGTCGGTCCATTGCCGCCGCCGCCTCCGCAACCGGCGAACACGGCCGTCAAGCATGCGAACGCCGCGACGAACGCACGATTCACCCAATTACGCTTCATACGGGCGGTATCATCGGGGCCGCGGCGATTTCCCTGCCCGCTCGAGTTCGGACCTCTACGTGGCGTACGGTAGAACGCTTGAAGAGCAACCCGCGCAACGGACCACGATCGTTTGCACGCCGCTGCGCAATACAAGCGGCACGACGACGCCCGCACGGCCGGCAGCGATCGCGGGGCGGCCGCTTACTCGCAACCGCGCCGCGTCGGTCCAAAACGCGAGTGCGAACGGCGTTGCCTTCGGCGCCGCGATGGTCAGCACGATGCGCCCGGCGAGCACCCGCGCCGCCACCAAACGCGGCATTTCGGAGGCAGGCACCGGCGCCATCGGACGATCGAAGCGCGATTGAGTTTGCGCGGCATACCGGAACATGCGCGACGGAAACGTGTGCCCGGCCAAGAACGTCATGCCGGCCGTGCGATCGTGATAATCGATGGTCGCCGGATAGAGCGAATCGCCGCCTAACACCGGCGACGGTACCGCCGGCGTGGCCGGAAGCGATGGAAACGCCACGGCGCGCGGAGACGAAGCAAACGCACGCGCGTCGCGCGCCGCGTCGCGCAAGGTTTGCCGGCGCAAATTATCGGCCGCCGCGCGTCCGAAGAGCGCGTCAACGATCGCGTCGTCGCCCGGGTTCGTTTCTTCGCCGCTCTCTTGTTGCGTCACGACCACGAGCGGTTGCGTCTGACCGGCTGCAGCGTAGGCGTCGATCACTTGCCGCACGTAGCGTTTCGCGGCGTTGACGCTCATGCCGGCGCGTTGCAGATCGTCGGGATCGGTAGAAAACCAGTCTTCGCGACCGCTCAGATACGCCCGCGTTAGATCGCGTGCCGTCCATTCGAACGCGACTTCCGGACAACTCGCGTGCGGATCGGGTCGCTTGTAGGATTGCGGGTCGGCGCAGTACGTACCCCAGGGCGCACCACGGTCGGCCGTTCCGTCAACACCGTGACTATTCCACGCAATTCCCCAAAACGCGCGTTCCCCAAATGCACTGGCGCGCGAAAGATCGCGCTCTTCCCCAGCGCCTGCGACGCTTACGGTCGGAACGTACCACGGCATGGCCGCCCGCATTCGATCGTGCAGGCTGGCAAAGTATTCGGCTTCAACGTCGTCGCCGTTGGCGGCGTGAAAGCGATTGTAATAATCGGCGAGTCCGATCCACCACAAGTCGCCGAGCATCCACGTCATCGGAATCGAATATCGTGAGGCCGTACGTTCTAGCGCCAACATCCCGGAAAGAGAGAACCGTTGCTGCAGCGACGTCGCGACGAATCGCGTCTGCGTGGGTCCGTTCGGAACGGCCCAGGACGGCGGAGCCACGACATACGATCGCGATAGCGCGAACGAACCGCACTGCGCGTAGCGCGCGTCGATCGGAGAGAACGACCCAGCCGGTACGCGGTACCACAAGCCTGCGTCGTACGCCACGGCGCACGAAGTCGAGCTCTCGTCGTAGGTACGGGCGATCGCCGGATGCTCGCACGCCAAACACGCCACCGCGAACGCGATGAACAGTCGCGGCGCACGCAATCGCTCGCCCGCCCTCCCTACAAACCAAGGGGGGGTTTTTGTCTGCTGCGAGTAGGACCTAGGACTCAGGTGTCGATTTTTCAACAGCTCCAACAAGCGCTCGATTCGGACGATGCATTTGCGGCGGTAGCCGACGCGATGCCGCAGTTGGTGTGGACGTCCGCTGCCGACGGGACGATCGATTATTTCAACCGTCGCTGGATTGGATACACCGGCGTAACGCTGTCCGAATTGCGGGATCGGGGGCCGGTGCCCGAGATCGTCCATCCCGACGAGTTGGACGAGACGTGGTTCCGTTGGAATGCGTCCATCTCCGAGCGAGTGCCGTTCGAAATCGAACATCGCCTGCGCGGCGCCGACGGAAACTATCGTTGGTTTCTCACGCGCGCCGAACCGCTGCGAAACGCCGACGGCCAGGTCGTGCGCTGGGTCGGCACCGCGACCGAGGTTGACCAGCAACGCAGGCTGCGCGACAGTCTGGCGTTCATCGTTGAAACGAGCAACATCTTCCTCCCCTCGCTCGACGAACGCGCGATTTGCCACGCGTTAGCGGACGTCACCATCGGAAATTTTGCCGACTGGTGTTTCGTTTGGCTGATAGAAACGGGCGGCGTCCGCACCGCCGCCATCGCGCATAAGGATGTAGCGTTGTTGCGGTGCGTCGAACGATTACGCCTGCGAGACCTGCCGTTCGCGGGCGCCGCCTTATCGCGTGTGCTCGCCGAAGGGTCACCGCTGCTCGTCGAACGCATCGTTCCGGAACGCTTCGCACGAGACGCGTGGGAACCGGCGCATGCACAACTTCTGCAAACGCTTCGACTGCATTCGGCGATGGTCGTTCCGATCGTGACGCCGTCCGGCGCGATTCTCGGCGCGCTCGGCGTGGCATCCGCCGAATCGGGGCACGAATTCAACCCAGGCGACCTCGATGTCGCCGGCGCCGTAGCGGCGCGGACCGCGGTGGCGATCGAAAACGTTCGAATCCTAGCCAGCGAACGGACGACGTCGCAACGACTCCGTTTTACCGGCCGCGTCAACGAGATGTTGCTCGACTCGAGAGATGTCTGGAGCACCATGAAAGCCGTGGCGACCGCGATCGCAGAAGATCTCGCGGATGCATGCGCCGTGATCAAACTCGAGGGCGACGCGATTCGCGTGGAAGCGGCGGCCGCTCGTAACCCGATCGCGGCCGCGGCGATGGCCGCCTTAGAGGGCCAGCGTCCGTTGCGTCCCGAGGTAGAACGCCGGCTCGCGCGCCGGCTCCGCGAACGCGGCTCGGTGGTGCACGACCCCGACTCACCGCAACGCATGAAGTTGCGGACGTGGCCGTATCTGGCCGATCACATCGAGGCCCTGCGCGTCCGGTCAACCGTGATCGTGCCGTTACACTCGGCCGACGCTACCTACGGTGCACTCACGGTGATGTTTTCGGAGCACTCGTACGAGCCGCTGCGCGACTTGCCGGCAATCGAGGACGTTGCGGCACGCGCATCGGTCGCGGTCGAGCGAGCCGAAACGTTCGAGCGCGAGCGCAATATCGCGTCCACGCTGCAAAAAGCGTCGCTGCCGACGATCATTCCAAAATCGAAAGGATTGCAGTTCGACGCGGTCTATCTGCCGGCCGGACAGCAGGCCGAAGTTGGTGGCGATTGGTACGACGCGCTCGAACTCGATGACGGTTCGGTCGTCATCAGCGTCGGCGACGTCACCGGGCGCGGCATCCAGGCGGCAGCGATCATGAGCAAAGTGCGTCACGCGATGGGCATGGTGCCGCTGCACGAAGTTGACCCCGCTAAGATTCTCGATGCGGCCGAATGGTTTCTGCGCAAGCGCTATCCCGAAGCGATCGTAACGGCGTTCGTTGCGATCGTGAACCCCGAGCGGACCTCGATGCAATTTGCCAACGCGGGGCATCTTCCACCGTTTTTGCGGCGGCACGGCCAACTGCTCGCGCTCGAGGATGCCGGATTGCCGCTCGGCCTGCGCTACATGGAGACCGGCGCGGAGAGCCGCAGCATCGAGTTGCACGAGGCCGATCTGCTCGTCTTGTTCACGGACGGCTTAGTGGAATGGAATCGCAACTGGGATGAAGGCGAACGCGCCCTAGAGCGCGTCTTGTCGAGCGGCGCGGTGGTCGCGACAGGAGCGCCCGCAAAATTGATCGCGCGCAGCTGCTTGCCGGCGCGTCCGTACGACGATGTCGCGATCTTGGCGGTCCGCGTCGGACACGCGCCGGTTTGGTCGTTCATTGCAGACGATGCGCGCGCCGCAGTTGACGCGCGCGGATCGTTCGTCGCCTTCCTCCGCCGGAGCCCGTGCGATGCACACACGGTCGCGCGTGCCGAAGTCGTTTTCGGCGAACTGCTCGGCAACGTGGTACGCCACGCTCCGGGACCGGTCGAGATTCAGCTCTATCGCAACGATGGCACGTGGAAACTGCACGTCATCGATTCGGGCGACGATTTCGATGCGTCCGGCACGCTGCCCAGCGATATCTTGAGCGAACTGGGCCGCGGGCTCTATATCGTGCGGCAGCTAGCGAAGCGCGTTCGGGTAGAACACGTCGCCCACTGCGGCAATCACATCGCCGTCGAGCTGTAACACCTTATTCGGGATCCTCGATGTCGGGGCTACCGGTTCGAGTATCCGAGCTCGGATCGAACGGCGGTGCTTTAATCGGAACGAAGGCGCGCGGCCGCTGCTTGAAGTCGAACGCATCGTACAGGTTATCGGAGCGAACGTCGGTCGTTTGCATCGAACCGAGATCGAACGTTTTTTCCGCGAACTTGAGGATGCTGCCGAACTCGTGCACTTTGTGCGACACATAGCCTCGTTTCGCATACGGCGAAACGACGACTAACGGGACTCGAAACCCCAACTCGTAGTGATTGTAGAACGGAGGCTTGACGTGATCGTACCAGCCGCCCCAGTCGTCCCAGGTGATGAAAATAGCCGTCGAGTTCCAATATTGACTTTCGCCCACTGCGTTAACGACTGCGGAAACCCACGAAGGCCCCTTAGCACTTAGGCTGTCGGGATGATCCGAATACGCATCCGACGGCGGAATCACCCACGACAGCGCAGCGAGGTTGCCCGATCCGATATCCGCGAGAATCGTTTGCGACGGCGTGATGACGTTGGCGTAATCGCTGCCGTAGCGCACTTCTTTGATGGCGTCGAAGGCGTGCCAGTTGCCGACCCCGAGGTCGTGCTGATAATATCGCCACGACAAGCTTTTGGCGTCGAGCAGATCGGCCAGCGAGACGCGTTTGAAACACGCAAACTCATCGGGTCCGTACGAGCCCGTGTGAATGTCGAGCGTTTCGACGTACGACGTATCGGGGGCGTCGCAGCCGACTGGCCCGGGCTTTCCGTTCTTACTATCGACGCCGTTGCTCGAAACGCTGTCGGACGACGCCGGCAACGCGGTAGCCGCACCGCTCACGATGTACTGATGGGCGGGGAAGCTGCCGGATTGCTGCGTCTCGAACATGCGATCGGCGAACACATATTGCGTTGCCATATCGAGATACGGTTGCACTTGACGCGCGGGTGCGTACCCGTATGGATGCTGATGCTGACTCCAGGGAAGGCGGCTATCGAAGCCGTCCATCTTACCGTCGTTGTAGTCGGCGATAAATGACTCGCGGTTATGTCCGAGGTCCCACGGAGCGGCCAGCGAGATCGGGACGAGTCGGATGCTTTGTCCGCGCGAGTTGACACCGGTGGTTGCGATATCCGCGCCGGGAACGCCTTGAAACAAATTATCCGGCGTGCGATTTTCTTGAAAAATAATAACGATGTGCTGAAATTGGCGAAACGCGTGCTCGGCGAGCGCGCGTGGTCGCAGCTATCGCTTGGCTGGATTGGGGAAGCGACGAACCCGGCCGTTCGGCGCACGCCGAAACGAGAACGAGTCCGATCGCCGCCCAGAGGAATCGCGTTTGCACTAGACGGCGAACGTTTGCCAATCGTAATCGGAAAACCCTCGGACGTAGTCTAGCCATCCGGTGCGATACGTTTTCCCGATTCCGACTTGGTCGTCGAATCCGATCACGCTGACCTCCAGCACCGCTTTTGGCCGGATATACCGTAAAGCGGTGGCTGGAACGCCGTGCAACAAGCGATGGAGAATTTCGTCGTTTCCGACGACGGACGACAGCAAATGGGCGGGAACGCGTTGGAGGGCTCGCTTGCCCAACGACTGGAAGTATGCGTTACGCATTTCGACTTCCAAGATTTTCCGCTGCATCGTTCCGAAGACAGCGTACGCAATTTCGATCGCGTCGGTATAGTGGAGTTCGGGTTCGAACGGCGGGTCGAGCAGCACGACGTCCGCCGCACTCGAAATCGCGTGCGCGATGCCGACCGGCGAGTTGCTCGCGACGCCGCCGTCGCAATACGAGTTGATCGTTCCGTCGCCCACCGGTAACTGCACCGGATCGAACACGATCGGCAACGCAGCCGAGGCGAAGATCGCGCGGTGTACTAGGTCGGGCGTCGCTTCCCGCACGATCGTGTGCGGACCGAGCGAAAGCTGCAACGCGTGAATTAGGCGATCCGACAGATCGCGGTTGTCGGACGGCGGCCGCATGTAGAAATACTCCGGCCGCTGCTGCGATAAATTCGTCACGGCAAAAACGAAGGGAATGACGAGTGGCGTTTGCGGATCGATATTTCGTTGGATCCACGCGAGCACCGGTTCGGATTGGAGCATGCCGGCCTGATTGTCGGTGAGACCGATGAGCCCGACGACGGACCCGACGCGATCGAACACCCCACTCTCAGGATCGTGTAATGCCTTGTATTGCGGCTTGAGGCGGATCAGATGCTGTCCGCTGATCCCGTACCACAGCTCTTTGAGCTTGCTATACTGACCGGTGGCGACGAACCAACCGTTCAACGCACCGATCGAGGTCCCGCAGACGCCGCCGTACCCGGGAAGCGGTTGTCCGTCCGGCACGTTATAGGCTGCGGCCAAGGCGCCGATCAATCCGGCTTCATATGCGCCTCGAGCTCCGCCGCCGCTGAGTACCAACGTACGGGGTATCGGCTCGATCGCCGGTTCTGCGCCGGCCATCGCCGGGGACGCGAGTAGCGGCGCCGCGCTTACGGCGCCGGCGCTCATGAGAAAATTTGAGCGTTTCATCGTGTAAGCGCACGCTTGGCCGCGCCGGGGTTTCGAGCCTGCGCCGCATGGGCAAAGCGCGGTCACCCTATTATCGAGTTTTGAAAGAAACGGGTGCCCCACCTCATGCCCAAAAAGAGCGACGACCGCGCGGCCGACGTCCGCGGAAAAGCCGGCGAACTACATCAGCTCGCGGGTGGTGACGTCGAACGTCTGACCACGCAACAGGGGGTCGTCATTTCCGACGATCAGAACTCGCTGCGCGCCGGCGCCCGAGGCCCGACGCTGCTCGAAGACTTTGCGTTGCGCGAGAAGATCTTCCACTTCGATCACGAGCGCATCCCCGAACGCGTCGTCCACGCGCGCGGCTTCGGCGCACACGGATTCTTCGAATGTTACGAACCGTTAACCGAACTCACCAAGGCCGCTCCGTTCGCAACAGCCGGAGAAAAGACCGAAGCGTTCGTTCGATTCTCCACGGTGGCTGGGAGCCAAGGATCGCCCGACCTGGCGCGCGACGTGCGCGGCTTTGCCGTCAAATTGTACACCAAAGCCGGCAACTGGGACATCGTCGGCAACAATATTCCGATTTTCTTTATTCAGGACGCGATCAAGTTTCCTGATTTGATTCACGCAGCGAAACCCGAGCCCGACATCGACGTGCCGCAGGCGCAAACGGCGCACGACAACTTTTGGGATTTTATTTCGTTGACACCCGAATCGATCCACATGGCGCTGTGGATCATGTCCGATCGCACGATTCCGCGCTCGTTCCGCTTCATGGAAGGTTTCGGAATCCACACGTTTCGTTTCGTCAACGCCGAAGGAACGTCAACATTCGTCAAGTTTCATTGGAAACCGAAGCTCGGCATGCAGTCGGTACTATGGAACGAAGCCCTAAAGATCAACGGCGCCGATCCCGATTTTCACCGGCGCGATCTGTGGAACGCTATCGCCGCCGGCGATTTTCCCGAGTGGGAATTCGGCATTCAGGTGCTGGACGAAGCCTTCATAAAGAACTATCCGTTCGACATCCTCGACCCAACCAAGCTCGTGCCCGAGGAAGACGTACCGGTGCGGCGTGTTGGGCGTCTGGTCTTAAACCGGCACGTCAACAACTTCTTCCAAGAGACCGAACAAGTTGCGTTTTGCACGCAAAATGTCGTGCCGGGCATCGACTTTTCCGACGACCCACTCTTGCAGGGGCGGAATTTTTCGTACCTCGACACGCAAATCAAACGGCTTGGCAGTCCCAACTTTACGAATATCCCGATCAACGCGCCGCGCTGCCCGTGGAGTTCGTTTTCGCAAGACGGGCACATGGCGACCAAGAATCGGGCCGGCCGGGCGAATTACGAACCGAACTCGTGGGGCGGCGCCGCCGGCGGTCCGCGCGAAGACCCGGCGACAGGCTTTCGTAGCGCTCCCGCCACGGTAAGCGGCGACAAAGTTCGCGAACGTTCGGAAACCTTTGCCGACCACTATAGCCAGGCGCGGATGTTTTACGTTAGTCAAGCGCCGCAAGAACAAGCGCATATCGCAGCGGCCTTCACGTTCGAATTATCAAAAGTGCGAACGGTCGCGATCCGCGAACGCATCGTCGGCCATCTGCGTAACGTCGATAACGATCTCGCGCGCACCGTTGCGAATGGGCTTCGCCTGCGCGAACTACCGGCTGCAGCGCCGGCCGCTCGTCCGACGATCGCCGATCTGGCACCGTCGCCCGCTCTTAGCATCGCCGACAACGGACCGAACAGCTTTGCGGGGCGAAAACTCGGCGTCGTAATTTCCGATGGTGTCGACGGTGCCGCGCTCGACAGGCTGCGTGCTGAGGCGAAGTCTGCCGGCGCGAACGTCGAGATCATCGCGCCGCACGTCGGCGGCGTGAAGTCGGCTGGAGGCGCGTGGATCGAAGCCGACGAGAAGCTGGACGGCGCTCCGTCGGTCGTGTACGACGCCGTTGCCGTTTTGACGTCCGAGGCCGGGGCTCGCGAACTGCGCGCGGCGTCGGTCGCCCGGGACTTCGTCTCGGACGCATTCGCGCATTGCAAGTTCATCGGCTATTCGCCCGGCGCAGTAGCGTTGATCGAAGGCGTCATAGGCCACGACCGGCTGGACCAGGGCGTCGTGCAACTCGACGCCGACGACAGCGAAGCGGCTTTCATCGACGCATGCGGGGCGTTGCGCGTTTGGGCGCGAGAGGCAGCGATGCAGATTCCAGCTCGCTAAGAAACGTAGCGAAGAATGCGCTCGCGGGTTATACTATTCGCGAGCGCATGTCGAAGCCACGCACAATTGCTTCCCGCGACATGTCAAAACGCCGCCCCGTTCCGGAGCGGCGTTTTATTGTTGTCGTTCACGAACCGGATATCGAGCGTTTCCTTCGGAACCGCGCGGTTATATCGAAAACGAAACGATCTCGTCGCCTTCGCGATGGCTCGTCCACCACGCCGATCCGTCGTACGCCAACGCGCGTACATCGATATCGAAACTGGCGACCGGGCGTACGTCCGGAGCGTCCTGCGAGATATCGATTTGCGCCAACTCGAGTTTTTCAAACTCTTCGTCGGCACTGATGATATACGCATCGTTACCTGCAAATCCGAGCCCGGCGAACCGCGTCGACAAATCGATCGTGCGCCGAGGCGCACCGTCGTCACCCAACTCGAGAATGCGCGTGTTGCCGAGCTGGCAGAGATATAACGTCGATCCTTTTACCGCCAGATGCGAGCCGGTGTGATCGGGACACGCGCGCTTGGTCGAGAGATCGAAGGCGTCTTGCGAACACTCGAACATATAGCGGTTGTCGTCTTCCATCGCGACCACGACGCGAAGCGAATTCTTCAATGCGGCGATGCCGTAGGGACGGCCCGGCGCCGGAATTTCTTTTACCACCTGCCAGCTTTGCGGGTCGATCGCGTAGAGGCTATCTGTGTCCCACGACCCCATCCAAAGCAAATTATTGAAGAATGTTAGTGGCTGCGGGCGTTTCGCGGGCGACGGCCGCCGGCTGAGGATGTGTACGTTCTGCATATATGCGGCACAACTCGCCGCCACCGGCCTGGGTTGCGGACGCCCGCCGGCTAGCGCGAGCAAGTCGCGCAGACGCCGTACAGCGTTAGCGCATGATCTTGCACGCGAAAGCGCGCCGGCGCGAGTTTGCGTACGTTTTCGATACAGCCACCGACGTCGTACACACGTTCGCAGCGGCGGCACTGAAAATGGTGATGGTGTCCTTTGCCGCCGCGCTCGTACCGCGACGGCTCGCCCGGGATATCCACAGCCTCGAGCCAGCCTTCTTCGACGAACGCGTTGATCGCGCGGTAGACCGTGGCCATTCCCAAGCCGTCGATCGTTCTCGAGGCGCGGTCGAAGAGTTCCGGCACGCTGAGCGGCCGGTCGGACTGTTCGAACACGGCGCGCAGCGCGTCGCGCTGGCGCGTCTTTCGATTAGCGGCTACAGACATAACTGGTTCCCGGCTTCCCTTCACCCGGGGTGCGAGCCTCTTGACGTAACGATATTGATATTCTATTATCAATAATAACTTTTAGCCCGCCATTCACCTCGGGAGTTTCTTTGCAGATGACCGTTCGATCGATACGCCGGCTCGGCGTTTGTTTCGTGCTGCTCTGGATACAGTGGAGCGTTGCGGCACCCGCCTTGGCCGGTGCGCCGACCGCCGTCTTGCGCGGACGCGTGTCCGACTCCGGCTCCGGCAAACCTCTCGCAGGCGTCCGGATCTCCCTGACCGGCAACGACGAAACCGTGCGCACCGCGAGCGACGCCCTGGGGCATTTCGCCTTCGCGCCGCTTCCATTAGGCACGTACGACCTCACGGCCGAGCGCGACAATCTTCGTGCCCACGTTCGCGTCGATCTCGGCAGCGAAGGCGCAACGATCGCGGTCGCGCTACAGCCACTCTCGGAAATTCACGACGTGACGGTGTATCGATCGTCAACCGTGCATGGCAGCGGCAGCGACGTAACGCTCGACGCGTTGGATCTCGAGCGCTTTCCATACGTCAATAGTTTTCCAAGCATGCTGATTCAGCTACCGGGCGCCGTGCGCGGTGCCGACGGCGTCGTGCATATTAACGGCGACCACGGCGTCATCGATTATCAAATCAACGGCGTCGCGCTGCCACAAGGATTGAATCGAGACATCGGCAGCGAGATCGACCTGAACGACATTTCGTACGTCGATGCAATCGAAGGTGCGTATCCGGCGCAATACGGCTTGAAGTTCGGAGCCGTTCTCGACCTGACCACGAAGTCGGGAACCGGGCCCGCTGGTTTCGATGGGCAAGCGTCGGCCGGATCGTACACGAACGCCGGCGCGACGGCCGGGTATCACATGCCGCTGCCGGGCGGAGGCGGCGTCTCGATTGCGGCAGGCGGATTCTCGACCACCCGTGGGTTGGATCCGCCGGACTTCGACTCACCGCACGACGATGCGGCCGGCGCCAATCAATATCTCGGCGCTGCGATTCCCACCGGAGCGAACTCGTTTGCCGATGTGACGCTGGTCCACAGCCTGTCATCGTTTCAAATACCAAACGACGTCGAGGGCGGCGAACCCGCGGCGACGGACGATAGCGAAACGCAAGCCGACACGTTCGCAAGCGTGCAGTTCCGGCATGCGATGGGACCGGACGGCAGTCTTACCGTTGGACCGGCCTTCAAAGTTTCGACGATTGCCGATTCCGGCGATCCGGTCAACGATTGGATCTATGGCGAAGCGCTCAACGTCACGCCGCCACCATTCGGCAACGGAGGTTCGCCAAGCGAGTGCGCCGATGCGTTACACACGGGAGACTTCGCACCGACCACCTGTGCGTATTCGCTCTCGGATCGCCGCACTGCAACCGACTACATCTTGCAGGCAGACGCGTCCCAACGCATCGGGAATCACGAACTGCGTGCGGGCGTCGCATACGATCTCGAGCGGGTCGATAAGAATTACGCGATCGTGTTACAACCGTATAATTTCCTGGCGCCGCTGCTGACCCCACAAACGCCCGACGCGCCCACGCCCGTCGTCGACGACACTCCCAACACCGGCAACACGTACCAATCGTACGTTCAGGATTCGTGGCACATCGACGAGGCGTGGCAACTCGATATGGGAATGCGCTACGATTTTTTCACGATTCGCTCGTCGCAGTTTGCCCAAGGCTTCGGCGCCTTCAGCCCGCGCGTGAAGCTTACGCGCAATTTCGGTCAACGCGCCAACGTGTATGCGTACGTGGGCCGCTTTTTCGAGCCGTTTTCGTTCGAGAACGTTTCCCCGCAGGCAGCGCAACTGTTGAATCTGCCGCTACAGCCGTCGCTCGCACAGTTCGATCTCAAACCCGAGCGCGACACACAGCTCGAACTGGGCGGACATCTGCCGCTCGCATCCGGCGAGTTGGGGTGGCGCGTCTGGCAGAAGAACGCCAACGATTTGATCGACGACACGCAAGTCGGCGTTACGTTGTTGCATCAAGACATCAACTACGCATTGGGGCGGCTTTCGCAGGAAGCCCTCGACTACGTTCGCCCGCTCGCCCGCGGCGGGCGTGCGTACGCATCGGTCGCACACACCGTCTCGCTCAATAAAGGCTGCGAAACGCAGTTGCTCGCACCGTGTTTTGGATCGCCCGATGATTTCACGCCGGCCGATCACGATCAGACCTACAGCGCCAACGGCGGCATTCTGTTAAACGACACCCGGGGTGGCTGGTTCGCAGCCGACGCCGAATACGGCAGCGGCCTCTCGTCAGATATTTGTCCAGACGATACACCTGGCTTTTGCAAGCGAACGCCGCATACGATCTTCAGCCTATCGAAAGGCATGGCGATCGGACCGCGCGTGCAGTTGACATTCGCAATCCAGAACCTGCTAAACGACCGCTACTATGTGACGATCCTCAACGCGCAGGGCAACCACTTCGCACCGCCTCGAACGTTCGCACTCGGCGTACGCTTCGGCAACCCGTAGCGCCGCAACGATTGCCGGCGCGCTCGCGGTTCCAGGCACATGCGGATCGGAATACTTGGCGCCGGCGCGATCGGCGGTTTCTTTGGGGGCCGCCTGCTGCAGGCCGGACGCGACGTCACGTTCATCGTACGCCCGGCGCGCGCGCGAGCACTTTTTCGCGACGGATTGACGATCGCGAGCCCCGGCGGCGAGCTCACCCTGCCGGCACCGCCATCGCGCCCGGCCGGCGCAGCGGGCGAACCGTTCGATCTGATCCTGTTGGCATGTAAGGCATACGACCTCGAGGACGCGGTCGACTCGATCGCACCGTCGGTCGGCGCCCAGACGGCAATTCTTCCGCTGCTCAACGGCATGCGGCATCTCGACGTCCTGCGCGCGCGTTTTGGCGACGGCGCGGTGCTCGGTGGAGCGTGCATGATTGCGGCGACGCTCCGTCCGGATGGGCGGATCGTGCAACTCACCGAACTCGCCGCGCTGACGTTTGGCGAACTCGACGGCAGCCGGACCGAACGCATCGATCGCATCGAACACGTGTTATCCGACGCTGGTTTCGACGCGAGCGCATCCGCGGCGATTCTCCCCACCATGTGGGAAAAATGGGTGTTCCTGGCGACCACCGCGGGAATCACGTGCTTGATGCGCGGCACGATCGGAGAAATCGTTGCAGCCGGCGGTTCGTCGACGACGCTGGCGTTGCTGAACGAGTCCGCGGCGATCGCCGCCGCGGCCGGATATCCGGTCTCGGAGACGAGCATGAGCGAGCTTCGAACCCTAGTAACGACCCCGCAATCGCGTATGGGCGCCTCCATGTTTCGCGATCTTCAACAAGGCTTGCGGGTCGAAAACGATCACGTCATCGGCGATCTATTGCGACGCGCTCCCAAACCGGAGGAATGTCGCACCCTAGCCACCGTCGCCGCGCACCTCAACGTCTACGAACGGAACCTCCGGCTCGACGACGCCTAGGTGTAGCGCGGCGCGTTTGCGTACATAACGCAGGTATTATGACCGCGTTCTGGAGTCGTTGGCCGCTCTTACGGCAGCTCGGTCGAGACCGGTTCGGTTTGGCCGCCGCCGCGCAATCGGATACCATGAAGGCTTGGCGCGGGCGGACCGCCGACGCCAAAGTCACACGATCCGTGTGCCCGTATTGCGGCGTCGGCTGCGGCCAGTTGATCTACTCGAAGGACGATGAAGTCATTCAGATCGAAGGCGATCCGGACAGTCCCATCTCGCGAGGGCGCCTATGCCCCAAGGGTGCGGCCAGCCGTTCGCTCGTGAACAGCGAATCGCGCGAATATTCCATAAAGTATCGTCGCGCATACTCGACGCAGTGGGAGTCCTTGCCGCTCGATCGGGCGATGGACATGATCGCCGATCGGGTGATCGCCACCCGCAGCGCAACGTGGCAAACGACCCGCGAAGACGGCGTTACCGTCAATCGCACCGAGGGAATCGCACATTTGGGCGGTGCGACGCTGGACAACGAAGAGAACTACCTGATGAAAAAACTCTACACGGCGCTCGGCGTCGTGCAAGTTGAAAATCAGGCGCGCATCTGTCATAGTCCCACGGTCGGAGCGCTACAGCCATCGTTTGGACGTGGCGGTGCGACGACGTTCCAACACGATCTCATGAACAGCGATTGCATCGTGATCATGGGCTCGAACATGGCCGAAGCGCATCCGGTCGGCTTCCAGTGGGTAATGGAAGCCAAGGCGCGCGGTGCGGCGGTGATTCACGTCGATCCGCGATTCACGCGGACGAGCGCCGTTTCGGACCTGCACGTCGCAATTCGTCCCGGCAGCGACATCGCGTTTTTGGGCGGTCTCATCAACTACATCCTGACCAACGAACGCGACTTTCGGGAGTACGTTCTCGAATATAGCAACGCGTCGGTACTGATCGATGGCGACTTTAAAGACACCGACGAGTTGGGAGGCGTTTTTTCGGGCTGGGATCCAGAGAAGCGCAGTTACGACACGACGACCTGGCAGTACCGCGGCGAACGTTGGTCGCCCGAACGCGACCGCACGCTGCAAGATCCTACCTGCGTATATCAGATCCTCAAACGGCATTATGCTCGCTACACATCCGAAACGGTGGCCGACGTCTGCGGTATCCGGCCGGAGCAATTGATCGCTGTCGCCGAGCAACTCTGTCGGAACTCCGGACCCGAGCGTACCGGCGCATTTGCATACGCACTCGGATGGACGAACCACTCGACCGGCGTGCAGATGATTCGTGCTGCCGCCATCGTGCAAACGCTACTGGGCAACATCGGCCGTCCCGGCGGCGGGATCATGGCCTTGCGCGGTCACGCATCGATTCAGGGCTCGACCGATATACCGACGCTGTTCAATCTGCTGCCCGGCTATCTTCCGATGCCGGTTGCAAGCGAGCATCCAACGCTGGAATCGTTCGTCGGTTCCATACGTAAGAAGGCCGGCTTCTGGGCGGCCGCCGACGCGTACGTGATTAGCCTGCTCAAAGCGTGGTTCGGCGATCGCGCGACGGCCGAGAATAATTATTGCTACGATCTTCTTCCACGCATCGATTCCGATGAGTCGGCCTATGGAACGACGTTCAAAATCATCGACGGCAGCACCAAAGGTTTCTTCATCGTCGGTGAAAATCCGGCGGTCGGTTCTGCGCACGGCGCGTTGCAACGAACCGCATTAGCACGTCTCGATTGGCTGGTAGTTCGCGACTTGGTCGAAACCGAAAGCGTGGCGTTCTGGCATGAAGGCCCGGAAATCGAAACCGGCGCCCTCAAGACGGAAGACATTGGAACCGAGGTTTTCTTCATGCCGGCCGCGTCGCACGTCGAGAAGAAAGGTTCGTTTACGAACACCGACCGGCTGTTGCAATGGCGGCACAAGGCCGTCGAACCGAAGGGCGATGCGCGCTCCGAAACGTGGTTTTACTATCACCTCGGGCGCATTATCCGCGAGAAACTAGCGAAATCGAAACGTCCGGAAGACCGATTGCTGCTCGCGCTCGAATGGGATTATCCGCTCGAGGAGCCGCACGGCGAACCGGACGCGGATGCAGTCCTCGCGGAAATCAACGGATACGAAGGCGATCGGAATCTGTCGACCTTCACCGAATTGCGGGCCGATGGTTCGACGTCGTGCGGATGCTGGGTGTATTGCGGCGTCTATAAGGACGGCGTCAATCAGGCAGCGCGACGCAAACCGCATACCGAACAAAGCTGGGTGGCTCCGGAGTGGGCGTGGGCGTGGCCCGCAAACCGCCGCATCCTGTACAATCGCGCGTCGGCGAAACCAGACGGCACGCCGTGGAGCGATCGGAAGAAATACGTGTGGTGGGACGCGAGCAACGGCAGTTGGACCGGACACGACGTTCCGGATTTTCCGAAGGATACGGCGCCCGATTATCGGCCTTCGGGCGACGCGACCGGGATTTCGGCAATCGGCGGAACGAGCCCGTTCGTGATGCAAGAGGAAGGGCTCGCGCGATTGTTCGTTCCAGAAACGGTCGTCGATGGTCCGCTTCCGACCCATTACGAGGCGCAAGAATCGCCGGTGCGCAATCCACTGTACGAGCAACAGAAAAATCCGTTGATCGAACGCTTCGAACGGCCCGACAATCCGGATAACGAGAGCCCGCCCAAGCCGGGCGATCCCGACCGTTACCCGTTCATTCTCACGACGTATCGTCTTACCGAACATTTCACGGCCGGCGGGATGACGCGCACCGTTCCGCATTTGGGAGAGCTGCAGCCGGAACTCTTTTGCGAGATCGATCCGGAACTAGCGGCGTTGCGAGCCCTCGAGCACGGCGAGTGGGCGACGATCGTTACGTCGCGCGCAGCGGTCGAGGCACGCGTACTGGTGACCGAACGCATACAACCGTTCGAAACCTCCGGCAAGAAGATGCACGTCGTCGGCTTACCGTTTCACTGGGGGACACGCGGCATCGTTACCGGCGACGTTCCGAACGATCTGTTGCCCATTGCGCTGGACCCGAACACGCACATTCAAGAATCCAAGGCGCTCACGTGCGACATCGTGGCGGGACGCCGGCCGCGCGGTCCTGCGCGAACGGAATTTGTGGAGCGCCACCGCAGCGCGCCGGCGGCTTTATAATGTACGAAGCAACGTCGGCCTCGGCCGAGCAACAAACGTATGGACCGGACGCTCGCGAACGCGTGGGTTTCTTCACCGACACGACGCTGTGCATCGGCTGCAAAGCGTGCGAGGTCGCGTGCAAGGAGTGGAACGATCTGCCGGTCGATGGTTACGCCTTCGGCGCTAAATCCTACGATAACACCGGAGAGCTGAGCGGCACACGTGGCGGCACGTCGCTTTCATCGAACAGCGCACTCCCGCTGGAAATACGCGCTGGTTGATGGAGTCGGACGTCTGCAAGCATTGCACCCACGCCGCATGCCTCGACGTTTGTCCGACCGGAGCGATCGTACGAAGCGAGTTCGGAACGGTCGTGATTCAGGACGACGTCTGCAACGGCTGCGCGTACTGCGTTTCGGCGTGCCCATACGGCGTGGTTGCACGGAAAGACGTCCACGGCGACGGCGGAGTCGGCAAATGCACGATGTGTTACGACCGGCTCAAAATCGGTCAAGAACCGGCGTGTTCGAAAACATGTCCGACCGATTCGATCCAGTTCGGCAACCTCGACGAATTGCGCGAACGCGCGTCGGCGCGGCTGGCCGAAATCTCCGATCGGTACGAAGGCGCGCAGTTGTACGGTCACGATCCGAACGACGGCGTCGGTGGCACCGGCGCAATGTTTCTGCTTCTGGATCGTCCCGAAGTCTACGGCTTACCGCCCAATCCGGTCGTACCCACGAAACACGTCGGCGAGATGTGGAAATCGGCCGCTATCGCTGCCGGCGCACTGGCGGCACTCTTCGCCTGCGCATTGTCGCGTTCGTGAGCCCGACTCCGCAGCCGAAACAACAATCCTATTACGGCCAGCCGATTCTCAAACCGGTCGAGTGGACGCCGCTGATTCCGCTCTACTTTTTTTGCGGCGGCGCGGCGGCCGGCTCGGCGATGCTCGCCGCCGGCATGCGCGCCCGCGGCCACGAACGCTCGGCGCGCAGACTGACGTTTGCAGGCACCGCCGCGGTCGCGAGTCAGCGCGTATTGCCTCATCATGGATCTCGGCCGTCCCGCGCGCTTCCACCACATGCTGCGCGTGTTCAAGCCGAGTTCGCCGATGAGCGTCGGGACGTACATTTTTAGCGCCTTCTCCGCCGCGAACGGTATTGCGACCGCGAGCGGGCTCACCGGCGTGTTTCCGGGAATCGGACGCATCGCTGCCGGCGTCGCGGCCGGGGTCGCGCCGGCGTTGGCGACGTACACGGCCGTACTCATCTCGGATACTGCAGTGCCGGCGTGGCATGAAGACGCGAGGCTCGCTGCCGTTCGTTTTTGCGGCCACGTTGACGGTCAGCGCCGGCGCGCTCGGATTGATCCTCGCGCCCCGCAACGAGAACGCCGGGCCGCGCCGCATCGCGCTCGCCGGCGCGGTCGCCGCGTTGGCGGCAATGCAGCGCCTTCGCGAAGAGGCCGGACCGATCGTGCGGGAAGCATACGAGACGGGCAAGGGCGGCGAGCTTGCGGGCTGGGCCGAGCGCCTCACCATTTTCGGAGCATGGGCAGCGTTGTTCGCCCGGCGCAGTAAAGCTGCGGCAATGGCTGCGGGCGTCGCGTTGTTGGCCGGCGCCTTGTGCGAGCGGTTCGCGATCTTCGAAGCCGGCCGCACGACGGCGCGCGATCCCAAGTACGTCGTCGAGCTACAGCGGCAATAAACGAAAGACCCCGCACATGCGTGCGGGGTCTCGATATCGAGTCTGCACCGGCGTAACGCCGGTGCGTTCGATGTCGTTAACAGGAGCCTTGCGCGCTCGTGAACGTTCCTTCGAACGAGAACTTACCGGCGGTTCCGGTCGATTTCGTACGATAGAACCACGAGAAGAACGCTAGTTCTTGCGGATGGTACTGGAAGTTCTTGTAGGTGAGGTCAAACGGCGTACCCGTGAGCGGATCTCCGACTTCGAAGTTGTTCTGGCAACCACCGACTTGGCCGATGTGGCCCCATGCCGGCGTACCGTTGTTGACGAACGGATCGTTGATCAACTCGCCGAGTTCGTGCGTCCACGCATGGATGTCTTCGATCGGCACGCTGAAGATGCCGGAGTCGTTGTAGGCGCCGACGGCGTATGTTTGTACGCCCTTCGAGGTGCCGAACGCACTGTGGTAACCGAGAACGCAGCAGCCGCCGCCTGAGGTTTCGAACGTGTTGTACGAAAGAACGATCGGCACTTGGTTCGGTGAGGCATATTTAGCGGCGAGCGCTTCCATCTCGTCGTCGTACGAGTTGATGTCGATCTCGCCGATACGGTGGCTGACCTTCTTCGTATCCGAGCAGACGCCGCCGACCGTCTTCGATCCGCTCGGCGCGGTGTAATCGACGAGAATCGGTTTCTTGGCCGCGGTCAGAATGAGGTGATAGTTCTTGCTCTTCAGGATCGTCCAGAACTCGGCGCGTTGGAATGCGTCGTTGATCTGCGTCTTTCCGACGTTGATGCCGTTCGACTTCAACGCGGTATTTTCGAAGTTCGGTCCCTTGAAGAAACGATCTTCGACCGAAACGGAGTCGTTACAGCCGGGCTGCGTGGGATCGAGCACGGTGCCGTCGCTGAAATGGATACGAACGACGATCGGAACGTACTCCAGTTTCGTGGTGCCGGTCAACTTGGCTGGGTCGGCGCCGACGATCTGATACTTATACGTTTTCCCATCGAGCTGCGACTTCACCGAACCGGTGTAAAACGGGAGCGACTGGTTGCCGTCGCGCAACCCTTCGATCCTCGACATGTCAACGTTCTTGGGCGCTATGACGGTGAAGTGCGGAACCCATCCGCGCTGATCGGCAATACTACCGGTGCGGCCGGCGACGTTCGCATTCACGCTGGCGTTGGACGCGATACCTTGCGCTGGCAGACCGCCTCCTTGACCGCTGCACGCCGCAAGGAGTGCACCGGCCGAAGCTGCGGCCGCAAATCGAAGTAATTTCAAGAGTTCTTCCTCCAATAAGTTTTTACGGAATGGCGTGGTCCACACACGTAACGATTAGGGACGTCGATGTGTCCCCAAACGCAGGCCACAGCGAAAGCATCATAGCACGTTTTCCTAAATTCAGAACAACGACGGTCGCACGCCTGCCTTGGAGGGCAACACTCGCGCAGGATTGTGCCAAAACCGCTACGGTGCTACCATATGGGACATTCCCGGCTTCGCGTACGTTAGGAGCTCGATGATTGGCCGTTTAGTCCTATTAGCCGCGATTACAGCGCTCGGCGTTGCCGTATCCGCCTGTTCCGGTAACCAATCCGCTGCCGGCGCTCTACCGCAAGCCGCCCCTGCGTTCTTGCAGTCCTCGCCATCGTCACCCGGCATCCTACCCGAACCGCCAGTCGTAGCATCGGTCAATCACGTTGCGACGGTCTCGCTCGAAGCGCGCGTCAACATCGCGACCGATTTGCCGGCGTTTTTCTGGAACGGTGAAGCGAACGTCGCGCCAACGATTCGCGTGCATCCCGGCGACACGATCGTCATCGATCTGCTCGACAGCTTGCCGCAACCCGGCGCGCTCGGTGACATGAACTTGCATTTCCACGGGCTGACCGTTTCGCCGAAGAAACCGGCCGACGATGTGCTAACGATGCTTGCCATGCCGGGCGACACGCTGCATTACGTTGTGCCGATTCCGAAAACGCAGCAACCCGGATTATATTGGTACCATCCGCACGTTTTTCCGGTGACCGACAAACAGGTCGGGCAGGACGGAATGTCCGGCGCGATCGTCATCGACGGACTCGAACGGCACATTCCCGCGTTGGTGAACATGAAATCACACGTCATCATCGTGCGTGCGACCGGTCTTGCAGACATCAACGCGCAGCCGAACCATCCGCTCCCGCATCTTAACGGTGCACCGCCCTGCGGCGCCGATCCGGGGTACACGATTTCGCTCAATAATGTCGTGAAGCCGATCATTCCGATCGGAGCCGGCGAATCGGAGTTCTTCCGAGTGATCAACGCAACCGGACACAAAACGCTGCGCCTGGCGGTCGATAATTCGTCGCTGCAGCTCGTCGCGATCGACGGCGTCGCGCTGGACGCATATCCGGGCACCGGACCGACCGAAACGGTCCCGGACATCGTGTTGCCTGTGGCCGGGCGTGCCGAGTTCGTCGTAACGGGTCCCCCCGGTGGAAGTGTCAAGTTCCGAACCAAGTGTTTCGACGCCGGCCCCGGCGGTGACGAAGATCCCAACATCGTGTTGGGCACGCTCCAAACCAAGCATGCGCTCATGGGCAACGCGCGCCGCGTGGCGTTCGCCAACTTGCGTGCGAGCGGAACGCCGCCCAATAGCGGACCGCTTCCTCCGCCGGTCACGACGCGCATCGTGACGCTGAGCGAAGACGACAAACGCATGTACATCAACGGCAAATCGTTTCACATGTCCGATCCGCCGATGTTTGACGTGAAGATTGGCACGGTCGAGAAGTGGGTCATTACCAACGTAACCGATGAGATCCACGACTTCCACATGCATCAGACGCATTTCGTGGTTAAAGAAATCAACGGCAAGCGGTTGCAACATCCGTATTGGTCCGATAGCGTGGTGGTGCCGAACGAAGGCAAGAATGGCCTTCCGGGAACCGCAACGCTGCTCATGGACTTTCGCGATCCGGTCATCAAGGGAACGTTCATGTTCCATTGCCACATCCTCGATCACGAGGACAGCGGCATGATGGCCAAGATCCGGGCGTCATAGCAATCATCCGGCGGCTGCCCTCGACGGGGCGCCCGCTCGTGCGCTTGCCTACCCAAGCCAAGGGTCGTATGAAGGAAACCCGCGGCACACCCTGCATCTAGACTCTCGGTTCGAGCGAGACTCCTCGCTCGCCACGCCCCTTTCGCTACTGATGCATCCTGGAGGATCACGAGTGCTACGCTCTTGGAAGAGTCTTATTGCCGTTAGCGCGCTATTTGCAACCGGCCTCGCCGGCTGTTCGGGCGGCGGCGGTGCGGTCCCAACCGTGGCCGGAGTACCGGCCGGCAGACACAGCAACGTATACATGCGCCCGGGACTGGCGCGAATACAATCGCAGCCACCTGACTACATGCAGATGGCGTTCGTCATGACCGACGGTTCGGTCCTCACGCAATCGTATTCGAATAACGCCGTTTGGTATAAATACACGCCCGACCAAAACGGCGACTACTCGGACGGCACGTGGACGCAGGTCGGTTCGCTGCAAAGCGGATACGGCCCGGATGCGTTTTCGTCGGACGTCCTGCCCGACGGCCGCTTCGCGATCATCGGCGGCGAGTACAACACGCCGGGTAACTACGATCTGCAGTTAGTGAACCTCGGCGCCATCTACGATCCCACTTCTGCAACGTGGACGCCGCTCGGCCATCCCAAAGGCTGGAAGTATATCGGCGATTCGGCTTCGACGGTGTCGGCCGACGGACGAATGCTGGTCGGCCAGAAGCTGACGCAAAACGTCGCCGCGCTCGATGATAAGACGCTGAAGTGGACGAGCCTTCCGCATACCGGTAAATCCGATTTCAATTCCGAAGAAGGCTGGACGCTGCTTCCCAACGGCAACATCTTGACCGCCGATGTGAAGAACTCGCCGAACACCGAACTGTATAACGTCTCCACCGGAACGTGGAAGAGCGCCGGTAAAACGCCGGTCAACCTAGCCTCACCCACCGACATTTACGGCTGCCTTCAATACGGACCCAAGCCGAAGGACTGTTACTATCCGCCGGGCGAGATCGGGCCGGCAATACTGCGCCCCGACGGTACCGTGTTTGCAACCGGTTCCAACTCCGGCGCTAGCGGGTACGGCGCGGGCCATACCGCGATCTATAACGTGAAGTCCGGACAATGGACCACCGGCCCGGATATTCCGAATGGCGACAACGCCGGCGACTCATTCGCGGCGCTGCTTCCCAGCGGCGACGTCCTGGTCTTCGGTTTGTTCGGCGGGTTATACGAATTCGACGGCACCAAGTTCACCAACGAAGGCTCGTACGGTGGCTCCCCGGTGCTTCTGCCGACCGGCCAAGTGCTGATCGTCGGCAATAACACCGTATTGTACACCGGCCAAGGCAAACCGAAAGCCGCATGGGCACCCAAGGTGACGAAGTTCACGGCAACGATGTCGCGCGGACAAACCTATCCCATATCGGGTAGGCAGTTCAACGGAATGAGCCAAGCGATGGCATTTGGCGACGAATTTCAAAATGCCACGAACTATCCGCTCGTGCGCATCACTATGACGAGCAGCGGTCACGTGTTTTATGCGCGCACCCACGATCATTCGTCGATGGGCGTGCAGACGGGCAAGCTGATCGTTTCCACGCAAGTCGATATTCCGTCGAACATGGAAGCCGGGTCCGGCTCGCTGGTCGTCGTCGCGAACGGCATTCCGTCGAAGCCCGTCGCGGTCACCATCAAGTAAGGAGCCCCAGTTCTCGATGTCCATCATTGCACGAGTCGTCGGCGCGTTGAGCTGCGCCGCCGCAATCTGCACGAGCGGTTGTGGAGCCGGTAACGGCTCCACAACGTCCGTCGTACCGGCCACCGGCGCGGTCTCGCTGGCGGTAGCCGCATCGCCACACTACATGCTCCCGCTCGGTGCCCCCACACCGGCCGTTCATCCAGATACGTTCTTGACGTACAATGCCGGGCCGGTTTTGGTAGCGCCCAAGATGTACTTGATCTTCTGGGGATATAAGAAGGCAGGCGATCCCGATAAAGTCGCAACGCTGTTGACCGCGTATGCGAAGAGCATCGGCGGTAGTGCGTTAAACGGCGTCGTAACGCAATACTATGAGGTGTCGGGGAAAAAACAAATCCTCATTACGAATCCGAAAAACCAGTTTGGCGGAGTATGGAACGACAACTCCGCGATTCCCAAGAGTCCGAACGACGGTGACGTCTCGGCGGAAGCCTTGCGAGCCGTCGCGCACTTCGGCTACGATCCGAATGGATCGTATTTCGTCGCCACCGCGCACGGACACGCCACGTCGGGTTTCGGAAAATCGTTTTGCGCCTATCATAGCTCGACGATCTCCGGCAAGAACGTCGTCTCGTACACGAACTTTCCGTACATCCCCGACGGTGGCAAGCCGTGCTTCGTAAACGCTATTACGCCTCCGTCCGACGAAGGCGGCAAAGTTGAAGGCGTTACGGTCGTCGCCGGACACGAACTTGCCGAAGCCGTCACCGATCCCGATCCGTTTAGCGGCTGGAACAGCGTGCAAGGCGAAATCGCCGACATGTGCCAGTCGGTGACGCAACTGAAGAACGACCCGTTCGGTAAGAACTCGTGGACGTCGCAGCCGCTGTTTAGCGATAAAACGCAAACCTGCGTCCATAGTCTGTGACGGTTTCGCCTTCTCCCTCCGCGTCGCCGTTGACGGTTTCCATAACCGTCAACGACACCGTGTACCGGAAGACGATCGACGTACGCACCAGCTTGCTCGATTTTCTCCGCGAAACGCTCGGGCTCACCGGCACCAAAAAAGGCTGCGATCACGGACAATGCGGTGCGTGTACGGTGCACGTCAACGGGCGCCGCATCAACTCGTGCCTGCAACTCGCCGCGATGCACGACGGCGACGACATCACCACCGTCGAAGGACTCGCGCGAGACGGCTTGCTGCACCCCGTCCAAGCGGCATTTTTGCAGCGTGACGGATTCCAATGCGGCTACTGTACGCCCGGGCAGATCATGTCGGCGGTCGCGCTGCTTTCGGAGCCGTGCGGACCCGGCAATGCCGACGTCGCCGAGGCGATGAGCGGCAACATCTGTCGGTGCGGTGCCTACGAAAATATCGTCGCCGCCATCCAAGATGCGCGCCATAAGCGCGACGCCTAAGACGTGAAACTCTTCGAGCTACGCCGTCCGGCCGATCCTCTCGAAGCGATACGCGACGTGCTGTCGCCGGGCGCGCGGTTCATCGCCGGCGGAACCACGATGGTCGATTTGATGCGTCTCGACGTCGAGCGTCCCGACGTGCTGGTCGATCTCAATCACCTCGGCTTGACAGACATCGAACGTACGGCAGACGGCGGCGTGCGATTGGGCGCGATGACGCGCAACGCCGACGTCGCACATCACCCGTGGATCGTTGCCGAATACCCGGTGTTGTCGCAAGCGTTGCTGTCCGGCGCATCCGCGCAGCTGCGCAATGCAGCGACCACCGGCGGCAACGTGCTGCAACGCACTCGCTGCATTTACTTTCGCGATGTTCACGCTGCGTGTAACAAGCGCGTTCCCGGCAGCGGATGTCCGGCGCTCGACGGATACCACCGCAATCTTGCGGTGCTCGGTACCAGCGCGAACTGCATCGCGACCAATCCATCGGATATGAACGTGGCGCTGATTTCGCTCGATGCGATCGTCTCGTTGCGTTCGAGCGAAGGCGACCGCGACGTTGCGTTCGCCGAGTTCCATCGCGAGCCGGGCGATACGCCCGAACGCGAAACGGTGTTGCGTCCCGGCGAGCTTATTACAGCGATCTCGCTCCCACCGGCACGTCCGCACGCGCGTTCGTACTATCTCAAGCTACGCGATCGCGCGTCCTACGAGTTCGCGCTGGCCTCGACCGCAGTAATTATGTCGTTCGAGGACGGCAAGATGCGCGACGTCCGGCTGGCGCTCGGAGGCGTCGCCACCCGGCCGTGGCCTGCGCCGCAGGCCGCTCGACTGTTGGAGGGCCGTTCTCCCGAACCGAAACTCTTCCGCGACGCCGCCGAACTTGCGTTGCTCGGCGCCGCCGGACGGCCGGAAAACCACTTTAAGATCGAGCTGGCAAAGCGCTGCATCGCATCGGCACTCGCGCACGTTACTTCGGCGGAATTCAAATGAGTACGATCGGCCAGCCGGTCAACCGGGTCAACGGATCGCTGAAAGTAACCGGTGCGGCAACGTACGCTGCCGATTACCGGCTGGCGAATATGCTGTACGGTGTTCCGGTCGGAAGCACCATCGCGGCCGGTGAGCTACTATCGCTCGACCTGAGCGCGGCGCGCGCAACGCCCGGCGTCGTCGAGATCTTTCATCACGATAATTTCGAGAAGCTCCGCGAAGCGCCGTCCACCGGTATGCCCGACGGGCCCGATCCGATAGTCGACGAGCGGCGTCCGCCGCTGTCCGACACCAAGATTCGCTATTACGGTCAATACATCGCGTTGGTCGTGGGCGAGACGTTCGAGGCTGCATCCGAAGGTGCGATGCTGGTACGCGCGACCTATCGCCCGACCGATCCGGCGACGCCGTTAGGCGGCGAGCCAACGGGTCCGGCGCGCGAGGAAAACGCGCGAGGCGATGTCGACTCGGCGTTCGCTGCGGCGCCGGTTCGGCATCGACGCGGTGTACGAGACCCCGGTCGAAACCCATAATCCCATCGAGTTGCACGCAACGGTCGCGGCCTGGGCCGACGGCCGCGTGACGCTGTACGAAACGACGCAGGCCGTGGTCAATCATCGGCGGGTGCTCTCGATTATGCTCGGCGTACCCGCGTCGCATGTACGTGTCATCAGTCGTTTTCTCGGCTCGGGATTCGGCGGCAAACTATGGCCGTGGCCCCAGTCGCCCTTGGCCGCCGCGGCTGCCCGAACGTTGCAACGGCCGGTGAAGGTCGTCGTAACGCGCCCGATGATGTTTCAAAACGTCGGCCACCGGCCCTATACGCACCAACGCGTCCGCATCGCGGCCGAACGGGATGGAACGATCGTCGCGCTCGATCACGACTCGTACAACACGACGTCGATTCTCGACGATTACGAAGAGTCGTGCGGTGAAGGTACGCCGTCGTTCTACGGGGCGCCGAACCTGCGCGTACGCAGCGCTCTGCGACGCCGCCACACGGGAACTCCGACGGCCATGCGTGGACCCGGCGCCGTCCCCGGCTTATTCGCTACCGAGTCCGCGATCAACGAGTTGGCGGACGCACTGCAGATCGACCCGGTGCAACTGCGAATTCAAAACGAACCGGAACGCGATTTGAGCCTGAGGGTTCCGTTTTCATCGCGCCACTACGTCGAATGCTTGACGTTGGGTGCGAAGCGCTTCGGGTGGCAGAGTCGTTCGGCGGAGGTCGGATCGATGCGCGCGGGCGACGATACGATTCTCGGCTGGGGCGTGGCCGGCGCGTCGTGGATCGCCGAACGCTTCGCAGCCGACGTTAGCATCGAACTGCGGGACGACGATAGCGCCGAGATTCGCTGCGGCACGCAAGACATCGGAACCGGAACGTATACCATGTTTGCGCAGATCGCGGCTCACGAGCTGGCGATACCGCTCGAGCGCGTGCACGTAACGCTAGGCGACTCGGATTTGCCGCCGGGACCGATTTCGGGCGGATCCATGGTGACGGCCTCGATCATTCCGGCGATCGTGCGCGCGGCGCGCTCTGCCCGCGAGCAACTCGCGCGCAACGGTGGTTCCAAGGCGACCGGCCACGGTTCGTCGCCGGCAACCTTCGGCGAAGAGCATCCGACGGTATCCCGCCACTCGTACGGAGCACATTTCGTCGAAATCGGATGGCAACCGCAGTTGGGACGGTTACGCGTGCGACGCATCGTTACCGTCATGGACGCCGGACGCATCATCAATCCCAAAACAGCGCGCAATCAAATCGCCGGCGCGATGGTGATGGGCGTGGGTATGGCGCTACTCGAAGAAACGATCTATGACCCGCGAACGCTCGAACCGCTCAACCGGAATCTGGCCGACTATATGGTCGCGACGAATGCCGACGTGCCGTCGATGGATATAACGTTCTTGGATTATCCCGACACGCACGTGAACGAACTGGGCGCGCGCGGGGTCGGTGAAATCGGTTTAGCGGGTGTGGCGGCGGCAATCGCTGCCGCCGTCCATCATGCCACCGGCGTGCGTGTGCGCGCCTTACCGATAACGATCGAGAAGCTGCTTCTTTGAGCTTCTACCAGCCGGACCCCGTGGTGGGTTGGCCGGTCGGAGTGCCCTTCGGAATGGGCGTCGCCTGTATGCCGGGTTTTGCGGACTTCGAAACGACGAACACGTCGCGCATTCCGTCTTTGTAGTGGAAAAAGCAACCGACGAGATACGTGCCCGGCTTCGATAGTGTCACCGTTACAGAGCCCCCCGGCTTGATGACGCCGCTGGCATAGCCGACGCCGAAAACGCCCTTGCCGGCGGCCTTCTGCGACAGTTTCGGGCTGTCCGGAAACTTCGCGGGACGGCCTTTGATTTCGGCGACCACGTCGAGCGTGTGCGCCGTATTTTTCGATAGATTTCGTATCGTGAGTTTCGTCCCGGGCGGGAACCCTAACGCCTGCGAATACGTCTGCTGGGTGTATCCTCCGAGCGTCGCGCCCCAGAAGCTCGAGTGCACGCTGCCGATGCCTTCGCCCGGCAGTTCTTCCCCAACCGTGTTCTTGGGCATCGTTACGTCGATCTTCATATCGCTTCCGAGCTGCGTCGTCATACCGTTGCTTTGCGGTACGAAACTTCCACTGCTTTGGTGCGTGCTACACGCGGCGACGATCGTCCCTACCGCAAACAATGCGGCCATGGCGCGTCCCTTCATCATGCAATCCTCCCATTTGTCCTGAGCCGAGTCTTGTCATGATGCTACGCAGGCATGAAGGAAGCTTGAAGTCAGCCGGGAGCGGGGTCTCCCGTCTGTTTGGGGGTGCCGTCGGGGTTGGTCAAGGCCGGGTCGCCGGCCGAACCTTCGATTTTGTCGTCGTCGGGAACGTCGTCCCCGGGTCTGTTGTGAGCGTCGTGCATGTTGAACCTCTGCGGAAGCCGCGCAAGGCGGTTTCCCGGTCGAAAGGGCCACTCCCCGGCGAGGAACCGCGCACGTCGAGTTTCGAAGGTCGAGGGAATGCCCGAGCTGCCCGACGTCGCTGCCTACCTGCAAGCCCTGGAAACGCGCATCGTGGGCCAGCCGCTCGAGGGCGTGCGAGTCGCGGGCGTCTCCACCTTGCGCACGGCCGACCCGCCGTTGCACCAGCTCTTCGGCCGGACGGTCCGCTCCCTGCGCCGGATCGGAAAACGCATCGCCATCGGACTCGACGGCGATCTCTGGATCGTCGTGCACCTGATGATTGCCGGCCGGTTACACTGGCGCGCCGCCGGCACGAAGCCCGCCGGCCGGCGGGAGCTCGCGGCGTTCGATTTTCCGAACGGAACCCTGACACTCACCGAGGCCGGCACCAAACGGCGCGCGTCGCTGCATGTGATCCGGGGCACGACGGCGCTCGAGGCGATGGATCCCGGCGGCACCGACGTTCTCTCGGCCAGCCTCGAGGCGTTTCGCACCGCGCTCTCGCGTGAAAATCGGACGCTCAAACGCGCGCTGACGGATCCGCGCATGGTCAACGGGATCGGTAACGCATACTCGGACGAAATTCTGCACGCCGCGCATCTCTCACCGATCGCGCTTACCTCGAAGCTCGACGACGCGCAGTGGCAGCGCTTGTACGAAGCGACGCAATCGACATTGCGTTTGTGGATCGATCGTCTGGGCACCGAAGCCGCCGGCGGATTCCCCGAGCACGTGACCGCGTTTCGCGCCGACATGGCAGTTCACGGACGCTACGGACGGCCATGTCCGGTCTGCGGAGAACCGATCCAGCGCATCCGCTATGCCGACAACGAAACGAATTATTGTCCCGCGTGTCAGACCGGCGGAAAGCTGCTTGCCGATCGAAGTTTATCGCGTTTGCTCAAAAGCGATTGGCCGCGCACCCTCGAGGATCTCGAAGAACTCAAACGCCGGTAATTTCTCCGCGCCCCTTGTAGGGCCGATGTCGATGTGATATTGTAGCGGACACACATGATGCTTGTAGCAATCGGCACCGCGTACTATTATTACGGTCGTTTCGAAATGAATCGGCCCGGTTTGCCATTGCCGTAAGCGAACATCGTCGCAAACGTCAAAGCCGCCTCGCCGATGCGAGGCGGCTTTTTTTATGCAAAGGAGATCGTCATGACCGCCGTTACGGCATCCGAACCGTTCGCGCTCGACCGGTTTAAGCGTCGCGTCGCTGCGACCATCGAAGACCATCCCATCGTGCGGCACAATCGTTACACGCGGTGGTTTGCCGGCGGCGGCGCATCCGACGACGAACTGCGCTCGTTCAGCGTGCAATTCTCGGTGTTCAGTCACCTGTTTCTCGAAGCCCAACTACGCAAGTGCATCAACGCCCCCGATCGTTCCGGCTATCGAGCGGCGAAAGAAATTCTGCTCAACGAACTCGGCGTGGGATTCACACCCGGCGGATCGGTCGATGGCGGGACGTTTCGATTTACCGCGGGCCATTTCGAATGGCTCGCGCAATTCGCACAAACGTTCGGTCTCGAATGGAACGATCTCGGTAAACGCCGTCTCGGTTCGCCGTCCACTCTAACGTTCTGCGATGCACTGCTGGCATGGTACGGTTCGGAGGACGAATCGACCGCGACCGGGGCATCCTACGCGATCGAACACTGGGCCGCTGCAGGTTTTTGGAAAGAGCTCATCGCCGGACTGCGCGTCGTGAAGGAGCAGCGCCGACCGAATTTACCGCTCGGGTTTTGGACGTGGCACGACGCGCTCGAAGAGCGTCACGCCGAACACACCGACGGCGAGTTGCGCGAAGCCTATTCCAAACCGGGCTTCTCGCCCGAACGTTTTCTAGTCGCCGGTACCGCAATGCTGGATGCTGTCGAAGCGTTTTGGAGCGGACTCGCATCGTCGCAACCCGAGTTAGCCGTGCCGGGTCTGCGCGAACGATGAGCGATGTAACATCCAACTCGGCTCTGGGTGGCCGGTTCACATTCCCCGGCACCACGAGAAGCGTCAACCGCGTCGGCTATGGTGCCATGCGGCTAACCGGTCCCAACATCATGGGTCTTCCGCGAGATCCCGACGAGGCGATCGCCGTCTTGCGCGAAGCCGTCGAGCGCGGCGTCAACCACATCGATACGTCCGATTATTACGGCCCGCACACCGTCAACCAACTCATACGCAAAGCGTTGCATCCGTATCCCGCCGGTTTGACGATCGTCACCAAGCTTGGGGCGCGCCGTCCGCCCGACGGCTCGTGGCAGCCGTGGATTTCGCCTCAAGACTTGCGGGACGGGGTCCAAGACAACTTGCGCAACCTCGGGATCGAGGCGCTCGACATCGTCAATTATCGCTCGATGGGCGACGGCCATGGACCGACCGAAGGATCGAATGCCGAGCAAATTTCGACGCTGGCCGATCTGCAACGAGATGGTTTGGTTCGACATATCGGCGTGAGCAACGTCACCCACGCGCAGATCGCCGAAGCGCGCGCAATCGTCGATATCGTTTGCGTGCAGAATCTCTTTAACGTGGTCGTTCGTAACGACGACGCGTTGATCGACGGACTGGCCGCCGACGGCATCGCCTACGTTCCGTTCTTTCCGCTCGGTGGATTCACTCCGCTGCAATCGTCCGAACTGAACGCCATTGCGTCGCGTCTGGGTGCAACGCCGATGCAGGTCGCGCTAGCGTGGCTGCTCGCGCGTTCGCCGAACATTCTCTTGATTCCGGGCACATCGTCGCTCGAACATCTGCGTGAAAATCTCGACGCAGCGAAGGTCGAGCTCGACCAGCGGACGTTAGCCGAGCTGGAAGCGCTGCGCGGATAACGCGCGTCAGTCGTCGCCGCCATTTTTTTCGCCGACGGCGTTGTTGACGGCCAAGAACGTCACGACATCCCAAGCGTTGCGGATGCCGATGAAAATCAGGAGCACGGTCGCTCCCCCCAACACGAATAACAACTGGGCCGGCTTCCACAACAGCCCGAGCCCGGCGCCGAGTACGGCGACGTACGCCAAGAGCGGCAAGATGACGAACCACATCCAATCCTCGACGTCGGACCGGTACTCGGCGAGACGGCTGATTCGATACATCACGTAGATCGAAAAGATCGTGCCATAGGTGCCAAACGCAGCAATCAATCCGGCGACCCAGGTGAGCGAGGGCCATGGAGCGCTCACGACTGCGGCAACGAATAACACCGTGCAGAAATGCAGGACCGTCGGGGTACTGAAGGTCGCGATCCCGTCCGGATTGCGACGCCGTCGTTCGTTGTTGACGAGCGTGATCACCACGAACATCAACCCCGTCAGCGCCGCAGCCGAAGAGCCGATCATAACGTAAAAGCTCGACCATGGTCCGAGCATCGCGCCTGCCATCAGGACGCTAGCGTTGGATGCACGCCCGGAAGAAAGCCTGCTTGAATGATGGCGACAATCGACGGTGGGGTCAAAACTTCGACCGGCGACGACTTCGGACGACGGATCCGGTCTCCGTAGGCACCCGCGCCCCACGCGACCAGCGCATCGTCCCACACCATGCGCGCTATGGCGTCGCCGGCGACGACGTACGTGCCGTTCGGAAGTGACTCTACCGGAGCGCTTAGGGTGCGTTTCGTACGACGGTCGAGCCGCTCGGCGTGCAGCGTTGCGTCCATCGCGCCGGCACCTGCTCGCTCTCCGAAACACGTTTCCCACAGCGCCGCAAAGCGTTTGTAGTCTGCGTTCCGGCACTCGGCACACGGCCTGTGCCCGGCGGCGAATGCGGCCGCTTCGTCGAGAAAGAACAGTTCGGTATACCGGTGCGGCGTCATGACGACGCGTCGAATCCCGCGCCACTCCAAACGGCACGCGATCCATCTGCGCAACTGCCACTGCCGTTTGAGCGTGCGGTGCTCGTCGTGCAGCTGGCCCCGATTTCCCATGATCGTACCGCGCCCGGGCAACGCGACAATTTCGCCGAACGGCGTCACCCGGTTTTGCAGCGGCAAGGCGTTATTGCGCGGGCGATGCGCCGATCAAACGAAGCTCGACGTAATCTTTGTTATAGATCGTCTTCTGCGGGAGATGCGCGCGCTCGTCTTCCACGATGGCCGGCAGACCGACTTCGGCATCGTAATAGATGTGCTGTTCGAGATCGCTGCCGCGATATGCGCCGCCGACCTGATCGGACTTCCCGTTCACATCGATGGAGAAAAGGGTATTGCTACCGGCTGCGGCGCCGGTTCCGCGCATCGCAAATTGGTAATCGTAAAGATACAGGTCACCGTGGCTTACTCGATACGATTGCGTCCAATTTCCGTCACCCGAACGACCCAACCCGCTGAAATACTGGCGACCGAGCATCGGGAACAAAACCAACTGCATCGGCGACAAATCATAGGGGCGATCCAAGCAGGTGACGTTGCCGTTGGGATACACTTCGCACGAATTGGTTGCGCGGGAGCGGACGGAGTTCCACCACGTATCGGTGGCGCTTACCATCACGCCGCCGTCGGGCATCGCCGCGCCGATATCGACGCTCATCGTCCCCGTACCGGGGCCGGTTTCGGCGGCCGCAGTATTATATCCGAACCGGTAATCCGCGTGAGCGATCGTGAAATTTGCAGGCGGCGATCCGGCCGATGCGCCCGCGAGCGACGCTAAAAGCGCTAATGCCTGAACGAACATAACTGCGAACTCGCTTTCTTGTTCCGTACCCTACAGTATAGCTGCGCTAGGCCATTTGGTCTAGGGTGCCACGGCTGCCTGTGTTGCGGCATCGAAGGCCGCTTGGAGCGTGGTGAGTGCCGAGTCGCCATCCGGCAGCAACGTCGCGTCGAGCGATGGCAGCACCCCGCCCGCATAACCAGAAACCGAATACAGCAGCGTTCGCGACCACTTCGTGGAGTCGGGTTGGAAGAATGCGTTTTCGGCGGACCGCAGTTGTGCGTAGGTGGTCGCCGCATCCGCGACATCGTTGGCTGCGACCGCCGCGTCGGCGCGCGCATCGAGCGCGTTTGCGGCGACGCCGAAGGCATCGGCCTTCGGAACCAACGCCTGTGCCACGGCGGCACGGCGCGCTTCGTCGCCCTTGCCTTTTTCGAACGCGTCGATTCGCTCGCGCAACGTTTGCGCGACGCCCGATAGGCGCAAGTCAGGATAGACGGCGTCGGCCAGGCGCAACACCGCCATCGATGTAAACCGGGCGGCCGCGGCCGCGCGGTGCATTCCAGGATCGAACATCGCCAGCGATGCCGGATCGTCGTAGGCCGAGTGGTATGTTCCGAACGGCCCAGCGTACGCGCCGGCGAGCGCCGGAATGTTTTCGTGATAGACGAACGGCTCGTGGTCGCTGCCGCCGCCGATCGCATCGACTTCTCGCTGCGGATCTTGCGCCACCCAATATTTGTCGAGCGGCGTGATCGCATCCGGTGCTGCGACGGCCGTCGTCGTATCGCGCAGCATGCCGGCTAAATCGGGCGTCGCCGCTGCTCCGAACTCCGGACCGTACGCGACTTCGTCGGTGTTAACGTACGCAACGCAATGCGCGCGCAGGGCCGCTTCGTTTTGACGTACCCATATATCGCTTCCGAAAAGATTGAGTTCTTCGCCGTCCCACGAGCCGATGACGACGGTTCGTCGCGGACGCCAACCGGTGGCGTGTAGCTTTCCGAACGCGCGCGCCAGTTGCAACAGATCTACGGTGCCGCTAATCGGATCGACGGATCCGTACGTCCACGCATCGCGATGGCTGCCGACCACGACGGTTTGATCGGTCGTTCCGGGCAGCGTGCCGATCACGTCCCAAATCGGTCCGAAGAATCGTTTGCTGCGCAATACGAAGTGCGCTCGAACGGAGCCGCCCAGGTGCTGCGAAAATGCAAATCCGGGATGCCAATCGGGCGGCGCCACGGGCCCATCCAGCGGCTCGAGCAGTTGGCGTGCTACTTCGCCCGTAATCGGCGCTTCCGGAATAGGCGGAAGCTTGATCGCGGAAAACGGCTTGTGCGGCGCGCCGGGAACAGGAATGCCGATCGCCGTCGGATCGCCCGGATCGTTCGTGAACGTCATCGTGTTGCGCGTCGCGCCGCCCAACGGCCTCCACGCGCCTTTCGGGTACGTATCGCCCATAAAATATCCGCTGGTGAGCGGATCGTTGAAGACCAACACCGCCGACGCGCCGCGCTTTGCGGCTTCGAATGCTTTTGCGGTCAACGCGCCACCGCCGCTGCGAGCGACGACGATCGCGCCACGTACGTCGATGCCGGCTTTGGTCAACGCCTCGAAATCAGCAGCCACGGCATGATTGGCGTACACGATCGTTCCGGTCGCATCGCCATCGTTACTATATCCGGAATACGGTATACCGATGGCGGCGTGATCGAACGAATACGGATCGGACGCGATCGACGGTTCGTATAGCGAAACGTCGCGCGCGCGCGCCGTTCCGGCGAAGAGCGTCAAGCGCTGCTCGACGGGCCACGCGATCGGCACGACGTAGGTGACGATCTGCGCGTTCCAACCGGCTTTGACAAGTTGGTCGCGCACGTATTTGGCGGTGCGCTCGTCGCCGGGCGTTCCCATCCGGTGGACGTAGGACGCCAATCCCAGTTCGTCGGCGCGGGCGGCCGCCTCGTTGGGCGACGCCGCGACTATCGCCTCGTACTGGGACTCCGCGGTCAACTGGCTGGGCGCGAATCCGCGGGCCGTTATGCCCGTCGTGAACAGCGCCGCAATCGCGGCAATAGCAAGACGTCGTACCATGGTCCGTTCTACTCTGGCGCGACGGCTTATCCTATGCCGCCGCGCCGGAGCAAATACGCAGGCGTTACGGCCCGACGGCCACCCCGTAGGGCGACGATAGATACGAGCCGGTGACGACCTGCACGGGCGTTTGCGCGCCTTCGCGGGCGTTCAGCACGAAGATCGACGGCGGCCCGTCGAACGAATTTCCACTCGTCGAGTAGAGAACGTTCGCGTGAACCGCAACGCCATTGGGTACTTTGAGCGGCGGCGAGCTGGACGAGATCGTTCGATCCGGCCCGCTCGTGCCGTTCGCAGTCGCGGAATATGCCAAAATATTACCGTCGCCGGTGTTGGCGGCGTAAAGTTCGCCGGATGTTTGCAACGCCAAACCGCTCGGAGCGTTTTGTTGCCCGGTGCCGACAATCGCGCGGATCAGCGTCGGATTCGTCCGAGGCGTAGCAAACTCACTGATCTCGTTGGTATCCGAAACGTACAGATTGCCTTTGGAGTCGATGGCCAATCCGTTGATATCCGGATGGCCGTCGGGTAAAGCGATACGTTGAATCGCCTTCGCCGTACCTTTGGCGCCCGGCCCGTACACCGCAACGTATCCATTCGTAAAGCCGCCGGCATACTCGTAGCCTGCGCCGTCAACCGCGACCGCACTCGGAACGAACGGCAACAAGAGCGTTCGCGTCGCGGGCTGATAACCGCTTGCATCTTTCGGGTAGACTTCGATCGATTCGTTTTCTTCATCCGCGACGAACAGCGCGCCGGTGCTGCCGATTGCGATGGCTCCGGGATTGTAGGATAGAACGAGCGACGATCCGGCCGGTGTCACCAACGTTCCGTCGGTATTGCGTGCGAAACGGAAAACCGATTTTCCGTAGAAATCGCTCGCATAGAGCGCCGACGCGTTCGCACCTTGCGGGTGCTCTTGCGACGCCGGTTGCGAAACCGTCCCGGCGTTCGCTCCACCGGGCATCGTAGAAACGGAGTTGCCGCCGCCGCACGCGGATAGCACTAACGCGCAGGCCGCCGCAGCGGCCGCGTATGGATAGCCTGTAAAGCGCATTGAAGTCGCCCTCCCCAGCCAGGCCTTTCCCGGCTCGGACGATCTCCCTGGTAAGCAAGCGCGCAACTGCGCGAGCTAATGGGGATAGCAGCGTCGAAGCGTCCGAGCGTGCACGTAGCGACGGCGCCCATCAATCCGGACGTTGCGACGGGCGACTCGACCCTCGGTTGCTGGACCAGCGCGCACTGGTCTCCGCCGGCTACGTCGCCGCTGCGCGGCGTTGTGGGACGTATTTGGTATTTCGACGGCACGCTGGCGTTAGCACGCGAGCGCGTCTTCCCCGACGGGACGGCCGAGATCGTCGTACAACTCGACGAGCCGCACCGCGACGGCGATCTTTCATTGCCGGTACACTTTCCCGCCATCTGCGTTAACGGCTTGCGAACCGTGCCGAGTGTCGTCGTCGCACCGGCGGGGGGCTGCCGCGTCGCAGGTATCCGGTTGCGTGCGCCTGCCGCCTCGCGCGCGCTCGGCGTACCGGTCGCCGAGCTGCTCGACATCACCGTCAACCTGCACGCCGTTGCGGGTCACGCCGCCCGTGATTTAGGCCAACGCTGCTTCGAAGCCGCCGAGACGGTGCACTGCAGCGCCGCCCAGCGCGCCGTTTCGGTCGTGCGCGCGGCGGCGAACTGGACGATCGGCCGTCTCGGCAACGCACGCGGCGACGAGCTAGTCGCACGCGTCGCACGCGCCGTCATGCGCGAGCGTGGAGACGTCCGGATCGAAACGCTGCGCGCAGAAAGCGGCCTAAGCCGGCCCGACCTCGCCCGTCGATTCCGCCGCGACCTCGGCATCGCGCCAAAACGCTTCGCGCGGATCGTCCGCTTCAACCACGCCCTTCGCGCGCTGGCCCAAAGCGGAACATCGAGCGCGGCCGCCGCCGACCTCGGTTACTTCGACCAGGCGCACCTGTACCGCGATTTCGAAGAGTTTGCCGGCATGACCCCGGGTGCGTTCCTGGCCGCCACACGGTACGCCGGTTCCGTCAGTATCGCCGAGCCGTGATCATTTTTCCAAGACGTTCGGCCCCCCGTCGGGTATCATGATCGCATGAACGAAACATCAAACGGTAAGCAATCCATCTATCCCGCGCTGCGCTACGAGGACGCACGCGCCGCGATCGACTGGCTCAAATCCGTGCTCGGCTGTACCGAGCACGTGGTGTACGCAGACGATGAGAATGTCATCCATCACGCCGAGCTCGAGCTCGCGGGAAATTTGTTTATGCTCGGCAGCGTAAAAAACGACGGGTCCGGCAATCCGGCGCAGACCGTGTACGTCGCGCTCGACAGTCGCGAAGAGGTCAACGCTACGTACGCGCGGGTTACCGCCGCAAAGGCCGCCATCGTACGGGAACTCACCGACACGGACTACGGCTCGCACGAGTTTGGCGTTCGCGATCCCGGAAATCATAACTGGAGTTTCGGAACCTACAAACCGCAGGCGGGCTCGGCGCCCCACTGACGCGGACTAGCTCGATGCGAAAGTAGCGCGCCGAGCGGCTTCATCGATTAGCTCATCGAAGCCTATGGTTGCCTTCGGGTGAGGAGCGAAACGTATGATGAAACTGGTCGCGGCAACCGCCGCATGTACCATGCTCGCCGCTTGCACGTTCGGAAACTCGGCGCCGGGAGCGGCGTCCTTGCAGTCTCCGTCGGAACGCCGCGTAGACGTTCCGGTGGTCGGCGGCTGTCAAATCTTCCCATCGAATAAATTGGTGGAACACCGACATCTCGCAGTATCCGCTGGATCCGAATTCCGATGCATATATCGGAGCACTGCCCGGCAGCTTACATCCGGATTTCGGACACGACCCGCATTACGGGATACCGTTCGTTGTCGTGCCGAAGAATCAGCAGAAAGTTCCCGTACGCTTCGGGTACGCGCAGCAGAGCGATCCCGGCCCGTACCCGATCCCGCCCGACGCGCCCATCGAAGGTGGAGCGCACGCGAAGGGCGACCGCCACGTGCTCGTATTGCAACAAGATGCCTGCAAGTTGTACGAAATGTGGAGAGCGTTTCCTGAAAACGGGGGCAAGAAGTGGCGCGCCGGCTCGGGCGCAATCTTTCCGCTCAACACCAACAAACTGCGGCATAATGGTTGGACGTCTGCCGACGCAGCCGGCCTCCCGATTCTCCCCGCGCTGATCAAGTGCGACGAGGTCGCCGCGGGCGAAATCGATCACGCGTTGCGGGTAACGTTCTCGCAGACGCAAGCCGGGTACATCCATCCGGCGACGCACTTTGCAAGCGATAGCAAAGATCCGACATTGCCTCCGATGGGTTTACGCATTCGAATGAAAGCGTCGTACGATCTTTCGGGCATGACCGGCCAGGCGCTGATCGTCGCAACCGCGATGAAAAAGTACGGTATGTTCGTCGCCGATAACGGATCGAATTGGTATTTTCAAGGCGAGGGCGGGTCGCCGGCGTCGTGTTGGAACGACGACGACCTGGATCAGCTCAAGAACGTCCCGAGTACGGCGTTCGAAGTCGTCAAGACCGGAAAGATCTTGCGGTAATTCGCCGTCGTTCGGTTACGCCGGTTGGTTGGCTTTGATGGTCTTGAAGAGCTGGGCGAACAGCTCCGGCAGGTGGCTGTTCTTTTCGACCGGACGGCTGTTGGCGAAAATCGCAACCACCAGCCCCGAGTCCGGAAAGTACAGATGCACCGCGCGAAATCCGAGCGTCTCGCCTTGGTAGAACCAAAACGTGCCGAGGTTCTTATCGTACTTTTGGGCGACGCCTAAACCGAATGCCGACGGGTTGTCAGCGTTTACGGCGGCAACCGGCTTTGCCGTTTCCGTCGAGACGAGACTCATCAACTCGCGCTTCTGCCGCTCCGGCAGGAGCGTGTTTCCCTGATAGATCGCTCGCGCCCAAACGGTGAGGTCTTCGGGCGTCGAAACGATCGAACCGGCACCTTGCGCCCACGAAACGGTATACGGCGTCGTATTCTTCCCGATAAATTTCTCAAAACCGGGGTCGTCGTTTTCGTAGTATCCGGCGACGACGCGCCGGGCGACACTGTCCGGATAAAAGTTGTCCGCATAGTACGTATTCTTCAGACCGGCCGCAGCGATAATTCGCGCGATTTCGGCCGTGAAGCTATGGCTTTTGCTACGCGCTGCGACGACTTCTTGAGCCAGGAGATAGCCCGTGTTGGAATACGAGTACTTCGTGCCCGGCGTCCATTTGATGCGCGGATAGATCAGCCGGATGAGTTGATCGGCCGGCGTATACCGCATGGGAGCGCTTGCGAACATGCGATACCAGGCGCTGGTATCGTCGTAGGTTTCGATGCCGCCGGTCATGCTCAACAGCCGTCGTAACGTCAGCTTTGCATACGCCGGATATTGTGGCAGATACGTTCCGATGGGAGCGTCGATCGAAAGCCGTCCTTGTGCTTCGAGCTGCAAAACGGCGACCGATGTGAACGCCTTTGTGTTGCTGCCGATCTGATAGAGATCGGATGGAGCCGCTTTCGGTCCACCGCCGTATCGCGTCGTTCCCGCTACGACGTCGATCGGCTCGGTACCGGCCTTGAGACTCACCGCCAGCGACAACGCCGACAAATGTTCGGCGGCGCCGTATTTCGTTAGATATCCGGTGAGGTCGCGTTGTAATGCCTGTGTTAACGCGGCACGATTACCGCTCGCGGAGGGCGCCGAAAGCCCGGGCGCGGCAGCGCAGGCAAACGCAGCCAGACACACCGCAGCTACCGCGGAATGGATACGGCTCCATCGAGAAATCATCGCGATCTATTTACTCCTTGATCGGATTTAGTGCGAAGGTCGAACGGGCACCGGATAGACGGCCGGACTGCGCAGACCATTGCGGTCGACGCTGCGGACGGCCATGATGTAGTCGTCTTTCGACAGCGGAACGGTCGTTTGCGCGACGTCCCCGACGTCGCGAGCGTGTTCCCATTGCGGCGCGTCGGTCGAGCGCCAAACCACCTCGTATGAAGTAGCGTCCGGCACACGCGTCCAGCGTAGCATCGATGAGTAGCCAAGACGGTCGAGCAGCATCTCGACGCCACTGGGCTGCGCGGGGCCGAGCGCGAGCGTTGCCAGCGAAGCGACGTTGGCTTGCGTCGCGCGCTGCAGGTACGATGGGTCGATATATTGCGGCAAGTCGCCGTATTGCACGCCGTCGCTCACGCGCACGTCCTGATGCTGATGCGTGAAGTTTTCGTGCGGTTCAACAAAGCGTATAGCCGCCGAATAACCGGCATCTTGGAACGACTCCTGATCGCCGCCCCGTAAGAAGCGGTCGGCGCGAAAGATCTGCCGCACAGAGAAATCCGGAACGTACGCCGGAATCGTTTCGGCGACGAAACGCGACAGCTCGCGCGACGGCGAATCGTTTTCGGATCCGATCGCATTGACTGCCGATCGTTCGCTTTTTACCGGAAGTCCCTCGCTAAAGACGCGAATGAGTCCCGGTTCCGAAAGCCCATCCCCCCCGGTCGAGTTTCCAATGATATCGTTGTTGAGCACGGCAAGAATCGGTGACTTGTTGGCCGCCATCTCGCGCGCGAAATGATTCGATCCCCACAATCCGAGTTCTTCGCCGTCGAAGCACGCGAAGACGATCGTACCGCGGAATTGCGACGACGCCATCACGCGAGCCGCCTCCAGAACGGCCGCGACACTCGATCCGTTGTCGTCGGCACCGGGTGCGATTCCCGCGCCATCGGTGCAGCGCCCATCGCAATCGTCGTAGTGACTGGCCATCACGTAAATGCGGCCCGGGTCCGAACCACGCAGCGTTGCGATAACGCTCGACTCCGTTACCGCTCGTGGCGTTCGCGGCGTCTTCGGCTGGAGGTAGGTATCGAGCCTAACGCTCATGCGGCCGCCGGCGGAGCCCGCAATATCGCGAAACTGCTTCGCGATCCAGTCACGCGCAGCGAATACGCCGTGCTCGTCCGTCAACATCGTTTCCGAAAAATCGTTCCGCGTGCCGAACGCGACCAGCTTTTGGATGGAGGCGTCGAGGCGGTTCGCTTCGACTGCTTGCGCCATGGCTGCAATCGGCGGGTACGGTACGATGGCCGGCATCGGCCAATCGCCCGAGGCCGCCAACACACCGATCGTCGCAACGAGAACGCACAGCTGCCGAACGGGTATCCGCACCACGTAAACCTCCGTGGATGGGGCTTCGGGCTGCGAGGGGCCGTTTACTTGCCGCCAGTCATCGAACTCGCTGGTTCGAGCAGCAGCGTTTGGCGCGCGTGCCGCTGCAATGCGAACGCACTAAACGGCAGCGGCGACAAGCGTCCTGCAATCCAAGCCGGTGTTGAGTCGGTGTAATGGGCCGATCCCGGCTCGCCGGACTCGCCGCTCGGAATAACGATACCGCCGGCGTCCCAATCGCCAACGTCCCAAACGGCGCGAAACCCCTGTGCGAATCCCGGCTCTTGCAAGCGAATCGTGTCCTCGTTGCCGGAGCCGGGCAGCACGTCGCCGTTGAGAAAACCGAAGCGCATCGGCGACAGCGGATGCTCGATCGCAATCGCGCCCGCCGCCCCCCAATCTCGACGATCCATCGTCGCCGACACGAGCGACGCGGTAACGTCCTCTTCGAGTCCCGGCTCCCAATCGCCGCGCGCCGATCGCAGTTGCGCCAGGCGCGCTCCGGCCGGAACGCCCGCGCCCAGCAACCAGTATCGCACCGAGTGCTCCAGAGCGGCACCGCGCGAATCCGGATCGAAGCGCCCGTCCCATCGTGCGAGCACGTCGAACGCGGCAAGCTCGTCGCGGGTCACCCCTTGCATCGCTCGTGCCCGCAATACATCGGAGGCGATTTCCGCATCGATCGGCGAGTACGTATCGAGTTGCATCGTCGCAAAGTACGCGGCGTCGTAGCGCGATCGCGCGCGTAGCAGCTGCGCGATTCGATAGGCGCGATACGGGGGCTCGAACTGTGCCGACAGACGATACGGATAGCTCGCACCGTACGAACGATTGTTGGCACTCACAACGATTGCGTTGCGTGACGGTGCTGCAGACGGCAACCGCCCGAACGGCAATGCGGCGAACGATCGCCCGACTTCGGAGGCCGGATGCACGTATCTGCCCCACGCCGGATCGTCGGGAACGATGCCGGCCATGTGATAGACGACGTTACCCGAACGGTCGGCGACCACGAAGTTCTGTGGCGACCCACGATAGCCGGCCAGTGCACGCACGGCATCGGCGGCATCGCGCGCCGCATTCAATTGCAAAATCGTCTCGATCGTCGAACGCCGTTGGGCGTACATCGGCCAGCGCACCAGCAGCGGCGCAGAGCCGGCCTGCCCTGGAACCGAAAACTCCGCAGGTGTGCGATAGTAGCGTACGACGCGGTCGCCTGCGAATCGCACCGCAAAATGTTGCTCAGTCCATCGCCCATCGCGCACTCGCGAATATCGAAAGACGCCGGTCGTGGCGACTTGCGCGTTGGTTGACGCCCATGCAATGCGCTCGTTGTGTCCCAACACGACGCCGGGGACGCCGGGAATCGTCGCCCCGGCAACGTGCACGTGCGGCGATTGCAAGTCGACGACGTACCAGATTCCGGGGATCGACACGTCGAGATGCGGGTCGTTCGCCAGCAGCGCGTGCCCATCGAACGATCGGGCCGAACCCGCAGCCCACGCGTTGCTCCCAATCGCCGCGCGTCGCACGGACGCGACGCTTCCCGGTCCGCAATCGTCCGGCATATCTAGCTGCACGCGGCGCGGTATCGCATCGCCCCGAACCGAAACGTCGTAGCGGCCATCCGATAACGGAACGAGCGCATCGAAACATCGCGATCCCTGGGAACGCCAAATCGCATCGCGCGCGACGACATCGTTCCAAGAATCGGACAATTCGAGCGACGCGACGATAGAAACCGCCAGCGAATCCTTCGGCGTCCACGATGCGGGGCGATAGAGCAACAGCCGAAACTCTACCGGCAACGGCTGCCCGGCCGCAGCAGCGTTGATGCCGTCGCTGAATGCCGATAATGCGTTGCGCGTGGTTTCCGGTAAGGCACGCAACTGCCGGCGAGCGATTCCATCGACGTTAACGGCCCGCTGTGCCACATCGATCGGGAACGCCTTTGCACCGAGGACCTCGGACAGCGTTCCGTACGCATAACGTCTCGTCAAATCGAGCTGGAACAGACGATCGGAGCCCTGGGCGTAACCTTCACCGAAATACATGTCCCAATCGTCGCGCGCTCGCACGTGCGGAACGTCGCGATCGTCGCGCACGATCGTCACGACGCTCGATGGACCGCCAACTGCTATGACGCCGCCGGTACCGCTAACGCCGTGCAGACCGTAGGCAACGTCGGCCGCATAGACGGCAACGGCGATGACGCAACACGCGATGAGCGCTACGGCATGACGGCCGACCGTCCGAATCACGGCGATCGCCGCCGGCGGATCGGCGCTCGACGCAAGCCGCGGGTCCGGCCGTTCGAAAAAGCTCATTACGCGCGGCGCTCATCGAGAAATGCTTTTGCGAGCTTCGGGGTGGCGCGCACGAGCCAAGCATCGATCAGCACGTCGCGCAAGCGAATTGTATCGATCTTCGACAACCGGACGAGCACGGCAGCGAAACCGTCGAAGTGCGGGATGGTGAAAAATACCGCCCGATCGCCCTTGAGGAGTGCCTCCTTCATTTCTAAGCCGTCGGTGCGCACGCCGAGAATCGCTCCGTGCGGGGCGTCCGGCCCGAGCGCCGCGACGTCGGACGCGCGCAAGGGGCGGTCCCACGCGAACGTCTTCCCCCCCACTTTCCACGCGAGGTTACCGTAACTCGTGCCTTCGGTCGTCTCCGGAAGTGCGAGCGTGATTCGCCGGACGTCGTCCCAAGTGGCCACGCAACGAATTCTACCGTATTTTTCGGCGGGTTCAAGTGGTCACGGGCGGCCGCACGAGTGCGTTCGGGGCATGAAAGGGTAGCGGCGGGCGACCCCTGTTTGCATTTGGGCCGCCGGGCGAATCGACGAGCTACTCAGGCGATACGCGCGTCCACAGTTCGTTAAAGTTAACGCTGTCGAAAAACGCTACGACGTTGACGATCGAACCCTCGCAAAAGCGAAGAAACCACGAATAGGAGTTGCGATACGGGAGACCGTCCGTCGCAACCGTTTCGGCGTCGAATAACGCGACCACGGTGTCCCCGTCGGCATATACACGCCGGACGGTCGGCACCAGCGGGCGCGCGAAGCGTTTGTTTAACGGCACGATCACTTGGTTCATAACCGCTTCTTTGCTCGGGTACGTTCCGGCGACGGCGGAGTGGCCGGCGATTTCCCAGCGAACGTCCGGCGCCATCAAATCGAAGAGGTTTCCCCGGCCCTCGCGCCACCGTTCGAACGCCTGTCGAACGGCTTCGCGATTCCGTTCGGCGATCGCGAGGGTGGTTCTCGAAGCATTCATCCCGTTGCTCCTTGTTCGTCGAGCAGCCGTGTTACCAGCGGATTCGGGTCGAGAAACAACGCGTTTTGATGGCGCACGGCGATGCCGTGAATTCGTCCGAGTGCGTTGGCCATTGCAGTCGAACGGCTGATACCCGCTTCACAATGCACTAAAAGCAGCGTAGCGCCTACGCATTCGTCCCGAACGAACGTCAACGCTCTGCGCGCCATGGCCGCATCGAACACGTCGAGTTCGCCGCGTTCTACGTCCCAGAACTGAAGATCGCAACGCGCAACCAGCGACGCTTGAGGCAACGAAACGGGCCGGCTTCCCGGGTCGGTAATGCTGATCGCGGCGAACGGCTCGCGCCATGCGAATGCCTCCGCGCCGGCACGCGATGTGGAATAGATCAGTTCGAGCATCCCATGCCTTGCATCACTTATCCGAAGGTGTATACGCGGCTCCCTCGATTCCACTGTAGAAATTGGGGCTCGCTACGCTCGTCCACTTGTTCGTGCCGTATCGTCCAAGATCGAGCCATCCGCCGGCGTCGGCGAGAGCGAAGTTCGATTCGGCTTTGTTGAAGCCGCCCGAAACCGGATCGCCGATGCCGAAGGCGTTGAGCGGTGTCGGACCGAGCGTTTTGAACGGTGAGCCACCAGGCGCGAGCGGCAGGTGGTAGAGCGAGACGGTTCGCGCTTGCTGATCGACGACGTTGAGAACCGCGCCGCCGCCCGTTACGTTGACGCCGCCAAAGAAACCGTACGTCCCGGCCGGCTCGACGATGGTGAGCGTCGGGTTGGTCGCGGGGCTAGTGATTTCGCCGAGGCCGGGGCCGTACACGCTGCCGTTATAGCCGACGAACGTGAACCAGATATTATCCGAGGCATCGAAGTCCATGAAACCCACGCCGCAGATCGGACTGCAGCTGTCGCCGAGCGCGATCAGATGCGGCGTCGCGCTCGTCTTGCCTTTGGACCACCATTCGAATCCGGCGCCAAGATTCGATACGCAGCTCGGGTTACATACTTCGATCGAATAGATGTTAAGTGCCGCAAACACGTTACCCTTAGAATCGATGCCACTGTCCCAGCCGTAGCCGCTGAACGTCGAGCAGCCTTTTACCGAAGACGGGCAATTGAACAAGTATTGCTTTTCGTACTGTCCGGTCGGACTGTATTGTTGCAACGCGCCGTTCGTGCTGCTCGACGACGTCAGTTCGCACGCCACCCACTCGTTCTGGGATGCATCGACACGTACGCCGACGGGCGACAAGCAATTGTTTTTCGAGAGGTCGACCGCGACGACGGTTTTGCGTCCGTTCACGGTCTGACCCACGAGATAGTTGAAGTCGGTATCGGTCGCCCACAGGCCCACCGTACCCGCGGCGCGGCGGCCGAAGGTTGGGCGTGGTTGCGCGATGCGATTGAGTCGATCGCGTAAGCGCGCTCGCGGAACGGGTCCCTGAAGTTCCCCGGCAGCTTGCAACTGCAGTAATCGCGCGGGGGACATCGGCGCGCGCAGCAGTGCGGTTCGATTCACGTCCGACATCTGAGAAGGCGACGATGGTGCTGCCGAACCGGCGCAGCCGGCAAAAGCGGCGGTGGCGATTAACCCACCAAGCAATACGAGCGAACGCTGCGTGCGCATCGAGTTTCTCCTCAGCAATAGCATCGAGCGATTGTTCGATGCCTTACTGCCGCTTGCGGTCCGTTTCCTAGCTGACGGGTTGCGTTCGCCGCTCTACAGCTTGTAGTAGCCGGGAAACGCGACCGTAACGGCGCCGCCCAGCGTTGGATGTTGTCCCGGGAGCGCGATCGGAGCAACTTCTTGCACCAAGAAGCGGAACGGAGCGATCATAAACGCGCCGTAGTACGTCATATCCCGCACTACGAACGGATTCGCGGTCGCATCGTAGCGCATACCGAGATACGCATGCGGCACGGGATAGATTTTGAGGCGCGCGTAGCCGCCGCTCGATCGTTGATTCGTCCCGAACCCATCCGCGTTGTGGTCGTCGCCCCACCATTGCTCCGCTTGCAGGTTGACCGGACCGAAACGCCCGTGTGCCAGCAAACCATAGCGTTGGTATGCGTCGCTGAATGCAGAGCGGCCGGTCGGAAGAATCGAGCGTTCGCCATTGAGAAACTCTCCGCCGGCATCGATCTCCGAATTTGCTTTGGAGAGGATGCCTTGATCGAGCCACAATCCGACCTCGGGCGCGCCGTTGAAGGTCACTTCGCCGGTGTCCACCGGCTTGCCGCCGTACGCCGCGCCTTTGAACTCGCTGAAATCTACCGTCAGATTGGCGACGAGATTACCGATCGTTTTCTGATCCCATAAGCCCCAGCGCGGAGACGCCAGCGGCAGGTCGTTGAGTCCGACGTGCGCGTTATAATAGCCGTATCCTTGAAGATCGTCTAACCGTTCGCCGGGAGACTGCGCCAACGGCAGTTCGAACAATCCCATGCGGTATTCGGACTTAGTGTGCGCGTTATAGTCGGTCAAGAAGCCGAGGTAGAGCGCGGCCGGACCGCCCCCCGCTCCCAAGCTATAGTGCATGAACGCAGAGATGTTGCCGAGATCGGCGTTGCCCAACACGATTCCGCCGGGCGTCCAACGGCGCGTTCCAGCCGCCGGATCTTGCGAATACCCCATTTGATAGCGTATCGCAAACACGGTCGTCGGATGCTTTGGCTGCGGTAACTTGTAACCGTGCATGCGAAAATAGTTGCCGAACGCGTTCAACTCCGGCATTACGCTGTGGCACGCGCCGCACTGCAAATGATAGCGTTGCGCGAAGATTGGGATCGCCTGCGCCGGCGCCGACGCACACAGCACGAAAACTGCGAACGCGACGGCAGCCGCCAATCTATTCAACAACGATCGCACCCCGCATCGGCGCGCCGTAATGGAAGTAGCATCCGAAGAGATAGAGGCCTTTCTTATCGGCCTTGAGCGTTTGCGAGTTCCCTCCAGCCTGCATAGCACCGCTGCTCCAACCGCCCGACAGCGTCGTTCCTGATTGGTTGAGCGCTCCTTGGCCGAACGGCGATCCCGCCGGGAATTTCGTCGCGTTCGGAATCGACGTAGCGGTATGTGCGAAACCATCGCTGTTGGTGAACGTGATGGTATCGCCGACGTGCGCGATCGTCACCGGCGGTTTCATTCCGCCGCTTTCCCCGTATGGGGTTTTTACCGGCTGGTTGAGCGTAAGGTTGACGTCGATCGTGAGATTTTGCCCGCTCGGCGCGGTTCCGCCGCCGCCCGAGGATGCGGCTGTGATTCCATTGGGCGTACAGGCTGCCAGAACCAACGACAGCAAGACGCTTGTAATCGGTATACGTTTCATGAGAACGCGATACAGTAGCCGTTAGGCGAGATGGTGCCGCTCACGATCTTGCAGGATCCGTCGCCCCCGGAGGCACCGGGAATAAAGGATTGGCATTTCGCGCAACGTTTATCGCCGTTCGGCTTGTCCTGATACTGGACGGCGGACTGACCCACTTTGTCGTCCGCTTTGGCGGCTTTCGAAAGCGCAATCCATGCAACGGACGCGCCGGCCGCGGTTAGAATAAATCGTTTACGGGTTCCAACGGTTCGCATGAGCGCACCGTAACCCCAATGTATGAAGAAATTCTAAAGGCTGCCCCCATCGAGCGCGGCCTGCATCTTGAGGATCGTATTCCAATTGCGCGCTGTGCCGCGGGTCTCGAGGGCTCGTTCGACGACGGCGTTGGTGAGTTTTGTGTCGGCCTGTCCGGCGGGATATGTGATGTAAACGTGTCGCGTACCCGGCGCGACGAGTTCCGGCCCGCGAATCGAATTCCGCAGCCGCTCCAGACCCAGCGCGCTCGGCGAATGCCGCAGAACGACGACGGCCAGCCGCGACGGCTGTTCGATCGCTTCTCGTTCGAACGGATTAGCCTCGACGATTTGCTGCAGTTCGCAGGCATCGCGGATGAAATACTCGGTGCGTACGCCGAGACGCTGCTCGGTTTCGCGCTGAAGGAGCGTTTCGAGCCGCGCGTCGGCACGTTTCGACGCTTCGAAGACGACGTTTCCACTTTGCAGTAGCGTCTTCGCTCGTTCGAAACCGAGATCGGCGAGCATCGCTTTGAGCGCCGCCATCGACAGCGCGTTTCCGGCTACGTTTACCGCTCGCAAGAACGCTGCATATCGAATGGCTACAGCTCCCAAAAGAAGAGCAGCGAGACCGCTCGAGCTCGTACTCGTGCGATCCCGCTGCGGGAATGGTGGCCGTATTGGGCCGTGTGTTACTTCGAGACGGTCAGATCGAACCGGTCGAGGTTCATCACCTTTTCCCACGCGGCGATAAAGTCGCGTACGAAATGCTCTTTTTCGATCGCGTATACTTCGGCAACCGCGCGCAGTTGCGAGTTCGATCCGAAGACCAGGTCGCAGTTGGTTGCGGTCCACGCCGCGTCGCCCGTGCGGCGGTCGCGAGCTTCGTAGGTGTAATCCGTCCCCGACGGTTGCCACTTCGTGGTCATGTCGAGGAGGTTGACGAAGAAGTCGTTCGTCAACGTTCCGGGCTTCTTGGTGAACACACCGTGCTTGGATCCGCCGGCGTTCGCACCAAGGACGCGCAGACCGCCGACGAGCGCCGTCATCTCCGGAGCGGTCAGCGTGAGAAGCTGCGCACGATCCAATAGACGTTGCTCGGGCGAGCGAGCGTGGCCGCGCCCAACGGCGTTCCGAAACCCATCGTTTTTCGGCTCGAGTACGGAGAACGATTCGACATCGGTGTTCTCTTGCGACGCGTCGGTACGGCCGGGCGAGAACTGCACCTTCGCATCGGTGCCTGCGTCCTTTGCGGCTTTTTCGATTCCGGCGGCACCGCCGAGAACGATGACGTCGGCTAACGAAACCTTCTTGCCGCCCTTGAGCGATGCGTTAAAATCGCCGCGCACTTTCTCGAGCGTTTCGAGAACCTTCGCGAGTTCCGCCGGTTGATTGATCGCCCAATCTTTTTGCGGAGCGAGCCGGATGCGCGCACCGTTTGCGCCGCCACGCTTATCGGTGCCGCGGAACGTTGACGCCGACGCCCATGCGGTCGAAACGAGTTGCGAAACGGTGAGGCCGCTACCGAGAATGCGCCGCTTCAGTTCGGTCGCATCGGCATCGTCGATCAGCGCATGATCGACGGCCGGAACCGGATCCTGCCAGATTTGCTCCTGGGCCGGAACTTCGGGACCGAGATAGCGAGCGATCGGACCCATGTCACGGTGCATGAGTTTGTACCACGCCTTGCCAAATGCGTCGGCGAATTCTTGCGGGTTCTCATGGAATCGCTTCGAGATCGGCCCATATGCCGGATCTACTTTTAGCGCGAGGTCCGTCGTGAACATGATCGGCGCATGCTTCTTCGAACGATCGTGCGCATCGGGAACGGAATCTTTGCCCGCGCCGTCTTTCGGCGTCCACTGATTTCCGCCGGCGGGGCTCTTCGTCAGCTCCCACTCGAAGTTGAATAGATTATTGAAAAAGCCGTTATCCCACTTGGTCGGAGACGACGTCCACGCACCCTCGAGGCCGCTCGTAATCGTCGCGTCGCCATGTCCGCTTCCGAACGTGTTGCGCCAGCCGAGATTCTGCTCTTCGATGCCCGCGCCGGCCGGTGCGAATCCAACGTACTGTCCGGGATCTGCCGCACCATGCGCTTTACCGAACGTGTGTCCGCCGGCAATTAACGCAACGGTTTCTTCATCGTTCATCGCCATGCGAGCGAATGTTTCGCGAATGTCGCGTGCTGCAGCGATCGGATCCGGCTTACCATCCGGACCTTCCGGATTCACGTAGATGAGGCCCATCTGTACGGCCGCGAGCGGTTCTTCCAAGTCGCGGTCGCCGCTGTAACGCTTATCGCCGCCCAGCCATTCTTCTTCCGGACCCCAGTAAATGTTCTCGTCGGGCTCCCACGCATCGATGCGGCCGCCCGCGAAACCAAACGTTTTGAAACCCATCGATTCCAGGGCGCAGTTGCCTGCTAACACCATCAAATCGGCCCACGAAATTTTGCGGCCGTACTTTTGCTTGATCGGCCACAGCAGTAAGCGCGCCTTATCGAGATTCGCGTTGTCGGGCCAACTGTTGAGCGGCGCGAACCGCTGCGCGCCCGCACCGGCGCCGCCGCGACCGTCGTGGATGCGATACGTTCCAGCGCTGTGCCATGCCATGCGGATGAAGAGCGGACCGTAGTGACCATAGTCAGCCGGCCACCACTCTTGCGAATCGGTCATGAGCTTGTGAAGGTCCGCCTTGACTGCTTTGAGATCGAGACTATCGAACTCGCGAGCATAATCGAAGCCGGCTTCCATCGGATCCGACAATCGCGACGGCCGATGCAGCGGTGAAAGATCCAACAGCTCGGGAAACCAGTCGATGTTGACTCTCGGACGAAGCGGTACGTGCTTTACCGGACAGCCGCGATCGCTTTCCGATAACTCGACGATCGTGTTTTCCATCTCGTGCTACTTTCTATCTGCGTGCAAAAATTGTGAACGATGCGCCCATTGCCCATCGATTTCGGTGCTCCTGGTGCCCGTCCGGCCGTCAGAAGCGTCATAAAGTGAAAGTGAAAGTCACTCTCATATACGAGGAGAATACCGCTCCGCGGAGCGGCCGTCAAGGGCAAAGACCCCAGGCCGGAGCCCTAGGTTCCGCCTTCAGCCGGGACGGCTGCGGGGGCCTGGTAGGTGTCCCATCGACGCAAACCTCAGCGCAGCGAAAAAAGATGGGCGCCAGGCTTTCCAGAGCGACCGCGCAGCCGGATTTTCGGTGTCGAAATCGGCGTTCAACTCGAACGTTCCAGGAGCGACATCGCCCGGCACGAGCAGCCACGAAAACGCTCCCGGATCGGTCGTTATCGAGCGCATCGCGCGCAGCAAAAACGCACCCAAGCGGTTCGCGCGCGCAACGAACCCGGCTTCTCCCCGCACGCTCAGCAACGGATCGCCGGCTCTATAAACGGCACGCACGCTAAGACGCTTGACGCTGCGCCAGCTGCGCTTCGCACTCGGCAGGCGAATGCCGGCCATATCCAGGGCACCGCCCTGCGGCTCGGCCACCAAGCGTTGCACTCCTGCATCGCTTGGTTGCCACGACGGCGCCCAGAAGCGGCGCATGAAGTCTCCGTACTGCGCTGCCGTGCCGTCCCAGATCGAATACTGTCGATTTGCCTCGAGATCCGGTGACGGAATTGAGCACAATGGGTTCCACTGAATTTCTACGTCTTCTTCTCGCAGCACGGCGCGCAGCTCCGGCGTTGGCTGCCATCGTGAGAACAGATGAATCGTTCGAAATCCAGTTTTGGAAAAGATGCTTAGCGTCATCGCCAGATCGCGCGCGAATCGAATCGTGCACCTCGCGCAATTTGGCTCGCGACACGAATTGGCATCCAGTAGTTTCTCGGTAACGCCCCAGAAAAATTCGCGCATCGTATCGCCGGTTGCGATCAGCGAAAGGTGCCGTTCGATACGAGCGTTCTGCTCGTTCGTTTCGACGCGCGAACGCACCGTGTTGATGCAGCCGGTTGGAAATTCCCAGGCTCCATTCCAACCGCGCTTGAGACTGTCTTCGGCTTCGGCTTGCGTCTCGGATGCAAAATCGACGACGACTGCAAGACGCTTCTGCGTGAACGGCTGAAGCAGCCATTCGCCGTCGGTAATCAGCGCCGCAAGCGAGCCGGCGAAGGCGGTAAAGTCGAGGCATTCGTCGGGATATCCGGCCGCGGTTCGCGCTCCGTCCTCAGCCGGTTCGTGCGAAATAAAATCGTGCGCTCTCATCGCCTCTAGCGTATCGTTGAGACGTGCCAAGCGTCCGGCAAACGCCTACTCCATCATCCAGCCGTGGCTCACGAGCAGCGACTGGCCGGTCAGTGCGAGCGTCGGGAACGAGGCAAAGAAGAGCGCGACATCGGCGACTTCTTCCACGGTTGTGAACGCACCGTCAACCGTGTCTTGCAGCATCAGGCGTTTGACGACCTCGCCCTCGGAGATACCGAGCGCTCGCGCTTGTTCGGGGATTTGCTTCTCGACTAATTGCGTACGAACGAAGCCCGGACAGATGACGTTGGCGCGAACGCCGTATGGCGCGCCTTCTTTCGCGACGGTACGCGCCAGGCCGATCAAGGCGTGCTTCGCAGCCGTATAGGGCGCCTTCATGATCGATGCCGTCTTGGAATGCGCGGAGCCCATGTACAACACGCTGCCGCCGCGGCCAGAAGCGTACATGTGCGGTAGGCACGCTTTCGTAGTCAGGAACGCACCGTCGAGATGGACGGCCGTAATTTTACGCCAATCCGAATAGGCGTATTCGTGCAGCAGCCCGACGATTTGAATACCGGCGTTACTCACCAGAATGTCGAGCCCGCCAAACTCGTCGACCGTTGCCGTTACGCCCGCATCGACCTGATCTTCGTCGGTGACATCCATCTGAATCGCGGCGGCTCGGCCGCCCGCAGAACGGATCTCCCCTGCCGCCGCATCCGCGGCCGCAGCATGAAGGTCTGCAACGGCGACGTTCGCGCCCTCGCGCGCGAAGGCATACGCAATTTCTTTCCCTATGCCGCTGCCCGCGCCCGTGACGATGGCCGTCTTGTTCGAAAGCTTCATGCGTTGACTCTTCGGCGGAACGAGCCGCGGCGCCGTTGAACGCACCGTCGTACCATGCGTTTACTCGTTCTCGGCGGTACCGGTTTTCTAAGCGGTGCGATCGCGACGCAAGCGTTGCGCGACAGAGACGATGTGACGTGCCTGGCGCGCGGCACGACGAGCGAGCCGCCTGCCGGCGCGACGTTCGTTCGAACCGATCGCGACGATCCCGCCGCGTACGACAGCGTCACGCATTCGGATTGGGACCTGGTCGTCGAGATATCGTCCGACCCGCGACGCGTGCGAGCCGCAGCAACCGCATTGGCGCCTCGCACGCGACACTTCGCGTACATTTCGTCGGCCAGCGTGTACGTCGAGGACGCAGCGCCGGATCAAGACGAATCGGCGGCGATTCACGAACCGACCGAAGATGGTGCCGCCAGCGATCCGGAACTGTATGGCGCGCATAAGGTCGCATGCGAGCGCATCGCCCTAGCGGAGTTCGGAAACGATACGACGACGATCTTCCGCGCCGGCCTGATCGGTGGTCCGGGCGATCGCTCCGATCGCACCGGCTATTGGCCGCTGCGTTTCGCTCGACCGGCCGACGAACGCGGACGCGTTCTCATTCCGGACGCTCCCGATCTCGCGACGCAAGTGGTTAACGTGCGCGATCTCGCAACGTTCGTGCTCCATTGCGCGCGAGCCGGTGTCGCCGGAACGTTCAACGCTCTCGGCGATTCGATCGGCCTCGCCCAGCATCTCGCCGTCGCGCGCCGCGTCGCCGGCTTTCGCGGCACGACCGTTGCAGCCCATCCGGCGTGGCTTACAGCGCACGATGTCGAGCCGTGGATGGGCCCGCGTTCCTTGCCGCTGTGGTTGCCGCTACCGGAATACGCAGGCTTCGGATCACGTGACGGCTCCGCGGCACGCCGCGCCGGCCTTCGCATTCGCCCGCTGGAAGAAACGCTCGCCGACGTGCTCGGCTGGGAACGCACGCGCGACATCACGGTTCGTCGCGCGGGATTGACCGACGACGACGAGCGCCAACTCTTGCAAGAACTCGAAGGGTAGAGCGACGCTTCCGCTCATTACGCTCGGCCACGGAACTGCAACTGCCGAGACGCTGGCAAACCTGTTGCGCGGCGCCGGAGTGACGGCGCTCGTCAACGTGCGCACGGTTCCGAAAAGCTTGCGGCATCCGCAGTTTCGCATGGACGCGATGGAAGAGTGGGTTCCGCGCGATGCCGGCACTTCGTATCGTTGGGAGCCCGCCCTCGGCGGCTTTCGCAAGCCGCAGCCCGGCAGCAGCAACATCGCGTTGCGACATCCGGCCTTCCGCGGCTACGCCGATTACATGCAGACCCAAGCGTTCCAAAAAGCGCTCGATACGTTGCTCCACGGAGCCGTCGATGAACGATCGGCCATTCTCTGTTCGGAATCGCTGTGGTGGCGGTGCCACCGGCGCTTGATCGCGGACGCCGCCTCATTGCTCCACGGCGTCGAAGTGCTGCATTTAATGCACGACGCAAAACTGCGCCCGCACGTACCTACCGACGGCGTGCGCGTGACGAGCGACGGGCAGTTGCGGTACGATGCGACGTTGGTTTGACGTGCTGCGCCGGAATGCAGCGCGGGCGGCCCGAAGGATTGCCTAACGGTGTTTATTTGTATCTGCAACGGGCTGACCGAACGACGCATCGTCGAAGCGGTCGAGCAGGGCGCGCGCTCGCACGAAGAAGTGTACGCCCGCTGCGCCTGTGTCGCGCAGTGCTTCGCGTGCGCCGGCGAGATCGATCAGATCGTGCTTCGGGTTACGACTCGGACGTCGGAAGGTCGCCCATCGCCGACTGCAGATAATTCTCCCGCCCGATCGACTTGACCAGCGCGATCTGCGTTTCTAAAAAGTTGACGTGTTCTTCGGAGTCGGCAAGAATTTTCAGCGCGATATCGCGACTGACGAAGTCACCTTGCGTTTCAAAGATCGGAATACTGTCGGCGGTATCGTCGCGAGCAATCATCTCGAGTTTGAGGTCGCATTCCAACGCCTCGACGCCGTCTTCTCCGATATGCAGCTTGCCGAGGTTCTGAAGGTTCGGTAAGCCCTCGAGAAACAGCACGCGCTCGATGATCCAATCGGCGTGTCGCATCTCGCCCATCGATTCGTGATACATGCGCTCGGCCAACCGGTAGTAGCCCCAGTTTTTGTGCATTCGCGCGTGTAAAAAATACTGGTTGATAGCGGTGAGCTCGTTGGTGAGCATTTTATTCAGCCGCTCGATAACGTCGCGATTGCCCTTCATAGCACGCGATATGCGACAAGTGGCTTCCGGCTACCTCGGTGGAGCGTTATGGTGCGCATAGTGAAAGTAGCGATCGAACCGCAACGGCGTCTTCAGGGACTTCGGTTCGCCTAACATACTCCACGAGATAGGCACGGTCTGAAAATCCGACGACGATCTCCTCGGAGAGGCCGTGCAGCACCAGCTTGTAACGCATACCGTCTTGCTTGCCCTGACAAATTGTAACACGTGCGGCGGATGTCAGACCTTTGCTGCCCGCCTGCGCGATAAGTCCTTGGCGAAAGAATGTGTCGAACGTATCGACGTCGAGCCCTTGAGCGCCGGGCGGAATGTCGATGTGCCCCGTAACCATCGCACTCGCAGAGTCCGGGGCGCTCCACATCTTATCGGTTCGGAACGATCCGACGATCAGCGAGGTTTTGCGTGGCTTCCAGCCCGGTGGAGGCGCGATCGTCTGCGGAATCGGGGTTGAAGACGGCGTCGGCGAAGCGCTCGGGGCGTTTACCGGGACGTTGGCCGAATCCGCGGAGCCGCTTGGCTCCGGCGACGGTGCGGCACTCGGAACGACGTCGGTTGTGGGAACGCGCGTAACCGAAAAGCCCATTGCGGCGAGCAGCGCCGGTACGCCATCGGGCCCCAGCATGTGTAAGGCTCCAACCGAAACGAACGACGTACCCGGCTGTTGCAGCCGCTTGGCGAGCAGTAGCGCCCACGCCTTATTGCGATTCGTTAGCAAGCGCGCGTTGAACTGATTGTCTGCGTACTTATCCAGCCGCATCTTCGCGGCAAACTTTTCCTGATCGCCGGTCATCCACACGTTAACCAGCGAATCCAACGGAGTGACGCCCGTTTGCCGCTTTGCAAGGGTCACGACTTCGGTGTGGAGCAGTGCTACCTGCTCCGTTTGCGAAAGGTCGGCAAATAGATGCAGTTGTGAGTCTACGGTTTCCAAGCCCAATACTGGCTTCCCGGCACTTGCGAACTGCTGACGAATTTGTACATCGACTCCATTGCCGGACGTATATCCCGCATGGATTGCAGGCAATAGCGATAGTCTTAAAAAGGCGTACCACGGTTGCATTGGCTCGAATGCGAGCTCGCTCCCCATATCGTATTGCTTTGCAATGCTGTCGATTTCCGCAACATCGGCTTTCGATATCTTGCTGGACAACGGGTGTACCGGATCGAACGCGAGTTGAGACAACGACTTCGCCATCCCAGCAACGTTTGAAGTATCGGCGACTTCTTGATAGAGATCCTGGCTTTGCGCGATCGCCGCCTCCATTTCCGGCGACTTCCACTGCGTAGTATCTCGAAGCAGATGGATGGTCCCGAACAGATACACCGTCCCTACGGATCCCCGCACGATCCACAGTGCGGGAGCGGCCGACGCCGGCCGGGCGGCGCACAGAAACAATGCCGCAATAAACAGCATCATAAATCTGCCGAATTTCATACGCCACGCTTCCTATCGAAAGACGATTTGCGGGTCGATTGCGTGCGTGGCCCGCGATTCCTGCGGATCGCGGGCCGGTTGTGGCGGCGCTACAATGTGGGCAACGATTGCTGCAATGCCGCCGACGGATCGGCGGCTGCCTTTGCGCGCTCCGGCACGACCTGCGGGAAGGTGTTGGGTGCCGCGGCGAGCGCGCTACGATAGGCTTCCAAGAGTGCATCGCCGGCCGAGGTGGGCACGTCCGGTGCGACGCCGACGCCTTCCCAATTCGTTTTGGTGTACGGATTATGCGCGTAGCCGAGCGGAACGAAAATGCTGAAGTGATCGCTCAGCCGGAGAAAGCCTCCCGGATTTGCGCCTCCGCCGGTGGTAGTGCCGATCAGCGTCGCACGGTGCAACGTTTTCATGTCGTACGCGAACTGTTCCGCGCACGAGAACGTGCGGTCGTCGGTTAATACGTACAGCGGCTTTCCGAGATACTTGTGGCCGCTCACCTTCGCGACCGAAAATTGGCGAAGCGTTTGCGTCGTACCGCCCTGCACCATTACGATACTCGTCAGCTCGACCGGCTTGGCATAGAAATAGCCCATCAGGTAATCTAGCGAATCGGGATCCCCACCGCCGTTGTGGCGCACGTCGATCACCAGCGCATCGGTCTCGTGCAGCATCGCCATTGCGGCGTCGATGACCGCCTTCGAGTCGGGCATCGGTCCGAAGTTTCCAAGATGCAGGTAGCCGATATTTCCTTTCAAGCGTAACGCACCGGCCACGCCGTAGTTTCTCGAGGCGAACATCTGCATAGCGCGCTGAATGTCGGCTTTGCTCGGCTGGCTGGTGTTTGGCGCCAAAATATCGGACGAGTAGTCGAGCCGAATGTGTTTGTCGTGCGCGACGGCATACAAGCCCGCGGTAACGGCATCCGCGAACGCTTGCGGATCGCCGATCTGCAAATATGACGTTCGATTCGCCACCAGCACCGCGCGCAATGGCGCGATACGGTCGTGGAACGCGTAATGCCCGAGCGCAGTGGCAGCGGCATCGAGTACGGCGGCTCGGTCGGCAGCCGTGAACGCGGTGGCCGCGGGTGAAGCGCCGGGAGCCGTGGTCACGGCCGGCGGCGGGGTCGCACCGATCAGTGCGATGGTTAGGACGAGGGCGCTAACGAGTCGGACGAGCATCACGAGTCCTCCGGGCTGATTTTTAAGGGTTCACCCACCATACCGCGGGAGACACCGCGAGATTCACGGAAAATCGTGGCCTATGGCAGATTTTGCCGATAAAAATTCTGCAATAGACTCGATCGACCGAGATATCATCGAGCGGCTCGAAGGTGACGGGCGAATTTGCATTCATGGAGTTAGCCCGAGCGGTCTCGCTCAGCCCGAACGCGACGGCCGACCGAGTTCGGCGTTTGCGAGCGTTGGGCGTCGTCACTGGTTTTAGAACCGAGCTATCGGCCGATGCGTTGGGATTCGGGCTCTCCGCCTTCATCGACGTCAAGCTGCGTTCCGAACGAGCCGCTGAGGACTTCGAGCGCGCGCTGGCCGACGTTCCCGGCGTGGTCGAGTGCATTCTGACGACGGGCAGCTTTGATTTCACGCTGCGGGTCGCGTGCCGCGATCGCGACGATTTGGTGCGCATCGCCGAGCATCTTCGCACGCAAGCGGGCGCGGCGGAAACCTACACGCGTATCCTGTTGCGCGAGCGTCGTTTCGGTTTGATGCACTCCGTCCGAGCCAAAAAACGTCGCTAAACGTCCCAGCGCTGCACGGCATCACTCGACGGAAGTCCGAGCTCGGCGCAAATCCACACTGCAGCTTTGGCGCGTGTCATAGCCGCAGCGGGCCATGGAAGTTGCTTTCCTGCGTGCGCGTCAACGCCGTTACGCTCGGCGCTTGTGATCGTCGCCGTCGGCCGGAAGTGCAGACCGTTCGCATCGGCTAAAAAACCGCGAACGCCTAAGAGATGCGCGGCCGCATACGTCTTCGGATCGGTCGAGTAATTAAGGTCGTCCCACCAAAAAATTGGAATGCCTTGCTCGAGCAGTCGTAGCTGCACGGCGGCCAGCCGCGACGCATTGCTTTGCGATTGGGCCGGAAGTACGGCTTGACCGACGCAATATGCGGCCAGCACGCCGGCCGCTTCGCCAATCGCCCATTCGCCCGGATGCACGCGATACGCGCCGGAGGTGAGATGCGTTCCACCGATGTTCTTGCACGCCGCAATCACGTTCGCCGCATCGGTGGGTATGAGGCTCCCGAGCGGAATCTGGAACGGTTTGACGCCGGAAACGCCGACCCACGGAGTTCCGGCCGGACCGTACACTTGATGAATGTCGATCGAGTACATGCAGATACCGCACGAATCTGCGAAGTTCATCGGCGCGCGCGCGGCCGGCGACGATGGATCTACCGCAACGTGTTGCTCGAGTAGCCGGACGACCGGCTTGGCGATGCGCCGCGACTCGCGAATATACGCTTGCGGCGCGGTGCCATCGGCGCGCCCGAAGATATCCGGACGCGCCATGAGGTTCGGATATCCCGTACCGCTACCGTCGTCGCGCGGCGCTTCGGTCTGCAGCCAATACAGATACGCGATCGAAACGGCACGCGCGGCTTCTACGATGCCGGCATCGCGAGCCGCATCGCCGGTCGGAATGACCGCAGCCTGATAATCGTTACATCCGACGTTGATGACGGAACGGTCGTGGGCGTAGTTCGGATCCGTAAAGTTCGCGCTGTCGATATATTGGCGATAGTCGAAGAGCGTTTCCCAACCTGGATTGGCGGACTTGGACGATGAAAACACTCCTCCGATCATCCCGTTTCGACCATCGTAGACGCCGAACGCTTGATCGGCCACGAGTTGGGTGTAATTGGCCGGCTGAGGAATGACGTGCTGCTCCCCGTCGGGCCGCCGCTCGACCGCAATGGAAACCGTGATCGGCTGGATATGTCCCGGCGACGCGGAGGATTCGGCGTGCGGTTCTCCGGTGTCGCTCTTTGCCTCCGCACCGATCGTCCAATCGATGCCGCATTTCGGCAACAGGTCGCCGAGGTCGGTGGCGTCGATCACGATCGTCGCTGCAATCGTATCGCCGTTCGACAGCGTTAGCGATTCGATGTGCCCGCCGTTGATGGCGACACCGACGACTGCCGTTTCGAATATGGGCGTAACGAACGCTTTCGCGTCGTCGAGCATTTGGCGCAAGATCGTCTCGACCACGTTGCAATCCGCGGAAAACGGATGACCCGGGCTTGCGAAGCCGGGATTAAAGTCCGGCGCATGGCCGCGCGATCCGACCTTCGTGTAGGTGCGATACCACTGGCGCACGTCTTCTTTGAGGACTTGATACGACTTCGTGCTGCCATACGTATTGGGCGAGAGCACCGGCGCGCTTTCGTCCCACCGCGTTAGACCTTGAGCCGTCGCCTGTCCACCAGCGTTGTTACCGGCTTCGATGAGCACGACGCGTTTGCCGTAGCGCGCGGCCGCCAGGGCGGCAGCCACGCCTCCGAAGCTTGCGCCGACAATAGCGATGTCGTACTGTGCCAACGTCGTTCCCTCCAGGCCGATTTGGGGTTACGGTAGCGCGTCGCAGGGCGTTTGACAAGGTCTCGCTCGAGCAAGGCGGCGCTGTTTCGAAACATCCGTGCCGCAAACGCGTAGTTTCGGCATGAACGGCCTGGAAATTGAGGCGCTTAGCAAGCGTTATCGCAGCGGCGCTCAGGCGCTCAACGGCGTCTCCTTAGCGATCGGACCCGGCGTTCTCGGGCTTCTCGGTCCAAACGGCGCCGGGAAGTCGACCCTGATGCGCATCGTTGCCACCGTGCTCAAACCGACCTCCGGAATGGTGTCGTGGAACGGCATCGACGTACTCCGCAATCCCGACGCGCTGCGCTCGCAACTCGGCTATCTGCCGCAAGATTGCGGTGTCTACCCGAACTTGAGCGCACGCGAATTCTTGCGGTACGTCGCCACGCTCAAGGGCATGCCGGCGAACGCCGCCGAGCGCCGCATCACCGAACTTCTGGAGGAGCTTAACTTAGGGTCGGCGGGAAATCGCCCGTTGGGTGCATTTTCAGGAGGCATGAAGCAACGCGTCGGCATCGCCCAGGCCCTGTTGAACGATCCGCAGATCGCGATCGTTGACGAACCCACCGTCGGACTCGATCCCGAAGAGCGTTCTAGGTTCCGCGATTTGATCGGCGGTATCGCGGGAGAGCGCATCGTTATTTTATCGACGCACATCGTATCGGATGTCGAAACGATTGCCGAGCGCGTGGTGATGATCGCCGGCGGAGCGATCGTAGCCGACGACTCGCCCGCGGCGCTCGCCGCGCGCCTGAATGGAGAAGTGTGGGAGGCGCTGGTGGCACCGGATCGCCTTTCGGCCCTGCGCGAACGATTTTCCGTGACGTCGGCGATTCGCCGGCGCGACGGCGTGCTCGTTCGCGTGCACGCGGAGGAGGCCCCGCTTGGATTCTCGAGCGTAAGTCCGACCCTGGAAGAGGCCTACCTCGTCACGGTTCGAGCGAGTCGAGCCGCATGAGCGCCGTGTTGTCGATCGCCGGAGCCGATGCGGCCGAACGGATGCGACGATTCGCGTTCGTGGTGACGATCGCGGCGGCGTTGTACGCCGGATATTTGTTCGTCCCCGATATTCACGCCGGATATGCAACGGTCGCGATGAACGGCCATCGCGGAGCATACAGCTCGGCCTATCTCGCAGCGGCCATCTCGATCCTCACCAGCGCGTTCCTCGGGCTGATCGGATTCTATCTGGTGCGCGGTGCGTTAGAACGCGATCGTACGCTCGACGTCGACGGCATCGTCTGCGCGTCGCCGGTTCGGCGAGCGACGTTCGTTTTCGGCAAATTCGCAAGCAATCTCGCCACGTTATGTGCGATCGCCGGCGTTTCGTTTCTGGCTGCCATGTGTATGCAAGAACTGCGAGGCGAAGAGCGGCACTTCGACATCGTCGCATACGTGCTGCCGTACGCGTTGATTTCGATACCGGCCATGGCCGTGGTTTCGGCGATCGCGATCGCCTTCGATGCGATCAAACCCTTACGCGGCGCGCTCGGCGCCATTCTGTACGTATTCATCTGGTCGGCATGTCTCAGCGTTCCAATGACGACGACGCAGGGCGCTCGACTGTCTCCCTTTGATCCACTGGGCATGACGGTCGTGACGTCCGATCTGCGAACCGCGGCCGTCGCCGCGTTTCCGGCCGAGAAGCGAAAGAACGACGCGACGATCGGCGTGGAAGCGCTGCCGAAAGGTAAGCTGACGACGACGTATCCGTTTGCCGGCATTCGTTGGACGGCGCCGGTGCTCGCACAGCGCGCGACGTGGCTGGCGATCGCGCTGTTGCTAGTTTTTGGTAGCAGCGTCCTCTTCGATCGCTATCGCCGCGAAGCCACCGGATCGCGACGCATGGGTGCGAGCCTCGATATCGCGCGCCTCGTTCCGAACATCGCGCCGTTCCGGCTATTGCGCGCGGAGTTCGCGCTGCTCGTCAACGGTTCGAGCATCTGGTGGTTGTCCGGCGCACTGGGCCTCGCGATTGCATTGTGCTTCGCACCGATCGCCGTCGTCACGCGCTTCATTTTACCGGTGGCGTTGATTTGGCCGCTGGAGCGCTTCTCGGCGCTCGGGGCGCGCGAACGCCGCTGGAACGTCGCCGACATTCTTTCGGCGACGCGCAGCTTTGGCGGGCGAACGTTGTTGGCACAGTGGGCGGCCGCGACGCTGCTTGGAAGTTCGATCTGCGCCGGATATATCGTTCGCCTCGCCGCTGTGGGTCATCCGATCGAAGCTCTCGCCTGCATCGCGGTCGTTGCCGCTACCGCCGGCGCAGCGCTCGCGTTCGGGACCCTGACCGGGGCTTCGCGACTCTTCGAGGCAGTCTACTTGATCGTCTGGTATCTAGGACCGATTAACGCAGTGCCGGCGGTCGATTTTTCGGGCTCGATCGCAACCGCCCCGGTCGTACTAACGTCCGTATGCGTTGCGTTGACCGCGATTTTCTTGACCGCCACCGCCGTCGCCCGGCGAGCGCGCTAACTGCCTCCACGAAAACGCGCGAGGGGCGTAACCACCCGCGCAAGAAGCGGCTCTCGATGTCTGCGGCTCACCACGACCCGATACTCGACCCCGCTCGTCTGCGGGCAGTCTTCGCGTCGAGCTTGCTCGATTCCGAACGGGAGTCTACTTTCGACGACCTAACGCGACTCGCCGCAGAGATCATCGGCGTTCCATTTGCTTTTGCAACGATCGTAGATGACACTCGTTCGTTTTGGAAAAGCTCGTTCGGCATTCCGAAAGACGGCCCGAACGAAAACCGAGTGGAGGAGTCGTTCTGCCAATATGTGGTTCGGGCCGATGACGAGATCGTGGTTTCCGACGCCGCCATCGACGAACGCACGCGTACGAATCCTTCGGTGCGATCGATGGGCGTACGGGCCTGGGCCGGGGTACCGCTTCGAGGCCTTACCGGCGAGGTGCTAGGTTCGTTCTGTGCGGTCGACACCACACCGAAGGTTTGGAGTCAGAAAGATCTGCACGTTCTGCGCACGCTAGCGGCATCGGCGTCTCGAGAGATCGCACTACGAGCCGCAGTGCGCGAGGAACACGAAGCACGGTTACGCGCCGAGGTTCTCGCGCACACACTGCAAGCCAGCCTCCTGCCCCCGTTACTTACCACCGTGGAAGGTCTCGACGTCGGAGCGTATTTTCATCCAGCCGGTCATGGTCTCGACCTCGGCGGCGATTTTTACGATCTCTTCCAATCGGGCGACGGAATCTGGACGTTCGTCATCGGCGACGTTTGCGGCAAAGGGGTCGAGGCGGCTCGAATCGCGATGTTTGCTCGATATACGATCGGCGCGGGCGCGATGCGAACCGCCGCTCCGGCCCAAGTATTGCAATGGTTACACGAAACGTTGCGAGCGCGCGCACCGTCGTCGGAACGGTTCTTGACGGCGATCGTCGGAAACTTGCGGACCACCACCGACGGCTGCGATATCACGCTCGCAAACGGCGGTCACGCTCCTGCCATCATGCGACGCGCAAATGGCCACGTCGTTTCGCTCGACGTTCCGGGTGCGATCGTCGGTTCTACCGCGCCGTTTTTCTCAACGTCGATCGATATCCACCTCGGAATCGGTGAGACGATCGTTTTGTACACCGACGGAGTAAGCGAGGCCCGCAGAGATCGCCAAATGTTCGGCGAGGACGCCGTCCGCGCCATCGTTGCAGGCGCCGGCAACGCGACGTCATCGTCAAATCTCGCGCGTCGAATCGTCGAAACAGCCTTGGAGTACGACGGCGGAACGGCCAAAGATGATATGGCCGTCCTCGTTCTCAAGCCACTAGGATAAAACAACCCACGACGGCGCCGCTACGGGCCGTCCGCTTCGATGTTGAGCGATATATCGACGATATTCCCCACGACCATCGGGCCGTAATCCATGCCCCACTTCGTTCGGTCGATCTCTGCGGTCGCCGAATACGCGACGATTGACCTTCCGCGCGGGGATTTGCCGGAAGCGAGGACTTGCGCGTTGAGAACCACCGGGTGCGTCTGCCCGTTCATCGTTAGATCGCCGCTGATGGTAAATTGCTTGGGGTTCGTTCCCTCGACCTTCGTGCTCTCGAAGCGAATGTCGGGATTAGCGGCGGTGTTAAAAAAATGCGCCGAACGCAGGTCGCTGTCGCGATCGTCGTTGTGCGTGTCCAACTTCGAGACATCGAGAACCGCCGACACCGCGACGGGAATTTGGCCGTCGCCGGACAGCTTCACCGACGCGCTGCGGATCGGAATCGTGCCGAGCACCGGAACGATTCCGAAATGCTTTGCGGTAAATTGCGCGGTGGAATGAACCGGATCGACCGTCCACGTTTGGAGCGTTGCCGCCGAAACGGGTCCGGCCGCAAACGCCAGGATGCATGATGCCGCGAGCGTAACAAATTTCATCTCATGTGCTTCGCTCGAACAAGATCAAGGCCTCGCTCGGCTGATAGGCTGCAACCATCCGGGCCAGCGCAAGGCTCTCTTCTGATATTGTGGATAGCGATCTAAGCGACGCTGCCGGTACGGTAATTCAGTCGGCAGAAAGCGACCACTCGGTTGCGGAACTAGAGACGATTGCCACTTGGTGGCTGGCGATGAGCGGTGCCGCAACGCTGGATGAAATCGAATCCGCGGCGTTGAGCGGGCTCGTGCATGTAACCGGCGCGAAAATCGCGTTTGTGGCCCGCCGTCAGGATGCGATCTGGACGATCAGTGCAGACGTTGGCTTGGTCGGCGACATTCGGGGCCTTGCAGTGCCCGAGTCGGATTTGCCGTATGCCGCCGATTTACGCGCGGGACAAACGATATGCTTTCGGAGCCCCTGTGAAATGGGAGTGCAGCTCGCCCCTGCGCTGGCTGCGGTAGGCATCGGCTCGTTATATGCAGCCCCCATCATGCACGACGGCGATTGCATAGGAGCGCTCGCGATCGGCGACCACGCCGCTTCGTCGTTCGATGCGCGAAGCGGGGCGCTCGTGCGGCTCTTCACCGCCCATTTCGAAACCTTGAGGGCTAATCGCAATCTCGTGCAAGTACTAGAGACCCTCACCGAGGGTATTCCCGTCATCGTCCTTCGAACCGAGCCCAGCGGCTGGATCAACTGGTACAACCAGCGTTGGTACGAGTTCACGGGACAAACGCGCGAAGAAGCGGCCGGTTGGGGCTGGCAAACGGCGCATCACCCCGAGGACTTCTTGCGCGTTATGGAAGAATGGCCCAAAGCGCTCGCCACCGGCCAGCCGATCGAGATCGAGTTCCGGCTTCGCCGTTACGACGGCGTCTATCATTGGCACCTCGCTCGCGTCGTACCGGTGCGCAACGACAAGGGCGAAATTCTTAGTTGGTACGGCAGCGTCGTCGACATCGAAGCGCAAAAACAAGCACTTGCGCGCACGAAGCAGATTGCAGATACACTTCAGGAAGCGTTCTTGCCGCCGCGGTTGCCGCAACGCGATCGTCTGCAGGTCGACGCCGTCTATGTAAGCGCGGACGAAGACGGGCGCGTCGGAGGCGATTGGTACGATGCGTTCGAGCTGCCGGATGGCCGGCTCGGGTTTTCCGTAGGAGACGTCGCAGGACACGGACTCGGGGCTTCCGTTTTGATGTGCAAGTTGCGTCAATCCATCTTAACGCTGGCGCGCATCAACCACGATCCCGCGCAGGTTTTGGGCGAGGTCAACCGCATTTTGCGGATGGATGACCCCGATACGTTCGTCACCGCAATCGCCGGATTCGTAACGGCGGATGGGTCCGCGATACATTACGCATCCGCCGGACACCCACCACCGATGATAGCGAACAATTCGGGCACACAGTCTCACATCCCGATCAGTGGAGGGCTACCGCTCGGCGTGGCCGAGGAGCTGCGGTTGAAAACGCGTGTTTTGCCTGTGGAAACCGATGCCGTGGTCGCGTTTTACACCGACGGGCTCACGGAATATGCACGCAACGCCGTTGAGGGTGAGGCGCGGCTCGGCGCGGTGCTTTCCACGCTCCTTGGCGACATGGGGCGCGAAAGCCCGGCCAAATATGCCGTCGACATGGTGCTGCAAGGTCGGCTCCCGCCGGACGACGTGGCCCTACTTGTCATGCAATTCTCAACCGGCGAAGCACGCCATGCGCGTCACGGTCCGTTGGCCAACAAGGAGTGGCGTTTCCACGCGAGCGATGCCAAAGCCGCGCACGTTGCGCGCACCGAGGTGGGCGCGTTTCTTCGTAAAACCTGCGGCGAAACGGAAGAAACGTTTCAGAGCGAGCTGATTATCGGGGAGCTCCTCGCCAATACCGTCGAGCACGCGCCCGGCTTGGTGCATCTGCTTCTCGAATGGACCGGCGTTCATTACGCGCTGACCGTTCGCGATAGTGGGCCGGGTTTCGAATCGGTGGCGCCGGAACTCCCTTCTGACGTCATGTCCGAAGGGAGTCGCGGCCTGTTTATCATCGGAGCTTTGGCATCCGACGTACAGAAAGAGCCGTTGCCGGGCGGCGGTGTCGAGATGCGTGTGACTCTGCCGCTACGGCCGATCGGCTAACGAACCAGAAGGCAGAAGAAAACCGGAGCGAGCTAGAAAGGCCGATTCATGATTGAACCAGATCGTCCGTCCCCGCATCACCAAAAGGCAACGGAGAAACAGTTGTTAGCCGAATTCTCGAAGAGAGACCAGGCGATGCTAAAAGAACGATTGAGCCAAGATGCCTACCGGCACTTCGAGGATGCGCTGCACGGAAAGCACGTGCCGACGCAGGACGAAATCGCCGAATGGAAGCGGGTTAGCGGAAACTAATCGCAGGATGCGTCGCTCGATCGGGTTTCGATTGATGCTACTGGCGTCGCTGGCGTTGACGACCCTGGGAGCGAACGACAGCGAATCCTCAAAGCCCTTCCCTCCCGCGCTCGCCGAAATGCTCGTTCGCGATCCCGACGTCGCCCCGTGCGCTCAGAACGCGCACGCCGCATCGATTGCGGCGTATGCGAGTGCAAACTTTGATTTCTCCCGCGTCAAACTGACCGGCGGCGCACAAATGATCGTCGTCACCGGCGGCGGCAGTTGTGTTTGTGGGAACGCCAACTGCAAGATCGTCGTGTTCGAACAGAACGGCGACGCATATAGATCCGTCCTTTCCGATTACGGGATCGATTGGAAGGTGCGGCCCGACGGAACCGCCGTCGTCACCTCGCACGATAGCGCTGCGGTCGCTTATCGAACGTCGTATCGCTGGAGCGGAAAAGCATATACGGTCACGGCGACGGATATGGTCTACTTGCCGAGCAACGTATCGAAGCCGGCCTCTCGGGTCATCACATTCGCTCCGGGAGCATCCTCGACGGTCATACGCGGAGATAAGCTGACGCTCGGATTCGAAGACGAGTGGAGTTTTTCTGCTCGTGCCGGCCAGACGCTCACGCTCACGCTCGTCGAGCACGACCGCCACTTCGGATCGTTTTCGGTGCGAAGCGATGCAGAAACGCTGGGCACCGCGAGCACGGGGACGCTTCGCGTCGCGTTACCGCAATCGCGCCGGTACGAAATTACCGTGGAAGGCGGCGACGAATCGTTTTCGAGGTATGCCTTGAACGTGACGATTCGCTAACAATTCCACTTCCCGAGGAATTGGCGTACATCGCCGATCGAACCCGCATAGTAGTAGTGCGGTTCGTCGTAGCGCAGGTTATCGATGACATACCACGGACCGCGCTGGTAAACGACGACCGTAACGTGACGTATCGCGTTGGGCTGCTCGCTGACGGACCGCAACGAAACGGGCACGAGGATGCTGGTTCCTTCCCTACGAGGCACCCCGACAGCGTATGAGGACGCCGGCGACGACGCATTTGCGAATGGATCGAATGCAAGGTTGTTGGCGCATCCGGCGCACGGCGAGACGCTGAACCCGCCGCCAGTAGCATACGAACTGGAGAGCTCCTCAAACAAAGAGTCGTTGAGAAGCGCTTTTGTTGCCAGCATGTGTTCTTCGATGCGTCCGTGACTCGCGATGTAGAGGTCGTAGAAGGCTTTGACGACACCGAGCGGGCTGCCGGCACTACGTTTCAATGTATCGTCGAGCGGTAGCGCGCCGGTCATCATCAAAAAATTGCGAAGATCCACGATCGGACCAAAGTTGTAGTACCGCGGCTGGAGATACAGCAGATCGGAGATCGCATAGCGCGCTCCGGAACGAGTCAAAACAAACGTGACATGTGAGGCCGCTTTCGGCAGGCCGGATTGTAGCGTCACCGCGACAAGGGCTCGATCGCCGGTTATGCGCACGCCGTCGATCGAATACGACGACGCGGCCGCCCGAGCGTACGAGAACGGATCGAACGTTTCGTATGGACACCGGCTGATGTCAACGTATCCCGGACACGTATTAGCCGCGAATATTCCCGCGTCTGCACGGCTGAGCGCACCATAGAGTTGGGGTTCGAATAGCGCTTTCATCGTCGCGAGCCGCTCACCGGCACGAGCGTTGCCAGCAATGTACCCGTCGTAGAAGGCGCGTACCGTCTGGGACGGCGCCGTTTCGCCGGCACGTGCCACGGAGGGCGACAGTCCGACCAGCATCAACACCACGATCGAAAGAAATGACGCGTATTTCATCGGCTTCACCCTAGTAAGCGCGATTCGCTGAAAGGCTGCCGAGCGTCCTCTGCTGTCGGAGCGGGGTGTTCTCGACTCGTGACGTAACCAGACGGCGTGATCGTCCACCTCATCGACGGGACCTACGAACTGTTCCGCCATTTCTACGGTCTTCGTCGAGTCGACGACGGCAAGGTACGCCGGTTCGGGGCGGTTGCCGGAGTGCTCAACACCGTGCTGCAGATGGTCAACGAGGGTGCAACGCATGTAGGCGTTGCCACCGATCACGTTATCGAGTCGTTCCGCAACAAACTCTGGAGCGGCTACAAAACGGGAGCGGGGATCGATCCCGCGCTGCGTTCGCAGTTCGAACCACTCGAAGAAGCGCTGCGAGCGATGGGCGTTCCGGTGTGGGCGATGGTCGAACTCGAAGCGGACGATGCGCTGGCCTCGGCGGCCGCAACTGCCTCGCAGGATCTTCGCGTGCAGAAAATCTGCATTTGGACTCCGGATAAAGATCTCGCGCAATGCGTCCGCGGAGATCGCATCGTGCAGGTCGAACCGAAGAACCAAGGTCGTTCGAGATGCCGATGGCGTCCGAGCTAAGTTCGGCGTCGATCCCGAGCTGATACCGGACTATCTTGCGCTCGTCGGAGATTCGGCCGATGGGTATCCCGGCATCGCAGGCATCGGGGCGAAGGGCGCGGCCGCTCTCCTCAATCGCTACGGCGCGATCGAGCAATTTCCACCGCAAGAGTTGGGCGATCGCCAGGCTCTCGCGCTGTCATTCAAAGAGCTTGCTCTCCTTCGAACCGATGCGGAACTGTTTGCGAACGTTAACGAACTGGAGTGGCACGGCCCTACCGCCGAGTTTCCGGCCATGTGTGAGCGGCTCGACGCCCCCGGCCTTCTCGCGCGGGCCACCAGAGCCGCACAAGCCTTTTCATAGGTTCTTTCCCGCGTGCATTGTCCCGAGCATCCTAAGCGCAACCTTTCCTGTTTGCTGCGGGTTTTGAGGCTGTTATCGAGGACGAGTCTGTGAGACACTCCTTCTCGTCCTCAAGCGCGATCTTTCGAGTGGTCGATAAATTGCGCCACACCGAAAGATAGGCCATCATCTCAATTTTTTCCGAATTCCCCCTGAATGCTGCGCTATTTCGCGGCATCGAAGACTTCAAATATTCCGAAGCCACGCCCATACAGCAGGCGGCTATTCCCGTTGCTCTGGCCGGCCGCGACGTCTTCGCGAGCGCTCCAACCGGCAGCGGCAAAACCGCCGCTTTCGGCATTCCGATGATCCAAAAATTGCTCGAACGGCGACCTGCCGGTCAACCTGCGGCGCTGATCTTAACGCCGACGCGCGAGCTCGCACAGCAAATTACGCAGCATCTTGGGCGGCTCGCCAAACACACCAAACTGCAAATTACGCCGATTTACGGAGGCGTGGGCATGCGCCCGCAGATCAAAGCCATGCGCCGCGGTACCGACATCATCGTCGCGACACCCGGACGCCTGATGGATTTGATGCAGCAGGGTGAAGTTCGCCTCGACTCCATCGAGACGTTCGTGCTCGACGAAGCCGATCGTATGCTGGACATGGGCTTCCTTCCGCCCGTAAAGCGCATCCTCGCAAAGCTCCCGGCCCAGCGCCAGACGCTCTGCTTCTCGGCAACGCTCGATGGTGCGGTAGCGAAACTAGCGCGCGAGTTTCTCAACGATCCCGTGCGCATCGATTTGGCGCCCGCCTCTCCCGTCGCAACCGTAACCCAATGGGTGTACGAAGTGGAAACGGAAAAGAAAACCGACCTCCTCGTGGATCTCCTCAAAGACGGCCGCATCTTCAATGCAATCGTTTTTACGCGAACGAAATCGCGAGCCGAACGCGTAGCCGGTGCGTTGACGCGACATAACATCGACACGGAGCGTATACACGGCGATCGTTCGCAGGCGCAGCGCACGCGGGCGTTGGAGGCGTTTAAAAAAGGACGCTACCGGATCCTTGTCGCCACCGACGTCGCCTCGCGGGGCATCGATATCGCCGATCTCGGCCACGTTATCAACTACGATGTGCCCAACGAACCGGCCGATTACATCCATCGCATCGGGCGCACGGCGCGCGCTCAAAAAACCGGCGATGCGATTACGTTCGTTTCACGCGACGAAGCGCGCACGTTTGCGCGTATCGAGGGGGCAATCGGCGCCCCTTTGAAGCGCAGCGAGCACGGCTTCATGGAGCCGGCGTCCGCTCGAGCGTCGGCGGTTGCGCCGCAGGTGCATCGCCGTTCGTTTACCGCGCGTAGCCGGCATCGCAAGGTTAGTCCGCGCGTATCGAAAGCCGCGGCGAGGTAGAGCTCACGCAGGACTGCGCGGAGTAACTGCCGCGCAGTAGGTTTCGTCCCATACGCTGGCCACAAAACTCCGCGGCACTTGCATACACGAAGGTTCGCTTTCGTTTTTGAGCCCGCATCTACTCGTCAACGTTTTCGACCGCACGATAGATCCTCCGCGCGCAAAGGTGCCAACGCCGCTTCCTACAAATCAGTGCTTAAAGGATTGCTCCATGCGCATTGAGCTTCGTGCTGCCACGGAAGAAGATCGAGCCTACGTAGAGGAAGTGTATTTCAGTACGCAGCGCTGGATTATCGAAAAGCTGTTCGGGTGGCGAGGCGACGCCGTGGAGAAAGCCAAGTTCGCTTCATTTTACGACGAGCGGAACACGCAAATTATTCTTGATGAGGGTCGCGCCATAGGCTGGTGGACGGTCGTTCGCGATGATGATATTGTAGAACTAGGGCAGATTTATCTAACACCGAAACATCAACGGCGCGGGATCGGAACGCTTCTGATAAGCCAGATCATCGAGGAGGCGCAAAAGCAACGAAAACCCGCTTCGGTGAGCACCGCTAAAATAAACCCGGCGCTTTCTCTTTACATGCGGTTAGGCTTCGTCCCAGTTCGCGAGACGGATTTCAAGATCTATCTCGAACGGCGATAAGTCACGAAGGCAGCCGGGCCGACGTATCAAGGATCAGGAGGTTGTTCATGCGTTACTTCACCGCACTGCTCGCCATCGTTCTTCTTGCCGCGTCTGCGCCATCGTCCAACCTTAGTGGCACCTGGCAAGGAACGATGACCGTGCCCGGCATCGGAAAGCTTCCTCGGGTGATGCGTATCACAAAGACCGCAGGCGTGTACGACGTTAGGATTTACAGCGCCACGGAGAGCGAAGTACCGATCGCAACGCGCGACGTCAAGGTCAGCGGGTCAACTATCACGATGACGTTCGCCATGAATAGCGACCCGTGGCTCGACTACCACCGTACCTTTACGGCGACGCTATCCAGCGACGGCAAATTGCTCCGTGGCACGTGGGGAGTACCCGGCGTGATCGACCTGCCGATGGCATACCATCGAACGCCGCCCGTAACGTTGCACATGTTGCAGCCAAAGCGCGACCTCTACATTGAGGTTGCGGACGGCGTCAAAGACGAGGTCCTCGACTGGGGCGGCACGGGCCGGCCCATGGTGCTACTGGCCGGGCAAGGAGTTACGGCTCGCGGTTGGCGGGCGATCGTCCCCGACCTCGTTCCGAAATATCACGTGTATTCGATCACGCGTCGCGGTTACGGCAATTCGAGTAAGCCGCCGGCAACCGCGGAAAATTACAGCGCCGAACGGCTCGGAAAAGACGTTCTCGCCATCCTCGACGCGTTACACATTGGGAAACCGATCATCGTCGCTCATTCGCTCGGCGGCGAAGAGCTCAGTTACATCGGAACGTACGCGCCGCAGAAAGCATCTGCGCTGATCTATCTCGATGCAGCGTATTCCGAGGCATATAACGGGGGCGTCCCCACGCCGGTGCCGCCCACTCCGGCGCCCGGTTTGCCGACGGAGCCGCCGATCGATACGACGATCGATAGCAACCCCGGAAATTTCACGGCGCCGATCGAACTGCCGATCCTTGCGATTTTTGCCAATCCGCATAACGATAAGCCCGGCCCCGGTCAGTCGGCAGAGTTGATAGCGGCGGTAAACGACTTTACGACAAAGCAGATCGAGGCGTTCAGAAAAGGTCAGCCTAACGCGAAGATCATCGTCATACCCAACGCTAACCACTTCGTGTACATGTCGAATAAAGACGAAGTGCTTCGCGACATCGACAGCTTCGTCGATACGCTGCCGAGGTAGGTCAGGCTATTTCGTACGAACCGCCATCATGCTCCAGGCCGGCAACGTTACGGTAAAACTCCCCTTCCAAGCCGGAAGCGATGCGGTCGCGGGACTTTTCCAAACGTTACTTTTCGACGCGTCGTAGAGCGTTTTATCGTAGACGATGGTGGTTCCACCCGAACCGCTGCTCACGCCGGAGATGGTAATCGGAACGTTCACCGACGAGTCCTGATCGAGGTTGAACAATAGCAACGCGTAACCGCCGTCGTAGGTCGAGGCGAACGCCCGCACGTTGGGAGCTGATTTGACCGAGACGCCGAGCATGTGCTCGCCGTCGCGAACGAAATTTGACGCGACTTCAAATGCGCTGCCGGTCGGCAGAACCGTCCCACGCGGAACGTCGGTGTTCGAACAACCGTCGTAGACGGTGCCGTCGGAAAAAATCATGTAGCCGCCGAAATCTTGCCAGCCATATACCTTCGAGCTGAAGTCGCCGCCGGCAGTTTTCGAGAGACAGTTACCGTATCCAAGCCACCAGGTGGCACGAGCGGCGCCATTTTGCAGCATTTGACCGATGAGCTGTCCCGCGAACAAGGCTTGCGTGATCGACATCGTCTGCTTCCCGGGCGTGCCATACGTCGAACCGAGCTCCCCGACGTAAATCGGCGTTGAACGCGTGACCGGCGGCCTTCAGCTCTTTTTTGAGCGATTGCATATACTGACCGAACGTAACGGGAGCTTGTTCGACCAAGAACTGGTCGTTCGACTTCGTTCCTTCCGGATAGAAATGCAATTCGACGCAATCGTACTTTGCTTTTGCTAAGACCGTCGAATCCCAGCCCCGCGTGTCGGGATCGACGTCAACGCAAACGTTAATCGGCGTTGACGACGCTTTCTTCATCTGCGGATAGAAATCGTCGGCCACGTTCTGCGCGTATTGTGATGGATCGTGCGGGTGACTGTGCAGGTCGGTTTCCCAGGAACCGAACTGCTCGTTTCCGACCGTCCACCACTTGATGCCGAGTTTCTTGTCGTTGTTAGCGTATTTCACCCAGCCTGCCGCTTCGCTCGGGTCCGCAGCGGCGGTGCAGGCTGGGTTCGAACCGTAGTTAACTGTGATTGACACGTCGAGCTTCGCTGGGTTGACGATGTCGTTCAGAAAGCTTTCGAACGTCGTATTGGGATTGATGTACCCATCCTCATTGCAAGGGTGTTTCCCGAGCGAGTTCGTTTGCCAGTGATACTCGTCGGACTCCGATCCGCCCGGCCAGCGCGTCGCGGTCATGCCGGCGGTGCGAAACGCATTTGCCATGTTGGGTTGCGTGAGATCGTACCAGGTTCCCATGTTGGCCCCGAGTACGAGCGGCGAAACGACGGCTCCGCGCTGAGATGGATCGACGGTGATTGAGGCGCCCGTCGCGGCGCGCGCAGCGCCCTCGAACGCGGGCAAGGCTGCCGGTGGAGCGGTTGCGTTACAGGCGCTGACCGCAAACACCAACAGCACGCAGACAATTCGTACTGGCGACATGCCTTTTTATACTACCGGTCTGACCTAGTGTCAACGCGAGCGGGCGCAGGGTCCCCACTCTCGCACCCCTTCTCGAGCCGCGCGCGAACCCCAACGAGAAGCGCCCTCGAGCAGACGGACATTTGTTGAGAACTTTTGATCCTACGTTATGACAAATTTAAAACCCTGAGGGCGCGGTCGCGCTCCAACCGTTAGCAGGTCCTGGTCCACTGCTCTGCTGTGGGATTTCTGTGCTCGGGCGGCCTTTCGCGGCTTTATCGCATCGAGTGCGTTTTTGGGATAGAGGTTCCGCAGACCATCGCGATATAGTTTTACCCGACCGAAGCTGCGAGGGCTTCGGAGCTTAATTTCGCGATGTTGAAGAAAGGCCTAACAATTATGCCTGGCAAGAAGCCGAACATCCTCATTTTATGGGGCGATGACATCGGTATCTGGAATATCAGTAAATTTAGCAACGGAATGATGGGGTATCGCACGCCGAACATCGATCGCGTCGCGAACGAAGGCGGACTGTTCACCGACTACTATTCGCAGCAAAGCTGCACCGCCGGTCGCGCGTGCTTCATCGCCGGCCAGAATCCGATCCGTACCGGCCTCACTAAGGTGGGTATGCCCGGTGCCACCGTCGGACTGCAGCCGGAAGATCCGACCATTGCCGAATTACTCAAACCGCAGGGGTACGCGACGGGTCAATTTGGCAAAAACCATCTCGGCGACCGCAACGAATTTCTACCGACCGTACACGGCTTCGATGAGTTCTTTGGCAACCTCTACCATCTGAATGCCGAAGAAGAACCGGAATTGCCGGACTACCCCAAGGATCCCAAATTTAAAGAAATGTTCGGTCCGCGCGGCGTGCTGCATTGCAAGGCCACCGATACCGACGATGCGACGGTCGACCCGCGCTGGGGACGCGTTGGTAAACAAACGATTAAGGATACGGGTCCGCTGACCAAGAAGCGCATGGAAACCGTGGACGAAGAGATCACGGACCGCGCGCTCGAGTGGATGGAAGCGCAAGCCAAAGCCGACAAGCCGTTCTTCCTTTGGTACAACTCGACCGCGATGCATTTCCGCACGCACGTCGCCGACAAGAATCTCGGCAAGAGCGGCCAGGATCCGTATAGCGACCGCATGGTCGTGCACGACGAGCAGATCGGCATGATGCTGGACAAGCTCGACGAGCTGGGCATTGCCGACAACACGATCGTAATGTACTCCACCGACAACGGCCCCGAAAACGATACCTGGCCGGATGGCGCCAACACGCCGTTCCGCGGCCAGAAAGATTCCAACTGGGAAGGCGGCTGGCGCGTTCCGGCCTTCATCCGTTGGCCGGGAACGATTAAAGCGGGCTCGACCTTCAACGGGATCGTCTCGCACATCGACATGTTCCCGACGCTGCTCGCGGCGGCCGGAAATCCGGACGTCACCAAACAGCTGCTCGACGGCGCCACGGTGGGCGACAAGAAGTTCAAGGTCCATCTCGACGGCTACAACATGATTCCGTACTTCTCCGGAAAAGTGGCCGAGAGTCCCCGTGAAGCCATCGTGTACTTCAGCGATGACGGCGAAGTGATCGCCGTACGCGTCGGCGACTGGAAATTCAACCTGTCGCTGCAACGGGCGAACACGATGGAGCAATGGGCCGAGCCGTTCGTCAAACTGCGGTTGCCGCACATCTTTAGTTTGCGGCGCGATCCCTTCGAGCGTGCCGACTTCAACTCCAACACATACTTCGATTGGATGGTCGATCACGTTCCGCAGCTGTACATGATGCAGGCAGTCATCGCGCAGCAGATCGACGACTTCATCAAGTTCCCGCCGCGCCAGAAACCCGCCTCGTTCAACCTAGACGCGGTCATGGAACAGGTCAAAGCGCCGCACGGCTAAACTCAGACCCAATGCACGAAACGGTGGCGGAGCGGGTTAGCGAGTTCTACGAGCGCTATCCCTACCCGCCGCCCAAGGACGACCTCGAAGCGTACCGACTCTTATGGGACTCGCACCGTCGTCGTGCGGAGTCCCATCTTTTTTGGCCACACGAACCGTTTCGCGAAGACCGCAGCATCTTGGTTGCCGGCTGCGGTACGATGCAAGCCGCGCACTATGCGATACGTTGGCCGAACGCACGGGTGACCGGCGTCAACGTCAGCGCCCAAAGTCTCGCCTTCTCGCAAGGCCTCAAGCGGACGCACGGGCTCGACAACCTCGAATTGGAGCAACTCTCAATCGATCGCGTGGCCGAGCTGGAGCGCGAGTTCGACCATATCGTCTGCACCGGCGTATTGCATCATCTGACCGATCCTGACGCCGGCCTGCGCGCGTTACGGGGGGTGCTCGCTCCGGACGGCGCGATCAATCTCATGCTCTACGCGCCGTACGGGCGCGCCGGCGTGTACTTGCTGCAAGACTATTGCCGGCGCATCGGTGTCGGTTCGAGCGAACGGGACGTCGACGAACTGGCCGCCAGCCTCAAAGCGTTACCACCCGATCATCCAATCGCGTCGTTGTTGCGCTCCTCGCCCGATTTTGCCGACAAAGCCGGTATGGCCGACGCGCTACTGCACCCGCAGGACCGCGCGTACGACGTTCCCGAGCTCATGGCTCTGCTGGACCGGGCCGGTCTTGCTTTTGGCCGCTGGTTGCGCCAGGCGCCATACCTCCCGTGGTGTGGTGCGCTCGCCTCGACGCCGCACCAGCCCAAGCTCGCGGCGCTGCCACCGCAAGAGCAGTACGCGGCGATCGAGCTCTTTCGCGGAACGATGGCCAGACACACGGTCGTGGCCTATCACAAGAGCGAAGCGACGCGTAACTACGCGATCGATTTTGAAGGCGATGCTTGGCTGGACTACACCCCCATCCGCCTGCCGGATACGATCGCACTGCGCGAGCGGCTACCCGATGGAGCGTCCGCCGTTCTAATCAATCGCAATCACACATTTACGGATTTGTATCTGCCGGTCAACGCGGCCGAAGAGCGTCTGTTAGGCGGCATCGACGGAACGCGAACGATCGCCGAAATATGTGGTGACGCAATCGATCGCGACGTTGCCCGGACGAGCTTTCAGAAATTCTGGCGGTGGGACCAAGTCGTGTTCGACACGTCCACGGCGGCCGCCGGGTCGGCCTAGAGACGCCCCTCCTAGAAACGCTTCTCTTGGTCTGCAGGAGAGGGAAGCGTAGGCTCGCATTCTATGTACCCCGCTTTTTTAGTGGGGATCAAGGCTAGTTTCTTATGAACTAGCCATCGAAGGGAGCCACACGTGCGTTTAAGCCTTCTCTGTGCCAGCGCAGCGCTCGCCTGCGGCCTAGCACTTTCAGCGTGTTCCAGCGGAACCAATTCTTCGTCGTCCCTACCATCCTCGGACGGGCAAGCCCAGGCGGTAACTCGGATAAATGGTCACGAATTGGTGACTCGCCTGATGCCCGGCGTAAAGAGGCTGGCCGGCCCATCGTGTCCCAGCGAGTACGTCTTTTGCATCGTAGTGACGCCGGGCAATGCCGGACCCTACGTCTCGACTTCAGCCGGTAGCGGCTACGAGCTCTACAACGCCGCGTACATCGAGAATAAAAAAGGCAAGATCGACAAGAAATTCAGCACGTATTTCGACCCGGATCCCGGCAACCCGACGTACCAGTACATCGACTTTAAAGGCAAGGGCCCGAAGAACCCCGGCAATGTCAAATTCTCCGACTTCTACTGCATTGGGTTCTCGCCAAGCCAATGTACCGGCAACACCTATACCTTCATAATTGGGATTTCGTTGGCTCGAGCGACCTAGCACTCCAGTCCAATATCCCATCACAAAAAAGGGGGTCGGGCACGTGCCCGGCCCTCTTCGATGCAAGTGCATGCTTACGAACGAGTAAGGCGTCCGATTAAGGACTCGTGTTGAGGAAAGGCAGCGATCAACGTCTCTCGCTCGCCCATCTCGAAATCCGCAAAGTCAAATCCTGGCGCGACGTCAGCACCCACGAGTGCGTAGCTTTCCGAATCCCCGAGCCTCGCGGCAAACCACACGCCGGCTTCGATCGCCGCTTGCCAACGATCGTCCATCCCGATGACGAGCTCGCGGTGGCGCCCGTCAGTTTGAATGACCTCGATCGAGACGGGCGAGCCGCAATAGTGGTGCCAAATCTCGTCAGATTTCAACCGATGGAATGCTGAGAACATATCATCCGATAGCAGATAGTAAATGGAGGTAACGGCATCGCGGGCGGCCTCGGATGTCGCGATTCCGATCCCGCTCCGATATGTTTCGCAATAATATCCGCCCTCAGGATGCGGTTTGAGGTTCAGCGCTCTAACCAGGCGCTCTGCTTCTGCGTGCATCTCTTAATGAAGCGGCTTCTACGCCCGAAAAGCCTTGTTTTAGCGAGCAAGCCTGCGAGCTTCGGTGGCGAACAAATGCCCGCAATGACGTGGCGCCCTTGGCTATTGTCGCTCTGCGCGTTGGGGTTGCTACTCGTCGTAGCGAACGCGGTTTCGGACGTAACGCTCGGCGGTTCGCTCGGGCTTTCCGGCGTCTCGACGCCGATTGCGTCTACCGATCGTCTCGTCGTCCATCCGGGGCAGGCAGCGGCTGAAGGCGGTATCCGTACTGGTGATCTGCTCGATTGGAGCCGGCTGCCGCCGAACGTTCGTTACCGTCTGTACTACGGTCCGCGGGTCGGAGAGCCGCTCGTTCTACCGATCGTTCGCAACGGCGTCGAGCGCAACGTCGTAGTCGTAGCGCACGGTGCGTCGGGCCTTAGTTGGACCGGCTGGTTATTTTACCTCGGCGAGCTGTGGATCGCACTCTGTTGCGCCCTCATCGCGTGGCGAAGGTCCAATAGCGCCGAAGCGCGGCTGCTGATTCTGTACCTTCTCGGAGTCTTCGTCGTCAGTCAAGGATTCGGCGACGTCGTCACTCCTTGGCCCGTTGTCGATCAAATCGGCTTGCTCGTGAAGGGCCTGATCTTCGTGCCAAGCTTTATATTCTTGGCCTTCTACGCAGGCTGCTTTGCAACACCCGTTTCAGCCGCGCGGCGCGCGCTCGTTGCGATTGCGATCGTCCTAATGACCATTGCTACTGCTCGCGGAATCGTCGTGCGCTTGGATCTCTGGAACGGCTCGTTAAGTCCGTTCACGTCGCCCCTCCTCGTTCGGGCCGACCCCCCGGTTCGGCTCTTTGAGGGCGTAGGAATTCTTGCCGTAATAATCTCGCTTTTTGCCGCGCTCGCCGCATCGCGGGGGACGGAACGTACGCGACTGCTTTGGGGATTAGCGGGCGTTCTTCCACCATTAATTTGGATTTTTATCGTGCTCGCGGCGGGCGACTCGATGCCAACGACGGTGTTCGCAATCATTTCGGCGTTTTGGTGGTTCGCAACGCCTGTAAATTCTCAGCTATTCGCTGTTGAACCGGCGCTTATTGGACATCGGCTTCGTCATCAATCGGGCCGCCGTCTTTACCGGAGTTTCTCTCGTAGTGCTCGGAACGTTCGTGTTGGTTGAGTGGCTGCTCACCGATTGGCTTAGTACTGCGGGACACGCCACGAACGTGTTAGTCAGCGGCGGCGTTGCGCTCGCGCTTGGACTTTCGATTCGATTCGTGCATGGCCGCGTGGACCTTTTCGTGGATCGCGTCTTCTTTCGCAGTCGGCATGAAGACGAAGAAGCGCTGCGTACGTTCGCGCACGAGATACCCTACGTCACGGATCGCAGAGATTCTCTTGCGTCGCGCGGCCCAAACCCTCGATCGCCACACTGATGCAACGTCGGTAGAGATCGTACTTCACTTCGACGATAACGATCCGGCAATCGTGCGTCTGCGCGCACATCCACAAGTGCTCGACCTTCATGGCGTCGAGACGACACTGCGCGGCGATATCGGTTTCCCGATGACCGCCCGCGGTCAGTTACTCGGCGTTATCGTGCTCGGTGCCCGCAGTTCCGGCGAGAGATACGCGCCCGACGAAATCGCCGCGATATCACAACTCGCGACGAGTCTGGGAGCGGCACTCGACATATTCACGATTCGAGATGGCAAGGACGGCGCCGTCGAGCGCCTCGTCGCGTCGGTGGACGCGCTACGCGAGGAACTCATACGCCGTTTCCCCACGGCGGTCAATGAGAACTCTCTCTAGTTAGGATCTTGGGCCGAGTCGAAACTTCGACTCTTTGCAAATCTCATTAATTTGTTCGGCGCTCAGACGGCGGAACGTCTTGTTGCAATATAAAAACTCTTGCCCGGCTTCGGTGGCGTCGTAGCGGGCCTTCGCGCCGGGGTTGAGAGGCGGACGTTGCCGTAGGACGTGATTCTTGAAATTCACTCCGTAGGCTTGGTCCTTCGCGAACAAGACGACTTCACTTCGCGCGTTGACGTATCCGCCATAGATAGGCTCGAAAGAGTCTGCGCTATCCGACCCCTTTACGCCATCTATGGCTATCGCTGCGATAGGTGATGCGCTATCTATCATAACAAGCTTAAGACCTCACGCGACCCCAAAAGGTTGCGCATTTGAGCGTCCAGGCTCCAGCATTCGTTCGGCGACACCGTCCACGAGGATGTCAACCATGTTCGCGACGATCGGTTCGAACGGCTCGTTCGGCGATTGATACCGCCAGTCCATGGCAGCGCCGACCAACGCCGAGGCAATCACCATCGACGCACAATGCGGGAATCGCGCTAACAAGAAGTCCCTTAATTGTGCTTCGAGACTACGCTGCATCTGCGGTTCGAACTCGCGGTCGATCTTGCAACGGCGATGCGTGCCGACAAACGCGAATACGTTCTTGCCAACACCGACGAGCAGCGCTCGAGCATCGGGGGCGGTCAACGGATCGCCCTGCACGAGATGCTTGGCGACGTCGTCACGGATCATCGAATCGAGAAGGTCGAACTTATCGGTAAAGTGCGCGTAGAACGTCGCGCGGTTCACCGTTGCCTCGGCAGCGATATCTTGCACGCTGATCGATTCGAAGTTCTTATCGGCCAACAGGGACGCAAGGGCCTCGCGCAAGAGCTTTCGCGTTCGCGTCACGCGGGGGTCGGTGCGGGGGCGCTCAAGGGTCGTGGTCGTCATTTTTCGTCTTCTCGTCGGTTAAGCAACATTTTCGTTATTTTGTCGGTTGACTCAACATTCACAACGATTGTATCATAGCCAACACGAGACTAATATACGACAGGCGTTGCGAAATCGCAACCGCCGAAAGGAGCTCCCGTGAATCCTCAGCTTCAAGAACAGACGACGTACGCCGTCGATCCCGCCCACAGTACGGTCGAGTTTATCGTACGCCACCTCATGATCGCCAAGGTGCGAGGCCGATTCACGACGTTTACCGGTCGAGTCGAGCTGCCGGATGGGAGCGATCTTCCCAGTTCCATTTCCGCCACCATCGAGGCAGCGTCGATCGATACGCGCGAAGAACAGCGCGACGCGCATTTGCGCTCGGCAGATTTTTTTGATGCCGAAAAGTTTCCCCAGCTCACCTTTACAAGCACGCGCATCCACGGCGAGCCGGACGATTTCACGATCGACGGGGATCTCACGATTCACGGCGTCACGCACCCCGTCAAGTTGAACGGGACGTTCGAAGGCCGCGCTACGGATCCGTGGGGCAATCAACGCATCGGGTACGCCGCGCACGGTAAAATTACGTAGAAAAGAATTCGGCCTCACCTGGAACGCAGCGCTGGAAACGGGCGGCGTCGCCGTGAGCGATGAGGTGCGTCTAGAGTTAAACGTCGAGGTGCTTCAACCGCAGAAAGCCGCCTCCTAACATCTAGTCCGGCATGCCGGGCGGCACGAGTAGCGGCCCGGCAATCGGGGATGTTGCGCTGTATGGATTGCACGCAGCCAGCGGCTTTGTTAGGATTCGGTAGGAACGGAGGATCTATGAAGTATTCGCTTCTTCTCGGCGTCTTTATTGCCGGTACGCTTCTTATGGCGTCGCCCGCTCTATCGCAGACTACCGGAGCCGCTGGAACCGCGGGAACGGCATTACCCGCGGTGCGCCACCTCGTCTATCGATTCGGTTACAATACCAAGGCAACCAAAGAAGGCACCGGAACCGGCACCACCACGATCGATATCACCGGACTTGCGGCAGATGGTGGCATGAACGTTACAGCCACCGATCATTGGTGGAACACGGTGAATCCGCGGCAGACATCGACCTGCGAAATCTACACCGACGGCGGTGTGACCTGCGCACAGCGCCCCTACGTGCTCTCACCGATCCAAGTGACGATTCTATCGCTGCTCGGCCGGCACTATTTTAGCGCGTTGTCGGGCGGCACGAATGTGAGTTGGACAAAAAACTTCGCGGTCAAGGCCTCCTTTGCTCCGATCGCGTCGTCTGGTTTTGGAGGCCAAATGTACACCTGGAACTGCACGAACGCATTACAAGCAAAGGGAACGACTCCGAACAACGGTAAGCCGGTTGTCGTTATCCACGGGACTGGCTCGATGAAACAGCAAGGCGGCCGATATATAACCGCCAACCAGAAATCGACGATCCTCTTTGACCCAGGTCTGAAGATTCCGGTATACCTTGCTGAGGAATTTACGTTCGTGCCCCAGCGCACCACGAATCGTTACACGGTCGAACTAAAACTGATTAACTACTCGACGACTCCCAGCAACTCGTAGCGTAACGCGGATTGATCACCGAGGCAGTATCGGCGGAGTCGATTTCCGTTAGTCTCCGCCGACGACTGCCGGAGCCATTCCGGTGCCCGACCAAACGGCGTGCACCGGCGCTAGGGTAAACTGGTGTCCGCTATGGTTCGGCCACGTCAAACGATACTTTTCAATCTTCTGACTCTTGCCGGACCCGCCGCTTGCTAGAAGATCGGCACCGATCGTCGTCGAGGTCGTCGCGACATGCACCGACGAGCCGGCGAAGGGTCTGAACGAAGCGATCGCGCTAAAGTTCGAAGCCATTTCGTGCATTGCGCTGTGCAGGTACATCTTCGGAGCGCCTTGGAGCGTGGTCGTGGTCGAAAGCACTTTTACCATACCGGCTCCGCCGAGTTGACCGACGGCGATTGCTTCGGCGCCGCCATACTGACCGGCGAGCCAACCCGTCGCAACCGAAATCGGTCCGCGATAGCCTTCGCCAAACGGCATGAACGAAGCATCGAGATGCGGCGTGCCGGGATTGTTCGGCCATGCCGACGGCGCACCGATCGGCGTCATCAACGAGTACGAGAACACTTTGACTTGGCCTCCGCTGTTGGAAGCGGTAACGATGCTGTTGCGTCCGGTAAGGAAGTCGACGAAACCGGCAGCCAGGTTCACGCCGGACGTATCGTCGCCGTATGGTTCGAACGTTGCGAACGTCGCGGGCGCCGTGCCGGCAGCGGGTAATTCGCTGCTAAAGATGCGAACCCGATCTTTGGTCCCGGCACCGGAGCCGACGATAATGTTGTCCGGCGATCGACCATCGATTTGGGTGGATGCAACGGTCACGCCGCCGGTTTGCGAAGCGTCGAACGCTTGAAAGCGCGCAACCTCGGTCGTGAATGGCTTTTCTCCGCTGGCGGGCGCTCCGGAATACGCCACGACTTCGGGTGCGTGGCCCTTACCGGCGCCAACGATGAGATCGTACACCCCGTCCCCATCGACATCACCCATGCTTACGCTCGGGGTGCCGAAGAAATCCGGGAACGGCGTTACGCTTGCGATCAGACGATCGCCATTACCATCGAAAACGTTGACGGTCGCGGGATGTCCCGGCGAACCAGGAACTGCCACCGCGTAGTCGGAGACGGCGGGAATGACGTTTACGAGCATCATCAGGCCATTGTCTTCGTGATTGAGCCGGTGACAATGCAGCACGTACAGGCCTAAGTAGTCGATAAAGTGCGTGCGCATCGACAAGGTGCCCGGCTGAATCACCGACTCTTCGGGCCCGAGCAGCGGAGCCGGAACGTTCGCGTTATCTTCGCCGTGCATTTGCGGTCCGAGCTTGAGACCGGTCGTTGGATCGTGGTATGCCGTTACTTGAAAGTCGTTCACGTGCACGTGAATCGGGTGTGCGTCGTTATTGTGGTTGATGAAGTCCCATTCTTCCACCGAACCGAGCCGCGCCTGAATCAATGGCACGTTTGGAAACGCGTTTCCAAAAAACGCATAGACGAACGCCTTCGGATCTTGCTTGCTGGCGTGGTTGTTGAGAAAACCGCCGTTGATCAAGATCGTGCGCTTGACGTTGGGCGTCACCTTCGAGAGATCGTGGAACGGCGTCGGTGCATTCAACTCCTGTCCCGGCATGAATGCCGTCGTAACGCCTTGCCCGTCGTCCGGGACGGCGTTGATCAGCGTCTGGGACGGGAACATGAAGAAGCCGTCGGCGTAGCTGACGGACTCCGGCAGTATGCTCAACGAACCCAAATGTGCCGGCGGGTTCTTCGTGCCGTCGTTGGTATACAGAATGCCCGGCGCCGAAAGCGCGCGCGCACCCGAACCCAGGCCCGGCAACTCCATGCGCAGGCCGCCTTTGGCCGGCATGGTGACAGCGATGGCATAACGCGAAGCGGGCGGAATCAGCAACTCGGTCCCGTCCATCTCGTGCGGATACTCCACTCGGCCGTACGCGATGCCGTCTTGTCCGACGATCGCGATCTTCGGATGATAGCCGGTCGCGGTTTCGGTCAGCCGCACGTTCATGTAGGCGATGTCGCTGACGTTTGCGAGGACCCAAATTTCGGTTTGCCCCGGCTTGACTTTTAATTGCGGCTCGAATTGGCCGTTTACCGTAAACTGCGTATCGCGTTCGTAATCGGGGAGCTTGAGGTTCGCTTTCATGACCGGGCCGTCTTTATCGAACGACGTGAAGCGCTGCAAGTTCAACGGGATGAATTGGAAGCGGCCGCGCTTGTTTTCGATCGACAGCGGTCCGGTGTACCATACCGTAGCCCACTGCGTGCCCTTTTTCGAGTCCAGGAAGTTCACGGGCGCGAGGAGCGGGCGATACGTGCCTTTGGCAAGCTGGTCGCCCGTGGGCTTGATCAGCGTGCTCACCCACTGCGGCCAATTGGGGTTGGTCATCTGCGACATGCCGCCTTGACGATCGAAGACGGTGTTATATTGCAGAAGCATCGTCCGGATCGGGATATTCTTCTGCGTAACCAGCGGGATCTCGCTGTCGGCGCGTCCCACGAGCAGCATTCCAGCCAAGCCGAAGTATGTTTGCATCGCCGTAAGCGTGTGAAGATGACTGTGATACCAGTAGGTGCCCGGCGTCATGTTTTTGGGGATGTCGTAAACGTACGTGTTCGACATGCCGGCATCGATGTGCAGTAGCACGTTGTCGGCGTTTCCACGCGGGCTAACGTGCGCGCCGTGAACGTGCAGGTTGAACGGCGCCGACGTGAGCATCGTCGGATACTTCGGCACGGTCTGCCCAACGGGCGTGTATTTCGGATCGTAAAAATCCGGAATGGACAGGTTGCGCAATTCGTTGTCGATATGAAGGATGAGCCGTTCGCCGGGCTCGACGTGAAGCGTCGGCGCGGGATACATATGACCGCCCGACATCTGCCCGTCCGATGACGTACCGCGCTGCACCGAGTAATCGAAGAGCAGCACATTCTTCACCGGCTGAGCGACGGTGTCGAGTGTCGCGGTCGTCTGACGCGGCGTCAGCGTAACCTCGAGAACACCGTCTTTGCTCGATAAGATTACTGGTTCCGCGAATGGGCGTCCGCCCGTCGGGGAGTCGGCAGCACTTCCGGTTGCAAACGCCAGCGCAACGAGCACAATGGAAAAAGCAAATACTCGCAACATTGCAAAAGCCCCCGTAACTGCAACGCGGTGTAGGCGGCCGAGTTACATGAAACGTCCGCGCGGTCCTGGAAGGTCCTCTCCACAGTCGGCCGTAGCGCGCTTCAGCGCATTGAGTGTTTACTTCGGACCGTTCGTGATCTGGCTGGCTTCCCGCGTTAGAAGCATAGCTGGCTTAGCAACAGCCGCTTGCCTGATCTTCCGCGCGACAGACATTCTTGATGCACGACATCACCACGCACTTAGAGTCGGATCAAGGTGTGGCCGCATCACCGTTTTTGACGCTCTCGGCGCGGACCCCGGTCCCCGACACTTCGACGAGGGGTGAAACCTCGAAGACGAGATCGAATTGCTGCCCTGTTTTGGATCGCGCAAACTCTTGAAGGGCGTCAACTTGCCCAGGCGTAATCGGCTCGTTCGAGCGAACCGTGAGCGTGACCAGCGGTGGGGTCGAGAGCCAATTGAATTCGGAATCGACTAAACGGACGCGATGGAACGTTTGAGTATTGGTCAAGAGCTCGCGTCTCAATGTATATTCGAGCTTAGATTGGCGCAGCAGCGAGAAGAAGCTTAACGCGAGCGGGATCGCAAGAAGAGCGACGAGCACGCTTGCAACCGCAAATGCACGGCCGGCGTGGCGGTAGACCCGAAAACCAGCCGCAGCGTACACAGCCATACACGCGATCATGATTCCTAATAAGTTGGTCATGTAGAGGAGCGTTGCGCCCAATGCGAGTGTCGTTCCACCGTGTGCCAGTGCTATCCCAGTGACGCACAATGGCGGCATCAGCGCGACAGCAATGGCGGTTCCCGCGAGTGACGCCGACACGGCTGGGCGCACCCGGGCAAAACCGCAAACGACGCCGGCGGCTAAGGCAATTCCCAAATCGAGAAGCGTGGGTTTGGATCGTGCAAGTATCTCGCTACTAAGGCTTGGGAGGGCTACGAGTTTGGAAAGCAGAGCGGCAACGGCTATGGCGGCGCAGCTGCCGACGACAAGGGTTATGGCGCTCGATCTCAGCAGACTGAGGCGAGCCTCGAGCGCTCCGTACGCAAGGGCTTGAATGGGCAAAATTAATGGCGCTATGATCATGGCCCCGATTATGACGGCCACATTGTTCATCAATAAGCCAAACGTTGCGATGGTGCACGACGCAAGCAGCAAAATGCTGAAGTTCAAGCTCAACAGGCTGTCCGGGGTGAGCGATTCCAGCATAGCGACGTGTTCCGCTTCGCCGGCAGGGCTAATCCTAAGCACCCGTGACATTTACGCCTCCATTCCGAGCATTCCAAACGGTCTCATGTTTTCTTGTTCGACGCATGCAAGATGCCGTGGATGCGCTTACGAGCTTCGATTCTATTCGGGGGCTTCGGCCCCGCGCTCGAAATGAAGCGGCGGCAGACCCACGATATCGTACGTCGAAGAAGCGACTTGTATTTTCGCTTTTTCGAATCCGATGAGGATATCGCGGGCGATCGCATCCTTAAGGCTACGTATTTCTCGGTCCCGCGCCAAGAAACGTAACGCTAGTTCCAACCAGTTATCGGTGATTCGGTAAAAGACTCTAGGGTGGAGGTCCTCTATTGGAACTCCGTACTGCACCAGCATGCTTTCGACGGAAGTAGCGCTCATTTGCGCGACCGTCTCGGTGTGCCGGTTAGCCGCTTCAAGAAGAATTCGCTCCGCCTCGAGCCTATCGCACGAATAGGCGACCGGGATGTGCATTTCTTCCCAAATATATGGGAAGTCCCGGCTATAGTTAAAGACGGGCTGCTCAAAGATGCTTGCGTTGGAGATGCTGACAATTCGGCCAGTATACTGCCGGGCAGCCACCCAAGATGCGGTTGCAGTGCCTTGCGCCTGGGCGGGTTCGCCCATTTCCATTACCGTGGTAAAAAGAAAATCCAGCGCGATAACGTCTCCTCTGACTCCACCCATCGTGATCCGGTCGCCGACGCGGAATATGCTCCCCCTAAGCATCACAAAATAGCCAGCCAGCGCGAGAATAACTTTTTGAAGAGCGAACGCGAGGCCGGCCGTTACGAGTCCTATCGCGATTCCCAAGTTTTGCGGATTATCAAACCAGATTGAAAGAAGCGCAACTACGCCGAGCACCGTCGTTAGAATGTTCGTCGATTGCCGAGTCCAGAAGCGGGCGCGACTTTGGCCGCGGCCCGCAAAGATGTGCTGGGTGAGCCACCGTACGAGTACGCGAAGCAGCGCCAAGCTCAGCAGTACTACCAGGCTGAAGATCAACTTCTCGCCGACCTGAGAATTTACGCCTATAAGTTTAACACCGAACAATTCCACGAAGGCTACCTCGGCGCGACGTGCATGGGATGCTCGAATTCAATGCGTGGTACGAATTTTCCGCCACGACCGCTGGAGCGAACGTGACGCGCTGCGAATGCGGATCGACTAACCGACCCCTGGAATCTGAGTGGCGAGCGTTGCAGGACGAACTTCGAAAGACACCTTCGCAGAGGTTCTATTGTGCCATCCTCCCGGGCGTTTTATCGACCGCGAGTGCCCTTCCTCGCTTTTGACGCCCGCTTTTCGAGAACCTCAAAAGGAGGGCGCTTCTCGTTCAGCAGCAGAGTTACGCAAGCGTTTACGTTGCATGGAATCTTCGCGATTTGAATTCCGGAGTGCGGGCGATCAGCCGATAGTACGGATCGGGACGTCCTTTTGAGTGCCCGACATCGCTGTCGGCGCGCCCGCGAGCAGCGTTCCAGCCAAGCCGAAGTATGCTTGCATCGCCGTAAGCGTGTGGAGATAACTCTGGTGCCCGTACGTGCCCGGCGTCATGTTCTTGGGAATGTCGTAAACGTACGTGTTCGACATGCCTGCATCGATGTGCGGCAGCACGTTTGTCTGCGTTTCCGGGCGACGAGCCGCGCTGCACGGAATAGTCAAAAGCGCAGCATGTTCTTAACGAGCTGGCGACCGTGTCGAGCGTCGCCGTCGTCTGACGCGGCGTCAGCGTAACCTCGAGAATGGCGTCTTTGCTTGAAAGGATTACCGGTAGCTTAAATGGGCGTGCGCCCTTTTCGGAATCGGCGGCAGATCCGGTCGCGAACGCTAACGCAACGAGCAAAGACGGAAAAAGCAAAAACCCGCGTCATTGCAATAAACCCCCTAAGGTGCAGCGCGATGTGCGCTGCGAGTATATGAAGTACCGGCGCAGCCCTGTGACCGGGGAGCAATTCACGTAGGCGAACGCCCGGACGAAACGGCGAGACTCGATGTCGGGCTTACGGCGTAGCGCGAGGCTTCCGAAAGCCCTTTGTGACGCTCGCGTGCGTCGCCGGTAACGGAAATGGGACGAGGCTTGCCATCACCGAATCGATCGATGCTTTAGGATCGCGCTCGACGGCCGCCTGAATAGACGTCATCGTAATTTCGGTGAACAGCGAGCTGTGGAGCGTCCAGGACAGATAGGGGCTCTCCGTCCACACTCCCTGAAGCACGGAGTGCTCGGTGTCACGTGCAAAATAAGCGATAATCGTATTCGAGGCATCGACAACGACATTCAGCCAATCGACGAGCCACCGATCGTACGTACGCGCCGACTCGTTTGAAAAGGCGTTGGTCGCGCCGCGAATATTCGCATCGGTATAGCTTTTAATCAGAACCGCAACGCCTCGCGCCGTAGCGCGCTCTAAGGCTGCGCGAAATTCTTCTACGATCGCCGCTGGAGCATCGATAAGGATGCTCGTCGTCGCGTTTTCGAAGAGACGTTGGCCTTTACTATGGCCTGTTCGTAAGTAGACACGTGGTACAGCGCCCAATCGTCGGCGGCTGCCTTAGCGATACGACCGACCTCTGCCGCCGCCAATTTCGTGCGCAACTCGAGATCGGCACGCAGCCCATCGACGATCTCGGGAAAGGGCGTCGCCCGATGAAGTTTTCGCTCGCCTGTTTGTTCGAGCGTAAGCCGGCGATTCGCGAGGCTCGCCAGCGCCTTGTAGACGTTAGCGTCGGGCCGGCCGAGCAGTTGAGCGATGCGGTACCCGCTCAGCGGTCCGTGTTGAATCAGCGTTACGTACACCTCGGCCTCTAACCGGCTGAGGCCTAGGGCTTCCAGCGAAGCCAGCGCTTGTTCCAGATCCGTCATATATGTTACTATACTTATATGGTAGGATATTTCGCAAGTGGCTTGGCCTTCATTCTGTCGATCGTCGCGCCCGCTTCCGCGGACATTCGACCCGCGGCGATCTTCGCCGAGAGCACGTCGCCGTCGGCGGTGACGCGAGGACGCTGGTCCGCGAGATCGTCGAGCGGGGGACGACAACCGGCCAAGGTGATCGATACGCCTATACGACCTTCATCGACACCCATTCGGGACACTCAAAGACCGACGCGCATTTAGCCAACGGCCAAAGTTCCCAAGGCATAGACTCGGCCGGTGGATGGGCGGTCACTAACGGAATCGTCAACATCTACGATGGTCCATCAAACGTCAAAGCAGCGATTAGCTCGGCGTACATCGCGCGAAATGGATGGTGGAATCCTCAGACCGACGCCGCCACGTTTACGTATGTGCGGCGAGCAACAAGCGGCGCTCGTTTGTTTGATGTCGTGCGCGTCGTACCCGCCGGCGGCGATCCACTGGTCGTTTCGATCGATTCGACGACCTCCTTAATCGCTCAGATCGCGGAAACAGACAACCTCAACAACGTGACGACGACACTTTATGACGATTACCGGCGGGTGGGAGATATCGTTTACCCGTTCGCGACAACCTTCGGAACGGGTGACCCAAAATATGATCTACGCTCGCGTGTTACGAACGTTCGCTTTCTTTCGGGGCTCGTCGCAGCCGATTTCAAACGCCCGAATACGCAGAGATCCGGCTCGCTAACGAGCGGCTCGAAGACAACGATTCCCTTCGATCTCGACAATCCGCAACGAGGACACATCGTCGTCGTCGCGCGCATTAACGGTTCGCGTCCTCTTCATTTTATTTTTGATACGGGTGCCTCAAACGGACTGCGGCCGGAAATTGCACGACAGCTAGGTTTAGCGGGGAAAGGGGCCTCGCCTCTCAGCGACGCGGGCGGCACACAAATGACATCGCAACTCGCTACCGTAGGGCGCCTCCAGATCGGTAACGCGACGTTGCGTCACCAACCATTCATCATCTTGAAGCTCCCGCCGTCCCTCGTCAATTCGACACCGCGCTACGAGATCGACGGCTTAGTTGGAGCCGAAATCCTCGATAACTTCGTGGTTACGATCGACTACAACACGCGACGAATGACGTTATCCGATCCGAGAACGTTCCACTACGCCGGGAAAGGCATCGCAATCCCGTTTACTTCCGACGGAACGCCGGCAATCGATGCGACCGTCAACGGCGCTCGCGGTCGCTTTCTGTTCGACACCGGAAACCCGGGTGCCGATCTATCCGCGCCGTTCATTCGAAAGAACGGCCTCGGAACATCGTTTCACAACGTTTTATCGACCGTCGTCGGTACTCCGTTTACGGCAGTTCTATCGAGCGCACTGGTGCGCGCGAGAACGTTTTCGATTGGGCCGTTTACGCTCGCGCAGGTGCCGTTCGCCGTCACGAACACGTCGCACGGGCCGCTCGCCGACCCTTCCCTGGCAGGAAATATCGGCGGCACCATTTTATCGCGCTTTACACTGACGCTCGACTACTCGCGTCGTTTAATATACATGGAACCAAACGCGATGTTTAACACTTGGATCACCGGCGACCGAACCGGACTAGCTGTGCTTGTAATAAAACCCGGTGAGCTCCAGGTAACGCACGTCGTCAAAGGCAGCCCCGCGGCAGCCGCCGGCATCGCCGTTGGTGACACAATCGTCGGCATCGACGGTCAGCCAGCATACCGCGAAACGCTGTCCGCGAAATCGCAAAATGCATCCCTCACGCTTTCGATCGTGCACGACGCGAAGAGAACGATACGAACCATCATGCCGCGAGAGCTACTGCCTTAGACTCCACCAACAGACGCCGGCGCATCGACCTCGTAGTTTCCGAGATCGCTTCTGAGATCGCTCAGTACTCTGGTCGTGGATCGATCCGCATCCGCCGGTCCTCTCGCAAATAAAAGCCATCGTATCTCTCGACTTGGCCATTCGAAGTAGCGTCGGAGCCGCGAAATTCGATGTACTTCTATGGGAACCGGCTCGCGCGTAACCCGCAAACTGAACGAAGGTTCCGCAATCGGCAGCGCTAGATATCTTCCCGGCGGCCAAGGCAGCTGTAATCGTCCAGCTCTCGGGCGTCCCCAGATGGGCGGATGACCTGCAGCCCTCATCGCATCTCTCAGTCTTCCCTGCGACGCCAGATTCATTGCACCACGGCCGGCGAGAAGACCCGGTTGACCGCCCAGTCTGCGCAGCGCGATGCTACGGCTTTTAGCGAGCGCGGCAATTGCATCGTACGATCCCTGGCGTCCTCGACCCAGCGACTGGTTCGGGCCTAGCCAGAGCTCGCGAAGATCGACTCGTGTATTCAATAGATCGACGAAGTCTTCACACGATGCGTCGATATCCGCTTTTGTCATGCGGACAACTAAAGCGTGAACGTTCTCGAACTGCCGAATCAGCGCGAGACGCGCCTCTAAGGACGAATACGCTAAGCAACCATCGTAGTGGGGATTTACGAAGCTTGCCGGAGCTGGAGATAAGACGATCGCAAGCGCAGTTAGACCTGCGTCCGTTCCAGCTCGCGACATTTGATGAAAAAGGTCCCAATGCCCATCCGATAATGGATCGAAAGCACCGACGACTGCGATTACGGAAGACCCTACTGGAATGTTCGAATGTCGTTCCGAAATCTTCACGTGACGCGGCAGCCGCTAGCGCACGACGTTAGCCACGTTTCGGATAGCAACGGCACGGGTTTGTTTTGAGAATAGAGAGCTAGTGCTGTAGCCGGGCCCAGAAAGCCCACCCATAAATCGGGCGCGAAACGCCTCGGGTCTTCGGAAGCCCACATGCTCGAGCCGTCGTTTCGTTGCAGTTGCAAGCGAAGCGCGTCTGCTGCGGTTCGGCTGCGTTCCGATGCTCCTTGATGCAGGCGCGGATATGTTTCGATCAGACGCCATAATTCGAGTTCGCCGGCCATCCCGTGGCAGTACACCGGGCTTCCAATCGATTTCGTACTCGAGCACCGATCCACACACCAGTCGATTGCGGGCTTCAGTTGTTCGTCGTCGCCGAGCGCGGCGAGCATACACCAGAGATATCCGGCGACTCCATGGCACCATGACGGTACCATGACTGCATCATCGCCTCTACCAACTCGATGTCGAAGCCCCGATCCTCCGCGCACGCGACCGAAGCGATAAAGCCGGTTGAACGTTTCGATCGCAAGGTCGCTCGCAAGCGATTGGCCCGACGCCCTCCCCCAGGTCGATAACGCCATCGCGATTCCAGCCGATCCGTGCGCCGCACCCGTTAGCGGCGGCTCGTTTGCGTCGCAACTCGGCCAAACATAGAGTTCGTCCTGTAACGAAGCGTTTTCGATCAAACGCTTTGCACGCGGCGCGGCGCGATCGAGTATGTTTCGATCGCCGACGATTTGCGCGACGAGACAACAGGCCCAAAGAACGCCCGCGCTTCCGGAGAACAAATCGAAGTCGCCTTCAACGGTCAGGCTCTGCAATAGATAGTCGCGCGCAGCGGCTATAAAGGCCGGCTTGCCAAATCGCTTCCCGGCTACGGCGAGAGCGACCGCAACTCCAGCATTGCCCGTAAAGAATCCGTTCGCGTTTGGTTCGGGCTTGAGGCTTTCGAGATATTCTGCGCCGCGAACGATATCTTCGTCGAAAATGCGAGTGCGGCACGCCTCGTCGATCGTCATGAGACCCAGAAGGATCCCGGCGCTTCCCATGTTTATCCCACGAAGCGGAGCCGCAACTTCGTCCGTTCCACTTTTCCAGGCGCACCCGTCGCCCATGTCTTGGCGGTAGCGCCGTGTCGCTACGCCTGCTTCGACTGCGCTGCGTAGACACCAGCGCCTATCCTGGTCACGGCCGAGCGTTACTCGCACGCTCGACGGCGTCAGCTCCCGTAATCTAATGGCTGCGTCGGCGGCTTTTGGTTGACGCGAAGCGTCGAGCTCCATGAGTTCTCTTACGACTTGGGCTGTCCGTGGATATCCGAATCGTTGTAGCAGACCTACAAGGCGTCCACCACCAATTGCGACTCCGGCTGGATCGATTCTTAGAAAGACGTGCGCGACGCAAACGCCTAGTGCGTAGACGTCCATCGCCGCAGTTCTACGATCGGTGGCTTCAGGTGGGAGATAACCGACCGTTCCTCTCGACTCGGCGACTTTCGAATCGATCGGTACGGATAGCTCGAAATCGATCAGACGCACGTCCGACTCTCTCGCGATCACGTTCGCCAACTTGACGTCGCCGTGAACGAATCCGGCCGAGTGGAGTTGAGCTATGCGCGACGCTAACCACGACAGCGCACGCACTTGTGTTTCGAAGTCGAGTTCCAGGTAATGCCGGCCCTCAACGTACTCGGTGACGAGGATCGCAAAATCACGATCGCAAGAATAGTCGACCGGAAGCGGCGCTAGCTCGTCGAACGCTTGCAGCTTTTGCAACACGGTGTATTCCGCGCCCAGTCCGACCGTCTGGAAATCTTCCGATTTACCGACGCCGACACCTCGGCGTCGCACCTTCAGTAAGACTTCTTTACCATCCGATAGCCGAAGGCCTAACAACACCTTGCCGAGCGGTGAGCGGTGAAGCAACATCAGCGGAAGATATGAATCGCTTCCGATCGACAAGGATGCCGACAGATCCGGAACGGCGGGGACTAAACCGTTGATGGGCGGCGTCGCCCAATTCGGTTGCCGTCCGTCTACACTGCGAACGTCTTCAGTGATTCTGCCAAACTCGTCACGTATCGCCGGAACATTTTTGCCAAAGCGGTCGACGACCGTTTCGCCTGTAAAGCTCCCGTACCGAACAAAAACGGAGCCTCCGGGACGAACCGCGAGATCCGAGGGAACGGCCGGCCCCGTGCTGCTCGACCAAAGATCGTCTAATGCAATCGCCAGGCGCGCCGCCTCGTCATCGCTGCTCGGATAGACGGTAATGATCTTTCCGGTCTGCGACGCGCCAAACTGGCCCGAATTCACACAAAATATCGAATTACGATCTGCTAGAACCTTGAACGTCGCGCGCTGCGCAATCAACCACGGGACGATCGAAGAAGTCAGACCATTAGCGTCGTCGGTCGAAGCGCTGATATGGATCTTCCAACCCTGGCCTGGAAGGGCTTTGCCTTGGCATTCGACTTGATACCAACGAAGACTACCAGACCGCCGCGAATGGACGCGCCACGAGGCGTCGAGACTCTCGAGTAACGACTGTAACGCGTCGGCATATTCCAGGGCGGGCTCGACCATGCCATCCAGAGGCGGCACGAACGCGACGCTTTTGCTGCGGTCTCCCTTAGGAGATGTGTATGGACGTGATCACGCAGTTCGTGAACCAACAAGTCGTTATGCAGGTTATGTAGCAGCTCGATGCATGCGTTTCGATCGCCATGTCACTCAGTAGCTCGTTCTGAACATCTTCGCTGATACCGAAAGCTCCAAGAACTGCTCGCGGGCTCGCTTTCAGCTCGTGAGAGAACTTCGAGTTTGATTTAATTTCCTTTTGGATTCGATCGACAGCTTTTCGAACATCAGCCAAGCTCGGGTAGAGAACGCCGTCCACGAGTTTCGTTTCTTTGTGATCGTGATGCATCACTAACTCCTTAAGAAGTAGCGTCTGGTCTTATCTGCGTATGGCGACACAGGCAAGCTTTTCCCGACAATTCCGTTTCCTGAAACCGGCTCCTGCGGCTTTTCCACAGCCATCTTGAAACGGTCTAGTGCGCCACCGGCGGCTTCTTAGTACCTTGCCAGGTAATGGGCTGACCGTCTGACAGAGTGCCCGAGCCCGTGAAAGATTTCCCGTCGCTGCTAACCGTGATGCTGATGGTGCCAGAGCGGTTGCGGCCCGGCTGTTTTAGCGTTAGTTGCGCATGCGAGCGAGTCGCTCTGGGTACCGCGGAGCGTGCCTTTGTCCACCGCGTTTCCGTTCGCGATATCGCCAAACAACGCTGACGAGCTGAGCTGTACCATATCGAGTTCGAAGGTGCCCATGTTGGAACTGACTACAGCCCAGTCACCCGGGAATAACGAGGCCGGCCATCGGTTTGCGGCGCCACTCTGAACGCCGGTTACTTTGATCGGAAGATTGTTGGGTGTCGGCGGAGCCGGCTGGTTCGGATGGACTACCGCGTCGGTCAGCGGCGGCACGTTGAACGCGTCGCAGATCAGGCTGATGGCGTTAACGTCCTGGCCGTAGCGACCCCTAAGGCCCACTCCCACCTCGCCGCTTGGACAACGTTGTCGCCCAGGTGCATCCGAGTGAGAGTTATAGTTGATAGAAACCGTGCTACGGCTTAAATTGAAGTGAACGTAGAACTCTGGACTTCCGTTTTGTGCATTGCACGTAAGCGTGAATGCCTTCACTTGGCGGTTTCCGTCGGTCATGTACGGGAAGAGGCCGACCACTTCAGACTGCGGGCAGAAGGCGCTGATCGGGCCACCTCCGCCCCCGCCGCGCGGCGCGCCGAAATAGAGGTTGTGCAACTGTAAATTGTTGCGGCTCATCAGCGGAGAATCGCCTGGGTTGGGTTGATATATCCGTTCACAGACGATTTGAACTTCATCCGTCCACGCGCCGGCGTGACCTCTGATTCCTATAAGATATTGACCGGCCGGGCAGCGGTCCTCAAACGAGCCGTTGCCCGAGCCGCCTATGACGGGAAAGTTGGTCTCCGCTTGGGCCGGACCGGCAAACATTGCGGCCAGTCCGGCGACAAGCGCCAGCGTGCCTAACAATCGCATAGTGCTCAACCTTTCAGCAGGTCTAGTGCGACACGGGGTGCTTCTTGGTACCTTGCCAGGTAAAGGTCTGACCGTTTGACAGCGTGCCCGAGGCAATGAAAGAATTCCCGTCGCTGATAACAGTGATGTTGATCGTGCCGGTGCGGTTGAGGCCCGGCTGTTTTAGCGTCAACTGCGCATGCTGCGCGTCGCTCTGGATACCGCGGACCGTGCCTTTGTCCACCGTACTTCCGTTCGTGATGTCGCCGAACAATGCCGATCCGCTGAGCTGCACCATATCGAGTTCGAAGGTGCCCATGTTGGAGGAAGTGACGGTCCAGTCACCTGGGAACGACGAGGCTGGGAATTGGTTTGCGCCGCTCCCGGCGCCGGTGACCTTGATTGGGACGTCCTTTTGCGTGTTAAGGTCGATCGTTCTCGTCGCGCATGTTTCGCCGACGAAATTACTCTTACAGACCTTAATCTCCAGCCAGTTCCGGCCCTCGGGTTGTGGCGCGGAGGGATCGACTGCATAGCCCCAAATTGTAATTGTGTTTGAGCCCGTCGTAATATGAAGTGACGCTTGTGCGGCCGTTGAAGGCCACACTTGCCGTTTCTCCGTTTTGCAAATTTGGGTGCTCTACATCGACCTGCCGCAGACCCGCCGGACTGGTGTCGCCGCCGCTGGATGTATAAAAATCTACAACAATATTGGGCTTCGACGGGATCGATGGCATGGCTCGAGTACGCAAGCAGACCGGGTTCGACCAGTTTGCGGAAACGACGCTATCGCTAACGCGGCGAGACCGTAGGCTAATGCAATAGTTGGCGCCGAATTTCAAACCCGTAAGCAGAAATTCCGCTTGCCCAGTGCCCACTGGGTAGCTGCCGCATTGAAAGGGCATCCCGCCTATTTGCGGGGGAGGGCTGGGATAACTGGGGAGCTGGCCCACGTGCTTTATGTGGAAGCATGTGTAATGAGAAGGGACGTCGATCGGCTGGCCGTTCTCCGTTAAATTAACCTCGATATGCGCCTTTTCTACGTCGAAAGGCGGGTTATCCGTGAGGTCAATCTGGAAAGCTCCGCAGATGCTATCGCCATGACCGAAGATGCCGCAATCTATGATATCTACCTGGTGAGGGGCTCCAGGCCGGTCTCGCGCTTGAGCCGGCCCGTTAGCGATGCCGGTTATAATCGCGACCACGGCCGCGAACCCGATCCAAGTCTTCATCACTAACTTCACTTGCAGTACCCCGCGTTCTTACCGAACGTGCGGGCCACGCCGGCTCTTTGATTCGCTCCGCCAGGAACTGGGGTGGGCGTAACTGGGGTGGGCGTAGCGGCGTATGACCGGACCGCCTGGGAGCCTTTAACCGTTACAGCGCGCTTCATGGAACCTCCGACGGGGTGTCGCCTAGGTGCGTAACCAGCCGAGCGAACAGTTAAACGCCGCGAGGTCGTTTCCATCGTCGGGACCCGGTTCGAGGCGGCAACGCTCTATGCGCCGTCGATAGGCGTGAACAGGATAATGATAAGGAAAGACTGTCAACCTGATCTCAGTTAGCGACGCACTGTCTGCACGGCACCGAATGGCAACCGTCACCGAGAGCGTAGGACAATCGGTTTCTCGGTCGCGAAACCGCTAGCGTGAGCGCCGCCGACCCCCCTTCCACATCGGCCGCATCGCCGCTGCCGAGCGGTACGGTGACGTTCGCCTTCACGGACATCGAGGGAAGCACCCTCCGTTGGGAACGCAACAGCGAGGCGATGCTGGACGCCGTGCGCCGGCACGACGCGATCTTCCGCACCGCGATCGCCGAACACGACGGTTACGTCTTCAAGACGATCGGGGATGCTTTCTGCGCGGCGTTTGCACGCCCGGAAAAAGCTGTGGCCGCGATGCTTGATGTGCAGCGCGCACTCGCCGTCGCGGATTTTTCCGCCGTCAACGGCCTGCTCGTGCGCGCGGCCATTCACACTGGTACCGCCGATGAGCGCGAAGGCGACTATTTCGGCTCGGCCGTAAATCGCGTCGCGCGTCTGCTCGCCATCGGGCACGGCGGCCAGATTTTGGTCTCCGGCGTAGCGAGCGACATCGTGCAAGGCTCGCTCCCGCCTCAAGCGAGTCTACGCAGCCTCGGCGAGCATCGGCTGCGCGACCTCGCGCGTCCGGAGCAAGTCTACCAACTTCTTGCGCCGGGCATTGCCGCGGATTTTCCTACTCTGCGCTCGCTCAACGAACTCCCCAACAACCTGCCGCAGCAGTTGAAATCGTTCATCGGACGCGAGCAGCAGATTGCGGAAATAACGTCGCTGATCCAAGAGCACCGTCTCGTGACGCTCGTAGGCTCGGCGGGTGTCGGGAAAACGCGCACGTCGCTTCAGGTTGCTGCGAACCTCTTGGACTGCTCGCCCGATGGTGTGTGGTTCATCGAGCTCGCGCCGTTGAGCGCGGGCGAATTCATTCCTGGGACAATTTCACGGGTGCTCGGTATCCGGTTGCCACTCGACGGCGACCCCTTCGCGAATATCGCGCGCGCATTGAGATCGAAAGAATTGACGCTCGTACTTGATAACTGCGAACATCTGATCGAACCGGCGGCACATCTTGTCTCGATGGTCTTGCGCGATTGCCCGAAGGTACGAGTGCTTGCGACGAGCCGGCAAGGGCTCGGAATAGAGGGCGAGCAAATGTATCGTACACAGTCACTCGAGATCGCTCGAGAAGACGCCACAGTGCAAATAACGGCTCAAGTTGCCCTCCGATGCGAGGCGATCGCGTTGTTTGTCGATCGAGCGCTGGCCGCCGACAAACGCTTTGCTTTGACCGATCAGAACGCGCGAGCCGTAGCGGACATTTGCGTGCGTCTCGACGGAATACCGCTTGCCATCGAACTCGCGGCCTCCCGCGTGAAGATACTGAGCCCGCACCAACTACGCGAGCGACTTGACGAACGCTTCAAGGTGCTCACCGGCGGCAGCCGCGATGTATTGCCTCGTCAGCAGACGCTGCGCGCTCTCATCAACTGGAGCCACGACCTCCTCAACGAGTACGAGCGGATTCTCTTTCGGCGCCTTGGAGTTTTTGGCGGCGGGTTCACGCTCGAGGCAGCCATGGCCATCGCGAGCGACGCGGAACTCGATGAATCCGACGTGTTTGACGTCCTCGCGTCGTTGGTCGATAAGTCGCTCGTGTTATCCGAGCCCGACGGGGATTCGCTGCGCTATCGCTTACTCGAATCGACGCGTATGTACGCTTCGGAAAAGCTGTCCGCTTCGGGCGAACGCCCGATGATTTCCGAGCGACACCTGCGGCACTTTCGCGATCGCTTTATGGAGATGCGGGCGCGCTCCGAACGAACCGCGCGCCGAACGCAGCTCAATCAAGTTTTCGCATCCAACGTGGGCGATGTGAGAGCGGCGCTCGAATTCGCGCTAGCAGGAGGAGACGTCATTGCGGGTGCAGAGCTCCTCGCCGCGCTAGCGCGAGCTTGGGAAAGCATCGGGCTCTTGCCCGAAGGAATAGCCAGCAACGAAGCGTTTCTCGAGACACTTCCTAGCGACAAATCGCTCCTTCTCGCGATGATGGCGACGACGCTGGCAGATTTACTGAGCCACGCGGGACTAAATGACCGCGCCCGCGAGTTCGCAACAAAAGCGATCCCCCACGCGCGCGCAAGCGGCAATGGCTCCGCGCTCGCCGATGCGCTAAACATATACGCCCGTTGCGCGCGAGGAACCCGCAACACGAGCGAGACGGAGGAACTGTTACTCGAAGCCGAAGCTATCCCGAACACGTCGCCGCTTCTTCGCATGGCGCTACTTTTTACGCGTGCATTTCTGAGCGAAGAGAAAGGTGACTTCGATTCGGCGGAGCGCATATGGGGGCAACTCCGCAAGGAGCATCGCGAGCTCGGGAACGCTCGCGATGAAGCGGTCGCAATGCTCAACAACGCCTGGGTGCTACATAGGCGTGGAAAAACTGAGCAGGCGATCGCGCTCTCCCGGCAGCTTATTGCGAAGTTCCGAGACCTCGCGGACAGAGCGCTCGTCGCGCATGCGCATTACAACCTCGCAGACTACCTGGTTCTGAGCGGCGATGCCGAGGATGCGTCCCATAGTGCTTGCGAGGCAATCGCAATCCTTGCGAGCCAGAGCCCGGATGACCCGATCGTGAGCCTTTCCATCGAGAACCTTGCGCTCGTCGCTGCGTCCCGCGACCACCTCGTGCGAGCGGCCATCCTCAAGGGCTACGCGGATGCGACCCTGCGGCGCTTGGGCTATGAGCGCGAGGCTCCCGAGAAACAAGCCTCCGATCGGCTTACCTCAACTCTGGTGGGAGCACTTCGGCCTGATGACCTCGCGCGTCTGGATTCGGAAGGCGCGGCGCTCGGCGCCGAAGCTGCGATCAAACTCGCGCTCCAAAACGAGTCTCTCGACCCGCGAGATTCTCGACTGTAGGACAATCCGTTCAATGATGAGCGTAGGGGAAGTCGGCGCCGGAGACCTTGGCGACGGCCTGCCAGGCGGCTTCCTGATTGGTCCGATCGTGGAGGTGAGGATGGCGCATCGCCTCAATTGGGCCGGTGAGCTTCTTGGGCGCCGAGGCAAAGAATTGCCCCGAGACGCCCGTTCCGAACTCCGATGCCTCGAGATAACGACGAGCCGCGGTCTCCGGCGTCTGAGACATGCCGGGGATGAGCTTTATCACAGGCATCAGCGACTTCATGAGCGGGCCAAGGTTTCGCACCGCCTTGGTGTCGGGTGCGCTGCCCGGTGAGACGGCGTACACCGCCATGCCGGCCGGCAGCCGTCGGGCCAGCGCGGCGGCCCACCAAGCGATGATGAGCTTTGCGTCGGTATACGCCCGGTTGGGATCGTATTTCACGTTCGGCCCGTTGCGCACTAGGGCTTCCACCGCGGCGCTTCGGTTACCGTGGAATTGTGCGGCCGCAAGGGCCGCCACGTCGGTGTATCTGAACATGGGGACATCCCCTCGGGCAGGTTCCGCGCCGGCGATAACGATCCGCGCGTCGGGACTCAGCAGGTTGGCCTGGAGCAACCCGACCGTCAGTTGATGATGGCCGATGAGTGGGGCTTGAGCCGCCTCGACGCCCGTTACAGTGAGCACGCGCTTTTTACCGCCGACCATCCCCGCATTTAGCAGTAGAAAATCGATTGGCACACCTCGCTTAACGAGCTCGGCGAGGGCGGATTGAACGCTGATCGGCGAATCCAGATCAAGCGCCAGCGGTGTAAAAACCGGCCTCTTCGTTTCAGCCGCGAGCTCGGCTGCCGCTTCCTGTACCCGTGCCAGGCTGCGCCCGGTGACGATGACCTCGCGGTAACCCTTGGTGGTGGCTAGTAGGCGGGCTGCCGCATGCCCAAGCCCGGAGGTGGTGCCGGTGACGAGAGCGATCGAATGTTCCATGAGCGCCTCCGTGGTGAACGGGAAAGTCGGGCGTGAGGCGCCCGCGGACCGGGTCGACTTGCCAATTTCGAACCTTTCCGTACTATAATAGATCCGGTAACCAAGGGCAAGGAATTTCGAACTAAATGATTCAAAAAGCCGCTAGGCCACGTGGACGCCCGCGCAGCTTCGACGAGAGCGCCGCGCTGGAAAAAGCGATCCAGGTCTTCTGGGCAAAGGGCTACGACGGCGTGACGATCGACGATCTCAGCGCCGGGATGGGCGTCGGACGGCCGAGCCTGTATTCTATCTTCGGGGACAAGCGCACGCTGTTCTTGCGCGCCCTTCGTGCGTACGCTGAGCAAAAAGGCGCTCTCGCTGCGACGGCACTCCTCTCGCCGGGCACTCTTCGCGACTCGCTCGGCGCCTTTTTGAGGAATGCCGTAGAAACCGCCACCGAGGAAGGATCCGCCACGGGATGTCTTCTCGAGTGCATCGCGCCGCTCGTGGACGATGCTGAGGTCCGGCAGTTCCTGAAGACGGCGGCAGTCGGTGCCGTCGAGCTCGTGGAACGCCGTTTTCGCGATGGGATCGGCACCGGCGAAGTTCCGCCGGACTTTCCACTGGTCGCGCGCGCGAGCCAAGTCCTCGACCTTGCCCGCGGCCTGACGATGCGTGCACGGTTAGGCACGCCGCGTGCGACGCTCCTCAATGACGCCGAGGAAGCGGCCGACTTGGTGCTCCTGCCACGGCGTCCAAATGCGGCATCAGAACTTTGAGAGCAGCAACGAACGTTGGGGCCCGCGTAACGTATGGCTCAAGATTCTTGATGGGTAATCGCAACGTTAGCCCATCCATCTAGGCTCATCATGACCCATCCTCGCGCGGCGTGTCTGTGCCGCAACGGCGCCACTGATTCGACGAATTCGCGCAGCACCGGCCCGCGTCACGTGGGCGCTTTTTGCCCCCGGGCATCAGACACCGTATTACGCAAAACTACATCGAGTATGGGCAACAGATCGCAAGCCTCGCGAGCAGTTACACGCAGTTCCAACCGGGGTCGGCTGAAGCAACTGTACGCGCAGGGGAACGTATCGCTCAGGTCAGGCGGCGCTCCCGCATGGATTCCATCGTCGCCACCAACTACGTCAAACCGGGCGACTCGGTTACATTCACATTTAATAGAGCGCAAAAGGCGGTGGTGGGCATCCAGGTCAGGTCGTATCTGAGCGGCCCAACCGACGTCGTAACGATCGCCGCCCAGTTCGCGAAGCTCCGGCACGGCACGAGTCACGTTTCCACGATCAACGTGTACGGCCAAAAGCAAGAGCCTAACGGAGGCACAGCTCGCGCGACGGTCGGCATGGGCAACCCGTCATTATAGGTCGTGAGCAGCCCACCTCGCGTCGTTTAAGCCGGTTTACTTGGTCGTTTGATAGCTCGGGCCGGTCAATCGGCTGCCGGTCTCGACTTTTCGGAGCGACGCGTAGCGCTATGGCCCGGTAACAACTCCCCAGCATTGCTTGGAGCAAGCGCTCGGGACAGTGCCGTCGTCTTTGAGCGTCAGCTTTTCCGAACTGTAATGAAACGCATACAGCGCCGTCGGTCCGCCGCTCGTAATCGGGTGAGCTGCTGCAACGAATAGGTGGTTCTGCGGGCGGTCCAACGCGATGTTACGCATAATGTACGAGACCTTATACGTCGCCGCCGCGTTACTGGTGCCTGCAGCGAAAATCTCGATCTGCGCGCGAGAAACGCCAGGCAAGTTGTCCGCAACCACGATGTTGCCGGCTTCGTTAACCGCGATACCCTCGATCACCGAAGCGTTCTGGCTGCCGAACTTGAGATTCAAGTTCTGCGGCGTTGACGAGCCACGCGGTATTTCAAATACCGCCGAACCGCTGGTGCCGACGGCGGCCACGTAGATGTTTCCTCCTCCGTCGCTCGCTATTGCGTACGGAGAACTCGGCAACGAAATCGTTTCCTTCGCTTTGTTTTTTCCGCGCGTGAAAACAACAATCGCTTTCTTTGTGATATCGGCGACGTAGATTTGAGCGTCGTCGGATACAACGTCGATCGGATACCTAAGGCCGTCCGAATACGTAAAGCTCGGCGAGGTCGCGCCGCTTTCGTATTCCACGACGTCATCTTCGTTCGCAACCAGAAGTTTGTGTCCGTCTAGGGATACACCGGCCGGCGCAACCAGACCAGACGTGATCGTGCCGGCCGGAGCGTACGGAGCCGCGGCCTCAAAAACATTGACGACGTTCGCCTTCTTATCCGATACGTACAAGAACTGGGGTGGCAGGTCAGTTCGCGCGTTTGCGGGAGCTGTCGCCCAGGGTTCGTGCGCAAGCGGCGACCCTGCGCCTGAACATGCACTCAGTATCATCGCTGCGGTCGAAAACAGCGCTACAGAAAATCCGCGTCGCTCGCTCATGGCGATTTCTTTCGCCGGAGAAGCATGCTAAACTTTCCGCAGGCTGTTCGAACGCGACGCATCGGGACCGATCTGAACGCCGCTTAGTGTAACACCTTGGCCGCGACGAAGAAGATTTGAGGTTCAATCGTTCGGATGAACTCCTTGGGAGCCACTCGCATTTCGTTGCGATTCACCGACTTGTGGAAACCGCTTCACGAGGGCTAGGCTATGTGGCGTGTACTATCATGTCGCATCTACGTCCACGTCACCGAATCGCTTCAGGAAGACACCGCGTCGAGGACCAACGACTACCTTTCGTTCATGTTACAACGGCGCCACGCCGAACCGCAGAATTTTTAAAGACCAGATCATAAGCATTCTTTGGTAGCGCCAACGGGAATCGAACCCGTCTTTCCGCCTTGAAAGGGCGATGTCCTAACCGATAGACGATGGCGCCGTGGTTGGGGTTGGTTCGCAGTCTACCCCATTTTTCCGCCGTAGCGCCTACGAGGCGGAGTCGAGAAAGTCGAAAACCGGCTCTTGACGCTCTAGGTCGAGGAGGATCGCCTTGCTGTGCAACCCGCCACCGAATCCGGTCAGAGCCCCCGAGGCGCCGATCACACGGTGGCACGGAACGACGATCGCGATGGGATTGCTTCCATTTGCGAGGCCAACGGCGCGCGTGAGCTTCGGGTCGCCCAAACTGCGCGCGATGTCTCCATAACTGCACGTCTCGCCAAACGGAATCAGCAACAGCTGCTCCCACACGCGTTTTTGAAAATCTGTGCCTTCGAGTAGCAACGGCAAATCGAACGCGTTTCGTTCACCGGCGAAATACTCGTGTAGTTGATGTATGGCTACGGTCAACACGGGATGCGCACTATCTTCACGCGCAGACTTGTCGCGCTTCGGATGCCGGCTCATCTCGAAGGAGAGACCGACCAGCGCGTCGTCGGCCGCCGTCAACGTCAACGTGCCGACGGGCGATTCCACCGTCGCAAAAACTCGCTGAATACCCGACATAGTAACGACTACGACACCGACACGTTTCGACGAGTTGCTTGGAGTTGTGGGCCTGGTAGGATTCGAACCTACGCGCAACCAGTTATGAGCCGGCCGCTCTACCGCTGAGCTACAGGCCCCCGCCGGTGCAGCATCTCTGCCTTTCAGCGTCACCCGCACGCCCTCCCGGCCCTACGTAACAGGTTTCGAGCACGAACCGTTCTAAGGGCAGGATGGTGCGGAAGGGTATGCTCCTGGTTTCGCTCGCGTTGCTAATTCTGGCGGCGCCGGCTTCGGCGCGACCTAAGCATACCTCATATTATCAAAATCTCAGCGCACAGACATACCTTCCGGGTCAAGACGTGCTGCTCTCGATTGGCGCATATCCAGCATCCGACAATCCCGTGTCGGCCAACGTGTATCCAGTGCCGTCAGCGTTCGTTCCGGACCTCAATCAATTTGTACGGCTCGCTATCGAGGCTCGCCGATCGGCTCGCGCCACTAATGGGCGTAACGTTCAACGCGTCGAGCTCGCACGCGCTCCAGGCGAACCTCGGGCACCTCACGCCCGGCTATTACGTCTTTCGATTGAATCGATCCAATCCCAATGAGGCATGGTTGTTTTGCGTTTCGTCCTTTGGCTTGGTGCGTACGACTGCAGATTCGCCAATCGTTACTTGGCCGGTCAACCTCACGACGTTTAGAACATACCGTGGCGTACTCGACGTTCGTCTCGTTTCCGACACGACGAGCCAAACATTGAAGCCTCGCGACGATGGTACGTACGTCGATGACGCCCGAACGAGAGGGAACGAAGAATACGAGATTGCCACTGCTTCCGATGGATCGGAACAAATTGTCGATTTGCCGGCGCTGCACCCGGAAACCGCTGCCTATACCATGACGGATCGCCCTGTGTACCGTCCGGGGCAAACCGTGCACTTCAAAGCGATTTTGAGAAACGGCGCCCCCAGTTCGTACACGACCCCCACCGGCACGATCGCGGTTACGATTTCGCAAGGCGAATCTGGAGGTCGCGGTGTCTACCGTCACGTGTTACGGATCTCTCGCTATGGAACCATAGCCGGCGATTTCAAAATTCCACTGCAATCGCCGCTCGACTATTTTTACATTTCGATTGGCGCGCGCGAAGACGACTATCGATATAGCGGCCGATTCGAAGTCGAGGATTACAAGAAACCGGAGGCGACGTTGCAACTCGACGTCGAGCGCCCGTACGTGATTTCCGGTTCGGGCGCGCAAGTTCGGCTTTCGACGCAATATTTGTTCGGACGGCCCGGAGCCGGGCATGCACGTCCATTATCGGGTCGCATCGCAACGCGCTTGGAACCTTCCGTACGATCCCTATGCCAACTACGCCGCAGAATCGGATTACGGCTTTCACGATGCGAGCGTTGCCGAAGGCGACCTGGTCGCCGACGGAAACGGCCGTGGAATCATATCGTTCGTCGCACCTTCGGTTACGCAAACCCAGGAGATCGACGTGAGAGTAGAAGCGCACGACGATTCCGGGCGCACCATATCAACTCGCCTCGGCGTCTTTAACTACCCTTCGGCAATCGATGCGCGCGCCAAGCTGGAAAGCTGGTTTGTCGTTTCCGGAGTTGCATCGAACGTGACGGTACGCGCCGAGGACCGCGACCGTAAACCTGTTGCCGGGCAGTCCTGCGACTTGTCCATCTCGCTGCTGCATTGGAACGCTCGAACGAAAAAATACGATAGCGGTCGAACCGACGCCCACGTACATATCGACCGACGCGCTCGGGCGCGCGACGTACGTGTGGACTCCTACCGGCGGCGGGGTTATATGCGCTCGACGTCCGCTCGGCGGACGCGGCTGGGCGTGTCTCGGATGAACGAACATATTCGATGGTCGTCGATGAAACGAATGCGGTCGCGGACGGCGCACCGAGCAAGGTGCTCCTAGTTCCGAATAAAAATATTGTGGGGCCGCACGAACGGCTGCACGTTTTGCTCGTCAGTCCGTTCGCCGGCCGCGACGCGTTCGTGACCCTCAGCGATGGACATATGCGGTCTGCGTTCGTCTTACATTTGACCGGGTCGGAGCGCACCTTCGATGTTATGCCACCCGTCGACGATGCGCATTTCTCTATCGATGCGACCATCGCCGGATACTGACGCACTGCAAGCTCGCCGGAAATCGACGTTCGCCCACCGTCGCGCGCCCTGCGTGTAACAATACGCCCCGATCGGCAGCGCTATCATCCTGGAGACCTCGCGACACTCCATCTTTGGACCCGAACCGAAAGCAACCGGCCTCTGTCCGCTGAGCTTAGCCTCGGCGTCGTCGACGAAGCCCTGTATGCCCTAAAAGATCGAGACGAAACGCCCTTTGAATCGTTCTATCGGTCTTGGTTCTTCGGCGGAAACGCGCCCAGTTGGAACTCGAATCCAAAGCGTATGCCGCAATGGCGTCGTTACGAATGATCGCCCATGTCTCGGCTCGATCGGCGGGCATCGCGGATACCAGCACGTCGTCACGAAGTTCGGCCGATATACGTCACGACTTCGAGGACACGGCGTTTTGGTCGCCATCGATCGTGACGGACGCCGGTGGTCGCGCCAGCGTAACATTCCGATGGCCGGACGACCTTACGACGTGGCGCGCGCAAGCCATAGCAGTGACGACCAATACCGACATCGGGACGGCTCGAGCGGACACGCTCGTTACCAAGGATTTTCTCGTCCGACTGGAAGCGCCACGGTTCCTACGATTCGGCGACCGCACGACGGTGGTAGGAATAGCGCAAGGAACGCGGACGGACCGCGGCATCCGCTTACAACTAGATGTTGGTGCTAGCGCCTTCGGCGAGCAACGACGGACGCTCGATCCGCCTCTTCTGCCTCGGCCGGATGGTCGATATCCGCGCCGTCTGTTCCGACAAATCTGACTTTGACGTTACGAGGCACGGATGGACAGAGAAGCGACGCAATGCAGTCACTCGTCCCGGTCGAAGGCGCTACCGCGGCGGAGACTGTCCGCGTTGGTGGCGCCGGTAGCGGAAGCTTCCGGGTTTCTATTCCGCAAGGATACCAACCCGGACCAATGACCGTGACCGTCGCGCCGAGCACTATTGCAGTTCTTGGAGCTGCCGTACACAATCTGCGTATTTATCCCTACGACTGCACCGAGCAAACTCTTTCGGCAGCGTTACCGGCCCTCTATTTCAACGAACTACTGAAACGCTCTAGCGTTTCGAAAACGGAACAAGCAGATCCATCCGCGATCGTCGAGCTCGCACTGCGACGCTTGCGGGAACTCCAACATCGCGACGGTTCGTTCGGCTGGTGGGAACACGACGCACCGCATCCGTTTATGACCGCCTATGCTGTATACGCGCTTATCGCAGATCAAAAAGGCTGGATACTACGACAGCTACTGGCTCGATAGTTCGTGTCAAGAGTCTGTTGGCACAACTCGACGCGACGAACGACGACACGTTACGATTCTGGGGCGGCAAACAGCCGGGTAGCGAATGGAATACGCGCGCATATATGCTGTTCGCACTTTCACAAGCATCTCCGCAAGACGTACCGCTCGAGACAGATTTCCGAGGCCACTAAAATGGTCTCGCAACTCAATTCATACGCGATCGCCGTCCTCGGCTTGGCAGCACACGCCGTCGGGGACGATCCTGATGCTCGCAAGCTGCTCGTCGAACTCGACCACAGGGCGTCGATGACGGCGGCTTCACATTCTGGTCCGGACAAACGTGGGACTACGCATGGGAAGAGCGATCCCCTCGAAACCACGGCCTACGCATTGCGGTTCGAATGGACGATGAATCCGCAATCTCCGCGCGATCGGCCGCACCACGGCGTTCCTCATCGACAAGACACCTCCGGTTGGGCTGCGACGACGAAAGATACTGCGGCAATCGTCTACGCACTTAGCGAAATTCTTCCGCCGCAAAACCAAGAGCTTGCGCCGCACGAGAAAGTCGCGATCTGGATCGACCACCGCCTCGCGCGGACGATTTCGGTCGATGCAGCAGAACTCGATGCTGCGAATTCGCAACTCGTCGTGGCCGCCAACGATGTGCGAGACGGCAGTTTGGTTCAGATCGGGCGAGTCGGAGCGGGCACGCTGTATTGGTCTGGAGCCTACCAGCGATACGCACCGGCCGGCTGCGCGTTCTGTCGCCGACGCGTCGAGGGATGTTGAAGGTGCCGGTCCGCTCCGAATGGCCTATCCATTCAGCGCACCTATAGCTCCGACCGCACGGGCCCATGGCGCATTGGCGACGCTGTACGGGTGGATGTTACGGTGACGTCGGTCACGACGTACAATATCTGTCCGTCGAGGATCCGTTCCCCGCCGGCTTCGAACGCGCAATCGAGCAGGGACACATCCGCGACAACGCTTGGAACGCCCTACGCTTTCTCGACGATCGCGCGACATTTTTCCGCGAATTCGTTACCGGCGAACACGCCACTAACACTCCACTACACGCTGCGAGCAACGAATGCCGGGACGTACACCGCGCCCCCCACGATGGCTACGGAAATGTACGGACCGCCCGTTCGCGCGCTCGGATTGCCCGCAACACTCGTGGTCGAGCCCTAACTCCGAAGCGCAAACTCACCCGGCCCGGCATCTTGACTTATATGCATAACGCATATATACTATGTGCATACAAGGAGGCTGGGCATGGACGAACGCGACTATTTGGCAAGCTACGACGTCACCGCTTTCGACCGGCCGTCGGTTACCGTCGATGTCGTGCTCCTGGCGATCTCACCCCAGGCGGAACTGCAAACGCTGTTGGTTCGCCGGAGCGAGCATCCGTACAAGGGCGCCTCGGCGCTGCCCGGCGGCTTCGTCGGCATGAGCGAGTCGCTCGAAGCCGCGGCCCGGCGAGTATTGCGAGACAAGGCCGGCGCCAAGAACGTCTTTCTCGAACAACTGTATACGTTCGGCGACCCGAAGCGCGATCCACGTACGCGCGTCATCACCGTCGCGTATTACGCTCTGGTTCCGACCGCAGTCATGGAACGAGCGTTGACCGGTATCGGCCGGGCGGCGGAGCGCGCGACGCTTCGGGTGCCTTGGCAGGGCGAAGCCGGCGGTCCCATCGAGGTGCTTGACGACGCCGGCAAGCGGATACGCTTAGCCTTCGATCACGCCACCGTCATCGGCACGGCCGTGCAACGCATACGCGGCAAACTGCACTACGCGCCGATCGGTTTCAACCTTTTGCCCGCAGCCTTCACGCTTTTGCAGTTACAGCAAATACATGAAGCCGTTCTCGGGCGCAAACTCAACAAAGATTCGTTTCGGCGCACGATGCTCGCATCGGACTTCGTCGCGCCTACGGGCTCGATGCAAACCGGTGTCGGCCATCGCCCGGCAGCTCTTTACCGTTTTCATAAAGGAGAATAGTCATGGCTGAGATTCGTCGTTTTCCGATCGTGCGCCATTTACGCGCCGACGCCACTTCACACGTTCTGTTGTATCGTAACGCTCGCATCGTTCGAGGCGGCGCCGGTCTGTCGATATGGTTCAATCCGATGAGCGACAGCGTCGCCGAAGTCCCCACCGACGACCGCGAACTCGCGCTGATGATTCACGCACGGACCGCCGATTTTCAAGACGTGACCGTTCAAGGAATTCTAACCTACCGCGCCTCCGACCCCGAACGCTTGGCGCAGCGCGTTAACTTTACCATCGATCTGGGGTCCGGCGCGTGGAGCGCGCAGCCGCTAGAAAAAGTCGGCTTGATGCTTTCGCAACTCGCGCAGGAATACGCGATCAACCACATCGCCGCAACGCCGATTCGAACGCTTCTTACCGGCGGAGTCGCTCCCGTGCGCGACGCAATCGAGAGCGGGCTCAACGCCACGGCGACGCTGCCGGATATCGGCATCGCCTTGGTGACGGTGCGAATCGGCTCGGTTAAACCGTCGTCCGATCTGGAGAAAGCGATCGAAGCGCCGATGCGTGAGAGCATCAAACAAGACGCCGACGAGGCTGCATATCATCGGCGCGCGGTCGCCGTCGAGAACGAACGCGCGATCGCCGAGAACGAAATGCACAATCGGATCGAGTTGGCGAAACGCGAGGAGCAACTCATCGAGCAGCAGGGCGCTAACGCCAAACGTCAAGCCGAAGATGCCGCGGCCGCAGACAAGGTAAAGAGCGAATCCGAAGCCGAGCGCTTGCAAATCGTACTGGGCACGGAGGGAGAGCTAGAGCGGCGGCGCCTCGAGTATCTTCGCCAGATCGCACCGCAGACGTTGATGGCGCTGGCTGCTCGCGAGTTCGCGACGAAGATCTCGAAGATCGACCATTTGAACGTTACCCCGGATCTACTCGCGACGTTAGCCAGCGCGTTCGGAGAAAAGGCTTCGGTATGACCGCGTTGCTGCCGCGCGTGGTCATCGTGCGAAGGCCGTCGGATTTAGAGCTGCTGGTCGAAGAGCATGGAACGCGCGAACAGGCCAAGTTTTACCTCGATCATCAGGGCGAACGGATCGAGATTGTGGAGGCTCGGCATGCTACGCTCGCCGCTGCTCTCGACACCATCGCGCGAGCGATTCCGCGCTCTTGGAGGTCGGTTTCGTTGCTGCGCTCCGAGCTCGACCGGTTCGTTTTCGAGGAGCACGACATCGTGGCGGCCGTCGGTCAGGACGGTCTCGTCGCCAACGTTGCGAAATACTTGGACGGACAGAACGTTATCGGCATCAATCCCGATCGACGAGAATACGAGGGGGTTCTCGTGCCGCACGATCCCGAAGCCGTTGGCGATCTTCTTGCAGACTGCGCGAACGGTCGATGCCGAACGCAGTCGCGTTCGATGGTTGAGGCTGCTCTGGACGACGGCCAACGGCTACTGGCGCTCAACGAGATCTTCGTAGGGCATCGTTCGCATCAGTCGGCGCGCTACCGCATCGACGATGCGGGTAACGAAGAACGTCAGTCGTCGTCCGGAATTATCGTTTCAACTGGGACCGGCTGCACGGGTTGGGCTCGTTCCATCAGCCTCGAACGGCACGACCCGCTGCCTCTGCCGAAGCCCGAGGACCCGCTAGCCGTATATTTCGTGCGCGAAGCATTCCCGGGAAGCGGGTTCGCGACAAAGCTCACCGCCGGCGTGTTGCGCGCCCGCAAGTTGCGCATCGTTTCGGAGATGCATTCTCAAGGTACGATCTTCGGCGACGGTATCGAGGACGACCGTTTGGAGTTTCACTGGGGAGCACGAGCCGACATCGGGATCGCGCGCGAACGACTCCAGCTCGTCGCCTAATCGGTTGTCACACCGAATGCGTGGATCACAACGATCGTGCCAATAATGTGCGCGTTGAATGCGTCTAGGTCTTCAGCCGGAATCCAATACTCCAGATGCTCGCGTCCGCCAACCTGTCGTACCTCGTAACGATCGAGAAACGCCGCATCGACATCAAAGCGCGTTACGAAGCCGGAACCATCCGGCTCGCGAGCATTCCAGTCACGAGCAATTTGCACGGCGTACAACTCGTTGAGGACGGGATAGAAGATGGGCTGCTCCGGAAGCCGGGGCGGAAACGCACGAAACTCGAGCGCCTCGATCAAATCCAGTTCGACCTTTCCGACGGGGCGATACAGCGTAACGACGTTCATCCGCCTTATTTGGGGGGAGGCTCGCTTACGACAGCGCTGTACGGTTTAAAGATTTGGTCCGAAATCGACGAGATCAGCGAGCCGTCGCTTGCGCTGTAAACGCTCACCGTATCGTGATAGAAGTCGGGAACGATGACGTTACCCGCTCGAAACCCGAGTGTTAATGCTTCTTCGGTACCGGCGAACGGTATGACTGAGTCCACCTGCGCGACCCCGTTCGCAACGGTCATCTTGTAGCCGACACCTTCGTTGTTGCTCCCTACGGCCGCGACCAGCAAGTACGGGTTGGTGAATACGATACCGAGCGGATATTCCAGCGGTCCTCCGTTAATGGAGAGCTGCTCGAACTGCGATCCGTGCACAGGGAGCTCGTACAAGTTGTGCTGCGAACTCGTGGCGAATAGATTTCCCTGGTTATCGTAGGCGATTGAAAACGGCGTGTCTACTCTTGAGAGCTTATACGCTTTTCCAGTGTGCTCGTCGGCCGGGAAGATGCGAACGTTTCCATGCCAATTTCTGATGGTTTGCCACAGCGAGTTCGGCAGTGACCGGGCTTACCGAACAACTCGAGGCCCTTTCCATGCCGGGCTCGTGAATCGCTCGGTAGGGGACACTAACGCCATGGTGATAGCGGAAGATCTTGCTGTAGCCGCTATCCGCGATAAAAACGTCGCCGTCTTTATTCGTGCACATTCCATTCGGACTCCGGAAAGTATTCATACCGAAAACTTTCTGTCCGATTGCCCGTCCCTATAGCCGTATACGTCAACTTCAGCAGACTGTTGCTCGGAAATGTACAGTAAATCGTTTTTTGCGGGCCGATCGAAAGAGGCCGTTTTCGCGTTGTCGGGCCCGCCGGTTGACGACACCGGAAGCGCCGAGCATCCCGCGAGCAAGCTCGCTACTAATCCGAAAACTAAACCGCGTACGCGCATTTCACTCCTTTCAAGCAACCCGCCTGAACGTTAGGTTAAGACGTTCTCCCGCGCCACGCTCTTTCGGTACCCGATGCACGTAGCGATGCTGGCTCGCGACGGTCATCACCAAGACGCTACCATGGGGCAACACAACCGATACGGGCGTGCCTTTCCGTCCTTCTCGTAGTTGAAACGTGCGCTCGGCCCCCAACGTCACCGAGACGATCGCATCGCGAAGCTCGGGCTCACGATCCGCGTGCCAACCCATAGAGTCGTTGCCATCGCGATACCAATTAGCCAGACATGAATTCAAATCGACGCCCAGTGCATCGCGCAGTCCGTCGCGTAGCTGGCCGAGCGCGGGCGTCCAAGCCGCCGGTTCGTTTCGCAGCCGGCTATACGTATAGGTCGCGCCTGGGTCACCGTACCAGCCGGTCAGTCGCGGCATGGCAACATCGCGGCCAAAGAACTGCAAATATTCTTGACGCAGGTCAAGCTCGCCCCGCAATGCGTCGAACAACTTACCGGCGTCAGGAACCGCTGCGCTATACAGCGTGATCCCATCGAGCAGCATCGTTGGGTTGGAAAGATGGATCACGAAGCGCGTTCGCGTTCCGCCAATATTCGCTTGCGATGCACGCCCCACGCGTAGCCGCCGGCGCTCGCATCGGCGCGAACGACACGATGGCACGGAATCGCCACCGCCAACGAATTCGCCGCACACGCAGCCGCAACGGCCCGAGCCGCTGTAGGCGCTCCGATGCGCGATGCAATCTCCGAATATGATGCCGAGGCTCCAGCCGGAATCGCTTGCAACGCGTTCCACACGCGTTGTTGAAAGGCGGTGCCGCGAACGTCGAGCGGCAGGTCGAGACCGATGCGCGGATTTTCCACAAACCCGACGACGCGCGCTACGAGACGCTCGTACTCGCGGTCGCCGCCGACCAGCGTCGCCTGCGAGAAGCGATCCTGCAAATCGCGTACGAGCGCCTCGGGATCGTCGCCTAACAAGATTGCAACGACGCCCTGTTCGCTCGACGCAACCAATACCGAACCGAGTTGCGATTCGCCAACCGCAAATCGAATCGTCTCACCGGCGCCGCCTGCGCGATATCGCGCCGGCGTCATGCCGAGCAATTGGGTCAACCGCTCGTAAAAGCGCCCGCTCGAATTGAATCCCGCGTCGAAGATCGCTTGCGTTACGGACGACTTCGCATGCAATGAATCGCGAACGCGCTCGTTACGATGCGCTTCTGCGTATTCGCGCGGCGAAACGCCGGTCACGGCTTTGAACGTGCGCTGCAGATAACTCGGACTCAAGCGTGCCGCGTCGGCCAGTTCTGCTAACGACGGAGGCGTTTCCGCCGATTCGATCGTTCTGCAGATCGACGCAATCAATGCTGCCCGCTCGTCGGCGATCGAACGTCCGTCCGGGCGGCAACGCCGGCACGGGCGAAACCCAGCCGCCCTTGCCGCAGCGGTCGAGGCGTGAAAAGCCACGTTGCGCGGATTCGCAACTCGCGACGGGCACGACGGCCGGCAAAAGATTTTCGTCGTGGCCACCGAGTACCAAAACGTGCCGTCGGCGCTCGCATCGCGAGCCAATACGCGCTTCCAGCGCGGGTCTTCTTCAAGCATGGTTATCGATGCGTTCCTGATATTCATGACCCCGTCAGTATGACCGGCGTTGCGTCGGGCCACACTCCGTCGCTTGCGGTCGAATCGAGCAGCGGCCGATTCGAAGGCGCAAATCGGAGGGTCGCCGCCCGGCCGCTGCGCTAGTATAGAACCATGGACACTAATGCCATCCGGATCGCACTCGATGCCGACGGGTTCGCGCTGATTCCGCGACTGGTATCGCCGCACGAGGCAGAATCGTTACGCGCCGGATTCGACGACGATGCGTCGTTCCGAAAGACGATCTCGATGGAACATCACGGCTACGGTCGAGGTACGTACCGGTATTTCGCGTACCCGCTTCCGTCGGACGTGCAAAAACTACGCGAAGACCTGTACGCCGCGCTGGCTCCGATCGCCGGCGAGTGGGCCCAACGCCTCGGTTCCGACAATCGTTATCCGGCAACGCTGGAAGAACTGACCGCTCGCTGCGCGGCTGCGGGTCAACTGCGCCCAACGCCGCTCTTGCTGCGCTACGTCGCCGGTGATTTCAACGCGCTCCATCAAGACGTCTACGGCGACATTGCGTTCCCGTTTCAGGCGACCGTGCTTCTAAGCCGGCCGAACGACGAATTTACCGGCGGAGAGTTCGTGCTCTACGAAACGCGAGCGCGCAAACAGAGCGTTGCCCGCGTCGTGCCGCTCGAGTTCGGAGACGCCGTCATTTTTCCAAACGCATTTCGTCCGAACGCGAAGGGCGGCCGGTCGCAACTTCGGCACGGTGTTTCGGTGGTGCGTTCGGGCTGCAGGACGGCGCTCGGCGTCATCCTGCACGACGCGAAATAACTTAGCGGCGGCGGTAAGCGCGACGCGCCGGCGTAGCGCGCGGCCGAACCGAGTTCGGCTTCGATCGCCATGAGCCGGTTGTACTTTGCGATGCGCTCGCTACGCGATAGCGACCCGGTTTTGATCTGCGTCGATCCGGCGCCGACCGCGATATCCGCGATGCTCGTGTCCTCGGTTTCACCCGACCGGTGCGACATCACCGTCGCATATCCCGATGTATGTGCGAGCGAAACGGCATCGAGCGTTTCGGTCAACGTTCCGATCTGATTGACTTTGATCAAGATTGCGTTGCCGACGCCTTCGGCGATTCCGCGTTCGAGGAACTTCACGTTGGTCACGAAGATATCGTCGCCAACCAATTGCACGCGGTCGCCGAGCGCTTCGGTCAACTTGCGCCAGCCGTCCCAGTCGTCTTCGGCTAATCCATCTTCGATCGACACGATCGGATATACGTCGCATAGCTCGCGATAGAGCGCGATCATACCGTGGGCGTCCAACCCGCGATCTTTCGTAAGGGCGTAATATTTGCCGTCTTGATAGAATTCGGACGATGCAGGGTCGAGCGCGATCGCAACGTCCTGGCCGCTACGATAGCCGGCGACGTCGATGGCTGCAACGATCAAATCGAGCGCCTGCTGCGGCGTTTCGAGCGCGGGCGCATACCCGCCCTCGTCGCCAACCTGGGTCGGCAAGTGGCGATCGTGCAGTAGTTTTCCGAGCGCGTGAAAGACTTCGGCGCCGCAGCGCACCGCTTCGGCTTCGGTCTTTGCGCCGAGCGGAACGATCATCAGCTCTTGAAACTGTAACGCGCCTTCGGCATGTTTTCCGCCGTTAATCACGTTCATCATCGGCGTCGGTAACGTCGCCGCGCACGGACCGCCGAGATAGCGAAACAGCGGAAGCGATAAACTTGCCGCAGCCGCTCGCGCCACCGCCAGCGAAACGCCGAGCGTCGCATTCGCGCCGACGCGCGACTTATTGGGCGTGCCGTCGAGTTCGATGAGCGCCTCGTCGATTTGGCGCTGCGACGTCGCGTCGAGCCCTTCGAGCGCCGGACCGAGTTCGTCGTTAACAGCGGTAACGGCGTTCAAAACGCCTTTGCCACCGTAACGTTTCGGATCGCCATCGCGAAGTTCGACCGCTTCGTTCATGCCGGTCAACGCACCGGACGGAACCATGGCTTCCTCGACGGCGCCAAAACTGGTCGCGACCGTCACCGCTACGGTCGGGTTACCGCGAGAATCGAGTACCTCGCGCGCGTGCACGCCTTCGATCAGCGGGCGGCCGCCGGCGCGGAGGGTTTCGAGCGGCGCGCTCACTCGCGGATCCAACGCTCCATGTCGTGCCGCCGCGAAACGAATTCGTTGTCGTTAAAAAAGATCTTGAGTTCGCGCTCGGCGCTGGCGGTCGAATCGCTGCCGTGCACGAGATTGCGACCGATCGATTGGGCGTAATCCGCACGAATCGATCCCGGTGCGGCCGTCAGCGGATTGGTTGCGCCGATCAACTGGCGGCAGCCGTCAACGGCGCCTTCGCCTTCGACCGCAAGCGCCACCAGCGGGCCGCTCGTAATGAACGACACGAGTCCGTCGAAGAACGGCTTACCTTTATGCTCGCCGTAATGCTCGCGCGCACGATCGCCGTCGAGCTGCATTAATTTCATCGCAGCAACGATGTAGCCGCGCCGTTCGATGCGCGTCGTAATTTCACCGATGAGCCCGCGTGAAACGGCGTCGGGCTTGCATAGAATGAGCGTCCGTTCGATTGCCATAGGAGCGCGCAATACGGCCCCCTGCGGGGGTAAGCCTGCGGCCCCCGGCCAACGCTAGACGCTCGCATGGACTCTCCAGCGCATGCGTACGCGCGCGTTTCGCACGACCTGGCCGGAACCGCGTTTAGCGATATCGCGTACGTCAACCAAACCGACAGCACCAACGCCGACGCAGCCTCACTTTTGGGCGATCCCCGTCACGCCGGCTTCAGCATCGTAGCCGGGCATCAGACCGCGGGTCGCGGTCGCAAATCGCGCGAGTGGATCGACGCCCCGGGCTCTGCGCTCCTCGTTACGACGATTCTTCCGCGACCGATTGCGGCGCCGAGCCTGTGGGCTGCGCCGTTTTGGGTGGGTTTGGCGCTGCGCGAGGCGCTGGCGAGCGTCGGCGTCGAGGCGGCGCTGCGGTGGCCGAACGACTTGTTACTCGACGGCCGAAAGATCGCTGGAATCCTATGCGTGTCGCGCGTTACCGGCGGAGAGGCCTGGATCGCTTGCGGAGCCGGCGTCAACGTTCACCGGCCCGTCTCCACCTTGCCGGTCGATCCGCCCCCGGCGTTTTGCGACGACGCCGCTTCGGTCGATCGTGGCGCCTTGCTTGGCGCGCTATTGCGTGCGTACGACGCATCGCTCGGACTACTGGACTGGCCGCAACGGATCGCCGAACGATGGGAACGCGCTGCCGGAATTCGCGGGAGCCGCTACGTCGTGCTCGAGGATGGCTCGACGGATGCGTTTGAGGCGAACGCGATCGGACTTTCGGGCGACGGCGGACTCAAACTCGAGCATAACGGCGTCGTGCGTACCGTTTCGTTAGCCGACGCGCGCGTGCTCCGCTAGCGCTACTGCCGTTCGTTTCGCGCGCGGTTGATACGGCGGTCGCACGCTTCGCAAAAGTGAGACATTTTGTTGTCCGTTTCGAAGATCGAGTTGGAATAGTACATCGCACAGCGCATGTTGTAACAATGCTTGAGGCCGAACGCATGTCCGAGCTCGTGCACCGATTCCTTGAGCGCGCGCTGAAACAGCAGATTCGTATCGGCTTCTTCGCCGTAAAAATCCGAGCGGAGCCGATGCAACGAAACGGCGGCAAAACCTTGGGTGTCGTCTGCATCGCCAAAAATGAACCTATGCGACGTCTTATAAAGGTCGAAGTCGGTGATTGCGAGCAGCACGCCGTCGCCGTCGGGATGCGCACGCTTTACCTTGGTCGTCAGCGTCGTCGCGAACAACTGTTGGCGCGTGACGTTCAGCGCGCTGCGGGGAACCACCAGTGCGCGCTCGACGCGCGCGGTCGAACAGAAACCGTTCTTCGAGACACAAAGCAAGCCGATCCAGAAATCGGGGGTCGATAGCGTTGATCGGAACGATGCGTATCCGCGAGTTCATGGCGACGCGGACGATTTTCGACGCCCTCCACATAAACCCCGGCGAGCCGCGGCGCCGACAAGGCAAAAAATCCGTTGGTAAGAAGTCGTGCTATGCATGATTTTGGGTATTGGCATCGATCTCGCGGAAGTCGAGCGCTACCGGTTCGGTCCGCGCGAGCTCGAATGGTTCGCGCGCAAGATCTACACCGATGAAGAAATGCGCTACGCCATGCGTAAGCGCCACTGGCCCGAACGGTTGGCTGGCTTCTACGCCGCCAAAGAAGCAACGCGCAAAGCGTTCGGGCATGCCATTCCCTGGCGCTGGATCGGCGTCGGCCATAAGCCGAGCGGCGCTCCGACGATCGAGTTCTTCAATAAGGCCATCGCTCTTCCCGAACGGCGCGGCGTTACAAACGTTCACCTGACGATCACGCATTCGGCCACGACGGCATCCGCTGTCGTTATCTTAGAGCGATGATCGTCGTCCTCACCCCCGAGCAGATGCGCGCAGTCAACGCGCAGGCCGTCGCGGTCGCAGGCGAGGACGCGTTGATGACGGCGGCGGGAACGCGAATCGCAGAGCGCTTGCGCTCGATGTTACGACCCGGCGGCCGAGTCGCTGCCTTCGCCGGGCCGGGCAACAACGGCGGCGACGCATTCGCCGCACTCGCGCTGCTCGAACCCCAACACGAACGGGTCGTCTATGTCGCCGACGCGGAGAGCGGGTCCGCTGCGCGACGCGAAGCGATGTGGCGGGCGCGTGCGGCCGGAGTTGAACGTGCGGCCGCTTCCATCGAACGACGCCGAACTAGCCGATGCGCTACGGGCTTCGCTCGCAGTCGACGGGCTTTTCGGAACGGGAGCTCGGCTGCCGATCGCTCAGCCCTATGCGGCGATCTGCCGCGCGCTCGACGCTCGACAGCGTACCGTGCTGGCGATCGACATTCCGAGCGGCATCGACGCTCTCACCGGAGCCGTTAGCGACGACGCGGTGCGCGCGACCGTGACCGTGACGATTGGTGCCGCGAAGCCGGGCCTCTTCTTCGAACCGGCACGCGAAAACGTTGGCGAATGCTGGCTGGCATCGATCGGTATCGATCCCCCGCTCCTGGCCGCACAACCACAAACGTTCGCGGCGCTCGACGACGATGCGTTCGTGCGCATGCTGCCGGTGCGTCCGGCAAATGGCGACAAACGAACGTCCGGAGCGCCGCTCATTATCGCCGGCTCGGGGCAGTTTCCCGGAGCGGCCGTTCTCTGCGCGCGCGGTGCGGCACGCGCCGGTGCGGGTTACGTGACGGTCGCGACGCCGGCAGCCGTTGCGCCGACGCTTCGGGCGCACCTGGTCGAACAAGTCGTTGTGGAAATCTCGAACGACGCTTCGCCCGAGGATGTCGTCGCCGAACTAATCGATATTTCGAGCCACAACTCGGCGGTCGCGATCGGACCGGGGCTCGGCCTCGACGATCGCACCGGAGCGATCGTTACCGGATTTCTGGCGCGAAACGAACTCCCCGTTGTGGTCGATGCCAGCGCTCTCTTTCACTTATCCAAACACCTCGACGTGTTGCGCGGCAAGCATGCTGTCGTTACGCCGCATGCCGGCGAATTCGCTCGCCTTTCAGGTAAGGGAACGATCAAGCCGGGCGAGCGCGTGGACCGGTTGCGCGAGTTCGTGTCGCGGACCGGTATCGCGACGCTGCTCAAAGGCAGCGACACGCTCGTGTACGACGGCGCCTCGATGCACATCAATTCGACCGGAACCAGCGCGCTCGCCACAGCCGGCACGGGCGATGTGCTGAGCGGCATCATCGCAACCCTGGCGTCGCAAGGATTGCCGGTCGCCGATGCAGCGAGAGCCGGCGCGTATTGGCACGGCCTAGCCGGTCGTCACGCCGCATCCATCCGTCGCGTTGGCGTCGTGGCCGGCGATATTGCGGATTCGCTCGCAGCGGCTTTGCCCGAAGGCCAAACGCCGAACGACTCGCTGCGCCGTCTGTTCTAACGAGCCGGTTCGAGCCGCAACCTAGCGTGGTTGAGGAAACGATCCGGGCGCAAGTGCATCGGCTAACGCGCGAAAGACGGCGGTAGCTCCTAAACCCGCATTGCCTTTATCGTCGTACGCGCCCGAACCGTTCGTCGCTTCGACCGCAATCGTTAGCTTGCGACTCGGAAGGTAACCGACCGCGCCCGACGCACCCGCAAAACCGAGCGTCTGCGCGATCCAAGCGCCGGAGCGAATCACACCCAGCCCATAGCTAAACGTTTCGTCGTTCGTTCGACATGCCGGGCACCCACTTTGCGCGTGACCGAAACCAATCAAGTTCGGCGTAATTTGCTCCGCGGACGACTTATTCGACAAGAGTTTCCCAGTCGCAACGCCTTCGATCGAGAGCGCCAAATCGTGGATATCGGTCGTTTCTACTGCGCCATCGATGGTGGTCCACGATGGATTCCAGAACGTCGCCTCTTCGTAGAAAGGCGTTGCGGGGGCGATGCCGAGCGTTCCTCGACGCTCGGAGCTGAACGTATGCAACACTGGCGACGGAATCGACGCACCAACATTCGCTTGGGTTTGCGTCAGTCCGACCGGACGCAAGACATCGTCTCGAATTGCATCCGCGAGCGGCTCGCCCGCTATCTTTTCGAGCACGCGACCCAAGATCACGTAGTTCGTGTGCGAGTAGCCCCAGTTCGTACCCGGCGCGAACTGCAGCGGCTTCGAGACGCCGATTTGAATGAGTTCGTCCGACGTCCACTTGCGAAACGGATCGCGATACGTTCCGTCGATCGTTTCGGGCTGATACACATAATCCGGGTACCCCGACGTCATCTGCGCCAGATTCCGAAGCGTTATCCGGTTCGCATCCGGCAGATTCGGAAAGTACGTTGAAAGTTTCGTATCGAGCGAGACTCTCTTTTGGTCGAACAAACTGGAGCAGAAGCGTCGCCATGAAGCTGAACGCGACCGCTCCGTTGCGGAAATGCATGTCCGGAGTCGCCGCCACTCCCGTCATCGATTCGCCGAACGCACCGGTGTATACGGTGCTCCCGTTCGACCGCACTTGCACGATCAGCGCCCGAAGGTGATTGGCCGCCATCGACGTCTGGACGACGTCTTGAATCGTCGTCGCCACAGGCACGCCGGCTCGCGCGCTCGCCGGGGCAGATGTGAAAGCCACGATGGCAAGCACCGCGCTAAGCAAGAAACGCATACACATCGGAATCCGTCGATGCCGGCGGTTTGTTACGCGCCTTCGCGAGAGAGTTCGCGCTCGATCGCCGCGCGCAAATTAGCATCATCGGGTTTGACGTCGGGCGAGAAGCGGTCGACGACCGAGCCGTCGCGGCCGACTAGAAACTTCTCGAAGTTCCACAGCACTTCGGGTGCCGGATTCGGAGTGACGCCGAACTTGACCAAACCTTCGCGAAACTTTTCGGTGCCGGGCACCTCCGGACGTTGCTCGATCATTTCGGCGTACAGGGGGTGCTTGTTCTCGCCAACGACCGCGATCTTCGAAAACATCGGAAAATCGATCGCGTAGTTGGTCGAACAAAAGTCCGCGATCTCCGGCTCGCTCAGAGGCTCTTGACCGGCGAAGTCATTCGACGGAAAACCTAATACTTCGAGGCCCTTATCGCGATACGTCTTGCTGAGCGCCTCGAGCCCTTCGTATTGTGGCGTCAGGCCGCATTTCGAGGCCGTGTTCACGACGAGCAACACCTTGCCGGCGTACTCGCCTAATGTAGTGTCGCGCCCGTCAATGGTTGTAATAGGAATCTGCTGTAAATCGTTCATAACGCGCACGGCCTTCGGCGCTGCCACGACCGCGGCCTATTTGGGCGGTGGCCAGAATGCGACGCCGTCGGGCCAGGCGTACTTACTCCATTGATCGGACTGAACGGTTCCGATCATTTTGACCTTCGGATAGGAGAATATCTCGACGTCGAAGTTGTTGAAATTCGAAACGAACAGCAACGATCTGTCGGTGTTAAATGCCAAGCGATAGGGAATGCCCGGGACGTTGAACGAGCCGCGTGCTTTGCCGGTTTGCGAGAAAATGCTGATGACACCGCCACCGGCCGCCAAGAGATTTCCCTTCCCGTCCTCGGCGATTCCCCAGGGCGAACCGTACGTAACACCGAGATCGATCGCGGGCGGTTTGCCATGCACGAAACGTGCGATATGGCCTTTGTTATCGTTGGTGCTATACGTTGCGAACACGTCTTGATTGTTGGGGTCGCGAACGATACCGAGCGCCTGAAATGCATTAGGAATAACCGTCGTTCGCAACGGAACGTCTTTCGTGCGTCCGTACGCAGAAACCGAACCCGGTCCGAAATATCCGTCCGGACCGAAGTTTGCTGCGAACAGCCTGCCGTTCGCAGACGGTACGACGTCGGCAATGTTGTAGCCGGGAACGATCAACCGGCTTGGGCTCGCGGCGCCCGGCGCATATACTGCGATGTCCCCAACGCCGGGACCCTCCGTTCCGAGGCCCTGGTCGGCGACGTATAAATTGCCGGCCGCGTCGGTGTGAAGGCCTTCGGGACCGTTGGAATCTTCAATCTGCCGTTGCAGTTCGTACTGTCCTTTGACCAAAGCGAAGACGTAGATTCTCCCGATGTTCGAGTTGCCGACGAACAGCAGCGATTTGGCCTGCGGCTCCGCGCCAACCGCCGAGATCGCGGCCGAGGCTGTTGGAATGGCTCTGTTTCCGCCGGCGCACCCGCAACTCACTATGGCGAGAGCAAAAGCGCCGATTCTAGCAACGACACGGTTTGGGCGATGGTTCATGAGCGATGCTCCTCATTAAGCGGCTGGTCGATCGCACCTGTGGGCCATAATAGTACCCCCGGGAAGCAGCACAAGCAAGCCTAGCGTTCCCGCGAAACGGCGCAGTGGAGGGCGGCGCTTGCTTGGACGCAAAAGCTCCGACATGCGTATATTTGCCGTTCTCGCGCTCGCGCTGGTTTGCGCGGCGCCGGCCGCCGCCACGATCCTCAATCAATCGGACGCGGTCGCCCTTTCCGAAGTGGTGCAAGAGCGCCTGAACGCGACGGATATTAACGTGGGCATGGTCGCGGAGCTGCCGTACGCGATAGCACATTGGCCCGCCGGCAAAGGCTACGGCGGAGGCCAAGCCCTAGCCAAAAAGAGTGACGGAAACTGGACGATCGTGAAGATAACCAACGCCTCGTTCGATGCATCGAAATTAGAGAAGCTCGGCGTTCCGGTCGCTAAAGCGAAAGCGTTGGCAGCCGACCTGAAAGTAGCCGGACAATGACGATTCGTATCGCAACCGTTTGTCTTATGCTAACGCTCGCGCCGTTGAGCGCGCTCGCACAAACGAAGGCGATCCCACCGCAATCGATCGTCAAGCTCGCAAATGCGGTCGTTAACGTCGGCAACACGAACGACGGATCGTCGCTATCTGGAATTTTCACGTCCGATGCGGTTGTCGTGGATGAAAATGCGCCGTTCGTCTGGCGCGGCGCGAACGCCGGAACGGCGTGGTGGAACGGTCTCACCGCGCTCATGAAGCGCGCGCACATGGGACATCTCCACGTTGGAACCGTGCGGGTCGGCGAATACCGGCAATCGCCAACCGACGCCTATCTCGTCGAGTCGATGCTCATAACCGGAACCGCAGCCGGCAAGCCATTTGCCGAATCGGGAACGATGACGTTCACCTTTCATAAAACCGGCGGACGGTGGCTGATCTCGACTGAAGTTTGGTCTACAAAACCGTAGCGACGGTCCTACTCGGGGCACTCTTTATTGCCGCGGGCGCAAACCACTTCGTGCACCCGGCACTCTATCAACATATCGTTCCACCGTCGTTTCCGTCTCCGGCGCTGCTGGTCGTCATCAGCGGCGTCGCAGAAATTGCGGGCGGTATGGGCGTTCTCATCGCCCGGACACGCAAGGCCGCCGGAATCGGGCTCGTTTTGCTGCTCCTCGCCGTTTTTCCGGCGAACGTGTATATGGCGCAGCACCCCGAGCTCTATCGCGACATGGCTTCCGCAACGGCGCTGTACATCCGGTTACCGTTGCAAGCCGTTCTCATCGCGTGGGTTTGGTGGGTCTGTTTGAAGCGTGCTTAGGGACGCGCTTCCTTTCGTAGAGGTTCGCCGTCGCTCGGGCTGCGCTCGCAATCCGTTCGCGCAGCTCTGCGGGAGCCAGCACCTCGACCGAATCGCCCAACGCTAACAGGTCGCGAGCCGCTCGTTCGATCGACTCGATGGGCACGGTCACGATTGAAGAATCGTCCTTTGACGGCTGCGCTGGACCGGGACCGATGCGATGCAACGACGGCAACGCACCCGGCGTACAACGCACGGTTGCCTCGCCGCGGACAAGGCTTCGTTCGAAGCGCCGCGTGGACGACTCCCAATAGGCTCGCAAATTAAAGTCTTTGCTCGTCACGAACGTTGCGTCCAGCTGTTGGATCGATGCGATTTCGCTCACCCTGTACGTCCGCAATTTGCCGTCACATCGTGCGACGACATACCAGGTCGCGTTTTTGAGCACGAGTCCGTGCGGCTCGACGTCACGCTTTCCGCGCTTTGCCCAACTGGCGTACTCGATTCGCAACTTGCGCAGATCCCAAACGGCGCGCGCGAGCGCCGGAAGAAGCGCCGGCATTTCGGCGGGCGCATACCATCTCGCGAGATCCACGTGCAATCGTTCGTGCGTGCGACGCGCGCTTTCGGCGGTCATGCGCGGCAACGACGCCAGCAACTTTCGTTGAGCGGCTGCGGCAGCCGATCCAATTCCGAGCGCTTCGGCGATCGTCGTCCATCCGGCCAGCGCCAACGCCTCGGATTCTGGAAGATCGAGACCGGTCAACCGCGTTCGGTATCCATCGACAATACGAATTCCGCCGCCATTCCCAGCCTCGGCATAGACCGGAACCCCGGCGTCGTGCAGCCGCTCCACGTCGCGATAAATCGTGCGCACCGAAACCCCCAACTCGCTCGCGAGTTCGGGAGCGCTCGCACCGCCGCGAATCTGGAGAAGCAATAATAGCGAGATCTGCCGACCGGATGACACGCTCGCCGACTTCGCGATCGAGAGAAATAAACCTGACATACGTTGTCAGGTTTGTCCACTACACTTGAGCAATGAAGAGAGCTTTGATGACACTCCCGATCGCGATGCTGGTCGCGTCGCAAGGAACGCCGGCCGCGCTCGGCCAGACGCTCCCCACAAACCAGCCCGCAGTCTCTCAACGAGACGGCAGCCACGACTTCGACTGGCTCGCCGGCAAATGGCATATGACGTTTAAACGGCTACGCAAGCCGCTTACCGGATCGCACGACTGGTATTCGTTCGAAGGGTCTGTCGAGAATCGCTCGCTCTGGAACGGAGGCGGCAACTTCGAATCCGGCCGCCTCAACAGTCCGCTTGGGGCGATCGATTTCGCGACGTTACGTTTGTACGATGGAACGAAACGGGAGTGGAGCATTTATTGGGTGACGGCCAAAAACGGCCTCGGCCTGCCACCGGAAGTTGGATCGTTCGACGAGCACGGGGTCGGAAAATTTTACTGCTGGAACGACACCTTCGAAGGGCGGCCGATCGCAAGCCGTTATGTATGGACGCCCGTCGGCGCTCCGAATCACTATCACTTCGAACAAGCATTTTCTACCGACGCCGGCAAGACGTGGGAAGTGAACTGGATCTCGGACGTCTATCGAAAACCGAACTAGGTGGCTCCGGAAAGCAACGCTTCGAGACCGGCTTCATCGAGAATCGCGATGCCAAGTTGCTCGGCTTTCGCCAACTTACTCCCCGCTTCATCACCCGCAACGACGTAGTCGGTCTTCTTGCTGACCGATCCCGTAACTTTGCCGCCCGCAGCAAGAATCAACTCGGATGCACGATCTCGCGTGAGGTTCGGTAGCGTGCCGGTGAGTACGAAGGTCTTGCCGGCCAACGGCCCGGGTGCCGCACGTTCGCGTTTCGGCGCGGTGAGATCGATGCCGGCGTCGCGCAGGCGGCCGACGATGCCGCGGTTCTCTTCCTGCTCGAAGAACAATCGCACGCTTGCGGCAACTTCCGGACCGATTCCGTCACTCTCGCGCAACTGCTCTTCACCGGCGGCTTCGATCGCATCGATCGAGCCGAAGTCTTCTGCCAGAATTCGCGCCGTTTGCTCGCCGACGAAGCGGATGCCGAGCGAAACCAGGACACGCGCTAATCCTCGCGCCTTCGATGCCTCGATCGAACGCAATAAATTGCCCGCGCTTTTTTCGGCTAGCCGCGGAACCGCGAGGAGCGCGTCCAGATCGAGCGCGTAAATGTCGGCGATGTCGCGGATCGCTCCGGTTGCGATCAACTGCTCCGATAACACGTCGCCCAAGCCTTCGATATCCATCGCTCCGCGCGACGCAAAATGACGCACGCGTTCGTAGACTTGCGCCGGGCACGCCGCGTTCGTGCAGCGCGACATCGCCTCGCCTTCGGGGTGGTCGACGTCCGCGCCGCAAACCGGGCACGTATCGGGCATGCGGAAGCGCTTTTCGCGCCCGTTTCGTTCGCTAACGATCGGCCCGACGACGCGCGGAATCACGTCGCCCGCACGCGTGACCAACACGGTATCGCCGATGCGGATGTCGTTGCTCTCGATGTACGCCGCATTGTGCAGCGTGGCGCTCTTCACCGTCACGCCGCCGATTGGGACGGGATCGAGCACCGCATTGGGATTAAGCGTTCCGGTCCGTCCGACGGACACGACGATATCGCGCAGCTTGGTGCGCGCCTCGCGCGCTTTGAACTTAAACGCGATCGCCCAGCGCGGATCGCGCGATACGGTTCCTAGCTTCTCCTGGAGATCGAGGTCGTCGACTTTGACGACGACGCCGTCGATTTCGTAGTCTAGCTCGTCGCGGCGCGTTTCCCATTCGCGACAATACGCGATCACATCGTCGATCGACGCTGCCTGTCGTATATTCTCATTCACTTTAAAGCCGAGAGCGCGCAGATACTCGAGCGCCTCGGATTGTGTCGCGTGAGGCGCGCCACCGCGCTGCTCTGCGATTTGATAGGCGTAAAACGATAATCGACGCTCGGCAGTCGAGGCAGGATCCAGCTGCCGGACGCCGCCGGACGCGGCATTGCGGGGGTTCGCGAACACCGGCAATCCTTCGCGCTCGCGCACCGCGTTTAAACGCTCGAAGTCGCTCTTTCGCAAGTAGACCTCGCCGCGCACTTCGACGAACGCAGGTGCGTTGACGACCGCACGCAGCCGCAACGGAATGGTTTTGACGGTACGAAGGTTCGGCGTTACCTCTTCACCCACGCGGCCGTCGCCGCGCGTTCCGCCGCGTGAAAGCAGGCCGCCGTCGTAATCGACCGCGATCGCCAATCCGTCGATTTTCAGTTCGCAAACGTAGGGCACGTCGACGCCGGCGAGTCTGCGGGCTCGCTCGTCAAACGCTCGCAAATCCTCTTCGGTGGTCGAGTTGGCCAGGCTCAACATCGGCCGCGCGTGCCGATAGGGCGCGAAGCGGACCGATGCGGGTGCGCCGACTCGTTGCGTCGGAGAATCGGCGCTTTGTAACTCCGGGTGCTCGGTTTCGAGCGTTACGAGCTCGCGCAGCAACGCGTCGAATTCGGCATCGGCCAGCGCCGGATCGTCGAGCACGTAGTAGCGATGATTCGCCTCATCGATCTGCGCGCGAAGTTTCTCGACGCGGGCTTCGGCGCTTCGGCTCGACTTCGCCACGGCGACTACGCCTCGACGGGAATCCGCTCGGTTTGCGTTAGTTCGTCGAGCATCGAGAGATTCTCGTGTTCGATACGGTCGAGTTTCGTACGGTCCAGTGCGCTATGACCGACGGCGCGCTGATCGCGTAATACCGGCGCGAGGAACGCGCCCGTAAACGATGCCGGGTCGGCCGCGACTTCCTCGGGCGTGCCGATCGCAACCAGCGTGCCGCCCTTATCGCCGCCTTCCGGACCGAGATCGATGAGATAGTCGGCCGTTTTGATGACGTCGAGATTGTGCTCGATCACCAGCACGCTGTTGCCGGTAGCGACGAGCTTCTGCAGTACATCGAGCAACTTGTGGATGTCGGCGAAGTGCAGACCGGTCGTCGGTTCGTCCAGCACGTAGAACGTGCGGCCGGTCGAACGCCGCGACAATTCGGACGCCAGTTTGACGCGCTGCGCCTCACCGCCCGAGAGCGTCGTCGCCGGCTGGCCCATCTTGATGTAGCCGAGCCCGACCTCGCAAATCGTCTTGAGCTTGTTGTGGATGCGCGGAATGGCAGAGAAGAACTCGTTGGCCTCGTCGACCCGCATTTCCAATACGTCGGAAATCGTTTTGCCCTTGTATTTGACTTCGAGCGTCTGCGCGTTATAACGCTTGCCTTTACAAACTTCGCAAGGCACGTAGACGTCGGGCAAGAAGTGCATCTCGATCTTGATAATGCCGTCGCCCTCGCACGCCTCGCAGCGTCCGCCTTTGACGTTGAACGAGAAACGCCCCGGCTGATAGCCGCGCATGCGCGACTCGGGGACCTTCGAAAACAGCTCGCGGATGTGGTCGAACGTGCCGGTATACGTCGCCGGATTGCTGCGCGGCGTTCTGCCGATCGGCGATTGATCGATCACGACCAATTTGTCGAGTTGCCCGGCACCTTTGACGGTACCGTAGGTTCCGCTCGGTGGCTGTCCGTGAAGATGCTGGTTGAGCGCGCGGATCAACACTTCGTTGACCAAGGACGACTTGCCGCTACCGCTGACGCCCGTTACCGCACAAAACGCGCCGAGCGGAAACTTCACGTCGATTCCACGCAAATTGTTGGCGCGCGCGTTGCGCACTTCGAGCCAAGAGCGTGGGACTCGCCGTTCTTTCGGAACCGGGATAAACTTGCGCCCCGAGAGATACGCTCCGGTTTCGGAGCGTTCGTCGGCCAGAATCTCATCGAGCGTTCCGACGGTTAAAATCTCGCCGCCTTCGGCCCCCGCACCAGGACCGATATCCACGACAACGTCGGCGGTGCGCATCGTGTCTTCATCGTGCTCGATCACGATCAACGTGTTGCCGAGATCGCGCAACGTCTGCAGCGTTGCCAATAGGCGCTCGTTATCGCGCTGGTGCAAACCGATCGACGGTTCGTCGAGGATGTACAAGACGCCGACCAGCGCGCTGCCGATCTGCGTCGCCAGACGGATCCGTTGCGACTCGCCGCCCGACAGCGTCGTGGCAGAACGTCCCAACGTGAGGTATGTAAGGCCGACGTTGCTGAGAAAGCCGGCGCGGCCGCGAATCTCCTTGACGATTTGATGCGCGATCTGCGTCTGTCGCGGCGTCAGCTCGAGCCCGTCGAAAAACTCCTCGAAGCGCTCGATCGGCAGGCGAGTCAGCGCGTCGATGTTGACGCCGCCGATCGTCACCGCCAACGCCTCCGGCTTGAGCCGCGCGCCCTTGCAAGCGTTGCAGTTGGAAGCCGACATAAACCGCTCGATGTCTTCCTTGACGCTATCGCTCGACGTTTCGGCATATCGCCGCTGGAGGTTATTCACCACGCCTTCGAACGACGCGCGATACTCCCACGTTTTGCCGGCCCGCGACGTATAGGCAAACGCCTGCTCTTTATCCGTCCCATACAAAACGACGTCGACCACGTCGTCCGGCATGTCCTCGATCGGCGTCGACATCTTTACTTTATATTTGCGCAACACGCGCTCCAGCTGTTGCAAGTAATACGGGTTCATCGACGGGTACTTACCGCCACCGAGACTGCGGCTCCACGGAACGATGGCGCCGTCGGTAATCGACTTGGTGCGATCCGGAATAACTTTCCACGGATCGATCTCGATCTTCTCGCCCAAGCCGCTGCAGACCGAACACGCGCCGTAGGGCGAGTTGAACGAGAACAGGCGCGGGGCCAGCTCTTCGAACGATAATCCGCAGTACACGCACGCGAAGGCTTCGCTAAACGTCAGCTCGCGATCGTCGACGATCACGGTAACGATGCCGGTCGATAGGCGAAGCGTCGTTTCGACCGAGTCGGTCAGCCGCTTGCGCACGTCCGGTTTTACGACCAAACGGTTGACGACCACTTCGATCGTGTGTTTACGCTTCTTATCGAGAATTATTTTCTCGCGAAGTTCGCGAATCTCGCCGTCGACCCGCACGCGAGCGAAGCCCTCTTTGGCGATTTCCTCGAACAACTTGCTATATTCGCCCTTGCGTCCGCGCACCAGCGGCGCGAGCAGCAAGAGTTTGCTGCCTTCGGGTAGCTCCAGAATCGAATCGACGATTTGCTCGCTCGATTGCGTGCTGATCTCGCGACCGCAGTTGTAGCAATGTGGCGTGCCGACGCGAGCGAAAAGTAACCGCAAGTAGTCGTAGATTTCGGTGACGGTGCCGACCGTCGAGCGCGGGTTGCGCGAGGTCGACTTTTGGTCGATCGAAATCGCCGGCGACAATCCCTCGATGTAGTCGACGTCGGGCTTTTCCATTTGCCCTAAGAATTGGCGCGCGTACGAGGAGAGCGACTCCACATAACGGCGCTGGCCTTCGGCGTAAATCGTGTCGAACGCCAGCGACGATTTGCCGGACCCGGATAAGCCGGTAACGACGATCAAGCGGTTGCGAGGCAACACCAAATCGACGTTCTTTAAATTGTGCTCGCGCGCGCCCTTAATGACGATCGAATCAAGACCCGAAGGCATAACTCTACCGAAACCTCAGGGGTAGGCCTGAAGGATGCGCCCCGCTTCTTCAATTGTCGAGCACTCCGCGTCGGGCGGCCGGACGCCCGCGGGCAAGGGCTCGTCCCGTACGTTCAGCCAGATGGTCGCCAGCCCGGCCTCGAGCGCTCCGGACATATCGCGATCGTACCGATCTCCCACCATTGCCGCGTGCGCGGGCGCGGTTTCCAGCGTGCGGCACGCGTGCGCGAACAGCAGCGGGTCGGGCTTGACCATGCCGACTTCGTCGGCGATGAAAATCGCATCGAAGAACTCGCCCAAACGCAGCAGCTCGATCTTCTCGCGATGCGTTTCCGAAAAGCCGTTCGTGACCAGACCCAAGCGGCGGCCTCGTCCGCGCTCGGCGGCCAAGACGGCGGCCGTCTGCGGAAACGGAGCGTAGCGCTTCTTTCGATAGTCGTGATAGCGTTCGGCCGACCGCAACGCCAAGGCGGGGTCGGCGATGCCGACCCGGTCGAGCGCGTTGCGCCACAGCCGCCGACGCACGCCTTCCATCGTCTCTTCTAACGCGTCGGGAGAAAGACGGTGCCAGAACCCCTCGGCTTCGGCCACGTAGGCCGCCGTCAGCTCGACGGCGTCGATGCCACGCTCGACTGCGATTTCGCGCGCGACCTCTTCGGCGGCGTCGCGGTATGCGAACGTATCGTCGTGCAGCGTATCATCGAGGTCGAACAGCACGGCATCTAATCGCCGCGTCATCGGAAACGCACCCGAAACGACCGCAACGCGTATGCTCCGATCGTCCCCACGATATCTTCGCCGTCGATTCTCGCGATCTCATCGAGCGGTCGTTCTAATGCGTTGACCGCGACAGCAGAGCGCATGCGGGCGCCGCAACGTAAACGCATCTCGCGAGAGGCGCCATCGCATTCCCGCACGCGAACCACCACGCCGTCCCCGTCCTCGGCCGGCTTACAGGCTTCGACGACGATCGATTCGTCGCCGGCGTCGAACAGCGGCACACCGGAAAGGCGTGCGAAGCGCCTCCACGCTGCTTCGAGGCCGCCAAGGCTTGCATTCCGCGTGGGAGCGACGGCCCAGGTGAGGACGTGCTCGCCGCGATCGGCGTCGGGGTCGGGCCATACCGTGCCACGCAGGAGCGAGTGACCGAGCAACATGCTTGCGTTCTTCTCCATTCGGCCGCTCCAACCGTACGTGTCGAGTGCAAACGACGCAAAGCCGTCCCCCCGCTCGTCGCACACATAAGCGAAGCGTTGGCCGGGCACCTCAAAACGCGCGCGTTCGGCCGGCGTCTCAAACCGCGTGCTGCGCCGAACCACGCCATGCGGCGCGCCGTAGACGACTTCGGACGCGGCGACGTCGAGTTCGTGTTCGACCCGCAGCAGGCGTCGGCGCTCGTGCCAGTCGATCGCCATCTCGACGCGCACGAACGGATCGCCCTCATGTAACGATACGCGCATCGTGGCGTGCGACGAACGCCCTGCGTCGAGCCGAATTTCTAACGCGCCATCGACGATCGCGGCTTCGCGCGCCTTGAGCGGTCGCGCCGAATTCCAATAGCCGGAGTCGACGTTCCAGGCTTCCCACTTGCGCGGACGATCGCGATAGATCGTCGGCACGTTGGCGTGCCGTACGACGTTGCGGCCGCCGGTGACATGCGCATCGACCAGTGCACCCGCCGGCGTCACGGTTACGGAGAGCGACGCGTGCTCGAACACATAATTGGAACCGTCACGCCGCACGGCGCACACCTTCGGCTCGAGTGTGGGCCGGGCGCGCGGGAGCATCGCGCGCAGCGCGGTTTCCGCGCTATCGAGCAGCGTCTCGGCGCCCGCGTAGTCGGCGCGCGCGTCGACATACACTTCCGGTATCGACGTGCCGGGCAACACGTCGTGGAACTGATTGCGTAGTACGATTTCCCAAACGGCATTCGTCGCCGCAGTTACGCGCTCGATCGCGGCCTGCGGCACGCCTAACGCGACACACCAGGCCGCTGCAGTTTCGATTTCACCGAGCCGCCGTTCGAGACGTGCGTTTGCAGCCTTGACGTCGCGGTGGGTCGTGAAAACGCCCCGGTGATATTCGAGATATAGCTCGTCGTCGTGAACGGCGAGCCGTTCGCGATGTGCGGCCAGACGTTCGAACCATACGCGCGGGCGTTCCCAGCGACCGATCGCCGGCGCCTCCTGGAGTTCCCCGGCGGTCGGTCCACCGCCGCCATCGCCATATCCGACGACGAGCGGCTCGTTGCGAGCGCGCGCGGCGGCGACTCGCCACGGCGCAAACCCGCCGTCCATTCCTCGCAACGACGCCGCGACGACTTCGGAGCCGTCGGGACCGCGCCACCGAAACTGGCGTAACGGAAACTCGGTGGTATCGTTCCAGTACAGCTTGGTCGTCGCGAAATACGGTATGCCCGCGTGTGCGAGAAGCGTCGGAAGCGTGCGCGCGAAACCGAACGTGTCGGGCAGCCACGCAATCGTCGGAGTTGTAGCAAAATGTTCGCCGCAATAGCGGTTCGCGAATAGCAGCTGGCGCAACAGCGATTCGCCGGACGGAATATTGCAATCCGGTTCGACCCACATCGCTGCGATGTCGGGGTCGAACCGACCGCGGACCGCGAGTTCGCGCACGCGCGCAAACAACTCCGTGTCGGCTTCTCGCACGTAGTCGTACAGTTGCGGTTGGCTTTGCGCGAACACGAACGTCTCGTCGCGTTCCAGCAAAGCGACGGCCGTCGCAAAAGTTCGCATCGCCTTACGACGCGTCGCGTCGAAGCTCCACAACCACGCAACGTCGAGATGGCTGTGCCCCCACAAGCGCAGCGGATCGGCAGACTCGGACGGACGCATGCCCTCAGCGGTGGATTCGAGCGCCACGTGCTCCGGCGGCGCCGGTGCGGCTCGACGAAGCATCCAGCGCCACTTCCACCCAGGACCGGCCGGCAGACCGTTGGTCGGTAACGAACGGCGCTCGACTTCCAGCAGTAACGCGCGTTGCCGGTCGCACGCGTCGATATCCAGCGACGAGTGCTCGCGATCGAACGCACCGCGTGCGATGCCGTCGATGCGAATCAGCGCGCCCGCCGGGGCTTCGCAGTGCAACGTGCGTGCCTCGGGAAGCGCCGGAAGGCGTGCCTCGACGAGCGCGACGGCCGCGTCGCCGCCTGCCCCTTGTAAGCGCAGGTGCGACGTCACTGGATGGTCGTTAAATGTTGTTTCAAGATCACCCAGCCATCGGGCGAAATGCGCACCGATCCGCCAAACGGCCGATCGAACTCGGCGATCACGATGAACAGAATGGCGATCAAGCCCGCAAGGATGGCGGTCATCACGAGCTGCGCTCCCCGGTTCTCGACGCCGAACAAGAAGGCAAACGCGAGGACTGCGAGCGCACCGGCTACCAGTGCGAACCAGAGGACCAACGGGACTGACGGCCCCGAATCGTACACCCGAGAGCGGCGCGCGTCGAACAAGCGCTCGAGCTGCGTCATCGCTTGCTGCTGGACGTTGGCCTCGCCGAGGTTCGCCGGTTTGAACTGATCGATGCGCCGGCCAAGGTCTTCGAGCAGCGGCAAGTCGCGCTGCACGTCGATTTTGTGTCGCATCTGCGGCCACTCGGTCTTCGGGACGGCGCCGGCGTATTGCACGAGTTTCTCGCGAAGCGTTACGCGCAGCGGTGGCGGCAACCCGGCTGTGGTGCGGTACAGATCGGAGACGGCCGCAATTTCCGTTTCGACGTTGGACAACGTCGCGTCATACTTTTCCCAGACGACGATGACGACGAAGCCAAGCACGACCGCATAGATGACTCCGACCGCCGAAAACAAGAACCCAGCCACGTCGTTGTGCTTGCGCAGGACGTCGCTGCGAAAGCGCCGCTGCCACAGCGCATGTAGCCCGACACATAACGCCGCGACGACGACGACGATCAAGAGCTCGCCGATGACTTCTGACACGATCATCGACGTATGCGTCACGATACTCGAACTCCTCGCCGGAGCGTCAGCCGCCGACTAATTCTTGCAGCGCGCGATCGAAAATCTTGGGCGCTTTACCCGCAAAGAGAAGCCCTTCGTTGCCGCCGATCTGCTTGCGCAGCTCGATCAGTTCGTCTCGCAGTGCCGCCGCCTTCTCGAACTCGAGGTTGGCGGCTAACTCCCGCATCCGCCGGTCCAGGTCGGCGGCGGTCTTCAAGGCGATCTCGCGCGGCAGCTTGTCGTACTTGAACTTCTCGGTGTTTTCGCGGGTGGCGCCGACCATCCCGAGGATGTCGCGCACTTCCTTGCGGATCGAGCGCGGCTCGATGCCGTGCTCGGTGTTGAAGGCCACTTGCAGCTCCCGGCGCCGCTTGCGTCTCGCCGATGGCCCGCGCCATCGACTCGGTCATCACATCGGCGTACATAATCACCTTGCCCTCGACGTGGCGGGCTGCACGTCCGATGGTCTGAATCAGCGAGGTGCCGCTGCGCAGATACCCTTCCTTGTCGGCATCCAAGATGCCAACCATCGACACCTCGGGCAAGTCCAGCCCCTCGCGCAGCAAATTGATTCCGACCAGCACGTCGAACGTACCGATGCGCAGATCGCGAAGGATCGCCACGCGCTCGAGCGTGTCGATTTCGCTGTGCAGATAGCGCGCGCGCAATCCCATTTCGAGTAAGAAGTCGGTCAGATCTTCGGCCATCTTTTTGGTGAGCGTCGTTACCAGAACGCGTTCTTGACGGTCGGAGCGCAAGCGAATTTCTTCCATGAGATCGTCGATCTGGTTGCGCGTCGGACGCACGTCAACTTCGGGGTCGACCAAACCGGTCGGGCGGATGATCATCTCGACGACTTGGCTGCTACGCCCGGTTTCGTACGCTCCCGGCGTCGCCGAAACGTAGATCGCCTGCTTCACGTGATCGTCGAACTCTTCGTACGTGAGCGGCCGGTTATCCAACGCGCTCGGCAAGCGGAATCCGTGCTCGACCAGCACTTCTTTGCGCGAGCGATCGCCGCCGTACATGCCGCGGACTTGCGGCAACGTCACGTGCGACTCGTCGGCGAAAAGAAGCCAGTCCTTGGGGAAAAAGTCGATCAAGCACGAGGGCGTCGATCCGGGCTCGCGGCCGGTCAGATGACGCGAGTAGTTTTCGATACCGTTGCAGTAGCCCACCTCGCGCAGCATGTCGAGGTCGTATCGAGTGCGCATCTCCAAACGTTGTGCTTCGAGAAGCTTTCCGTGCGACCGAAAATACTGTAAACGCTCGGCCAGTTCGGCTTCGATGGAGTCGACGGCGCTCCGCAGTTTCTCGTCGGGCGTGATGAAGTGTTTGGCCGGAAAGATGTGCAATTCGTCTTTGCTTTCGACATACTCGCCGGTCATGATGTTGACGACGTTGATGGCTTCGATTTCGTCGCCGAAAAATTCGATGCGATGCACCAGCTCTTCGTCCACGGCGACGAACTCCAGCACGTCGCCGCGAACGCGGAACGTCCCTCGCACGAGGTTGAGGTCGTTGCGACGGTATTGCATGTCGATCAGCTTGCGCAAAAACACATCCCGGTCCAACGATTCGCCGACCCGCACCCGTACCGACATCTCCATATAATCCGAGGGCGACCCTAAACCGAAGATGCAAGAGACGGACGCGACGATCAACGTGTCGGGACGCGTCAACAGCGATTGGGTGGCCGAATGACGCAGCCGCTCGATCTCGTCGTTGACCGAACTGTCTTTTTCGATATAGGTGTCGGTCGATGCGACGTACGCCTCGGGCTGGTAGTAGTCGAAGTACGATACGAAATATTCGACCGCGTTCTTTGGAAAAAAATCGCGGAATTCGGCGCACAGCTGGGCGGCCAGAAGCTTGTTGTGGCACAGCACGAGGGTCGGCTTTTGGACCAGCTCGACGGTGCGGGCCATCGCCATGGTCTTACCGCTGCCGGTCACTCCCAGGAGCGTCTGCGTCCGATCCCCGCGCTCGACGCCTTCGGCCAGCGCCTGGGTGGCTTTGGGTTGATCGCCGGCGAGACCGAAGGGGGCAACCAGCTCGAATCGTTGAGACATTACCACTACTCAACCGCCTCCGGCGCCGAACCGATTCAGCTCGGCCACTCTCGCGAGGAGCCCGGCCGGGCTCGCGTGAAAGCCAGCGGTTCGCTGCTGCTCTCGCCCACCGGGGGAGTCCGTGAGCCTCACTCCACTCATTTTTAGCGGAACTTCGAATCCGCAACTCGCTACAGACATCGCTAGACGTCTGCGGCTCAACGTCGGCAAGGCGCTTGTCGGCGAGTTTCGCAATGCGGAAACCCGCGTCGAAATCGGCGAGAACGTTCGCGGCGCCGAGGTCTTCGTCGTGCAATCCATCTGCCGCACGCCGCAAGGCAAGAGCGTCAACGACGCGCTGATGGAACTGCTCCTGATGATCGACGCATTACGCCGCGCGTCGGCCGCACGGATCACCTCGGTCATTCCGTATTACGGGTACGCCAAGCAAGACAAAAAAACCAAAGGCCGCGAGCCGATCTCGGCCAAGGTCGTGGCCAACCTGCTCAAAGTGACCGGCTCGAAGCGGATCGTGACGATGGACTTACACGCCGCGCAGATTCAAGGCTTTTTCGATATCCCGGTCAACAACTTGGTGGCGACGCCGGTGCTCTGCGAGTACCTCAAAAAGCAAGGACTGTGCGATGGAAACGTCACGATCGTCTCGCCCGATGCGGGCGGCGTGCATCGCGCCGAAATCTTCGCAAAGCGCCTGAACTCCTCGCTGGCGATCGTCTTTAAGCGCCGTCCGGAACCGGACGTTTCGGAAGTCACGGACATCGTCGGCGACGTCGCCGGCCGCGCTGCGGTGATCGTCGACGACATGATTTCTACCGGCGGCACGCTCGCGAAAGCGGCCGAAGCGATTAAAGCCCGCGGCGCGACCCGCGTGTTTACGGTAGCGACGCACGGTATCTTCGCCGGCGAAGCGGTCAACGTGCTCGAACGGTCGGACATCGAGAAAGTGATCGTCACCGATACGGTCCCGTTCGCGAACGTTCCGGAGCATCCAAAGTTCGTTCAACTATCGATCGCGCAGACGTTTGCCGATGCGATCAACCGGATTACCACCAACCGCTCGGTATCCGAGCTCTTCGGCGACGATCAACCGTTGCCGCCGGCTGCCTGAGCGCACGGCGCAAAACTTTTACCCGTCTAGAAAGCAGAGGATTTACACAACGTGGCGACCGCAGATTTCAACCTCTCCGTCGAAAAGCGCGTAAAGCCCGGCACGACCGGCTCGAACGCGCTACGCCGGCACGGCAAAATTCCCGCCGTTCTCTATGGGCACGGGTCGCAACCCGAATCCATCGCGATCGACGCGAAAGCCTTCGCAGAACTTTTGCACCACGGCGCGCGCAATGCGATCGTGACGCTCAAGCCGGACGGCGGTCCCAACGAAACGGCCCTCGTTCGCACGATTCAATTTCACCCCGTCAGCCATCGCATTCTGCATGCCGATTTTCAGCGCGTTTCGGCTAACGAAGCGATCGTCGCGACGCTCGACGTCGTAACCGCGGGCGTCGCGCCGGGCGTCAAAGATTCCGGCGGCGTGATGGACGTCGTCATGCATCAACTGGAGATCCAGGGGCCGGCTAGCCAAATTCCCGAGCATCTCGAAGCCGACGTATCGAAGTTAGGCCTGTACGAGCATGTGACCGCCGGCGACATCAAACTACCCGAAGGCTTCACGATGATCACTCCGGCCGACACGATCGTCGTCAGCGTCGAAGCGTCTCGCACCGAGCGTCAGGTTGAGGAAGCCGCGACCGGACCGACCGCAGCGGCCGAGCCGCAAGTCATCGGCGCTACCGACGAAAAATAGCGTCTGACCGATCGCGAATCAGTCCGGCTGGTAGCCGGACTCGGGAACCCCGGTAAAGAGTACGCGGCGACGCGACACAACGCCGGGTTCATGGTCGTCAACGAAGTGGCGCGGCGCTACGGCGTGACGCACTGGAAGAAGAAGGACAGCGCCGAGCAGGCATTCGATGCCGCCCGGCGCGTCGTTTTCGTGAAGCCGACGTCGTTCATGAACCTGAGCGGAGCGCCGTTGCGGCTCATCTCGTCGTGGTATAAGACGCCGCCGGCCGGCGTGCTGGTGGTGGTCAACGAAATGGATGTGGCGTTTGGAAAACTTCGCATGCGGCCGTTCGGCGGGCACGGCGGTCACAACGGCTTGCGTTCGATCATCGGCACCGTCGGCGACACGTTTCCGCGCTTACGAGTCGGTGTCGGCCGGCCGAGCTTCGCGTCGGTGGATCACGTGTTATCGCCGTTCGACGCCTCCGAACGCGAGCGATTACCCGACGTGGTCGCAGCGGCGGCCGATGCTGTAGACCTGTGGTTGCGAGAAGGGCTCGAAGCTGCGATGCAGTTCGCGAATAACTGGCAGCTAACGCCTACGGACACCCCGCCGGAACGTGATTGATCGCCGCGATTCTCGCCGACGCGTCGGGACGATCGTTAAGGAAGAGCCGCGCTCCGAGCCCCGGACACGCTTCCTGCATTTGTTGATCGGTCGCGCGAACGATCGAGCGTACGGCGGCGGCCGGATCGCCGCCGATCGACACCGCGTAACGATCGGCGTCGAAATCGTACGAGCGTAACGCCGCATTACGCACCGGAACGGCGCCGATATACACGAGCGCGAGCAACGCTCCGACCAGCGCCAGACGCGATAGCGGATCGTCGTCGCGCCGGAACCCGCACCGGTCGGCCAAGACCACGGCCAACGCAGAAAAAATGATGATGATGCCGCCCTCGATGAGAGCGACGAACAGCGGATCGGCGTGAATCGCGTGGGCAGTTTCGAAGGCCGCATCGTACACCGCTTCCTCTGGCGTGCTGGCGGCGACGACGCCACCGTCGAGCACGACTCGGTGCTGCAATCCGCCGAGCATCACCGCGCCGGCGAACGGCGAGCCGCTCGGACGCTGCGTGTAGGCCGCCACATCGTGGATTCCACCCCGCGCCAGCGCTGCCGAGATTTGCTGCGCCAACACGCCACTGACGGGCTGCAACACCGACTGTTGGGGAACCTCGAAGTACGGACGCGCGTATGCCCACGAGATGCTCACGCCCAAAATGGCAAGGATCGTGTAGATATACCACTGGTGCGTGCGCTCGACGAGCCAGAGGATCAGCGCCGCCGCGACGCCGGCGACGGTCATGGCCAAGGCCGTATGCAGCATCCAAAATCCGAACCACTGGCGCGTCAATTCTCCCGATAAGCCCATGGTTCGTTCGACCCGATATAGATAGAACGCCGGCAACAGCGCGGCGACGCGCGCGATCAGCGCCAACGCAGCGCCGAAGGCGAAGCGAACCGACCAGTGCGACTTCCAGCGGCGTCGCAGCCAATCGCGCAAACCTGCGGCGCGGCCCGAACTCCAAAAATACGCCAGCGCCAGCGCCTCGAACGCCACCATTACGAACCAACCGGGCAATTGAAACGCCGTTAAGTGCCGGGCTGCGACTTGACGGTCGGGATCGACCAAAGCAGATGCCGGTTTGGTTAGGAGATCGCCGCGCGGAATCGCATCGACGATCCGATCGGTCTGGTTCGGGCGAGTCGCCGCAGCATCGGCCCCGGCAAAGCCGAATGCACCGAAGAGCGTTAACGCGACGATCGTTCCGAGAACGATTCGACGGATCGCTCGTCCCATCGTCGGGAGGTTCGCGGGTTTAGCACTGCGGCCTCCGGTAACACCGACGCCCAACCACCCGCTTCCAGCGAATACGAAACGCGATTGCGACCGGTGTGCTTGCTGTAGTACATCGCGCGATCGGCCGCATCCAGCAGCTCGCCCGGCGTTGAGGCGTCGTGCGGGTAGGCCGCGACGCCGATGCTCGTCGTCACACCGGCAAGCGCAAACGCATGCCGATTGACCGCGGCGCACAAGCCGTGCGCTCGTTCGATCGCGCGTGCTTTTCCAGTAGCGCGCGCCAACAGGCAAAACTCGTCACCGCCGGTACGCGCCGCGACGTCCAGTCCGGCAACGGCCTGCGCGCGTAAGAGCGATGCCAGCGTTCGCAGCACGCCGTCACCGGCTCGATGCCCGAGCCGGTCGTTGACGTCTTTAAATCCGTCGGCGTCGACGAACCACAGACACATCGGTGCCGGCGGGCGGCGCGAAGACGCATGGCGGATTTCATCGTCGAGCCTGCGCCGGAATGCGCGAGCCGTCAGCAGTCCCGTGGGCTCGTCGATCTCGGCTTCGGTACGCACCGCCTCGCGTTCGCACGCGGCTGCGAATGGAGCGCCCGACATCGCGATTGCCGGCAACGACATTTCGGCACCCGGATAGATCGACGATGCATACGCAATCGCCGCCAGCGTGCTGCCGTCCATCCACGGCACGGCGACGGCGCTGCGGTCGGCCAGCAACAACCCGCGCCCGTCACGCGGCATCGTTGCGCGCACCTGTGTGGCGGCTGCGCGAGCAACCAATCCGCGATCGCCGCCAAACGGCAGTCGCCATCCCTCGAGATAGCTCGCACGATGACCGCGAACGTGTGCGCACCTGAGTTCGCCGTTCTCGACGACGAAAACGGCCAACACGTCGGCGCCGCGTTCGACTTGCGAAAGCGTTTGCGCGACGGCGTTAACGACGTGTGACGGCGATCGTCGAGACGCCTCGAGCAGCGAGGCCGCAGCGTGGAGCAGCCGCGCTTCGTTCGACAGGCGCGCCGGCCGTCGTCGTATCGTGAGGGTCGCAAAAAAATCCGCCACGCTCGCCACGCAGCGGTTAGTGCCCAGCCGAGCCGCGCTTGCTGAAACCTAGTGAGAACGTTTTGGGAGCGGGCGCGCCGGATTTCCGACAACGCGTTCGCCGGGCAGAACGTCGCGCGTGACGACCGAACCAGCGCCGGTCAACGCGCCGTCTCCCAGCGTGACCGGTGCGATCAACGAGGTGTTCGATCCGATGGACACGTCGCGACCGATCGTCGTTTGATTTTTCTGACGCCCATCGTAGTTACACGTGACCGTGCCGGCGCCGATATTGGCTTCTTCTCCAACGATCGCGTCCCCGACGTAGCTGAGATGTTTCGCCTTGGAACCCGCAGCGAACGCAGATTTCTTGATCTCGACGAAATTGCCGATTTGCACTTCGTCGCCGAGATCGGCCCTGTTGCGAACGTGCGCGTAGGGCCCTACCGTGACCCCGCGGCCGATGCTGCTGTCGACCACGACGCTGTCGCGAATCTCGGAACCGTCGCCGATCTTGGCGTACGACACACGCGCGTTCGGACCGATCACGCAACCTTCACCGATTTCGCTCAGGCGCGAGATCGTGGTGTTCGGATAAATAACTGTATCGCGGCCGATCGTCAGCTCGGGTTCGAGGTAGGTCGTCGCGGGATCGACGATCGTTACCCCGTCGCGCATATGTCGTTCGCAGATCCGTTCGTTCATCGCACGCCGGGCGCGCGCCAATTCCACACGGTCGTTGATGCCGATCGCATCCTCGTGTTTGGGCGCCGAAACGGCTTGGACACGCTTGCCGGCCTCGACCAGCCCCCGCACGGTGTCGGTCAAGTAGAACTCGCCCTGTGCGTTGTCGGCGCGCAGGCCGCCGATCGCGTGGCGAAGCGCCGGCTCCGAAAAGGCATAGACGCCGGCATTCATTTCGTCGAGCGCAAGCTGTTCGGGGGTGGCGTCGCGCGCTTCGACGATACCGTCAACCGCGCCGTCGCGCCGTACGATTCGCCCGAAACTCGACGGGAGCGGCATTTTTACCGTAACGAGCGCCAGGTCAACGCGTTCGCCGTCCAGTTCGCGCACCACGTCGCCGAAGATCGATCCGGAGATCAGCGGCATGTCGCCGCTTGCGATCACGATGCGCCCGCTCGCATTTTCAGGCATGCCATCTAGCGCGGTTCGCACGGCGTCGCCCGTTCCGCGCTGCTCGGTCTGTACGACCGTACGCACCCCGAACGAAGCGATACGCTCCCGAACGTCGGCGGCTACGACCACCACGACGTCGTCGATGCCGGCTTCGCGCAAGCCGTTCAACACGTACCACAACATCGGCCGTCCGCACAGATCGTGCAGAACCTTGGGGCGCGAGCTTTTCATGCGCTTGCCCTTGCCTGCCGCCAACACGATCGCGCGAATCATATACTTCCTTCTTGTGGCCGAAGCGCCGTGTCGAAATCGCGGCGCCAATCGTCTTGCTCGCGCTTGCTGGGGGCACCGAGCATTTCGAGTGCTCCGCGCAAGCGTTCGCGCGTCATGTCGCGCCCCAGTAATTCCATCGAATCGTACAGCGGGATCGACGTCGCGCTGCCGGTGATCGCGACGTACAGGGGTCGCGCGATGTCGCGCGGTTTGCGCTCCAACGCGCCTGCGACCCGGTCGATCGCGAACTCGATGCCGCCCACGGAGAACTCCGTCAACGTTTCGAGCGTCCACATCGTCAACGCCAGCACTTGTCGCGTCTGCAGTTCGTCGAGCTTTCCCGAAACGAGCGCCTCGCGGCTCACCTTCAAACGGCCGGCCAGTAAAAATGCCAGCAACGGCGCAACGTCGCTCAAACGTTCGACGCGCGGTTGCGCCAGCGCGGCGATACGGTCCCAACGATCCGTTCCGGCTCCGGCCCACGCACGGATGCGCTCCGCGAACGTTTGCGGCGTCAATCGCTCGCGTACATAGCGGCCGTTCACCCAGTCGAGTTTAGCCGTATCGAAAATTGGACCGCCGACCGGAACGTGCTCCAACTCGAAGCGCTCGACCATCTGCGGCAAGTCGAGAATTTCCGATTCGCCTTCACGCACCGGATTCGAAAGCAATCCCAAAAAGTTCATCAAGGCTTCGGATACGTACCCCATCGCCCGGTAGAATAAAATGCCGGTCGGATTCTTACGTTTGCTGAGTTTACTTTTGTCCGGATTGCGAAGGAGCGGCAGGTGGAGCAGCGCCGGCGGTTCCCAGCCAAAATAGCGATACAACAGCAAGTGTTTGGGAGCGCTCGACACCCACTCCTCGCCGCGCAGCACGTGGGTGATCCGCATCAGGTGATCGTCAACGACGTTCGCAAGGTGGTACGTCGGCATGCCGTCGGACTTGATCAACACTTGCATATCGACCGACGTCCATTCGAATTCGATAACGCCGCGTCGCAGGTCGTTTACTTGGCAGACGCCTTCGTCCGGAACGCGAAGGCGAACGACGTGCGGTATGCCGGCCGCTTCTTTTTCAGCGATCTCACCGGTAGAGAGCGTTCGGCACAAGCCGTCGTACCGCGACGGCTTTCCGGCAGCACGCTGGGCGACGCGCATCTCTTCCAAGCGCTCGGGCGTGCAAAAGCATTTGAAGGCGTCGCCGGCGTCGAGCAGCTTGGCGGCGTATTCGGCATAGATCGATGAGCGTTCGCTTTGACGGTAGGGTCCGTACGGGCCGCCGATATCCGGGCCTTCATCCCACGTGAGACCGCACCAGTGCAACGCATCCAGGATCGCGCGCTCGCTCTCCGGCGTGCTGCGCGCGCGGTCGGTGTCTTCCATACGCAGGATAAACTGGCCGCCGCTGCGCTTGGCAAAACAGTAGTTGACCAGCGCAACGTAGGCCGTGCCGACGTGCGGGTCGCCCGTCGGAGACGGCGCGATTCGGGTTCGGACCATCGAAGCGTTATCCGACGAGTTCGCGGCGCCGGCCGCACTCGCGCTCGACGAAGTCAACGATCGACTGCAGCGGCGCTCCCGGCGTGAAAATTTCGCGGACGCCGATCGCTTTGAGCTCTGCGGCATCCTCGGGCGGAATCGTTCCGCCGCCAAAAAAAACGATATCGCCGGCATCTTGTTCCTCGAGCTGCTCGACGACCAACGGGAACAGGGTCATGTGCGCTCCCGAAAGGATGGACAGACCGATCCCATCGGCGTCCTCTTGAATAGCAGTTTGGACGATCTGTTCGGGCGCCTGAAAGAGCCCGGTGTAGATCACTTCCATGCCCGCATCACGCAACGCACGTGCGATGACTTTTGCGCCGCGGTCGTGACCGTCGAGGCCGGCCTTAGCGATAACGATACGTAACGGACGTGCCATAATGCGTTAAAATACCGACCGCTCTGTGTAGCGGCCGTACACGACTACCATCGCTTCGACGATCTCGCCTTCGGTGCAGTACGCGTTAGCGCAATCGATCAAGTGCGGCATGAGGTTGTCCTTGGGATCTCGACAAGCGGCTTGCAGTCGCTCGAGTGTCTGTGCGACCGCAGCGTTATCGCGACTGCCACGCACGTCGGCGACGCTGCGCGCCTGCGCACGCTCCATCTCCTCGGTGATCTTTAGCAGATCCATCTCGATCCGCTCGTCGTCGTGTACGAAGGCGTTGACGCCAATGATCACACGGTCTTTGGCCTCGATCGAACGCTGATAGCGGTAGCTCGCCTCGGCAATTTCTTTTTGAAAGAAACCCGACTCGATCGCTTCGATGACGCCGCCGTATTCTTCGATCTGGTCGAAGTACGCTTCGGCTTGGCGTTCCATCTCGTCGGTCAGCGCTTCCACGAAGTACGATCCGCCTAACGGATCGACGACGTTGGTCACATTGGTTTCGTAGGCTAGCACCTGCTGTGTCCGAAGCGCGATTTCGACCGACTTTTCGCTCGGAAGCGCCAGCACTTCGTCCATCGAGTTGGTGTGCAGCGACTGCGTTCCGCCCAATACCGCCGCCATGGCTTCGAACGCGACGCGCACGATGTTGTTTTCCGGCTGTTGGGCGGTCGCGCTGCAACCGGCGGTCTGCGTGTGGAAACGCAGCTGCCACGACTTCGGATCCTTGGCGCCGTACTTTTCGCGCATGTGTCGCGCGTAAATGCGCCGCGCCGCGCGAAACTTGGCGATCTCTTCGAAAAAGTCGATATGCGAGTTGAAGAAGTACGAAAGCCGCGGTGCGAACGAATCGACGTCCATTCCGGCCGCCATGCACGCTTCGACGTACGCAAAACCGTCGGCCAGCGTGAACGCCAGTTCTTGTGCCGCAGTGGATCCGGCCTCACGAATATGATAGCCCGAAACCGAAACCGTGTTCCACTTGGGCATCTCGGCCGTGCAGAACTTGATCATGTTGACGATGATGCGCATGTGCGGACGAGGCGGAAAGATCCACTCTTTTTGCGCGATATATTCTTTGAGGATATCGGCCTGAATCGTCCCGCCAAGTTTGGCGCGCGGGATGCCCTTTTTTTCGGCGGCGGCGATGTATTGCGCCACGGCGATCGCGGCCGGTCCGTTGATCGTCATCGAGGTCGTGATGTCGCCCATGTCGATGCCGTCGAACAGCGTTTCCATATCGGCTAGGGAGTCGATCGCGACGCCGCACTTGCCGACCTCGCCGCGCGATTGCGGGGCGTCGGAGTCGTAGCCCATGAGGGTCGGCATGTCGAACGCCACCGATAGACCGTGCTGCCCTTGCGCCAGCAGGAAATGATAGCGCTCATTGGTCTGTTTGGCCGATCCAAAGCCGGCGAACTGGCGCATCGTCCACAGGCGGTCGCGATAGCCGTTTGGATGGATGCCGCGGGTGTACGGATATTGTCCGGGCCACGCCAGGTCGCGGGGTAAGTCGAGGTGCTCGACATCTTTCGGCGAGTAGACCGTTTGGAGCGGGACGTCGGATAGCGTGCGGTCGGTCGCACCCGAACCCGGACCGCTACGGCGTTTGCCGCGCTTGGACGCAGCCTCCCAGACCCGCTCCTGCTCCAGGAATTCGGGGCTCGGGGGCACGCCCAATCCGCTGGGGCGATCGATCATCTTAGCCACAGATCTGTTTCCTTATCATTCCGCACCCCGATTTTCGACGGTCGCTTATTCCTTACCCACACCAAACGTTTCGAGCAACCGGTCGGCGGCGGCATACGGGTCGGTCCCGGCATCGCCGGTTTCACGCAGCCGTTGGTCGAGCCGCCGTTCGAGCCCGCCGAGCGCCAGCTGGCGAACCTGATGAACGAACGTCTGCCGGAGCTTATCGCCGTATTTTCCGCTGACGTGCAGGTAGGCCGCGTGGCTCTCGATCGCCGCCCAGAGGTCGTCGATACCCTGGCCCGTGAGCGCCTGCGTCATCGCCAATTCCGGAACCCAGCCCGGAAAACTGAGCATCTCCATCATCGAGCGAATCTCGCGGCGCAATTGATTCGCCATTGGATGATCGGCTTTGTTTATTACAAAGACGTCGGCAATCTCCATGATGCCGGCTTTAAGCACTTGTATCGAATCGCCGCTACCCGGTTGCAAGGCGACCAGCACCGTCTGCGCCAATTCGGCGACTTCGATTTCGCTTTGCCCGACGCCGACCGTTTCGATCAGCACGACGTCCATGCCGAACGCGTCCATTAGGAGCACTGCGTCGATCGTCGCACCCGCGACGCCGCCCAGATGGCCGCGACTGGCCATCGAGCGGATGAAAACCTCACGATCCGTAAAGTGTTCGGTCAGCCGAATGCGATCGCCAAGTAATGCGCCGTGCGAAAACGGTGACGTCGGATCGACGGATACGACGCCGACGCTTTTTCCCAGCGACCGCGCTTTGCGCACCAGCGCCGACGAGAGCGTCGACTTTCCGACGCCGGGCGGACCGGTCAATCCGATCGTCTGGGCGCGGCCCGTGCTCGCGTACAAGCGATGGAACAGCTCCGCACCCCGCCCCGATTCGGCCCACGAAATCGCTCGCGCCAACGCGCGCGGCTTGCCCGCAAAGAACTCGTTCACGAGCGTGTCGGGTGTGTAGGGTTTTACCAAAGCGTAGCTTGATTGCGAGCCGCCTGCCGCCCGGCCCTGCCCGGCGCTTTATCGCGGCGCTGGCCGTCGTGCTCTTTGCAATCGCACCGCTGCAGGCCGTCGCACAGGCTCTGATCGTTCCGTTAACCGGTCGCAGAATTCACGATCTGCAAGCCGCTCAGCTATTCCACACCCTTTTCAGCGATTTTTTCTACGAACGAGATGGAACGACGTACGTGCAGACCGGCGACATTCCGGCGATGTGGCTGCGCGATTCGTCGGCGCAGACCATTCCCTACATCCGATTCTACCGCGAGTTTCCGCAACTCCGCTCGCAGTTCGACGGCGTCATTCAGCGCAACGCCAAAAACGTCATAAAAGATCCGTATGCCAACGCGTTTCAGGCCAGCTATCACGTGTGGGAGCGCAAATGGGAAATCGACTCGCTGGCTTGGCCGGTCGTTCTTGCCTGGGTATACTGGCAGCAAACGGGCGACCGGCGCGTCTTTACGCCGCAGTTTCACATGGCGTTGCGCAAGATCGTTAACACCTATGCGTGCGAACGCAATCATCCGCGATGCGGGCGGTACAACTATCCGTATCACGTTTCGAGCAGCGACCGATATGCTGCTACGGGCATGATTTGGGGTGCGTTCCGGCCGTCCGACGACGCCGTACGATATCGCTTCAATATTCCGCAAAACGCATTGGCCGTTGTGGCATTGCGCGAAATCGACGTTCTCGCTCGTGTCGGATATCGCGACACCCGCATGGCCGACGATGCGCGGTCCATGGCGACCGGCGTCATGCGCGCGATCGAATTTTACGGCCGCTACTACGACTCGACGCAGCACCAGTGGACGTACGCATACGAAACCGACGGGTTCGGCCGGTATGCGGTGATGGACGATGCGAACATTCCCAACCTCATCACCCTGCCGTACATCGACTGGTGTTCCGCGCACGACCCGACATATCTGGCAGCGCGCGCCATGTCGCTGAGCCGGCGCGATCCGGATTATTACGAGGGGCGGTATGCCGCCGGGCTCGGGAGCGCGCATACGCCACCAAACTATGTGTGGCCGCTGGGCATCATCGGGCGCGCCCTTACCGCCACGAGCTCGGGCGAAGTCGCCGAAGCCGTAACGACCTTGGCCGAAACGGACGGCGAACTCGGAACGATTCACGAGAGTTTTTACGACGACGGATACTGGCGCTACACCCGCGACGAATTCGGGTGGGCCAACGCCTTGGGGGCGGAGTTAACGTTTCGAACCATCGCCGGTTACGGCTCGACGCAGTTCGATCCGGGCGGTCCGGTCTTGCCGCTCGAAACGCGCAGCGTTACTCCGGCACTCGTAACTCGACCCTACGAACAGCTGCGGAATGCTGCAAAAATCGTAACGGCCCTCGGCCAACTGCTGCATCACCACTGACGGCCGGAATGAGGCGGCCGACCCCATCGCCAAATGCCGTAGCGACATGGATCAAGGATATTATCGCTATCCGACTATTGCCGGAGGCCGGATCGTCTTCGTGTGTGAGGACGACATCTGGAGCGTTCCCGCCGGCGGGGGAACGGCCGCCCGCCTAACCGCCAGCTTTGGAAGTTGTTCGTTCCCTAGGCTGTCACCCGACGGCAGCACGATCGCGTTCGTTTCGACCGACGACGGTACGCCCGAAGTGTATTCGATGTCTGCGGACGGCGGCCAAGCGCGCCGTTTAACCTTTCTTGGATCCTCCTACGCCTCCGTATGCGGATGGAGCATCGACGGACGCGAGATCTATTTCCTGGCTAACCCGACGACGTGGGACGAACAGCCGCGCGCGTTCGCAGTCGTCCCGGGCGAGTTGCCGCGCGAACTGAATCTCGGACACGTGCGATCGATCTTACCGATCGGCGAAAAAGGCTTCGCGATCGGGCGCAACGCGACCGACCCGGCGCGTTGGAAGCGCTATCGCGGTGGAACGGCCGGCGAAATTTGGATCGACGCCGAGGGAAGCGGTACGTTCTCGAAACTTCCGTTGCCGAACGGGAACCCGACCTGGCCGATGCCGGTCGCCGATCGCATTTACTTCTTAGCCGATCACGAAGGCATCGGTAACATTTATTCGTGCGCGTTCGACGGTGCCGACGTTCGCCGGCACACGCACGAGCCGGAATATTACGCACGATTTCCCTCCACCGACGGCGAGCGTATCGTGTATACGGCCGGCGGTGAGATCGCGTGTTTGGACGCCGCGACCAACGAAGTGCGGCGCATTCCGATCTCGACGCCCTCGACGGCGCCTCAAACGATTCGCCGCTTCGAAGAGGCCTCCGAATCGCTCGAGCATTTCGCACCGCATCCCGACGGAACGCGCTTGGCATTCGTCTCGCGTGGCCAAGCGTTTGCGATGCCGCTGTTCGACGGCGCGGTAACGCATCACGGTCCGGGAAGCAAGGCGCGGACGCGTCTAACCGAGTGGCTACACGACGGAAAGCGTTTCGCCACCGTGACGGATATCAACGGATACGAACAGATCGCCATTTACGATACCGGCTCGACCGGCGCACCGAAATTGGTTACGACCGGGGACATCGGTCGCGTTACCGATCTCAAGTGCTCTCCGACATCCGACGTGATCGCCTTCGCAAATCACCGGCACGAGCTGTGCTTCGTGGATGCCGACGACGGTAAGGTGCGCGTGGTCGATACGTCCCCGTCGCGACGCATCCTAGACTTGGCGTTTTCGCCCGACGGCCGCTACGTGGCGTACGTGTGGTGGCCGGCGCCCGAAACCTCGATCGTCCGCGTCGTGAAAGTGCGTTCGGGCAAAGTTCGCGACGTGACGACGGCATTGCGAACGGACAAGTGTCCCTCGTGGGATCCCGAGGGCAAGTATCTATATTTCATCTCGACGCGCGATTTCAATCCGGTCTACGACGCACTGCAATTCGAGTTGAGCTTCCCGCAGGCGGGCCGCCCGTTCGCGGTGACCCTGCGCGAAGAAGTGCCGTCGCCGTTCGTGCCGGCGGCGAAACCGATCCATCGCGACCACGAGCACGATCGCGACGACAAAAAAGCGGATAAGCCGGCCGATATCGACATCGATTTCGACGGCATCACCGGACGCGTGTTAGGCTTCCCGGTTGACGAAGCCGATTATGGGCAGATCGTTGCGGTTCGCGGACGCGTCTTATTCACGCGCTTCGGCATCAACGCAATCAAGCCGGTGCGACGCGAAGATCTCGACGACGATTCGAGCGGAACGTTACTGGCATACGATTTCGAGCAGCAGCGCTCCGCAACGATCGCGACGCAATGCGACGAGATCCGGTTGGGCGCCGACGGGCGTACGTTGATGTATCGCGGCGACGATAAGCTGCGCGCGATCGACGCGCTCGGGGATCTACCCGAAGAAGGCGACGAGCCGAAGCCGCCGGCGGAGCCCGGTCGAAAGAGCGGCTGGATCGACCTAGAGCGCGCGCACGTCGAAATCGAACCGCGCGACGAGTGGGCGCAAATGTACCGCGAAGCGTGGCGGCTGCAGACCGAACAGTTCTGGGTCGAAGATATGAGCGACATCGATTGGGATCGAGTGTTCGATCGCTACAATGCGGTGCTCCCGCGCGCTCGTACCCGTGGCGATCTGTCGGATCTCATCTGGGAAATGCAAGGCGAGCTCGGCACCTCGCATGCGTACGAGTACGGCGGCGACTATCGCGTTCCGCCGCAGTATCAGCGCGGCTTCTTGGGCGCGGATCTCACGTGGGACGAGGATCGCGACGGATACCGGATCGACCGGATCTATCGCGGCGACTCGTGGAATCGCGAAGTGGATTCGCCGTTGGCCGAACCGGGCTTAGCGATTCACGAAGGCGACACCGTCGTCGCAATCGGCGGCAAACGGCTGTCGCGCGATGTTCCCCCCGGGCGATTACTCGTGAACGCGGCCGGTAAGCACGTAACGCTGAGCATCGCACCCCGCAAAGGCGACGAGCGCACCGTGCTGGTCAAGGCGCTGGAACGCGAAAATGCGTTGCGCTATCGCGCCTGGGTCGAAACGAATCGAAAGTTCGTACACGATCGCACCAACGGTCGCGTCGGATACCTCCACATTCCGGATATGGGGCCGTGGGGATTCTCCGAGTTTCATCGCGGATATCTCGGCGAGTTCAACCGCGACGGTTTAGTCGTGGACGTGCGCTTCAACCGCGGCGGCCACATCTCGCCGCTGTTGCTCGAAAAGCTCGCGCGCAAGCGCGTCGGATACGATCTGCCGCGCTACGGCGCGCCGGTTCCCTATCCGCCCGAATCGGTTGCCGGCCCGATCGTTGCGATGACCAACCAATACGCAGGTTCCGATGGGGACATCTTCAGCCACTGCTTCAAGCTGTACAAGCTGGGGCCGCTCGTCGGCAAGCGCACCTGGGGCGGCGTTATCGGTATCGATCCGTACCATCACTTGGTTGACGGTACGTTGACGACGCAACCCGAATACTCGTTCTGGTTCGTTGACGCCGGATGGGGGGTCGAGAACTACGGAACCGATCCGGATTACGACGTTGACATCGCACCGCACGACTATCGCGATGGCAACGATCCGCAAATGGAGCTAGCGCTGCAACTGATGGAGAAGGCGCTCGGAGAACGGCGTGACGTGAAGCCCGACCTCTCGACGCGTCCGTCGCTGCCGTTGCCGACTCTGACGTGATCCCGGCCCGGCCCTCAGGCGATGCGACGCGTTTGCGTCGCCTGTGCGGCTTGGCGGCGTTCCTCCTGCCGGCGATTGCCTATATCGCCGGCGCTTCGCACGAGCCCGCCGCGTGGGATACCGCGGAATTACAAGGCGTGCCTTATATCATGGGCATCGCGCATCCGACCGGCTTCCCGTTCTACGTGCTCCTTGGGTATGTGTGGTCGCACGCGCTCGCGTTCGACTCGATCGCGTTCCGTCTCAACGCTTTGTGCGGAGTCGCCGGTGCGATTACCGCATTAGCGGGCTATCTGGTCGCGCTCGAATTCGATGCGTGGCCACCGGTTGCGATGGTCGCTGCGTGGTGGTTCGCATTCGTCGAAGTCGTTTGGTCGCATTCGGTGCGTGCCGAAGCGCAAGTCGTTGCGGTTACGTGCGCGGCGCTCGCAATGCTGTCGTTCTTGCGATGGATGCGCACCGGATCGGCAGCCGCGTTCGTGATGGCGTGGCTGCTATTCGGCCTTGGCGTCGCATCGCATCCGAACGCGATATGGATCGCACCGGCGATGGTCGTGGGATGTTGTATCGCAGCGCGAAGGCCGTCGGGGCGACTCGCTTTGCTCGGTGGCGCAGTGGCGGTCGCCGCGATCGGGCTGTATCTATATCTGCCCTTACGTTCGGCGTATGTCGTGGCACACGGAGTCGATCCGGTGCACGTTTTACGCGGTGCTGCCGGCGGCATTTTTTGGAATTACAACGATCCCAGCACCGCGTCCGGCCTGTTCGCCGAGTTGAGCGGAAGCCAGTCCGGTGCACCCGGGTATGCGTTGGCGTCGCTCAATCCGCTGCGTCTGCAAGACGCAGTCTGGGCGTTTTTTGAAGCGATCGGCACGGGCTTTGGAGCGTTCGCGCTGATCGCGATCGGCGTGGGCGTCGTCGCGATGTGGAAGCGCGATCGCAAGAGGACCGCCGTCCTCGTCTTTGCGTGTTTGACGGCGCTCGTTTTTTCCGTAACGTACGCGAACGAAGCCGATATTTTCCGTTACCGGTTGTTGGGTATTTGGCTCGCAGTGCCGTTGCTGGCGTCCGTGTTTCCGAACCCCGTCGCGGGCGGCCGGCGATACGCGCTGCTCGGCGTTGCGTACCTCGCTTTTCTCTCGATCGGCGCCGGCAACGCGCTGTACGCGCGACGAAGTTATTTTCAGCATCGCAGTGGCGAGGGCGGCAGGTGGATCATCAACGCGGTGCGTCCGTACGTTCCACCCGGAGGTGTGGTGATCGTCGACGGCTGGTTGGACGCGACGTCGTTGGCGTACGGGGCGTACGCCGACCGTTCGCTGCCCGGACGCATCGTCGTCTCGGGTTATGATGCTGGGGACACGGGCCTCTACACCGTGTGGGCGAACCAACGACCGGTGTTCGTTCTGACGAACCCGCTGAACATACCGCTCGTTCCGGGCGCGATCGGCGTCGCGCGTCTCGACGCGTATCACGAACTGTTCCGCATCCGGCGCTTACCATGAGCCCGCGCACGGATCGCATTGCATGGATCGCCGCCGCGACCGTCTTCGTCGTACACGCGGCAGGCAATCCGCACTACGGCTTCTTCCGCGACGAACTGTATTTCATTATCTGCGGGTTCCATCCGGCGTGGGGCTACGTTCAACCAACCGCCCCTGGCGCCACTGCTGGCGGCCGGCTCGCAGTTGTTCGGGCACTCTTTGTTTCTCTTGCGTTTGATTCCGGCGGCGTTCGCCGGCGCCGGCGCCTATGTAACGTGCCGCCTGGCAGCCGAACTAGGGGGCGACGCATTCGCCGAAGTCGTGGCGGCGCTGACATACGGCTTTGCGGGCGTGCTCATGGCCTTCGGCATGAAGGTCGGCCCCGACATGGCGGGTCTGTGGCTGTGGCCGCTCATCGCACTCTATGCGATACGCATCGTCCGCGGCGCCGATCCGCGCTGGTGGCTGGCGGCGGGCGTCGCGGCCGGCGTAGCGTTCGAAACAAAGTACACGGTGGTATTTTTTGCGCTTGCACTCGTCGTGGGATTGTTACTCACACCGCACCGGCGCATGCTGTTTACGGGCTGGTTCGCCGCCGGCATCGGCGTGGCTGCATCGATCGGATTGCCGAACGTTGCATGGCAAGCGTTACATCATTTTCCGATGTACGAGTTACTCAAGAACGGACACGATGACAAGAACGTCCACGCGTCGCCGGTTCTGTACGTCTTCCAACAGCTGCTGATCACAAATTTGCTTCTGTGGCCGGTGTGGGTCATCGGATTGATCGCGCTACTTCGCGACGCCGGCGCTCGGTTTCTCGGATACGCCTACCTGCTGCTGATGCTGATGATGCTCGCACTCGGCGGCAAAGACTACTATCCCGGCGACATCTATCCGATCCTGATCGCGGCGGGCGCCGTAGCGATTGCGGGATGGGCGCGACGGCCCGTTTGGCGCGTCGTCGTCGCGGGCTACATCGTCGCCGGCGGACTGATCTTCATGCCGTTCAGTTTGCCGATACTGCCCGAGAATGCGATGGCGGCGTACGACGCGCACGTCGAAAACGCCCTCGGAGTTCATAAGTCGATGCTGCAAAACGAGAAAGGCGCAAGCGCGACGCTCCCAAACGATTGGGCCGACATGCACGGCTGGCCGGAGCTCGCGCAGCAAGTCGCCACGGTGTATTACAGCCTGCGATCTGACGAACGTCCGCGTGCCGGCATCTTTGCCAGCAATTACGGAGAGGCGTCGGCGATCAATTTCTTCGGCCCCGCGTACGGACTGCCCGCAGCAGTCTCAGGTCACAATAATTATTGGCTCTGGGGTCCGCACGGCTACGACGGCTCGGTGTTAATCGAAGTTGGCGGACACTGCTTCGCAGACGGCCATATCTACGCCAGCGCCATCGAAGCCGGACACTTCGACAACCCGTGGACGATGTCGTACGAGCAACACCAACCGATCACGATTTGCCGCCGGCCGACGATGACGCTCCAAGCGTTGTGGCCGCAACTGAAAAACTACAACTAGCCGGGACTAGCGTTCCACCGCGAGGTGCCAGGCCTTTCGCGGCTAGCCCTAAAACGAACCCGATCGTGCGATATCTTGTTTTGGCGCTGCTTGCGGTAGGCGCGGTGACCGCGTTCGCGAGCGCCGACCCTGATCAAACCGCGGGATCGAACATCACGGTGACGACCTGCCATGCGCAGCTCGACCCGCCGCCGTTGCGTATCATCTATAAGAATATCGCTCCGCAAACCGTTACCGAAGTCGACTTCGACGTGCGCACTCCGGTCGGTCTCCTTACGTCGGTGCGCGACAAAGGCAAGATTGCCAACGGCGCGACCATCAATCACGTCTTTGCGTTGCCCAGTGGGACCTCGCCGCTCGGCTTGAGCCAGGTGAAATGCGAGGTCACGCTCGTGAAATATGCCGACGGCACGGTTTGGCCGAGCCCGTCACCGTCGCCCTAGATAACGCGCAAATCGTCGTGAATGGGAGCCGTCATGGACGATCTACAGCGCTGTAGCTGGGCGCGCAGCGACGAGATGAAGCGCTACCACGACCTGGAATGGGGCGTCCCGGTCCGCGACGATCGAACGCTGTTCGAGTTCCTCACGCTCGAAGGCGCGCAAGCCGGTTTGAGTTGGGAAACGATCTTGCGCAAACGCGACCGGTACCGCGCCGTCTTTAACGATTTCGAACCCGACCGCGTCGCGCGCATGCGACCCACGACGATCGAAAAAATACTTACCGACCCGGGCATCGTGCGCAATCGCGCCAAAGTGCTTTCGACCGTTTCGAACGCCAAGGCGTTCTTGGAGGTCGCGCGCGAGCACGGTTCGTTCGCCGCCTTCGTCTGGCCGTTCGTCGGCGATCGCACGAAAGTCAACGCACCGGAAACGTCGGCCGATCTACCCGTCACCAGCGACGAGGCAATCGCACTGAGCAAGGCGCTTCTTTCGCTTGGTTTCAAGTTCGTCGGTCCGACGATCTGTTATTCGTTCATGCAAGCCGTCGGGCTCGTCAACGACCACCTGAAGTCGTGCTTTCGCTTCGCGGAGCTGACGGATCGATCGAGTGCAGCAGTTGCGGGTACGCGCGGCCCGAAAGGCCGCCGGGGCGCAGCGGCTCGATAATATCGTGCGATAGCGGCAAGCCGCGAATCGTTTCCCATTCCACCACACCGGGACGATGCGCCGCCCAACGGTCGTACAGCGTTTGGATCGCTCGGTTGTTGACGCTTGTCTCGCTGAGGTTGTTCACCAAAACGATTCGCGCCGCTCGAGGGGCGCTACTTGCCGCGTCACCTAGAACGCCCGACGCGATGTTCAACGCGTGCGCGATCGAGTGCGTCGCGTAGCGCGGATATCCATGCTGCGGCGTGTGACGGCCGCGCTGAATGGGATCCCACCATGCGAAGAAATTCGGGAGGCGAAGGACGAGTGCGCTCAGCGCCGGTGTCAGCGGACGCGGAAGCCACGCGATGCCGAGAAACGGCGCGATCGCAACGCACCGTTCGACGTCGAATCGCTGCGCCGCCCAAGCGGTCAATAAACCGCCGAGCGAAAATCCCGCAATCGTGACGCGCGACCCCAGTTCGCTTGCGACCGCGACGCATTCCGCGACGGCCTCCAACAATTCGTCAGGGCGAAGCCGCTCGAGTGCCGTTAACATACGATCGGCGTGTCCGTGGCGAGGCAGCCGCGGAACAACGACGTTATAACCACGCGCGTGCAGGCCGTCCGCATACCGTACGAACTGCGCCGGGGTTGCGGTGAGACCGTGGAGCAACAACGCCACGCGTTCGCGCGGACCGTCGTGCAGTCGCACGATCGTACGGCCGTTCGTTTCGACGGCGGCGTGATCGCGCTGTAGCAGGCGTTCGAGTCGTGGCCAAGAGGTGGGCAAGAGGGGCGTCCTTAAGTCAAAACACTCAGTGTTCCTCGAACGCGGGCGCAGCGCGCCCCCGCGGTCCCGGCCGACCGGCCGGTAAACACACGCGGCGCCACGGAACGATATGGACACGATTTCAAGCCGCAGCCGCGAATTCATCGAACTCGAAGACCGCTATGGTGCCCACAATTACGAGCCGCTCGACTTGGTCGTCGACCGTGCCGAGGGCGTTTGGCTGTATGACGTCGATGGAAAACGCTATCTCGACTGCGTGAGTGCGTACTCTGCCGTCAATCAGGGGCACGGGCACCCGCGTATCCTCGCGGCGCTCGAGGCGCAAGCGCGGAAAGTAACGTTAACCTCGCGGGCGATGCGTAACGATCGGCTGCCGGGCTTCCTCGAAAAGTTGACGCGCCTATGCGGATTCGACATGGCGTTGCCCACCAACACCGGCGTCGAGGCCGTCGAAACCGCCATCAAACTCGCTCGCCGCTGGGGCTACGACGTCAAAGGCATCGAGCCGGATGCGGCCGAGATCGTCGTCTTTTCGAATAATTTTCACGGGCGTACGATGTCGGCTATCAGCGCCAGTACGACGCCGCAGTATCGCAAAAGCTTCGGACCATTCGTCCCCGGCTTCGTGTCCGTGCCGTTCGGCGACGTCGACGCGCTCGCGCGAGCCCTTTCGCCGCGCACCTGCGCCGTGCTGATCGAACCGATTCAAGGCGAAGGCGGCGTCAACGTTCCGCCCGACGGATTTATCAAGCGCGCTTGGGCGTTGTGCCGCGAGCATCAAGCGTTGCTGCTCGCCGACGAGATACAAACCGGATTCGGTCGGACCGGCGACATGTTCGCCTTTCAGCACGATAACATCAAGCCCGATGTCTTGATCGTCGGTAAAGCGCTGGGCGGCGGATTTTACCCAGTGTCGGCTACCCTTGCTTCGGAACCGATCATGAGCTTGTTCGGTCCCGGCGATCACGGCAGCACATTCGGTGGCAACCCGTTGGGCTGTGCGGTCGCCGAGGCGGCGCTCGACGTCATCGTCAACGAAAATCTCGCCGCTCGCGCACGCTATGCCGGAGCATCGATCATGCAGGGTTTGCGCGCGATGCGCTCGCCGCTGATCGTCGAAGTTCGCGGACGTGGATTGTTGATCGGGATCGAGTTAACCATTCCGGCGCATCACGTGTCGGATGCGCTGCTCGAACGTGGCATCGCCGCGAAAGACACGCAGGAAACGGTCTTGCGTATCGCGCCGCCCTTGGTGATTGACGATGCCGCCATCGAGCTGTTGCTCGACGGCGTGGGCAACGCGCTCAGGTCTTTGGCTTGATTACTTCCGACAAACGATCGGTCGTGCCGTCGATGCGCACTAAGTGCGGATAGCGTGGCCCGTCGTAGTATGGAATGGAAATCGTGCGATACGTATCGCCATGCTGCAGGAGCAGATCGACCGGGCTGCGGCTGGTCCGCGCCGTTTGTAGCGCATCGTAGAGCGCATCGCTCGAATACGAGCGACCGTTGACGGCGATGACTTTCGTATCGACTCCCAACCCCGCCGTCCACGCCGGCGATCCGAGGCGAACGTCGTTGACCAGGCCGTCCGTGTTCGCTCCGAATCCGAGCGAGTACCAAAAGTTCCCCTTCGACACGTCATGGGACGGAGTCGCAGTGTACACTAATTTCCAACCCTCGGCAGTAAAACCGTCGGGCGGATGCACGGCGATATCGTCGATCCAAGTCTTGAAGAAGCCGGCCCAATCGTAGGGCGCAACTGCATTCAAACCGGCGATGACGTCGTTGCGATCGTACGTTACGACGTCCGGCCCCGTGTTGCCGCCATTACCAAAGAAGGCCTTTGCGAACGTGTCGAGTGACGATCGGTCGTTGGTTTGCTGACGGATGATGCTATCGACCTTCAGCCACATCAACTCCGCTTCGCTATAGAAATCTTCGCCGCGGCGTTCGGCACCGTAGCCGCGCGGCGCGCTATAGATAAATGGTCCGGACGTCGCGTCGTCGCCCAGCGAACGCCACTGCCGGCCCGGCTGATTATCGTAATACGCATAGAGTTGCGCGATGTGGTCGGCGTACGTTTCGGGTTTACGAATGCCGTCACGCCACGACATGACGTTGCCGTAGTATTGCGTCATGCCTTCATACACCCACAGCAGTGAGTCGTCGTACGGAATCTGCAAATTCGGCGGATATAATCCGGCAGGCATGCGGTACTTGCCGTCCCACGAATGGTTGAATTCGTGCGATAGTAAATCGCCGCCGCGCTCGAATGCGACCGGGTTGGTGAGATAGTCGCCACCACCGCCGTCATCGCTCGACTCGTGATGCTCGATGCCTTCGCCCGGCAGCACATCCGACAGCGTCAACAAAAAGTTGTAGTTGCGCCAATGACGCGCCCCATACATCGCGAGCATCTCGGTAACGAGCTTGCGATAGTGCGCGATCGTCGCATCCGAAACGTTTAACTCTTCGGGCGTATCGGCAAACGCATTGAGATACGCGCTTGCGTTTCCATTCTGCCACAGCAGCCAGCGCCGATAATTGACTCCCGCATCCAGCGGCGCGTCGATCAGGTGCTCGAGCGAGACGTCATCGAACGTCACGGCGTTCCCATCGCGGCGTCCGCCGGGGAGCGCCGTCGCATATTGCCAGTTGGACGCGGGCAGCACGATCGTCGGACGGAAGATCGTGTTTTGGATCGTGCCGGTCGATGGATAGAGTAAGTTTTCGTCCCACGTGACGACCAGCATGTTCGACGTCGCCACGCGCGACGAAGAATACCGTCCGAACGTCGCGCCAAGATACGTGTCGCTCACGTCGATCGAATGAACGCCGGGCGGCACGTCGACGTCGATGGCGTAGAGATCCAGCGGCTGGCGTCGCCACGGCAGGTCCGTCGCGCCGGCCCGAATGGTGAGTCCCGACAGATTCGCGATCGGGCCGACCGGCTGGTGCTGTCCGGGAAGCCACTTCGGATAGTAGAGCGTCAGCTTTCCGGGCTGAACTGGGATGATCTCACGCGTCGTGACCACGTTCTGCGATGGTGCGGCCGACGTATCCACCCGCAGAACGATTGGTTCTCCGGCCGCCTGAGCGCGTGCGGAGGCCAACGAAAAAACGGCCGCAAACGCAGCAAAGGCAAGAAAACGTCCGATATAACGCATGCCGCAAATCTTCACGCTTGGCGTCCTTGGGTCCCGGCCCGAGCGTCGCCACGCGAGCCGCGCCACAAGTCTTTCTTACCGGAGGGCTGATTATCGCGCCACATTAGTTCTTACCGGGGCGGCGGCCTGAGCGGCACGTTTGCGGGCGCTGCCGGCGGAGTACACGGCGCCCATGACGGCCCGGCTGCGTGAAGAGATGTGGCGCTGAACCGGTGAGCTCGGGATGCTGAGCACGGCGACGACGGCGGTTTCGACTGCCGCAGCCAAAGCGAATGGGTCCAGGGCTTGTTGCTCGGCTTGCATCGCGGCGACCCGTTCTGGCGGAAGGGCGTGCAGCTCGATGAGTCGTTGAAATGGGGTCTTGGGAGCATCGTAGGTCCGTCGGATACGGCTTCCGACGCGCGTACGTTTCAGCAGTTTAACGCTGGGTTGAAAATAGTTCAGCAAGAGTCGCAACTCGTTTCTATACAGCCGATTCATCAGGTTAAGCGCCTCGACGGCGTCGATCCGCTTCCATCCAAAGACTTTTCGGACGTGCGTCCAGTTTTTCTGTTCGATGTAGGCATTGTCGTTTTTGCGATACGGGCGGCCGCGAGTGAACTCCACGCCTTGGCGCTGGCACCACTCGTAGCAATGATGGTTGATAAACTCAGAGCCGCTATCCGAATCGATCCCGCGCATTACGAACGGCAGCATCGTACGAATTTCTTCGAGAACATCGCAAACGCCGCATTGGCCTTTGCCGAGGACCGCACGCGTTTCAGTCCACGTCGAAGCAACATCGGTGACATTGACCGACCAGACATATTCGCCATCACCACTGTTGCCGCAATGCGCAACGGTATCGGTTTCGCACCAACCCACTTCGGTCGTATCCCAACGTTCGGTTCGAATCGGGATGTGATGTTTGAGTAATGTGCCGGGCTTCGTGCGGCCGTATAAACGGCGTTTGAGCGTCGTGCGATGAGGACGCAGTGCACGGTCGATCGATCGCGCACTCATCGAAAGTAGCATCCCCTCCACCTCGATATCGAGATTGAGGTGCAGCCGAGCGTAGGGCATCCATTGCGGCAGCATCGCTACTAACCGGACCGACCACGGATATCCGGTCACGCCCCAGATGGCCAGCAGCGCCTCTATCGCGGCCGGCGTCAGCCGGCTCCTCCGGCCCGGTGGAGACTGCCGGGGCACCGGATCCCCCTTGAGGAGGCCGATCGCGTACTTGCGGTGATAGCCGGTCACGGCGGTAAACTCATCAAGCAAGCGACTACGGCCCCCTCGATCCGACTTCCGATACCGCGGGCGCATCTCATCTGCGTACTGGCGACAGGCCTTTGCATCCATCAGGACCGCTTCGCCAGCTCGGTTCCCCGGTAAGGTTGCTTCTGGCGCGACGATACCCGGCACGGTAAGATCTAGTTTGGCGCGATTCGCCACGTTGACACTACCCCCAGGCGGCGTGATATCATCTGCGAGCCGAAGCAGCGGTCCACGGCCTAGCCGTTCCGCTCACCGGATGCCCAAGGGCGATCCGGTCTTCACTCGAGGAAGTCGCCGGCCGGCTTTCGCGTGGTGGGGAGTTGCCGAGGCAACGCCCTTTTTTCTTTTTCTGGAGATATGCCATAGCACGACCGCTCCGCATCAACGATCAAATCCGCATTCGTTCGGTCCGCGTGATCGACGATAACGGCGAACAGCTTGGAATCATGGCGACCGAGGACGCCCTTGCGCGCGCTCGCGGCGCCGGGCTCGACCTGATCGAGGTCTCGCCAAACGCCCAGCCGCCGGTGTGCAAGATCGCCGACTATGGACGACTGAAATACGAGCAGTCGAAGAAAGATAAGGACGCTCGCAAGAAACAGCGCCACTTCGAACTCAAGGAAGTCAAGTTGCGTCCGAAGATCGAGACGCACGACTACGAGACGAAGGCGCGCATGGCAGAGCGCCTGCTGATCGACGGAAGCAAGATCAAAGTGACGATCATGTTTCGCGGACGCGAGATCACGTACACGAGCTTCGGGCGCCGGCTGCTCGATCGAATGGCGGAAGATATGTCTCCGCTAGCAACGCTCGAACGCGAAGCTCGCCTCGAGGGGCGGAATATGTTCATGATTCTGGCGCCGCGTGCGGTGCCCACCGGACCACCGAAGTTCTCGCCCCTCGGGCGTGAGAAGGACGCCGAGCCGGTGGAAGAGCCCGATGAAGCGGACCTCGACGACAATCTCGACGACCACGAACTATTGGAGGAACAGACCAGTGCCCAAGATACGAACTCACCGGGGAACGGCCAAACGCGTCAAAGTGACGGGGACCGGGAAAGTTCTCCATCGCCATCAATTTAGCGGCTGCGGTCACATCCTCAGCAAGAAGACGCGCAAGCGCAAACGCAACTTCCGTAAAGATCAACCGACCTTCAAGGGCGATCTGAAGCGCTTGGCGCCGACGATTCCCTACCTGGTATAAGGGGGCTGCGTCATGGCAAGAATTAAGCGGGGTGTCCACGGTCTCAAGCATCGCCGCAAGGTGATGAAGCTGGTCAAAGGCTTCCGCGCCGCCCGCCGACGCAACTATCGCGTCGCGAACGAAGCTCTGCTCAAGTCGCTGGCCTACGCGTTTCGCGACCGCCGTGTCCGCAAACGCGAGTTCCGTTCGCTGTGGATCAGCCGTATCAACGCGGCCGTGCGCAGCGAGGGTCTGTCGTACTCGGCCTTTATGAACGGCCTGAAGAAGTCGGGCGTCACCGTCAACCGGAAGGCACTTGCCGACCTAGCCGTGTCGGACCGCGCCGCCTTCGGCTCGCTTATGAACCTAGCAAAGCAAGCCGTCGGGAAGTAGCTCCGGACGGCTGATCTGCAAAGCGGCGTGTTGCCTTCCGAGGCTATGCGCCGCTTAGCATCTAACCTTCTGCCATGAACCTTCGAGCCTTTGCGTTTTCTGCATGGCTGGCCGGCGCTATACTGGCCGGCTCTATTGTCATGCCCGCGCAGGCGGCACCCATCCGGGCGGCCCACGCACCGGGGTTCGAATCGCGGGTCGCGACGCTGGCCCAGCGCGAGGTCGCCGAAGGCAGGACGCCGGGCATGGCCATCGCCGTCGTTCGCGATGGCACGCTCGTCTACTCGCACGGGTTCGGCTATGCCAACATCGCGCACCACGAGCAGGTCACGGCCGATACCGAGTTTTTTGCCGCCGGCATCACACGCCAGTTTACTGCGGCCGCCGTGTTGTTGCTGGTTCAGGACGGCAAGCTGCGGCTCGACGATAAGGTCGGCAAGTACGTGCCGGCGGCGCTGCCCGTTGCGGCCGATGTGAACCTCGGCCAGCTGCTCACGCAAACGTCCGGCCTTCCCGCCCTCAGCGGTTTGACGGCGCCGCTCGACGATTTCACCCGTTCCGTTCGCTCGGCCGATCTGATCGCGGCAGTCGGTCAGTTGAAAGCGGCTGCCCCGCCGGGCAGCGTCTACGCCGATAATCCGCTGAATTTTCTGCTCGCGGGCATGATCGTCGAGAACGTTTCGGGCGAGCCGCTCTCCGATTTTCTGCAGCAGCGAATTTTCGTACCGCTGGTAATGGAACACACGTTTTTGGCGGGCGACACCGGCATTTCGCCGAGCGTCGCGACGGGCTATACGAAAGCTGCGCGCGGCGGTCCGTTCGAGATTGCCAAACCGTTCGATCCCGCTTGGCTCGCCGGCGATCGCGGGCTCGTAACGACGGTCGGAGATCTCGCAAAATGGGACGTCGAAATGCCGATCCTCTTGCGCGACGACGCCGTTCGAACGATGTTTACGGCCGCCGGCACATCGCAAGCCACGCAGTACGGCATGGGTTGGGTCATCGATCGTCGCGGCGGTGGCCGCTACGCATGGTACGCCGATCAGATTCCGGGTTATTCCGCCGCTAATGCGTTGTTGCTCGATCGCCACGACGCAGTTATCGTGCTGACCAACACCGATTCGCTGAATGGCGGACGCGTGGTCGCGCCGATCGACGTCGCATCGCACGTCTTAGATGCGTTCGATCCCGCTGAAACGGCAAATCTCGACAACGCGGTGATCGCGCGCGTTCGCGAATGGCTGCAGCGCCTCGCCGATAAGAACATCGACCGGACGGAGTTAACGCCGTCGTTTAGCCGGTATTTAAGCGATCAAGTCGTGTCGCGCGCGGATGTTGCAGCTCTCGGAAAACTGCAAAGCATCGTGCCCGTTTCGAGTTCGCAACAGACCAATGGTGACACGCAATACGTGCTTTTGGTTCGATTTGCTAAAGCCCAATATCACTGCCGGTTCGCGGTAACCCCAGACGGCAAAATCGACGGCCTCTATCTGGTGAACTGAGGAGCTTACTCCTCGCCTTCCGCCAAGCGGCGCCCGGTCGCCTCGACGACTTTGCCGAGCATCGTGACGGCTTCGGCGCGCGTCGCATTGCTGAACATATAACGCAATCGCTCGTCGGCATCCTCAACCACCAGCACCGCGCGGCGGCCGGAACGAACTGCAGCGACTAACGACGTTAGATACGCTTCGTCTTCAGGTGCGAGTGCCGTTTCTCCATCGGCTCGATCGGCATACAACAGTCGTTTGAGGACGGCGTCGATATCGCTCGGTATTTCCACGAGGTCCCTCCAACGCGGATGCTCGCGTCGTAGCAACTCGACGCGAAACGATGACTACGGTCTACGACCGAGTCGTTCCGCTTCGCAGTTCGTTGTCTCGCGCCTTCAACCACAGCAACGCGAGCGCGGTCTTCGCGTCGCATACTCGCTCGGTAACCAAGCGCCATGCTTGGTCGATCGAAATCTCTCGTACGTCAATTTGCTCGTCCTTATCGAGCGCCCGTGCGCCTTGCAGTACATCCTGCGCTACGAACACGTGTACGACTTCGTCGCAAAATCCGGGCGTCGGATAGATCGACGCGAGCAACTCGATCCGCGCGGCCCTGTAGCCCGTCTCCTCGCGCAATTCGCGCAACGCTGCGTCTCGCGCATCTTCGCCTGGATCGACCTTTCCGGCCGGCAATTCCCATATGTACTTGCCGACGGCGTGACGGTACTGTCGCACGAGCACGATCGAACCGTCGGCCTGCAACGCCGCGATCGCGACCGAACCACCGTGCTCCACGACGTCGATGCGGTGCGGTGGTTCGGAGGCGTATTGAATCTCGTTGACGCGAACATCGAAGACGCGTCCTTCGAACGCCGGGCGGGAAGAAACGACGCGCACCGATTCGGGCATTCTCGCGCTGTTGGCGGAACCTCGCTGCCCCGCCTCGTAGCAGGTGGAGTGAAGCCTGCGCGCTCCTCGATCGTCGTGGAAATCGGATGGCTGGCGTATTTTTTGGCGGTGTTTGCGATCGCCGTTTACGCCATGGTCATTTTCGTCGTTCCGCATCATTTCAACGACAAGGTAGCGATCGCACTGTCCGGGCTTTTTGCTGCGCTGGTGCTGATCGCGACGCGCGCCAAATTCGGACGGCCTCCGCAGCCGTGATCGCCCCGCTTGGAGCGCAGTCGGATCGGTTGACCCGCGTCGCATCGCTCAAAACCGCCAAGGGCCGCCGGCGGCACAAACAATTTGCCTTTGAAGGGCCGACCCTGCTGGACGAAGCGTTGCGTGCCGGAACGCCGATCGACGAGCTGTATGTCACGCAAGCGGCGCTCGATGCCCACTCGGGCCTCGCCGAACGGGCGTCCGGCGTTCCCGTTCACATAGTGACCGAACGCAGCTTTGCGAAAATTTCAGACGTCGAAACGCCGGCCGGTTTGCTGGCGGTGGCTCCCGCGCAGCAGGCTCCGTTGGAGGCATTGCTGGACGGCGCGGGCTTGGTGGCGGTGCTAGCCGGCCTGAACGACCCGGGAAATGCCGGCACCCTCCTTCGCTCGGCCGACGCGTTTGAGGCGCGCGGCGCGGTTTTTGGCGAGGGCGGGGTGGATCCGTTTTCGCCCAAGGTGGTGCGGGCCGGCATGGGCGCATTTTTCCGCCTCAAGATCGCCGTCGCGACACCCGGCGATTTCGCCCAGGCGGCCGCGTCGAGCGGTTTCACCGCGATCGGCCTTCGGGCGGGCGCACAGCCTCTCCACGAGGTCGATTGGCCGGAGCGAACCGCAATGGTCGTCGGCCACGAACGCCACGGCCTGGGGCCCTGGGAGGGGCTTTGCGAGCACTTCGCCGGCATCCCGATCGGCGGCGCGGCGGAGAGTCTCAACGCTGCAGTCGCGGGCTCGATTGCTTTCTACGAGGCCGCTCGGTCTGCCGGAAAACTGATCGGCTGAGAATTTGTCAAGAGAGCGGTTTCGGCCCAAAAAGTCAAGACTACCGGGGTAAAAACCTGCGTGCTATACTCACGACATTCCTCGACCCGGCCGCACGGAATCGACGGCTAACAAGGAGACCGAAGCGCCAATGACCGCTACTTTCTTCTGGAAACTTTTCTCTCAAACGGGTTCGATCGATGCCTACCTGGCATATCGCCAGATCCCCCCGGCAACGAGTCCGAGCTGACGACCGGAGAAGTCAGCGCCAGCTTTGAAAACGCCCGGTAGAATGAACACCGGGCGTTTTCAAATTGTGCCGCCCGCACGCACGCGAAATGGAGCATCGTGAACGGGCTGGAGACGAGTCTCAAAGACGTACGGCAACGATTCGCCACAACCATCGAACGCGCGCAAGACGAGCGGGGACTCGAAGCCGCGCGCGTCGCGTACTTGGGGCGCAGCGGAGAAGTCACGAACGTGCGCCGGCAAATCGGCGCGCTGCCGCCGGCCGAACGGCCCGACGCCGGGCGCGTCATCAACGAGGCCGTGGCAGCGATGGAGGCGATGCTCGACGACGCAGCCGCCGTCCAGCGCAACCGCGCGCTCGAGTCGCAGTTGGAAGAATCGATCGACGTCACGTTCCCCGCGATTCGACCGGCCGAAGGATCGATCTCCCCGCTCCGGCGTGTGGTCGAAGATGTGTGCGCGTATTTTCGTTCGCACGGCTTCGCAATCGTTACCGGCCCCGAAGTCGAGCCCGACTATTATAATTTCGACGCGTTGAATATTCCGCCGGATCATCCGGCGCGCGAAGGATTCGACTCGTTCTGGCTCACCGATTCACTGCTGCTGCGGCCGCACACATCGCCGGTGCAAGTGCGCACCATGCAACGGCATCGACCGCCGATCGCAATCATCGCACCGGGACGTTGTTACCGTCGCGATGCAGTCGACGCGAGGCATCTGTTCCAGTTCCACCAGATCGAAGGACTGATGGTGGCCGAGGGCGTGCACTTCGGACATCTCAAAGGGATGCTGGAAGCGATGTGCCGCGAGCTGTTCGGCCCGGCGCAGAACGTTCGTTTCCGGCCGTCGTTCTTTCCCTTCACCGAACCGAGCGCTGAGGTTGACACGACGTGTCCGCGTTGCGGAGGCCACGCGCAAACCTGCGGTATGTGTGGGGGTTCGGGTTGGATCGAACTCGGCGGCTGCGGAATGGTGCATCCGTCGGTGTTGCGTTACGTGAACTACGATCCCGAAACGTACACGGGTTGGGCCTTCGGATTTGGAGTCGAACGGTTAGCGTTAGCGCGATACGAGATCGACGACATCCGGCGGTTCGTCAACTCCGATCCCGCTTTTCTCGCCGCACTGCAGTAAGGGAGTCGTTGTAGGATGCGCGTTCCCATTGGGTGGCTGCGTGAGTTCGTCGATTTACCCGACGATGCCGGGTCGATCGCCGATCGCCTCGCGTCGCTTGGATTTCCAGTCGCGGAAATCGAACGCCGGCCGGACATCACAGGCGTGGCCGTTGGCAAAGTGCTCGACATCGCGAAACATCCGAATGCAGACCGTTTACAGGTCGCACACATCGATGCCGGCGACGACGAGCCGCTCACGATCGCGACGGCCGCGACCAACGTCGCGGCCGGGCAGACGATCGCCGTGGCGAGAATCGGTGCGCGTCTGCCGCAGCTGACCATCGCTCCTCGAACCATGCGCGGTATCGCGTCGCAAGGCATGATGATTTCGGCCGAGGAGTTAGCGTTGCCGGCCGAGTGGTTTGAAGACGGTATTCTGCAGCTCGATCCCGAGACGCCGGCTGGAGCCGATGCCGTGGCGCTGTTCGGCCTCAACGATCCGGTGTTCGATGTCGAAATCACGACCAATCGCGTCAACGCAATGTCGATCCTCGGAATCGCACGCGAGCTGGCTGCATCTTACCGTTGCCCGTTGCGCGTACCCGAACTCCTGGAGGCCGGCGACGCCCACGCGAACGGCGATCCCAGTATTGCGGTCGCCCTGGCTTCGACTGGATGCACGCGCTTCGTGGTGCAGCAATTCGGGGAACTGCACGCGGGCGTCGCGCCAGCGTGGATGCGCGTGCGATTGGCGTTAGCGGGGCAGCGACCGATCGATAACGTGGTCGACGTTTCGAACTACGTGATGCTCGAAACCGGCCAACCGCTGCATTTCTACGACGCAGGCCGAATTGCGGGTTCGACGCTCACCGTGCGCGACGCGCACAAAGACGAGACGATCGTCACACTCGACGATGTCGAACGAAGGCTCGCGCCGTCGACACTCGTCGTTGCCGACCAACAGCGCGCGTTGGGTATTGCGGGCGTGATGGGCGGCCGCGACTCCGAAGTCTCGTCCTCCACGTCGTCGATCGTGCTCGAAGCCGCTACCTTCGAAGGTTCGCGCGTGCGCCGCGCGGCTAAAGCGTTAGGGCTGCGGACCGAGGCCGCAGCGCGGCACGAAAAAACGCTGCCGCCGCGTCTGGCCGATTTTGGAGCGGCACGCGCGGCGTGGCTGTTGGTGCAGATGGGAGCTACGGCGTCGCAGCCCAGAGCGTATGGTGAGGCGCTCGAAGAGCCCGCGCCGATCGCGTTACGGACGCGCGATGTGAAGCGATTGCTGGGACTGGAAGTGCCCGCGCAACGCATTGCCGGCCAACTCGAATCGCTTGGCTGCCGCGTCGCGCAGTCCGGCGACACATTCGACGTTACGCCGCCGTGGTGGCGACGCGATCTCGTCATCGCTGCCGACCTGATCGAAGAAGTCGCCCGCATGGAAGGCTACGACCGGATCGACGCAGCCGTGCCGAGCGTCGCGCCGCACGCGATCTCGAGCGATTCCTTCGATCGCGAACGAAATGCGGCGAACGCGTTAGCGGCCCTCGATTATCGCGAAATCGTGACGTACTCGCTGCGTCCGTCAAAGGAGCTCGAGCGCGTTCGACGCGCCGGCTTCTCGTTCGCAGATGCCGCGGTGGAGGTGCGCAATCCGCTTTCGGAGGATCAACGCTTTCTACGCACGTCGCTAGCCGACGGATTCGTTTCGTATTGCGCGCAAATCGATCGCCCGGTTCGCGTCTTCGAGATCGGCCATACGTTCCGCCGCGATGGCGACGGGGAGATCGACGAACGCAGCGGCGCTATTGTAGGATTTGCAGCCGAGTCGCTCGACGAACCGGCATGGCGCGACACGCATTTCTTGCGACTCAAGGGCGACTGCGAAACGCTGCTCGAGCGGCTCACGGGACGGGCGTGCGCGGCCGAACGTGCGAGCGCTCCGGGCTTGCACCCGGGCAAGACGGCAGCGCTGACGATCGACGGAACGCGCGTAGCGACGTTCGGTTGCATCGATCCTCGCTTAGCCGCGGCCTTCGACGTGCGCTTGCCGCTGTATTTTGCCATCGTTGCGCTCGATCGACTGCCGGCCTACGCGGTCAAACGCTACCAGCCCGCGTCGAAGTTTCCCGGAACGTCGCGCGATTTAGCGTTGACGTTGGATACGTCGGTCGACGCCGATGCGGTCCAACGAACGATCGTCAACGCGATCGGCGCCGCATGCTCGTCGGCCGAGGCGTTCGACGAATATCGCGGGCCGCAGATTCCAGCCGACAAAAAGAGTCTTGCGGTGCGCGTCACTCTGCGGCTGGACGACGCGACGATCACGGACGCGCAGGCCGACGAGGCGATCGAACGCGCGCGCGAGGCGCTAGCTACGAAACTCGGAGCCACGCTTCGAACGTGAGCGGCAGCATCGATTGGCCCGACATCGCGATCGGGCTCATCATAGCCGCTGCCGCGATCAAGGGATTCTCGCGCGGGTTCGTAGCCGAACTCGCCGGCATCGCAGCGATCGTCGCCGGCTTCGTCGCGCCGTGGTGGTATAACGGCGCGGCCGACGGACAGATCGAGTCGTTAACGCATTTGCCGGCCGGCGACGCGCACATCGCCGGCATGGTGTTGACGGGAATTTTTGCCTACGTCGTGGTGCTCGTGCTGGCGGCGATCGTCGGCCGTATAGCAAAATTGCCGATCATCGGCATCGGTAATGCCGTGGGCGGCGCGCTGGTCGGCGTCGTGAAGGGCGCGGTCGTCGTTTGGCTGCTGCTCTTCGTCGCACTCTTTTTTCCGCTGACGCCGCAGGTGCGCGAGCAGCTTCGCGACGCGCGATTGGTGGGCTATTTTACGACGTTCGACGACACCGCGGGCAGCGCGATCGAACGGTTCGCACCGCCGTTCGCGCAGCCGGTCATCGCGCCGTTGTTAGACCGGCACCACCTCTAAGCCGGGCGAAACACCGCGCGGGCGGCTGCGGCGCCGGCACCGGGTTCGAACGCACCGCCTTGATCGCGCAACGCCGACTCGAGCGCCTCGATCGCGTGAAGCAGGTCGTCTTCTGCGATGTCGCCCATCGTGCCGAAGCGCACGATTTTTCCGGCGAGTTCTCCTTGACCACCGGACAGCACGACGCCGTAGTGCTCGCGCAACCGTTCCAACAACCGAGCGATCGCGATACCAGCCGGAGGAACTGCCGCCACGACCGTCACCGAATGCGCGCCCGATTGAGAAACGAAGGTCCAGCCAAGTGCCTCGAACGCCGCCCGAACCGCGCGAGCATAGCGCGCATGACGCGCGAACGCGGCATTCATTCCTTCGGCATGATAGCGCTGCAGCGCGACGTCGAGCGCGTAGACGATCGAGACCGGCGGGGTCCACGGGGTTTGGCCTTCGTGCGAAAATTCGCGCGCTTTCGTGAGGTCGAAATAGTACCGCGGGGTACGGCTCTTCAAAACGGCCTCGCGCGCGCGGTCGCTCAACGCGATCATCGCTACGCCGGGTGGTGCCGCTAGGGCCTTCTGCGAGGCGGTCGTTACGACGTCGTAACCCCACTCGTCCATACGAAACTCCGCGGCGCCGAGGCCGCTCACCGAATCGACCAGCGAGAGTGCACCGTGCCGGCGCAACACCGGCGCCAGCGCGGCCATATCATTTTGCGCTCCGGTCGAGGTTTCGTTGTGCGTTAACAGCACGCCAGCGATACGCCGCTCTCGGTCGGCATCCAAACGTTCGGCCAGCGACTGCGGATCGACCGCACTGCCGGTTGGCGTTTCCAGCGTTTCGACGTAACAGCCGTAGGTTTTAGCGATGTCGCCGAAACGGCGCCCGAACACGCCGATCGGACACGACAACACGACGTCGCCAGGTGAAAAGCAATTGACGATGGAGGCTTCCATCGCTCCGGTTCCCGAGGAGCCAAGAACGTACACGTCGTTGCCGGTCCCGAACAATGGCTTCAGTGCGGCACTCACTCGATCGAGCAATTCGCGGAAGCGAGCGCCACGATGATTGATCATCGGCTGCAGCATCGCTTCGAGCACCGGGGCCGCGACCGTCACCGGTCCGGGGAGCAGCAGTAACGGCTTCACGCTCAGACGATACGCTCCCCAAGCACGCAGTCCCCGCGCAAAAAATAAATGCGGAGCCGCTTTCGCGACCCCGCATTGTTGGCTTCAGAATTCGGAGCTACTTACCTTTGCCTTTTTTCTGTACGATTACCGCTCCGTATGGATCGTAGTTGTCCCCGAACGACGACATTTGCGATCCGCCGGGAAACGCGTATGTATAGCCTGCGTTCAATCCATAATCCGGTCCGGCGTAGGTGGCCGTACCGACGGGGCCGTTGCCGCGCTTGTATCCGGCAACGACGTCAGACGACCCACTCAGATGGATATTTTTTACGATCGTAGCCGTGCCTTCGCTAATGGTTGCCTGATTAACGGACGACCCATAGCCTGAGCCCTGATCGCCAATCAGCAGGTACGTTCCGCCCCATTGAATCTGGCCCGGGAAGGCGATCGAGCCGCCCGTTACGTTCAAGGCGTTGAACGTGGTCGACCCGCTCACGGCTTCGTCGAGTTGATAAATTTCGCTGCTGTTGCGCCCTGCAACGTACAGGTCGCCGCTGTTATCGTACGCGACGTATTCGTCGATGGGATTGTTCGGCACCGAGTAGACGGCCGGCGTGCCGGTCGCTCCGGCGTAAATCGAAACGCTGCCGCTATCGAAGTTCGCGACTGCCAAATTGCCGGTGGTCGGATCCACCGAACAGCCGAACGGTTCGAAGCCACTGTCACTGAGCGTTTGCTTGGGGGTGGACGAACCGTAGCCGTATTCGGTGATGGTTGCTAGATCGAAGTCGGGGATGAAAACATTCCCTTTGTTATCGGTGCATCCGGGTGCCGGAAACTCGAAACCAGACAGCGTGCCCATCGAGAGGCGGGTTGTTGCCGCCCATGTACTTATAGAAGTTGACCGTGCCGTTGCCGATTTCCGAGACGTACAAGAGCGCCTGGGAAGAGCCCGCATCTGGGCGGGCCCAGGACTTGCCGGTCGACGGCCGGTTTAGGTGCGAAACAACCGGTTTCAACGATGGCGAAAAGACGTGGAGCGAAGCCCCAGAAACGTGCGACGACTGAGGAATGGAAGGTGACGAACTTAGCGCCGATTGTGAATTGCCGCTGCAGCCGGCCAATAAGGCGGCTACGGCGGCGAAGGTCACAAGGCGCTTTGTTAACGGAAAACTCATACAAAAGCTCCTTAGTTCTCTGGTTGGAAGAGACTAGTATGGCGGAGCTTGTTACGTAGGTTGAAGCAAGTACCCTGCTGGGGCTACGACTTAAGTAGAGCGTGAATTCAGCGCTTGCGCGTCTCCTCGCCGCGCTTGCGCTCGGGACGCGCGCTCTTGGTAGCCCGGCGTCCGCGCATCGGAACGACGTTATCTCGAGCGCCGGACTCGGCGCCCAGGGGAACGCGCGAGATCACGCGCTTCCCAAGAGCGTTGAACAGCACTTCGGACAGCTCTTCGACCGGCACGAAGGTCATCGTATCGCGGACTTCCTTGGGGATGTCGTCGAGGTCCATCTCGTTGCGCTTCGGCAACAAGATCTTGCTGATGCCGGCGCGCTTGGCGCCGAGCACTTTCTCTTTCAGCCCGCCGATCGGCAGCACTTGTCCGGTCAGCGTGATCTCGCCGGTCATCGCGAGGTTCGGATCGACCTTGAGGCCGGTCAGCACCGACGCGATCGAGGTTGCGATCGAGATGCCGGCCGACGGGCCGTCCTTGGGCGTCGCGCCGGCCGGCACGTGAATGTGCAGGTCGTGCTTGGCGAAGTAGTCGTCGGCCAGCCCGAATTCGCTCGAGCGCGACCGCAGGAACGATACCGCGGCCTGCGCGCTTTCCTTCATCACGTCGCCGAGCTGGCCGGTGAGGACGAGTTTGCCGGTGCCCGGCATCGCTTGCGTTTCGATGAAGAGGATGTCGCCGCCGACCGGCGTGTACGCCAGCCCAGTCGCGACGCCGACCGATGCCACGCGCTTCTTCACTTCGTTGAAGAAGCGCGGCTTGCTGAGATACTCGACCAAATTGGCCGGTTGAACGCGCGTTCTTGTAACGCGGATTCTCGGCGATCTTGCGCGCGATCTTGCGGAACACCGTTCCGATTTCGCGTTCGAGATTGCGGACGCCGGCTTCGCGCGTGTAATCGTTGATGATCGCGCGCAGCGCTGGATCGGTGATCTGCGCCTGCGTTTCCTTCAAGCCGTTGGCCTTGCGCTGCTTTTTCACGAGATAGCGCTTGGCGATCTGCAGCTTTTCCAGCTCGGTGTAGCCCGGAGAGCTGGATGATCTCCATGCGATCGCGCAGCGGCGGCGAGATCGTGTCGAGACTGTTGGCCGTGCAGATGAACAGCACTTGCGACAGGTCGAACGGCAGGTCGAGGTAGTGATCGCGGAAATTGACGTTTTGTTCCGGATCGAGCACTTCGAGCAGCGCCGACTGCGGGTCGCCGCGGAAGTCCGCGCCGACTTTGTCGATTTCGTCGATCATCATGACCGGATTTTTCGTTCCGGAATCGCGCATCGCGCGCACGATCGTTCCCGGCATCGCGCCGATGTACGTGCGGCGGTGTCCGCGGATCTCGGATTCGTCGCGCACGCCGCCGACGGACAGGCGCACGAACTTGCGGCCCATCGCGCGTGCGATCGATTGTCCGAGCGACGTCTTGCCGACGCCGGGCGGTCCGACGAAGCAGAGGATCGGTCCGGTCAGCTTTTTCTTGAGCTTGCCGACGGCCAAGTACTCGACGATGCGTTCTTTGATCTTTTCGAGATCGTAGTGATCCTCGTCGAGGATCTCGCGCGCGCTTCTTGATGTCGATGTGATCGGTCGTTTCGCTGTTCCACGGCAGCTGCACGAGCCAATCGAGGTACGTGCGGATGACGCTGTACTCGGGGCTGGCCTGCGGCACTTTCGAAAGCCGGTCGAGCTCGCGGTCGGCGGCCTTCTTCACGTCCTCGGGCATCTTGCGCTTCGTCGATCTTTGTGCGCAGCTCGTTGTTTTCGGCCTGCTGCGGATCGACTTCGCCCAGCTCTTCCTGAATCGCGCGCAGCTGCTGGCGCAGATAGAACTCGCGCTGATTCTTCTCCATCTCGCGCTGGATGTCGCTCTGGATCTTGTGTCCGAGCTCGACGACTTCGAGCTCTTTGGTGAGCATCAGCGTAAGCTTGCGCATGCGCTTGGCGGTGTCGCGTTCTTCGAGCAGCGCCTGGCGGTCGGCCGTTTCCAGCCGCATCGTCGAGGCGACGAAGTACGTGAGCACCGCCGGATCGGAGATGTTCTGAACTTCCATCTCCATCTCGCGCGGCGCTTGCGGCAGAATACGAGAGCAGTTTTTGAAAGAGCCCCGCCAGGTTGCGCTGCATCGCGACGAGCTGTTCGTTCTCGACGCGTTACGTCCGGCAGCTCGGTGTAGGTCGCGACCATGTAGGGCGCGACTTGCGTGAACTGCTCGATCTTGAAAACGTGCTGGCCGGCGACGATGCAGCGCAGCGTGCCGTCCGGGCACCTTGAGCATCTTTTGAATGATGCCGATGGTGCCGACGCGTTGAACGTCGTCCGGACCGGGATTTTCGGTGTCGCGATCTTTGAGCACGGTCAAGCCGATCGGTTTGCCTTCGCGCAGCGCCTCTTCCACCAGCTGGATGCCGGGCTTCTTGACGACGGCCAGCGGAATAACGGTGTGCGGGAACAGCACGGCTTCCTGCAGCGGCAGGATGCCGATGGTGCCGCCGGTGACGATCGGGGATTTCTTGGCGGGCATTTACGAAATGAGTCCTCTTTACCATAATGCGCAGTTCGGTGCGCGCGGATTTGACAGATAAGCCGTGGCGGCGATGGGGAGAACGACGGTCAGCATGCCGTCGACGTAGACTTGCGGCGGCGTTGACGTACTCGACGGGCACCGGCAGGTGGATTTGTTTGCCGAAGTCGCCGCAGGCGATTTCCTTTTGCACGAACGAGCCGCCGCGGCCGGGCAGCGGCTCCCGGCCGGCTGCCGGCGATGTCCAAGTGGCGGTCGTCCAAGGCGACGGTAGCGTCTCGGGGTCGGCGCCGGCCAGCTCGATGGTCACCACGACTTGCCCACGGTCTTCGTCGACGAAGACGTCGGCGTTGGGTTCGAGGCGCCGCGAGGCGGGTTCGTATCACAAAATCCATCTCTGTTAGAACTCCCCGTTCTTAGCACTCGGATGCACCGGGTGCTAAAATTGCTGCCGGCCGGGTTACATGCTCGGATCGGGAAGCGGGCGTCCGGCAGGCCAGGCTACGCAGGGCAGTATGACGATCTGGAGCGTCAACATCGATGCTCCAGAGACTTGAACCCGGAAAAACTGCGTGTACTTGGTTGCGATCCCGTTGCGCATTTGCGGGGGAAAGGTCGAGATGTTCTGGCCAGGGGCGTGCGTGATGCTCAGAACCTGGTTGATCTGCGTTGCGGCGGCGCCCGACATGTACTGCTGCGCGCGTTGTCCGAGCCACGTCGAACCGTCGCCGAGCGTATACAGATAACCGATGGTCTCGCCCGGAAGCATCGTCGCGGTCGAAACGACGCGATCGATGCGGACGACCTGCATCGAGCGATCGATGGGGGGCATCAGCACGCGCGGAACCGGGCGCGGCGCATCCAAACACGAGCCACTCTCTAACGTTTGTTGCGAGGGCGACGACAGTTGGGCTAACAGCGTCTGCGTCGAAGGGGTTTGTCCCGGCGCGGCCTGTGCGGCGATCAGCGCCGAAAGGATGATCGGTGCAAGCATGCGAGGGGATTCGCACTAGAGCGCTCCGCTCCCGTTGCCTCCGCGTGGATTACCGTTACTCGGTATCGACCGGCCGCGGGTCGATCGCCTCTCTTTCGAAATACGTCTCGTCGAACGCCGCCGGTATCGCCGTAAACGGCCGAGGCGGACGGGAGAAATCGAAGCAATCTTCTTGCGGCGAGATCGCGCGCTTGTCCGAAGCCGCTAAACGTGGCAGGCCGAATTGGTCCTCGACGAACTTTAGAATGCTGCCGTGCTCGTACTGGACGTGCGAAACGTACCCTTTCTTGGCGTACGGCGAAATGATAAGCAATGGAATGCGGATACCGAGACCATCGTAGTCGACCATCTTTGGTGGAACGTGATCGTACCAGCCACCGTATTCGTCCCAAAAAATGAAGATGGCACTGGAGTCCCAATATTTGGACTTGCCGATCGCATTGACGAGCGACGCTACCCATATGGGGCCGTGATTCGACGAACAACCCGCGTGGTCGGAATTGCGGCACGAAGGCGTTATCCACGTTACGGGTGCCAGCTTACCCGCCTTGATATCCGGGAAAAAGCGTCGTGCGGGAGCGACGACGCGGTCGTTCCAATCCGGCCCGTATCGAATATGCCGAATCGCACGGTACGCACTCCAATAACTGCCGCTTCCCTCTAGACCGGACGTATAGTACTTCCACGACAGTCCCGCGGCGTCCAATTCGTCGCCGAGCGTTTGATTGTTGAAAGCAGCTCGAAATAGGCGCTCCGATCGTTCGTTGGGCGGTCAGTGTCGGAACCGTGTCGAGCCGTCCGCCCCCGCAACCCCAAATCGTTTCCGGAAAGTTCACTGAAGAACTCGATTGACCCGCGATGATGTATTGATGAGAAGTAAAGCTCGATGCGTCCAAGTGTGACGTGAACATGCGATCGGCGAAGACGTACTGCTCGCCCATTGAAAAATACGGCTTCGTCTCGCCGTGGGGGACGAAGCCATATTGCGGATTCGGCGGGCAGCCACGGAGACAGCTCGTGGTTTCCTTGTTGAATCCGTCCATCTTGCAGTCCGTCCCCGGCAACGTCCCTCGGCCGTCGCATGCTTCGAAAAACGATTGCGAGCTATGGTCGATATCGTATGGAGCAGTTAACGGAACGGGCTGCAAGCGTATCTTCGTGCCGTCCGTATTGTATCCGTACGGACGCGTATCGGCGCCTGGAAAACCTTGAAACAGATTATCGACGCTGCGATTCTCTTGGACGATAATGATGACGTGTTTGATCTTGCCGGCCGCACGATCGTCGAGCCCGTTCAGCGCACCGGTTACAACCGGAACGCTACTTTGCGCCGGCACGAACGCCGGCGGAGCGCCGGAACCGCTTGCGCACCTCGCCAGGAGCATCGCGCCGGCAGCGATGGTAAGAGCTTTCAAGCCCCGTCGTACGTCGAACGCCGTCATCATTCCGTATCCGTTGGGCGGAGGTCGAGTGGTTCGCGCTCGAAATCGTGCCGGCCGAGCGCTGCCGGAATCGTTTGGAACGGCCTGGGAGGGCGCGAGAAATCGAAACAATCCTTCTCCGGCGACTTCGCTCGCTCGTCCGATGCCGCGAGACGGGGCAATCCAAACTGGTCTTCGACGAATCTAAGGAGGCTGCCGTGCTCGTATTGCACGTGCGAAACGAAGCCTCTTTTTGCATACGGAGAAATCACGAGCAACGGAACGCGGATACCGAGGCCGTCGTAGTCGAGCATTTTCGGAGGGACGTGGTCGTACCATCCGCCGTATTCATCCCAAAAGACGAAGATCGCCGTCGAGTTCCAATACTTTGACGTCCCGACCGCGTTGACGAGAGAGGCGACCCACTCCGGTCCGTGATTCGAGTCGCAATCGGCGTGATCGGAGTTTTCACACGTCGGCGTCACCCAACTGACTGCCGGCAATTCTGCGTCGTCGATCGCCTTGAAGAATTTCGTCTGCGGACTTATAACGTTTCTTTTCCAATCGGCCCCGTACCGGATGTGCCGGATCGCTTGATAGGCGTTCCACAATTGACCGTTCGCGTCCAATGCCGACGTGAAGTATCCCCAAGAAATACCCGCCGCGTCCAGTTCGTCGCCGAGAGTTCGATTATTGAAGCACGGCCGAACCGGCGTCCCTTGACGGCGCCGCATCGTCAGCGTCGGAACCATATCGGTCGAACCACCGCCGCAACCCCACAACGAGCTTGGAAAATCGTCCGACGAGCTTGACTGACCGGCGATAATGTATTGGTGCGACGTGAAGCTGCTGGCGTCGATATGTGAAGTGAACATGCGGTCGGCGAAAACGTACTGCTCGCCCATCGCAAAGTACGGCTTGGTTTCGCCGTGCGGAACGTATCCGTATTGAGCGTCCTGTTTACAGATAAGGCACACCACCGATTCCTTGTCGAAGCCGTTCATCCGGCAGTCGGTGCCGGGCAAACTGCCACGTCCGTTGCACGCTTGCAGAAAGGACTTGAGGCTGTGATCGATATCGTAGCCCGCTTCCAGCGGGACCGGTCGTAGCCGGATTTTGTGATTCTTGCTGTCGTAACCGTACGAACGCGTATCTGCTCCGGGAAAACCGGCGAAAAGGTCGTCGAACGCTACGATTTTCCTGAATGATGATAACGACGTGCTTGATTTTTCCGCTCGCCGGCTGTCGTAGATCGTCGAAACCGCCGATCGCCTGTGCCCCGCTGGAGAGAGATGACGGGAACGATGCAGCGCTCCATCCGTTACATGCGGATAATGATAGAACCAGCGCCGCACCGAAGAACGGCCTCGCGACGTTCATCATTCTGCGTCCGGAATGCGCCGGTCGAGCGGCTCGTTCTCAAAATATACCTTGCCGAACGACGATGGAATCGTCTTAAAGGGGCGAGGCGGCTTTGAAAAATCGAAGCAGTCGGCTTCGGGGAATTGGCGCGTGCATCCGAGGCCGCTAGGCGTGGAAGGCCGAACTGGTCTTCGACGAACTTCAGAATGCTGCCGTGTTCGAACTGCACGTGAGACACGTAACCGCGCTTCGCATACGGCGAAATGACGAGCAGAGGAACGCGTAGACCAAGCCCGTCGTAGTCGAGCATTTTTGGCGCGACGTGATCGTACCAGCCACCGTACTCGTCCCAGAAAACGAAGATCGCGCTCGACTTCCAGTACTTCGACTGACCGATCGCATTGACGAGCGACGCCACCCAGTGCGGGCCGTGATTCGACTCGCATCCGGCGTGATCGGAATTTTTACACGTCGGCGTGACCCAGCTTACGGCGGGCAGCGTTCCTTGGTCGACCGCCTTAAAAAATTTCGTTTGCGGGCTGAACACGTTTCTCTTCCAGTCCGGGCCGTAGCGAATGTGCCGGATCGCTTGGTACGCGTTCCATATACTGCCGGCGCTATTGAGGGTCGCCGTGTAATATCCCCACGAGATACCCGCCGCATCGAGCTCGTCGCCGAGCGTCTGATTCGGGAAACACGGTTTGATCGGGGTGGATTCACTGCGCTGCATCGTGAGCGTCGGAACGGTATCGTTCGCGCCGCCGCCGCAGCCCCACCGCGAAGCCGGAAAATCGACCGACGAATTAGATTGGCCCGCTATGATGTATTGATGCGACGTGAAGCTGCTGGCATCGATCATCGACGTGAACATGCGGTCGCCGAATACGTAGCTCTCGGCCATGTCGAAATAGGGTTTGGTTTCGCTGCGCGGCACGTAACCGAATTGCGGGTTCGGCGGGCAGCCGACCAGGCAGCCAACCTTCTCGTTATTGAAGCCGTTCATTTGGCACTTCGTCCCGGGTAATTTTCCGAGTCCGTTACACGCGGCCAAAAAGGACGCCAAACTATGATCGATATCGTACGACGACTCGAGTGGCACGGGTTGCAAGGCGATCTTGTTGCCGTTGCTGTCGTAACCGTACGATCTCGTGTCGGCTCCTGGGAGGCCCGGAAAGAGGTCGTCAACGCTCCGGTTTTCTTGCACGATGATGATGACGTGCTGGATCTTTCCGCTTGGTCGATAGCCCGGCCCATCGGGCGATTGCATCCTCTCTCCGCCGACATCCGGTAACGACGTCACGACGCTATGGTTGCAGCTTGCGACGACTAGCGCCGTTGACAATAACAGGCCGACGGTAATCGTGCTCCGGACGAACCCGAGGCGATTGAGAAGAGTCAAAACAGTCCTTTTTTGCAAGACGCCGCGTGCACCCGATGCGGCCGGTTGACTCTTCTACCTAACGCGGAATGCTCCGCCGTATTCGATTGCCTCGACGAGCGAAGCGACTACTCGGAGTCCGGAATACGCGGGTCGTTCGGTTCGTTCTCGAAATACGCTCGTTTGAGTTTGGACTGAACCGGCACGAACGCCCGAGGCTTCTGCGTGAAGTCGAACGCATCTTTTTCGGGCGACGTCGCGCGCGTGTCAGATGCCGCCAATCGTGCGAGTCCGAACTGATCTTCGACGAAGCGTAAGATGCTGCCGTGCTCGTATTGGACGTGCGAGACGTAGCCTTTCTTGGCATACGGAGAAATAATCAACAGCGGAACGCGTAACCCTAAACCGTCGTAGTCCAGCATCTTAGGCGCGACGTGATCGTACCAGCCGCCGTATTCGTCCCAGAAAATAAAAATAGCGCTCGAGTTCCAATACTTGGATTCACCAATGGCGTTTACTAGCGAAGCCACCCAGTGCGGCCCGTGATTCGAACTGCATCCCGCGTGATCGGAGTTTTGGCACGTCGGAGTAACCCAGCTCACGGCCGGCAGCGTGCCTCCGTCGATGGCTTTGAAGAATTTCGTCGCCGGCCAGTGCACGTTTTTGTGCCAATCCGGCCCGTAGCGGATGTGATCGATCGCCTGATACGCGTTCCAGATATTTCCGTCGCCATTAATCGACGCGGTGTAGTAGCCCCACGAAAGGCCGGCCGTGTCGAGTTCGTCGCCGAGCGTCGTGCTCGAAAAACACGGTTGAATCGTCGGCCCCTCCACTCGCTGCTGGGTGAGCGTCGCAATAGAGTCGCTCTTTCCGCCGTCGCAGCCCCAAATAGATGTGGGGAAATTGACCGACGACTGTGCCTGGCCCGCGATGATGTACTGATGCGAAACGAAGCTGCTGGCATCGATCATCGACGTGAACATATGGTCGGCCAACACGTATTGCTGCGCCATGGCGAAGTACGGTTTGGTTTCGGAGGCCGGGACGTAACCATACTGCGGATTGGGCGGACACTGCGACGGTCCGTGACCGCACGTTACGAGCTCCTTATTGAATCCATTCATCTGACAATTCGTCCCAAGCAGGCTTCCCGTACCGTTGCATGCTTCGAGGTACGACTGTAAGCTGTGATCGACGTCCCATGGGATTTCGAGCTTGATCGGCGCGAGGGCAATCTTTTTTCCCGTACTGTCATAGCCGTACGACCGAACGTCGGCGCCGGGATAGCCATGGAACAAGTTGTCAACGCTACGGTTTTCTTGCACGATGATGATGACGTGCTGAATCTTGCTCGATGCGGCTGCGTGCCGTTCGATGGCGCGAAGATCGGGCAGCGCACCGACCCCGCCGGCCGCTCCCACAGTCGAACCGCTGCACCCCGGCAGCGCGACGGAACAAGATAGAGCGAGAATTCCCAAACAAGACAAGCGCATAAAATTCATCCAAAAACGACCTTCTCGGCGAGGGATCGACGCTGACGCGGTCATGCCGCGCCCTCAAAGCCTACCTTAGGGTTCGCCCTTGGTTTGCCGCCCTTTACGTTTTCTTTACAAATCTTAGGGCCACGATGAAGGTCGTACCCACCCAACCTTCCAAAGTCGCGTCATCGACCTTAGGGTAAGAGCCCTTGGTTGTTTCGGTAACCCTTCGCCCACCCCAAGGCTCGTTTTGACGCCTAGAAAAGGGAAACATTTACCTATGAATATGCCACAATCGGCAAAATATATTTTGGGCGTGGCCGCAGCGGCCGCGCTCCTCGCAGGTTGCAGCAGCGGCGCAACCTCGTCGCTTGCTCCGACGGGCAGCGCCCCGGTCGCCGGCGGCGCCAGCAAGCTCATGCACAACGGCCACGTCCTTTCGACCTCGATCCTGGACCCGAAGGTTCAGATTCGTAAGAGCGACCTCTCGAAGTCGCACCCTCTGCACGGAAAGATCGACGCCCGGACCAAGACGTTCTGGATCAGCGATTCAGGCGATAACGTCGTTCAGGTGTTCTCCTATCCGTCGGGCACGTACATGGGCGCACTCTCGGCCCCGCCTGAAGGCTTCTCCGAACCGCAGGGCATGTGCTCGGACAAGAACGGCAACGTGTTTATTGCGAACACGGAAAACAGCAAGATCGACGAGTACGCTGCCAATGGCACGTACATGCAATCACTGTCGGACCCGGGTGAGTACCCGGCCGGCTGCGCGGTCGATCCGAAGTCCGGAACGCTCGCCGTTTCGAACATCATCGCCACCAGCGGCTACGCCGGCGGCATCAGCCTGTATAACAACGCTTCGGGCTCCCCGCAGACGCTGAGCGATCCGAACATGTACGAAGTGTTCTTCGTCGGCTACCTCGGCAAGACCGGAAACCTGTACTACAGCGGTTTCAATAACAACTTCTATGCTGCCGTCAGCTCGTACATCGGCGGGAACTTTGCGCTTTTGAACATCAGCGGCGCGACGATCGGCTTCCCGGGTACCGTGTCCAATGCTCATAAGACGGGCTCTTTGGCCATCGGCGACCAAGACACGTTCTACGGCCCGACCTTCTACCAGGTTGAACGCCACCGGCAGCGTGTCCGGTTCGACCGTTCTCGCCTGTCCGTCGGGCAGCTGCGACGTCGTTCAAGCGACGATCAAGGGCACCAAGATCGTTGCTCCGGATGCCGAATCGCTCAACGCGACCGTCAGTCCGTACCCGGCGGGCGGCAACGCGCTCGTCACCGTCACCGGTTTTGGCCAGCCGATCGGTTCGGCAGTCAGCTCCGTCAAGAACTAACACTCCGAATCGACCTCGGGTTCAACTCACAAGGGGCCCGCTTCGGCGGGTCCCTTTCTTTTGGGCCCGGCTTTGAATTTGGCAACGGCTCGCTTGCGCAGGCCGTTGCTTTTTACGTACGCGCCGAACATACTGGAAAGGCATGGCCGCCACGTACGCGCCTGCTTTAGGGAGGTTCTCGATCATGCGGCCATCGTTGCAACTCACATTCGTCGCCTGCACCGCACTGCTGGCCGGCATGCTTTCGGCCTGTTCGTCCGGCCCGACGTCGTCGCAAAGTAGTTCGTTCTCTCCGCAGACGCAACGGTACGCAGTTACCGGTGCGAATACAATTCAACACGTCGTCATCATCGTGCAAGAAAACCGTACGGTCAACAACCTGTTCCAAGGATATCCAGGCGCCAACACGCGGTCGGAAGGTAAGAACTCGAAAGGCGAAACGATCAAACTTACGCCGGTCAGCTTAAAGACGCAATATACCATCAATCATTCGGCCTCGGCGATGTTCGACGCGTGCGATGGCACCGGAAAGCTTCCCGGAACGAAGTGTAAGATGGACGGCTTCGACAAGGAAGGCGCGTTCGGAGGTCCTACCAACCCGGAATACGTCTACGTTCCGCACAACGAGTCCAAACCGTACTGGGACATGGCTCATGAATGGGTGCTCGGAGACGACTTCCACACGTCGCAAGTGGACGAAAGTTTTGCGTCGCACCAGTACATCATCGCCGGGCAGGCGGCGTCGAGCGTCAACGTCCCCGAACCGGGCGAATGGGGCTGCTCCGGAAACGGGCAAGTCGATACGCTGACGCAGGCTCGCAAATACGGAGCGATGCAAGCGCCGTGCTTCGATTACACGACGCTGGGTGACGAACTCGATGCGGCCGGCCTCACGTGGCGTTTCTACACGAGCAAGATCTCGCAACCGATGGGCGGTTTCTGGTCGGGATATCAAGCCATCAAACATATTCGTTACGGCAAAGACTGGGCGAACGTCATCACGCCGCAGAAAAAGATTCTTACCGACGTGCCTGCCGGCAAACTTGCCAGCGTGACGTGGGTGACGCCGACGTGCGAAGAATCGGATCACGGTTCGTGTGGCGGCGGCCTCGGACCGTCCTGGGTAACGTCGGTAGTCAATGCGATCGGCGAAAGCAAGTATTGGGATTCCACCGCGATCTTCGTCTTTTGGGACGACTGGGGTGGCCTCTACGACCACGTGCCGCCGCCGATGGCCGATTACGACGGACTCGGTTTTCGTACGCCGCTGCTCGTCATCTCACCGTATGCCAAACACAACTTCGTTTCTAAGGTGCAATACGAACACGGCAGCATCTTGAAGTTCACCGAAGACATTTTCGGACTTCCGCGGATGGCGGACTCCGACACGCGCGCGACATCGGTGGCCGGCGACTGCTTCGACTTCAACCAGAAACCGCGAAAGTTCGTGCCGATTCAAGCTCCGCAGAAGGCAGCGTTCTTTTTGACGCGCGCCGCCGACGAACGGCCACCAGACTACGAATAGCTAATAGCGCACCCTTGCCTACACTGCTCCGGCGACTAGGGACACGCGATGCCGCGCTCATCGTCATGGGCGGCATCGTCGGCTCAGGAATCTTCATGAATCCGCCGGTCGTCGCACGCTACGTGCCGTCGGCCGGCGGTATTTTATTAGCATGGGTTGCCGGCGGCGCAATCGCATTGTTGGGCGGCCGTCTGTTCGCTGAGTTGGCGTCGCGACGGCCACGCGACGGTGGCTCGTACGCCTTCATGTGCGACGCGTTTCATCCATCGGTCGGGTTCCCGTACGGATGGACGCTGTTGCTGGTGTCGCAGAGCGGCGGCATGGCGGTGTACGCAATGTTTCGCGCCGTCAACCGGCGCCGGAGCGCGACATCGTGAAGCGCTTCGTACGTATAACGCTCGTAATTTTGTTGGGCCTTTTCGAACTTGGGTCGATCGTCGCGACGCTGGCGACCTTCGACCAGAGCGTCGGCGAATACGGTTATAATATCGGACCGGACGGAATGACGGTCATCGCGGTCGAGCCGGGGCTGCCGGCCTCACGCGCAGGCATCGTCCCCGGCGATCGCATCTCGTACGAACATTTGGCGCTTCCCGGACGCATGAACGCGATCCTCAACTCCACGATGTCGCCCGACACGCCATTGACGCTCGATCTCCGGCACGGATCGAGCGTTCGAACCGTGCACTTAATGCCGGCGCCGCTCCCGCGTCTCTACGGCGCCGCGGATCTTTCGTTCGCGTTCGCCGGATTCTGTTTGGGCGCGGTGAGCCTCGCGCTCGTCTTGATGCGCCCGAACCGCATGACCTGGGGCTTCGCGTTGGTCGTGCCGCCACTCGTACTGCCCGAAGCCGCATTCTTATGGGCGCAGCACGCACCGCTCGCGCTGGGGTTGTCGTACGCGATCTTTATCTCGCTACTATACGGCTTACAGTCGTATGGAACCATCGCGTTTGCCAGCCGTTTTCCAGCCGACGAACCGGCCGGCATCGCACGCTGGATCGACAAGTTGGCGGCTCCGGCGGGCCTAGCCGCCGCGTCGATCTATATCGGCACCGATTACGCCATTTGGCTGGCTTCCGCGCCGCCGCCGCATTGGCTGCTCGTATCGCAAGACTATCTCGCGCCGATCGTGCCCAATGCGTTAGCGCTCATCGCGATCGTAGCCACCTACGCACGCAGCGATCGAAATCTGCGCAGCCGCCTCGCGCCGGCTTTGGCCGCGATGGTGCTAATGATCGCCAGCGCGATGGCACAACAGTTCGGCGAAGTGGGAACCAGCAACGCGACGATCTTGCTCGCCACCTATTTCGCGTTCGCCGGATCGGCCGCGTTCCTAGCCGCATCGGTTGCATATGGCGTGGTTCGCCACCGCGTCATTGACGTCAATTTCTTTATCGGCCGCACGCTCGTGTACGGAACGTTGACGATCGTCGCCGTCAGCATCTTTTCGCTGATCGAATATTTGTTTGGAAAGTTGCTCGAACGCGGCGGACTGGCGACAGTTCTCGAGATTCTTTCGGCGATCGCGCTGGGTTTGTCGCTGAACGCGTTGCACGGGCGCCTCGACCATTTCATCGACGTCGTACTGTTCCGCCGGAGGCACGTCGCGGAGGCGCGCGTCGCACGAACGGCGCACAACGTGGCGTTCGCAAACTCCACCGCCATCGTCGAAGAGATGCTCGTGAACGAACCTGCCGACGCGTTCGGTCTAGCATCGGCGGCCGTGTTCGCCGAAGATCCCCGCAATGGGTCGTTCGTTCGCCGGCGCGCCGTGGGATGGGACGGCAGCGCTGCCACGTTGGACGGCGACGATCATCTCGTGGTTCGGATGCGTGCCGAATTACGAGCCAGCGATCTTTCGGATTTACGTTGGCCACGGCACGACGTTCCAGACGGTGCGCGCCAACCGATTTATGCGATTCCAATCGTTGTCGGACGCCGTTTGCACGCGATAGCGCTATACGGCGCGCACTCCAGCGGCGAAGACATAGACCCCGACGAGCGCGCCGGCCTACGTCAGCTGGCGGCCGGCGCCGCATTGGCCTACGATCACCTCGCGACCAAGGCGCTGCGCGATCGGGTCGCATCGCTGCAAAGCGAAAACGCCGCGCTGCGCCGCAGCGAAGAAACGCTGTCCGCTATTGTGGTGGAACGATTACCGCGGTCGATTGAACCGGACGGCGCTTGATCAGTTCGAGGCCGATCGCAACCAGAAAAACCGCGGTCGGCAGAGCGCCGAAGATTCCAGGGCCGGTGTTGCTCGGCGACATAAATCCGTCCCGGAAGAAAATCGATAACGTCGCGATGCCGTTCCCGGCCGCAGCGACGTAGCCGATCCACACGAGCCACTCGGGCGCGGAATCATGCCGGCGCATGCTGTGCGCAACTGCGAACGTGAAGATCGCAGCCGGCCCGTAGGCTAATCCGCCTTGCAAGAACACGAACGTATCGTACACGGCGGCCATACCAAAGGATTGAAAAACGTCCGCGGCAGCGTACGCCACCGTCGTTTCCAAACACGCTGCAACGATCGATAGACAGATCATTACGACGCCGGCAACGAGCGCGAACATCGAGAGGCCCTCTTGTCGTCCGGGTGCGTGCGACAGATACGTCCTAAGACCGACGATGAACCACAAGAAGAATCCGGCCGCCGGAAACATCAACCACGCGCCCAGAAGGAGCGTGGGTCGATGCAGGTCGAGCAACAGACCGATGTCCGTCGCTCTCAACGTCGGCGACGGGAGCGGGCTCGTCACCACGGTCGCTATGAGGATCAGCGCGACGAAACTAAGAATCGACCAGCCCGCCGAACGCTCGGCATGCACGTTTTCCATAAGGCCCGTTTACTTGGTTCGGAAAGCCGGTCCTCCCCGGCTCGTAGCGCCTTGCGTTACAGGCCGTAGTACTTAAACGAGGGCCACATCTGCGCCAGCGGCGCGTGTGGATGCGTGCACAGGTAGATCGGAAGTGGCCCTTCAAGAACCCAGCGAAAATCGTTGCGATAGACGGCAATTTGCCGCACACTTCCGAACGCGCGTAAGAGGAGCGGATAATCCGTCGCACCGACGGCCAGCACCGACGCGCCAGAATATCCTCGAACGCCCCAGACGTAATATTGATTGTTCGGGCTAATCGCGACCGGTAACCCGTAGCTGGGTCCGTAGCGATTTAACGCGCCGGCATAGGCATACCGGTCCGCGAAGATCGCCGTCTGCGCGCGCTGCGGCTGCGGTATCGATCGATAGGCAAGCGCGACGGTCTCCGCCATCGCTTTCCATCCCAGCTGATCGGCGTAGAGCGGATTCATCAACCGCCTGCGTCCGTCGTGCGCAATCGAATCGCCGATGCGGCTCACACCGATCAACGATTCGTACTGCATATAGGCGGGCAACGACAAGATCGGAAGCGCGATCGGAACGAACATTGCCGCGACGATGAAGGCCGCCGCTGCGAAGACCGCACGGCGACGCGGATGTGGGGCTAACCAGCGTTCGACGGCTACGCCGCCTGCTGCGAATAACGTTGGATAGATGCCGAAGATATAATATGGACGCCCGACGCTGACGACCGCGATTGCAAACAACACGCCGTATGCGACCGCGACAAAACGCGCGTCGCCGCCGAGACGCCCGCGCGCGGATGCGACGACACCGGCGACCCACAGCGGCGCGAGAAATGCATTGAGATAGAGAATCTGCCCGATCGCCAAAAACAATGCGTTGCGGGCCATTCCGGACGATTCGTCGGCTATTCCGTTGGCCAATGCGTGGCGGTTCGCACGATCGCCGGCGATCACGCCCAGCATCGGAATATGGTGCGATAATTGCCACCAGACGTTCGGCCACACGAGCACGACGGTCAGCGCCGCGCCGAGCGCGAGCCAACGCGACCGCAGCACGTACGCTTTTCCGGTAAGCAGTAACCCGAGAGCGAGGGCGAGCGCGCACGCAACGATCGAATATTTGGCGTAGAACGCCACCGCGACGATCAATGCCATCGCAATATACCATCGCCCGTCGCGCGTCCGCACTACGCGCAGCGTGCAATATGCGAGCGCGGTCCATGCCGCCGGCGAAAGCAGCTCGGTCAACAGTCCGTACCCGAGACCGAGCAACCCTGGAGCGAGCGCGGTTCCGATAGCGGTCAACAGTTGCGCGTACGCACCACCGCGCAACTCGCGTGCGACCGCGCACGCCAGCAAGACGGTGACGCCGGCAAAGATTGCCGGCGGTAATCGCAGCGCCCACACCGCATAGCCGGCTGGTGCCGACAACCACGCTACGAACGGCGCAAACGGCGGCTGATCGACGTATCCCCACGACAGATGGCGAGCACAGTCGATGAAGTACAGTTCGTCTCGGTAGTATCCGTAGCGGTGGTTGAATGCGACGTGCAGCAGCAGCGTCGCCACGGCCGCCACGTAGGCGACCGGATGCAGATTCTTCACGCAGCGCCGGGGCGCGATTGATATCCGGCTATGAAGAGTTGCGCCACGCAGACGCCCGCGATCCCGGCCAGGGCGATGCATCCGAAGGTAAAACTCGCATCCCACCACGTTCCGCCGAACATCGGGAAGGCGAACAGAAAGTACGCCGCCAGATACGCCGCCGGAACGACCCCGCCGAACCAGCGCAAAGCACAGGCTCGCACGACCGACGGGCGGTATTTCGCGACGATCGCATCGCCCGCTGCACCGGCGACGATCGATGCGAGCAGGATCAACACGAACTCGCCGGCATCGGTCGACAATTCGCCGCCGATCCAAAGTTTTTCTGCGACGCACAGCACGATCAACGCACCGGGGTGCAGTTGTTTGCGGCTGCACATGTAGATCGTGGCAGCAGCCAAAACCGCGCTTTGCCAGATGACCGTCAAAATCTCGGTAGACTGCTTGTAGAACAGCATCACCGACAACACGAATTGTTGATGGATGAACTGCTGTTGCGAGAGCGGATGGTCGCGCAGCAGCGCCTCGGGATAAAATCCGAACTGTGTAACGAACTGTACGACTTCGAACGCGACGCCGAGCGAAACGAGCATCGGCAACTCGTCAACCAACTTCGCGGCATTCGGCCTGGCCAGCCCGCTGCGCACCGGGCCGGTCACCAAGAAGAACAATCCCGTTAGTAAGACGAGGTGCGGCGGGCTCAACAAGAGATCGAGCTGGTGCTCGAAGCCGAACACAGAGTGCCACACCGCGTCCAACGCCCCGCCGAGAATCAAGCAGGCGGCACCTACCACGCTTTGCGTATAACCGTGTGGGATAGCCGCCCAAAAAGTGCGACCGAGCTTCTGGTTCCGGCGAATTTCGAGCGTTAGAATGACCGCTGCCGCGATAGCTCCGCTGTACAACGTGACGTGCCAGGGGTTGAGAAACGTGTCGATCGTTTCAAACAGGTGCTGATGCGCGTCGATAAACAGGCCGGTCATCATCCAAACGGCTGCTATCGTTATGTACCAGTCCAAGCGTGTGGGCACGCCGGGACGAGAGTCGATAGACTCCTTTGGGGTGGTAAACAAGGCCAGGGACGTCCCCATTAAGAAAATCGCAAGGGTCACCTCATGTTTCGGCTCGCCACAAAACACCTGCCGTGGCCTGTCGTGGTTGCATGTTGCATCGCGCTTGTTGGATGCGGCGGTTCACCCATTGCCGTACCGTCCAACGTCGTCGTAGCAGCCCACCAACCGCGCGCATGGCCCTCGGCCGTCGTACGAACCCCCAACGCACCGCCGCGTATGTTGCGCGTGTGGCTTTCCACGTTGACGCTTCATCCCGGCATGTGGCTCGACGGATCGGTGGTTGCCGATACGAACGTGGCTTCCGTCGAGATTCGAACCGCAGCGTTCTCGATCAACTGCGAGCACGTCGGACCCGGCTTGTTCCGGTTTCACACACTGTTCTTGGAGCTGCCGCCGCTCTCGCGACGGCATACCTATCAGCTCGATATTATCGCGCGCAATACGCCCGGGGACGAAGAAGTCGAGCACGCGCCGCTGCGCATCGAATAATCTATTGCGTTAGGGTATCCGAGCCGCGGCCCGATGGTGCAGCTTGCCGAGCGGCAGAAAGTGCCGCAACGGAAGCTCGGCGGTGGCCCCGTGCCGGATGCCGGCAATCGACACGAGCGTGACGACGCCTGCCGCTACGCACACCCAAAAGGCTGCGATCAGACCGCCGGCGAGCGCATCGGCCGGCGTTGCCCCGGCGTGCAACAACGCGCTCGCACGCAGCTCTTGCGCCGATGCGCCGAATGCGACGCCGAAACCGATCCCCAACTGCAGCGCGAAACTCAGCGCGGCCGAGGCGCTGCCTTCGTCGGCATCGTCAACGTGGCCGAGGCCGGCGATCATGCCGCTTTGATAGGCGAGCATGCCGCCGAAGCCGCCGATGCACCGTGGCTGGAAGTAAGCCGTAGCCAGTACGGGGTGGATGGCTGGAGAAACAGCAGAATCGCTTCGCCCGCAATCATCACCGCGCTTGCGATGAAACCCATGGTGCGGACGCCGAGCGGCGCACGATCGGCATCGTCAACGGCGCCGCAACGAATGACGCGAGCACGACGACGGCAAGAAGCGCAAGCCCGGCGTCGAGGGCGCTATATCCCGGAAACGCGTTGGGCGTAGATCGACGTGAAGACCAGCACGCCCGCATACGACATCGGCTGCAACAGTATGACCGCCGCACCCGATAGCAGGTCGGGATAGCGGAATAGGCGCGCCGGAAAGATCGGCTCGGCTGCCCGCCGCTCGAATCGGAAAGCAGCATCAATAGCGCGATCGTCACGACGATGCCGCCCCCGGTGGCGAGCGACGCCCACCCTCGTTGAGGAACCGCTTCGATGGTATACACGAACGTGAGGAGCGCCGCCGTCAAGAGTCAGCGCACCCGCGACGTCGAGATTCGCGGCGAGCTACGCTGCGGTGTGTCGCGCGGCACGTACGTTCGCACCAGCACGAAGACGCCCACAGCAAACGGAACGTTGACGAAAAGGACCGATCGCCAGCCGAGAAATTGCACTAAAATTCCGCCGAACAGCATGCCAGCCGCGATACCGCTACTGCCGATCGTTCCCCACAATGCGATCGCGCGCGAACGCATGGGACCGGCCGGAAACATCGACAGCACGATCGCCAGCGCGGCCGGGTTGACCATCGCAGCGCCCAGGCCTTGCAGTCGCGCGCATCGCGATCAAGAACATGCCGTTTTGCGCGAGACCGCCGAGCAGCGACGCGACGGTAAAGATCGCCAGGCCTACGATGAAAAAGCGGTAGCGGCCGTACAAGTCGGCGCAGCGGCCGGTCAGCATCAGAAACCCGGCCAGAAAGATCGCGTAGGTGCTGACGATCCATTGTCCTTGACTGGCGCTCCATATGCAGTTCGGTCTCCATCGACGGCAACGCGATCGAGACGATCGAGAAATCGACGAGCAGCATGAAGAAGGTCGCGCTCAGAACGAAGAACGCGACCCACGTTTTGCGGCTTCAGAGCGTGCGTCAACGGCGATGATTGTGCGAGGCTTCGCGAGGAACCGGTATTGCTTACCGTTCCAGTTGGCGGTGCCGGAGATCGTGCCGTCCTTCTCGATCTTCCCGTTCGCACGGAATATCCGCTGATGCCGCCGACGCGAGATAGATGTTGCCGCTCGTGACGGTGCCGGTCACTTGAACGATCCGGCCGTAATACGGGTCGGGCTCGGCCGAAATCGACGAATACGTTCCGGTGACGATGCCGTGATTGAACTTCAGCTTCAGATCGTCCGGAGTATGGAACGCCCTGCGTGCCACAACGGATTGTATGCCGCGACGTAGGTCGCGCTCCATACCGGACCGTGAATCGAAACGGCTGCCGGCGCGATGGCGCAGCACACCGCCGCCAGCATGGGAGAGCAGAAATGTCGCGCAGAGAATTCGCATAACGGCTCCTTCTTAAGATGCGGCTACGGCCGCATCAGCGCATTCCAGTCGTCGCGCGAAATGCGCAGGGCTTCTTCGTCGAAGTCTACCAGCGAGCGCTTGCGGCAGACGTTCGCGTGTCGCATAGATCGTCGTGCGTTCGTATCGACGTAGAGCAGTCCGGTGACGAACTCGCCGCGTGCGGTGGCCTCGTGAATGACTTCCGAGCGCCGCCGATGCGTCGGTCGGATCGTAATCGACGTCCAACTTGCGCAGCAGCACGTGCGATCCGTCATCGAGTTCGACGTCGCGCACCGTTCCGGGTTCGTAATCGACCGTGATCTCGCGGCCGCCCGCGATGTAATCGGCCGTATGCAGCACGATGTCGTGATCTTTCACATAGGCGTAGCTCTTGGTCGAGCCTTCGTGATCGTTGAACGTGACGCACGGACTGATGATGTCGATGATCGCCGTTCCGCGATGCGAGAGCGCCGCTTGCAACAGCGGGAACGAGCTGCTTGCCGTCGCCCGAAAACGAGCGAGCGACGAAGGTCGCGCCAAGTTCGATCGCCAGGCCGCAGACGTCGATGGTGGCGTACTCGTTGACCTTGCCGCCCTTTTGCGTGGAGCCGACGTCGGCGGTCGCCGAGAACTGGCCTTTCGTCAGCCCGTAGCAGCCATTGTTCTCGATAATATACGTGACGTCGACGTTGCGACGGATCATGTGGCAGTATTGCCCGAGCCCGATGCTGGCCGTATCGCCGTCGCCGCTGATGCCCATGACGACGAGATTGCGGTTGGCAACTTTCGCGCCGGTCGCGGCCGACGGCATGCGCCCGTGCAGCCTATTCATGCCGTGCGCTTGCTCGACGAAGTACGCCGGCGTTTTAGACGAGCAGCCGATGCCGCTCATCTTCGCGAGTTTGTGCGGCTGCAATCCGTACTCGTACAGCGCCTTGATTAGATGATTAGTGATCGAGTTGTGCCCGCAGCCGGCGCACAGCGTCGTCGGCAGTCCTTTGTAGACTTCGCGGGTGAGCCCGATCATGTTAACCGTCATGTTTCGATCCTTTAATCGGCAACGACCGCCGGCTGGCGTTCGGCTTCGAGCAGCGGGTCGATGATGGCGTGCGCGTCGATCGGCACGCCGTTGTAATGGCGCATCGATTGCAGTCGCTGAATCAGATGCGTCGGCAGTTCCGTACGAAGAATTCCGTAGAGCTGGCCGTCGCGGTTCTGTTCCACGACGTAGACGCGGTCGTAGCGCGCGATCGAACGTCGCGACGTCGGGCGAGAGCGGCAGCGCTCGAACGCGGATGTAGTCGACGTCGATGCCGGCGTCGCGCAAGCGGTCGCGCGCCTCGACCACGGCGTGATGCGTCGTACCGTACGCGAGAATCGCGAACGTGCGTCCGGATGTCGTCGACAATCGGCGCCGGCACGGCCGTCCGCGCCGATTCATGCTTGCGCACGAGACGATCGAGATTACGCTTCCAAACGTCGGGCTGTTCTGAATAGCGCGCTTCTTCGTCGTGGCCAGTTCCGCGCGTGAAATACCCAGCGTCGCTGTGTTCGGTGCCGGGCAGCGTGCGATAGGGGATGCCGTCATTGTCGACGTCGCGATACCGGCCCCACGACTGTAGCTTGTTGAGATCTTCGGCCGTTAGTACTTTGCCGCGATCGAACGGTTTGTCTGGATAGTGTAACGGCTTCGTGAGCCACGAGTTCATGCCGAGATCGAGATCCGATAGGACGAACACCGGCGTTTGAAAACGATCGGCCAGATCGAACGCCTCCATCGCGAACTCGTACGCTTCTTCGACGGTCGCGGGCAGCAGCACGATATGTTTGGTGTCGCCGTGCGATAGCGTGTATGCGAAGGCGACGTCCCCCTGCATGGTGCGCGTCGGCAAGCCGGTCGACGGCCCGGCCCGCTGCACGTCGAAGATCACGCCGGGAACTTCGGCAAAGTAACCGTAGCCGGCGTACTCGGCCATCAGCGACACGGCCGGGCCCCGACGTCGAGGTCATCGCACGCGCCCCCGCCCAACCGGCGCCAAATACCATGCCGGCGGCCGCGAGTTCGTCTTCGGCTTGCATGATCGCGGCGTCGCGCTCGCCGGTCTCCGGATCGACGCGGTATCGCTCGGCAAAGCGCAATGAAGTATTCGCACAGCGACGATGACGGCGTGATCGGATACCAGGCGGCGACGGTGCAGCCGCCCATGACGCAGCCTAGCGCCGACGCGCGATTGCCTTCCATGAAGAGCAGACTGTCGGTGGCACCGGTCATCGGGTTCGAGCTGGTACGGGTCGCGTCTTCTTCGAAATTTTCGCGCGCGTAGTCGTAGCCGACCCGCACCGCCGCCATGTTCGATTCGATGGCCGCCGTTTTGTTCTTGAACTGCGCGCGGAGGCCGCCTTCGACGGTTTCCAGCGGCAACTCCAATAGCTGCGCCAGCGCGCCCACGTAGATCATGTTGGTGAGATACTTGCGCAAGTCGCCGCTATCGCCGAAGTGCTTCTTAGCGAGTTGCGCGAACGGCACTCCGTAGTACACGACATCGTCGCGCTGGGTCTCGCCGGCCACCGGATACGCGGCTTCGTGCAGAATCGCGCCGCCCGGCTTGACGCCGGTCACGTCGGTCGCCCACGTCGTCGCATTCAGCGAAACCAGCACGTCGACGTCACGCGTGCGGCACCTATAGCCTTTGGCGGTGACCCGAATATCGAACCACGTCGGCAGTCCCTCGATGTTCGAGGGGAACACGTTCTTGGGCGCGACCGGAATGCCGAGCCCGACGATCGCGTTGGTGATCGCCGAAATTGGCCGATTGGCTTCCCGACCCGTTCACGGTCGCTACGCGAATCGTAAAATCGTTGACGGCACGCTGCGTCATGCGGGCGTATTCCCCACAAGCTGCCGGAAATACCCTTTGCCGCTACATCGCTCGATGGATCGGTAGCGCTCCGCGGATAACGAGCGCCGCGATGTCAACGCGCGAACGCACGCCGCATTTTCCTAGGATACTCGACAGATGATGCCCGACCGTCTTCGGCGAGAGACCGAGGAGCTTCCCGATCTCGACGTTCGTTTTTCCGGATGCGACGTGGCGCGCGAGTTCCGCCTCGCGCGACGTGAGGTGTCGCCGGCGGTTCACGCGAGCCGCAAGCCGAAGTCCGAGTGCTGTCGCTTCTTCACGTGCGCGCGCTGCGAGCACCGGCGATCCGATCGCTGCAAACTCTGCAATCGCCGAATCGAGAAGCTCTCGTTGGGCTGCTGCCCTGCCAGCTTCAAAGACATTGAGCGCCCGGGCGAATCGATCGGGATTGCCGGCCGTGGCGGCGACCAGCGTGCGTGCGTTTTCGGGCGAGGCGTCCTCGGCAAGTGCGGCGTACGCGTTTATTTCCCGGAGCGCGGTACGAGCCATCGCAAATCGCTCGCTAACCTGTTGGCAAAGCGCGGCCGGTTCGGTAAAACCCGTCAAACCTAAACGAAAACGCAGCCGAGCGACCAGCGATGCGGCGGCGATGCGCGAGCGGACGGTATTGGAATCATCGCCCTCGCGCCTCATGACGAAGATTGCGCTCCGAAGCGCTTCTTGGCGATCCTCGAGAAGTTCGCTCAACAACGCTCTGGCGTTGCGGAGCTCGAGACGCACCCACTCCGGAGAATCGAGCTGGGACGCCTCGTGCAGCACGCGGGAAGCCGCATCGAAACTGTTCATCTGCGTCAGCGCGGTGCCTTCCATAAGCATCACCATCGTGCCGCCCAGCGATCGAAATGCAGAGCGATTCGCGCGTAACATCGTGAGCCGCCCCAACGCTCGCTCCGGCTGACCGAGCATGAGATCGATGCTGGCCATGTTGTGCGACAGAAAAGATGCCCAAATGGCCGGCTTCGGACCCGCTCGGTCCAGGGCGTAGGTGCCCCATCTCGCGGCATCCTCGAAGCGGTCGAGCGATGCGAGAACGTACATTGCCGCGCAGCACGCGGAAAAAAATTCCTCGGTATGTCCTAGCGTACGGGCTCGGGCGATCTGACTCTCGATCAGCTCGATCGCGGTCGCTCGGTCGCCTTGCGCAGCGGCGATAAATCCACGGTGAGTCCGCAAGCGTATCTCGCTTCGAGGGTCGTAGCCTTCTCGCAACGCATCCAAACCACGCTCGGAAGCTTCGCGCGCTCGTTCGAGTTCGTTCGACCCGTAGTACAGCTTGGCGAGAATCCAACAGAGCGTCGCCGTGCCGGTTACGGCAACGTGCCGGCATCGCTCCAATAGCTCTTCGATCGCTCGCGCCTCGGCGGCGCGCTCCGATACGAAACCAGCTGCGGCCGTATAATACGCGCTTTCACACCGCATACGCAGCTCGAGCGGCAACGGCGCGAACAACTCGTCGAGACATGCGCGACCGACGTGCACGATATCGCCGGCGTGCGTTCCACCCGCACGCCGTGCCAGCTGCCGTCATCGCGTTCGCCGCACGCGCTTGCGCCGAGCTCGCTCTCCGTCGTGCGCGATACGCCCTCACACGCAGCTTCGATGTCGCCGAATCGTCCGCAAGACAATGCGTCGAGAGCTGCCTCCATGTAAAGTGACGACGCTTCGTTTCGAACGCCGCCAGTTTGAGTCTCATAGCCTGGTGGAGCGGGTCAGGTTCTATCCGCGCGAGCGCCCGATGCAGCGAACGTAGTTCGCGTGCGCCGGCTTCACGCAGCAGCCGGTCTCGCGTCTGCCTTCGAGCGATCATGTGCTCGGACGGCTCCGGATGCACGATGCTTGCGTATTCGAGGCCGTGAAATGCACGCAGGACGCGTTCCTTCGAAAACCGCAAGACGCGGCCGAGCGACTCGTCATCCATCGGCCGGCCGGCGGCCGCGAGAGCAATGGCTATGCTGCGCTCATCACCCGGAGAGACCTCGTCGATCGATGGCGCCTGCACCGTTTCTACGTCGCCGGTTGGTTCGTTCGAGCTGAAACGCACCGAGAAGGCCGCTTGGCTAAGCCGCGCGATTACGTCGTTGACGAACGAGCTTCAAGTTCGAGGCGCCGACGAACCACCGTACTGCGTAGTCCGAATGGATTCGATGCAATATTCGAGTGCCTCGACGGACCGGGCGTCGGCGGACTGCACGTCGTTGTCGAGTTGTACCGAAAACGGCTGCTCGGCGGCTGCGGTGGCCAGGGCGTCGCGCAGATCCGAAGCCCGATCGGAACTGCCTACGGCGAGGTCGCGCCACTCGACCGAAAGCGCTCCGGCTTCGATAAATTGGCGCACAAGTACGTCAAACGGCATCGGATCGATGGCGCGCATCGATTTCGTGCATCGAACGAAAGACGTGCAAATGGGAAGCACCCGGCGCTGAATCGCAGCCAGCATATCCGAGGTGACACCGCTCGAATCGCTCAGCAACGCTACAGCGGGGCGCGCGGCGTCCGCGATCCGCTGGGCCACGCCGTCGAGAGAATCGCGGTCGAACGCTAGAGTATAGGGAGAATTCCCATGTTCGAACGCTTGGCACGTGTTACGATTCGCATGACTTCGGTGTCCGATACCAAGGGAGGTTGTTCGTGTTCAGTAACTCTTCTCTGTCTGGTAGCAATGCTGCCAAGCTTCTTGCTAATCTCTTGCCGCGTGCAGTTCGGCGGGAGCGCCGCTAGGAGGCGGAACTTCGTTCGCGCCTGCCACGTCCCATGTTGCTCCCGGCATCATGGCTAAACCGGCCGCGGCCGGTTACCTCCGTGGAGACGCCGAGCGGATATGCATTCATGGGGCTCGCGCGTCTCGAACGTAACGATCGAGGCCTTGGACGAGAACGGACGGCCGTTGATCGGCGCCGGAGCTCCCACTATTGCCGTTGCGACGTCCGACCATAGCCGACTCACCGTAACGCCGGTGCGCAACACCTATGGAACGTTCGCGCTGCGAGCAACGCTAGTGCCGGGAGCAGCTCCCTGCAACGCGTGCCGCGTGGTGCGTCCAGGTAAGGCGCAGCTCGACGTCTCCGTCACGGCCAAGACCGGCGGCGTGAAGCACTTCTCGGTGCCCGTCGATGTGCTCGCACAAGATCGTCGCGATATCGCTCAATCCGCTGCCCAATCCAAGCCTAGGCGGTGCCGACGCAGTGCTGCAATATTACGATGACAACGTTCAACCGAGCGTTATTTGGGACGACGTATACCTTCACAACACCAACTCATTCCCGAACGTCGCCGGCCTCGCATTCGGATCCGACGATACGCTCTACATCGTAAATTCAGGAATGTACGGCTATCCCGGAACGGTAACGCAGTACGCCGCACAAAGCAGCGACCCGACCCCGATAAAAACGTTCTCCAATGCGAACCTGCGGTCGCCGGCGGGTGTCGCGCTCGACAAAACCGGCAACGTGTACGTAGCCGATAACGGTAACGAAACGCTCACACGTTTCCCGGTAAGTGGCAGCCCGGTCACGGATCCGCCCGGGCTGGAAAGCCGGTTCCGATGTCGTTGGCGTCGCGGCAGATTCCGCGCGCGGATATCTGTACGTCGCCATGACCGGTGTCGGGACGTACAATATGCCGAGTCGCAAAAACGTCGGCCGGCTCATCGCGCTACCGCTCGAGTTCGACTCGCACGCAAAACCGGTAGTCAGCATCGAGAGCACGCACAATAATGGTGTTAACGAGCCGTACGGTCTCGCCCTCGATCCGTCCGGAAGCCTGCTCGTGGTGAACGACTATGTTAGCATCGTCGAAGGGCCGCCCGGTCCGGGACCGATCCATTCTACGTTAACGCGCTACAACAACGCTCTTTCTTCGCCGGATGTATTACCCGACGCAACCTCGAGCGCCGGATTGAAATGGACACTAGGCGTCGCGAGCGATTCGTCGGGTGCCGTGTACGTTTCCAACGATGCACCGCCCAACAAGAAGGGCAACTCCGGACGCATCTCGCTCTTCGAATACGACGGCGGCTTTGGATTGAAAATCGAAACCGGCAAAGCGGATCGATCTCGGCAAGGGCATGCCGCCGGTGTACGCCGAGTACTACTTTAATATCCAGGGCGTTGCGGTTAACCCGAGTCCTCTCGACAACTAACGTGCGACCGCGAGAGCGGCATCGCACAAACAAAAAATGGGTCCGGCGCCTGCCGGGCCCGTTTCGTTAGACTCATTTGCAATCATATCTCGACAGTTCCGGCCCAGATCCAAACGTCAGGCCGGGAACGAGATGCAGCGCGTAGATGTTCGTCCCATTGATGTCGTACAAACAGCCAGTGAGGAACGGGATCGACGTACGCGTCTGCAGCGCGTCCGGGTTGAATTAAGGAGCGCTTTTTGCCGGATGCGCATACCGTCGATGAGCCAGAATAGCCGCGACACCCGTGCGACCATGCTGGTGGTCGCGTCGGCGCTAACGGCGACATCTTGGATAGCAAGCGTTCCATATTCGCGGCGGATGATCGTCACGGCATACGTTGCCGGCATCAGCGAGATAAAGCCGAAGCGCCCGGCGGCGTCGGTTACGGTTTGCTCGCGCTGCGCCGGCGATGTTACGACGACCGTGGCGCCGGCGACCGGCGCGTGACGTTGATCGGTGACCACGCCTCGCAACGCTCCGGTCGTACCCGCCAAAGCGAATCCGGTAAAAAGCGCCAGCGTCAAGACGCCGGCTATCGCGCTTAGCGTACATCGACGGATCGTCATCGCGAGAGAACCGGTCCGGCTCCGAATGTCAGTCCCGGAACGAAGTGCAGCGCATAGATGTCATGCCCGTCGAAGCTGTAGAACGGCGTCGCCGGTGTTACTACGTAGAAGTCCGATGTAACCCGATGTTGGAAGATTGATGGATAATGATAATCGATCACGCCGATTAGTCGCAACGGCCTAAACGTTAGGATCGCGATCGCTGTGGAAACGTCCGCGTTTACGTAGGCATTGGGGTACGTTTGTGGTTCGTAGCCCTCGCGAGTAACCGTGACGACGTACACACCTGGTGCCAGCGATACAAAACTGAACCGCCCACTCACATCCGAAACGCTTTGTTCGTGCTGTGCCGGAGATGCCACGATCACCGTCGCGCCCGCGATCGGAGCTCCGCTACCGGCGTCCCGTACCGTTCCAACGAGCGCGCCCGTCGTACCGGCGAGGCCGGTAGTGGGGAGAAATGACGCGACAGCCACCGCGACCGCGACCAGTAATGCCCTCATGCCGTTCGAACGTTCGAGCCATGCCGGCGGTGACCCGGCACAAATGAAAACGGGCCCGGCAATCGCCGGACCCGTCCGAAGCTTCCGTCGAAACGGAAAGCTACATCATGTCGTAGCCGCCCATGCCGCCGCCGGGCATCCGCCGCCGCCGCCGCCGTCTTTTTTCGGCTCGGGCTTGTCGGCGATCAGCGTTTCGGTCGTCAGGATCAGCGCGCCGATCGACGCCGCGTTTTGCAGCGCCGAGCGCGTGACCTTGAACGGCTCCACGATGCCGGCCTTGAACATGTCGACGATGTCGCCGCGTCATCGCGTCGAAGCCCATCGGAGCGGCTTTGCTGCCTTGACGCGGTTGACTTCGACCGAACCTTCGAAGCCCGCGTTCTCCGCGATCTGGCGGAGCGGCTCTTCGAGCGCGTTGCGGATGATGTCGATGCCGATCTTCTCGTCGGCCCAGGTGCTGGCGTGACCGTTGGTCTTCGGCGGCTCGTACTTGTCGAGCGCCTTGAGCGCGTGGACCAGCGAGCTGCCGCCGCCGGGGATCATGCCTTCTTGCACGGCCGCGCGGGTCGCGCTGAGCGCGTCCTCGATGCGGTGCTTCTTCTCTTTGAGCTCGGTCTCGGTCGCCGCACCGACTTGGATCACGGCGACGCCGCCGGAGAGCTTGGCAAGACGCTCTTGCAGCTTCTCGCGATCGAAGTCGGAATCGGTCTCCTCGATCTGGCGCTTGATCATCTCGATGCGGCCCTTGATGGCGTCGTGCTTGCCGGCGCCGTCGACGATCGTCGTCTCTTCCTTGGTGACCGTGACGCGCTTGGCTTGGCCGAGCTGGTCCGGGGTCACCTTGTCGAGCTTGAGGCCGAGCTCTTCGGAGATGACCGTCGCGCCGGTGAGCGTCGCGATGTCCTTGAGCATCTCTTTGCGGCGGTCGCCGAAGCCCGGCGCCTTGACGGCAACCGACGTGAACGTTCCGCGCAGCTTGTTGACGACCAGCGTCGCGAGCGCTTCGCCTTCGACGTCTTCGGCGATGATGAGCAGCGGCTTCTGAACCTGAACGACCTTCTCGAGCAGCGGCAGGATGTCGGCGATCGCCGAGATCTTGCGCTCGGTCACGAGGATGTACGGATCGTCGAGCACGGCTTCCATCCGCTCGGAGTCGGTGACCATGTACGGCGAGATGTAGCCCTTGTCGAACTGCATGCCGTCTTTGGTCTCGACTTCGGTCTTCAGCGTGCTTCGATTCTTCAACCGTGATGACGCCGTCTTTGCCGACCTTCTCCATCGCGTCGGCGATCAGATCGCCGATCTCTTTGTCGTTGGCCGAGATCGACGCGACTTGCGCGATCTTCTCTTTGGTGTCGACGTTCTGCTTGAACGATTCCATCTCGGCGACCGCGAGCTCGACGGCCTTCTCGATGCCGCGCTTGATCAGCAGCGGGTTGCTGCCGGCGGTCACGTTGCGCAGGCCTTCGCGGATGATCGCTTGCGCGAGCACCGTCGCGGTGGTCGTGCCGTCGCCGGCGATGTCGTTGGTCTTGGAGGCGACTTCCTTGACGAGCTGCGCGCCCATGTTCTCGAACACGTCGGGCAGCTCGATTTCCTTGGCGATGGTCACGCCGTCGTTGGTGATCGTCGGCGAACCGAACTTCTTGTCGAGCACGACGTTGCGGCCCTTGGGTCCGAGCGTCACTTTGACGGCGTCGGCGAGGATGTTCGCGCCGCGCTCGAGCGCGCGACGCGCGCTCTCGTCAAATACGAGTTGCTTTGCAGCCATGATATGGTTTCTAAAACTCCTTAGACGCCGGCCGGAACTTTGGTCGACGACGGCGAGGATGTCTTTTTCGGGAATGATGAGGTACTCGGTGCCGTCGATCTTGACTTCGCTACCCGAATACTTGCGATAGAGAACGCGGTCGCCGACCTTGACGCTCATGCCGAGCTTCGTGCCGTTGTCGAGCACGCGGCCGTCGCCAACCGCCCGGATCGATGCCTTCTTGCGGCTTTTCTTTGGCGGTATCGGGCAGAAAAACGCCGCCCGGCGTCTTGTCGTCTTGCTCGACGTGCTCGACAACCACGTTGTCGTGCAATGGCTTGAGATTCACGGAGAAACCCTCCAACAGCTGGTCGATGAGGCGATTAGCACTCTCAGCGCGAGAGCGCTAGCCGTGCCATCTTAGCAGAGCCGACCGGGGAGTGCAAGGGACTTTTGGGGCAGGCTTGCTTAGGGGACGAGGCGGGCGAATTCGGCCCCGCCAAAGAGGTAGCTGACCACCAGCATCCCGGCTAAGAAAATCCAAAAAAGCCTCGTCGGAGGCCGTTCGGCTGAGAGTCCAACCGCCGCGATTCCGACTCCGACCGTTACGACTGCGGCATGCGCGGCTGTCTGCGCGTCGCTGTGCCGAAGAAAGAGCCAGAGTCCGAATGCGCCTCCCAGCCCGAGCAGCGCCCCCAGCAGCGACCCGGCCGTCCAGATGACGACCTCGGTCGGTTCGGGAACCGAATGCTGCGGAAGCATGGCGCGATAATACCGCCGGTTCCCTAGGGTTTGGCTGGGAGCTCCAGGCGAGCGAATCGCAAACGCGAAGGCCCGGCACATGGCTACCTCCGTACGCCTTCCGTGGGCTGCGATCGTCTCGCGCGGGCTCGTAGCCGGGATCACCGGCGCCATCGCGATCCACGCTTATCTCTGGTTGACGACGCTATTGCCCGTTCATACCCCGATTGCGACGATGTGGCAGTTCATTGCGTTCGACCGCCTTCGGCAAAGGCGCGCTCGCCGATCCGGCTTTCGCGTGGGTGGGATTGGCGATGCATCTTCTCGTGAGCGCGGGTTGGGGCATCGGATACGCCTACATCGCAGCGACGCGACCGTCAGTCACCGCACGTTGGCCGGTCGCCGGCATCGTCTACGGCATCGTGGTGTACGCGATCATGTCGATCATCTTATTGGCCGACAACAATTTCACGTATCCCCCCACGATCGACGCGTTCCTCAACGCGGTCGTGGCGCACGCGTTGTTCTTCGGCGTTCCAGTCGCGTTCATCGTTGGCCAATCGAGCCGCCGCTCGGCATGAGCGCGCGCGTACGAGTTTCGCTCGCCGCCCTGGAGCACAACGCCGTCGCGTTGCGCGACTTGGTTGGCGCCGGTCGCGCCGCCTTCGTCGTTAAGAGTAATGCGTACGGCCACGGACTGATCGAAACCGCAAGAGCCGTCGAACCGTTTGCCGTTCGATTGTGCGTATACGCACCCGGCGAAGGCCTCGCATTGCGCGAAGCCGGCATCGCCATTCCGATCTTGGTGCTCGGACCTGTCGAGCCGCGCGACGCCGATGCAGCCGTTGCGGCCAACTTGGAATGCGCGCTATGGGACACCGGCGAGTTCGCCCACGCGCTCGCGACCGCAGCGCACGCGCACCGAACGCGCGCCGGCGTGCACGTGAAGATCAACACCGGATTGAACCGGCTCGGTCTCGAGCCGCACGAACTGGCCGATGCGTTGGAAGATTACTTGCGCCGGCCCGAGCTATTGGTTGCGGGCGTCTTTTCGCATTTGTCGTCGGCCGAGGAGCTCGACTCGCCCTCGACGATGCGACAACTGGAAACGTTCGAGCAAGCGATGGCGCCGGCAGCACCGCTCTTCGAACAGCACGGCATCTCGCCGATACGGCACATCGCCGCATCGGCAGCCGCCATGCTGTGGCCGCAAACGCGTTTGGATATGACACGGTTCGGCATCGCGCTGTACGGATTGTGGCCGTCGCAGCAGACCCGCGAAGCGATGAACTCGCACGGACTAGATCTGCAACCCGCACTATCGATGACGTCAACGCTGGCGGTCACTCGCAGCGTACCTGCCGGGTCGCCGATCGGCTACGGCGCGAGCTATCACGCTCCGCGCGATATGCGCGTCGGCGTCGTTCCGGCCGGCTACGCCGACGGTATCCCGCGACTGCTTTCAAATCGAGGATCGTTTTTGGTCAACGGCGCGCCCTGCCCGATCGTTGGACGCGTCGCGATGAACGTCACCGAAATCGACCTGACCCGCGCGCCGAACGCGCACGCAGGCTCTACCGTTACGTTGATCGGCCGAGACGGTGACGCGAGCGTTACCGCCGACGATTGGGCGGCGTGGAGCGAGACGATCAACTATGAAATCGTCGCGCGGCTACCGTCGGAACTGCCCCGGGACTACGACGAATAAGAAGCTAGACTATGCGACGGCTTCGATCGCCGCGCGCAGGTTGAGCGTACCCTTATACAACGCGCTACCGACGATGCACGAATCGACCGTCAGCGGCACTTCGACGCTTGAGTGTCAATAAGTCGTTGATATTGCGGGCGCCGCCCGATGCCGTTATCAGGACCTCCGCCGCATTAGCAACCGCGTTGAGCGCGTCGATATCGTAGCCCGCGCCCATTCCGTCGTGCTGAATTTCGGTGAAGATAACGCGGGTTACGCCCCATTGCGCCACGCGTTTCACCAACGCGTCGCGATTGACGGGCGTTCGCTCTTGCCAGCCGTGGGTGGCTACTTGCGTTCCGCGCGCGTCGATGCCGGCCAACACGCGGCCGGGGAAGCGACTGATGATGTGACGCGACAGGCGCTCGTCTTCGACCAGCAACGTTCCGATGATGATTTCGGCGGCGCCGGCGTCGAATGCCGCTTCGGCGTGCCGAACGGCGCGCAGGCCGCCGCCGGTTTGCACCGGCACGTTGACTGCAGAACAGATGCCCTCGATGGCCGACAGATTTTCGCCCGATCCAAACGCGCCGTCGAGATCGATCACGTGTAATCGCGTCGCGCCGGCCTGCACGAACGTTTTGGCGCGTTCGGCGGGGTCGCCGTCGTAGGTGGCGGTGGTGGAGGGGTCGCCGCCTTCCATCCGTACGCATTTTCCGCCGCGCAAATCGATCGCGGGAATAACGATCACGTCAAGAGTTCCTTGCCACGGTGCCGTCGCGCTTGTCGATCGGGACGAACGGTCCTGCCGGCGGGCCGTCGTACGTCGCTTGCGGACGGATGAGACGATTATCGGCTAATTGCTCCAAAATATGCCCGGTCCATCCGGCGATGCGGCCGCACGCGAACAGACACGTAAACTCGTCGCCTGGGATGTTGAGATCGGCCAACACGGGTGCCGTGTAGAAATCCACGTTGGCGTAAATCGTATTGTCCGGCTTTTTCTCTTGCAACACTTTGCGGCTCGCTTCTTCTAAGCTATGCGCGATCTCGTACCAGCGGCTCGAACCTTGATGGTCGGCCAGCTTATGCGCCATCTCTTCTAAGTGACGCGCACGTGGATCGCGCACTTTATATTCGCGATGCCCCATGCCCATGATGCGCTCGTTGCGTGCCAGCGCATCGCGAACGTATTGCTCGGCGTTTTCGGGCTCGCGGACTTCGGTCAGCGTATGATAGGACGCACTGGCAGCGCCGCCGTGCAGATCGCCTTGTAGCGTCGCGAGCGCGGCCGTAACCGACGCATAGACGTCGGCACGGGTTGACGCGGCGACTCGCGCGGCAAACGTGGATGCGTTGAACGAGTGATCGGCGAGCAACACGAAATACCTGTCGAGCGCGCCGGCTTCGATAGCGTGCGGAACCTTACCGGAACGCATATATAAGAAGTTCGCGGCTTGCGACAGATCGGCTCGCGGATCGACCGGTTCCAATCCGCGGCGGATGCGATCCCACGCTGCCACGATCGTCGGCATTTTGGCGACCAGTTCGATGGCGGTGTGCACGTCGGATAAATGTTCGCCATGCGCGTTGACGGGCGAAAACAAACCCAACCCACTGACGATCGTACGCAGCACGTCCATCGGCCACGCCGATTTCGGAACGTTCTGCATCGAGCTGATGAGCGGTTCCGGCAACGAACGCCGGGTGCCCAGCTCGCGACGCAGCGTTTCCAGTTCGATGCGGTTCGGAAGACGGCCGTACAACAGCAAGTGCACGACTTCTTCGAACGTTGCGTTCGGCGCGAGATCGTCGATGTCGTAACCGCGATAGGTTAACCGGCCGGTCGTGCCTTGAACGTTACTGAGCTGGGTTGATCCGACGACGACGCCTTCTAGGCCGCGATCGACAACGGTTGGCAAAGAGATCCTCCAGTGACGCGCTCCGAAGGGGCGGAGCGTTCGAGTGTTTCTTGGCGACCGTGGCGGCTCGCCTGCACCCCCCACACGAAAAACGCTCGGGAAGCGAGAAATGTCACTCCGTGCTGCGACTTCTCGCGAACCGAGCGTCCGATGGCTCGTAGGGAGCGTTATGGAAGCGGCTTACGCGACCGCGTCACGCAACTCGCCGCGGGCGAGCGCATAGCCGAGTAAACGGGCGACCAACGCCTCATAGGTGATGCCGACACTCGCACAGGCTTCGGGGAAGATGCTGGTGGACGTCAGGCCCGGCAGCGAATTTATTTCGAGTATCTGCGGACGCTGATCGTTGCTAACGATGAAATCCGTTCGCGAGCAGTCGCGAAGCCCGAGCAGCCGGTGTGCCGACAGCGCGAGCATTTGTAAGCGCGCGGCAAGATCTTCGTCGATCTGCGCCGGTACGATGTGCGTGCTCCCGCCCGGTTCGTATTTGGCGTCGAAGGTGTAGAATTCGTCGCGGTTCGGCACGATTTCCACGATCGGCAACGCTTCTTCGCCCAGCACCGCACACGTAAACTCGCGGCCCTCGATAAACTCTTCAGCCAAAATCTGCGAATACGTTTTCGAGGCCGACAACATCGCAGCCGTCCATTGTTCGTGCGTGCGTACGATCACGACGCCGATGGCCGAACCTTCGAAACGCGGTTTTACGACCAGCGGCGGATCGAGCGAACCCGGCAGCAGTGGCAACGTGCCGCCGCTCAAATCGAACAAATCCCACGCCGCAGTCGGGAGGCCTTCGGCGGCCAGCAGTTTCTTCGTAAGGTGCTTGTCCATCGACAGTGACGACGCTTCGACGCCGCTGCCGGTGTACGGGATCGAGAGGTAATCGAGCAGCGCTTGCACGTGGCCGTCTTCGCCACCCGGGCCGTGCAGCGCGTTGAACACCGCATCCGGTGCGAGCGAACGGATTGCGTCGAAAAAGCGATCGTCGTATTCGATCGGCGTCGCGTCGTACCCGAGCGACGCCAACGCGCGCAGCACGCCCGTTCCGGTATTTTTCGAGATGTCGCGTTCGGCGCTGTTGCCGCCCATCACGACTGCGACCTTGGCTTGACGCTTCATCGATCTACGAATACTCCGACAAGATGCACTTCGAGTTGTAAGTCGACGCCGAAACGTTCGGCGACACAACGGCGAACGCGCGCGAGCAAGACGGCCACGTCTCGCGCGCTCGCACCACCGACGTTATTGATAAAGTTGGCGTGCAGCGGCGAGACTTCCGCTCCGCCCTCGCGCCATCCCTTAGCGCCGGCCGCCTCGATGAGGCGTGCCGCTTTATCGTCCGCCGGATTGCGGAAGCACGATCCGGCGTTCGGCAGCGCGATCGGCTGCGTGTGCTTGCGCCGAACGAGCCGCGATTGCATGACGCCGCGCACCTCTTGCGGCTCGCCGCGCTCGAAGGCCAAGGTAACGCGCGCGACGACTGCATCGCGCGCCAGCGAGGAGCGGCGGTATTGATACCGCACCGATACCGCGTGCGGCGCCGGACGCGACGGCGATTGGATCCACACGGCCCGCACGAACTCGCCGATCTCACGATCCGTCCCGGCGTTCATCCGCAACGATCCACCCACCGTACCAGGGATGCCGGAAAGCGCATCGATACCGCTGGCGCCGGCCGACGCCGCTCTCGCAGTCACCGTCGCCATCCCGGCCGAGGCCCCGGCTTCGATCACGACCTGCTCGCCATCGGTGCGAACGGTGACGTCCGCAAACGCGCCGGCCAGCCGCAGAACGACTCCGCGAATGCCCCCGTCGCCAACCAAAACGTTACTGCCGGCGCCGATTACGAACCACGGCAATTTGCGACGTCGCACGAGCTCCAGGACGGCGGCTAACTCATCTTCGGACTCGAGCGTCATCAGGGCATCGGCCGGGCCGCCGATTTTCCACGACGTGTACGGTGCGAGCGACTCGTCGAATGCAGCGCGCGTGCCCGCAATAGATCGAAGCGAGGCTCGATCGTCGTCGTCCAACAGCGATGCCATCGCGCGTTCGGTCGTCAGGCTCACGTGGCCACCGGCGAGACGGATGCCACGCGTTGCGCTAACCGGTGCGCGACGTTGGTGATCGTGCCGGCGCCTAACATTAATACCATCGTGCCGGCCGGCGCTTCATCGAGCAGTACATCTTCGAGTGCGTTGACACCGGGAACGTAGCGCACCGTCGCGCCCGCAGCTTCCAACGGTTTGCCGATCGAGCGTTCGCTCACGCCGGGAATCGCAGGTTCGGACGCCGCGTACACGGGTGCCAAATACACACGGTCGGCACCGGCCAACGCCTGCGCGAACTGCGCGGCCAAGAAAGCCGTGCGCGAATACCGATGGGGTTGAAACGCGACGAACAGCGGCCCGCGATGATAGCCGCGAGCGGCGGCGATGGTCGCAGCAACTGCGGTGGGATGATGGGCGTAATCGTCGATCACGATCATGCGTTCGGAGTCGGCCAGCACGTCGAAACGGCGCCGCACGCTGCGAAATCCGCGCAACGCTTCGACGACTCGCGCGAACGGCACTTCCAGCAGCCGCGCGACCGCAATCGCTCCCAACGCGTTCTGCACGTTCATCGCTCCGGGAACCGGTAGTTCGGCCGTTCCCAGAACACGCGCCGCCGGCGATGACGTCGAACTGCGAGCCGAGACGATCGAACCGCAGATTGGTCGCGCGAACGTCGGCTTGCGCGCCGAACCCGAAGCGCGTTACCGGAACCGGCAAGTCGTGCGACGCCAACGATGCCGAGTGCACGTTGTCGGTGCCGATGATGGCGGCGCCGCGGTCCGGAAGCTTGCCGAGAAACTCTGCGAATGCACGGACCAGCGCCGGAAGTTCGTCGTCGCTGGCGAGATGATCGTTTTCGACATTGATGACTACCGCAACGTCCGGCTCGAGCAGCGCGAACGAGCCGTCGGATTCATCGGCTTCGGTTACGAACCACGGCGAGGTGCCGTCGTGTGCATTCGTGTTCAGCGTGCCGTCGATTCCGCCTAAAATCAACCCGGCGTCAATTCCACCCGCGCGAAGAACCGCGTGCGTCATCGCGGTGGTCGTCGTCTTCCCGTGCGTTCCGCAAATCGCGATGCCGCGGCGCCCCTGCATGAGGCGCGCCAACATCTCGCCGCGATGCAGTACCGTCGTCCCCGCGCGGCGCGCGGCCGCAAACTCCGGATTGTTGCGATCGATCGCGGAACTAACGACCACGATCGATGCGTCGCGAACGTTGTCGGCGGTGTGGCCGATCGCGACGTCGACTCCCTCCTGGCTCAAGCGGTTGACCAGCGGCGACGCCGTCGAGTCCGAGCCCGAAACGGCTTGGCCGCGTTCGAGCAGCACCCGTGCGATCGCACTCATGCCGATCCCGCCGACCCCGACGAAATGAACTCGCTCGCTCCTCACGCGCGTTGTGTTCTCGAAGCTAGCCGTTCGACCCGGGCAGCGATGCCGGCAAGCGGATCTCCGGCAGCCATCCGCCGGGCCGCCGAGGCCGAGTCCGCCAAGTGGACCGTCTCCATCGCAGCTCGCAGCGCTGCGATCAACCCGCCATCACGCACGTCTCGGTCCGATACGACCGTCGCCGCGCCGCCTTTGGCGAACTCGACGGCGTTGCTCGTTTGATGGTCGGCCGCGGCGAACGGATACGGCACGAGGACGGCCGGCTTTCCGACCGCCGCCAATTCGGCCAACGTCGATGCGCCGGCGCGAGCCAGCACCAGGTCGGCTGCGGCGTAGGCCGCGGCAGGGTCGTCAAGATACGGCCGCACTTCGACCCCCGGACGTTCCGCCGTGCGATACGTATCGAAGTCGCGGTCACCCGTCACCAGGATGGCTTGCCAGCCGGGAAACGCTCCGGCGCGCAATCCCGCAACCAGCGCGTCGTTGAGCGAACGCGCACCCTGGCTGCCGCCCATCGCGAAGAGAATCGGCTTGGCGGGATCGAGCCCAAACGCCGCTGCCGCGCTAGCGCGGCTTGGAAGTTGCCGCAGCCCGGGGCGCACCGGTACTGCCGTGCGCACGTACTTGCCGGCCAATCCGGCGTCCGCACCCGCAAACGGCCCCCACACTTCGTCGACCCAGCGCGCGGTAACGCGGCTGGTCAAACCGGCAGCCGCGTTCGGTTCGAGCATCGCGATGCCGGCCTTCGATAGACCGGTGCGGCGCAACAATGCCGCCGCCGCGACGACCGGAAAGCAGACGTACCCGCCGGTCGCGATGACGACGTCCGGTCCCAAGCGTCGCAACAGGCGGGCACTTTGCGTTACGCCCCACGCATTCGCGAAAGCGTTGACGAGCGTTCGCTTCGGGGCGACGAACATCGGTTGTGCGCTCACGATATGCAATCGATAGCCTTCTGCCGGTACGATCCGCGCTTCCAGACGATCGCTCGTCCCGACGAAGTCGATGGTTGCGTCGAAGCGTTCGCGCAACGCGCCGGCAATCGCGAGCGCGGGATAAATGTGACCACCGGTGCCGCCGGCTGCGAAAACGACGTTCACGCCGCGCGCACGCGGCGGTTACGTTCCGGCGCGCAGGCGCCGGTGCCGCCCGACGTTCGCGATCAGCGCAACGGCCACCAGATTCACGACCAGCGAGCTTCCACCGAACGAGATGAACGGCAGCGGCACGCCGGTCACCGGCCATGACGATGTGACGACGCCGATGTTGATGAAGGCTTGAATCCCGATCATCGCACCGAAACCGCACGCCAAGAAAAAGCCGAACCGGTCGGGCGATGCCAGTGCGATGCGAATCGCGCGGTACGTCAGAGTGCAGAACAACACGACCACGACGATCGCGCCGATCAGGCCCAGTTCTTCGCCCAGCACCGAGAAGATGAAGTCGGTATATTGCTCGGGCAGATAGAAAAATTTGGCTCGCGATGCGCCCAGTCCCATGCCGAACAAACCGCCGCTTCCCAGTGCGAGCAACGATTGCACGATGTGAAAGCCGGTGTTCTGCGGATCTTTCCACGGATCTAAGAACGCGAAAACGCGCGCGCGCCGGTACGGGCTCGCCACGACGGTCAACGCTGCGACCGGCAGCGTTACCGCGGCGACGGCGATGAGATGTGCGATACGCGCACCGGCCGCAAAGAACAGCGCGAAGGCGGTAAACACGAGCAGGCTCGCGGTGCCCATATCGGGCTCTTTCAGCACGAGAACCGCTATAACCAGCACCGGCGCGAACAATGGAAAGAGTCCGCGCGGCAACGACGTGATACGTTCGCCTCGGGTCGAAAGCACTGCCGATAGATAGACGACGAGCGCGAGCTTGGCGAATTCCGACGGTTCGAAGCTCAGCGACGAAAAGCCGATCCAGCGACGCCCGCCGTTCACGACGAAGCCGATATGCGGCACGAATACCAACGCCAACGCGAACACCGACGCCACCAGCAAGTACGGCGCAACACGTTTGAGCTTGAGCAAGTCCATGCGATAGGCGAAAAATGCCGCGACGATGCCGACCAGGAGCCACATGAGCTGGCGCTTCACGTAGTAGGCGATATCGGCGTGCTCGGCGTACGCAGTCGCGCTCGAGGCCGAGAAAATCATGACGAGCCCGATCGCCACGAGCGTCGCGACGACCGCAAACAGCACGGCGTCGGGTCGAGCCGCCACATACGAGCGCAACGGAGCGCGATCGTTTTTGGTCGACTGCACGATCCGCGGACGCGGCTTCGATGCGGTATTACGCACGCGCCCGCTCCCCCAAGCCGGCGACGGCTTCGGCAAAGCGTTCGCCGCGATCTTCGGCGGAAGCGAACATATCGAACGAGGCACAGGCGGGAGAGAGAAGCACGACGTCGCCTGGCGCGGCAGCATCGCACGCTCGCTCGACGGCATCGCGCATCGACACTGCCTGGGCGGCATGCAGGCCCGAGGCGCGCGCGATGTGCGGCCCGGCTTCGCCGATTGGAATCAACGCCTTCACCCGATCGTGGATTTCGCGTCCGAGCTCGTCGAAGTCGCCGCCTTTCGCCCGGCCTCCCGCAATCAAAACGATTGGCTGGGAAAAGCTACGCAGCGCGGCGATCGTCGAATGGGGCGTGGTCGACTTCGAATCGTCAACGTAGGCGACGCCCGCGCGTTCGACGATTCGTTCGAGGCGATGATGCAAGCCACCGAACGTCGCCAACGCGCTGCCGGCGCGTTCCGGATCGCACCCGGCGGCAATCGCCGCCAGTAGCGCCGCCATCGCGTTCTGCACGTTATGCGCTCCCGGTAGCGGCATCGATGAGGCATGTGCCACCTCGATGGATCGCCGGCCGTCGCCCGGCGAGAACGTCAGCATCCCGTCGCGCACGTACATGCCGGCGCCATCAAGCGAATCGGACAGCGTGAACCACAGTTGCCGCGCGCGTAATTCATCGTCGCCACGCAACCCGGCGACGCGAGCGTCGCCGGCATTACCGACGAACCAGTCGCCGGAATTTTGTCGCGCAAACACGTTATATTTGGCACGCGCGTAGTCGTCCATCGACGCGTAGCGGTCGAGATGGTCGGGCGCGATGTTGAGCAATACCGCGACGCGCGCGTGAAACGTCGTCACGGTTTCGAGTTGAAACGACGAAAGTTCCGCCACGATCCAGTCGTATTCGCCGGGCGCATCGACTTCACCGACCAGCGCGTTGCCGATATTGCCACCCACCCGCGCGCGCGGTCCGCATGCGTTGAGAAGATGCCCGATCAACGCCGTCGTCGTCGATTTGCCTTTGGTTCCGGTGACCGCGACGATCGGCGAGCGACGCAGGCGATACGCCAGTTCGACTTCACCGATGATGGGCACGCCGGACGCGGCGACATCCGCAACGACTGCAGCGGTTCGCGGAATTCCCGGCGACAGCACCGCCATCTCGAATCCCTCGAGTTCGACCGCGCAACGCTCCGGGCGATGCGAAGCGTGCGCCCTGCGACGTAATGCCGGAGATCGCTTCGCCTAAGCGTTCGGGTTGCTGTTCGTCCGTTGCGACGACCGTCGCGCCGTGCGCGAGGAGCGCCGAAACGCTGGCGCGCCCGCTCCGTCCCAAACCGATCACCAGCACGCGCCGGCCCTCGAACGCCGTCATCGAACGATTGCCAATCCGACGATCGAACACGCCAACGATGCCAGCCAAAACCGCGCCGTCACTTTGGTTTCCGGCCAGCCGCTCAGCTCGAAATGGTGATGCAGCGGGCTCATCAGCAGAATCCGCTTGCCGCCGGTGGCTTTAAAATACGCTACTTGAACGATGACGGATACTGCCTCCGCTACGAACACGCCGCCGATCACGATCAGAAGAAGCATCTCTCCCGACAGAATCGCGACGCCGGAAAGCAGCGCGCCCAGCGCCAGCGATCCGGTGTCGCCCATGAACATCTTTGCGGGGTGCCGGTTGTAGAACAGAAATCCGACGCACGAGCCGACGCCGGCCGCCGCGCCGATCGCAGCTGCCGGAACGATCGTCTGCGATGCTATGGCGACGAACGCGGCCAGCGGCGTCACCACCGTGCCGGCTGCGAGACCGTCGAGCCCGTCGGTAAGATTAACGGCGTGGATTGTCGCGGTTACCGCCAGCGCACCCAGAACTAGCCACAACCAATACGGTCCGGTCAGCACCCACGACCCGGCGTGAAACAGCACGTTCCGTGGGAAAAAGGCCGGCGAGGCCGCCAGCATGCGCAGAAAGATGATCGCGACCACGGCGGTCGCCAAGAATTTGGTGCGCGCCTTCAACCCGCGATTGCGGCCGAGCGCGATTCCGAGCGCGTCGTCGAGCAATCCGATCGCTCCGCACCCGACTACGAGCAGCGCAAGCTCAAACATCAAGGGCGCGCTCGTTGCCATCGCCACGACGATCGTCGTGAGAATGAAGACGAGCCCGCCCATCGTCGGCGTTCCGCTTTTGACGGCGTGCGTCTTCGGCGCATCTTCGTACGCTTGCTGGCGCAGTTGCAGGCGGCGTAATAACGGCAGCAGCAACGCGCCGCCGACGGTAGCGACGAGCAACCCCAGCAACACCCACAGCGGTGCAGTGGCAAACAAACGCTCGGGCGTCAGCGATACCGTCGTCCCGCTAGGCACCGGCGGCCACCAAACACGGATTGCGCCCGTTGCCGCGCCACTTTATCACGACCACCGGCGTCTGCTCGTCGCCGTTGCCGTGTGGATTGTCGAGCAACGCTTTCTCGACCGCGTCGCGATCGACGCCGTTCGAAGCGCCCAACACCTTGGCTTTCTCGAGATCGTTGGCGTTGACCACGGTACATTCGACCTGCAACCGTTCGAACACCGACTGCGAGAACGCGTCGGGATTGCGCGGCGCCAACACGATGGCGCGTTCGAACGGAGGCATGGTTCCGGTATAGCCGTCGATCGTTGAAATCGCCTCCCCGAGCACGCGATAGAAGCCGCCCGGGCGTCCCGTCAAGCGACCGAGCACTTGCGCGAACGTCGCATACACGACCCGCCACCAACCAACTCGGTCGATGACCAGTTGTACGGATTCAGGTTGGCTCATCGTCGCCAGCGCGCCGGCGCGGCGCGCGAGCGTATACGCGAGCTTCGACGGCCGAATGTGCTCGGCCACAACGAACTCGCCTTGCGCGATCGCCAGCGCGGTTTCGGAGAGCGCGATCACATCGCCGGGTCGCGCGATACCGGTAACGGCGCGTTCGACGACGTCGACCGGATCGTCGCCGGGACGCACCAACGGCGTACGCACCGGTATGGCGATCAATCCCGCCGGCAGTTCGGGTCGCGCGACCGCCAACGCGCGAGCCGCGCTCACGATTGCAACTCTTCGAGAATTTCCTCGAGCCGGTATTTGCGCGACCCCTTGAGCAACACCACGTCGCCGCTGCGCGCGTTCTCGCGCAACCAGCGCGCGGCGTCCGCGTTGGAATCGACGCGCACGACATCGGCGGCTCCGGTTTTCGCGCCGCGCGCCAGCGCATCGGCATAGTCGCCGGTGACGACGACCACTCCCGCGCGTTTGGCGGCGTGCGCGCCGACGCGTTCGTGCAACTGCGTCAACTCGTCGCCCAGTTCGGCCATGCTTGCGAGCACGGCAATAGCGCGGCGTGCATGCTGGTCGTCGAGCGCGTCGAGCGCTGCCATCGTCCCGCCGGCGCTCGCATTGTACGCATCGAAAATCAAGCGCCAGCCACCGCCCATCTCGAAGGTTTCGAAACGTCCGGCAGGCATCCGTAGATCGCCTAGCGCGTTGGCGACGTCGCGCACGTCCACGCCCAATTCGATCGCGCATGCCGCCGCTGCGGCGGCGTTGGCGCGGTTGTGCTCGCCCGGTACGTCGAGGCTAACGCGCACGTCAACTGCCGCGCCCTCGTCGCCATCGATAAGCCGGTTACCGTCGACGATCGCCGTGACGCGTCCGGGCATGCGAATCGTTTCATTCGAATCGTAGGCAGCGAACCAATGCGGTTCGTGCCTCAGCGTGGGCGCGCGGGAAAGCGAAACGTCGTCGCGTGCGTTGAGAATCGCGCGCGCGCCGCGTGAGAAGAGCGCCCATTTGGTTTCGGCCAAGCGTTCGCGCGAGCCCATGATCTCGACGTGCGCGTCGCCGACGTTGGTAAGGATACCGACATCGGGCGTAGCTGCTTCGACCAGCGTCGCGATGTCGCCGGGGTGCCGCGCACCCATTTCGACGATCGCAACGTCGTGTTCGGCCGGATCGAGGCCGAGCAGCAGTTTGCTCACACCGATTTCGTTGTTTTCATTGCCCGGCGCCGATGCGACGCGCTCGCCGTACAGCGGAGCGAGTAATTGTACGACGAAGGCCCGGGTCGTCGTTTTTCCCGTGCTGCCGGTGATGCCGATGACCGGCCCGTCGAAACGACGGCGGGCCAGCGCCGCCAACGCCAGATACGCAGCACGCGTGTCGTCGACCAACAACGCAGCCGTTCCGGCAACGACCGAGCCGGCGCCTTCGACGACGACCATTCGAGCGCCGCGCTCGACTGCGATCGCAACGAAATGGTGGCCGTCGAACGACGGCCCCCGCAGAGCCACGAACGTTTCGCCCGGCTGCAAAGCGCGCGTGTCGGTGGCCACGATAACGTCCGCCGGCGCGTCGGCTGCGTCAACTAATCGGCCGCCGGTCGCAACGACGACATCCTTCAACGGCAGTTTCATACCGCACTCCGGGCGCGCAACGCCTCGCGGGCGACGGCGGCGTCGTCGAAATCCAATACGCGATCGCCCACAATCTGGTACGTTTCGTGTCCCTTGCCGGCGATCAGCACCACATCACCCGGTTCGGCGGCGGCAATGGCACGCCCGATGGCCGCACGACGGTCGAGTTCCACAATATATTGCGCTCCGGCCATGCCGGCGGCAATCGAATCGACGATCGAACGCGGATTCTCGCTGCGCGGGTTGTCGTTGGTCAGGTAAACGCGATCGGCATCGCGCGCGGCGATCGCCCCCATTTGCGAACGCTTGCCACGATCGCGATCGCCGCCACAACCGAAGACCACCGCTAACGACCCGCGCGTGGTTTCGCGCAGCGCCTCGAGCGCGCGTTCCAACGCGTCCGGCGTGTGCGCGTAATCGACGACCGCGACAACTCCGTCGCCCGCGATCCGCTCCATCCGTCCGCGCACTCCTTGCGCGTCCGCGAGGGCGGCGGCGCTGCGTGCGTCGTCAATTCCGAACTCGCGTGCCACCGTCACCGCGGCCAGCGCATTCAGCACGTTGAAACGACCGCTCACGTGCAGTTCGAACGCCGTCCCATCGAGTTCGAAATTCGTCCGATCGCCTCGAACGGCGACGTCGACGGCGCGCACCGACGCCCGTTCGTTCGTACCGTACGTGACAACTTTCGCGCCGGACGATTGCAGTTCGCCGGTCCAACGCGCGCCCAGTTCGTCGTCGAGGTTGAACGCGACGACCGGAGCCATATCGAAAAGCTGTCGCTTGGCGGCGGCGTACGCATCGAACGTTTGGTGAAAATCGAGATGGTCGCGCGTCACGTTGGTGAGGACGGCCATTCGAAAGCGCACGTCGTCGACGCGTTCGAGCGCCAAAGCGTGCGAACTGACTTCCATCGCCACCGCGCTCGCGCCGTCGTCGCGCATTCCGGCGAGTACCGCATGCAACTCGTTCGGAAGCGGCGTCGTGTGCTCCAGTGGCCAGGCGCGGGTGCCGAAGAATGCTCCGATGGTTCCGATGGTCCCGCACGGACGCCCCGACGCGTTGCAAATCGCGGCGATCATATGCGAGGTCGTCGTTTTGCCGTTCGTTCCGGTAACGCCGACCACGTCGAGCGCGTGCGACGGCCGTCCGTAGAATGAGTCGGCGAAGGCTGACAATGCGGCGCGCGCGTCGTCCACGGATACGCTTGCGATGCCGGACGGCACCACAACCGGGGCGTCGGCTACGATCGCGACGGCGCCGGCCGCGATCGCGCGTTCCACGAACGCCCGGCCGTCGTTGTGCTCGCCACGCAGCGCGACGAACAACGCGCCCGGTTCGACCCGTCGCGAGTCGGTGGCGATGCCGGTGATGGGAGTACGGGGATCGCCCTCGATGCGCCCGGGTATGGGGAGGGAGTTGGCCAGATCGCGGAGCGAGACGGTTCGGTTAGCCATGTGGCGATGCCGTCGGAACGATTCCGGCGTGCAGCATCGCCGCCCTGGAAATGGCCGCAAACGCCGGCGCCGCGACGAGCGATCCATAGTAAGAACCGATCGGCCGTTCGACCTTCACGTAGACGATGTAGCGCGGGTGCTCGTAGGGCACCATGCCGATAAACGACGCGGCATAGTAGCCGCCGCGGTATTCGCCGTCAACGACCATTTGCGCGGTGCCGGTTTTTCCGGCCGTGGTATAGCCCTCAATTTGCGCGCTTGGATTGCCCGTCCCGTGCAGGACGACTTGACGTAAAAATCTGCGTAACTCGCTCGCGGTGCGCTGCGAAAAGACGCGACGCACCACGTGCGGACGTATGGTACGTTCGAGATTGCCTTGTTCGTCGTATACCGCGTGCACGATTTGCGGCTGCATCAGCAGACCGCCGTTCGCAATAGCGCAATAGAAACGGGCCATCGCCAAGGGTGTCACCGAAACGCCCTGTCCGAACGACATCGTCGCGAGCGAGGAGGCACTCCAAACGCTCGGCGGCGGGACGATGCCGGGATTTTCGCCCGGCAAGCCGATACCGGACTGATCGCCAAAACCCGCGCGTCGCTCCATGTTGTAGAACGTTCGCCCGCCGATGGAGAGGCCGACTTCAGCCGCGCCGACGTTGTGCGAGTACTGGATGATCTGTCCGAGCGTTTCGCTGCCGCCGGCGATCGCCATGCCGTCCTCGGCGTTGTGAATCGTGCGGCCGCCGACCTCGATCGCGTCGCGCGCGGGGAAGAGCGTGCCGAGATTGACTTTCCGCGAGTCCAGCGCAGCCGCCGCGGTGACGAGCTTAAAAGTCGAGCCCGGTTCGTAGGCGTCCATTACGGCGCGGTCGCGCCGCTGGTCGTCGCTATACTTCCAAAACTTGTTCGGATCGAAGTCCGGCGCATTCGCGAGCGCTAGCACTTCGCCGGTGTAGGGATCCATGACGATGGCCGTGCCGTCGAGTGCGTGAAACGCCGAAACCTGTTTGAAAAGCGCACGCTCGGCGACGAACTGCAGATACGAGTCGATGGTGAGTTGCACCGTCGATCCGGGATCGGCCACTTTGACTACACGCTCTTGTCCGAACGGAATCGGATGCCCGAACTCATCGGCTTCGAGCATCACGCTGCCCGAACGGCCGCGCAGCAACGCGTCCTGAGAATACTCTAATCCGTCGAGCCCGTTTTCGTCGGTGCCCACGAATCCGACGACGGTCAACGCCAACCTTCCTACCGAGTCGATACGGAGTCCCGTTTCCTCTTCTTTAAGGGTGATGCCGGAAAGCCCCAACGCGCGCACGCGCTCGGCTTCGTCGTGCGGCACCTTTCGAGCGATCCAAACAAACCACGACGTGCGATCGTGCAGCTGCGCGATCGTTTGCGGCGTCAGCTTGCCGACCACCAACTGCAGCTTGGCGGCAGCCGCATCGGGATCGGCGATATCGCGCGGAACGGCGTAGACGCTTTCGGACGGCATCGATTGCACCAGCACGCTGCCGTTGCGATCGATGATACTCCCCCGGCGCGCGAAGACTTCGACGGTATCGGAGCGCTGCGCTAAGGCCTCGCGGCCGTATTGTGCGCCGTGAATCACCTGTACGTCGTAGAGACGCCACGCCAAATAGGCCGCGACGATCATCCAAATATAGAAAAGCCATCGCGCGCGAACCGGCGAAACGCGGGCGAACGTGCGCTGATGCACGCTAGACGACTACCGGTGGTGCTCTATTGCCGGGAGAAACATCCCGGCCAACGACGAGAGCACGGCGACGTGCGAACGATCGTTCTCCGGATGTTGTTGCGGAACGCGGACCACCGCGAACCGTTCGGGATCGCGCATGCCGAGGCGCGCGGCAATAATCGATAGCCGTTCGTCCGATTGGAGCGAGTTGATCTTGTCGTCTAAACGCATCGATTCCATTTGCACCGCCTCGCGTTGCCGTTCGGCCGACGCGACCGCATACGAAAGACCGGTCAAACTCGACATCAGCACGACGTACGACATAAATGCGATCAGCAGTACGCCGATCACCCGTGCGGCCCGCCATACGTCGGTGTAGCGTGCGCGAGATTTGCGTACGGTGCGACGTTCGGTGGCAGCACGCGCGACGCGCGGATTGGAAACGCGCGGGCGCGGCGCGGGGAGCGCACGAGGTTGGATCACTTAACTGACCTTCCGTCGGGCTGCGCGCAGTTTAGCGCTGCGCGAGCGGGCGTTTGCCGAACGCTCGGTATCGTCGGCGACCACGGGACGTTTGGTGAGGACCTCGAGCCGCTCGTCGCCACGAAACGTTTGCTTGACGATCCGGTCTTCGAGCGAGTGGAAACTGATAACGACGACCCTGCCGGCTTGACGCAAACGGCCGATTGCCGCGTGCATGCCGTCGCGCAGCGCGTCGAGTTCGTCATTGACGGCGATTCGCAAGGCTTGAAAGACACGGGTCGCGGGATGCACCCGTTCCCGGTGCCCGGGGCGGTGCACGACGCCCGAAACGAGCGATGCAAACTCGGTGGTGGTGGTCGGAAGCGCTCCGGCCGAGCGGCGTTCGACGATTGCGTGGGCGATGCGTCGCGCGGCACGCTCTTCGCCAAAGTGAAAGAAGATGTCGGCCAACTCGCGCTCGCTGGCGGTCGCCAGCACGTCGTACGCACTTTGACCGGCGTGCGAATTCATGCGCATGTCGAGCGGGGCTTCTTTGGTAAAGGAGAAGCCGCGATTGCCGTCATCGAGCTGCATAGACGAAACACCAATGTCGAACAGCGCGCCGTCGATGTACTCGACGCCCAACCGCTCCAGCACCGAATCGAGTTCTCGAAAGTTCGCTTGAACGAACGTCAGACGCGGATCCCCGATCGCCGTCGCTCGTTCCGCTGCCGCCGGGTCGGCATCCAGCACGATCAGCCGGCCGCGATTGAGGCGTTGCAAGATCGCCTGCGAGTGGCCGCCCGCTCCAAATGTGGCATCGACGTAGATCCCATCCGGAACCACTGCCAGCCATTCCAAAACGGGCTCCAATAGCACCGGAACGTGCGTCATAGTTGGCGCACATCAGTACAAGCCGAGGTCGGCCATAAAATCGGCGACCCCCTCCTCGGGCTGTGAGTAATCGGCATACCGCTCCTTGGCCCAAATCTCGACACGGGTCAGAGAACCGACCGACACGACCTCGCGCTCGATGCCCGCGTAGGCGCGCAGAGCTGCGGGGATGAGGAGGCGGCCTTGTGCGTCGCACGCGACTTCCTCGGTGTGGGCGAACAGATGCCGGATAAAGCGGCGGTAGCTTTCGGGTTTACGCGGCGCCGCTTCGAGGCGATTGCAAACGCCGGCCCACGTGACGCTCGGAAAAAGCGCCAGGCAAGGGTCGGGTTCGGCGATCGTCAGCACGAAGCCGGCGCCCAAGCGCTCGCGAAAGCGCACAGGCACGATGAGCCGGCTCTTGTCGTCAAGAGCATGCTCGACGGACCCCGTAAAACGCGGCAATTCCGCGTGCACATAATCCTCCCCGTAGCACCACCGGACACCACTTCACACCACTATACGCCCCAGGGAATGTTAAGGCAAGCGTAAGCGACCGCGATAGTATTGCTCTTTACGCATCATTATCGAACGTTTGTTCGAATGTTCATACATAATCGTGGGTAATATCGTGTTGTGAAAAAACGAATTCTCGGATCGGCCTCACCCCTCGAAGTTTCGGCCATTGGATTCGGCTGCATGGGGATCAGCCACGGGTACGGCCACAAGCTCGGCACGGCAGACGGCGTGAAGATCATCCGCGAAGCGGTCGATCGCGGCGTGACGTTCTTCGATACCGCCGAGGTGTACGGGCCGTTCATCAACGAGCTCGTCGTCGGAGAAGCGTTGCGACCGGTTCGCGACCAGGTCGTCATTGCGACCAAGTTCGGCTTTGCAATCGATCCGCAAACCAACAAGCAGTCGGGGTTGAACAGCCGGCCCGAACACATTCGCGACGTCGCCGAAGCGTCGCTCAAACGGCTCGGGATCGACGTCATCGATTTGTTCTATCAGCACCGCGTCGATCCGAACGTGCCGATCGAAGAGGTCGCCGGCGCCGTGAAGGGCCTGATCGAAGAAGGCAAGGTCCGGCATTTCGGCCTTTCCGAACCGGGCGCGAATACGGTTCGCCGGGCGCACGCCGTGCAGCCCATTACCGCGTTGCAAAACGAATACTCGTTGTGGACCCGCGGCCCCGAAACGAACGGTATTTTCGAAGCCTGCGAAGAGCTAGGAATCGGCCTCGTGGCCTACAGCCCGCTGGGTAAGGGCTTTCTCACCGGCGCGATGGGCAAAGACACGAAGCTCGATGAAGGCGATTTTCGCAGCAATTTGCCGCGCTTTACGCCCGAAGCGATGGAGAAAAATCAGGCGCTGGTCGACTTACTCAGAGACATTGCCAAAGAGAAGAACGCTACGCCCGCACAAATCGCGCTCGCGTGGGATCTCGCGCAAAAACCCTGGATCGTTCCGATTCCGGGCACGACCAAACTGCACCGCCTCGAAGAAAACCTCGGCGCGGCCAACATCGAGTTGTCGTCCGGCGACCTCGAACGTATAGAACGCGCGGCCGCCGCAATCCACGTCGAAGGCGAGCGCTACCCGAAGGAGTTACTCGCCACGACCGGGCGGTAAGCGACCGCTAGGGATACGACGACGATGAGGCGGGCTTCTCGGAAGTCAGCGTCAGCGACGACGAGTTCACCGAGTAGTTGCCGGCAGCCACGAGATGATTCGGCTGCGCACAGATGACGCTGCTGTTCGGACCGTAGATCACGACGAGATTCGGCGGTCCGCACGGCGTCTGCGTTAGTTGATAGCTCTGGAGTAATTTCGCACCGGGGCTGCTGGTCTGAACCTGATACGACGCGATCGCTGCGTTGTTCGCGGCTACGACGGAGCCGTACGCAGCGGCAGTAGCCGCTCCGATTGCAAACGGACCCCAAAAGCCGCCGCCGTAGTAAATTGGCGCGGGGTACCAGGCTACGCCGGCGTTCCATCCCCACGCGGGATAGTGGTAGTACACCGGATTGCCGACCACGGCTCCGTGATACACGTAACCGTTGTTCGCGTAGGTAGCGGTGTGGTAGGTCTGGCCGTACGCGTTGGTTGCGGTGCCGGAGCCACTATACGTGTGGTTGTAGGCGTTACCGGTTCCAGAGTTGCTGTAGGAGCCGTTCTGATTGCTGCCGCTGCCACTGTGGTAGACATTACCGTTCTGCGTGTTGCCGTTGGTCGCGCTGTGCTGGCTACCGTATGCGGTTGACGTGCTGCTGTTGTGATTGAAATTTCCGTTCGAGGTATTGTAACCGCCGTTGGTCGTGCGATTGTAATCGCCGTTCGAAGCCGTCGTCGTTCGATGATAGTTGCCGCCATTATTCGAGACGGTCGTCGAACGATTCGTGCCGGCCGGTCCCGTGCTGGAATGCGTGCCGCTATCACCGTGGAAATCCCAGCCGCCTCCTCCGCCGCCACCGCGCGGTGCGGAAAGAGCAACCGATTCGCTGAGGATCAAAAGCGCGGACATTGCGACCGCGATGCGTGCGACGGTAACGTTCTTCATTTATTCACCCGATCGATCGTTCCGGTTAGCGAAAAGTATGTGCCGCGCTTCGTCGTCGCCGAGACGAGCACTCCGTGCGGCCCGATTCGGGCCGACGTCATCGAAAGCGGCTGGCTCGACGTCGTCGGGTTCAACCAAACCGTTCCCGACTTCAGCATGATGCGAACCTTGTGGCCACCCTGATACAACGTTGCGTCGTACGGCAAACACTCGACGAGCTGGGCGACCTTCGTGCATGCGGCTTTCCCAATGACGAGCGTGCCGACTCCGTCGGACGTCGTAACTTCCATTTGTTGGTCGCGAATCGCGATGACGACGTTCTTATACACCTTGGTCGTGCCGTCGCTCTGTTGAACGGTGGCCGTCCCGGTAGCTTTTGCGGCGCACGTTAGGAGGGTGAAAGCGAAGCCGAATGCGATCGCCGTCGATATATAACGCTTCATTTTGAAATCTTTCATTGAGCCGGCGCGATCGTCCACGAACTGCTGTACTGCTTCTCCCGGCCGAGCCGTCCGACGTGAACGACGATCGTGACGTTGCTCGACGCCGACGCGATCGTGAAATCTGCTCCTAGGGCGATGTTCGTCGTCGCGTTGACGTTGGTTGGAAACTGGCGAACTCCGGGTTGAATCTTGGTCGAACCCGAACCGCTTCCGGAGATCGTCGCATGCGTGTGAGAGGCTTGTAACGACCGCATCACCATCGAAACGTTGACGGTGTCGTTGTCGATGGGAACGGGAAGGTTGACCGACCACGTTGCGTTCGCCGACAACGGTTGCGGCGCGCTCTTCAGGAGCAATCCGATCTGCGCGAACGGCTTCAGCACCATCTTGAGCTGAGGCGGTACGTCTAACGTGCCGTTTGCGCCCATCGAAATCGTTTGGCCGGGCGCACCGTTGACGCTAACGCTGAACGATGTCGGCGTCGAGTGCGTAAACTTTATGTAATGGCTCGCGCTCTGCGGGCCGCTCTGCGTTACGGATTGCGACGTAACGTGATACGTCATCGTGCGCCCGACCGGGATCGCGGCTAACGCCGAGCCCGCCGACGCCGGCAAAGGTACGGTCACTGCCGCGACGAGTACGCCCGCCGACGCAAGAGCAACGACTGACTTCATATGGTCTCCCCTGTTGTTTGCTTAGGCACATCATAAGGCTCGGGAGGGGCTGTCGCCTATCCTAAAAGCGAAAGTGAGCCTAGGGCTGACAGCCTTGGTCGGCCCAACTTTTAAACGTAGCGCACATCTCGGGAGTCCAGCGTTCGCCGGTTCCGCCGGGCGGCATGCTGCCGTCGGTGACGGTGCGAAGAATCGCCTGCGAATGTTGTTCGACGTCGTCGCGGTCGCTCAGATCCATGCCGCCGTGCTTCATGTGGTCGACGTCGAGGTCGGTGAACATCGGGCGGATGTCCCGTGCGAAGCTGAGGTTGGCGTTATCTGACATGATACTCTCCTTGTGCCGCTAGATCGTGCTAACGGTCGCGCCGAACGGCTCGTCCACGGTTATCTGCTTTTCCGGAGCGTTTCCAGCCGGATATGCATAGAAACCCACGACGTCGCCATCTTGACTCGGTGCTACGAGCACGGCGTTGGCTTTTCCCTTGGTTGCCGGCACGATCCAGAATTGATTGACGTAGTTGGCATCGTCTAACGTAACCGTGCCGACAATTTTCCCCTTTTTTCCGCTCGTCAGATACACTTTCGACGTATCGGTGTCGCCCACGGCGATGTCCGTGCCGTCGAACGAAACACCACCCGGCCACTCAATCGATTGTTTGAGCTTCACCGTCAAGAAGACGTTCTTGCCTCGCAGCAATTTTGCGAACACGAACTCTGAGCTCGGCGTAACGCCGCCGACATACAGGTCACCCTTGTTGTCATAGCCGCAGAAGCGGTATTCCTGGAACTGCGGATCCGAGATCACTTTCGGCGAGCCGGAGGCACGGGCGTATATCGAGACGCTACCGGCGCCAGATGTTGCATAAAAATTCGTTACCGCTAGATTACCGGTGACTGGATCCACGGAGCACCCTTCGGGGTATTCGCCGGGATCTTCGAGCGTCGCGATCGGCTTCGTTCCGCCGTGGGCGTACTCGACGATTTCTTTCGCACCGTCGTCCACGATCCACACGTCGCCGGCGGCATCGCCGCACAGTCCGTACGGATCGTCGAAGCCGGTCAACGTACCTTCCGCTTTTCCGCCGGGATACGAGTAGACGTAGACTTCGTTCGTGAGAATCGACGATACATACAACAACGACGGCTGCATCTTCGCATCGGGTAACAGGTGCGATCCGACGATGGCTTGAGCTGCCGGTGCAAAGACGGTGGCGGTTTGCGTGCCCGCAGGCCCGGAGCACGACACGAGTACGACAGAGACGACGAGACATGCAAAGTCAGAACGAATCGAGCGAAACGTCATGCGAAGACCCTCCAGCCCGAGCGATACAAGCTAGCGCCGTCCGTCCCTGCTAAACGAGGCTAGCTGCCGAGGGCGCAACCGCGGGCACCAGGGTCGTCCGGCGCCAGGTTTAGACGAAGTCTTGCAACGTCAGCATGAGCGTGGCATGCGTTCCGTCGCGATGCGTGACGCCGATTTGCAGTTGCGTACCGGCCGGCTGGAAGAACAGCTCCCGCACCGCCTGCAGGCTCATACCGGCAGCCGGCTTTCCTCCGATCGAATCTATCGTATCGCCTTTAACGAATCCCGCGCTCGCCGCCGCCGTCTGCGGCCGCACGTCGTACACCACGGCCGTACCGTTACGATTAATCAGGAACAGGCCGGCGCGCTCGTAGTCGTCGGGCGTCATGAACGCGTTGTTGGACGTGAGCGCCATGGTCTGCTTCTCGTAATCGAGCGTGAGGCTAAAGCGTTTGAATACGCCGCCACCGACATTGCCGGCAACGAACGGCGCTGCGAACGCACCCTTCTGCGCCGCGCTGAAATCGGTGATAACGTTCGACAGAATGAAGTTGCCGAAGCCGAGCGTTTTGATCCGCCCCAAGCGGCCCAACGCGCCGCCGCCAACGCCAAAACCATTGACGCCGATGCCGCTCATCTTCGCCGGAACGACCTGCGGGTGCGCCGATATCCACGGCGTCATCAACGAAATCGAAGAACGCGAACCGGTATCGAGCGTGCACTGCGCGGCGATCGAGTCGATGGTGCACGGAAACTGCGGCTGGCGTCCGTCCAGTACGAAGGGAACGACGTTCGCTCCGGCCGGAACCGTTGCCGCATCCGGCATTTGAAAGATCACCGTGTTGCCCGCGTAGTCGAAGGTCGTCACGAACCGCGACAGCACTTCGAAGCCGATCAGTCCGTCGACGCGCTGACCGCCGGCAACGCCGAAGCCCTGCCGCGTCGGAGCTACCGCGAACAATTGATTGGTGATTTTTGCCGTACCGATTTGCATGCTATCGACCTTGGCGAAGGCGAGCGATTCGGTCGTATTGCCGACGCCGCCGCCTTGTACCGAGCCATGTCCGGCCGCGCCGATCTCGCTCGCGACCGCCGGATCGACGTAGTTCGCGCCGCCGGTATCGAGGATAAAGCGGTACGGTCCGCGTCCGTTGAGGAGCAGCGAAAGATACACGTGATTGTCGACCAGATCGAACGGCACGCTGGTCTGCGTTCCGCCGCCGACGATCGAGAAATCGTGAACGTTCGACGCCGGCTTTTGCAGATGCGCGTCGAGATCCGGCGGGTTTGCTACGACCGCGGTGACGGTGACCGAGGTCGAGTTTCCATCGCTGGTTGCGGACTCGACCGAGTAGGGAATCTGCAATCCATCGACCGGACGGTAATCCGAGTAGGTGGAGGTCGACACCATCGGCCCGATCGATTGCACGGATCGCCACGGTAAGTGCGTCGTTCGATCCAACCACAGTTGAAATGGAACGAGCGAGTTGGGAGCGGTCACTTCGAGCACGTCGTACTGGTTTGCACCGGCCGTCTGAACGCCGGCCGAGCGTACCGTCGCGCCCCCGTTATTCGCCGTCCATAATGCATAGCTCGACATAAAATCGCCGCTGATCGTCGCCGATCTGCCGGCGTCGCCGCCATCCACCGACACGAGTCCGGAACCGTCGAGGTTCCACACGTCGGTCCCGTCGTAGCCGTCGCCGCCCGACACCGGTGGCGTGTTGTAGGACTCCGCCGATAGCGGTCGTCCGATTGCTTGCCACGAAATGTCGGTGCCCGTCAGCCCTCCGAAGCTGATCTTCGAAGTAACCTCGAGTCCCGACACGTTTTCGATCGCCGAACCGCCCAGAGCGGCGCGCGAGGCGGCGAGCAGAGCCGCCGTTTGATCGTCGGCGGGAGCTGCCTGCACGGCGGCCGGCCCTAGGCACGCAAACAAGGCCGCCGTGCAGGCAGCGAGTCGGTTAACGTTCATGCGCATCTATACGATGCAAGGAGCCCGCTTGTTTCGCCGGCCCCACTCAGCGGTTCGACAGGAAACGTCGATAGTATGATGGCTATTCTTGCACTCCGCGAAAGGTCTCGGACCAGGCCCGCCGGGAGCGTTGGAAGAAAGCGCGGTTAGAGATTCGGCGTTCCCATCGCGGAACACCGGCACCCATGGTACCTTGAGGAACGGATGCGGCGATTACTCGCGATGTTTGGCTCGTTGAGCCTCTTGTACGCCTGCAGCGGCTCGGGCTATATTCCGTATGGCTCGCACTCGCTAGCCCCGTCGCAGATTCGCTCGCTCGTGTCGGGCGCATCGCAGGAAACCGGCGTGCCGCAAGGGCTCATCAACGCAGTCGTCATGGCCGAGTCGGCCGGCAATCCGTCCGCGATTAGTTCGGCGGGCGCGCAAGGGCTGATGCAATTAATGCCGGGCACCTCGTCCGGCTGCGGTATCTCGGATGCCTTCGATCCGCAGCAGAACGTGCATTGCGGGACGAGTTACCTGCACTCGCTGTTGCGCCGTTATCATAATAACGTGACGCTGGCAGTCGCGGCGTACAACGCCGGACCAGGTGCGGTAGACCGGTACCACGGCGTTCCGCCGTATGCCGAAACGCGTGCGTACGTTACGCGCGTGATCTCGGCATACCGCAGCTACTAACGAGGCGCCGCCTCCGATGGCGACCCTAACCCGACCTCAGCCGATGCCGCGAGTTCGTGCGGCGTGGCCGCGCCTGCGTCTGCTCGACAGCTACTTGCTGCGCGAGATGGTCGGGCCGTTCATGTTTGCGTTCGGCGCGTTCTTGTTGTTCTGGGCGCTCAACATTTTCTTCTTGGCGGCCGACTACATCATCAATCAGCACGCACCGTTCTTCTTGGTGCTGCGGTTCGTGGTGTTCCGTATCCCGCAAGCGATTCCGATGGCGTTCCCGTTCGCATGCTTGTTCGCAGCGTTGCTGGCGATGGGCCGAGTGATGGGCGACAACGAAGTGACCGCACTGCGCACCGCAGGCATATCGGTCATGCGGATTGCGGTTGCGCCGCTCGCCTTCGGATTCTTCATGTTCCTGGTCTGCTACGCAACGAACGAGTGGGTCGAACCGCCGTCGGTCGAGCTATCGACGCGGACGTTCTATCAGATCATCTACCATACGGCGTCGCTTCCGGTCGAACCGCAGTTCTTCCGCAAAGATCAGGACACCGGCAACGTCTTCTATGTGAGTCAAGTGGCGCCGGACAACCATACGATGATCGGCGTGCAGATTTTCAAGCCGGCCAAGTACGGTCCGTGGAACGAAACGCTGCAAGCGCGCACAGCGTCGGTCAATGGAAGTACGCTAGTCTTGCATGACGTGATCGATACGCGCTTTAACAACGACGGCTACATGACGAGCCAGCAAAAGGTCAAGAACGTTACGATCGGCTTACCGCTGGGCGAAACGGCGTCGCAATTCGTCAGCAACGTCAACAACGACCCGTGGACGATGAGCAGCAAGTCGCTGAAAACGCAGGTCAACGCGCTGCAATCGCAGGGCATCGGTGGAACCGCCCTCGGAACGCTGCAAGTGAATCTCGCGAACAAGCTAGCCTGGCCGTTCGCATGTTTTATCGGCGTCGTCCTCGCCGTACCCGTCGCGCTGCGATTCGGCAAGCGCGGCCGTACGCTCGGCATCGCGTTGGCGATCATCCTATTCTTCGTCTACTACCTTATGACGTCGGCGGCCGCTGCGTTCGGGCGCAACGGCGCGATCAATCCGTTTATTGCGGCCTGGGTTCCCAACGTCATCATGGGCGTTACCGGCACGGTACTACTGTGGATGGAAGAACGCTAACGCCATGCGTTCGAGGTGGTTAAACCATCGCGGCATCACCGCGATCGCGGCCTTCGTCATATTTCTGACCGGCTCGGTGCCGGCGGGCGCCGAGGTTTCGGGTATGGACCAAGTCCAGACCGGCCCGCAGGCATTGCCCGGAGCTCAGACTGCTGCCCCCGATCCGACGGCGGCTACGGCGTTGATGCTGTTCAGCAAACAGACCTGCGCGCAAAAGAACGCGGCGTCGGCAGATCAAATCGTGCAAGCCGCGCAAGCCGACCAGGCTGCGCAGACCCCCCCGCCTGGCGCAGGTCGCACAAGCCGGCCAGCCGGATCCAGACGATCGGGCCACGGATGCCCCGCTGCCCCCTCCGTCGGTGCGGTTCGCGCAGGCGACGACGCAGCCGTCCGCCTCCCCTGAAGACCAGGAAACCGAGGCGCCGGGCGTTCCGGGACCGGCTACTCCGGGCCCGGTCAACACGCCCGGGCTTCCGAACGTTCAGCCCGGCGTAGGAAACGGAACGTATCAATTGCGTGCCACGGCCAAGCCCTCGCCTGGGGTGTCGCCGCCGCCGGTTCCCACGCCTACGCCCAATCCCTCGCCCTCAGCGGGAGCGATTTTTCTGGAGCGCGGCGGAAATACGCCGCCGCCCATCACGCCCGCCGGCCGCGCGACCCCGACGCCGAGCCCCGAACCCAGCGGCGTGCCGACACTTGCACCGAACTATGTGGCGGTTATCGCCGACCGCGTGACGGGCGGCGCGGGCAAAGGCCAACCGGGCGACGCCGACGGCAACGTTCACATCTTTTATCGCGACGAAGAAATCGTCGGCGACCACGCGCATTTCGACGGCGTGCGAACGGTGACGATCACCGGCCATCCGTTCTTGATCAACCACACGCACGACTCGGTGCTCAAAGCCGACGAAATTAAATTCGACACGCTCGCCGAAACCGCGCAATTGCTGAAGGGCAACGGCGAAACGGCCGAAGGCGTCGAGATCGGCTTCGTCCATTTTCAAGCCGACGATCTGCACACCAATACCGACGGCACCGCAGACGGCGCCAATCCGTACGTCACGACCTGTGAGAACCCGCGCGCCGGCTATCACATTACCGGAAAAACCATCGAGGTCGTTCCCGGCGACGCAATCATCATCACGAAAGCCATACTGTGGCTTGGCGCCGCGGCGGTGTTCTATCTGCCGCGGTTAGTGATTCCGCTTCGCACCGTTACCGATCAGCGTGCGCGGCCGCACTTCTTTCCGGAAGTGGGTTACGACTCGTACGAAGGCGCCTGGATCAAGATGCAGCTGCCGTTCGGAAAAGATCAGTATTACTACGGCTACTACATCGTCAACTATTACACGAAAATGGGTCTCGGACTGGGATACGTCGGCTTCTATGCCAGCCGCCGTGGACGACGAACGCTGAGCATCAACTTTTACGGAATGAACGACCGGCTCGAGGGGCAACGCACGTACAACGTCGCGATCCAAGAGCAAGAGAACTTCGATCCGCATCTTCGGGGCAATTTTCAGTTCGGCTATCAATCGAACTATGGCGCCTTGACGCAGATCCCGCCCAACGAGTCGCTCACCGGTGCGGTCGTGCATCAAACGCAGAACACATCGCAGAATTACTCGTTCACCCGAAGCACGGTCGGCACGGAATCCGAAAGCAACAGCCTTTCGTTTACCGATTCTCGACAGTTCAACGAAAATCTAAGCCAAGACATCAGTTACAATATTTCCAACAGCTCGTCGAACTACGGCGAATCGTCGTTTAACGCGCAGTCGGAGTTCGACTATCTGATGCATTACACGACCGAGGGCGCGGATTACCAACTGGAGTACGATAAGACGTTCGCGCAGCAGCCGTACGGTATCAACAAAATACCGGAAGTCACCGTACGTCCGAACGACTTCTTCCAGCATTTTATCTTTCCGATGTCGGCACAGCTCGTGGCCGGCGAATACAGCGAACCGACGAGCCAGCTCGCGACCTGGCGCACCGACGCGGGTGTGGTGTTCGGCCCCGCAACCGCAAAGGTGTTCGGTAGCGATTTCGAAGGCACGATCAACGTCGATCAGTATGCGTACGGTACGGGCGACCTCAAAGCGGCGATCGAACAAGACTTCAGCTTGACGACGCCGATCGGCAAGCATTTTTTGAACTCGATTACCTACAACGAGGACAACTACAACGGGCCGGCCCTCGTGCCGTTTCAGTATCTCGACCAACAGCCCACCGAAAACACGAAGAACGCGCAAGACCTTTTCCGCATGTTTAACGACGACGTATACGATTTCTCGGTCGGCTACTCCACCAACTTCGACGGCGTCGCACAACCGTGGAGCTACCAGCTGACGGCCAGACCGTCGGCTCGTTCGGTGGTGCTGCTCAGCGGATCGTTCATCCCGGGTGTGGGACAGGGATTCGAAACGACCAATCTGCAGTTGTCGATGCCGTTCGGACGCGATGCATCGATCCAGTTCGTTACCGACTTACAGTGGAAGGGCGGCGGCCCGGGCTACGAGCTCTTCTCCGACAAGGTGCTTTACTACACGCGCACGTTCGGCAACTGTTACCAAGTGCAAGTGTTGTATAGCGAGGCGTCGCAGTCGATCAACGTCGGCTTGAGCCTCTTGGCGTTTCCGAATCAAACGGCGACGTTCGCGGTCGGTCAACCCGGCCAGATCGTTCCGTCGACGTTCAACTTCTAATTTTCATCGCACGGCGGGTGGCCGCAGTCGCACATATCGCTCTCGATGGTCGCGACTTCCGCGTCGCGACAGCCTTCGGAACAGTACGCCTCGCCGCCAACTTCGCCGGTGATCGTGCAGTTGCACGGGGCGTGACTACATTCGAGAAGTTGCATGTTTGGCATCTCCAGTATCGGCCGAGCACGGCGCCGCGTTCGGAGCGGGGCTCGGGTTGTTCGCAATTTCTACGCTAACGATTTCGGCCGGCGGATCGATCTGCAACCCGCTCGCCAACGAGTACAACGTTTGATCGAAGCATTGGAAGGTGGGCAATGCGGGAGAGCTGTACTGCGGAGTGTTGGGACCGCCGGCGCCCATCGAATCGACGAACACGAGATTATTCTGCACGCTAGCCTGCGTCGTGAACCCATTGAACAGCCAATTGGCGGCCAAGGGCGCCGGGCTCGCCAGCGGCCCCAAAAAGATCGATCGCTGAAAAATAACGTTGAACTCGGTTCCGCTTCCGTTGCTATTAACGTTGAACTGCAACTGCTGCGGCGTCGTTTGCAAGGTCAAAAATGCGGGCGGAATGTGCGGGTTGGACGGGTTTTTTACGAATTGCACCGCGCGAGCGAACGCCGAGCCGCCGTTTCCGGCCACTTCGATCGCCTCCGAATATGCCGCCCAGTTGTTGAGGAACGGTTGCGTTCCGGGAGTAAGCCCATTTCCGCTGGTGTTGAAGACGATCCAATATTGATAGTTGGAAAAGTTGAACGCTTGCGACACGTCAAAGTAGACGCTCATGTACCCTTCGGGCGCGCCGCCCGGGCCAATTCCCGGAGGATTGGGCGTCACTTGCCGCCCGCATGCAACGACCGTGACCGCCGCTAGTAGTACGAGTACGAAACCGAGTCTGCGTATCATGCGTTCCTCTTGGCTGCGCGACACAGGCGTCGCGGCTTGTGCCGCACTCGCGCTAGCTGCGGCTTTCCCCAAGTTCGGCGCGGCGTGGCTGGTACCGTTCGGGACGGCGGCGCTTTTCTGGACGTGGCAAGGTGCCTCCTGGAAACGAGCCGGCGTACTCGGCTGGTTCGCAGGGGTCATTTTCTTCACGCTCGGCTTTTCGTGGATCGGCCATACGGTCGGCAGCTATATCGGCATTTTCGGACCGGTCTTGCCCTTGGCAGTGGCCATGATCGAAGCGCCGTTTTTCGCACTGGCTGCGGTCTTAGCGTCGTTCGCATATCGTCACGTTCGTCCGGCGTTCGCGCCGTTGGCAGCGGCGGCAGCGTTCACTGCGTGTGAGTGGATTCGTACGATCGGAGTGCTCGGAGCGCCGTTCGATCAGCTCGGCTACTCGCAAGCCGACACGCCGTTGCGAGCCATCGCGGCGTATGCCGGTACCTACGGCATAACGTTCGTGCTGTGCGCGATCGGCGCATATTTCGCCGACGCCGTGATTCGACGAACGTGGAAGCCGTTCGCCGCAACGATCGCCGCCGTCGTCGTCGCGACATCGTTCGCGTGGCTCGCATGGCCCGCGCGTCGCGTGCCGCCGCCGACCATTCCGGTTGCGGCGGTACAAGGCAACATCGCGCAATCGCTCAAATGGAATTCGCTCGACTTAGCAGTCATGCGTTACATCGGAATGACGCATCAAGCGTTACTGCGCCATCCCAAGCTCATCGTTTGGCCCGAAACCGTCATTCCGACCATTTTGAATACCGATCCGTACTTGACGCAAGCCTTTCGGACGCTCGCGGTTGGTTGGAAATCGACGCTCGTGGCCGGTAGCCAAAGCTTGCGCGGGCGCAACGTGTATAACTCGCTCTACATATTCGCGCCGAGCGGCGGCCTTTCGATCTACGATAAACGACAGCTCGTGCCGTTTGCTGAGTCGTTTCCCGGCCGCAAGTTTTTGTCGTGGCTTCCGTATATCGCCAAACTGAGCGGCCAATTCGGCAACGGTCGCGTGGACGGCGTGTACCAAACCGAAGCGCTGCCGATCGCACCGCTGATCTGCTGGGAGTCGGGATTTTCCGATCTGGCGTTCGCACAGATTCGCCGCGGCGCACAACTGCTGGTCATCAGCACCGACGACGCGTGGTTCGGCACGACATCCGGACCGTACATGCACGCACAGATCGCGCAACTGCGTGCGATCGAAAGCGGCGCCTACGTGGTGCGCGCGGCAGCGACCGGCGTCAGCGGTATCATCAACCCCGACGGATCGTGGCAAGCGCGCAGCAAGATGGAAGAACGCATTATTATCTACGGAAAGGTCGGGCGGCGCGTCAACACCGTCTTCTCGCACATCGGTCCGACGGCGATCGGTTTGGCGGCGTTCCTGTTATACGCGCTGCTGATCGTTTTGCCGGACAACAGGCGGCGGCGGAGCTAATTGGATGCTGCTGGCGATATCGTTAGCAATCGTGGCAGGTTTAGGCTTTGGCGCCGCGACCTACATCGTGTCCGCCTTAAGCTGGCGCGGCGGCTTTTTGTCGTTCGTTCTCGGCTTTCTCTTGGGTCCGATCGGTCTGTCGATCGCACTTGCGGGCGCACGCCGGGCTCGACTCGAGGACCCCGACCGTAAGCCGCCGCGTCTCAAGAAAGTTCTCGTGCGGTGCGCCTACCTCGTTTTCGGCTTCGGCATTTCCGCATGGGTGGTGACCGAAATTCTTCTCGCAGACAGCGGGAAAGTTCCGCCGCCGCCGGCGACGGTCAGCATGGATTTGCACGGTGGCCATGTGGTCGGTAACCGCATCCAGACGAAGTCTTGGACGTTCGACTATACCAAGGCGCACCTGTCGCCGGACGGACTCACCGGCAGCGTCAACGGCGTTCGTAACGGCGAAATCTTTCGCAAAGGTAAGCCGTACCTGCGGATATCCGCGCAGCACATTCAAGTCAACGTGCAGTCCCTCAACTTTACGGCGATCGGAAAGATGCACATCGAACGCATCGGCGACCCGCAACATTTGGCGTTCGACACCGACCACGTCGTCTGGACCAACGATGCTAAATCGCTCAAGATCGACCATCCGGCATTCATCCACACCAACGGACAAACGCTTCGGGTCAACCATATCTCGGTCAACTTCGATGCCAATACGGTTCATATTGGAAAAATTGGTGGACAGCTCGACGTCCACACTGGAAAGGTAGCGCCGGAGATCTAGGCGCCGCTACGGCACCTAAAACTCCGGACTACGTTTTGCCTTCCTCGGCAATCTTTTTCTTGGCCTCGGCGATCAGTTTCTTCACTTTCTGACCACCCTTATGGCCGATTTCCTCGTAGAAATCGGAACCATACTTTTCCTTGACCACCTTGCCGCCTTTTTGTCCGATCGATTCGTAAAACTCCACGCCGTGGCGGTCGCGCGTCGCTTTGCCGCCCTTGCGGCCGATGTCTTCGTAGAAGGTGGAACCGTAGCGGTCGCGCACGGTGTCGCCACCTTTTTTGCCGGCCTCGCGGACTGACATTTCGCGTTTCGCCGCGACGTCGTTTGTTTTTTCAGCCATGGGTCCTTACGCGGTCGTGTGGGCGAGAAATATTAAGAAGCCGTTCCGGATTTTTTTTTGGGGCGCTGTCCGCCTTTTTGGCCGATCACCTCATAGAAGGACGGGCCGTACTTGGTTTTCGTTGCCTGGCCGCCTTTGCGGCCGATTTCCTCGTAGAATTCGGATCCATATTTGGCTTTGACGCGTTCGCCTCCACGACGTCCCGCTTCGCGAACGCTCATGCCGCCGGACGGTCCCGGTTCTTGCGTGGTCATGCCTGCCTCGTATCTGGGAAGAGTGATTATCAGTTTTTTCCCAAGTAGGCGCCAGGCAAACTAAGAAAACTCACAGGAACGGGCGCTCGCCTGAAAACTCGTCACATTAGCAGCCGGTCGTATACGGCGCGGGAGCGCAGGCGAAGCTGCTCGAGCGATCCGTCGTTGGCGATCGCGAAGTCGGCGAGTTCGACGGCGCGCTCGGGCGCTAATTGCGCGGCCATTCGCTGCTCGATGGCCTCGGCGTTCAATCCGTCGCGCGCTTCGACTCGCCGCAGACGCTCGTCGATCGGCGCCGTGACGACGATCGTACGATCGACCAACTTATCGTAGCCGGTCTCGAACAAGAGCGGTACGACGTGCACCACCACCTGTCCGGGCGCCGCGTGGGCGCCCCGCTCTGCCGCAATGCGCCGCACTTGCGGATGCACGATTGCGTTGAGACGTTCGCGCTGTGCGGGATCGGCGAACACGATGTCTGCCAGCGCGCCGCGGTCGAGTTCGCCGTCGCGAATCGTCTCGGGCCAAGCCCGCGCAATTTGCAAGAAGCCGTCGCTATTGGGCGCGACGGCTTCTCGTGCGATAAGGTCGGTATCGATGATCAGCGCCCCAAACGAATGGAAAAACGCCGCCACGGCCGACTTGCCCGAACCGATTCCTCCGGTGAGGCCGGCGAGCATTTGGGCTGCTAGGGAGCCGGCTCCGCCGAAGGAGCGTCGTCGGACGATGCAGCTTCGGAGGGAACGGCTTCGGTCGGAGCCGCGTCGGACGATGCCACGTCGGGCGATGCAGCGTCTGACGGAGCCGCGTCGGACGATGCAGCTTCGGACGAAGCCGCTTCGGGCGACGCCGTCTCTATCGGGGCGGCGGCCGATGGCGCGATGACGTCGATCTCCGGGACGACGATCTGTTCGATTTCCTCGAGCGGAACGTCGGCCACGTGTTGGATCGACGCGGTGATGCGCCGGGTCGCGTGATTGATCGTTAGCAGCGTCACTTCGACGTCTTGCCCGGGGCTGTACTGGGCCACGGAGTCGAACTCGCCCTTCGGAACCATCGCCAGAATCCCCGGAATGATTTCGACCAGCAAATAGTTCGGCGTCACCTTGACGACTTGCGCCGTCAGCTTATTGGTTTCGTACAACTTGTCCGCATGCTCGTCCCACGGATCGGGAAGCGCGTGCTTGAGCGACAAGCTTACCTTTTTCGCGTCGGGATCGAACTTCATGATCTCGACTTGCACCACATCGCCGATACGCGCGACTTCCGAGGGATGCTTGATACGGGCGTACGATAGCTCGCTGTTGTGGATCAAGCCATCGATGCCGCCGAGGTCAACGAACGCACCGAAATCGGCGAGACGCACGACGATACCTTCGCGGATCTGTCCCACTTCCAACGTGTCGAGCAGCTCTTGCTTCTTGGCCTGCAGCTCTTCCTCGAGTACCAAGCGCTGCGACAGGACGACGCGATGGCGCTTGTGATCGAGATCGATTACCTTCAAACGCAAACGCTGGCCGACCAATTCATCGAGATTGCCGACGGGTTGGCGGCGAATCTGTGAAGCCGGAACGAATCCGCGCATGCCCAGATCGACGAGCACGCCGCCCTTAACGACTTGGGTTACGGTCGCTTCGATCACTTCATCGCGCTCGTGCGCTTCGATGACCTTTTCCCACGTCTTGAGCGCGCGGGCACGACGCTCCGACAGGAACAGCGTTCCGTCGAGATCGTCGATGCGGTGAATCATGACTTCGAGCGTATCGCCGACTTTGAGCAGCTTCGGCTCGACAGCGAGCGACAGCTCGCGGAACGGAAGCACGCCTTCGGACTTACCACCGACGTCAACGAGTAATTCGTCTTTGTCTTTCTGGACGATCGTGCCGGTTAGAACTTGGCCTTCGTCGAGAACTTTGAGCGACTCTTCGTAAAGTTGCTGTTCGAGCGCGAGCTGATCTTCTTCGGGCTGTACGGGAGAGATTTCAGTCGTAGTGATGTTGGAGTTCCTACCTTCGTTATATTTTTTTGTTGCGAACGAACGTTATCGTTGGCATCCGCGGCACCACCAGGTTCCGCGTTGACCGAGTACCGTCCGGATGACGGGTTTGCCACATCGTAGGCACGGTTCGCCGAGCCGGCCGTATACCGACAAGACGTTTTGAAAGCCTCCCCGCAACCCCCCAGCGTCAACATAGTCGTCGATGCTCGAGCCGCGCATGGCCACCGCGCGATCCAGCACGTTGACGATAGCACGGTGGAGCCGGAGAATCCGCGGGGCGGTCAACGACTTGGAGGGACGGCTCGGGCGGATGCCCGCCTCCCAGAGCGCTTCGCAAGCATAGATGTTGCCGATGCCCGCTATGCGCCGCTGGTCGAGAAGTGCCACCTTGACCGGCGTCGTTCGCCCCGCCAGCATACCCGTTACGGCCTTGACTGTAAAGTCTGGCGAGAGGGGCTCCACGCCGAGGTCGCGATCCCACGCTTCGTCCGGTTCGACCAGGCGCATCCGGCCGAAGGTGCGCACGTCGGCGAAGCTCAGGCGGGTGCCGTCGGTGAAGTGCAAGACGACGTGGGTGCCGGGATAATCGGGCTCTCCGGCGCGCTGCATCAACATGCGCCCAGTCATGCGCAGGCTGGTCACCAGGCTTCGGCCCGAGGCCAAGTCAAGGATCGCGTACTTACCGCGCCGCCGTGCCGCCACGATTCGCTCGCCCGCGGCGGCGTCAACGAACGCGACACCGGGCGGCGCCACACCGATTTTAGCGAGCCGCACTTCGGCGCGCTCGATCTGCTTGCCGATCGCTGCCGCGGCTAAGCCGCGCACGATCGTTTCTACTTCAGGAAGTTCAGGCACCAGGCGGCGGAATGGTCAAGTGGGTCCCGCGTTTGATCCCGTCCCGCGCTGCCTCACCCGACGGAAGCTCGATCACGTACTTCGCAACACCCGGCTCTATTGGAATGGCCGGATCGGCGGCATTCCGCGGTGCCGGGGCCACCGCCGCATCGACCAAACGAACCGTGCCGTCGGCAGCGACGAACACCATATCGAGCGGAATCAGTGTATCTTTCATCCAGAACGTCACCGGTCCATCGTTGTCGAAAACGAACAGCATTCCGGTGTGTTCGGGCAACGACGTTCGATCCATCAAGCCGTGTTCGCGCTGCGGGTCGTTGCGCGCCAGCTCCAGGCGCAGCGTCGCTTGCGGAGCGTGCAGCACGATCACCGGCAATGGGCTGGGCGCGGGCGACGCAGCGGCCACGATCGACGCCAGCAACAGATCAAACATTCGCGCCTTCCCCCTCGAGCAACGGCTCCACGTCGTACCAGTTGTGGCCGGTTTTTACCGTGACTTCCAGCGGCACGCTCAGCGCGACCGCGCTTTCCATATGTTCGCGCACCAACGCGGCTAATGCATCGCGTTGCGACACGAGCACCTCAAAAATCAACTCGTCATGAATCTGCAGCAGCATACGCGCATCCAGTTCGGAGCGCGTCAACGCCGCATCGATACGGACCATCGCCAGCTTCATGAGATCTGCGGCACTGCCTTGCAGCGGGGCATTGGTCGCTTCTCGCTCGGCGGCCGCACGCAGCATATAATTACCCGAAGTCAAACCCGGCATGTAGCGACGGCGCCCGAGCATTGTCGAAACGTACCCATTACGCCGTCCCTCCGCAATCGTTCGATCGATGTACGCCCGCACCGACGGGAAGCGCGCGAAATATGCCGCGGTGATCTCTTTCGCTTCAGCCCGGCCGATCTCGAGCCGTTGCGCCAATCCGAAATCCGACATGCCGTAGAGCAATCCGAAGTTCACGCTCTTGGCCATGCGGCGCTGATTGCCGTCAACCTTGTCGCCGGCGGCCACGTTGAAGATCTGACGCGCGGTGAAATCGTGAATATCTTGGCCCTCATGAAATGCCGAACGCATCGCTTCATCGCCGGACAGATGCGCCATCAAGCGTAGCTCGATCTGACTGTAATCGGCTGCGACCAAGACGTACTCTTCACCGCCGGCGACGAACGCTTTGCGGATCTTTCGCCCGAGTTCGCCGCGCACCGGCACGTTTTGCAGGTTAGGGTTGGTCGACGACAGCCGGCCGGTTGCAGTCGCTGTTTGATTGAACACCGTGTGCAGCCGCCCGTCGGCGGGATCGACCGACGACCCGATGACGTCAACGTACGTGTTCTTGAGTTTGGTGACTTCGCGCCACTCGAGAACCAGCGCACAAATCGGATACTCGCGCGACAATCCTTGGAGAACTTCGACGCCGGTCGCCCATCCGGTCTTGCCCTTTTTCCCGTTCGGAATCTGGAGTTTGTCGAAGAGAATCTTACCGAGTTGCAACGGCGAGCCGATGTTGAACTCTTCGCCGGCAAAGTCGAAGATGTGTCGCTGCAGCCGGCTAGCGGCGGATTCGACCTCGCGGCCGACGATAGCCAGTTCGCCCAGATCGATGGCGACCCCGGCGGCTTCCATTTTCGCCAGTACGGGGGCGAGCGGAAGTTCGACATTTCGGTAGAGATCGAGCTGCTCGCGCTCTTGTAACGACGCTCGTTCGGGTTCGATCATGCGTAGCGTCGCATCGGCGACGGCGGCTGCATGCGATTCGGTCGAGGCGCCCAATATCGCCGCGGCAGCGTCTTGCGGATCGGCAAAGCCACGGCTCGGATCCAGCAAATGCGCCGCGATCATCGCATCATCGGAAAAGGCCGGTACGTCGATGCCGCGATCCAACAGCGCGCGCATGAGGCGTTTCGCATCGTACGCGACGAGCGACGCGTCCGACCGCAACAGCATCTGTAACGCGTCGCGCACTCCGTCGTGCGCCAGGGATGCGAGCGGAAAGTCGAGTCCGGTTTCGGGAGCCGCGCTCGCGCCTAGGTCGTCGCCCAATACCGTAAGCGCGATGCGCGCGGCACGCGAAAGTTCTCGCAGTTCCCCGGCGAGCCGTTCGAACTCCGGCGGATCGACGGCTGCGGCATACGAGCGGTACGAACCATTCAATCCCGTTCGCGCGTCGAGCAACAGTAGTTCGGGCGGTGCCTGTAGCTTCGCGACTAACGACTTAAATTCGAGATCGCTGTACAGTTCAAAGAGTTCGGCCTGCTCGGGTGCGCGGTATCGACTGGCTTCCCAATCGACGGTGACCGGCAGATCCCGAACCACGATCGAAACCGTGCGGCACAAACGGGCCTGATCGCCATATTGCTCGATCAGCTTCTGCAACTTCGGCGTTCCGGCCAGCGTGGGATTTGCAACGAGCGCGTCCAACGAACCGGCCGCCTGCAATAACTTCGTCGCGGTCTTTTCGCCGACGCCCGGGATACCCGGCAGATTATCCGACGGATCGCCCTTCAGCCCGCGATAATCCGGCAACTGCGACGGGTCAAGTCCGAAACGTGCGCGCACCGCCTCCGGATCGTATCGCCCCAGATCGGTGATTCCGCGGCGCGTCACGAGCGCAGTCGTGCGTTCGTCCACGACCTGTAACAAATCGAGATCGCCGGTGACGATGACGGTTTGCTCGCCGGCTTCTTCGGCTTGGCGAGCCAAGGTTGCGATCACGTCATCGGCTTCTTGCCCGTCGAGTTCGACGATCGGGATACCGAACACGTCGAGGATGCGGCGCACGAGCGCGAACTGGCCGCGCAATTCGTCGGGCATCTTTTCGCGTTGCGCTTTGTATTCTTTATACAGCGCGATGCGATGCGCCGGCATGCCTTTATCGAACGCCGCGATCACGTGTACCGGCTTTTCGTCGGCGATGATCTTGTTGAGCATCATCGTAAAACCGTAGGCTGCGTTGATCGGCACGCCCTTGCTGGTCGTTAGACCCGGCAGCGCAAAAAATGCGCGATACACTAAGCCGTAGGTATCGAGCAACATCAAGCTCACGAGTGCACCACCAAGATCGCAGACCCGGCGCCGACGCTGCCATCGTTTGCGATTCGCAACACCGACAGCGTGTAACGTCCGGTTTGCGACGGAACCGGAATCGTTACGCCGCCTCGAGTCGCCGAGAGGATTTTCCAATACACCGGTTGTGTATCGGATTCCGCGAGCGATAGTTGCGCGGGCGGCTGGGTGCGCCGGACGAAGCCCAAGACTTGCGCGTGATTGCCGGTCGAGTCGACCCACGGGTGCCAGCTTTCGGTCAACGGAGCGCTGGTTTGCGTCGCAGCGACGTTGACTGCCAGCAAGTCCGGTGCGGAGTCGAACAGCGCGCTACCCGATGGTTGTTCTTTGCTGATACGTATCGCTAGCGTCGCGGTCGAGGGCACGTCAGGAATCGTCACCGCAGCGGTCTGGGCGGGCGCAAAGCTGGCGGCATCCAGCGACGGCGTCACCGCGGCCGGACGCCCGGGTGCATAGACCTCTAACGGCAGCGTCAACCATTCGATCGCTCCGTCACGAACGAAACTCGATCCGACGAGCAGCTCTCCCGGCGCGCTCGACGCACGAAAACTCGCCCCGGCACCGCCGCCGTTCGCATCGACGACGTCCGCATCGACGCCGAGTGCGCTCTCGAGTGTCACTAGCGCTTGCCCTCGTCCGCCGGCAAGGTGCGCGTCGACTCGAATCGAGTCGCCGGAACGATACGTCCGGCGATCGACGGCGAGCGCTACGTTACCACTTCCCCGATCGACGCTTTGGCCCGACGACTCGGCGTCGACCCGCACCGAGACGGCGTCGGTCGCACGTCCGCCGAGGTTGACGCTGGCGAAAATCAAATCGTTTCCAAGAACTGGTGACGAGAACGAACCTCGTCCGCGACCGTCGGCGTCCAGCTTGAGCGTTTGGAGATTCGTCGATGTGCCGTGCACCATACGCACCGTCACGGTCGCACCGGCCAACGGCTTGCCGGTGGCGACCTCGCGCGCTTCGACATCGAAGCCGATGGGCGAACCGACGTGCAACTCTTCACGGTTGACCGCGACGCGAATCGCGGCTTGCGCGGTGGCAACGACGATGCGCGTGTCCGCAGTGGCTTCGTTCGAATCGACATGGACGCCGTAGGTGGATCCGAGCTCGTCGGTCGGATGTGGAATCGTCACGGTCGCATCGCCTTGCGCGTCGGTCTGTACCGTTTGATCGAGCCACATGCTGGTCGCCCATGGCGTAACGTCGGGCACACCACCGACGTACACGTGCGGCGAACGCACGACTTGGACGCGAACCGTAGCGCCACCGCGAGACGCGTGCACGTGCAGCGGAACGTCCTGGTGTGGGTCGCACGAATCTCCGCAGCCGGCCACAACGGAAAGCGACAGACCGCCGACATCGGCGTCGACGTGCACGGTCGCGCCCCCGGCGCCGCTTCCGCTTTGTGCCAGCAGCGTATACTCACCCGAACGCGCGCCGGCCGGAACGGAAAATTGCGTTGCGAACGCACCGGCGGAATCGAGTGCGACGCGTTGTTCCCCAACGAGCGTCGCGCCCGAACGCAGCGTGACCGTCACCGAGCCCGAAGCGGGGCGAAACGACGTTCCGTTCCGAGAGCGTGCGAAGCCGACGGCTCGAACGATGTCGCCCGCATGCACCACCGCAGAGTCGGTGCGCACCGCAACGATCGCCGTTGGCAACGGCGCTTGCGCCAGCGGGCTCAGAAAGGCGTAACTCGATCCCCACTGCGCGAGCGCAAACACCGGTCGCGGAAAGTGCTTCCAGCGTACGATTCCGTGCGCGTCGGTTTGTGCCGTTTCGAACCTGCTGCCGACCACGAATTGCACGCGCATACGTGCCATCGCGCGGCCGGTGCCGAGATCGGTTCCATACAGCAACAGTTCGCCGGGCGTTTCTTTGGAAATCAGGCCGATTCGCGTGCGGTTGATCCACACTTGCTCGCCGACGTCGCCGCGCCGTGCTTCGACGACAAAGAATCCCTCACGCGATCCCAGCTGCACGTCGATATAATTGGATTGAAACTGATAGCCGCCGGGGGGTGAGAACGAAAACGAAGCGACCGGACGCCGTCCGCGCGTAACGATCGCGCGCGGTCTCGCGTTCGAACCGGCCGTCAATACTTCGGCCGGGTCGGCCGCGTACACCCCGATCGACACCGGTGCGCTGGAATAGGTATCCAAGCGAACCGTCGTCGGCTTCCACGGCACGTTCGAATCGTTCGCAAACAACGCGAAGTACGCATCGAGACGATGTAGGTCGACGATCTGACGTTCGGCACGTACGGGTGCGCTGCTGAATGCGAGCACGACCGCGAGCGCTGCCAGCGCGCGGCGAGAGAACACGCAAGCCCATTCGCCGGGCACTATCGTGGGCCTCGCGTAGAGAGGTCGCGGCCGAGGGCACGGGTAAAGGCGACCGCAGTGGACGAGCAACCTGTCGGAGGAAATCCGACTTCCACCCGCTGCCGGTTCTGCGGCACCCCTGAAAACGAAAGCGACGAATCGAAAGCACGAGACAAGTCGCACGTCCAGGTGGTCATCGCGTGCGGTTCGTGCGGCCACCCCTTCGCCGTCCTGTCGCGTAATTAGGAGTCGTTTTCACCCGTGACCATCGATCGCACGCGCGCTGCCGTACTGTTCGCCCTCGCGCTAACGCTGGCCGGTGGCGCAGCACGCGCCGCGACACCGTCGCCGCATCCCACGATCCCGCCTCCGCCGTTTCCAAAGGTGAAACTGCACGCGGAGTACGTCGTCGAGGTGAACGGCAAAGGCCAGGTCGTTAAAGTCAAATCCGGTCGCGGCACCAAGTACACGACGTTCAACGCGCAGACCTACGGCAACGCATTGCAGATGTGGATCCGCAAAGCAGACGGAACGGCGATCGTCGGCTTATTCCGCGTTTCGTACGACTACGACCCAACCACGCATCATGTTGACCGGAAGATAACGCTCGTTTCTACAGGCGGAAACTGGGGTAACCAGCCGGGCGCCGCCAACGTCATGATCAACACGGCAAAGAAAGAATACGCCGCGTCGGAAGCGGCCGCCAAGAAACAACAGGCCGCGTCGCATGCCAAGCTGCCGTCGCTGAACGAGATTACCGGCAAGCCAACGCCCTCGCCGTCGCCTTCGCCGCACCTATAACGCCGGTATGCGGCTGGTTACGTTTCGAACGCGCGACGGGCGAACGCTCCCGGGAGCGCTCGAGGGGGACGCCATTCGCACGATCTCGACGGCGACGATACGCGACTACATCGCGTTGGCGCCGCACGAGCGCATCGCCTGGCATTCACCCGAACCGTTGATTGCGCTCGCCGACGTCGAGCTCGATGCGCCGGTGCGCCCGGCGCGCAACGTGTTTTGCGTCGGCCGTAATTATTTGGAGCATGCAAAAGAGGGCGCCAAGGCTTCGGGACGCGAGCTCAAGCTTCCAGAGGTTCCGACGTTCTTTACCAAAGCGCCGACGGCCATCGTCGGCCCGGGCGCGACCGTGCGCCTCGAGCGTTCGATCTCGGGCGAGTACGATTATGAGGCCGAACTGGCCGTCGTGATCGGAGCACGTTGCAAGAACGTCTCGGAGAGCGAAGCGCCGGACGTGGTCTTCGGCTATACGGCGTTCAACGACGTCACCGCGCGCGATCTCCAGCGCGCACACGTACAGTGGTTTAAGGGAAAAAGTTTAGACGATAGCGCGCCGATCGGCCCGTGGATCGTGACGCCCGAGGAGATCGGCGATCCGCAGGCGCTATCCATCGGCTTCCGTTTGAACGGGATCGAGAAGCAGCGCAGCAACACGTCCGAAATGATCTTTCCGATACCGCGCCTAATCGCCGAACTCAGTCGCGGTATGACGCTGCTTCCGGGCGACGTCATCGCAACCGGAACTCCGGCCGGCGTAGGCTTTGCTCGAACGCCGCCGGAATTTTTATCGGACGGAGACGTAATGCAAGTAGAAATCGGCGGTATCGGTTCCCTTCTCAATCCGGTATCGATCGCATGACGGCCGCATTTATTGCCGGCAGCGTCGTCGCGGCCGCGCTCATTTTGGTCGGCCTGTGGGCGCTGTTCGATCCGCATCGCTCGTCGCACGCATACGGCCTTCCCGCCGAAGGTTCGCACGCGCACGGATTTACGCGCGCCACCGGCATTCGGGATATCATCATCGGTGCGGTGCTCGGTGCCGCCGTCGTGCTACACGACTTGCCATTCATAGCCGTTTTGGCCGTCGCCGGAATCGTATTATCGGTCGCCGATTTTTTCATCGCATATCACGGCGCCGGCCGGCGGATTCATCCCGCGCATGCAAATCATCTGGCCGGCGTTATCGCGTTCATCTTGGTGCTGGCAATGGCGTTGCTGGCGATCGGCATATAAATCGTAGGACTCCTTCCGTATTAGCCGTATGACCGGCGCATGATCGTCGCCGTACCTCGCGAGAGCTCGGCCGCCGAACGTCGCGTCGCACTCGTGCCCGAAACGGTTGTTAAACTCGTGAAATCGGGCATCGATGTGCGCATCGCACGCGGAGCGGGCGCGGGCTCGTCTTTTCCGGACGAAACCTATGCCGCCGCCGGGGCCACCTTGATCGACGACCAGCCGCAATCGTACGCGGATGTTGACGCGTTGATTACGGTCGGACGTCCACCTGGAGCGATACTGCAAGCTCTACGGCCCGGCACCGTGGTCGTCGGATTTTTCAATCCATTAGGCGATCCGCAGTACGTCGAAACGCTGAAAAGCGCCGGCGTCACCGCGCTGGCTATGGAAATGATACCGCGTATCACGCGTGCGCAATCGATGGACGCCTTGTCGTCGCAAAGCAACATCGCGGGCTACAAAGCGGTGCTACTCGGTGCGGCCACACTGCCGAGGTTCTTTCCGATGCTCACGACGGCAGCCGGCACGATTCCGCCCGCCAAAGTACTGATACTGGGCGCCGGCGTTGCCGGTTTGCAGGCTATCGCGACGGCGCGACGGTTGGGCGCGGTCGTGAGCGGATACGACGTACGCGCCGCCGTCAAAGAGCAAATACAGTCGTTGGGCGCGACCTTTTTAGAATTCGATCTTGGCGGCGACGCCGAAGGCACCGGCGGCTATGCGAAAGAGCTGACGCCCGAACAACAAGAGCGACAACGTTCGTGGATGGTCGATCAAATTGGAGCCAACGACGTCGTCGTTACCACCGCGCTCATTCCCGGACGCAAAGCCCCGATCTTGATAAGTGAAGCGGCTGTCGCCGCCATGAAGCCCGGAAGCGTCGTCGTCGACCTTGCCGCCGAAGCCGGTGGCAACTGCGCGTTGACCGTCGCGGGCGAAACGATCGTCTCGCCCAATGGCGTGACGATTATCGGAACCACCAACTTGCCCGGCACGATGCCCTACCATGCCAGCCAGCTGTACTCGCGTAACGTGTACGCGTTGCTGTCGCCGTGGATCAAAGATGGCAATCTCATTATCGATTCGAACGACGAAGTCGCTCGCGGCGCGTGCGTCGCCGGCGCGGCTGCGACCGGAGGTTCCGCGTGAGCGACGTTTCTCATTATATCAGCCTGCTGACCGTGTTATTGCTGGCAGTGTTCGTCGGCTTCGAAGTCATCTCGAAAGTGCCGACCACCCTGCACACGCCGCTCATGTCGGCGACCAATGCTATTCACGGCATCGTGCTGGCGGGCGCAATCGTCATCGTCGCGCAGCTCTTTGGAGCGACAACGCAAGGTCCGCTCATGACGATCTTGGCGATCGTCGCGGTAACGCTCGGGGCGATCAACGTGTTCGGCGGATTCGCGGTCACCGAACGCATGCTGCAAATGTTCCGCCGCAAGGATTCAAAGAAGTGAGCGCCGGTTCGATCGTTATCGCGCTGGCCGACCTCGTCGCCATCGCGCTGTTTATCTACGGCCTGCATGACTTGAATTCGCCGGCCACGGCGCGACGCGGCAACCGTCTCGCGATGGCCGGCATGTTCATCGCCCTGGTCGGCGTCGTCGCATCGACGCAAGGCGTCGGCTGGTGGGCGATCGCTATCGGCACCGTCATCGGCGGCGTGATCGGCGTCTACGCGGCGCTCAAAGTAAAGATGACCGCCATGCCGCAGATGGTCGCGCTGTATAACGGCGCGGGCGGTGGCGCGGCCGCATTGATTTCGACCGTCGAATTCTACGTGGTTCGCGGTGGAGCCGTCGGGATGGACGACGTCATCGCAATTTCGTTGGTATTGTCGGCGATCATCGGTGCGATCAGCTTCGCCGGTTCGATCGTGGCATTTCTCAAACTACAGGAGCTGATGACGGGCCGTCCGGTAACCTATCCCGGGCAACAGATCGTCAACGCGCTGGTCGCAATCTCGATCCTCGCGCTGGCAGGCTGGTTTGTCGTAACGTTGGGCGTTTTGCCCCTGTGGGCATTTGGCATCATGATGGCGGCGGCACTAGTACTGGGCGTGCTGTTCGTGCTGCCGATTGGCGGCGCCGACATGCCGGTCGTGATTTCGCTCCTCAACTCGTTCACCGGTTTAGCCGTCGCGATCACCGGCTTCGAAATTTCGAGCACGCTACTGATCATCTGCGGCGCGCTCGTCGGCGCCAGCGGCACGTTGCTGACGGTCCTGATGGGCCGCGCGATGAATCGCCCGCTCACCAATGTGTTATTCGGCGCGTTTGGTGCGGCCGGCGGTTCGGAGCCCGCAGCGAGCGGCAGCGGCGGAGCCCAGCAGGTACGCAGTGCCAGCGCCGACGACGTCGCAGTTATGTTGGCATACGCGAGCAAAGTCATCTTCGTTCCGGGGTACGGCATGGCCGTCGCACAGGCGCAACACAGCGTTAAGGCGCTGGCCGATCAGCTCGAAAAACGCGGCGTAAAAGTGGCGTACGCGATCCATCCCGTCGCCGGGCGGATGCCCGGCCATATGAACGTCTTGCTGGCCGAATCGAACGTGCCGTATAACCAACTGCTCGACATGGAAGACGTCAACCCCGAGTTTCCCACGACCGATGTCGCGCTGGTGATCGGCGCGAACGACGTTACCAATCCGGCGGCGCGCAATGTGACCAGTTCGCCCATTTACGGCATGCCGATTCTCGACGTCGATAAGGCCGCCAACGTCGTCGTTCTCAAACGTTCGATGCGTTCTGGTTTCGCCGGTATCGAGAATCCGCTGTACGAAATGCCCAATACGTCGATGCTCTTCGGCGACGCAAAAGCCTCGATCGACGAACTGACCGCCGCAGTAAAGGCGCTGTAAACGCTCGGGGCGCACGTCGCTCTCAGCGTCGCATTATGCGCCGGGACGCCGGCGCAAGGCTCCAGTTTGCAGGTGCGGCTAGAAGATCGCGTTGCGCGCGTATACGTCGATCGTACGGTTTTGGTCGAGCCGCAGCGGCGTCAGTACGCGCTCGAGTTCGACGCACCGCCGGGCGTCTATCGCCTCAGCGCCGCAACCACGGCGCCGCAATGTTCGGCCGATACATTTCAGTATTTTTTACCGGGTTCCGGCCGGCACATCGCGTTGACGCTCATCGGTCGGCAAACTGCCGCGCCGCGTCCGATCTATCTGTTCGCCGGAACCGTCCCGCAATCCAACGTACCCTATGCGCGTCCCGCACCGATACTGTTCGACCAGAACGCACAATGCGACGAGCCTGCCGGCAAGCCGCTGCAGTTGCGTGCGCTGACTGAGAACGAACCGGAGTCGTACTACGTCACGCTGTTTGCCGAACCAAACGTTCCCGCCGGATCACAAATGGTAACGCTCGACCTGCAAAAGCCGGCGGGAACGCACCATTACGTGTATATTCCAATGCCGTTTCCGATCCCCGTGCCACACGATGGTTGGCCCGTGGCGTTTCGCCTCGACATTTCGCCGGCGCTGGTCGAACCACTCGACGAACGAACGGCATCCTGGGTGGTCTGTGGACTTTTTCGTATCTCGTCGTCGAAATAGGGGAGTCGCGAGTTAATAGGACGATTTGTCGATCGTGCCGTGCGGCGCGTTGAGCAGCAGGGGCGTATATTTAAGCGTCGGCGGCGGCGCGCGCACGACGCCGTCGTGCATGTCGTCCCAGGCTTGCGAAAGCATCGGGAGTAGCGTGATCAAACTGTGCGTCCCGCCCGGTTGGGAGTAGAACGAGATCGGCACCCCCTCGGATTGCAAGTAGAAGGCTGTTGACGCGGGATATTGGGTCGGAACGACGTTGTCGCGCGAACCGGTAATGACGTAGAACGGCGTCATCCGCATGGTCGAGAGCACGCGCTGGGATTGACGGTCGATCAGACCACCAGAAATACACATCACCGCCGTCCAGTCGCCGGGGTGCGTCGGCCCGACCTGAAAAACGGAAAAACCGCCGGCGGAATAACCGGCCAGATACCGCTTATGCGAATCGATATTGAACGTCCCGGTCGCCGCAGCGAGTGCGTCGTAGACGTCGCTCGTCATCCTACGGACGTCGTATTCGCCACGAACGTATGGCGCGATGATAATGCTGCCACTTCGCTCCGCTAGGTCGGCGATAAACGGCGGAGCGAGCAGATTGGTCTCGGATTGCGGTCGTCCGTGTAAGAACATGACCAGCGGCGCCGGACGATCGGCGCGATACGTCGACGGTACGTACGCAGCGACCGGCTGCATAGTTCCGTCGAAGCTCGAACGCAAAAGGGTTTCTCCGAGCCCATGGATCGAGCCGAGCGGCTGAAACTGGCCCGTCATGATTTGGCGAATCAAACTCAGATCCAGCGTGGCTTCGTTCACCAAATATGCCTGTTGTTGATCGTGCGTATATCCGTGCCAGATCTCAGTATCTCCGAGCGCCTCGTAATCGTCGTTGAGGCGCTGGAGATAATCCATCGCCGTATCGCGGCCGACGAGCGGTGCGAAATCGGCAACCTTGTCGTAGTAGATCGCGGCCGTCGCGTGCAGATCCTGACGCAACTGCGTGGATGACGCGCTAACGCCCGCCAGCAGCGCAATTGCTGCGGCTGCCGCGAGCGCTCGCAAACCTTGTATGACTGTCGCCTTCATCGTTGGTTCACTGTTTCTCGAGCGTTCCCGACGGCGCCGTCAGCGGCAGCGGCACTTGGCCGAGGAACGGCGGCGACGCGCGCACGATACCACCATGCATGTCGTCCCACGCCTGCGAAAGCACCGGCAGCAGCGTTATCAAACGATGCAATCCCCCTGGCTGCGAATAGAACGACACCGGCATACCCTCGGATTGCAAGAACGCGGCCGTTGCGGTGGGGTATTGCGTCGGGATGCTCTGGTCGGCCGAGCCGGTAAGCACGTAAAACGGCTTCTGACGCATCGTCAACACGACAGCCTGTGCGTCGTGACCGAGTAGCCCCCCGGCGATCGACATAACTGCATCCCAGTCGTCCGGATGAAGCGGCGCGACCTCGTACACCGAAAAACCGCCCATCGAATACCCCGCGAGAAATCGTCTGCGACGATCGACCGCAAACGCAATCGTCGCCGCATCGAGCGCGTCGTACACGTCGCCGGCCGTCTTTCGAAAATCGTATTCTCCGCGTCCGTACGGTGCGATGAGGATGCTCCCGGTTCGCTCGGCGAGCGCGGCGACGAACGGCGGCGAGAGAAGATCGGTTTCGGATTGCGGACGGCCGTGTAAGAAAACGACCAACGGCGCCGGACGATCTGCGCGATACGACGACGGTACGTAGACGGTGACGGGCTGCATGGTGCCGTCGACGCTCGAACGCACGAGCGTTTCGCCCAAACCGCGTATCGCGCCGAGCGGCCGAAAACGCCGTGCCATGATTTGGTTTACCAGGCTAAGGTCGAGCGTCGCCTCGTTGTCCAGATACGCTTTCCACTCGTCCTGCGTGTATCCGTACGAGTGGGTTGTATCTCCAAGGACATCGTCGTCGTCGTACAGGCGCTGCAGATAATCGATCGCCGACTCGCGACCGACAAGGGGTGCGAGGTCCACGATGTTCGCATAGTATGCCGATGCGGCCGCATGCAATTCGTTCCGGAGATCGGTGCTCGACACGCCGGCGCCGGTTAGCGTCGCGATCGCCGCGACCGCCGCAATAATCCGGCCAACCATAGCTAACGTAACGAACCATCCGCGACTTCGTGACCGAAATCGACCGGCAAGCTCGCTGGCACCTCAGCCGGCGAAGCGCTCCTCATGTACGCCCGCGTCGCGTCCGATATAGAGCGCGCGTTTTCCGGAAAAGGAGACGAAGTATCCGGCGCATCCGGCGGCTGCCGCCTTCTCGCAAAAGCCGAGGTACGTGTATCCGGCAACGCGCTGCTGCGCTTCCCGTATCGCAGATTGTAGGGCCGCGGCGTCCAGCGCGGCTGCAACGGGTGTCTTGACGACGTGGGTGGCGAGCGAAACGCTGCGCCCGTCCGGCGTATAATACGTCGCGAGCGAACATCGGAAATCGATCGTGTAGCCCTCAAAGCCCTGGCGTTGCAGCGCCTGGACGATTTCCGAAAAGGTCATCGTATTCTGCTGCGCGGCGTTCAAACAAACGGACGCTGCTGATTCCATCTCGTCTTCGAGCATGTTATATCGTCTCCGGTGGAGGAGGTGCTTGCGTGGGCGTCTGCGCTACGACGACCGGCGCTTTTTTCTGATGGCGGGGCTTTTTGCGTTCGCTCCAGTTGACGACGATGACGTACAGCACCGGAACGATTGCGAGATTCATAATCGTCGATACGATCATGCCGCCGAGTACGGCGGTGCCGAGCGAGATTCGCGACTGCGCGCCATCGCCGTGCGCGAATGCGAGCGGCAAGATACCGAGGATAAATGCGATCGACGTCATGAGAATCGGTCGCAACCGCTCGGTCGCCGCGTGCGCGACGGCCTGGACCGTGTCCATACCCTGCTCGTGCAGCTGATTGGCGAACTCGACGATCAAGATTGCGTTCTTCGCGGCGAGACCGATCAGCATGACGTAGCCGATCTGCGCGTAGATATCGCTCGACGTTTGCGGGACGAGAACGAGATGGCCGGCGAGCTTCGAGTGAATGACGGTACTGAGAATTTCGCACCAGCGCCGGACGTAGATACCGCCGACCGCTCCAACCAGCGCCAGCGGCACCGCCATCATGATGACGAGCGGCGTCGTCAAGCTTTCGTATTGCGCGACGAGCACTAGGAACACGAAGAGCAACCCCATCGCGAAAACGATAATCGTCTGCGGACCGCTCTGCACTTGCTGCCGTGCGATTCCGCTCCAGTCGTATTTCATGCCCTTCGGCATTTTTTCGGTAGCGATTTGCGCGATTGCGTCGAGAGCCTGACCCGAACTCGCGTTAGCGCCGGGGGAACCGTCGATCTCGTAGGCGTTGTATTCGTTGAACCGCATGATCGTCACGTTGGACGTTTCCTTGGTAACGTCCAGAAATTGCGACACCGGCATCATGTTGCCGTTTTGATTGGCGACGTAGATGCGATTGAGATCCTGCGGAACGGTACGGTATTTCGCGCCGGCTTGCACCAGCACGTTGTACGAGCGGCTGCCGTAGTCGAAAAAGTTGACGAATGCGGCGCCCGTCGTCGCATCGAGCGTGTTGAAAAAGCTGGTGGGCGTAACGCCGAGCGCCAACGCTTTTGCCCGGTTGAACTTCGCGACGACGTACGGTCCGGTCAACAGCGTCGGGATATAGACTTGCGAGAGACGATTGTCTTTCTGTGCGGCGGCTAAAATCGAGTTGCCGACTTTATTCAAGCGTCGGCAATCCCAGGTTATTGATGTCTTGGATCTCGATCGCGAAACCGCCGGTCGATCCCAGGCCCGGGATCGCGGGCGGGTTGGCCGGTAATGCCTTAACGCCCGAAATCTTGCTGAACTTTTGGTACAACGTGTACTGCAGGTTGAGCGAGCTATTCTCGAGCCCTTTTCGATCGTCGAGCGGATGCAACTGTACGAATAACGTTGCCTGATTGGCGCTGCTATTAGCGAAGCCGAAGCCGATGCCCGACGTTACCGCTTCGACCTGCGGCATCTGCAGCATCTCCGCTTCCATTCGCTTCACGACGTCGGTCGTTTGGTCGAGCGACGCGCTCGTGGGCAGCGTCACCAAGACGTAGAGCAAACTCTGGTCTTCGGTCGGAAGAAAACCTTGCGGCGTTATCACAAAGAGGACGCCGAGCAGCACCAGGCCCGCGAGGAACACGCAGACCATCACGCGCGTGTGCGCGACGAGTTTCGGCACCAGGCCCGAATACCACGTCTTCAGACCATCCATGCGCCGGTTGAACCAGAGCATAAAGACGTTTTTGCTGGGTGCTTCGCTGTGAACCAACTCGTAGGTGAGCACCGGTGCGAGCGTGAGTGCCGTGAACAGCGAGATGCCGATCGAAGCGGCCATAGTCAACGCGAACTGCTGATAGAGCAGGCCGGTGGTGCCCGGCAAAAACGCTACCGGAATGAACACCGACATCAGCACCAGCGACGTCGCAATCACCGCACCGGTGATCTCTTTCATCGCGCGTTTCGTCGCTTCGAAATTATCGACTTTATCGTCAACGATATGCCGGACGATATTCTCCAAGACGACGATAGCATCGTCTACGACCAGTCCCGTCGCGAGCGTCAATCCGAACAACGTCAGCGTGTTGATCGTAAAATTCATCATCTTCATCGCCGCAAACGTACCGATCAGCGACACCGGGATCGTGATCGATGGGATGAGCGTACTCTGCCAGTTCTGCAAGAAGATAAAGATGACGAGAACGACCAGCAGGATGGCGATGAAGAGCGTGATCACCACTTCTTTGATCGACGCTTCCACGAAATCGGACGTGTCGAAAGCGATGGCGTAATCCATGCCGGTCGGGAAGTAGGTTTTGAGCCGCTCCATCGTCGCCCGAACGTTTTGGGAGATCTGCAGCGAGTTGGCCGTCGGTTCGCCTTCGATCGCGAGGACGACCGCCGTTTGGCTGTTGTAGCGTCCCGACGTGACGTAATTCTGGGCGCCCAGCTCGACGTCTGCAACGTCTCGTAGCCGGATGTATCCGCCGTTGGGCTGCGAGGCGACGACGATTTGCTTGAACTCGTCGGGCGACTGCAAGCGCCCGTTGACCTTGATCGGGATTTGGAACGGCTGCGACCCGGTGGTCGGCGCTTGACCGATCGCGCCCGGCGCGACGTCCACGTTTTGCTGCTGGATCGCGCTCAAAACGGTGTCGAGCGAAACGCCGTTGGCCTGAAGTTTGTGCGGGTCGACCCAGATGCGCATGCCGTACGTGCGATCGCCAAGCACTTCGACCTGGCCGACACCCGGAATGCGCTTGAGATCCTCGATGACGTTGATATCGGCGTAGTTGCTGACGGTGACGTCGCTCACGGCCGAACTCTTCGAAAGCATCGCGACCGCGATCGTAATATTTCCAGAGCTCTTCTGGACCGAAACGCCTTGTTGTTGCACCGCCGTCGGCAGTTGCGCGAGCGTGAGGTCGACGCCGTGCTGCACGTTGGTTTGATCGGTGGTTGGATCGGTGCCGAGTGCGAAGGTACACGTGATCGTCACGATACCGTTCGAACTCGAGTAGGACTGCATGTACTGCAATCCGTCGGAGCCGTTGATGTTGATCTCGAGCGGCGTCGTGACCGAACGGACGACTGCCTCGGCATCGGCGCCCGGGAAGTTCGCCGTCACCGAGACCGTCGGCGGCGAAATCTGCGGATATTGCGATATCGGCAGAACCGGAATGCAAATCAAACCGGCGAGTAATACGACGAAACTCAAGACCCCGGCAAAAAGCGGACGCTTGAGGAAGACCTCAATCATTCTGCCGTACTAGTACGGACGAGCGCGCCCGCTCCCTTTGCCCTTCGCCACATCCATGCGTTCCACGTCGGAACGAACGGGCCGGGATCGAACCGTGTAGGCCCCGAACGTACGCGTACATGTAGTCTGCATCGAACAAGTAGAGGATGGGGACCTCGCGGGCTGCGATCGACGCGATCCGCCGATACAGTCCGCGCCGCACGGATCTGTCGGTATGAACGAGCGCCGCCGATTCGAGCGCGTCACGGCCGGGTCGCACCAACGCATGTAGTTGGACGTACCGTCACACGCGAGCACGGCCGAGTCGTCCGGATCCGGTCCCATCGTCCACGGCACGTAGGCAAGGTCGAACCGTCCCGTGGCGAGCGCTCCGGTGCGCGGCATGAAGAGCTGTGCGTTCGAGATCGACTTGACCTCGACCGTCAATGCCGCGCTCGCGCAACGCCGCTTGCACGGCCGCCGCGACGCGCACGCCCGTGTTCGATTCCGGAAACTGCACGTACAGCGCCTCGAACGCGACGACCGTTCTTCGTAATATGCCGTGGCGTCGCGATGCCAGCCGGCCGCCGCGAAAAGCGGTCGGCTCCGGCCGGATCGTATGCCGGCTGGCGAATCGAAGGGTCGTACGCCCACGAGAACTGCGGCTGAATAGCGTTGGTCACCGGATAGTACCCAAGCGTGATCTTTCGCGATATCGCACCGCGATCGATCGACATCGCGACCGCCCTGCGCATCGCGGGCATCGTCGAGCGGCGCTCGCGCGTATTGAAGGCGAGTCCGGCCACGACGGCCGATGGCGCCCGCAAGAATGCGAGCCGGTCGTTACCGCGCAACGTGGTCAGCTGCGACGGTGCGATCAGATTCCAGTCGAGCTGCGCAGACTGCAGCATCACGAGATTGGTCGACGGGTCCGGAGCGATGCGAACGTCGAGGCCGGCGTGCGGCGTGCCCCGCCAATACCGGATTCGGAGCGTATCGCAGACCTTCGCCGCGATGCCACCACAGCAAACGGTACGGCCCGTCGCCAACCGGTGCGGCGCCGAACGGCGACTGCGCCAGCGGGCCTGCGCCGGCCAACACGTGCGCCGGCAGTACGAACTGCGGCAGAAGCCGTACGAGAAGTACGTTACGACGGCCGGCGCCCATGCGTGACGCAGATGAAGAACGACGGTATCGTCACCGCGCGCCGCGGCCCGATCGATCAGCTCGTAGCCCTCGTGCGAGCGAACCGGATTGCGCGGGTCGAGAATTGCGTGCAGCGTGAACAGGACGTCCCGCGACGTCACGGGCACGCCGTCGCTCCACCGAACGCCGTGCCGCAGACGGTAGAGGATCGTCCGGCCATCGGCCGAGACGCCGCCGTTTGCGATCGGTCGGAATTTCGGCAAGCAGCGCCGGCACGGCCTTGCCGCGAGCGTCGAAATCGACGAACGGCTCGAACACGAGGCGCGCTAGCTGCTGCTCGACCGAGGCGGCGTCGGGGTGGATGAAGAGCGGGTCGAGCGTCTGGGGATCGGCCGCAATGCTCGAAGCGACATCCAGGCTGGTGGGCGGCGCCGGATGCGGCCGGCTGCGCAGGCCGCCAGCAAGGAGAGCCAGGCGCAAGCAGCGCTGAGCCATCGTATTGCGCCGAACGAATCGTTGGTGCTATAGTGATTGCAGCCGAAGATTGTTCGGTAAATTTTGCTCTCCTTGACGAACATGATAGCGACAACCGAAGAACTCGACGAACTCGACCTGCAACTGCTGGACGCGTTGCAGCGCAATGCTCGCTCGACCTTTGCCGAGCTGGGTTCGTTCGTCGGGCTGCAAGGCGCCGGCGGTTCACGACCGGGTGAAGCGGCTCGAGCAGCGCGGGTACATCCTCAACGATACTCGGCCCAACTCGACGCCAAGCGGCTCGGCTTGGAGCTGACCGCGTTCGTCTAGCTGCTATACGACCCCGGATTGCGATTACGAGACGTTCACCGCGCGAACTCGGCGACATGCCGGAAATCTGCGAAGTCCATTCGGTCGCCGGCGAGGAGACCTTCGTTTGTAAAGTCGTGACCAGCTCGACACGACACCTCGACGATCTGCTCGCGCGGCTCAAGGGCATGCGCGGGATGGCGCGTACGCGCACGACCATCGTCCTGACGACGCCGTACGATCGCGGCGGCATCACGGTGCAATCGTGAACGCGACTCGAACGCCGTGCCATCCGCTCGGCACGCATCGCGTGCTCGAGCCGCGCCGGCGCCATGCCGCAGAGCGCGTGGAAGCTCGACAACACGCCGGTCGCGCTGGAGAACGAAATTCTCTGCGACGTCGAGACGCTCAACATCGACTCGGCCTCGTTCAAGCAGATCTCCGACGCCTGCGGCGGCGACGCGGCTGCAATCGCCGAGCATATCGCCGCGAACGTCAGTCGCGAGCGCGGCAAACAGCATAATCCCGTGACCGGCAGCGGCGGCATGTTCATCGGCCGACGTGCGCACGTCGGCGAGTAGCTGCGTGCCGGCATCGACTCGAAGTCGGGCGACCGCATCGCGTCGCTGGTCTCGCTGACGCTCACGCCGCTGCTACATCGAAGAGGTGACGCGCGTCGACGTCGCGACCGGACGCGTGTGGATTCGCGGCAGAGCGATTCTCTTCGAAAGCGGCCTGTGGGCCAAGCTTCCCGAGCGACATCGACGAAAACGTCGCGCTGGCCGTGCTCGACGTCGCCGGCGCGCCGGCGCAAGTCGCGCGCTTGTGTTCGGCGAGGGCCAGACCGTCGTCGTCGATCGGCGCGGACGGGAAGAGCGGTATGCTCTCGTGCGCGCAAGCCGAAGCGCGCGTCGGCCGACGGGCCGCGTGATCGGCGGTCGTGCCCGACGCGCGACGCCGTCGGCGCAGCTGCTGCGCGACGCCGGACTGGTCGACGAGCTCGTCGTCGCCGACGCGCGCAACGCGCTCGACATAGCCGAGAAAGTCGCCGCCGTCGCGCCCGCGCTCGCCGACATCACGATCAACTGCGTCAACGTCCCGGGCACCGAGCTCGGCTCGATCTTGTGCGACCAAGCAAGACGGCATCGTCTACTTCTTCTCGATGTCAACGTCGTTCACGGCGGCCGCGCTCGGCGCCGAGGGCGTCGGCAGAGACGTCACCATGATCGTCGGCAACGGCTACGCCAAGGGTCACGCCGATACCGCGCTGCAGACGCTGCGCGACCAACCCGAACTGCACGCCTATTTCAACGCGAAATACGCACCGTCGCAACACCATGAGGATACACGCCATGAACGAGACACGATCCACGCCACATCAAGCCGCCCGTGGGTCCGGAGAGCCGTTCGAGTACAAGAACCTCAAGCAGGGCGAGTTTTGGCGCCATATTCCCGCCTATAAGGACGTCGACGAAGCGACGTTCCTCGATCATCTGTGGCAGCAGAAGAACGCGGTCAAGACCGCCGACGAGTTGCTCTCCACGATCAAGGGCGTGTGCTCGCCGGAGTTCTACGCCGACGCGGAGGCCGGCTTTCGCGCAAGCGCCGATGGCCGTGCGCGTTTCGCCCTACGCGATCTCGCTGATCGACTGGAACGATCCGATCGACGGATCCGATCCGCCGCCAGTTCGTGCCGCTCGCCTCCGGCGCTGCTGCCCGATCATCCGCGCCTGACGCTCGATTCGCTGCACGAGCAGGACGATTCGCCGGTGCCGGGCCTCGTGCACCGCTACGTCGATAAGGCGCTGTTTCTTGCCGCTGAACACGTGCCCGGTGTACTGCCGGTTCTGCACGCGCAGCTACGCGATCGGCCCGGACACCGAGAACGTCGATAAGGTCGCGCTCGCCAAGACGCCCAAGCAGTGGGAAGAAGCGTTCGCGTACATCGCCGAACGCCCGGAGCTCGAGGACATCGTGATCTCGGGCGGCGACACGTATCAGCTTGGCGCCGCAAGCAACATCGAGCTGATCGGCAACGCGCTGCTCGACATTCCGCACGTCCGCCGCATGCGCTTCGCCACCAAAGGCCCGGCGATCATGCCGATGAAGATCATCACCCACGGCGAGTGGCTCGACGCGATCACGGCGGTCGTCGACCGCGGCCGCAAGCATGGGCAAGGAAGTCGTGCTGCACACGCACTTCAACGCTCCCGAAGAGATCACGTGGATCACCGAAAAGGCGATGCGCATGCTGTTCGAACGCGGCATCTTCACGCGCAATCAGTCGGTGCTGATCCGCGGCGTCAACGATACGCGCGAACGGATGCAGCTGCTGGTCAAGCGGCTCGGCCACCTCAACGTCCACGCGTACTACGTCTACATGCACGACATGGTGCAACGGCGTCGAAGATCTGCGCACGACCATTCACAGCGCGACCGACACCGAGAAGTTCGTGCGCGGCAGCACGGCCGGCTTCAACACGCCGACGTTCGTCTGCGACGCGCCGGGCGGCGGCGGCAAGCGCGACGTGCACTCGTACGAGTACTACGATCGCGAAAACGGCATCGCGGTCTACGCCGCGCCGAGCGTGAAGCCGGGCAAGCATTCGTCTACTTCGATCCGATCGACAAGCTCTCGCCCGACGCGCAAGCGCGCTGGGCGGTGCGCGAGATCCAGGATCAGATGATTGCCGAGGCCGTGCGCAAAGCAGGCGTCGGAGACGAACAGCTCGTCCTAGCCTAAACGCCGCGCCCCATCAGCGAAGCCGAACCGGCCGCGAGAGATCCGAGTTGTCGATCACGATCGAGGCTCGCTCTTGCGGCCGGCACTCGTTTAAATAGCGCGTTTCACCAACGACGTACCGCCGATTAGAGGTGTCGGCGGCTCCGCGTGCCGATCCGTCGCGCCCCGCGCAACGGTCGATCGCGATTTCGAACGAAACCGCGAGAAAGATCGATACGTCCCAATATTGACGCAGTTCGTCTCGATTGAGAAACAAGCCGTTGAACGACAAGAATCGTGCCGTCGCATGCACACAGTTGGTCGCTCTCGATCGGCGAGTCGAGCATGCAATCGAATATCGCGGTCCGGTACAGTCGCGATCCGCCCGGTTTCATCGGATCGAGCAACTCCAGCTCGAGCGCCTCATAATCGTACGATTCCAAGTAGTGGCCGTCCGGCGAGTCGCGACCTAGGCGGTAGCGCTGCGCCTTCGGCCGGTGAAAGTCGTCCACGCTTGCGCGAATTACGTTGCGCCCAGCCCGCTGCAATTGCGCCGCCACCTCGTTCGCGAAGAGCGTCTTTCCGGCTCCGGAAACGCCATCGACGGCGACGCGCACGATCGGTTCGACCCGCGCCAGCACGATATCGGCCACGGATGCGATCAGTTGTCGCCGCTCCGCACTATTTGCGCTCGTCGTGAATGGGGTCTCGCTCACGCATGCTGAATACGCTGGCATGGATGAGAAACGCTTTCGAGTCGATCTCTACATCGCCTCACTAGCGCTGATTTTCAGCGGGCTGGCCGCGGCAGCCGCGGCTTATCAGACGTACGTGATCCGCCAACAGTTTAGCGCGACCGTATGGCCGTATCTCACCTTCATCAGCTCGACATCGGGCGCTGGATGGTTCGAACTCGACCTCAGCAACGCCGGAATCGGGCCGGCGCTCATTCGCAGCGCCGTCATCACTCGCGACGGCAAGCCGATCCCAGAAGGTGTCGGTCCCACGTCGATGACCGCCCTAGGAGCTGCAATCGCTCCCGAACGCGCCGAAGCAACGAGCGACGAAGCACGCGCTCACGTCCACGTTCACAACGACCTAACGGTCACGTCGCTGACTCGGGGCGACGTGATCCCGGCCGGCAGCAAACTTCAGCTCATCCACATCGTGGGCTCCTACCTGACGAAACGCGTGGTTACCGACGCGCATCACATCGATATCTCGGTCTGCTACTGCTCGCTGCTCGGTGACTGCTGGACGAAAAGCTTATGGGATCCGTCGGCGGAGCCCCATTCGATTCGGGCCTGTCCGACTACGTAGTTACTGCGGACGTGGGGCGAACGCGTTCGACGGCACGCATAGCGACGGCACCCGCCGGGCGCAACGTCACCAGCGGCGCTATTTTTACCGGTTCGCTCGAATCGCGCACGAACGAATACTTTCGGCCGACCGCTTCGAGTACGACCGCCGCCTCCGACAACGCGAACTCGGTGCCGATGCATTGCCGTGCGCCCGCGCCGAACGGCAAGTACGCGAACGGCGGCGCATCCCAATCGAGCCAGCGGTCCGGGTCGAAGCGCAGTGGATCGCGATACAACGACGCTTGGCGATGCAAAAAGAGCGGAGCAAACAGCACCGTCGTACCCTTCGCTATGCGATACCCGCCGGTCAGGTTGACGTCTTCGAACGGTTCGCGGCCAATCACCCAAGCCGGCGGATAGAGCCGTAGACTTTCGCGGATAACGCGTTCCACGTACCCGCGGTCGCCCCGTGCCACCGCTTCGCCGAAGCGCGCATCGACGTCGGGATTCAGCGCTAAGAGATACAGCGTCCACGTCAGCAGGTTGGCGGTCGTTTCATGTCCGGCCGTGAACAGCGTCATCACTTCGTCGCGAATCTGGCGATCGTCGGGGCGATAGCCGCTTTCGGCATCGCGTGCATCCAACAGCATCGAGAGCGCGTCATCGCCCGCATCCTTGGGCCGCTCGCGCCGGCGCGCGATAATTCCGTAGATGATATCGTCGAGCGTGCGTTCGGCTCGTTCGAAACGCTTGGTCGAGGGGAGCGGCAACCGACGACGTAGCTGGCCGAAGGGCATCAGCACGTACGGAAATTCTTGCATCATGTCGTGCAGCGCAGCACTAACCCGCTGGGTCGAATCGCTTTCATCGCTACCGAAGAGCGTGGTCGAGGCGATTCGCAACGTCAACGCCGTTATCGACGCATGTACGTCGAACGTGTTGCCGGGTTCGATCGATGCTGCAAAATCGTCGGCGGCCTCTTGCATCATCTCGACGTAACGCGCGACACGGGCTCGGTGAAATGCCGGCTGCACGATGCGCCGCATCTGCCGGTGCAGCGGCTCTTCGCTCGTCAACAATCCGTCGCCGAGCAGATAGCGCAACATGCGCGTACCCATCGACTTGCCGAACGAGTGCTGCTGGGTTACCAGTACGTCCTTGATCAGCGCGGGCTCGTTGATGAAGACGTAGTTGCGCCACGGCAGCGAAAATGCCGCGATGTCGCCATAGCTCTCGACCAGTTCGGCCAGGAACGAGGGAAAGTGCAGGAACGGAGTCGGAAACAGGCGCCGCAGGGTGCTCCACTGTGACGGCCCCGGCATAGGTGTGTTCATCCGCCCGCGAGCTTGGCTTTCTTTCCGGCAGCGGAAAACCACGCGGCAATTTTCTCCCGATGATCGCCCTGAATTTCGATCGTGCCGTTCTTTGCCGTACCACCGGTTCCGCAGTGGCGCTTGAGGGCTTTCGCGGTCTCGTCGAGCTCCGACTCGCGAATACCGGTAACGATGCTCACGGTGCTGGCACGCCGTTTCGCTCGCGCGATGCGAACGATACCGTCGTCGGGAATTCCCGGCCGCGCGCTCGGACGGCTTGTGTTCGGCACGCCGGCAACTTCGGCAGGCGCCGCGCACGCCACTGCCCAAGCGGCGAGCGTGCCACGCATCTGCGTTTTCCTCGGCAGCAGTTTCGGAAACGGCGACGAGTATCTTCGCCTCACCGAAGAGTGCGCGCGTGCGATCGTGCGCGCCGGGTATGGAATCGTGTACGGCGGCGGCCGAATCGGCTTGATGGGCGCGTTAGCCGACGCTGCCTTGGCTGCCGGGGGCGAAGTGATTGGCGTCATCCCGGAATCGCTCGAACGACGCGAAGTCGCGCATCAAGGACTCTCCGAGCTGCACGTTGTCGCTGGGATGCACGAGCGCAAAGCATTGATGGCTTCTTTGAGCGATGCGTTCGTTACACTGCCGGGAGGGATCGGAACGCTCGACGAATTTTCGACATTCTAAGCTGGAGCATACTCGGACTGCACGCTAAACCGATCGGCTTGTTAAATTATCTTGGCTTCTTCGATCCGTTGCTGGCGCAACTCGACCACATGGTTGAGGAGGGCTTCATTAAGCTGGGACACCGCGAGCTCTTGGTAACTGCCCCGGGCACGGCGGAACTGTTAAGGAGTTTTCGGAACACTCAACCTGGGTGAAGGAACCACAGATTACGACAGTTTTCGAACGACAAATAAGCTCGTCTGTAGCACGCATAATGCTCGGAAGCGAACATCGCCAGTATTTTTGGAAGGTCCGAAGCTAGCATACCGACTGATTCGGCCGATGTTTTCAGCAGCCATTCCCAAGAAAAATCTACCAGTCCGTCGGTAGTGTTACGTCCAGGCTCTTTACCAAGAACGAATAAATATCGGCAGTCGAATCGATGCTCTGCGACAGCATCGTGCCGCCGCCGTGACCGCCCTTTTGCTGGACGCGTAACAGAATCGGCGCCGGGCCGGCTTGCGCGGCTTGCATGCGCGCCGCGAACTTAAAGCTATGCGCCGGGAACACGCGGTCGTCGTGATCCGACGTCATGATCAGCGTGGGCGGATAGACCGTTCCGGCCTTGACGTTGGCGTACGGCGAGTATTTGTACAACCAGTTGAAGTCGGCCTGACCGCACGACGAACAGCCGTACTCCGGAATCCAGGCGTTGCCGATGGTGAACTTATCGAAGCGTAGCATATCCAGTACGCCGACACCCGGTACGGCCGCTCCGAAGAGGTCCGGACGTTGCGTCTCCACGGCGCCGATCAGCAAACCGCCATTCGATTCGCCTTTGACCGCGAGCTTCGGCGTCGACGTGTATTTGTTGGCGATCAAATACTCTGCCGCTGAAATAAAATCGTCGAAGACGTTCTGCTTGTTGCCGAGCATGCCGGCGTGGTGCCACGCCTCGCCGTATTCGGAGCCGCCCCGAATGTTGGCAACCGCGTAGACGCCGCCCATCTTTAGCCATGTTGCGATGAACGCAGAAAAATATGGGGTCATCGGAATGTCGAAGCCGCCGTACGCGTAGAGAATCGTCGGCGCGCTCCCGTCGAACGTCGTGCCCTTGCGGTAGGAAATCATCATCGGCACGCGCGTGCCGTCTTTACTCGGGTAAAACACTTCCTTGGTTTCGTATTGGGACGAATCGAACGAAACGCGCGGCTTGCGGTAGACCGTGCTCGCGCCCGTCACGATATCGTACGAATAAATGGTCGGCGGCGTCGTCCAACCGGCGTACGTGTAGAACGTCGTGCGATCGTTGCGGAAACCGTAGAATCCGCTTGCATCGCCGAGTCCGGGCAAGGATACTTCGCGAATCAAATGTCCCGAGCGATCGTACACGCTGACAGCCGAATGCGCGTCTTTCAGGTAGGACAGAATAAAGCGGCGCCCGACGGACGAAGCGCTCGATAGCGCAAACTTCGACTCGGGAATGACCGTCCGCATTGCATTCGGATGTCGCACGTCGATCGCGACCAGGCGGGTATTCGGCGCGTTCAGCGTGGTCGTAAAGTAGAAGAGCGGCCCGACGTTATCAACGTAGCTCCACTGCGCGTCGTTCTTCCACAGCAACTCGTGCATCTTGTGCCCGGCTTCGCGTAGGTCGGCGTAGCCGATGCGCGAGTTGATCGACGAATTATCCGAAACGCTCAACACCACATAACGCTTGTCTTCGGATACTTGCGCGCCGTAGAACCAGTTCTTGTGATCCGGGCGATAGTAGAACTGCGTATCGGAGCTCTGCGGAGTGCCCAAACGATGCAGCCAGACCGATTGCGCCGAGAGCGCCGCCTTGTACGTTTGGCCGGCGGCCGGTGCCGGATAGCGCTCGTAAAAGAAACCCGTATCGTCGGGTAACCACGAAGCCGCGGAAAATTTGCTCCACTGCAATACGTCGGGCAGGTCGTTGCCCGAGGCAACGTCGCGCACGTGCCACGTTTGCCAATCCGACCCGGACGTCTGCGTCGCGTATGCGAGCAAACGCGCGTTCCAGCTCGGGGTCTCGCCGCTGGCGGTCATGGAACCATCTTTAGACAAGGTGTTCGGATCGATCAATACGCGCGGCGTACCGTTGAGGCCGTGCGTGGTGTACAGCACGGCTTGGTTCTGTAAGCCCGAGTTATACGTGTAAAAATACTCATTGCGCATGTGAAACGGCAAGCTGTACCGTTCGTAGTTCACCATCGACTGCAAGTGCGACTTAATGGTATCGCGCTGCGGGATTGCGTCGAGGTACGATCGCGTCAACGCAGCCTCGGCGCTCACCCAGGCTTGGGTCGCCGGCGAATCGATGCTCTCGAGCGGCCGGTACGGATCGGCCACTTGCGTGCCGTAGTACGTATCGACGGTGCCGTCCGAAGGCGGCGTTGGGTAGGTGAGTCCGCCGGAGGCTGCCAGCGAGGGCGCGGCCGAGGCGACGGAAACGATCAGACAGCCCGCTAGAGCGGCACTTGCAATTCGGAGCAATGACATAACCGCCCGGTTCCTAGGCGGTCGGGTCTGCTCCTCCGGCTCGGTTGGAGCCGCGGTCGCGCTTGTCAACCACGCGTTTCACCACGGCCAGCGCATTCAGCGTCTTCGGAAATCCGACGTATGGAATGAGGGTCATGACGGCGTCGATCACCTCGGCTTGCGTGAGGCCGACGTTGAAAGCGCCATGCACGTGCGTTTCGAGTTGGCGTTCGCAGTCGCCCATGGTGATCAGCGACGAGATCGCGATGAGCTCGCGTTGACGCAGGTCGCCCTCGCGCGCATAAATCGTACCGAATGCGAATTCGGTAAGGTACGTAAGGAAGTCCGGCGCGAACTCGCCGTACGTCCGTAGCAAATTGTCGGCGACGGCATCGCCATCGACCAAACGCAAGAGCCGTTCGCCGCGTTCGCGCGGCGTTAGTGGCTCGGGCACTATTCGGCCAGCGCCGTTGCGACGATACGCTCCTGCTCGACGGCGTGTTGGCCCGCATAGCCTTCGCTCGGGCTGGCGCGGTAGCCCCGGCCGATGTATTCGATGTCGAATCCATCGCGCTTACTTTCCAGCAAGCGACGGCGGACGAACGCGCGCGCGCCCATATTCTTCGGCTCTTCCTGTACCCAAACGATCTTCTTGAGATTTGGATACCCGGCGATGACTTTGTTAATATCGGTCGCCGGGAGCGGAGCGAGCAACTCGATTCTCGCGATCGCCGTCTCGCGCAACGCCGCGTAGGTTGCGTGCGTGGCAAGATCGTGATAGATTTTTCCGCTGCACAGAATCAGCCGTTCGATCGCGGCACGGTCGAGCGCACGCGGATCGTCGATGACCGGGCGGAATCCACCGTTGGCCATCTCGTCGAGCGAGCCCGACGCGCTTTCGGCGCGAAGCAACGATTTGGGCGTCATCACAACCAGCGGCACGGCGAGCGGCGAGCGGGCTTGCATGCGCAACAGATGATAGTAGTTGGCTGCGTTCGACGGATAGGCGACGCGTAAGTTGCCCTCGGCGACCAACTGTAAGAACCGTTCGAGCCGCGCGCTGGAATGTTCCGGACCCCCGCCTTCGTAGCCGTGCGGCAGCAGTAGCGTGAGACGCGTCGTCTGCCCCCACTTTGCTTGTCCGGCGGCAATGAATTGATCCACGATAATCTGCGCACCGTTGAAGAAGTCGCCGTACTGCGCTTCCCACAACACCAGTGCTTCGGGCTCTTGCGTGGAGTAACCGTACTCGAAGCCCATGCACGCGTACTCTGAAAGCGGACTGTTGTGCAGTTCGAACGACGCTTGGCGCTCGGCGATATGCTGCAGCGGGATCCACACGCCCGACTCTTTGGTATCGTGAAAGACCGCGTGACGATGGCTATACGTGCCGCGTTCGGTATCCTGGCCGGTGAGGCGGATCGGCGTTCCCGCCGTCAGCAACGATGCGAACGACAACGCTTCGGCCGTACCCCAATCGACGATGCCGCGTTCCGCCACCGTCGCGCGGCGGCGTTCGAACTGCTGCGCCAGCTTGCGATGCATCGTGAAGTCGGCCGGCGCTTCGGTCAGACGATCGTTCCATGCCACGAGCTGCGCGCGGTCAACCGGCTTCACTTCGGTCCCGTCGAACGTGTTGCTGCCCGACATCTTGCGTCCGCTCAGATGCGTCGCTAAGACACCCTTGACCGACTTGCGGACGTCCGCCAAGCGCGCGGAGGCTTCGTCGGCCATCGCGCGCGACTGATCGGCCGTCAGCAATCCTTGATTGACGAGTTTGTTAGCGAACAGTTCGCGCACCGTCGGATGCGATTTGATCTTTTCGGCCATGTGCGGCTGCGTGTATGCCGGCTCGTCCTGTTCGTTGTGGCCAAACCGGCGGTAGCCGATGAGATCGATCAGCACGTCGCGACCGAACGCACGACGGAAATCGACCGCGAAGTGCACGGCCGCAATGGATGCGTCAACGTCGTCGGCATTGACGTGCACGATCGGCACGTCGAAGCCTTTTGCGAGGTCCGACGCATAGCGCGTGGAGCGCGCATCGGCGGCATCGGTCGTAAAACCAATTTGATTGTTAGCGATTAAATGTACGGTGCCGCCCGTCGCGTATCCGCGCAGCGACTGCAGGTTGAAGACTTCCGAAACGATACCTTGTCCCGTGAACGCGGCGTCGCCGTGGATGAGGATCGGAACTGCGCGGCGGACGTCGTGCGGCGCCTCGCCTTGACCGTGATCGGTTTGCAGCGCACGCGCGCTGCCTTCAACCACTGGATCGACCGCTTCGAGATGGCTCGGATTGTGGGCCAGCGTGACGGCGATCGACTTGCCTTTCGACGTGACGAACGTGCCGGTGGCGCCGTGATGATATTTGACGTCCCCCATCACGTCGTCATCGCCGAGTTCGCCGCGATACTGCGCGGCTTCGAACTCGGTCATCACCTCTTCGTATGGCGTATTGACGACGTGCGCGATCACGTTGAGACGGCCGCGGTGTGCCATGCCGAGAACCGCGTTGGCGACGCCGTCGTCGGCGAACATGTCGAGCATTTCCTCGAGCATCGGCACCATCACGTCGAGGCCTTCGCCCGAAAACGTTTTTTGGCCTAAGAACGTCTTACGCACGTAGCGATCGAACGCTTCGACACGCGTTAACCGCGCGAGCACTTCGATTTGGCGCTCGGGCGACAGCTTGATCTTATTCTTGCCGGACTCGATGTAGTCGCGCAGCCAGGCGCGCTGCGTCGCATTCGAGATGTGTTCGATTTCGTATGCGATGCTCGAACTGTACGTTTCGCGCAGGCGCGGCAGCACGTCGCCCAGCGTGTTGCCCGGAACCTTCACTTGCAAGACGGAGGCCGGGATGGCGTTTTGCATCGCCGGGGTCAATCCGTAGGTTTGCGGATCGAGCGACGGATCGCCGACGGGTTCGGTGCCGAGCGGATCCAGATTGGCTGCTAAGTGACCGTGACGGCGATATGCCGAGACGATCGCCATGCCGGCCGCAACGGCGCGCAGCATCTCGTCGGACGGCGCCGGCGCAACCGCGTCGTGCGCCGCGCGCGGAACGCCCGGCGTTGCCGGAACAGAGGCCGGCTGCAGATCGAACGCCGCGAACACGCCCTGGAAGAAATCGTGACGGCCTTGCAGCAGTTCGTCGATGTACCGTAAGTACTCACCGGATTGCGCGCCCTGTACCACGCGATGATCGTACGTGTTCGTCATCTGCATGACTTTGGAAACGCCGAGTTGCTGCAGCGACTGTACGTTTGCGCCGGCAAATCCGGGCGGATAGCCGATCGCTCCGGCCGCAACGATCGCACCTTGACCCGCCATCAATCGCGGAACCGACGCGACCGTCCCGATCCCGCCGGGATTGGTCAACGTAAACGACGCGCCTTGCAGATCGTCGGCGCCGAGCTTGTTGTCGCGCGCTTTTGCAACCAACTCTTCGTACGCGCGGCGAAACTCCGCGAACCCGAGTGCCGCGGCATTTTTAATGACCGGCACGACCAAGAATCGGCTACCGTCTTTGCGCTCGCTATCGACCGCCAAGCCTAAATGAATGCCCGGCTCGACGCGCTGCGGCGCGCCGTTTTCGTCGCGACGGAACGAATACGTAACGTACGGCATCGTCCGGGCTGCGGTGACGAGCGCGAATGCGATGACGTGCGTAAACGAGATCTTTTCGCTGCGTCCAGCCGCACGTAATGCGGCGTTGAGTTCGGCGCGACGAGCATCGAGCACGTCGACGTTGATCGTGCGAAAGCTGGTGGCCGTCGGAATGGTCAAACTTTGATCCATGTACGACGTCAGCGCGGCTGCCGGGCCTTTAAGCTGCGTTACGATCGCGCCGGCGGGTACCGGCGGTACGATCGCAAGCGCAGCACCGGCTGCGGAACGTCGATGAGCCTGCCCGGCTTGCGCGACGACATCTTGACGCAAGATCAACCCGTTCGGGCCGGAGCCCCGCACGAGGGACAGGTCAACCTCGAGCCGTTCGGCCATTCGCCGCGCTTGCGGGTCGGCGGGGGCGCCCGGTCTGGCCGTAGCTTGTGCCGCCTGCGAAGCCGCCGTCGCCGGCGCTTTGGGTGACGCCGCCTTCGCGGGAGCCTTGGCCGGAGCCGATCCCGCGGAATCCAGCTGCATGAGCGAGGCGCCAACCGGTACCGTATCGCCGGCCTTCACATCGATGCGGACGACGCGACCCGCGACCGGCGCCGGAACTTCGACATCGACCTTGTCGGTCGTCACTTCTACGAGGACTGCGCCCTCGTCGACCCAGTCGCCGACCGCGCGACGAACCTCCACGATCGAGCCTTCCGTTACCGACTCGCCCATCTCGGGCAGGGTGACCTCGACGAATACCGGCTCGGCCTGTGTGGCCGCGGCGGAACCGTTGCTCGCTGCGGCTTTGCCATGATCTTCGGACTGCGACGTGTCGATTTCGGCCAGCACGGCGCCTACGGCGACCGTGTCGCCTGCGCCGGCCAGAATGTGCGCGATGACGCCCGAGGCGGTCGCCGGTACTTCCACATCGACCTTATCGGTCGTCACATCGACCAGCGGATCGCCTTCGGCGACAAAATCGCCGACTTGCTTGCGCCATTCGACAATGGAACCCTCGGCAACCGACTCGCCCATTTCGGGCAGCGTTACCTTGACCGTCGCTTCCGGCATGAGCTTCATTTTATCGCTCTCCCCGAGCCGGGCCTACGACCTAGCCGAGACCGGCGGCAAGTAAGCGAACGTCATCGTCCGGCAAACCGGCCCTCGCGGCCTATCGATGCCGGTCGTCTTCGTCGCGTCGATTTTGGATGCGATCGATGGCGCGTGCGACGACTTCACGTCAACCGCGCGCGCATCGTTATGCGCGCAACGCTGAAACGAACGAAGCACTTTGCAACGTCGAATCGAGGAGGGACAGGTTCGCCGTCAAACGGCATACTATGGCTTCGCCCGATACAGATCCCAATCGCTCGACGTCGGTACAAGTTCGTCGTGGTGCGTTCGTCGGGTTCGTGGCAGCTGCCGGTGCGGCGGCCGGAACGCTCCCGGCATTCGCCGCGACGTTGCCCCCGGTGCCCGAAGACGATCCGAACATCGTCGTGCAACACGTCAACGTTGCGAAGGGAAAAGATACGATTCCGGCCTACGCCGCCTGGCCGAAGAACGCAGCCGCCGGCGTGCCGTCGGTCGTCGTCGTGATGCATATCTGGGGCGTCAACACCTCGATTCGCGAGGTCGTGCGCCGTCTCGCTGCAGCCGGTTACGCTGCGATCGCTCCCGATCTCTACGCCCATTTTGGCGCGCCCAGCGGCGACGGCAACAACGATTTCACGACGTTTCGTCAGTACGCGAAAAAGCTCGAACGCCCGCAATTCGTCGGCGACATCGCAGCCGCGGCGGACTGGCTATCCACAAAATCTGCGGGAACGAAGACGGCAGTGCTCGGGTTTTGCATGGGCGGGCGCATGGCTATGCAGGCAGCTAGCGACACGGGCCGTCGCTTCGTGGCCGTCGCTCCGTTTTACGGATCGTTCGACGACGTCAACCCGGCAACGATCCAAATGCCGTGGTGCGGTTCCTACGGTGCGCGCGACACCAGCATTCCGGCGGATAGCGTCAACGCGTTTGTCGCCAAACTGACCGTTCCGCACGACGTCAAAATCTACGACGACGCCGGCCACGCATTTATGGACGATCATCGCGCGTCGTACGTACCTTCGGCGGCGGCGGATGCGTGGCAGCGTTTATTAACCTTCCTCAAGCGGTATGTGCCGGCGAACCAATCGTGACCGTTTACGTTCTGATCGCGTTCTTGATCGGCGGCGCGATCGGTGCCGCGATCGCGTGGTTGGCGGCGCGCGCCGACACGGCGGGCCTCCGCGCGACGCTCGCGGCCTCCGGCGATACCCAACGGCTAGCAATCGAAGCGCTGATCGAGCGAGCGAAGAACGATCTGCGCGACGCGACGGCCCAACGAGCCGGCGAACGCGTCGACGCCGTCGTCGAACCGGTCGCACAAAAGCTGCAACAGATCGATCGCCTCATGAGCGATTTAGAAGCCAAGCGCCAACACGACGCCGGAAAGTTGCACGCCCACATCGAGCAGTTGCTGGGACGGGCCGACCGGCTCGAAACCGCGACATCGAGTCTCACGACGCAAACCTCGACGCTCGTTACGGCTCTGCGCAACCCCGCTTCGCGCGGCAAGTGGGGCGAGATGCAGTTGCGCAACGTCGTGGAGAAGGCCGGAATGTTGGAGCATTGCGACTTCACCGAGCAGCAGACCGTCGCGATCGCAGAAGCGCGGCTGCGCCCGGACATGACGGTTAATCTCCCGGGCGAACGCGTCGTGTTCGTCAACGCAAAGGCGCCGATCGACTCGATGCAGGCCGCACTCGAGGAAGCTGACGACGACAAGCGCCGTTTGTTGGTTCGCAAACACGCGCGGGCCTTGCGCGACCACATCGATGCGCTCGCTCGTCGAGGATATCAGACGGCAGCCGGATCGGCCGACTACGTCGTGCTCTTCGTTCCGGGCGAAGCGTTTCTCGGCGCGGCCTGCAGCGACGATCCCGCGCTGATCGAATACGCACTCGACAAAGGCGTGCTGGTCGCCGGGCCGCTCTCGTTGATCGGGCTGCTGCGTACGTTCGCCATGGGTTGGCAGGCGGTACGCCAAGAAGAAAACGCCAAGCGAATTGCAACCATCGGCAAAGTGCTGTACGAGCGCACGCTGAAATTTTCGGAACATCTCATCGAGCTCCGCAAGAGCCTCGAGAAGTCGGTCGGCGCGTTCAACAGCGCGATCGGCTCGTATGAGACGAAGCTGCTACCGCAAGGACGCCGGCTGAAGGACGAGGCGTCGCTGAGCGGAGACGAGATGCTCGACATTCCACCGATCGATATCGTACCGCGAGATATCACCGCGCTCGACACGGGAACCGAACCGCGGCGTATACCGCGGTCGCAGCAACTGTTCTAGCGAGCGCGCCCGCTACGGGCGGCTGGTCCCATCGGTAAAATCGACGCGGACGACTTTATACGAGACGCCGGCCGCACGCAACAGCGGCGCTGCTGCAAAATTTTTCTTGAGTTGCGCGCAGTTGTCGTTGTATCCGCGGTGACCCATCCCGCCTTGCCAATCGCTCAGATTGTGCCAGCCTTCGATCCCGACGTTGGGTGAAAATTCGCCGGTGCGATCGAGTTGCATGGTTCCGAGATCGCCGCCGTTGCGGCCGGAGATCGAAAACTCGAACTGCACCCGGCTCATCGTCTTGCCCGTCACGTTTTTGAACGAGATGCAAGCGACGATCGCCGTCCCATCGCGCTTTACGGCCGCGAACCCGCGGGTAACGTCGACGCCGTACTCGGTTTCTTTGTCGAGTGTCGGACTGGCGAACGTGATGGAACGATACGGATTGGGCGTCGGGCTCGGAGAAGGCGATGGGCTGGGTGTAGCGGCGCGCGATGCCGGCGCCGCAACGATTGCGATCGTTGCGACGGCGACCGCGGCGACGAACTTATTGATGCGCACGGTCGGCCTGCCATGCTTTTAACGCATTCAGCGTGTTCGTCACGTGATTTACGGGATCCAGATCGGTGTACGTGTAGATGATCGTGCCATCCGGCGCGATGACGTACGACGTCCGATTAGCATATTGCGGATGCGAAGCGAGCACCGCGTCGTAGGACGTCTCGACGGTCTGTTTGGTATCGGCGGCGACCGCGAATTTACTACGGCAATCGCTAACGGAGAACTTTTGCAGCGTGGCGAGCGGATCGTGCGATACGCCGATGACCGTCGCTCCTAGCGCCTTATATTGGTCAATCGCGTCGGCGAACTCGTGCGCCTCGATCGTGCAGCCTTGGGTGAAGGCGGCGGGATAAAAATACAGGACGACCGGGCCTTTTTTGAGCGCGTCCGCCAGCGAAAACGTAAAAACGTTGCCGCCCTGCGTGGCTTGCAAGGTGAAGTCCGGGGCCTTCGAGCCGGTCGGGAGCGCGGCCGAAGCCGGTGCGGCGAGCGCCAGCACGGCGGCAACCGTCGCAAGAATAGATGAACGAATCAGCTTCATGGTTCCGTCTTCGCACGAAAAGGTTAAATCTTCCTTGAGCGTGGAGGCCGACCCGGCGGGAGCCGAGTAGCCCGCTCCATGGTCACGGCCGCGGCAACGCCGTCTCCCGACCCGTACGCTCTGTTTTCACAGACGCGTTCGGCGGTGAGCGCGGCTCGATACCCGGGCCGGATCGATTATACGATCGACGTGAGCGGCTACGACGGGAGCGTCGCTAAAGCCAACCATTATCAAGCAATCGACCGCGTCGCCGAGCAGTCGCTGAAGGTCGGCGCCATCAGCGCCGAAGAGAAGGCCGCACCGCCGATTCCGCAAGGTGTCAACGTCAAGTTCGTACTGGGAATTTGCTTTGGGGGCTGTGGCGGCATCGTCATCCCGATGGGCCGTCCGGTCGCGTCGCAAGATCTGCTCGGAGTTCCGCTGCTAACGCCCGCGTACACGTTCGGAATGCAATATCCACTAACGCGGCGCACCACGTCCCAAGCCGATGCCGACGTGGAAGGTCTGCCCGTCATCGCGGTCGTCGCAACGCAGGCGCGCGATTACGCCATCGATTTCGTGGACGTGCAAACGATCGACGACACGCCGGTGTACCACCTCCGATTGACGCCGCTGCGAAATCCAAAAGAGAACCGGCTCCGTGAGCTATGGTCCGGAACCACCGACCATCTGCCACGCAGAGCGATCGTGGCCGGTAACTTTACCGTCGCACCGCTCGTCAACGTTCCATGGACGATCGACTATACCGTGATCGGCGGCGCGCCGTATATCCAACGCGAACGAGCCGACGCCGTGCTGTACATGCCGCATCGCCAAGTCGTGCGCGACGCACAAATCTCGTTCGAAGACATTCGCGAGGGTGCGGGATTTATGAACGAGCCGCTCATTCCGTCCGATGCAACCGATACTGCCCTAGAAGAGCCCGGCTCGCGCTAACTTACAGCTTGAACTCGATGTCGCGGAATTGCGCCGGATCGTAATTTCGATCGCCGGGCGGACGCGGCTGTTCTTTCCACCAGACGCTGTACACCGCTAGCCATTCGAAGTTCTCGAACAAGTATTCGTTTTCCCGAACGCGCCGCAGGCGCTCCACGAACGGCAGAATCGTGCTCCAGCGATAGCGCAACATAAAGCCGACCGCGTCAACGATCAGCGACGCGTCCAGCACGCCTCGGCGCGCCAAACACGAAACGGTTTCGACGTATTGGGCCACGATCGTCAGCGCTTCGTCGTCGTCAGAATCTTCAAATCGAGTTCGCACGGCTTCGTCGTCCGGGTAGCGCGAACCGATGGCTTCTAATTGTTTGAAGGCGCGCACGATCTGGGGATCGGTTAGCTGTCCGATCGCATCTAAAATGGCTAGCGCATTACGCTCGTGCTCGAGGTGACGATTTTGCCGCGAAAGGAAATAGGTCGAGAAGGCGAGCGCGCCCAGCGATATGACGACCGACGCGGCGCTAAACGCCTGCTCGGCGGTCATGTCAGACCTTAGAGGCCCATCAAGCGGGCGATTACCACGCGTTGTACTTCGTTGGTGCCTTCGCCGATCTCGTTGATCTTCTGGTCGCGATACATCCGTGAGATCGGATACTCGTCCATAAAACCGTAGCCGCCATGGATTTGCAGTGCTTCGTTGACGACGCGGTGGGACAGTTCGCCGGCGAATAGTTTTGCAAAACACGCGCTCCGCACGTAGTCGCGGCCCCGGTCTTTCTCCCACGCCGCTCGCAGCATCATCAGCCGCGCATGCTCGATTTCGGTCAACATGTCGACCAGCTTGAACGAGATGGCCTGAAACTTGCTGATCGGCCGTCCGAACGCGTGGCGTTCTTTGGCATAAGCGAGCGCCTCGTCGTATGCGCCCATGGCCAAGCCGATCGATAAGGCGGCTACCGATATGCGTCCGCCATCGAGGATCGTCAGAAACTGCTTGTAACCCTCGCCGCGTGGTCCGAGCAAATTTTCTTCCGGTACGGACGCGTCGGCGAACGAAAGCTCCCGCGTATCCGACGCGCGCCAGCCCATCTTGCCGTACTTCTTACTACGGGTGAAGCCGGGCGTGTCTTGCGGCACGATAATATTCGAAATCTCGGGCTTACCGTCGGGGCGCTTTCCGGTGACCGCCGTGATGGTCGTGCCGCCACTCATGTCCGTGCCCGAGTTCGTGATGAAGGCCTTGGTGCCGTTCACGATCCAGTGCCCGTCGCGCAACTCCGCTTTGGTCGAAACGTTGCCGGCATCGCTGCCCGCATTGGGTTCGGTTAGGCCGAAGCCCCACAGTCGCTCGCCCTGCGCCAGCGGAACGAGGAACCGCTCCTTTTGCTCCTGCGTGCCGAACAGATAGAACGGCGTCGCCCCGAGCGAGACGTGCGCCGCCATCGTAATCGCCGTCAACGCGTCCGCGCGCGCAATTTCCATGACGGCGAGTGCATAACTGACCGTGTCGCCGCCGGCGCCGCCGTATTCTTCGGGGAACGGGAGGCCCATGAACCCGAGCTGCGCCATCGTCTTCACCAGATCGTAGGGGAACGCGGCTTCGCGGTCCATCTTCTCGGCGCGCGGCTTCACCTCGTCCTGCGCGAATTCGCGCGCCAGGCTTTGGATCGCCTTTTGCTCGTCGGTCAAGTCGAAGTTCATGGCGGAGGTATAGGCCGCACGTCTAGGAAAAGTCCTCTTGCAGCGATGCTCTCACTGCGCAACGTCTCGCTTGTGTACCCGAACGGCGTACACGCTCTCGATAACGTGAACCTAGAAATCGCGAAAGGCGAGTTCGTGTTTCTCGTTGGCGACTCCGGGACCGGCAAATCCAGCCTGCTTCGTTTGCTCTATCGCGAAGCGCGTCCGACATCCGGCGAGATTACGGTCAACGGAATCCGCGTGAACCGACTGCGCCGCAATCGCGTACCGGCACTGCGCCGGCACCTCGGCGTCGTCTTTCAAGACTTCAAGCTGCTGGTCAACAAGACGGTCTGGGAAAACGTCGCCTTCGCCATGCAGGTCACCGGCGCGCACACCCGCGACGTCATGCGACAGGTCCCGCGAGTGCTCGACCTCGTTGGGCTCGCCCACAAGAGCCGGATGTATCCCGGCGAACTCTCCGGCGGCGAGCAACAGCGGAGCGCGATCGCACGCGCGCTCGTCAACAATCCGAAGATCCTGTTGTGCGACGAACCGACGGGAAATCTCGACCCGGACAACGGCAACGAAATCATGGAGTTGCTGTCTCGTATCAATTTAAAAGGCACCACGGTCGTGGTGGCGACTCACAATCAATCCGTCGTCGATCGCATGCGCCGCCGCGTCGTCCGTCTCAAAGAAGGGCGCGTTGCAACCGACGAAGAGCGAGGCTACTATTACCTTGGACTGGGGCAAGGTCAAGTTCTTTCTGGGTGAGGTGTTGCGCAACTTCACGCGCAACGCCGGGATGCAGGTAACGGCCATCGGCACCGTCGCCATTACCATCATCCTTCTCGGAACGTTTCTCTTCGTGCGTGCCGCGCTCGCCGGACTCGGCGGCCAGCTGCTCGATCAAATAACGATTTCAGCAACGGTCGCCGGCAACGCTTCGGCGGCGCAGACGATCGCGCTGCGGCGGTTGATCGCGGCCGACCCGCGCGTCGCTTCGGTCGAATACATTCCAAAAGCAAAGGGCTGGGCCGATCTGCAACGCCGCTTGCGCGGGCAAATCGATACGTCGCTCATCCCCGGCAATCCGCTGCCCGACGTTCTTCGCGTTCGTGCGCGGCACCCCGAACAGGTTCCGGCCGTCGCAGCAAACATCGGCCGGCTATCTGGAATTGGAACCGTTCGCTACGGACATTCCGAGGTCGTCAAACTTTTACAGCTCGGCGACGTCCTGCGACGCATCGGCGTCGGCGTCATCGTCTTGTTCTTTTGCGTGGCCGGCATCATCATCGCCAATACCATTCGCTTGACGGTGTTTGCACGACGGCGCGAAATCTCGATCATGCAGCTCGTCGGTGCGACAAACTTTTACATCCGCGCGCCATTTATTTGCGAAGGGCTGTTGGACGGATTGGTCGGAACGCTGCTGGCGGTCGTCGTACTCGGTATCGCGCGCGTAACCATTTGGCCAAAACTCGTAGCGGCGTTGTTGTTCATCCCGCTCAACTCGGTTTCGTTCGAACTCGGGCGGATGGTCGCCGAACTGTTCCTCGTCGGCGGTGCCGTCGGCATCGTCGCGTCGTGGATCGCCGTCGGACGGCATCTACGCGCGTAGCCACATGATGGTTTTCCGCACGCAACGAGTGGTCGTCGCCGCAGCTCTTCTGGCCTTGTGGTCGGCAGGCTCCACCGCCGTTTGGGCGCAGCCGACGCTGCAGCAGCGTATCCAGAGCCAACGCACGAAGGCCGAGCAAACGCAATCTCAGCTGCATGAGAAGCGCTCGCAGTTGCACGTCGCGACGTTGCATTATAACGATCTCAGCCGCCAGCTCGGCGAAACCAACGATGCGATCGCAGGCGTTAACGCGCACCTCGACGGCCTGGCCGCCAGCGCAGCTTCGACGCAACGGCGCATCGACTGGAACACCGTGCAGCTGAACGCGGCGCGCAAGTCGCTGGCGTTACACGACACGATGCTCAAGCGTCAACTCGTCAACATGTACGAGAATGGCGACGTCAGCTATATCTCCGTGCTGCTGGCCGCGCACTCGTTTAGTGACTTCGTCGAACGCTGGGACGATTTGCGACTGCTCGTTGCCGCCAACCAAACCGTGGTGCGCGAACGCAAGAAAGCCGAAGCTCGCGTCGCTTCAGTCGAGCGCGACTTGGAGCGCACGCAGCTTGAGTTACAGCAAGAGCAGACGGCGCAAGAACAAGCGCGGACGCAACTGAACTCGTTGGCGTCGGAACGGCAAAACCTGGTCGTGCTCGCCTCGCAGCAGCGCCACCAAGTCGCCTCACAAGTCGCCCAGATGGAAGACCTGTCGGCGGCCGAGGAAGCGCAGCTCGAATCGTTGATTCGGGAACGCCAGCGTGAAATCGAACAGCAGCGCCGTGCCAGCGGTATCGCCGCTGGCGGAACCGAGTCCAGCGGAGGCGGCACGGGGAGCTTTTCCTGGCCGGTAACCGGGCCGATCACATCCCCGTTCGGCTGGCGTTCGAGCCCCTTCACCGGTGCGCCCGACTTCCATCCGGGGTTAGATATTGCAGCCCCAACCGGCACTACCGTAACGGCGGCAGCCGGCGGCACCGTTATTATGGCACAATGGTACGGGGGCTACGGCAACTATATTCTGATCGATCACGGCGGCGGCTACTCGACCGGCTATGGCCACCTTTCGGCCATGTACGTCTCGAACGGCCAGAGCGTCAAGCGCGGCCAGGCGATCGGCGCGATCGGCATGACCGGCGAAGCAACCGGGCCCCATCTGCATTTTGAAGTCAGAATTGATGGAAAACCGGTGGACCCGTCCCCCCGTCTGCATTAAGACTTAATCAGTAAACTAGTACGGTAGAAACCACTCACCCGGTTTTTCGGGTAGTGAGAGGAGATATGACGCTTCGTATTCGTGCGCTGATTGCGGCGCTTATCGTCGTCGTGGTTGCGGCCGCCGGCACGCTCTATATCCGCCAGCGCGCCGTCGCGGTCGCCGGTCCGACAGGCGTCAACGTCGCCATGAACGGCGGCCTGGCCGACGTCTTGGGACAGCCGCCGCCCGATGGACCGCAATTGGCCCGGATGGCCGTACGCGATCTGCAAGAGGTGTACTATAAGCCGGTCGACGGCGCCGTCGTCGTCAAGGGCGAGTCGGATTCGTTGCGCGATTTTCTTCGCACGAAGCACGTGGCCAACGTGACGCTCGCCAACGACGCAGCCGGCTCCGATGAAGACCGGGCCGCCGAAACGCTGACCGGTGCGCAGGACCGCTACGCATCGTCACTCGGACCCGACGGACGCAACCAACTCAGTGAGGCCGCGCTGCGCGGCATCATGTCGTCGATGAACGACCCATATACCGTGTTTCTCTCGGCGAGAGAGATTCAAGGTCTCAACGAGTCGCTGAGCGGCGGCAACTTCGGCGGGATCGGCGTCTACATCTATCAGCTCAAGGACGGGCGCGTGCTGGTGCAGCCGATCGAAGAACTGCCGGCCGCGCGTGCCGGAATGAAACCCGGCGAAGTGGTCGATACGGTCAACGGCACTCTCGTGCGCGGTTTGGCGCTCGACCGCGTCGAGCAGTTAATCCGTGGAGTAACGGGTTCGACCGTCCGCATCACCGCGCACCAATACAACGCACCGAAAGCCGAGCGCACCTTTAACGTCACGCGCGAAATCATCCACGTTCCGTCGGTTCGCGCGAAGATGGAAGACGGATACGATTACATCCGGCTGTCGGACTTCGGCCAAACGTCGGCCGAGGAAGTGCGCAAGGCGCTGGTGGACGGCGAACAACACCACGCAAAAGGTTACATTTTCGACCTGCGCGATAACGGCGGCGGTTTAGTGACGGCTGCCACGCAGATTTCGAGCTTGTTCGTCGCGCAAGGTCCGATCGTTTCGACCATACAGCGCGACGGCCAGAAGACGACCGATTCGGCTCTCGGCGACCAACTGCCGGGTTTGCATCCGGTCGTCGTGCTGGTCAATAAATACACGGCAAGCGCGTCGGAGATCACGGCCGGAGCGCTCCAAGACTATCATCTAGCAACAATTCTTGGAACCAAGACCTTCGGCAAAGGCGTCGTGCAAACGATCATTCCGCTCGGAGGCGCAAATGCGCCGCTCGGCGCGTTCAAGATCACCACGGCGCGTTACGTGACGCCGCTGGGTCGCGACATCCAACATCGCGGCATCATGCCGGATGTCGTCGTCAACCAAAGCGTCGATCCGGCTTTGATCGACACGCCCAACGACAAACAACTCGCCGCCGCAAAAGCCAAGCTGCGCGCGCTCTCGCAACGGTAAACGAAACAGTATGAAACGACTCTACAGCGCACTGGTCGTCGGCGTGTTTGCCGCGGCCGTCACCGCGTTGCCGGCGGCATCGTCGCTGGCCGCCTCCGGCGGCCTTTCGGCGGCGGACTCGACGGAAATTTCGACCGGTTATCAACATCTGACGACCGATTTCTATAAGAAGGTCGACGATCAGACGGTTCTCAACTCGGTTCGCGCAAAGTTGCTGTTCGCGCTCAAATCCTCCGGCGTCACGCACCCGTCGCTCGCCCCGATGCAATCGAACGAAGCGCCCGGGGCCAACGTTCGTACGATCGATCGAGCGATCGCGTCGGCGGCGGCTCAGAGCCACGGCAAGCTATCGGACCATCAAATGACGTATGCCGCGCTCGACGGGATGATGGGTTCGGTCAAGGACCGTTATACCGTATTCTTAAATCCGAAAGAATACGCCGGGCTCAACGAAGACCTCGACGGGGGCGACTTCGGCGGCACCGGTATCGTGATTCAAATCGACGATAGCACGAAGTATATCTTGGTCGAAAATATCGTTCCCGATGGTCCGGCGGATAAGGCCGGCGTTCAACAAGACGATTTGATCACCGCGATCGACGGCGTGTCGACCAAGGGCATCACCGTGCAACAAGCCAGCGCAAAGTTGCGCGGTAAAGAAGGCACGAACGTTTCGTTGACCCTCAGTCGCGACGGAACGGCCCAACCTCCGCTCGCGATCACTCGCGCCAAGATTCACGAGTTGAGCGTCTACGAAAAAATGTTTCCGGGCAAAATCGGGTACGTCGAGCTCACCGTGTTCGGACGCGATACCGGTGCCGAACTCAACGCCGCGCTCACCCGCCTGCAACAACAAGGCGCTCGTGCGATCGTCATGGATCTGCGCGACAACGGCGGCGGTTACTTAGACGCGGCCGTTGCGGTCAGCTCGAAGTTTATTTCCAGCGGGCCGATCGTGTCGGTCGAATCGCGGGCGTCGAACATCACGACGCTCGATGCCGACGACACGGCCATCGATCCGCTGCCGTTAGTCGTTCTGGTGAATCAATACACCGCGTCGGCATCGGAGATTACGTCGGGCGCGATTCAGGACAGCGGCGTCGGCACGATTATGGGCACCAAGACGTTCGGCAAAGGCGTCGTGCAGACGATCTTTCCGCTGGGCGCCGACGGATCGGCGGTCAAGATCACCACGGCGCGCTATCTCACGCCGCATAACCGCGACATCAACCATCTTGGCATCAACCCCGATGTCCAGGTTGCGGAAAACAAGCATCCGCAGTTCGGCGTTCCGGCCAAAGACGATCAGCTGGAGCACGCACTCCAGTACGTGACGCAGAAGATCGCGCTGCTCAATAAAGAGAACGGCGTGTAAACGCCGTTCTCTTGGTTCCGCCGTTGGCGCGATGCGCTTCCGGTATTAGGCCTTTTTCTTCCGTGAAGACGCCGCAGCCGGCGTCTTCTTTTTCTTTGCGGCCGCCGGCTTTTTAGCGGTGGTCGATTTCTTACGCTTGGGCGCGGCGGTCTTCGCCGGCGCGGCTTCGACCGGTTCGGCCGGAGCGGCGGCTTTGCGCGTGCGCTTCGGTTTCGCAGCGGCTTCCGGAGCCGGAAGCGCGGCGGGTGGGACGTCTTCGACGCGCGCCACCGCGGCGCGTGACGTGGACGCGCGCGGGCGGCGGGTAGGCTTTGCGGACGCAGGCTTGTCCTGGCCGGCCTTCAGGCTTGGAGGCGGAGGTTCGATGGCCGGCGGCGGAGATTTCGGCACGGGCGCGATGGCGCGAGACGGTTCGGCAGGTTCGGCCTTTCCGTCGGGCGCAGCGCTCTGATCTACATCTAACGGCGCCGCGCTATTACGACCGCCACGGCCGCGACGGCGGCGGCGGCGTTTATGCCTGCCGTCGGCCTCGGTTGCGGGCGCTTCGCGTTCTGGCGGCGTCGCCGGCTCGGACGTACGCTCCGGACCGTTCTGCGCTTCGGACGTTCCGGGCGTTTCGACGGTGCCGTTGCGACCGCGTCCGCCGCGTCCACGGCGACGGCGGCGGCGACGGCGGCCGTCACCCTCGCCTTCGGTTTGTTCGGACGGCACCGATCGTTCGGACGGGACCGACGGCTCGGGCGGCGCCGACATCTGTTCGGCAGCCACTTCGACCGAGCGGCGTTCGGCCATGGCGGCCTTATCTTGTCGCTCTTCCTCTTCGGTGATGGGGCTGATGCCGATCGGCGGACGAGCACCGGCTTGGTGCGCCGCCTCTTCGGCTAGCTGGCGCAACTGCTTCGTCTCTTCGGCGGACGTCAGGTCGGCCCGGCTGCGACCGCGCCCGCGGCCACGACGGCGTTTTGCCGCCCCGCTGGCGGCCGTGACCAGTTCGGCCAACACGAAATCTTCTTCGTCAACATCGATGATGCGAATCCGGGCCGAGCCGCCGGCGTTGTTCGCCGCGTTCTCGACCTCGACGATGCGATTGCCGACGACCGCGGCAGCCGACGTCGGATTGGGCAGGCGCCCGGCCAGCAACTCGACATCTCGCTCGTCGCCGACGCGCACCGGTAGTTCGGTATCTTCGCGAATCGTTCGCGCGACGTCGATCCGTGTGTGCTCGGGATGCAGCATCGGGTCAACGCGGACTTTGATCGGGTGCGCCACCGCCTGCGCTAGGGTGCGACACTCTTCTTCGTACCAGAAGTCCATCTGTGCCGCGACCGTCGGAGCGACGTGCGCGACGACGTCGCCGTCGGCTGCGCCTTCGGCTCGATCGCGGATTTGCCGGAACGTTTCGATCGCCATCGACTGCGGCGACATCACGCTGCCCAGGCCATAGCAGGTCGGGCACGCACCGCGCAACTGCGCGCCGAGATCCTTGCCGATGCGTTTACGCGTGAACTCCAGCAAACCGAGGTTGGAAAACGACTGAATCGTGGCACGCGTCCGGTCGCGTCGAAGGCCGTCTTCGAGCGTCTTAATCACGCGGCTTCGCGACGCTTCCGACGACATGTCGATGAAGTCAACCACGATGATGCCGCCGATATCGCGCAAACGCACTTGACGGGCTACTTCGGTGGCGGCTTCGATGTTGGTTTTAAGAATCGTATCTTCGAGGTTACGGCCGCCCGTAAATTTTCCGGAGTTGACGTCGATGACGGTTAGCGCCTCGGTCAACTCGATGACGATCGATCCGCCGGACGGCAGATTGATCTTCGGCCGCATGAGCTTTTCGATCTCTTCGTTAATCTTGAAGTCGTCGAATAGTTTGCGGCCGCCTTCGTATTGCTCGATGCGCGCCAAATTTTGAGGACCGAGCAACTGTAGGAAGTCCCGGACCTTGCGAAACTCTTCTTCGTCGTCGATCAAGACCCGATCGACGTCGCCGGTAATGAAATCGCGCGCCGCTTTAAAGATCAAGTTCATGTCGCGGTGAAGCAGCGAAGGCGATGCAGCGCGCTTGTAGGTCTCCAAGATTCCGTGCCACATACGGATCAGCACGCCGAGATCGGCGATGAGTTCGGCTTCGCTGACGCCGGCGGCGGCGGTGCGTACGACCGTAGCCATGCCTTCGGGCCGAATGCGCTGCATCGCGGTCTTGAGGCGGTTGCGTTCTTGCGCGGATTCGATCTTGCGCGAAACGCCGGAGTACCGGCCGGTCGGCATCAGGATCAGATAACGGCCGGGCAACGATATGTTGGTCGAGATGCGCGCGCCTTTAAGGCCGCGCGGCTCTTTAACGATCTGCACCAACACGTCGTCGCCGCGTTTGACTTTTTCGGAGATCGTGAAGCCGCTGTGGCCTTGCGTGATCTCGACGTCGCCGATGTTCAGCGGCTGCCGGTTGATGTCGTCAACGTAGAGGAACGCGTTACGCCCCAAGCCGATATCGACGAACGCCGCGCCCATGCCGGGCAGAACGTTGTGTACTTTTCCTTTGAAGATCGAGCCGATAACTTTTTCTTCGCGCTCGACGTAGAGTTCGGCGAGTTGGCCGTCCTCAAGAATGGCGACCCGGTTTTCCCAGGGGTCGCTCGAGATCAAAATCTCGCTCGACAAATTTTCCTCAACTCTTCGTGGCTGCGGTTGCATGCGGGCGCTCGCATTGTATATGCGAACGGCACTCGGCCTCGCGACCTACAGCTCAGGTCTAATTTCTAAATTTCTCCCGGCGGGTCTCGCGCGATACGCGCAGCCTCCGGCCGGTCGAAGGGGCCATTCCCGCCTGCCCGAAAGCGGACCTCCCATCATGGTACCCACCTCCGCGCGCACTGCCGCCGCCGTTTGCATGGCAATTGTCGCACTCGCCGCCTGCGCTCGCACGCCGGCCCCGTCGCACGTCGATGGCAACTACCGCGGCCGCCTGGATGACGACACGTTGGTCGAAGCCTCGACGACGGTGATCGTCACCAACAAGCCGGTGGTGATCGCGTTACGCTGCAGCGTCGTCAACGGGGCAATCGCCGCGGGCGACGATGCGACCATCGACCGAGCGGTCGCCGCTGGAGTGGCGGCCCGCATCCCGAGCGGCGTCACGCTCTACTCACCGCCCTTCTCGGCGCAAAACCCGAAGGCCAATCCGCTGGTGGTGACCGACGACAAACGCGCCGGAACCCTCTGCACGCCCCAATCCTACGACGTCGTTAAGTCGTAACCGTTTCTGCCCGGTTCTCCGACGCCTCGCGCTCCAAACAGAACGGTGCGGCCGGCGGTAGTCGCAGTCGCTTGTTGATTTCGATGTTCTTGCGTCGTCCACCGATGTCGATACTGGCACGTGCGAGGCGCGGCAGCGAATAGAGTACGTCCGCATCGAGCATGCCGAACTGCCACAGCCCTGCGAGCTCGAGCGATTCGAGCCACGGAAGTGCGAGCAGATCGGAAAGCCGTTCGAGATGCGGCAGTCGCTGCAGCCAGATCGAACGCAATTGTGCGTGCCCGCGTAGGCCCGACAACGACCGCACGCGCTCGACGGCGCTCGCGCGCAGCGCGCGCAGTTGCGGCAACGCTCCCACATCGTCGAAGCGGTCAACCGCGACGTCACGCAATTCCAACGCACGTAGGCCGGTTGCTTGCAATGCTCGCAGGTTCGCGACCGATCCTTCGACGATCGATAGTGCGGCCAGTGGCACGCCGGCCGCTTGCGTTGCGTCGAATCGCTTCCCACGCAAGGCGACGCGAACGATGCGCGCGTTGGGAAGCCGGCGCAACCACCCGCCGATGCCCTCGCTTGCGGAGAACGTGACGCACTCGACTCGCTGCAACGCCGGCAATCCGGTGGGCGGCGGCCCGGCGCCGAGAACGAGTCGCCGCGGTGCCGCAGCCCCGAGCCGTTGCAACAGTTGGAACGCGAGCGAGTCCAAACGAAGCGTTACGTCGGGACGCTCTTCGAGCCATGCGACGACCTCGCGCGACAACGTTTCCGGCAACGCCTCCCGCAGGTGCAGGCATGCGTCCGGCGGCAGGGTACGCATCCGCGCCGGCGTCGCTCGAAACGACGAGTATACGTACACTGCTATGAAGCCTGGTCGTTTCTACGACGAACGGGTATTAGTCGTCCGCATCGGACCCGCTGCCCGAACCTTTCGCCGGTTTAAATTTCGGCGCTTTGATCTTCACGAACACGATCGGCGTTTGCGTAAAGTCGAACGCGTCCATCAAGTCGTCGGCGCGAACGTCGGTCGTGCCGAGCGACCCTTTTGGAATTCCGAAGGTTTCTTCCGAAAACGCCAGCAGGCTGCCGAACTCGTGCTGGTCGTGCGAAACGTATCCGGCTCGCGCGTACGGCGAGATGATGAGCAGCGGTACGCGGAAACCGAGTTCGTAATAGTTATTAAACTGCGGCGGTGCGACGTGGTCGTACCATCCGCCCCAGTCGTCCCACGTCACGAAGATTGCGGTGCTGTTCCAGTACTGGCTCGCGCCGACCGCGTTGACGACCGCAGCGATCCAGGACGGGCCGCTCGCACTGTCGCTTCCTGGATGATCCGAATGCGGAAGATCGGCCGGCATCACCCACGATAGTCCCGGCAGTTGGTTGTTGGAGATGTCGGTAAGAACGGTTTCCGGCGGCGTGATGACGTTGCTATAATCTTTGCCGTACCGGACGTGTTTGATCGCGTCGAGCGCGTGCCACAGTCCGGTGCCGAGCTTATTCTGATAGTATCGCCACGATACGCCTTGCTGGTCGAGCAGATCCGAGAGCACGGGACGCTCGAAACACGGGAAGGGCGTCGGCCCCGGCCCGCCGTCGTACGGACTGACCGTGTCAACCACGCTGTATTTGTTCGCGTCACATCCGGCGCCGGAGCCTTTTCCATTTTGGCTGTCATATGGATTTCCGGCGGCCGGCCAGGACGTCGTCGGTAATGCAGAAGCGGTACCGCTTACGAGATATTGATGCGCTGGAAAGCTGTCGGATTCGTTGCTTTGAAACATCCGGTCCGCGAACGCATATTGCTCGGCCATCGCGAGATACGGAGCGGTTTCGCTTTTCGGCGCGTAGTGGAATACTCCGTATTTTTGCTGCTGGTGCGTTAAGCCGGTATCGAACCCATCCATCTTCCCGCCGTCGTAGTCGCGCTCGAAGCCGACGTGGTTGTGGTTAAGATCGTACGGCGCGGCCAGCGAAATCGGCGTGAGCTTGACGGTTTTACCGGTGTGGTCCAAACCGGTTTTCGATATGTCGGCGCCTTTAACGCCTTGAAACAAATAATCGGGCGTGCGATTCTCTTGCACGAGGATGATGACGTGTTGGATCGGCGATGTATAGTGGACGGAAGAGCGTGTCGTTCGTGACGCGCCGAGTTCCGAGCCGGGCATGGAAGCGCCAGGTTGCGGCGCTCCACAAGCGGCAGGTAGCAACGCGAGGACGCATAGCCAATAACGTAAACGCACGATAGTAACCCCTTTCTTCGCGCAGGCATTGTTCGCGACGACGGCTGAAAATGCTGCGGTGCCGCCATCTCCCGAACGATCTGCAGGACGCCGGTTCGACCGCGAGCGCGGCGTTACGACGCACGCCGTTTTGTTCTTACGAGACTTGGATCCGGAAGCGGTCGGCGACGCGGGCGCCCACGCGACGCATTACGAGGCCGTTCCCGTCGAAGGATTTCGTAGTTTGCTGCGGGCGCTTCCGGACGACGCGGTGCGGCGTTCCACGTTCGTCGATGCCGGCGCCGGCATGGGTCGCGCGGTACTGTTAGCGCTCGAATACCCGTTCGCACAGATCGTCGGCATCGAGATCTCGCCCGGACTGCACGCGATCGCGACCGACAATCTTGCAAAGGCGAACTTGCCGGTACGGCGTTGCTCCGACGTACGGCTCGTTCGCGCCGACGCGCGCCGCTATCGTTTTCCACCGGGCGACCTGGTCGTGTTCCTCTACAATCCGTTCGACGGCGAGGCGCTCGACGCGATGCTCGATCGGTTAGCCGCACGGCGTAAGCGCGGCACCGAATATATTCTGTATCACACGCCGGTGCATTCGGACCGGCTGCGGGAGCGCGGATACACCGAAGTCTACGCCGAGAACGAAATGCTGGCGGTATTCGGGCCGGGCGATTCAGGCGTTGCCGAGAACGTCGCGGTCGCGCTGCCCGTAGATATTCAACAAGATGCCGACGGCGGCGAATTCGGTAAGAATGGCCGAACCGCCGAACGACACGAACGGCAGCGGAATTCCGGTGATCGGCATGATGCCGATCGTCATACCGACATTCACGAGCACGTGAAAGAACAAGATGCCGACGATGCCGGAGGCGAGCAGTAACCCGAAGCGATCGCGCGCCGCGAGCATCGAGCGAATTCCGCCGTACAACAGCATGACGTAGATCGCCAGCAACGTTGCGGCGCCGGCGAATCCCCACTCTTCGGCCAACACGGTAAAGATAAAGTCCGTCGAGTTTTCGGGAACGAAATGCAGTTGCGTTTGGGTGCCGTGAAACAGGCCGCGCCCCAACCATTCGCCGCTTCCCACCGCAATTTTGGATTGGTTGAGGTTGTACCCCGCGCCGAGCGGATCGAGTTTTGGATTGAGAAAGACGAATAAGCGAGTCTTCTGAAACGGTTTGAGGACAACCGACGTCCCCACCGCAACCGCACCGACCAACAAGACGCCCAGCGCATAGATCGCAAAATCGCCTAACTTCGGCAGGCCCATGAAGAGCTGAACCGACAGGAGTGCCAGCAGCACCAATGCGGTACCGAGGTCGGGCTGCTTTAAGATCAAGAGCGCGGGCACGCCGACGACCAGCAACGGCTTCCATAAATCTTGTAGTTTGTCGTAGGATCCGCGACACAGCGTCGCGGCAAGCGCGATGGCGACGATAAGTTTTGCCGGTTCCGACGGTTGAAACGTTCCTAACGGTCCCAGCGACAACCAGCGCTGTGCCCCGAGCGCGCTGTGGCCCCCGCGTAAAATGAACAACAGTAACACGAGATTGACGACGTATAAGCCGATCGCCCATCGTTGCCAGTTGCGATAGTCCACGAACGATAAGCCCGTCATGACGCCGATTCCGAGCACGACGTACAACATTTGACGGCGTACCTCGGCGGCAACCTGTTCGTCGTGTAGCCCGGCCGAATCGATGCAGACGAGGCCCACGACCGTGGCCGCCACGGCTGCCACTGCGAGCGGCCAGTTGAAGTTGCGGAAGAAGCGTCTGACGTCGCCGCGTAATGCGACGCTCGCCACCGCGCTCACGGTGCCGGCGCGGCTTCCGGCGACTGTGGCGCCCCCGCCATTTTTCGCTTGCGCCGGCGGCGGCGCCGTTTCGGATCGGCGACGGAAGCGTCGGGTGTTTGCACGTCAACCGGCGTTTCGGCGACTGGCGTTTCCGCGTTCGGCGTCTCCGCGACGACGGTCGTTTCGGAGCCGGACGTTTCCGCACCGAACGTTTCGCCTGCGGGCGCGTCGGGATCGGTATCCGCCGGCGCAGCAGCGACGATCGGTGCCGCCGCGACGACCGGTGCCGTTGCGTGCCCGTTGCTCGAGCGGTTGACCGCGAGGATCGGAATGTTGGCCAGCATCGCTAGCGCTTTATCTTGCTGTTCGAACGTGACGTCGATCTTCTCGCGGTCGACTTCGACGTAGCGCGAAATGACGTCAACCAAATCGCGCTTCATCGCCTCGACCATGTCGGGTGCCAACTCGAGATGATCGGTCATCAATACGAGTCGAAGCCGTTCCTTGGCGGTCGAGCTCGAACCCGACTGGCCGAACAGCTTCCGGAAGAAATCGATCACGGGCGCCGGCCTCCGAACCACGCGCCGACGCGCGACAGCAGCGATTCTTTCTGTTGCGGCATCGGTGCCGGCACGTCTTCGCCCGCCACCCGCGCGGCGATCGCACGGTACGCGGCGGCGGTCGGCAGATCGGCGCGCAACGCCACCGGTTCGCCACGATTGGTCGAAACGATAATTTCCGGTTCGTCCGCAATCACGCCCAGCAGCGGCAATCGCAGGATCGCGTTGACGTCCTCCACCGACAACATCTTGCCCTTGCGAACGAGGTGCGGACGAATGCGATTGACGATCAACTGCGGGCGGAAGCGGTTGCCGAGCAAGCCGACGACGCGATCGACGTCGCGCACGGCCGACACCTCCGGGGTGCAGACCACGATCGCTTCCTCGGCGCCGGCAACGGCATTTTTGAAGCCGGTTTCGATGCCGGCGGGACAATCGATCAGCACGTACTCGAACCGTTCGCGCAGCGCGCGAACCAAGTCGCGCATCTTATCGATATCGACGTCTTCTTTTTCGCGCGACTGCGCCGCGGCCAAGAGAAACAGCGAGGGGCTGCGTTTGTCGGCCACCAATGCGTCGTCGAGCGTCGCGCGCTCCTCGATGACGTCCAGCACGTGATGCTGCACGCGGCTTTCGAGCCCGAGCACGATGTCGAGATTTCGCAGCCCGACGTCGGCATCGACGAGCACCACGCGCGCTCCGCGCTGAGCCAGGGCCGTTCCGAGGTTGGCGGTAGTCGTCGTTTTACCGACGCCGCCCTTGCCCGACGTTACGACGATCGCGCGACCGAGTTTGGGCGCGCCGTCCGTGGCCGGCGCTTCGGCGGTTTCGTTCAAGACGTGCATGTTTACCCTGCTTTCTTTCCACCGAATAACCGGCCTAGCAGACCCTGCTGATCGAAACGCGTGAACGGAACGATCTCGCCTTCCAGCCGGCGCGCGATATTATCGTACACGCCGCGCAGGCGGTTGTTCTCTTCGAGCACGACCGGTGTGCCGCGATTCGTCGTGTCGATAATCTCTTCGTCGTCGGGAACGATGCCGAGCAGTTCCAGCGCCAAGATTTCGCAGACGTCGTCAACCGACAACATGTCGCCGCTGCGCACCATTTCGGGACGCAAGCGATTGACGATCAGCCGGGAGGGCATCTGCCGATCTTGCAGCTTTCCGACGACGCGGTCGGCGTCTCGAATCGCGCTCACTTCGGGGGTCGTTACCACGATCGCTTCGGCCGCACCGGCGACGGCATTGCGAAATCCGTTTTCGATACCGGCCGGGCAGTCGATGAAGACGTACTCGGCTTGTTCGGCAGCCTTTGCGACCACGCAAGCAAACTGCTCTTGCGTGATCGCGTCTTTCTCGCGGGTTTGTGCGGCCGGTAAGATCGACAGCGATTCGAATCGCTTATCTTTGATCAACGCTTGGCGCAGTTGGCAGCGCCCTTCGACGACTTCGACCAAGTCGAAAACGATGCGCTTCTCGAGGCCCATCACGAGGTCGAGGTTGCGTAATCCGATGTCGGCGTCGATCAAGATGACGCTCCGGCCGCGCTTGGCCAGTGCCGCGCCGAGGTTGGCAGTGGTCGTGGTTTTGCCGACGCCGCCTTTGCCCGACGTCACGACGATTTGACGTCCGTTCATCGCGACGCGTCCTCGACGACGGCCGGAAGACGGTCGAGCGGCACGACCGCGATCTTGCCGTCGAGCACGAAGGCCGCCTCGGGCTGGTTCGAACGGCGCTGCGGCCGCTCCAATTCGGCGCCGATGAAGGAAGCGATGCGCAGCTGGGTCGGGTCGAGGTCAAATGCCATTACCCGCGCCGCCGCGTTGCCGCCGGCACCGGCATGCGCAACGCCCGCCAACCGGCCAAAGACGGCGATATCGCCGAACGCCACTATTTCCGCTCCGGGGTTAACATCTCCGACGATCACGACGTTTCCTGAGTGATGAACGCTTTGACCCCCGCGCAGGGTCGCGTCGTGGTACAGCGCCGACGGCCGGTCCTCGACTGCTCGCAACCCGGTCTGAACGGGAGTGCCCGTCGCTGCGCGCTGTGGCAGCCGAGGCACGCTGCCTTCGCCGCGGCGCCGTCGCGCCGCGATGTCGGCCCGCGCGCCGGCGAAGTCGGCGATCAGCGATCGCGCCGACGGGGAAAGCTCGCTATCGCTCGGTTCGCGGGCCGGACGCAACCGCAACGCGGCGGGCGGCGTTTGGGCCGGCTCGAAGCGCAATCCAGCTTCGGCAGCGAGACGTTCGGCGGCCGGTCCCCCCAAAATACCCTCCAAAACGATCCCGGCGTTCTCGAGAACCGCTCGCAAGCGATTCCACTCTTCGGGTTGCGGAGGAACGTCGCCCAAGCGCGCCACAGCCGGCGTGCCGCGATAAAAGCCGGGGCGTTGCGCCAGCACGCCTTCCAGCTCGCCGAGGGCTTCCTCAAACGCCCGCCCTGCGAGAGCTATTTCGAGCCCGCGCCGGCGGCCGCGCAAAATCGTCACGTCGTTCTCCGAATACTATGACCGGGTCGAAGCGGTTATGAGAGCAGTCCGCGTCAGTTCACGCTTGCTGCCACCCGGTCCCCGTCGCCATCCACACAGGATTCGCAAGTTCTTGCTATTATCCACAACTCGTACACAAGCCCCGGCGCGAATGCCGGACTCCTACGAACTGCCAAAGAAAGCCGCTGGTGCTATGCGCCGTCTTCTTCCCGCGCTCGTCGCGTTGTCGCTTTTGTGCAGCCTGTGTCCCGCCCCGGCCGTCGCGATGTCAACCGCGGCCGAGATTCAACTCGGTCAGTCGGAAGACCAACAGATCGTCGCCGGCAGCGTGATCGAAACAGATCCGCTGATGAATGCGTACGTCCAGGGCATTGCCGAAAATCTTTGGAACCAAGTCGCGCGCAAAGACGTGCCTTACTCGATCAAAGTCATCAAGGACGATAGCATCAACTCGTTCGCGACGATGGGCGGCTTCGTGTACATCGACGAGGGCCTCATCGACTTCGTGCAGTCCGACGATGAGTTTGCCAGCGTCATCGGTCACGAAACCGGTCACATCGAGCGGCGCCACGTCATCACCACGCAATCGAAAGCGCAGATCCTCGACATCCTGTTCGGATTGGCATCGATGTTCTCGCCGCTGATCTATAACTTCGGCGGCCTGGCGGAAGCCGGTATCATGGCGAAAATCTCCCGCGAGGACGAGTTACAAGCCGACCGCTACGGATTGCAATTGATGTCGCGCGCCGGCTACGACCCGGAGTCGATGGTCACGATGATGGCGCACCTCGGCGTGCTGCAAGACGAGCACAGCGATCTGTTGACCAAATATCTGCAAGACCATCCGGATCCTAAGAACCGCGTTTCGCATCTGATGGGCTATCCCGAGCTGGATCCCAAAAACGTGACGACCGCGCAGCAACTCGTGCAATCGTCCAGCGACGAAGAACGCGCTCGCTATTCTTTTTCGGAGTACCGGTTGCACCAAGTGCTGGCCAAAGAGCCGCAGAATCCCGAAGCGCTCCTCGAGCTAGGCCAATCCGAACTTGCCGAGGGCCAAACCAGCAAGAGCGAACAGACGCTAGCCGAGGCGGCGCAACTCGGATCCGCGCAGACGCGCGCGACCGCCAACCAGCGCATCGCCTCGCTCCGGCAGATGGAAGTGCAGCGCGTTAATCTCACGCATCCCAACCTGCCGAAGCTGCAAGCGGCCGTGCAATCGGCCAAAACCGCACAGGTGGCTGCTGCGACCCAAATTCAAGCGCGCGCATCCGAGGGCAAAGATCAGATCAAAGCGGTGAACAACCGCATGAACTCGTTGCAATACGAGATTCCGGATCTCAGCCGCATCAATATCAAGCGCGGCTCTAAAGTCGAAGCGATCGTCAAGAATTTGAACTTGATGTCGCGCTCCATTAATAGCGCGCTGCAAGACGCCGGAGACGCCATCGGCGGTGTCGGATCGCTAGAAGTCAACAAACAAAGCGGCTTGCTCAAAGAAGGTTCGACGATCTACGACGAGATGCTCGCGCCGTTTTCTTCGTCGCCGATCCCCAGCGATTCGTTGGCGATCTTGCCGAGCTATCCCCAAATGCTAATCGCCATGTCGACGGCTAACGAAGAAATGTTGCGTTCCGTCGATGCGTCGCGCGCGTCGCTGACGCTGCTGGATCAATCGCTCGGCGACTTGGACGATTTCCTCAAACAGCTCGACCAAGTTCGCATGGGGTATAACGGCGATATCGGTCAAGAATCGTATGCCGGCATCGAGCCGCTGATGAAAAAGAACGTCGCCGAATTCGACGCGGCCGCCAGCGAAGCGTCGCAGGCCTCGCAACTGTATAACATGGCGCGAACGCGGCAACTCTCGACGCGCATCACGCTGCTGGGATTGGGCACTTCGCCCCAACGCTACTCTTCGTTGCAATACGCGTTACAACAGCGATTCGGTTCGACGGGTCTGGACTATCGCTCGATGCTGCGCAACGGACTGACGCCGGGCGACGTAACGGTTGCCACGATCGTCGCGGCCGATATCAAGAGCACGCCCGAAGCGATCGTCGCCGAAGCCCGTAGTTCGAACGAAACGGTCGTCAACGTCGCTAACGCCCACGGGATGCACGCTTGGCCGTTAGAAATCTTCACCGGTTTGGTGTATCTCGACTTCACCGACGATCCGTTCAAAGAACTGCGCAAAGCCGACGGCACCGAGTCCGTCGAGCTGTCGCAGTTAGGTCTGTAAAGGCGGTCGACTCCTCATGGCATCCGTGATCCAGGTACGCAACATCTTCCGGCTGGTACGCCGCGGTATCGACGTTCGCACCATTCAAGCCCACGTGCAACGGCCGTTCCGCTTTCTATTAAGCGGAGATCCATCGCTCGTCGGACAGTTGCGCGGTCTCTTGCTCTCCGGGCATGAAGACGGCGTACCCCTCGACGCCGCCGCCTGTCTCGAGACGTTCGTACCGGGTAACGTGCAGAACGCTACCGGCGACATTCGCGCCGCCATCTTCATCGGCCGGCCGGGCGATGCGGCGGGCGCCGATCTCGGCGGACTGCGCCGGTTGAACGTTCCGTTATTTTTGTTGACGATCGACGACGCAGTCGCAGTTTCGTCGGGACCGCCGTCGGCGCCGGCGCCGGGGATCCCGGCCGAGTACGTCGCGCCGGAGATCTCGCGCGACGCGCTGCGTCACTCGTTTTTCACGCACTTGGTCGACAGTTCGCGCGGCGTCGAAATCGCCGTCGGCCGCCGGTTGCCGCCGCTGCGCGAAACCGTCGGTTCCAAACTCACGCGCGAAGCGGGTAAGAACGCGTTGAAGGTCTCGGTCGCCAGCGCCGTTGTCGACCACGTACCGGTGCTTGGCGCCGTGCTGGGTGCGTTCGCGTCGGCCGGCGATATGATTGCGATCACCGGCATTCAAATGATGCTGCTGCTCAACATCGAGGCGGCGTACGGTCGCGATCCCGACTTGCAGCGCATGTGGCAGTTGTTGCCGGTCGTCGGCGGCGGATTCGGCTGGCGCACGCTGGCGCGCGAACTCAGCGGATTCATACCGGTGGCCGGAATCGCGATCAAAGGAGCGATCGCCTATGCCGGAACGATCGTCGTCGGCGAAAGCGTCACGTTCTTACTCGAAAATGGCCGCCACATGAGCGGCGAGCAGGCCAAGAAGATTTTCGACCGCACGAAGAGCGATGCGATGACGACGGCGCGCGACCTCGTCACGAAATTCCGCAACAAAACCTCGGGCGATTCATAAGCGCTCGAGCAGCGCCTCGTCCTCGTACGCCTGCATTTCCGGTGGCAGGCGGTCGCGTACTCGCGCCGCGATTTGCGCTGCAAGTTCGACCCTGCGCACCTCGGAGAGCGCATCGCGCCGCTCCAAGAATCGCGCGATTAACGCGCGCTCGTCGCCCGACAGATAACGCGTCGCGCCATAGACCGGTTCGGCGGCCTCGCGTTCGGCCGGAAGGCCGAGGGCCGCGTCGCGCACCACGAGCGTTCCAGCCGCAAAATCTCCTAAACGCTTGTTCTCGTCGGAGAGAATCGTGCTAACCGCGGCGATCGCGTAATATCCCAGCAGCAATTCGCCGACGCGAACGAGATTGCGAACGACCGCGGCGCCGATGTCGAGCGGAAACCCGCCGTCGCGCACGACGCGAATACCGAGCAGTCGTTTGCCGGGCGTCTGACCGTTCCAGAACGCCTCGAAGACGATGAAATAGCCGAACAGCACCGCGAATAGCACGAACACGACGATCGCGGTTGCGATCGCCGCGACGACCTTGTCGGTGGCAGCTTCGTGACGAGCCGCCGGCGGGGCGTGCGACCCTGCCAGCGCGAGGCCGGCAAAAATCGCGATGAGGATCGCGATTTGGATCGACTGGTCGACCAGAACGGCCAAAAACCGGCTCCCTAATCCGGCCAAATGATACGTCAGCTCCACGCTTTCCGGCGTTCTGACGTCGAGGTTGCGGTCCATCACGCGCGGCTTCGCCTCCGGGAACCCGTCGGCCCCGGTCGAATCGGCCGTTTCATCGATGCGATCGCAAACGCAGTTTCGGAACGCGCGCCAGGCGTCGTGGCAACGACTCGATGCGCTGGTCGCGCAAGCCGGGCGCCGCGGCGTGCGTTCGCTGCGCGGCGGTGCTGCGGCCGAAGCCGGTAGGCTCTATCGCTCGACCGCCGCAGATCTGGCCTACGCTCGCGGACGCGAGTTCGATGCAGCGCTCGTCGAGTATCTCAATCGCCTAACGGCGCGCGCGCACGCCGTCGTCTACGGCGCGTCGGTAGATAGCGGAACGGCGCGCGTTCGCACGTTCTTCTTCGAAACGTTTCCACGCGAGTTTCGACGCTCGATCGCCGCGATCGCCGTATGCACCGCCATTACGATCGCCACTTCGGTTGGTTCGTATGCGGTCGTGCGAGCCCACCCGGACCGCGCCGCGGCGCTGCTGCCGCGCCAGTTGGTTCCGGACCGAATTCGAAAGAGCTTGCACGATTCCAACTTCGGCTTCGACCGCAGCTACTCGCCGGCAGTATCGGCGCAGATCATCACCAACAACGTGCAAGTTGCGATCGTGGCATTTGCCGGGTCGATCACGTTGGGTATTCTAACGGTGTGGATCTTAGCGTTCAACGGATTGATGCTTGGCGGATTGGCCGGCCTCTACACCAACGCCGGATACGGGCTCGATTTCTGGGCGACCATCGCGCCGCACGGCGTCATCGAACTGACCGCGATTCAAATCGCCGGTGCGGCCGGCCTGACGATCGCCGCCGGCGTGCTCTATCCCGGACGCCTATCGCGGCGCGACGCGGTGCGCGCCAACGCACGCCGTGCTGGAACGCTCATCGCCGGAGTGGCTGCGATGCTCGTCGTCGCCGGAACGATCGAAGGATTTCTATCGCCGCAGCGCTGGCCACCGAACGTTCGAATCGGCATCGGCGCCGTTACCGCGCTCGCCCTCGTCTGCTATTTCGGATTCTGCGGACGCGCTATAACGAGCCGCGTTGCTTCACTCGTAGATACCGGTCGACCAACGCCACCGTAAGCTCGTTGGCCGGCACGTTAACGACGATCGCGCCGGCATGCGTCAGACGAGCCGCGGCCGCCCGGCGTTCTTCGCGCACGTCGAGTGCGACGGCCACGCGATAGGCGTCGGTGACGCTGGACGGTGCGGTCGCTAATGCGCGATCGATCGCGGCATCGCTCGTGAACGCGCAGACGACGACGTGCCGCCGCGACATCGCGGCGAGTTCGGCCGTCAATCCCGGCTGCGAAAGCGGGTCGACCGCGTCGGTAAGAAGCACGATCAGCGAACGCTTGCGCAAGTGCCGCCGCACGTATGCGAACGCGGCCGAATAGTTGGCTTCCTCGAATCGCGGCTCGAGATCGTACAACAGCTCGGTCAGCCGCGCGATCGACGCGCGCGTAGAGCGCGGCGCGCTTGCAGCGACGATCGTTCCGGCGAACGCCACCGCTCCGACGCGATCGCCTGCGGTCCCGGCGACGCCGGCCAGCGACAGCGCGGCGGTAACCGCATAATCCAGCTTGCGCAGTTCGCCGACGCGCGGCGTCATCAACCGTCCGCAGTCGATCAACAACAGCACGTTTTGGCTTCGTTCGATCTCGTGCTGCATCGCCATCAATTTGCCGCGCCGGGCAGTCGCTTTCCAATCGATCGCGCGAAATTCGTCGCCGGCCGTCCACTCGCGCAACGATTCGAACTCGGTTCCGGCGCCGCGCGCGCGCAGTTTGCGCAAACCTGCGTCGATCGTCCGTTTGCGCGCGCTGAGGTGTCCGTATCGTTCGAGCGCAGACAGATCTGGAAAGACGCGAAACGGTTCGGTCGCTTCGACACGCATTCGCCGGCGCAATAATCCAAAGCGATTCTCGTACCATACGTACAGGGCGCCGAAGGTGTCGCCACCGCGCGCGACCGGCAATATCGGTCGTTCGATCGACGTGCGCGAATGCGGCAGCACGATCGCGACGGTTTCGTCTTCGACGAAGCGTAACGTTCGAACGGGCGATTCGAGCACGCCGGCGCGAATCGCACGCGCCGAACGATTCTCGATTTCGTAGGCGATCGACGACGTCGTACGTAACGCCAGGTGCGGTTGCGAGCGCCGTTCGACGGCGATGTCGCGTGCGCGCGGCCCGTTCGCGGCGTCGGCGACCGTCGCGAGCGCGATTCCGGCCGCCAGCGCGATGGCGACCACTCCGAGTGCCGGGAGCGCGGAAGCGCACGCATACAACAACGCGGCCGCGCCGAACGCATATAACAATCGAGGCGTCACCCAAACGGGCAGCCACAAGCGAAGGCGTTTAGGCTTCACGCGGTACGGCGGTCGATCCGAGAATCTCGCCAACGACCGATGCTGCGTTCAACGCCTTCGATCTCCGCATCCGGCGCGACGATCAATCGATGGACCAGCACGAAGGGCGCGACGTCTTTGACGTCGTCGGGCGTCACGTAGTTGCGACCGTCGATTGCGGCTGCGGCTTGCGCTCCCGTCAGCAACGCGATGCCGGCGCGAGGTGACGCTCCTAACGTCAGGGCCGCGCGTTCGCGCGTCGCGACGACGATCCGGTAGACGTATTCGCGTACCGCCTGCGAACAATGCACCGCGCGAACGGTTGCGCGCGCCTGCATGATTTCCTCACCGGCTCGCCACCGGCCCGACGCCGGCTGCGGCGAGATCGCGCGCGTCGAATCCGGCGGCGACGCGTTCGAGCAACTCGAGCTCGCTCTCGCGCCTGGGATATGCTGCGGCGATTTTTACGGCAAACCGATCAAGCTGTGCTTCGGGCAAGGGATACGTTCCCTCATACTCGATCGGATTCTGCGTCGCGCACAACAAGAATGGTTGTGGCAGCGGATGCGATTGCCCGTCGATCGTGATCTGCCCCTCTTCCATCGCTTCGAGGAGCGCGGCTTGCGTTTTCGGTGGCGTGCGATTGATTTCGTCCGCTAAAACAACGTTCGCCAAGAGCGGACCCCAGCGCGTCGAGAACTCAGCCGTTTGCGGATTGAAGACGGTGGTGCCGACCACGTCTGCCGGCATCAGATCGGGCGTAAACTGAATGCGCCGGAACTCCAGACCGAGTAACGCCGCAAGCGTGCGCACGATTAACGTTTTGCCCGTGCCGGGCACGCCTTCGATCAGCGCGTGACCGCCGGTCAACAGCGCGACGGTTAGCGCGAATGCCGTACGATCGGCATCCACCACGGCCCGGCCGATGCCCTCCGAAAGGCGGCTGGCCAGTTCGCGGACGTCAACGTTCATATGCGATCCTTTCGTAGTTGAAATTCGAGCCACGCTGCGCGCCGCAGCACCGCATCGGAGGGTGTAGAAGCGAGCAGTTCGTCCAGTTCGCGCACGGCCTCATCGCGTTGCGTCGAGCGCGACGCGCGCCGCACGTTGCGAGCCAGCGACGCAAGTGCATCCGCGCGGGCGCGGGCCCGGCGAAGAAGCGACGCCATCGCATCGACGTATGCGGCGCTGGTGCGCTCGTCCGGAGCATCGAGCGGCACCGGCGGCGCGAACGGCACGTTCGCACCGATGAGTCCGACGAGCAGGATGACCATCGTCGCGCCGAGCGCCCACCTGATCTCACTGGGAATTGCTTGCCAGAACGTAGCGTCATCGTTGTAACCGTGCGCGTACTCGTCGAAAACGACCGGTCCGTGACCGGCCAGGACGGCGTATGCAAAACGCACGTTGTCGCGTTTCGTCAGGCGCTCGTTGCCGAACGCTTGCGGCGACGTGACCGCAATCACCGAGCCCTTGCCGATACGATACGCGATGGCGACGCGATCGCCGTCGCGCGAGACGAGAAGCGGCGTCGCACCGGTGGAACGTACGAACGCCGACTCCGACGGTGCGTCAACGGTTCGAACTCCGGCTGCGGTTCGCAGTACGGTCGGAGCAATGGCGACTTCAACGCTGGCCGTGCTCGTCTCCGGAACGTTCGGAACGACATCGCGAATTGCGTCGAAATCACCGAACAGAACGACGAGCCGGCCGCCGCCGGAAACGAACCGCAAGAGTGCGGCTCGATCCGTCCGATCGAAGGCGATTCGAGCCGGGTCGCCGCTATTGTCGGACAACACCAGCGTGCCACCGGGCGTTATCGTCGTCAGCGAGCGGCGGAGTTGCCGCACCGGAACGTGCGCGGATTCCAGCACGCGGTACAACGCTCGGTACCCGTTGCGCCCCGCGTCGTAGGTCGAGGGCCTCGACGACGTTTGCGCCTCCTTGGCGTGACCACCGAGCGCGAGCGCGACCAGCACGACCCCCGCGACGGCGAGTGCGACGGTGTCGCGCGCGGTCGCGTTCATGCCTCACCTGCGATGGCGCGATAGGCGCCGATGGCGCGTTCGAAATCGGCCGGTTCGAGCGGACGTTCGGCATACACGCCGGTAGCGAATGCACGCGCTACGGTTGAGAACGGCCGTGCGTATTGCGGTGCGCGTACGGCCAGCGCTCGCTCCAGTTCACCGATCGTCGCGCCGGCCGCCGGTTCGATCGCTCCGCGCTCGGCTAATGCCGTGACTGCTGCGGCCAGAATGCAGCGGCTTGCGCTCGTGAGATCGCCACCCGCCGCGGTCGCCAGAGCGCGCCGATACCACTCTCCTGCGCTCACTGGGTCTTCGAGCCGTTCGGAGGCCGCGGCGCGGCGCCGGTCGATCGTGACCGTCGACAGCAAACGCAGTCCAAAGAAGATCACGCCCAACACCGCCACCACGAGCAAAACGTCGCCGACCATCGCCGGAGCGTGGCCGGCATGCGCGCGGCCGAAGACCGACTGCACGACGTATCGCCAAAATTTTCCGACCCAGGACCCAATCCACTCCAGCCACGACCACCGCTGCGCCGACGCCGTCGGGACCGCGATGCGATACTCCGGTAATGCCAGTTCGCGAACCGCCAGCGAGTGTAGATCGGCGGGCGGTTGCGCGAACTGGACGGCGTTCACGCAGGCGAAGCGGCGACGCGTTCGAGTTCGGCTTCCAAATCGAACCCTTCGTGACGGATGCGCAGATCGAAATAATATACCGCGAGCAGCACGATCGAAAATGGCTGGATGACGGCGTTGCCAAGCGTCGATAGTATGACGGCGGCAGCGATCCAGTGCATGAAGAGGAATATCGTTGACACGACGCCCACGATCATCGATCCGGCTACCGCAGCGGCCATCGCGGCCAGCGCGAACAGCGTCGCACGCCAGAACTCTCCGCCCGAAAAAACGCGGGCAAACCCTTTGCCGATGGCTCCGATGGCGCCGAGCCGTTCGATCGGCACCGCGAACATCGCACACGTCATCGCGACGAATACGGGCAATGCGGTCGCGAACGACGCAATCACCACGACGATCGCCACGATGAAGGCGACGACTCCAATGACGACCGATGCTTTGGCAACGAGCGCCGCGATCAAAAACGTCGTTATCGTTACCACGAGGACCATCGCGTACCATAAAACCAGAAGAACGATTTCGCAAAACAAGACGCCCAACAGCGCGGGCCAGCGAGATAATGCCACGCGATAACACGCCGCGAATTCGACCGGGCGTCCTCGGTAGAGCCGCGCCACGCCGACCGAAACGGCGGCGACGGTCACGATCCAAAACGCGTAAAAGATTACCGCGATTGCAAGGATTGCAGCGATGATTCCGGGTTGCTGCGCCCCGAGCATTGCCGGCGGCGGTTGCGCGCCGGGATGCGTGAATCAGCCACGGGATCGCAGCCAATTGCGCAGACTGATTGAGATCGATCCAGTACTGTGCGAACGCATACGGAACCAGCACGATCAGCACGATCGCAAAAAACGCTTTAAAGTTTTTTATATAGAGCGTAATCGCCCGGTCGAAAATCTCGCCGAAGCCAAGGGGCCGAAGGTCCATCGCTGCGCCGTTCTTGCAGAGCGGCGCGGAACCCCCCAGCCGGGGGCCGGTTAGGACGCCGTACGGGTACTACACGTTGCGTGCGCCGACAACGCGGCTTTTCGCTACTCGAAGTGCTGATCGCATCGGCCATCGCCGTCGTCTTGGCGTGTCAATCGATCGCGGCCATCCACGCGTTCGCGCTCGAAGCGGCGTCGACCGGGCGGCGCGTCCGCGTCGGCGTCGGCGTGGGCCGGCCTCCGCGAACGGCTGGCGGGAAGCGCCGCGACGGCGTGGTCGGTTTTCGTGCCGCAACGCGACGTCCTCGGAAAGGCCAACGCCGATGGCCACGAAGTCGACTTCGTAACGCAAGACGCGACCCGCCGCTCTTTTTGGTGGGCGTATGCATTCGATCGTTCGCAACGCCGCATTACGCAGTATGCGTATTCTCCGGGCGGGGACGTGCGCGCCGGCGCTAGCGTACGACGGCATCGACGATTTTGTGGCCGTCGCCTTTCCGATTTCGGCGGTCACGTTACCGTCGAGTCCGGCGTACGATGCGTTGTTTGCCGGAGCGACCGCACCCGACGTAACCGTTCCGTTCGCTTGGACGCCTGCGGCGGCCGGCGGTAACGGAATCGTGCGCGCGACGATCGATGCAGCCGGCGTACACGCTCTCGAAATACTTGCGCCGGCGACGGCACCGACCAGGTTTACCGTGGTGCTGACGTACACGCCGGCACCGCCGGGATTATAGTGCGGTGCGGCCCTCGAGCGCTTTAGTGAGCGTGACCTCATCGGCATAGTCGAGGTCGCCGCCGATTGGAAGCCCGTATGCCAGCCGAGTGACGATTATGCCGAGCGGATGGATCAGACGCGAAACATAGAGCGCCGTCGCTTCGCCTTCGGCGTTCGGGTTGGTCGCTAAAATGATTTCGCGCGAATCTTCCTGACCGATTCGTTCGACGAGTTCTTTGACGCGAAGTTGCGAGGGGCCGATCCCGTCCATCGGTGATATCAAACCGCCTAGCACGTGATAGCGGCCTTTGAACGCGCCGGTGCGTTCGATCGCATAGACATCTTTCGCTTCTGCAACGACGCACACCGTGCGCGCGTCGCGGCGTTCGTCCGCGCAGATCGAACACGGATCGCCTTCGGTCAACGAAAAGCACGTCGAACAGAATCGCACGCGATCCTTCACGGCGACGATGGCTTCCGCCAACGCCTGCGCTTCGTGACGCGGACGGTTGAGTAAGTGAAAGACGAGCCGCGCAGCAGTTTTCGGGCCGATGGTCGGCAGCTTACTGAATTCGTTGATCAGTGCTGCGACCGGCCCCGCGACGGAGCCGGAATTCGGCATCCTTACATCAAGCCGGGAATACGCATCCCGCCGGTGACCGATGACATGCGTTGTTGTGACACTTCGAGCGATTTGGCGAGTGCGTCGTTGATCGCGACGGCGATGAGATCTTCGAGCGTCTCTATGTCCTCGGGATCGACCGCTTCTTTCGCAATGGTGACGCGCTTCACGCGCTGATCGCAGGTGAGCTCGACCCCGACCGCGCCGCCGCCGGCCGAGCCGGAAACCACCGTCGCGGCGAGCTCTTCTTGGGCCTTCACCATGTCGGCTTGCATTTTTTTGACTTGCTGCATGAGCTGTACTTGTTTCATCGTTCCGGTATCCGTTCGCTGAGGTAGTTGAATAAGGCCTCGGGGTCGTCCCCGCTTTGGTCGGCCGGGGCCGATCGTGCCTGCGGCTTTTCGGCTGCGGAGGCGGGCGCGCCGATTCGTAGCCTGACGACGACAGGCACCCCCAAAACGTCGCTCGCCGCCGCTTCTAGTAAAGCGGCGCGAGGCCGAACGATCGAGGCGTCGAGTTCGGACCGCATCTGCACGAGGACGACGTTGCCTTCCACACCGGCCACCCGGGCGCCGGATAGCGGACCCTTCAGCGGAACGTGTTCGCTCTCGACCTTGGCGCGAACGCTCGGCCAGGCCGCGTTCGCCCGTTGTAGGGTGAGCGGGCCGCCGGGGTCGCGCGGCTCGGGCACGGACTCCTCGACCGGATCAGGACGCGGCTCGGGCGCGGACTGCACGGCCGGTTCGGGGCGGGAAGGCTCCGGACGCGTTCGCGCCGGCGCTGCCGAGGCTCGGGAAGCAGCGGGAGCGGGCGTTCGGATCGCCGGCGGCGAGGCACCAGATCGATCCTCGAGTGCCGCTAGCCGCGCCGACAGCGCCTCGATGTTGGGATCCTCGCCGACCAGCACGACCCGCAAAATCGCCGTCTCGAGCTCCAATCGAGCATTGCCCCCCGACCGCGCCAGCGCGATCGCGTCGGTCAGCACCCGTAAAGCCCGGACCAGCAGCGACTGCGTCACCGACCCGGCTCGCTGCGTGGCATGCGCGGCGTCGTCGGGAGCCAGATCGCGCTCCAACAGCGCGGGATCAATGCGCGCCACCAGCACGTTTCGCAGGGCGGCCACCAGTAGGCGCATGAGCACCAGCATGTCAATCCCGGCGTCGGCAGCGGCTTCGATCGCGTTCAGCGCACCTGCCGCGTCGCGCTCGGCCAGGGCATCGACCAACGATTGCGCGACGTCGCGCGCGCTGGTACCGAAGGCTGCGTCCAACGACTCGGCCGTGATTCGCCGGCCATCGGCAAAGGCAGCGGCTTGCTCGAGCATCGTCAGCGCGTCGCGTAAACCGCCTTCCGACCGATAGGCGATCGCAGCCAAAGCGGCATCGTCGACTTCCATGTTTTCGGCCGACGCAATCTCGCGCAAACGCTCGATAATGACGGGCACCGAAATTCGCCGGAACGCGTAGCGTTGGCAACGCGAAAGAATCGTAACGGGCAGCTTTTCCGGTTCGGTGGTCGCGAGGATGAAGACCGCCCACTCCGGCGGCTCTTCCAGCGTCTTCAGGAATGCGTTGGCGCCTTCTTTGGTGAGCATGTGGGCTTCGTCGATGATGTACACTTTCGATCGCATGCTGGCCGGCGCGAACTTGACCGCGTCGCGGATTTCCCGAATGCCGTCGATGCCGCGATAACTGGCTGCGTCGATCTCCAAGACATCCAATGCCGTTCCCGCGAGCATGGCGCGACAATTCTCGCAGGTGTTATCGGGCGTAGGCGTGGGACCGTGAACGCAGTTGATGCAGCGCGCCAAGATCTTGGCGGCCGACGTTTTCCCCGAGCCGCGCGGTCCGGAAAACAAATAGGCGTGTGCCAATTTTCCGCTCTCGTTAACGCTGCCGAAAGCGTGCGCACGACCGCGTCTTGACCCACCAAGTCTGCGAACGAACGCGGGCGCCAGGTACGGTAGAGGGACACGCAGCATCCTCTTACGGGGGGCGTTTGGGGGTGCCTGCCGTCGGGTAGACTGAAACGGCGCAGGGGCCGAACGGTGTTAAGCGATCGAGGGCTATCGCATAAGAGCGCCCGTAGTTCCCATTCTAAATCGATTACGAGAGAGCGAGCCTGAGGCTTCGGTGGACGTATATTCCGCGCTCAGCGCGCATTTTGGATTTCAAACCTTTTACCCGGGTCAAGAAGAAGTCGTGTCGCGCGTTCTAAGCGGGCAGGACACGCTGGCGATTCTCGCCACCGGTGCCGGCAAAAGCCTGACCTATCAATTGCCTGCACTGATGCTGCCGGGAACGACCGTCGTCGTCAGTCCGCTGATCGCGCTGATGAAAGATCAGCTCGACATGCTGAAAGAACGCGGCATCACCAACGTCATCGCGCTCAACTCGACGCTGTCGGAAGATCAAGAAATGCGGGCGCGCGCGCGCATCGCCACCGGATCGGTCAAAATCGTCTATACGACCCCCGAAAAGCTGGAAGATCAAAGCTTTTTAAAGATCCTTCAGAAGTTGGACATTCCGCTCTTCGTCGTCGATGAAGCGCACTGCATTAGCCAATGGGGACACGACTTTCGTCCCGCCTATCTCGCCCTCGGCGCGGCCGTTCGCCAACTCGGCAATCCGACGATTCTGGCCTTGACGGCCACCGCGACGCCGTCGGTGCGCGAAGATATTCTGCGTCAACTCGACATCGAAACGGTGCGCCCGCTCGTGCGCGGCTTCGATCGTCCCAATCTCGTGTACGAAGCCCGCCGCGCCGATAAAGAAGCCGACAAGCTCAAAATTCTCAACGCGCTATTCGTCGGTCGAGGACGCGCTGCAAGGCACCGGGATCATCTACACCGCGACGATCAAGAACGCGCTCGAAGTGCAAGAGCACCTGACGCAAGCACTGGGCATTCCGGCCGCCGTGTATCATTCGAAATTGCATAAAGAAGAACGCACCGCGGTGCAAAACGCGTTCATGGGCGAGACGATCCGCGCCGTCGTTGCGACCAACGCATTCGGCCTGGGCATCGATAAACCGAACATTCGTTTCGTCGTTCACTACGATTTGCCGGGCTCGCTGGAAGCCTACACGCAGGAGGCCGGACGCGCCGGCCGCGACGGGTTACCCTCGCGTTGCATTCTCATCTATCGCATGAGTGACACGCGCGTGCAGAACTATTTCTTGACCGGTAAGTATCCCGACGTCGAAGAAGTGCAGCGCGTTTTCGGCACCATCGAAGTATTCGGCGATCAAGACGGCGGCGTAACGATGACGGATCTGCGCAAGATCTTGCAGCTGCCGCTAACCAAGTTGCGAGTTATTTTGGCCCTGCTCAAGAAATCGGGGCACATCGAAGTAATCGGGAAATCGGCCTATCGGCTGACGCAGGCGGTTCGGGCGAACCGCGACCTGGTGCTCAGCCTGGCGAATTACGAAACAAAAAAATCGTACGATCAAAGCAAACTTGCAATGATGCTGCAGTACGCCGAGATCCGCTTCGTGCCGCCGCCGGTTCATCCTGAACTATTTCGGCGAGGATTTCGAATCGGACAACTGCGGCGCGTGCGACAACTGTCTTCTGGCGCTGCGCCGAGGGACGGACGAGGGACGCTTCGACCGGCGGGTTCAGAATCTCCGAGGCGGTCGATCATCCGAAGTTCGGGCCGGGCACGATCGAACGGGTGGAGCGCGACTTAGTGACCGTGCTCTTTCCGAACGTCGGCTACAAGACGCTGCTGGCGTCTGCCGTGCATCGAGCCGAAGCAACAATCGCGTAGCGCCGGCAGGTACTGGAACGAGGCAAGGGAGCATACTCAACGAGTCTGTGACCGAGCCTTCGACGCCGCAAAGAGCAGCTTTGCGAACGCACCCTTCGGGCAGCGGCTTTTTGGCCGCGCGGCTTCGTTGCGTCCTGTGAGATTTCGTCCGCGAGCCGCCCGCGGCGCGGCCGTGTTAGCGGCGCTCGCGTTGGTGGCTTTCGCACGTCCGGCGGTGATCGCCCAGACCCCACCGGCCTCACCCCAGACGGCTGCCTCGCCGTCCGGCGTCGTCTCTCCCGCAGTCTCCGCCGTGCCGTCTCCGCCGGCCGCACAACCGCCGCCGGCGCCGGCCAACGGCGCCACGCCACCCCCAATCGTCGTCACGCCCGACAACGCGCAAGTCGCCGATCGGAGCGTCGGTACGCCTGGCCGTGGGTTCCGTCATCGGACAAATTTCTGCAACGGTCGCCGATCAGACAATCGCCCAGGTCTCGGTCGATCAGACGAGCCAGGCATTGGTCGTCTTCGGAAAACAACCCGGCTCGACGGTCGTTACCATCGTCGACGGGCGCGGACTACGCCGCGACGTCCCAATTCGCGTCGCCTATTATGCGGGCGGCGTTCCGTCCGACGATCTCACTGGCAATCACCGGCGATCCCGCGTCACCCGATTTCGTGCGCGATCAAGTCGTGGGCGCGATCCGGCGTGCCGCGCAACTGCGTCCGGGCGCCCAGGCTCGTCGTCGGTTCCGACGACGTCCCGTTCAATCAAACGCTCGGACAGGATCGCGATGCCTCGGTCAACGTTTCCGTTTTGATGCAAGGCGACGCAGTACTTCGAAGTCGATTCCACGATACACGTTCAGATCCGCAACGTTGCGGCGCCACGCATTTCTCCAGACTCGCTGATGGTCAGCGACTATCCCGAACGTCTCGAAGAGAATGGGACGCTCTTCACCGCCGATTTGCGCGGCGAACAGCCGTCGCGCTTTTTGTACTTTCATTACAATCCGCCGGGCCAACCCGATCGTCGCATCGTGCTGCACGCCGACAATCCGTCGAGCGAACCGATGACGTGCAGTTTATCAGCGGACGCGGCGGCCCGACGCAAAACGAAATGGCGGCCGGGACACGTTGCGACCAAAGCCTTCTTGGTCAACGCCCTGCAAAATCAGGGCCGCTTAATCACGATTCCGGCCAACACCTCGATGGCAATCGTCACGACAGGATATTCCCGCCGGCACCGTCGTCTGCAACATTTTGCAGTTGCGCGTATTGTCGGGTGGCGGAAGCGTCCACCTGATGCTGGCGCGCCGAATCGGACCGATGGCAGCGCGGTTCCAGCGCCGTCGTCGACCCTGCTGGAAGGCGCGCATAAACACGCACGCGGCATCTACCCGATTCCGGAGTTTCACTACGCCACGCAGTGGAACGTGAACGACGAATACCTCGAACTGCCGATCGGCCACATTCCATTGCCGAACGACTTGCAGGGACAAGCGCTGGCCGGCGATTACGGGGTTCTGCAATCTTTCGTCGTGACGGTTCAGAACCCGAACGGTTCGCCGGCAATCGATCGCGATCTACGAAAATCCGCGTGGCGGACGTGCTACCGGAACGTTTCTGATCGATGGCGTCTTAGTACAGTCGCATCAAACGCCGGCGTATTCGCGCTACAAAATCCGGCAATACGTCGTACCGGCGCGTGGCTTCGTGCGCGTGACGATCGTTACCATGCCCGAGGCCGGATCGAGCTATCCGCTCAAATTCGATTTTTGCTCCCGACGACGGGAGCGTCGCACCCGGCGCACCGGGTTCCCCAGCCTTCTAGCTTCCCGAAATCCCGTTGCTCGACGCCGCGGCGTAGAGCCTTTCCATGGCGCCGGCGGCGGCGTGCCACGCGAATCGTTCGATCGCGATCGCGCGCGCATTCGCAGCGCTCGCGTCATACGCGCCGCGAGCGCCGCCCGTAGCGTTTCGGTCCACGCCCGCGCGTCGTCCAGCGAGATTACCGGCACGCCGGGGCCCGCGATTTCGGGAAGCGAACCGCGCTCGGAGACGATGCACGGAACGCCCGCGCACATCGCCTGCGCGGCAGCATAACCGAAGCCTTCGTAGGTCGATGGCACGGCGACGACAGCCGCAGCGCGCATACAGATCGAGCACGTCTTCGCGCGACAACGTATCCGCGCAACTCGAGGCGATCGCGAAATGCCCAGCGATGCCGCGAGTGCGGCGCATTCGTCGCGGTACGGCGTTGGCGGGCCGACCGAAACGATGCGCGCACCGTCGAGTTCCGGCAGACGCGCGGATCAGCGCTCGCTAAGTTCTTGCGACGTCTCGACCGTTCCGACGACGAGGATCGTCGAGCGGTCGCCGCCCGCGTTCGATTCCGCAGAAATCGCGCGGCGACGCCGGGATAAACGACGCGTAACCCGCTGCGGATCGATGCGGTCGACAAACTCGAGTAGCTCGCCGCGCGAAAACTCGGAGTCGACCGCGATGCGCGCGCGCCACGCGATAGCGTTCGCAGCGAAACGCTCCGAAATAATAGCGCGCATACGGGCGCGTATGCGCCTGCACCCGCAGCCACGCGACGTCGTGCACCGTGACCACGACCGGCATCGCGCCGACGCAGCGGCATCGTTCCGGAGGCGCAGTGCAGCATATCGCTGCGCCCGAGGCGCGCGCGCGCTGCGGCAGCAGCACCTGGTCCCAATAGACGCGCCGGTCGAAGCGCCATGGATCGAGACTTGGTTCGGACAAGCTCGACGAGTCGACGCGCTTGCGCCGGGCCAACGCGTCGGTCAGACCGCTGAACGTACTCGCCGATACCGGTGGCGTTCCGACCGTGAGCTGCGCGTCGAACGCAACCCTCACTTGCGAGAAGAGATCGCGCCGAGTGCGCGCACCATCAGTGCGTTCGGATCGAGACGCGCGCGCGCGTGCCGCAATGCTCGGCGCGCGGTTGCGCACGTCGCCGCGTTCGAAATGCGGCGACGCCCAGTCCGGCGATCGCGTCGGCGCTGCCGGGATTCGATCGCGGCGGCTTGCGCGAACAGCGCGCGCGCGCGGTCGAAGTCTCCCAGCAGCACGGCTTGATTGGCGGCCGCGATGCGCGTACTTGTCGGAGAGCGGCGCCGAGCGACGGCCGTGCGAAATGCGTCCATGGCGCGGCGCAGCCACGAGCCCTGCGCCGGACTGGCCGGGACTTTCCGCCAGCGCTCGCCGATTTGCCAACTCGCCCAAATGCCATTGCGCTTCGGCAACCGCATCGGGATGCGTTGCAGTCAGACGCAGCCGTTGCGCTAGCGTGCGCTCGAGCGCATACGCGGCTGCCGGGTCGTGTGCGGCGACGTCTTCCACATAGCGCTCGACGGCGTCAACGTCCGGCGCGGCCAAAAAATATTCAAACGCCAGCGCCCGGTCGCCACCTGCCGCAGCGGCTCGTGCGAGCAGATCGTCGCGCGCCGGCGACGGGGGCAACGCGATGCGCGTAGCGATGCGCCGCATCGGGAATCGCCACGATCGAGTGCGTGTGCCGCAAGCGTCGCTTCGACATACGGCGCCGGCGCGACTCGGTCGAGTAGGCCGTAGGTAGCGACCGCAAAGCGCAACGGCACGAGTCGGGCCGGCGAGTATGGGGCGGCGGCCGTTGCAGCAAATGCGTCGGATGCGGCTTGTATGCAAGCGAACGATGCCAGCAGCGCGATAACGGCGACGCCGGCGATCGCGCGAAACGGACCGTAGCGCCGGTTCAAGCGCCGCGGCTAGAATTTGACGGTGAAGTTGACGTCCTCACGCGTCTGCGTGTACGTATCGGACGGCAGCAAGTTGTCCTGATAGTGCAGCTGTCGCGCCGAAATCGAAAGAGAGCTCGGCCGAATGCGGAATGGCGAACGTGAGACGCCCGCCGTACGAGTTATCGGTCGCGTCCGAAATTGTTCGACGCCGGGCAACCCGTAGGCGCCGAGCAAATGCGATCCGAAGCCACGTTCAGATTCAGCGTTAGATTGTTGACGACCGGCACGGCAAGCGCGGCTCCCAAAGAAACGCGGCTCATGTCGGCATAGTTGGGCACGACCAACGGGACGTCGCCGCCGGGCAACTGCCAGTTCGACGACGGCGAAAAGGCGGCCGAACCGGACGGGTCGTCGCGCATCAAGCGCTCGTAATCGCTCGAGACTGCGAAGTTCAGATTGCGGTGCAAGGCGCGAACGTTCACGGCCGCACCGGCGCCGTAACCGCCATCGGTCAGCGCCGATTGTTGCTGCGTCAACTGCGACGAATCGAAGTGCGTGCTCACGTGGACCGGGCCGAAGGCGGTTCCGCCGGTTGCGGCCGACGTCCATGTGCTCGTCAACGGTGACTGCGAAAACGCTAATCGTCCCGTCTCGGAAGTGCCGGTCGAAGTGGAACCGACGGCGCTTTCGGTGGTCGTCACCGATGGCGCGGGAGCGTCGGGGTGGTACTCGCCGGAGATAAACGATGTCCCACCGGGCGACGCAACCAAATCGGGTTGGCCGGAGAACGCGGGCGTCAACGACGCCACGTCATTGCGCCGCGCGCGCCGGCGCGAATGCCGGATCGTACCGGCCGGCCGTGTCCATCAACTGCGTGTCGGAGCTCGCCGGCGGATCGATGATCGCGAACGTCGGCGCAACCGCTACGACGTCCCACGCTGCGGGTCGAGGCTGCGCGCTTTCCGCAGTCAACGCCAAATTTCGAAGTGGCGATTCGCTTCGAACGTTCCCATATGCCGCCTCGAGCGACGCGCGAGCGTCGGACGTCTCGCCAAAAAAGCGCAGTAGTACCTGCTGTCCGAGATCGGCGGGTGGGGAAGCGATATCGAGCGTTCGGGCATAACCGAGATCAGGCACCATCAGCAGTACCGCTAGAAAAACGACGCCGAGTACCCGCCGCACGAGAAAGCCCTCCGGTTACACCGTATACCCGCCAAAAGGCGCGCGATAGCTGATATCGCTCAAATCGGGCGGGGGTTTCATGTTGGAGGTGGCTAGGCGTCTCCCCTTGCGGAGGAAGCCTCGGACGTCCCAAGATATCGCCGGCCGATCAGAATCGCGGCGTAATCGTCGATCGGGCGGTCCGGCACCTGGAGGCCACGGGGCAGCAAGCGGAGCCATCCACGGGGCGGATGATCGGAAAAGAAGAGGGCCCGGGCATGCCGGGTGGTTTCGTACTCGTTCACCCAGCGAATCGGCAGTCCAAGTGCTGCCAGTGCGGCGGCGACGGGTTTCGCGTTGGTTCCTCGCCCGAGAGCGATGACTGGTGGCAGATGTAGGGCGACGACAGACCGCAACTGTTGCGTCAACGATTCCACCGGGCAAATTCCCTTATCGAGCGATCGACCCGCCGCGTCGAGCACCGCGTAGCCGGCCTTCACACGACCGGGATCGACGCCGATCACGGCGCCGTCGCTCACGACCCGGCAGCCGCCGTCAGTACGATGACGATCGGAATCTGGCCCAGATGCGGGTAGTAATCGGCCGCCGCGAACGCCGTGAGCGTATAGTTGCCGGGCTTGGTGATTCGCTGCTGCATCTGGCGGATGTCTGGAATCAGCTCCTCGGTTTTGATGCTCTCAGCCATGAACGGCAGAAGACCGCGGCGTCTCGCGTTCAACGAAACGTACGTTTGCAACTGATTGAGCGCGAAGGCGATATTCGCGCCGCTCTTCCCGGAAATCGACACTTGGGCGATCACTTGTCCTTTGACGAAGTAACGCGCATCGGGCGTACCGGTGATACCGAAGTGCGCCTGATCGTTCTCAAAGAGATTCTGGTCGGCCGTCGCCGTCAACATCACCCGCGCTTGCGCTTGCAATGCGGCGACCGTTAAGTCGTATGCTGCCAATCGCTTTTCTATGTCGGGCGGATTGACATACTGGCGGAGGCCCAGGCGCGGATACGTCGCGTTGATAAACTTGACGCAATCGTAGTAGAACGCACGAATCGCCGCCAATCGTTGGGCCGGCGTCGCAGATTGCTCGATGAAGCGTTCGAACGGTACCATCGGAACGTCTGACCGGCACGACCAGTCGCCCGGTGTTGACCTTCGTTTCGAGCGCTCGTTCGCGGCTTTGCAATTCGCCGATCTGTTGGTTGATCGAATTGAGCTTGAAAAAGGCGGTTTTGACCTGTTGCGACGCCAAGATCGCGACGAGCGTCACCACCAGCGCGATGGTCATGCCAGTTCCGATGGCGATGATCGTCAACGTGTACCGCGGACGAATTCCGAACAGCGTGAGGCGGCGCCGGCCGACTTGATGGCCGACCCGGTCGCCCACGTAGGCGACCGCTCCGGCGATGACCATCACCACCAGGACGTTGCCGATTCCGCGGACGATCTCGACGAGATTCATCGCGCGCTACACCGCGGCCGCGCGCCGCAGACGCGACAAGCCGATGACGGTGAAGATGATGTTTGGCATCCACGCCCACAGTATCGCCAAGTTAAGAAAAGCTTCGCCGAGGAACGAGCACACCGTCATCACGACGTAGTAGACGAAAACGATAGCCAGCGAGAGGCCGAAACCGAGGCTGGCGCTGCGGCCACCGCTACGGACGGAGCGCACGCCGAACGGCAACGCGATCAAAATGAAGACGAAACACGCGAACGGCCGAGCCAGCTTTTCCTGATAGGTCGTGACGTATTTGCGCAATTCACTCTCCGTCAATTGACCGGAGCGAACGACGTCGGCAATTTGCGCGCGGCTCATGCTGTCCGGGTCGTCGTTCTTGATGCGTTTGACCAGTTCGGTTGGACTTTCACCAATTTCGACCTGCTGCGTCGGCACGTTGGGCTCGGCCAACACCGACCCGTCTCGCTCGAAACGATAGACGCTGGAGTCTTGCAGGGTCCAACGGTCGATCTCGAACTCGGCCCGTTGCGCGAACACGATCTGCCGCGGCTGGTTATACTTGTCGTATTGAATCAGCGTCACATGCAACAGCGCGCGCGTGATGGGTTCGTAGGCCGTGGCAGTCGTGATCTGGCGCCCGCCGCCGGGCAGCGGGGCGAACACCGTAAGATCGCGGCTGAACGGACTGCTGTGATTGATGACCGCGTCCTCGATTTCGGTACGCTGGTCGGAGGCGTACGGAACCAGGCCTTCTTGTAAGTACAACGTCGCGAACGACAAAACGATGCCGACGGCGAGTAGCGGAAGAACGATTCGGCCGAACGTGATTCCGGCGGCTTTCATTGCCGTCAATTCGCTATCGCTGGAAAGACGCTGCACCGCTAAGAGCGTGCCGAGTAGCAGCGCCATCGGGATCACCAGTACGATGTAGCTGGGTAGCGACCATAAAAAGACCGAGACCGCCGCCCAAAGCGGCGCGTGATCGCTGCTCACCAGCTTGCCGATCGCTAAAATTTCGGTAGCCGCGAAGATCAGCGTGAATGCGGCGAGGCCAAATCCAAACGGACCGGACAGTTCGGCCAGCATGTAGCGGTCGAGAATCGTAAATCGCGGCATACGCCGATCGCCGTTCGCTAGAGCCGGAAGCCTTCGCCCAAATAAAATGTTCGGGCGATCGGCGAGTCCATGACTTCTTGTGCCGAACCCGAGACTTCGATTCGGCCGTTGTTCATGATGTACGCGCGATCGACGATCGCCAGCGTTTCACGAACTTGGTGGTCGGTGATCAGAACGCCCAACCCGCGATCGCGCAGCTGACGGATCATCGTTTGAATGTCCGCCACGGCGATCGGGTCGATGCCCGTAAACGGCTCGTCGAGCAATAAAAATGACGGTTCGATCGCCAGCGCTCGTGCAATTTCTACCCGACGGCGTTCTCCGCCGGATAAACTGTCGCCGCGAGCGTCGATGAATGCGCGCAGGCCGAACTCTTCGAGCAAGCCGGGCAGCCGCCGCTCGCGTTCTTCGTGCGGGATGCCGTTTTGCTGCCAGATCAAGCGAATGTTGTCACCGACCGATAGTTTGCGGAAGATCGAGTTTTCTTGCGCTAAATATCCGACGCCGTTGCGAGCGCGTGCGTACATCGGGGCGCCGGTCAAGTCGATCTGGCGGTCGACCATATCGAGCAGCACGGTGCCGCCATCCGGACGAACCAATCCGACGACCATGTAGAACGTCGTCGTTTTCCGGCACCGTTGGGGCCGAGCAGACCGACGACTTCGCCGATGCCGACCTCCGCCGACACGCCGTTGACGACGGTACGCTCGCCATACCGCTTGACGAGACCGCGTAGTTTGATCGAAGCTCCGTTATTCATTGCATCCGTACGTGAGAGAGCGAAATGTCCGAATCGAACTTCGAACCCGTTCCGCGAAAGCCGTTTGCGTTTACGATGACCACGTTACCGTAGCCGTGGAAGAGTTGCTCGTTTCGGTCGTACACCAGCCGGTCGCACGTCAGCGTTATACCGCTGCTGGTTCGCGCGTGCACGTCGTCGATTAACGTCAACGTGTTGGCGCGCTCGTCCAGCACCGCTTGCGGAGAGCGGGCCGTCAGCGTGACCCCTTTGCGATCGTGAAACGTAATGGTGGCATCGCGTGCGACCGCTCGCTCGCGACCCTGAGCGCCCCTGCTCTCATACGACTTGGGTGACCAATTCGTACTCGATACGGTTTTGATTTTGCTGAATGATCCGCACCGGACGGCCCTGCGTGCCCTGGCCGGTAATATGCAGCGGCGGCGGGGTGGGCGGGTGGGCGTGCGCCGGAGCGGGCGTTTTGACCGATTTCGGCGCCTGCGGGTTGCAGCCGGCAAGCATCGTGACGCACGCGCCCAGCGCGTAGACGCGACGACTCAATCCGGTTCGGATGCGGCCGTATCACCGGTGCCGGCCGCGGCCAGCGCCAGTCCCATCGTTGGAAACAGCAGTCCGAATATGACGATGCTCATCGTATCGATCAGGCCTTGCACGGCGACGCCGGTGAGTCCCGCCGCGGCCGCCAGCGCCAATTGACAGTTCGACACGCCCATGCGCGCGACTCGGCGCCGCAACTCGAGCGCGAACGACCACATCATCCATGCAAATGCGGCTACGCCGGTAACGCCCAATTCCGCGAAAAACGTGAGATACAAATTATGCGCGTGAAAGGCGGAGGCATCGGCGTCCGGCACGTGCACCGACGGGTAAATACGCGGGAAATCGAGCGGCCCCACGCCGGTCAGGGGAAAGCGGTCGATGACTTGCACGGCGGCGTGCCATATCGACAAGCGCGTGTAGTCCTCGCTGGGATCGTGGTGGTTGTTGAACAGTGCAACGACGACCAGACAGCGCCACTCCGATGACTCCGGCCGCCGGGGCGGCTCCGCGCGGCGCGCCACGACGCGTTACGATCACGAACGCGGCGGCGGCGGCGGCACCCATCCAGCCGGCACGCGAATACGACAGAACTAACGCTAGCGCTCCGACGCCGAGTGCGACCCACGCCGCGGCCCGCAGGGCGGTGCTCGACCGTATGCGCGTTACGGCGTACGCGATCGGTAAGAGGACGATAAAATACGCAGCCAACTCACCGGGCAACACGAACGTGCCGGTCGCTCGTCCGTGCGCGGTGGCGTACAGCGCCGCCGGCCACCGGGTAAGCACGGTCAGGACGGCGATCGCGCCCGCGGCCGTCGCGGAAAGTAAGTACGACCACAGGATCGCGCGCGCGACGCCGCGATCGCCAAAGAATCGCAGTAGACTGCAGTGCCATACCGCGCCGAGCAACGCGACCCCGAGAAAAACCACGCCGCGCAATGGGTCCAACCCTAGGGCGGCCGAGAGAATGCCGGCACCGATCCAGAGCCCGATCGGGATCAGCAGCGGCTGCGATTCCGGTTTCGGATAGCGCGAGAGCGTGATGCCGGCGTAGATCGCGATCGCGACCACGAGCAGCAGCACCCCGATAGCAGCCGTGCGCGGCACTAAGGAAACGCCCGGAAACGCCACCGCCGTCAACACGATAAACGATGGGAACAGCGGCAGCACCGCATAGACGGCCGCAAAAGCGGCCGGCATCAGCCGGCGCACGACGACACTCCCACCACTGCAAGAATGCGCGCGGCGATCGTCTGCGCGCCGCCGGGCGGCCCCATGCGGAGTTTGCCGGCATCCGCCATGCGGGCGCGTCGATCCGGATCTTCGAGCAACGCATCGATACCGCGCGCGGCTTCACCCGGATCGTCGGGAAGCACCGCGAGCGCGTCCCCCAACAACCTTCGCTGGCGATGGCGATACCACGAGCTACGCGTTCCGGCCCCGCGTTCCAGCGCAACGACGGGCACGCCGGCAGCGGCGGCCTCTTCGTTCGCGGTTCCGGCTTGTCCCAAAGCCAACGTCGCGTGGCGCAACAGCGGTGCGAGCGCGCCCGTCCATGCACGAAGCACGGGCCGGCCGGCGCGCGATGCGACGAACGCGACCGGCCCGGATCCGTCGGCGACATCCCAGCCGTCGGCACGCACCTGGGCTGAAAAACGCCGTGCGTCCATTCCGGGTGCGACCGACAGCACGGCACCCAACGATGGACGGTCCGTTTGTAACCGTCCGACGATCTCGATCAAGCGACGGGCGTCGCCGTACGCGCTTTCGCGGCTACCCGGCAGCAGCACCAACGCCGGCACAAAACCTTCGAGCGCATCGCTCGCGTCGGTCTCCGGCGCGCTTGCAAACAGATCGACGATCGCGTTGGCTGCGTCGGCGCGAACGCCGTGCGAACGTAACCGCTCTGCCGTCGGCTCGTCGCGCACGAAACACGCCGCTGCGCCGCGCAGCAATCGTTCCTCGAACGGACCGTACGGTGCGACGCTCACGCTTTTGGCGGTGCCGACGAAAACGATCGGCGATCGCGCCGCGCGCGCCATCGCATAGGCATACGTATCGCCTACCGCGACGACGGCCCCGTAACGCCCGTGCGCCTCACGCAAAAACGCACGCTGCGCGAGGACCAGTCCGATCAATCCCGCGCCGATATCGCGCGCGATGTTCGCAAGATTACCCATCGCGATCAACCCGCCGCTGGGCAGCACGCGCTGCGGGCCGACGTCGGACATGTTATACGAGCGCGCCCGTCCGACCAGCGCGAGATGATCGCAGATCATCGACGGATCGGACGCTCGTACGGCCGCCGCAATTGCGTCGGCTATGGCGGCTTCACCGTGGCCGTTAGAAACGAAGAGCAGCGGCTTCACGCCGCCGCGCCTGCCATCAACTGAACGAGTTCGAAATCGCGCAATTCGAAGCGCCGGCGTGCGGCGTCGTACTCGAGTTCGCTACGCGAGACGTACCGTCCGTACGCGCCGGTGTGCACGATCGGAACGCCCGCGACGACTTCGGGCACCGGCAACGTGTCGTGACTGTGCCCCCCCAGCACGATGTCGATGCGCGGAACGCGTCGCGCCAGCTCGCGATCCAGCGACAAACCGACGTGCGACAGTACCACCAACGCATCGCCGTCGGGGATTTGGCGCGCGTACGGTTCGATCGCGTCCCACGGGTCGAGAAATCGCCAGCCGAAGATATGCTCCCAGAGGCTCTCGACCGGATATTGCATGATCAATAAGCCGAGAACGTGTACGCGTGTTGCTCCGTCGTCGAATACCAGCGAGCGTTGAAACGGTAACTCGCGGCCTCTGGTGTCGAGCAAATTCGTACACACGAGCGGATGGTGCATGCGTTGCGCGCGCGCCCGCAATAAGTTAAAGAAGTAATGGAATTCGCGATTGCCGATGGCTTGCGCGTCGTAACCAGCCGCGTCCAAGTCGGCCATCATCGGTTCGTGGCGATGGTACACCGTCTGACTGCCGCGCAGCGAGTCGCCGCAATCGAATAGCAACCCCGGAGCGGCGGCGCGCAACTCGCGTAGCCGTTCTACGAAGCCGCGATGATCGTGGAGATCGGAGGTGTGGTACAGGCGAATCACGACGATGCCGTCGCGTTCTCGCGCGCCAGCGAAACGGCAAACTCGGCGCAGCGCTCCAACGCGTCGGCGGGTCCCAAGGCAGCGCGCAACCCGGATAACCGCTGCATCTGCTGCGAGGGGTCGCATAAGATCGCTTCCATTTCACCGCTCAGACGTTGGGGCGACGCTTCTTCCTGCAACAACTCTGGAACGATGGCTTCCCCGAGCACCAAATTTGGTAACGTGATGAAGCGATGTTTGATCATCCCGCGAGCATGTTTCACTAAAATCGGCTTGACCACATACAGCGCGACCGAGGGAACGCCGCTCAGCGCAGCTTCGAGCACGGCCGTTCCCGATGCGACCCAGGCGCCGTCGGCATTCGAGAGCGCTTCTTGCGCGCCGGTGACGACCGAAACGCCGTCGATTCCGTCACGAGCTACGTCTCGTTCGAGCCGGACGCGCGACGCAGGACTCGACGCGCCGATCGTAGCCATCACGTTCGGGCGCGTGCGGCGCACGATGCGCAACGCCGCGAGCAGCAACGGTAGATGGCGATCGACTTCGCCGTCGCGGCTTCCTGGCAACAGTGCGATGGTACCGCCGTCCGGCGGCGGTGCCGCACGCTGCGGGCGCGCCGCATAGCGATTGGCTAACGGATGGCCGAAATACGCGATACGCAGGCCGAGTCCACGATAGAAATCGCGTTGATGCTCGAACGCAGTCAGCGGCATCGCTACATCGCTAACGATGCGCGCTTTCGCTTCGTTATCCAGCCAGGTTCCCGGCGGAAACACGTCGAGCACCGGCCCGGCGTAGTGCAGCCGGCGCAACGTCATCGCCAAGCGCACGTTGAACACGCCGAAATCGACCAACACGACGAGGTCGGGTTTTGTCTTGCGCACATGAAATGCCGTGAGCCACATGATCGCGAGCAGCTTGGGGATGCGCGGAATCGCGGCCAGGGGACCCATACTGGCCCAGCCTCGATGGTCGCGCCAAATCGTAAAGCCAAAGTCGCGCATGCGGTCGCCGCCGATGCCTTCGAACGTTGCGTCGGGATCGGTATCGCGAATCGCTGCCGCCAGCAGCAGCGCTACCGATTCGCCGGAGGCCTCACCGCTCGAAAAAAAATAGCGCAATTGCCGCGCTCATTTCAGGACGCCGCGCTGCGAGCGCGCTTCGAGGAATTCGAGGATTTCTTTGCCGGGCGCCGTCACCGCTTGATTTTTCATGACGGCTAGGGCCTGCGAAACGTTCATCTTCGGGTTGTATAACGTCTTGTAAAACCGTTTGATTTCGGTACGCTCCTCGGCCGTGAAGTTCGCCCGCCGCAAGCCGACGCTGTTCAATCCGTACGGACGCGCGGGGTTTCCTTCGATCAGAAAAAACGGGGGAACATCCTTGGTAATTTTGCTCGCACCACCGACCATGGCGTAGCGCCCGATGCGGGTGAATTGATGCACCCCGGCCTGACCTCCGATGGTCGCAAAATCGCCGACTTCGACGTGCCCGGCCAACTGCGCCAAGTTACTCATGGTCACGCCGTTTCCCAGCATGCAGTTGTGCGCGATGTGCGTGTAGGCCAGCAGCAGACAGTCGTCGCCGACGGAGGTCACCTCTTCTTCGCCTGTCGCGCGCTGGATGCTGACGTACTCCCGTAGCACGGTTCGACTTCCGATTCGCGTGTACGCACGCTCGCCGACGTATTTACGATCTTGCGAAGCGGCGCCGATGGTCGCGAACGGATAGATCTGGCAGTCTTCGCCGATCTCGGTCCAGCCGTTGACGACGATGTGCGCCTGCAACACGCTACCGGCACCAATTTTGACGTGTTCGCCGACCACGCAATACGGACCGACCTCGGTCGTCCTCGCGATGACCGCGCTGGGATGAACGATCGCGGTAGGATGGATCACGGATGCAACACCGTCGCATCCGCGCCGTACATATTTTGATTGGTTACGATCGAAAACATCAGCTCGGCGGCGCACACCAATTGACCGTCGACGCTGGCGTTGGCGGCACACCATCCGATGTTGCGCTTATGCCGGAGAATCGTAACTTCCATATCGAGGCGGTCTCCGGGAATAACCGGCCGTCGAAACTTGGCTTTGTCGATACCGGCGAGATACGGCGTCTTGCGTGAAAATTCGCCCGGCTCGAGTACCACAGCTCCGCCCAATTGCGCCATCGCTTCGAGCATGTACACGCCTGGAAACAACGGGTTGCCCGGAAAGTGTCCGGTGAACACCGGTTCGTTGTAGGTGATGTTCTTATAACCGCGCACCCGCACCATCGGTTCGAGTTCGGTAATTCTGTCGATCAACAGAATCGGGAACCGGTGCGGCAGCACATCGAGAATCTGCCGTATATCTAACTCCGACACACGCCTCCTCCTGGCTTTATGACGCCATGCGCGCGCGCAACGCGCGCGTTGCTGCGGCATGTAGTTCGTGTCCGCTCTTGATCGCCACGATGTCGCAACGCGGCCACGCGCCGAGCAGCGCGAAATCGCCGATCAGATCCAACACTTTATGGCGAACGACTTCGTTGTCCCAGCGCAACGGCTGCATCGGTCCATCCACCGCGAACACGATTGCGGTTTCGAGACTTCCACCCAAGGCCAGCCCGCGCTCGCGAAGCGCTTCGACCTCATGCAAATATCCGAACGTTCGCGCGCCCGCGATCTCGTCGCGATAGCTCGTCGCGTCGATTTCGCCGTCGTAATACTCGGCGCCGATGGGCGGCGGAAAATCGGCGACGAACCGAACGCGAAACGCCGGTGCCGGCAGTGCCGCGATCGTGCGGTCCCCAACCGTTAACACGAACGGTATCGCTAGATCGAGCGTCGCTCGTTCGGCGTCCTGGGATTCGACGCCGGCGGACGCGATCGCGTCAACGAACGCTCGTGCGCTCCCGTCGGCGATCGGAATCTCGCGGCCGTCAACCCGGATGTCGGCGTTCGAAACGCCCATTGCAAACAACGCCGATAGGAGATGCTCGGTGGTGGAAACGCTGGCGCCGTCGCGGCCGATGACGGTGGCGCGCGACGTATCGATCACGTTTTCGGCTAACGCCGGCACGCGCACCCGTCTCCCGGGCGCGTGCGGATGGGCGAGGTCGAATGCGAGTCCGGCATTCGCTTCCGCGGGAAGAACATCCACAGCACAATGCGCGCCGGTATGCAGGCCGACACCTTCGAAATGCAGTGGCGCGCCGAGCGTTGCTTGCGTCATCGGGCGATACGTCGCGCCGTTACTCACGGTCTCGGTCGAGCGCGCGCTCCAAAACGTCGACACGAGCGACGAGCTTTGGCAGGTTACGAATCATGACCTCTCGCCGCAAATCTTCGCGGTGATTGCGCGCTGGATTACCGGAAACCGTCGTACCGGGCAGCACATCGCCCCAAACGCCCGATTGACCGGCGACGCTCGCGCCGGAACCAATCGTCATGTGCCCTCTGGTGCCGACTTGTCCCGCGATTTGCACGCCGTCGCCGACGACGGTCGATCCGGCCAGACCGGTGAGTGCGGCGAGCACGCAGTTCTTACCGATGCGGCAGTTGTGACCGATCTGCACGAGGTTGTCGATCTTGGTTCCGGCGCCGATCTGCGTGCTTCCGGTTTGCGCGCGATCCACGCACGTATTGGCGCCGATCTCGACGTCGTCGTCCAAGACCACGTTGCCGATTTGCGGAATACGTTCGAGCCGGCCATCTAAAAACGCCCAGCCAAAACCTTCGCTGCCGATCACGCACCCGGCATGCAGCACGACGCGATTTCCCACCACGCAGCCCGCCATGACGCGCGCGCCGGGGTGCAGCCACACGTCATCGCCGATACTCGCACCGTCGCCAACGTACGAGCCGGCGCTCAAGGCGGTTCCCCGACCGATACTGGCGCCCGAACCGACGTACACGTGCGCGGCGACGTAGGCGTCCGCCGCAACGTCGGCATCGGGAGCGATGGCCGCCAATGGATCGCGATGGGGGCCGAGCGGCCTGGGCGCGCGCAAGCCCGCCAGCAGGCTTGCCAGCGCGTGCCGCACGTGATCCACGATCAAGAGGGGCTTGGTGGAACGTTCCGGGGCGATCGCCGCGTCGACCAGCACCGCCTCCGCAGTGCCGGCGAGGGCCTTTGCCAAATAGCGGGCGTCGGTCGCAAACGTTAGGGCGCCGGGCCCGGCTTCGTCAACGGCGGCGATCCGCGTAATCGCAACGTCTCCGTCGCCGGCCACGCGGCCGCCGACGCGCTCCGACAGTTGACGAAGCGTTCCGAGCAAACTACGTTCCGGGCGAAGGGGTCGCTTTTTCCGTAATGTTGAGCGACTTCTCGACGTCGGGGGTGATGTCGACGCCGCCGTAGCCGATACCCTCGCGCGTCAACACGAGCTTCAGCTGCTTCTGCTGTGCAATTTTGGTGGCCGCGTCCCGGATCTGCTGCGTCAACTGCTGGGTGATCTTGCTGTACTTTTGCTCCATGACGAACGCCGCGCGTTGCTTCTGGCGAGCGTTTCCGCGCTGCGATTGGATCGACTTTTCGTCCGCTAGCAGTTGATTTTGATAGCCTTGATACTCGGGCCAGTTCGTAACGATGCGCTGCACGTCGACCAGCCCGATCGGGCTGGACGTGCCGCAACCGGTCAGACCGGCGAGGGTGGCGGCGCAAAAGACTGCGTAAAGATGCTTTTTCACTCGTGTTGGCTTTCGACGTCCTTAATGATGTCGTTCGTCAGGTCGTAACCGCCCGGGGCGGCGTTGACGTTTTCGAAGACGATGCTAAAACCGCGTTCTTGGGCTATGCGCGACGCATCGCGCGAAACCTGATCGGAGATCTGTTTGTAGAGCGCTCCTCTGCGCTTCTGCAATGCGGCAAGCTCGGTTGCAGCCGCTCCGGTGGCCCCGACGTCTGCGCCGTGGAGCGCAGCAAATTGCCGGTCCAGGTCGGATTTCGTCGCGTTGTAGTCGCCTACCGTTTTTTGCGCGTCTCTCTGGAATTGCGCCGTGAAGGTGCGATGGATGTCGGCGATCTGTTTCTTGACGTTGGGCGGGACGGCTGCAGGCACGGCCGGGGCGGCTCCCATGTTCCGCAGCTGGGCCCCTACTTCGTTCCGGCGCTCCAGCAACTTGGCTCGGGTCTCGCCTTGCATCGAAGAGACCTGGGATCGAATCGCGCTCGAGGTCTGCGCGTCGAGTTGGCGATGATAGGCCTGCAGCGTTGCGGCGTCGGAACGGCGCTGTGCGTCCAGCGCGTTGTTCTCCTTCACATTGAGCGCGGCGAGCTGGTTCTGCAGATCCTTACGGGTGCTCTCGTCCATCGCCAGATTGGAGAGACGGGTGCGAATGGCCAATCGCTGCGACGCATCGGCCTGCGACAGTTTGAGCGATGCGTCGGTTTCTTGCTGCTGCAGTTGCTCGGCCTTGGCGCGGTACTTTTGCGCGGCCTGTATCTGTAACTGGCGCACGACCGAATTGGACGCGGCGTTACCGGCCGAAAGAACGCTCTGCTGATACGATTGGAAATCTTGATTGGCGGCCACGACGGCCTGGCGTGCCTGCGAGGCCGAAGCGCCGTTCATCTGCATCGCGGCCGCGGCCGCGCCGCTAACGCCGGCAGCGCGCAGCGCCGCAGAAACGGCCTGCGCTTCTTTGGCCGCGTACGAGCTCTGCTTCTGTGCGAGTATTTTATTGGCGCGATCCTGCGCCGCCCGCAACTCGCCGTTGAGTATCGCCGTCTGTTTGGCGATCTGCGACGCGCTCAACGGGACGCGCGGCGCCGCGGCGCTTAAATTGATCGACGCGATCGCGTCGTCGATTTGCGAAAGTTGCGGATACAGCGGATGATGCTTTACGACCTCGTCCAGGCGGACGTAGCCCGTGCCGCGGATCGACGAAGAATGCACGTTCGTGCCGCAGCCGGACGGCAGCACGGCCGCGACGAGCAGAACGACGGCGAGCGTTCGGAACTTATTTGGCGAGAACGTTTTGGACATCCGCGGTGATGTCCGTGCCACCATAAATGACGTCGGCACGATCGATCACCAACAGCAGCTTCTTCGACGACGCGACGCTGGCGGTCGCGCTCTTCGTTTGGTCGACGAGCGGCTTGAGCAACTGGTCCTGCTTATCGGAGATGACCTTATTGAACTGGTCGAAGACTTTCTTCTTATCGGCGTCGGTTCTGGCTTGTGCCAGTTGCGGCGCGAACAGGGTGCGTTGGGTCGTTTCGAACTGCGTCATTTGGTCGTTGGCAGTTTTGACTTTCGCGACGTTATCGAGAACCGACTGATCGACGAATCCGATCTCCGACGGCGGCGGCGACGCGGCCGGCGGCTGCAGCGCTTGACCGCTCGAGAAGAGCGTTGCGACATCGCGCGTGATATCTTGACCGCCAAAAATGACGATACGCTTATCGACGACGATCGAAAGGTTCTTCGCCGAGCTCACTTGCGCGATCGCTAGTTGCGCGCGCTGGAACATCGGACCGACGATCTCGCGTTGCTTATCTTGAAATGCTTGTTGGAACTGCAGCGTGATGCGTTGGCGATCGGCGTCGCTGCCAACGTGCCGCAACGCAGCGTTGTACTGCGCGTCCATCTGTGCCTTGGCGCCTGCCAACGCGCGATTCGCGCCGACGAACTGCGGCATACTAGCCAACTGCGCCTGATCGACGAAACCAACGTCGGTGAGGTCGGCGCCGATCGCCGACGGAGCGACGACGACGGCGAACAGCGCGGCAGCTGCGAAAGAACCGATGATCCGAAGCTTCATACCTTCCTCTTAAAAGCTCTGGCCGATGCCGAAGCTCGTGTGCGTACCGTCAACGCCCTTGGCGAAGTCGATACGTACGGTGCGCAGCCCAAGCTGCGGGACGTCGAATCGAACGCCGACGCCGTAGTCGCCGTATAGCGCCCAGTTACCCGGATATCCTACGATGCGGTTCGTATACTGGTCCAACAGTGGGTAGGCGCCGCGAATGCGGTAGTCGAGTTCGTCGATGAACGCCGCCAGCGTAATTCGGCGATCCAACGCCAACGGCTGCCGAAGCTCGATCTGCCCGAGCCCGGCGTCGGTCGCATAAAACACGGTGTTATATCCGCGCATCTGCTGGTCGGAGAACGTGACCAACTGACTGGGCGGGATTACGCCTGACGACCCGTTCAACTGCAAGTGGAAGCCGAGCGTCGCCTCCTTGAGCACCGGGAAGAACTTCGCGATGTTCAACGTGGACTGCGTGAACTTGAAGTTCGAGCCGAATGCCGGCATCGAGATCATCGAGGTCAGGGAGGCGTTCACGCCGTTGCGCGGATTGAACGGATCGTCGAGCGTCGAAGTGGTCAAACCGATGACGGCCGTGTTGAGCTTGTACGGAGCACCGGTATTGACATTGGCGATCGATGATGCGGCGATACCGAACGAGCCGCCAGTCGAGTTGATACTCGAGTTGATCGGACCGGGCGTAGGTCCGACGAAAATGTTCGGCTGATTGCCCTGGAAGTAGTACGGAGACGGCACCGTCGTGCTATAGCGAATCGTCTGCGCTCCGCCCGTCAAGGACAGAATCGTATAATCGCTTAAGCGTCGAGCGATACTCGCATTGGCACCGGTGGCGCTCGACGAGTTGGTCGCGACGACGTTCGACAACTCCGACGACGAGCTCGATCCGTACAGCGTCACGGGAATCGGTGCCGGCGTGGCACCGACCGATTTGATGCCCGGGCTGTTCGACGTGACGCCGTAGACCGGATAGTAGTAGGTCGTGTTGTTCGTAAAAAGCGAACCGCCGACGCTGTATTTTTGTGACTGCGGGGTATTGCCCAAATACGGCACCTGGACGGACAGCTGGGCGACGCCGGTGCGCGCGCCCTTCTCGAGCTGCAGCGATCCGGAGTTGCCGGTACCTTGCAAGTTGTTGTCGGAGAAGCCAAGCGTGCCGTACAAGCCCTGTCCGGTCAATCCACCCGAGTAGCCGAAGCCGACCGAGGCCTGTGCGGTACGCTGCTCGGTGACGTGCCACACCAGCGTTACGAGTTGCGGCTTCTTGGGATCCGGACCCGGAACGATGTTGGGTTCGACTTTCGAGAAAAAGTTGAGCGAGTTGAGACGCTCGTAATCGCGCTTGACGGCGTCGGTGTTGAGAACCGTACCCGGTACCTCGCGCAGAACGCGCCGGATGACGGCGTCCTTGGTGCGGGTGTTTCCGGTGATCTCGACCGCGGCGACGCGGGCCACGTAAATGTTGTACTTGACGTCAACCGTGCCCGCTTTGAGATCGATCGACGACGGATCGGGACCGGCTTCGAAGTTGCCGAGCTCGAGATGGAATTTATCTTCGTACAGTTTCTGCAGCGCCTTATAATCGGCGTCGCGGACGGCATCCGAGTACTCGGTCCCCACCTTGACCGTCAGAGCCGGCAGAATGATCTGCGGCGGCAGCAGCGGGTCGCCGCCGATAATGATGTGCCGCACGATCAGACCTTCTTGAATCGTCAGGGTCACCGCACCGGTTTTCGGATCCAGGTTGATGTCTTTCACGTGGGTGGGCACCTGGCCGGCGTAGCCGATGCGCTCGTAATAGTTATTGATCTTCAGAACGTCTTGCCGGAAGGTGTTGGTATTGAACACCTGGCCGACCGACAAGTCCATCAACGCCAATAGCGTATCGCTGGGCACCTTTTGGTTGCCGGCAAACGTTATCTTGGTGATGACGGGGTTTTCGACGACGCGATACGTGATCGCGATGCCGTTCGGACGCTGTCGGATCAGCGGCGGCGCGATGTCGGCGAAGTAGCCGAGCGAGTTAATCCGCGCTAGGTCTTCTTGGATGACTTTCGGATCGTACGCCTGCCCGGGACGCGCTTGCACGACCGCCATGATCGTCGCCGTTGGCACGTGCAGATTGCCCGTGACATCGACGGAAACGATCTGGTTCCCGTTCGCGGGTGCGGTAGCGGCGACCATCGGCGAAGCCGCGATCACAAACGCGAGCAGGGCGCCGGCCCAGCACGCCAGCGCGCGGAGGGCGCCCCGAAGGTCGAAGGTCATGCGAAAAATCGTCCTCGAATTGAAAGAGCGAAGCTGACGGCGCCAGCAAACGGCAAGTGCGAACGGACGCACCTGATGGGACCCGGGTCGGCGTGTTCGCCCCGCCGGACCCCGGTCCTTGCCTTGAAGATTAGGGTCAGATTGAGCAATTGCGCCGCAACGCAACAACCACTTACCATAAGTAGCGCTGCACCGATACGTTAAAGCCGCTATTCCCGAGCAGTGGCTGAGAGAGAAGTCCGTTAGACGGCCCGACGATCGTCACCGGTTCTTGGAAGAGCTTCGTCGGGCTCGTTTGGTAGAAAAAGTTCAACGTCGCCGAGGTAAACGGGCTCGGCTGCATCTTGATACCGAACGACTGAACTTGTGGAATCCCGAAGGTGGTCGAATAGACGGCGCTCACCGTCTTCCCGAGCAACCGGGTTGCGGTAATCCCTACGTTCCCATAGTAACCGAGGTTCAGATCGACGCTCGAGAGACCGAGCCCTTGGCCGAGCGCACCCTCGAGCGGCGCAAGCAAGCCCGCGGCAAACTGCGCGTTGAGAATATTGAACGCTTCCTGACCCACAGTGATCACGCCGTTTCGCGTTTGATACGCGCCGGCCGGCAACGGTGAGACCGCGCCGAGTGGCGTTATGCCGCCCGGCGATTCGACTTGGTACGGTGATTGTGAATTGAACGCGATGCCGTTCAGGAAACCGCCGAAGGGTGCGATCATCGAAATGATTTGGTCGCGGGTGTAACCGGACGGATTGGTCGTGAAGTCGATTTTCAGACCGTCGATCGGACCGTCAACGGCAATCGTGATTTCTGCTTGCCCGTAGGGATTGCGCGCGCGGTCCGGATCGGGGTTAACGACGCTCGTCGTGGCGACCGCGTGGATGTCGGGGACGAGTCCGGCACCTTGGGCGAACGACACGTTGCCCTCGTGCACCCGAAACGCGCGATCGAAATAGGTGAGCGTACCACCCGTCGAGCCGATCGAGCCGATCAACTGCGGGGAGCTCGTCGTGCCGGCTAACCGCACCGAACCGGCGACGCCGATATCGAGTCCGGCGCCGTATCCGGATCCGCGCACCCGTACGTTGCGACCGGCAGCCGCATCCACGTCGAACGCCAGCGGCGGGAAGTGGAAGGCGCTTGCGCTCTTGGCGGCGTTTGGGTCGCCGCCTTGCGCGGCGTGCAAGAAGGCAGCGAACGGCAGGCTCGCATCGGACAAGGTTACCTTGCCCGAAAGGAGCGCCGAAGACGACGGCGTCTTCGTGATCGCGAGATCGGCGTTGAGCGTGCCGGTGCCATAGTCGGGTAAATCCAGTTGCGCGCCGGTCGCAATCGCTTTGACTACAAACGAAAATCCGCTCCGCGCTTGAAAGCCGTGCGGAAACGCGATTCGGCCGGAAGCATCGACGGTGCCGGATCCAACCCGAGCGCCGGCGCGATCGATCGACACGCTCGTGCGGTCGAACGTCAAACGCCCGACGGCGTTGGTAATCGGCGTCCGCTCGACGTTGCTGACGTACGAACCGTTTTGCAGCGTCGCGTGTCCGATCGCGATCGGCCGCGCGATCGTTCCCGTCAACCCGAGATGGCCGTCGATCGATCCGCTCAACCGCGTGCCGTTGCCGAGCAGTGCGTCGAGCGCGGCCGGATTCAACCCCACCGCATCGATATCGAAACTGATTGGTTGATCTTGCGGACCGATACGCAGCGGCGCCAGCTCTAACGGCAACGACCCGGCCAGCGTCAACTCGCCTCCGGAAATCGTCGCGCCGGCATTCGATAGCACGAGCGATCGCCCGTGCAATCGCACCTCCCCGAAAAACGACGAGATGGCGATGCCGTACGCGTCAACGTCCGTCGCGTCGATCCCGGCGACGAACGACGGCGAACGGAACGTTCCGCCGACGTGCAAGGTCGATTCGAACGATCCGGAGATCGGAATACTTGCGCCGGTTACTTGTGCGACCAACACCGGCAATTGCGATGTGGCCGCATGGAGCGATACGTCAACTGGATCGCCGGGACGCAGTCCGATCGAACCGCCAACGGTCGCTTGTAAGCCGCGCGTTGCGATTTGGGCGTTGTCGATCGTCAATCGCCCGTTTCGCGCGTGTACCGCCGCCGTCGCGGTGTCGAGCGCGAGCGGCCCGACGCCACCGTCTCGCACCGCCGCCCGTGCGCGCATTGCGATGTCCGGATACCGTCCGTCGATCCGCATCGCTGCGTCGGCGCGCCCGCGGATCGGCAATTGCGCGAAGCCGGATGCGGCGCTCCATAACGACAAGTCGGCATTGGTGACGGTAGCGGAAAGGTTGTAGCGCGAATCCACGATCGTGGTTTGCAGATCGCTCGCCGGCCGCAGTGCGAGCGAACCGTTGGCTTGCAGCCGGCCCTCTTTACCTCCGATGGACAACCTGCCGGTGACGGCATCGTGCGCGCTGGACCAGTTCGCGACGGCGCCGCCGATCGGCAGATCGTGCCACGCCAGACCGTCGATGGCCACGTGCCCGCGGCTACGCATGCGCGCACGATCGATCGATGCGCTCAGTGCGATGCTACCGCGTCCTGCAAGCAGGTCACCGGCGTCGAAGAAATTGTTGAAGTCGGCGAGATCGGCCGATGGCGCGTCAACCGTTACGCCCGTGCGCTCGCGGGCAGTCGACGCATCGAAGCGCGTCGTCGTCGAACCGATTCGAACGCTGCCGCCGTTTGCGCGCACCCCATTCGCGTTGGCGAAGAGTTGCGCCGTCGCATCGACGAACGGTAAACCGTTGACGTTGCCTGCCGGTGCGTTGACGGTGCCGCCGACGTTCGGCATGGCACCGCTACCGCCGATGTGCAGTCGCGCGTTGAACGTACCTTGTGTCATGTAGTTGGGATATCCGAGCGCGTGCAGCGTCGAAGCGACGTCTGCCGCCGGAACGTCCGCATCGAGCGCGAACGAGGGGCCGCCCGCGACGAGCGATCCGATGTCGCCGTCAACTTTCGCGTACGTCGCTCCGAGCGACCCGATGACGCGACGCAAGTGCGCGGTTTCACCCGAAAGCGCCACGTCGCCGTCGCCGGAAATCGCGTAGCGTTGCAGGCGTCCGCCCACGATTGCCACGCCGCCGTTGAATTCGGGCAACGGCGAACCGGCAGAAAGACGGCCCGACGCGGTAACCCGGCCGGCATCGAGCGGCAATCCAAGACCGCGCAAACCAGCAGCTTTGATGTCGCGTACGGCAAGCGCTAAGCTGCCGGGGTCGCCGTGCGGCGAAAGTCCGAACGACCCCGACGCGACGACTTCACCGCCGTCGGCTTGCGCGCGCGCAGAATAAATTTGCAACTGCGGACCGGCGATGGCCAGCGTTAGATCGGCCGAGTCGACCGGAATCCCGCGCAAGCTCGCGTCGTGCAAGCGCATGTTGCGCCCTTGTACGACGATCTTATTGCCTTCAACGGCGATCGACGCGCCGCCCGAGATGCCACCCCGCGCTCGTAGATCGGGCCCGATAAATTGCCCGCAACCCTTCGAACGTTCCGCGATAGTCGCCGCCCGCTACGAACGCCTTCGACGATATCTGCCCGCTCCCCGAAAACGTTCCCCACGGTCCGGCGGCGCGGATACCGGTAATGCGCGCCGCCGCCGGCGAGCCATCGAAGGAAGCTCGTGCAAACGCAAACGGGACGGTCGCGATCGTCAGCGCGCCGGTCGCAATCGTTCCGGCAAGAGCTGCATCGCGCCCGGTGTTTCCGCCCACGATCGCGGCCGCACGCAGACTGCCGGACATCGGCGGAACGACCGGCAGCGTCAGCCCGGGAAACTGGGTTTGCAACGCGCGTATCGATAGGCCGTCGGCCACCGCCCAATAGGCGCTCGACGCGTGTGGACGATCGAGCTGATAGCCGCCGGTGAGGGAGCCCGAGCCGGAATGCAGCCAGAACGGCGAAACCTCGGCCGTACCAGTTGGCCCGAGTTCGAAGATCGCGGCCATCGGACCGATGCCGCGGGCCGAAGAAGCCGCTCCATGTACCGCAAAGTTCAAGTCGATACCGTGGGCAACCGCGTCGAGCCGCACCGGCTCGTCGCCCATCAGCCGGTTCAAGAATGGTAAGCCGGACGCCGGCCCTGCGACGTGTAGCGCCAACTCCGACGTCAGCCTTTTTCCGATCCCAAGGACACCCCTCAGCCACAGATGCGTCGTTCCGTAGGCTGCCGTCAGCGGTGCGAACCCAACCACGTTATGGTGATAGACGACGCCGGCGCGCAGGCCCACAAACGGCACGTTGCGGTACACCAGATGCGGCGATGACGCGCGCGCGACGATGATCGGGTCGCCGATGGGGCCGGCGACCAGCACGCCCAATTGCAGCGCGCCGCGCATCGGTTCGCGGCGTGTAAACGCGAACGCATTGCGCAGTTGCGCGAGGTCGCCGTCGCCTTGGATGCCGAGGCGCAGTTGCGGGCTACCCGTGAGGCCTCCCCCGAAATCGTAGATTCCGCCGGTCACGTGCAAGCGCACGCCGGCCAGACTCGCGTCAACGCGGCGAAGAAAGAACGTATCGTCAACCAGTTGCACGCGGCCGCGCACGTCGTCGAGTGGCGCCGCCAACATTGCCAGAGCCAAGCTTCCGCCGTCGATATCCAACTGCAGGTTGGCGTGATAGTCGGGCGTGACGTTTGGCCGCACGTCGAGTGCGTACAAGCGAGCATCGAAGTTGCGTGCGCGGCCTTTGAGCACGCGAATAACCGGCGAGTCGGCAAAGTAATTGGCCAACGCCCGCAGGGGAAAACGCGGCGCCCGGGCTCGATGCGTCGCGTACCCGCGCAGCGCGTCCATCGTGCCGTCGATTGTAAACGGATCGTCGCGACGGGCTCCGGCAAAGGCGCCGCGCGCGCGATAGCGCGACACCGCTCCCGTATCGATCGACGCATCGACTCGAAATCCGTGGATGACGACGCGCTTGGCGCTTGGGTCGTACGCCGCCGGTTCGAGCAGTTCCACCGCTGTATCGCGCAGCCGTAGCGTAAACCGCAAGGGAACGTTGTCGACGTCAACCGGCAGTTGTGCTTGCGGAAGTTGCCAGCCGGCGGGCGGCCCGAGAACGTTGTACGTGCCGTCTGCGGCGCGCTCGATGGTAAGCTTGGCCCCGTCCACGTCGATCGCGGCAACTCCAAAACGCCGGGTGCTGCCGGGCAACAGATCGCGCAGCGCATAGCGCACGTCAACGCGCGCCGCGTCGAACAATGGAATACCGCCGCGCGATACGTGAACGTCCTGCAATTCCAAGGCGTCGAACCCGATGCGCTGCCGCGCGATGGAAACGGAATAACCCGCAGCGCCGGCGGCCGCACCGATGACGAAACGAACGAAATCGTGCCTGCGCGCTACGGCAAACCCGGCTACGAGCACGGCGGCCACCAGGCCGATCGCCAATACCTTGCGCACCTCGGAGTAGGTTATACTGCCTTTCGGCAAAGGCGCCCCTGCAGCGCGTGCTTACAGACGCATGAGGAACGCGGCGGCGCGAGGGTGGCTAGAGGTCGAGGTTCTTTACGCTCTTGGCGTATTCGAAAATGTACTGTTTGCGCGGCTCGACTTTGTCGCCCATCAGATCGGTGAAGATCTGCTCGGCTTCGACTGCATCTTCGAGCGTTATTTGCTTGAGCCGGCGGTGGCCGACTTCCATCGTCGTTTCGGCGAGCTGCTCGGCGTCCATTTCGCCGAGACCTTTGTACTGCTGGATCGTGAATTCTTTGGGATCGGCGCCGCCGATAATCGAGCGGTAGTCCGCTTCGGTGAACGCCCACCACTGCTTCTTGCCCTTCTGATGCCGTACAGCGGCGGTTGCGCGATGTACACGTAGCCGCGCTCGACCAGCGGCTTCATCTGCCGGTAGAAGAACGTCAGCAGGAGCGTGCGGATGTGCGAACCGTCGACGTCGGCATCGGTCATGATGATGATCTTGTGATAGCGCAGCTTCTCGGGGTTGAACTCGTCGCCGAAGCCCGTGCCGAACGCGGTGATCATCGTCCGGATCTCTTCGTTCGAGAGCACTTTGTCGAGCCGCGCCTTCTCGACGTTGATGATTTTGCCGCGCAGCGGCAGGATCGCTTGCGTGTTCGGGTCGCGGCCGCCCTTGGCGGTGCCGCCGGCCGAATCGCCCTCGACGAAAAAGATTTCGCTCTCGGCCGGATTGGTATTCTTGCAATCGACCAGCTTGCCGGGCAGGCCCGAGCCTTCGAGCGCGTTCTTGCGGCGCGAGAGATCGCGCGCTTTCTTGGCCGCTTCGCGCGCGCGCTGGGCCTGCATGCACTTGTCGACGATCGCGCGCGCGACTTTCGGGTTCTCCTCGAAGAAGAACTCGAGCCGTTCGTTGACGAGCCCGTACGACGATGCTGCGGACCTTGGCGTTGCCGAGCTTGGTTTTGGTCTGGCCTTCGAACTGCGGATTCTTGCAGCTTGACCGAGACGACCGCGGTGAGGCCTTCCATGCATGTCGTCGGTCGATAGCGAGCTGTCGGCCTCTTTGAGCATGCCGCGCTTGCGCGCGTAGCTAGTTGACGGCGTTGGTGACGGCGGTGCGGAAGCCCGGCAGGTGCATGCCGCCTTCGATCGTGTTGATGTTGTTGGCATAGGCGAAGATCTGCTCGGTGTACACGTTCGGTGTATTGCATCGCGACTTCGACGTCGACGCCGTCGCGCTCGGCGTGCGTCGAAATGATCGGATGCAGCGGATCTTTCTTTTCGTTCAGCCACTCGACGAACGAGACGATGCCGCCCTCGAATTTGTACATGCGTTCGCGCGGTTCGTCGCCGCGCTCGTCGCGCAGCGTGATCGCGAGCCCGCGATTGAGGAACGCCAGCTCGCGCAGCCGCTTCTGCAGGATGTCCCAATGAAAGTCGAGGACCTCGAACATCGTTCGTATCGGGCTTGAACCATTGGTATGGTCCCGGTGCCTTCGGCTCGGCCGGTCTTCTTGAGCTTCTGCGCCGTGATGCCGCGCTCGAAGCTCATCTCGTAGAGCCAGCCGTCGCGTTTGACGCGCGTGACCATCCACTCGGAGAGCGCGTTGACCACCGAAATGCCGACGCCGTGCAGGCCGCCCGACACCTTGTAGCCGCCTTTGCCGAACTTGCCGCCGGCGTGCAGGATCGTCATCACGACCTCGACCGCGGGCAGCTTCTCCTCGGCGTGCATGTCGATCGGAATGCCGCGCCCGTCGTCTTCGACCGAGCACGAGTTGTCTTTGTACAGGTACGACGTCGATGTCGTGGCGTGGCCGGCCAGCGCTTCGTCGACGGCGTTGTCGACCGCTTCGTACACGAGCTGGTGCAGTCCGCGCTCGGCGGTGTTGCCGATGTACATGCCGGGGCGTTTGCGAACGGCCTCGAGGCCCTTCAGGACCTCGATTTGTTCGCCGGTATAACTATTGTTATTCGCCATGCGTTTCCGCTCGTGTGTTCCGTTTCGTAGAGACGGTCGTACAGCCGTCGCCGAACACGTCGCGCAGACCGTCAGCCGGCCGATTTCGTGCGGCCGAAGTCCGCGTTTCGAGCAACACGTATGAGCTCGCAAGCCGCGTTCGCTCGGAGACCGGATGCTCGGCCGAAGCGCTCGCGCCGGGCGCGCTCGAGCGATCTGCCGCCAGCGCGAGAGAATCCGCGCCGCAACGCCTCATATTCGGTTCGCGACAGACCGTCGACCAGTTCCGCAGTCCCCGGCATAACCGAGCCACGGAGCCTCAGCTAGCAGTCGCGCCGCTCGCCTCCGTTCTGCGCCGGCGTTACGCGCATTGTCGCAGGCCGCGCATCGCGCGCACCGAGGCGTCGAAGCAAGGCGTCCGCAGTTACGGCAAGCTTTCCACCCGGCCGCCAGTTTTGCCCGCTGCCGCAGCCGTCTACGTCGCGCGCGGCAGCCGGCTAACGCATCGGCCGCGGTGTGCCGCACGGATGTGCGCCGGAGCGGCCGCCTCGGCGGCATCGCCGTGGTGCGCGGCCCGACGTCCGCCGGCGGCGCGGCCGGCGATCTTCCCCACTCTAAACCGCAGACGCGCTCGATCCGGCGTTGCGGCAGCGCGTTCCCGGACGGCGGCCATGACAATCCGTCGGTCAGAAAACGTCAACTGCTGGCTCCACGCGCCCGAGCGGGTCACGATCAGCAGGGTGTCCGCGATCGATGCGCGCGGGTTGCGAGTTGCGCGCGACATCGTCGCCGACGATCTCTGCCCAGGCGCGCCGCAATGGCGGCAACCGGGTCGTCGTGCGAGCCGACCGCGCCGGGCGTCCAGCGCGGCGATCGCCTGCAGCGAGCTTCAGCACGCGCGCCGACCGTTACGCCGCGCGTTCGCACGGCATACACGTGCGCCCGCGACGGCAAAGCGGCCGGCAGATGTGTCGCCGTCAAGAAGGCTTGCTCGTAGTCTCCCACGCCGGCCAGGAAGCGCCGATGCGCGATCGTCGTCCAGCTCCGACAGCACGTCGTCGAGCAGGAGCAGCGGCGCTTCCCCGCCGCGCTCGCGCATCGTTGCATATTCGGCGACTTTCAGCGCGAGCACCGCCGTGCGCTGCTGCCCTTGCGATCCGTAGGCTCGCCAGCGAGCGTCCGTCGAGCGCGAGCTTCAAGTCGTCGCGATGCGGACCGGCGACCGACGGTCTTGCGCGCGCGCTCGGACATCGGCCGTTGCGCGGAGGCGGCGCCGAAAGCGCGGCCGCGACTCCGTCGGCGGTCCAGTGCGTTGCGAAGGCGATGTCGAGGTCGTACGTCACGTCGCAGCGTTCGCGGCCGCCGGTGAAGCGCGCGGTGCGACGCCGCGCGCGCCTGCGCGATCGAGCCTTGCACGAACTGATTGCGCGCCAGCACGAGTCTCGGCAGCCGATTCGATCAGCGTGCGGTTGTAGATCAGCGAGCAACTCCGGATCGAGCGGCGCAGGGTCGCGCAGCAGCGCGTTCTTTTGCTGCAGCGCTTTGCGTGTAGCGCGCGAGCTCGCGATAGTAATGCGGGTTCGGATCCTGCGCGAGCGCGACGTTGAGAAGGCCGCGCCGCAGGGCCGGCGCGCCGGTCGACGAGCTGCAGGTCGGCCGGCACGAACGTGACGACGCGAGATCTTCCCGAGGAAGCGCGCGTAGCGGACGTCGCGTCCGTTGACGCGTAAAGGTCTTGCGCGTGCCCGCGCGCGCCCTTGGCGACGATGCACGCCGAGATTGCACGCTGCCGGCGCGAAGCAGCGCTTCGCCGCGTACGACCGCGAGCTCGCTCCCGTCGCGGACGACGTCCGCTCGCGCATGCGCTCGAAACGACTTGCCGGTGCCGAGCATCGCGATCGCCTCGAGCAAGTTGCTCTTCCCTTGCGCGTTCGCACCGACGAACACGTCAAGCCCGGTGCCGGGACGAGAGTCGAGGTCGTCGTAGTTGCGGAAGTTCGAGCAGCGCGAGGCGCGTCAGTTGCATACGCGAACGGCGGCACGCGCCGCCGTTTGCGCCGTGCGCGGGGAACCTGGCGTCATTGCCGCAGCGGCATCAGCACGTAGAGCTGCGTGCCCGCATTCGATCGGCTCGAGCGGACGGATCGCCGCCGGCGAGAGCGGGCCGAGAAACTCGAGGACCGTCTTGTCGCTCTTGATGTGATTGAGGATCTCGACCAGATAGCGCGCGTTGAAGGCGATCGTCAAATCGTCGCCGGTCTGTTCGACTTCGAGCTCTTCGTAGGCGTTGCCGGAGACGTCGGAGTTGGCCGTCACGATCAGCGTCTGATTGTTGACGGCGAGCTTTACCATGCTCGCGCGATCGCCGGCGACCAGCTCGGCGCGGCGCAGAGCGCCGATCAGCCCCGCGGTGTTGACCGTGACGCGAGCGATCGAACTTGGCCGGGATGACTTGCTGGTAGTTCGGGTATTGCCCGTCGACCAGCCGCACCGTGATCGACGTCGTGCCGGCGGTCATCTGCAGCTGGTTGCTCTGCGCGCCGAGCGCGCTGACCGCGATCTGTTCGCCGCCGCCGAGGTTGCGCGCGGCTTCGGCCAGCGCGCGCGACGGCACGATGTAGTTCTCGCTACCGGCGCATGGCCGTCGTCGAGCGTCGTCGTGAACTTGGCGAGGCGGTACCCGTCGGTCGCGACCAGCGTCATCGCGTCGCCCTCGAGCTCGAGCAGCGTCCCCATCAGCACGGCGCCGCGCGCTTCCTCGCTGGACGCGGCGAAGATCGTCGCGTCGATCGCGTCGCGGAACTTCTTGGCCGCGATGGTGAAGTGCGAGCCTCGGGTTGCGGCCGGGAGCGGCGGATATTCGTTCGGCGGGCAGCGCGTGAAAGTCGTAGTTGCTGCGTTCGTACTTGACGCTGGCGCGCGTCGGCGTTCCGGTGAGCTCCAGCATTCCGGCCGGCAAATTTCCGAGGTAGCTCGAGAACAGCTTGGCCGGCACCGTCACCGAGCCGCTCTCGGCGATCTCGGCCGGGAAAGCGTGTTCGAGCGTCAGCTCGAGGTCGGTCGCGCGGACGGCGATCTTCCCGTCTTCGGCTTGGAGCAGCACGTTCGAGAGGATCGGCACCGTCGTGTGCGCGTTGACGATCTTGCTGGCGGCTCCGACCGCCGAAGCGATGTCCTTGGTGTTGCAGCTAAACTTCATCATCCACCGATCGCGTGCGTAAGCCTGCGTTCGTCAGTAAATTTGAAAATTAGAGTCGTAACAGCAGTAGGGCGGTGCATTCTGCGTAGAAGCGCCAATTCGTCCGTTGCAGCTGCCGCTTTTCGCCTTGGGATAAGCTGTGAGACGTTCGACCGCGCGATGTCCACGTTTCGCACCCCGAAGCCGACCGCTGGGCAGTTATCCATCCGGCGCAGGTGCGCCCTTGTGGGCGACGTGCGGACAACGTGGAGATGTGGCCACTCTCGCGCGACGGACAAAGAAAAGACCGGCGAGCTTGCTGCGCCGGTCGATCGAAATGAGGGACGCGAAGGCGCTGCGTTAACGGATTGACACATCGCGATGAGCTGGCGGATCTTGTTGCGATACGCTTCGTCGCGCTCCATCTGGTCTTTGATCTTGTCGCGCGCGTACATCACCGTCGTGTGGTCTTTCTTGCCGAACTCGCGCGCGATCTGCGGCAGCGAATAGTTGGTGAGCTGCACGCGATGTACATCGCGATCTGGCGCGGCGCGGCGAGGCGCTGGTCGCGGCGGCCGTTATCCATTTCCTTGACGGTGAAGCCGTGGGCGCCGGCCACGGTTTCTTTGATCTTGGCGATCGTGACGCGCTGCAGCGGCGCTTGCGCGATCGCGCTCTTGAGCACTTCGGCGGCGAGCTCGATGGTGATCGGCGATTTCGTGAGCGAAGCGTACGCGACCACGCGGATCAGCGCACCTTCGAGCTCGCGGATGTTCGACGGAATGACTTTGGCGATGAACGACGTGACTTCGTCGGGGACCGGGAATCTTTTCGCTTTCGGCTTTCTTGCGCAGAATCGCTTCGCGCGTTTCGAAGTCCGGCGCTTGAATGTCGGTGAGCAAGACCCCACTCGAACCGCGAGCGCAGGCGCGACTCGAGCGTTTGAATCTCTTTGCGGCGGGCGGTCGCGACGAAATGATCAGCTGCCGGCCGGATTCGTGCAGCGCGTTGAAGGTGTGGAAGAACTCTTCTTGCGTCGTTTCTTTGCCTGCGAGGAACTGAATGTCGTCGATCAGCAGCACGTCGACTTGGCGGTAGCGGTTGCGAAACTCGGGCGTGCGGTTGTTTTGCAGCGCGATGATGAACTCGTTGGTGAACTTCTCGCAGGTGAGGTACACGACGTTGGCGTTCGGGATTGTCGATCATCACGCGATGGCCGATCGCGTGCATCAAGTGCGTCTTGCCCAAACCGACGCCGCCGTACAGAAAAAGCGGGTTGTACGCGCGAGCCGGGGCGCTGGCGACCGCTTGAGCCGCGGCGTGCGCGAACCGGTTGGAGTTGCCGACGACGAACTCTTCGAAACGTGTAGCGGACGTTGAGATTGGCGATGCGCAGGTCTTCGGGCGGGCGCGCGGGCGTCAGAGGGCGAGGAAGGCACGGCGGTCGCGGCGTGGCGGCGCCGAGAATCGGCAACCGAGAGATTGAGCTCCAGCTCGGCGCCGAAGGATCTCGCGCAGGACCTCGATGATCTGAGCCTGGAGCTTGGTGCCGACCCATTCGCGTGCGAATTTGCTGTGAACGGCGAGGTGGAGTTCGTCCTCGCGGAACTCGACGAACCGCATCGGCTTGATCCACATTTCGAAAACGGGCTTAGAAAAGTTCTGCTCCAGGGTATTTAAAGCGCATTGCCAAAGCTCGTTGGAAATGTCGGAGTTGCCGATAGCGAGCGCCATCCTGACGTCCTCTTCGCGCGTTGCAAATGCGGGCGAACGCAGGCCGGGTGAGGGCGCTGAACCTTGGCTTAATGAAGCGACCCTCCTGCGCGAATCATCCACGACTTTATACACTTATCCACAGGGGCTCGGACGGTTTTTCGGGATTATTTCAATGTTATGAACGGCGTGAACGTTGCTCGCCGCGAGCCGCGAAAACGCCATACCCGCGAGGTTTGCGTACCGCCTGAGGGCTTTTTGAGCGACCTTCTCCACAGGGTATGTCCACAATGTGGAAAGATGGTGCCCCTTTCGCTTTTCCCGGGCGAAGGCTGGCGGGACGTGGCGAGCGGCGACTAGCGGGTCGCCCGAGCGGCTTTAATGTCCGGAGAGCGACAACGCCGCTGGCCATCGCGCCGGCCCCCATTTTGGTATACTCTTTCGGCTATGTTCCATTTCGACCTCCAACTCTTTGCGTCTAAAAAGGGCGCCGGATCCACGCGTAACGGCCGCGACTCGAACGCGCAGCGCCTCGGCGTCAAGCGCTTCGGCGGCGAAACCGTCATCGCGGGCAACATCCTGGTTCGCCAGCGCGGCACCAAGTTCTATCCGGGCGAACAACGTCGGGATGGGCCGCGATCACACGCTTTTCGCGCTGGTCGAGGGAACGGTCGAGTTCACCAACCGCCGCAACAAGCAGCAAATCAACGTCCGCCCGGCGGCCTAAGGGCCGACCGGGAGTGAAGGCTGGAGGGCCGTAAGGCCTCTTTTCCTTTTCCCGCGAACGGAGCGCGACTCTCAAAGCGTGAAGTTCATCGATGAAGCCGACGATCCCGGTCGGGGCCGGCAACGGCGGCGACGGCATCGTCGCGTGGCGCCGCGAGAAGTACATCCCGATGGGCGGGCCGGCCGGCGGCGACGGCGGCAAGGGCGGCAGCGTTTTCCTCGAGACCACCCCCGAACTCTCGACGCTGGTCGAGTTTCGCTTCAAGCGCGGCTTCGCGGCGAATCCGGCAAGGCGGGCGGCACCTCGAATAAGTCCGGGAGAAGCGGCGACGACCTGACGATCATGGTTCCGGTCGGTACGATCGTCTATCGCACGCTCGAAGGGCAAGCCGAAGACGTTATCTGGCCGACTTGACGCCGCCCGGCGAGACGCGCGCAGGTCGCCAAAGGCGGCCGCGGCGGGCTGGGCAACCAGCATTTCGCGAACGGCGTGCGCCAAGCGCCGCGATTTTGCCGAAAGAGGCGAGCCGGGCGAACGCTGCACGCTGCGGCTGGAACTGCGGCTGCTGGCCGATTGCGGCATCATCGGCGTGCCGAACGCCGGTAAGTCGACGCTGCTCTCGGTCGTATCCGCCGCGCGTCCGAAGATTGCCGATTACGCGTTTACCACGCTCGAACCGCAACTCGGCGTCGTGCGCGTTTCCGACGAGGAGTCGTTCGTGATGGTCGACGTGCCGGGTTTGATCGAAGGCGCGCACGAGGGCGCCGGACTCGGCGATCAGTTTTTTGCGCCACATCGAACGCACCCGCGCGTTGGTCCATCTGCTCGACGGCGCAAAGCCGCTCGACGAAATAGTGCACGACAAAGTCACGATCGAACGCGAGTTGGCCGCGTGGAACCCGAAGCTGCGGAGAAGCCGGACGTGTTCGCGATCAGCAAGCTCGATCTGCCCGACGCGCGAGAACGTTTCGATGAGTTGCGCGAGCGCTTCCGCGAGGTGCGTGGAATAAGCGCCGCGACCGGCGCCGGCGTGCCGAATTAGTCTATGCGTTATGGGGCATATCCAGCACGCACCGATGCCGGAAATCGCGACGCCGCCGCGCGCGATCATCGAATTGCGTCCCGCACGAGGCGTTTCTGATCGAACGCGGGCGCGACGGTACGTTCGTAGTCGGCGGCGAACGCATCGAGCGGCTCGCCTCGATGACCGACTTCGATTCCGACGAAGGGCTGGCACGTTTCGAGCGCACACTGCGAAGATGGGCGTCGAGAAAAAATTGCGCGAGACTGGGCGCTGTCGAAGGGGATACGGTGCGCGTCGGGCCGTACGAGTTTACGTACTCATGAGAGCTAGGGATTTTCGGCGGCACGTTCGATCCCGTCCACAACGGGCATCTCTTCGTGGCCGAAGCGGCGCGTTTGATCGAGCGGCTCGACAGAGTATTGTTCGTGCCGACCAACAATCAGCAATATCGCGAGCGAGCGCAGACCGCGGCCGAGCATCGATGCGCGATGATTCTCGGCGCGATCGCCGGACCAACCGCGGCGTTCGGCTTGGACGATTCCGACGTGAGCGATGGCGCGACCGGATATACTGCCGACCTGCTTCCGCGAATCTGCACAGCGCTATCCCGGCGCCACATTCACGTTCGTCATCGGCGCGGATTCGCTCGTGAATTCGCCGTGGGTGCGTTTCGACGAAGTACTGGAATGGCTCGAACGGTTTTTGATAGCGCCGCGCGCCGGACGTGCGCGCCGACGCGCTGGCGCGCGTGATCGAAGCGGTACCCGCGCGATTGCGCGAACGCGTCAGTACGCTCAATCTGCCGGAGATCCCGGTCTCGTCGACGCTGATTCGCGGGCTGCTCTCGCAAGGCCGCAGCGTGCGCTATTTGGTGCCCGACGCGGTGTGGAACTATATCGCCGAGCACCATCTGTACGGCTACGATGGGCAAGCTTAGGGCCGTTGCCGTCGCTGCGGTCGCGCTGCTCGGCGGTTGCGCTTCGAATGGTTCTGCCGCGCCCGACAATGCCGCCGTCTGCCACGCCTTTACATCCGGAACGTCACACATCGAGGTCACCGCGCAAGGCACGGTCGTGCGCGCGTTCGGTGTCCAGGCGGGTCGCGAAAGCCCGCACGAAGGCTTTTTGATGCGGCTCTCTTCGGACTGCACCGTCGTCGTGCGCGTCGAGGCCAACGTCGACTTCACGGGTACGTTTGCGTTACGCCCCGGTCAAACCGTCGTCGTGCGCGGAGAATACGAGTACTACGCGCTTGGCGGAGTCATCCACTGGACCCACCACGACCCCCGCGGGAGGCATCCGGGTGGGTTTATTCAGGTCGACGGGCGTCAGTTCGGGTAACTCGGCGGCCCTTTGGCGCAGCTCGTCGTTGCGGCTTCGGTCACGTACCGTAGTACGCTCCCTCTGCCGCGCCTAAATCTGCGGCAAAAGTGCACGCTGGGATCTGGCCCAAATTAGCTGACGGCTGGCTAAATTAGCGTGTGGTTCTTGCGAAACGGTAGCTGGCTAGCGCGAAGACTAGGATGCCGTAGCCGAACATGAGGGCGATCGAGGGCCAGAGTTGTACGACGCCCGCACCGCGTAAAATGATCCCGCGCAGAATGTCGACGTAATACGTTAGCGGGATGAAGAGGCCGACGATTTGCATGGTCAGCGGCATCAACGATCGCTCGAAGACGGCTCCGACAGCAGCACCGACGGCAGCAGCAAGAAGATCGCCAGCAGCGGCGCCTGGATTTGGGTCTGCGCGAACGTCGAGATCAGCAGGCCCAGGCCGAGCGCGGTGAGCAGAAATCCGGCCGACAAGAACGCCAGCAACGCGAAGCTGCCCGACGATCGCGACGCCGAACACGAAGTGCATCGCCAGCAAGCTCGCCCGAAATCGAGGATCGCGACGATGGCGTAGGGCAACAGCTTGCCCAGCATCAATCCGGCCGAGCCGATCGGCGTGACCAAGAGCTGATCGAGCGTGCCGCGTTCGCGTTCGCCGACGATCGCGAGCGACGTGAGCAGGACGGTGATGTTCTGCATGATCGAGCCCGATCAGACCGGGCACGAAAAAGTCGGCGCTGCGCATAGCCGGGTTAAAGAGGACGAACGGGCGCACCTCGAGGCGAGGACTGCGGCGCCAACGAGACCTCGCGCAGCGGAATGCCGGCGAACGCGATGGCCGATCCGTAGGCGATCTGCGCGATCGCCGAATCCGAACCGTCGACGAGCGCGCCGATCGCCGGATGGCGTCCCTCGAGCACGTCGGCCGTGAAGTTCTCCGGAATGTCGAACGCAACGCGGGCCTTGCCGGCCGTGATCGCCGCGCGCAACGCGGTCGCGGCTGTGGACGCACGCTGACCACGTCGAACGACCGCGAGGCGCGATCGCTTCGGCAAACGCGCGCGCGCCGCGGGCCGTGGTCGCCGCGGTACACCGCCGCCGGCACGTGTTCGACCGTGGTGTTGATGGCGTACCCGAGCAGCAGCAGCTGGAAGATCGGGCAGCCGACCGTCAGGATAAACGTCGCCGGGCTGCGCACGAGTTGCCGGATTTCCTTGTAGAAGACCGCGCTAAAGCCGCGGAGCGACCAGGCCGACGTCATCGGACTGCGGCGCTTGCAATCGGGACTTGAGACGCAAACAAAAACGCTCATGCGGCGTTGGCCCGGGTGAGAGCGACGAAGGCGTCTTCGAGCGACGTCGTCACGGGCATGATGCGGTCAGAGCGCCATGCCGGCACGTTCCGCGTTTCGGCTGCGGCAATGCGTCGTCGACCATCAGGTGGATGTCGCGTCCGAAAATCGTCGCGTCGCGCATCGCCGGCAACGCGAATGCACCCGGCGGAACGTCTGCATCAGGTCGTCGGTTGCGACCGAGTAGCGCCGCATGCCGGGCGGGTTGACCACCGGGAGCGAGCGGATCGATTCGGGCGAACCGCTCGCCAGCAATCGTCGCGCCGAAAAATGTACGCCAGCGACCCGCAGCGTTCGGCTTCGTCCATGTAGTGCGTCGTGACGAAGAACGTCTTCCCGGCCGCGGTCAGACGGAACAGCAGATCCCACAAATTGCGGCGCGCGACCGGATCGATGCCGGAGGTCGGCTCGTCGAGAAAGACGACCGGCGGATCGTGAATCAACGCGGCGGCCAGCGCCAGGCGCCGCTGCCAGCCGCCCGAAAGGCGCGCGCCGAGCGTTGTCGCGATACGGGCCGATGCCGACGATCTCCGTCACCTCGCTCTTGCGCTTCTCGCGCGTTCGCCCGAGACCGTACGCTCGCGCGTAGAACTCGAGGTTCTCGTCGACACGTAAGATCGCCGTAGAGCGTGAAGCCCTGTGCCATGTAGCCGATCGACCGCCGTACGCGATCGATCTGTCGAGTCGATGTCGAAGCCGACGACTGCGCGCGTTCCGCTCGCTCGGACGCAGCAGACCGCACAGCATCTTGATCGTGGTGGACTTGCCGCTGCCGTTCGGCCCGAGAAAGCCGAAGATACTGCCGGTCTCGACCGACAGACGAGAGGCGTCGACGGCGTTACGCGTCGCCGAAGCGTTTGGTCAGGTTACCGATCGGCGAATCACCGCGACGTCGTTCAACGGCACGGATCGCCGTGATCGTCGTTCCGGCGAGCAGCGGTGCTGCGGATCGTGGATGCGGACCTTGACGCCGTAGACGAGATCGGCGCGCTGGTCCGCCGTTTCGACGTTTTGCGGGCGTGAACTGCGCGCGTGCGATCGTTGGCCTCGACGACGGCCGTCGAAGTGACCCCGTCGGCATCGGACATCACGCGCACGTGCGCGCCTTGCGCGAACATGCCAAGTCGCCTGCGAGGCATAAATGTACATGTAGGGATCGGCGAACGTGTCGATGATCGCGCCGGCGTGATTCGGGCGTGAGCAAATCGCCCGGGTGAAGATCGAAACTCTCGACGACACCGTCGGCCGGCGACCGCACGATGGTTTCGCGGAATTGCGTTTGCGCGTGGGCGACGGCCGCCGCGGCGGCTTGCTCCTGCGCGCGCGCCTGCGCGACCAGTTCCGGGCGCGGCCCGTTTTTCGCCGTCCGGTAACCCGCCGATTGAGCCAGCGCCGTCTGTTGCGCCGAAGCCTTTTCGCCGGGAAGTACGGCCGAAACGAGTGCGCGATAATCGGATTGCGCCTGCTGCACCTTTTGTTGAGCCGCGTCGTTTTCCGCTCGCGCCTGATCGAGCGCTTGCGACGACACGTCGCCGCTGGCCGCCAACGCCTTTGCCCGCGCGAAGTTCGAGTTCGCGAGCGTTTGGCCGGCTTGCGCGTCTCGCACGATCGCGGCTTGCGCTGCGATCTGCGGCTGCGTTGCGGCCACGACCTGCTGGTATTGCGCCTGCGCTGCGGCGCTTTGCGCCTGCGCCCGCTGGACATCGGTGGCGACGGTTCCGTTGGCCAGTTCGTTCTGCCGCTGCATCGCTTGCTGTTGCAGTGCGATGGCCTGTTCGTATTGCGACTGAAGGAGCGAATCGTCGATGCGAAGCACGATGGAGCCGCGATGAACCCGCGAACCGGCGGCGACGTAGATCGCCGACACGCGGCCGCCCGTCTGGCTGCCGATCGTGATACTTTCGGTCTGAACTGTGCCGCTATATGTCGGCGGCGCCGAGCAGGCGCCGAGTACCGACAGCATCGCGACGGCAAGGAGCCTGCGCATGCGGGCCTGATACGCGAATGACGCAGCCGTGTCCCCTTAAGCGAATTGTCTTAGCGAGCGGTTCACCGCGTCGTTTAGCACTCTTGCGCTCGCTCGGATTGGATGTCGAAACGGTTGTGAGCGGGTATGGCGAGCCACCGCTCGATCTCGCGCCGGCTGGGCTTGCGGCCGCTCATGCAGATGCGAAGCTTGACGCCGTCGCTGCGACATTTGACGCGTTCTTGGCTCCGATTGTCGCCGCCGATACGGTCGTGGACGTTGACGGCCAGGCGTGGGGTAAACCGGCCGATGCGGCAGAGGCAACGCAGATGTTGCGCACGCTTTCGGGCCGCGAGCACGTGGTTCACACCGCGTTTGCGTTGGCGGCGGGCGAGGGGCGCGTGCTCGAGACGTCCAGCACCCGGGTTCGGTTTTACGATCTTTCCGATGGCGACATTCGCGAGTACGTCGAAAGCGGAGAACCGTTCGATAAAGCTGGAGCGTATGGTATCCAAGGGCGAGCCGCGGCCCTGGTCGAGCGGGTTGACGGCGATTTTTATACGGTGGTGGGCTTTCCGCTCGCTCGGTTCGTTCGCGCATTGCGGGGGTTGGGATTTTCGCTACCGGTCGCGAAACGGACGCCACTTCACCCCGAAGGGTAATTCCGCCGCATCCGCTTGAGGTTTCCCATCTTTACGTATCGGGACGAACGCAGACTGTTAGCCCTCATCGTCGTCATCATCGTGGCGGCGGTGATTGCGCTCGTCCAAATCGATGCGGCTCGGGAGCACACCCAGAGCCCGCTGGCGCAGATCGTCGTTTCGCCGGTGGCGGTCGCGCAAAGCGCCGTAACGGCCGTCGTTGGTGCGGGACGTTCGGCGACCGGGGCGATCGCAGCGCTCCCGGGACTCGAAAACGACAACGCGCGCCTCAAACGCGATAACGCCTCCCTGACGGCTGAAAATGCGCGCTTGCACGAACTGGCCGCCGCGTATGCGGCCGAAGCCGGCGTGCGCGCGACGGTCGCTACGTATGGCGGGGTGGAAGCACGGGTCGTCGGATTTCCGCCCGAAAATGAAGTGCGGACGGTAACCATCGATCGCGGCTCCGGCTCGGGCATTCGGATGGACGACGGCGTCGTAACACAAGACGGCGCGGTCGGGCGGATCGCCGCGGTGGGTCCGCTCACCAGCACCGTCGTTTTGATCACCGACTTTTCGAGTCGCATTCCGGCGATCGTGCGGCGCGGCCGCTGGTGGGGGATCGCGCACGGCAACATCACCAGCGTGCGCATGGATTTCGTGTCGCAAGATGCGCCGTTGCGCGCCGGCGACGTCATCGTAACGGGTGAGGGGCGCTCGTTCCATTCGGGGGTGCCGATCGGGACGGTGCGATCGGTTGACCGCGGCGATGCGACGCTCTATCAAACTGCCGTCGTCAAACCGGCGGTCGATCTCGGCGCTCTCGACCGCGTTGTCGTTATCACGCGATAAACGGCACGTCGCGCCGTTCGTCGGGCCGCGTTGGTACGTCGCGGCCGCATGGTTGTTTGGCGCCGCCGTCGTCCAGACCACGTTTGGCCATTCGCTCTCCGATTCGCACGGCCGTTCCGAGTTTCGTACTCGTCGTGGTCGTTTGGTATGCGGTTCGCGTTGACGCGGTGCGAGCAGCGACGTTCGGATTAGCCGCGGGCCTCGTAGAGGACGGACTGGCAGTCACGACCGGTGCGGCGTGGACGATCTCGACGATGATCACGGCCGCCGTCGTGAGTTTGCTGTCGCGCGGGTTCTTCGCCGATTCGATCCCGCTGGCCGCCGTTGCGACCGCCGTCGCGACGTTGCTGCGCGCGCTGCTGTTTTGGACGATCGCATCGCTCGAAGGTTTTCCGCCCGGGCTAGCAACGTCGCACTTTCATCAAGCGCTGTTGGCAACCGCAATGAACGTCGCTACGATGATCGTCGCGATGCTGGCGATGCGGCGGTACGAAGCGCTGCGTTCGTGAATCAAGAGCGCCCACAGGAGCGGCGCATCGGTTGGCAGCCACCGGTGTGGCGCATCGTCGCGTTCATTGCGTTGGTGTTGCTCGCGCTGGCCGCGCTGGTCGCACGATTGATCGAAGTGCAAATCTTCGACGGCGACCGCTATCGGCAAGAGGCGTTGGCCAATCAGATTCGTTTGATTCCGGTCGCCGCGCCGCGCGGCATCATGTACGACCGGCACGGTACGGTGTTGGTGCGCAGCCGGCCGTCGTTCGTCGTCGGCCTGATTCCCTCGCAAGTGACCGACATCGATTCCGACCTGCAAGGCTTATCGACCGCTATTGGGGTTCCGGTGGCGACATTGCGCGACCGGCTATTGCATCATCGCGGCATCGACTACAAGACGTTCGACGAAGTGGTCGCGAACGAACCGTATGGCCCGGTGGTGCTGGCGCGCGACTTGCCGGTCGCTTCGACCGCGCGCCTCTCGGAATTGTTAAGCGACATGCCGGGTGTCGATTTGGAAGTGCAGCCGGTACGCGATTATCCGCACGGCCCGCTCGGCTCGCACATTTTCGGCTACGTCGGGGCGATTAACGAAGAAGAGTATAAAAGGCTGGCGCGCGAGGGCTATTCGCCCAACGATGTCATCGGCAAAGACGGACTGGAATATCAATACGATCGCTACTTACGGGGCATCCCCGGAGGCGAGCGCGTGATGGTCAACTCCAGTGGGTCGGTAGTGGCCAACGTGGCTTCTCAATCGCCGGTTGCCGGCGATACGCTGGTCACGAACCTCGATTGGCGTCTACAATCGATCGTAGAGAGTGCGCTGGCCGACGGCATCGCGCGCTGGGGTCACGGACGGCGGCTTTCGGGTGCGGTGGTGGCGGAAGATCCGTGGACCGGCGGCATTCTCGCGCTCGCGAGTTATCCCAACTTCGATCCGCGCGACTTCGCGGCCGAAAAATCGTCGCGCGTTCGCCGTTACCTTACCGACGCGTCAGAGCCGCTGTTCGACCGTGCCATCGCCGCCGCTACACCCACCGGTTCGACGTTCAAAATGGTTACCGGGTCGGCCGCACTCACCGAAGGTGTGGTGCGCGTCGATCAAGTGGTGTACGACACCGGAGGCTGGAATTGCGGCGGCTACTACGCGCGCGACATTGCGTCCGGCGGCATGGGCAATACGACGTTCGTGCCGGCGTTGGCCGCTTCGAGCGACGGCTATTTCTATCGTCTGGCGTGGTGGCTCGGAAACGCTCGATTGCGTAAGTATGCATTGGCGTTTGGCTTGGACGCGAAGAGCGGCATCGACGTTCCAGGTGAAAACGAAGGCAACTGGCCGACCAATGCATGGGAGATGCGAAACTTCGGCGTTCCGATGGAGCCCAGCGACGCGTGTTTCTTAGGAATCGGTCAAGGCGCGATGCAAGCCACGCCGCTGCAGATGGTTGACGTCGCGTTGACCGTGATTAACGGCGGCACGTTATGGCGACCGCAGATCGTTCGCGAAATTCGCGATCCGCACGGCGCGGTGGTGAAGGCGCTCCCGCCGGTGGCGATTCGCCGAGTGCCCGTAACGCAAGATGCATTGGCTGCTGTGCGGGCCGGCATGGCACGCGTCACCGGTCCGGGCGGAACCGCCGCCGGACTCGGTATCGACGGCTTACCGTATTCAGGAAAAACCGGAACCGTAGAAACGGCCGGTGGTAACGGGCCGAATACGACCTGGTTCGTCGCGTGGGCACCGAGCGATCGTCCTACAATCGCGTTAGCGGTGTTCGTCGATCGCAGTGGCGGTTACGGCGCACAGGTGGCGGCGCCGATCGCGCGCGACATCCTTGTCAGATACTTTAAAAAGAAGCCGTAGCGCCCGTTAGCAGCGAGAGGTCGCGCGCGATGCGTTCGCTGCGCGCGCCCGGCCGCGCTGCGAAATAGGTTTGGACGACGGCGTCTTCGCCGCGCGCCGTCAGCGCGTTGGCTGCGGCCAGTGCGACCGCTTCGGACGGATCGTCGAGTGCTTCTCGCAACATCGCGGTTCGATCGGCACCGGGCAATTCGGCGATCGCGAAGATCATGTCGCAACGCGCCGCTTCGGAAAGGCCTTCGAATCCCTCACCCGCTTGCCCCGTCCACGACGTACGTTCGACCGGCTGGGCGCGCCGGTTCGAGCGGCGCGCCAGGATGACGGCGACGAGGGCGATGGCGACGACGACCGCAACGACGGCAGGGATCACTGCGTTCGACAACAGCGCTCGAACGTCTTCGAGAGCGCGATCTAACTCCGGGTCGGCGCGATGTTGCAATCGTTCGAGGAAGTCGGCCGGGTCGAGCGATGCCGCTTCGTCCGTGCGTCGTATCAGCAATGCGCGATAGCGTGCCGCCGCGTCGTCGCGATCCGGCAGAAGTCGGGCCAATAACGACCATGGAGCGGCGGTGGCCAACGCGGCCGCGTCGAGACGTTCGCTCGCCTCGTCGAAGTCGGTTGGGTCGAAGGAACCGCGAAACGTTTGCGCGTCGTGCGGCGGATCGGCCGGCGCTCCCGTCGCGAGCGACGCTTCGTAGGCAAGGCGTTTGATACTCGCCCGCAACGACGGCGTTTCTACGTCGCGTTCGGCCAATGCGTAACTCGGCAGGCGGAGCTTGATAAACAGCCGGTCGAGCTCTTCGCGTAGTGCGTCGCGCACCGCCGACAATGCGGTGCAATGCGCGCTGCCGATTGCGTCGGGCAGCAGCACGCGAATCGCGAACAAGTGTGCGACCAATCCGTCGAATTTCGCTTGAGCCAGAAAACGTCGCGCGTGTTCGGCGCGCTGTGGCGACAGCCAGAGCGCGAACCCGGTACGCGCCGCGATCGTCTCCACGATCGATCCTTCGTGCACTTCGCCGCCGCCGGCGCCCGGCACGAGGATCGCGGCTTCCAACACCAAGTCCGCACCGCTCGCGGCAACCACCGGCGTTGCGGGCGGAAGTTCGAGAAAGCGATGTTCGGTTAACGAGCGTGCGTGTTGCGGTGAGGCCGGCCCGATCACGCCGTCCAGACCGAACGGCAGGCCCGGAATGGCGTTGGCGAACACCGGCGTCGCGCGAACTTTCAGCTCGTTGGAGCGACTTCGTCGTCGCGTTCGCCGTCGTAGCGCATGTGCGCGACGTGCACGATCGCTTCGCCGGCCGCAAGCCGTTGTTGCACGACGTCGCGCCAGCGAATCGTGGCCTCGACGCCGGGATCGACGTCGTTGAGCACGATGCCGTGCGCGCTTGCGAACGGCGCGCTCGCGCCGACGTCGCGCACCGGCACGTCGTTGACCGTCGTCGAGTTCGGAACGTAGATGACGCGTCTCGGGCTGCGCGATCGTGATGCTGCACGCGCCGCGCCGGTCCGTCGCCGCCGTTGCGCACGTGCAGCACCCAGTCGACGTTTCGCCGACGTCGACCACGTCGATCGGTTCGCTGCGGAAGCGTGCCGACCGAAAAATCGGGTTCGGCGGTCGGTCGCGATCGTCAGTCGCGCGAGCGGAACGCGGAAGCATCGCGTCGGCGGTCAGCACGGCGTCGACCGTAACCGGGATATTCTTTTGCAAGTCTGCGCAGCAGCCGCAAGCCGAGACGCGCCTTCGCGCTCGCGCCGGGAAGCGATCTCGCCGAAGACCAGCGACGATTTCTCGCGGATCGCGCCGTCGACGCTTTCGAGCCGCGCTTCGGGCGAGACGTAGAGGCGCACGCGCACGTTGTGCGCGACGTCGGTGCCGGAGTTGGCGAGCACGATGTCGACGTCGGCGAGCTGATTGGGCCGCAGCGATCGCGTCGCTGCCGAGTTCGATTGCGAGGTTCGGACGAAAACGCCGGATGCGAATCGACGCGCCAGATGCGCGTCGCCGAGCGGCGTTTCGCCGAGTTCGCGCGCATGCACGCTGGCGCCGACGCGAACTTCGCTGCGGTCGGCGTACGGCGAGCGCACGCGCGCGCGCAGAACGAGATTGCGCGCGCCCGAAGGCTTCGAGCGAGCCGAGATCGATCGTGTCGCCGTCGAGCGCAGGCGCGCGCGTTCTTTTCGAAACGCGCACGTCGTCGAGTGCGGGATCGACGCGCGAGTGCAGCACGACGTCGCTCGCGGCGGCGCTGCCGTCGTTGGCGAGGGAGAACGATGGCTTCGAGTTCGTCGCTGGGGCGGATCACTTCGCCGCCGGCGTCTCGCCAGCGCGTTGCGCCGCTGCGGCAGCGACGGTTCGGACCGGACGGCGATCGTGCGTTCGAAGCGGCGCGTCGCGATCGTCCCCGGCGGGTTCCCACGCGAGCACGCCGGCGACGTCGAGGATGCTGCCGTCGGGCAGCGGCGACGCGACCACGGCTTCGGTGCGCAGTTCGACCCGCTCGCCCGCGTCGATGCGGCCGAGGTCGAAGGCCAGCATCTCTTTGCGGCGCTCGCGGAACGGCGCGTCCGTCGATGCTGGAGGCGCCCGCGGACCAGGATGAGCGTCATCGGGCAGTTCGATGGTCGCCGTCACGTTTTCGGCGGCCGAGGTGCCGGCGTTATGGGCGGCCAGCACGAGCACGACGCGTTGGCCCGGGCGCACGTCGTGCGACGGATCGGCGGTGAAAGCGTCGTGCGGTCGTCGCCGAAATCGGGGGTGGCGACGAACGACCAGGGAGGCCGGCTCGAGGGCAAAGGCAGCGGTCTCTTGCGAGGCGATCTGGGCGGAAGGCGACGATCCGGGTGCCGTCGGGCAGCGGGGCGTCGATGCGGACGCGGTAGACGAGGGTGGCCGAAGCGCTGGCCGGCAGCGTCGCCGAGACCGTCGGGGCGTACATCCGGTCGAAGGCCACGCCCAGGTCGCGCTCGATCTCCCGCCCGTTGACCCGCGCCGAGCCCGCGACGTAGGTGGTGTGCTCGCGGGATCGGGGAGACCACGACCACGTCGTGCGCGCTCGACTCGCCGGCGTTGTGCATGCGCACCGTGATCTGGCGCTTCGGAGCCGGGGACCGCGTCCTGCCGGGCTTCAATGGTGATCCGGGTAAGGGCGTTGGCGAGCTGCGGCTTGCTGCGCGCGATCAGGCGCACCACGTTGGAGCCGACCGGCGCCAGTTCGAACGAGGCGACGGCCGCCTGAAGCTCGATCGTGGTCCCGTTTTCGATCGCGCCGGCCACGCTGTACGAGATCTCGATGCGGCGCTCGTCGCCCGGGGCGACGTCGCCGATGTGGCGCGCCGCTGCGCGAGATGAGCGGCGAGTTGCCGAGTTCGTCGTCGAGGTCGGTGCCGTCGAGCTGCCCCGAACCGACCAAGTAGACGAGGCCTTCGGGAAGATTGAAGCGGACGCGAACGCCGGTGGCGGCGGCGCCGCCTTGGTTGCGGAACGCGAACGCCGCACGCACCGTCATTCCAGGTTCCAACTCGCGGTCGGGCGAAACGACGAGCGTTCGGAGCCCCTCCGGCAGCGTCGGTGCACCAGGTGCGAAAACTTCCGAAAGCGTGCGCATGAGGCGCTGGGGTTTCGCCGCCCGCGAGAGGCCCCCTTGACGCGTTTGTTTAGCCGTTATTTGTGGACCGGAAGGAACGTCGTACGATGCTCGCTGTCCACGAAGACCGAATCGCCGCCGCCGTCGCTCGTCTGGGATCGGAGAACGCCTTCGAAGTGCTCGCGCGCGCGCGCCAGCTCGAAGCGCGAAGGACGCCGCGTCGTGCACATGGAGATCGGCGAGCCGGACTTCGATACGCCCGAGCACATCAAGAAAGCCGCGATCGAAGCGCTGTACGACAATCACACGCACTACACGCCGTCGCCGGGCATGCCCGTTTCTGCGCGAAACGATCGCCGAATACGCCAGCCGCTTCCGCCGCATCTCGCCCGAGTGTAACGCCGACAACGTCGTCGTCTCGCCGGGTGCGAAGCCGATCATCTGGAACATGTTATCGCGCTGTTGAACAAGGGCGACGATTTCATCTATTTCGATCCGGCGTATCCCGCGTACGCTTCGTGCGCGACGTATCTGCAAGCCAACGTGCAGCCGATTCCGCTGCTCGAAGTCGCGCAACTGGCGCATGGATCTCGACGAGCTCGAAACGCGCGTCTCGCCGAAGACCAAAGCGCGTCGTGATCAACTCGCCGCACAACCCGACCGGCGGCGTGCTGACGAAGCGGCGATCTCGAACGCATCGCCGAGATGGCGCAACAGCAACGACTTCATCGTGATCGCCGACGAGATCTACAGCCGCAACTTGTACTTGGAAGGCGACTACCTTTCGATCGCCGCGCTAGCCGGCATGCGCGACCGCACGATCATCGTCGACGGCTTCTCGAAGGCGTACGCGATGACGGGCTGGCGCTTCGGCTATGCGATCATGCCGGAAGCGCTTGGCGCAAGACGGTGACGCTGTTCAACAACAACACGTTCAGCTGCGTCGCGAGCTTCGTGCAGATGGCCGGCGTCGCCGCGCTGACCGGCCCGACGACAGCCGGTGCGTGCGCATGAACGAAATCTTCCGCCAGCGCCGCGACCGTTTGGTCGACGGACTCAACGCGATCGCCAACGTGTCGTGCACGCTGCCCGAAGGCGCGTTCTACGCGTTCCCCAACGTGATGGCAGATCACGCAGGACGATCAGAGCGCTCGCGAAGTTCTTGCTCGAAGAGGGCGGCGTTGCGTGCGGCGGCGGCTCGTCGTTCGGTGCTGCCGGCAAAGGCTATCTGCGCTTTTCATACGCCGCTTCGCTCGACGACATCGACTGGGCGCTCGAATCGATCGCCACCGTATTGCCGCAATTTAACGGCTAACGTCCTTCGTTTACGAGCAGAACCTAGCGTGAAGAAGATACTCCTTACCGGCGATACGCCGACCGGGCGCCTCCATCTGGGCCATTTGGTCGGTAGCATCGAAAATCGCGTGCGCCTCCAAGACGAGTACGATTGTTATTTCATCATCGCCAACAAGCACGCTTTTACGACGAATGCCGCACATCCGGATGCGATTCGAGAAAGCGTCATGCAAGTCGCGACCGACTGGCTTGCGGCCGGAATCGATCCGCAGAAGAGCTCGCTCTTTATTCAGAGTGAAGTCCCCGCGATCGACGAGTTAACGTTTTTCTTCTCGATGCTCTTACCGCTCAACCGGGTTCTTCGCAACCCGACGCTCAAGAGCGAGCTGCGCGATAAGAATCTCGGGGAAAACTACGCGTTCGGTTTTCCGTTGTATGCCGTGGGGCAAGTGGCGGACATCTTAGCATTTCGCGCCGACGTCGTGCCCGTTGGCGAAGACCAGCTTCCGCATTTGGAAATGACGCGCGAAGTGGTCCGGCGCTTCAACCAACTGTATTGCGGCGTCGATTCCAATGCGCCCGACGGCCGACAAGTCGAGATGGGCGGATTGTTTCCGATGGTGCGGCCGTTGCTCGGGCGCGTCAAGCGATTGGTGGGTATCGGAGCTCCCGGACCGGACGGCCAGCTTTTGAAGATGAGCAAATCGCTCAACAATGCGATCTACCTATCCGATTCGGCCGACGACGTACGAAAAAAAGTGAGAAGCATGTACACGGATCCTAACCGTTTACGCGCGACCGATCCCGGCCGGATCGAAGACAATCCGTTGTGGATTTTCCACGATGCGTTCAATCCCGACGCCGCGTGGGTCGAAGAGCATAAAGACTTATACCGACGCGGCCAGGTTGGTGATTCGCAGGTGAAAGACCGCCTCGTCGAGGTTCTGAACGACTTGCTGTCGCCGATTCGGGCGCGACGCGCGGAACTCGAACGCCGGCCGGACGACGTTCTCGATGCGCTTCGGTCGGGTACCGTCAGAGCGATTGCCGCCACCGAAGAAACGGTCGCGCGAGCGAAAGAAAAAATGAAACAACATTTTTTCGACCGCTCCGTCAAACTCGTACCCTAAGCGCCGACGCTCAGCGCGCGGCGATTTGAGCGCGCACGTATGCGCGCGCTTCCACCACCGCGTGTCGTAGCGATGCGCCGCGCGCGAGCTCGCAGGCCATTGCGATCGCCAGCGTACAGCCGGTCCCGCGCATCCGGCCGGCGATGCGCGTGTCGCCAAACGTTTCCGTACCATCGCGCGCTGCCAGCACGTCGAGCGGGTCGCCGTCGAGGTGTCCGCCTTTCAACAACACGGCTCGTAAGCCGCGACGCAGGAGCGCCTCGGCCGCTGCGGCCATGCCGCCGCGTGCCGGTGCCGGGGCATCGAGCAAAGCAGCGGCTTCGGCGAGATTCGGCGTCAGGATGACGCTCGGGAGTACCGACAGCATTGCGAAGAGCGCGGCGGCAACGTCGTCGCCGGCCAGCGCGCCGCCCAGGGTCGCGCGAAGCACCGGGTCGACGACCGCCGGAAGATCCGGCCGCGGACGCAGGCGTGCTGCGACCGCTGCGACGTGCTCTGCGGACGGCAACGCGCCGACCCGTACCGAGCCGGCCGATTGCCATGGCAGCGCATCGAGCTGTGCGTCGAACGTTTGCACGTTAACCGCGGCGAGCGCGCGCACTCCGGAGGAATCTTGGGCGCTGACGGCCGCCACGGCGGTAAACACGCGCGCGCCCATTGCCGTGCCGACGACGATGTCGCGTCCGGTTCCGGCCACGTTCCACGGATGCGTCGTGCCGATCGAGAGAACGATCACTCGCGGCGTTCCCAGTTCCAAATAGCGACCAGCTCCCGGGCGGCCGCAGCCGGATCCGGCGCGCTAGCGACGGCCGAGATCACCGCCGCCATCGCGACGCCCGTGCGCGCGACGTCGGCGAGGTTCGCCGCGCCGATGCCGCCGATCGCGGCGGCTGGGAGAGTACAAGCAGCGGCCACGGCACGTAAGCCGTCGAGCCCGATGGGGGCACCGGCGTCGTCCTTCGAAGCGGTCGCGAAGACTGCTCCGATACCGATGTAATCCGCGCCGGCGGCGTGGGCCGCGCGCGCTTCCGCCGGCGTGCCCGCGGAAACGCCGATTAGCCGGTCGATCAACCGCTCGCGCACGAGATCGAGGCCGCCGAAGGCACCGTCGTCGGGGCCGAGGTGAACGCCGTCGCAATCGAATGCCAAGGCCGCCTCGATGTCGTCGTTGACGACCAGCAACGTGCCGTTTTCCGCAGTGATCTCGCGCAGCGCTCGCAGCCGCGCCGCATCGATGCCTTGTTTCGCGCGATACTGCACGACGCGCACGCCGCCGTCGATGCATGCGCGCACGATGTTGACCGGATCGGGCGACCCATGGCCGTCGTTCACGATCGCGTACGGCCCGCGCAGCAACGCTAGACGCGCGTTGCGCGTCAGCGGCGGAAGGTGCGGCGCCACGCGATCGCGTTGGCGATAAGATAGACGAGAAACAGCACGATCACCGCGATTGCAAGGGGAATTTGATGGCGCTGGATAGCGAGCGGTACCAGCAATACGAAACAGATCGCGCCGAACATCGCCATCGTGAGGATGCGCCCGATGACGGCGACGTTCACGAGTCGCCGAGCAGCAGCTCGCCGATGCGCAGCAGCTCGTCGTTGTTGGTAAAGCGCAGTTCGATGCGTCCGCCGCGCTTACCGCGAACGAGTGCTGCATGCGCGCCATAGCGTTCGCGCAAGCGGTTTTCAAAATCGAGTTCGTCGGCCGATAAGCCGGTGCGCCGTCGTGCTTTCGTCGTCGCGATGCCGGCCGCAATTCGCTCGAGCGCGCGCACCGTCAGCCCTTCACGAACCGCGCGCTCGGCCAGCGCGATGCGACGCTCGGGCGGCGCGGCCAACAACGCGCGGGCGTGACCGGCCGATAGCTTTGCCGCGGCGACCATCGCTTTAATCGCGTCCGGAAGCGTCAGCAACCGCAGCGCATTTGCAATCGCGGGACGGCTCTTTCCCAACCGTTGCGCGACCTCGTCTTGCGTCAGTCCGTGCTCGCCGGTCAGATCGGCGAAGCCGGCGGCTTCTTCGAGCGGATTCAAATCCTCGCGTTGCAGATTTTCGATCATCGCCAGTTCGAGCGCGACGCGGTCGTCGCTATCTCGCACGATGGCGGGAATCGTGGCTCGCTGTAATGCCGCGCTCGCGCGCCAGCGCCGCTCGCCGGCGATCAATTCGTAATCGTCGCCGCGCCGCCGGACGATGACGGGAACCAGCACGCCGTATTCGGCGATCGAACGCTGTAAATCGTCGAGCGGCTGCGCATCGAATATTTTACGCGGCTGGCGCGCGTTGGGCGAAATGCGTGCGACCGGTAGTTCGCGCAATGCCTCATCGCGCGACGACGGCGCGAGCGCGCTGCCGCTCAGTAACGCGTCGAGGCCTTTCCCGAGACCTCGTTTGGGGGTGCTCACGAAGGGACGCGCTCGGCGTCGAGCATTTCACGAGCGAGCGAAAGGTACGCTTGGGCGCCTCGGCTCTTCACATCGAACAGAACGACCGGACGGCCGAACGACGGCGCTTCGGAGATACGCACGTTGCGCGGAATCTGCGTTTTAAACATTTCGCGCGGAAAGAACTTCACGAGTTCGTCGAGCACTTCGCCCGCCAATCGAGTACGGCCGTCGAACATCGTCACCAGCACGCCGCCAACTCGCAGCTGCGGGTTGAGCGCCTGGCGCACGCGGCCAACGACCGCGACCAGTTGCGACAACCCCTCGAGCGCGTAATACTCGGCCTGCACCGGAATAAGGCATTCCGAGGCGGCCGTCAACGCGTTGACCGTCAATAAGCCCAACGACGGCGGACAGTCGATCAACACGAAATCGTAGCGTGCGGCAACCGGCGACAGCGCCTCGCGCAAGCGAGTTTCGCGCGATAGTGCCGACACGAGTTCTATTTCGGCGCCGGCCAAATCGATCGTGGCCGGCAGCAGAAACAACGTTTCGAGCTCGGTCGAAACGATCGCATCGTCCGCGGCAACGTCGTGCAAAAGAACGTCGTACGTATCGTGCCGTACTTGCGTTTTGTCCACGCCGAATCCGGTTGTCGCATTGCCCTGCGGATCCGCATCAACGATCAGCACGCGACTTCCGCATACCGCTAGGGCCGCACCAAGGTTGACGGCCGTCGTGCTCTTGCCGACGCCCCCTTTTTGATTGACCAAAGCGATGATGCGCGGCAGGTTCCAACCTCACTTGGCGAGCGCCGCGCGCTCGGTATACCGGTCGAAGTATTGTTCCAAAAGGAGCAACAGCGAAGTGCGCTCGTTACGCTCGGGTGCATCGGTGACCTGCTCGAACAACCAGTGCAGCGCTTCGCCCACTCGCGCGTCGCCACGAAAGCTGGAATCGACCAGTCCGCGCCGCACCATCGCATCGATGACGTCGCTGCCGCGCACGTGCAGGCCGGTCACCGAAAATGCCGGTTTACGGTCGATTTCGGCCCATACACGTTCGGCAAAACGCTCGTTGTGATCGCCGCGTTTCGGCAATCCCGAGCCGGCGACGTCGGCTTGTCGAACGGCGAAAAGGCGATCGATCCGTGCGAGTCCGACGCGACGGATGAAGCGCCGCACGGCTGCGTCGCTCAACGCTTCATCGGCAGCGAACATATGCAGCGCTACCAACTGCGATACGTCGTGGACGATCTCGTTCGAAAAGCGTAGCCGCGTCAGCATCTGAACGGCCATTTCGGACCCGACGCTCTCGTGACGATAAAAGTGCGGCCCGTCTTTCGTGCGTGGTTTTCCAACGTCGTGCAGTAGTGCGGCGAGCCGGAGCGTGAGGTCGCCCGGCGGCGTCGCGTTGACCGTCGCCATCGCGTGATGCCACACATCGTAGGCGTGCCACTCGTTTTGTTCCACGCCGTAGCCCTCCGTCAACTCCGGCCAGAACTCGCGTAAAACGCCGGTTTTCCTCAACAATTCGAGGCCAGTTCGACGGTCGTGGAGCTTTCAACAGCAGCTTGCTGAGTTCGTCGGCGATACGTTCCGGAGAAATCGTCGGCGTCAGGTGTGCCGAGCGCGTCATCGCTTCGAGCGTTTCGGCCGTGGGTGCATAGGCGAATCGAGCTGCGAATTGCGCTGCTCGCAGCATGCGCAACGGATCTTCCTCGAACGCCTTTGGACTGAGGATGTCGATTTGGCGCAACTCGATGTCGCCGACGCCCCCGTAGGGATCGACCAGCACTCCGGAGGGAAGGGCGCGTGCCAGCATATTCATGCGAAAATCGCGTCGGCCGAGATCGTCCTCGAGCGACACGTCCGGCCCGCTTTGCACCTCAAATTGGCGGTGTCCGGCGCCGGTGGAACGTTCGCGGCGGGGCAACGCGATATCGACTGTTCGCCCGGCGAGCGTTAGCTTGACGACTGCGAACGCCGCTCCCACGACGTTGACTCGGCCGAGCGGTTTAAGACATCCAAGCAAGCGCTCGGCAGTAATGCCGGTGACTAAATAATCGAGATCGTCCTGCGTTTCGACGGTTTCACCGGCCGCCTGACGGAAATCGTCGCGAACTCGCCCGCCTACGGCGTACAGGCTCCCGGCCGGCAGCGCCTCAGCCAATCGACGATCGATGACTGCGTCGGTGCCTCGCTCTGGCGTTTCACGTGAAACAGTCATGGTAGTAGGCTCATCTTTCTTTGCCGCCCGGATACCCCTCGGGAAGCTCGCTGATTCCAATGTTTCACGTGAAACAGTCGGCGAAGCCAGCCGCTGGATACGGAGGTTCGTCGTTTACCGGCCTCTAGCGCTCGAGGCAGAGTGGGCGTTGATCCGGCACCCCGGCTCGCCGCGGGAAGCGCTGCGGGGTGGCGCCCAGCTTCCTGACGAGGATGATCCGCCGGTCACCCCCGGCCGGTAACTCCGACTCCACTTCGGCTGCCAGCATCGGTGCGGCATCGCTCATCGCCGCGCGCTCCGTTTCGTCGAGTTTGCCGCGCTGCAAGAGCGCGACTCCGCCCGCAACGACGAACGGGAGCAGCAGTTCCATGACGGTCGGACCGCTACCGACGGCGCGGGCAGTCCCCGTGGTAAAACGATCGCGCAGTCGCCCGACGTGTCCGGCAACCTCGGCGCGTTCGTTCACGACTTCGCCCTCGAGCTCTAGCTCGTCGAGTGCTCGACGCAAGAAAAGGGCTTTTTTCTGCGTCGTTTCCACCATCGTGATCGGCCGGCCCGAAGCGATCGCCAGCGGAATGGCTGGAAAGCCCGCGCCCGAACCGACGTCGATGAGGTCCGCCCCCAGATACGGTAGCAGTGAAAGGCTGTCCAATAAGTGCGGAGCCAATTCGTCCTCGGTCTTCGCGCCGGTGAGGTTGAGCGAGCGATTCGTTTCGAGGACCAGGCGCCCATATTGGGCGAGCCGGTCGCGAACGCCGGGTTCGACGCCGGCCGCCTCGAGGAGCTCGGGCAGCAATGCCATCAGCCTACAGAGATTGCCGCGACAAGTATCTCTTGAGCCTTCGTCAGCCGGCCCGCCAGCTCGGGCGGGACGCCGTCTTCGCGCAACATGTACTCGGCCGGATGGAACGCGATCACGGTCGTGCCGTCGGGTCGTTCGCGCGCCAGGACTCGCAGCGGGAGATCGAGTGCCGCGCCTGGTGCAGCCAACATGAGGGGCGTCCCGCCGGCGGGGGAGCCGTAGATCAAGACCGTCGCCGGCGGCATCTCCAGGCCGGCCCCACGGGCTCCGGCGGCATGGTCGATTTCGGAGAAAACGTGCATGCCCGCACGTTCGATTGCTTGCTTGAGACGGTTCGACCGTCGCCGAAAACGGCAGTCCTGAAACGTGCTCGACGGCGGCCCCGTCGCGAACCGGGTTATCCACGATGCTCTCCCTCTGCTGTGGCAACTTGCGGGCGGCCGACGAAGACGCTTAAAATTGCTACATCCGCGGGGGTTACCCCGGGGATACGCCCGGCGGCTCCAAGCGTCTCGGGACGCCGGCCCGTCAGCTTTTCGCGTGCTTCCCTCGATAGCGCCACGACCGCTCCGTAGTCGAACCAACTGGGAATCGGTATGCGCTCGGCCTTGGCGGCCTTTTCGATCGCGAGTTCCTGTCGTTTCACGTATCCGGCGATCTTGATCTCCAGTGTAACTCGCTCGCCGATCTCGTCGGTGAGTCGAGGGTCGAAGTCCATCGCGACATCGGAGTAGACGACCTCGGGCCGCCGCACGGCCGATGCAATGGTGGTACCCGCTTCGAAGCGGTGGCCACGCGAATAGCGCGTCATTTCCGCACGACGAAGCGCGTCCTCGAGCGCGTCGCGACGGGAGGCAAACGCCTCCCAGGCTTCGTCGCCGATCAATCCCGCTTCGCGTCCGACCGGCGTCAGGCGCAGGTCGGCGTTGTCGTGCCGCAGCACGATCCGATGCTCGGCGCGCGAGGTCAACATGCGGTACGGCTCGTCGACGTCCTTGGTAACGAGATCGTCGATCAGGACGCCGATGTACGCCTGGTCTCGACCGAGCCGAACGGGTGCCCTCCCCAGCGCGGCGCGCGCCGCATTGATCCCGGCCATCAGACCTTGTGCGGCCGCTTCTTCGTAGCCGGACGTCCCATTCAACTGGCCGCAGTGGTACAAGCCGGCAATGCGTCGCGTTTCGAGCGTCGGCAGCAGCTCGATCGGCGGTACGGCGTCGTATTCGACGGCATACCCCGGCCGGAGCATCGAGCAATTCGCTAAACCGCGCATCGAATGCAGCATCGCCAATTGTACGTCGGCCGGGAGCGACGTCGAGAAGCCGCCGACGTACAGCGTCGGCTCGTCCCAGCCTTCTGGCTCGATGAATATCTGATGGCTCGGATTGTGGGCAAATTTAATGACTTTGTCTTCGATCGAGGGACAATAGCGCGGTCCGATTCCGCGGATCAAGTCGAGACCGTAGAGTGGCGATTTGGCCAAATTCTCGCGTACGAGGGCGTGGGTTTGCGCGTTGGTTTCGGTGATGTAGCACGGAACTTGCGGACCGGCAAATCGCACCGGTGAACGGTATGAAAACATGAGCGGGGCGGCACTCGGTGGCTGTTCCACCATGGCGGCACGGTCGATCGTGGCGCGATCGATGCGCGGCGGTGTTCCGGTTTTCAGCCGTCTCGTCGGAAACCCAAGCCGGCGCAACGTGCGCGACAGTTCCGTTGCCGGCGCTTCACCAAAGCGGCCTTCGGGCAAAACGACCTCGCCGCGGAACGACTGTCCGCCAAGAAACGTGCCGGTCGCCAGCACCACCCGGCGCGCGCGTAACGTACGGCCGTCGGAGGTGACCACACCTCGCACGGCCCCGCCCGACGTCAGGACGTCATCGACCATTCCGGCGACGATCGTAATATTTTCGATGCCGCGCATTTCGTTAACGGCGTTGCGAGCATAGGCCGGCTTGTCCATTTGCTGGCGAAGCGCTCGAACGGCCGGTCCCTTGCTTTCGTTCAGGAAGCGAGCGTGAAGCGAGCTGCGATCGGCCAAGCTTCCCATGGCGCCGCCGAGCGCGTCGATTTCTCGCACCAGCTGACCTTTGGCGCTTCCACCGATCGAAGGATTACACGGGAGCGTACAAATTTTCGACGGATCGCCGGTGAGCAAAAGCGTCGGCACGCCTAAACGCGCCGACGCCAAGGCTGCTTCCAAGCCGGCGTGCCCGCCGCCGACGACGATGACCGCTGCATCGTCGTCGCGCGTCGTCGAAATCGTCACACGGCCGCGACGGCACCGCCCGCCGAAGGATGCGCGCGCAAGCGGAACGCCAGCGCGATCATGATGACACCGAAGACGATCGCGTACATCGCGACGATCCAGATGATCGACAGTGCTGCAATGACCGGATGCCAGAACATAAAGACGCCGAATACGATCGACGCGATGCCGGCCAGGATCAGCAGCCATTCGTTTGCGATCGCTTTGCGTAGTTGTACGCCCGCAGCAATTTCGAGAATGCCGGTAACGAACGCCCACACCGCGATGGTGAAATACAGCGCTAAGAAGGTCAGTCGAACGTCGTAAAACGTTACGGCACCGATGGCGATACCGACGATGCCTTCGAGCACGAATGGCCACCAACGTTCGTGCGCTTGCGCGGCGCGAACCGCCGAAGCGATCGCAAAAATGCCATCGACGAACGCATACGCTCCGAACAGAATGCACACGACATACCACGTTACGCCGGGCAAAGCGAATGCAAGAATACCGAAGATAACGGCTGCGATGCCGCGGATGAGGAGCGCCCACCAGTTGCGGGCGAGAACGTGAACCATGTCCGTGCTCCTTATGAATGGCGCGACAGAAAACGATGCATTCGCCTTCAACGGCGCATACGGAAATCATGCGCTGACGGTCGTGCAAACGCGATCATTTGCCGATGCAAAACCGAGCGAATATACGGTCCAGGAGCTCTTCGGCGGCGGCGTTTTCGGTCACGTGGCCGAGCGCGGCGACGGCGCGCTGCAACTCACCGGCAATCAAATCGACGGGTTCGCCGCGGCGCAGGGTCGCGGCCGCGAGGCTCGATGCTTCCAATGCCTCGTTGACGGCGTCGAACTCGCGCAGGGCGGCGAGATGCGGCCGTTCGACGTCGGGATCTTCGCCGTTCCATCCGGCGACGGCCAGCGCACGCTCGATCCGTTCGAGGGTTTGGGGATCCCACGTACTGCCTCGGACGGCGTCCGGCCCGGCGTAGCTGCGGGCACCCGCGTCGCCGGCGTCGGCCTTGTTGAAAAACACCACGCGTGGCCGGCCGTCCGTCCGATCCAAAAGCTCCCGCGCGGTCAGGTCGAGCGGCACCGAACCGTCGATCACGAGCAGTGCGACCCGCGCGCCATCGAGCGCCCGTCGCGTTCGCTCGATCCCTTCCGACTCCAGCCGTCCGGCGCCGGAGCGAATGCCGGCGGTGTTGACGAGGCGCACCGGCACGTTGCCGATGGAGATCGACTCCTCAATGGTGTCGCGCGTAGTTCCGGCGATCTCGGACACGATGGCGCGATCTTCGCCGAGCAGGGCGTTCAGGAGCGAAGACTTGCCGGCATTGGGCGGCCCCACGATGGCGACCGTCACGCCCTCTCGCACCAGGCGGCCGCGCTCGCCGTCGCGCTGCAAGCCTTCGAGACGCGCGATTGCAGCCACGATCGCCGCCAGCAAAACGGCCGGATTTGGGTCGGGAACTTCATCGGGAAAGTCGACCGCCGCTGCCAACAACTCGAGCGCGTCGCGTAGACCCGCACGAACGTCCGCGACGTAACCGGTGAGTCCGCCGGCTAGATTGGCGCGAGCCGCGCGAGCGGCGGAGCGCGTTTCGGCCGAGATGAGGTCGGCCACCGCTTCGGCTTGATGTAGTCCCAGTTTGCCGTTCAGAAACGCGCGACGCGTGAACTCACCGGCATCGGCGTAACGAGCGCCGCAGGCGATCCACGCCCGCACGACCTCGCGGACGATGACGGGCGAACCGTGGAGGTGTAGCTCGAGCACGTCTTCGCCGGTATAACTTGCCGGCGCTGGAAAAAAAAGCGCCAGGCCATCGTCGATCGTGCGGCCGGCTTCGTCGAGTACTTCGACTCGCGCGGCGACGCGCGGCCGCAGTAAGCTCCGGCCGCGAACGAGCCGGGCTGCCAGCGTCCGAACGCCGGGTCCACTCGCACGAACGACGGCCAGCGCACCACGGCCGGGCGGCGTCGCCGGAGCGACGATCGTGTCGTCGCCCGACTCGTCGTCTAGGCCGGAAAAATGACGACCCGGCGTTCCGGTTCTTCGCCCTCGGACTCGGTCCGAACGTCCGGAAACTCGGTCAGCGCCAGATGCACGATCTTGCGTTCCGACGGCAGCATCGGTTCGAGACGTTGCGGCGAACTTTCGCGGATCGCACGATCGCGCGTCGCCAGCGCCAGCGATTTGAGTTGCTCGGCACGGCGAGCGCGATAGCCTTCGGCATCGACCGTGTAGTAGCGGCGATTGTTGCGAACGCCGGCGTTGAGGGCGTTGTTGATGACGAGGTTCATGGCTTCGAGCGTGTTTCCGTGGCGCCCGATCAACATGCCCAACTCGGGACCGGTGACTTCCAAATATTCACCTTCCGAGCGCGGGATGTAATGAATCTCGGTGTTTTGCAGGCCCATCAGTCGCAGCAACTCGGCCAGGATGCCGTGCGCAGGCTTGGCATTGTCGGGCAGATCGAAATGCTCGGTCGTGGCGCTCGAGCGATGCAGTGGCGCACCATATCGACGGCCATTACCGGGCGGACGTCCGCCGGTGCGACGGACTCCGCCGCCGCCGCGCTGCACGCGGTTGTCTCCGCCGGGGCGTCCCGGAATTGCCCGGTCGCGAATGTCGGCGGGTTGTTCTTCGTATTCGAAATCGTCTTCGTATAGCATTACGATTACGCGCCTTTCTTGTTTTTCTTCGGGCGATTGCCGTTCGTTCCGGCATTCTTCTTGGCTGCGCCGTTGCCGCCGGCGTTTTTCGAAATTGCTTTGGCTGCTTGGGGTGGAAGCGGCCCATCGTCGGTGACGAGGTGCTGGCTGTCGGCAAACGACAGCGGTTCGTGATAGCGGCGAAGCATGTAGAACGTTTGGGCCATGGTGAAGATGTTGTACGACAGCCAGTACACTACCATCGCCGACGGCCACTGATATTTCCAGCCGAAAAAGCCGAGCATCAACGGCGAGATCAGCGACATGGTCCGCTGCATGCTGGCTTGCTGCGGATCGGTGGCCGGCATGCTGCCGAACCGGACACTCAGATACATCGACGCTGCGTACAGCACGAGTAGAATGATGTCGCTGTGCGCCAGACTGATCGCCATGATATGCGGAATCGACAGCGACAGCGGCGAGCCGATCCACAAAAAGTCCTGATTTTCGAACAGCGACTTGTGGTTGAGCACGACGTAGTACACGCTGATAATGAACGGGTACTGCACCAGCATCGGCCAGCACCCCGCCAACGGGTTGACGCCGTTCTGCTTGTACAGCGCCATCGTTTCTTGCTGCAGCTTGGCCTGGTCGGCTTTGTCTTTGTAACGCTCCTGTAGTTTCTTGATTTGCGGAGCGACGCGCTGCATCTTGAGCATCGACTTGAACTGAGCCGTATTGAGCGGCCAGAACACGATCCGGATCAGCGCGGCGAACAGGACCAGCGTGATTCCGAGGTTGTTGATCGGACGATTGATCGTCAAGACGAGCCACGACAAGGCGTTGACGATCGGATCGAGCCATGAGGTCGCGAGGATTACGTGTGCGAGCGGGTGCAACGAAGCCGGGTTCCTTTACGCGAAGCGCGAGCGTGGGCCGGAACGACGAAGTTGACTCCGCCGGGATTGAACGGATGACAGCGGGCTAAACGTGCGAGCCCCAAGAGGCTTCCGCGCAAGATCCCGTGTTCGTTTACCGCGTCGATCGCGTACTGCGAACAGGTGGGATAGAAGCGGCACGCGGCCGGCATGTACGGTGAGATGACCAGTTGGTACGCGCGAAGTAGCGCGATCGTGGCGGCGCGCACGTTATCGAGAAACCAGCGAACACAGCTCGGCGCGCAGTTCGCCGAACGTCAGCGCGACGGCGGACGGGCGCGGAACGATAAGGATGCGTACTCGGCTCGGGCCGAGCAGTTCGTTCACGATCGCCGCGATACGGCGACGCAGCTTGTTGCGGACAACGGCTTTTCCGATCGATGCGCTCACGGTGATGCCGACCAGCGAAACGGAATCGCCCGGGGCGGCGGGGGTGGTGTAGATGGTCACGCTGGGGGTCGTCATGCGCCGGCCGCTCCGCTTGAGCCGGCCGAAATCGGCCCGGCGGCGCAGGGCTGCAAAACGGCGCATTAGACCGTCAGGCGATGGCGCCCCTTCTTGCGGCGGCGCGCCAACACTTTGCGGCCGTTCTTGGTGCTCATCCGCTCCATAAAACCGTGGACGCGTTTGCGCCGGCGGTTGTGCGGTTGAAAAGTCCGCTTCATCGAAAATCTTCCTCACACGAACAAAAGAACTGCCCCCGGCCGAGCCGACGACAGATAGCCACTGATTATAGATGCGGAGTCGCCGGAGCGTCAAGGACAAGACACCGGGCCCGGAGGCTTTTCGGGCGAATCGCCTGGGTGATGGCCCGCATTCTCTCCGCCTTCCTCTTGGTGCTGGCGCTCACCGCTGCCGCTCCGAAGCCCCCGGATTCGGGGGATGCGATCTGGCTGGTCGTGAGCGACATCCATCTCAATCCGTTCGACCGCTCGGCCGAACCGTCGCCCTACGGCCATGATGGGAACGCCGCTCTGCTCGCGTCGCTCTTGCGCGCTATGCACGCCGCCGCCCCCAACCCAAGCCTGATCGTCTTGCCGGGCGACTTCCTCGCGCACCACTTCGGACTGCGCTCGCACGAGAATCGGGCGGCGTCGGCCGATGCAGCCGGATTGCGGACGATGGCGATGGTGGCACGGGCGTTGGGGCGCGCCTTTCCCACCAGCCGTTTCGCCGTCGCTCTCGGCAACAACGATACACCCTGTGGCGACTATCGCACAGATTTCGGGACGCCGTACGCTCGCGCCCTGGCCGCGGTTTGGGCTCCGCTCATCCTCCGTGGCGCCCCGGCCGGCGCCGAGGCGGCCCTAGCTCGCGACGGCTACTACGCGCTGCGCCCGTTTCAAGGCATCCGCGTGGCGGTGCTCGACACGGTCGTTTATTCGCAGATGAGTCGTGGACCGTGCCCCGGCAGCGTCGCCGCTTCACCGCAGCGGCAGATCGATTGGCTCGATGCGACGCTTCCGTCCACCCCGCCGGGCATCCGCAACGTCGTCTTGATGCACGTGCCGCCCGGCTACGATGCCTATTCCACTCAAATCGCACGCGGCTTTTTGGCCTGGCCGTTCTTGCGTCTGCCGTGGAACGATCGACTCGCGCAAACGATCGCGGATCCACGCAACCGAATCGCCTTTGCGCTCGCGGGACACACGCACCGTTTCGACCTGCGCGTCGCGGGCGACGTTCCGATCGTCGTGCTCGGCGCGGTCTCTCCAATCTACGAAAACAATCCTTCGTTCTACGCGCTGCACGTCGGACGCGATGCGACGCTGCGAGACATCGACGCTTACACGTTCGATGAAACCGCACAAGCGTGGAACGGTCCGCGTGGTTTCGACGCGATGTGGAACGTCGGACGCATCGATGCAAAAACCGCGCTCGCTTTGCACGAACGCCTTGGAACCGATGCAGCGGTGCGCAGCTCGTGGGGCGCCATGTCCAGCGGATGGCCGGCGTTCGGTTCGCCGATGTCGGGCATGTGGCGGGCGCGCTGGCGTATCTCTTGGTGCGCGCAAGTCGAGCTTTCCAACGGCTTCGCCGGCTGCGCGGGCATCGCCCGGAGGGTCGAACTGGCTCGCGTCGGCATGCTGGCGGGGGCAGCCATCGCGCTCGTGGCGCTTGGATTACTGATTGCAGTCATCGTTCGTTCCGCCTCGCGCGGCGCTAAGCGGGCTTGAAAAGGGACGGATTCGGCGCCGACGTAACTTGCTGGAGCTTTGAACGATTCTCTTACCCGGGTGCAGCGCCGCCGCGTGGTCGTAACCGGCCTCGGTGCCGTGACGCCCATCGGAAACAACCGTAAGGACTTCTGGAGAAACTGCGTCGCCGGTGAGTCGGGGGTTGCGCCGATTACCGCATTCGACGCCTCGCTGTTCGCAACGCGCATCGCGGCCGAGGTCAAAGATTGGGCGCCCGAGGAACTGCTCGGACGCAAAGAGGCGCGCCGTATGGATCGCTTCACGCAGTTCGCGGTCGTCGCCGGCGCCGAGGCGATCGCCGACGCGCGGCTTCCCGAAGACGCGGAGTATCGTTCGCGCGTCGGAGCGGTACTGGGTACCGGCATCGGCGGTATCATCACATTTTGGCTCAATTCTGAAAAGGCCAGCGAGAACGGGACGTGGTCGAAAGTCACCCCCTTCTTCATACCTATGCTGATGTCGAACGCGCAAGCGGCGCATATTTCGATGCGCCACAACTTCCGTGGCCCGATTTTTTCGGCCGGAAGTGCGTGCGCCAGCGCAAACGATGCCATCGCGACGGCGTACAACTACATCGCGTTCGGCGACGCCGATGCGATGATTACGGGCGGTAGCGAGGCGACGGTGTCGCCCCTGGCAATCGGCGGCTTTGCGTCGATGCGCGCGATGTCCACTCGTAACGACGACCCCACCCGTGCGAGCCGTCCTTTCGATCGCGAGCGCGACGGCTTTGTGTTGGGGGAGGGCGCAGGCGTACTGGTGCTCGAGGAGTACGAAACGGCTAAGAAGCGCGGCGCGCATATCTATTGCGAGATGTTGGGGTACGGCCAGTCCGCCGATGCGTACGACCTGGTCGCAGTCGATCCCGACGGTACGGGTGTGATGTTGGCACTGACGCGCGCGTTCGAAAAATCGGGCATCGTGCCGAGCGATGTCGACTACATCAACGCGCACGGCACGTCGACGCCGATCGGCGACCCGGCCGAATCGAAAGCTATCGAAAAAGCATTCGGCGATCACGCGACGCGGATGGGCGTCAGTTCGACCAAGTCGATGCACGGCCACGCGTTGGGTGCGGCCGGCGGAATCGAAGGCGTCGCCACCGTCCTGGCCGTCGCCGACGACATTATGCCGCCCACGATCAACTACGAATTTCCCGATCCCGAGTGTACGCTCGACTACGTGCCCAACATCGCGCGCCGGGCGCCGGTTCGGGTGGCGCTCTCCAATTCGTTCGGATTCGGCGGTCACAACAGCGTGATCGTCCTCGGCAAAGTACGTTAGGACCGATCCTGGCTGGCGAGGCGCATCGCCGCCGGCTGCGCGACCTGCTGCGGCTGGCCGGTGTCAAACGTGCGGGCGATCTTGCGATCGTCGGGCGCGCCTTCGTGCACGAAAGCTACGCGCGCGAAGACGGGATCGAATCCAACGAACGCATGGAGTTTTTGGGCGATTCCGTCCTTGGATTTATCACCTCGGAGTGGCTCCACGAACGGTTCGGCCAAGAACCAGAAGGCATGTTGACGTTGCGCAAAGCCGCGATCGTCAACGACGCAGAACTTGCGGAAACCGCTCGGCGGCTAGGATTTTCGTCGATCATCCAACTCGGTGCGGGTCTACGCGCTTCGGGCGGATCCGACAACACGTCGGTATTAGCGGATGCCTTCGAAGCATTCGTTGCCGCCGTGTTTTTGCGCTACGGACTCGACAAAGTGCGGCGCTTCTTGCTGGCCGAACACGTCGAGCCGGTTGCCGGGCGCCTTCGCGATTTGGTTGACCCGAAAACGCGACTGCAACATTACGCGCAGGAACATCTATCGGCTACGCCCATGTATAGCGAAGTCGACGACGGAACTCCGCAGACTCCCTCGTTCGAGTCGACCGTGAGCGTGGCAGGCAAGGAGTTGGGAACCGGCAATGGCTCGTCGAAGAAGGCCGCACAGCGCGCCGCCGCAACCGATGCGCTTGCAGGCTTAGGACGGCGCACATGAAGCTCAAGCACGTCAAAATATTTGGATTCAAGACGTTTGCCGACCCGACGACGCTTACGTTTTCGCCGGGCATTACGGCCATCGTCGGACCGAACGGCTCGGGCAAATCGAACTTGGTCGACGCGTTCCGCTGGTCGCTGGGCGAAACGTCCAACAAGAGCTTGCGCGGCGGCAAATTGGAAGACGTGATCTTCGCCGGTAACGATTCGCGCAAGCCGCTCGGCTTGGCCGAAGTCTCGGTGCTGTTCGATAATTCCGACGGACGCCTGCCGGTCGCGTTTGCGGAAGTGGAAATCACCCGGCGCACGTATCGTACCGGCGACAGCGAATATTTTATCAACCGGTCTCCGGTTCGGTTGCGCGACATCGCCGACTTGCTTTCGGGAACGGGGTTGGGCGTCGGGTCCTACGCCATGATTTCGCAAGGACAGATCGATGCCATCCTCACGAGCAAACCCACCGACCGGCGCGTACTGTTCGAAGAGACCGCCGGAATCGGAAGGTTCTTAGCCCGTAAGAACGAGTCGATGCGCCGGCTGGAACAAACCGAACGCAATGCGGTGCGGCTCAACGACCTGATCGTCGAACTCGAGCGCCGCGTTCCCGAGTTGGAAACGCAAGTACGTCGCGCAAAGCGCTACCGGAAGGTCAGCGCCCGCGTGCGCGATCTCGAAATCCTCGGCTATTTGCGGGCCGGCGCCTCGCGTCGCGCCGAGCGAGAAATGGTGCGCGCGCAGTTAGATGCAGGCGAAGCGCGGCGCGCTGCGGCGGCCGCCAACGTCGCGAGTTTGGGAGCCAAGCTCGCCGGGGCGCGCACCGATGCATACCGGCAAGAACTCGCACTCGAAGAAGCGCGAACGCACGTGCAATCACGCCGTGCCGAACTCGCGCGACTCGAAGCCGACTACGCGGCGTCGCTAGCGCGACGCGAAGCGTTGGAAGGCCAGTTCGACGCAGACCGCGCAAGACGCCGCGCGCGCCCAGCAAGAACGCACGAGCTTGCAAGCCACGATCGAGCTGCGCGAGCGCGAGATCGCTCCGCTCGCAGAAGAACTCGATGCAGCACGCGAACGGGAGCTGGAGGCGGCGAACGCCCTGACGGCGGCGCGCTCGACGCTCGAACAGATCTTCACGCAGTTGCGCGAAGTGGAAGCTGCGGCTGCCGAGCGCGCGACCGCGAACGCGGAGCGTCGCGTCCAGGCCGAAAATCTACGCGCACAGTCCGAGCACGCCGACCGTGACCTCGAGGCCGCGCGCGAGCGAGCGGCGCAGCTGGCGATCGCTGCGGGATCGGCGGCGCACGGACTGCGCGAACGTGGCGAGCGTACCGCCGAGTTGGAAGACGTCCGGCGGGACAACGCTGCCGGCCTCGAAACCGCAGAACGCGAAGCGTCGGAGGCGCAAGACGTCTTAGCCGGCGCGCTATCGAGCCATCGCGATGCGATGTCGGCCGTTACCGGCGCCGAATCGCGCCTGCACACGATCGAAGAGCTCGAGAACAACTTAGAAGGTCACGTGCCCGGGACGCGTGCGGTGGTCGAAGCCTGGCAGCGCGGCGAGTTGAGCGGCATCGAAGGTATCGTTTCGAATGTAGTAACGATCGACGAGCGATACGCTCGAGCGATGGACGTCGCGTTCGGCGCGCGTCTTTCGAACGTCGTGACGACAACGTCTGAGGGCGCGGAGCGGTGCATCGAGTTTCTCAATCGCAAAGAGGCAGGTCGCGCGACCTTTTTACCGCTCGATACGCTTCGCAATCGCGAGGGGCGCGTGTTGCCCGACGAATTAGGCCGCGTTCCCGGCGTGATCGGGTACGCGCACGCATTGGTCGAGACCGACGAGCGGTTCCGCAGTATCGTCAATTTTCTCGTCGGTAACGTGTTGATCGTTGACCGGCTGCAAACCGGCATCGAGCTGGTACGCGCGCGCGGCTTGCGCGACACCGTCGTCACCCTCGGCGGCGAGCAGATTACCGGCGGCGGGGCTATTACCGGCGGGCGTTTTCAGCGAGAACGGTCGATTTTGTCGCGGCGCGTGCAAGCCAGGACGTTGCGCGAAACGCTGATCGAGCTGCGCGCGAATCTGGCGCGTGGCGAAGCCGCTTTACAAGCCGCCCACGAACGTGCGCAAACGGCCATCGACACGCGCGAAAACGAGCGTCGTGCGCTGGCGAATCTCGACCTGCAGATGGCCGAGCTGCGAGCCCAAGCGGCGGCCGCGGCGACCGAGGCGCAGCGCACCGAGACCGAGGCGGCCGCAGCCAGTGCGCGCGTCGAAGAACTGGCGGTTTTACAGCGCGAGTCGCGCGAGCAACGGCGTGCGGCCGAAACGATCGCCGTCGCCGGCGACGAAACGGATGCCGACCGCACGCGGCTCGAAGGTGACCTTGCGCGGGCGCGTTCCACGATCGGCCACGCCGAAGAACGGCAAGTACAGGCAGCCTCGCGAGCGTCGGACATCCGCGAACGCCTCGCTGCCCTCGCAGCGGATCGCGACGCGGCACGCGCTCGTTTAGGTATTCTCGACGTCAGACGAAAAACGCGCCATCGGTGCGCGCGAATTGATGCTGGCCGACATCGCAACGCTGGCCGAAGAGACGCGCTCGCTGCACGTTCGTATCGAGGGGGAGCGGCGTGGCGTCAACGACGGCGATGCGGCGCTCGAACACGCTCGGCGCGATCGCGATCGCATCGCAGCAACGCAGCTCGAGGTCGAAGCCGATTTGAAGCTGGCCGAACAGACCGAACGCGAGGCGTCGGGCGTGGGCGAGCGCGATCGTACGCGTTTGGCCGAAATCGATGCGGAGCTCGGTATGCTCGTATCGCAGTTCGCGGCCGAATCCAGCCGACGACGAAGAGTGTCGCGACGTCGAAGCACGCTACGCCGGCGAGTCCGACGAGGTGGTCGACGACTTGCCGCGACTGCGCGAAGAGTTCGCGCGTCTGGCGACCAACGTCGAATCTCAATGCCGAGGCCGAGCGTGACGAAGTCAACGAGCGCCAAACGTTTCTACGTACGCAAATGGACGACCTGACCGCTGCCCGCGAAACGCTGCTGGAGTCGATTCGCGAAATCGAGCTTCAGACGCAGGCGCAGTTTAACGAAACGTTTGCGAAAGTGGCCGGGGCGTTCGCCAACACGTTTGCCGAGATTTTCCCGGGCGGAACGGCGTAGATGTGGCAGAGCAATCCGGAAAATCTTTCCGAAACGGGCATCGAGATCGCGGTCGCGCCGCCCGGCAAGAAGTCGATGCCGCTGGCCGCGCTGTCGGGCGGCGAGCGCGCGATGACGGCGGCAGCGTTGATCTTCGCGCTGATCGACGGTCAAGCCGTCGCCGTTCTACCTGCTCGACGAAGTCGATGCGGCGCTCGACGACGCCAACGTCGAGCGATTTGCGGCCATGGTGCGGAAGTTCTGCCGCCGAGGCGCAGATGATCATCGTCACCCACAACAAGCAGACGATGGAACTGGCCGACCGGCTCTACGGTGTGACGATGCGCGAGCCGGGCGTCAGCGCGATCGTATCGGCCGAACTGTCACCGCTCGCGCCGGAGCTGCGCTTGCCTGAGGCGCGCCCAACGGCGTTGCTGTCGCTTTCCGACAAGACCGGCGCGGCGAAGCATTGGCTCGTGCGCTGATCGAGCGCGGCATGGCAATCTACGCGACCGGCGGTACGCGCGAGTATCTTCGAGGAACGCGGCGTCGCCGTGCGCGACGTCGGCGACGATGACCGGCTTCCCGGCGCTGTTCGGCGGACGCGTCAAGACGCTGCATCCCAAGGTTTTCGGCGGGATTCTCTACGACCGCGACGAGCCGATGCATCGCGCCGCAGGCCGAAACGTATGCGATTCCGCCGATCTCGACGTCGTCGTGGTCAATCTGTATCCGTTCGAGGAGACGGTCGCGCGCCCGGGGGCGACGCTGAGCGAAGCGATCGAGCAGATCGACATCGGCGGCGTTTCGCTGCTGCGCGCGGCGGCAAAGAATTTCGCACACGTCGCCGTGCTCACGCGATCCGTCGCAGTACAGCCGTATCTATCGGCGCTGGAATCCGGCGAGGTGCCGGCTCGCGCTGCGCCGCAAGCTCGCGATCGCGCGCGTTCGAGCGAACGGCCGAATACGACGTCGCGATCTCGCACTATCTCGCGGCCGCGGGCGAAGTGCTGCCGAGCGAGCTGCCCGGCGCGCTCGCGCTGACGCTGCCGCTCGGCAAGCGGCTGCGCTACGGCACGAATCCGCAAGAACGCGCGGCATTCTATCTCGACCGGCCGCGACCGTCTGCCCGAACAGCTGCACGGCAAGGCGCTCTCGTACAACAACCTGCTCGATCTCGACGCGACGCTGCGCCTGCTGTCGCGCGCGCCGCTGGGAGCGGACTTCGGCAGCCAGCGCGAGCGCTACGTGCGCGCGGCCGTCGTGAAGCACACGGTGCCGTGCGGCGTCGCGCAGCGTTCGACGCGTCGGCAAGGCCGTGCGCGCCGCGCTCGACGGCGGATCCGGTTTCGGCCTACGGCGGCATCGTCGCGATCGACGCGCCGATCGATCTCGCGAGCGGCCGAAGCGCTCGTCGCGATTCTTCCTCGAAATCGTCGCGGCGCCGGCGTTCGACGCCGACGCGCTGAGCGCTGCTGAAGAAGAAGAAGAATCTGCGCGATCATGCGCTTCGAGCGCGCGCTTCCGCGACGAGCTGGCGCGGCGAACTGCGCGTGCGCAGCGCGCTCGGCGGCGTGCTGGCCGAAGATAACGATCCGGCGCGCCGCGCCCGAAGAGTGGAAGGTCGTCAGCAAGCGGCAGCCCGACCGCGCAAGAGTGGCACGACCTCGCATTCGCCTGGGACGTCGTGCGCCACGTAAATCGAACGGCATCGTGATCGTCAAAGGCGGAACGACGCGCGGCATCTGCGCCGGCCAAACCAACCGCGTGAGCGCGGTGCAGATCGCCGCCTATCGCGCCGGCAGGTTCGACAGGGCGCGGCGTGCGCGAGCGACGGATTCTTCCCGTTTGCCGGACGGCCTCGAAGCGGCGGTCGAAGGCGGCTGCACCGCGATCATCGCGCCCGGCGGCTCGGTTCGCGACGACGAAGTGATCGCGGCCGCCGACCGGCTCGGCGTCGCGCTCGTCTTTTCGTACCTACCGCTACTTCCTGCACTGACCGTGCCGCGCTTTCTACACACGTCGATCTTCGTAAACGACATGAACGAGTCGATCAAATTTTATACGACCAAGATGGGCCTGCAATTGCTGGGCGGCCCGAACCACCATCCGGGTAACGCCGATATGGCGTTCGTCGGCCACGATTGGAATGCGTACATCGAGCTGGTGTACGACCTGGAAGAGCATCCGCCGTACGAACTCGGTAATCGTTACGAACATCTGGCGATCGAAGCCGATGGCGATTTGCGATCCTACATCGATCGACTGCGCGCCGCGGGCGTCACAATTATCAAAGACGCGTACAAGTCGCCGAGCGGCACGCGCGCCATTGCGTTCGTCGAAGATCCGAACGGCATTCCGATCGAGGTGCTGGAGCGAGGGCGCGGAGACTAGCGTCAGCGATACACGAATGGATCGGCCGGAGGGTCGATGCGTCGCACCGAGGCGGCTTCGAGCCGCAGCGCGCCGTCGGGAGCGGTAACGATCGTGCCGTCAACGCACAGCCACGTGCCTTCGCCGAACGATAATCGCCGTGACAAGCGCACCGCAACCGGCGCGGCGTCGGCGCGGCAGCACGTGATTGCGTAGCGCGCCACGACATCGCCGTTCGACAGCGCGCCGGTAAACGTCAATCGCTCGCCGGCGAACAAGCCGCTCATCGTCGTTTCGGTCGCGCGGTACTGCGGAGCGGAAGCTCCGGCAAACGCGCCGGCCAGCATAAGTGCGGGAGCGACGCGCGCGGCACTCAACGCCTGCCGGCGGTACCGGTATGCGAACGCCGCGCAGCCTACGGAACACGGCAGCAGCGCGACGCCGATGACCGGATGTACCAATCCGTTTCCCCGGTGTATTCCAACCGCGAGTAACGCCGTCGCGAGCATTCCGTAGGCTAGCGCGTCGTGACCGGTGCAACGCGTGGCGCGGACGAAGACGCGGGCGTCGATCAAGCCTGCCGTGCACAGTAGTCCCGCTGCGGCGGCCGGTGCGGAGCGATGCAGCGTCGCGGCCAGTGCCGCAGTTCCCAACGCGCACGGTGCCGCCAACCCGCCGGCCAGCGCGCCGGCAACGAATTGGAGTGCCGGTGCCAGCCCGTGCAGATCGAACGCGGCGGCCTGCTGCAGCGCCCCGGCGGCCAGCGCCGCCGGTACCAGCGCGGCCAGTTCGGAGGCGGGTTGCGCGACGTGCCCACACGCATTGGCAGGCCGAAGCCGCTTCGCGCCGGCGGCCACCGCGACGGCCGCCGCCACTCGCGCGAGCGCGACGCCGGGTCCGAACGAGAGCGCCAGGGCGAAGGCTGCGGGAACCGAGCGCGCCGACGGCCCGAGCGTGCATCCGCATCCTGCGAACGCGACGGCCCACGCCGGGACGATGCGTGACAGGAGCGCCGTCAGCGCAAGAAACGGCACGGCTTCGTAGAGTGTTAACGCTGCAGCTGCCAAAACGCTGCGCGACGTTTCGGCCGGGAGCAATGCGAGTGCCACGACGGTAACGAGCGCGAGGGCGGGCGTCACGGATTCCAATCCCCCGCAGACGCCCGCGGGCCAGCGCGGAAACCGCTACCCGCGCTGCGAACAGCCTGCGCCCATGGCTCAAACCGTAACCGCGCCGCGCGGCACGCAAGATTTCTTTCCGCCGGAGTCACGCCGATGGATCGCGCTCGAAGCGCGAATCCGTTCGTTGCCGAGCGTTTCGGCTACGGCGAGATCCGCACGCCGATGTTCGAGTCGACCGAGCTGTTCGTGCGCGGCGTCGGCGAGACGACCGACATCGTCGAAAAAGAGATGTACACGTTCACCGATCGCGGCGACCGCGAACTGACGCTGCGCCCGGAATGGACGGCGCCGGTCGTGCGGGCCGCGCTCGAGCACGCGCTGCTGGCGACGGCGCCGCGCGGCTGTACTACATCGGCCCGATCTTCCGGTACGAGCGCCCGCAAAAGGGCCGCTACCGGCAGTCGCATCAGTTCGGCGATCGAGTGTTTCGGCTTCGCCGGGCCCGAGGCCGACGTCGAGGGCATCTCGCTCGCGTGGGAACTGACGCGCGCGTACGGCATTGACCGACGTGACGCTCAACGTCAACTCGATCGGCGACGACGTCTGCCGGCCGCGTCTATCGCGAGGCGCTGCTCGCGCATTTTCGGCCGCACGCGCCGAGCTCAGCGAGGATTCGCAGCGCCGGCTGGAGCGCAATCCGCTGCGGATGCTCGACAGCAAGGATCCGGCCGACCTGCCGTTCGTCGAAACGGCGCCGACGTTCGAGTCGGTTCTCTGTGCGACGCGTGCCGCGAGCACTTCGACGCCGCTCGCGTATCTGAGACGCGGTCGGCATCGCGTACGTCGTCAATCCGCAGATCGTGCGCGGGCTCGATTACTACAATCGCACGGTGTTCGAAATCACCTCGAGCGCGCTCGGCGCGCAGAGCACGGTCTGCGGCGGCGGCCGCTACGACGGTCTGGTGCGGTCGCTGGGCGGCCCGGACGTCCCGGCGGTCGGCTTCGCGCTCGGGCTGGAACGCTTCTTGATGATGGCTCGATGCGGCGAGCGCAAGCTGCCGAGCGGCCGCGCCGCGGCATTCAAGCCATCGCCTTGGGCCGCAGGCCGCCGCGCCCGGCTCGTTCCGCTGATCGTGACGGCTGCGGCGACACGCTTCGCAGCCCGGCGTTCATCGATTACGGGGACCGCAAGCTGCAGGCGCAATTCAAGATCGCGGACCGCAACGGCGCCCGCTACGCGCTGATCCTCGGCAGCGACGAACTGGCGGCCGGGCGAGCGTCGTCCTGCGCGACTTGACGGAGCGCCGAACGAGCGCTCCCGACGCGTCGTCGAAGGGCGGAGACGATTGGCCGCGACTATCGTCGAAGCGGGGGATCGTGAGGGAGCCGGGCCGAAACACGAAGACCAATGCAAGATAGCGACCCCACGCCGAGGCGACGCCGAACTGCAGACCCTCCGGACGCTGCTCGCGCTGATGAACGAGCACGATCTGGACCGTCTCAAGGTCAAGCGCGGCGACGCGGTCTACGAACTGACCGCCGCGGCGGAGCGGTGCGTACGCCGGCGCCGCGCCGGCTGCCGCGCCATGCCGGACCGGCGATCCGTCGCGGTCCGCGCGCCGAGTGCGAACGTCAAGAAGGTCGTCGCGCCGCTTGACCGGCGTGTTCTACCGTTCGCCCTCGCCCGATACCGATTCGTTCGTCGGATCGGCGCCACGCGTCGAGAGCGGCGACGTGATGTGCATTCTCGAAGCGATGAAGCTGTTCAACGAGATTCAGAGCGATTACGCCGGTACGGTCGTGCGCATCGTCCCGGAAAACGGCGAACTGGTCTCGCAGGGTGAGGAGCTTTTCTGGATCGAGCCGTAACGCCGAATGGACGTCCGATGGCGACGCCGCGAGTTCGCCGAACTGCTGGCCGACCGCGCGCGGCCTGCTCGACGCGCCGCACTACCGCGAACAGGTCGAAGCGATCGCCGCCGCGATCGTCACCGCGTTGCGCGACGGCAAAAAAGTCTTGTGGTGCGGCAACGGCGGCAGCGCGGCCGAAGCGCAGCATATGGCGGCCGAACTGTCCGGCACGATATTTGCGCGAACGCGCCGGGCTTGCATTCCGAAGCGCTGTCGGTGAACTCGTCGACGCTGACGTGCATCGGCAACGACTACGGCTACGAGGGCGTCTTCGCGCGCCAAGTCGAAGCGTTCGCGCACCCGGGCGACGTCGTGATCGGCATGACGACCAGCGGTACGTCGCGCAACATCGTGCCGCGCTCGAAGCGGCGCAAGCGCGCGGCGCGACGACGGTCGCGTTTACCGGCAACGGCGGCGGCCCGGTCGCGGCCGATTGCGGATCTCGTGCTGATCGGGCCGGACGGCTACGCGGCGATCGTTCAAGAAGTGCATCAGGTGATGGCGCACATCGTCTGCGATCTCGTCGAACAGCGCCTGATTTTCGAAGACGGCATCGCGTGAGCGCGAGTCTGCTGCCGCTCGACGCGCGCGCGCTGTTCGAGCGTGCGCGCGGCCGCAGCGTGCTGGTCGTCGGCGACGTCATGGTCGACGAATGGATTTGGGGAACGGTGTCGCGGATCTCGCCCGAGGCGCCGGTTCCGGTGGTCGCGGTCAGCGATCATTCGTTCACGCTCGGCGGCGCGGGCAACGTCGCGAACAACTTGCGCGCGCTCGGCGCCGACGTGACGTTCGTCGCGACGGTCGGCGACGATGCGTTCGCCGAGCACGTTCGCGAGCTGCTGCGCGACGAGCGGCGTCGACGACGCGCGGCGTCATGACGCTCGACGGCCGGCCGACGACGCGCAAGACGCGCGTCGTCGCGCACAACCAGCAAGTCGTGCGCGCCGATTGGGAATCGATCGCGCCGCTCGCCGACCGGCCGACCGCGCGCGCATCGTCGCATTCGTGCGCGAGCGCGCCGCCGAGCAGCGATGCGGTGATCCTGAGCGACTACGCGCAAGGGCTTGTTGTCGCGCGAGATCGTCGAAGCCGCGCTGGCGTGCGCCGTTGGTCGTTGGCCGATCCGAAGCCGCAGAACGTCGACGTCTGTTCGCCGGCGTCACGTGCGTCGCGCCGAACGCGCACGAAGCCGGCGATCGCCGGCAAGTCGCGATCGTCGACGACGCGTCGCTGGAAGCGGCCGGCGCGCGAGCTGCTCGAACCGCTTGCAATGCCGGTATGCCGTGATGACGCGCGGCGAACACGGGATGGCGCTGTTCGGGCGCGACGGCGAGCGCCTGCACGTGCCGTCGGTCGCGCGCACGGTCTTCGACGTCAGCGGCGCGGGCGACACGGTCGTCGCGATGCTGACGCTGGCGCTGGCGGCCGGCGCGCCGATCGCGCAGGCCGACGCGGCTCGCGAACTTCGCCGCCGGTGCGGTCGTCGAAAAACTCGGCACCGCGACCGCTTCGCCGGCCGAGATCCTCGCGCTCGTCGAACACGATGGCGCTTGATTCGCGGCCGCAGCTGCTCGGATGCCGCGAGCGTGCCGCAGCGTGGCGCGAACGCGCTGCGGGCCGCCGGTAAGACCGTCGTCTTCACCAACGGCTGCTTCGACGTGCTGCACGCCGGCCACGTCGCGTATCTCGCCTGGGCGCGCGCGCAAGGCGACGCGCTTGATCGTCGGGCTCAACGGCGACGAGTCGGTGCGGCGGCTCAAGGGTGCCGCACGTCCGATCGTCCCGTTCGAGCGAACGCGCCGAAGTGCTGCGGGCGTTGCGCAGCGTCGACGCCGTGGTCGGATTCGGCGAGTCGACGCCCGAAGAGCTGCTCGAACGCGTCCGCCCGGACGTCCACGTGAAGAGCGATCAGTATCGCGCCGACGAACTGCCGGAACGCACGTCGTGCTTGCAGCACGGCGGGCGCATCGTGCTCGCGCCGCACGCTGGCCGGGACGAGCACGACCGACACGATCGCGCGCATCCTCCGAACGTTCTGATACCGTACTCTATGCGTATCGCTCACCGCTAACGGTCCCGGCGAAGTTGCCGGCTGGGTGCGTCCGCTCTTGCGCGCGCTCTACCGGCGCGCGCCCGACACCGGCTGCGTACGTGTTTCTGGTTCCCGACGACTACGCCACCGGGTTCGAAGCGGCGACCGTGCGCGCGCTCTTTCCGCAAGCCGGCGTGTTCGATCCGAAGACCTACGTGCGCTTCGCGCTCGGGCCGCGCCGTCGAGGGCGTTCCCGAGCGCGTCGACGTGGTGCAATATCTCGGCGGCGACCTGCTGCACGCCGGCCGCCTGCACGCGCGTCTGAAGGGCCGCGCGGCCACCTATAAGTTCTCGCGCAAGCGGTATCGGTAAGACTCTTCGACCGCGCGTTCGCCGTCGATGCGAAGAACGCGCGCAGCTCGAAGGCTGGGGCACGCCGCCCGAGCGCATCGAGTGCGTCGGGCAATCTCGCGATCGACGGCGCGTTGCTGGAAGCGCAAGCCGACGCTGGAACCGGGTACCCCCGACGACGGCATTCTGATGATGCCGGGCGTCGCGCGCGCTACGAAGTCGACAACCTGATTCCGTTTTACTTCACGGCGGCGCTGCGAATCGCTGCGAGAACGTCCGGAGATTCCGATCGCGTTCGGGCTGTCGCCATTCACCTCGTACCGCAAGTGCGCGAAGCGATCGAACGCGGCGGCGACCCGCGCGTCTTTGCGCAGCGCGGACGCATGGTCGATGACGGCGACGGCGCGTTTCTCGAATCGCTCGACGGCCGCCGTGCGCATTCCGGTGTTGTTCCAAGGCGCTTTCGGCCGCGCTCCGCGCGCGTCTGGTCCTGACGATTCCCGGCACGAAGTGCGATCGAGCTGGCGGCGCTCGGAAAGCCCGCCGTGACGATGACGCCGCTACAACGCTCCCGAACTGGTCACGGTGAACGGACCGCTCACCTATCTGCACCGCGTGCCGCTGATCGGCGTGCCGCTCAAACGCGTCGGTCGCGATGGCGGTGGCGCGAACGGTTCAAGTACCACACGCAGCCCAACATGGACGCCGGCGAAATGGTGATCCGCGAGTTGCACGGCACGGTGACGCCCGGACGGATCGCGCGCGTCGCGTTGGAACGCTACGATGACGCGCCGTGGCTCGCCGACGCCGGCAGCCGGCTGGCGGCAGCTCTATCGCGGTCAGGCGGGCGCCGCGGACCGCATGGCTGCATCGTTACTCGCGTTAGCCGGGTAGTGGGAAACGAATGCGACGTATCGGTCGTCATCGCGACCAAGGATCGGTCGCGGGCGCTGGCGCGCGCGCTTCGTTCGCTCGAGCTGCAGCGTGCGGCGCCCGCGTTCGAGGTGCTGGTCGTCGACAACGGCTCGACCGACGCTACCGCTGCCATCGTCGAAGCGCAGGCGAATCGCGGTCCCTACCCGGTGCGCTACCTCTACGAGGCCGAACCGAATCGTGGTAAAGCGCGAAACCGGGGGATCGCAGATGCGTCCGGCGCGATTGATCGTCTTCTGCGACGACGACGTACAGGCGCCGCGCCATTGGCTCGCGGCGCACGCGCGCGCGCACGACGGTCATTCGAGAACGGTGGTGAACGGTCCGATCATCAACGTTCCGTCGTACGACGAGTCATCCGAAGCCGACGCTCGCGAATTATTCGCGCGCGTTTCTCTGCACCTGCAACGTGTCGGTGCCCCGGGCGGCGTTGCGCGAAGTCGGCGGCTTCGACGAGCGCTTCGATCTGTACGGGTGGGAAGATACAGAACTCGGCGTCCGCTTACGAGAAGCCGGCGTGCGCCGCCGTTTTTCGTGGGACGCGGCGATCTGGCACGTGAAGCTCGCGGCCGAGAACTCGCTCGAAGTGGAAGACGCGCAAGAGCCGTCGAGCGGGCGCGCATGGCGCGACAAATTCATCGAGAAACATCCGTCGCGGCGCGCGCGATGCCGCGACCGGCGCGCACGCGTCAATTTCTGGCGCGCACGTCTGACGCCGCAGTGGGTGTTGCCGGCACTACGCGCGGCGCCGCCAGCTGGGACCGCTTACCTCCTTGGCTGCGCGCGATCGCCCGCGCGCGCTTTCTCGACGGTATGTACATGCGGGAACTGATCGAGCAGCCGGCCCGTCGAACGACGCGGGGCGATGAGCCGGGCGCTTCTATACATGTGCCGGCGGCGGTCATGGGCGACGCGCTGGTTGCGTCGGTCGTCGCGCGCGCGCTGCGTCGACGGTTCGAAACCGTCGATGCGTTCGCATTGCCGTGCGCATGCCGAAATGCTGGCCCGCGTTCCCGACGTCGACAACGTGCTGATCGACGACGGCCTTCCCGAACGCTCGCTCGTCGAAACGATCGCCGGTCGAACGCTACGATGCGTGCGTCATGACTTGGGCGACTGCGCGGAACGCTCGCATTCCGGCTGCCGCGCATATTCCGGTGCGCGTCGGTCAAGCGCGCCGCCTGTATTCGTTTCGCTTTACCGATCGGGTGGTCGTACGCAGCGAAGACGGCGACACGACGTCACATTGGTCCGATATTCTGCTCGACTTCGCGCGCGCGATCGGATGCGACACCGCGGACCGTCGCTATCGGTTCGTGCCGACCGAAGCCGACCAACGCGAAGCGTCGGCAGCGCTCGAAGCCACGGGCCTGACGGCGGGTGAATTTCTGATCGTCAATCCGTGCAACGCCGTCGCGTCGCAACGCGAAATCTGGCCGCTGCAAGGCTGGGCATCGCTGATCGATGCGTTGCAACGGCGCTTCGATCTGCCGATCGTTCTTAGCGGGTCGCCGGCCGATTCGCCGATGACCGCCACTTTGGCAGCGGGTGCCGTATCGAGCTCCGCGGTAGTCGTCTCGATGGCAGACCGGCTCGGAATCGGAGGTTTCGGCGCGCTCGCGCAACGCGCGCGTGGATTCGTCGGCATCACGACCGGATCGATGCACGTTGCCGCTGCAGTCGGCTGTCCGACCGTCGGTGTGTTTCCGTTTCAAAGCGACTTTCCGGAACGCTGGGCGCCGTTAGCGCCGGTGTACTGCGATCGTTCGGCCGTCGTACCCGTGTCATCAAGGGGACACCAAAGAGCGTTGCCGCGACTACGCATGCGTTGCCGATCTCGACGTTGCGCGGATCGTTGCGGCGACCGAGACGATCGTCTAGCAATGCTCGCCACCATTCAATTCTGCACGTACAACCGCGCGACGCTGCTGGAGCGCGTCCTCGACGCCTGCTTCGAACAAACGGCCGGCGACGACGAGTACGAAGTGGTGGTCGTCAACGACGGTTCGACCGACGAAACGTCGGAGGTGTTGCGCCGTATGGCGCCACGCGCTCGCTGTACGTTCGAAATCATCGAACAGCCCAACGGCGGCCTTGCAAACGCTCGCAACGCGGGCATCGCGCGTGCCCGCGGCGAGCGCATCATCCTGATCGACGACGACGTGCTGGTGCTCCCGAATTTCGTGTCGGAGCACCTGCGCAGCGGTAGCGAGCGGCCGGGGACGATCGTACGCGGCGGCGCCATTTCCGTCGCGAGTTTCGACGAGCTGCCTCCACCGGTATGGTCGCTAAAAGATTACAGCGGTAACTTTTTCTGGACGACCAACGTCTCGGTTCCGCTGGCGACCCTGCGCTCGATCGGTGGATTCGACGAATCGTTTCGCGAGTACGGTTGGGAAGATATCGATGTGGGGTTGCGCCTGCGCCGTCGCGGCGTACGCGCGACATTCAATCCCAAGGCGCTGGTGTATCATTGGAAGCCGCGGCCTCGCGTCGAGGCGGTCGAAGGAATGATCCGTCAAGCGCGGGCCCAAGCCCGTACAGCCGTGCATCTCGCAGAGTTACATCCGCACTGGCGCTCGTACTTAGCCACCGGGATCAATCCGGTGCAGCGTGCCTGGCATCGTGCAACCGGCAGCGTCGCGCGCGCGGAGCGTCGCTATGGCATGTTCGAAGGCGAGCCCGCGGACCGGCCGTTAACCGATCGTGAATTGCGGGCTGCGAAATGGCTGGCGAGCGTCGCGTACTTCGACGAAATCGAACGGGTAATGCGCGCACGCGCATGAGCGCGGTACTCTTGTCGCGGACCGATCGCATCGGCGATTTGATCTTGTCGACGCCTGCGATTGCGACCGTTCGAGCATCCTTTCCGGACGCGCGGATCCGCATGATCGTCAGCCCATATAACCGCGTGGTGATGGAGCGCAACACCGACGTCAACGAATTGATCGATTTGCCGTCCGGCTATTCTCCGTCGCGCTTCGGCAGCCAACAGGGGCGGTACGACGTAGCCGTGGCACTCGCGCCGCGTTCGATCGATTTGCGACTCGTGGGCGCGACGCGTGCGGGCGTGCGCGTCGGATACACCTACGAACGGCGGTGGTTCGCACGTTTGACCGCGCCGCTCTACGTGAACCGGCTGATGATCTCGGAAGCCGACCCGGAGTTGTGCGAACGCGACCCGCACCGCGTGGTGCGTCACGAGGTCGATCAGTTGCTCGATTTGGTCGCACTCGGCGGCGCGAGCCGCCGAATCGAACGCCTGCGCCTGGACGTCGTGGATGCCGATCGAACGCCCGCTCGCGGTTTGCCGCCCGGTTCGATCGTCGTGCACCTCGGCAGCCGGTGGTTGAGCGAGGGGTCGAGTCTGGAGTCCACCTTAGCGATGGTCGAGCGGTTGTCGAGGCTCGGACCAGTCGTGGTGACGTGCCCGCAAGAGTCCGACGAAGTGGCGCCCGCCTTCGAGCGCGCCGCCGGCGTCAATGCCGTCTTGCGCGATTTGCCGTTTTTCGAGTGGGCGGCGGTTCTGGAGGCCGCTCGAGTGGTCGTCACGGTCGATACGGGTGCGACTCATGTAGCAAGCGCGATGCGAAGGCCCACCGTCGTGGCGTTCGAACACCGCTATTTCCGGCTCAACTCGCAAGAGTGGGCTCCCTACGGCGTCCCGCACGTTCTCGTGCGAAAGCCGCTTCGAGAGGATTCAGAATCGCTGGCACGCTTTCGCGATGAAATCGTGAACGGCGTCGCGACGCTACTGCAATGATCGAATGTTCCGTCGTCATCCCGACGTACAACCGTCTCGACACGCTCCGGCATGTCGTTCCGACGCTGCTCGCGCAAGATCTCGAGCCGGATCGATACGAGCTGTTGATCTGCGATTCGAACTCGACCGACGGTACCGCCGAGTATCTCGCGGCGGTGTCGTCGGAGCACCCGAACGTACGGCATTTGCCGGGCGCCTACTCGGGTCGCGCGGCAGCGCGCAACGCCGGAATCACGGCGGCGCGCGGCGAGATCGTTCTCTTTAACGACTCCGACATTCTAACGTCTCCCGATTTACTTTCCCGGCATCTCGCGCGCCATCGCGAGCGTCAGCGCATTGCGGTCGTCGGTTTGGAAGTGCAGGTCAACAATCTCGAAGATTACGCGTACAAGCGGGACCATCCGGAAGAACGCGGATCGCTGCATCCCGCCTCGCGCACGCACCTGACGTGGCTCTATTTTCTCACCGGCAACGCATCCGTGCGACGCGTCGATTTGCTCGACGTAGGAAGCTTCGACGAAAATTTACAGGCTACGGCCACGAAGATCTCGAGCTGGGTTATCGCCTGCAAAAATCGGGTGTCCGCATCGAATACGAGCCGGAGGCCGTGAACTATCACTGCCAAGACGTGGGGCACGAAGATCAAAAGGCGAAAATGCGTTTGGCCGGACGTTCTACCGTCCGCTTTTACCGCAAGCACCCTGATTTCGACGTGCGCTTGCGGTTGGGCATGACGCCGGTCTCGTTAGGCCTGCATTCGCTGCTGACGAACGTGCCGTCGCTTTTAGGATATTTCGACCGCCGCTCCGAAGGTTCGAAGTTCGCGCGAGATCTGGTGCAGCAATACTATTACGTCTCGGGAATTAAGGAAGCGTTGAACGTTGGAGAGTCCGGTGGGTAAGGTTGTGTCGTGCGGAGCGCTGCGCGCTTGCGATGCGAAATCGAACGTCGAACTACGCGGCTGGGTCAATCGCCGCCGCGATCACGGCGGTCTGATCTTTATCGACGTTCGCGATGCCGAGGGCGTGACGCAGGTCGTCTTCGATCCGCAACATGCGACGTTTGCCGAAGCGGAACGCTTGCGCCACGAAGACGTTATCCGCGTGGCCGGCGCGGTTCGTTTGCGTCCCGCCGGAACGGAAAATCCGCGCTTAGCGACCGGCGATGTCGAGGTCGCAGCCGGCGAACTCGAGGTCTTCAATCGTTCGCAAGTTCCGCCGTTTCCAGTCAACTCGGACGGGGCCGTCAACGAAAACCTGCGACTGGAGTATCGCTACCTAGACTTGCGTCGCCCGCACATGCAAGAGAATCTGCGCGTGCGGCATCGCATCGTCAAAGCGATTCGCGACTTCTTCGACGAGCGCGGCTTCGTCGAAATCGAAACGCCGATGCTGATCAAGTGGACGCCCGAAGGTGCGCGCGATTATCTCGTGCCGAGCCGCCTACATGAAGGTATGTTCTACGCGCTGCCGCAGTCGCCGCAATTGCTCAAGCAAGTGCTGATGATTTCCGGTTTCGGGCGATACGTGCAGATCGCTCGCTGCATGCGCGACGAAGATCTGCGCGCGGACCGGCAGCCGGAGTTCACGCAACTCGACGTCGAGATGTCGTTCGTGACGCAAGAAGAAGTCCTCGAAACGATGGAGTCGTGCATCCACTACGTTTGGAAGCGCGCGCTCGACGTCGAGTTGTCGCCGTTTCCGCGTTTGACGCACGCGCAGGCCATTCAGAAGTACGGCGTCGATAAACCGGATCTGCGGTTCGGTTTGGAACTCGCCGATGTGTCGCAGGCATTTGCGAAGAGCGATTTCGCCGTCTTTCGTTCGGCCATCGCAGATGGTGGCGTCGTCACCGGATTGCGGTATCCCGGCGGTGCGGCGTTGTCGCGCCGCGATTTCGACGGGCTGGTCGAGCTGGCGCGGGAGTTCGGCGCGAAGGGCATGGTTTGGGTCGCGTTGGCGTCCGACGGTATCAAGTCGCCGGCAGCCAAATTCTTGAACGATGCCGACGTCGCAGCGTTGCGCTCGGCCTGCGAAGCGCAGGACGGCGACGCTGTGCTTTTGTTCGCCGGGCCGGCTTCCGAGGCGTATCCGGTGGCGGGCAAAATGCGCAATGCGGTCGGCGAGCGGTGCAATCTGCGCGATCCCAATGCCATGGCGTTTTGCTGGGTTACCGGCTTTCCGTATCTGGAAGTCGACGAAACGACCGGCCAAGTTGCGCCGGCGCACCATCCGTTCACGTCACCGGCACCCGGTGAGTGGGACTTGATCGACAGCGATCCCAAACGCATGCGCGCGCAGCATTACGATATGGTGCTCAACGGCTACGAGCTAGGGTCGGGTTCGATTCGTATCCACCAGGCCGATTTACAACGGCGCATTTTCGAGATGCTCGGCTTGACTGCCGAACAGATCGACGATCGTTTCGGCTTTTTCATGCGTGCCTTGGAATACGGCGCGCCGCCACACGGCGGCATGGCGCTCGGCATCGACCGCATCGTCATGCTGGCGTGCGGAGAGGACAATATTCGCGAGGTGATCGCGTTCCCGAAAAATCAAGTCGGACGCGACTTGATGATGGACGCTCCGTCGGACGTCCCGCCCGAACTGTTGCGCGATTTGCACCTGCGCAGCACCGCGGCCAGGACGTAAAGACCGGCCGGCCGTGCGCGTCGCTGCCGTACTCGCGATCGTGATCGCGTTCTGCGCTTGCGCGGGGCGGGGGCACGGTCCGGCCTCGGATACGACGGCGTTGCACGCGTGCGAAACCCGGCAAGTCGAACTCGCAGGCGTCAACGCGACAGTCGTCGCCAATGCAGATGCATCGCTCGCCGAGGTCAACCTTGCGGGCGGCTCTTCGACCGGGCGCGAGTCGGCGTTGCGGGAAGCGTATAAGGCCTTCGGAAAACCGCATTCCGATACGATCGTGCATTCCATACAATCGAAGTGGGGTTTGACGATGTTGGTCGATCGCTGTGGCCGCGCGTTTTCGCCTCACCGCGCTTCGCTCAACGCCCACTAGGAGCTACGTTGTCAAAACTTCGCGTGCATTGCTTTTCGATGTCGGTCAACGGTTATAGCGCCGGTCCAAATCAGGACCTCGATCACCCCGCCGGTGTCGGCGGCTTGCCCGTGTTCGGCTGGCAGTTCGCGACGCACACCCATCAACGGATGCATGGAACCGGGTCCGGCGAGACGGGTCTCGACGACGACTTGGTTCGGCGGGGGTTCGATGGAATCGGCGCATGGATTATGGGGCGCAATATGTTCGGGCCGATACGTGGACCGTGGATCGACGATGCGTGGAAGGGTTGGTGGGGGGAGAATCCGGCGTATCACACGCCGGTCTTCGTGCTAACGCAGTACCCCCGAGAACCGATCGAGATGCTCGGTGGAACGACGTTTTATTTCGTGACCGACGGCATTCACGAGGCACTCGACCGTGCGAGACGTGCAGCGGGCGAACTCGACGTTCGTTTGGGCGGTGGCGTCGTCACCATGCGGCAGTATCTGCGCGCCGGCTTGGTGGACGAGATGCATCTCGTGCAGTCGCCGGTGCTGCTCGGATCGGGCGAGCGGCTGTTCGACGGACTACATTTGCCCGAGGTTGGTTATCGGGTTCGCGAACGCATTGCATCGCCGAATGCGACGCACATTTTTATCGACAAGACGCCGTAAGCGGGCGCTCTATTCGTTGAAGAAGCCGGCCAGCGCGCCGGACCGGTCCGTAACGAACAGAACTTTCTGCGAACCGTTCGTAAAGGTCGCCAGAAAGTGGTAGCGCTCGAAGTTGCCCGCGGTGTCGTGGCTAACGAACTGCAGACGTTGGAACGTTCCGAGCGACGAAAAATACTGCTGTACCGGTATCAGCGCGGACGGTGTCATCGCCGCCTGCATGACGGGCGTGACGTTTCCGGTTGGCGGCCGGCCGGCGATCACGTCGCTGAAGAACGTACTGAACTGCGCCCCTAACGACGGATCGAGGGGGGCTGCGACGGGCGCAGATGATGGCGCCGGCGTCGCGACGTAGGGTGACTGCGCGTTCGCCGTTGCCGTCGCGAACGTATACAGTACCGCCACCGCTCCAGCGAGGAACGCCAACGATTTCATCCCGGTCAGGTTTCGCCTTCGAGCCACTGGATGTCTTGCGCGTGACCGTCGGACCGGCAAATCGTTACGGCATCGCCATCCGGCAGCATGCGAATCGACGTGTCCCACGCACCGTCGCAAAATTCCATTCGAATATAGGCGACCGGAGCGGACGACGAAGCCCGGCGCCCGACCGAAGCGATCGCATCGTTCAGCTCTTGCAGCGTCGCCGGCGTCAGGTGTAGTTCGACGACCGTTTGAACGATGACCGTTGCGCATCCCGCCTTCGGATACACCTCGCGAGCCAGCCAAGTCGAAAATCGTTCTGCATCGACCACGACGGGTGTCGTCGCTGCCACCTCGAGCGCACCGCGTAAATGCAGTAGCCGTTCCGGTTGGTCGGCCCAAACGAACGACTGTAACCGGCGAATGGCCCGTGCGTCGCCGACGTCGATGGGGTTTGCATCGCACGCCCGCCGCTCGAAGATATCGATTGCTGCGTCGAGATGCTTTGGGCGTCCGGAAATGGTTCGGTTCCGCAACACGACCGGCGAACGCGCATCGCCCCACTGCCAATCGGAACCCTCGTAGCGATAGCGATCGAAACGGGCGTTTAAGCCGGCGCTCGCGCCGATCTCGAACAGACGGAACGGACGGTCGTAGATGGCTGCAAGGTGGAGAAACGCCGCGAGGATTGGGGTCGAACGTAGCGTTTCGTTCGTCTGAACGTTTTCTCGGCACAGCCGCGCGACCAGTGCCGGGTCACGCTCGAGGAGCGAGCGCGCCTCGGCCCACGCGTTGCGCGCGTTACCGTCGCCTCCAACCGAGGGGAAGTGTTTGCCGAGCGCCGGATCGCCTTCGAGCGCGAGATAGTGAAAAGCGCCCGCCAACCGAAGACCCGGCCTTGACAGCGCCGTCATCTCGTCGAGCAAATCGCGCACGCGAACGTCGATGTCGTAGTCATTCGAAGCTGCCCGTAGAAATTGGCCCACGAACGGCGAACCCATCGCTTCGCAGAAGCGCGCCTGCTGGTCGAGTTCGTTCGCGACGTCAACTCTCAAATGTGGGGTTCGAAGCTTATGCTTCGAGCATCGTTCGAACGCGACCGAAGATCGCGTCGAACATCGCGACGGTGAGTACGCCGGTGTTGGTGTTTTGACGGCTCGGATGGTACGAAGCGATCGCGTGCAGGGCCCGGCTGCCGTTCGTTGCCGTTAGTTCGACACCGTGACCGAACTTGGGACGCGGTGGATCGAGCGCATAGCCGGTTTCGCGCAGCGCGGCAAGGATCGCCGAAAATCCGATCGACCCGAGTCCAACGGCGACGCGCATGCCGGACAGCGCCGTAAACTCCTCGATGAGATACGGAAAGCAGTTTTGGAGTTCGCGCGGCGTTGGTTTATTCTGTGGCGGAGCACATCTCAAAGCTGCCGTAATGAACGCGTCGTGTAATTGCAGGCCGTCGTTGCGGTCGATCGCCTTTGGTTGCGAGGCGAAACCGGCACGATACAGCGCCGGATACAGAAAATCGCCGGAAGCATCGCCGGTGAACGGCCGCCCGGTACGATTGCTTCCGTGCGCGCCCGGCGCGAGCCCGACGATGGCGACACGAGCGCGCGGATCGCCGAATCCAGGCACCGGCTTCGCCCAGTAATCGCAATCGCGATACGCGCGCTTTTTCTCGGCGCCGACCGCGGCGATGTACGCTCGAAGCTCGGGGCAGCGGGTGCAGCGTATGACCGCGCGTTCGATCGACGGCAACGATTTCAAATCAGGAGAGACCCGGAAAGCCCAGGTGCTGCAATGCTGCGTACGTCACGATGCCGACCGACGTCGACAAATTTAAACTGCGCACCGATTCGTCGCGCATCGGGATGCGCAGCGTTCGGCCGGCGTAGCGCTGGAGAAGCTCGGCCGGCAAACCACGCGTCTCCTTACCGAACACGAGCACGTCACCGCGCGCGAACGGCGCTTCGCCGTAGTGCATGCGGCCGCGGGTCGAAACGAACCAGCGTGAAAGCGATGCCGTCGCTTCTAAAAAAGCGTCGAGCGACGGATGGACCGTCAATCGCACGTGTTGCCAATAATCGAGACCGGCGCGTTTGAGCTCGCGATCGCCGATGGCGAAGCCTAGCGGCTCGACCAAGTGCAGCGCGCAGCCGGTGGCCGCGCATAAACGCGCGACGTTTCCGGTATTCGGCGGAATCTCGGGTTCGACGAGGGCGACGTGCAGCGGGACGCTTTGCAGAGCATCGAGTGGTGTGATGCGTTCGTGCGGTTGCGTTGCCAATCGTTACGGCTTCCCGCGGAGGCGAGCGTCGATCGATAGGACCTCGCTCGCGCCGATGGCTAGACGCGCGAAGTCTCGATGCGCCGGATTGAGTAGAACGTTCTTTTCGATCCGCGCGATGGCACTGGGGACGCGCAGTCCGACCGAAGAACCGCTCGCAGCCCAGCGATCGCCGAGACGTTGGCATTCGGCGGGCGCGGGATATTCAAACCAGTTGTCCGGCAATACGTTCGGGTCGAGCGTATCGAGGCGAACGTCGTCTGGAATATCGACGGGCGCGTACACCATGTCAACTGGGATGTGCGAGTTCGAGACGTTCACCATAATTTCGAGTAACGCTAGGGAAAAATTTTCTGCCGTGTAGACGACCGGTACTCCGGGGGAGTTCCAGCGCCCGCCATAGCGTCGCGCGCCTTCACCGGAAAACGCTGCCGGTTCGTGTTTGGTTTGGAACGCGCGATACACTCGCACGATTAGCTAAAGACGCCGTGTTCGATTCTGCCGATCACTTGCTCCACTTGACGAACGCCGGCATCCGTTCCGAGCATCTGCATCGGGACGCGGTTACCCAGGGCCGCATTCGAACGGCGCAGCCACGCGATGCCTTCATCGCGTCCGAGCGCTTCCATCGCTAACGCTGCGATTCGCGCCACCCGCGCGACCCGGTCGGATTCATCGGGCTTCAGCAGTGCGTGCTGCCCCGCGCGCCGGCTGAACGTCGAGCGGTCGATACTGGTGACGTTTTGCAGCTCTCGGAGCGGCGCATGGGTGCTCTTTGCCAAGTGCGAGACGGCCGCGGCCGGCAGGCCCGAGGCTACGAGCCGCTCCAGGTCAGCGTCTCGCTCGAGCGGCTTGCCGATGACCCCGGAGCCTCCGAGGAGAGCTACCAGCGCTTCAAAAGGACTCATTTGAGTATTAGTATAGACTCATTTGAGTATTATCGCAATACCTCGGCGTAGTCGATGCCGGGGGGAGCGACCACGTATGCGATCGCGCCGCTGCGCTGCCATATCCGTTCGAGCGCGGCACGAGGGTAGACGACACGCACGTTGTGCGCAGCCGGGTCGTTGACGGCACAACCTCCGTCGCCGGTAAAGCCGCGCAGCACCGCCAGATGGCCGGCCGACGATTCGAGCGGAGCGCCGGGAAGTTCGCCGGCCGACCACGAGTACGACAACACCAGTGGGAGGTTTCGTTCGATCAAGCGCTGCGCTACGTCGAAATTCCCGAGATGTGCGACGACGCCGCGAAGTCCGAGCCGCCCGCTGTACGCGACGTTGAACGCCCAGTTGCCCGTGCCGTTGTAGGCCCGATCGAACACCTCGCGCGCGGTCCGTTCCACCGAAACGTCGATGCCGTGATAGGCGTGAATCATCGACAGGCTTGCCGGACTACACCACCCGCGTTCGTTTTCGACGACGTATTGCGAGCGAGCCGGAACGTCGAGGATGTACGCGTCGCGCGCGTACGGTAGTGAGGCCGCCGCCGGCCGCGCGGACGAGAATGCGATCAACCGCAGGTCCACGTCCACAGCGCGCACGTCGATTCCGTCGAACGGAAGATTCGACGCGATGACGTCTACGTCAACACGCACACCATCGCCCTCGGCGTTGTACGACGTCGAACCGCCCGGCTCCCAACGCGCGTACGGTAACCATCGGGTGGCCGGAGCGTGCGCCCGCAACAATCGGAATTCGAGTATGCCCTCAGGATCCAATGCGTTCCAGCTCAACACGCCGTCGCGCGTGCTTTCGAACAACAACCGTCCGCCATCACTCGAATCGAGCGCTTGTGCGAAGCGCGCCGCCGGACGGTCGTTCATACCTTCCACTCCCACGCGTTCCATGTGTCGCCGATGAACGCCGCCGGGATATAATTCTTCACGTCGTCGTTCATCGCTGCGTAGCCGCCCTCCCAACTGAAAAACACTGCCGGTACGAGGTCGCGAAGGCGTTGCTCTTCGCGCTGATAGAGCGCCTTGCGCGATGCGCGATCGAAGGTTCGCTCGGCCGCCGTGCTCGTCGCGTTGACGATCGGATCGTCCAGCCAGGACGTGTTGGCGCCATTTGGCGGAATGAACGCGCCGTTCCAACTGCCGCTGTTGTCGGGGTCCGGACCGTTCGTGTCGATCGACCACTCCATGTCGTACTTTCCGGTGTACAACGGGCCGTTTTGCGCGAAAAAGAGATTGGCCGGATAGTTGCGCACGCGTATGTCGAAGCCGCTATTGCCGAGCATCGACTGTATCAACACTTCGGCTTCCTCGTTTTCCTGATGACCGACGGTTGCCGAGATCGTCAACGTTAACGGTGCACCGTTACGGAAGCGTTTTCCGCCGGCGCCGGTACGCCATCCGGCGTCGTCGAGTAGCCTGGCCGCAAGGGCCGGTCGATAGACGTAGGCGGGCAGCGACGGTGACGCCCACGACTCGGGAAAGATGTCCGAAACCGCCAACCGATCGAGACCGTGGTACACGGTGCGCTCGATGCGATTCCAGTCAACTGCCAGCGCGATCGCCCGGCGCACGCGCACGTCGCGTAGGTTCGGGCGCGACACGTTCAATCCGAGATGATGCCAATTCGCCAACAGTTGACGCTTGACCACGATGCCGTCGATACCGGACAGTCGTGCGACCGAGTTGGCGTCAACGTTGGGGTACACGTCGATGTCGTGCGTTCGCAACTGGTTGAGGAGGGTATTTACGTCGGGCACGATTGAGTACGTTAGGCGTTGCAGCTGCGGGGCGCCGCGAAAATAGGCCGGATTGGGAGCGAACTCGAGCGACGTGCCGCGATTCCAGGCTTTCAAGACGTACGGACCGCTCGAAACCGGCATGTCGTTCACGGCCGCGCGATTCAAGTCGGCCAACCCACGTAGCAGATGGGCTGGAAGCGGCGGATATCCGGTGCCGATTGCAAGGATGCCGAGCACCGACGCCGACGGTCGCCTCAGGTGCATGACGATCGTCGCGGGATCGGGCGCCGTCGCGCCGGCGAGTGCGTCCCATCCGTAGCGGCTTTTGACGTTGTTGTGCGGATTGAGGACGGCGCGGTACGTGAACAGCCAATCCGCCGCGGTCAGCGGCTGTCCGTCGGCCCAGCGAGCGTTCTTGCGCAGATGCACGACGATCGTCGTACCGTCGCGGCTGATCCCTCCGTTCCCGACCGTCGGCACTTCGGTCGCGAGATCCGGTACGTAGTTGCCGGTGCGATCGTACCGCAACAAAAACGAGTACACCAAGCCGGCGATAACGTCAGAGGACGCGCTGTGCGAAAAGAGCGGATTCAAGCTGTCGGGTTCTTCGTCCATGCCGACGCGTAACGTGCCGGGAATCGTCCAGGGATTCCGTTCGCCGGCATGCGCGACGGGCGAGCGTTGCGCACATGCGCCGGTACCGAGAACTGCGATGGCGACGAGCGTCGTACAAACGGCGCGGATCACGCCGGCTTCGTTCGCTTTATCAGTTCCGGCGCGATCGCAGCATAGAAGTTGCCGGCTCCGAAACGCACCACGTCGTCGGCCGGCAGTCCGGTCTCGGAACGCGCGCGTTCGATTGCTCGATGCGCGTCTTCGGTGGATAGCGAACGAGTATTGAGCGCGATTCCGACGATCGGTGCGGGCTTGACGCGCGCGAGCAGCCGTTCGTGGACGTCGATCGCTTCGGCGTACGACATGCAGCGTATCGTCGTTTCTTCCAGATACTCGCGCGATGGATCGCACACCAGGACGAGAGCGTCGGGCGCGCAGCCGAACAACAGGGCGGCGCTGACGCCGGCATATGCCGGGTGATCGATCGAACCTTGGCCTTCGACGACGATTGGATGCCCGCCGCGGCGAGCGGCTTCGAGCACCAGTTGTTCGCACGCACCGGCGGCAAAGTCCGCGATGACGCGATCGACCGACGCACCCCAACCGGCAATCATTACGCCGGTTTGGCCGGTCGGCACGAACAGAGCGGCCGCACCCGCTTTGCGAGCGGCGCGCACGATTTCCAGCGCCGCCGTCATCTTGCCGACGGCACAGTCGTTGCCGACGGTGAGCAAAACCGGCGCTGCGATTCGATACGCGGCGCCGCTAAAGATCGGCACTTGGGGCGGTATGCGAACGTCCCAAATCGTCGTTCCAGCCGCGTTTGCTGCGGCACGAAACTCCGCGTCGTACCCCAGAATGTCATGCAGCCCGCTGACGATTTCGAGGCGTGCGGCGATTGCCTCGAGCACCGCCGCCCGCCAGTCGGCTGGAAGTGCGCCACCTTTCGGTGCGGTGCCGATGAGTAACGCGGTCGGTTCGAACGGCAACGCTTCGGCGACCGTCGCAACGATCGGCGCGTCGCTTTCGAGGTAGGGGACGACGTCGCGTACGCGCTTACCGGCGTGTTCCGGATCGATCACCGCAACGACCGGGTCGGAAGCGTATCGGATGACGCCGTGCGCGGTCTTGGCATCGCCGGCAAAGCGATGCGGGGCGAGCACGACGTAGCGCCGGATCACGAGCCGCTTTCGCGCACGCCGAGGCCGGGTGCATCGGGAAGCACGAGCTTGCCGCGGTCGTATGTAACACCCGAATACGGGTCGGACGCGGTGAGAAACGGACCGTCGATGTCGGCCCAGTCGGCTAACGGCGAGATATGTGCGGCAGCGGTGGCAGCGATCGCGCTTTCGACCATGCATCCGATCATCACGCGCATTCGCATTGCGCGCGCCGTGTGAATCATCGCCAGAGCTCCGCGCAGACCGCCCGTCTTTGCGAGCTTGATGTTGACGCCGTCGACGCAACCGTAGAGTGCGGGAAGATCGCGAGCGGTATGCGCGTCTTCGTCGGCGACGATCGGTATCGACGTTCGTTCGCCGATCGTTCGCAAGGCTTGCGGATTGCCGGCCGGGATCGGCTGTTCGCAGCACTCGATCTCGAACGGCTGCAAACGCCGAAGAATAGCGACCGCCGTTTCGGGTTCCCAACCTTCGTTGGCATCCAGGCGCAACGTTCCGGAGAAGCGCTCGCGGACCAGACGGACGATCTCCACTTGATCGTCGGCCGAACCCGCACCGATTTTCAGCTTGAGAATCGAGTGGGCGCCGGTCTCGGCAACTTTTGCCAGCGTTTCGTTCGGGGTCGCGATGCCGATCGTAAACGACGTGACGGGCGTGCGTTGCGGATCGAGCCCGAACAGCGCGTACAACGGCTTTCCGAGATCCTTGCCGATCAAATCGTGCAGCGCGATATCGAAGCCGGCGCGCGCCGACGGCGGAATTGCGTCGTCGAGCAACGTTTCGAGGTCGTACGGATCGCTCGAAATCGGTTGATACCGATCGAAGAACGCTACGACGCTTTCGACCGACTCGCCGTAGCGCTCGATCGGCGTGGCTTCGCCGATTCCGGATCGTCCGTTGGCGTCAACGTGAACCACCGCAGTACTCGCGACGAGCTCTTCGCTACGCGCGATTTTAAATGGATGCACGAGCGGCAGCTCGAGCGGCGTCACCGCGATCGACAGCTTTCCCACGGTGCGGCAGTTTCGCGCCACGCGCCGCTTCCCCGCCGTGGCCCGTTTTACGCCAGGATTCGTATCGGCGACGACACTCGATAACAGGTTCCGGAATGATCCGAGCGCGCGGATTCGCCTAACGTTCCGGCGGCGTGACGTTCGGAACCGCAAATGACACGCCGCTCTTCTGCGTTGTCATAGCCTGCGACGCGCCGATGCGACAGGCGTTGCTCGGCCGCGCGCGATTCGACGGCGTGATCGATCTCGTGTCCCAAGCCTAACGCCGGGGACTGGCGGCCGCCGCCGCTGGTGCGCAGTGCCGAGTACGGATCCCACGCGATGGTGTCGGTATTCGGGTCGAAGTGGTCGTCGTTGCGGCGGTTCACCGTGAGTCTGAAGTGTCGTCCGCGAGCGCCTTCTAGTCGTTCGAACAGCGCACGCTCGCTTGGATCGCGGCAGAGGTAGCGTTTGGCTTGCTCGTACAGATGTTCGCTCGCGCGGGGCAGCGTTAACGTTCCGCGATGGACGGTCGGGGGGTTCGAGCGGGTTTCGAGCGGCAAGAGCATCGCACGTCCATCACGCGCCGAATTCGAACGTCAAGAGCGGCGAAGTTCCTTCTTGACCGGCGGTGGTACGGTAAAGGGACTCGACTGCGTGTAACGCGCATCGCGACTAGGCGCCGAGCCGACTATAATACCAACGGGAGCATAAGCTCCGGATACGACGGGCTGGCTTGGGTTAAAAACCTGCTGGACCGGCGCCCGGGCCGCACCCACCTGCGAGACGCAGGTTCGAACGCCGGCTGCGAAGACGTTACGTGCGGTTGAGTTCTTTTGCGGCGAACGCGAGTTTCCAGGCTCGCACGGCGCCGCCGATATCGGCCGTTCGTGCGTCTCCGGATGCCTCATCGAGACAGACGTGTCCGCGGAACGCAGCGAATGTCGCGAGCGTTTCGTCGATCGACCGTTCCGTCTGCGAAGCGATCGAACTCCAGAGCAAGACGCGTCTGTGCCATGGCCGTTTGCGGATCGCTCGCAACGGCGAACGATTGCGGTTCCGGGCCGAGTCGCAACCACGCCGAATCGGCTTCCTTTAGCACCCGTTTGCATTCCTGAGAACTGGCTGCGTACGTACCGGGCGCATTCCGCACGGCCAGGGTGACGTTAACGCTCTTTGCTAGGGACGTCGCGATACTCAAGCGCTCGAGTTGCGCGCTCCACGTTCGATCCGTCTCGGGCGAAAGCGCACCGGACAGCAGCGGAGCGCCGATCGCGGCGGCGCATTCGAGCGTCGCCTGCATGGTCCCAGCGTCGGCCGAGAAAAAATCGCCGGCCCAGAGCGCCGCCACCGTAAGGCCGCAGTCGGCGGCCATCTTCTTGATTTGGGCGAGGTAGTCGCTATCCGTTCGCGGAAAATGCCGCTCGTCCAATACGATGCCGTCGCATAACCACTCGCGCGCGGACAGATCGACGAATTCGAGTTGGGTCAGGTCGCCGCTCTCGAACGCGCGATGCAGTGCGCTGCTGCTGCAAGCAACTTTCATCGGCGTGGATGTTTCGACCGACTCGCACCAGCGGCCCGCCAGAGACGTACCGGTCATATAGGAAGTTCGATGAAGATAGCGCTTGGAGCCGATCACGCCGGCTTCGGATACAAAGACCAGATCGCGCAACTGCTGCGCGACCGCGGGCACGAAACGATCGATTTTGGGACGCACGACGCGACACCGGTCGACTATCCGCAGTATGGCTATGCCGTCGGCGAGGCTGTCGCAACCGGACAGGCCGACCGCGGTATCGTCGTTTGCGGTTCCAGCCTCGGGATCGCGATGGCAGCCAATAAAGTCCCCGGCATTCGTTGCGCCCCGGTCGCCGAACCCTATTCCGCCGAGCTGGCGCGTCGTCATAACGATTGCAACGTTATGGCGTTTTCGGAAAGACTCACCGGCTGGGAGATGATCGAACGCATGCTCGACATTTTCTTGGATACGCCGTTCGACGGCGGCCGGCACGCGTTTCGAACCGAGCAGCTCTTCGACTTCGGCGATCGCCAACGCGAGCGGACGTTGAAAGACATCGAAGCCGGGGCCGTGACCGACGCCAAAACGCCCAAAGATTTGGTCGGGAAGCCGTAACGCCGGCAACCATGGACATTTTAGAGCGTCGCAACATTCAGACGAACGACCCCGAGGTGTTTGCCGCCATTGCCGGAGAGGAACGCCGGCAAAAAGCAAATCTCGAACTGATCGCTTCAGAAAATTACGCGAGTGCCGCGGTACGTGAAGCCATGGGTTGCGTGATGACCAACAAGTACGCCGAAGGATATCCGGGCAAGCGCTATTACGGCGGTTGCGAATTCGTCGACCAAGCTGAATTGCTGGCGATCGACCGGCTCAAGCGACTGTTCGGCGCCGAACATGTCAACGTACAGCCGCATTCCGGAGCGCAAGCCAACATGGCCGTTTTCATGGCATGTTTGGCACCCGGCGATACCGTACTCGGCATGTCACTCGCGCACGGCGGCCACCTGACGCATGGAACGAAAGTAAGTTTTTCGGGAAAACTGTACAACGCAATTGCGTACGGCGTGAATCCCGACACCGAACTGATCGATTTCGACCAAGTTCGAGCCCTGGCGCGCGAACACAAGCCGAAGCTGATCGTGGCGGGCGCGAGCGCCTATCCGCGGACCATGGAGTATGCACCGTTCCGCGAAATCGCAGACGAAGTCGGCGCGCTCCTGATGGTCGACATGGCGCACATCGCGGGCCTGGTCGCGGTCGGATTGCATCCGTCGCCGGTCGGCATCGCCGAGTTCACGACCTCGACCACGCATAAGACGTTGCGCGGTCCGCGAGGCGGCATCGTGCTGACCAATCAAACCTGGGCGGCGCCGGTCGATAAGAGCGTTTTCCCCGGCATTCAAGGCGGACCGTTGATGCATACGATCGCTGCCAAAGCCGTCGCTTTTGGCGAAGCGCTGCAACCCGAGTTCCGCGTCTATCAACAACGGGTCATCGATAACGCGAAAGCCATGGCCGAGGAGTTCTCGAGCGCCGGATTGCGACTGGTTGGAGGCGGCACCGACACGCATCTGTTGTTGGTCAACTTGTCGGTGAAAAACGTTACCGGAAAAGCGGCCGAGGCGTATCTCGACGAGATCGGCATCACCGTCAACAAGAACGCTATTCCGTTCGACAAGCAGAAGCCGATGGTCGCCAGCGGTATCCGAATCGGAACGCCGGCCATCACGGCGCGTGGATTCGGCGTCGAAGACTGCCGCGAAGTCGCGCGGATCATGGTGGACGCGCTGGCCGATGTCGAAGAGCGCCAGCGGACGCAAGCACTGCGCGGACGCGTCGGAGAACTGACCGATCGTTTCGGCGTTCCGTAAGCTTCCCGGTATGCGGCCCGGCTGGGACGAGTATTTCATGCACATCGCGCGCACCGTCAGCACGCGGTCAACCTGTCCGCGCGCCTCGGTCGGCTGCGTGTTCGTGCGCGACCATCGCATATTGACGACGGGATACAACGGCGCGCCGCGCGGCGTCGCGCATTGCACCGAAGTCGGTTGCACGATGGTCAACGAGCACTGCGTACGCGCGACGCACGCCGAAGCCAATGCGGTCGTGCAGGGTGCGCTGCACGGCGTCAGCTTGGAGGGAGCAACCGCGTACTGCACCCATCAGCCGTGCGTGGGCTGTTCGAAGCTGCTCATCAGCGCCGGCGTGGTCAAGATCGTATACGACGGAGCCTATCCCGACGCGGTTTCCGGGCTGCTATTGGGCGAAGCCGGCGTTGCGGTCGTGCCCTACGCTTCGCTGGAAAAGATGCACGGATGAGCGGCTCGGTGTGGACCGCGGCGCTAATTTATGCCATTACGTTTGCGATTGCGGTTTGCGTTACTGCGGCGGCGACACCGTTGATCGTTCGGCTCGCTCACCACCTCGGCGTTATGGACACCAATAATGAAGAGCGGCGGGTTCATGAAGTGCCGACGCCGCGCATCGGCGGCATCGCCGTGTTTTTCGGATTCGCCTGCGCGCTATTCGCGGTGCTCGGGTTCGCGCTCGCCTCGCCATTGGAACTCTTGCCGGCCGCGACGCATTTCACTGCAGCCAAGCAAATCGAGTTACTCACCGATCGTTTTGCCAGCGTCCATCAGTTGGTCGGCTTGCTGTTCGGCAGCCTGCTCATTTTATCGGTTGGCATTTGGGACGATGTGATCGGCATGCGCCCGCGCAACAAGCTCGTCGCCCAAGTGCTGGTCGCGCTCATCTCGTTGTTCTACGGTTTCGTCATCCCCGGCGTTACCAATCCGTTCGTACACGATCCCAACTCCAACTGGATCGAGTTTCCGTTGTGGCTCGGCATTCCGATCACGCTGCTGTGGTACGTCGGTATGATGAACGCGATCAACTTTATCGACGGACTCGATGGCTTGCTTTCGGGCGTCGCGGCGATTTCGAGCATCTTCATTTTCGCGATTTCCGTGTTGCACGGTAATCCCGTCGTCGCGTTGGTCGTCATCGCGTTGGCGGGCTCCGCGCTCGGCTTCTTGCCCTTCAATTTCAACCCGGCGCGCATCTTTCTGGGCGATTCCGGTTCGCTCTTCATCGGCTACGTCTTCGCGACGGTTTCGATTATCGGAGGCAGCAAACAGGCGATCGCGATCAGCATCGTTATCCCGTTGCTGGTTTTAGCGCTGCCGGTGCTCGACACCGCCGCGGTGATCGTGCGCCGCGCCGCCTCCGGCAAGCGCATTATGGAGGCTGACCGCGGGCACTTCCATCACCAACTGATCTTCCGCTTCGGTCTAAACGTGCGCCAAGCGGTGCTGCTGCTGTACGCCGTATGCTTCGTGTTGGGTGCGGTCGCCTTAGCCTTGTCGGGCGAGTTCACGCACGTCTTCCGCCATGCTTGAAGTCGAGGAATACCGTGGCCGATAAATTACGCGTGATGACGGTGTTCGGGACGCGTCCCGACACGGTTAAGATGGCGCCCGTCGTGCACGCCCTGGCCGCGTCGCCCGGCATCGAGGCGATCGTCTGCGTCACCGCCCAGCATCGCAAGATGCTCGACGATCTCCTCGAGCTGTTTTCGATCGCACCCGACTTCGATCTCGACGTCATGACGCGCGATCAAACGCTCACCGAAATTACGACCCGCGTGCTGACGCGCATGGAACCGGTGCTACAGGAGGCACGGCCGGACGTCGTACTCGTTCACGGCGATACGTCGACCAGCACGGCGGCCGCACTCGCAGCGTTCTATCAACGCATTGCCGTCGGCCACGTCGAAGCCGGGCTCCGGACGAACGACCCGTGGATGCCGTTTCCCGAAGAGATGAATCGCCGTCTGACCGGGACGATCGGTTCGTATCATTTCGCCCCGACGAACTTGTCGCGCGAGCACCTTCTGCGCGAGCATGTCGCTCCCGCCAATATCGCGGTGACCGGCAACACCGTCATCGATGCCTTTCACGAAACCTCGCGACGGCCGGATCTCACCGCGCCGCCGCGCTGGAACGAGCTGGATCCGACGCGTCCGATCGTCGTCGTCACAGCCCACCGTCGTGAAAACCACGAGCACATGCGCGAGCTGTGTTTGGCGATGGCCGAGATCGCGGCCGCAGGCGTGCAGATCTATTGGCCCGTGCATCCGTCGCCGCGCGTGGCGCCGGTGGCACACGAAGTGCTCGACGGAGTTCCCGGCGTGGTGTTAGTCGAGCCGATCGAGTACGGACAGATGGTCTTCGCGGTCCGCGACTGCTCGTTCGTGTTGACCGATTCGGGCGGTATTCAAGAAGAGGCGCCGTGTCTCGGGAAGCCGGTCCTGGTGATGCGCGACGAGACCGAACGGCCCGAGGGTATCGAGGCCGGAACGCTCGAGTTGGTCGGGCACGACCGCAAACGTATCGTCGATGCGGCGATGCGGCTACTGCGCGAGCCCGAACATTTTGCGCGCATGGCGCGAGCCGTCAACCCGTATGGCGACGGACGGGCGGCCGAGCGCATCGTTGCCTGGCTTCTCGCACGCCGTCGTGGCGGAGCCTACCCCGAGCCGTTCGACGCAGCACCGCCGGCCGCAGCCGCGGTATGAAAGAGCTGGCGCCGGTCCTTTCGGCCGGCGGCACGTTCGCAATCACCGCCCTCGTGGGATTGGCCCTCGGGATATGGGCGGGCGGTAAGACGGGTCAGGCCTGGTGGGCTTTTGTGGGCCTGATGGTTGGTCTCGCGGTCGGGGCTTATGGGGCATTTCGGCTCCTGCGACGCTCGCTATGAGCGGGGAGGAGACGGAACCCCCTCGGCGTAGCTACAGCCTCGCCCAAGCGACCACCGATCTCGCGACCTATCAACGGCTCAAGCGGTCGGCCATGTTTGGGACCTTGCTGACCGTGACGGTCGTCGGGTTGCTCGCGGTCCGCTGGCTGACAATTCCGGCGCTCGCAGGGTGGACCGGGGGCTGTTGTGGGGTCGCTAACGCGCTGCTGACGATGTGGAGCGGCGAGCGACTGGTCGAACGCCGCCGTGTTGGCGCGTTCGTCTTAAGTAGTTTGCTGCGAATCGCTCTCTTCGGTATAGTCCCGGTGGCGTTCGCCGTCGTCGGTCCCTGGTGGTCGATGGCGTGGTACTTCGCCGGATTTTTCCTCCCGTTGGGAATATTCGCATTCGCCGCGCGGCGCGCGTTCGCCGCGAAATAACACGACGATTTCGGTAGTTTCGGAGTAGGGGTTGCACGAAAAACTCGGGGAGCACATCCTCTGGCACGTGCCGGTGCTTGGCGCCGTGCATGGCGATACGATCGTGACGACATGGCTCGTCATGGTTATAGCGCTGCTCTTCTTTGGTTGGGTCGGAGCGAGTTATCGTTCGGCCTATCAATCGCGCCGGCAAGTCGTGCTCGAAGGCGTCGTCAATTATATCGCCGATCTGGCGACCTCCACGATCGGGCCAAAAGGCGAACCCTTCGTCCCGTTCTTCATCGCGCTCTTCATCTTCATTTTCTTGATGAATCAGATCGGGATCGTGCCGTTCAAGATTCTCGGCATCCCGTTCGGCGGCTCTCCTACGGCCGATTTGGCGACGACCGTCGCGCTATCGCTCATCGTTTTCTGCATGACGTGGATTGTCGGCATCCGTTATACCGGGATGAAGCGGATCAAACACCTCGTCCAACCTTTCTGGTGGCTCTTCCCGATCAACGTCATCGACGAGGCGGTTCGTCCGGTGACCTTAGCGGCGCGTCTGTTCTTCAACATCTTTGTCGGCGAGTTGTTGTTTTTGATCATCGCATCGATCATCCAGTCTCGGATTTCGATCGGGTTCTTTAACCTGTCGCTGACGGCGGCGATTCTGCCGTTTTTTATCCAGTTTTTCAACTTTTTCGTCGGAACCGTACAGGCATTTGTCTTTACGCTGCTGGCGATCGTGTATCTCGCGCTATCGATTTCCGACGACCACTAGCTTTTTCTGATGGAAAGGGTACTCAGTTGACTTCTCAAGCGTTAGTCGCGGCAGCGACGCTCATCGCGTTCGCGCTCATCGTGACGGGCGTAGCCTTCGGCTCTGCCATTGGCGACGGTCTCGTTGCCAGCAAAGCGGTCGAGGCCATCGCGCGGCAACCGGAAGCTCGTCCCAACATCTTCACGTTCCTGTTCCTGGGCGTGGGCGTTCTGGAAGCGTTTCCGATCATCGGGCTCGGGCTGGCCTTCTACATGCTGTTCGGCATCGTCGGCTTACCCAGTGGTATCTACGCAGCCCTCGCCGGACATTAGTCGAAGGTAACGCACCCGCGTGTTCATTATTCCCGACCTCAATACGCTGATCGTCCAGCTCGTCAACTTCGCGATTTTCTTCGCGTTGTTGAACGTGCTGTTTCTGCGTCCGGTCGGTAAGGCGATCCGCAAGCGGCGCGAGTACATCGACGGCGTGGTCAACGACTACGCGACGTATCAGTCCCAAGCCAAAGCGTTGCGCGAACAGGCGGAACGTGTTCGCGCCGATGCGCGGCGTACCGCCGAGGCGAATCTGGGTAAAGCGCGTGGCGAAGCGTCCAACGAAGCCGCCACGATCGCGGCCGGCTATAACGCGCAAGCGCAAACCACGGTCGAGGAAGCGCATAAGCGCGCCGGCGACGCGCTGACGGCTGCGCGCGCCAACGAGGACAAACTCGTCGATCGGTTGGCTGGGACGATGGTGGATCGCGCACTGGGGGTGAGCTCGTGACCCTTCGGACGTACCAACATATTTCCGATTGGAGCCAGATCCTTGCGGCGATTTTGTTTCTCGGCGTCCTAATTTGGCTATGGGCGAAATACATCCAGCCGGCAATCTTGGCCGCGCAAGACCGTCAAAACAAGCAAATCGCCGAAGCCGAACGTCATCGCGACGAAGCCAAAGCCGCGCTCGATCTGCTGCACGGCGAAATCGACACCGCCGGGCACGATGCGCATCTCATCGTGGAACGCGCCGACGAACAAGCCCAGCGCGAGCATGCCACAACCATCGAACAGACCCGCGAGGCCGGAGAGCGTTCGTTACGCAACGCGCAATTGGAGTTCGAACGCGCGATGGCTGCGGCAACCGAACGATTGCGCGACGAGCTCGCCGGAAAAGCGCTCGATCGCGCGCGAGATCTGGCGGCGGCGCGCGTCGATGCCGCCGAGAATTCGGCCCTCGTCGATCGCTTTATAGCGTCGTTGGAGCGTTCGCGTGGCTAACGAAAAACTCGCTCGTCGCTATGCTTCGGCGATCTTCAGTTTGGCAGTGGAAAGTAACGCAACCGATCGAATCGGCGACGACCTCGCGCGGATGCGCGACGTGTTACAGAACGACGAAGCCATCCACACGTTTTTCGTGTCTCCGATCGTGGATCGCCGGCAAAAGGAGCGCGCGTTAACCGAAGCGTTCTCGAAGCGGGTCAACGACTTGGCACTGCACGCGTTGCTGTTGATGGTTCGCAAGCGCCGCGAAGCGCTGTTCGGCGAAACGATCGACGAATATCGTAAGCTGCAGCTCGCCGCGCGCGGCGAGGAGCCGATCGTGGTGACGTCGGCCAAACCGCTGTCCGACGAGGAGCTCGCCGCGACCGTCGCGCGTTTGCAGAAGATCTACGGAAAGAAGTTCCAAGTCAAGCAAGTCGTCGATCCGAGCGCGATCGGCGGCGTACGCATCCTGATGGGCGATCGTCGCGTGGACGGCACGGTTGCCGGACGGCTCGATTCGTTGGCCCGCTCACTCTTCGCCAGAAACTAGGACCGAATACATGATCAACGCAGACGAAATCGCAGGCATACTCAAACAGCAGATCGCCACGTTTCAGACGGGCGTGCAAGAAGACGAGATCGGCACGGTCATCGAGGTCGGCGCCAATCTCGCGCGCGTCTACGGCTTGCGCGGCGTTCGTTCTTCGGAACTCGTCGAGTTCGCCAACGGCCTGCAAGGCGTCGCGCTCAACCTCGAAGAGGACAACGTCGGCGTCGTCATCCTCGGTCCGGACCAAGACATTCGCGAAGGCGACAAGGTGCGTCGCACCGGGCGCATCGCGTCGGTTCCCGTCGGCGAGGCTCTGCTCGGACGCGTCGTCAACGCACTGGGACAGCCGATCGACGGCAAGGGCCCGATCGAAACCAAACGCTATCGCACCGTAGAAAACGTCGCGCCCGGCGTCGTGCAGCGTCAAGCCGTCAAACAACCGTTGCAGACCGGTATCCGCGCCATCGACGCATTGATTCCGATCGGCAAGGGCCAGCGCGAGTTGATCATCGGCGATCGCTCGACCGGCAAGACCGCCATCGCGATCGACGCGATCATCAATCAAAAGGGACGCAACGTATTCTGCGTGTACGTCGCCATCGGTCAGAAGAACTCGACCGTCGCGGCGCTGACGCAGGTGCTCGACCAAAAGGGTGCGCTCGACTATACGACCGTCGTGGCGGTCAGCCCGTCGGAAGCCGCCGCGCTACGCTGGCTGGCGCCGTTCGCCGGCTGCGCGATGGCCGAAGAGTTGATGTACGAGGGAAAAGACGTGCTGATCGTATACGACGATCTCACCAAGCACGCGCAATCGTATCGCGAAATGTCGTTGCTGCTGCGGCGCCCGCCGGGTCGCGAAGCCTATCCCGGCGACGTCTTCTATTTACATTCGCGTCTTCTGGAACGCGCTTGCAAACTGTCCGACGATCTCGGCGGTGGATCGATGACGGCGTTGCCGGTTATCGAAACGCAAGCCGGCGACTTCGCCGCGTACATTCCTACCAACGTGATCTCGATCACGGACGGACAGATTTATCTGACGCCGCAGTTGTTCTTCCAGGGCATCCGGCCCGCAGTCAACGTCGGCCTCTCGGTCTCACGCGTCGGCGGCGCCGCACAAACCAAGGCGATGAAATCGGTTGCCGGCCAGCTCAAACTGGAGCTGGCGCAATACCGCGACTTAGCCGCCTTTGCGAAACTCTCGAGCGATCTCGATAAGTCAACGCAGATGCAACTCATGCGCGGTGAGAAGATGACCGAGCTGCTCAAGCAGGCGCAGTATCAGCCGCAGGCGATGGAAGACCAAGTAGCGATTTTGTACGCAGCGACCAACGGATTCGTCAACGAAGTCCCGACCGTAAAACTGCAAAGTTGGGCGCGCGGATTCATCGACTTCCTGCACGCCAAACACGACGACATCCCCAAGGCGATCGCCGATAGCAACCAGCTCTCGGACGATGTCAAAAAGAAGCTCGGCGATGCGCTCAAGGAGTTCAACACCTCCTTCTAATGCCCAATGTGAAAGATCTTCGCGATCGCATCCGGTCGTTGAAGAATACGCAGCAAATCACCAAAGCGATGAAGCAAGTCGCGGCGGCGCGTATTCGCCGTGCCGAGGCGGCGCGGCGCGAAGCGCGTCCGTATTCGGACACGTTAAGCGACATGTTGCGCGATCTGATGCGCGCGGTCGGCAACGTCGATCATCCGTTCATGAAGCCCGGAAAGACCGGCGCTCCTTCGGGCGTGATCCTGATGACGGCCGACAAAGGTTTGGCCGGTGCGTTCAACTCGAATACCGTGCGGGCCGCCGAGGCGTTCGCGCTCGCCCATCCAAACATCGCGTATTACACGGTCGGGAATAAAGCACGCAACGCGGTACGCCGCTTTGGCGCCGGCGATCGTCCGGCGTGGCAGTTGGCCGGGTCGAAACTTGAAACGGCGCGCGAGGTCGGCGCCAGGGTGTCGGACGATTTCGTCCGCGGGGATATCTCCGAAATCGTCTTGATATCTTCAAAAATGATTTCGATGATGTCGCAACGTCCGCAGACGCGCCGGCTCGTTCCGATCGAGCGCCCGCCGGATGACGGCTCCAACGGGAAAGCGCCGCAGGGTGCCGTCGAGTTCGCACCATCACCCGAGTTCGTGTTATCGCTGCTGCTGCCGAAGTATCTCGAGTTTACGATCTATTCGTCGATGCTCGAGACCGACGCGGGATTTTTTGCGGCGCAGTTAGTCGCGATGAGCAACGCGACCGACAACGCGTCGAAATTAATCGACGAGCTGACGATTCAAATGAACAACGCCCGTCAAGCCGCCATTACGAAAGAACTGCTCGAAATCGTCGCCGGCGCCGAAGCGCTAGGCGTGCAATAGACCTCGCATAGGGAAGGATCGAAGATTCCATGACAGCCTCCAGCGGAAAAGTCGTTCAAGTACTCGGTAACGTCGTCAACGTCGAGTTCTCGGCCGACACGTTGCCGAAGATCAACGACGCGCTCACGGTTCGCGTCAACGATGACGCCGGTGCGCCGCGTAACGGCGCTGGGAGCGACGGAACCGAACTCGGCGGTTCTGCGATGGCCGCGCGCGACCTGACGCTGGAAGTACAGGACGAGCTCGGTAACAATCAAGTGCGTTGTCTGGCGATGGGATCGACCGACGGTTTGGTTCGCGGCGCCGCCGTCGTCAGTAGCGGCTCGCCGATTTTGGTACCGGTGGGCGAAGGCACCCTCGGACGCATTTTTAACGTTCTCGGCAAGACGATCGACGGCGACGCGCCGATCCAAGCGGCGGCGTACTGGCCGATTCATCGCCCGGCTCCCGAGTTCAAGCATCAAGATCCGACCCCGCGTATTTTCGAAACCGGCATTAAAGTCGTCGATTTGATGGCGCCGTATACGCGCGGCGGTAAAGTCGGACTGTTCGGCGGTGCGGGCGTCGGCAAGACGGTTCTGATTCAAGAGTTGATCCGCAACATCGCGAACGAGCACAAAGGCTTCTCGGTATTCACCGGCGTTGGCGAACGCACGCGCGAAGGCAACGATCTCTGGACCGAAATGAAAGAGTCGGGCGTGCTCGCGCAAACGACGCTCGTGTTCGGTCAGATGGACGAGCCGCCGGGCGTTCGTTTCCGCGTCGCACAAACCGGCGTTACGATGGCCGAATATTTCCGCGACGAGCTGGGCGCCGACGTGTTGCTGTTCATGGACAACATCTTCCGTTATTTACAGGCCGGTTCGGAAGTATCGGCGCTGATGGGACGCATGCCGTCGGCGGTTGGTTATCAGCCGACGCTCGGCACCGACATGGGCGTGCTCGAAGAGCGCATCACCTCGACGCGCAAAGGTTCGATTACGTCGGTTCAAGCGGTGTACGTACCGGCCGACGATTACACCGATCCGGCCGTGGCCGTCACGTTCGCACATCTCGACGCAACCACGGCGTTGTCGCGACCGATTTCCGAGCTCGGAATCTATCCGGCCGTCGACCCGCTGGCCTCGACGTCGCGAATCCTCGACCCGCAGATCATCGGTGAAGAACACTACGGCGTCGCGCGCGGCGTGCAAGAGGTATTGCAGCGCTACAAAGACTTGCAAGACATTATCGCGATTCTGGGCGTCGAAGAGTTGGCCGAAGAAGATAAGGTGATCGTCGGGCGCGCTCGCCGGATCCAGCGCTTCTTCTCGCAGCCGTTCTTCGTGGCCGAGCAGTTCACCGGACGGGGGGGCAAATACGTCAAACTGTCCGACACGATCGCGTCGTTCAAGGAAATCCTCGACGGCAAGGTCGACAATCTGCCGGAATCGGCGTTCTTCTACGCCGGCACGATCGACGACGTAAAGGCCGCGGCCGAGAAGATGGGAGCCACCGCCTAACCACATGGCCTCGAGCATTCCGTTCAAACTGATCACTCCTCGGCGGGTCGTCTTCGAGGGCGACGCGTCGTTGGTGATCGCCGTGACCACCGAAGGCGAGGAGGGCATTCTGCCCTCGCACGCGCCGTTTCTGGCCGCTCTAAAGCCGGGGATCTTGCGGGCCAACGTCGCCGGCGATGGCGGCGAGACGCGTTTGGAAGTGGCCACCGGGGAGGGCTTCATGCAAGCGCTGCCCGACCGGCTGACGGTTTTGGTGGACGAAGCCTTGCATTTTGACGATATCGACGTCGCGCACGCCCGCGAGGAGCTCGCTTCTGCCACCGAGCGCCAGCGCTCCACAGGCGGCGATCGAGCGGCATTCGCTCGCGAGCAATCCGCTATCGACTTCGCCAACGCGAAGCTTCGGCTGACAGGCCACCATTAGCCCGGAGGGGCCCCGCACAATGTTACCGGGCGCCCATCATCGAATCTCGACGCAATAATCATGCTCGATCGGTTAGAAACGTCGCTGCGCGTTCGCGGCGGCGCGCGGCTCGAAGGCTCGGTTGCGACACACGGCGCGAAAAACGCCGCGCTGCCGATCATGGCTGCCGCATTGCTTGCGCGCGGCACGGTGACGCTGCATAAGATTCCGCGCATTACCGACGTATCGGTCATGTGGTCGCTGCTCGAAGCGCTCGGCGCGCGTCTCCGCTACGAAAGCGCCGACACGGTCACCATCGACGCCAGCAATGTCGCATCGTATCGAGCGCCCTACGCGCTGGTGCGTAAGTTGGCGGCGTCGTTCGACATCGTCGGGCCGCTGCTCGGACGCTTCGGTCGCGCCGAGGTTCCGCTTCCCGGCGGATGTGTCTTAGGCACGCGCGCCACCGATATGCACGAGCGTGCGTTCGTCGCGCTGGGCTGCGAAGTGCGCAACGCGCACGGCTATCTGATCGCCGAGTCCAAGCACCGCCGGTTGCAGGGAGCGGCTATCGAATTCCGCTTGCCAAGCGTCGGCGCAACCAAAAATGCGATGCTCGCGGCAGTGACTGCCGACGGTACGACGACGCTGCGGAACGTCGCGATGGAACCCGAAGTCGTCGATCTCGCGAACTTCTTGGTCGCAATGGGTGCAAAGGTGCTCGGTCAAGGTACCGACACGATCGTGATCGATGGGGTCGAAGAACTGCACGGCACCGAATACGAAATCATACCGGACCGCATCGTTACCGGCACGTTACTGCTCGCCGGTGCGATTACGCGTGGCGACGTGACCGTACGCGAATGCAATCCCGAGCATTTGCGCAGCGCACTCGACAAGTTCGTCGAGTGCGGCGTGGCCACGACAACCGGTGCCGATTGGATTCGCGTCAATGCCGAAGGGATTACCGGCGGCACGGATATTTTGACTGCGCCGTATCCCGGATTTCCAACCGACCTGCAACCGCAAATGGTCGGTTTTTTAGCGACCTGTCCGGGTACGAGTGTGGTCGAAGAATCGATCTTCAACGCCCGGTTTTCGTACGTCAACGAGTTGGCCCGCATGGGCGCCGATGTCAAAGTGACGATGGAAAGCAACGCCGCGGTGATCAAAGGCGTCGAACCGGTTGTCGGGCGCGCCCGTCGAAGCGCCCGACATCCGCGCCGGTGCCGGTCTCGTGGTTGCCGGTCTCGCGGCAGCCGGCGAAACCGAGATCATCGGTTTGGAATATATCGACCGCGGTTACGAGCGCTTGGAAGAGATGCTCTCGGAACTGGGCGGTCAAGTACAACGCAGCAGCGGCGTTCGGCCGCTGGTCGAACCTAATGGATTTTTTGAAACGCGCGAATATCCGCGCGTTTCCGCAGCAGGGTAGGAGTAGGCATTGGAAATCGGCATCGACCTCGGTACGGCTAACGTTCTGGTGAACGTTCGCGGCAGAGGTATCGTGCTGCGCGAACCTTCGGTGGTCGCAAAAGACATGAGAACCGGCCGCGTTCTCGCGGTCGGCGAAGAAGCGCGCTTGATGCTGGGGAAAACGCCGGCGCACATTACCGCAATCCGTCCGTTACGCGACGGCGTCATCGCCGATTTCGAAGTGACCGAAGCGATGCTTTCCTATTTTATCAAAAAAGTGATGAAGGACCGCTCGTGGTGGGAGTCGCTGTTTCAGCCGAAACCGCACGTGACGATTTGCGTTCCAGCCGAGATTACGAGCGTTGAAGAACGCGCGGTGAAAGACGCTGCGAAGTTGGCCGGTGCGCGGGACGTCGAAATCGTGGAAGAGCCGATGGCGGCGGCGGTCGGCGCCGGGTTGCCCATCGACGGTCCCTCGGGAAGCATGGTGGTCGACATCGGCGGCGGCACGACCGATGTCGCGGTGATTTCGCTCGGCGGCATCGTCGTTTCACAATCGATTCGCGTCGCCGGGAACAAGCTGGACGAGGCGATCGCTCGCTACATCCGTCGAGTGTACAACCTGATGATCGGCGAACGCACGGCCGAGGAGATCAAGATCAAGCTGGGCTCCGCCTACAAGCTGGAGCAAGAACTGGCGATGGAAATTCGCGGCCGCGACTTGATCAACGGCCTGCCGAAAACCGTCAAAATCACCAGTGAAGAAATTCGCGACGCGCTCTCGGAGCCGGTTGGCGCGATCGTCGAAGCGGTGAAAGCGGTATTAGAGAAAACGCCGCCCGAGCTGTCGGCCGACATCATCGATCGCGGCATCATCATTACGGGCGGCGGCGCGCTGCTACGCGGTCTGGATAAACTCTTGTCCGACGTCACCGGCGTGCCGGCGATCGTAGCCGACGACCCGCTCTCGTGCGTCGCGCTCGGTACCGGTTCGCGCGTGCGCCTCTAACAGGCGGATCGTACGATGAGCATCGGGGCCGTCATCGATGCCCGTGAAATGCCGCTGGCGGACGTCGCAGAAGAGGTCGCCAGCGTCGTGTTTGCCGGTGGCACGGTCATCGTGCCCAACGACACGAGCTACCTGATTGGCTGCGATCCGTATCGCTCGCCGGCGATCGATCGAATTTACGCGGCCAAGGGCCGTCCGGATAATCGGCCGCTGACCATGCACGTCGCATCGCCTCAGGAGTTTCTCGAATATGCGAGCGACAATCCGTTGGCTGTGGTTGCTGCCAAACGTCTCCTTCCCGCACCGGTTATCTTGCTGGTGAGCAAACCGGACTTCATTAGCGATGAGCTCGCCGCGGGGTTGTCCACGCTCGCGTTTCGCGTTCCCGAGGACGCGCTTGCCCGCGGGATCCTCGAGCGTTGTGGGCCGCTGGCGGGCACCACCGTGGCGCTGGCCGGCAAGCCGCGCTATCGGGGCGATGAGGACGAGGAGATGTTGCCGCCGGCCGATCTGCTCGTGCGCTACGGGCCGACGAAGTACGACCGCGAATCTTCGATCGTGGACCTTACCGGAGCGCACGCGCGCATTTTGCGTGAAGGCGTCGTCTCGTCCGAGCGGCTGTCGGAACTTCTGGGGCCCGTCGAACGTCCGACGATTAGGGTACGTACACAGCACACATGATTCGATCGATTGCCGTCTTCGTCGCCATCGCGGCCACCGCGACCGCGACCGCACCCGCAGCCCCGACGCCGAGCGCGTCGCCGGCAGCGACCGCTGCGGCGCGCCAGGCGTCGTCGCGACCGCCCGCTCCGGGACACCGCCCGGCTCCGCCTCCGGCCGCTGCCGGCGGCGGAGCATCGTTCGACTTAGGCGTTTGGACGGTGCACGCCAGCTCGGTCGACGCCAACTTCAAAAACGGCGATTTTAGCACGCCCGCGCAGATCGTCATGACGCGCGACGGCGGGGACGTCACCGCCGATCGTGCGAACGGCAACTATAAAAAGCAAATGGTGTACCTCAACGGCCACGTCGTGATGCACGATACGAAGGGCGATTACGGCGGCATGAGCGGATCGTCCAGCGGCGGCAACAACGGTCCGTTAACGCTGACGGCCGACAAAGCCCAGATCGACGGCGGAGCCAAAGAGTACAAAGCCATCGGCAACGTGCATTACGTGCAAGGCGATACCGTGGTGGATGCCGATAACGGAACCCTGAACGAAAGTTCGCACGATCTCTTTCTGAAGGGAAACGTACGGATCGTACAAGGGACGCGCAAGATTAACGCGCAGAGCGTGGTGTATAACACCGTTACATCCAAGGCGCATGCCCAAGGCGATGTCACGATGCAGTTCCCCGGCCAACTCCACCGCGGTCTCGCAACGCCGAAACCGTTGCACATTCCCAAGAACGGTTTCACGCAGGACGTTACACCGGCGCCCCTTCCTTCATAAGAAGTTTCTTGCCGCCGTCGCTCTTCGAACGACCCGACTCCGCACCGCTCGCCGCTCGCATGCGGCCAACGACGCTGGACGAGTTTGTCGGTCAGCAGGACACGCTCGGTCCCGGGCGACCATTGCGGCGCGCGATCGAATCCGATGCAATCCCCTCGATGGTGTTGTGGGGGCCACCGGGTACCGGTAAAACAACGTTCGCCGAGATCGTAGCGCATCTCACCGGCGCATATTTCGAACGCCTGTCGGCGGTGAGTGCGGGCGTTGCCGACCTGCGGCGCGTGGTCGCCGAATCGCAGACGCGCCGGCGATCGGGACGCCGCACGGTGTTGTTCGTCGACGAGATCCATCGCTTCAATAAAGCCCAGCAAGACGCAATTCTTCCGTACGTCGAGGACGGAACGGTAACGCTGATCGGCGCCACCACCGAGAACCCGTCGTTCGAAGTCAACGCCGCGCTACTCTCGCGGGCGCGGGTGTTCGTTTTCACTTCTCTAAGCGACGACGACGTCGGCAGGATCGTCGACCGCGCGGTGTCCGATCCGCAGCGAGGATTAGGCGATCGAGGCCTGACGATGACGCCGGAAGCGCGCACCGCGCTGATCGGAATCGCCAACGGCGACGCGCGTACCGCGCTGAACGCGCTGGAATTCGCCGCCGCGGCCGCCGGCGCCGGAGCGACCTTAACGGATCAATCGATTGCCGACGCGGTGCAACGCCGCGCGCGCGTGTACGATAAGGGTGGCGACTCGCACTACGACACGGTCAGCGCGTTCATTAAGTCGATTCGCGCGAGCGATCCCGACGCCGCCGTCTATTGGCTGGCCCGAATGATCGAAGGCGGGGAGGACGCGCTCTTCATCGTGCGCCGTCTGGTGATTCTCGCTTCGGAGGACGTTGGGTTGGCCGATTCGCACGGCCTGCAGATCGCAATCGCGGCACAGCGGGCGGTACATTTCGTAGGAATGCCCGAGGGTTATTATCCGCTCGCTCATGCGACGCTGTATCTCGCTCTCGCGCCCAAGAGCAACAGCGTCGGCCGCGCATACGGCGCGGCGCTCGACGACGTGCGCAACCTACGCAACGAACCCGTTCCGCTATGGCTGCGCAACGCATCAACCCAACTGATGCGCGGTCTCGGATACGGCAAAGGCTACCATTATGCTCACGACGATTACGGCGTCGAACAGACGAACGTTCCTGAGAACGTGTCCGGCCGGACGTACTACAGTCCCGGGGACCGCGGAGCCGAACGCGAGTTCGGTGAGCGGACAAAAAAAAGACGGCCCGAGTAACCTCGAACCGTCCTTTTCCCGTTGCTACTTCTCGGAGTCGTGCGTTGGAGCTTCGCACAAGCGTTATAGTAGAGCGGCGAACTGAGAACGTGCTGTGAATTCTGCGCAGAATTCGCGCGTCTATTTGGACTATGCAGCGACGACGCCCATCGACCCGCGCGTGCGCGCCGCGATGGAGCGCATTCGCGAGGATGCCGCATATAATCCGAGCTCGCCGCATGCCGAAGGGCGACGTTCGCGCGCGCTGTTCGATGCGGCGCGCGAGCGCGTCGCTCGCGTGCTGAACGTACCGCGGCGGTCGATCGTGTTTACTGCCGGCGGAACCGAATCCAACAACCTGGCGCTTTTCGGCGTGGCGCGCGCGGCGGGTTCGCGACGACATATAGTGACCTCGGTAATCGAACATCACGCCGTTTCCCGCGCGGTCGACACATTAGAAGTCGCTGGGTTCGCGGTGACGCGAATACCGGTCGATGCATCCGGTCGTGTTGACCCTGCAACGTTTGCCGCGGCGCTGCGCCCGGACACCGCAATCGCGTCGGTGATGTATGCGAACAACGAGATCGGAACGGTGCAATCGCTGGCGCAGCTCGGCGAGCACGCTCGCGCCCGTGGGATTCCGTTTCATACCGACGCCGTCGCCGCCGCCGGCTGGCTGCCGCTCGAGATCGAGGGGTTGGGCGTCGATCTGCTCTCGCTTGCGGCGCACAAGTTCTATGGGCCGCCCGGCCTCGGGGTGCTGTATGTGCGCGACGGCACCCCCTTAGAGCCCATGCTCGCCGGCGGTAGCCAGGAACTCGGACGCCGCGCGGGTACCGAGGACGTTGCCGGTGCCGTCGGTATGGCCGAGGCGTTAGAACTGGCCGAGGCCGATCGCCTGGAGGCCGGACGCCGGATCCAGGCGTTGCGCGACGCGCTCGAGTCTGCCGTGGGATCGTCGATCGCGGGCGCGCGTCCGAACGGCACGGGTGGCAACCGGCTTCCCAACATCGCGAGCATCACGTTTGCCGGAACCGACCCGGCCGCGTTGCTGATGCTGCTCGATCTGCACGGCTTCGCCACCTCGGCGGGCAGCGCGTGCACCTCGGGATCGCTGGAGCCCAGCCATGTGATCGCGGCGATCGGCGGCGACGTACGCGGGGCGACGATACGCTTTTCCCTAGGCCGACCGACCACCGAGGAGGAAATCGAGCGGCTCGTCGCCGTTCTACCGGGAATCGTCGCCGGCGCCGGACGGGTCGAGGCGACGTAAGATTGCGCCCCCAGGCGGGGATATATGCGAGAACTACTGACGCATAGGAGAATCGCGTGACATCAAGCGACATCGGACCGCTGGTCCTCGACGTTTTGGCCGGCGTCGGCATTCTGCTGGCGGGTATCGGCATTATGCTTGGGATGCGCGCCCTTGCGACGACGTTGGCGCGTGTCAATACGACGCTCGATCGCGTTGACCAGCAAGTTGACAATCTCAGTCAGCCGGTCACGGCGACGTTAACGCACGTGGATGGCATCGCGAACACCGCCGATCAAACGCTGGCGCGATTGAGCGGCGTGGTACAGTCGCTCGAAGATATCGCGGGGAGCGTTTCGGAGACGGCACAATTGGCGAAAAACGCGCTTTCGCCGGCGATCGTCAACGCCGGCGCAACCCTAACCGGCATCACGACCGGTTTACGACGCTTGGTTACGGGAAAGAACGGTTCGGATACATCATCACAGGAGTAGCGTTTATATGAGCAACGGAAAAGGCGGAGGATTCTTCGCTGGTTTTCTTATCGGTGCCATCGTCGGCGGCGCGGCTGCCGTTCTGCTAACGCAGGAAGAACAGCGCGACCTGCTGATCGGTAAGGCACGCGAAGCAGGTAACTTCGCGAAGGATGCGACCGACGATTTGCGAGGGCGCGTCAACGACGCCACCTCTACCTGGCAGTCGGGCGCCTCGGATTTATACGAGCGCGGCAAGAACGTGGTCGATAGCGCGCGCGCGAATATCGATGCCGCGGTCGACGAGGCCAAGAAAAGCGCCGATCAAATGCGTAGCACCTTAGAAGAACAGGCTGGGGGCACCGACGTTGGACATTAAAGTCCAAGTCCGCGAAGCACCCGGCGAATGCTACGTCGTCGAGCTCAGCGGGGAGATCGACGTCTATACGTCTCCCAAAGTCAAGGACGCCGTTAGCGATTTGATCGACCGCGGCGTCTATAACTTGGTAATCAACCTCGAAAACGTACGGTACATCGATTCCACCGGCTTGGGGGTGTTGATCGGCGGCCTCAAGCGGGTGCGCGAACACGGCGGAACGGTAAACTTGGTATGTAGTAATCCACAGATCAGGAAGATTTTCGACATCACCGGCTTGGTAAAGATTTTCGGCATCTTCGATAACGAAGATGCTGCGATGAAGGCGCTCGTTTGAACCAACCTGCAACCCAGCCCACGCAACCGGACGTGGTCGAACTGCGTATCCCATGCCGCGCCGAATGGGTCGCACTGGCGCGCTTAGCCGTCGCTGCCGTGGCGAATCGTTCGCGGTTTTCGATCGAAGAAATCGAAGACATCAAACTCGCCGTTACCGAAGCGTGTACCGCCGTCATCCAACACGAAAACCACGGCGAAACGATCGAAATCTCGTGTGAAACCGACGACGGCGCGTTACGATTCCGCGTCCACGATGCCGGCCGTCACGTGCACGCACCGAAGATAGCCGCAATCGATTTCGACGAAGCGCGCGTTGCCGGCCTCGGTGTATTTTTGATTCGAACGTTAATGGACGAAGTAACGTACGAAGTTCACCCAGACACCGGTACCGATTTACACATGGCCAAAAGAATCCCAGGCCGGACGACCTGATCTGGTGACCGAACGCAGCGAGACCCGTCCGGATCGGGAGCGGACGCGGTCACTTTTCGCGCGCTTCATCGTCGTGCGCGAGCAGCGAATGACTCGTAGTGAAGTGCTGGCCGAATACGAGCAGTTGCGCGACGAACTCGTCGTGGCACATCTTAACCTCGCTCGCTTTCTCGCGGTGAAGTTCGCGAATCGCGGCGAACCGCTCGACGATCTGGTGCAAGTCGGCACGGTCGGGCTGCTCAAGGCCATCGACCGGTTCGACATCGAACGCGGCGTCGAATTTACAACCTATGCCACGCCGACGATCGTTGGCGAGATCAAGCGCTATTTCCGCGATAAGGGCTGGGCCGTCAAGGTGCCGCGCCGCCTCCAGGAGCTCAACCTGGCCGTCAATCGGGCCAGCGACAAACTTGCCATCGAATTCGGCCGCAGCCCGACCGTGGGCGAGCTGGCCCACCACCTGAACGCCGGCGAAGAAGAAATTCTTCGAGGCGCAAGAGCTCGGGCAGGCCTATAATCTGCTGTCGCTCGATAGCGAAGTCTCGGGCGAGTCGGATAAAAAATCCCAGACGCTGGCGGATACGGTGGGGGCCAACGACACCGGTCTCGCGCTGCTGGAAGACCGCGCCAACCTCGAGCGCGCCTTCGAGATCCTCTCCGGCCGCGAGCGCGTGATCATCTATCTGCGGTTTTACGAGTCGGTCTCACAAACCGAGATCGCCAAGCGCCTCAACGTATCGCAGATGCACGTTTCCCGCCTGCAGGCCAAGGCGCTGGAGAAACTTCGAGCGGTTCTAGCCGAGTAATAGCGCCCGGCCGGGGGAATCTGCTATCATTCTGCGTTGACGCCCATGAAAAGCCAAGAACTTCGCCAAGCGTGGATCGACTTTTTCGTCAACCGCGAGCACAAGCTGCTGCCCTCGGCAAGCCTCGTGCCGCACGAGATGTTGACGACGCTCTTTACCATCGCCGGCATGGAACAGTTCGTCCCGGTATTTTTGGGCGAACAGCCTCCGCCCGGTCCCCGGGCCGTGACGGTACAGCGCTGTTTGCGCGTCGCCGGCGCGAAGAGCGACATCGAAAACGTCGGCCGTACGGGGCGCCACGGAACGTTCTTGGAGATGCTCGGCAACTTCAGCTTCGGCGATTATTACAAACGCGAAGCGATCGCGTGGGCGTGGGAGTTCTCGACCCAGGTATTGCGTCTGGATCCGACTCGGCTCTACGTCACCGTGCATACGGGAGACGACGAGACCGAACGAATCTGGATCGATGAAATCGGATTGGATTCGTCGCGCATTTCGCGATTCGACGAAGATAATTTCTGGACGATGGGTCCGACCGGCCCGTGTGGGCCGTGCACCGAGCTGTTTTACGATCTCGGGCCGGAGCACGCGAGCGGCCCCGGCGACACCGGTCCGAATCTCGGCAACCGGTACGTCGAGTTTTGGAACGTCGTTTTTCAGCAGTTCAATCGCGGTGCCGATGGAACGATGTCGGAGTTGCCGCGCAAGGCGATCGACACCGGCGCCGGATTCGAACGTATGCTTGCAATTTGCAACGGTCAAGCATCGATGTACGACACCGATCTGTTCAACGACGTCGTGGCAGCGCTGCCCAAGGCGAAACGCGATGTCGACGATGCGCAGCGGCGCGTTCGAGAAAATATCGTCGCCGACCACGCGCGTGCCGTGACGTTTCTGCTGAACGACGGCGTGTATCCCTCCAACACCGACCGCGGATACGTGCTGCGCTTTCTCATCCGCAGGGCGATCGCCAACGGCCGTTTGCTCGGCTACCCTAACGGCTTTTTGGCCGGATTGGTAGCGCCGGTCGTCGCGACGCTCGAATCCGGTTACCCCGAGCTGCGGCAAAATCAGGCGCGGATTGCGTCCGCGTTGGCGATGGAAGAGCGCACCTTCGAACGGACGCTCGAGCGCGGCATGTCGATGCTCGATCGCATCGTCGATGAATCCGCGTCTGCCGCGTCGCACCAAATTTCGGGCGAGCAGGCATTCGTGCTGCACGACACCTACGGCTTTCCGGTCGAACTGACGCGCGAGATTGCGGCCGAACGCGGCGTCGCCGTCGACGCCGTCGAGTTCGAACGCTTGATGACGCAGCAGCGTCAACGCGCACGCAGCGACGCTCGGTCCAAGCGCGCAGTCGTCGGCGTCACCGATTTACCGGCGTTCCGGAGCGAGTTCACCGGATACCAAGGCTTGGAAGGCGGCGGTACCGCCGTCGCATTGTTGCGCGACGAGAAACCCGTCCAGTTGCTCTCGACCGGGCAAGAGGGCACGATCGTGCTCGACTCGTCGTCGTTTTACGCCGAACGCGGCGGACAGATCGGCGACCGCGGTACCATCGAGACCGACGGCGGCGTCTTCGAAGTCAAGGACACGCAGTTGCTGGGTGAAGCGATCGCGCATCACGGCGTCGTGGTAAGCGGCGAGATTGCGAGTGGCGAACGCGTCCGTACCGTCGTGTTCGATTGGTGGCGTCGAGAAATTCGCCGGCATCACACGTCCGCACACTTGCTGCAGCGCGCCCTGAGAGACGTGCTCGGCGACGAAGTCAATCAAGCCGGATCGTGGGTCGGTATGGATCGCATGCGATTCGATTTCCGTTGGCCGGGCGGCGCATTGTCGTCCGAGCAAAAGCGTGCGGTCGCGCATCGCGTTAACGAGATGATTCGCGACGATTCGCACCTGGAAACGCGCGAGCTTCCGATCGAAGAAGCCAAGCGTAGCGGCGCGATTTGGATGGCGGGCGAAAAATACGGTGAGTCCGTGCGCGTGGTGGTGGCCGGTCCGGCGATCGAGTTTTGCGGCGGAACGCATTCGCATTCGACCGGCGAGCTTGGCGCGTTTCTCATTCTTTCGGAGTCGTCGATCGGCAGCGGGATTCGTCGTATCGAATCGTGCGTGTCGGCCGCGGCCGAAGCGATGATCGAGCGTCAAGGAGAAACGCTGAACCGGCTGTCGTCGTCGTTGGCAACCACGCCGGACGACGTCGGCGAACGCGTCGAGCGGTTGCAACGCGACCTTCGCGATGCGCAGGCCGCGCGCGACCGCCTGAAGGCCCAACTAGCGTCGGCCGACGCGCAATCCTATGTGGAGCGATTAGAGGAGCGTGGAAACCGGCGATTCGTCGGTGCCGTAATCGCAGGGGCCAATGCCGAGGCGCTCAAGCACCTCAGCGCTGCTATTCGGAGCCGTTTGCACAGCGGCGCGATCGCGTTGATCGGAACCGATGGTGACACCGCAAACGTGCTCGTTACGGTGAGCGACGATCACGTGAAAGACGGCGTTCACGCTGGAAACCTGGTCAAGATTGCGGCACCGCTGGTTGGCGGCCGGGGAGGCGGACAAGCCGCACAGGCCCAAGGCGGCGGTAAAGATCCGGCCGGCGCCAATGGCGCCCTCGACGCGATCCGCAACAGCGTGCTGGCATGATCGTGACCCGGCGGGCGGTTGTTGTTGCCGCCGGGTTCTTGTGTTCGATCGCAGCTGCGGCACCGGGTGCCCGAGAGCCGAACGCACCGCTCGACTCGCAATACGTGTTGCAGCGCTATGCGATCGCCGTGCAGGCGATTGCGACGCCGAAAAACGTCGTATTCACGTATAGCGTGTCCCAGGCCGGCCCGGCAAACATCGAACAGCGCCACCAAATCTATCGCAGCGGTTCGAACGTGCGCGACGAATTATCGGCAGTCGATGGATTGGCGCTAGCGCGAAAACGCGTGAAGTTCGCGCGGCGGGAAGATCGCTATGCGATCGACCGCGTCGCACCCAAGACGGATGCCGCGCAAGTCTTATTTCTAACGAGCGTCAAGGTCGGCAAACGCTACGACTACACCTACGAAGTAACGCCGCTCGAACGCCAATCGGGCGTGTACGTCGATCGCATGACCATCGACGGGTCAACCTTCTTACCACGCCGGCTGCATTTTCATACGGCGTCGGGCGAGGCGCGCGGAATCGGCGAAATCGCGTACGCGCCTTTCGGCAAGTTCTGGATGCCGGTGATGGCCTCGATCGATGCAACCGTCGGCGTGCACCCGGCACGCGAGCGCATTACGTGGGCCGACTATCGCTTCCCGGACACGTTGCCGCCCTCCACGTTCCAGGCGCCCAAGCCACTGCCGGCCACCCCGGACTCGGAGTAGTCCGGTGACCGCGCGACGGATCGACGCGGCCTATATCGCGGGATTCGTCGCGTTTATCATAACTGCGGCGATCTCACATCTGCGCGCGACGCCGTACGACAACTTCGTATTGCTGGCGCAGGCGTGGCTGCACGGCCACTCGTGGATCGATTGGCCGGGCGCATATATCGATGCGCTCGCGTATAACGGGCAGCACTACGTCATCGAGGCACCGATGCCGGCGGTCTTACTGCTGCCGTTGGTCGCGTTGTTCGGCCTGTCGGCAAATCAAACGATCGTGGTCGCGATTCTCGCGGCGGTCGCAGTCGGCGCGGCGTGGCGATTGGGCGACCGCTTCGGGTTGAACGCCGATAGCAACGCGTGGATTTGTGCGTTCCTATTATGCGGCACCGACTTGTTGTGGTGCGCCAGCCTAGGCGATGTGTGGTTCGCCGCACATGTGAGCTCGGTGTGCTTTACGTTACTGGCACTGGCAGAGATCGCGGGAAAGCGTCGCGCGTGGCTGGTCGCGTTGTGGGCGGCGTGCGCGTTCGAGTCGCGGTTTTCGCTGATCGTCGCGATTCCGGTCTATTGGTATTTGTGCGCCGGGTCGCCCGACCGTCCGCTTGGAGACGCCTCCGGTTGGCGACGAGCGTCGCTCGCGTTTGTTGGCGTATTGGTGCCCGTTGCGCTGTTATGGACCTGGTACAACTTCGCCCGATGGGGCACATGGAACGACATCGGTTACACGGCCTGGTATCACCAAGACCAAGCCGGCTTTCCGACCGGGTCCCCGTTCCGCCTAGAATACGTTCCGTACGAGCTTAGCTCGTTCTTCGTGCAGCTGCCGACGGTCTTGACGGGATTTCCATACCTACGCCCCGAGATGACGGGTGTCGCGTTAACGTGGACGTCGCCGGCACTGATACTCGCTTTTTTCGCTCGCGGGCCGCTGCGTTGGGTAGCCGCGTTGTGGATCCTCACGGTCCTCGCGTCCGTTCCAAATTTTCTGTACTACGTGAACGGCTTCGCGCAATTCGGAATGCGCCACGCGCTCGATTTCGAGCCATTTTTGGTCGCGTTGATGATGCTGGCCGTGCGCGATCGTTTTGCACGTTGGGGCTACGCCCTGATCGCGTATTCGATTCTCGCCGGATTATGGGGCTGTTGGTTCTGGCATGTGTACGTGCGTCCGGCGTGAACTCGTACGAACCGTATCGTGGAGGGCTCAGTGATAACTGCTAATGCAAATGTTCGCGCTCTATTTTTGGGTGCCGGAGCGTTGCTGCTCGCGGGCGTCGATCCGCCGCCGCCCCCCGTTTCGGCTGCGCCCGTCGTAACGCCGGCACCGGTCTCGAGCGCTAACTCTGTCCCGGCCCCGATTGCTACACCCGCAGTCGTGATGCTCCCGCCTGATGCGTTGCCGCAAATACTGTGGATCGGGTTGAGTTCGACCATTCCGCACGCCGGCGACTCGCTCGCAGTCAACGTCTTAGCCTCGTCGAACGTAGCGAGCGTCGAACTTCGAGTCGGCGGTTACGGCGTGAGCATGAATAAGACCGACGTCGGGCATTTCGAGTCGGCCTCACAGGTCCCGAGCCTCCCGTTGTTCATGAACCACAACGTCACGTTGGAAATCATCGCACGCAACTCCGCGGGCATTTCGATCGAGCAAGACGTTCCGATTCAGGTTCGTTAGCGTTTATGACGCCATATTTTGAAATTTTTGATATGACGGAATCGCTGCGGTTTTATTGCGGCGTGCTCGGTTTCGAGATCGTATTTGCTAGCCCGGAAGTCAGTACGAATGAGGGTAACTTCTCACATTTCGTGCGGCTGCGGTTCGGCGCTTTCGAACTTATGCTCAACACGGCATACGATTCGAACGAGCGACCCGAACGGCGCGATGCGTCGCGCTGGGCCGGACACGCAGATGTTGCACTCTATATCGACTGTTCGGACGCCGACGCTCTGCACGCAGAGATAGCCGGCCGGGGTTGCAACGTACCACCGCCGCGAGCGACGCCGTGGGGAACGAAGTCGTTCCAAACGATCGATCCGGATAACTATCGGTTGACGTTTAGCTCGGTCTTGACAGAACGTGCACCGTCCGATACTATGCCGGAATGACCGCTCGCGCGTTTGGCAATACGCCGTTCCTAAAACTCGGACAACGTCCGGGCAACTTCGCTATAGGCTGACGTCGGAACGCACTCACTGTCGTGAGGCCCGGCGGAATGCCGGGCCTCATTTTTTTACCTTGCGGTCGTCTTGGAGAACATCGTGCAAGTATTCGAAGGAAAGTACGTCCCTATTAAGGCGTGGATCGACGGCGTCGAGTTCGAAGATAGCGCTCGCGAGCAAGTGCAAAACCTGACGCATCTCCCGTTCGTGTTCAGGCACGTCGCGGTGATGCCGGACGTGCACATGGGCCGCGGCGCGACGGTTGGAAGCGTTATCGCAACGACTGGAGCCATCATACCGGCTGCGGTCGGTGTCGATATCGGTTGCGGCATGATCGCGCAACGGACGTCGCTCACAGCGTCGGACTTACCGGATGACCTTTCGGATCTGCGGTCGCGCATCGAGGCGGCCGTTCCGCACGGCCGCACCGATAATGGCCAACGGAACGATAAGGGCGCGTGGCAGACGCAACCGCCGCAGGCTGTGAGCGACGCGTGGGGAGGCCTCGAAGCCGCGTTTCGCGCGATCGTCGAGAAGCATCCGCGCGTCAATCATCGGAGGGCGCTCGGACACTTGGGCACGCTCGGCACGGGGAATCACTTCATCGAAATCTGTCTCGACGAAGAGCAGCGCGTGTGGGTGATGCTTCACAGCGGTTCGCGCGGTGTCGGCAACTTGATCGGCACGTACTTCATCGAGTTGGCCAAGGCCGACATGCGGCGTTACTTCGTGAATTTGCCGGATGAAGATCTGGCATATTTGCCCGAAGGGACGCAGCATTTCGACGACTACGTAACGGCCGTTCATTGGGCTCAGGACTACGCGATAACGAACCGGAGCATGATGTTGGGGCACGTCCTCGATGTGATGAAGGAAGAGATCGGTCTAGACATCGTCACCGACGAGGCGGCGGTGAACTGCCATCACAACTACGTCGCCCGTGAATCGCACTTCGGCAAGAACGTACTCGTTACGCGCAAAGGCGCAGTGCGGGCACGCGAGGGCGATCTCGGCATCATCCCGGGCTCGATGGGCGTGAAATCGTTCATCGTTCGCGGTAAAGGCAACCGCGATTCGTTTACGTCGTGTTCGCACGGCGCCGGACGGCGGATGTCACGAACTGCTGCGAAGAAGCGCTTTACCGTTGCCGAACACGAAGCGGCAACTTCCGGCGTCAATTGTCGAAAAGACGCTGGGGTAATCGACGAAACGCCGGGGGCTTACAAGAGTATCGATGCCGTCATCGAGGCCGAACGAGACTTGATCGACGTCGTCCACACACTCAAGCAAGTCGTGTGCGTTAAGGGGTGAATGAACCCGCGATGGGGTTCGGGGAGGGCGTCGGTTGGCGCCCTCTCTCTTTTTTGTGAATGCGAAAAAGCGGCCGAGTCACCAGACCCGGACCGCTTTTTCTGACCGAGGGAACGTTTTTCGCTTTACGCCTTAAGGCGTCGAAGCCAATCTTGTATCAACGAGCGTACGGACGAACGTTGCAACAGCGACGTCAGTATGTCGCTCGCGTTAAATCTGTTCCGGAGTCGTGCGAGCGGGCGGTCGAGTGCGGCGTCCATCATCCGTCCGACGTCTTGCGCGCAGGCATCTGCTTCACGTTTGATCGATTGCGTATCGATTTCGAACGGGATCCGTGCCAATCTAGCGTACCCGCGTCGGCATCGGCACGCCGCCGATGTTGGGGCGCACGCGCATCGGCTCGGGGCCTGCCGGCGGCACGGGAGGTACCTCCGCGCCGTTGTAGCCGGACATCCAGTAACGCGAGGCGAGCATGTAGGCGACGCAGTCGTTGTACGCTTCGCATTCGTTCTGGATGGTGAAGCACCGAACGATCCACATCGGCACCGTGATAAACAGCCCGACGCCGGTAAAGAGCGCGAGCGACATCAAGACACCACGAGCATAGTTGCCCAGGTAGTACGATTCGCCGCCGACGACTCCAAGCACGAGCGTCAGCACGAACGCGAGTGCGGGGTCCTTGGCGTAGCGTTGATATTCGTAGGCGAACGTTGGCTGCGCTTCGTGGCGCATCCCGGCGGCGAGCATCTGGGCATACGGTGTCACGGTTATTATCCTCCATTCATCTCTACGGCTGGAATCGGCGCGTGTTTCAGCCTCAGCCCGTCGCCGCGGCGAGTCGATCGTAGGCCGGTCGGAGGGCGGCAGGATCCGTCATCGGCGGCCCACAGGCAGAATCGGTACAGGCGTAGGCCGCCGGCGCCGGAGACGCCGGCAGGCCGGCTTGCGCGGCTGCCTCGGGCGACACGGTTCCGACCGCAGCCAGCGCCGGCAGCCGGCTCGCCGCCTCGCGAAAATTGTCGGTTTCTTGCGGGCTGCCGACGATGCGAACGGCATAGTGCAGGCTCGTCAAGCGGCGAACCGCCCGCGCATAGGGCGCGGCGAACGATCCCGCTTGGAGCGAGGCCTGCGAGAAGAGTTTGAGGGTGCGGATGGCTGCGGTTCGATACGCGTCGTCGTGCGTGAGCGCGTAGAGCCGCAGCAGGTTCTCGGCGAGCACGCCGTTATCGGCAATAGGCCGATCGCTGCGGTCCAGGCGGCCGATCGTTTCTTCGATCTCGATGCGATCGTAAAAGCCACCCTCCGGGGCTTGAAAACGCGCGAGAAGTCGATCGACAACGTTACGTGCGCGTTCGAGGAACCGTTCTTCACCGGTGATCTCATGGGCGTCGATCGACGCGCGGGCGTACGCGACTTGGTCGGCCAGTAACCCGCGCACCTCTGGTGCCGAGCCGGGGCGCAAGACGTGATAGGCCAGACCATCGGCATCGATGAGCCGTTCGGCAACCGCATCTAACGTTTCGCAACCTTCTCGCACGAGCAGTTCGTCGTCGAGCGCGCGGCCGGCGAACAACAACGCACCGGCCAATCCACACGTCCAATTGGTATACGAGGTGCGGTCGACGAACGGGGCCTCGCGTTCGCGCCGCTCTTCCAGCGGCAGTTCGAAGTACGTCTCGTCGGCATCTTGGCTGCCGGCGAAGAGCGAAGTTTGCCGATCGCGCAGCGTCGCGCGCACGAAGCGAATCGACGACACCAGCGCAGCGCGAATGTCTCGCGACGGCGCGAGCGTTTCGAGTTGCGCCAGCACGCGCAACAAACCACCGTGGTCTTCGGCCATTTTTTCGAAATGCGGCACCGACCAATCGCGCGTCGTCGAATAGCGGAAAAAACCGCCCTCGACGTGATCGTACGTTCCGCCGCCCGCCATGCCGAGGAGAGTTTTTACGAGCATGTCGTAACAACGCTGGTCGCCCGCCGCGCGCCATTCGAGCAACAAAAACTCTAGTAGCTCCGGTTGTGGAAACTTCGGGGAGTCGCCGAAACCTCCGAATTCCGTATCGAAGTTTCCGGCCATCGCATCCGCTAAGCGCTCGGGAACCGAAGTGTCGATTTCCGAACTCGCTCCGCCGGCCGCGAACTGCGGCGAAGGCGGTGCTTCGCGTTCGGCTAGCGCTGCCTTGTTCGTCGCATAGAAATTGGCGATCTCTTCGAGCGCGCGATTGAGCTGATGCGGCGGCAGATAGGTGGCGCCGGTCAAAATTTGGCCGTCCGGCGCGAGGAAGGCGGTCGTCGGCCAACCGCCCATGTTGTAGCGCGCGTTGACGTCCGGGCGGCGATCGTTATCGATTCGAACCGGAACGTAGCGCTGATTGATTGTTGCTATCGCGGTCGAATCGGAATACGACGTTTCGTCCATCACGTGGCACCAGTGGCACCACACGGCAGAAATCGACAGCAGTATCGGCTTATCTTCGGCGCGTGCGCGATCGAAGGCGGCTGCGCCCCACGACATCCACGCGATTTCGTTCGCGCGATTAGGTCGTGGCGAGAAACGAAACTCACTCATCGTCGGCTCCTCGTGCAAAAGACGTTGCATAAAAAATGGCAAACGGCGTGAAGGCGGCGAGCGCTACGATGCCCGCGGTTTCGAATCGCAAGCACGCCGCGAGCGCAAAGACCGCTGCAAACGCGATGCCGACGGCCGCGTACCGCCGATGGACTTCGGGCGTCATGCCGTACACCTGGCCATCGTAATAACCGCCCGTCACGGCGCTGCGTCGCCAGGCGACCGCCGACAACGCAATTGCCAAGATGAAACCGGCCACGCTCCACACGATGCTCTGTTGTTACCCCGATACGCCCGGCGCCTTGCGGTGCGGGTAGGCTGCGGTCCACGCGTCGAAAACCGCCACGATGCCGTCGGCTAAGAAGACATCGAGCGGCGCCCGGCCCGGATCGCTCGAGCTGTATAACAAAAAACGCGATTTCAAGCAAACGCCGGAACCCAGCGGCAAGAAGGCGCGCTCGGCCAAACAGCTGCGATTCGTCGTGCAGATGCATCACGCGTCGCGCCTGCATTACGACTTCCGGCTCGAAGCCGACGGCGTCTTGGCCTCGTGGGCCGTGCCCAAAGGCCCCACGCTCAAGCCGCTCGACCGGCGATTGGCCATGCACGTCGAGGACCATCCGATGGATTACCGGACGTTCGAGGGCAACATTCCATCGGGACAGTACGGCGCCGGGAGCGTGATCGTGTGGGACGAGGGCACGTACGAACTGGCCGAAGGCGACGATCCGGCGACGGAAATCGCGAACGGCAAGATCAAGTTCCTCATGCACGGTCACAAACTGAACGGCGAATTCACGCTGGTGAAGATCAAGGCGCGCGAGGGCGAACACGGCGAGCCGTGGCTGCTGCTGAAAGATCGCGACGAACACGCCGATGACAAATACGATCCGGTCGATCACCCGGAGTCGGTAAAAACCGGTAAGACGCTCGACGACGTTGCCGGCGACGCAAAAGCAAAGATTTGGAATTCTAAGCCAAAAGCCGGCCATGCTGCTGCTCCCAAACGCCCGCAACGCGTGAAGCGCGACCCGATTCCGAAGCTCAAATCGGTGATGCTCGCAACGCTGGTCGAGGAGCCGTTCGACGACGACGATTGGTTGTTCGAAATCAAATGGGACGGCTACCGCGCGCTCTGCACGGTCGACGAAGACGGCACGCTCACGATGCAGTCGCGCAACGACATCGATTTGCTAGCCCGATTTCCGGCACTCGGCGACGTTGCGGAGGCATTCAACAGCGCACCTATTATCGTCGACGGCGAGATCGTAAGCCTCGATGAAGAAGGGCGCTCTTCGTTTCAGCGATTACAAGAGGCGCAGAAAACGCCGCGCGATTTAACGTTCGTTGCGTTCGACCTGATCTACGCCGACGGCCGCGATCTGCGTAAGACGCCGCTCGAAGAGCGAAAGGCGTTGCTGGAACGGTCGATTCGCAAGAACGAACGAGTGTTGTATTCGAAACACGTCGTCGGCACCGGGCGCGAGTTTTTCAAAGCTGCTGCAGCGAGTGGACTCGAAGGCATCGTCGGCAAGCGCCGCGATTCCACGTATCAAGAACGGCGTTCGCGCGACTGGGTGAAGATCAAAGCGCAGCACGAGCAAGAGTTCGTGGTCGGCGGATGGACCGATCCGCGCAATAGCCGTATCGGTTTCGGAGCGCTTTTACTGGGTGCGTACGACGGAAAGAAGTTGCGCTACACCGGACACGTGGGAACGGGCTTCTCGCAGAAACTGCTCAAAGAACTGCATGCGCGGCTCGTAAAAATAGCGCGCGATACGTCGCCGTTCGATACCAAGGTCGACTCGAATATGAAGCCGCACTGGGTCGAGCCGCAGATCGTCGTGCAGGTTCGTTTTACCGAATGGACTCGCGACAAACTGCTGCGTCATCCCGCCTTTTTGGGCGAACGCATCGACAAGAAAGCCGCGAGCGTGAAGCTGGAAACGCCGAAGCCCCGCAAAAGCTCGTAAACCGAATACTAAATGTGCGCCTGTTTCAGTTCTTCTTGGGTGTACACGAAGGGTACGTTCGACGGCGTCATTATCCGGGCGATGTCCCGAAAGATCACCGTCGCGACGCCCTCGGGCGGTTGCAGCGCTTGATACGTAACCCACGCGACGATCGTCACATCGCCTGCGGGGTAGTAATAATCGGCCGTGTTATAACCGGGAAGGCCGCCGGTATAGCCGTACCATCCTGCGGTGCAATTGATTGCCAGACCGAACTTCTTATTGCCGACGACCTGCTTGCATTCTGAATCGGGCGTGTAGCCCGCTGGACCGCCGGTTTTTGCGAGCGCGTAGAGCTTTATCCACTTCTTGACGTCGGCCATATTCGAAATCATCTCGCCGGCCGCACCCATGAACCGCACCGGAACCGTGTTACTGACGTCTTCCCAATTTCGTTTCGCGTCCAGTCCGTATCCGCGGGCCCACGGATCCGGCATGGCTTCGGTGCTCGGATAACTCGTGTTTGCGAGTCCGAACGGCTCGATGAGGCGCTTGCGAATCTGATTTCCCACGCTGTCTTTCGTTACGTCTTCGACGATGAGTCCGAGCAGCAAATAGTTGGTGTTACTATAGCGATAGCCGCCGTTCGGCGCGAAATAGGGTTTGTGCGCTACGGCCCATCGTATCAACATGCGAGGATCGAAGTTTGCCGGAACCTTCATCTGCAGACGATCGAACTGCGGCGTGTCGTAGGCTTCGAACAGTCCGCTGCGCATATTGCATAACTCGCGAACGGTGATATTCGCGCCATTCGGCACGTTCACCCCAAGCGAAAAATGGTTCAGCGAATCGTCGAGGCTAAGTTTTTTCTCTGCGATCAGTTGGAGCAATACGCTCACGACGAACGTTTTGGTATTGCTGCCGATGCGAAAGTGATCGGCGGCCGTGAGCGGGCGTTTTGCCGCCAGATCCGCGTACCCGAAGCCTCGGGTGAACGAGTGGCCGGAGCGGTCCCACACGCCGATGAGGACGCCGGGTATCGGCGTAACGCCGCCGTATTTGCGGCGGTCCTTCTCGACGACCGCGGCGATCGCAGATTGGATCGACGCGTCGGACAGCGATGGCGTCGCGGTGGCGCTGCGTGCGCTCGTAGACGGTAGGATCGAAGCCAGCAAAGCCGCAACGGCTAATGCCCGCATGCTAAAATGCTTCACCAGCGCGGCTTCGATGAGGGTAGGACGTTCCCCCACATTCGCACAATGGCCGGGCGTAATAGGGAGGGTACGGTGAGCGCGAGTGAACGCACGACCATCGACGTAGGTCCGCGGCGCGTAACGGTGTCGAACCTCGATAAAGTGCTGTGGCCGCGCGACGGCTACACCAAGGGCGACTTGATCGCGTATTATCGGGCAGTTGCTGCGACGATCGTGCCGTATCTCAAGGAACGCCCGCTGACGTTGCAGCGCTATCCGGACGGCGTCAACGGTCCGTCGTTCTTTGAGAAGAACTTGCCGAAAGGCGTTCCCGATTGGGTCGATCGCGTCACGACGTCGGCGTCGGAGGGCGGTAAGAAGGTCACGTACGTCGTGTGTAACGACGAACCGACGCTGGTCTATGCCGCCAATTTGGCGTCCATTCCGTTGCACGCATGGACGTCGCGTGTGGAGACGCTCGACGAGCCGGATTTCGTATTTTTCGACATCGACGCCGGCGACGATTGTACGCTAAAAACGCTCGCGGCCGTGACGCTCGCAATGCGCGATACGCTCGACGGCATCGGATTGCAGTCGTTGGTAAAGACCTCGGGCGGAATGGGACTACACGTCTTCGTGCCGCTTGCCGGCGGCTATTCGTACGAAAGCGCAAAACTATTCGCCGAACTGGTCGCACGGCACGTCGCCTCCGGACTGGGCGAACAGGTCACGCTCGAACGGGCGATCGCCAAACGCCACCCGGCAGCCGTCTATCTCGACTACGTGCAAGTCGGGCGAGGCAAAACGTACGTGGTCCCGTATTGCGTCCGCGCTCGGGATAAGGCGCCGGTTTCGACGCCGCTCGAATGGGCCGAGGTCGAGGCGATGGCGCGCAAACGCGGATCCATCGTGCCGGCCGACGAGTTCGCCAAGTTTACGATCGCGACCACGCCCAAGCGGCTGGCGGCGAAGGGCGACCTATGGGCCGGGAAAGCTTGGAAACGACAACGCTTAGAGCCGGCGATCGAAGCGGCCCAGAGCGCCTGGTCTGAGGGGAAACGTGGCGGCGCGAAGGCGCCCAGTGGACGAAAGTCGAGCAAGCGAGGGACGGAGCCCGGCAAGCGGGTAGAATAGTCGAACTATGGCGCACGCGATTTGGTCAGGTTCCATCAACTTCGGCCTGGTGACGATCCCGGTCAAGGTCTTCACCGCCGTTAAGTCCGACGATCTCTCGTTCAACATGTTGCATGCAAAGGACGAAGGACGCATAAAATACGAACGCGTCTGCAGCGTCAACGGCAAGCCCGTGCCGTGGGACGAGATCGTCAAGGGTTACGAATACGAAAAGGGCGAGTACGTCATCCTCACCGACGAAGATTTCAAGAAGGTCAACCCCGAGGCGACGCAATCGGTCGACATTCTAGAGTTCGTCGAGCTCGATCAGATCAACCCGATGTTTTTCGACAAGCCCTACTATCTCGAGCCGACCAAACAGGGCAAACACGCATACGCGCTTTTGCGCGAAGCGTTATCCAACAGCAAGCGCGTCGCAATCGCGCGCGTCGTGATACGAACCAAAGAATATATCGCCGCGGTAAAACCGTTGGGCGACGCGCTCGTGCTCGAGTTGATGCATTGGGCCGATGAAATCGTCGATACGGGAACGCTGGAGTTACCGGCTAGCGACAAACTACCCGAAGCCGAAATGAAAATGGCGAAAATGCTGATCGACGCCATGAGCGTCGACGCGTTCGAACCGGAGAAATTTACGAACAAATATCACGACGAACTGCTCGCGATGATCGACGCTCGCGTCAACGGCAAAGAACTGCCGCAACCCAAGAAGGCACCGGCGCGCTCGAAGGTCGTCAACCTCATGGACGTGCTCGCGAAGAGCCTGGAAGAGAGCAAGAAACGCAGGGCCGGGGCTTCGAGCGAAGACGCCGAGGAAACCGAAGGCGAGCGTCCGGCTCGCGGCGGCCGCAGAAAGAGAACTGCGGCCTAGTCAGCTACCGTCGCGCTTTACGCCCCTGATCGCCCGGCGCCCCGGGCCGGCACGAGCCTCGCGCCGAGCGCTACGAGCGGCGCCAGGGTGAGCAAGAACGTCAAGTGATACCACAGCGGTAGGCGCGTCCCGATTTGCACGTGCGTCGGCACGAAGAATGCGAGCAGAATCACCCCAACGATCCACGGGGCGACCCGGCTTTCGGGTGCGATCAGGCGTACGATGGCGCCGGCGATCAACGACGTTGCGGCAGCAATCGAAAGGCGTGCGATCTTCATCGTAAGCGTAAACGTCAGAGCTCGCTCGACGCCCGCGTAGCCGGGAATGCTCAACCGAAGCACGATATCCAGCAGCGTGACGATGAGTATCCAGGCCACCAGGCCGATGACGACTCCCAGGATGGTCCGCCACATAGGGTTTGCCTCCGTTGCGCATTTCGTTGGTTCGATTATAATAGTATAATTAAACTATGAAGGCAAGGCTCCTGATTCTCGGGACGCTCCATCGCGGCGACCTGCACCCTTATGAGATCAAGCGGCGACTGGAAAGTGCTCTGGTCGAGTGCTACCTGGACGTCAACGTCGGGTCGCTCTACTATACGATCGGGCAGCTGGAAAAAGACGGGTCGATCGCGCCCGTAGCGCAAGAGCGCGTGCCGAGGGGTGGCGTCCGGACCATCTATACGATCACGCCGCAGGGCCGCGCCGAGTTCGAGGAGGGCTTCTATCGCCTGTTCGATGGCGATCGCCCGGTGTCGCAGACGCTCTATGGGCCGTTACTCTTCTTGCATTGCGTTCCGCCCGATAAATTGGGCGAGGCTATCGCGCGCAAGATTGCGAGAACCGAAGAGTTGATCGCCGAATTGACGTCGTTGCGCAAAGAGATGGGCGAAGGCGTTTCGACTGGAGGCGCGCAGTTATTCCGTCATTTGGAAAAGCAACGACGCCTCGATCGTGACTGGCTCAAAGATTTGTTGGAGGAAGTCGAGTCCGGTCGCATCCGCGATGGCAACCCGCGAACGTTACCGCGTTAGAGCGCGCTTATTGCACGGACTCGGCGCTCAGAACTTCGACGTCGTCGGCCAAAGCGTCGGGCTTCTGGATCAGTTCCGGTGTTTCGCGTTCGGCGCGCGCTCCGAGTAAACCGAGCAGTAACGCCACCGCCTCGAGCGCGAGTGGTTCCAGTCCCGCGAATCCAGGTCCGTACCGGCCAAGTAAACCGGTGGAAACGGGTGGCGCGAGAATGCCGGACAACGAATCCAGCGACGACGACGCTCCAAGCACCATCCCTTGCTCGCGGCCCGTAGCGGTGTTGCTGATCAACGCCGTTATGCCCGTATTCGCAAGCGCCATACCGAAGGCGAACAGCAGCATCGTACCCGCGAGTGCGAAAATGTTGTGCACGACGGCGACCGAAGCAAACGCTAGCACTAATGCTGCTAAACCGACGTTCGACATGGTACGGTCACCGAGCCAGTTCGACATTCGCCCAACCAAAAATACGTTCGACAACACGTTAAAGACCGCGAAAAACGAGAAGAAATAATCCGTTTCGGTCAGCGAGAAGTGGAGCTGGCCGTTTAAGTACAACGCGATCACCGAGAACCAGCCGTACAGACCCAGCGAAATCGCCAGCTTCTGCCAGAGAATTCGGGAGAGACGCGGCTTGCGAAAGCTGCTGAGAATACTACCGACGCCGGTGGTTTCTTCGCGCTCGAGTTTGGTGCGCGACTCCGGCAGTGCGAAGTAGGTCAAAAGTAACGTCAAGAATTGCAGCGCCGCCGCAGTCAGAAACGGCGCTTTGAAACCGTAATGGGCGAAGAGTAAGCCGCCTCCGAGGGGGCCGAAAATCATTGCGGCCGCAAAGGTTCCGCCGATCAAACCGAACGCACGCGAACGATCCTTTGGCTCGACCAGATCCGCGACATAGGCTTGGGTGACGCTGATATTACCGCCCGAAATGCCTTCGACGATGCGCGCGAAGAACACCCAACCGATCGTCGGCGCAAAGGCGAGCATCGTCCAGCCGATCGTTGCACCGATTTGGCTGACGATCAGCACCATCTTGCGGCCGATGCGATCCGAGATAGCGCCCCAGAGCGGCGCCGCGACCAATTGGCAGGCCGAAAACGACGCAAACAGCAGCCCGACGACCAGCGGCGTCGCGCCAAAATGCGTCACGAAATACGGCAGCATCGGGATCAGCATGCTGAACCCGACGATGTCGATGAACGTGATCCCGAGGATCGGAAGTAGCTTACGTATCATCGCGCGATTCGACTGGTAACACGATCGGCGACAAGCGTTCACCTTTGCGCAGAACGTCCAACTTGTACGGACGACTGAGATCGACGCTCGTGAGAATTTTGTGCAGCGCGTCGAGTCCGTTCAGCCGGCTCCCCTCAAATGCAAGCAGCACGTCGCCGGGCTGCAGGCTAGCGATGTCGGCTGGACTTCCGGATTCTACCGAATGCACGATGATGGCCGAGCCTTTATCGAGACCGAAGCGCCGAACGGCAGCATCCGACAGCACGATATCTTGGCCGGCAAATCCGAGATAGCCGCGCCGAACCTTGCCGTCGCGCATGAGCAAGCCGGCAACGAATTTCGCGGTGTTGATGGCGATGGCGAAGCACAAGCCTTGACCCGGAAGCACGGCGGTATTGACGCCGATTACGTCTCCGTCGGCGGTGACCAACGGTCCGCCGGAGTTGCCCGGGTTCAAGGCAGCGTCGGTTTGCACGATATTATCCATCAGGCGTCCGGATTGCGAACGCAACGTTCGCCCGAGCGCGCTTACCACGCCCGCCGTGACGGTATATGCCAATCCGAACGGATTGCCGACGGCGACCACGAGTTGGCCCGGGCGTAACTCGCTGGAATCGCCGAGCGTCGCGTGCTGCAAATCCGGCGCGTCGAGGCGAAGCACCGCCAAATCCGTATGTGGATCGTCGCCGATGAGCCGGCCGTGCAGCTCGCGACCGTCAAGCAGGGCTACCGCGATCGACTCCGCGCCGTGCACCACATGACTGTTGGTGAGAACGAAGCCGTCGGGCGTAAAAATGAAGCCGGAACCGTTGCCGCCGCCGCGCTCGCTTCGAACTTCGATCGAAACAACGGCTGGGCTCACGCGCTCGGCAGCGGCCGTAACGGCCTGCGAATACGGATCGAGCATCGCCGGCCCGGCGGTTGCAACAAGGGAAAGCGGCATACCGGTCCCTCAAAACCTCGCGCTCGGCGGCCCGGTTGCGACCTCCGTCTCGGTTCGCGTCAAGATAACACCGGCAATGGGTGAGCGCCTTCGAATGTGGTCGGTTTGCCGCCGTCGTCGACGGCGACCATCACAAAATGACTGACCGTGCACAAACGGCGTTCACCAGTCAGCAGGTTCTCGGAGAATAACTCGGCCTTTACGACCATCGAACTGCTTCCACGGGATACGACGCTCGCGACCACCTCGGCGAGATCGCCCTGCCGCACGGGATGCCGGAAGTCAGTTTTGTCGAGCGAGGCGGTGACGACCGCGGTGCGGCTAAAACGGCTAGCTGCGATGAACGCGGCTTTATCCATCATCTGCAGCGCCTCGCCCCCGAAAAGCGTACCGTAATGATTCGTCTGGTCGGGAAAGACGATTTCGGCCATGATGGCTTGGTGGGGAGTCATAGCGCGCGGCCTTCTGCGCCGGGCAGGGCGGATGCTCCCCGGCGCGAAGCCGTGCGGTTCCGCGCCCAGGTGGCGGAATTGGTAGACGCGCTGGTTTCAGGTATCAGTGGTGGCAACATCGTGGGGGTTCGAGTCCCTTCCTGGGCAGAATACGTCGCGGCCTCAGCCTCGCGCAGCTGTTTGCTGGCGAGAGCTTTTGAACGGCACCAACGTTTTACAAGACGACGGCACCGTCGCCGCGTTCTTGTGGCGAGACTATCAAAGGGGAACCACGTTGCGACACCTACGTTTTGGATTCATCGGACGCTTCGCGTGCGCGTCGCTGGTCCTGACCGGCTGTTCTAACGGCGGCCAATCATCGAGCACGGCGCCCAACGCATTGCCTGCCGTTGGCGCGCGACCCGGGGTCGCCTGCACCGCACCGACGCAAGTTATCCGCGACGGCGTCGCCAAACCGCGTTCGATCGTTTTCGATACCAATGGTGATCTCGTCGTCGCGAACGCGAATGCGAACAACGTGACCGTCTACCCGGCTGGAAAAGATGCTCCGTCGCAAACGATCGAGAGCGGTGTGAACCACCCGACCGCGCTGGCGTTCGATTCAAAGGGCGACTTATTCGTCGCGAATCGCGCCACCGGGTCGGTTAGCGTTTACGGCCCGGGCAAATTCAAGCTCAAGCGCGAGATCATCGATGGAACCGACTCTCCGGAGGCGCTGACGTTCGATTCTTCCGGTAATCTGTACGTCGTAAACAATCTTAGTAGCACCATCTCGGTCTTCGCACCGGGCCAGGACAAGCCGGAACGGACGATCTCGGGACTCAACGACCCATTCGCCACGATCTTCGATTCCGAGGGAAATTTGTACGTTGCAAACCCGCGGATCAATAAGATCGCGGTGATCGCCCCCGGGGGCAGCGCGCCCGAGCGGTTCATCTCAAAAGACATCAAAGACCCACAAGCGCTCGCGCTCGATGCCCAGCAAAACCTGTACGTTGCCAACTTCCGCGACGACAGCGTTTCGATCTTTCCGCCCGGGGGCGATACGCCTGCGCGCGAACTCTTCCGCGGCGTTAGCAAACCGAACGCGCTGGCGGTCGATGCAGCCGGCAATCTCTACGTCGGCAACGCGGACCTCTCCGGCGGGGCGGTCAATGAGTACGGGCCGCATTCGGGACGTCCGATCGCGAGTTTCTGCCCCGACGTCAAACAGCCGATCGCGTTTCTCTTCGACAAGTCCGGAAATCTCTACGTCGATAACTTCCAGTCGAGTACGGTCGCCATCTTCCCTCCAGCTGGAAAATAAGCCAAGCGTCACGAGGTACCGCGTGCAGGCGTTGCGCGTAGCATGAAGGCCACTCCCTATGCCCGGCTCGCGTTCGGCGCTTCGGCCGTGCTCTTTGGGCTCGTCCTTGGGATGTGGCACGACATCGATACGTGGCAAAGCCTGCACCGCATCTTGCGCTTGCCGATGGGCGACGTTATCGGCGATTTGCTCATGGTCGCGCTGATCGTGGGTGGCGTTTTACTGGTGCTGCCGCGCGCGCTGCGTGCCGGTTCGACGATTCTCGTCGTCTTGTTCGCGATTTTTTCAATCGCGTGTATCCCCGGCATGTTCGCCGCTCCGAAAATTTACGCGCAGTACGGAGCCTTCTTCGAGCAGTTTTCAATTCTCAGTGGGGCGATCGCATTGTATGCTGCGAGCCAACTCGACTCCGCCGGCGCGACCACGCTGAATCGTATCGCCCGGATCGGTTACGGTCTGAGCGTCGTGTCGTTCACGCTCATGCAGGCGTTGTATTTCGGCGTCACGGCCGGGTTCGTTCCTAAATGGATTCCGCCGAATCAGATATTTTGGGCCGGACTTACGACGGTTGCGTTCGCTCTAGCAGCCATCGCAATTCTTCTCAACATTCGGGCACGGATCGCGCTCGCTCTCACCGCCGTTATGATCGCCGTATTCGGGTTGCTCGTGTGGGTTCCGGCACTCATCGCGCACCCACAATCGCACAATAGCTGGTCGGAGTTCGCGCTAAACGCAATGATCATGGCCGCCGCGTGGGTAACGATGAACGCCGTCGGACGTCCCACGTCGATTAGAACCATTTCGCCTTTATAACGCCGCACGCGAGGTTTCGATTCCCGTGCCGGGCGTTCCGTATTAACAGCACGTAGCGTCCGCTGGTCAACGAGCGCACCGGCGTATCGTCGCGTACCGTGTCGGTCGCATCTCCTCGAAAAGTTCCGAGGATGCGGGCGTGCTTCATCGATACGCAATCGCCCTCCGCCAATGCGATTGCGTAGTTGGCTTCGTGCGGTAGATTCACGGTCGTAATCTCGACGTCGCTTCCGCCGCGCGGGACGCACGGGTACGAGCAAGGCTCCAGATAGACCTCGGCTTGCACGACCACCGCCCCGCCGGGCGCGTTGAGATCGACGTGTGTCGGCGCTCCCCACGGTCCAGCGCACGACGACAGCAGTATCGCTGCTACGACCGCGAGTGCTTGCATCTACGCGGGTCGCCATAAGCAGTTCGCGCCACCGGTCGCGGTACGAGCTCCAAGCAACAGTACGGTCGTTAGCGCGAGCGTGGCTCTCATCGCGTCATCGTAACGAGCAGCGTGGCGCTTTGTCTACGACGCCGTTGGATTACCCTATCGGCGGGACGGTCGGGCCGTTCGCCGAAGGGAGCGGCCACCCACCAACGCCGTGCTGTAATAGCAGCGGGGGTATACCCATGACGAGAACCCTGCGGCCTCTTGCCGTCGTCGGCACGCAGCCCGAGCCAATCGCAGGCAACTGATGGGCGCGACGCAGGCAGGCCAATCTGCGACGCTGATCGTCTGCGCTCGCGTTCGTCCCGAGCGCGAATCGGCGTTCGCGCAATGGCACGCGAAATGGCAAGCAGAGGTGCTGGCCTCGCCGGGTGCCGAGAGTTTCGAATACGTCGCGCCGACGCCCGATCAGGAAGAAGCGGCGTTGGTGGCACGATTCAGAACGGTCGATGCCTTGCGCGTGTGGCGGCACGGCAGCGACAATTCTGCATTGCTGGACGAAGCGCGGCCGATGGTCGAAGGCGGTGTCTTCGTGCAGTTGGCCGGTCAAGCGGCGCTCGAGTATTACGCGCAGCATAGCGCCACCGAAGTCATCATCACGCGCATCAAGGCCGGTAGCGAACTTGCGTATCGCGCGTTTGCCGATCGTATCCAAAAAGTGCAGGAGCGTTTTCCCGGCTACATCGGTTCGTTCGTGCAGCCGCCGCACCAGCGCGAAACCGGTTGGACGACGGTGTTGCGTTTCGATTCGGTACCACACCTCAATGCGTGGCTTAACTCGCCCGAACGCGCGGCGCTGTTGCTAGAAAGCCACGATCTCATTGAGGGCTTCGAAGCGCAGCGCGTTGACACGTCGTTCCCGGGCTGGGTGCCGGCCGATCCCGCGACCGGCCGCCCGCCGAATATGTGGAAAACTGCGTCGCTGGTATTGCTGACGCTCTTTCCGGTCGTTATGCTGGAGCTGCGTTTTCTCAACCCGCTGTTACGCTCGGTCGCGACTCCGCCGTCGTTGGGAACGTTCGTCGGGAATGCCATTAGCGTTTTGCTCACGACGTGGCCGCTCATGCCGTTGGCGATCGCGCTCTTCACACCGTGGTTGTATCCCGAAGGACGGCCGCGTGCGTTGGTCAACGCGATGCCGTTCTTTCTCATCTGCGCTTACGCGATCGAGATTCTCGTGCTCTGGAGATTATTGTGAACCTCAACACGATCACGACCGTCAAGCGTCCGCATTCGTTGGAAGAAATCGACGGTTGGCGCGCGGGTGACGCCTGGCTGGCGGGCGGAACGTGGCTGTTCTCCGAGCCACAGCTTCACACCGACACGTTGATCGATTTGGAAACGTTGCGCTGGCCCGCGCTGACCGAGCGTGAAGACGAATTGGAAATCGGCGCTACCTGTCGCATCGCCGAACTATATGCATATCGAGCGCGTTCGGAGTGGGTTGCCGCTTCGCTGATCGGCGAGTGTTGCCGGTCGTTTCTCTCGTCGTTCAAGATTTGGAACGAGGCGACGATCGGTGGAAATATCGTTATGTCGCTCCCGGCCGGACCGATGATTTCGCTCACGGCCGCGCTGGAAGCCGTCTACGAACTCTGGCCGCTCGACGGCGATCCGCGTCGCGTTCCGGCGGTCGACTTCGTCACCGGCAATCACGCGAACGTGCTCGCGCCGGGCGAATTGCTGCGAAGCATTCGTTTGCCGGTCACGGCATTGCGTAAACGGCACGCGTTCCGGCGGGCATCGTTAACGCATCTCGGGCGGTCATCGGTGTTGCTGATCGGAACGCGCTCGACCGATGAGATTTTATTAACCATCACGGCTGCCACGCTGCGTCCCGTGCAGCTTCGGCTGGAGCCGGCGCTTTCGGCACACGACGTGCGCCGTCGAATCGACGCCGCGATTCCGGACGAAATGTACCTAGAAGACGTTCACGGCTCGCCATCGCATCGTAAGCATCTAACGCATCATTTCGGAGCGCAAATCGTTGCAGAGCTCGGCGCATGAAGCTGACGGTTAACGGCAAGACGTTTTCGGCCACCCCGGACCCCGGCCAATGTCTACGAACGTTCGTGCGCGACCTGGGCTGGTATGGCACGAAGAAAGGCTGCGACGGCGGCGACTGCGGCGCATGCACCGTCTGGGTCGACGACAAGCCGGTGCACAGCTGCCTCTATCCGGCGTTTCGCACCGAAGGCAAGACGGTGATGACGATCGAGGGGCTAGCGCATCCCGACGGCACGCTGCATCCGATGCAACAGGCATTTCTCGACGCGCAGAGCTTTCAATGCGGGTATTGCGCGGCCGGCATGATCATGACCGGTGCGTCGTTGACCGACGAACAAAAATGCGACCTGCCGCAGTCGATGAAAGGCAATCTCTGTCGCTGCACCGGGTACGAATCGATTCGCGATGCCTTCGCCGGCAAGGTCAACGTCTCGAGCGACGCTGCCGGCGCTTCGACGGGTCGGAGCGTTCCCAATCCGTTTGCCCGCGACATCGTTACCGGTCACGCCCGGTACACCAGCGATATCCCGCCGCTCGACGGCATGCTCCATCTTAAGGTGTTGCGCTCGCCGCACGCGCATGCGCGCATCACGGCGATCGATCGGAGTAGAGCGCTGGCAACGCCCGGTGTCGTCGACGTTTTCACGTGGGAAGACGTGCCGCGCAGACGCTATACGACGGCGATCCACGAAGACAACCGTGTCGACCCCGACGACACATACTTGCTCGACAACGTCGCGCGCTTCGCAGGCCAGCGAATCGCCGCCGTGGTGGCCGAAACCGAGGCCGCGGCCGAGGAAGGCTGCCGGGCGCTGGACGTGACGTACGAGATTCTACAAGCGGTTTTTGATCCGGAGGAAGCCATGCTTCCGGGCGCGCCGCAGCTGCACGATAAAGGCGAGTTTTCGCGAGCGATGCATCCGGAGCAGAACATCTTCGTCGAGATGCACGGCGAAAGCGGCGACATTTCTGCCGGGTTCGCGCAGGCCGATGCGATCTACGAAGACACGTATTACGCGTCGCGCCAGCAACACGTTCACCTCGAAACGATGCAGTCTATTTCGTGGCGCGGTGAAGACGGCCGGTATCACGTGCGAACGAGTTCGCAAGGGCCGTTCATCGTGAAATCAAAGCTATGCTTCTTGTTCGGCCTCAATCTGGCCGACGTGCACGTTTTTTGCGAGCGGGTCGGCGGCGGTTTCGGCGGCAAACAAGACATGATGAGCGAGGACTTGCCTCTGCTCGCGACGCTGAAGACCGGCCGTCCGGTACAATGGGAGTTTACGCGCGAAGAGCAGTTTACCGGTGCCACCACCAAACACCCGATGAACGTGCACCTCAAGATCGGAGCGACCAAGGACGGCGTGCTGACGGCCATGCAGTGGCGCGTCGTTTCGAATACCGGCGCCTACGGAAATCACGGTGGCGAAACGCTGGCTAACGCCATGTCGGGGCCGTGGGGGCTGTACAAGTGTCCGAATAAAAAGGGCGACGGTTACGCGGTGTACACCAATCTGCAGTGCGGTGGCGGCTTTCGCGGATACGGCACGAGTCAGACGACCTTCGCGATCGAATCGGCGATCGACGAACTCGCGCGGATCCTCGACATCGATCCGATTGCGATCCGCCGGACCAACATGGTCGGGCCGTACGACGAAATCGCGGCCGCCTCTCCCGAGATCAGCGACTTAACGATCGGAAGTTACGGCCTCGATCAATGCCTCGACGCGGTCGAACGAGCGATGCAAGAGCGTAAGGGTCGTGCCAAACCCGAGGGTGACGATTGGCTGGAAGGCAGCGGAGTCGCGATCTCGATGCTGGATTGCGTGCCCCCCACCGAGCAACGCTCGGGGTCGGAAGTGACGCTGCTCGAGAACGGACGGTATCGCTTCACGGTCGGCTCGACCGAAATTGGGAACGGCTTGATCACGGCCCAACAGCAAGTCGTCGCACAAGTCTTAGGCTGCTCGACCGATCGTGTCGATTTTATCAACGCCGACACGGATCGCACGCCGTACGACAGCGGGACGTTCGCAAGCGTCGGCATGATGGTCCCGACCAAAGCGGTCGAGAACGCCGCGGTCGCATTACGCGAGCGCATGGTTTCGTTCGCGGCGCGGTCCACAGGCGAACGCCCCGAGCGGTTCAACCTCGATGGCGACGGTATTAGCAATGGAGATACCTCGATGTCGCTGCAAGAATTGCACGCCCTAGGCGCCCGTAGCAACGTCGAGTTCAGCTCGTTTCGCAAGGCGTACGGGTCGCCGCGGACGGTGGCGTTCTTCGCTTACGGCGTGCGCTTGGCGGTGCACCGCGTTACCGGCGAAATCGTCATTCTGTACAATATCGAGGCGGTCGATGCGGGCGTCGTGATGAATCCGCACCAGCTGCGCGGGCAGGTAGTTGGGGGAGTGGTCTTCGGCATCGGCTACGCGTTGCAGGAGAAGATGGTATATGACGACGCCGGCGCGGTCGTGAACCCAACGCTACGCAACTACCGAATTCCCGCGATGGCCGACGCACCCGATATGGACGTGTTCTACGCCGACACGCACGATCGCATCGGGCCGATGGGCGCTAAATCGGTCGCGGAAAATACCAACAACCCGGTGGCGCCCGCAATCGGCAACGCGCTTCGCGATGCTACCGGCGTGCGTTTCACAAGTCTTCCGTTCACCGAAGATCGCATCTTCGATCGGCTGAGCGATGCCGGATAAGCCGAAAAACCGCAGCAAAGCCCAGTTAGATTACGCCTGGGAATGGTTCTCGTACCACGCAACGCAGCGCACCAACATGCTCAACTACTTCTTGGTGGGTATCGGCATTCTCGCCAACGCCTACGTCGCCGCCGTCACCGCAAAGTATACGTTGGTCGCGCTATCGATCGCGATCCTCGGGGCGGTCGTGTCGTTCAGCTTTTTCATGCTCGAACTACGGAACCGCTCGCTGGTGGGGTACGCGCAGCACGTATTGCGCCGATTGGAACGTGACTATCTTTTTGCTTCGGACGACGCGCACAAAGCGCCCGATGAGGGTATTCTATCGGCCGACGACGCACGCGCCGGGAGCCTTCCGGCGTTGAATGCCGTCCTCAACGGTCATCATAAAGTGTACATCCCGTTGATCGAAATCGCGGCGACGGTCGCCTTCATCGGGGCCGCAATCTGGACGTGTGTTAGCCGCTAACCTGCCGGCGTCTAGAACGGCGGAGATCCCTCGATAATACCGTCAACATCGTTCGGGTCTATCGCACTTTTGCGAACGTCGAACTCGAAACACGTATGGCCGGAAGGATGCTTCCAGCCGCGATCCCCAGGGCGCGTAGGACGATACGCGAGGGCGAAAGTAGCGCAGAGCCGATACCGGTTTCGGTCGATGCGTCGATATTCGTACGGCGTTCCGTTGCCGGGATCGTTCATGAAGTTACCGCGGGTACCGATGATGCCGGCGTCGCGAGGTTTGAGATCTGCCGGAAGAGTGGCCGGCAACGCGCCGCTCGTACCGAACCCGTCGTACATTGCCTGCGCTATCTCGTACAAGTTGGAGCTACGAATCCGATCCAATGATACCAGCCTGGCGTGCCCCGGCGTTCCGATCGTAGCGAACGCCCATACCAGGCCACCCACGACGACGGCGATCGCGGCGTACGGTAGAATCTGACGAATATTCACGCCCGGGTCGCCGGCGGCTCCATCGTCATGAGGTAGTAGAGGAACACTCCGCCCCCGAGGACCAGCAACACGAGCGAATCGAGAACGAATCGCACGGTCAACTGCCCTTGCAGAAAACTCGTAACGAACCACACGGCATCGGCGACGAGCACGATTGCGGCCAGCACGAGCGCCACGTACGTCAGCCAGCGTCGTACGGGCGAATAATAAAGATCGGGCCGTTTTTGCAACTGCCGTTGAATCAGCGAATGCACGATCAAGAACACGGGAAATGTGACGATCACGGCCGCGAGCTGCCCGGCAAGTTCGTCGCGTAACGAGGGCGAACTCACATCGAGGGCGTCCGGAAAGCGGCGCCCGATCAGCATATAAAAAATCTGTCCGAGCGCGATCGTCCAAAATGCGAGCGTGATGAAGTTGAGCAAGTAGTAGAAGGCGTCGCGTGCGTTTTCGACGTCGAGCCCGCGAGAGGGAAGCGACTCGCCCAAGACGTCTTCGTAGTACGACGCTAGCCCGCGATAAATCGATCGTTCCGAAAATCCGCGATGCCGGAGCAACGAAACGAGCGACTCGTCCGAAACGCCGCGCTGTTTGGCGGATTGCAAAAAGCCGCGCAGCTGATCTTGCGAAGACGGCGTTGCCGGCGCGGTCATGGCGTCACTTGCGGAATCGATGGCAGCGGCTTCATACTTGCGGCCTGCAATGCGGAATTCGCTACCGGAATGGCGTTTGAAACGAAGGTATTGTAGCGACCGGCGCCGTCGCGCAGCTCGCCATTGACGCGGGCGATAAACTCGATTACCGGTTGTGTCGGAATACCTTGCGCGTTATAGTACGCGCTTTGGACGTCTTCGCGCAACGCGCCCGGACGTTGAATGCCGTCTTCGTCGTTGTGATAGTCGGCAGTCAGGGAGTCGAATAGCGTCTTGCGCGCGGCCAAGAAGTCGTTGAGTTTCGCGACGAGCGCCGTATTCTGCGCTTTCTGGGCGACTGCAAGATCGGCGTTTGCTGCCTTCGTTATGTCGTCGAGATGGTTCAGCATCGTATCGACGAGCGAGAACGAGGCTTGCAGCTTTAGCCCGGTTGCAAAGATGTGCTGGTAGTCGGCTTGCGTGAGCTGCGAGCGCGGATCGGGCTTAACCACGAAGCGCCGTACGTAGGAATGCGTTCCGAGCGTCAGGCGAACGGAATACGAGCCGGGTGGCACGGCCGGACCTGAGCTCGGCCCTTGGTAACGCTCGCGCGCCGCACCCAACCACTTTACCGGGCCGTCAACGCCGAAGCTCCACACATACCGGTTGAGCCCGGCTTTATTCGTCACGTACGGCTCATCTTTACCGTGGACTTTATGGGTTCCCGAGATCGTGCGGATCGTATGGCCCGTCGAATTGAGGAATTCGATTTTCGGCGGCGCCGTTTGCGGCTGTGTTTGATAGAACGTGACGACGACGCCGTAGGCCGGATTGTCGGCCGCATAATTGGTGTAGGTGCCTTCGTCGTATTCGTGCAGCGACCACTCGTACGACGGGCGGGGTGCAAAGAGCCACGTGCCGTGCGCGACGGCTTGCTGCAGTTCTTGCACCGGGCTCATGTCGTCCATGATATACACCGCGCGTCCGTGTGTCGCGATTACGAGATCGTTCGCTTGCGCTTGCATGCGGATATCGTGGACTGAAACGGGTGGTAGATCGTTGCGAAACGCCTGCCAGTGTGCGCCGGCTTCGAACGAGATAAAGATGCCTTCTTCGGTTCCGAGATAGACGATGTTTCGATTGCGAATATCCGGTCGAATCGAACGGACCCACTCGCCGGCTGGCAATCCGTCGACGATCTTGGTCCAATGCTTTCCGTAATCGCGGGTGACGAACGCGTACGGCGCGGAGTCGCCCGTGTAATGACCGTCGGCGACGGCATAAGCGGTTCCGTCGTCGAGCGTCGACGGAGCGACGGTCGCGAAACGGCCGTAGGTCGGCGCGCCCGGCGGCGTCACGTTTTTCCAATGTTTGCCGTCGTCGAGTGTCATCTGTACGAGACCATCGTCGGTGCCGACCCAAATCTCGCCTCGCCGCACGGTCGATCCCTCGATATCGAGGATCGTATCGCTGAACTCGGCGCCCGAGACGTCGTGCGTGATCGGACCGCCCGAGGGTGCTTGATGCGCCTTGTCGTTCCGCGTGAGATCGGGACTGATAACGGTCCAGGACCGGCCACGATCGATGGTTTGAAAGAGTACGTTACCGCCATACCAAGCGATATGCGGATTCCACGGAGCGAAACCGATCGGTGATTCCCAGTTAAAGCGAAACTTGCTGGTACGCAGATCGAAGCCTTCGACCGAGTTTTGCAGATAGGGGGCCGCCGACCATCCGTCTTGCGTAACGCGGTTGAACACCACCAACGATCCGTTTTCGGAGTCTGACCAGATCCAGTTGGAATCGTCGGGCTCGGGAATGCCCCATTCGCCGTCGCCTCCGACCGTTACGATCCACTCTTTATTTTGGATACCGCTCGAATCGAGCGAATTGGACGGCCCGCACCAGCCGTTGTTGTCTTGCAGCCCGGCGCAGACGGTGTACGGATTATCGTTTCCGAGGCCCACCCGATACACTTGCGCGATCGGAACGTTGGCCGAAAAGAACCAGTTGTCGCCACCGTCGAGCGTCAGCGCGTAACCGCCGTCCTCGCCGACGATGATGCGCGACGGGTCGTTCGGAGCGATCCAAATCGCATGGTAGTCAACATGAACGGTGTCGGCAATCTCTTTGAACGTCTTGCCGCCGTCGGTACTTTTCGAGAGCGCTTCAGAAACGCCGTAGACGTGATCCGGATTTTTCGGATCCACCGCAATATGGCTGAAGTAGAACGGACGCTGATCGACGAGCGTGTCGTTGCTGATCATCGTCCACGTCGCGCCCGCGTCGTCCGAACGCCACAGAATACCCTTGGACGATTCGATTAACGCGTACACGCGATTGGGGTTGCTCGGGGCGACAGCTAACCCGATTCGTCCGACGGGAGTAGCCGGGAGCCCGGAGCCCGTCAGTCTCGTCCAACTGGCGCCGCCGTCGGTGGACTTGTACAATCCGTCGTGGTCGCCGCCGCTTTGAAACGTCCAGGGCTGCCGGCGGAATTCCCAGAGACCCGCATACAGGATGCTTGGGTTCTGCGGGTCCATCGCGAGATCGGAGATACCGCTCTTGGGACCTTCGTAGAGCGTTTGCTTCCACGTCTTGCCGCCGTCGTTGGTGACGTAGATGCCGCGTTCGCTGCTGTCGGCAAAAACGTCGCCGAGCGCTCCAACGACCACGTGGTTGTGGTCGCGCGGGTTGACGACGATTTTCGAAATATACTTCGTACCGCGAAGGCCCAGGTTACTCCACGTATCTCCGCCGTCGGTCGTTTTGTACACGCCGTCGCCGTACGAGACGTCGTTGCGGGGATTCGTTTCGCCCGTTCCGACCCAAACGGTTTTGTCGTCGGTAGGATCGATCGTTACGGCACCGATGGCTGCGACGGATTGCTTATCGAAAACGGGATCCCAAGTCTGGCCGCTGTTTTCCGATTTCCAAACACCGCCGCCGGCGCTGCCGATGAAATACAGTTTTGAATTTGTTGCAGATCCCGCGACCGCAGACACTCGCCCGCCGCCCGCTGCCGGCCCGATTTCACGCCACTGCATGTTGCCGAAGGGTGGACCTGCGGTCGGCGTGGCCGTCGGAGCCGGCGACGGATTCGCCGGCTTGGGCGGTTTCGGTGCGACGATTGCGGGCGAGGCCGCCGGCGAGGCCGGCGATGCGGGTGAGGCCTGGGGCGCGGGTGATGCGACCGATTGCGCCTCGGCGGGTAGGCGGAATGTCAACGCAACAGCGATGCCGATGACCAGCGCGCACGTGCGATATTTCATGGGCTAGCGACGATCGCTGACTCTTGCGCCGAGACGGCCTGCCATGTGGCGCCGCGACGGACGAAGACGTCGGTAAAACGCACGCGTTCGATCGGATGATGCGCCTGCGTAATCGTATTGATGCCGTGAACGATCGCAACATTGGAAATAAAATCGACCGTTTGACCGGTGGCTTTCATCGTAAACGCTTCTTTCTTCGTCGCCGCTAGCTCCTGAGCGCGATAGAGTAGTTTGCCGTCGGCGGTAATGTGCGTAAATTCGGGGTCGTGACTGAGGATCGCGTCAACCGTTCGACGGTCACCCGCGACGATGGCCGTCAGCCAGCGACCCTCTTGGGCCAGAACGGCTTGGGCATCGGGCGACGCTTCGGCGCGCGCCGGCGCCGGGACGATGGGTGCGATAAAAACAATGACGCTACACAGCATCGCAATCGAGAATCGCTGCATGCCGGGCCGTTCGGGGATGCCATAGCGGTACCTCCGCCGAGCAAGTTACCAGGGCACCGGCGCCGTATTGACCGTCATGCAAACTTTTCGTAACGTCGGCGCGGTCGCTCTATCCGTAGTTGCGTTCGCGTTTCCAGGAGCGGCTCGCGCGGCCGGGCAGTTAACTGGACCAATGGCGTCGCTGAACGCGATGGCCGGAACATGGACGTGCGCGACGACCGTTCCCGCGATGGGTGGGCGTCCTAGTCGCGTCAACACGGTAACGCTCGCGCTCGAAGTGGCCCCGGCAAACACCTTGCACGACCACATTACCGGAGCGGACTATTCTGGCGACGACTATTTCGGATACAGTGACGATGCTAAGGTGTACTGGAGCGTTAGCGACGACAATAGCGGAACGCATGGCGCCGCAATTTCGACCGACGGGCGAACCTTTACCGGCACGAACACGATGGGTCCGATCCAAATGAGCGGCAAGATAACGTATACGCTGACCGGCGACTCGCACCTTACCGTCCATGAGGTGCTATCCGTCCACGGCACGGACGTGCCGATCGATAGCGACTGCCACAAATAGGAGACCGGTGAATCTTCGCAGCTGCGGCGAAAACGATTGGTTGGCGTGGCGGGCGGTGCGATTGGCGGCGCTCTCCGAAGCGCCCTACGCGTTCGGTTCGACGCTGGCGGATTGGCGCGATGCAAACGAAGAGCGTTGGCGCGAACGCTTGCGCGGCGTACCCTATAATGTGGTCGTTGCAATTGACGGCGTCAACGTCGGAATGGCTAGCGGTTTCCCCGAGGGCGGCAACGTGTTGCTCATCTCGATGTGGGTTGCACCGTCCGCCCGAGGGCGAGGCGCGAGCGACAGGCTTGTCGAGTCCGTTATCCGATGGGCGCGCGAACTCGGGGTTCCGGCGGTCGAATTAGACGTCGTCGAGAGTAATTTGCCCGCTACCGCTTTGTATCGCCGCAACGGTTTCGTCAACGAGGGTCCGAGCTCGCGCGACGAGATCGAAGGCGTGCCGCAACGGCGGATGGTCTTCTACTTCGGTCGGGACTAGCGGTCGCGCGGTTTCGGTTCCGATCGCCCATCGTTTGCGTATCGGTTTGCTAGCGTATTGCCGATAATGCCGATACAGAGGACGCCGCCGACGAACAGGATGCCGCAGATGATGTTGCCGCTGTACGTGGTCGGACGGCTGCTACCAAGCGTTAGCGCATAACCTACCGTCATCGCAAGCGCATCGAGATAGTTCTTCACGGGAGAGTTACCCGCGTACGCTTCTACCGCGTAGAGCATCGCCGCGGCTAAGGGAACGATCAGCACGTAAATCCAGGCTAAATACATCGCGTTATTTCGCGTCTTGGCGAGCCGTTCCAGGAGTAGCACGGTTCTCCACGATGCATAACCGAGGCGGAACAGCCGTGCGAATGCAAATCCGGTGAGATACGGGATGACCGTCAGCAACGAAACGACGTCGAGAACGATCAGCGCGTAAAAGCTGAAGCGCCGCTGGCGTACGAACAGCAGGCGGCTCGTTATCTCGAGTAGCAAGATTGCCGCCATGCACGCTTCGACGATACCTGACGCGGGCGAAGGCACCAATCCGACATAGCCGTCGTTCCACGCGCCCGCGAATACGAAGAGATAGGAAACCACGACGACCACAACTTCGTGTGCGATCCCCTGCGAGTTGATAAAATCGTCGAGCCGTCGTCGCGCATCCCACCGCATGTCTGTCGAGGTGATACGCTGACCGGGCGGGTGCGCCTTTGACCGGGTCGTCACCCTCCGGCCCGGCCGCGCGCTATGAGCGTTATGACCTCCATCTCAGCGTACGCCGGAGCGGCGGTGGTAGCCGGTCTCGCCGGCAACGTGACGATTAGCGTGTATCTGGCGATCGCGCTCCGTCTCTTGTTCCACACCAAGCCGTTGCTGCTGTTTCAGTGGGATGCATCCAACATCGTCGGAAGTTCGGCGTACGCGGGTGGATTGTGGTCCGCGTTGCTCGGTTTCGTCTTCGATTGCATCGTCGCGATCGGTTGGGCGGCGATCTTTGCGGCGCTCTATCAGACGGTTCCGGCGGTACGGCGTTCCCCGGCGTTCGCCGGAATGCTGTTCGGTCTCATCGTCATGCTCGTGATGATCGACATCGTCGTTCCACTCGGCAGGGCACAGCACGCGGCGCAACATGCGGCCTCGCTCGTGAACACCGCTGTCGCGCACGTCATCTTCTTCGGATTGCCGGTAGCGCTGACCGTCGCTGCGGTGCTCGGCTCCGAGCGATCGGGGCCGCCGGGCGAACGGTTGTAGGTTCGGCCGGACGCGCGCGGAAGGTCGTTTCATGGCCGAGCGATACTCTGCGACGCTGTTCGAAAACGTGCGCCTATTCACCGGCGCCGAAGAACTATCGCCGCCGTCGAGCGTGCTGATTGCCGGCAATTGCATCGAGCGTATCGGACACGATCTGGTCGGCGATTCCTACGATGACGTCAACGTCATCGACGGCGCGGGCCGAACGCTGATTCCCGGCCTGATCGACGCGCACTGGCATAGCATGTGGGCGACGGTTCCGATGCAAGTGCTGATGACGTCGGATACGGGCTATATCAATTTGCTCGCTGCGCGTACCGCGGAGCAGACGCTGATGCGCGGTTTTACAACCGTGCGCGATGCCGGCGGCCCCGTCTTCGGACTCAAACGCGCGATCGACGGCGGCATCGTGCCCGGTCCTCGCATCTATCCGTCGGGTGCGTTGATTTCGCAGACATCGGGGCACGGCGATTTTCGGATGCCGTGGGACGTTCCGCGTGCCGCCGGCGGGCAGCCCACATACATGGAGCGCGAGGGTCACGTGGCGATCGCGGACAGCCCCGACGAGGTGCGCTTGCGGGCGCGAGAACAGTTGCGGTTGGGAGCCACGCAAATCAAGCTCATGGCCGGCGGCGGCGTCACGTCGCCGCACGATCCTCTCGACTCGACGCAGTTCACGCCGTCCGAAATGCGCGCTGCGGTCGAAGCCGCAGAAAATTGGAATACGTATGTGATGGTGCACGCCTATACGCCGCGTGCGATACGGCAGGCGGTCAACGCCGGCGTTCGCTGTATCGAACACGGACAGTTGATCGACGAGCCGACCGCCGAGCTATTGGCGCGCCGCGAGATTTGGTTGAGCGTACAACCGTTTCTGGCCGACGAAGATTCGGTAGCGACGCTGAGCCCGCAGGGACACGCCAAACAACACGAGATGACGCGCGGAACGCCCACGGCGTACGAGCTTGCAAAGCGATACGGAATCAAAACGGCCTTCGGTACCGATTCGCTGTTCGAAGCGAAAACTGCCGCGCGACAGGGCGCGCAGTTAACGAAACTGCTGCAGTGGTACAAACCGGCGCAGGTCCTCACGATGGCGACGCGCGATAATGCAGAGCTTCTGGCCATGTGCGGCCCACGCAATCCGTACGCCGGCAAACTCGGGGTTATCGAAGAGGGTGCGCTGGCCGACCTTCTGTTGGTCGACGGGGATCCGCTCGCCAATCTGCGGCTGATCGAGGATCCGTCGCGCAATTTTATAACGATCGTCAAAGACGGAATCGTTCACAAAGATATCAGCAGCCCGGAGCGATAATAACGTGAAACGCGAGAGCAGCGCAAAACTCGTGCGCATCTTTTTAGGAGAATCCGATCGCTGGAAGAGTCAACCGCTCTACATCGCGGTCGTCGAAGCCATGCGCGCAGCCGGATTGGCTGGAGCGACGGTCTTCAAAGGTATCGTCGGCTACGGCGCGCACTCGGTGGTGCACGCAGCTCGCATCGTGGATCTCTCGTCGGACCTGCCGATCGTGATCGAACTGGTGGACACGGAAGAAAAGGTCGAAGCGTTTCTGCCGACGCTCGACGAGATGGTGTCGGAAGGGCTGGTAACGATCGAAAGCGTCCGCGTGATCGCCTACAAGGCGGGCGAACCGAAATGAAGCTGGGCGCGTTTGCGGCGGTGGCCGCCGGCGGCGCCATCGGTGCGATGCTGCGCTACGCCGTCGCGATCGTGATGGTCGAGCGACTCGGTCCCGGATTCCCGTGGCACACCGCGTTGATCAACGTAGCCGGATCGTTCTGCATCGGCGTCATCGCGGCATACGCGCAATCCGGCACCGGTCTGTCGCCGTACGTCGGCGCGTTCCTCACCATCGGCGTTTTGGGCGGTTTTACGACCTTCTCGACCTTTAGCTTCGATACGGTGACGCTGCTTTCCGAAAGCCCGGCCCTTGCAGTCGCGTACTGTGCGGGAAGCGTCGTACTCGGAGTACTCGCGGCAATCGCCGGTTTAGCCGGCGGTCGTGCCGTACTGCACGCGACCTAAAAATAAAGCCGGAGACGGCTCGCGCCCCCGGCTTTATTATCGCTTCGACGTTATTATTTTTGCGAGAAGTCGAACGCGTTAGTAAAGGGATTCGCGAGTTTGTCGCGTTTCGCCAGCGGCTTCAGTCCGAAGCGCTGTTCGATGAGAGCGAGGATCGAAGCCGTTTCGTATTGCGTGCTGTCGATGAAGTGCCTCTTGGCAAACGGCGAGACGACGATCGTCGGGACGCGGCTGCCCGGCCCCCACTTATCGATCTGCGGGGGTCCGATCGGATCCCAACGGCCACCATTTTCGTCGTAAGTCAGAATGACGACCGAGTCTTTCCAATACGGGCTCTGGCGAAGCATGTCGATCAAACCCATCGCGGCCAGCTGTCCGTGTAGCAGCGACGAGTAGCCCGGGTGTTCGTTGTCCTGTCCGATCTGCTTGATGAAGACGACCTGCGGCAGTTTGCCGTCAGCGATATCGCGCTTGAAATTCTTCAGGTCTTGCAGATGTTCGGCGCGCAGCTTGGTGCCGTCGCCATAATTTTGATAATACGCGAAGGGTTGATGATGGAACTGGAACAGCGGTGATGGGTGGCCTGCGAGCGCGGCATCCCAACCGCCCGAGTACCACTTCCAGCTAACGTTCGCGTCGTTCAAGCGGTCGCCGATGGTTGGAGCGGTTTGCGGAGGAACCAATTCGTCCGACGACATGCCGGCCGGGTGCGGTTGGTAGGTCGAATACGACGTGTTCACAACGAAACCGTCCGGCGTTACGTGATTGTCGTTGAGCTTGGCCGGATTCTTGTTCGGAACCGAGATGTAGTCGCTGGGAGCGTTCGGCCATGTGGGCGCGCAAGCGCAGATCAAGTATTGGTGATTCAGGAACGAGCCACCAAACGCGCTGTGAAAGAAATGCGACGCGAGCGTATACTGCTTGGCGAGATCGCCTTCGGGAAGCGAACGCACGTCGTACTGGCTCAGTACCAAGCCGCCGTTGTCGCTGTACGTTACGAACTTATCCATCTTGCCGCCATCGATCTGGTACATTTCGTGGTAGTATCTGTGCACGATGTCGCCGGTCTTTTCGGCCGCGGGCACGTACTTCGAAGCCAAATATGTTTGCACCGGCAACGAAGATGGAAAACGGTTGTCGGGATTTCCGTTGTAGTCGAGTGGCTGCGGAACGCTGGTAAGCGGTTTTCCGCGCCAGTCATTTTGCGATACCGTGGTGCCCGGCGCGACGCCGTCGGCGCCCGCATACTGACCGTACAATCCAGTGAGCGGCCAGTTTTCCTGGTAAATGACGATGATGTGCCCGATCTTCTCGAATCCGGGCGGAGCGTGGACGACTGCAGCGCTAGGCACGGTCTGCGCACGCGCTAGGGCCGCGCCGGCCGGAACCGACGCCGAGTTGCAGGCCGATAGGCCGAGCGAGGCTACGAGCAATGGCGCGGCGACACGAAGCGCGCGCAAACGTAAAGAAGTAGCGGTCATACTTCAATTGAACCCGAGCGAGCATAACCGCGCATTACCGGTTCCTTATCCGTAGTTAAAGAACTCGGATGGCAGCCATCATTCCGCCGTCCTCATGATCGAGAATATGGCAGTGATAGACGAACGTTCCCTTGATAACCGGGTTGCGGAAGTCCATGAGCACGACGGCCGTTCCCGGCCGGGCGCCGCGATGCGGAAAATATGCGGGCGGCACGGTCACGGTGTCCGCCCAGTATGCCGGCGACACGGATGTGCCGTCGATCGACTCGACCATGAAGTGCACTTGATGGATGTGGAAGTCGTGCACTTCGGCAGTGAAGTTGCGGAGCGTCCAGCGTTCGACCGTTCCCGTGTGAGCGGTCATCGATGGCGGCTCGCCCATCGTATAGCGGTGGTCGTTGAGATAGAAACCATCGGCGTTCTCGGTGAAGTCAACGTGACGCTCGGCGACCGGCGCAGGCAACGCGGACGTATCTGCCGCGAGTGGCCGAACGCCGTCGGACAAGGGATCGACGTCCGAACCGGCCGGTGCGTGCCCGTCGGAGCGCAACGCGGCTAGCGTGACGGCCGGATCGCGATCGCCGGCATCGCCCGAGGTATAGCAACTGGAGTCCAGCTTGGCCGGATGCGACAGGCCCGTTACGACGAACTCTGCGCGTGCTGCCGGTGCGAGAAGGTAGTGCGAAACGCGGCGAACCGCGGGCGCTCCCGGGACGGCATCGAGCGGGATTCCGTCGATCCCGACCAGTTGCAGATCTTCGCCGTTGACGTGCAAGTCGTAGTAGCGTCCCGCCGTCGCATTCACGACGCGAAAAAGCTGCCGCTCACCCGGGTCGATGCCGAACGTCGCGTTGTCCGATCCGTCGACCGTCGTTTGCATGCCGTCGAGTGGGTTGCAGGGTAAGCCGGCCGCATCGTCATCGTCGATCGCGGTCAGACGTCCGGCGCGGCGGCGGCCTGCGATGACGTAATCGCGCAGTGCCGCCGGTCGCGCGACGATCGGAATGCCATCGATATCCGGATCCGTTTGCACGTTGCGCAAGACCAGGATGCGCTCCCGCATGTGCGCCAGCGCCGGCAAGTGTCTCTGCAGGCCCTCGACGATGAGGGCGCCCGACATACCGCTGGTTATCTGCCAATACGTCGAGCCATGCACGTGCGGGTGATACCAATACAATCCCGGCGGCTGGGTTCGTGCGACGCGCACATCGTAGGCGATCGATTGTCCGGGCGCGGCGACGCGCATCGCGTCGTCCGACGGTGGATTCGGCGAAACCGTCAAACCGTGAAAGTGCAAGTTGATGAGGTTCGGCGACGTCTGTCCGGCGGGCATTCGATCGTGAACGACGATGTGAATTGCTTCGCCGGGCTGTACGCGGATGGTGGGCACGACTCCGATCCGTCCGTTGTATTCGAACGCCGGCGCTTTGGTCTTGGGATCGATGACCGCGTCGAGCGAAAACGAAACCACTCCGTTTCGCGATCGAACTTCGGGGACGGTGGACGTAGACGGGACCGTCGCGGAACCTGCGGTTAACGCGGCGTTCGACGAACAGCCGGCTAGAACGGCAATGACGAGCGATGCGATCGAACGGCGGTGCATCGCTCGATTATGGCGTACCTACATCCGCAATGGTTTAAGACGAGATTATCGCGGGTTTAAGTCGTTCGCTGTTCCCGGTCCGTGAGCCGTCGTAGAATGGTGCTGCTCAGGAGAGCGGGCACGATGCCTAACAGAACGAGTACCGCTAGTCCGCGCCACGCGAAGCTGTATCCGAACGCTTGCGCGATCGCCCCGAAGAGCGTCGGAGCGACGAAGGCTGAAAAGAAAATCGCGGTCAGCGCGACGCCGAGGGCACTGCCGGAATGTTCCTCACCGCCAATCTCGGCGATTCCGATCACGGCGACGCCGAACCATCCCTCGACGCTAAAACCGAGCAGCGCCGCCAGCACGCACGCTTCCCAGAATGGTGTGTGCGTCGAAAAGAGCGAGACGGAAAACACGCACGCCGAACCCATGACGCAGACCACGGCCAACGGCAGCGACCGGCTACTATGAAAGATGTTGTCGCTGATCCAGCCCCAGATAATGCGGCCGGCGACGGCTGCCGCTTGTGAGATTGTAAACACAAGCACCGCGATGCTAATAGCGTATCCGGCTTCGTTGGTCAACGTCAGCGCAAGAAACGCGAACATCGTCATTTGCGCCGCCACCAGCGTCATCGACGTCAACGTGAGCAAGATGAGCCGCGCATCGCGCGCGATGCGCAACATGTCGACCAGCATCGCGCGCAACGAAATCCGTTCGCCGTGCAGTTGCTCGGGTTCTCGATACAGCATCGACGCTGCCGTACACGCAACGATGGTGACGATGCCGGCGACCGCGATCGACCATTGGTACCCGAAGTGGATGGCGATTGCCGGTAACAGCAACGAACCGATGACGCCGGCGAGCGGCACGCCACATTGCCGGACGCCCATCGCGAATCCGCGCATCTCTTTCTTGAAGAAGAATACGATCGCATGGCTGCCGGCCGGCGTGACCGCGGCATATCCGATGCCGTACAGCGCCAGCCATCCGAGAATCCAATGGAAGTCGCGTACGAGGCTCGCGCAAATCAGCGCGATGCCCATGAACCAGCCGCTCCAGAGAACGACGCGTTTGTCGCCGAAACGATCGGTCAAGCCGCCGGCCATCGCGGTCGCCAACAGCGCGCCGACGAGTTCGACCGACAGCACCATGCCTAGTTGCGTTTGGCCTAAACCGAACGCGGTCTTTAAAAATGGGGTGATCGTGCCGGTTGCAACGGAGAAAATGGACGCCGCAACCATCGCGCCGGCAAACAGCGCGAGCACTTCGTAGGGCGATTCCGGCATCGGATTAGCCGGACGGTGGCGCAGCGCGATCGTTCGTGTCTCCGTGGCGGTCGTCAGCTTTCCGCCCGTGTCGTGTGAATCCCGCCGAGGGTATCCGGCGATGCGTGCAAAAGCCAATCGCGATGCCGGCGAGCCTTTTGTAAACGTGCGGCGCGAGAACCATGAGTTGGTCCGCTACGTAACGATCTTCGCGCTGTCGGCTCCGGCGGCTGTTGCCGTTTGGTTCGTCTTTCACGGCGTCTTCGAAACGTTGAGCGCGACGGAGCGCGCCACCGGCTACGTCAACTCGATTACGCAAATGGGAATCTACCTCGGATACGCGGGGATGTTCGGTGGAACGCTCGTTTTCGCCGGCCTCGCGTTGTGGGCCGCCGCACGTGCGTTGGGCGTTTGGCTAGCCGATCGGCGAGGACCCTAGCGCGTGCGAGTCGGTGTCGTAATCAACGCTCGTTCGCGGCGCGGAACGGCGACCGGAAGCGACGCGTTGCGACAACTCGAGCGACTCGGCGTACAAGTCACGTCGGTGCACGACGCTTCACATGGTATCGATCCATCGCAGGTCAACGCGATCGTGGTGGTCGGCGGTGACGGGACCCTAACGCACGCGATTCCGCGCGCTCTCAAGGCCGGCATTCCAATCGGCATCGTGCCGGCCGGTACGTTTAACGAGCTGGCGCGGACCCTCGACGTTCCGTTGGATGTAGCGGGCGCTTGCGATCTCATTGCGACCGGCCACACGCGCGCCATCGATGTCGGCTGCGTCAACGGCGTGTACTTCTTGGCCGAGGCGAGCATCGGCATTTCGAGTCGCGCCGCTCGCTGGCAGAACACCGAGATCAAGCGCCGCTACGGCGTGCTGGGCGTGCTGGCGACGGCCTTGCAAGCGATCGTGCACGCGCGGCCGATGCGAGTGGAGGTGCACTACGACTCACAGGTCATGCGCCTGCGCACGATGCAGCTAACGATCGCCAATAGTCATCGCTTCGGTGGCGTATTCGCGGTCTCCGACGCGGCTATCGACGACGGATGGCTGGATCTCTATTCGGTGCAGATCGACAACCTGCGCGAAGCGGCCGCGTTGATGTGGGCGGTTGTGCGAGGGCGCAGGAAAGCTGTGCCCGGACTACGCGTCTTGCGCGCACGGCGGTTCGAGCTGCATCAACGGCATCACCACCATATTACCGCCGACGGCGAGCCGGCCGGTCGAACGCCGGCCACCTTCGATCTGCTTCCGAAGGCCCTTCGCATCTTCTCGCCGGAGTAACCGGCATGCGATATCGGAAACTCGGGCACTCGGGATTGCACCTCTCGATTATCGGTTTAGGTTCGTGGTTGACGTTCGGTAATTCCGTCGATCGCGACACGACCCGGGCCTGCGTTCGGCGCGCGTGGGACGGCGGCGTCAACTTTTTCGATACCGCCAACGTGTACGCGCGCGGTGCGGCCGAAGAAACGTTGGGGCCGATCCTCAAGGAACTCGAACGCGGCGCGTTAGTGCTTGCCACCAAAGCGTATTTTCCGATGGGCGATTCGGTGACCGAGCGCGGCCTCTCGCGAAAGCATTTGCGCGATCAGTTGGATCGTTCGCTCGGGCGCCTGCAAGTCGAGTACATCGATCTCTATCAGTGCCACCGCTTCGACCAAACAACGCCGCTCGAAGAAACGTGTCGCGCGATGGACGATTTCGTGCGCCAAGGAAAAATTCTCTACTGGGGCGTCTCGGAATGGAGCGCCGATCAGATCTCGGCAGCCGCAGCGCTATGCTCGGCCCGCGGGTGGGCGATGCCGGTGAGCAATCAGCCGCAGTACAGTGCGTTATGGCGTCGAGTCGAATCGCGCGTGTTTCCGGCGTGTCGCGAGTACGGGATTGGCAACGTCGTGTGGTCTCCGCTGGCCATGGGCATTCTCACCGGCAAGTATCCGAGCGTCGATCGCGCTCCGGCCGGAACGCGTGCGGCCGGACCGTTCAAAGAGATGATGGAAGACTATTTCACGCCCGGCGTGCTGGCCGCGGTACAACAACTCGTGCCCTTGGCGCAGCAGGCAGGCTGTTCGATGGCTCAGCTCGCGTTGGCGTGGTGCCTGCGCTTGCCGGTCGTAACCAGTGCCATCGTGGGTGCGACCAAGCTTGCGCATTTGGAGGATAACTTGGCAGCCGGCGACCTCGACGTAGACCCGGCCATCCTTGAAGCGATGGATCGAATTCTCGTTCCGGTGGCCCCGTCGGAGCCCTACCTCGCATAATTCTCGCCGGCGGCGAAAACTTTTGGTCACGCGCGGCGTATAGCGAACGTAGAATCTCCGGAGGGTGTCATGAGCGTGTACGAATTCGGGCCGTTCCATTTGGATGCCGAGCGACTCTTGCTGGTCGAGAACGGCAAACCGATGCAGCTGGGTCCCAAAGTGGTCGAAACGCTGCTGGCCATGGTGGAGCGCGACGGTGAGATCGTATCCAAGCAGGCGTTGCTCGATCGAATTTGGCCCGAGGGCTACGTCAACGAAGCCAATCTGGCGCAAAACGTCTACGTGCTGCGCAAGGCGCTGCGCGCAGCTTGGGATAGTCCGGCAATCGAAACTATTCCGCGGCGCGGCTATCGGTTCGTCGCCGAAGCCCAGCAGTGCGAACGCGTTCCGGCCCTCGAGCCGGCGCTTCATGCCGAGCCCGCATTCGAGGAGGCGCGTCTGGTAGCGCCGGATCCGGGGCTCCGCCCGGCTCCGGCAATCCGTTGGCGCTGGCCGATCGTGGCGGCGCTCACGGCTTTTCTTTTGAGTGCTGGGGCCGCGTTCGGCATCTTGGCGCCGCACGGCGGAACCTCTATCGCGGCGAACAGTGAAGCCTCGCGACTGTACGCCATCGGACGTTTCTACTGGAATCAGCGTACGCCCGAGGGCGCCGCCAAGAGCTTGAGCTACTTCGGGCGGCTCGTACGGGAAAATCCGTCCGACGCGCGAGGGTATGCCGCGTTAGCGCTGGCTAACGAAGTGATGGGCGACTATATGTATGGGCCGCTTCCGGCTGCGACATACTTTCGAAAGGCGCGCGAGTACGCGCATAAAGCATTGGGTCTCGATCCGCACACCGGCGACGCGTACGCCGTGCTCGGCATCGTCAACATGGATGCGGGCCACATGACCCCGTCCGAAGTCGATTCCGCGCTGACGCAACTGCGCCGTGCGATTGCAATCGATCCCCAAAGCGCTGCGGCGCACGAGTGGTACGGAATCGCTTTGGTAGAAACAGGACAGTTCTCGAAAGCCTTTACCGAACTTCGCCGCGCCGACGAGCTGGATCCGTTGTCGGTTGCGACCACGTCGTGGCTGGCCAGCACGGCATATCTCGAAGGCCGCTACGGCGATGCAATCGCATACGCGCGCGAAACGCTCGATCTTTCACCCAAGCGCGCCGAGGCGTTGCAGACGCTCGGCTTAGCCTACGAAGCGCTCGGCGACCGCCGCCGCGCCATTGCGTCGTTCCAACATATGGCCGCCGTGTGCGCGTCCTGCCGGCCCGAAGCCGCCGCGCTGCTCGCGGTCGTGTATGCGCCGATCGACGCTACGGCGGCTCGAGCCGAACTTGCGACGGCGCGTGCGCGTTCGGCCGATGTCGGCGCCGGCGATTTGGCGGCGGCGTATGCTGCGGTCGGACAACACCGCGGTGCGTTGACGTGGCTGCGCCGAGACGGTGCCGCCGCGTATATTCGGGCTGAGGTGGCGGCCGATCCGCGGTTTGCTTCGCTGCGCCGCGACGTCGCCGATCCGCCGGATAAACGAGCCTAGTTGGCGCATCTGTGGGACGCGCTTCGCCTGCGTCCCGAGATCGCCCGCACGCTGGCCGCGCACGACCGCGCGGTCGATCGAGGCAGCGTCGATCCACGTACGAAGGCGCTGTGCGCGGTCATGGTCGCGTGGCTCAACGCGTGCGAACGCTGCGTCGAAAATAACCTCGACGCTGCGCGCGAGTTGGGCGTAACGCAGGCGGCGTTGGACGCTCTCGAACGGTATACCGAAAGCGATGAGTTTTCGCCCGATCAACGCGTCGCGCTCGAAGCCGCGGTCGCGATCACGCGCGAACCCCGCGGTATCTCGCCGGTGCTGTGCGAACGCTTGCGCGTGCATTTCGACGACGGTCAGATCGTCGAACTCGTGGCCGCCATTGGGTTACAGAACTATTTGTCGCGCGCCAGCAACGCGTTCCGTACGGCGATCCCCTAGTTCGATCCGGTGGCGCGCGCCACGACACGTTCGACTTTCACGAGACGCGTTTTCGTCCATCGGTCGTGTAAGAACGTGTGCCGCCAAAAGAAGCTCAAGAATCCGATGAGCGGCCACAAAAAGAACACGATCGTGTAGCGGAAGACCGTCTGGGCGAGCTTCGGCTTGCGGAAGTCGACCGTCACGACCCGCAATCCCGCGATCATCATTCCGAACGTTTGGCCGGCGAGCGTCACCAGCAACGCCATATAGACGGCAAACCAAAACAGTTTACCCGAACGATTGTTGGGATCCAAGGCACGCGGCGAAACCGTGAACGGGCCGAGCTTAAACTGGACGTTGTTCGACGGCACGAAGCTGATCGGCCCGATATTCACCCGATCCGGCTCCGTCGTCGCGGCCGGCGCAGGCTTGACCTTGTCTTCAGTATTCTTATCGAGCGTCGTCAACTTGTGGCGAGCCGTCACCGCCGGTTTCGAATCGTCGTCGTTGATGTTGACCGACATCGGCACGCCGTTGCCACCGCCGAACGAATTGATGATGGACAGCACCAGCGCGATATCGATGCCGAACGCGGCAAAGCGCCGCCACCAGCCGGCGCAGTCTTTTTTTGCAACGGTCGTGATGCCCGGAGCGGCCAACATCGGCGGCTCTTCGTCCCGCTCGCGCACGAACCAGGCGCGTGCCAGTTCGTACATCGGCGTCGAGATGAACTCGCGCAACGAAGCGATACGTGTCGTCGCATACGGTTCGGCTCCCAGCCACACGCCCCAACGCGAAACCGAATCGGCTTGCAGCTCCGCATATTGCTCGGCAAACGCGTGATAGTCAACCTTGCGTCCGAACTCGTGGAATTCGGCCACGCCGACCGCGCGGATCGCAGCGTTCAAGTCGCCGCAACAGAGCAATCCAAACTTGTCGCAGGTCGCGGCGCAACGTCGCAGCCAGGCCCCGAAAATCAGCGCGATGATCGGGTTCTCTTTGCCGTTCACACTGAGCAGCGAGAGAAAACGCGTGTGTCCGGCGGCGATATGCCCGAGCTCTCGACCGATCATGAAGGCCAGCTCGTCGTCGTCGAATACCTCGATCCAGTGGCTGGAGAGCACCAGCGAATACGGCTCTCCGAATCCGAGCGCCGCGACCGGCACGTAGTTGTCCTCGCGGACGAACACCAGCGGCATCGGAATATCTAACGCGGCGCAGGCCGACTTCACGATCGAAAAAACGCGCGGATATTGCAGCTCGTGAACGCGCACGCTCGTTCCGAGTAATCGGCCGCGTGCCAGCGTTACGTAGACCATCGCAATGACGATGAACAACGCGACCTGCGAGGCGCCGATCGACTCGTGTAAGATGTAGCCGATGAAGAGCGCCGCCGGAAGCGCCAACAGGGCCGTCGCCCAGAAAGCGATGCGCTCGCGGGGGTCGCGCAGCGAGTGCGGGCCGGCAAAGACCGTAGCGTCCACCGCGCCTTCTCGGCGTGAACGGTCCGCCTTTCCTACAAAAAAATATTTTGCTCGGACTCTTGACACCCCCATTGCATTGTACTAGTGTAATAGTACAACAGTAAGCTAATACGGAGCGCCAACATGACCAAGAACCTGACCAACGCCCAAGACTCGAACCCGCTCAACGACCAGCGCACCACCGTGCGGTTCCCCAACCCGACGGGCAGCTCGTTCTTTCAGGGCTGGGGCCCGAAAGCCTAACAGGCCGTCATGCCGGCCGTCCTTACGGTCAACCCCGGCAGCGGGGTGCCGATCTATCTACAAATCATCGAGCAAGTCAAGCGCTCCGTCGCGCTGGGCGTGCTACAGTCCGGCGAGCAACTGCCAACCGTCAAGCAGCTGGCCCTCGACCTGACGATTAACCCAAATACGGTGGCCCGCGCGTATCGAGATCTCGAGCGCGACCAGGTCATCGAAACGGCTCCCGGCCGAGGCTCGTTCGTGCGCCAAAACGGCGCCGAGGCGAACGTCAGAGCTGCTGCCACCGACGTAGCCCGCGCGGCCGTCAACGGTGCGCTGCGAGAAGCCAAATCGCTCGGCCTTTCGCGCGCCGACGTTCGCGCCACGGTCGACCTCGCACTCGACCGTTGGTTTCCGGAGGAACGATGAACGCCATTGAGATATCGCACCTGAGCAAGCGCTACGGTTCTTCCGTGGCCGTCAACGATCTGTCGTTACAGATTCCGTCCGGCACGGTATTCGGATTGCTCGGGCCTAACGGCGCCGGCAAAACGACGACCTTCAAGTGTATGCTGGGATTGATGCGACCGAACGCAGGCAGCGTCGAATATGCGGGTCAACCGCTCGTGCCGTCCACGTTCGAAGACATCGCCTACGTTCCCGAACGCAGCGTCCTGTACGATTGGATGACGGTCGCGCAACATGTCGAGATGAACCGTCGCGCATTTGCCCGATTCGACCCGAGCGTCGCGGCGCAGCTGCTGGCGCGCTTCAGTATCGATCCGCAAAAGCGCGTTCGCACCCTGTCGAAAGGCATGCGCACCGCGGTCATGGTGTCGCTGGCATTCGCCCGAAATGCCAAGGTGCTGATCCTCGACGAACCGACCAGCGGTCTCGATCCGGTGAACCAGCGCCACGTCTTAGGCTTGATCGTCAACGAGGCGGCGCGCGGAAACACGGTGTTGTTTTCATCGCACCAAATCGGCCAGGTCGAACGCGCGGCGGATCGCATCGCGGTGCTCGACCGCGGGCGGTCGATCCTCACCGGCCTGGTGGACGATTTGAAAGCCGATCGCAAGATCGTCGAAGGTGTATTCCTCGACGGAACGACCGACATAACTGCCATCAGTACCGACCCGCGCGTGGCGCGCGTCGATCAGTGGATTCGCATCGTGCGCCTGCTGGTGACGAGCGGCGCCGACGATGTGGCGCAACGGATGACGGCCGCAGGGGCGACCGGCGTTCGCGTGCTCGACCTCAATCTCGAAGACATTTTCTTCTATGCAGTATCGCCCGCCGACGCATCGTCGGACGCGGCGACGAGGAGTATCGCACAGTGACGTACGTAGAATGGCTACGTGTCGCCGTCGCGCTCAAGCGAACGGCAATCTTTCTCGGTATCGTGGTCGCCATCGCCATCGCCGCCCGAATATGGGTGGCATATTACGGCCCGGTCGACGCGCTATCGTACGTGAACTCCGTGCAGCACGACCCTGCGTCGCACGTGGCCGTTTCGACGTTGCCCGATGGTTCGAAACGAACCGTCATCGACAATCCGGCCAAACAAATACACCTAGAAGTAACCGATCGCGGCTACGGCGACGAGATCGTGCGCATCGTGCGGTCGAGCGGAGCGCAGGCGCCGCTCGTCTTTGGGGATGCCGACATGCATCGCTCGACGCACGGCGGTCAGACCGATATCACGGTCGAGACGAAGCAAGAAGATCTCGGTAGCTCCGCGGTGGAATTCGGCGTTGCAGGCTTTATCGCGCTCATCGTCGGCATGATCCTGGCCGGCGGGTTCGCGCGCGAAAATGACGGACATCTGGAGATCGCGCTAACCAAGCCCGTGTCGCGCACCGAGTTATCGATCCGGATCATGCTGGTTAACGTCACCGGCATCCTAGGCGCCTGGATCATGGGTGTCGTCGCGACGTATATCGTCATCGCGCTCTTTATGGGATTTCACTTCGGCGTGACCGTACGCGATTGTCAGTTGGCCGTCGCAGTCTTACTCGGCGCGACCGCCTGGTATGCGTTACTGTGCTGCGCGACGGCATCGCTCAAGCGCAACTACGGTATCATCTTAGGTACTGCGTGGATCGCCGGACAGTTCATCCCCATCCTGGCCCGGATTCCCAACGACGCGCCGCCCTTGCTCGGTGTCTTGCGAGTAATAGCGACGCCGCTATCGTGGATCGACCCATTCACCTACGCGCGGGTCTCGGTGGCGCTTCCGTCGGCGGCGCAAATGATGCGCGTGTATCCGTACGCCGTCGAGATCCCGATACTCGCTGCTCTTACTATCGCATACGCGCTCTTTGCCATACTGCAATGGCGCCGAGTGGAGGCATAACCGTGGAGATCTTCGGAACCAAGTTCACCGTCGCGATGGGCGGGTGGCGCCTGCGCTTCGTGCTGGCGCTCGAAGACACCGATGCGTTACCGGCATCGCATCACGCGGCGCTAGAGCACGAACCCATTATGAATAGCGGGCCGTGAAAACGTAAAACCTTTCTTGCCGACCTGATAGATATAGATGTTGGGTATCAACGGGTCGCCGTTGACGGTAAACCCGTATTGGCCCACCAGCGTCGTGAACGAAGGGTTGCGTTGCATCGTGGTCAGCAACGAAAACCGCGTTCCGGCGCCGGTGCGTCCGGCGGCAGAAATGATCACCTGCGCGGCGGCGTACCCGTATGCAGAGAGCGCGGTTATCGCGCCGACCTCGTTTTCGAAGTCGGTCAGCAGCCCGATGGCACTCGGCACACGATCGAGCGGGGGAAGATTTGAAGCGACGAACGCGCCATCGAACGTCGTCGCGTAATTCGCGATCGTACCCGAGTTATAGAAACCGTCGGACGCGCCGAACTCGCCGGTGAACTGTGCCAGGCGTACGGCCTCGGCTAACGAGCCGAGTTCGACGGTCTTTCCCGCGAAAAACACGTACTGCGGACTGCGATCCAGCACGCTGCGCGCCGCAGCTGCCGGATCGAAACCGCTTTGCGGAAACAACAGAACATCGGCGCCGACGCGATTGCTTCTGGCGCCTTGAACGAATCCGCGGGCCACGTCAGAACCGTAGTCGCCGTCGAGGGCGACGGCCAGCGCCGTGATCCCGCGCTTTTTTTCGAGCACCGTGGATCCAAATAGCTGGCCGGCATTGGTGTCGTTGGCCGGCAGACGGTAGATGTTGTGATAACCGCGAGCGGTGATCGCGTTGGCGGTGACCGTCGGCACGACCACTGCAAAGTTGACGTTCGCATAGCGCGGGAGTGCCGCCAGCGTCATTTGCTTGGTGAGATTGCCGACGAGGCCGATCACCGTCGAATCGGCGGCCGCGACGCTCGCGTTAGAAGCTGCCTGCGCCGTGTCGTTGCGGTCGTCGTAGGTGCGCATGCCCCACACGTGACCGATCGGTGTCGTGAAGCGGTTGGCTTCGTTCGACCGCAGCTTGAACGCCGCGCACCACTTCGTTGCCGTACTTGCCTAACGGACCCGACAGCGTTACGCAAACACCGATGGTGTACTGCTGCAAAAAGGTATTGGGAAACGGAGCGGGTTGCTGAATCGGCACCGGCACGCGCACTTGCGCGTTGGCGCGCAGCGCGGCGCCGCTCGCGCCCGCCGCACCAATTGCGGTGAGGAACGCGCGCCGCTTCATGCGGGACGGCCGACGGCAAAGCCGATCGCGGCGGACGCCAAAAAGACGAGTGAAAATACCATATTTGCTATGAAGACACGCTCGTTGAGCACGAAGACGTTTTCGCTGGCGTCCAACAGACGCTTCTCGTACACGATTAAAATCGCATTGGCAGCGACGCCGGCGTAATACGGCCAAGCGGCGTTCGCAATCCATCCGGCCGCTGCCAATGCCACCAGCATCGCGCCGTGCAAGGCCAGCGGTAAAACGTAGCCGCTTCGTTCCCCAAAGCGAGCCGGAACCGAAGCGATCCCTTGCTCGCGATCGACGCCGAGATCCATCAACGCATAGATGATGTCGAACCCGGCGACCCACAGCGTGACGGCGACGAACAACAACACGCCGGGGATTCCGATCCCACCTGCGACGGCCACATAGGCCCCGAGCGGTGCCAGCCCGTCGACCGCGCCGAGCACGAAATGCGTCGTCCACGTGAACCGCTTGCATAGCGGATACGCCAGCAGCAGCACGGCCGCGATCGGCAATAGTTTAACGCACAGCGGATTGAGCATCCAGGCCGACCAGACGAGCAGCGCCAGCCCGGCAGCGGTTGCCCACAGCATCGATGCAGCCGATAGCTTGCCGGTAGCGAGGGCGCGCCGTGCGGTGCGCGGATTCCGGGCATCGATGTCGCGATCGAGATATCGATTGGTCGCCATCGCGGCCGTGCGCGCTCCGAGAACGGCCAGCGTGATCCACAGTAGCGCCGGCCACGACGGAATTCCGCGCGCGGCGACGATCGCACCCGTGTACGCGAACGGGAGTGCGAAGAGCGTGTGTTCGATTCGGATTTCTTTGAGGAAGACGCCGATCTTCAACGGGGCGGGCTTTCATCGCCGAGTAAACGGCGTAACGCCGCGGCGCCTTGTCCCGACCATGCGTCGGACGTCGCGTTACCGTCGAGCGAAGCCAATCCGTATTCGCGCCAACGTTTGCTGACGCGCCGCCGCACGTCGTCGTTCATCACCATATCGGGCGGCCACTCGCGAGCGTATCCTTCGGACGCATCTTTGCGGGTTGCGTCGATACCGATCTTCGTGCCGTACGCGACGTTGTACGATCCGTGATCGAGGTCGTTGACCGGGCCGGGCATCATGACGATGTCGCGATCGGGTGCTAAGTTGTTCAAAACGAACCATGCCGTGGCGCGCGTATCTTGCACGTTGACGTCGGCGTTGACGATCACCAGCGCGCGCGTCAACATCATCATGTGCCCGAGCCCCCACAGCGCGTTCATCACCTTTTTTGCGTGTCCGGGATAGGCTTTTCGAATCGACACGATTGCAAGATTGTGGAAACCGCCTTCGACCGGCAGATTCATATCGACGACTTCGGGCAGCACCATTTGCAACAGCGGCAAAAAGAGGCGTTCGGTGGCCTTCCCCAGCCACGCATCTTCCATCGGCGGTTTGCCGACGACGGTTGCGGGATAGATCGCGCGCCGGCGGCGCGTTAGGCACGTAACGTGAAACGTCGGATACGTATCGGCCAAACTGTACACGCCGGTATGATCGCCGAAGGGGCCCTCGGTGCGAAGATCGTCGTTGTTGACGTATCCTTCCAGCACGAATTCCGCGCCGGCCGGAACCAGCAGATCGACGGTCTTCGCGCGAACCAGCTCGACCGATCGTCCGCGCAGCAATCCAGCGAACGCGAATTCGTTGACGATCGGTGGTAGCGGCGCGGTGGCGGCGTACGTCAGCACCGGATCGGTGCCGATCGCAACTGCAACCGGGATTTTCCGGCCGGAAGCTGCGGCGTGCGCGCGTCCTTGCTTGTGTCGCTGCCAGTGCATGCCGGTTTCGCGCGGGCCGTACACTTGCATGCGATACATGCCGACGTTCGGACGCCCGGTTTTCGGATCGTTCGTGATAACCAGCGGCAACGTAACGAACGGACCTGCGTCGAACGGCCATGTGGTAAGCACCGGAAGTTCGCGCAAATCGGGGCGGCGATCGACGACCTCGTGCACGGGTGCGTTCGAAACGATTTTCGGTAACGCATTGCGTAACGGCGCCAACGCGGCGAGCGCGCCGACGCGTTCCCGCAGCGACCTGCCGGGCGCCGGGACTTGCAGCAGCCCGCGAAGACGGTCGGACGCATCGTCGAGCGAAGCGGCATCCAGCGCCATCGCCATCCGCCGGCGCGTGCCGAATTGATTCGTCAGCACGGGGAAGCGCGAGTTTGCGGGCCGCGAGAACAAGAGTGCCGGGCCGCCCGCTTTCACCACCCGGTCGGTGATTTCGGCGATCTCCAAATAGGGATCTACCGGAGCGGAGATTTCGTGCAGTTCGCCCGACGCGCGCAAGGCATCGACGAAGGCGTGAAGGGATGCAAAGGGCACCGACCCGTGTTACGAGCGCGGCGCGGCCGCCCCTGTGCGGCTTATGCCATCGTATAGGCCGGTAAGCTTGCGACGAAACGCGCGCCGCCGCCGTCGGAGGTTCCGACCGTCACCTCGCCTCGATGGGCTTGCGCGATCCAGCGCACGATCGCTAGTCCGAGGCCGGCGCCCGAGCCGTCCTCGCTGCGGCGATAGAAGCGTTCGAACACGCGCTCCCGATCGGCTTGGGGAATGCCCTCGCCGTCGTCTTCGACCACGATCTCGCAGGTACGACCGTCGTCGCGGGACGTCACGCGCACGTTTTCGCGTGCGTGACGGATCGCGTTTTCCAACAAATTGCGGGTGAGCTCGCGCAAACGCCGCTCGTCGCCGTCGACGATTGCCACGGCCGGAATGCTGTCGATGCGAACGCCTCGCTGCGCGGCTAGTGGTGCGGCATCCCGCGCGCACCGTCCGACGATCGACGCGAGGTTGAACCGGCTCGCAATGCAACGCTTCCGGCCCGGGACTGCGCGCGAGGGTAAGAAGATCACCGACGATATCGGATGCTTCAAACGCTTGCGCCGCGATCGTTGCGAACGCTTCGCGTCGTGCCGGATCCGCGTCGGAAGCGTTGGCTTGCGCGATGCTCGTGATCGTGGTGAGCGGCGAACGAAGTTCGTGCGCAACGCCGGCTGCGAAGATGCGCTCGCGTTCCCGAGCGGCAGCGATGGGAGCGATCGACGCGCGTGCCAGAACGTACGATGCGACGGCGACGATGGCGACCAACGGAACGTCGATCGCGATGATGACGAGTGCGACGGGGCGCATCGAGGCCCACAAGCCCGCCGATGCTTCGGGCATGCCGAGCGCCGGCTGCAATAACGACGTGTATTCGCGCAAAACGAAGGCATAGGCGCCGGCGTCGAGGGCGATGAGAATTGCGACGAACACGGCAAGGTACAGCGCGGCGGTGCGCGCGATTAGCGAAGCAAGCGGTATCCTACGCCCCATACGGTGTCGATCACCCGTTCGCCGCCGGCCGCCTTGAGCTTTCTGCGCAACTGGCTCACGTAGACGTTGACGATGTTGCTCGAGCCGTCGAAGTCGTCGGCCCAGATTTTTTCGAGGATTTGAATGCGGGTCAATGCGATGCCCGCATTGCGAACGAGGTATTCGAGCACGCGAAACTCGGTCCCACCGAGTTCGAGCGGTACGCCGTTATACGAAACCGCGCGCGCACCGAGATTCATAGTCAAGCGCCCGGCTTGCAGTACCGTGACTTGCGGCCGGTCGCCGCGCCGCACGATCGACTGCAACCGCGCAATCAATTCGCTTTCGACGAACGGCTTGACGAGATAATCGTCGGCGCCGCAATCGAGGCCCGCGACGCGGTCTTCCACCGCATCGCGAGCCGTGAGCATGAGAATCGGAGTCCAGACCCCCGCGGCGCGCGCCGATCGAGCGATCGAAAAGCCGTCTAACCCGGGCAATCCGACATCGACGATCGCCGCATCGTAGCCCTCGCCCAGAAGATGTTCGAGGCCCTGGCGTCCGTCGCCGACGACGAGCGCGGCATACTTCCGCGCCTCGAGCATCGCGCGCACGGCGCCGGCTATGGCCTCGTTATCTTCAACGACGAGGATCCGCACGCGAGGTTAGTTGCCTTGCGGTCCGGGCTTTGCGTGGGCCTTGACGATGATCACATCTTGCATGCCTTCGCTGTAGTGAAAGGCGCACCCGATCAGGTACGTTCCTTTATTAGAAAGCGTAACCGTTACGGACTTTCCGGGCTGGACGACGCCGCTCGCGTATCCTACTCCCAATACGCCGTTACCCGCTGGTTGTGTGGAGAGCGACGGGTTGGGCGGGAAATTCGCCGGCGGCTTACCCGGCCTTCATCACGACGTTCAACGTGTGCGGAATCGAGGACGAAAGATTGGTGAACGTAATCTTCGTGCCCGGGGGAAACGCGAGAACCTGGGCCTTCTTCGTTTGCGTGTAACCGCCGACGGTACCCCACGTCGGATCGTTTTCGGTGCCGACGCCTTCACCAGGGAGCTCCGCGCCGATCGTGTCCTTCGGGAGCTTCGCTTGCATAACCATATCCGGCCCCATCGGCATGGTCATCATGTTGCCGCTCTGCGCGGTGCTCGAGCCGTTGCTGCCGCCACAGGCGGCGAGCGCTAAAATCGCGGCCAAAGCCGCAAGGGAGCCAAAACGCTGCGTCACGATACTAGTTCCTCTCTTCGTGATTCGTGGGTGTGGCAGCACCGTAACGGCATCGAATGAAGAAAGTATGAAACGAGCGCTTTCAGCGCGTCGAGTCGCGCATCGATGCCGCGAGATTCGAGAGGGCGGGATCGCCGGCGGCCATGCGGCATGCGCGATCGAACGCGTCCCGCGCTTGCGGGCGGCGATGTTGCGACAGCAAGACGACCCCGAGTGCAAATTCGGCTCGCGCGTAGTTGGGTGCGAGCGTCAGCGCCGTCCGCAGCTCGCGTTCGGCAGCATCGTAGCGTTGCAAACGTTCTTCTGCGATTGCGAGACCGTAGTGCGCCACGGCGTAGGCCGGGTCGAGCGAGAGGAGTTTCCCGAAGTCGGCGCGCGCGCCCGCTGCGTCTCCGGCTTGTAGCGCGACGATGCCGCGCGAGTACACCGCGCGCGCAGAATCCGGTGCCAGTGCCACGTAGCGATCGGCGACAGAATGGGCTTCGCGCAGATTACCGGTCGCAAGATCGACTGCGATCAGGTTGGCCATTGCCGCCAAGAATTCGCGGTCGAGTGCGAGGGCCGAACGGAATGCCGAAGCCGCGTCGCCATTGCGGTGGAGATTGGCGTATGCGATGCCTAAATCGTATTGTGCCGATGAGCCCTTTGGTTCGGGCGGATGGAGCGCGACCATGCGCGAGAACTCGGCGACCGAGTCGCTCCATCGTCCGGCGGTTTGATCGTCGATTCCCATGCGGAATCGTTCCTCGACTTCGCGCGCCGTCGCCAGCGCCTGTAGCGCCGGCACCGACGTGGTGCGTGGCGCTGTGGTCGCGGGCGCGTACACCTGCGCGAAGGCGGGTCCCGTCGCGGCGCATAGCGCGAACGCGACGGCCGCCACAAATGGTCGCACGGGCTTAGGGTGCCGGCGAAGGGTCGGCGGGCGGAAGTTCGGCCTGGTGCGATCCGGTCGCAGCGGCGGCGCGTTCGGGTTTACACTCCCAGCCTTTGCGTCCGGCCGAAGTGATCGGTCCTAACAAGGCGGGGGCCTGCGGGGTGAGCGCTCCTTGCGCGAGCACATCGGCCATCGAGGCAGCCTGCGTCGCCCCGTAGGCCCCAAGGGATACGGCCACAACGAAGCCCAGCGCAAGCAGCGCACGCCCGAACAGTTCTCTTGACACTGCTTTCGATTATAGCCGAAGGTGTTAGGAATCCGTGAAGCAAGCCGCCCCATCCCGGTTTTTCCCTCGAACCGCCAGGTGTTAGGGGAAGGCGAGGAAGCATATTCGATGGGTCTGTGAGGGAGCCATCGACGCCGCGCGTGGCGGTTTTGCGGAAAAAACCCGTAGCGAGCGTAGCTTGAGCTGCGTAAGGCGTCGGTTTTCGCTGGGACTTGCCGTGGCGCTGGCGGCTACGCTGATACCCGCTGGCCCCGGCCTTTGCGCAGGCCGCCCTGGCGGTGGGAGCCGTGCGCGACCAAACCGGGGCCGCCATCGTGGACGCAGAGGTTGAGGGCTACGATTCGCATGGCGCCCAAACGCAGTCGGTTCGTACCGACGGCGCTGGGACGTTCGCGATGCCGGGCGAGGGTGTCGTTCGAGTGGCCGTTCGCTGCCGCTTTTGCCGGACGACGAGCGCGGGCGTGGCGCCGGGCCAAGCAGCCGTCGTGATCGTTCGCCGCTTCCAAGCGTTGTTGAGCGACGCGCCGTCGCCCTCGGATCTTCAAAACGTTCCATATTCGCGCGTCGAATCGGCCATCGCATTGCGACCGTTCGCGCTGTTGCGGCAGTCGACGACGGCCACGAGCGGATCGCAACTGAGTGCACTCGGCTTTCAGCCGGCACAAGCGCTACTGCTCGATACGGGCGTGCCGAATTACGATGTGGTGGGCTGGGATAAGTCCTTACGATGCGATTCCCGCCAACGACGTTCGCGTCGCGAACATCGCTGCGCCCGCCGACTCGTTTTTATACGGCGATCGCGCCGGGTCGGGCACGATTTCGGTCGAACCGTACGGCGACGCTAACGAATCCGTTGGATTGATTGGCGGCGACACCTCGATCCGCGTGCAAGCCGGATCGCCTCAAGCCGGCGCGGTGTTGACGGCTTCGAACGATGCGACCGACTGGCGTCAGCGTTTCGACGCGCGCTTCCAAACACAAGTAGCGGCGTCGCAAACGTTGGGATTCGACGTCGCGACATCGCAGTACCGCGAAACGGGCGCGTCGAGCGGTGCGCTCGATGGAAGTTACAGTTTCGCTCACGCCGCCTACAACGACGCACAACCGGGCTATGACTTCGGCGTCGATCTACTGACCGATCGCGGCGCGTATTCGGCCTCGGGACTGGAACCGGCATACGACGGCGTTTGGTCGGACACGGGCTTTAGCGCCGGCATCCGAACGCGCGGCTCCACCTTCTTTTTCGCCGATACGGGCGTGCGGTTGTCGAGCGGCGGCTACGACACCGAAGGCTATGCGTACGACGCGAGCGGTAACATCGTGCAACGTCAGATTGATGTGGGCTTCGAGGCCGACGAGCCGGATTACACGTTAAAAGCCGGCGTCGGCCAATTCGGAATCGACTATGAGGGTAGCGGTTGGGGTTCGTCCGGCGGCCAACACACCGCCCTAGCGACGCCGTCTCTGCAACTACAACTGTTTCCGAATGCACGTTGGGGCGCATCGTTCTCGGCCGCCGGATCGTTTTCGTTGCCTACGATCGTCGAGCAGTACGACGGTTACGCGCTCGACTCGCTCGATTACGATCGCGCCGCTTCGTACGCCGGTACGCTCTCGTATACCGACTTGCAGCGAGTGCGCGTCGAAGTCGAGGCCGCGTCGCAACACGTCGCCGGCTCGGTCAACGGTCTGGTGACGAGCGCCGGAGTTTCTGTGACGTGGCAATTCGCGCCGGACTTGTCGTTGCGCGCTTGGACGATGCGGGTCGACGATGCGACGACCCCTGCGTTGCCGGCGTCGTACACGCAGTATCCGTATCCGTTAACCTTTGGGGTCGCGACCGTTAACGCGTTTTGGCTTACCTATGAAAATCCCGGCGCGATTCGCTTCGATGCGATCTATCGCCGGGATTTGCTGAACGGACAAACGTTCGAACACGTTGACGGTGACGTGTCGGGGCCGATTAAGAACGGTCTACGATGGTATGCCGGCGTTCAGGACGTCGCACGAACGACGTATCTGTCCGCCGGCCTTCGATTTAGCCCCTAGTCTTCGCGGCGGCCTTGCGGACGCCGACGGCGACGCATCGGCGGAGCTCCGGGCGCGTCGGCGGACGGAGATTCTTCCGAGTCGTCAGCGTCCGAGGCGCTCGAGCCGTTGCCGGCGTCGCTCGTGCTCGGGCTGCTGATGGTACCGCCGCTCGGGCGCGAGGCATTGCGGTTGCGATCCTCATCGTAATCGCGCGCCGGGCGCTTGGGACGCTCTTGCGGCGGAGCGCCGTTCGAGGATCCAAGTACCGCCTTGTGCGATAGATTCACGCGGCCTTGCGAGTCGATTTCCATCACTTTGACCATCATCTTGTCGCCAAGCGAGACGACGTCTTCCACCTTTTCGACCGCGTTGCGGCGCCAGCTGGCTGATGTGCACGAGGCCGTCTTTACCCGGCAGAATCTGCACGAACGCGCCGATCGGAATGATCCGCACGACGGTGCCTTTGTACGATTTCGCCGACTTGACGTCTTGCGTGAGATTCTTCGACGAGCGGCTTTCGCCTTGTCGCCCGACTCGCCGTCGAGCCGAGGTGATGTAGACCGTGCCGTCGTCTTCGATATCGATCTTTTCGGCGCCGGTGTCGGCGATGATCTTGTTGATCATCTTGCCGCCGGGGCCGATGACATCTTTGATCTTGGCCGGATTGATCTTGACGACGATCATTCGCGGTGCGAATTGCGAGAGTTCGCGACGTTCGGCTCGGCGATCGTTTCGTTCGAGCTTGCCGATGATGAAGAGGCGCGATTTCTTGGCTTCCTTCATCGCTTCGCGCATGATGTCGATCGTGATGCCCTGGACCTTGATGTCCATCTGAATCGCCGTGATGCCGTCTTTGGTACCGGCGACTTTGAAGTCCATCTCGCCGAGCGCGTCTTCCAGCCCTGGATATCCGTGAGCACGGCGTACTTATCGCCCTTGAGAATCAGGCCCATCGCGACGCCCGCGACGTGTGCGTTGATCGGAACGCCGGCATCCATCAGTGCGAGCGACGATCCGCAGACCGACGCCATCGACGACGATCCGTTGGATTCGAGCACTTCGCTCATCACGCGCATCGTGTACGGGAACTCGTCTTGCGGCGGAAGCACCGGCAGCAGTCGCGCGTTTCGGCTAAGTGCGCCGTGGCCGATTTCGCGACGGCCGGGTCCGCGCATCGGGCGCGTCTCGCCGACCGAGAACGGCGGGAAGTTGTAGAAGTGCATGTAGCGCTTGTCTTCGAGCGCGACGATGCCGTCGAGACGCTGCGCGTCGCTGCTTCGAGCCGAGCGTAGCGGCGGTGAAGACTTGCGTTTGTCCGCGCGTGAAAACGCCCGAACCGTGAACGCGCGGCACGTAATGCACCTTGCTCCAGATCGGACGGATTTCGTCGGGCTTGCGGCCGTCGGGACGAATCTTTTCGTCGACGACCATCGTGCGCAGCTCGTCCTCTTCCATCGACTTGATGATCTTATGGAACTCTTTGGCGCGTGGCCGAATCCTCGAGCAGCGCGCGGACGTTCTTCGTCTTTCTTGCCGCAGCGCGCGATCGCTTCGTCGGCGATTGAGTTCGGAAAACGCGATCTTCGCGCTCGCCTTTTTCGACGATGCGCATCGCCTTGGCGACGTCTTTGGCGAACGACTTGCGAACCCACTTGTCGAGGTCGCCGTTGACTGGTTAGCAGCGAGAAACTCGCGCTTCTTCTTGCCGCATTTTCTTGGCGAGCTGATCGATGGCTTTGACGATCTTCTTGATTTCGTCGTGCGCGAACTCGACGGCGCCGAGGAAATCTTCCTCGGTCGATTTCGTGGCCGGCGCCTTCGACCATCATCACCGCGTCGGCGGTGCCGGCGACGACGATTTCCATTCCGCCGGTTTTGTATTCGGCCAGCGTCGGATTGCAGATGTAGCTCGCCGTATCTTCGTCGCGGCCGACGCGCACGCGGCAACCGTTTTATCGAACGGAATGTCGGACAGTGCGAGCGCGGCGCCGGCGGCGCAGACGCCGAGTACGTCGGCATCGAGTTCGGGATCGATCGACAGCACGGTCGCAACGATCTGAACGTCGTTACGGAAACCGTCGGGAAAGAGCGGACGAATCGGTCGATCGATTTGACGCGAGCTGAGCACGGCGTGTTCGCTCGGGCGGCCTTCGCGCTTGATGAAACCGCCGGGGATTTTGCCCGCTGCATACATCTTCTCTTCGAAATCGCAGGTGAGCGGGAAGAAATCGATGCCTTCGCGCGGTTTGGCGGAGGCGGTGAGCGGCGCAGAGCACGACATTTTGGTCGCCGTAACGAACCAGCGCGGAGCCGTTTGCTTGCTTCGCGAGTTCGCCGGTCTCGATGACCATCGTGCGCCCGCCGACCGTAAGGTCACGGATTCGGGCACGTTTACTCCTAAATTGATATTGTTTTTGTCTTTTGTGAACCGCTCTCGGTTCGGTCCGCGGAGGGGTCCGCCCTTCCGGAACTCGCCTCCCCGGGGCTCGCGCGCCGGTAGGTTCGTGAGGAAGCGTCGGGGTATATCGGGCCCCATGCCGACCCTAACCCCCAACAAACTACGCGATCTGGAGCTCAAAGCCAACGACATCCGCCAAGGCATCATCCGCTCGCTGCATGCGGCCGGATCGGGCCATTCTGCCGGTCCGTTGGACATGTCCGATGTGTTCGCGGCCCTCTACGGAACGCTGATGCGGCACGACCCGCAACGGCCGGATTGGCCCGAGCGCGACCGCCTGTTGCTATCGTGCGGCCATATCGCTCCGGTGCGCTACTCGGCCATGGCGAACTTCGGCTATTTTCCGGTCGAGGAGTTGCTGACGCTACGCAAGTTTGGTTCGCGCCTGCAAGGACACCCCGAACGGGTGACGCTTCCGTCGCTCGAGTCCACTTCCGGGCCGTTAGGCGAAGGTCTCGCGCAGGGCACCGGCATGGCGTTGGGCGCGAAGATGGACGACAAGGATTTTCACGTGTGGGTCGTTACCTCGGATGCCGAGCATCAGTGTGGACTGCATTGGGAAGCCGTGATGACGGCGGCCAAATTTAAACTCGATAACCTCACGTGTATCATCGACCGCAACTTCATTCAAATCGACGGCAGCACCGAAGACATTATGCCGCTCGAGCCGTTGGGCGATAAATATCGTTCGTTCAATTGGGAAGTGCTGGAGTGCGACGGTAACGATATGCAGGCGTTCGTCGAAACCGCCGAAACGCGCGCGCGCCGTCAAAGGCCGGCCGCAAGTCATCGTCGCCAACACCGTACCCGGCAAGGGCGTATCGTACATGGAAGGCGACTACACGTGGCACGGTAAGCCGCCCAACACCGAACAAACGGAGATCGCACTGAAAGAACTCGCGCAAGCCCGCGAACGGATCGTGGCCCGTGGCTAATCTGGTCGATTATCGCGAAGGCGTCGCGCAAGTTCCGACGCGTAACGGCTTCGGCGAAGGATTGGTTGAGTCTGGAACCCGCAACCCGAACGTCATCGGCATTTGCGCCGACCTTTCGGAGTCAACGCGATTCGAAGCGTTCAAAAAAGCGCATCCCGCGCAGTACGTCGAGATCGGCGTGGCCGAACAGATGCTGGTAGCGATGGCCGGCGGCCTCGCATCGGTCGGCAAGATTCCGTGGATCGCCAGCTATGCGATGTTCAATCCCGGACGGTCGTGGGAACAAGTTCGCACGATCATGGCGCTCAACGATACCAACGTGAAAATTGCCGGCGCACATGCGGGCGTTTCGGTCGGCCCGGACGGTGCAACGCATCAAGCGATCGAAGACATCGCGATCATGCGCGTGATCCCGCACATGACCGTCGTCGTGCCGTGCGATTCGGTTCAAACGAAAAAGGCGACGCTCGCGCTTTCGGAGCGTTGGGGCCCGTCGTATTTGCGATTGGGCCGGGAGAAGTCGCCGGTGATCACCACCGAAGAGACGCCGTTCGAAGTCGGAAAAGCGCAAATCTTCCGCGAAGGCGGCGACGTCGCAATCGTCGCGTGCGGCATCCTGGTCTACAATGCGCTGATGGCCGCCGACAAACTATCGCGCGAAGACGGTATCGAATGTCGCGTCGTCAACAACCACACCATCAAACCGATGGATGAAGCTGCGATCGTCGCCGCCGCACGCGATTGCGGCGCGATCGTCACCGTCGAGGAACATCAGAAGCACGCCGGCATGGGCTCGCGCGTCGCGGAAATCGTCGCGCAGAGTTATCCGGTTCCGATCGAGTTCATCGGGGTCGACGACCGGTTCGGCCAATCCGGCGATCCGCTCGAGCTGATCGAGTATTACGGAATGGGCATCGACGCGATCGTCGACGCCGTTCGGAACGTCGCTAAACGAAAGGCGTAGCGAAGAGCGTTTTCGGATTTTGCCCATAGCGATTCTCGCCGGGCTGGCCATCCTCGACGAGGAAGACGAGCACCACGATCGTTCCGACGACCGGCACTAACTGGAGAAGGCACCACCAGCCGCTGCGTCCGGTGTCGTGCAGTCGCCTAACCGCGACGGCGATCGCCGGCAGCAACGTGACCAACGTGAACAGTTGGGCGAGAATTTCGATAGTTAGGCGATTTGCGCCGCCTAACGCACCGAAAAAGCCGGCCATAATCCCCCAACCAACTCCGAAGATCGCGTTGAAGAGAACAAAATACCAATACTCGCTGCGTCGCGCCCGGCCGGAAAAGACGGCGTATTTCTCGAGTGCGGCGAGCCAGTAGTTCATGGCCGTTCCGCGGCGTCGCTACGAACATCGGTCGAGCGACGCCGTGGTGCGCAAACGCCTAGCGGCGTAAGCCGAGGTCGGAAATTAACGTGCGATAACGCTCGACATCTTTGTTCGAAAGATAGTTCAACAAACGGCGGCGCTGGCCGACCTGTAACAACAGGCCGCGGCGGCTGTGATGATCTTTCTTATGGATCTTGAGATGCTCGGTGAGATGATTGATCGACGCGGTTAGCACTGCAACTTGCACTTCGGCCGAGCCGGTGTCGTTGGGGCCGCGTCCGTATTTGGTGGCCAGTTCGGCCTTGATCTCTTTGGAAAGTGGCACGGTGGTACTCCTCGGTCAGGATGGTCTCGCTCGAGTACAGGCTCGCGTCCGCCCCGGCGACCGGCCTACCATAGCAAAGGACGCGGCCCCGTGCAAGCGCAATCGCGCTTCACCATGGACAACCGTCCGCTCGTCCCCGTCATCTACGGCTCGGTCCGCACCGAACGCCAAGGTATTAAATTTGCCCGGTTCGTGTGCAAGCAACTGGCCGATCGCGATATCGAAGCGGTGCTGGTCGACCCCCTCGAACGGCCCTTTCCGCTGCTGGACCGGATGTTCAAGGAGTTTCCGGCCGGCGAAGCGCCTCCCGTCATGAGCGAGCTGGCTGCTCTGTTGCGGCGCGCGGACGGGTTCGTCGTGGTCTCCGGCGAGTACAACAACGGCATCCCGCCGGCATTGAAAAACATGATGGATCACTTCCTGGAAGAGTACTTTTGGCGGCCGGCCGGTATCGCGTGTTACTCCGGAGGACGGTGGGGCGGCGTACGCGCGGCCATGCAACTGCGGATGACCCTTTCGGAAATGGGGATGGCGACGATTCCGTCGCTGCTGCCGATGGCGCGCGTCGGCGAGTCGTTTTCGGACGACGGCACCCCGACCGATCCGAAGACCGTGGGCTTTTCGAAAGAGTTCTTTGACGAGCTGCAATGGTACATAAACGCTATGGGGGCCCAGCGCCGCCAGGGAGTGCCGTATTGAGCGACCGCGTCGAGGCTGCGGAGACGGCCTTCATCCCGGTCGGGCCGTTGGCCGGCGTCACGCCGGACCGCCCCGCGATCGTGCTCGTCGGCCCGTACGAGGTAGCGGTCTTCCTGGTCAACGGTGAGGTCCGCGCCTACGAAAATGCGTGTCCGCATCAAGGTGGCCCGATTGCCGAAGGCGAGATCGACGGCGCTAACGTTACCTGCCCGTGGCACGCCTGGACGTTCGATCTTCGGACCGGCGGAATGGCGATCGGGGCCGATTTCGCGCGCCTGCGCCGCTTCGATGCGCGCGTGCGTAACGACATGATCGAAATCGCGCTGGAACCGGAGGCGATCTGATGGCAGAATCCACCTGGGATGGGCGCAACGGCACCGCCGGAGGCCCGGCGTTCGGAACGGCGTTGGCGGCCTGTCTGGACGGCAGCGATGTCGATCGGGATGCGCTGGCGGAGTCGATCGGGCTGACGCCCGCCGAGTTCGACGAGTTGTTAGCGGGAGGGCGGCGTGTCGGGGTGAGCGCGCTGGCACGACTGGCGGTGGCGTTGCGCCTGCGGCCGATCGAGTTTCTGCAACGGACCGGGTTCTTGTCGCTGGAGGTCTACGCGTTCGGTCTCGACCCGCTGTATTTTCTGCCGGAAGGGCCGCTGCGTTACGACGCCCGCATCTACATGCGCGAGATCAATCCGCGCCACCACGTACCCGAGGGCGATATGACTCGGCGCAATCCCACGCTCAGGCACTCGCCGACGACCCGATTCTGGACGCAGTCGGAAAACCGAAGTGGAACTGGCGTACCTCTTACGCGCGGCGGTCGAGCAGACGGGTGGGACCCTCTAGGGGGTCACCGCGAACGGAGGCGGCCGATGCAAGGAGTAGACGGAAAACGGATCGCCGCCCTAATCGCGGATGGATTTGAAGAGATCGATTTACTGGAGCCGCGCCGGGCGCTCGAGGATGCCGGGGCCGTCGTTACGATCGTCGGATTCGACGAACGCGCTCGTCAGCGGATCCGCGGCAAACGCGGTCTGGACGACGGTCAGAGTTCGCGCGCGGAAGAACTGATCGCGGATTGCACGGCCGAAGATTTCGACGCGCTGCTCATTCCGGGCGGCACCTCGCCCGATTTGGATTCGCACCGATCGCGACATGCAGCGGTTATGCCGCGAGTTCGACGCCGCTAAAAAGCCGATGTTTTCGGTCGGACACGGCGCGCAAGTATTGATCTCGGCGCAAATCGTTCGCGGACGCCAGTTGACTGGTGCTCGTGCGATCGCCGACGACATTCGGAACGCGGGCGGACTCTATCGCGACCAACCGACGGTGAGCGATTCGAATTGGGTCTCGACGCGGGGCGGCGAAGATATGCCGCAGTTTAATCGCGCGATGCTCGAAAAACTCGCGACCGCCGCACCGCCGCAACCCGTTTAACAAACGCTGCCGGTCGTTTCAGACCGGATCGTAGCGCGCGAGCGCTTCGCCGTACTGCCGTAACGCTAAGAATCGCAGCGATCGCTGCAAACCCGGCGGCGATCCACGGTTGCCGCGCCCACACGATCGTCACAACGACGATCGCGCTCGCGGCGGCGCCATGGCAAGATATAACCGGCGAGGCGTGCCCGCGCGCAATGTGGCGCACAACGCGATGAGCGTCTCGGGATACTGCCGCAAGCGTTCCGGCGAACACGAACGGAATGTCGCGGCAACCCGCCAGCGACGCCGTCGCGCAGTAAGCCGCCGCCGCGATGACTGCGATGGCGCACGAAACCAGCGCTTTTGCGCGGGCCAGTTCGCGTCCGAAGAGCGGCGCGCACTGTTCGCACAGATCTAAATGCGGAAAACGTCCCGGCCCTTGCTGCAGTGCCGCGACGACGCCGAGCCAGCGAGCAGAAAAATGCGGGACGCGGCCAAGCCCTCGCGGCTGCACCGCACGCCACGAGACCGGCAGCGACCAATCGCGTACACGAGCGTGTGACGCTGCGAGAACAGGCGGGCTTCGACGACCGCGGCAAAGGCTCGGCGCGTCATGCGCGCAACGCCTCCGCGGCGGTAAACGGTTCGGCGGACGTGCGGATCGAGATGCGTCGTGAAGATGGCGCGCGATCCGGCCGCGGCAACGATCTGCTCGGCGTACGCCGGCTGCGGCCGGTCGAACACGAGCAGCTTCGCCGCGCGTGATCAGCGCGCCTGCGAGCGGATATGCGAAGGCTTCGTGCACGCCTTCTAGCCGTTCGAGCACGAGTTTTGCGTGCGCCGTGGCGCGCATGCGGTCGACGTTCCATAGCGCGGCGCGATACGCGATGTAGCGTTCGAAGTCCGAACTCCGGCAACGGCAGCGGCGCGTGCGGAACGAACGCGGCAATGCGCTTGCAGTGCGCCGGCTGCACGCGCGGATCGAATTCGTCCAATGGAAACGTTTCCGGCGGTTGCCTTCACGATGCCGGCAGCGATCCGGGCGGTGACCGCCGCTGCATGCGGCGAGCGTGTAAACCACGGCCACGTGCTCTCCGGCCCGGACGTCCACGTCGAGCGGGCCGACCAGGTCGTCGCCGGCGCCGAACGACGCGCCGCGCATTCGCAGTACGAAGCTCAAGGCAGTACGATTCGCGTCGCATGGCCAAACTCAGTTGCGATGCTATCGAATGCCGAAGTAGCTGCCAAGCTGTTAGAGACCCGCACGCTGATGGAAATGGCGGGCGAGTCGTTCTACAAATACACCGCCTATGAAAAGGCGGCGACGTCGGTCGAGAACGCTCCGCCGCTCGCCGACTTGGTAGCCGCCGGCGAACACTTGAAACTCCCCGGGATCGGTAAGTCGATCGGCGTTGCGGTCGAACAGCTGGTGCGTTCCGGCACGTCGGAACATCTCGACGAACTGCACAAGCGATTTCCACCCTCGATCCTCGAAGTGCTATCGGTAAGCGGCATCGGGGTGAAGACTGCGGCGATGCTGTACGAAGAGTACGGCATCGCGTCGCTGGCCGACTTGGAAGCGGCGATCGCCGCCAACGTGCTGGCGGACGTACCGCGCTTAGGCTCGAAGACGATCGACAACTGGAAGCGCGGCATCCTTGCGGTGCAGGGGCGCCGAAATCGCACGCCGCTTGCAACCGCTCTGACCATTGCCTACGAAGCGATCGCATATCTGCGCGAAGGACCGCCGCTCGATCGGTTAACCTACGCGGGCAGTCTGCGCCGTCAAGAAGTGACCGTCGGCGACATCGACATCGTTTGCACCACCGCACAAGCGGCCGAAACGATCGCGCACTTCACCGCCTGGAACCGCGCAGAAGCCGTGCTCGGCGAAGGCCCGACCAAAGCCAGCATTTGGCTGCCGGGCGGACTGCAAATCGATCTGCGCGTACTGCCGAATCATTTGTACGGTAATCTGCTACAGCATTTTACCGGGTCGCGCGACCACAACGTAAAACTGCGAGAGTATGCCGTCCGGCGCGGCCTGCGCGTCAGCGAAAACGGCATTCTCAATCTCGAAACCGGCGATGCTATCGTCTGTTCGGAGGAGGCCGAAGTGTACGCCGCGCTCGGCATGCAATACGTGCCGCCCGAGCTTCGCACCGGCGGCGACGAGGTGGAACTAGCGCGCAAATATGCATTGCCGGCCCTGGTCGAAACGAGCGACGTCCGCGGCGACTTCCACATGCATAGCACGTGGAGTGACGGCGACGATTCGCTCGAGGAAATGATCGAAGCGGCGGCGGCGCGCGGCTACGAGTATCATTCGATCAGCGATCATTCGCACGGACAAGGGGGGCGTAAGCGCGGTCTTTCGATCGACGACGTACGGCGCCAACGCGTCGAGGTGGAGATGTTTGCCGCGCGCCATAACATTCGCACGCTGTGTTCAAGTGAAGTCGATATCTTACCCGACGGGTCGATGGACTACCCCGACGAGGTATTGGCGCAGCTCGACATCGTCGTCGGGTCGGTACATTCTGCGGTGCGACAGTCGCGCGACGAGATGACGGCACGTTTGATTCGCGCCTGCGAGAACCCGTACGTCAATATCATCGGCCATCCCACCGGGCGCCGGTTGGACGGCTATCACGGCTACGAGTTCGACTACGACGCGGTGTTCGCCGCCGCCGCGCGAACCGGAACGGCGATGGAAATCGACGGTCAAGCCATGCGTCTCGATTTGCCGTCGCCGCTAGCGCGCCTTGCGAAGTCGTTTGGCGTAACGTTCACGACCGACAGTGACGCTCATCGCACGCGCGACCTCGTCAATATCGAACTAGCGGTCGGACAAGCGCGCCGGGCCGGCGTCGAAAAAAAGGACGTCCTGAATACTGCACCGTTGGAAGCGGTGCTCGAATTCGTACGCAGCAAACGGGAGTATGGATCGTGATCGTCACAAGAAGCGTAACGCAATCCGACGGTGCCGTCGCCGGAGCGCGCCTGGCCGGCGAGCGAGGGCCGGCGTTGATCTTCGTGCATGGAGTTGGCTCGACCGGCGCGATCTGGGATTATCAGCTCGACGCGTTCGGCGACTACCGTTGTGCGTCGATGGAGTTGCGCGGTAACGGCGCGCTCGAGAATCCGCCTCCCGAGCTCATCACGCGAGGGGGATTCGCTGCCGACGTGCTGGCCGTTGCCGACGCAAACGGCTTCGAGACGTTCCATTTGATCGGATGCAGCCTAGGCGGCGTCGTCGCGTTCGAACTGTGGCAACGCGTGCCGGAACGATTCCGCTCGATGGTCATCGTTGGATCGTTTGCTAAGTATCCCGACGGGCAAACGTACGCGGACAATATCAAAGCTGCGGTTCGCGCCGCCGGCGACATGCGAACGTTTGCCGAAGCGCGTGCCGCACAACTCGGCCTTCCGCCGCACCGGATGCGCGAAACGATCGATCAGATGGGCTCGAAATCGGTGCCGTCGTACCTCGCATCCACGCAGGCGACGTGGACCGGCGACTATCGCGCGGTGCTTCCATCCATCCGCGTACCGGTCTTGGTGACGCGCGGGGAACGCGACGGCATCGCGCCGCAGCCGCTATCGGACGAAATAGCGGATGGCATTCCGGGCGCAGAGCGCGACGTTGTTTCAAACGCCGGCCACGTCGCGAATGCAGACAATCCCGCGCGCTTCAACGAGATATTGAGAGAGTTTATCGAGGCTGCAGAATAACGCGCTCGGGAGCTGAATACACGTTTGCGCGACCGTCGCGCACGAAGCCGGCTAACGTAACGTTAAATTCGCGCGCGAGATCGACGGCCAAACTGCTCGGTGCGGAAACCGAACACACGATCGGGATGCGTGCGACGATACTTTTCTGAACGATCTCGTAACCGGCACGTCCGCTGACCATCAAAATGCTCCGCGAGTACGGCAGCGTGCCGCTCATCAATCCCCAGCCGGCGAGCTTGTCGACCGTATTATGGCGGCCGATGTCTTCGCGCACGGCCAGTATGCTTCCACGTTCGTCGAACAGCGCGGCCGCATGCAGTCCGCCCGTGGTTTCGAATACTTGTTGGGCCGCTCGCATTCGTTGCGGTAACTGGTACAGGAAGTCCGGAGTTACCGTAACGTCGTCGTCGACCGGAACGATGCCGGCATCGCGCAACGCATCGAGATGCGCACGTCCGCAGACGCCGCACGCGCTGTTCACGGTAAAATGCCGTTCGAGATTGCGAACGTCCGGCAGCGTCGGGCGAGCGAGTTCGACCGTGACCACGTTATACCGTTGCTCCGGCTCGAGATCGCGGTCTAGGCAGTAGCGGATTTCGCGAACGTCGTCGCGTTGCGAAACGATGCCTTCCCCGAACACGAAACCGGCCGCCAGCTCGAAATCGTTGCCGGGCGTGCGCATGGTGATCGCCAGCGTTAGCGTCGCGGCGCCGGCCGATAGCCGTATTTCGAGCGGCTCCTCGGTCGCCACGGCGTCATCCTTGCGAGCTCGATCGGCGCCGTCGAGCGCCAGGACCCGCACGGGAACGGTTCGGCCCGGGCGAGCTCGTCGTGTCACCGGTCGTCATGCGTCAGCGCTACTGCAGCGCCGGGGCCCCTCCTGCCCGCGAAGGAAGCGTGGCACTCCGAACCCAACAGCGCTTTCCCGGTTCGCAGAAAGGAACGCAGCATGGATCTCTCCTCGACCATCGTGTACGCCGGCGGCACGTTCAAACGGTACGACGAAGCCAAGGTTGGCCTCATGACGCACGGTCTGCAGTACGGCACCGGTTGCTTCGAGGGCATTCGCGGCTATTGGCTCGACGACGAAGACGACATGCTGCTGATCCTCTTGCGCGATCATTTCGATCGTCTCGCGACGTCGGCCAAAATTTTGACGATGGCGCTGCCCAAGTCAACCGACGAGTTGATCGACATCACGCTCGAGCTGTGCGTGCGTAACGATTTCAAAACCAACGTGTACCTGCGGCCCTTCGTGTACAAAGCGGCCGAAGATGTCGGCGTGCGGTTACACGGCGTGGAGGACGCCTTCGCGATCGTCCCGCTACCGTTTACGAGTTATATCGATACCGAACACGGCCTGAAGGCGTGCGTGAGCTCGTGGCGCCGTGCCGACGATACGATGGCGCCGCCGCGCGCGAAAATTACGGGTTTGTACGTGAACTCGGCGCTGGCCAAGAGCGAAGCCATCGGCAACGGTTACGACGAAGCAATTCTGCTATCGCACGACGGCCACGTTTCCGAAGGCTCGGCCGAAAATATTTTTCTCGTTCGACACGGCAAACTGTACACGCCGGACCCGTCGCAGAACGTTTTGGAAGGCTGCACCCGCCGCGCCATCATGACCATCGCGCAGGATGTGTTCGGTCTCGAAGTAATCGAGCGTTCGATCGATCGCGGCGAACTCTATAGTGCCGACGAGGCGTTTTTTACGGGTACCGCAGCCGGAATCGCGCACATTGCGTCGATCGACCGCCGCCTGGTCGGCGATGGATCGCGCGGACCGATTACCGAGAAATTATCGGCGTTGTATCAGCGCATCGTCACCGGCCGCGAACCGCGCTACGAAGCGTGGTGCACGCGCCTGTATGCCCGGCGCCGTCAACGGGTCGGGGTGGTTTCGGCTCCCCAGTAGTTCAGGTCGGGCGACGCATCGGCCGGTGCCACCGCGTCGAACGGCTCGAACGTGAGCCCGCTACTGCGACGCCACGTCGCGAGGCGGCGTTCATCGGCATAAGCGAGTCGTGAGATCGTGTGTATGAACCGCCGTCCGGCGTCTTGCGAGCGGAGCGACGTCGTCATTACGGCGATGACGTAGGGCGCGTCGCCTGCGTACACGATGCCTGCATCGTTGAGCGTATCGAAGAACGAACCGGTCTTGTGTGCGATCTGAACGTCGATCGGAAGCGGTTCGGGGATCAGCGTGTTAAACTGATCTTGTTCGAGAATCGAAATCATTTCGTTCGACGACCATTGGTCAACGAGTTGGCGGCGCGCCATCAGCTCGAGCAGCCGAACCAAATCGGCCGGCGACGTGCGCAAGGTTTGGCGGATTCCCCAATCCGATGTACGGATGTCTTGGGTGAGCCGGGTGCGATGCAGACCAAGATCGACCATACCGCTATTGATCGACCGGCGCCCGACGAGGCGGATCAGCATGTTCGTCGCGGTGTTATCGCTGACGTCGATCATCTTGTCGACGAGCACCGAGATCGGATACGTCGTTCCGACCGGTGCGTCGCACAAATCGCCGGAACCATAATCTTTATCGGAGGCGGTCAACTTGACGCGACGCTGCAAATCGAAATTGCCGGCTTGCAGTTGCGAAAAGACTTCGACCATCACGGGAATCTTGATCGTCGAAGCTGCCGGCATGCTGGCGCTCGAATTCAATCCCATATGATAACCCGTGCTGAGATCGAAGACTTCGATCGCGGTTGGAGCCGCGAGTCCGGCCGCGAGCTTACGCACGTCGTGCGTCAACTGCGCGAGCGGTGCCGGCAAGTATGCGTCTGCGCGACCGAATCCGGTGAGAAACGCGACGCCGGCGAGCACGAGGACGCTCGAGATGCGACGGAACATCATCCGAGCATTCACAGAACGGCGCGACGCAATCCTGCTGCGGACCAATGCAACCGGGGCCTCGCCACCCGGCTCGCGAAGTCGGAACGATGAACGCTCCGGACTTGCGTCTCGAACCGCCGCGGCGATGGAACGTCGAAATCGACGGCGTGCGCTGGCTCGCGCGCTTGGCCGATAAAGCGCGCGCCGCGCACGACGGGACGCTGGGTACGTATTTATACGGACACAGCCCGATGGACAAGTCGTTTCTGGGTGTGCTGCACATGACGCACGATGATTTCGCGCGATTGGCAGTGCAAAACGACGACGCGGAACTCGCTGCATCGCTCGAGGCCTACGATCCCGGTCTGCAACGAGCGCGAGCGTGGAGCGATGTGCTTCCGAAGCGATACGGCTGGTTTCTCGCTGTGCTGGATATCGACGACGGCTATCGTGCTTCTCCGTTGTACGGAGCGGTGTCGGCCGGCGCCGACGCGATCTCAGGACTTGTCAAACGCATCCTGCCCTCGAAGTACCGGGGTAAACGCGGCACGTAATGCGGCGCGACCCGTGGACCTGGTACACCGAAAAGCGCGTCACGTATGCGCTCAAGGTGCTGATGACGATCGTTCTAGCGATCTATCTGTGCCAAACCGCTTTTGGATTGATCGAGCGCATCCGCGGCGTGATGTACGTTTTGATCGGAACGATGTTCTTTTCGTATTTGATCTATCCGGCGGTACACTGGCTGCGGCGCCGGATGCCGACCGCATTCGCCATCGTGATCGTGTACGCGGCGATCCTGATGGGTCTCACCGGAGTGGGCTGGTTCGTCGTCCCGCACGTCACCGGCGACGTTATGACGTTCATTCGCCAATATCCGCAACTGGCCGATCGAGTAACCCGCTTGGTGTACGATCCCAACGATCCGGTGACGTCGCGCCTTCCGGATTGGATGCGCGCCGAAATGTCACGCATCCCGGCCGAGCTTGCAGCTTGGGTGCAAGTGCGGGGATTCGAAAGTGCCAGCCGCGTGGTGGTGGTGGTCGCCGGCGGGTTCGCGGCGGTCACGACGTTCGTCATTATTCCGCTCATCACCGCGTATCTATTGATGGATCTCGAGCATCTGCAACGCGGGCTGCAATCGATCGTTCCGCCGCGCCGCTGGCGCGGACTGGTCGACCTGTTGCGCGAAATCGACGGCGTGGTCGGCGGATTCATTCGGGGCCAACTGCTCGTCGCGCTGTCGGTCGGCGTGTTGATCACGATCGCGCTCTGGTTGTTGCGGGTACCGTACCCATTTTTCTTTGGGCTGATCGCCGCCATCGGCGACTTAGTTCCGTACATTGGCGCGCTACTGGCGTTCTTGCCGGCATTCGGCACTGCGTGGTTGAGCAACGGCATCGTGAACGCGTTGTTCGTGTTGGGAGCTTTCGTCGTAATCTTCGAGGCCGAGGGGCATTTCTTAGCGCCCAACATCGTCAGCCGTACGGTACGCTTGAGTCCGTTCGTCGTCTTGCTGGCCTTATTGGTCGGCGGCGAACTCGGCGGCATCATCGGCCTGCTGCTGGCAATTCCAGTGGCCGGCATCCTACGCGCGCTTGCACTGCGGGTGCTCCGGCCGCACGACTCGAAGGCGGCCCCACCGTGACCGAGACAGCAACCGTTCCCGCCCGCGTCAACATCGTCGGCGTTCCGATGGACCTCGGCGCCAGCCGGCGCGGCGTCGATATGGGTCCCTCGGCGATCCGATATGCCAAATTGCACGAAAAACTCACCCGGCTCGGAATCGAAACGATCGTCAACCATGGCAACCTGATGGTCCCGATTCGCGAATCGGCCGACGCCGAAGAAGCCAGCTCGAAATATTTGAGCGTCATCCGGCGTGTGTGTTCCGATTTGGCAGACGTCGTCGAAGGCGCGGTGCGCGAAGGCGGTATGCCGATCGTACTAGGCGGCGACCATTCGATCGCGATGGGAACGCTCGACGGTCTCGCTCGGGCACGCGAAAAGGCGGCCGGCGTTGTATGGATCGACGCGCACGCGGATATCAACAGTCCGCAGAGTTCGCACAGCGGCAACGTTCACGGGATGCCGTTGTGGTTTGCGTTGAAGAACGGTTTGGCCGAAGCCTCGCGTTGCGTGCAAATCGGATTGCGCGACGTCGATCCCGGCGAAAAGGCGTTACTGCGCGAGTTTGGCGTGCGTGCGTTTTCGATGAGCGACGTCAACCGGCTGGGCATGGTGCGCATCATGGAAGAAGCCCTCTCCATCGCCGGTGACGGACCCGATTCGATTCACGTTTCGTTCGATATGGACGGCATCGATCCGAGCGAAGCGCCCGGAACCGGCACGCCGGTGAAGGGCGGTTTGAGTTTCCGCGAAGCGCATCTCATCATGGAGATGCTGCACGAGAGCGGTTCGCTCGGTTCGATCGAGATGGTCGAGATCAATCCGATTCTGGATCAACGCAATCAAACGGCCGTCTTAGCCGTCGATTTGATTTGCTCCGGTCTTGGAAAATCGATTCTGTAAGCAGACCGGGCTAGAGCCGGATCGTCGCGGTGCCTTCGCACGCGATACCACCGCCGCAGACCGCCGGATCCCAGTTCGCGTCCGCCAGTAGCGACTGAATCCGCGATTTGATCGCGTCGTCAACCTCCGGACTGTAGCCGACGTTCTTGACCTTGCCGTCCTCATCGACGGTGACGGTCAGCGTAAGATGCACGCCCAGCGCCGCCAGCTGCTTACGAATGACGGGGTCCAGAACCGGCTCGGGCTGGTCCGCTCCAAACGGCATCAGGCCACCGGTATCGCGACCGACCGTGCCGGAAACTGCCCGAGGAACCGGCGACGCGGTTGCTTGCGGGGCCGCAGCGACCTGCGAGTGGCCGGCGCCGAGGCGCGTAAACGCAGCGACACGCGGCGCGGAGGCCGGCTGACCGTGCGTGGAGTTGACGTGCGTGGTCTGGCGCGAGGTGGAACGTGACGGCGCGGTCTCGGCAGCCAAAGAGACGTTCGGCTTGATCTGCAGATGCGGCGCTTGCGCCAGCGGAATCGGGTGCGGGGTCGGTTGAATTTGGATCCGGGCGATGCGCGCGAACGAGATCGTCGGGACGGCGTCTCCCGCGGAAGTCGTCCAGATCAAGGCTGGAATAAGCAACGCGACCAGGCCGTGGAGTGCCACCGACCCGGCGACGGCTCCGCGCATCCGGAGGTTCGAAGCAAGCGCCCCTATCATCGCACCCCTCATCTTCGAGGAGCGCTGCAACCTACCCCGTCGCGCTTCCGATTGCAACGGCCATGACCGATACCAACATCGTCCTGTACCAAGCCGAGTGGTGCCCGTACTGCGGGCACGTCCGGCGCGAGCTGACCGACCTATTGCTCGACTATAAAGTCGTCAACGTGCCCGAAGATCACGCCGCCCGTACGAACGTCAAGGCGCTATTCGGAACGACCGGCATTCCGTCGATGACCGATGGCGACGTGAAGATCGCCGACGACGACGACGCGATTATCGAGTATCTGCGAAAGACGTACGGCAAAAAGAAGTAGCGCGCAGTCGCTCTACGGGTCCGGCACTTCGGCGCCCCACGCATCCCAATTCGGCGTGCGGGCGCGTGCGAACAATTCGATGCGCGGTCGATCGCCGCAGAGCCGTTCGATCGCTTGGCGAAACACAGCCGGCTTTTCGCTATGCGCGCCACGGGGTGCCAGCACGACTTGCGCTTGCGCTAAATCGAGGAGCGGAAATGGACGCCCCGTCGGCATCGTGGTTGCAGCTAATAATAGTTCGGTGGTCGGCTTGGTGAAGGTGGGCGGTACGCCTTGTCCGTTGATGATGCGCCCGCTCTTCCCGACCTTCACCCACACGTACGCGACGCCGCGATAATGCAGTTTCCACTCACGCAATAAATCGATCGCGTAATTCAAGCGCGGACAAGTAGCCCATAGAAACATTGCAGCGCGTTTGTTGAGTAAGCGGCGTACGTCGATCTGAGCTAGCTCGTCGAGCGTCATCAACGGATAATGTTTTGCGGCAGCCGCGTCTTTGATCGGACTGCCGTAGTAGTGCCACGGCGGGTCAACGTACGCGATATCGTAGCGATTCGCCGGCAACGGCGGCAACGTCAGATGCGGACGTGCCGAACTTCGCTCCGCCAAGCGTCTGCGATGCGCGACGTTTTTTTCCGAAAGCTCGCGTTCCACGTTAGCGAGTCGCCCACGCGACGAACGACGCGGCAACGACCGCGCCCGTCAACGTCGCGGCGAGATTGACCGCGTCGTTATCCATCCACTTCAAACCGCGACGCAGTTGGGTGGGCGTTCCGCACGCGTGCGGATTGGTTTCGCAGGCTCGCTCGCAATGCGGACACCAGCGCAGCGCTTGCAGCGCCGCCCCGATCGCCGAATCGGCTAACGACCCGGCGACGCCCGCGACGACGACCGGTGCGAACGCCGCGACGCCCGTAAGCGCGGCGGTCGAAGCCACCGCGACGGCGCCTGCGATTGAGGCGAGCGTACCGGCGACGGTGACGCCGCCGGAAAGTCCGGCAACGACCGGTCGAAAGGTCAGAATCGAACGCGGCTGCTCGGGCGATAGCACGCCGATCTCGGTCGCCCACGTGTCGGCCGCCGCCGCCGCGAACGCCCCCGCGAAGGCCGCTGCGAACGCACCGTTGCCGCGGGTCGCGGCTAATGCACAGACAGCCGCTACGCCACCGTTGGCGAGCACCTGGCGCGCATCGCGCGGTCCGTGCTTGCCGGTGTCGGTCATCGCGCGTTTGCGAGCCCTGCCGGTACGCGACAGAAGCGCCGACGGAATGAAGAACGCGAACAGCACGGCGGCTGCGGGCCACCCGCCTGCTCCGAACGTCGCGGCTCCGACGAGACCGGCGGCGATCGCTCCGCCGGTGGTCAACGCTCGTGTACGCCACGCAATGGCCGCAACGATCGCGGCCAACGCCACGCCCCACAACGCGCTCACCTTTCGGTTGCAAAATGCGAAGCGAGCGCTTCGATCAATCCGAGACCGGTATAGGGTGCCGCGACGACGTCAACGGTCAGACCGGCCGCGCGAGCGGCCTCCGCGACGATCGGCCCGATACACGCGATCACTTTGCCCGATGCGAGGACCAGTGCGAGTTCCGTACCGCCGGCCGCCGCAACGAATCCGCGCACGGCGCTGCCGCTGGCAAACACAATTGCGTCGGCGCTTTGCGCGTCGCCGAGAAAGTTCGGAGTTTCCGTTAGTGAGGTGCGATATGCAGCGACGACGAGCGGGTCGAAGCCATGAGCGCGGAGTGCGTCGGGCAGAACGTCGCGGCCTTCTTGTGCGCGCACGATGAGTATCCGCGCTCCGCGGTTGGCTCGTTCGGCGATCGACGCGGCGAGGGCCTCGTTGATGTGTTCGCCGGGGACGATGACGTCGGCGACGCCGTAGCGTTCGAGACGTTGTGCCGTCTGCGTTCCAATGGCGGCGACGCGAAGGCCGCGAAGCGCGCGCGCGACGTGCCGTGGCGCATCGAACGTGGTCGAGAATGCGTCGACCCCGTTGACCGATGTGAAGACGCACCAATCGAACTCGTGCAAATGTGCGAGCGCATGACGGAACGGCGCGGGATCGTCCGGCGGCTCGATGCTGACGACCGGCGCGATCAATGCGATCGCACCACGCGCCTTCAATTCGACGAGGAAACCCGGCGAGCGGTCTCGCGGCCGCGTCACCAGCACGCGCTTACCGGTCAGCGAATTATGAGTCGGCGTTGGGGCGCGCCACTAATGCCGCGATGTGTTGGGCGAGGTCGAGTTCGAACAGATCGTCGAGCACGCGTGCGTACGACAACGCCTGCGCGCGATCCGACGTGGCGCGCTCGCGCACCTTGAGAATGACCGAATGCAACAATTTGGAGACGAGCGTCATCGTCAAGCCGGTCACCAGAAGCTTCTCGCGCTCGGACAGCTCCGGACAACGCGCGAACAATCGCTCGAGTTCGGCAACGCGAATCGTCTCGGCCTTACGCGTGAGTTCGGCGATGATCGGCAGCGCGTCGCGCGAGCGATACCAGCGTTCGAATCGTTCGGAAACCTCGTCGATAATTTCTTCGACGTCGGGGATCGCGTCGCGGCGCACGACGAGTTTCTCGTCGACCACAGATTTCAAACCGTCAACGTCGACCAATGCAACGTTCGGAATCTCCGCGACCGCCGGGTCAACATCGCGCGGCACGGCAACGTCGATGACGAACATCGCGCGGTCGGGCCGGCGTTGCATCGCCGCCATAACGTCGGCGCATTCCAGCACGAACTCCGGCGAGCCCGTAGCCGTGACGACCAAATCGCTTTCGGCCAACGCGTCGACCATTTCGGACATGTCGATCGGCCGTGTGCCGCCCAACTCGTCGGCCACGTCCTGCGCCCGCGACATCGTGCGGCTGGCGATCGCGACGCGGCGCGCGCCCTCCTGGCGCAGACGGCGAACGGCGGCGCGCGCCATGCGACCGGTTCCCAACACCACGACCGACGTGCCGTTCAACGTTCCCAAGCGCGACTTGGCTAGTTCGACGGCTGCCGTCGCGATCGAGCTGGAATGATCGCCGATACGCGTTTGCGCTCGCGCGGTCTTACCGGCGTTCAGCGCGTCGCGGAACAGACGATGCAGCGATTTGCCCAGCGATTGCGCGCGCTGCGCCTGCACGTACGCGTCTTTGACCTGGCCGAGAATTTCGGCTTCGCCGATCAACATCGAATCGAGGCCCGTGGCAACGCGGAACAGATGGTCGACCGCGTGATGTCCCAACTTGGTGTACAGAAACGACTCGATGTCGTATCCGATGTCAACGTGCCGGAAACGCGAAAGAAACGACGTGATCTGGCTGACCCCGGCTTCGAAGTCGTCAACCTCGGCGTAAATCTCTAACCGGCCGCACGTCTGCAGCATCGCGGCTTCGCGAACCGCTTCGTAATCGCGCAAGGCGACCAGCGCTTCGCTCATGCGGGAGGCAGGGAAGGCATGGCTCTCGCGCACTTCGACCGGAGCGGTATGATGCGAGAGTCCAACGCAGACGATCGGCATTACGGGCGACGCTTCTCGAGGGTCATCGTAGAGCCAGAACCCGCGAAAAGGCCGAATCGGCTGCAGCCAGGGTCTGTTCGACGTGGCGGGTCGTGTGCGCGGTCGATAAAAACCCGGCCTCGAACTGTGACGGGGCGATGTAGACGCCTCCGTCCAGCATCTCGGCAAAGTAGCGGGAGAAGGCCTCGGTGTCGGAGCGCATCGCGCTTTCCAGATCGGTGACCGGTCCGTCGGTGAAGAACGCGCAGAACATCGATCCGGCAGCGACGCAGTAATGCGGCACTCCGTATTTGTTCATGATCTCGTGTAAGCCGTTGACCAGCAAGTGCGTCAGCACCTCGAGCCGCTCGAACAAGGTCGCATCGTCGCGCACGATCTTCAACGTCGCGATGCCGGCCGCCATCGCCATCGGGTTACCCGACAACGTTCCGGCTTGATACACTGGGCCCGACGGCGAGAGATATGCCATGATGCGCTCGGGGCCGCCGAACGCGCCGACCGGCAAACCTCCACCGATCACTTTCCCGAGCGTCGTCAAGTCGGGGACCACACCTTCGCGTCCCTGAACGCCGCCGCGGCCGACGCGGAAACCAGTCATGACTTCATCGAAAATCAACAGGGCGCCGTTGGCGGTGCACAACTCGCGAAGGCGTTGCAGAAATCCTGGAGCGGCTAGCACCAGCCCCATGTTGCCGGCGTAAGGCTCGACGATGATCGCTGCAATCGTTTGCGGATTCGCGTCGAACGCGGCTTCGACGGCGTCCGCGTCGTTGAACGGGACGACGATCGTGTCGGCTGCGGTGCCTTCGGTGATGCCGGGCGACGTCGGCGTTCCGTGCGTCAGCGCGCCGGAGCCGGCGGAAATCAAAAACGAATCGCCGTGGCCGTGATAACAGCCGGCAAACTTGACGATCTTCGGGCGGCGCGTGTAGCCTCGCGCCAAACGCACCGCACTCATCGTCGCTTCGGTGCCGCTGGATACGAAGCGGATGCGTTCGATCGACGGCATCATCGAAACGATCAACTGTCCAAGTTCGGTTTCGGCCTCGGTCGGCGCGCCGAACGACGTCCCTCGCGCCGCCGTCGTCGAAATGGCTTTGACGACCGCCGGATGGGCGTGCCCGAGCAACAACGGTCCCCACGACAAAACGTAGTCGATGTACTCGTGTTCGTCGAGATCGTGCAGCGTCGCTCCGGCGCCGCTCTTCATGAAAATCGGCGAACCGCCGACGGCCTTGAACGCGCGCACGGGCGAGTTGACGCCGCCGGCGATCACCCGTTTGGCAGCGGCAAATGCGGCAATCGATCGTTCGAACTTCATGCTCTCTCCCTTTGCACCCGCGCTAAATCGTCCGGCGTATTCACGTTGGCGAAATACCGTTGCGGCGTCGGGACGTACCGCACCCGCAAGCGTTGGATCAACGCGTGCATCGAGGCTCCGGCGCTGGTGGCAGCCGCGCTTTCGCGTAGCACCGCACGCCGGTCGTAGAGCGCCGCCAGTGGCTCGATGCCCCCGTCGTGCCGTGGCACGACCGCTTCGTCGCCGGCCACCCAGCAACGCTCTAAATCGCGCAGCAAGGCCGCGTCAACGTAGGGTTCGTCTCCGGCCAGCGCCACCACGAGGGGTTCCTGGATCGCGGCGCAGGCGGCGGCGAACGCCTGGAGCGGTCCGGTTCCCGGAGCCGCATCGGCGATCGTACGCGCGTCGATGCCTTCGATCGACGGTAACAGCGGTCGCGTTCCGATCAAATAGACCGGCCATCCGGTAGCGGCCGCACCTTCGTACACGCCGGCCAGCATCGGACGGCCGCCGATCGGCTGCTCGAGCTTGCCGGGGAAACGCCTAGCCCGGCCGCCGGCGAGAATCGCTACCGCGATAGCTCCGTTCACCCGAGCGCTCGCTGTCGCCGCGCATACTCTTTTGCGAAGTAGGTGATGATGACGTCGGCGCCGGCTCGAACGAACGACGACAATACTTCGTCGACGACTCGCGGACCGTCGATCCAACCGTTGGCGATGGCGGCTTGGATCATCGAATATTCGCCGCTCACGTTGTAGACGGCAATCGGTACGTCGAACGTGTCGCGCGCGCGGCGCACGATGTCGAGATACGCCAGCGCCGGCTTGACCATCACGATGTCGGCGCCTTCGTCGATATCGAGTGCGATCTCGCGCATCGCCTCGCGCGCGTTTGGTGGATCCATTTGATAACCGCGGCGATCGGCGAACTGCGGAGCCGAACCGGCCGCTTCACGAAACGGTCCGTAGAACGCCGAAGCGTATTTCGCACTGTATGCCATGATCGCCGTGCCGGTCGCACCGCGATCGTCGAGTGCGCGGCGGATCGCGCCGACGCGTCCGTCCATCATGTCGGACGGTGCGATCACGTCGACGCCGGCATCGGCATACGTTAGCGCGGTACGCACCAGCAACTCGACCGTCGCGTCGTTGTCGACGCTGCCGTCGGGCGCGACGATTCCGCAATGCCCGTGATCGGTGTATTCGCAGTTGCACAAGTCGGCGCACACCAGCACGTCGTCGAATGCGGACTTGATCGCGCGCGTCGCCTGCTGCACCACGCCTTGCGGATCGTAATTGCTCGACGCAACCGCATCTTTACGGGACGGAATTCCGAACAACAAAACCGTGTGAATGCCGAGCTCGCGCAACTCCGCCACTTCGGCCACCGCGCCATCGATCGTTCGGCGCGAGACGCCCGGCATTGCGGCGACCGGACCGGCATCCTCGGCTCGCTCGACAACGAACAGCGGCGCGATCAGCTGGTCGACGTGCACGCGATGTTCGCGCACCAGTGCGCGAACGGTTTCATCGCGGCGCAACCTGCGCAAACGTACGGTCGGGGCTCGTTCGGACGTGGTGGGACCTTTCATAGGCTGGATGAGCCTTCGGCACGCGGCCTCGATTCGTCTCGTCGCTCGTCCGCTCGTAGCGCAGCCGCGAGCGCCTCGCCGAGCGCTTCGGCCTCCATCGCGTTGGCTACGGGCGCGGAACGAACCGCTTGGGCGGGCGGCTCGCCATCTGCGATGCCGCGCACGCTGCAGCGAGCGCCCGTCCGCTCTGCATAGATTCCGAGCGGGGCGCTGCAGCCCGCCATCATCGCGCGTAACGCGGCGCGTTCGGTGAGAACGCTCAGCTCCGTCTCGGCGTCGTTAACGGCTTCACGAACTTGGGCGGCGATCCACTCCTCGCTCGCCCGGGTTTCGACGGCGAGCGCGCCTTGCCCGACGGCCGGTACGACGTCGTTGACAGAAAATGGAACGACGTACCGAGCGCCGGTGCGGAGACGCTGCAGTCCGGCGGCGGCGAGAACGATCGCATCGTATTCGCCCGCGGCGAGCTTTCGTAAGCGCGTGTCGACGTTGCCGCGGATGCTGCGATACTCGAGATCGGGGCGCATGAGACGCAATTGAAAGGTGCGCCGCGGACTCGACGTGCCGACGATGGCGCCGGCCGGCAGGTCTACAAATGTGGAATAGCGCTCGCTGCAATACGCGTCGCGCGAATCTTCGCGCGCGGAGATCGCCGCAATCCGCATATCGACGGCGAGCGTGCCCGGTAAGTCCTTGCAAGAGTGAACGGCATAGTCGGCGCGCCGGTCGCGCAACGCGGCTTCGAGCTCGCCGACGAACACGTTGACGCTGCCGATCTGTTCGATCGGGCGATCGCGCTCGCGGTCTCCGGTGGTGGTAATTGGCAGAATCGTCGTAACGATGCCGTGCTCGGCTAACCGCGCGGCAACCAGTCTCGTCTGCACCATCGCAAGCGCGCTCGACCGCGACGCGCAGACGAGCCGTGCGGTGGCGGATACTTCCCTAGGGTTTATATCCGCTCACTTGCGCTTCCGACACCGCCGACGCTTTGTTATTGCCGATCGACGTCCGGATGAACGTGATCACATCGGCGATGTCTTTGTTGGAGAGCGTACCCTTCCATGGAGGCATCTGTCCGTTGTAGGTGGTTCCGTTCACCGAAATCGACCCGTGTAAGCCGCCCAGTAGGATGCCGACGACCTTGTTGGGATCGCCGGTAACGACTGGATTGTTTGCTAGCGGTGGGAACGATCCGGGAACGCCTTGGCCTTGTGCGCCGTGGCACGACGAGCAGTTTGTAGCAAAGACTTTCGCACCGTCGGCGGCTTGCGCGGTCGGTGCCGATCCGCCGCTCGGAGCGTTCCCATTCGATGTACTAGGCTCGGTGCTGACCGGCGTCCCACCGGTGCCGGTGGTTTCGGAGGTCATCGAAAGTATCTGCGCTTGACTCATGGATGGTGGTCCGGCTGCTTGTTTCGCCATGGTCTGCAGTTGTGCGAAGATGGATAGCCCGACGATCGCGATGATCATAATCGTCGTTCCCCACAAGACGCCCGCGCGCGAGGAGAAGCTGCGCACGGTACTGCGATCGATCCACGGGAGCGCTAGCACGACGAGCAAGAAGATCGTCGGTATGATGATCGTCGAAAACAGCTCGGTCGGGATCTGAAGCGGCCCGAGGTTGACGGTCGGCGGTACCAGCCCAAGCAAACCGAATAACGATAAGAAATACCACGCCGGATACGGGACGAATGTAATTTTGTCGGATCGGCTTTTTGATCGAGGAACGGCGGCGCCAGTAACGCCAGCGCAACGATGATCAAAAATACGATGAACGACGCAAACGCGTCCATGAACATTTGATCGGGCCAGAAGCGGCCGGGCTTCATTCCGCGACGATCGTCGGCGACCGGGCCGGCCGAACCGTTGTGACGGAAGATCGCCAGATGAGCGGCGACGAGTCCGAGTAATGCGGCCGGCATCAGCCACACGTGCAAGTCCGAAGAAGCGGTTGATCGTAGCAGTGCCCATCGTGCCGCCACCCTGCGCGATGTTCTGGATGAATCGGCCCGGCGATCGGCGGTAGCCCGGTAATGTTGAGCGAGACTTGAGACGCGAAATACGCGTCCATATCCCACGGCAACAGATATCCGGTCAGACCGAGGACGAGAGTCACAAGCAGCAGCAGCACGCCGACGATCCACTGCAATTCGCGCGGCGATTTGTACGCGCCCCAGATCAGCACTTGCAGCAAGTGCAAGAACACCAGCGCGATCATCGCCGACGCGCCCCAGTAATGCACCGAGATGATGAAGTGCGTAAATGGATTTAAATAGATCGCGCGCGTCGACTCCCACGCCGTTGCGGCCGACGGTGCGTAGAAGAACGTCAAGAAAATCCCCGTGACGATCTGCACGATCATCGCGAACAGCGTCGCGCTGCCGAAAACGTACCAATAACTCGCGCCGCCCGGAACGTCCTCGGTGAGGAATTCCTGCGTCATCGAGATAAAGCCGGTGCGTTTTTCGATCCAATTGAGCATCGGTAGTAACTCCTGGCCGTTACGCTTGGTACGAGATGATGACGCGATCGGGCACGTTCGGTTTGAACTGAATCCAGGTCACTTGGGCTGCGCCGCTTTGCTCGCGGAACGGCAGCGGGTCGAGTCCGCGCGGCGCGGGGCCGGCTTCGTGCGTTCCGTCGAAGTTATATTGCGAACCGTGGCACGGACACAAGAACCGGTTCGCTTCCGCGCTCCAGTTGAAGCGGCAACCGAGGTGCGGGCAGATCGGGCTAAAGATAACGAAGCCGAGATTGACGGCCGGATAGTCAACGTTGCCGCCCTTCACTTGATAAATGTCGGGTCGTGCCGCTTGAAATTTGGCGGCGTCGATCTTGATGCCCCATACGAATTCGTCGGCGGCTTGCTCCGGCAGATAACCGTCTTTGTATTTCAGGGTGAAGGTCATCTTGACGGGTTTCGATGTCGCGCTCGAGAGCTGGTCAATCTCCGACTTGGTCAGCCCCGACCAACTGCCTTTGTCGCCGCCCCCGACCGGGATCAGCGAGCCGATCAGCGGTACGGCCAGCACCACGCCGATGATTCCGCTGATCGTCATGGTGGCATTGGCCATGAACGTCCGCCGGGATATCTCGTCGCCGGTTTCTGGTTCTTCGTACGCGCGATGCATGGACAATCGACTTCTCCTAATAGGCGTGGCCGCTTGTGGGCCATCTTCCCGGCATTGTAAGCCCGCCCTCTAGAAGAAGCAAAGGACGAAACTCGGGACCGAGGTGCGCCGGCTAGACTTTGTAGCTATGCAGGCCCGATATCCAGATGTTGACGCCTAAGTAGCAGAAGACGATCGAGACGAAACCGAGCACGCTCACCCAGTTGGTGCGAACGCCGCGCCAGGCATGGCGCGTATGCAAATGCATGTACGCCAAATAGATGATCCACGAAAACAGCGCCGCCGTTTCCTTCGGATCCCATTGCCAGTACGCGCCCCACGCCTCTTTGGCCCACATCGCGCCGGTGATGATGCCGATCGAAATGAGCGGCAATCCGATCGCAACGGCGCGATAGACGACGACGTCGAGCTGCGCGAGCGTTGGAAGCGACATAAACCAGATAGCGACCGTGCTGCCGTTCGCGGCGGCGGCTTCGAGCGCGGGCGTGTCGCGGCGCATCGATAGCGCCGGCGACGCACCGGCTGCAAAGGTCGTGCCGGCTGAGGTGGCCAGCGCCGGCGAAGGCGCGCGTTCGAACGCACGCTCGGCGTAATACTTCACCAGATAGATGCCGGAAAAGACGAATGCGACTAAAAACGCAGCGTAGGATGACACGACGATCGGCACGTGGATTTTTGCCCAATACGATTGCAGCGAGGGTACCGCCGGCATCGTGCCCTCGTTCCAGGTGACGCCGTAGGCCAGAAAAATCGCCGCCAGCGCGAGCACGAATCCGCCAGCGAACCACAGCTTGTAACGGATCGCGAAGCCGATAAAAATCGCGACGGCCATCGCAGCAAACAGCGAAAGCGATCCGTAGAGGTTGAGGAGCGGCCAGACGCCGGTCGTTTCGAATCGGACCGCCAGCTGGGCGAACTGGGCGGCACAGCCCAATACCGCCAACGGGGCGCCGAACAGTCGCAACCACTCCTCACGCGAAAAGAAATAAACCAGCAGCGCCAACGCAGCGAGCACGTACGAGCCGAGAGCCGTTACCATCAGCACTTCGTCGAGCGGCATCTTCATATCAGCATCATCCTGGGTTCAACGCTAGCACGAGTTTCTGAAACTCTTGTTCGAAAACGTCGTAACCCTTGACCGTTGTCGCCGCGACGCCGACGCGCGACCGCTGCGGGCCGTCCGGATCGACCCGGACGAATAACCGCGCGGGCAGCACGTAGAACGAAACGATGAGCCCGATGAGCAGCACGATCGCGCCGATGCCGACCAGCGGTACGCCCGGATCGTACCGGTATTGAAAGCCGCTGTAGAGCGCGTACCGCTGGGGCGTCACGCGCCAGCCGCCGCCGATATCGATCCACGTGCGCAGCGGAACGACGGCTTCGCCGACGGGTTGGCCGTCGATCACGGCTTGCAGAATCGCCGCCGGATCGTTGACGCGCGGGTCGGCGGCGGGTAATCCGGTACGGCGGTCAACCGTCGGCACGAAGCGTTCGTAGAGCAGCGTCCGGCCATCGGGGAATTGGATCGAGTCACCCTCCAGCAAGGTCCGGCTGGAGCGCTCGACGTCCGGACGACCGTTATGCGTTACGTCGAAGCGCACGCCGAAGCCGTAACTTGCTTGATAATACAGCGTCTTGTCGATGTCGACCGGATGGTTGACGCGAACGGTCAGCGATTGCGAGCGGCCGTCGTTGCCGACTGCGGTTACGTGCGAAACGTAATCGACCGGCTGATACACCATTCCGCTCTTGGTCAGAATTGGTTGGATTTTATAGGCGAAGTTGTCGAGCCGTAGCACCGCACCGGTCTGCGGAATGCGCACCGACTGTCCGGTTAGCACTGCGGTTTCGCCGGAAAATCCACGAGCCCAATAGAGCGTCGTGCCGGCCGCGATGATGACGAACCCCAGATGGGCGATCAACACGCCGCGACGCGCCCAATTGTTTTTGTCCGCAAACGTCCACTCGACGCCGCCGAAGGCTTTCTCTCGAATCTTCCAGCCGCGCTTGCGCAGCGTCGCGGCGACACGGTCGCGGACCTCGCTTTCGTCGCCTGAGGCATCGAAGGTCGCATGCAGCGGAATCTTCTCGACCGCAACCGGGTGCAATCGCGGCAAGCGGGCCGGAATGACGCGTTTGAACGTGCACACGGTGAGCGAGATCAAGATCAGCGCGACGATGCCGACGTACCACGGCGAATGGTAGATATTATCGAAGCCGAGGCGCACGATGGCTCGCGCCAAGGGCGCGTCGTAGGATGCAACGTAGGTCGAAAAATCTTTATCTTGATCGACGACGACGCCGATCAGCGTCAGCAGTCCCCATACCAAGAACAAGCACACCGCGAACAACACGTTGCCGAACGTGTTGACGAAATCGGCGTACGCGCGACCGAATCCCGCGCGATCGAGTGCGGTTACTCTCCCTTGCGCCACGTGCGCCCGAGCAGCAGAATGATCCAGATCGAAATCTCGTACAGTACGTACATCGGCACGGCGAGCATCGCCATGGTGAGCGGATTACCGTCGGGTGCCGCGATGCCGCCTGCCACGAAAAATCCGAAGAGCGCGTGGCGGCGATAGCGTTTGAGCGCGGGGGCATCGACGATACCGAGGCGAGCCAAGCCTACCAGAACGATCGGCGTTTGGAAGACGATCGCGAAGAGCGCGAGGAGAATGATCACGAAATTGAGCGTGGTCGCGATACCGAAGGTCGGCGTCGCAACTTCGCTCGTAATGCTCAGCAGAGCCGCGACGACGCGCGGGATGACGATGAAATGGGCGAACGCGAGGCCCGTCAATGCCAGCAGAAACGACGGTATGACGAACGCGTAGACCATTCGCCGGGTACGCGGCGCGATCGCCGGGACCACAAATAGCCACAACTGCTGTATCAATACCGGCAATCCGAATACGATGCCGCCGACGATCGACAGCTTGAACTCGGTGAAGATTACGTCCGCCGGTCCGAACGCGTGCAACGCGATGCCGTGAAAATATTCGTTCATCATCCATTTGATGATGAACTGCGACGGCCAAAAGAGCAGAACTGCAATCCCGCCGACGGTCGCCAGCGAGATCAGAATACGGCGACGGAGCTCCCGCAGGTGCTCCGTAAACGGCATCTCCTTTTGGTCCCACGGATCCTCGGCGGGCGCGGGAGATTGCCGCTCCAGCAGCATTGACGAAGTACCTAGGAGCTCAGCGTTCCCTTACCGGGCGTCGGCGGCGGAACGGCTTCGCCGCCCATCGAGCCTGCCTCGACGTTATCCATGATGTCGGAGTGTTGCTCGGACACACGGCGGCGCGCTTCTTCGCGAGCGCGATTCGTCGCTTCGTCGGCCTCCATTTGTCCCATGACAAACTCTTTTTTGGCTTGACCGGCGCTGCGCGCCAGTTTCGGCAGCTTGTCGGCGCCGAAGAGCAAAGCGCCGACGACCAAGATGCCGATGATGATCGGTGCGTCGATCAACGCGAGTTGGACGTGCATGCTCATGAAGTTCTCCTTTGTCCGTTCGATTCGCCGGGTGCGCCGGACAGCGCATCGGCGAGTTTCGACAGTTCGTGTTTCGCCGGACTCGCTGCAATCGGCTCCAGCGCGGCCCGGGCTTTCTCTACGTACCCGGCGATTCGCCGGCTCGTGGCGTCGATGCCGAATTCTCTAATGCCGGCCACGATCGCCGGAATCGCGTCCGGGCTATCGCCCTCGTAGAAACGCCGTACTACGGCGCGAAAGTCGCCGCCGCCGCGCGCCAGTGCGTCAATTAATGGAATCGTTACCTTTCGTTCGGCCAGATCGTTTCCGACCGGCTTGCCGAGCGAGCGTTCGTCGGCGATCATGTCCAGAACGTCGTCGCGCATTTGAAACGCGATGCCGAGATACTCGCCGAAGGCGTGTAGCGCCGTCGTTTGTTCGTCGGACGCTCCAACGGTCACCGCGCCGCACTGTGCCGACGCCGCGAACAGCGAGGCCGTTTTCTTGCGTGCGATTTCGACGTACTCGTTGGACGTGAGACCGAGATTGCCGAGCGCCTGTAACTGCAGCACTTCCCCGTCGCAAATATCCGCCAGCGTGGCCGACAGGACGTGCGGGATCGGATGCGGATAACCGGCCGTAACGTTCTTGAAAATCCAGGCGAACAGATAATCGCCGGCGAGTACGCTCACGCGATTTCCGTAATCGACCGCGGTGGCGTTGACGCCGCGCCGCGTGCTCGCGTTGTCAACCACGTCGTCGTGAACTAACGTGGCGACGTGGATCAGCTCCATGTACGCCGCTAACGAAAGGTGTTCGGCCGGACGTCCGCCGCACGCAGCCGCCGCGAGCAGCGTGATCCGCGGACGGATTCGTTTTCCTCCGGCCGCCAGCATGCGTTTGACGGCTTCGGTAACGATGGCATTGTCGGTCGAGAACCGCGACGCAAAAAAATGCTCGACCAGGCCGCGCAGATCGTCGTTGTCGTTGGCGTCCAGGGCCGGAGAAAAGAGAGCGTCGCTCACCGTTTGGTCCCGTGGTGGATCGCGATCGTGCCGCCCATCAGCGAAACGAAGCCCGCGTCCGCGAACCCGGCCGCCGCGAAGCGCCCGCGCAACTGGATTGCATTTGGATGATGCGTTAAAGAGTTCGGCAGATAGGCGTATGCCTGGCGCGAGCCGCCCACCAGACCGCCGACGATCGGAACGATGCCGTAGAAGTACGCGTCGAACGCGCGCTTCATAAGAGGATTGGGCGCTTTACTCACGTCGAGATTCACGAATCGCGCGCCGGGCCGCAGCACGCGCAGTACCTCGCGCAGCACGCGATCCACGTCCTCGACGTTGCGCAGGCTGAACCCCATGGTGGCGCCGTCGAGCGACGCATCCTCGAACGGCAGCGCCATGACGTCGCCTTCAAGGAATACGGCGCTCGAGCGAACCGTCGCCGCGCGCTCCCGGGCCCGGTCTAACATCGGCTCGCAGAAATCTACTCCCGTCACCGCCAGCGTGGCGTCGTGCTTCAATAAATTGAAGACCAGGTCGCCGGTGCCGCAGCACAAGTCGGCGATGCGTTCGTGCGACCGCGGGGCGAGTACGGTAATGGCACGCCGGCGCCAGCGCTCGTCGAGCCCCGCGGTCAGCACTCGGTTCGTCGTGTCATAGCGTGGAGCAATACGGGCAAACATCGCTCGTACGAATGCTCCCTTGTCGCCGTTTGCGCGCTCGATCTGGCTCGAAGTCATGGGTCTCCGGCTGCTTTCCGGCGGGCGAGGCCCTCTCCTGGGCTAGCGGTGCCGCGGCAAGGTGGGATCGAGCTTCGTCATGGTGCGACTAAGTTCGGGCTCGGCCGCCCTCGCGTCGATCGGCAAGGGTCGCGATATCGCGATGATCGCCTACACGTTGCAGTCGCGGCCCTTGCTGCACGCGCTCGAGGACGCCGCCCGGCGCGGCGCGCGGGTTGCAGTGCGCCTTGAGGGCGCACCCTATGGGGATCCCGACGGTTCGTTCGCTACCTATAATCATCGCCTCGCGATCGAACTGCGCCGTAGCGGGGCGTCGGTTCGTTTAAATCAACCGGCGGCCGGCGACGCCCCGCTCCACGCGAAAGCGCTGGTGGTCAACGGCAAGTTGTTTCTGGACGACCGGAACTGGGCGCGCGATGACGTCATCGTACGAGACGACGATGCGGCCGACTCGGCGGCCATCCGAAACGCGACGGCCGGCCGGGTGCCCTCGGACCGCACGGGGTTCGCGCTGCACAAGCGGCCTGCGCTACAGTTGGAGGCTCGCATGTTGGAACGCGCTCGAGCCGGCGATCGCGTGAGGCTCGAAACGGAAACGTTCGGCAGTTCGAACGCCGTCTGCCGCGCGCTGGACGATCTCGGCAAACGCGGCCTGCATCCGCAGTTGCTGGTGGAACGCCGGCCGCTGGCTTCGAACGCCCGCGAGCGCGCGACGCTACAGCGCCTCACAAAGGACGGCGTCGAGGTGCGTACCACTACCGACACGGAGAAGTTTGCAACGTGCGGACGTGAAGCGTGGATCGGATCGGCCAACGCGTCGCCGGCCTTCGGAACGCCGGACGAGATCGACTGGGGTACGTGCACTCGAAACGGCGCGATTGTGGTCGCGGTGGCCGAGAGACTCGAAACGCGTTGGCTCGGCGCCCGGCCGCTGGAGCCGTCCGGCGCGCCTTAAATGGAAAACAACGCAGCGGCGTTGCGGCCGGTAATCTCCTCGACCTCGGAGATATCGATGCCGAAGAGTTCCGACAGCGTTCGAGCGACGTATGGCACGAATGCTGGTTCGTTACGTTTTCCGCGCATCGGCACCGGTGCCAGATACGGCGCATCGGTTTCGAGCACGACCGCGTCGAGTCCGACGCGCACCACGGCATCTCGCAACGGCTGCGCGTTCTTAAACGTTAACACGCCCCCGATTCCGAGTTTTACATCGAACTCGCGCACTAGCATTTCGGCTTGCTCTGCGTCGCCTGTGAAACAATGCACGACGCCGCGAAGACCCGAAAATTCGTCGCGTAGCACGCCGAGAAAATCGTCGAACGCGTCGCGTTGGTGGAAGATGAGCGGCAGTTTCCGCTCGCGCGCGAGCCCGATCTGCTCGCGCAGCACGCGAATCTGATCCTCGCGCGGACTATGGTTGTAATAGTAATCGAGTCCGGTTTCGCCGATGGCGACGACGCGTTCGTCGCGCGCGAGCTCGTTCAAGGTTTGCAGATAATCCGGCGCAACGTCCTCGGCTTCGTGCGGGTGCACGCCGGCGCTGGCGAACAGATCGTAGTCGCGCGCGACCGCCAACGCGCGCCGGCTGTCTTCAACATCGCAACCCACCGTGATCATGCGGTCAACGCCGAGTTCTCTCGCGTGCGCGATCGCAACCGCCCGATCGCCGTCGAAGCGCTTGTCGTGCAGATGACAATGCGTGTCGATCACGCCGGGCGTTCGATGCGCGGAAAGAGCGGCGCGCCGCCCGAAACGCGGGCACCGCCGGCCGATCCCCACGCGTCGAGCGACGACCAATCGCCGTCGATTCGTCCGGTCGCGCCCAGGCGTTGCCACATCTCGTTGGTCTTGGACGGCATGAACGGATGCAACAACATGGCCAGACGCCGCAGGCCCTCCCACAAATCGAACAGCAACGCGTCGAGCGCCTCGTTCCGGCCCTCTTTAAACATCACCCACGGTTTGCCGTCGTCAACCGATCGGTTCAGTGCGGTCACCAATTCCCACGCGGATTCGAGTGCTTCGCGGAAGCGCAAGTCGAGCACGTGCGTTGCGAAGCTCGCCGGGAGCGCGGCGAAGCGTTCTTGCAACGGATTGGAAACGTCCGGCCGCGACGGTACCACGCTGTCGCGATATTTTTGCAGCATCGATGCAGTGCGATGCAGCAGGTTTCCAAGGTCGTTCCCGAGGTCGCTGTTGTGTCGTTGCGCGATCTTGTCTTCCGAATATGAGAAATCGCTGCCGAAGGGCGCTTCACGTAATAGGAAATAGCGCAGCGAATCGGCCCCGAACGTCTCGACCAATGCGAACGGATCCACGGCATTGCCAAGGCTCTTGCCCATCTTCTGCCCGTCGATCGTGATCCAGCCGTGGGCGAATACCAGATCCGGCGCAACCTCGCCGATCGACCACAGTAACGCCGGCCAGATCAAGGTATGAAAGCGCGCGATTTCTTTTCCGACCAGCTGCACCGACGCCGGCCAGTAGGTGGAGAACATCGTTTCGTCGGTCAACCATCCGATGGCCGAAATGTAGTTGAGCAGTGCGTCGAACCAGACGTAGATCACCCCATCGTCGCCACCGCCCGGAACGGGGATTCCCCACGCTAAATTCTTGCGCGTGATCGACAGATCGTCGAGACCCTCTTCGAGCAGCGCCATCATCTCGTTGTAGACGCTGCGCGGACGCACCCAATCCGGATGATCGCGGAAGTACGCCAGCAAACGGTCGCGGTAATTCGAAAGTCGAAAAAACCAATCTTCTTCGGAAATCCGCGTTACTTCGCGGCCGCATGTGGGGCAACGCCCGTCCCGCAACTTCGATTCGGGCCAAAACGTCTCGTCTGAGACGCAATACCAGCCTTCATACGTCCCGAGATAGACGTCGCCGTTGGCGCGCATGCGTTCGAACACGGCTTGTACGACTCGCTCGTGACGCGGTTGGGTGGTTCGGATAAAATCGTCGTACTCAACGTCGTACGCCGCGAACAGCGCCTGCCAGCGCGGCACCAATTCGTCGCACCAGTCTTGCGGCGTTTTGCCGGCATGGGCGGCGGCATCGGCGACCTTCTGACCATGTTCGTCGGTGCCGGTGAGAAAACGAGACGGCCCGCGAGTGCGAGCCATGCGCGCTAGCACGTCGGCAACGATCGTCGTGTATGCGTGGCCGATATGCGGATTGCCGCTAATATAATAAATCGGCGTGGTGACGTAAAAGGCGCGGCTCATCGCGCAGGCCTTTCGCCGGTTGCCGCGGCTCCCTTGCCGCGTTTGCGTTCCACCACGCGATCGTACAGTTCGGCGCGCGCCCCGAGGCCGCGCGCCGCGAGTTCTTTGGCGATGTCGTTGGTACGCTCGCCGGCCGCCAGCAGCACATCGATTGCGCCGTCGAGCTGTGCCCGCCCGGCACCGGATTCGTCGTCAATCGCCGGCACCGAGCCGGGCGCCATCGCAAATGCGATCTCGCCGCGTACCGGCTCCGGTAATGCGGCCGCCACTTCGGACGGCGTTCCGAGAATCTGTTGCTCGTGCAGCTTGGTGTATTCGCGCACCAAAAACATGCGGGTGCCGGGTGCCATGGCATCCAGCGATTCGAGTGTCGCACGGATGCGACGAGGCGACTCGTACCAAATCGACGTGACGCCCGAGCGGAGGGCGCGCAAAAAGCCGGCGCTACGGTCGCGCGCAGTTCGAGCCGCAAAACCTTCGAAGGAGAACCGATCCAGTGGAAAGCCGCTCAATACCGCAACCCCGAGGACGGCGCTCGGGCCGGGCAACACCTCGACGTCCACCCCCGCTCCACGCGCAGCAGCGATCAGCTCGGTGCCGGGGTCTGAGACGCCGGGCATCCCGGCGTCGGTCGTGAGCGCCACCACGCCGTCGCGCGCGCGCTGCAGGATGCCCTGGGTTACCGAACGCGCGTTTTGTTCGCGATAGCTCCAGCACGGTTTAGCCGGCAGGTCCAACGCCGAGAGCAGTTTACGCGCCACCCGCGTATCTTCGGCAACGATCAGTTCGGCGTCGCGCAACGTGTCGAGCGCGCGCAGCGTAATGTCGCGCAGATTGCCGAGCGGCGTCGGAACCACGATCAGCGGCACGCGAGCCTCCGGCGCTGAAGGAGCCAAGCGGCGCCGTCCCGCAGTCGCCGGTACGTTGCTCTGCTTCGTGTTGAGAGGTGTTTGGTTATGCATGATTCGACCGATTCAATGACGGGAGCCGCGACCGCCGGACTCATCGGAATGTTCGGCATGATCGCCGTCATCGGCATCGCGCTCACCATCTTCTTCGTTTGGCTGTTCTGGCGTATCTTCGCGCGCACCGGCCAGAACGGCGCGCTCGGTTTACTCTGCCTGATTCCTTCGATTGGGCCGCTCATCTGTTTGCTGATGCTCGCCTTTAGCCGCTGGCCGATCGAAGACGCGGTAGCCGCGCAGGCCTATGGAACGACACCGCCCCCGCCGCCGCCGACCTATCCGAGCTTCCCGCCGCCCGAGCCGCCGGGTACGTCGGTGATGCCCAGCTAGAGTCGTCGCTCGGGACTTACGCCGACCAGATTCCGGCGATCCAGGCTTCCACCGCGCCGGGCTGCGACGGCAGAACCGACGATAGATTTTCGAAACCGCCGGATGTAACGACCACGTCGTCCTCGATGCGCACGCCGATACCGCGGAAGCCTTCGGGGACGGTGGCGTCGTCGGGTTGGAAATACAATCCCGGCTCGACGGTTAGCGCCATCCCCTCGCGCAGCGTGCCGTAGCGATAGTTTTCGGCACGCGCTTTCGCGCAATCGTGCACGTCCATTCCAAGCATGTGGCTGACGTTGTGCAACGTGTAGCGACGATACAGTTGACGTTGAGGATCCAACACTTCGTCGACCGAGCCGCGCAGAATGCCGAGATCGATCAAGCCTCGCGCCAACACGGCCATGGCGCGCCGGTTCGGCTCTAGGAAATCGTTGCCCGGCGCGACCGCTTCCATCGCCTGCCGCTGCGCTTCCCACACTAATTGATAGATTTGCCGCTGCTCGGGTGTAAACGTTCCCGAAATCGGCAACGTGCGCGTCACGTCGGCAGTATAGAGCGAGTCGCACTCCACGCCGGCGTCCAGCAACAGCAACTCGCCACGTTGCAGGGTTCCACTATTTCGCGTCCAGTGCAACGTGCACGCGTGATCTCCGGCGGCCGCTATCGTCAAATAGCCAACGTCGTTGGCTTCGATCCGCGCGCGATTCCAAAACGCACCTTCGATCGCGCGTTCGGTGGGAGTGGCGCGCATCGCGACGATCGCGTCTTCAAAGGCGCGTTTGGTGATCGCGCAGGCCGTGCGGAGTTCGGCGATCTCGTAGTCGTCTTTGATCAGACGGGCCTCGGAGCAATACGTCGCCAGCTCGTCGTCGGCCGAGTAGGCTGTATCGACGGTGGTGTCCAGACCGCCGATCGCGCGCACCCGCGCGCTCGACCGGTCCAGAGCCTGGAGATACGAAACGGCGTCGCCCAGCGGCCGGCATTCGTCAACGCCGTAATACGGGAGGCTTTCATCGACGCCGCGATGCCGCCCGACCCAGAGTTCGCCGTGCGCGCGGTCGGTGAAAAAATCGGCGGTTCCACGATTGTGGGGCCGTACGAACAAGATCGATCGATGACGGCTGCCATCGGGCTCGAGCACCAGCAGGTCGCCGGGTTCGCCGCCGCCGGTAAAATACGCGAAATCGGTCGCCGGCCGGAAGCGGAAGTTCGTATCGTTGGCACGCACCCTCTCGCCGCCCGCAGGCAGAATGACGTGCGTGGCTGGGAAAGCGCGCGACAGCGCGGCGCGCCGCTCTTGCAGGCGCTCGACCTGCGGATGCACGGCCGTAGCGGGTGCGCGCTCCAGCCATCCATCGCGCATGAACTCGATGAGCGGTGCGGGCGCATCGGTGTCGTGGCTGGTGACGGGGACGGAATCGGTACGCGAAGAGCTCATCCGGCTGGTTTCGCCTCCCGGCGATTTCACGGCCTGCAGGGCCCGGTTTACACCAAGCTGGCGTCGAAACGAGCTGAAGTGCAAAGCGACGTGCGCACGGCCGACGCCCTCGCCAACGAGCGAACGTTCCTCGCGTACGTGCGAACGGCGCTGGCGTTCGTCGCGTTCGGCTTCGTTATCGCAAAATTTTCGTTGTTTGCGCGCGAGTTTGCCGTACTGGTGCGCATCCATCCGGCGCACGAGAACGTCTCGACCGGCTTCGGAACCGCAATGGCGCTCGCAGGGGTCGCGATCGCATTACTCGGCGCGTTCCGGTACGCGGCGACCGATCGCGCGCTCAAGCAAGGCCGCATCAAACCGATGTCGATCGTAACCGGCTACGCGATCGCCGGCCTCGTCGCCGCGATCGGCGCGGTCGTCGCCATGGCGCTGCTGGCCTACCGCTAGATCGTTATATCGAGCCCGACGTCGAGAGCCGGCGCGCTGTGGGTTATCCAGCCGGTGCTGATGACGTCGACGCCGGTGCGAGCGATCGCGGCGATCGATTGCAGCGTGACGCCGCCGCTGGCTTCGGTCAAGACGCGCCCGGCGGCCATCTCGACCGCGCGCCGTAGCATGTCGAGCGGCATGTTGTCGAGCAGCACGGCATCGATCGGCGTTTCAAGTGCTTCGCGCAACTGTTCGAGCGAATCGACTTCGACTTCCACCTTCATCATGTGACCGATGCGCGCACGCACCGCTGCGACCGCATCGCGAATCGATCCGGCCAGCGCGAGATGGTTGTCTTTGATCAGCACCGCGTCGTCGAGACCGAAACGATGATTGATGCCGCCTCCGCAGCGCACGGCGTATTTTTCCAGCGCGCGCAAGCCGGGCGTCGTTTTACGCGTATCGGCGACCCGAGCTCGGGCGGGGGCGATCGCATCGACCATGCTTCGCGTCGCGGTCGCGATTCCGCACAAGCGCCCGAGTAGGTTGAGCGCGACGCGTTCGCCGCTCAATATGCAGCGCGCACTTCCCGATACGTGCGCGATCGCTCCACCGGCTGCCACGCGTTCGCCATCGGCAACGTCGATCGTGCATTCGATCGACGGGTCGAGCAAACGAAAGGCCAACAATGCAGTCAACGTTCCGGCGACGACGCCGTCGCGCCGAGCCGCCAGCACGGCGCGCGCCCGTACTTCCGGCGAAACGATGGCGTCGGTCGTTACGTCGCCGCCGCGGCCGAGATCTTCGGCCAGCGCGGCTCGCACGACCGGCTCGGCGACGACCTCGAGAAATTGCGCCGAAACGTTAACCGGCATCGCGTAACCGCGTAAACGAACGCTTTGCCAGCGCTTCATCGGACGTCGGATTGTCGCTGCGATAATGGCTGCCGCGGCTCTCGGCCCGCGCTAATGCGGCTTCGGCGATCAAGCGCCCGACCACCAAAAGATTGCGCAACTCGTCGGTGGGATCGCTCACCGACCGCTTCAGTTCGCTAATGCGTAACAACGCTTCGCGCAATCCGCGTTCGTGGCGTACGAGACCCACGTTCGAATACATGACGTTGCGCAGATCGCTAACGGCCTGGCCGCCGATTCCACGCGGCGGCGCTTGCGGTGCGCGCGACGTAGGCCTACCTTTGGACGCGGGCGCCGCACCGAGTATATCGGTGGCAACGCGCGATCCGTAGACTAACGCCTCGAGCAGCGAGTTGCTCGCCAAACGGTTCGCTCCATGGACGCCGGTAGCGCTAGTTTCGCCACACGCCCAGAGTCGCGCCAAACTTGCGCGGCCCCACTCATCGACGGCGATGCCGCCCATATGATAATGGGCCGCGGGAGCGACCGGAATGTTTTCGATGCGCGGATCGATGCCGGCCTCGGTACAAAACGCGAACACGGTCGGAAACTTCGTGGGAAACGCCGCGCCGATACGGCGCGCGTCCAGGCCGACGGTTCGTCCGTGATGCAACTGCTCGAAGATGGCTCGCGCGACGACGTCGCGTGGTGCGAGTTCGGCGTCGGCATGACGTCCCAACATGAATCGTTCGCCGAGGTCGTTCACGAGAATCGCGCCTTCGCCACGCACTGCCTCGGTGACCAACGGCATCGGATCGCGTCCGATCGCGAGCGCGGTCGGATGAAACTGCACGAATTCCATATCGGCCAGCAGCGCGCCGGCACGAGCGGCCATCGCGATTCCGTCGCCGGTGGCTTGCGGCGGATTCGTTGTAAACCGGTATAGCCGGCCGATACCGCCGGTTGCCAGAATGACCGCGCCGGCGCGGTACTCGACGATTTCGCCGGACGCGTCGTCGCGACCGTACACGCCATATACCCGGTCGCCGTCGGCGATCAAATCCAACGCCGATACGTTTTCGACGACGTCGATCGACGGATGCGAGAGGACCGCTTCGATCAGCGTGCTGAGAATCGCGTGGCCCGTTGCATCGCCGCCCGATTTGACGATGCGGCGGCGCCCGTGCGCGGCTTCCCGGCCGAGTTCGAGTTCGCCCTCGGCGTCGCGATCGAACGTGGCGCCTAGTTCGAGCAGTTCTTCGATGCGTGCGGGCGCGTCGTCGGTTAAAATGTTGACGATCGCCTTGTCGCTGATTCCCGCTCCGGCACGCTGCGTGTCGAGTGCGTGCAGGTGGGGAGAGTCGTCTTTGCCGATGGCTGCAGCGATGCCGCCTTGCGCCCAATCGGTCGCCGCGCCTTTCCCCAGACGCGTCTTACACAGCACGGTGGTTCCGCGCGGCGCGAGTTTGAGCGCGGCCATCAAGCCGGCGATGCCGGCTCCGACGATCAGCGTTTCGCTGCGCCGAATCGTCGCGGCGTCAATCGCGCGGACGGCTAAACTCCAGCATGCGGTCTACCGATAACCGTGCGCGTCGCGCGATCTCGGGAGCGATCGTCACTTCATATTCCATCGACTGCAGCGAATGCAGTATTTTGGGCAACGTATTGCGCTTCATGTGCGGACACAGGTTGCATGGCCGCACGAAATCGACATTCGGATTCTTTGCCGCCACGTTATCGGCCATCGAGCACTCGGTCATCATCAACACGCGCGGCCGCTTCGTTGCGGGCGTCTCGTCGAGCCCGCCGACGTATTCGGCCATGCCTTGCGTCGAACCGACGTAATCGGCCGCGGCCAACACGTCGGGCGGACATTCAGGATGTGCCAACACGATGAGTCCCGGATCGCCCTCGCGATAGCGCCGAATATCGTCGCCGCTAAATCGCTCGTGCACTTCGCAGTGGCCTTTCCACGCGATGATTTCGACATCGGTCTTGGACGCGACGTACGCGGCCAGATATTCATCCGGAAGAAAAATCACGCGCGGCACACCTAGGGCCGTAACGATTTGCACCGCGTTGCCGCTGGTGACGCACACGTCGGATTCGGCTTTGACTTCGGCCGATGTATTTACATAGGTCACGATCGGAACGCCGGGATACTTCTCGCGCAGCAGCCGTACGTCGGCGCCGGTGATCGATTCGGCCAGCGAACATCCGGCTTTGAGATCGGGCACCAGCACGGTCTTTTCCGGATTGACCAGCTTCGCCGTTTCGGCCATGAAATGCACGCCGCACAAGACGATGACATCGGCTTCCGTTTCCGCCGCCTTGATCGCCAACGCGAGTGAATCGCCCACGATATCGGCGACGGTATAGTAGATTTCCGGGACTTGATAGTTGTGAGCGAGGATGACCGCGTTTCGTTCGCGCTTGAGGCGCTGGATGGCCGCGACGTACGGAGCGTACAGCGGCCATTCTACTTCGGGGATAATGCCGCCGGCGCGCTCGAACGTTTCGTGCGTTTCGGCGGCGATTTCAGGCGTGTAGGTTAGCTCGGCGGTGGTCATCGATTCCTTACCTTACAACCCGGACGGAGAAGACCCGTTTGCGGCCGCAGCCGGAAGCCCGTCGAGAAAGTGCTGCACGGCCGCATAAAACCCATCCGGGCGGTCCAACATCAAGAAGTGGCGAGACGGACCGATCGCAACGACGCTCGCTTGCGGCGTACCCTTCAGTAAGGAAGTGTAGAACGCGACGCCCTGATCTTGGGTGAACCCGGCTTTGGCGCCCATCTCCGGGTCGTACGGCATGATCTCGAGGACGGGAATCGTGATTTTCGAGAGATCCGGACGCAGATCGGCCATCAGGTCGGCTTGCAGCCAGGCGGCGACGATTTTCGGATCGCTGCTCGCTTCGAGCTTGGCTGTGGGAGCGACGAGTTGCGGATCGAGCGTACCGATGTTCTGCATGAATCGCGTTTCGTACGCCAGCGCCGCGGCGGGCGATAACCCGGCGTACAATCCGGCCGCTTGTTTGGCGGTGGTGGCTCGCTCGTCGGTGGTTTTGGTGCTCAGAAGCGGAAAGATCGGCAGGCCATCGGCTGCGACGATCGCCCGTAAGCGTTCCGGATGTTGTTCGGCCAGATAGAACGCGAGCGTTCCGCCGAGGCTATGGCCGATCACGATCGGCGACGCGATGTTGTGCGCCGACAGCATTTGCCAGAAGTCGTTGGAGAACGCATCGAAGGTCGGCGTTTGCGCCGGAGCGGCGGTTCCGTCGAAGCCGGCGAGCGTCACGGCATAGATCGTATAGTTCGGCGAAAAGTGTCCTATGGTGCCGTACCACGCCCACGGACCGCTTCCTAAGCCTGGAATCAAGATCAAGTTTTGCGGTCCGGAACCATATTTGTCCACGTGGAGCATCCCGGAGTCGAAGGACGCCAACGGCGTGGGAGCCGGCGGCAGCGTTGCGGCCGAAGCCGGCGCGGCGACGGTGGCAAGCGCGACGAGGGTTAGCGCGGCCGCGATTTGGTTGGCGAGGCGGATCATCGTGAGGTTTCCTCCATAGTGAGTGGGTCGGCCTCGAAAACGTCTTCCACTTGCCGCCCGAAGATTTGGCTGATTTTGAACGCCAGAGGTAAGCTGGGCGCGTATTTCCCGGCTTCCAGCGCGACCACGGTTTGTCGCGCGACTCCGAGACGGTCGGCTAGTTCGGCCTGAGACCAGTCCCGCTCGGCGCGAAGGACGCGTAAACGATTCTTCATCGGTAGCGCAACCGCAGAGCGACGCGGGCGATGCCCCAGCTGCTCATCACGACAAGCCAGGTGTACCAGGCCGAGAGATGCGGCAGACCCGCCGACTCCAGAAAACCGTACGTGACTGAGAATATGGCCGTGATGCCGGCCGCGATGGCCAGCGACTCGGTCGTAAGCTGCCGCTCGAATTCATCCGTATCGCGAACGTAGCGTAGAACCGCCGGAACGACGGCGGCGACCGGCACCAGCGGCACCAGAATCAAAAGATAGCGCCAGGCGCCCTCGAGGTTGAGTCGCTGGACGGCGAGTATGCTGCCGACCAGCAAGAGCACATAGAGCGACATTGCGACGCTGAGCTGCACGATGTACCGGCGGCCGGCTTTAGTGGTGGGGTTGGTGAGGCGTTGCATGAACGAATAGTAGCGCCTAACGTACTTTATGTCAAGTATAGATGACATTTTGTTAAACACAAACGACTTTATGACGTCCGAACGCGTCATTGCGTCCCGCGAGGTGTGAGATGTGCGATTCCGTGGTAGGAACGGAAGACGCACAGAGGAGGTAACAATGAATCGTTGGTTTGCCGGAATGGTCCTGACCGCAGTGGTGATCATGGGTGCCGGAGCAGCTAGAGCAACGGCGGCGCAACCGATGCCGTCAACATCGCCCATGCCATCGGACACGCCGACTCCGATGTCGAGCATGCAGCCCAGGTAGATCCTCGCAGCGTCGCCTCGGGCGACAGGTTCAGAATCAAGAGGCGCGTCCCGTTGCGGGGCGCGCTTCTTATTTTGTCCCAGCCTTCGTCGCTCCCAGAGGAATAATAACCACGGTCATTAATCCGAGGCGGCAAATAGTAACTAAAATCAACTTTGTGTTAGTTTGGAGCGAACCTCGAATGCGATGGACAAAGCCCCTTCTCGTACTTTGTGTGCTTGCCACGGCGGCGGTGGGGATGGTTGGGCCCGCATCCGCCGCCAACGGCTCGATGATTTTGAACGTGTCGTTCGACCCGACGCGCGAGCTCTACAACGATTACAACGACGCCTTCGTCCGTTATTGGAAGGCCAAGACCGGCCAGATCATCACGGTACAGCAGTCAAACGGGGGCTCGGGGAAGCAGGCGCGAGCGGTCATCGACGGCTTACAGGCCGACGTCGTGACCCTCGCGCTTGCGTACGACATCGACGCGATCGCCGACAAGGCGCAGTTGCTCCCCGCCAATTGGCAGTCGCGTCTGCCGGAGAATAGCACGCCATACACGTCGACGATCGTCTTTTTGGTGCGCAAAGGCAATCCGAAGCACATCAAGGATTGGAGCGACCTCATTCGTCCCGGCGTGTCGGTCGTGATGCCGAATCCGAAAACGTCCGGCGGCGCGCGTTGGAACTTTCTCGCGGCGTGGGCGTACGCGTTGCGCCGCCCCGGCGGCAGCGAAGGTGCCGCTCGCGATTTCGTAACCAAGCTGTATAAGAACGTTCCGGTGCTCGATTCGGGCGCCCGCGGTTCGACCACGACGTTCACGGAGCGCAATATTGGCGACGTACTCGTCGGTTGGGAATCCGACGCGCTGCTGGCGACGCGCGATCTTGGCCCGGATAAGTATTCGATCGTGTATCCGCCCACGAGCATCCTGGCGGAACCGCCGGTGGCGATCGTCGATAAAGTCGTAGATGCCAAAGGCACGCGCGCGATCGCAGAGGCGTACGTTAAGTATCTGTACACGCCGCAAGGCCAAGAAATCATCGCCAAGCATTTCTTTCGTCCGCGCCTGCCGTCGGTCGCTAAGAAATATGCATCGACGTTCCCGCACGTTCGGATGGTGACCATTTCGCAAGTATTCGGCAACTGGAAAAGCGCGCAGCAGAAATTCTTCGCCGATGGCGCGTTGTTCGATCAAATCTATCAGCCGCAGTAACCCATCATCGTGATCGCCGCCGCCCGCCGCCCCCGGAGCATTCTGCCCGGCTTTGGATTAACGCTCGGTCTGACCGTTGCGTATCTCTCGCTCATCGTGCTTATTCCGCTGGCGGCCGCGTTCTTCAAGGCCTCCACGCTCGGCTGGTTCGGCTTTTGGCACGATGTCGCGACGCGGCGAGCGCTGGCGTCGTATGAGATCACGTTCGGCGCTTCGTTCCTCGCAGCGTGCGTTAATTTAGTGATGGGCGTTTTGACGGCGTGGGTACTGGTCCGGTACAAGTTTCCGCTGAAAAAACTGTTCGATTCGCTGGTCGACCTGCCGTTCGCGCTGCCGACGGCCGTAGCGGGCATCGCGCTCTCGACGATCTACGGTCCGAGTGGCATATTCGGAAAGCCGCTGCTCAAGTTGGGCATACACGCAGCCTACTCGCGCATCGGCATCGTGATCGCGCTGACGTTCATCGGCCTGCCGTTCATCGTTCGCACCGTGCAACCGGTGCTGGCCGACATCGATCGCGAACTCGAAGAAGCGGCGGCCAGTCTGGGCGCCAACCGGTTTCAAACGTTTTCGCGCATTCTGCTACCGGCAATCTTACCGGCCGCGCTCACCGGCTTTGCGTTAGCGTTCGCGCGCGGCATCGGCGAATATGGCTCGGTCATTTTTATCGCCGGCAACATGCCGATGCGCACGGAAATTACGCCGCTGTTGATCGTCACCAAGCTCGAGCAGTACGATTACGCCGGCGCAACGGCCATCGCCGTGGCGATGTTGATCGTTTCGTTCGCTATGCTGCTCGCGATCAATCTGTTACAAAAGTGGAGTAGCGGCCGCGAATCTCGCGGCCAAGCGAGGCCGGCGCGTGGCTAAATCGATGACGTGGGGAACACCGCCAGCGCGTCGCGGCCCGCCGTCACGCTTCGACGTCCGAATCGCCTGCGATCAGATGGCTGCTGATCGCGATTGCCGTGGCATTTCTGTTCGTTTTTCTCTTCGTACCGTTAGGCGTCGTGTTCGGGTCTGCATTCGCAGCCGGCATCATGCCCTACTTCAAGTCGTTTGCCGACCCCGATACGCAGGCGTCGATCCGGCTGACGCTGCATTGCGGCAGCCATCTCCGTCCCGCTGAACGTGGCGTTTGGAATGTGCGCAGCCTGGGCGATCGGAAAGTTTCGAGTTCCCCGGCAGCAGCCTGCTGGTCACTTTGATCGACCTGCCGTTCTCGGTTTCGCCGGTCGTCGCGGGTTTGGTCTACGTGTTGCTGTTCGGCCTGCAGGGCGTGTTTGGGAAGTGGCTGCAGGCTCACGACATCCACATCATCTTCGCGATTCCCGGAATCGTACTGGTGACGATTTTCGTGACGTTCCCGTTCGTCGCGCGCGAGTTGCTACCGATGATGCAGGCGCAAGGCAACGACGAAGAAGAGGCCGCGCTGACGCTGGGCGCCGGCGGCTGGCAAACGTTCACGCGTATAACGTTGCCGAACGTCGTTGGGCGCTTATTTACGGCGTGATCCTGTGTAACGCTCGTGCGATGGGCGAGTTCGGCGCGGTATCCGTCGTTTCGGGTCACATCCGCGGCCTGACGGATACGATGCCGTTGCAGGTCGAAATTTTTATACAACGATTACCAGTTCGTTCCGGCGTTTGCGGTGGCATCGCTGTTTGGCGTTGCTCGCGCTGGCCACGCTGGTCGTCAAGACCGTCGTGGAGGCTCAGTATCGAGTCATGAGCATCAGCGTTCGCGGGGTAAGCAAGCGCTTCGGCGCGTTTGCCGCGCTCGACAACGTCGATCTGGAAGTGCCGGCCGGCCAGCTCGTCGCGCTGCTCGGGCCTTCGGGATCCGGCAAGACGACGCTGCTGCGCATCATCGCCGGCCTCGAATTCGCCGACGCCGGCGCAAATCCGGTTTGACGGCGACCGATATGGCCAACCGGCGTACCGCGCGAGCGGCGCGTCGGATTCGTGTTCCAGCACTACGCGCTCTTCCGGCACATGACGGTGTTCGACAACATCGCGTTCGGGTTGCGCGTACGGCCGCGCTCGACGCGCCCGTCGCGAAGATGCAGATTCGCGAGAAGGTTGGCGACTTGCTCGACCTCATCCAGATGACAGACGCTCGCCGAGCGCTTTCCGTCGCAGCTGTCGCGGCGGCCAGCGCCAACGCGTCGCGCTGGCGCGAGCGCTCGCGGTCGAGCCGAGCGTTCTGCTGTTGGACGAACCGTTCGGAGCGCTGGACGCCAAGGTCCGCCTGGAACTGCGCCGTTGGCTGCGACACCTGCACGACGAAGTCCACATCACGAGTTTGTTCGTTACGCACGATCAGGAAGAAGCGCTCGAAGTCGCCGATACCGTCGCCGTGATGAACGAAGGGACGATTCGAACAAATCGGAACGCCTGATGAAGTGTACGGTAAGCCGGCAACTTCGTTCGTGTTCAAGTTTCTCGGCAACGTTAATCTCTTTCACGGCCGAATCGACAACGGCGTTACGTACATCCAGCAGGCCGAAACCGATCACGTGGTCTTCGTTCGGCCGCACGCGTTGGATATCGCACGCGACGCTCCGGCGGGGCGAAACGCGTTCCGGGCTACGATCGTACACATCAACGCGGCCGGACCGCTGGTGAAGATCGAAGCGCAAGCCGAGTGGGGCAGTCGCGTGCAAGTGGAGATCCCGCAGCCGCAGTTTCGTGAACTGTCGCTTGCTAAGGGTGAGGAAGTGTTCGTGGTTCCGCGCGAGCTGGCGGTCTTCACGAACGGCGAGGTCGCCAAGGGCGCGGGCATCTAATGCCGGGAAGCCCCCGGTTGAGCGGTCGCGGGGAGTCGGCATGCGCTAGACGAACGAGCCGCCGATAATGCTCTTGAACCTCGAGATCATTCTCATAGGCCTTGCCGTCGGAACCATCGTCGGCTTAACCGGCGTCGGCGCAGCCGGGATCATGACCCCGCTGCTGATCATCGCGCTGCATGTCAACCCGATGAAAGCCGTCGGCACCGACCTCTTGTACAGCGTCCCAACCAAGCTCTACGGAGCGTTCCTCCACAACCGTCAGAAGACCGTGAATCCCGATGTGGTCAAATCGCTTCTTTGGGGCGGTTTGCCGGCGTCGCTGATCGGACTGATCGCACTCTTCTGGCTGCGTCACCATGTCGAGGTCTCGGTCATCGAAGACTGGACCCGTCGCTCGATCGGCGTCACCTTATTCGTGGCAGCGCTCATCATCATCGTACAGCCGCTCATACGGCGCAACATCGTGACGCAGACGTTCGAGTGGCATCCCCGGCAGCGCGGACGCGTCATCGCGATCGGTGCGCTAGTCGGATTGATCGTTACCGTCACGTCGATCGGATCCGGTTCGGTAACGTTGCCGCTGCTGACGCTGGTATTGCCGTTCGCGGGCCTAGCACAACTGATCGGTTCGGACATCGCGTTCGCAGCGTTCCTCATCCCGATGGCGGCGCTCGGCCGTTGGTCGATGGGCGATGTCGATCTGTCCCTCGTACTCAAGCTGTTGATCGGTTCGTTGCCGGGCATCTACATCGGCAGTGAATTGTGCGGCCGCCTCGACCAGCGCTATTTGCGCCCGGTCGTCGCAATCGTGCTGATCGTGGTCGGAACCCGCCTCATTTGGCGATAAAGCACGCGGGCGTCGCTGACGGCCCCGCGAGCGACCGTGAACCGGAACTTACCTTGCGCGGGCTCCTTTTGGGAGCCGCGATCACGTTGGTGTTCACCGCCGCGAACGTGTACCTCGGGTTGAAGGTCGGCCTTACGTTCGCGTCCACGATTCCCGCTGCGGTCATTTCCATGGCAGTCTTGCGCGCCGTTAAGAACGCCACGATCGTCGAAAACAACATCGTGCAGACGGTCGCTTCCGCGGCCGGGACGCTGTCGGCCGTCATTTTCGTATTGCCCGGCTTAGTGATGATCGGCTGGTGGAGCGGATTTCCGTTTTGGGAAACCTTCGGCGTGTGCGCCGCCGGCGGCATTCTGGGCGTGATGTACAGCGTGCCGTTACGACGCGCGCTGGTCGTGCAAAGCGATCTCCCATATCCCGAAGGCGTTGCAGCGGCCGAAGTGCTCAAGGTCGGCGCGGAGCGGTCGCCCGAGGCGTCCGGTGGTGGATTGCGAGCGTTGGTCACCGGGAGCCTCGCGTCGTTCGGGTTTGCAGCCGTCGTCGCCAGCCAACTCTTCACCGGTGAAATCGACGAATACGGGCGCATCGGACCATCGACGACGGGCATCGGTTTCGCGCTCTCGCTTGCGTTGATCGGTGCCGGACACCTGATCGGATTGACCGTCGGCATTGCCATACTCGCCGGCTTGGGCATCGCGTGGGGCGTCGCGATTCCACTGTTGACCGCGCTCCATCCGGTGGCCGGCGACGCCGCCACCGTCGCGACCGCCGTCTGGTCGCATCAGGTACGTTTTATCGGTGCGGGTGCGATCGGCATCGCATCGATTTGGACGATCGGACAACTTGTCAAGCCGGTCGTGGGCGGATTGCGTTCGTCGATCCAAGCATCGCGACACGCTGCCGCCGGAAACGACGTTCCGATCACGGAACGCGACTTGCCGATCGGCACGGTCGCGATCGTTGCCGCATTGTCGCTGATTCCGGTGGCGATATTGTTCGTCGAGTTCCTCCGCGGTTCGGTGCCTCCCGGATTGATGGCAGCATTGGTTGCCGGTGCGGTGGCGTACGTGGTAGTGGCTGGATTTGCGGTCGCAGCCGCCTGCGGCTATATGGCCGGCTTGATTGGATCGTCGAATAGCCCGGTCTCGGGCCTCGCGATTTTAGCGGTGATCGGTGCATCGCTACTGTTGGTCGCTTTGGCCGGTTCGCAGATTGCCGCGCTCGGGCACGCGCTGGTCGCGTATTCGTTGTTCGTTACCGCCATTTTATTGTGCGTCGCAACGATCGCAAACGATAACCTGCAAGACCTCAAGACCGGACAACTCGTCGGTGCCACGCCGTGGAAGCAGCAGGTCGCATTGATTGCCGGCGTGATCGCGGGCTCGCTCGTCATTCCGCCGATTTTGAACGTGCTCGCGCACGCGTACGGATTTCCCGGTGCGCCGGCGCACGGCAACATCCAGCCGCTGGCAGCACCGCAGGCGACGCTGATCTCGGCATTGGCGCGCGGCGTCATTCAGGGCCAGATCGATTGGCGCCTCATCGGTGCGGGTGCGATCCTCGGTGCTGCGATCGTTGCGATCGACGAACTTCTGCGCAAAACGACGCGCTTGCGTTTGCCGCCGCTCGCCGTCGGTCTGGGAATTTATTTGCCCGCATCGAGTACGGCGCCGGTCGTCGTCGGTGCCATCGCCGGCTTCTACTTCAACCGCTGGGCCGCGCGACAACGCGACGAAGGCCGCGCCCGCCAGATGGGCGTCCTCGTGGCTTCCGGTTTCATCGTGGGTGAAAGTCTCTTCGGCGTGCTGTTAGCCGGCCTGATCGTGACGACTGGCCGTCCGGCGCCGCTCGCCGTTGTGGGAGACGGATTTGCGATGCCCGCGCTGTTGCTCGGCGCAGCCGGCTTCGTGATCGTGGTTGCCGCATTGTATCGAGCGGCAGCTTCGCTGTACTTGCGGTCGGAACGGCGCTCGGCAGCTTAAGCGCAATCCCGGCTAAGGGGAGGCGCGCCGCGGCGGGGGCGTGAAACGTCGAGCGTGCTTTCAGTAATCGCCGCCCTACCGTTGATGCTGGCGCTGGCGAATCCGCCGGCCCCCAGCCCGAAGATTTTCCATCCGACCGCGCTAACAGCCAAGGCGCCGGCGAAATACGACGTCGCGTTTAAGACGACGGCCGGATCGTTCGTCGTCGAAGTCGACCGGTCGTGGGCGCCGCAGGGCGCCGACCGCTTTTACAATCTCGTGCGGTATGGATTTTACAATGGCGCGACGTTCTTCCGGGTCGTTCCGCATTTTGTCGTTCAGTTCGGCTTGAGCTCCAATCCGAAGATCAACGCCGCGTGGACCGATGCCGACCTTCGCGACGATCCCGTGAAGGGCAGCAACAAGACCGGCTATTTGAGCTTTGCGTCGGCCGGTCCGAACACGCGCACCACGCAAGTGTTCATCAATCTGGCCGACAACGCACGTCTCGACGCCATGGGCTTCGCACCGTTCGGCAAAGTGATCAGCGGAATGAATGCCGTTAGCAAAATATTTGCGGGTTACGGCGAGCAACCGGATCAAAACGAAATCACGTCGGAAGGCAAAGCCTACACCGACAAATCGTATCCCAAGCTCGACAAAATCGAGTCGGCGACGATTTCGATACCGGCTCCGGCGCCGAAGAAGACGCCGGGACACTAGCCTCGGCTATCGATTACTCGTAAGTCAACCTCGTGCAGCGACGGCCGCTCGTGCACGAATCGTCGCATCGGATATTCGGACGCGATCGGTTTGAACGGAATCGGCTTCTGATTGAAATCGAAGCAGTCGAGCATATCGCGGCACGCTGATCGGTCGTTCCCAGGCTCTGCAGCCCGTCGATGCTTTCGACGAACTTCAAGATGCTGCCGAATTCGTATTGCGTGTGCGAGATGTACGCCGGTCGCGCATACGGCGAAACGACCAGCATCGGCACGCGGAATCCGAGACCTTGTAAATCGATCTGCTTCGGAGCGACGTGGTCGAAGAACCCGCCCCAGTCGTCCCAGGTGATGATGATCGCGGTCAACTTCCACAGTTTCGGATTCTCGCCGATCGAATTAACGACCGAGGCGACCCACGAGGGTCCGGTGTTGGAATTCGATAGCGGATGATCGGAGTTCTTGTAGTCCGGAATGACCCACGAGACTGCCGGCAAATTGCCGTTTTTCGCGTCGGTGAGCACCGTCGTCTCGGGCGTGATCACGTTCGCCTTCCATTCCGGCCCGTAGCGAACGGCGTGAATCGCATCGAACGCCGTCCACAACCACCCGCCGCCATGTTGCTCGAACGTCGGCGCATAGTATTTCCACGAGACACCGGCGGCGTCGAGCGTGTCTCGCATCGTCTTGTACGTCAGACACGGAAACGGCCCTTCGTTCACGAGAACTTCTCGCGACTGCGTGAGCAGCGATGTCACGGTAGCGGGCGGTGCGTCGCACCCCCACGGCGTATTCGACGGAAGGTTGACGAGCACTTGGCTCGAGTTGATCGCGGTATCGCCGGCGATGAGATCTTGATGCGCGACGAAGCTGCCGCTACTTTGCGTTTCGAACATCTCGTCGGAGAGCGTGAACTCTTTGGCCATCGTCCAATACGGCGCGATATTCGTGGGATCCACGTACTGGTACGGCCAGTTGCCGGCCGGTTTGCCATTTGCAAAATCGATGGAGCCGAAGCCGTCCATCTTACCGTTGTTGTATTCGGTTTGAAACGTTTCGAAGTAATGACGGATGTCAACCGGGTCCTTGAGCGGATATTTCATCAACTGGACGATTCCGTGTTTACCTTTGCCGCTGGTCGCACCGTTGGCGCCCGGAAACGTCGCGAACAAATTGTCGAAACTTCTATTTTCTTGAACGATGATGACGATGTGTTTGATGTACGGATTGGGAGAGGATATCGGGCCGGTGGTTGGCTGCACGGGCGGGCTGCTCGAGCTTCCCGAGCCTCCGCCCGAACATGCGCTTGCCAGGATTGCTAGAGCGAAAATCCACGAACGTTTCATGAAAACGCCATACGTATGCATGCGGTGTGATTCCCTTCGATAGTACGTTCGATACACGACTATTCCGAATCGACTTCGACCAACGACGGGCGCTCGTTGACGAAGGTGAACATACTCATTTTGGATTGAATCGGCGTGAACTTCAGCGGCGTTTGGCCGAAATCGAAGCAATCCATCATGCTGGCGGATCGAACGTCGGTCGTGTTCAAGCTCGGCAATCCAAACGTTTGCTCGACGAACTTGATGATGCTTCCAAATTCGTACTCCGTGTGTGAAATGTGATGGGGGCGCGCGTACGGCGAAACGACGATCATCGGAACGCGGAAGCCTAGGCCTTGCAAATCGATTTGCTTGGGGGCTACGTGATCGTAGAATCCACCCCAGTCGTCCCATGTAATCAGGATCGCCGTCAACTTCCAGAGGTTGGGATTCTTACCGATTGCGTTGACGACTTGTGCCACCCAGGACGGTCCGCGTGCTCGATGGCGAGCCGGGGTGGTCGGAGTTGAGGTAGTCGGGAATAACCCACGATACCGCCGGCAAGTTGCCGTCGCGCGCGTCCGTCAACACCCGCGTTTCGGGCGAAATCACGTTGGATTTCCATTCCGGTCCGTATCGAACGGCGTGAATCGCATCGAACGCCGTCCATATCCAGCCGCGGCTCTTGGCGGTGAACGGCGGCGCGTAGTATTTCCACGATACGTTCGAACCGTCGAGCGTATCGCGTAGCGTCTTATAGGTCAGACACGGAAATGGCCCCTGATTCGCTAAGAAAACTCGCGGCTTCTTGAGCAGAGAAGTGAGCGTACCTTGCGGCGAATCGCAGCCCCACGGTTCGTGCGTTGGGATATTCGCGAGCACCTCGTCGGAATTGATCGCCGTGTCCCCGGCGATGAGATCTTGGTGTGCGACGAAGCTTCCGCTGCTCTGCGTTTCGAACATTTCGTCGGACAGCGTATATTGCTTGGCCATCGACCAATAGGGTTGGATATCGTTCGGATCGACGTACTGATATGGAAAGTTGCCCGCGGGCGATCCGTCGTTGTACCCGATGTTTCCGAATCCATCCATCGCACCGTTGTCGTATTCGGTTATGAACGTCTGCCAAATATGGTGAATATCGAGCGGATCTTCGAGCGGGTATTTGGCGAGCCGGACGGTGCCCTTCTTCGTCTTTCCGCTGGTCGCTCCGTCGGCGCCCGGAAATGTTGCGAAGAGGTTGTCGAAGCTGCGATTTTCTTGAACGATAATGACGACGTGTTTGATCAACGGATTCGGCGTCGGGGCCGGACCGGTCGTCGGTCCGGATATAGGCGGCGACCCCGAGCTCGACGATCCGCCTCCGCCCGAGCATCCGGCGGCGACAACGAGCGAGAGCGCAAAAGCCAGCATTCTCATATCGAGCATAGAACGGTGTACCTCGACGCCGTCGCGGCTTCCCTCCCTGCGCTTCTCAGAAAGGCCGGTTTTCATCGTGCGTACATCCGTAAACGCGTTCCGTAAATTGCACGAGGACGGCGAAATACTCGTTCTCGCCAATGTGTGGGATGCGGGCTCGGCGGGACTGGTTGCCGCGAGCGGTGCCCGCGCGATCGCGACCAGCAGCGCAGGCGTTGCTTGGGCCTGGGGCTATCCGGACGGCGACATTCTGCCGCGCGAGCGCCTGTTCGACACGGTCGAGACGGTGTGCCGCGCCGCCGGCGACGTTCCGGTTACGGTCAACATCGAGAGCGGTTTCTCGGACGATCCGGTAGACGTGGGCGAACTCGCGCGACGGTTGTGCGACCTCGGTGCCGCGGGTATTAACTTGGAAGACGGAACCGGATCGCCCGATTTGCTCTGCGAAAAGATCGCGGCGGTCAAGCGGATGACGCACGACGCAGGATTGTTCGTCAACGCACGAGCCGACGTGTATCTGCGCGAGTTAACGCCGGAAGCGCAGGCATTGCGCGAATCGATGGATCGTGTCGAACTGTACGCGCAAGCCGGCGCCGACGGCGTGTTCGTGCCGGGCGTCGTACGCGCCGGCGATATCGCTTCGCTCGTTCAGTCGGTCGCGCGACCGCTGAACGTGCTGGCGGTAGCGGGACTGCCGTCGCTCGCGGAGCTGCAACGACTGGGTGTGCGGCGCGTTAGCTCCGGAGCGCTCGGCGCCAAGCTCGCGTATGGAACCGCGCTGGCGGCGACGCACCGCTTTCTACAAAGCGCCGTTGCGTCGGAGTTCTTTTCGGGCGATTCTTTGGACTATACGGAGACGAACCGAATCTTCACGCGCGAGTAGACGCTCATTCCGTACCGTAGTCGAATTCGACGGACATCTCGCTGACGACCGGCGTGCATAAGAACTTCGCAGGTTTGTAATGCGATTGTTCGGCGCCGGCCATCGCTACGTCATCTACTCCGTCGACGCCGCTGCTCTTTTCGAGCGTTGCGTTGACCGGATGACCTGCGGAATCCAAATACACGTGTATCGTGGTCGTCAATGGGCGATCGCCGAAGTGACCGATGTCCGGGCCCTCGCGACTTAGTAACACCGGCTCGATGTACGCCGCGCCGCAGTCGAGCGCCGGCAGATCTTGTTTGAACGCTGCAGCGGTGACGGCCACACCGGTAAACGACGGCGCATCTTTGCCGGTGGCTAGTTTCCCCTGCATCGAGTGCACTTCTTGTACGACGGTCGGGCACGGTGTCTGCGCAGCACCATCCACCCCCACGCTGTCGATGTAGGCGAACTCGACGTCGCGCGGTGCGTCGAAACCGACCATCATCGCGGGTGCGTAATACTTCTTGTCGTCGTCCCGCTTCAGCACCGTGCGATCCATCGTGACGCTGTATGCGCCTTGCGTCGAAATGAGCGTGACCGTCGCCGCCACGGAACTCGTACCGTCCGCGCTCAGATCCAGCACGTAACGATCGCTCCGGCCGAGCCGTGCGGGTTCGTCGCGTTGGCGATCCCAGGGAAACACTTGCACGTCGGCCGCGCAGAACGGATTGTGCCATGCCGACGGGTCATCGGCGCGCGCCGCCGGGCCGCCGAGCAGCGTACAAAGCAAGAAAACCGCGGACATGAATGCCCAAGGACGAAGTCGCACGCCCCGGCTTTCGGCGCCGGATGCCTTCTATCCCTATGGGACTAGGTTCGCGCAACTACCTTGCCAGACGCCTGGCACGCGCGTGGCCGACAATGGATACGAAAAGGAGCTTTCGCATGCCGTTGTTTGTGGTTCGTACGTTTATGGTTTGTATGCTGGGTGCCGGCATCGTGGCCGCGTCGCCACTCGCACCGTCGCCGCAACCGTCCATCGGTGAAACGACCGCCACCGTTCCGCGCGGTACCGTTATTCCGGTGCTCGTTACGAAAGAGATTCGCGTCGGCGGATTCGGACGGTCGCAAGAAGAGCACAAAGTAAAACTCACGGTCGCCCAAGACGTCATCGCCGGCGGTTTCGTGGTCGCCAAGCGCGGCGATCTCGCCGAGGCCGGCTACGTGACGCAAACCAACGAAACGCGTCGCGTCTTCAGCACCAACGTTTCGCAGGAGGTAGAGCTCGACGTCAACGACGTCGTCAATTTCTGCGGCGACACGCTGCACGTGGAGTTCGCGCGTACGTTCGTCGGCGGCGGCAGGGCCGGCGCATTCTCGTTCGGACCACACGCGCACGACGCCGTATTTTCCAAGGGTGCCGTTCTGAAAGCGGAAACGGATCGCGTCGAGAAAGCGATTTGCGCAGAGACGACCAGCGCAACGCCGGAGCCGCTTCCCAGCGATATCGTCGTCCCCGACGACGAAGCGTCGCCGCAGCCATGAGCGCCGCGGCGATGACTATCCGCGAGTTCGACGAGCGCTTATATCGCCAGCTGGGATTGTGTCTGGACGGCGACTATATCGGCGCCGGCAGCGACGCGTTGACGCCGGCCATGCTCGACGGTTTGCGACGGTCGATCGAAGCGGCATGCGTCGGGCGATTATGCGATTGCGGCGAGCCCTGGTGCCGGAGCTTTCAAATAGCCGGAGGGCAGGCCTCGCGCGAGTCACGGCGTGTCCGCTTTCGCGTCCACGGCGAACTGGCCGTCGTCTGCGACGCGTTTGGGGCGTTGCAACACGTCGAGTGGCTTCCCGAAGTTCCGACGGCGGCGCTGCGTCGGTACGAGCAGCACGAGCAAGGCTGCGTGGAAGCTCCGGTCTGCCCGTTCCCGGACTGACCGCGCCGGTGCAGATAGGGCTTGAGGCGAAGTCGCCGGCAATGATCGTCTACATCAACGGTGCGTTCGGCGTCGGCAAGACGACGGTTGCGGACCTGCTCGTGGCGAGGCTCCCGAACGCGATACTGTTCGATCCCGAGCTCGTGGGAGACGTCTTAACCCGTTCGCTCGGTGAGCTCGATCCCAAGGATGACTTCCAACACTACGATTCGTGGAGCGAACTCGTTGGAGCGTTTCTGCGATCGTTTCGGAACGCATATCCTCACTCGACCATCGTAGTTCCGATGAGCCTTTTAAGCGACCCCATCCGAAATCGAACGATTGCAGCGATGCGCGAGGCGGACACCGATGTTCGGTCGTTTACGCTCGTCGCGACGCCCGCCGAGCTGGAACGGCGAATACGCCGGCGCGACAGCTCGGACCGTTCGCGCGAGTGGTGTTTACAGCACATGGCCGGCGCATCCGTTGCGAACGGCGATGACGCGATCGTCGTCAACACGACGGCGCTAGAGCCGAAAGCGGTCGTCGATTGGATTGTCGACGCGATCGCGGCCACTTAGTGCGGTAGCATGGGGCGAACGTCGAACGTCGCGCCGTTGCTGGTAACCTCGATCGCAGCGTTCTGGTCGGTGCGATAGATCGTGGCGCCGGCGCGCCGCAGCGCTTCGATGGTGGACGGTGCCGGATGTCCGAACAGGTTGTGCCGACCGACGGAAATGAGTGCGTACTTCGGCCGTACTGCCTCGAGAAACGCCCGGGTCGATCCGTATGCTGATCCATGATGGCCGACTTTAAGAATCGCGCATCGTAGATCGACATCTTCGCGCAGAAAGCGCTGCTCCGCGATCGCGCCGGCGTCGCCGGTAAAGAGCATGCAAAAGGTACCGTATCGTAGCGTGAACGCCAGGGAGTTTTCGTTGATGTTGTTTTTGGTGTTCGCAACCAATGGCAACGACGGGCCGATGAACTGGATGCGCACGCCGTCATCGGTCAACCACGACGATCCGGAGCGGGGCAACAGAATCGGGATCGATTTTGCTTGCGCGGTGGCGACCGCGTCGCGATAGGCGTGCCCGCCGTAGGACTGTCCGCTGTCGATGATCTCGTCGACGCCGATGCGTCGCAGGATCGGAGCGGCGCCACCGGCGTGATCGCCGTGTGGATGCGAAATCGCCAATATATCGAGCCGGTGGATGCCTCGTCGAAGCAAAAACGGGACGACCGTTCGCTCGCCGACGCGTTCGGCGATCGAATCGCCGGATGGCCCTCCACGTTCCAGCCGGCCGCCGGCATCGATCGCGATCGCGTGGCCGCGCGGGGTCTGGACGACGATGGAGTCGGCCTGTCCGACGTCGAGCATGGTGATGTGCAATCGCATATCCGGCGTGCGCGGCGGCCACAGCACGAACGTTGCCGACGCGAGCACGAGTAGGACCGCGCCCGCGGCGGCACCGCGTCGCGCGAGGATCGGCGCGAACACGATCGTCGCGTCGTACAAACCGATGCACCAGGCGGGCGGCGGGGTCATCGGGAGGCTCGACCCCGGCAGCGACGCGACGGTGCGAACGACGCCCAGCATCCATTCGAGCAGCCAATTATCGAGATTGGCCAACGCTTGCGCCAGCGGTTCGCACCACGCGACGGCTAGCTGCGATGCGGCGAGTCCCATCGTAACCGCGACACACGGCACGACGGCGACGTTGGCAACGATCGCATACGGTGAAAACTGCAAGAAAACCGCGGCGCCGAGCGGCCACGTTCCGAGTTGCGTTGCGATCGACAGCACGAGCGCTTCGCGAACGCGTGCGGGCAACGCGACGTGCGACTCGAGCCAATGCTCGATCGGCGAAGCGCACGCAAAAATCGCACCGACGCACGAGAACGACAACGCGAACGATGCGGTTGCTACGCTCGCGGGTCGAAACGCGCAAATGCCGATCGCTGCCAATGCCAATGCGTTCCAGGAGAGCGACGCACGGCCGCAAGCACGCGCGGCCAGCACCGCGGTAGCCATGCATGCGGCGCGAACCGACGGCAACTGTGCGCCGCTCCACGCCACGAACAGCCAGGCGGCCGCGACTGCTATCGCGCACGTCGTCGCCCGCGGCAAGCTGCATGCGCTCAGTAACGCGACGACGAGCGCGACCACCGCGCCCAAGTGTAAGCCGGCCGTTACGAGGACGTGAACGGTTCCGGTTTCCTGAAATTCGGCTTTCAGGTCCGGTGGTAGTTCCGAACGTTCGCCCCACAGTTCGCCCGCAAGAACGGTCGCTTGCGGTTCGCCAACCCGCGCGGCAAGCTGCTGATGCGCCCACCGATGCGCCCGTGCGAGCAGCACCCGCCAGTCGCTCGCATCTCCGGGCGCTTGCGACACGATATGCGCCGTCTCGAGACGCGCATCGAAACCGCGTTCGTGTTGGATCGCCCGTTCCGACGGCTCGCCTGGATTGCGCGGACCGTCGAACTCGGCGAGCCGGCCGAGCGCCAGCACGTGCGAACCGATCGCAGGCATAGGTGTGGGCAGGGCAGCGAGCAGGCGTGGCCCTGCGTTGACCTGCAGCACTGCATCTTGGCCGGCTACATCGATAATCGTCGCGGCATAGCGCTGCGTTCGCGACTCGATTGTTTCTGTTGCCGCCGGTTCGCCGCGAAATGCTCCGTTGAGCACCGCGTAAGTAACGACCGCCAGTACCGCCCACTGCAGGACGCGATTCGGTCGCGTGTATCGCGCAACTAGCATCGATGTACACACTACGAGAGAAGCAGCACACGCGCGATCGGTGAGCGATAGCGCTTGTGTCGCCGCGAGCGTCGACCCAACGGTTAGAGCGGCGCAGACGATGAGTGCATAGGGCTGCACGCAGACCTATCACGGCGAACGCCCGTCTGGCTAGTGCGGGCTCCGGTAAGCCGACAGGCGCCGCGTTCGCACGTAAGAAGATAGACGGCGTGAAGAGATTATTTGCGGCGATCGTCTTAGTATCGCTTTGTGCGTGCTCGACTTCTTCGAATGGTTCGGACTTTTCACCGGGATCGCAACCAGCGGCGGCGGTACGCCATGCCACTGCGACAGCATACGTCGCTGAAGTGTGCGAGCGTAAGAACGAAAAGTGTCCGGTACCCAACGGCCTGGTCGAAACGCTCGACGGTACGACCATTACCGACGGGATTTTCGATCCGTGGTCGCTCGCGTTCGACGCAAGCGGCAATCTGTATGTGGGCAATCAGAACGGTACCAGCCCCAGCGGCTTCGTCACCGAATACGCATCCGGAAATGCGTCGCCGTCGCGAACCATCGACCTGAGTTGGACGCCGCACGGGCTGGCGGTTGACGCTTCGAACAATCTGTACGTCGTTGGCAACGCCAAAGCCGGATGCTGCGGTTTTCAAGGGTTCGGCGCTGTGTACGGGCCAAGCGGAAAGAAGCGATTGCAGAAGCTCACCGGCGTTGCGAGTTTCCCGGGCCGCCCGGCGATCGACTCACAAGGCAACCTGTACGTACCAAACTTCGAGACGTTTCCCGGCGACGTCGTAGTGTACGCACCGGGAGCGAACAAGCCGGCGCGCGCGATTCAAAACGGTATCGGCTTTCCGAAAGTGGTGGCGTTCGATTCGTCCGGAAACCTCTACGTGCTCAACAACACGTTTCGGTTCGGCTCGAACGTAACCGTGTACGCGGCGGGAACCGGCACGTTGATTCGCACCATTTCGAAAGGTATGAAAGGCGCCTATACGATGGCGCTCGATTCGCACGACAACGTATACGTTGCGAACGACGCGGCAAGGGGCGTAACGAATCAAGTATTCGTCTACGCGGCCGGCACGACGACCTTACTACGATCGATCGTGAATGGCGTGAAATACCCGGTGGGTCTCGCTTTCGATGCGAGCGGAAATCTGTACGTCGCAAACGCGCCGAAACACGGAGCGACGGTAACCGTCTATCCGCCGGGTGCGTCGGATCCGTCGAAAACCTACAAGCTGAAAGAGTCGCCCACGGCGATCGCCGTACCGCCGGGAGAATAGCGCGGCGAATTTCGGGACGTTCGGACTAGTCTCTTCGGAATAAAGTCCGGTTGGCAGAGGGGGGCGCAGGCAACCGTCAAAACCTCGGCCCGTCATAAGGAGAATCCATGCGGATCATCGTTACCGGCGGCGCCGGTTTTATCGGCTCGCACGTTATTGCTGCCTATCGCGACCTGGGTCACGACGTACTCGTGGTCGATTCGTTGTGGGATCACGGCGGGGGCAAACGTGAAAACGTGCCCGACGGCGTCGAGTTCGTACACATGGACATACGCGATACGGCGTTGGCCGGCGTGTTCGATCGTTTCAAACCGGACGTCATCAATCATCACGCTGCGCAGCATTCCGTTGCCATCTCGTCGCGCGATCCTATGTACGACGCCGACGTGAACATCGTCGGCTTGTTGAACGTATTGGAGAACGCGTCGCGCACCGGCGTTAAAAAAGCGATCTTCGCTTCGAGCGGCGCGACCTTCGGCAATCCGCCGTCGCTGCCGATTAACGACGAGACGCCGCAGCGGCCGACCTCACCGTACGGCATCAGCAAAATGATCGCGGAGCATTATCTGCGATTCTACAAAGCCGAACGTGGCATGGATTTCACCGCGTTACGCTACGGCAACGTGTACGGACCGCGCCAGGACGCCAGTGGCGAGGCAGGCGTGATCGCAATCTTCATCGGCGCGTTCTTACGCAGTGAGGGCGTGCGGATCGATTCCGACGGCGAGCAGACTCGCGACTACGTATACGCCGGCGACGTCGCGCGTGCCAACGTCGCGGCGCTCGAACGCGGCGGCGGTGAATGCTATGCGATCGGCACCGGCGTCAAAACCAGCGTCAATCAGTTGCATAAAAACCTCGTGGCGATCGCGGGCTTCGATGCGCCGGTGACCCGCGCGCCGAGACGTCCGGGCGACGCTCGCGACGCGCAGTTCGATTCCTCGCGAGCGGCCGTCGACTTAGCGTGGACGCCGAAGACGCAGCTCGACGAAGGCATGCGTCTGACCTACGAGTACTTTAAGAAGGCGAAGTAAAGGCGTCGGGCGTCCGGACGTGTTCCGGGCGTACTCCCATGCCGATCAACCTCGCCGGTAATCCGCGTAAGCGCGGAAATGCATCGAATAAACGCATCGCGAGCGGCGGCCGTTCGATCGTCGCCGTTCCGCCGATTACCGGCGCGATCGCGTGCTCTTGCACGAACACCTGGAACGCTTGCGTCACCCTGGTCGGAAACATTCGTCGGCCTTGAATCTGCTCGAGCGCCGGGCCGGTGTCTTGGCCGGCCAAGAGCGGCGCGGCTAGCGCGTTGGCCGCGGCCACCGCATCTTGGATTGCGAGATTGATGCCGACGCCACCGATCGGCGACATCGCGTGCGCCGCATCGCCGATGCACAGTAAGCCGGGGCGATACCACGTCTCGAGCCGGTCGACGCGCACTTCGAGTAGCGAAACCTTCGACCAATCGTCGATTTCCTTCACTCGGTCTTCCAATTGCGGTACGGCGTTGACGATGTCGCGCTGCAGTGCCTCGATGCCGGCAGCCTTGAGTTGATCGAACGTTCCCTTCGGAATCAAGAACGCGCACTGCCAGTACTCGTTACGGTCGATCGTAACGAGAATGCGGCCGTCGCGCATCGACCCGAGCGGCTGCATGGGATCGCCGGCATGCTTGGTGATCCGCATCCACAACACGTCCATCGGCGCGCCGACGTTTTCTACGGTCATCCCGGCGCGCTCGCGCATCGTCGAGTGGCGTCCGTCGGTGCCGACGACGAGTTTCGCGTCGATGGTCGCGCTGCCGTCATCGTCGCGCGCGATTACGCCCGTTACGCGACCGTTCTGCACGACGATATCGGTGCCGTCGGTTTTCATCAAGAGACGAAACGTCGGATAACGTTTGCCGCGTTCGGCGAGAAAATTGAGGAAATCCCACTGCGGCATCAGCGCGATGAATTTGCAGTGCGTCGGTAAGCGAGTAAAATCGCCGACCTCCACATACTCGCCGTTGATTCTCGCGCCGACGTGTTCCAGTTGGTCGTGCGGCAGTTTGAGGAAATCGTCGAGCCAGCCGAGCTCGTACAATAGCTCCAACGTAGACGGATGAATCGTGTCGCCGCGAAAATCGCGAAAGAAATCCGGATATTTTTCAATCACCGTCACGTCGACGCCGGCCCGCGCCAACAAGACGCCCAGCATCATGCCGCACGGGCCTCCGCCCACGATCGCACAGGTCGTCGTTATCGGTTTCATCCCACCACCAAGTTCAGCAGTTTGCCTGGAACGAAAATCTGTTTTCGCAGCGTGCGGTTTTCCAACTGCGAGCGCACCGCCTGCTGCTCCATCGCAAACGCCAATGCGACTTCGGCGGTGACGTCGGGTGCTACCGGAATCCGGGCTCGAACCTTACCGTTTACCTGGATCACCAGTTCGATTCGCGCGACGGCGAGCGCGCGGTCGTCGGGTTGCAGAAAGCGCTCCAAGTGGACCGACGTTCCATGGCCCGTCCGTTCCCAGAGTTCCTCAGCGATATGCGGAGCGAAAGGTGCGAGCAGAATCGGCAACGCGTGCACGGCATACGCGGTAGCCGGCGAGTCGAGCCGGTCGCGAACCGCTGCCGTGAGTGCGTTCACCAACTCGTCGAGTTTGGCGATCGTGGCGTTATAATGAAATCGCCGGCTGAAGGTTTCATCGACCGCCGACTTAGCGGCGATGTGGACGGCGCGGACGAGTGCCCGGTCTTCGTCGCTCGACATGGCGGGTAAATCGCCATTACCGGCATGCGGACGTCCGAAGAGCGGCTCGCACGCGCGCCAGACGCGATTGAGGAACCGAACGCGGCCGCTGATGCCTTCGTCGGTCCACTCGGCCGTATCTTCGGGCGGAGTGACGTACAACAAGAAGAGCCGCATCGCGTCGACGCCATACGAGCTCGCGGTCTCGTCGACGCCGACCACGTTTCCGCGCGATTTCGACATCTTCTCGCCGTTCGACAGCACCATACCCTGATGAAAAAGCCGTTCGAACGGTTCGTCGCTCCCGGTGACCCATCCGCAGTCGTGAAAAAACATGTAGAAGAATCGCGCGTACAACAAGTGCAACACCGTGTGTTCTGCGCCGCCGATGTATTGATCGACGTTCATCCAGGTGTCGGCGTCGGTACGTTCCCACGGCGCGACCGTGTCGTGCGGGCTAAGATAGCGCAGATAGTACCAAGACGACTCGAAGAACGTATCCATCGTGTCGGTTTCGCGGCGCGCCGGGCCGCCGCAGCGCGGGCAGGTCGTGTTTACGAACGACTCCATGCGCGACAGTGGCGCGCCTTCACCGTCGAGCGGGGCACCCGGCGGAAGCAGTACCGGCAGCGCATCGTCGGGTACCGGAACCTCGCCGCACGCGTCGCAGTACACGATTGGAATCGGCGTGCCCCAATAGCGTTGGCGCGACACCAACCAATCGCGTATGCGCGTGGTGACGGTTACTTGGCCGGTACCGCGTTGTTCGAGATCTGCCGCCATGGCCGCGCGCGCCCGTACACTGGCCATGCCGTCGTACTTGCCGCTGTCGAACAAACGCCCATCGTCGGTGAACGCTTCGCCGGCTGGAGCGCTCGCATCGTCGAGGGGTGCGACGACCGTCACGACCGGCAAGTCGTACGTTTTCGCGAACTCGTAGTCGCGTTGATCGTGCGCCGGAACGCCCATCACCGCGCCGGTCCCGTAATCGGCCACCACATAATTCGTAACGTAGATCGGAACGCGAGCGCCGGACAGCGGATTGATCGCGTTCGCGCCGGTGAAGACGCCTTCTTTCTGCATCAGGCTCGTACGCTCGAGTTCGGTCTTTGCCGAGATGCGTTCGGCGAACGCCGCCACCGCTTCGCCGCGTACCGCCGGCACGATCGTCTTCAATCGTGCAACGACCGGATGCTCGGGCGCGATCGCCAAGAACGTAACGCCGAACGCCGTGTCGACGCGCGTGGTGAACACCGCGATCGTTTCGTCGAGGCCGTTGCACCGCGAATTCGAAACGAACGCCTTCGCTGCGGCCGATCCAGTTGCGTTGCATCGTTTTCGTGCGCTCGGGCCATCCGTCGAGCCGGTCGAGATTCGACAGCAGGCGGTCGGCGTAGTCGGTGATTTTCAAAAACCACTGCGACAGGTTGCGCCGTTCGACCAAATGCTCGCAACGCCAGCAACGTCCGTCGACGACCTGCTCGTTCGCGAGCACGGTCTTGTCGTGCGGGCACCAATTGACCGGCGCTTCGCGCTTATATGCGAGCCCGCGCTCGTACAGACGCAAGAATAGCCATTGATTCCAGCGATAGTAGTCGGGAAAACAGGTTGCGAATTCGCGCGACCAATCGTAACCGGTGCCCATCAGACGAATCTGGCGCTGCATGTTGGCGATGTTTTCGGCCGTCCAACTCGCCGGGTTGACGCCGCGAGAGATGGCTGCGTTCTCGGCGGGCAAACCGAACGCGTCGAATCCCATCGGATGCAGCACGTCGAAGCCGCTCATGCGCATCATCCGTGCGATCGCATCGCCGAACGAATAGTTCTTGGCGTGTCCGACGTGCAAGTCGCCCGACGGATAGGGCAACATCTCGAGTACGTAGGACTTCGGCCGCCCATCGGAGCGCGCACGATACGTCGCGTCCAGCTCCCATCGCTCGCGCCATTTTGGTTCTACGTTGCGAAAATCGTACGCTTCGGCCATCGCACGACATCGTACACGCAAGCAACGCGGGCGGTCTACCTTTCCGGTCGGAGAACGGCGCGTGATGGTACTGCGTGCTGCAAAAACTGGGTCTGGGCGCGGTCGCGGTCGTCGTCATCGCCGCACTGCTATGGCATCCGCCGCCTCGCCCGGCATGGACCGCCGCGTCGCCGGCGCCGCTCGCATCGTCGCGATCTCCCGAGTCGCGTCGAACGGCCGCGTCCGCGGCTTTGGTGGTATACGTGGCCGGAGCGGTCGCGCGGCCAGGGCTGTACGCATTGCGCGACGGTGCGCGGGCGGCCGACGCGGTGGCTCGTGCCGGAGGTTTGCGTACCGATGCCGATTCGGCCAGCGTCAATCTGGCGCAGCGAGTTTCCGACGGCGATGAGGTTGACGTGGCCGTCCTGGGAGAACGTCCGGCCCGAAGCCGCTCGCGAACGTCAGGCGCGCGGTTCCGGCGGTCGCGGTCGGCTCACGCGCGATCCGGACGGTCGCGTCGCGATGACGATGCGTCGCCCTCGAATGACGTATCGACGGAATCGGCGGTTGACGTCAATACGGGGGATGCGGCTGCATTATCGGCCGTTCCGGGAATCGGGCGTTCGATCGCCGGTCGAATCGTCGAACTACGCGAACGAACCGGTCCGTTCGCAACGTTGGACGAGTTGCTCGACGTCGCGGGCATGACGCAATCGCGACTCGAGCGAGCTCGTCCATATTTGCACGAACCGTGAGGGGTCGGCTTTTTCCACCGGCGAACGTCGATACATGGCGTTCGAGCTGAGCGACAAAGTGACGCTCCCGCAGCTCGTTCGAGCGGCGCTTGCGACGCCGCGCCCCAACGCGATGACCGAACGTGTCGACGGGGTATGGACTTCGACTTCGAGCGACGACGTGTTGCGCCGGATCGAAGACCTCGCGTGCGCTATTCGCTCCGCCGGTCTATCCGCCGGCGATCGAGTCGCGTTGATCGCGCATAACAGTGTCGATTGGTTGGTTGCCGACTTCGCAACGGTGTTTGCCGGATGCGTCGTGGTGCCGGTCTATCCGACGCAAGCCCTCGACCACACGGCGCACATTCTGGGCCATTCCGGTGCGAAGCTCGCGTTCGTCGACTCACGAGCGACGCGCGAACGCGTCGAATCGAGCGGCGCCGAGGTCGCGCGAATCGTCGTGTTCGACGACGTTGGTGTGGACGGTTTAGGCGCGTTCGAAGGGGCCGGCCGCGCGATTCGCGATGCCAACCCGGCGCTGCCCGGCGCGTACGAAGCGGCGCTGCATCCCGACGATCTCGCGATCATCGCGTACACCTCGGGAACGACCGGAGATCCAAAGGGCGTGATGCTGTCGCACGACAACGTCGGATTCGACGCTCGTTCGGCGGCGCGTTCTGCGTTGTCGGAGTTGCGCGTGGACTCGCCGGCGCTCTCGGTGCTCCCGTTTTCGCATATCTACGAGCATACGATCGCATACGTGTACGCATCGGCGCGCGTTGCGCACTACATCTGTCACGAGCCCGAGCAAATGGCCGCCGACGTACGTGACGTGCGCCCCGAAATCATGACCGCGGTGCCTCGTATTTTCGATCGCCTGCTCTCGGCCGTTGCCGAGCGAGCGCTTTCGACCGGCGGCCTGCAGGCCAAACTCATCCCCTGGGCGCTCAAGATCGGCCGGCGATACGCTCGAGCCGAAACGTTTGATGGCGGTGCCGGTCCCGGACAGCGCCTTCGCTACGCGGTCGCGCGTTCGCTGGTGTTGCGCAAGCTGCGCGTGCGGTTAGGGCTCGACCGATTACGATTTTTCGTGAGTGGAAGCGCGGCACTGCACGTTGACACGGCGATGACGTTCTTAGGTATGGGCTTGCCAATCATGCAAGGGTACGGGCTGACGGAAGCCTCACCGGTGGTCGCTGCCAGCCGCTTCGCCAATAATCGGTATGGCTGCGCCGGTCAAGCGATCGAAGGCGTCGAGCTGCGCGCGGACGCCGATGGAGAAATTCTCACGCGCGGCCGGCATGTGATGCAGGGGTACTATCGCGACCGGGAAGCGACTGCTGCAGTCATTCGCGACGGCTGGCTGCACACGGGCGACATCGGCACGGTGGACGCGAACGGATTTCTGCACATAACCGATCGCAAACGCGAGATTTTCAAGACCGATGCCGGCAAGTGGGTTTCTCCCGCGCGGGTCGAGTCGGCCATCAAACGCTCGCCGCTGGTGCGACAAGCGATGGTCGTCGGCGACGGGAGGCCGTACCCGAGTGCGCTCATCTGCCCGAACTGGGAGTTGGTGCGGCTAACGATCGGCGGCGATCCGCTCGAACCCGGAGATCGCCTCGCCCGGCGCTCCGACGTCCTCGAACTGCTGCGCTCTGCGGTCGCAAAGCAAACGTCGGAGTTAGCCGCCTACGAGCGCATCCGCCGCATCGTCGTCGTTCCGGACGAGTTTAGCGTCGCAGGCGGCGAACTGTCGCCGGCCATGAAAATCAAACGCCGGTCGGTCGAGTCCCGGTACGCCGGCCAGATCGACGCAATGTATGACAACCCCGCCGGCGTAGCCACCGCCTGATGCCGTTTATCGCCATCGTCCATCTTCGCGAGTTGCAGTGCCCGGAATGCGGCCTCCCGATCGCCGAGGCGGGTGCGCGATCGTTCGTCGTCGGCACCGACCGCGCTCCGGTCTGGTTCGCCGATGCGGATATGCCTTCAGAACTTGCGGTCGATGTTTCGTGCGAAAACGGCCACCCCGTACGCTTGCTGCTGCCCAACGAAGTCGGCGCCGAAGAGGCCGCAAACGTTCCCGAAGGTGCTCCGTTTGCACCCGACGCCGTGTTTGAAAAGGGCTTCACCGACTCAGACAAGGTGCTTTGATATAACTTTGACCGTTTCGCGCAGGCGGAGTGAAAGGGTGCAGACGTCCCGGCAGTAAGTAGTTCGGCCAACCGCCTCTCCGTGGAGGTTTCCTTGAGTTTTCGCTATCGACCATTGCGAGCGCTGTTGCTCGCCGGATTTCTATCGTCCGCGATCGTCCCGTCAGGGGCGCAGGCTGCGGCGCCGCCCCCGATCCCGAAGCTGACCGCCGACGCCGTCACGCATCATACGTTGCAGCTCAACGGCCGAACGTACGCCTATACGGCGCGCGCCGGCACGATTACGCTACGCAACGAGACCGACCAACCGACCGCCCGTGTGTTTTACACGGCGTTCACGCTGGACGGTTCGGAGTTCGACGCATCGTCCGGTTACGTTTTTGTATAACGGCGGACCGGGCAGTTCGACGATTTGGCTCCGCATGGGCTCGTTCGCGCCGATGCGCGTGCAGACGGCCGATGGGACGACGACCCCGGGGCCGCCCTTCACGCTTTCGCCCAACAAGTTCAGTCTGATCGACAAGACCGATTTGGTCTTCATCGATATGCCGGGAAGTGGATACGGCCGCATCATCGGTGCCGGAACGCCGAAAGATTTCTGGGGTGTGGATCAGGACGCCAATGCGTTCGCGCAGTTCATTCAGCGCTACGTTACCAACTTCAATCGTTGGAACTCGCCGAAATTCTTGTTCGGCGAATCGTACGGAACGACGCGTTCGGCCGTACTGTCCAACATTTTGGCGCAGAAGGGCATCGCGCTGAACGGCATCGTGCTGCTGTCGTCGTTCCTCAACCCGATGGTCGATTACAACGACGGCGCACCGATCGGCGGCGGCGACTGGGCCTACGTGCTTTACTTGCCGACCGAAACCGCAACGGCCTGGTATCACGGCGCGCTCGGTCGCGGCGTGCCGCTCAACTCGCTGCTTTCCGAAGTGAAGTCGTTCGCACTTGGCGAGTACCTCGATGGGCTCGCCCAGGGTTCGCGCCTCGACCAAGGGCGCTTCAACGACATCGTCGCGAAGCTGCACCGGTACACCGGGCTGAGCGAACAATATATTCGTAACTCGAATCTGCGTATTCCGTACGACCGGTTCGAAAGCGAGTTGTTGCGCAGCCGCGGGCTCACCGTCGGACGCCTCGACGGGCGTTTCCAGACCTACGTACTGGACCGCCCGGAGATCTCTCCCGACTGGGATGCGACCGATTCGGCGATCGACGGCGCGTTTATCGCGACCGGCAATTACATTTGCAGCAAGTGCTCAAGTACAATCCTCCGCTGCTCTACCGGTCGGAGATCTACGACCTGATCTACGCCGATGGAAACAGTTGGGATTTCAAGCACGGCAACAACCCGCAAGACTTTAACGTCGCGCCCGATCTGGCCCAAACGATGACGCTGGAGCCGCGAATGAAAGTCTTTTCGGCGAACGGCTACTTCGATTTCGCGACCCCATTCTTCGCGACGCAGTACGTGCTGAGCCATCTCTACCTGGCGCCGGCGCTGCAACGCAATATCAGCTACGGCTTCTACGAATCGGGTCATATGGTGTATCTCCATCCGGCCGCACTGGCAAAGTTCCACGCCGACTTGGAACGCTGGTACGCACGGGTGCTTCGTTAACGTGGAAAGACGATACGTGCTAATCAATCGCTTTGCTCTCGCGTTCGCCGCTCTCGCGATGGGGTTTTCGGGCGCTTCACTACCGGCCGTAGCCGCAGGTCCCCCTGCCGCCGCGGCGCCGGCGGCTCCGCCGCCCGAGGGCTTCCCGGATTCCGTAACGCAACAATCGATTACGCTCGCGGGACGCGCCTATCCATACACCGCGCGCGCCGGAACGATTACGCTACAGAGCCAGCAAGGGCAGCCGGCATGCCGGATGTTCTTCACCGCGTTTACGCTCGACGGCACCAATCCCAGCACGCGACCGGTCACGTTCTTGTATAACGGCGGGCCGGGAAGCTCGACGATTTGGCTGCGCATGGGTTCGTTCGGTCCGATGCGCGTTGCGATCGGCGACGCCGCGCAAGGCTCGAACGCGCCGTTCCATCTGGTCGAAAATCAGAACACGCTGCTGGATCGCACCGACTTGGTGTTCGTCGATGCACCCGGCACGGGTTTCAGCCGGCTGATCAACGGCGCAAAACCATCCGATTTTTACGGCGTCGATCAAGATATGCGTGCGTTCACGCAGTTCGTTTCTCGCTATATCAGTACGTACAACCGCTGGAACTCACCAAAGTTTTTGTTCGGCGAATCGTACGGTACGCCGCGTTCGGCCGTGCTCGTGAACAATCTTCAACAGGCCGGCATCGGCATCAACGGCGTGGTGCTGCTTTCGTCGGTACTCGACTTCGGCTTAGATTGGGACATTAATTTCTCGCCGACCGCGATCGGCGGCGGCGATTGGGCGTTCCCGTTCTATCTGCCGACCGAAGCTGCGTCTTCGTGGTATCACAATGCATTGCCCGGACCGCAAACGACCCTCGCACAGTTGTTGCCGCAAGTCGAGCAGTTCGCGATGGGCGAATATCTCAACGCGCTGGCGCAAGGTGCGAATCTGTCGCCGTCGACCTACAACGACGTCGTTGCCAAGCTGCACGCCTACACGGGCTTGTCGGAACAGTACATTCGCGCCTCGAATCTGCGCATTCCGTACTCGCGTTATTCGACCGAGTTGCTTCGCAACACGGGGCAGACGTTGGGCCGCTACGATGCTCGTTACACGTCGTACGCGCTCGATCGCATCGCGGATCAACCGGAGTTCGACGCGACGGATTCGGCCATCGATGCCGCCTTCGTCGGCGGTGGCAACTTCTTCATGCGCAGCATGCTGCGCTACAATCCGCCGATGGAGTACCTGCCGGTCGCGTACGGCATCAACCGCCAGTGGGATTGGAAGCACGGCGGCGCCGTCCCGACCAACACGGCGCAGGATCTCGCGCACGCGATGGTCTTCAATCCGGGTTTACGAATCTTTTCGGCCAACGGCTACTACGATTTTGCGACGCCGTTCTTCGGAACGGTCTACACGCTGAATCATCTGAATCTTCCGCCGGAACTGCAGAGCAATATCAGCTACGGCTTCTACGAATCCGGACATATGGTGTATCTGCATCCGCAAGCGCTGCAGCAGTTCCACGACGATCTCGAACGTTGGTACGCCGACGTTCTCAAACAGTAAAACGGCAATTCGTACTCGGATACAACAAGGGCGCCGGGAAACCGGCGCCCTTAATCAATTTGCTCGCAAGCCGGCGAAGACGCTTTACGGTCCGCTGGGGTGCGAAACGAAATGCGGGTTCGCACACGGATGCGGATACGCGTTCATCACCGCGTCGAAACGCTTTTTGACGGACGTAGGGACGTTGGCGGGCGGAAGCGCTCCCGAATACGTCCAGCGTCCGTTACGCTCCGCGAAGTACATGCCGAATTCGCCCTTCCACTCTAGCTCCGCGAGCGCGAACGAATCGACGACGATGAGGTACATAATCCGGCTCCGATCGTGCGGCGGCCGGCCGATCGCGAGCGTTTCTACGATCTTCGTATCGGCGGGCGGTCCGCAATATGCCGCGAGCGCGGCTTGCGACGACAGACCTGGCATCGCAACCGTTAGGAGAGCGCCGGTCGCCCAGCGCCGCGCGATCGAGTTACCAGCCGCCGCCGGACTCCACCGCCGCCGCCACCACCGAAATCGCCGCCGCCGCCTCCGCCGAAGTCACCGCCGCCGAAGCCGCCGCCACTCCAGTCGCCACCGCTCGCGCCGCCCATATCGGCCTGTCCGGCGTCGCTTTGGAAGCCGCCGGCATCGGGAGCCGAACTGGAACCGCCCCAGCCGCCACTGCTGTCACCGGTCACCGCGGTTTGGCCCGCGTCTTGCCCGGTTATGGCACCGCCGCCTCCGCGGTTGAACATTTCATTTCCGAGCCAAGCGCCGCCGAGTCCGCCCAGCAAGCCGCTCCAAAAACTGCCGCCGCCACCGAAGCCGCCGCCCTGCCCGTATCCGTAGCCGGCCGGCGGAACGCCACCCGGCGGTACCGGACCCGGGGGAACGCCCGGCGGGCCGTAGCGCGGGCCCGACATGGTGCGCATGATCGAGCGCAAGACTAAGAAGCCGATGCCGATGATAACGATCCACCACAGCATGGAAATATGGATGCCTCCGTTGGTCGAGCGCCGCGTCGTCGCCGGGACGGATCCGTTACCGTTCTGGGTGCGTCCGCTGGACGAAAGATGCGCGCGGTAAATATTGAGAACGCCGTCGACCGCCGACGTCACGCCACCGTCGTAATCCTCGGCCTTGAACTGCGATTCCATCGTCGAGCGGATCGAATCGAGCGTGTCGCGCGTAAACCAGCCGGCTTCGACGCCCGCGGCATCCGGCACGATGATGTCGCGGCGATCGTCGCGTGCGATGAAGATCAGGATACCGTTGACGTTACGTTGCGTGTACGCTTGATGCGCGGCGTCGGCGAGCGACGTACCGTTGAGCGACGCGACCGTGTCGACCACGATCTCCTTGCCGGTTTGCGCGTTGAAGTTGCCGATGACGCGGTTGAGCGAAGCCACCGTGCCGGCCGACAACATGTTTGCGCCGTCTTGCACGAAGGTCGCGGCCAGGGCGGGAAGGGCGATCGCGGCGCAGACGAGCGCACAGAGTCCGGACAAGCGTTTCATCGTGTTCCTCCTCCGGTTTGTACCGGCGGCGCGATTTGAAGTTTCAGTGGGAAATGCCGACGATGAATGCCGCACCGGCCGCACTGAGCGCGAAAAACGCGATAAATATCCACAACAGCAGCCGTTTCAGCAAGTCGCGGCGCGCCCGGCCGGCGCGCGTTTCGTGACTGGCCCGCTTCACGCTCGTTCGATGCCGGCCGGCGGGGCTTCGGCCCACAAGCGTTCGATGTTGTAGAACGACCGCTGCTCGGGCGTGAACACGTGGACGATGACCGAACCGAGGTCTAGCAAGATCCAGGTGGCGTCGGCATAGCCCTCGGTTTTGCCGGTCCTTCCACCCTCACGTTCGACCGCTTCGGTGATCGCGTCGGCGATCGCGCGGGTCTGCACGTTGGAACGTCCCGAGACGATTGCGAACTGGTCGGCTAAAATAGTGCGGCTCGATACCTCGAGCACTACGAAGTCCTCGCCCTTCTTATCTAGGGCCGCGTCGCGAACGACGTCGATCAACTCTCGAATGCCGTTATCTCCTCCGGATGTAATCCGAACGCACGCGCCGCTTCGTAGGTTTGCGGCGCGACCACGCGTCCGTGCGAAATCGTGTATAAGAGCCCGTGATACAAAACCGCCTTCATTCCTTCGTCCAAATCGTCCATAGCTATGTCCCATAGCAAAGCGCGCTCGTCGAAGGTTCGGCCCGGTTCGACGCCGTCGGCGATGTATACGATGCAGTCGAGCGGCGACATCGCCGCCGCCGCAAGGGTGTGGCGCGCGATAGCCGACGCGATCTCGGGGTCGCCGATACCGAACAACTCATCGGCCAATGCGGCGCTCAGCGGGGCGTGCAGCACGATGGGGTGCGCTGCCTCGAACGCATCGATCGCGATATTGCGCGCTCGACACTCCCCCACCAAGCGGTCGGCGGTGTATAAGCGCGCCAGATCGTGCAGCATGCCCGCGACGCGCGCTTTTTCGGACGAGACGCCGTGCCGCATGGCCAGCAGTTCTGCGCTGCGTGCTACGCGCACGCAATGCGCGTAGCGATGCGCCTGGCCGATGTGTTCGCGAACGCCGCACGACAAATCGTTAAACGTCATCGCGCCGCCGCGCGGCGTGCTACCGGCAGCGAGAACGAAGCACCTGCAATCGGTTGCGATACAGCTCGCTACGCAAGTTGCCGGCCCACATTACCAGCGCGCTCTCGTTATCGTCGCTGTAGTAGCCGCGTCGAACGGTAACGGTGGTAAAGCCATATTTGCGATATAACTGTTGCGCCGTCGCGTTACTTTCACGCACCTCGAGCGTCATCCACGAGGCACCGCGTTCGAGCGCTTCGTCGATCAAACGCAGCAACATGACTTCGCCGAAGCGCCGTCCGCGATGATCGGGCGCGACCGCGATCGTCGTTACGTGCGAATCTTCGAGTATCGACCAGATGCCGCCGTAGGCGACGATGTGCCCGTCCAACCGTCCGACGAAATAATGCGCGAGCTTGTTGGTTGCGAGTTCGTTGGCGAACGCATCCGCGGGCCACACCGTCGAGAACGACGAGCGTTCGATTTCCAACACCGCTGGAATATCCGGTTGCAGCATCGGTACGATGGCGAGCGCGCTGGGCGAAACTTCGTGTCCGAGTTCGGCCTTCACGAGCGGCTCCAGGGGCGTGCCGGAACCTTCGCGGCGGGCAGTTCCCCGTAGTCGGCATGCAGGGCGTGCACGCTTTGCTCCGCCTCAATCGAAGCGGCTACGACGGCGATGGCGGCGGCGGGCGGAACGACGGCCGGGAAGCGGGCGGAAGCCACGATACCGCGTTCGGCGAGCGCTGCAATCACGTCCTCTGGCGCACCGGCGACGACGCTCGGCGCGGAGCGGTGGGCCAGCACCTCGTCGAGCGCCTGCGCGATCGGACCGGACGCCCGCGAAACGCGCTTGCCGTCACGTAGACGTAGCGAAACGATGCCCGAGCGGGGTGCGACGACGGTCAACACGTTGTCTTCGGTTATGCCCAATTCGAGCGCGTCGAACGACGAAACGCCCGCCAGCGGCAGGTCCCATGCCTGAGCGAGAGACTTCGCATAGGCGATCGCAATTCGCAAACCCGTAAAGGTGCCGGGGCCGATGCCGACCGCGATTCGGTCGAGCCGTTCGGGCCGCATGGCTGCGCCCTCCAACACCGCGGCTACCAGGTTCAAACCGCGTTCCAACGCGACGTTGCCCGGTATAGCAGCTGCAGCCCGCTCGCCTGCGTCGCCCGCGAACGCGACCGAGAACGATCCGAGCGCACCGTCCAGTGCCAACACGTTCACGCCGGTTCGTGCACCACGATCGAACGTGGGCCATCGCCGACGCCGTCGATCACCACCTCGAAGCGCCGTTCCGGAACGATCGAGGCGCCTCGTTCCCACCATTCGACGAACGCGATACCGTCGGCGCCGTCGAACGCGCTCTCCACGCCGAGTTCGAACAATTCGGCCGGATCTTCGATCCGATAAAAATCGAGATGGTCGATCGGCGGCGTCCCGGGATAGCGGTTCCAGATCGCAAACGTCGGGCTGGTGACCGTTTCCTCGCCGTGCATTTCGGCCACGGCCGCCCGCACGAATGCGGTCTTGCCGGCACCCAACGGGCCGCTCAGCGCGACGACGTCGCCCGGACGCAACGAGGCCGCGAAACGGCGAGCGAATGCTTGCAGATCGGCTTCCGAGGCGGCGACGAAGGCGATATCCGAAGTCATCAAACTGCGCGACTACGCGTCGAGGAACGGAACAATCCTGCGGGAAGTGTGCCAAACATGCTGGGAATTTTTTCGCGCATCCGTCTGTGGCCGTTGGCCGCACTCACCGGATTGCTGTTGAGCGCGTGCGGTGGCGGAGGCGGCGGCGGCAGTTCGAGCGTGCCCAATCCGACGGCGCAGCCTACGACCAATCCGGCGCAACCGATCCAACACATTGTTATCATGATTCAAGAAAATCGCACGCCGGACCAGCTCTTTCAGGCGTTTCCCGGCGCCGACACGCAATCGTACGGATACACGCATACCGGCGAGAAAGTCAATCTCCACAAGGTTGCGCTGCGATCGCCGTTCACGCCGAGCAATTATTACATCGACTTCAAAGACGATTGCAACAGCAAAACCGGCCCACCGGGCAAAGATTGCCAGATGAATGGCTTCGATCTGCCGCCGATCGAAGGCCATCCTCCGGGAACGCAGACGTATCAGTACGTCAACCCGGCCGACATCGAGCCGTATTGGTCGATCGCCAAACAATACGTGCTGGGAGATCACATGTTCCAAACGCAAGGCAGCGGAAGCTTTACGGCGCACCAAGATCTGATCCGCGGCGGCACCGCCATCAACGACTCGCAGTCGGAAATCGACTTTCCTTGGAATAAGCAGAACGCTTTCGGTCACTGGGGATGCGACGATCTCCAGGGATCGACGACCGCGCTGATCACCAACAAATTGCAATATTTGGGTGCGTCCCCGCGCCCCGGCTATACGCCGCCGGGGCCGTTTCCGTGTTTTAAGTATACGACGCTGCGCGATCTGCTGGATGCGAAATCGATCGGTTGGAAATACTACGTGCCGGAGTTTACTACCGATCTCGGCGGCTCGCTGTGGAACGCGTTCGACGCGATTCACGACGTCCGCTACGGGTCGGAGTGGGGCACCAACGTGCAGTGGCCGCAAACCAACGTACTCAAGGATATCGCCAACGGACAACTCGCATCGGTCAGTTGGGTGATCCCCGATTTTGTCGACTCCGATCACCCGGGAGCTTCGTCCGACACGGGGCCGTCGTGGGTGGCTTCGGTCGTCAACGCCGTCGGCAACAGCCAATACTGGAAGTTCACGGCGATCGTCGTCGTATGGGACGACTGGGGCGGATTTTACGATCACGTCCCGCCGCCGTTCGTTGACGCACAAGGCGGCTTGGGCTTCCGCGTGCCGTTGCTGGTGGTGTCACCGTACGCCAAAGCCGGCTACGTTTCGCACACGCAATACGAGTTCGGCAGCATCGTTCGTTTCGTCGAGGACAACTGGAATTTGGGTCGTCTCAATACGACCGACACGCGAGCAGCCAACATTCTGGACTGCTTCGATTTCAAACAGCAGCCGCGTGCGTTTTCGACCATCCAAGCCAAGTATTCGCGCTCGTTTTTCTTAAAGCAAAAGCCCTCGTATCACTGGGTTGACAGCAACTAACGGCGTCACCCCGGCGTAGGTTCAACGGGCCTCTGTGGCGAAGATATAAGACCCTTGAATAACGATATTATCCGCCAGGTCAACGTCGAAGATGAAATGCGGGAGAGCTATCTCTCGTATGCCATGTCCGTCATTGCGTCGCGCGCGCTACCGGACGTTCGCGACGGCCTAAAACCGGTTCAGCGGCGCATCCTCTACGCGATGCGCGAGATGGGATTCGACCCATCCAAGCAGCACCGTAAGTGTGCCGGTATCATCGGCGAGGTGCTCAAGAGCTATCACCCGCATGGCGACAGTTCGGTGTACGACGCATTGGTGCGGCTGGCGCAAGACTTTACCATGCGCTACAAGCTGGTCGACGGACACGGCAACTTCGGCTCGATCGACCCCGATCCGCCCGCCGCTTACCGGTATACCGAAGCGCGCCTCGCTCGCACGGCGCTGGAGATGCTCGGCGATATCGATAAAGAAACCGTCAGTTTCGTTCCGAATTTTGACAATCAGGGCGTCGAGCCGACCGTGCTTCCGGGCCGCATGCCGCAGTTGCTCGTCAACGGATCGTCGGGCATCGCAGTCGGAATGGCGACCAACATTCCGCCGCACAATCTAACCGAAATTTCCAACGCGATCGTCGCGCTGATCGACGAGCCGGAGATCACCGACGACGCGCTGATCGATCACGTGAGCGGTCCCGATTTTCCGACCGGCGGGACCATTCTCGGCCTCGAGGCGATTCGCGAGGCGTATCGCACCGGTCGCGGTTCGATTGCGATTCGCGGCAAGGCCGAAATCGTCGAAGAAAACGGCCGCTACAAGATCGTCATCACCGAGATTCCGTATCAGGTCTATAAGTCGCGCATCGTCGAGGCAATCGCCGAAGCGCATTCGGAAAAGCGGATTCAAGGCATCGCGCGGCTCGACGATGAGTCGAACCGCAAGGGCATGCGCGTCGTCGTCGAGCTGCAACGATCGGCGACGCCAAAAGTCGTGCTAAACCAGCTCTTCAAGCATACACCGCTGCAGGCTAGCTTCGGCTTTAACATGCTGGCGCTGGTGCCGGTCGGCCCTCCGCGTGCCGACGGATCGGTCGCGCTCGAACCCCAGGTGCTGTCGCTCAAACAGATGCTGACGCACTTCATCGACCACCGTAAGGTCGTCGTCGTACGGCGCACGCGGTACGATTTGCGCAAGGCCGAAGAGCGCGCGCATCTGCTCGAAGGCTACCGCATCGCGCTCGACAACATCGACGAAGTCATCGAGATCGTGCGCGGCAGCCAGACGACCGACGAGGCCAAGAAACGGTTGTCGGCGCGGTTCGAACTAAGCGACGTGCAGGCGCAGGCAATCGTTGACATGCGTTTGCGGACGCTGGTCGGGCTCGAACGCAAGAAAATCGAGGACGAATACGCCGAACTCATCAAGACGATCGCAGAATTGACCGATATCCTCAATAGTCCGCGACGCATCGCCGAGATCATCAAAGGCGAAACGCTCGAACTCAAGCGGCGTTTCGGCGACGAGCGGCGGACCAGCATCGAAGCCGCCGACAACGAGATTTCGATGGAACAGCTGATCCCGAACGTCGAGGTCGTCGTTACCTACACCGTGGGCGGCTACATCAAACGCGTTAGCCTCGATACGTTCCGGACGCAAAATCGCGGCGGTCGCGGCGTTACGGGTATTTCGAACCTGAAGCGTGAGGACGTCGTCCGCAATTTCTTCGTGACGAAGACGCACGACCACGTGCTGTTTTTCAGCAACAAGGGCCGCGTGTATCGTTTGCGCGGGTACGAGATTCCGGACACCACGCGCCAGGCGCGCGGAACCGCATTGGTCAACCTGCTGACGTTGCCGCCGGGCGAAGAAGTGTCGGCCGTTTTCCCGACCGACACGTTTGCCGGCGAGCAGTATCTCGTCATGGTCACGCGTCGCGGCGTCATCAAGAAGACCAAGCTCGCGGAGTTCGCCAACGTGCGGCGCAACGGTCTCAACGCCATCAATCTCGACGAAGGCGACGAGTTATTGGCGGTCAATCTGTCGGACGGGTCGCACGACATCATTCTCGCATCGACGATCGGGATGGCCGTTCACTTCAACGAACGTAACGTGCGGCCGATGGGACGCAACGCTCGCGGTGTGAAGGCGATGACCTTGGATCCCGGCGACTCGATCGTGGCAATGGATATCGTCGAAGATAACCGTCGTGAGGTGCTGCTCGTCACGACGCTGGCGTTCGGCAAGCGCACGCCGATCGACGATTACCGGCACACGTCGCGCGGCGGCAAGGGCGTCAAGGCGTTCGCACGGCAACGCGACGACGTCGGCAAGGTCATCGATCAGATCCTCGTCGCGCCCGACGATGAGGTGCTCATGATCACCAGCGGAAACCAAGTGATCCGTCTGAAGGCGAACGAGATCCGCAAGACCGGCCGCGACGCGAAGGGCGTGCGACTGCAACGTCTGGGCGAAGGCGAAGAAGTTATCGCGATCACGAACCTGGGCAAACAGGTCGCACAACTCACCGACATCACCGGCGAGCCGCAGCCCGAGTCGTAGTTCGGCTGCGGCCGCCTTGCTGCACCCCGGCCGGAAGGCGCGCCGGCTGGGGACGAACGCTGGAAACCTCCGAGCTGCGGAGGCGATTATAGAGCTTGGAGGTATATCCAGAAACACAATGAGTGCATTAGCCGACGTAACTCAGGCGAACTTCGACGCCGAGGTATTACAAAACGCGCAGCCGGTGCTGGTCGACTTTTGGGCGCCCTGGTGCGGTCCGTGCCGCATGCTGAGCCCGGTCGTCGAGAAGGTCGCAGCCGCGAACGAGAGCAAGGCGAAATTCGTCAAGCTGAACACCGACGACAACCCCAACATCGCGGGGCAGTATCAAGTCTCGGGGATTCCGTGCTTGATTCTGTTCAAAGGCGGACAGGCCGTCGATCGTATCGTCGGTTACGTGCCCGAGGGCACGATCTCGTCGATGCTCGCTCGCCACGTCGCTTAACCGTTAGGCAGGTTCGCTAAACCAGCCCGACGGTTTGACGTCGAGGTTGATGTTGATCTGCTTGACCTCGGTGTAGGCGTCATAACCGTAGGTTCCCAGTTCGCTTCCGAATCCAGAACGTTTCATACCGCCCCACGGTGCTTCGTTGTATGTGGGGTGGTATGTGTTGATCCAGGTAATTCCGGCGCGGAACCCGCGCACCATCCGGTGCGCTTTGGCAGCGTCTTGCGTGAACACCGCCGCGGCCAAGCCGTAGTCGGTATCGTTGGCGACGCGCAGCGCTTCCTCTTCGCCACCGAACGTTTGCACCACCAGAACCGGTCCGAAAATTTCCTCGCGCACCACGCGCATTCCGGGTCGCGTGTCGGTGAAAATCGTCGGCGCGATATAATTTCCGGCGGCCAGGGCGCCGCCTAGACGTTCGCCGCCGCAGAGTAGGCGCGCGCCTTCGTCGACACCCGCCGCGATATAGCGTTCGACGCGTTCGCGTTGCAGCGCCGAAACCAACGGTCCCATCTCGGTTTGCGGATCGAAACCATCGCCGACCCGAATTCGCATCGCCTTGCCGACCAGACGCTCGAGGAATCGTTCCGCGATGCTGCGTTCGATTACCAATCGCGATCCGGCCGAGCAGACTTGGCCGGCGTTCATGAAGATTCCGAACAGCGCGTAGTTGACGGCCGTTTCGAAGTCGGCGTCGGCGAACACGACGTTAGGCGACTTCCCGCCCAGCTCCAGCGAGACTTTCGTGAGATTCGGTCCGGCCGCCGCAAGAATTTGCTTGGCCGTATGCGCGCCGCCGGTGAAGGCAACTTTGTTGACCAGCGCGCTCGCTGCAATTGCAGCGCCTACGATGGGGCCGGATCCGGGCACGATGTTCGCGACCCCCGGCGGAACGCCGCACGCTTCGAAGATCGCCGCCAACCGGATCGCCGACAGCGGCGTATTCTCCGCCGGCTTGAGCACGCAGACGTTGCCGGCCGCTAGCGCCGGCGCGAGCTTCCACACCGCCATCAGCAGCGGATAGTTCCATGGCACGATCTGACCGCATACGCCGATCGGTTGGCGGATGGTAAAGCTGGCCGTTTGACCGGGAACGTCGAAGGTTTGCCCGTGTGGTTTGGTCGTGAGTCCGGCGTAGTACCGAAAACAATCCGCCGCGTCGGCGGCATCCATCAGCGTTTCGCGCAGCGGCTTACCGCCATCGAGCGTGTCGATTCGCGAAAATTCGTCGCGCGCGGCGTCGATCGCATCGGCGATCCGGAAGAGTACGGCGGCGCGTTCGGTGGCGGTGGCGCGCGGCCAAGGTCCGTCGTCGAACGCGCGGCGCGCGGCGGTCAGAGCGGCTTCGACGTCCGCCGGCCCGGCTTCGGCGACGGCCGCAATCGTTTCGCCGGTCGATGGATCGATCGAGCTGCGAACCGCGCCGTCGAGCGCCGTGCAAAAACGTCCGTCGAGGTACAACGGCACGACGCCGTCGAGGCGTGGGACGGAGTGAAGGACGTCGGCTGCCTTCGGACGAGGCGTGCCGGCGAGGTCAACGATGTGCATGGTCTGCAACAGGCTTCTCCATACCCGGCGGCCGCCCCGCGGGGCTGCGCTTGAGCCACGCCCCGCCGTCTGAAGAAGGCGCGCTTGACGGCCGGATCATCGAGCTGATCGAGTCGGCGCATCGCGCCGAGCCGTGGGCGTTGGGCTCGACCCTCCTCGCGCTCGCCCGCCGGCTCGATCTTCCCGAGCCGCCGTTGCTCGATCGGTTGCGCAGGTTGGTCGAGGACGGCCGGCTGGTTCGAAGATTCGGCTATTTCGCGCTGCCCGGCCACACCGTCGTTCTGTCGCCCGAACAGCAAGCGTTTTTCGCAGCGCTGCTGCCGGAAGACGAAACGCCGGCACCAATTGCGTATGCGTCGATCGCGAGTGACGTTCGGAGCAGCGGTGTCACCGGGATCGCCAAAGCGTTCGACACGTTGCTCGCGACCGGAGCGCTGATACGCGTCGAAAACGATTGTTACCGGGGCGCGCAGATTGCTGCGATGCGGCGGCAAATCGAGGCGCACTTTCGTGGGAACGTGCGGCTGACGGTTGCGGAGTTCCGCGACTTCGCGCGAACGACGCGAAAGCATGCGGTGCCGCTGCTCGAGTGGTTCGACGATCGCGGTGTGACGTCGCGTGACGGAGTTGACCGCGTGCGCGGTGGCGCGTCGTCAGTGGTGAACGAGGGTGGCGATCCCCACGATGAGCTCCAACGCGATCAACACGATCACGATTAGCTCGAGAAATTCGTCGCGACGGCTGCGCGCGTCGTCGGTAAAAAAGCCGTAGATTTCACCGATGCTGGCCAGTTTGCGATCGATCTGCCGTTGCCAGTCGGCCAATCCCAGCCGTTGCGCCGCGGTCCGATAGATTCGCGCGTCGTACGCGTCGCCAACCACTTTCAACGCATTGCTGGAGCGGTCGATCAACTCCAAGACGTTGACGATTAAGTAGCGCAACGAGTCGGCGCGATCGGCCTCTCGGCGTCCAAGCAAGGATCGTCCAAAACGCCGCGACCCCAGATCGTAAATCCGGTCGAGTTCGCGATCGAGCAATGCGTCGTAGGTACGCAACTCGAGCAACTGCGAATTGGCGAACTCGAGAATGTCTTCGACGGCACGTGCGTTGTCGGGGCGGTCGAAGATAAACGACGTATCCCACTGCACCACGGTCAGGTCGTCTTCGAAGTACGAAAAGCGGGTTCGCAGCGCTTCGACGCGCTCGTCTTCGGCCAGGCGCCGGCGTTCGCCTAACAGCAATCCGGCCAGCACGTTCGGATCGCGTTCGAGCAACTCGGTCGCGCCGGTACTTTCGGCGAACCGGTGCACGCTGACGATAAAATAGTCTTCGACCAGCGGCACGTGCCGGTCGTCCAGATCGCCGGCATGTTGGTCGCAGAATCGTTGCATCAACTCCGATGCTAGGGCGAGCGCCGAGCCGTCGGTCCGAACCCGATCTGCGAGTGCGACGAGCTCCGTCCACGGTCCGGCCGCATCGAACGTAAGGCGCAGCGAGACCACGCCGTATTCGTAGGCTTTCAGCCGAACCCGACAATCGCCGCCGGCCGCGCGACCCTCGCCGAGCTCGACGATCGCCGGGGGCACGACGAACTGTAAGTAGCCGGGGAAAACGCGTCCGTCGCGCGGCGCGCCCGCTCCGGCAGGAACGTGGGCCACGCGACCGTCGAGCGCGGTCAAATCGATCGTATCGGATACGTCGAACAGATAATAGGCGTTGACCGTTCCGGCGCTGACGTCGAGCATTCTGCGCGGCCTTAGGCTCGGGAGCGGGAACGCCTTCCGGAAGGGCCTGCGACGCTTGAAATAGGAACTCTGATGCGGCTCGTGCGGTTATGGAGAAAAGATGAACGTTGAAAAAATGACCGAGCGCGTTAGCGAAGCGCTCAATGCGGCATATTCGCGTGCGCTGGCCGAACATAACACGCAAACTACGCCCGAACACATGCTGGCGGCCATGCTCGAGCAAGAACGCGGCATCGCGGGAGATATTCTTGCGAAAGCCGGAGCGAACGTGCCTGCGCTCACGCAGCGCGTCGATGAGGCGATCGGACGTTTACCGCGTTTGAGCGGATCGAATGCGGATAGCGCACAAGTGACGCTTTCGCCCGAGCTCGCGCGCGTGATGAATACTGCCGAAAACGACGCTAAATCGTTGCAAGACGACTACACGTCGGTCGAACACGTGCTGCTTGCCATGTCCGAATCTCCGGGCGAGATCGGACGTTTACTTCGCGATTCAGGGGTTACGCGCGACTCGTTATTGCAAGCGCTGCGCGACGTACGCGGCAATCAACGCGTGACGACCAAAGATCCCGAAGGAACGTATAAGTCGCTGGAGCGCTACGGACGCGACCTAACGCTCGAAGCCGAACGCGGCAAGCTGGATCCGGTAATCGGCCGCGACGAAGAAATTCGCCGCGTCGTACAAGTGCTCTCGCGGCGCACCAAAAACAACCCGGTACTGATCGGCGAACCCGGGGTCGGCAAAACCGCGATCGTCGAAGGTTTAGCGCAGCGCATCGTGCGCGGCGACGTTCCCGAGGGCTTAAAAAACAAGCGCGTGGTGTCGCTCGACATGGGCGCGCTGATCGCCGGCGCGAAATATCGCGGCGAGTTCGAAGAGCGCTTGAAAGCCGTGCTGAAAGACGTCGCCAACTCCGAAGGCCAAATCGTACTGTTCATCGACGAGCTGCATACGGTGGTCGGTGCCGGCAAGACCGAAGGCTCGATGGACGCCGGCAACTTGCTCAAGCCGATGCTCGCGCGCGGCGAGTTGCACATGATCGGCGCGACCACCCTCGACGAGTACCGCAAGTATATCGAAAAGGACGCGGCGTTGGAGCGCCGTTTCCAACCGATCTTCGTCGGCGAGCCCACCGTGGAAGACACGATTTCGATCCTGCGCGGCCTCAACGAGAAGTACGAAGCGCACCACGGCGTCCGCATCAAAGACGCAGCGCTGGTGGCAGCCGCCACGATGAGCAATCGCTATATCAGCGATCGTTTCTTACCGGATAAGGCAATCGACCTGGTCGATGAGTCTGCCGCTAAGCTGCGCACCGAAATCGACTCGATGCCGCAAGAGCTCGACGAAGTGTCGAGACGCACCATGCAGCTCGAAATCGAACGCGAAGCGCTTCGCAAAGAAACGGATACCGCCAGCGTTCGACGCTTGGAACAGCTGGAACGCGAATTGGCCGAGCTGCGCGAGCGCCAGGCCAAGTTACGCGTGCAATGGGACGCTGAAAAAAGTGCGTCGATGAAGCTGCGCAACTTACGCGAGCGTATCGAGCAAACCAAGGTGCAAATCGAACAAGCCGAGCGGCAGTACGATCTGAACCGCGCGGCCGAGCTGCGCTACGGGCAACTGGCGCAACTCGAGCGCGAGCTGAACGAGGCCGAAACGTCCGCCGCTACGCAAAACGGCGCGCGGCTCTCGAAAGAAGAAGTTGACGAAGACGATATCGCCGAGGTGATCGCACGTTGGACCGGCATTCCGGTGGCGAAACTGCTGGAAGGCGAACGTCAGAAGCTGCTCCATCTCGAAGACGAGTTGCACAAGCGCGTTATCGGACAAAACGAAGCGGTGGACGCGGTTGCCGAGGCGGTCTTGCGAAATCGCTCCGGGCTCGCCGATCCCAACCGGCCGATCGGATCGTTCATTTTCCTCGGACCGACCGGCGTGGGCAAGACCGAGTTGGCGCGAGCGCTGGCCGAGTACTTGTTCGACGACGAACGCGCGCTGATCCGTATCGACATGTCGGAGTATCAGGAAAAGCATACGGTCGCGCGTCTGATCGGAGCGCCGCCCGGCTATGTCGGCTACGACGAGGGCGGCCAGCTGACCGAAGCCATTCGGCGCCGCCCCTACAGCGTGGTGCTGTTCGATGAAATCGAAAAGGCGCACCCGGACGTGTTCAATATTTTCTTGCAGATCTTGGATGATGGGCGTTTAACCGACGGCCAAGGCCGCACCGTCGACTTCAAGAACACGATCGTGATCATGACGTCCAACATCGGCAGCCATCGAATCCTCGAACATCACGGAGCGTTCGGCGGCGCCGACTACGCCATCATGCGCGCGACCGTGCTGGACGAGTTACGACAGCACTTCCGCCCCGAGTTCCTCAACCGCGTCAACGAGATCATCGTGTTCCACGCGCTCTCGCAAGATCAACTGGAACACATCGTCGATATCCAACTGCAACGATTGCGCAAACGTCTTGCCGAGCGGCGTATCACGCTGGAACTCGACGAGGCGGCAAAACGTCACATCGTCAACGTTGGATACGATGCGAACTACGGCGCGCGTCCGCTGAAACGAACGATTCAGAAAGAGCTGGAAACGCCGCTGGGGCGCAAGATTCTCGGAGGCGAGATTAGCGACGGCGACACGGTCGAGGTCGGATTCGACGACATTCGCGGCGAGCTAACCTTTACGGTCGCATCGAAAGAAACGGTGCCGGCATAATGGCGCTCGATCTTCGCAACGCGCACGGCGAGCGCGTCACCTTCTCGGACGTCGGCGCGGCGATCGTCGAGATCTTCGTTCGCGACGGATCCGGCGAGATCGGAAATGTGGCGATGGCGGCCGGTGGCAGCGCCGGCCGCGTCGTCGGACGTTTCGCGAACCGCATCGCTAACGGCGATTTACCGCTCGACGGCCACACCTACAAGTTGCTCACGAACGAGGGAACGACGACGCTGCACGGCGGACCGGACGGGTTTTCCAAGCGGACGTGGAGCGTTGAAGAAGGAGCGACCGAGAGGTCCCTGACGTTCCGGATCGAGAGCCCGGATGGCGATCAAGGCTTTCCAGGCGCGGTAACGTGCCGCGTAACGTATACGTTCGACGACGATTCGGCGCTACGAATCGACTACGAAGCCACGAGCACCGCACCGACGGTTATTAATCTCCTCAATCATGCGTATTTCAATCTGACCGGCGACCCGAACGCTTCGATCGAAAACGTCCTGCTACAAATCGAGTCGGAAGCGTATTTGCCCGTCAACTCTGCATTGATTCCGACGGGTGAAATACTTCCGGTTGCCGGAACCGATCGCGATTTCCGCGATGTGCGAGCGATCGGATCGACGCCAATCGATTGCACGTACGTTTTGGAAGGTCAAGGCCTGCTGCAGGCCGCGCAAGCCTTCGACGTGCGTTCCGGCCGCAGTCTCGCGGTCGAGACGACCCAGCCGGCGATCCAGCTCTATACCGGCAAGCCCGGCGCGTTTGCCCTCGAGACCGAACACTATCCCGACGCGCCGCATCATCCGAACTTCCCGTCAACCGAGCTAACGCCGGAGCAACCGTTTCACTCGACGACGATTTATCGTTTCTCAGCATCGTGAAGGCGCTCGGCCGAATCGCTGCTTTGTTCGGGCTGCTGATGCCGATCGTTTTTCCGCTTGCGGCGCAGGCGGCGTGCGGCGAAGGTAAGGTTCCAAGCTACTCCGACATTTCAAGCGTGACCTATGGGCGGTCAACTTGCTTTGGTAAATGTGCGGCGTACCAGGTTGATTTCGGCAGCATGTATTCAGGTGCTAATTGTCTGTACATCGGAATTGCGAACGTCCCTAAACACGGAAGATATATTGCCGATTGCTCTCGGGCGGCATTGCCGCGGGCCATTGCGGCGCTGAAGAATAGCAGATTCTTTGATTTGAACTGGGATTCATCGATCATACCGACCGACGTTTCGATGGCGACGATCATCGTCACCCGATGCGGCGTTACAACCAGTCTGGACTGGCCGGAACATGGGACCCGCAAGGATATCCCCGTGTTAATCGCCGCGCTCGACCATATCACAAACGGGTTTCGTTGGGAAAAGGCGGGCAACGATACCACCGACTTATTGTGGAAACCCGGCTTGCCTTGAAAGCGTCTCTCGTAGAGCGGTTTCCAATCGTCGCGCTCGCCGTGACCGCGGTGTTTGCGTTCGAGGTCCTCGTTGTGAGTTCGGCCTCGTTATCGACGGTGACGGCTGCGCTTTTTTGGGGGCTTGCAATCGGGCTAGCACCGTTGATGCAGGAGACGTCGATGGGAGATGCTTCGACGACAGTTCAAATGGTCGTGCTCGTCGGGGTCTTATTTATCGTGCTCGCCTTCATCGAAACGGCCGTCATCATCATCTTGCGTAAGGCGACTCCGCGTGTGCGCTGGATCGTGCGAGGCATGGCCGGCGTACTCGCGATCGGGTTGCTGCTGTTTACCCCGCCGGCCGGTCCGATGCGGATGTTTTAACGCGCGATGCGCATGGAACGCTTTCCGGTTGGGGCAATCGTTGTCACGGCAGTGTTTGTGATCGAGGGTCTCGCGCGGAGAGGTGCAGACCTAACGGTCGCGCAGTCGGATGTGGTCTACGGGTTAGCGAGCGTGCTCGCGCCGATGATGCAGCTTGGTTCGTTAGATGTAAAGCCGATGGTGCTAATCGCGGCGATCGTTACGATGCTGTTCATTATCTTAGCATTCATCGAGACGGCGATTTTTATCATCCTACGTAAAACGAACTCGCGAGTTCGTTGGACGGTTCGCGCGGCGGCTACAGTGATAGCGGTCGCACTGCTCCTTTTCACTCCGCCCGTTGGCCCTATACCCGTCCTCGATTATGGTTCTCACGCGATCGCGCAGAAGCACCTGTCCTGAGGTTCGGCGATTCACGGCGCGGTCGAGGACGACCGCTTGGCTACTTTCCGACGGCGAGGTCTTCCGGCGAGTTGATTCCATCGGTAATCGTCCGTAAAACGGACGTGCCGTTCGGGCCGTATTCGGTGACATTTCTGAGGTGATCGTTTATCACGTACAGGTTGTCGACAGAATCGAAGGCGAGAGCGGTAGGGCTGTTAACGCCCTGTACAATCGTTAGAAGAAGCGTGTTGCTTGCGGGAGCATACTCCAACACACTGCCCTCCGTCGAGTTATTCGTTTCATTCGTCACGTATAGGTTGCCAGCATGGCTGAATGCGAGCCTTGCCGGGTAGCAGAGCCCGTCCGACCCCGTGATCGTCTGAAAAGGCGAGCTGGCTCCGGGCGCGTAAATCGTTATGGAACCGGCGTAGGCTTTTCCCTCAACGTCGCAGCTGCCGCCGCCCAGACCATTGGCGACGTAAAGATTTCCGGAACCGTCGAACGCGAGAGACGAAGCGACTTCTACTCCATCGGAAATCGTTCTCGTCGGCGTTAAACTCCCTGGTGCGTAGACACTTATGACGTTCGTCTTGCGTGTCGCGATGTATACGTTATCGGCAGCATCCAACGCAAAGGTGTACACGAGGTGGCCCGGTATCCTTCGAACGACTCGTTCTTTGGCGTTCTGATATATAAGAACGCCTGACTTGTCACGAACGTATAGGTTTCCTTTTGAGTCTAACGCAAGCTGTACTGGGTGTTTCAGCAGCCTGCTGATCGTTCGAACGAGCGTACGCCCTCGGTTTTTATAAACGGTGACGGTTGAGGCATCGTAGTTCGCGACGTACAAAAATCCTGAATGGCTTAGCACTATTCCTATGGGAAACTTTATACCATCCGTCACCGTCCCCGCAAGCTTTCGCTCGGGCCCGCCGTACAGCGAGATCGAGCTCAAACCGTAGAGACCGCTGTTCGACACGTAAAGAATGTCGCCGCCGCCATTCTTCGTTGGTGCTGCTTTTACGGCAGAACCCGCCACTGGGGCTAGATTTAAGGAGCTGCCTTGGGCGCTGCAGCCTATTAGAAGCGTGCAGGCGACCGTTGTCGTCAGATTGCGTAAAGGGCTCATCGCAATACCTCGTTGCCGTTGCCTTTGATGCCGGTAAGGATGATCGTCCGTTCGAGCGACCCCTATTTCGGGGCTGCCACGCGTTTGCGGGCTTTGAGGCGCTCGCCTTCGTCTAAGATCCGCTTGCGCAAACGGATCGACTCCGGCGTCACTTCGACCAACTCGTCATCTTCTATGAATTCGATCGCGCGTTCGAGCGACAGCGTGTCGGGCGGCGCGAGCCGTACGTTCTCGTCGGTACCGGCAGCGCGCATGTTGGTGAGTTTTTTCTCACGCACGACGTTCATTGCGATATCCTTGTCATCGTTGGCCCGGCCGACGATCATGCCTTCGTATACGTCAACTCCCGGCCCGATGAAGAATTCGCCGCGTTGGTCGAGTCCCTGCAATGCATAACCGGTCGTGCGGCCCGTATCGCTGGCGACCAATGCGCCGACCGAACGTCCGGGCAGTTCGCCCTGCCACTCTTGATGGTCGTAATACGTGTGCGACATCACGGCGGTACCGCGCGACAGCGTCAGCAATTCGCCCCGGAGACCGAACGTCGCGCGCGTCGGCATCGTGTATTCCAACCGGCGCGAAGCGCCGATGTTGATCATATTGGACATCAACGCTTTGCGCTTGCCGAGCGCTTCGATGACGGGACCGACGTACTCTTCCGGCACGTCAACCACCACGTACTCGACCGGCTCCCAGCGCTTGCCGTCGCGTTCGATAACGATGACTTGCGGCTTGGAAACGGCCACCTCGTAGCCTTCGCGCCGCATCGTCTCGATCAGGATCGAAAGATGGAGCTCGCCGCGTCCGCGCACGTCGAACGTGTCGGCCGATTCGGTATCGGCGACGCGCAGTGCGACGTTCGATTCCAGTTCGCGAATCAACCGCTCGCGAATCTGTCTCGACGTCAGAAACTTACCTTCGCGGCCTGCAAACGGCGACGCGTTAACGCTAAACGACATCGAAACGGTCGGCTCGTCAACCGCTACCGCGTGAATGCCTTCGGGATTATCGGCGGCCGCAATCGTATCACCGATGTTCAGATCGTCGATGCCCGAAACGCACACGATATCGCCGGCCGACGCTTCCTCGACTTCGATGCGCTCGAGGCCGGCAAACGTGAGGAGCGTCGTTAGGCGCAGCCCCATAGCAACTTCGCCGTCACGCGCGACCTTCGCGATCGGCGCGTTCACGCGGGAGGTGCCACGGAAGATCCGGCCGATGCCGATTCGGCCGACGTACTTGTTATGGTCGATGGCCGAGATCAACAACTGGAACGAACCGTCTTCGGCCGGCGCTTCCGGAACGTGCGTGACGATCGTCTCGAACAGCGGCTCGAGTGAATCGCTTTCATCGTCGAGGTCGCGCTTCGCGATGCCGGCCCTCGCGTTCGTATACAACACCGGAAATTCAGCCTGCTCGTCGCTCGCGCCAAGTTCGACAAACAGGTCGAACGTTTCGTTGACGACTTCTTGCGGTCGCGCGTCCTTGCGGTCGATCTTATTTACGACCACGATCGCGCGCAGATCGAGTTCCAGGGCTTTGCGCAACACGAAACGCGTCTGCGGCATAACGCCTTCGGCCGCATCGACCAACAGCAGCACGCCCTGCACCATCTGCAGCACGCGCTCGACCTCGCCGCCGAAATCGGCGTGTCCGGGCGTATCGACAATGTTGAACTTCGTCGCGCCGTGCCGGACCGCGGTGTTTTTGGCCAAAATCGTGATCCCGCGTTCGCGTTCCAGTGGATTAGAATCCATCACCCGCGTGGTCAAAGCTTGGCCTTCGCGAAATACGCCGCTTTGGCGCAGCATGGCATCGACCAGGGTGGTTTTCCCATGGTCAACGTGGGCGATAATGGCGACGTTACGGATGTCTGGGCGGGTTCTCACGGCGACCAATCGTTCCAAGGGCGAGGGCCAATACCATGCAAAAAGCTGCCAGGGGACCGCCTATTTCCCCGCGTAAGGCCTGCTGCCTACGACCAAAGACAGAAAGGATCGGCAATGCAACTCGAGCCCTACCTTTTCTTCAGTAACGGAGCGTGCGAAGACGCGCTCAATGCGTACTCGACCATCCTTGGCGGTGAAGTTCAGGGTCTCACCCGCTTCGAAGACATGCCGGCCGACGCCGGCCCGCAAGTGACCCCCGGAACCGAGAAGTACGTTATGCACGCACGCTTCAAAGCCGACGGCATCGCGTTCATGGCATCCGACGGTCGGCCGGGTGCCGAATATGGCGACGGTCAGATCTCGCTCAGCCTTTCCGTCGAAACGCGCGCGAAAGCAGACCAGACCTTCGCCGCATTTTCGCAAGGCGGAAAAGTCGACATGCCGATGCAGAACACTTTTTGGGGATCGTACTTCGGTATGGTGACCGATAAATTCGGAATCGACTGGATGATCAGCGCACCCGAGAACGCATAATCGGAGGGCGGTTAGCGACCGCCCTGAACTGAGAGCTCCCACCGGTAGCCGTCGGGATCGTGAAACCAGAGGCCCATATTGGGCGACCCGGCGGCTTCCGGTCCAATTTCGTCTCCAGGATCCTCGATCGCAACGCCGTTCTGTTTGAGAGCATCGAGCGCCGCACGTAACGTTTTCATGTCTGGTAGATGAAACGACATGTGATCGATCGCGGCGGGATCCGGCGTCCCTCGCGAGAGCACGATCGTAACTTCGTCGTTGCTGAGCCCGACGTAATCATCGCCTGTAAAAATTGTCTCGAGATCGAACGATGCTTGCCACCAATTCGCACTTTGCTTCGGATCGCGCACCGCAAGGCCGAAGTGCCCTACCGCACCCAAATGAATCTTCATACGAGCTGTATCGTACCCGGTTTTTAGGTCGTTGCACGGGACGCTCGCCGGAAAAGCGTCCGACCGTGACGCTTGACGTATCGGTCCGCTTGCAGGCATGATGCGGAGGTTCACGTTCGCTTCGTTGGAGGTTTGCTTTGAAACGTCGCCTCTTGTCCATTGCGGCTCTGGCCGGGCTCGCCCTCGCGCTACAGCCTTCGGCGGCTCCCGCCGCCTCCACTGGTCTTGCATGGGATTCGGTGATGAAGTTCGTTCTGGGGTCCGACGCTTCGACGCTGCAGCCAGGCTCGTTCGCTACCGACTTCGCGACGGCTTCGGCGGTCCAATCGCAAGATGAGGGCGGCGGTGGCGGAATTTTCGGTCATCTCAAACAGGCGATTGCAGCGGGCAAGGGCGCCATGCAGATGATGCAGAGTGGAGTGGCCGAGCATCACTACATCGCCGGCTACAAAGAGCGCACCGACGAAATATCGCAGCAAACGGCGACGATCACGGATTGTAATGCGCGAACGATCACGACGCTCGATTTGCGCCACAAGACGTACACCGTCGTGTCGATGGATCGACCGCAGTCGAGTTCCGGATCGAGTAGCGGTAGCAGCACTCCGCACCCGATGTCGTCGGACGATTTGTCGCATCTGTCGATCGCGATTCGCAACACGGCGCTCGGAGCTAGCAACGTCGCCGGCACACCGACGCAGGGCTATCGTTCCGATACGACGATTACCGCGACCAACGCGCAAGGTCAGACCTCGACTACCCAAGGGTTAATGAACGGGTACTACGCCTCGTTTCAAATGCCGTCGCTGTCGTGCCGCCGGTTCGGTTCGGGATCCCCGATGGCGCCGACGGCCGCCCAGACGGCGCAGGGAATGCAAATGTACAGTCACCTAATGCAAGCGTTCGCTTCCAATCACATGGACAAACGCTTCAGTGTCTCGCAGAGCGGACCGCCGCTTCCGCTCGGCCGCTTTTCGATGTTCGACGCGATCACGTTTAAGGGCCAGTCATCCGGACAAGGATTGTCGATCGAAAACGAGCGCGGAAACGTTCACTCGGTCGCTGCGAACGATCCAATTTTCTCAGTTCCGAGCGATTTTACGAAACAGTAAGGAAGCGCTTAACAATACTCGGACGTTATTGCATCAACGTGCTTCGCACGTGCGAGATCACATCGGATGTGATGTCCGTCGCGCCGGACGGTGCGTTCGACTCATACACGCGCCCCAGTCCGCGCTCTCCCGCGACGGCGTCGGCGGTGGTCTCGATCGATGCGACGATCTCCGAACGTAGTGCTGCCCGGGACTTCTGCACGCTCGCTATTTCGGAAGTAAGGCGTGCGGCCGCCAAGCGATTCTGCGTCGCGACGTCGCTCAGCCGCTGCGTTATGTCGGCGCCGCTCGTTTTGTAGGCCTGAAGCGCGGTCGCGCGATCGTCGAGCGTCAACGCTGCAGCGGGGGTTCGAACGTCGTCGCGCAGCTGCCCGGCCGCACGGCGATGCTCCTCGACGTCACCGGCCAGTTCGTTGAGATTCGAAATCGCTTCGCGTTGCAGCGAGGTCGCGAACTCGGATAGCGTGAGCGCATCCTGGCTACGTATGCCGGCCACCAGCCGGTCTTCTTGCGATTGAAGTGCATCGAGCTCGGCTTGCATGCGACGACGCTCTTTGGGCTCGAGATGCAAATTTCGCAACTTCACGCGGATTTGCAAACGTGTGCCGGCGTGCGCCCGATCGAACGCATAGGCGGCGTTGGCTTCGTTCTCTCGCAGTTGTGAGGCACGTAACGTTAGCGCGCGGTCGTTGCGAAGTTGCAACGCATCGCGATAGGTAGCGACAGCCACCTCACCGCTATCCGCAGGCGTTCCGGTCGTCGGTATAGCAGGAATTCGAATTTGCATTGCGCTGGTCTGGCGAGCCGCCGCATTCAAGACGTCGCGCGCGTCGGTAACGTCGGCCGCGATACGCTCGGAAAGATTCGTCAGGCCTGCCGGCGTTTGGATGAGCCGGAGCGTCGCGAGGTCGGCGTCGTACTGCCGTAACATCGACGCCAGCGGATGGGCTGCCACGGCGCGTTGCAGCTCGAGTCGCGCCGGTTGCCCATTCGGCAGCGGCGTGGGACTTTGAGAAGCAGTCGGATGCGTGCAGGACGCGAGCGCGACCAGCAACCCGATGGAAACTCGACGCATCACGGCGGCGGGAACGTCCGTTGATATTTGAAGTCGATGCCGTTCCCCCCAGTGGCGATTGGAATCGTCGCCGTCGATATACCGGTGCCGGTCGACGTCGTTTGCGAGAGGAACGGCTGCGTTGCGAAGGGATTCTGCTGCAGGGATGTGTAGGCCGTCATCTGCAACTGCGACGAGATGTTCGGGCGATATTGCACGGTATACGCCGTTCGGCGCGTTTCGTTGAACGTTTCGGCGAAGATGAAGCTGACCTTGTCGCCAAGCTTTTTCACGGCGCTAATGCCCAAGCCGCTCTGCAGGTCGTTGGTGATCTGAAAGTTCTGAAGTCCGAGCGTGTCGCCGACGGCCACCGATAGCGGTTCGAGCAAATTGCGCGTGAACAGCGTGTTCAACTGGCCTGCCGCAAGGTTCGTGATCGCCGAACCGGCCGAAAACGACCCGCCACCCGTCGCCGCGACGCCGCGCACCGCCCCTAACGATTGCGCGTTCACCAAGAGCCCGAGTATCTGATCGCGATCGTACGGCGGCTGCGACGCAAACCCAAGATTCAGACTGGTCGCCGGACCGGTGACGTGTAGCGTGACGTCGGTACTCGGATTCGAAACGTACGTCGTGGCCGTTGCGTCGACATCGGGAACGATGCCGCTGTTGGGATCGAACGTAACGGTACCGCTCTGCACGCGGAAGTCGCGCAGAAAGCTGACCGTGCCGCCGGTTGACGTGAACGTTCCCGAGAGTTGCGGCTTGGCCAGCGTTCCGGCAACCTTGAGCGAGCCGGTAGCGCCGAGATCGATGTTCGGGCTCTGCACGCGGACGTCGCGGCCGACGTTGATTTGCAAGTCGAAGGCGACCGGCGGAAGCGCCGGTGCCGATCCTCCCGCCGGCTTCGGATTATACAGCGCCGTAAGTGGGATGCGCGCGGATGCGACCGATACCGAACCCGATGCGAGGATCGGGCTGCCGGGTTGACGGCTGAGCGCGACGTTGGCATCCAGCTTGCCCTTGAAGTATTTTGGAAGATCGAACTGCGCTTGCGTGGTGCGCATCGACAATGCGAACGACGCATCGCGCGGATCTCGAAAGTTCGGAATCCACGCGTACCCGTTGCCGGCCACGCCGCCGCCGCCCGCTCTCGCCGAGAAGGTGTTCAGCGTAATGGTCTGCTTGTCGAACGCGACCTGCGCAACGGTGTCGGTTATCGGAATCGATTCCGCCGGCCCCGAGAACGAGCCGCCGGTAAGCCCGAGCGATCCGCCTAGTTCGGGTTTGTTGAGATTGCCGGCGATCTGCACGGTGCCGTCGATACGTCCCGTCACGTTGGTGTTTTTCGGAAGCATCGATACGAAGTTCGACAGTTCGACGTCGTCTGCGGTGATTCGCGCCGAAACGGGGACTCCGGCGGGATCGAGTGCGAACGGGGCGAGCCGGAGCGGCAAGGTCGCGTCGGCGAGGATTCGCCCACGTTCGAAATCGATTCCGGCGCCCGACAGCGAAACCGCACGCCGGTTCGCCGTGATGCGTCCGAATAACGCTTTCGCCGTGAAATTTCCATAGCGCGGCTTCGTCAATTGAACGTCGTCGGTAATCATCGGATCGTCGCGCGTGCCCGCGATGTGCGCGTTCATGGCGAGCGAACCGGATGCATCGTATTTCGTGCCGAGCGTCGTATTGACGAGTGCCGCAGCATCGTCGCTCTTGGTGCGGACGTCGATCGCGAGCGGGTCGGTGGAGCGCAATCCGAACGCGCCGTCGGCATCGACATTCAGATGCGGCGCGCGAATCGCTAAACTTTGTAAACGTCCGCGTCCGGCTCGCGTGGCGAGCACCGCGCTCACGCTTTGGACCGGCAGCCGCAATACGGTCGCGTCGATCACATTGGCACGTACGTTGGTATCGAGGTTCGGAAAGCTGCCGGCGACGGTCGCATCGACCGACGCGGTTCCGGTAACCGGCATTTGCAGTCCGGCAACGGGGAGCCAATGCGCCAGTGCGACGTTCCGTGCGTGCGCTGCGATATCCACGAAGCCACGGACCCCGACCGATCCGGTCGCCGAGAAGTTTCCATATTGCCCATCGGCAGCGACGTCGGTGTGAATGTCGCCGGCGTTCCCGTTCCAGGCCGCGCGGGTCGTTCCGATTGCAAAGCCGCGAACGGCCGTTCCGACGATCGTTGCTTGCCCGTTCGTTGCGAGCACCGTTCCGCCGGCAAGCGTGGCCGATGCGCGCAGGCTCCCCCGCCCCGCCAACATGTCGCCGGCGTCGAAGAAGTCGTTGAAATCGGCGGCGTTCATGTACGGAGCCGAAACGCTCAAGCGCTGTTGTGACGGTGACAAATCTCCGGAAAACGCGATCGCGGTGGAGCCGATACCGACGCCGCCGTCGCGCAACCGTATCGAGCGCTGCGTTCCGGTTAAATTGGTATGTAACTCGTGGAAGGGTAAGCCGTTCACCGCGCCTTCGGGAGCCGCCAGCGTTCCCGAAACCGCAACGTCGGCGCCGCGGCCGGCGGCGTGCAAACGCGCGTCCGCGCTTCCTTCGATCGTCTTGGCCAAACTAGGACGCGCCATCGCGACGATCGATGAGAGGTCGGCTGCGTGCAGGTTTGCATCCAGGGCGTACGCCGGTGCGCCGTCCGTCAGACCGGTCACGGTTCCTTGCGCTCGCACGAAGTTGCCCTGCGCGGCGACGGTCGCGTTTTGCAAGTCGATGGCGCCATCGTTGTAGGAGGCGACGGCCATCGCGATCGCATCGAGTGCGCCGATACCGCGCGCGGTTAAGGCGACCGCCAGCTGCGAGCCGTGCGTCGTGCCGAATCGCGCATCGGCGGCGGCCACCGGGCCAAAAGGCGTGACGACGTTGCGCGCGCGCGCGAAGCCATCGGCATACGTGCGACTTCCGTGCATCCCGGCCAGCATATCGGCATCGATCGCGGCACCGACGCCGTTCATTCCGACGCGCAGTCCGGTCGCGTTGACGTACGCATCGTAGATTTTGTGCGGATGGTCGATGGCGGCGCGGGCGTACAGCGAGCCGTCACGCCCGGCGAAGATGACCGGTCCGATCGTTCCCGTGCCGTTGCCACGCAAGTGAAACGTCGCGGCCAACGTGTCGCGTGCGTTCGATCCGCGCGCGGCGCCGAACGCGTTCACCGACGCAGGCGAATCGCCGATCGCGAGCGCGTCGGCATCCACCGGCAGCCCGGCCAACATTGCCGGCGTCTGCGGAATCGCATTGGCCGGCACGTTGGCAGCGGCAGCGAACGCGACCGCGCTATGCTTCGACCTCAGATCGAGCCGGCCGTGCGCGCGTACCGCAATCGAGCGGTACGATGCGGACGCGTCGAGTACGACGACGCGACGGCCGTCGAACGCCAGCGTGGCGTTGGTGGAATTCGCGACGTACGTTTGGAAGCGAATCGCCGGAGCTCGCGCGGAGATCAACACCAACGGCGCCGTCGGTGCGCCTTCGACCGCGACGCTGAGCGCGACGCGTCCGGATAACGGAAGTTTGGCCGTTTGTTCGAGTGCCGTTCGCAGTCGAGCGACGTCGCCTTGGCCCGCAACCGTGAGATGCAGTTGCGGCGATTGCAAACCGATGACGCCGCCGTCCAGACGCATCGGCAGGCCTGCCAGCGTTCCCACCACGCCTTGCATAAGCAAGCCATCGTCGTACACGGCGATCGGTCCGCGCACCGCAGCGAGCGGTGCGTTGAGGCCCGCTACGACGACCCGACCGCCCGATAACAACGTCGTAGCGCTAATATGGTTATCCATCGTGCCGCCGGGGCCGGGTAACGTCCCGACGCGCGCCTCTAACTGCGTCAACTCACCGTCGGTCAATCGCAAACTCGTCGAATGGATCGCGAAGTCCGCAAGGGCGGCGATCGGTAGTCGCGCCGACGACCAGCGTTGCAGACCCGTCTTCGTCGTGGCATCGAGCATGCCGCGCCCGGCGATCGGAAAACGCCCCGAACGTTCGACGTAGGTCAGACCGGCCACGTATTTGGTGGTCGCATTGGTGGCGACGTGCATGTCTGCGTTCACGTCGTCGAAGGCGAAGTGCGCGCTCGCCGGAATCACCGGCGCGCGATCGTACACGTCAACGCGTACGTTGCGGATGCGCCCGTCGAAAACAAACGGCGTGGAGGGCGCGCCGCGGCTCGGACCGGCCTTCTGAACCGGAAGATTGTAGCTGCCGTCGGCGTGACGGATCAGAACGAGATGTCCGTTCTCGACATCGAAGCCGGTTAATCCGAATGCGCGCGAACCGCCGGGCAGCAAATCGCGCAACGAATATCGCACCGTCGTCGTAGCGATTCGGCCGATCGGCTCGCCGGCGAGATTTTTGAGGTCAACATCGCGCAACACGATTTGCCCGAAGTGCAAGTCAACGCCACCCACGGCCGCACGGACGCCGAAGCTAGCGGCTGCCGCCGTAACGGCGCCGCGCAGCAATTGCGGTGCAAGGAATGCGCCCACGACCACGATACAAACGAGGACGGCGGCCGCGACCGCGATCCGACGCCATGTCGAACGCACGTTAACGCTCCGCGAGATCGAGCGCGAGCAGGTCGTCGAGCGTTTCGCGCCGCGCGAGCAACCGTTCGGTGCCGTTCTCTACGCCGACGACCGCGGGCCGCGCGAAGCGATTGTAGTTGCTCGCCATGCTATACGTGTAGGCGCCCGTCGCGCGCATCCCCAGCAGCGTTCCTCGCTCGATACCTGCGGGTAGCGCCATCTCGGCCATCTCGTCATTCTCGCACGAACGGCCGCACACGACCATCGTCTCAAACGGTCCCACCGCGCCGTTGGCGACGACGTCGTGATGGGCTCCGTAGAGGGCGGGACGCGGGTTATCGGCCATACCGCCATCGACGATCACGTAGGTGCGGCCGGGGCGGCGTTTCACGGTCATCACGCGGTACAAGGTCGTACCCGCTCCGGCTATGATTACGCGTCCGGGTTCGATCTCAATCGCTAGCGGCGCAATTCCAGCCGCCACGGTTGCCCGGCGGACCTCGGCGCCGAGCGCGGCCGCCACTCGATCCATCGGCAGCGCCGGCAGCCCCTCCGCGTCGATTCCGAACCCGCCACCGGCGACCAGCGTGCACACCGCAAACCCTCGCGCGGCGAAGCGTCCGGCGGCTGCAACCAGACGCTCGACGTTTACGACGAACGGTTCGATCAGATCGATCTGCGACCCAATGTGCCCGTGCAGGCCGGTCAAATGCAGCGCACCGTTTGCTCGTAGTAGCGAAACGGCTTCCTCCTCGAGATCCGAATCGATGCCGAACTTGGTGCGGTCGCCCGCAGTTCGAACGAATTCGTGCGCGTGCGCTTCGACGCCGGTGTTCAGACGCAGCACCACGTCAACCGGCCGGTCGGCAATTCGTTGCAGCGCACGCAGTTCGTCGATGCCGTCAACCACGATGCGGCCGGCGCGACCGTCAACCACCGCCTGCAACTCGTCGAGGGTTTTGCCCGCACCATGAAACGTCAGTCGATCCGCTGGAAAGCCGGCGCGTTCGGCGGTGGCGAGCTCGCCGAGCGAACATATATCGAGGCCGATGCCGTACGATTCGATCGATCGCGCAAACTCGACCGTTAGAAAAGCTTTACCGGCGTAAGAAATTGCGATGCCGGCGGGGTCGCAGGCGGTGCGAAGCTCGACCACCCGCTCGCGAACCTCGTCGAGATCGACAACGAGCAATGGCGTGCCGTACTTTTGCGCCAGCGATTCGCCCCTCACACCGCCGATGACCAATGGCTCGGTCATTCGGGTACCGCCGCACCCATGCCACGCAAGCGATCTTCGAGCGCCACGATGCGTTCTCGCGACCGGTCCGCATCGATGTGGTCGTAGGCGGCGGCAGCGCTCGCGGCGATTGCCTCGAGCAGCGCGCGTTCCGGCGGCGTCAGCGCGACGTCGTCTTCGCGACCTCCATATAACACGAAACCAACAACGCGTCCGCGCATGATCAGCGGAATCACCAGCGTCGGCGCCTTGCGGCCGGTCGGAAGAACGATCGATTCCAAACGTCCTTCGTCGAACTCGATCGAACCGAGGTCGGCGCGCAGCGCAACGATTATCGGATCCTCTGCATCGATCCGCTGCGCTTCAGCAGTGTTCCAGCCGCGGTCGGCTCTTCGTTCGAACGCCGTACCGTCGGACGTTGCGACGAACAGCGCGCTCGACGTCAGATGCAGCACCCGCACCGGTTCGTCGATCAGAAACTCGACCAAGGTTTTCTCGGACGACGTATTGGCCAACGCGCGCGCCGCTCGTCGCAGAATGTTTTCGGCGCGCCGCTGCTCGCGAAAGAAGATTCGATTGAGGATATCCTCGACGCGGCCGTGCAACGAGTTCATCGAAAAGCCGATGGCCAGCGCCGCCGCCAAACTCACGTACACCGCCGGACGCGTGCTTTCGAAAACCTGTTCGGCCCACCACTCGATGATGCCGAAAAACACCACCAGAATCAACGTCGTGGCGCCGTACAGCACCGCGCGGCCGATCGCGAATCGAACGTCGATCACTCGTTGCGACAAGAAACCGTACAGCACGAACGCCGATCCGATGACGGCCGTCCATGGCTGCAGCGCGTCGGCCCACGCTTCTACGGCCAGCAGCGGGGTCAACGTGTCGCCGATCAACGCGCTCAACGTATCCGAAACGGCCCACAACAAATCGAGAATTGGTGAAAGCGCGATACCGGCGACCACCCAAGCAACGCGGCTGCGATCCAGACCGGTCGCACCCGACGCAATATAGGCTAACCCGCAGATAACCGACGTCAATAGCAGCGTGTCGGAGCCGCTCATCATCAATCGCGTCGGCCCGGGCATCTGGAATCGCTGAAACACCAGCCAGACGATCGGATCGACCCATATGACGAACACGACGATCGAGAGCACGACGGACGTGCCGAAGAACCACGGCCATGCTCGGCCGCGCCGGCCGTACAATCGTTGCGCGAAAATGAGAATGGTGATCTGCGTCAGCGGATACACGATTTGGATTAACAGGTCGCTGCCGAGATTCACCGGCCACTTGGCTAGCTCGAGCACCGACTGATTGACTTTGATGAGTACCAGCAGCGTATAGCAATAGAACGCCAGCGTGATCGGCATCGGCCGCATGATAAACAGCACCGTCGCGAGACCGAGCGAGAGAAAGAAGCTCAGCGGGATGCCGATGTCGCGCGCCATCGTCGCGCGGCGTGAGTAATCCGGCGGCGTCGCCGAGAGCAACAGCGGAAAACGATGCGCGCCGCGGCGCACCGTGAGCGCCATGCGCGCACTCGACGGCGCCGCTAATAGGTTGAAGCGCTGCTCGGGTGTCATCTGCGAGAGATCGATGCTGTCTCCGGTGCGCAACGTGCCGCCCGTCGGCGAACCGGCCGGCACTTGTACGCGGTCCGTATTGTTTTCGAAATGCAGAGGAAACGAGCCCAAATGCGTCGCGTTGGTTTCGACCGAAACGAAGACGAGCAGCATCAACACCGTGCCGATTGCTACGATCGCCAGCGACAACCGGTCGCACAGAAACCTGATGGCCGCACGCATTCGCGGCAATCTTACGCGAGCGGCGGTCGGCACCTTCGCTTTGAAGGGGGCGAACGCCGCGAACCCGCACTTTTGGGAATGGCAGCAGTACCCACGAACGAGCCGATCTCGCAGGTTCCGCCATTACGCCGCAGCCTCGGGCTGGTCAACGTTGCGTTGTTTTTCGTGGTAGCTGGGTCGAACTTGCAATGGGTCGCAACGGCCGCCGCCGCCGGACCATCGTCGATCCCGATGTGGATTTTGGGCGCCGCGACGATGTTTCTACCGTTGTCGATCTGCGTCGTATCTCTCACGTCACGTTATCCCGACGAGGGCGGCATGTATGCGTGGAGCAAACGCGCTTTCGGACCGTTTGCCGGATTCTTCACCGGCTGGACGTATTGGACGTCAAATTTGCCGTATTTTCCGGCGCTGCTCTACTTCGCCGCCGGAAACGCGTTGTATTTCGGGAATTGGAGCCACGCTCTCGGTTCGTCACCGCTGTACTTCATTGGGTTCGCGCTCGCCGGATTAGCGCTTGGAACGATCGTCAACGTTTTCGGCTATTCGGTCGGGCGCTGGCTCAACAATGCGGGCGCGGTCAGTCGTTGGATCGTGACGCTGGCGTTGATCGCGCTCGGCGTCATCGCATGGGTGAAGTTCGGTGCGGCGACGCCGATTACGGCGGCCACGATGCGTCCCGAAGCAAGTTTGAAAAATGCGATCTTCTGGTCGGTCATCGCGTTTGCGTGGACTGGGCCGGAGGCGATCTCGTTTATCGCCGGTGAGGTACGCCAACCACGGCGTTCGATTCCGCTGGGGCTGGCGATGGCGGCGCCGGCGATCGGCGTCATCTACGTGCTCGGCACGATCGCGGTGTTGGTGGCGCTGCCGTCGCATTCGGTCGATCAGTCGTCGGGTGTCATGCAAACGATCGCGCAAGTCGCCGTTCGATTGAACTCGGCGTGGATCGTGCCGGTCGCCGCATTACTCGTGGTCGTGAGTTGTTTAGGGAGCTGCGGAGCGTGGTTGGGTGCGGTCGCGCGCATTCCATTCGTCGCCGGCATCGATCACTATCTTCCGAAATCGTTCGGAATCATGCACCCGCGATGGGGCTCTCCGGTCGTCGCGCTGCTGTCGCAGTCGGCCATCGCCGCAGTCTTCGTCGTACTCGGACAAAGCGGCAGCAGCGTACACGGAGCCTACGATATTTTGGTAAGCTCGACCGTGCTGATCACGATGCTTCCGTTCATGTTTTTGTTCGCAGCGGCCATTAAACTGCGCGGTGGTTTCTGGATCGTTGCTTGTGCCGTCGTTGGCTTCATAACGACGGTCGCGGCCGCCATCTTCGCATTGATTCCAGCGCCGGACGACGGCGATAAAGTAGTAAGCGTCGCCAAGGTGCTGTTCTTGACCGCGTTGCTCGCAGGAGCCGGCATCGCGGTGTATTGGTTGGGCCGCCGCAACGCACTAGTCGCGGAAAAGGCGGCGGACCGTCGAAGCCTTAGCCAGTGACCGCCACCGCTCGTTTGCTCGCGCTGCTCGTTGCTCTCGTCGTGCCGCAGGCAGTCGCTGCCGCGTCGCCCGCGCCGAGCGCCGTTCCGCGCATCGCGCACGTTACGATCGTCGTCATGGAAAATCGCGACGACGAATCGGTCACGGGAAATAAAAACGCTCCGTACTTCAATACGCAACTCGTTCCGCAGGGCGTGCTGATGACCGACGCGCACGCGATAGCGCATCCCAGCCAGCCGAATTATGTGGCGCTGTTCTCCGGATCGACGCACGGCGTAACGTCGGACCACTGTCCGGCGTCGTTCGATGCTCCGAACATCGCCACGGAATTGATCGCTGCCGGATTAACCTTTACTGGGTACGCCGAATCGATGCCACGCGACGGCTATCAGGGCTGTTGGACGACGCTGTATGCACGCAAGCACGTGCCGTGGGCCGATTTCACCAACGTGCCGGCATCGCTCAGCCGCGTCTATCACGGGCTGCCGTCGCAGCTGCCGTCGTTGCTGTGGATCACGCCGAACATGTGCAACGATATGCATAACTGCTCGACGCGTACCGGCGACCGCTGGCTGCAGGCAAATCTCCCGCAACTCATTGCGTGGAACGCGAAGAACGACGGCTTATTGATCGTTACGTGGGACGAAGCCGAACCGGATCGCGACGGAACGAACCGGATTCCAACCGTGCTGGTCGGGCCGATGCTGCGAGGCGGAACCACCTCTACGCAGCGTATCGACCACTATTCGACGTTACGCACGGTCGAGGCCGCGTTCGGCCTTGGCTGCTTGCAAAAAGACTGTTCGTCAAGTCCCATCGGGGGTATCTGGCGTTGAGCGGCGGTTTGAGAGCGTCGTAGCGGCGATCAGCGCCGAACCCAACGTCAGCAGAACGCACGCCATGGAAACGACGCGAAATCCATCGAGATAGGCACCCTTCACGGCTGCGGTTTCGCGCGGATCGTGAAACCGTGCCGCAGCCATCGCGCTGCGCTGGGCTGCGAGATCCGCACGCTGCTGCGCCGAAAACGAAGCCGCGTCCGCGCGCTTCGACAAGTGGCTGTCGAACGCGAACGCGATTAGCGATCCGAGTATCGCGACCGCCAGCAGTCCGGCGACGCGCGACACGGCATTGTTGACGCCCGACGCGACGCCGACGTTGTGTTCCGGGACCGAGTCGATCATCGTGGTGGTGAGTGGAGCGACCGTCAATCCCATTCCGATACCGACCAGAATAACGGCCGGGAAGACACCCGTCCAATAGTGCATGTTGGGAAGGAGCGCCAGCGCGCAGAAACCGAGCGCCGTCACCGAAGGCCCGGTTACCAGCATCGTACGCCGTCCGACGCGATAGGTAAGCGCTCCCGAGTACCGGGATAGCGCCACCATTAGCGCCACGAACGGAAGCATCGAAAAGCCGGTCACGGTCGCGCTGTAGCCGTCCACTTGAATCAGCACGAACGGCAAGAAGAAGAACACGCCCGATAACGCGGCGTACAGTAGAAACGTCATCGCGTTGATGCCGCTGAATTCGCGGTTGGCAAACAGGCCGAGCGGAAGAATCGGATTCTTGACTCGTCCTTCCAGAACGACGAAGCCGATCAGCAATGCGACGCCCAGGACCAACGAACCGATCGCGGTTTGGTTCCAGCCCGATAGTCCGCTGAACACGAACGCGTAGACGACCAGACCCAGACCCAGCGATACGACGATCGAGCCCAAGATATCGAGCGGTCCGCTTTCATCTTCGTCGCGGCTTTCGCTCACATGGCGCAGTGCGATCGCTACTACGGCCAGCGAGATCGGCACGTTGATGAAAAAGATCCAGCGCCAGCCGAAATGGTCGACGATCGCGCCACCGGCTACCGGCCCGATGGCGCTGGTCATCGCGGTCCAGCCGGACCACGTTCCGACGGCTTTTCCTCGCGCTTCGCCCTCGAAGGTCGCGCCGAGGAGCGCCAAGCTCGCCGGCGCCAGCATCGTGCCGCCTGCGCCTTGTAACACTCGCGCCCCGATGAGCGCGGGCATCGAGTTGGCCATTCCGCACAAGATCGATCCGAGGGCAAAGACGACCACGCCCATCACAAAGAGTCGCTTCCGGCCGTAGCGGTCGCCGAGCGCGCCACTCAGCAACATGAACGCACCCAACACGAGCGTGTAGCCCTCGACCACCCACTGCGCGTCGAAGGTGGTGGCGTGGAACGCGTCTTGCAGCACCGGCAACGCGATCGAAACGACGCTTCCATCGATAAAGACCAGGCTCGAGCCGAGCACCGTGGCCGCCACGATCCACGCGCCGGAGTTCGCCGCGGTTCTGCGCTGCATGGCCGGCACGTTCGCCGCCGAATCATCCAACGTCTCGTCTCGAGCAAAGGAGCGTCAGGTGGAGCACACCCTCGTACACATGGCCGCGACCGCCGCGTGGTTTTTCGTGATCGTCTTTATCTTCGCGCTGATCGGCGTGGTTGCGACGATCAGGTGGATCGTCGGCTTATTCCTTCGCGGCGAAGCCGCCGTCGAATCGGGCGTGCAGTCGATCGAACGCCGATTGTAGCGGCTTAAAAAATAAGCGACTGGTAGTCGGCGACGTACGAGAAGCCGACGCGTCGGTACATCGCGATCGCGCTTTCGTTGAAATCGTTGACGAACAGCGACAGCGACGGCGAAAAGTCGAGTAGTTTTTCGCAAATTGCCGCGAGCGATGCGGTGGCGAGCCCGCGGCCACGCAGATCCGGCGGGCTCCAAACGCCCTGCAGCTGCGCCGTTTCGCGGCACCACGCGCCGACGCTGCAAAAAAAGCATAGCCGCCCGTCGTATTCGCCGACCCACCAGCGTTCGCGCGCGATCATCTCGCGAATGCCGCCCGAGAACTCGGCCCGTGCTTTGCGCGGATCGTAGCCGAGCTCGCCGACGATCATCTGCGCCGAATTTTCGGCGACGATCGAAGCTTCGGCCGGACGCGCTAGACGAACGCGCACCGGCAGCGAGGACGGACGTAACGACTCGCGTTCGACGCGCATCACGAGTTGTCGCTCGCGCACGATGCGCGGGGGTTTGCGTCCGGCGGCGATTCGCGGCCAGAACGAAGCGACCGTCGCTTGCGGGCCGACGATCATCCGTTGTCCGTTGCGTCGCAAGCCCGCGGCGTAATCGGCAAATGCCTGAGCCGTCGCTTCGTCGCCCGACAAGAGTATCTCGTTGCCGAAGTAACCGACGCCGCGCACGCCGGAGGTGTTGACCGCAACGCCGATCGAGTTGCGCGCGTGCGGCGACCCGTACATCACGAGGTGCGCGATGACGACGCGTTCGTACGGCCGCCGTTCGAGAAACTCTAGCGCCGCGCTTTCGTTGGCCGTGGATAATCGCTCGATGCGCACTCGCTACGACGCATCCTCGCGTTGCGGATCGTACGAGATCGACTCGATAACGACGACCGTCGTGCCGGCTGGACGATGCACGGCGACACGGTCACCGGTGCGATGCCCGTCGAGCGCTCGGGCGTACGGCGACGTCCAGCTGACCTTTCCGGAAGCCGGATCGGCTTCGTCGTCGCCGACGAGATGCAACGACAACGCGCTTCCGTCGGCTTGTCGCAACACGACGTACGCGCCGAACGCCACACGCTTGCGCGGTCGAGATGGCGGTTCGATGACGCGCGCGGACTCCACGCGCGCTTGCAGATATGCGGCCTCGCGCTCGTCACCCTCGGCCCGCGCTCGTTCGAGCGCCGTCCGTAGCTGCGCCATTCCGTCGGGCGTCACGTAGTTCGGATGTTCGCTGTCGGCGATGCGCGGTAACGGGCGTTCCGGCCGATCGTCGTCTTCTTTGACGAATGCCCGGCTCACGCTTCGACCGTTCGCGCAATGGCGGAGCGACCCTCGGCGCGAACCGCGCGGCGTGCGGGAATTGATCGAACGATTGCGGGCGGCACAGTCGGTCTGCGTGTTAACCGGTTCGGGCATTTCGGCCGAGAGCGGCTTGCCGACATTTCGTGGTGTTGGCGGCTTGTGGCGCACACATCGAGTCGAAGAACTTGCATCGCCGGAAGGTTTCGCGCGCGACCCGCGCTTGGTCTGGACGTGGTACAACGAACGGCGCGCGGCGCACGAGCGCGCGGAGCCGAACGCCGGTCATCGCGCGCTGGCCGCGATGGAACGTCGCGTCGGCGATTTTACGTTGGCAACGCAGAACGTCGATTCGCTGCATTTGCGCGCCGGTTCGTCTCGCGTTCTCGAGCTGCACGGCAAACTGCGCGAAGCTCGTTGCGACCGCTGCAGCGCGCGCCGTCCGATCGATGCGTCGGGGTTGCCGCTCGATGAAATCGACCACGCCTGTGGCGGGCGTTGGCGCCCCGATATCGTGTGGTTCGGCGAATCGCTGCCGGCCGCGGTGTGGCGGGAAGCCGAGATGGCGGCGGGACGCGCTGACGTGATTTTGGTTGTCGGAACCAGCGCGGTAGTCTATCCGGCCGCCGCGCTGGCGACCCGCTACAACGCCGCCGCCTACGTAGCCGAAATCAACCCCGAGGCGACCGCGATCAGCGGCCGGGTGGATTGCGTCGTACGGTGTGGCGCCGCGGAGGCCTTACCGCTGCTCGATTGGTGAGCGTCCGAGCGCGCTAATATTACTAAGCAACCCTTGCGGCCGCCTGGCGGAGCGGCTCCAGGGACTGCCGAATAAGTCGCACATAAACTCGGACCGTTTGTTACACATCAGGAGGCATATGCGAAGAACATCACGGGTGGTGGCGTCTGCTTTAGGGCTGGCGCTAGTCCTGTCCGCATGCAGCGGCGGCCACAACGCAACTCTTCCATCGCTTGCGAGCCCGGACGGAGCGCTCGGGTTGACGCAGGCAGCGGTAACGCATTCGAACGTTTCGGAAACGCCGTTAACGTCGATCCCACAAATGTACGGCAAGCTCGCGTTCACCGATAGCGGGCGCCATCCGAAGAACGCGATCGTTCGCGTTTCTCTCACGCTGAAATATAACAATCAAAACGAACTCGATGCGCTGGTCGCCAAACTCAACGACCCGCGAGCAGGAAAACATCGCCGCTTTCTTTCTCCTAACCAATTTAACGAACGTTTTGCGCCGACGCGCGAGCAAGAACGCAGCGTCGTTCGCGCGTTGCAAACCGCCGGCTTCAAGATCGAAAAACGCTACGCCAACCGCACGATCGTAGATGCTACGGCGCGCACGTTGACCGTCGAAAGCTTTTTCTCGACGGAAATCCACTCGGTGCAGCAGGGTAAGTATGGCGATCGCTATACGAACGTCAAGCCCGCCACAGTTCCAAAATCGATCGAAGCGATCGTTCGCGACGTCTCGCTCAACAATCTCGTCGTGGTTCGCACGGTCGTAGATTCGAACGGCGGCGGACGCTCGGCGCCGGTCATCAAGACCGACTCGGTCGGACGCCAGATCCTTCCGCTGCCGGGCATCCAGCCCAACGATTCCAGCGGTAATCTGGTCAACGGCGGTTTCGAAACCGGTTCGCTGAGCTCGTGGATCGACGAGACCACTGGATCGCCCGACGCGAACGTCACGTCCGCGAGAGCACATTCCGGAACGTACTCGGCCGAAATGGGTTCGCTCTCGCCGCCCGAGACCTCGGGCTGGTCGGCCATCGCGCAGCAAGTCAAAGTTCCGAGCGGTGGCAAGCTGAGCTTCTGGGTGTATCAAGGTTCCAACGAAGGCACGCTCGGTTACGGCACGCGGTATGCGTACCAGGCCGGCTATCTGTTGAACAGCCGTGGCAGCATTCTGACCACGTTCTACAAGACGGTCAACAATACGAACGGCTGGGCGAACTATACGATCAACCTCAGCTCGTACGCCGGACAGACCGATTACATCTATTTCGGGGTGTACGGCGACGGTTACAGCAAAACGTACACGTATCAATACGTGGACGATGTAGCATGGTCGGGCGCGACGCCGACTCCGGCACCAACGCCGACACCGACGCCACAACCGACGGCGACGCCGACGGCAAAACCGACGGCGACGCCGACGGCACAACCGACCGCAACTCCGACGGCCGGTCCAACCAGCACGCCGACCGTCGCTCCCACCAGCACGCCGACGGCGCAACCGACGTCGACCCCGGGTGCGGGATGCAACAACTCAGCGCCCGATAACGGTCCGTTGACAAACTCGGACGGAACGCTGGCAACCGGCGTTGCCAAGCCGTTCGACTTCCCCGTTCAGCACGGCTGTAACGGCGCCGGATATACCGCCGCGATCGTGATTGACGATCCGGTCAACACGAGCTATCTGGCTTCGTACCTGAGCGCTTCGCAAGTCACCGAAACCGGAACCGTCACCAACGAAGCGGTCGACGGCGGCGGCAGCGGTGACGATCCCGAAACCGATCTCGACGTCCAAACGATTGCCGGCCTCGCGCCGGGGGCGAACATCATCGTGTACGACATCGGATCGCTCGGCGATCAACAAATCGAAGACGCATACAATAAAGTTCTCACCGACGGAAAAGCGTCGGCCGTGAACTCGTCGTTCGGCGGTTGCGAATCCAGCGATACGTCGTTCGCCGACTCGACCAATGCAATCGCCGAACAGGGCGCATCCGAAGGCGTCGAATTCTCGGCGTCGTCCGGCGATACCGGAAGTAACGAATGCAGCGGCAAGAAGGGCGTTAGCGCGCCGGCCGGCGGTCCGTACTTCTCGTCGATCGGCGGCGTGAACTTCACCGACACGGCGCAGGGCGTGCTCCAAACCGTGACCATGGGCACGGCTTCCGGCGATTCCGGCGGCGGCGGCGTTTCGACCGTGTTCGCGCTCCCGAGTTTCCAGACCGGAATCACGGGCATGATCACGACCGGACGCAATCAACCCGACTATTCGTTACCGTTCTTCCCGGTGGCGGTGTACACGGGTGGAAAGTTCGGCGAGTATCTTGGAACGTCGTGGTCATCGCCGGCATCGGTGGCGTTGATCATCACGTCCGACCAACTCCACGCGAGCAAACTGGGATGGGTGAATCCGACCATTTACAGTCTGTTCAGTTCGACCGGCTACAGCACGTACTTCACGCCTTGCACGTCGGGCAGCAATGGTGCCTACTCGTGTAGTGCGACGCAGTACAATCAAGCAGCCGGCATCGGGGCTCCGAAGGGCTGGGCACTCGCAAACGCGCTCTAGTTCGATCGAATCCTGAAAGCAAGAACGGGGTGGTGCGGTGACGCATCGCCCCGTTGGCTTTCAGAGAGCAGCCAAGGGTTCTATCGCATGCAATCGAACGCCAAAAGCACAGGAGGGGACCATGGCTTTTTCTTTTTCACTGCGTCGCTTTGGTTACGGCGCGATAGCCGTTGCCGCACTTGCCAGCGTGGCCGTTCCGGCACAGGCGCAAATGCGCCAGCAAATCGCCGATAAGGCAGCGGTGCAAGCCGCAAATGGCTTCGTTACCAAGATCAACGGTGAGAGCTGTAGCGATTTTGGTGCGACGCTCAAATCGATGAAGAGCTCGTCGGGCGGCAGCTCGAGCTCGATGTCATCGAAACTGAAATCCAATACTGAAGCCCGGACGCAGTTCGTCAATATCGTCGCAGCCCCGCTGCTCAATAAGATGATCACGTGCGACATGCTGCCCGGCATGTAAAGCGTATCGTCCGCAAAAGGGAGAAAAGAGCGGTGCGAAAGCTCCGCTCTTTTTGTTTACCGAAAGCGTTCGAAGAGAACGGCGACCTAAAGATTGCCGCTAACCTGGCGACGGACCCGTTCTAGGTGCCTGGGATGTTCCTTGGAGGGTAGGCCGAGGCGTCTTCGAGTTCTGTGTCGTAGGGCAGGCCCATGGATCAGCCGCTGGAGTTCCTGAAAAGCCGGATTCCGAATTTCCCGGGATACGGGTCCGACGACGATCGTAAATTGTCGGACGAATTGGTACGGTCATATTTAGGCGAACGCCTCGCGACGCTCGAAACGGACGACGGCCTGGCCGATGAAGTGCGTAAGACCGTGGGCGAGTTGATGTTGCGGACCGCATTCACGAATCAGATCGCATATAAAGTATACGAAGAGGCGTCGCGCACCAACCACGATTTCGATGCGATGGCGGCCGCCGATGCTGCGACGGTACGCCTAGCCGATGGCGCCGGCGCCGTTACTCCCGCCGACGCGCTGAAATTCGCGCAGCAATCCGCGCAGGCGCTCGATGGTCGCGACCTCGCGATGCGCGGACAAGCCGCGGCTTAGTGACAGGTGCTGGTCGCGCCCGGCGTCGCCGTAGCGGCCGGCTGCGATTTGTGAAACAACCCGCCTAGGGCTGACGACACGGCACCGCCGGCAACGCCGCCCGCGACGCCGCCGGTCGCGTTATTGACGGCACTCGCGGCCGAACTTCCCGCGTAGCCGACGATCTCGCCGGTGGCCGCGTCCCAATTGGTCGGAACGCCGAAATCCGGCGAAAACTGATTGATGATGTCTTGCGTAAGCTGACCGACTTGCGCTTGCACGATACCGTTGATCGCTTGCGCGAATAACGATTGTCCGGGCCGCACATCGAACACTTTCCCGCCGTGCGTCGTTACGACGACCGGCGCATCCGGGCTGCACACTTCGTACACGTTGACGCGCAGCGAACCGTCCGGAGAATACTCGATATCGCCTTCGGTTCCGCGCACGCCGACGGTCGCGGTGGCAGTCGAGAACGTGTAATTCGCTTTCGCACCCTGCGGATGCTTGACCGCGAAACGCACGCGTCCGTTGAACACCACGAACTTGGCGGTGGCGATCTGCGCTTGATTGAAAAACGCGAGTTGCACTTTGGTGTCGGAACCGACCATCACCAACGAGCTATCCGGCAGCGTGACTTGCGCTAGCGACGATCCGCCCGTAATCGCAAAATCTTTGTCGGCCAGCCCAACGCTCGCGTTCACCGAAATCGGCACCGCTTTCCCATTCGGAACTTGGTATGAAACGGTTCCCTTTTGACTCTGCAGTTGTTTGTCGTCGCCGGCGACGGCCGGGCCGGCGAGCACGAGCCCAATGCAGGCTCCTAGTGCTAAAAAGCGACGGAATTCCATCGGCAGACCTTACGCTCGGTTGCCCTGCGTCCCTCCAACCGGCACGGGCGGAACTCGCGGGTACGAAGGGTTGTCAAGTCGTGACATATGGCAAATAACAACAAGACGGCGATCGTCACCGGTGCGGCCAAAGGCATCGGTGCCGCAATCGCCGAGCGTTTAGGGTCGGATGGATTCCGGACGGTCGTCAACTACCTCTCGAGCGAAACCGAAGCCAACCGGTTGGTCGCCGCGATCGGGGCGGCCGGCGGTCGCGCCATCGCGGTGCAGGGCGATGTGTCTGACCCCGCAGCCGTGCGTTCGTTGTTCGATCGTGCCGAGGCCGAGTTCGGACCGGTCGACGTGCTCGTCAACAACGCCGGTACGTTGCAGCGCAAGCAGCTGGTCGACGTGACCGACGACGACTATCAACGATTGATCGCGAGCAATTTGACGGGTTCGTTCAACGGCATGCGCGAGGGCGCCAAACGCGTTCGCGACGGCGGCCGCATCATCAACTTCTCGACCAGCATCATCGGCTATTACGTTCCGACGTATGCGGTTTACGCGGCAACGAAGGCGGCGGTCGAAGCGATGACGCACGTGCTCGCAAAAGAGCTCGGCGCACGCAACGTCACCGTGAACGCCGTCGCGCCTGGTCCGGTCGCGACCGATCTCTTTCTGACCGGCGCTTCGCAAGAAATCGTACAACGCTTGACCGGCGAGATCCCGCTCGGCCGTCTCGGGCAGCCCGACGACATCGCTCGCGTCGTTTCGTTTCTCGCCGGTCCCGACAGCGGGTGGGTTAACGGCCAGGTTATCAAAGCCAACGGCGGACGTAACTAAAGCAGTCTGCTGGGGGAACCGCGGAATTCGGCGACTAACGCGACGAGCGTGCACCGCTGGAGACGCGCCGCAACCGTCGCTCTGATCGCGTTCGTTCCGGTTGCCGCGAACGCGCAGCCGGCGCTGCGCCTCATACCGGCACCTTCGGTCGTCGAGACGGTTGCCGGATGCGATGTCCCAGCGACAGCTCTGCTTCGAGCGCCGGCCGGACTGGATGCGGGCGCGTTCGACGAGTTGCAGTCGCGTTGGCAAGCGTTGGGCATCGGACCGTTCGCGAGGGTTCCAGCGTTAAAGGCAACGATTGCATTCGTGCACGATGGTTCGCTGGCGCCACAAGCATATCGCTTGGTCGTCGATCGCAAGCGTGCGGTGGTATCGAGTTCGGATGCTGACGGCGCATTTTATGGGATCGTAACCCTCGCACAGATGGCGCAGCGGTCGAACGCCGGATGGGTCGTCCCGTGCGCCCGCATCGAAGACCGCCCGAAGCTGCAGTGGCGTATATTATCCGACGACGTGTCGCGCGGACCGCTGCCGACCATGCGCTACTTTGAAGAGCGCGTTCGCACGATCGCGGCCTTTAAGATGAACGGCTACTCGCCGTACATGGAAAGCGCGTTCGTCGATCCGTCAAATCCGCTACCGTCACCGCTCGACGGCATCACGCCGGCGCAGCTGCGGGCCTTAGCCGCATACGCCGCGCGATATCACGTGGCGCTCATTCCCGAACAGCAGACGTTCGCGCACATGCACGACACGCTGCGCATCGAGCAATATGCGTCTGCGGCCGAGCTGCCGCATGGGTTCTTGCTGTCGCCGGCCGACCCACTCAGCGAGGCGTATCTGCGCAGTACGATCGATGCCGAGCTTGCGGCCGTGCCGCATCCGCCATTTTTTCATATCGGTTCCGACGAAACGTCTACTCTCGGATCGGGAACGACCCAGGCGTATGTCGCGCAGCACGGGTTGCTGCACGCGTTTGCCGATCACGTCGATGCGATGCAGAAGATCGTCGCACCATCGGGTGCACGAATCATGCTGTGGGGCGATGCGATCGACAAAGACGCGTCGATCATGCCGCTCTTGCCGCGCAACGCCGTGATCGTCAATTACCAATATGCCGCGCAGTTCGATTTTGCCAAGTCGATCGCACGCGTAGCGAGCGGCGGCTTCGATCAGATGGTCGCCCCGGGCGCCAGCAATTGGAACGAGATCTATCCGAAGATCGATACCGCCATTCCCAACGAACGCAATTTCATCGGCGCGGGAAAAACGGCCGGCGTGCTCGGTGCGTTCGAAACGGTCTGGCACGACGACGGCGAGTCGTTGTACGAGGCCACGTGGTATCCGGTAGTGTATGCGGCGGCTCAAGCGTGGGAATCCCGCGACGTCGATCCGCAAACGTTCGCGGCGAGCTACCCCAGTGCGTTTTACGGCGTCGACGACGCGCGATACGCGCGCGACGTTCGGTCGTTGGCCGCCGTCACGAATGCACTCGAGACCTCGAAATACGACACGACCAACGCGCTGTTTTGGACCGATCCGTTCGACGTGCCGGCGCAGGCCCGCATGACCAAGGTCGATTTGCGCCAAGTGCGCCTCGATGCGGAATCGGTCGAACGGCATTTGATCGACGCGCGTCCGCCGCTACATGCCAACGCTGCATTCGTCACGTTTTTGGCGGCACGCAGGCTCGATGCGCTGGCACGCAAGTTCCAAATCGGAACCGAGGTGCGGGCGATGTACGCCGACGCAATCGCGCACATCGACGAGCCGAGCGGACCGGCGTTGCGCGATCTGTATTGGTGTCGCTACTGGATGTGGGAGTTGCGCGATACGTACGAAGAACTGGCGCCGCTCTACGAGCGGGCTTGGCGGTACGAATCGCGGGACGGCCATCTCGCCTCGAACCTCGAGCGCTACCATTTGTCCGCTCAGCACGCGATTGCCGACGCCGATGCACTGTACCGCGCGACCTACGACGGCTACGTACGCGGCAAGACGCTCCCGCCGTTCGATTCGGTCATCGGTCGATGACGGCGATATTGGTTTTGCTGGCGTTCGCAATGTTCGCCGTGCTCATGTACGTGCGCGTGCTACCCGCGTTGATTGCGGTTCCCGCCATGGGATTGACGATGGCGCTCGCGGCCGGCGTGCATCCGGCGGCACTCGGCACGATCGTCACCGGCGGGGTGGTCGCGCTGGCGCCGGTGTATGCTGCGGTCGTGTTCGGCGCGCTGTTGGGGCGCGTAACGCTCGACACCGGCATCGCGCGTGCGATGGTCAACGTCGCCGCCGAATACGGCGGTGAGAAGCCGCTGTGGATGGCGCTCGGACTGTGCGCCGTCGTCGCGTTGCTGTTTACGTCGTTGTCAGGGTTGGGCGCGATCATCATGGTTGGATCGGTCGCGCTGCCGATCATGATGACGACCGGCGTGCCGCGCCCGATCGCGGCCACGCTGTTCTTGATGGCGTTCGCTCTGGGCTTCATTTTCAACGCCGCTAACTGGACGTTCTACACGACCTACTTCAGCGTCGGCGAACCACAGTTGTTTCGCTACGCGCTGGTGCTGGCCGCGATCGATGCCGTAGCGCTGGTCGTCTACGCGTGCGTGTCGTTCGCTCGTCATCGCGGCTACGCGACGTGGGCAGTTCGTGCGAAGCCCGACGAGCGTCAAGGCGTGCCGGCGATTGCGATGATCACGCCGTTGCTGCCGCTCGCGCTGTATTACGGCCTGCACCTCGATGCCGTGCCGGCGTTCTTGATTGCAGCGGTGTTCGGCGCGGTCGTGGCGCGTCCGAAAACGGCGATCGCGACGCTGGTGGCAGCGGGGATTCGCGGAGTGGAAGACGTCGCTCCGGCGCTACTGCTGTTCATGGGCATCGGCATTCTCGCGACCGCGACGAAACAACCGCAGTTCGTGGCGGCGCTTCATCCGCTGATCGGCGATTGGTTGCGCAACCCAATCGCGTACGTCGTAGTGTTCGGTCTGGCGAGCCCGCTCACGTTGTACCGTGGCCCGCTCAATCCGTTCGGGGTCGGCATCGCGGTCTTCACCGTGCTGGCGTCGTCGCACGTGTTAGCGGCGGTGGTGCTGGTGGCGGCGGTCATGGCGGTGGTGCAAGTGCAGAACGTGTGCGATCCGACGAACACGGCCAACGTATGGATCGCCAACTTCACCGGCGTGCAGATCGAAACGTTGACGAAACGAACCCTACCGTACCAAGTCGGCGTAGCCACGTTGGCGACGTTGGCGGTAATACTGCTCTCGAGCTGGTTGTTCGGCACGCAAGCCTTCGCATCGGCGTTGCCGGTCGCGCGCGCCGCCGTGGCCGAACTGCCGGGCCTCTACGCGCCGGCGCAAGCCGCCGGGCGGATCGGTGTCGAGGACGACGGCAGTACGTTCGGCCGCGCCGCGACCGCCGCAACCATTGGCGCGCTGAACGCTTCGGGTACCGGGCTTTCAGCAGCGCCCGCGCAGGGCGATGCGAATCTCACCGATTGCAGCGCCAAACCGTTTGCCGCCTATGCTGACGTGCTTACATCGACGTTCCAGCTCATCGAAGGAACCGACCTCGACGTCGGAATTCGGCTCGAAGACTGCGGCGGTTGGATCGTGAACGAATGGCACGACCATCGGGTGTTTGCGGCGCCGTCGGTCGATGATGCCGCCGCATTGGCGCGTGAAAGCGCGGCGCGATTGCTCGAGTGGTCGCACGCGCAACCGGCGCGAAGCCACGCACTGTTTCAGCAAGGCTTGGCGGTGCTTCCCAGCGACCCGCCGACGTACTTGTACTCGCTCTTTAAAACGGTGGACGGGCAGATGCGCACCTACGTTCGCGCCGGCGGGCCGGCCTACGTCGCCGGCTTGCGTACCGGCGACATCGTCAACACGGTCAACGGCAAGTTCTGGTGGGAATATGGCACGTATCAAACGCAGCAGCGCGCCTACGATGGAAAGCCGCACGTCTTCGGCATCCATCGCGGCACTGCAATCTATGAGATTCGCTTGGGTGACCCGCTCGTGAAAGGATCTTCGTGAACGTCAACGATTCCGAGCTGCTCGACTATTGCCGCAAGCACGAGCGCGAACATCTCGCCACGCTCGAGCGCGCGATTGCGATTCAGTCGGTCTCGGCCGATCCGGCCCGCCGCGATGAGGTTCGACGCTGCGGCAAAGCGTTCGTCGATCGCATGCGCGAGGTTGGTTTAACGGCCGAACTGCTCGAGACCGCCGGCAATCCGATCGCGTTCGGCGAGTGGAGCGGCGCACCCGGCGCGCCGACGTTGCTCATCTACGGCCACTACGACGTACAGCCCGAGGATCCGATCGAACTATGGAACTCGCCGCCGTTCGAAGCCACGATCCGGGATGGAAAAGTGTACGGTCGCGGTGCAGTCGACGATAAGGGCCAAGCGCTGATGCATCTGGCGGCGCTCGAAGCGCATATGAAAACGCGCGGGCGCCTGCCGATCAACGTCAAGGTGTGTTTCGAAGGCGAAGAAGAGATCGGCTCGCCCAGCTTTGAAGCGGCGGTCGAACGGTATCGGGACAAGTTTGCGGCCGACGTCGCCGTCATCTCGGACACCGGCATGTTCGCCAAAGACATTCCGTCGCTGACGACGTCGCTGCGCGGCCTGGTGCATTGGGAAATCACCGTCTACGGTCCGTCGGTCGACTTACATTCCGGGTATTTCGGCGGCGTGGTGCGCAATCCGATCGAGGCCTTAGCGCACATCATCGCCGCGCTCAAGGACGCCGATGGACGTGTCCGAGTGCCGGGCTTCTACGACGGTGTGCCGGAACTCGACGAGACGACGCTGTCGGAGTTGCACGCGCTGCCGTACGACGAAGCGCGCGAAGCACAAGGCATGGGTGTGCCGCAACTGTGGGGTGAGGCGGATCAATCGCCGCTGGCGCGGCTGTGGTTCCGGCCGACGCTGGAGTGCAACGGCATTTGGGGCGGCTACAATGGGCCGGGCAGCAAGACGATCGTCCCGAGTTGGGCCAAGGCGAAACTATCGGCGCGGCTGGTCGGCGCTCAGGATCCGAAGCGCGTTCGCGAGTTGGTGCGCTCGTTCATCGAAGCCAATGCGCCCGAAGGCGTGGGGGTGAGCGTCACCGACGAAGGTACGGTGCGTCCGATCGTCGCGTCGCGCGATCACGCGGCCGTCGCCGCAGCGGCGCGCGCGATGGAATACGCGTTCGGCAAAGCGCCGGTCTTCGTTGGTAACGGCGGATCGATCGGCCCGGCTGCGATCTTCGATCGGGTGCTCGGTATACCGCAAGTCTTGATCGGCGTCGGTTTGCCCGACGATTCGATTCATGCGCCGAACGAGAAGTTCGACCTCGATCAGTTCTACGGCGGAATACGCACGGCGGCGATCTTCTACGACGAACTCGCGCGCGAAAGCGCGGTAGCGTCATGACGGATTTTCACTCGACCGAACGTTTCAGCGATCGCGCAACGGCGTACGCGTCGAATCGTCCTGGCTATCCTGACGAAGCCGTCGATGCGATTTTTGCCGGTCTGGGCGATCCGCGTACGCTAACGATTGCCGATATCGGCGCGGGTACCGGTATTTCATCGCGACTGTTTGCCGCTCGGGGCGCGTCGGTGATCGCGGTCGAGCCGAACGCGAACATGCGCGAAGCTGCAACGCCTCACGAACGCGTGCGTTGGCAAGACGGCACGGCCGAGCATACCGGGCTGTTCGGCGACGGCGTCGATATCGCAGTCGCTTGTCAGGCGTTTCATTGGTTCGCCAACGATGCCGCGATGGCCGAGTTTCACCGCATCGCGCGCGGCCGCGCTGCGATGCTGCAGTACGAGCGCGACGAACGCGATGCATTTACGAAAGCCTATGGCGATATCATGCGGGCCTACGCGACGGACGACACCGAAACGCTGCGGTTTAACGCGCTGGGTGTGTTCGAACGGTTTCCGGGTGCCCGAGTGAAGCGAACTCATGCGTATTCGCGCCAGCGGCTCGACGAGGCCGGCTTTCTCGGGCGGGCTGCGTCGTCGTCGTACGCGCCGAATCAGGGGCAAGAGGCCGAGGATTTCCGTAACGAGTTACGCGCGCTGTTTGCCAAATACCGAGAAGGCGGGTGTATCGAAGTTGCGCTCGTGACGAACGCGCTGACGGCAGACTTTCTCTGACCGCCCGCTACCGATTGGGCATCGACGTCGGCGGAACGTTCACCGACGTCGTTGCGATCGACGCTACGACCCGCGCGGTCGTCGCGCAAGTCAAGGTGCCGACGAGCCACGACGCGGAGGATGGTGTCGCTGCGGGCATCGTGAGCGGGATCGAGCGGTTGTTGCGCGAGTCGAATATTGTGGCGGCCGACGTCGCGTTTATCGCACATTCGACGACGCAGGCAACGAACGCGTTGCTCGAGGGCGATCTGGCCGAGGTCGGTGTGGTCGGCGTCGTGCGTGGGGGTAACTGGCTGGCTCGGAGCCAGATGCATTTCGGTAGCGTGGCGTTGACCGACGATTCGAAACTCGAGCCTCGCTACGCATTCGTGCGCGACGGCGATCGCGCCGCGATGACTGCGGCCGTCGATCGATTGATCGGTGAAGGCGCGCAGGCGATTGCCGCCAGCCAGGCATTCGGCGTGGATCGTCCGGACGCGGAGGCTGAGGTTGCCGAATACGCGCGTTCGCGAGGAGTTGACGCGACGACCGGCCACGACGTCAGCGCGACGTATGGATTGCGCGCCCGCACACGCACGGCAGCGCTAAACGCGGCGATGCTGCCGCGCATGATTCGTACGTCGCGCGTAACGGCGGCAGCGGTAGAACGCGCGACGATACCAGCGCCGTTGATGGTGGTGCGCAGCGACGGCGGCGTGATGGACGTGCGCGAGATCGAGCGGCGTCCAATACTCACATTGTTATCTGGCCCAGCGGCCGGCGTAGCGGGAGCGCTACTGTATGAGAACCTGACCGACGGAATCTTCGTGGAGGTTGGGGGCACGAGTTCGGACTGCTCGGCGATTAGCGCCGGGCGCCCGCAGATGCAGCCGGCCAGGATCGGCGGCCACCGCACGACGTTGCACACGCTCGACGTGCGAACCGTCGGCATTGGTGGCGGAAGCATGCTCCGCGTGAGTGGCGGGGCGATTACCGATGTCGGCCCGCGCAGCGCGCACATCGCTGGCTGTGCGTACGCGTGCTTCAGCGATGCGCGCATCGTTGCGGAGTCGCGGCTGGAGTATATCGCGCCGTCCCGGCGCGATCCGAGCGATTATGCGGTGCTGATCGCTCCCGACGGAACAAAGATCGCGCTCACGACTACGTGTGCGGCGAATCTGCTCGGCACGATTCCTGAGGGCGCCTTTGCGCGTGGGGACGTTACGGCGGCGCTCGCCGGCTTCGCGGTGCTGGCGCATCATATCGGGGGCACGCCAGAAGAGCTTGCGCGACGTGTACTGACGTTGGCGGTGAAGAAATTACGCCCAACCATCGATGCATTGGCCGCCGACTATCGCCTGGATGGTTCTCAACTTTCGCTCGTCGGCGGAGGTGGCGGCGCGGGCGCGATCGTGCCGTTCCTCGCGGAAACGATTGGGCTGACGTTTCGGATCGCGCGCGATGCCGAGGTTATCGCACCGATCGGTGCGGCGTTGGCGCTCGTTCGCGACGTGGTCGAGCGCACGATTACTGCTCCCACGCCGGAAGACATCGCGAGCCTGCGGCGCGAGGCGATCGACCGCGTCGTCGCGTCCGGTGCAAATCCCGATCGCGTTGAAGTGGTGGTCGAGATCGATGCGCAACGGAGCCGGGTGCGTGCGACGGCTTCCGGCGCGACCTCGCTTTCGGATTCAGGCGCAGCGGCGGTTGCGGATAAAGATGCAGCAATCGTCGCTGCGGCGCGTTCCTTGTCGTGCGACGCAAAAGAGCTCGAGTCAATCGATCTGACAGCCATGCTGACCGCATACAAGCACCGAGGTCGCCTTCGTATTGCCGACGACCGCGGCGTGGTCCGATTAGCGTTACCGGCCGGCGAGATCGACATCATACACGCCGGCGAAGCAGAACACCGCACGCGTGAAGTGATCGAACGCGAAACCCGCTTCGGAGACGTTGGGCGCGCGCTGCCGGCAGTGTACGTCGCGCACGGCGCTCGTATCGCGGCCTTCGAAGGGGTGGTCGATCGCGATCAAGCCGTCGCGCTCGTGTGTGAGGAGTTAAGCGGTTGCAGACCCGACGAGCAGATCGCGGTTATTACGGTAGCGCGCAACCAGTAGACTACGGGGAGAACAGTTTCCAGTCGCCCTCGGAAATGACTTCGACGTTTCTCTCTTTCACTTGGATGGCCGTCTGATCGTCAATTGCGTAAACTGGAACGGGCAGCATCGCCGCCCACTTTCCCGCGTTAGCCAACGAAGCGTCTTCATGCTCTGGGTGATTGAGGTGCGGAATGATCGCAAAGTCAACGAGTCCCGCTCCATGAGCCGTTACGAAAATTTGACTGATGTTTCCCTGGGACGTAGCGAACTCGATGTTTTGTGATGCCAACACGCGACTGCTGTCGATTGGCGGACTATCGTACGTCTCACCAAACGTGGAAGCGACAGTCATGCTCCCGGCACTAACTCCTACGTAAACGAGGTTGGGCAGCGTTGACAGGACATCTGTCAGCCCGGATTCGCGCATCCAGTGGCTGAGGTAGACTGGGTCTCCTCCCCAAACCAGTAGCGCGTCCGCCTCCTCGACCGCGCGGGACCAGATCTTCTTGTCGATCGTTGGCAGCGCGGTGAGTTCCAGCAATCCTACCGACTTCCAACCCAATCTGGTCATGGTAGACTGCGTCATCGCAGATTGCGACTCTCCGCAGATCGCCTTATACGCGATATATGGGCCTCCGGCGAACGGGTAGATTCCGGTAACGACAAAGAGAGCGTTCGACTCGGTAATCGGTTTGCCCAAAAGATCGACGAGCGCTGCTTGGATGCTCGCATTCTTGATGCCCGAGGAAGTGAGAAGCAGTTTCATTACAGCGTTGTAGGATCGATCCAGCCCAGGCCCTTGTTGCCGGATTCATTAAACCAAACGTCGTTGTTCGGACCGTACAAAATGCCCGGTGAAGGCGTGTAACCGCCGTTACGGTTGTAGGTGAGTACGGTAGTAACCGTTCCGCTTGGTGTTATACGGCCGACGCATCGGTCAGCCGAGTCGTAGTACCACACGTTACCGTCGGGCGTGACGGCAACGTCCGTCGGATAACAGTCGCCGGGGTACGTATAGCTAGCGAGGACCTTTCCGGTCGCATCTATTTCGTAAAGTTTTTGATAGTTTGTGTACCACAGTTCGCCATTAGCAGACCACAAGGGTACTAGGTTAACTTGGAACTCACGACCGTGGCGTGTTTGTTTGCCCTTCAACGTCATTTTGTAGAGATAGTTTTCGTCGTCGTACCACAAATCGCCGTCCGACGCTGTAACGATGTACTGTGGATCGGAAGGAGTTTTGAACGACGTCAACTGACCGTCGGTCGTCAGCCGGTCGATCTTATCTTGGTATGGCTGAGTAAACCAAAGCGCGCCATCGCCTCCAACCGTCATCGACATCGGATCTCCGCGATATCCGAGCTCCGTAAAGGTAACTTTTCCTTGGGGGGTGATCTTACCGATGCGGGCGTCGGTGTAGTCGGTGAACCACATGTTTCCATCAGGTGCCTCGACGATCGAGCAACCGGCTAACGACGTTGTTGCCTTGTAGTCGTGAATCGTGCCGTCTAGTGCCCGCGTCGCGATATGACCGTTACGAAGGCACATCCAAATCGTGCCGTCGGTGGCGAGAGCCATGTTGTAGCTCTCGCTCGGTAGCGGATACTCTTGCGGCGTAGACGGGATGATGGCGGCTGGAGAAAGGCGAGCGCCACCGTTGGCAGTAGCGGAGATCGTGGCGACTGCGTTTGCGCCGGAGAATTTAACACCGATCTTTTCTTCGGACGAGGTTACGTTTGACTTTGAAAGCCCCGCGTTTTGCTCGTCGGTAGTTGACAAGTGAATCGGATACGGATACTTTCCCGTGACAATTTTGCCGTGTAGGTCGCGCACTTCGACTGTGAGCGGAATGCTTTGGGCGACGCCGAGTTGCGGCTGCTTCTCGAGGGTCAGCGCGATCGATTGATACTCTGGATCGGACTTCTTGACATCGTGCAGTTCGACACGGCCGAGTAGACCGAGTTCCGATCCTTCGGTAAACCAGATGTTCTTGTCGCTGCCGACGGTAATTTGAGCGAGATAGTTATAGTCGTATTTGCCTTTTACCGGCAGCACGGTGAAGGCTCCCGAAGTGGTCATTCGGAGGATCTGATTCGTCTCGGTAAGCCATAGCGCGCCATCCGGACCGTCGACGATTGAAGTAGCACCGGCGTCACTGGCCGGCAGCACATATTCCTTAAAGGTTCCAGACAGCGTCATGCTTGCAATCTTGTTGGCCGAACTCTCGATGAACCAGAGCGTGCCGTTGGCCGCCTGGCAAATTTCGTGCTCGGGCCGGCGTTCTGTGTCGGAATAGCGTAGCGCTTAAATTTGCCGGGAGCTGTCATGTGCGTGATGGAATTATTGCGGTAGTCGGTAAACCAAATGGACCCATCGAGAGCCCCCGTCAGAGACACACCCTGCGATCCGGGTCCCAATTTTGTAACCGTGGAATTTCCCTTGCGGCGTGAGTTCAAGCATGTAGTCTGCGTCATAATACGGATCCAACGTCCAAAGATCGCCGAAGCCGCTCGCTATAGAGAACACGCTGGCGTCCGTTCCGCCATATTGCTTGGGGACTGGGAACGAGTCGAATTGTCCGGCCGGTGTTATTCGGTCGATTGCACCTGGAAACGACGTCATCCAGAAGTTGTGGTCGGGACCTTCAGTAATGGATGCGATGTCGTCGCCGAGCGGAATGGCATAATCGGTCATATCGCCGGCGACCGAACTTTTGCCAACGACGCCGTGACCGGTGAACCAGACGTTTCCATCGGAGCCGGAAGTTATGCCGCCCAACGTGGTGTTGACCGGCGTATACATCTGGTCGATGACGTACGCCTTGCCACCCGCCCGTACCAAACTCGATACAATGCGAGCCTGCGCAGTCGTCGTTTGCTTTGCCGACCCTTGATTCGGAGCGGGAAGCAACGACGCATGTTGTGCCGAGCATCCTCCCAGTACGGCGATAAAGAACGCGAAAAAAGAGCGTTTGCATATGATGCGCGCGGCGGAAGGCATTCCATAGCTCCTAGAGGGTAGTAGCGACGCGCATTCTCTTCGCAAAAGCCAGCACGGCACCTACCGCCACGTCGCAGGCCGAGTGCCTCAATTGGACTGAAATGCAAGCGGGGCACCGTAATCCGGCGCCCCGCTACACTGGTCTACCGAGTGACCGGCAGCCTCAGTTTACCGGTGGTTGCCGTACTGCGAGCCTATCGATGTCTTGTAGCGCGACGGTGCTCTTATGTCGTCCGTACGCGAAGTAGAACACGAGGCCGATGACCAGCCAGATGATGAACGATAGCCAAACGAAGGGGAAGAAGCCCCAAATGAGTGGGTTCCCGAACCGCAGGAAGTACATCAGAGACAGCGCTGTGAGAGCCGATAAGACTGGAATGATGTACGGCCCGAACGGCAGCGTGAACTGTCCGGTCACTTCGGGATGCCGCTTGCGGAGGATTGGCACCGCGATCGAGACCAGCACGAATGCGGCGAGCGTTCCCATGTTGGTGAGCGCTCCGACGATGTCGATCGGCGTAAAGGCCGCGATCGCAGCGATAATGACCCCGAAAAACGCCGTCGAGAAGACCGGAGTGCGCCAGGTCGGATGCACTCGTGTAAATGCCGGCGGTATCAATCCGTCGCGCGACATCGCGAAGAAGATACGACTTTGTCCGAACATCATCACCAGCAGCACGGTGGTCAAACCAGCGATCGCGCCGATCGAAATGATGACGCCGGCCCAGCCTAGGCCAACATAGTTCATCGCAAAGGCGACCGGGAACGCGACGTTCAGTTTATAGAACGGCACCATACCGTTGAGAATCGCTACGACGATAATGTAGAGTACGGTGCAAACGCTGAGACTCACGAGGATTCCGAACGGAAGGTCGCGTCCGGGGTTTTTCGCTTCTTCCGCGGTCGTTGACACTGCGTCGAATCCGATGTATGCGAAGAAGATGAATGCTGCGCCACCAAGCATGCCGTAAACGCCGAACGGAAAATAGCCGCCCATGCCGGCCGGTCCGCCCGCCGGAAGGTGGTAGTTGACGCCGTCGATGTGCCCGATGCCGATCGCGATAAAGAACAGGACGATCAACAGCTTGATCGTCACGATCACTGCGTTGACGGCGCCCGACTCTTTCGTACCGCGCACCAGAAGGGCGGTAATGATCAGGATGATCCCCGCCGCGGGGAGGTTCGCATAACCCGACACTCCCGCTTGGCCTGCCAAGCCCCAGTGTGGCCCATTAGCCCACTCCGGCGGAATATTGAGCCATCCCAATCCCGGGGCCGCCGCCGCCTGATGCAAGATGTTGTTGAAGTAACCGGACCAGCCGATGCTGACCGTCGCTGCGCCAAGCGCATATTCCAGCACGAGATCCCAGCCGATAATCCAGGCCAAAAACTCTCCGAGCGTCGCGTATGTGTACGTATACGCGCTGCCGGAGATCGGAATTTTGCTGGAGACTTCAGCGTAGCAGAGCGCAGCCAAGGCGCTCACGAGTCCCGCAACCACGAACGAAATCGTCAGGGCAGGGCCCGCTCGAGTCGCCGAAGCGACGCCCGTCAGGACGAAAATGCCGGTACCGATAATGGCGCCGATGCCCATAGCCGTCAGAGCCCACGGCCCCAACGACCGCTTTAATGCGTGCTCGCCGTCTTTGTCGCTACCCTCGGCGAGAATCCGCGCGATCGGCTTAACTCGTTGAAATAGCATCAGCGAGAATATCGCGTATCTTGCTCGACTCCCTGGTTTCGGCGCCGCGAGGTAAAATTTTGCCGCATCGTTAACGCAGCAAAGCAGCTCAACGGAGATAGAATACAGTGTCGATTTCGAAGATGGTAGTTCGCCTCGTAGTTCCGCTCGCCGCCTTGGTTTCATCGGGTTGCTTTGGTAATGCCGGTTCGGGCGACGCATCGGCTCTCGCGCATCTGGAATACCCACGCGATCGAGTAGCATCGGGCTTGGTAAACGCCGCTCCGCCGCCAGTGCTGTACGTAGCTCAGTACAATGGCAGCCGCGTATTACTATTCGACCCGAGAAAGCACGATAAGAACCCAATAGGACAGATCACAGACGGTGTCCAGGATCCGATGGGTCTTGCAACCGACAGCAAAGGCGATCTCTACGTTCTCAACACCATCTATCCGTCCGTAACGATGTACCCGCCCGGTTCGAAAGAGCCGAGTTTTACGATCAGCAAAGGCATAAGTTTCGCTCCGTATGGTCTGGCGGTCGATTCGTCCGGAGACGTATTCGTCAGCGAGGAGGAGCCCGACGCAATCGTTGGATATCGGGCCGGCAGCACGTCGCCCTTCGAGAGGATCGCGTTCAAAGCAGATCCGGTCGCATTCGCAATCGATCGTGAAGACGATCTCATCGTCATAAACGGCTCTGAAGTTGTCAAAATTCCGCGCGGAACGAAAGAGAAGATCGACCTGCATCTCGAGGGACTTATCGGTCCGGAGGCAGTGTCCGTCCGCGGAGATGACGCGTTGTACGTTTCGGACTTTAACCAAAACATGGTGTTCGTTTATCCGGCTGGTAAAACGAAACCGTCGTATTCCTTCGGCGCGGGCATGGACGGCCCGATATTCAGCACGTTTGGAATTGGGAGCCGCTTTTTTCAAGTCAACCAAAACAATCAAACCGTTGAAGGGTTCTTGAAAAACCAACGTAAGCCGTTTGCAAAGATTTACGGAGAGGGTCGTCTAACGGGCGTTGCGGCTTTCCCCAAGTAGCACGTAAATCCGGCTAGAAGCGTTGGCCTCGCGGGTAGGCGCTTCCGCCGCGGGGTAAAGTAGCGCTATGTCGCTTTCCGAAGGTTCGTTGCGTCCACAAAACGGGTGGCTCCGCGCGTTGATCGTTATCGCCGTGCTGATCGGGATCGGCATCCTCGCGTGGATGCTGGGCGTCGCCGCTGGGCGCATTCAAAACATTCTCACGACGATCGTCGCGGCCGTTCTCTTCGCGTATATGATCTATCCGCCGGTTCGATTGCTGAGCCGAAAGATGCCGCGACCGCTGGCCGTCCTGATCGTGTACATCGTCGTGCTCGGGCTCATAGGCCTCGCTATTGCGTATCTCGCTCCGACGGTCACACGTCAGGCGATCGATTTGTCGCAAACGTTCCCCGCGACGCTGCAATCGCTCGAACGAGACGCCGCGAACCCAGGCTCGAGTTCGCTCTTGCAGCATCTCCCGCCGGAGCTTCGTAGCTTCGTGCTCGCAAATCTCGCCAAGGCGGGAGCCGTTGCGGCGGCCTTAGGCGCGACCCTCGGAATGCAAGCCATCGGGATACTCCGCGGAACCGTAACGTTCTTCGTCGATCTGTTGCTCGTGCTGACGTTGACGTTCTTTTTCGTTACCGACGTCGAGCGCATCCGCGACGGCTTCATGCGACTGTTGCCCAAGAAAGCGCGGCCGGGGGCGGCGAGCTTCATCGATGACTCCGACGCCGTGATCGCCGGTTTCGTGCGCGGCCAAGTTCTTCTGGCGCTCATTATCGGTGTCGCCGCAATGGTGATTCTTCTGATTATGCGCGTCCCGTATGCACTGTTGCTCGCGGTCGTCGCCGGAATTGCGTCGTTGATACCGATCTTAGGCGAATTTATCGGCGGTATTCCAATGTTCGTCGTCGCGCTCGTTGCGGCCGGGCCGATTCGCGCTTTGATCGTGCTCGGACTGTTTATTCTTGTGTTCGAAGCACAGGGGCGCGTACTTGCGCCGATCATCGTAGGCAAGAGCGTCGGCGTGTCGGCGCTGGTGATCTTCATATCGATCGTCGTCGGCGCCGAAACGCTCGGAATCATCGGCATGATCCTAGCCGTTCCGGTCGCCGGAATAGTACGCGTCGCGTTGGATAGAATCGCGGCGGCGAACGAGCGAAAAGCGGCCTAACGCCGCCGGTATGGAACGATGGTTTCCGATCGAGACGGAGCGATTATTGCTGCGTGAGTTCACCGCCGCTGACGAGTCCGATATTCACGCATACGGCGGCGATCCAATCGTAGCGCGATATGTCGATTGGGGACCGAACACACCGGATCAGACGCACGAAGTTCTCGCGAGCCGTCTACGCGATCAACGAATGTGGCCTCGAGACGAAGTTGACTTGGCCGTGGAACTGCGCGAAGAGCAAAAGGTAATTGGCAGCATCACTCTCTGGATGTTGGATCGAAAAAACGGCGTCGCCGGCTACGGATACGCTTTCAATAGAGCGTATTGGAACAATGGCTACGCAAGCGAAGCCAGCCGCGCGCTTCTGCGCGTCGCCTTCAGTACTCTACATCTTCATCGAATTTTGGCGACGTGCGACGTTCGCAACGTTGGATCGTGGCGCGTTATGGAGAAAGTTGGGATGCATCGCGAGCGTTCGCTCGAGCGAGACGTTCTGCAAAAGGGAGAATGGCGCGACTCGTACGAGTACGCCATTCTCAGAGACGAATTTACTTGATGAAGTTGATGGCGAACGGGTAGCGGTACGGACGGCCCTGGCTCGCAGCTACCGCGCCAAGAATCACGCAGACCAGCGATCCGATTCCGGCGAAAATGAACAGCGCCGCGACGCCGAACATTCCAACCATGGCTCCAGGCGGAAGCTGCGTATTGGACGAGTCTCCGTTGGATGCGGCGATAGCGGCTGCGATGACGCCAAACCATGCGACGACAAGGGCGATAATCAGTAGCACGAGCCCGATCGACAGCGTGATCTGGAAGTTCAGCGACGACTTGGCGTGCTCGGTCGCGAACGGCCGCTTCCCATTGTTGATCAAATAGACCACGAGCGGGCCGACGACGTGCCCGAAGGGGATGCCGGCTACTGCGACCAGCGCCGATAGGTGGGCGGCTACGCCCCAGCCGCGTTCTTCACGTTCGGTGGCGTCGATCGTGTCAATCATACGCTTACTCTACCATGGCGCGTGGTCCCGTGTTTCACCCTACTTAACGAACTCTCTCGCCAACGGGTACCGGTACGTGCGGCCCTTGCTGGCGGCGACGGCGGCGAGAATATTTTGCACGAACGTCCAAACGAAAAATGCTATGCATGCGATGACGACGGCGAAAATCCCGATCAGCGCCCCGGTCGAGAGCGGCGTCGGCTTACCGGAGTCCGACGACCCGGCCACCACGGTGACCAGCAGAATCGCGTAGACGATAAGCGCCGCGATGATCAACAAGATCGCGACGATCGTCATCGTTATCTGAAAGTTGAGCGATGCTTTCGCGTGTTGCGCCACGAGCGGCTTCTTATCGCGATATGAAAAGTACATGATGAGCGGGCCGGCGATGTTTCCAAACGGGACCACGAATCCACCGATTATCGCCGATAGGTGTGCGAGAACGGCCAAGTTGCGCTCTTCACGCTCGTTCGGATCGATCGTCTCAATCATGTTGGCAGCTTACCACAATCCACTGCCCCGTACGCCGCCAGGCGCCGCTCGCCCATCGCCGAAACGAACGGCGTGCTCGAAACCGGCGTACTGGTAGTAGGAGGCGGAAACGCGGGCTGCGCCGCGGCCATCGCTTCGGCTCGTCACGGCGCGCGCACGACGCTAGTCGAGCGATATGGTTTTCTGGGCGGCACCGCGACCGCCGCGATGGTCGGGCCGTGGATGACGTTTCATTCCGGTGGCGATCGCATCGTCGGCGGGATCGCGCAAGAAATCGTCGAGCGATTGATGGCCAAGGGTGCGTCGCCTGGGCACGTCGCCGACTCGTCGGACTACGTCGCGACGATCACCCCTTTCGACCCCGAAGTGCACAAGGCAGTGCTCTTCGAGATGATGCGTGAGGCAGGCGTCGAGCTATTGCTGCACGGCTATTTTCTATCAGCCGAAACGGTTGGCGACGGCGTTACCGGAGCGACGTTCGCGACGGTCGCAGGCTCGCGGCGCTACCAGGCGACTGTCGCGATTGACGCCACGGCGGACGCGCTCGTCGCGCATTCGGCCGGCGTGCCGACGCAGCAAGGCGACGAACGCGGCCGCGTCCAGCCGGCCAGCCTGATGTTTCGGCTCAGCCACGTTGACATGCACGAGCTCGCGCGCTACGTGCGCGAACATCCCGATCAAATGCGAACCTCGCTCGCACCCGACCAGCGTAAAGCAGCGGCGCTTACCGCGGTCGCGGGATTGAATGAAATCTGGCAAGCCGCGGTGCGCGACAACATCGTTAACGTGCCGCGCGAGCTCGTGTCGATCTTTGCGTCGCCGTACGACGACGAAGTGATCGTGAATATGACGCGCGTCGTCAACATCAATCCGCTCGATCCGGACGATCTGACGCGCGCCGAGGTGGAAGCGCGCCTGCAAACGATGCAGCTGCTCGAGTTCTTCCGGACGCGCGTTCCCGGTTTTGCCAACTCTCGCATCGCCGCAACCGGAACGCAAATAGGCATTCGTGAATCCCGGCGGATTGTCGGTCGTTACACGCTTACTGCTGACGACGTGCTAAGCGCGCGGCAATTCGACGATGCCGTCGCGCGCAGCGCCTATCCGATCGACGTGCATAACCCATCCGGCTCGGGAACGACAACGAAGAGGCTCGCACCGGGCAAGAGTTACGAAATCCCGTACCGTTGCATGGTGCCGGTCAATCGCCAGCAGTTGTTGGTGGCGGGGCGGTGCATTTCGACGACGCATGAAGCGCTCGCATCGGTTCGGCTCACCCCGACCGTGATGACCTTGGGCCAAGCCGCAGGCACCGCGGCCGCGCTGGCCGTCAGGTCCGGCTCGATGGTCGGAGACGTCGATCCGCCGCAACTTCGGGCGACTCTAGAGGCCGATGGCGTGGATTTACGCCGCACGTGAAGAAGACAGCAATCATGCGCTCTTTCGCTCGATCGCTTCGCATTTCGTTCATCTGCGCCAGCACGATCGCCGGTCTGGCCTCCTGCGGCGGAGGTTCTCTGCACGGCACCCCGCAGGTCGCAACGCAACCCTTCGAGGTGGCCGCTCGCCGAAATGCCGTCTTGCCGACACTCAAAGAGTACCGTATCACGGCAAAAAATATGGAGAACGCCCTCGATCTTGCGTTCGATGCCTCGGGTTCGCTCTGGGTGAATTCGACCTTGGCATACCTGGGCAAAAGAAGCCCCAACGGCCACATAACGGCACATAAGCTGCCGAATCAGAGAGACAATTATGGGTATGGGTGGGCGTATAATTTCGCGACCGATTCGAGCGGCCGCGTGTATTTCACGACGTATTATGGCGAGCACGTCGGATACATCGAACCGACTGGGAAAATCGTCGAGTTCGAACCGGCTCATCTGTACGCGTGGACGTCGGGATTGACTATAACGCACGATCGCTTGTGGGTCGAAATAACCGGCTTCTACAGCACCTCACTGCTCGAGTTCACCTTGACCGGCAAACTGCTGAAGCAGTTTCCACTCCCGAGTCCATATTGTTATAGCGGGCCCATGACGGCATCGAAAGACGGCTCGTTGTGGATCGGATACAGCGCCAACTGTCCTTCGATTTTACATGTTACGGAAAAAGGCGTGGTCACGAAATATCCGATCGTCGCTTCCAACGGCGTATGGAAGATCGCGAACGGTCCGGACGGCAACGTTTGGTTCGCCGCGGGGAGTGGTCCCACGCAGCACGACTACATTGGGAAGATCACCCCAGACGGAACGATCACGGAGTATCCGATTCCGAATCAGGCAGATGGGCTTGCGGTCGGACCGGATGGCAACTGGTATCTGACGATGCCGTTCGTCGGACAGATCGCTGAAATGACGCAAAGTGGAGACATCGTCAACACGATCACGCTGCCCGGCGCCATCAACGGGAGCGCGCCGAACTACCAGCTAGGCAGCATCACGTTGGGACCCGACGGCAACTTGTGGTTTGTCGAGGGCCAGCGTAACCAAATTGGCGAGCTGAAGTTCGGCACTCCGGCAGAGAAGAGGTAAAAGGCTATGGCCATGAAGTCACCATCGTTTCTAGCGCCGCGAGCGAAGCTTCCGCAGCAAGCGCTGGACGAGCTGCGCAGCATCATCGATGGCTACCATCTGATGCGCGCCGCGTCGGACGCCGGGTCGAACAGCGACGCGGAAATAGCGAAGCTCGAGAGCAAGCTACAGACGTCGCCCGGGCAGTTATGGTGGTCGGATCTTGCCATGGCCGAGTTGTGCGTTGCGGCTATACTGCCGGCCGACCAGATTCGTTCGACGCTCCCTTCGTGGCGGCGCCGCCTGCAGGACGTCGTCGGTTCGAACCGCTACTCGCAGTACGTCGCAAGTGCGGTCGACATTTCGCAAGAACAAGACGTTAACGTTTTGCGCGCCGATTTGATGTCGTGCATCCGAGCCGTCTATTATTTTTATGGTTCGTATGGCGTCGCGGCGTTGAGCCGCACTCGGGCCGCCGAACGGCTCGTCGCGGCCGCCGTCGTCATCCTCGGTGTACAAGCGATCGCATTCGCCGTTGCGTGGCTCTTGCCCGACATCCCCGGCTCGTGGAGAGCCGTTGCCGCGCTCGCAGTTGCGACGTCGGCGGCGGCGGTCGTGGGCAGCGTCGTGAGCGTTCAGCGACGTCTGCAAGATCCAACCGTCGAAGTCGATCCTTTTTACCGTTTCATTCAAACGGATGCAGATTGGTTCGGAATCGCCGTTATTTCGCCGATGTTCGGAGCTATCTTCGGGTTGCTCGTGTACGGTCTGCTCGTGTCGAAACTCTTGTCCACCAGCATAGTAACGTTCCAAGAAACATCGAGCGACCCATTAGCGATTGCGTTGCCGGCATCCGTCGCCGGTTACGCCGCTGTCGTCATCCTTGGCTTCATCTCCGGATTCGCAGAGCAGTTGATACCCGACGCGCTGACGCGAATCGCTACTCGTGCGCTTGCCGGCGTGGCCGGTAACGACTCAACGACGGTGCAATCGCCCGCCGCCAGTCCGTTCGTGCGAAGCGCTGCGAAAGCGAACGCCGATGGTTCGAACGCTTCCACAGTGGACGACGCGACGAAATCGAAGCAGTAGTGCATCAGCACGTCCTCTTGGCGACGTGGATAGCGGACCATTGGTCCGACGTAGCGAGCGTCGCTTCGCTCGTGATCGCATTCGTTGCGGCATTTCGGCCTGAGCTGCACACGCTCTTACGACCGCGGCGAGTTGAACGTTCTCCTTACCGACAGCTTATTTTTAGAGATCGGCTTTAATGGACTTGGGCCGACGCTTGGAGTGGTCGGCACCTTGAACAACGAGCATGCACGCTCGCTGATAACCAAAATGCGCATCCGATTCAAAGCGTCCGGCGCAACCGAGGAGCTCGTTCTATCGCCGATCTTCAATCGGGAACGCGCCATCAATAGCGCGCTCGCCGGCGGTGAAGAAGCTCGTGGCAAGTTCTGGTTACCATTCCTAGTCGAGGCGGACGTCGCCATCCCATTCGATATCCTCTTTCGGAACGACGCTGCGACCGGCGCGCTAACGTCGAGTGGCTTCAACCTAGGGCAGGCGTGGATGTCCTACGCCAACGCCAAGGTGCAAGAAAACGAACAAGCGCTATCCGACCCGGACCAAACGACGATGCAGGCGAAGGTCGCGGCATACGTAACCGCCCTCTATAATGCGTCGGGCAAACAAGACTTTATCGCAACGGCTAATCGAGAAATGAGCGACGCGTTTGTATGGCGGGCGCAAACCTATGAAGCTCGCCTGGAGGTCGACGTACTGGATTGTCATCGCACCTTTTCGCGGAGTTTCCAATTCGAGGTATCCAGCGAGCAGAGCCGGCAGCTTCAGGAGAACGTCGGCGTCATAATCGCGATCGTCTGCAAACAGCTCGACCCGAACACCGTTCCGTACTCTGCCTTTTCAAAGATAACGCTCGAAGATTGAGCGAAGCACTGCGTTTGGCTCGCGAGTATAACGTCGCGGTCCGTTTCGACGACCTCGGGGATTGGGACGACGGCGAACTGCGCGCGGAATACGACGCGACCATTCCAGAAATTCGCATCAACCAACGCATAGTCGAAGCCTTGCCCGGCGCAGAACGCGACCGGTTCGTCGCGCTGGCCATCGGCCACGAGCTGTATCATCATCGCGAACACTTAGGAGAAATCCCCACACTGCCAAAGCGTGCCGAGCGCGAAGCCGCGGCAGATGCATACGCCCTCAAACTACTCGACGAGTCGCGGCCCGCACTCGCGGAACGGTAACGTACACAATGGGAATCTTTCCTAAGCATCGAATTTGCCGCGACATCGTGATGATTGATGAGCGATAAACTTTTCGCCGGAATCGACGGCGGACAAAGTTCGACCAGGGCGGTCGTGGGAACGAGTGACGGGCAGGTTCTCGGCCGTGGAGCCGTCGGCGGAGCAGACGAAGTCGGTGCTACCACGCATTCCACACGACTACGCGACGCATTAGCCGGCGCGCTCGCGGCTGCGGTCGCCGACGCCGGTTTACCCGCAGACGCGCGATTCGATACGGTCGTTGCGGGCGTATCCGGGTTCGACGGCGCGCATGTCGGCCGTCCACCCGAACTGCCGGCTCGCGAGACGATCGTGCTGCACGACGCGCCAATCGCACTCGCGGGCGCGCTCGATGGCGAAGCCGGCATCGTCGTGATTGCCGGAACCGGTACCGTCGCATACGCTGCGAACGCGAATTCGGATGACGCAAAAACGTATGGCGGTTGGGGTTATCTGTTCGGCGACGAGGGCAGCGCATTCTGGTTGGTGCGCGAAGCGCTGGCGCAAATGATGCGCCACGAAGATGACGGCAGACCCCTCGACGCACCCGCCAATGCGATACGCGCGTACTTCGGAGTAGGGTCGCTCCGAGAGATCGTTTCGGCGACGCACGCTGGGCGACTCACGCGCGACCGCCTCGCTTCCTACGCCCCGTCTGTTTTGAAAGCGGCACCGTTCGACCATCTCGCGCGACGCGGCGTGCAGCGACTGGCCGAGCTCGTCGGGGCGGCGGTCCGCGATGGAGCCGCGCCGCGCGTCGCCCTGATCGGCGGCATGTTCGCGAACGCCGATTACCGCGAGCGCGTCGGCGCTGCTATCGAGCGCCTCGGCGTACGAGTCGTCCGCGCCAAACGGCCGCCGGCCGAAGGAGCGATGCTGCTCGCTATCCGCGCCGCCGGCGGATGAGCGATCCGCGCACCGCGGACGCCATCCTCGAGAAGCTGCGCGGCGGACTGATCGTCTCGGTCCAAGCCGACGACGGTTCGGCAATCGATCGGATGGACGTGCTGGCCGCCATCGCCGATGCCGCGGTCCGCAACGGCGCCGCCGGCATTCGGGCGAGAAGTTTGGCGTGCCTAACAACGATGCGAAAAGCGTTCGACGCTCCGCTGATCGGTCTCGTGAAGACCGCGTACGAAGGATTCGAATCCTACATCACGCCGACGATCGCGGATGCCGAAGCCGTCGCTGCGACCGGCGCCGACATCGTCGCGTTCGATGCGACGGGACGGCCGCGCCCGGACGGCAGTACGATCGCCGATGCGGTACGCGCCATCGCGACTGCCGGAAAACTCGCGATGGCCGATTGTGCGACGTTCGACGACGCAGTCCGTGCCGCAGAAGCGGGCGCTCACATCGTTGCGACCACGTTGAGTGGCTACACGCCCCAAACGAGCGGCCGCGCGTTGCCCGATCTCGACTTGCTCGAACGCATGACGACGCTAGACACATTTGTCGTATGCGAAGGCGGCGTGCACCATCCGGAGCAGCTGCGCGCGGCGTTCGATCGCGGCGCGGATGCGGTCGTCGTCGGTAGCGCAATAACCAACGTCGACTGGCTCGTTCGTCGGTTTGCAGGGTTGACGGATGCTGCGCCAAACCGCTCAAAGTAGATGCGCCGCGCAGACGCTTCCTTATAGTCTATCAATAGAGCGCTTGGGAGAGGGAATTCATTGGTAAATCAGACGGCGCCGCCAGTTCGGCTCGGCAGTCAATTTTGGATGGTCAGCGCCGTCCTCGCAGTGCTGGCTGCCGTCGGAATTTGGTTCTGGTACTGGTTCCCGATCGAGCAATATTTGCCGGCTGCCATCGTAACGGCGCGTCAAGTCGACACGCTCTTCCGCTTTATGGCCGCGACCGGTACGGCGCTCTACATTTTCATCGCCGGCTATCTCGTCTATTTCTCGATCGCGTTCCGCGTGCGCAAGAGCGATCCGCCCGACGCGATCGGCGTCCAAATCCACGACAACCACAAACTCGAATTGTGGTGGACGATCATCCCCGCGTTGTTCGTCGTGCTGCTGTCGGCCGTCAGCGTTCGGATTTGGTACGAAATCATGCTGGAGCCGCAAAACGGTTTGGTCGTTCAAGCGATCGGCCACCAGTTCGATTTTACGTTCCGCTATCCGCAGGTCAACGGCGAGATCACCGACGAGATGCATCTGCCGATCGGCGTTCCGGTGACGCTCAATTTGACGTCCTCGGATGTGATCCACTCGTTCTGGGTGCCGGCGATGCGCCTGAAAAACGATACCGTGCCGGGACTGGTCACCGAGATTCGGTTTACGCCGCGCCTCGAGGGACGCTATCAGATCATTTGCACGCAGTTCTGCGGTGTGTTGCATAGCCAAATGAACAAGCAAGTGCTCGTCATCGAAAGCCGGGACAAGTTCAACGCGTGGTTCCACGGGTGGCAAGTCAAGAATGCGCACGTCAGCAACGCATTACCGACGACGACCGGCACGGCGATCAACTTGTCGAACGCGAACATTGGAACCGGTCAGACCCTGTTCAAGCAGAAGTGTTCCGCGTGCCACTCGACCGGACCGTTCGATCAGCGTATCGTCGGCCCGGGCCTGAAGGCGGTGTTGCACGACCCGACCCATCCGAATCTCGTGAACGGCGACCCGGCCACCGAGGCCAACGTCTCGAAGATTTTGCAAACCGGATATACCGGCAGCATCGGCAGCATGCCAAACGCAACCACCAACGGACTCTCGGATCAGGATATCGCGAATCTAACCGTATACCTGAATTCCCTGAAGTAATCGGAGAACGATCATGGCAACCCACGCACCAGTTCATCCCGGCGGAATCGCGGGCCACATCCACCAAGAACCGCAGGGATTCGTTCGACGATATGTCTTTTCGATCGATCATAAGATCATCGGAATTCAATACCTGATCACCGGGTTCGTCTTCTTTATCCTGGCGGGCTTACTGGCCGAAACGATTCGCACGCAGCTACTCAACGCTAATGGCGGTTTCGTTTCACCCGAGACCTATAACGAGGTGTACAGCATCCACGGCAGCGCCATGGTCTGGCTGGTCGTAATTCCCATCCTGACCGGTGGATTCGGCAACTTGATTTTCCCGCTGCAGATCGGCGCGCGGGACGTCGCGTTTCCGTGGCTCAACCTCTTGAGCTTCTGGATCTTTCCGGTCGCGGGTTTGATGTTGTTCTCGTCGTTCCTGATGGGCGCGCCAACCGCCGGCTGGACGGAATATCCGCCGGTATCGCTGCAGGGCGCCGCCGGTACGTCGATGTGGGCGGCAGCGATCTTTTTAGTCGGCGTCAGCTCGACGCTGACGGGCATAAACTTTCTCGTAACGTTGCTCAAGATGCGCGCCCCGGGCATGACGTTTACACGCATGCCGCTATTCTGCTGGGCGCAGTTTGCGACCGCACCGCTGCTGATGGTCGCCACCACGGCGCTGGCCGCCGCGCTGGCCGCACTATTCATCGAGCGGCAGTTTGGCGTGCCGTTCTTCGACCCGACCAAGGGTGGAAGCGCCGTGCTGTGGCAGCACATGTTCTGGTTCTACTCGCATCCCGCCGTGTACATCATGATTCTGCCGGCCTTCGGCATCATCTCCGAAGTGCTGCCGACGTTCGCGCGCAAGCCGATCTTTGGCTATAAGCTGATCGCGTTTTCGTCGATGGCGATCGCGCTCGCGGGCTTCATGGTGTGGGCGCATCACATGTTCACATCGGGCCTCGCACCGTATTTGCAGTTGCCGTTCATGATTTTGACATTCGCGATCGGCGTGCCGACCGGCATCAAGATCTTCTCGTGGACCGCAACGCTATGGGGCGGCAAGATCCATCTGACGACCGCCATGTTGTTCGCAATCGGATTCGTCGCACTGTTCACGTGCGGCGGTATCACCGGCATCTTCCTGGCGGCGGTGCCCTACGACCTCGACGTGCACGGCACGTACTTCGTGGTCGCGCACTTTCACTACGTGCTGGTCGGCGGAAGCATGATGGGCGTATTCGCCGGGATGTATTACTGGTTCCCGAAGATGTCCGGACGACTCATGAACGAGACGCTCGGAAAGATTCACTTCTGGCTGTTCTTTATCGGATTTAACGGTACGTTTTTACCGATGCATTGGCTCGGCGTCGAAGGCATGCCGCGCTGGGTCGCGAGCTACGATCCGCAGTTCGAGTTCTGGAATCGCTTCGCTTCGATTTCGTCCTACGTGATGGCGCTCGGTATGTTGGTGTTCTTCTACAACGTCATCTCTAGCGCGCGCTTCGGCAAACGGTCCGGACCGAATCCGTGGAACGGCCGAACGCTCGAGTGGATGATTCCGTCGCCGCCGCACTACTACAACTTCAAGAACATTCCGACCGTGTACGGCCTGCCGTACGACTTCTCGCATCCACTCCCGTATAAGGGTCTGGAAGACGAACTCAACGATTCGCCGCCCGCAGCGGCCGGAGCGCATTAAGTATGGCTGTCGCCTCGATCCCGCACGGCGGCGTGCACGTGGAGCAGCCGGATCAGCTGTACAACGAAATCCGAGACCTCCGGCTGCAAGGCTTTCTTCTGGCGCTGATCAGCGACTGCGTCCTGTTCTCGTCGTTCGTCTTCGCGTATTTGTACTTGCGCAATAGCGGACAAGGATGGCCGCCGCCGGGCATTCCGCGACTCGACGTGCCGTTCGCGGCATGGAACTCCGTGTTGCTCTTTGGCTCGGGCGCGACGATGCATTACGCGCTCGAGAACCACAAGCACGACAATTTCATCAAGTACATGTTGTTCTTGATCGCAACGATCGTTCTGGGCGCGGGCTTCTTGGGCGGTCAAGGGTACGAGTACACGCACCTTATCGTCAGCGAGCACATCACGTGGAGCGGAAGCGGCATCTTCGGGGCCTCATTCTTCACGCTGACCGGTATGCACGGCTTCCACGTATTCGTGGGCGTCATCTTTCTCACGGTGCTTTTGATGCAGTCGGCCGCCGGGGTCTACACGCGAGAAAAATTCTTCGGCATCACCGCCGGAACGTTGTACTGGCATTTTGTCCACGTTATCTGGGTGCTGCTCTTCTCGATCTTCTATCTGATTTAAGGAAGCGACGATGCATCTCGATTGGCCAATCCTCGAACGCACCGGCGCCGTCGCCGGCGGCATCATCGTTGGTATCGTCGCGTTCTACGCCCTCTACAAAGACTGGAAGACGCCCGGTCTCGAGAACCAAGTGTTCAAATTGATGTTGCTTTTGCTCGGCTTCGGAGCGTTGCTGGCAATCTTCGCCGGCGCGGGCGTGCTCGGAAACTTCGGGAAGGCGTAGAGATGATCGTACCAGATTCAGAGTATCTCGATTTTAGTCAAGTCCCGCAAACCAAAGGCATTCCGAAATCGATCTTGTACTCCGCGATCGTTGGGCTGGCCATGATCTTCGCGATCGGCGCATCGGTGGTATTGCTTGCAGGCAACGGCCATCATTGGCCGGCCGCCTCCTCGATGCGTGTGGACCTCGGTACGCTGCACGAGTAGCTCGACCCGCCACGGCAAATGTAAAAAGCAGACGGACCTTTCGGCCCATCTGCTTTTACGGAGATGCTGTCGGAAACGAGTTGTTAGGGCGGAGAGACGATATCGAAATCGCCCGGGTTGATGGTCGACAGATTCTTTGCGTCGGTGCTCGTCCAAACCGGCGTCCCGTTCGAATCGTTCGCCAAGATGATCGCGTTGCAGCAACCCGTATCGTACACGTAGAGACCATATTGTTGCATTGCGAGGGCGACGATCTTGGCTTCGCGACTGAAACCAGAGATGTCGAACGAAGATTTGAGTCGGGCGTGCGAGCCATACGGCATCGGAGAATCGCTCGGCGGTCCCTTGTAGGAGTTACCGTCGGTGCAATGTGCTTTTCCGGCAGGCGAAACGCATGGAGCGCCGGCCACACCGTTCAACGAATGGGATACGGCGTTCCAACCGATCGCGTGCCCGATTACCCCGGCAGCAAGTTCTTCGGGTCGAACTGCCAGCAGACCCAACGGAATTCCGGTCGCGGTTGAAAGTGCGCCGTTCTGCGGTTGCACGAAGGGCTTGGTGAGATCGATGTGTTCGTTATTGAACATCGACAAATAGTTGCCCGACTGGTAGTAGTACGTCAGGTACCCTTCGTAGTACTGACACGACTGCGTGTTGATCACTTCGGAGTGATGGTCGCCGTCTTTCTCGATGAAAAAGCTCGACGTCCACGGGATCGGCGAGTACGGATGATCGTAACTGTTGCCGGGTTTGACCGTGACCAGCGGCGTCGAGTTGGTTGCGGAATTGATGTCTTGCAGACTAACCCAAGCTTGGAAACCGCCTCCGCCTCCGCCCGCTAGCGTTGCGGTAATGTACTTTGCGCTCATCGATTCCGGCGATGCTTTTGCGATCGTCGTCTGATACACATCACCGCTCGGATACGGGCAGCCGAGAATTTTGGAGCTTTTGACCCCCTAGTCGAAGGAGGGGCTTCCGCCCCGGGATACTGCCCTGGAATGGCGGATTGCGAATTCAATCCGCCTTGACATGCGCACAATGCGCCTAATGCCAGCAACGCCGGCAAGCAACGAAGCATACCTCGAACCATGTGTTGGCCTCCTCACCCACAAGTCGGCATGGGACTTAAGTCCCGGTCGCCATGATTCTTCAGTTGCTCTTATTATCATGCTTTGCGTACGAAGCAAGCTGATGGTATTTTGCAGATCGCCTCGTGTTAGGGATCGCTACTTGTAAGCCGCACGTGCAAGCAATGAACCGAATAGGTCAATCGCTGGAGTTATTTGCGAAACCGTTCGCGCGCGACGCCGATTGCGAGCGCCGGTAGATCGCCATCCGGTAATACACCGGTTGGTTTTCCGTCGATTTTGTGGATTCCGGCATACGTCGAGAACTCGAGCATCGACGGAATCGTCGCTTCTGCGAGCGCTTTCGTTCCGAGAAATTCCCATTCGCATGCGACCGACGCATCCGGAAATAATGCGGCGACGTATCCGCAGGCGTCGTCGCGCGATTGCGCGTCGCGGTCGCGATAGCGCACGTAGCCGTCTAAAATATAGATCGGCTTAAACGTCTGTATGTAGGCTGCGATCGGCGCCACCAGCACCGCGACGAAGTATCCGGCGAACGCAACCGCGCCGATCGCGAATATCGGTGCGATCTTTATTAGCGTCGCATCGCTGGCGACGTGATGCGCGCGCCACACGATACCCCACGTGAGCAAGACCATAAAGATCGCTCCGACGAGCGGCTCTATGGCGATCGCCATGCGGCCACTCAGTCCGCGCGCAACGATGCCCCGTTCGCGTTCGGTCCATGCCCGGTGCGCGAGCCCGAGCGCGCGCCGGTCGAGCGGGACGAAGCGTTTCATGCCGACCGGCTAAGCCGCTTCTCCGATCGGCTCGCGCCGTTCTTGCCGGCGCGATTTCAGCGCGGTCGTTAACGCGAGAGCGACGAGCGCGACGGCGCAAAATGCGAGATAGGCTTCGCGATAGCCAACGACTTCTTGTGTCGCCAGGCCGATGATGCCGCCCACTAACGACGATCCGACGATCTGCCCGACGATCAAGCATTGGCTCAGCAGACCGACACCGATCGCGCGCGTGTGTTCGTGCGTTTCGTTGGTCACGATATACCGCGTTGGCGCGCCCAACAGCGCACCAAAACCGGCGCCGGCAACCAGCATCGCGAGCACCGCTAACCAAATCGAGCTAAAGCCGAGTGCGAACAAGCCGAGGCCCACTTCGACCGCGACCGTGCCGACCAGCAACACGTCGCGGCTTCCGACGCGGTCGAGTGCGCGTCCCGCCATCGGAATAACGATCACGAATGCTAACGCGCCGAGCGCGGCGATCGAGCCGGCGGCGATGTACGATATGTGCAGCGCGCCGACCAATACGGTCGGAACGAAAAACAGCGAACCCTCGAGGATACCGATCGCGATCTCGAGAGCGTACGTTTTAGCCAGTTGCGCGTTACGCAACAACACCGGCGGCACCACCGGAAAACGCGCACCTCGCGATTCCCACAACCAAAAGCCGGCGAGCACGAGTATGCCGCCGATGCCGAGCACGACGTGCGCTTCGATCAAGCCGTCGGTCAGCGCCAATAACCCGACGCACAGAAGCGCCAGATCCCAACACATCGAGCGGTTGCCGTTTGCGCGGCGCGAACGTCGGAACGTAGCGCGTCGCAAGCCAGAAGACGGCTGCCGCCAGCGGCACGTTCGGCAAGAAGATCCAACGCCAGGAAATGAAATGGGTGATCAAGCCGCCGAACAGCGGTCCGATGACGGCCGCGAATCCCCATGTAGCTGCGACCATTCCAAGGGCCGCGCCGCGCCGTTCGCGCGGCACGACATCGCCGATGGCGGCGGTCGCGACTGGAAATATGCCGCCCGCACCTAACGCCTGCAGCGCGCGCGCGAACAGAAACACGCCGTAATTCGGCGCGGCCATCGCCACGATGCTGCCCACCGCAAAGAGCGCGATGCAGCCCAAGTACGCCGGACGTCGTCCGTACCGGTCGGCCAGCGCGGAAGCGATAGCGATCGAAGCGACGGTCACCAGCAAATACAACGTAAACACCCACGCCAAGTCGGCGGTCTGAACGTTGAAATCGTGGCCCAGCGCGGGCAGTGCGGGAGAGAGAACGCTCAAGTCGAGCGCTCCGGCAAACACGCCGGCGGCCAGCGTGCCGAGCAGCGGTTTCACGCGATGATGATACGATCGACGACCATGAACAGGCACATCAGCGCGAGGTATAACAGCGAAAATCGAAACAGGCGGCGCGCGGCCAGCGTTCCATCGGCTTCGCGCCACGTCCGCACGGCATCGAGCAAAAAGATCGCCGCCCAATACTGCCGCGGCGGCAAAATACAGCGCACCCATCACATGCAGCGGATACAGCAACAGCGAGGCGATCACTAAGATCGCGCTGTAGTAAAAGATCTCGCGCTTGGTTCGCGGCCGGCCGTACACGTTGGGGAACATCGGAACCTTGGCACGGTCGTAATCGAGCTCGGTCATGAGCGACAGCGACCAGAAATGTGGTGGCGTCCACAGAGAAGATCAAAGCGAAGAGGCCCAACGCCGGACCGCCGATCGAGTCGGTCACCGCGGCCCAGCCGACCAGCGGCGGCACCGCGCCGGCGGCGCCGCCGATCACGATGTTCAGCGGCGTCAGTCGCTTGAGCCACATCGTGTAGACGAAGACGTAGTACACGTTGCCCGCCAGCGAGAGCCAGGCTGCCAACGGATTTACCAACACATACAATATTGCGAAGCCGAGCAGGCCTGCGATCGTCGCGTAGATCGCGCCGGCTCGCCTCGAGATGCGGCCTTGCGGGATCGGCCGGTTGACCGTGCGCCGCATGATGCCGTCGATGTCGGCGTCGTAGACGCAGTTGAAGGCGCCTGCCGAGGCTGCCGACAACGCGCCGCCAAGCAACGTCCAGAGTGCGATCCCGATCGGTGGAAGGCCGTGCGCGGCCATCGCCATCGCCGCCGCCGTCGTGATCAGCAGCAGATAGATGATACGTGGTTTCGAGAGCTCGTAATAATCGGCGAGAACGCTGCGCAATTTCACGAAGTGGCCGCCGTCGCTGCGCGCGAACGGGCGGCGTCCAGCGACGCGAAGACCGTGCCGACGACGAACGCGAGGAAGGTGAGTGCCGCGTTGACGGCGTGCGCCTCACGCAAATCGGTAGGCAAGCGAAGTACGACATTTAACAAGCCGAGCAATACTTGCACGAGAACCAGCGCGACTCCGGTGCAAACGCGCGGCTCGCGTTTGCTTCGACGAGGGAACGGCCCACACGATTGCCAGCGATCCCGCTGCCAGGAGCAGCGTCGCGCCCGCCAGCCCGCGATGCAACATTTGTACGAACTGCCCGCTGCCGTAGACGATTACGTTACCGGCGCAGCCGGGAATGTCGAGGCACGCGAGGCCGGCGCCGCTGGAACTGACGTACGCACCGACGCACATCGTAATGAATGTGATTGCGGCGGTGGTACCGACGATCGCGCCGGGCGCGATCCGGTGGACCGGCGACCGCGCGCCGGGTCCGAATCGGCGGCCGAGGCAAAAATTGCCAGCGCCGAAAGCGCGGCGACGAACGCCATGGCCGTTCCCCAATGGAGTACGACGGACATCGGACTGTTGAATAATTTGACGGTCGCGGCTCCCAGCAGTACTTGAACGACGAAGAGCGCTGCTACCAACGTCATCGCCGGCACGATAAAGGCGGAGCGACGACGTTCGCGCCACGCCACGATCGATAGCGCGATGACCAGCGGCGTCACCGAGAAGGCCAGCAACCGGTGCGCCCATTCCCAGATCGTGCCGTCCGACAGCGAGGGAATCAGACGTCCGTGACAGAGCGGCCAATCGGGCAGGTTTCTCCCGCACCGTTGATGCGGGTCCAACTTCCCAATACCACGGTCGCGAAGGCAACGAAATCGGCGGCCAGCGCCAAGCGACGCAAAGTCCTCATCAGCTGGTTTTAGCGTAATCCCTGTTTTCGCACGCGCACAATGACATTGGAGGCTTGTGAAAAGGCGCCTTTGGAGGGGGCGGTCGTCGTGAGCCGGGCGAAGCCGACCGCCGTGAGACGCTGGACGGCGCTGGTTGCGCTTTTGCTGCTAACCGGCTGCCGGGAGGTACGCGTCAATACCCTGGCGCAGGGGACGACGACCGTTCCCGGAGCCGATCAAATCGTCATCGTCCGCAACACGGTCTGACCTTTCTAAGGAGGGGTTGCACGCCCCAGTCCATTTTCGCGGCGAGTTCGGTGTGATTCTTCTCATGGGCCCGCACACGCGTACCGGTTACAAACAGATTATCGAATCGATCCGCGCCAACGATCAGCGGGTTCGCGTGGTGGCCTTCGAGCAGGAGCCTGGCGACGGCGGCGAATCCTCGCCCAGCTATCGTACCTACACTTTATGGATCGTTCCGAACCGCGTTTACCGGCGAGGCCTTCGCGTGGATGTGGTCACGCCCAGCGACGAGCCGATCGCAACTACTTACTTGCCATGAGCCGAAGGGATAGCGCCGCGTCTAATGCGTTCGCCCGACAATCAATCAGAAACGACGGCCGGAGCCGATACTCGATATTCGTGTCGATCGACTCGGTCCGGTCCTCGAACCCGATGGAAGCCCGAACGAAGCCGGCGGCGTTCTCAACCCGGCAGCGACGCGCGCTCCGGGCGGCGAGTTGCTGCTCTACCCACGTTGCGTGCAAGACGGCAACATCTCGCGCGTCGGTACGGTTCGTATCGCCGAACACGACAGACATTTCGACACCGAGCGCTTAGACTACGCGCTCGTTCCGCAAGCCGAATACGAGTTGCGGCCGCAGCCGGGCTACGGCTGCGAAGATCCGCGCGTCACGTTCGTGCCCGTCCTCGACGCGTACATCATGGTGTACACCGCGTTCGGACCGATCGGTCCGCGCCTCGCCATCGCACAATCGAAGGATGCATACCATTGGGAACGCATCGGCTTGCTGCATTTTGAAGGTGCCACCGGCGACGACAAGGACGGCGCGATGTTTCCCGAGCCGGTACTGTCGCCGAGCGGCGTGCGCAGTTTGGCCGTGTACCACCGCCCGATGTTACATCTTTCGGCGGTCGACGGACGTGCCGCGATTCCGATGATCGAAGCGATGCCTTTCGAAGATCGCGAATCGATTTGCATTGGTTATATCCCACTCGATCCCGTGTTGGCCGATCGCGCCAATATTCTTCACATCGCCGAAACCTGTCCGGTCATGTCACCCGTGGCGGCATGGGGTTCGATCAAGATCGGTGGCGGTACGCCGCCCGTGAAAACGTCGCGCGGATGGTTGTCGCTGTATCACGGCGTCGACGTCGTTGACGGCCGATTGGGAACGCCGGTGCTGTCGTATAGCGCGGGCGTCGTGATCCACGATTTGGAGCGTCCCGATCATATTGTCTATCGCTCGCCCAAACCGGTCATCACGCCGACCACCGAAGCCGAACGCGTCGGCGTGGTCGACAACGTCGTGTTCCCAACCGGATTGGTTCCACGTTTCGACATGGGCGACGACGTCTACGACGTGTATTACGGAATGGGCGACTTCGCCGTTGGCGCGGCCCGGTTATGGATCGCCGGCGTCACGGATTTCCCGGTGCTTTCGAGCGTGAGCCGCGCATAGCCGGCCCCTCATCACACGGAGTACTTGAATGAACGTATTCTCGCGCATGGTTCTCGGCAAGCTGGCCGGCTTGGCCGGAACGGCTTCGCTCGACGCCGTCACCTACCTCGACATGGCGATTCGGGGCCGCCCACCCAGCGATCTGCCCGATAACATGGTTCGTAAGCTCGCCGAACTTGCCGGTTGCGGCCAATTCGCCAAACCGGCTGAAGCGCTCGACGACAAAACCAAACAGCAACGCGCCGGAATTGCAGCGTTGCTAGGCTACGCCGACGGAGCCGGTTCGGGACTGTTGTTCGGTCTAGCACGTCCGTATATTCGCGGCGTACCGTGCTTTTGGGCCGGCATCGGCCTGGCCGGATTAACGATGCTGCTCAGCGAGGGGCTTGCGGCGAAGCTGGGCCAAACCGATCCGTCGAGTTGGCCCGCTTCCGCTTGGATCGAAGACATCGTTCCGCGTTGCGTATATGGTTGGGTGACGTGCTACGTCTACGACCGGCTTGCGGGAAGCAACGACGGCTAGGAGCGCTTCCGCGCAGTTTTCTTGCGCGTGGTCTTCTTGGCGGTCGTTTTCTTCCGGGTCACTTTCTTTCTCGTCGTCTTCTTAGCGGTGGTTTTCTTCGCGGCGCCGGTCGTTTTCTTGCGAGACGCGGTGCTCGGTTTTTTCCCGAGCTCGCTCCAGTGCGTTTCGGTCATCTCGACGCCGTACTTTTTGGCGGCTCTCTTAATCTTCGCAAACGCGCGATCGCGTTCGGCATCCGAGACGCCTTCGGTTTGATCGAACCGTGCGATCGCATTGCGCACATGGGATGCGTCGGTCAACGGTTCTTTGCGCTCGTTCGGAAACGCGAACACCGAGTCGGAGAGGTTGGACCGTTTGGTCACTCTGGCCATTATGCGTCCTTTCTGGAATAGCGTAAGAGGTTGACCGCGAAGCGTTCTTCGGGGTGCAGTTGCGATTTGCGCCGGCTCTTGCGTACCGCGAGTTTGCCTGTTTCGAGATAGCGTTCGAAGACGGCCGGATGGATGTAGCACTTGCGGCAGACGGCCGGCGTATTGCGCAGTTGCGAGGCGGTGAATTTCACCGCTTCCACCGCATTCTTCGAACGTTCGGCTTCCGTTTCGGCGGGGTGTTCGAGTAGCCACTGCGCACAGTGCACGGTCCCCAGCCACGTCCGAAAGTCTTTGGCGGTAAAATCCGCGCCGGAGATTTCGCGAATATACGCGTTCACGTCGGACGAGTCGATCGGCAGCGCGTTGCCATCATCGTCGAGGTAGCTGAACAGATGTTGGCCCGGCAGATCCTGACAAAGCGCGACGAGGCGTGCTAGCTTGCGATCGTGCAAATCGACGCGGTGGTGTAAGCCGCTCTTTCCCTTGAATTCAAAACGCAGACTTGCGCCGCGGACGCGCGCGTGACGGTTGCGCAGCGTCGTTAGTCCGAACGACTGGTTGTCGCGCGCGTATTCTTCGTTCCCGACGCGAATGAGCGTCGTTTCGAGCAGCGTCACCACGCCCGCCAGCACTTTTTCCTTGGGCATGCCGCGCAGCGATAAATCGCGCTCCAGCGATGTGCGCATGGCAGGCAGCGCGTCCGCGAACTCCAACAGGCGCTCGTATTTCGCGGCGTCGCGTACCTCGCGCCAGCGCTCGTGATAGCGATACTGCTTCCGTCCGCGCGCATCGCGGCCAGTCGCTTGAATATGCCCGAGCGGATCGGGGGAGATCCACACGTCTTCGTAGGCCGGCGGAATGGCGAGGTGCGCGATGCGCTTGTGGTCGCCTTCGTTGCGAACGGTCGAACCGTCGGGCTTCACGTAGCGGAACTTACCGCGAAATTTCTCCCTGCGGATCCCCGGTTTGGCATCGGTGACGTAATGTAAACCGGCGCTCTTCGCCTCGACCACCGCGTTGACCGTCAACGTTCGCCCTCGGCGCGCGCGCTTTCGGCGCCCAGCCGCCAGCCGATCGATGCGATGGCGGCCAATCCGGCGACCAACAGCGGAATCGACCACACCATGCCGCAGAGCACGACCGCGACGCTCGCTGCCATCAGAATCGGCCACGCGCTCGAGCTGGTAAAGATGCCGAGATCCTCACCTCCGGCTTGGCGCTGCGTCATGTGCGGATCGTCGCCGGAAAGATTCGCATCGCGTTCGGCGAGTACGGCCCACAACGTGGCGAACGCCAAGCCGGTGGCCATCAATCCGAGCAAAATCGTCCCGCCCGCATGATGCGACGAAAACCAATACGCGGTTGCGATCAGAATGCCGAACACGGCCGAGCTTACGAACAATGAGATGCCGGTTTTCATGCGGTTCCGGCTCCTTCGGCCAGCAACTCGGGATGGCGAACGTCGAAGGCCGGACGCTCCGACCGAATGACGGGCAACGACGTAAAGTTGTGTTCGGGCGGCGGCGACGTCGTCAACCATTCCAACGTGTAGGCGCCCCACGGATCGTCCGCGGCCGGCACGTGCTTACGCGCCGACATCACCACATTCGCTATGAACAGCAGCACGCCGAGCGCCATCACTGCTGCGCCGGCCGAAGCGATTGCGTTGAGCGCCGGCAAATGCTCGACCGGCGCATAGGTGTACACGCGCCGCGCCATGCCTTCGATGCCCATGAAATGCATCGGCAAGAACGTACAGTTGAACCCGATGAACAGCGTCCAGAAGAACCATTTTCCGAGCCGCTCGTCGAGCTGGAAACCAAACATCTTCGGAAACCAGAAAAACAGCGCCGCGAAGATTGCAAACAAGCTGCCGCCGGCAATCGTGTAGTGAAAGTGGGCGACGATGAAATAGCTATCGTGCACGTCGTAGTCGATCGGCGGCGAGGCAATCTGCACGCCGGTGATGCCGCCGATCAAAAAATTGAGCATGAACCCGATGGCGAATAGCATCGGGGTGGTAAAGACGATAGAGCCACGCCACATCGTGCCGATCCAGTTGAAGAACTTGATGCCGGTGGGTACCGCGATGAGGAACGACACCGCAGAGAAGAACGGATTGTTGACCGCGCCGGTGGTGAACATGTGATGCGCCCACACGCCCATCGACAATCCGGCGATGGCGAACGACGCCAGCACCATCCCGACGTATCCGAACACCGGCTTGCGCGAGAACACCGCCACGATTTCGGTGATCACCCCGAAGAACGGCAGAATTAACACGTACACTTCGGGATGGCCAAAGAACCAGAACAGATGCTGGTAGAGAATCGGGCTGCCGCCACCGTTCGGATCGAAAAAGTGACCGCCCAAATGCCGGTCGATGAGCAGCATGAAAAAACACGCCGCCAGCGGAGGGAAAGCCATCAAAATCAACAGCGATGTCGCGACCATTTCCCAAGTGAAGATCGGCATGCGCCACATCGTCATGCCGGGCGCGCGATACAGAAAGATCGTGACGACGAAGTTGAGCGCGGTAAGGATCGACGACACGCTGGTCATCAGCAAGCCGATCAGCCATAAATCCTGGCCGGCGCCCGTCGCGATTTCGATCTCGGACAGCGGTGCGTACGACGTCCATCCGGACGACGCCGCGCCGCCGGCAGCGAGCGCGCCCGATAGCACGATCAAGCTGCCGAAAACGAACATCCAGAGTCCGGTCGCGTTCAGCCGCGGAAACGCCATATCGGGCGCGCCGATCTGCAGCGGAATCAAATAGTTCGCGAGACCGATCCCGAACGGCGCCACGAACAAGAAAATCATAACGGTGCCGTGTAACGTAAACAGCTGGTTGTACTCGTGCGGCGTAACCACCGATAAGCCGGGCTGAGCGAGCTGCGTGCGGATGATCAACGCCAAAATCCCCGCGACGCAGAAGAAGGTGAAGGTCCATACGAGGTACATGATGCCGATCTTCTTGTGATCGGTCGTGGTGAGCCACTCAATCACGACGGGCTCCGTCCGCCGGCCGCGACCCAGGCGCGATACGCTTGCAGCGGGACGACGCGCACGGTAAACGTCATCAGCGCGTGATCCAGGCCGCAAAATTGCGTGCACCGCCCCGTGAACCGGCCAATCTTAACCGGCGTCAGGTCGAAACGATTGACCATCCCCGGAATCGCGTCGCGCTTGAACAAGAAGGCCGGCACCCAAAACGAGTGATTGACGTCAACCGAATGCAACGCGATTTGCGTTTGCTCACCCTCCGGAAGAACCAGCTCGGGCGGCCGTTGCGGCGTTCCGACGACGTGAATGCCCGACGGGTAATCGAACTCCCAAGACCAGCGAAATCCGGTGACGTCGATCACTTGAAACGGATGGGCCGAAACCGCGTTGACCGGCAGCTCGCGACGATAGGACACGTAGAACAAGCCGGCCACGAGTAACAGCGAAACCACGACTCCGCCGATTTCGATCGGGCCGTTTGACGCAAACTGCGGCGGAAGAGCGTCCGAACGGCGCCGCCACAGCACGAGTGGCGCCAGGATAAAGGCGTAGACGACGACGCCGACGACGACCGACGCTGCGATGAAGACCAGCCAATCGCCGCGCATCACCTGACCCTGTAGCGTCGCGGGGTCGAAGACGGACATTGAAGCCGTTATACCCAAGCGGCCGCCGGGTAGAACGTCGCGGAGGAGCTTTCGCTATTGTCCATTGCCGGCGCCGCTACGCCCGCCCGACGCGACCGTCTGCCGATCCGCGCCCATCCGCTGGTGTTCGGCGTCGTCGTCTTTTTGGCCAGCGAGCTGATGTTTTTCGCGGCGTTGTTCGCCGCCTATTTCGATTTGCGCGAGCAAGCCGCACCGGGAACGTGGCCGCCTTCGTACGTGCATCTCGACATGCTCGACTCGACGATCGGCACGGTGCTGCTGTTTGTATCCAGTCTGGTGATGTTCGCGATGGCGCGGGCGGCCGGCCGCCAACGAATCCGCGCGGCGCGCGCCTGGCTGACCGTGGGAATGGTTTGCGCCGTGGGCTTCATCGCAATCGCGTTGTATGGCTACGCGCACGACACGTTCACGATCGCTTCGAGCGCCTACGGCTCGCTGTATTACACGATGACGGGCTTTCATTTACTGCACGTCATCGCCGGCGTCGCATTGCTCGTCGCACTGTGGCTCGGTTTGCGTAGTCCGGCTCTTCGCGCTAACCATCTGGCCGGCGCCGAAGCCATTTCGTATTACTGGCACTTCGTGTTCGTCGTTTGGCTGGGGCTCTGGTCGGCGATCTACCTCATCCGATGAGGGCACGCGAACGGGCGATCGCGGCCGCGCTATTATTGGCGATCGGCGGCAGCGTTGGTTTCATGATCGCCTATGCACGTAATGCCGGAACCCAGTTTGAGGGTGCGGCGCTTGGCATCGCGTTGCTAGGCTTCACGCTCTCGGCGTTAGGCTGGGCGTTCTGGATCCTCGGTCGCGAGCAAACCGAAGATCTGCGCGACACGTATCCGTCGAGCCCGGCCGATCGAGCCGGCGCGGTGGCCGAACTCGAACACGGCGAAGCCGAGGTGTCTCGTCGCGGCGTGCTGGTCAATTTGCTGATCGCCGCACTCGGCGCGTTCGGTTTGGCGACGCTGTTTCCGATCCGCTCGCTCGGGCCGGCGCCCGGAAAAACGTTGTTCGAGACGCGCTGGGCGCCGGGACTGCTGCTGGTGCGTGACGACGGACGACCGGTGCGCGCGACCGATCTCAACGTCGATTCTGCGGTGACGGTGTTCCCCGAAGGGGCGGTCGGCGATGCGGCATCGCAAGCCATGCTGGTACGATTGCCCGAGGGCCTCGGTGACGCCGTCAACGGCTACGTCGCGTATTCGAAAGTCTGCACGCACGCCGGCTGTCCGGTGGCTCTGTACCGCGCGACAACGCACCAATTGCTGTGCCCGTGCCATCAGTCGCTGTTCGATGCGGTCGACGCGGGGCGCGTCGTTGCGGGACCGGCCGACCATGCGTTGCCGCAACTGCCGATCGCGGTTGACGAGCACGGTTTCTTGCGTGCGCGCGGCGATTTTCCGTCGCCGGTCGGACCGGGCTTCTGGGAGCGCGGTTGAGCCGTGGTTCAACGGTGCGTTACGTGGCTCGACGACCGGCTCGGCACGTCGCACTTTCTCAAGCATGCATTGCGCAAGGCGTTTCCCGATCACTGGTCGTTCATGCTCGGCGAAATCAACGTCTATTGCTTTGCGATATTGCTGGCGACCGGAACGTTCTTAGCGCTCAACTTCGACCCGACACCGCTGAAAGTCGTGTATCACGGGCCGTACGCGCTGCTCGACGGTGTGACGATGTCGCGTGCGTACGCCTCGACGATGGACTTGAGCTTTTCGATCAATGCCGGACTACTGATCCGGCAAATCCATCACTGGGCGGCGCTGGTATTCGTCGCCGGCATCATCGCGCATATGTCGCGCGTGTTCTTTACCGGGGCGTTTCGTAAGCCGCGCGAGATCAACTGGATCGTTGGAATCGCGCTGATGGGTTGCGCGATGCTCGAGGGTTTCACCGGCTATTCGCTTCCCGACGATTTGCTCAGCGGTATCGGTCTACGCATCGCCGACGCCGTTGCGTTATCGGTGCCGGTGGCCGGCACGTGGGCGTCGTTTCTCTTGTTGGGCGGTAGCTTCCCGAGCCCGCACATGACGGGCCGCCTCTTCACCACGCACGTCTTTATCTTACCCGCCGCAATCGCGGGATTGATCGCGGTGCATCTAGCCATCGTCTGGCGGCAAAAACACACGCAGTTTCGCGGTCCCGGCAAACGTGAGGATAACGTCGTCGGGTCGCCGCTCTTTCCAACCTACACCGCGAAGTCGATCGCGCTCGGGATGGCGACGTTTGCGGTGCTCGTGTTGCTGGGCGCATTCGTGCAGATCAATCCGATTTGGTTGTACGGACCGTACGAGGCATCGACCGCGATGTCGCCCGCGCAGCCGGACTGGTATGTCGGCTGGCTGGACGGCGCGTTGCGCATGGGGCCGCCCTGGTCGATTCATCTTTGGGGACACCTGATTCCGTCTCCGTTTTTCCCGGCCGTGCTGCTGCCCGCCGTCGTGTTCGGAGTGCTATTTCTGTGGCCGTTCATCGAGCGCCGGGCCACCGGCGACGGCCGTTCGCATCAGCTGCTCGATCGCGTGCGCGATGCGCCGGTACGTACCGGCATCGGCGTGGCGCTGCTAACGTTTGCGTTCGGTCTGACGGCGGCCGGCAGCGACGACGTACAGGCGCGCTTCTTGCATGTGTCGGTTGAGTACTTAACGTCGGTGTATCGCATCTTCGCGCTCGCAGGTCCGGTGGTTGCGTTCGTCATCGCCTACGTCTTCGCGCGCGAGTTGCGGCGAAGAGGCGGCCTGCATTCGGCGCCGCGCGTTCGTCTGCGCCGGAATGCCGACGGCGGATTCGACGAGGAACCCATCCCGTGATCGTCGTGTTGCCGAGCGCGATAGCGATCGCTGCGTATGTGTTCGCGGCGGCGGCATATCGCAAGCGTCTGCCACATCGCGCGTTTCCGGTATGGCGTTACGCCTGTTTCGCGTTAGGTGCGATCGCGATGGCGGTCGCGCTGTCGCCCTGGGGGGATCGCGCAGCCGACGCATCGTTTACGGCGCACATGCTGCAGCATCTCACGCTAATGCTGATCGGGCCGCCACTCGTCTTGTTGGGTGCGCCGCTATTGCTGGCCGCAGCCGTCGCGCCGCCCGCCATCGCTCGTACGTTCGGCCGTCTGTTGCATCTCGAGGTCGCGCGGGTCGTGCTCTCGCCCGTCGCTGGTTTCTTCGCGTTCGTGGCGGTGCTGTGGCTGGCGCACCTGACGCCGTTGTACGAGGCTTCACTCGAACATCCGGCGCTGCACGTGCTCGAACACGTCGCGTTTATCGGCAGCGCATTGCTCTTTTGGATCTGGGTGGTACCGTCGGGCTCGCTGCCGCGGCCGGTCGCCTATCCGGTGCGCTTGTTTCTTCCGTTTCTGGCCATTCCTCAGGGCGCTTTTTTAGCGGTCGTGCTGCAAAGCGCACGCAACGTTTTATATCCGCACTATCTTGCGAGCGAATCGGTCGCGCGTGCGATGGCCGATCAGCGTGCGGGGGCCGAACTCATGTGGCTCGGTGGCGGAACGTTGCTGTTCGCGGCGTTCGTGGCCGTCGCGTCGGAATGGGCCGCGCGCGAACGGGGTGCGGCATGCGCGTAACGGTCATCGCCGCGCTGGCGTTCGTGGCAGCGTGCTGCGTCGCAGTCGCCGCTTCGTCGCAAACGTTGGATGGCGAGCAAATTTACGCGCAGCGCTGCAGTTCGTGCCATGGACTTTCGTTGCATGGTACCGCCGACGGACCGCCGTTGCTTGGCGTCGGTGCGGCGTACCTCGATTTCATGCTGCGCACCGGTCGCATGCCGGCCGCAGTTCCGACCGGCCAGCCGCTGCACGAACGCGCGTTGCTCGACGACGCGCAAATTCGCGCGGTCGTCGCCTACGTCGTGCGCGCGGGTGGTGGCAGTCCGAAGTTGCCGGTGGTCCGTTCGGGAAATCCGATTCACGGCCGGACGGCATTCGTCAATAACTGCCAGGCGTGTCACGGCGTCTCCGGGCGCGGTGCGTCGGTGGGCTACGCCGAGGTCGCGCCCTCCTTGCTGCAAGCCACGCCGGAAGAAATTGCCGAAGCGATTCGCGTCGGTCCGGCCGTGATGCCGCGTTTCGGACGCGACACGATCGACGATCGGACGGTCAACGACATCGTCGCGTACGTAGCATTGCTCAAAGAGCGGGATACGCGCATGGGCCAAGGCGGGCTACAGATCGGCCAAATCGGCCCGGTCGCCGAGGGATTCATCGCCTGGGCGGTCGGGTTGGGATTGTTGCTGTTGATGTGTCGCTGGATCGGAACGCCGGACTGATTAGTACGTTGAAGCGATAAGACCGCCGTCGATGGCGATCGTCTGTCCCGTAATGTAACTCGCGGCTTCGCTGCATAGGAACGCCACCATCGGTGCGAACTCTTCCGGCGTTGCGACGCGGCCGATCGGAATCTGCGACTTCGCGGCTGCGTTTAGCGCCGCTTCGTCCGGATACAGCTCGCGAAGACGGTCGGTTATGACGCGGCCGGTTGCGATCGAATTCACCGTCACGCCTTGCGACGCGACTTCGATCGAAAGCGTTTTTAACGCGGCGACGAGCGCGGAGCGAAAGGCGTTCGAAAGTGTGAGATTCGCTATAGGCTGTTTCACCGACGACGACGTGAGCGCCACGATTCGGCCCCATTTGCGAGACAGCATCTGCGGCAACATTGCGTACGTGAGCTCGAGCATCGAGCGAAGCACCGCGCGGTAGCCGGCGTCCCAATCGTCGAGCGACATCGTAGTAAACGTTCCGGGCTTCGGACCCCCGCCGTTTAACACCAAAATATCGACCTTACCAAACGCTCGTCCGACGTCGTTGACGAGATGTACGACCGAATCCGGGTTGGTCAGATCGACTTCAAATGCGCGTGCGTCGCCGGCACCGGCCTTGGTTGCGAGCTCGACAAGCTCGTCGAGCCGATCGCGGCGCCTCGCCGCAACCGCGAGCGTCACTCCCTCGGCAGCGAGCGATAGTGCGACGGCTTTACCCAAACCGGAACTCGCGCCGGTGACGAGCACGACGCGATCGCGAATGTGTAGGTCCACGCGTTAGTTGGTAGTCGTATTGGCCGACTTGAGCGAATCGAATTCGGTGTCGAGCGAACGGTCCGGTGGTTGCAGTTCGGCCGCATTGCTCAACGGCCCGCGATCGGTCGGGACGCAGCCGCATTTTTGAAAGATCGTTTGTGTGATCTGCATTGCATCCCGATCGTCCGCGCACAATAACACGTTAGCCCCGGCTTGCGGAAGAACCAGTAGCGCACGAACCAATCGTTGCGTTCCCAAGCGCTTGCCGGCTGCTTCGAGCGTGGCACGGTCGAAGTGACCGTCGGTCGCGTCGATTAACACCGTCGAGCTCGTTCCGGCAACGCCGTCGATCGAGCCGATATCGTATTTGCCGTTGGCTAAAATCACAACATCGGGAACCGATCCATCGAAGGACGACGTCACGGTATAGCCACCCGAGATCATCAGTTCGCGAGCGGCGTTGGCGCGCGCGTCTTGGCCGAACACAACGATAGTCATGCTAGCTCCTTACCCTCCGACGGCTCGTTTGCCCCGCAAATCGAAGAGCATGCGCACGCGCGTCCCGCCTTCGGTTGCGTCGATCGAGACCTCGTGCGCGATGGCGCGAACGATCCGCAAGCCGAATCCGCGATGCGGTCGCGGCGGGCGTTCCAAGAAATGTCCGTAGTCGACCACGTCGATCCACAGCGCCGAATCATCCGTCTGCGCCAGCAGTTCCATTTCCGTGACGGAAACGCCGGCTTGCGCGTAGGCATGTTCGACGACGTTGGCCAGCGCCTCGCCGACGGCCGTTAGCACGTCCTCAACCCGGGCGACGTCAACGTCGATCGCGGCCAGAAACGCTCCTAGAGCGTGCCGTAGCGGCCGAGCCCGGTCGGGCGAAGCTTCGCATCGCAGGTGCAGCTGCGACGGCCCCGTCAGGACCAGCCTCTTTCGGTCATATCGGTCACTTTATTGCGTCCCGAGGTCTAACCTTCAGCTCCGCAGGCGATTCGCAGGAACCAACGATGATTACCGACAGTATCACGTCGATGCTTCGCTATCTCGCGCTGGCGACCGTACTGGTCCTCGGCGTTGCGATCGTCATTTCCGGATGGGGGCTGCGCGACCGCTTGCGGATCAACGTCGGCGAGGGCCGTGGCCGAGGAGGAGCTCCGAATCCTCAGGCGACCTCGACGCCGCCTCCGCCGTCTCGCTTGGCGGGCGATGCCCCATGGGCGCTATCGGCGCTCCCGGAATGCTTCGAGCAGCTATCCGTGGATACGGGCAATAGGGGGTTCTTGCTACGCCATCTGCCCGCTGATTCGATACGGGTCGCGCCTCCGGCACGGTTGGAGTACGCCGACTGCTGGATTTACATAGTTCGTGACGAAGTATACGTACAACGCGGCCGAGATGCTTTTCGCATCCCGCCGCCGGCGCGCTTATATCGTTCGCCCGGCCGGCTGTCGTTGTTGCGAACGTCGGCGGGTGGCGGCGAACTGCGCGTCTATCAACCACACTAGCCCGGCGAGTCGAGTTGTGAATCAGATCGAAGAAGAAGTCTCCAAGCGGCGTTCGTTTGCGATCATCTCGCATCCCGACGCCGGCAAAACAACGCTGACCGAGAAATTGCTGCTGTACGGCGGTGCGATTCACGTTGCCGGCCAGGTCTCGGCGCGCAAGCGCCAACGCCAGGCTGCTAGCGATTGGATGGCGCTCGAACGCGAACGCGGCATCTCGATCACGTCGACCGTGTTGCAGTTTCCGTACGAAGGCTACACGCTCAACCTGCTCGATACGCCGGGTCATCAAGATTTCGGCGAGGATACGTATCGCACGCTGCTGGCCGCCGATAGCGCGGTGATGTTGATCGACGCCGCCAAAGGCGTCGAACCGCAGACCAAAAAGCTGTTTGCAATCTGCCGCGAGCGCGGCATTCCGCTCTTTACATTTATGAACAAGTTGGATCGCCCAAGTCGCGATCCCCTAGAACTGCTGGACGAACTCGAAAGCGTGCTGGGCATCGGCGCGTATCCGATGAACTGGCCGTTAGGGAGCGGCGATGCGTTTCGCGGTGTGTACGATCGCGAGCTGCGCGAATTGCACGTGTTCGAACGATCGGCCCACGGAGCGACGCGCGCGACCGAACGCATTGTCGATGCCGGCGACGACGCGGTGCTGCAAAGCTTAGCCGACGATTCGACGCTGGCGCAGTTCCACGACGGTCTGGCGCTGCTCGACGGCGCCGGCGCTTCGTTCGATCGCGACGCCATGCTGCGCGGCGAAGTGTCGCCGGTGTTTTTCGGCAGCGCGGTTACCAACTTCGGCGTGCGCCCATTCCTCGACCGGTTCGTACGGATGGCGCCACCGCCGGCCCGCCGTTCGCGCGTCGCTCCCGGCGACGACGAATTCACCGGCTTCGTCTTTAAAATTCAAGCGAACATGGATCCACGGCATCGCGATCGCATCGCATTCGTGCGCGTGTGTTCGGGCAAGTTCGAGCGCGACATGACCGTGCGCAACGCGCGGACCGGCAAAGACGTGCGCTTGTCGCGCGCCATGCGGCTGTTCGCCGACGAGCGCGCGTCGATCGACACCGCCTACGCGGGCGACGTCGTCGGTCTCGCCAATCCCGGCGTTTTCGCGATCGGCGACGCGCTGTACGACGGCGCCCCGGTCGATTTTGGACCCATCCCCTCCTTCGAACCGGAACATTTCGCCCTCGTGCGCAGTACGGACACGGCGAGCTACAAATCGTTCGGAAAAGGCATCGCGCAGTTGCGCGAAGAGGGAGCGGTGCAAGTGTTTTACCCGTACGGCTCGACGCGAACCGAACCGATTCTCGCCGTGGTCGGCGAGTTGCAGTTCGAGGTCGCCAAGTACCGTCTAGAAGAGGAATACAACGCCAAAACGGTCTTCGACCGCATGGCGCTGTCGCTCGCACGCCGCGTCACCGGGGACCCCGCGCGTATCGCGTCGGCGCAGATGCCGTCGAACGCTCGGCTCGTCGAGGATTGGGACGGGCAACCGGTCGGTTTGTTCGAGAGTGAATGGAGCTTGCGGCTCGCGCAAGAGTGGAATCCGCAGCTCCAATTCGTCGCATTTTCTTCCGTAGCCGAGGAGGTCGTTCCACAGTGAAGTTCGCTCGAGTACTCGTCGCCGTCGCCTGCGTCGCATCGTTCGCCGCGTGTTCGTTCCAAAATAAAAACGAACGCGAGGCCGACACGATCACCCATGCGGTGATGAACAACGATTTGCGACCGGTTCAAAATGATATCGCGAAAGGCGTTACGATTCCGCGCATCAAGGTGGCCGAATGGTCGGACGAGTTGAATGCGCAGGGCAAGCTAAAGTCGATCAAAGAAGTGACCGACGGCTGCGCTCCCGGTTGGCATTGTTTCAACGTGGTCTTCGAGAAGCACACCTACGTCGAACACATGCAGCTCGACGAGAACGGCAAAGTCGTGAACTGGTACTTCCACATGCAGCAGCCGGGGGCGAAGCCCGCGGCTGCCTCCTAGCCCCGCGCTGCATGGCCGTATCGTTCGAAGACATTCGTGCCGCGGCCGTGCGGCTCGCGGGCATCGCGCACCGCACCCCGATCGCTCGTTCGCGCACGCTGGACGAGCGGTGCGGTGCAATCGTATTGCTGAAGTGCGAGAACCTTCAACGAATGGGCGCGTTCAAGTTTCGCGGCGCCTATAACTTTCTATCGCAACTGAACGAGGATCGGCGTCGCGCGGGCGTCGTGGCATTTTCCAGCGGTAACCACGCACAAGGCGTGGCGCTGGCCGCGCGACTGCTCGAGATGCCGGCGACGATCGTGATGCCGAGCGACGCACCCGCCGTCAAAGTCGACGCGACGCGCGAGTACGGCGCGGAGATTATCTTTTACGATCGCGATAACAACGACCGCGAAGCGCTGGCGCAGCGCATCGCCGGCGAACGCGGAGCCGTTGCCGTTCCGCCGTTCGACGATCCGCGCATCATCGCGGGCGCCGGGACCGTGGGTTTAGAGTTGGTCGAAGATAACGAACTGGATGCGATCGTCACGCCGGTCGGCGGCGGCGGCTTGATAAGCGGAACGAGTATCGCCGCGCACGGGATCGATCCTTCGATCGAAATCTACGGCGTCGAGCCGGAGGCCGGCGACGACTTTGCGCGTTCGCTGCGCGCAGAAAACCGCATCGAGATATCGGTACCGGCGACGGTCGCAGATGGGCTTCGCACGACCCAGCCGGGCGAACACACATTCGCGATCGCGCGAACGCACGTCAGCGATGTCGTTACCGTAAGCGATGACGAGCTGTTGCGGGCGATGCGCTTCGCGTTCGAGCGAATGAAGCTCGTGATCGAGCCGAGCGGCGCCGCCGGTCTTGCAGCGATGCTCGAGCGGCGCATCCCGGGCCTTGCCGGTAAACGCGTCGGCGTCGTCATCAGCGGTGGCAACGTAGATGCCGCAACGTTCGCGAGGGCCATCTCCAGCTAGACGCGGCTCATGTAACTGCAATAGGGGCACTGCTTGAGAAGTGAACTGTTATTGTTCGCAGCGTTTACTGCCCGGGTTCGTCGCGTGGAAAGTGGGCCAGCTGCGCTTACCCAAAGGCGAGCAGAAGCCACAAGACGTTATCCTCGAAATAGTGGGTTACGGCGTCGCGAATGCTCTGATTGCGACGATACTTGGGATTTCGCCAATCGGACGGTCCACCTGGCCCTTCTGATGATGTCGAAGTTCTTAAGATTTTCGCGGCGATCTTTCTGTTACCCATCGTCTTATCGTTATTCATCGGCTGGATTAGCGAACGCCTGGCCAAAGCCCGACTGCTAGTACCAGGATATCCGACGGCGTGGGATCGATTGGTTTTAGCCAGACTGCGAAAGCTGCCATTCTTCGTTGCGGTCACACTTCGCGACGGCCGTGAAAATTGGTGGCGCCTTCCTCGGCGAGGCATTCACTTCTAATTATCCCTACGAGCACGACGTACTCGTGGATGAAGTGTGGAACATCGATCAAGCTACGGGACGGTTTGTCGAGAGAGCGGATGGTCAGGCGGGGTTGTATGTCCGAGGGAAAGATATTCTCACCTTGGAGATATTCGAGCAGGGTAAGATTCTGGAAGAAGTGGCGTATGATAGAAAGGACGAAGGAGCTGACGTTATGAGAAAAGATGCGCCGCCGGAAAAAGACGAGAGCAAGAAGCCGCGCATGATCGTTCTTAAAGAAGGGCGCATATTTCCAGGGGGTGGCGCGAGCGGCCCTACGGTGATTATGCCTTCCGGACTTCCCGTGAGTAAGGGTCCGAGATCGTCGGTGCCACCCTTACCCTGGCAGTTTTAAAGCCGCCTCTAAGAAAGATCGCTAACGACGTCTAGAAATTATGATTCGTTAGTTCTGAAACGGCGTTGGTGTGCATCAGGTCGTTTGTGACTTCCGGACACGACGTCTGTTCGATCGGATTTCCCATTTTCGTTGCCGACGACAGTAGCCAGCACTTGCCAGGAATAATTGCGCAATAGCACAGTTTGAAGCCCATGCGTCGTGAGGCGGTCAAAAGCTGGGTCGCAAAGTGTTTGCTCTTAACGGAAAACCCGAGACCGTTCTCTCCGGGGCGAATCACCATTCCGGGGCTGCCGCTATCGATCGATATCCCCATCGTGTCGCCAACCGGGCTCCGTTTGATCAGGTGCTCACCCAAGAGTGCGTGCAGTACGCCGATATAACTCGATTGCTGCTTGCCATCGACCGAAATCGAAAAGCTGCGCATGATCGCCGGACCCAGTCCATCGTTTCTGAGTTGGATTCTTACGGTGTTACCGTTGATGCCCTCGGAATCTGAAACGTACGGCCAGACTTGTGCGCCAAGCTGCTCTTGCAGAACCTCGGTCTGCCCGACCAGCAACCGCGCTTGCCACCACGAGGCGCAAGCGGCAACGCTCGAGATCAACAGCGCGCAAAGCGCGATAATAAGGTCGGTACGAATTCCGCGCTCGAGCTTCGACGTACCGTCTTTTCGATCGCTCATCGACGGTGCTTAGCGGCCCATCGTGTAGAATTCGTCGTTGGGGCGCATATCCATCAAGCCGGCCATGCGATTCGAGAATCCAAAGAACGCTGCAATCGCCGCAATGTCCCAAACGTCTCGGTCGGTGAAGCCAGCGTTGCGCAGTACCGCGAATTCGTCGTCGGTAGCGGCGAACGACGGCTCGTTGACGCGCGACGCAAATGCCAGCATCGCACGCCAGCGCGGTGAAATTCGAGCGGTGCGCCAGTTGTTGGCGATCTGTTCGGCCAGTTGGGGATCTTTGCCGAGAATGCGCAATGCCGCGCCGTGGGCCGTCATGCAATACTGGCAGCGGTTTTCGGCGGACACCGCGACCACGATCGCCTCGCGTTCGGCGCGCGACAAACCGCCTTCACCCTTCATGAGCACGTCGTGGTACTGCATGAAGGCGCGAAAATGTTCGGGGCGCAGTGCGTACGCGCGAAAGACGTTCGGAACGAATCCGATCTTCGCGCGATTTGCGTCATAGATCTCGCGGATATCCTCCGGAAGCGACGCTTCCTCGGGTTCCCCGAAACGCGACGCCGCGCTGGCCCCTTCCATTGTCGTTACGCGTTACTGGGTGACGTTGCCGCAGGCGACGTACTTTTGCAGCTCAGCTGCACTTTCGTGTACGTTGATCGACATCGGCGAGGCCGTGAGATCTGCAATCGTCACGCCTTTGATGACCGTCTTGGAAGTACCGTCAACGACGTCTTTCAGCGGATACTTGACCCCGCCGGGAGTGGGACACGAGCCGGTATGGATATGCGCCGGTTGTGCCGTCGCCGGTGCGCCCGTCAGACTAATGATGACTACCAGGCCGTTCGCGCCATCGACGAGCTTCGCGGTTCCGGTTTCGCCGGACCCGTTTTGCGCCGTCAGATTGATCTTAATCGAGTTGTTTCCGCCCGCCGCGGTGCCCGCAACGGCCGGAAGCGTCGAGGCGAGCCCGGCGATAGCGAGCGCCGCGACCGCGCAACGTAGGTATGAATTCAGTGAATTATTCCTTTCGTAGAACGGAGCTGATAAAGGCGGAAATATCGCGAAACGCTTCGCGCGATTCTCGCAAACCTGCGAAAATGTGCCAAACGTGCGGAACGCCGTCCCACAGCCGTAGATTAGATTCGACGCCGGCACCGCGCGCCTTTGCATCGAGACGAACTGCATCATCGCGCAGCATCTCTCCGTTGCTCGCTTGAATCATCACCGGCGGCAAACCGCTGAGGTCGGCATAAATTCCTGAAGCCAACGGGTGGTCGAGCGGACGATCCCCTACATACTCTTGTGCGGCTCGCTGCGATCCACGCAACGGCGCCCCCGCCGTATCCGGCCGGCGAACCGCGATGGTCGTCAGATCGACCCACGGAGCGATGAGCACGGCGCCGGCCGGCAGCGGATCGCCTGCATCGCGCAGCGCGAGGAGTGCCGAAAGCGCCAAGCCGCCGCCTGCCGAATCTCCGGCGAAGACGATGTCGCCCGCAGGAACCTTTTGTGCGAGCAGCCAGCGATAGCCGGCGATTGCATCGTCAACCGCGGCTGGAAACCGATGCTCGGGAGCCAAGCGATAATCGAGTGCAAACACGCGCACGTTGCAGCGCCGGCAGAACGCGCCGGTGAGCGTGCGATACGTTGCCGGCGATCCAGCTACGAAGCCGCCGCCGTGCAGATAATACACGACCGCACGTGCGTTCGCGCTGCTATCGGAAAGAATCCATTCGCCACGTACGCCGGCGTCAACGTCGTTCACCGTGAGGCGAGCGACGCCGCGCGGCAACCGGCCGAACAGCAGCGATCCGCGACCGATGACACGCCGGTATTTGTATACCATTCCCGGACCGCCCAGTTTTCGGGCGACGGGTAGGGCATGCATCACCCGGATCATCATCCGGACGGCGTGCGCTCCGAGACTCGGCATGCGTTACAGGCGTTTTCCGTTTTTGGAACGACCCGGATGTTTCGGTTTGAACTCCGGCCCCAGTTTCCAATCGGTCCGGCGCGGGAGCGAATCGTCAACGTCGTCACATCCGATCGGCGTGAAGTCGCGGCAATCGTGAGGCCGGCCTTCGTAAACGCCGCAGTAATACCGCCCGCTGCGCGAGCCCATTAAGAATACGCACTTGTCGGCCACGTCTTCGGTGACTTTGCGGAGCCAACCCACGTGGAATCCGTCGGCCGACTCACGCTGAACCACGTATTCGTTAAGAACGTCGTCGTAGGTCATACTCAAATGATCGGCGAGCCGTTGCACGTCGGATTTGGTGACGAACGGCTCGTAACCGCTGCAGCACTCGGCGCATCCGGGCGGACACGCAATATTTTCCGGCATTTCCTTGAAACGCTTGCGTGCGAGATCGATCACCTTACCAACTGCGCGCACGAACTCGGCGTCATCGTTATACTTATAAATCCATTCGCGCTTCGTGATTTCGTTGGCGTTATAAAACCTCGTGGTCTTCTCGTCGAACTCGAGCGTGATGTGTTCTTCGTCGATCTCCATCTTATTGACGTGATCGATCGGGCGCGCGTCGAGCAGTTCGGGATGCGTCGGCTGGCCCGTGCGTTTCGCATAGGCGCGAAGATTAATGAGGTCGATCGTCTCCATTATGTATTCCGATTCCCCCGCTCTGCGGGTGCGGCCTGTGGCCGCCGCAAACAATACGAGCATGCGAACTGCAATCGGTATCGATTTAGGCGGCTCACACGTTACTGCGGCGGTCGTGACCGAGGACGGAACGATTCACGCCGCGCACGAGCAAGACCTCGACGACCTCACGTTCGACGCGGTGGTGGAGGCGCTGACTACGCAGGTTACCGCGGCGCTCAAGGACGCCGGTTCGAAGGTCGCCGGCATCGGCATCGGGTCGCCCGGCAACATCGACGCCGAGTCGGGTGCCGTGCTGTATAGCCCCAACTTCGGCTGGACGAACGAGCCGCTCGGTGGCGCCGTACGGTCGCGCTTTAAATTGCCGGTATTCGTTGGAAACGACGCACGTTGCGCGACGCTGGGCGAACACGCCTTCGGCGCCGGGCGCGGAACCGGCGATTTCGTTATGCTGACGATCGGCACGGGCATCGGCGGCGGAATCGTCGCAAACGACACGCTACTGTTGGGTAATCGTTGGGGCGCCGGTGAAATCGGACACCATCAAATCCGTCCGGACGACGGCTTCGTATGCGCCTGCGGAAAGATCGGCTGCTTTGAAGCACAGGCATCCGGAACGGGCCTGATACGCCACGCCTTCGCAGTCGCGCCATCGTTTCCGCGGAGCACGATGCTCGATATGCCACGCGAAAAGCTGAGCTCGAAGAAAATTAGGAAAGCGGCGGAAGCGGGCGATAAGCACGGGCTAGCTGCTTGGAAAAATTATACGTCCGATATGGCGATTGGGTTGGCCAACATCATCTCGTTCGTGAATCCGAAACGCATCGCGTTGGGCGGCGGAATGTCGTCGGCCGGCGATTTCTTAATCGATGCGGTTGCCGGTCGCGTGGACGATCTCACGACGATGGTGCCGCGCGGCACCACCGGAATCGTGATCGCGCAACTCGGCAATAACGCCGGTCAAGCCGGCGCGGCTGAAATGGTCTTCCGAGGTGGATTGATGGCTGCCGCGACGTCGGCGGCGACGCCCGCCGGCTAAACGGCTAAACGCCGGCGACTTGGCGGAGCGGCTCTTGGTCGAGCTCGTCTTCCGCCGGCAGCGTGCCGTCGCGCGCCATCTGTGCGATGAGTGCCGCTATTCGTCGCGAGCTTCGACGCGGTGCGACGACTTCTTGATTGTGCCGGATCGCGATCAGCCGTTCTGGTTTGCGCAGCATCGCGGCTACCGCGCCGACGACTTCTTGCGCTCCCGATAACGCCACCGCACCCAGGCCGTTGTGGCGCACGAAATCGACGTTTCCGCGTTCTTGACCGGGCACGTAGTCGTACACGATGACCGGCAGATGCGCAGCGTTGGCCTCGGCCAGCGAACCCGGGCCGGCCTTGGTGACCAGCAAATCGACCGCGCGGAAATATTCCGGGATTTGATCCGTAAAGCCGAGCACGTCGATCGGCGTCGGCAGGCTGGCCGACATTTCGGTCAGCTTCTGTTTCATATGATCGTTGCGGCCGCACACGACCACCATATGAATCGGCAAGCGCGCGCGAGCCAAAGCCAGCGTCGTGGAAAGCAGTTTTCCGCCGCCTTCTCCGCCGGCCATCAGCATCACGATGAACGCATCCACGGGCAAACCCAGGGCCGCTCGCAGTTGCGCCTTCGTACCGGTCACGTCATCGAATTTCGGATGGATCGGATGTCCCAGCAGCCGCAACCTCGATGGCGACACGCCGCGCGAAAGTGCGCGCTGGTAGACTTCGCGGGCCGGCACAACGATTGCGTCGGCGTCTGGGACCAGCCACGACTCGTGCACCTTGCCCAGATCGGTGATGACCGTGATGACGGGAACGTGCTGCATGCCGGCGTCGGCTCGAGCTCGCAACGCCGCGTGGTTGAGCAGCGGGTGCACCGAGACGATGGCGTTTGGCTTGTAATCCAGGAACAGGTCGCGGAGACGTTCGCGGTAGAGCGGTTCGCAGAACCGGATAAGCGCTTTGTACCGCCGGCGGCCGTTGGTTGCGTAATACAGCGCTCCATAGACTGGTGGCGCATACCGTAAGGCCATGCTGTAGCCCAAACCGAGTTGGGTGAGCGGGAACGAGCAGTGCGCGGCGACGTCGTCGATCCGGTGCTCGAAGGCGGGTTCGGTGATCTCGTCCAGCGCCGCGGTGATCGCGTTGGCCGCACTTCGGTGGCCTCCGCCGGTGTCGGAGATCAGGAACATCGCCCGATTGGTCATTCGCTCTCCCGTTAGGCTCGCACCGGCGCCTTCCTGGAAGACCGCCGTATGCTGGCGTTTCGCGTTCGCCGGCTAGTCGGCGCCAAAAAGGCGATGAGTGCTCGAGCCGGAGCGTCGTAGAAGCGAAAGATATCGCCAAACTCGATCTCAGGATTTCGGTGGTGGCCGTCGTGGTCCTCGGGCAGCACGACCCCTAAGGGGCGAAGCAAGCGCTGGACTGCCGAGGGGGTTTCCCAGCCGATCTGGGTGGTGTGCCGCCACCAGACGTGCAGTTGGCCGATGCCCAGACCGAGCAGCGCTCCGGGCCACGACAACCGGCAGACCACTGCCGCGATCAAGAGGTACGGGACCGCTCCCAGGATGCCGTCGAGCATTACGTAGGGATCGATCGACAGCACCGCGTGGTCCCAGTACGAACGGCGCTTGTCGTGATGGGTTCGCAGATGCAGCGTGAACCACAGATGCTGTGGAACGTGGTAGAAAAATGTGGATGCAAAATCGCCGGCGATCAGCACGAGGGCGGCCGCTACAATCGTGCTCGATATCGATGAAAGCATTTGCTCCTTTGATACTCGTTTTAGCTGCGGCAAGTTGCGGACCGTGGCAAGGTTCGTCTTCGCCGCCAGCCCGGCTCAGTCGTCTTTCAAATTACGTGCGAATGCGTCCGCATACGATATCGTTGGAACCGTTGCAGGGCGCGGCTCCGCTGCGCGATGGCGGCCCTACGACCTTTGCCGAGTTGGCGATCGCGCGCGCCGTGTTGCACACCAATTCGCGCATAGAGCCGGTCGAAGCGCTGCACCTCGCGGTGCACACAACTGACGCTGCCCGGGAACTTGGACTGCCACCCGAATTTTTGGCCGCGACGCTACTGCAAGAATCGGCCTACGATGCCGATGCAGTGTCGTCGGCAGGGGCCATCGGCATCGCGCAGTTCATGCCGTCGACGGCTGCGGGAATGGGGGTCGACCCGCGCGACCCCGAGCAAGCCATCGACGGCGCGGCGGCACTGCTGCACGGATATGTCGCGGCCTACGCCGGCCAATACGTCGATAACTATTCGGCGGCTTTGGCAGCCTACAACGCGGGTCCGGGCGCCGTGGCGAAGTATCGCGGCGTTCCGCCGTATCCGGAAACGATCGACTATATCGCCACGATTTTCGACCGGTGGGCGCGCATTCGGTCGTACGAGCGGCCACCGCACCGTTCGAGGCACTAGCCCTCGCTTGGTTGAACGACGCGCGCAGCTACCAAGGAGAGTTACATGAAACGAATCGTTTCGATCGCCGCCGCATCGGCGGCGCTACTAACCGGCGGTTGCGGCTTGACCTCGAGCCCCGCGGAAAACATTACGTTTGAAGCCCCAAAGAGTTGGAGCTCCTCTCCCGGGATCGCGGGCTTCGCGCAGTTTTGGAAAAGCCCGCGCGACGGAGAAGTGCTGATGCTGTACCGCTCACCGAAGCCGATCAATACCTCCGACGTGTTTCAGTCGGCCAACCTTAAGGACGCGCAGATCGAATCGCGCAAAGATGTCACCATCTGCGACAATCAACCGGCGCAACAGTTTACGCTGCGAGCGAAGAGCGAGTCGAATGGTACGTCCAGCGACATCGATGCGACGACCGTCATGACGACCACCGGCGGCGCGACGTACTTCGCCGTGTACGTGCATCGCGCCGATACGCCCGCCGATCCGAGCGCGACGGCCGCCGTCACCGAACTCTGCCCGAAGAAATAACATGAGCGGCGGCTTCGGGCGGCTATTCGCCCGCCAGCCGCTGCAGTCGATTTCGGGCCGCAGCGACGGCCCGGCATTGCGGCGTGCACTCGGATGGCCGGCGCTGGCCGCGATCGGCCTCGGGACGATGCTGGGCGGTATTTTTCCAACGCTGGGCGCCGGCGCGCATGCGGCCGGTCCGGCGGTGATCGCGGCGTACGTCGCGAGTGGCTTGGTGTGCGCGTGCGTCGCACTGTGTTACGCCGAGTTCGCATCGATGGTTCCGGTCGCGGGCAGCGCCTATACCTACGCGTACGCGACCCTGGGCGAGTTGGTCGCATGGGTGATCGGTTGGGATCTCATCCTCGAATACGGATTGTCGCTCGCGCCGACGGCGTCGTCGCTGTCGGATTATTTGCAACACGGTCTGGCCGGAAGCGGCATCTCGTTGCCGTTCTGGGCGCAGACCGCGCACGTGGGCGTGGCCCATTGGCAAATCGACGTCGTCGCCTCGCTGGTTACGCTGATGATCACGCTGCTCGTCGCTATTGGAATTCGTGAATCGGCGACCGTCAACGGCGCGCTGGTCGCGGCGCAAATAGTTGCTATGCTGGTATTCGTCGCGGTCACCGCGCACGCGGTGCGGCCATCGCATCTGGTTCCGTTCGCGCCGATGGGATATAGCGGCGTGCTGTCGAGCACGGCGCTCGTGTTTTTCGCATACATCGGATTCGATACGGTCACGGTCGCATCCGAAGAAGCAAAGCGCCCGCAGCGCGACGTGCCGATCGCTATTTTGCTGGCGCTCGTCATCGGTGGAGCGTTGTACGTGGCGCTAGCGATTTGTACCGTCGGAGTCGTGCCGTACGGTCGTTTATCCGAAGGCGCGGCGATGCTCGACGCGTTGTCTGCGGTCGATCACAATTCGGCGATCTACTGGATCGTGGCGTTGGGTGGTGTAGCCGGCAATACGACGGTCATGCTCACGTCGTTGCTCGGACAAGTGCGCATCTTTTACGTCATGGCGCGCGACCGAATGTTGCCGCCCGGTGTCGCGCGGATCCATCCGAGGTTTCGCACGCCGGCCCGCATGACGCTGATCACCGGTTGCGTGGTCGCGATTCTCGCCGCCGTGCTGCCGCTCACCGATTTGCTCACGCTCGTCAACATCGGAACGCTGGCAGCGTTCGCCATCGTCTGCGGCGGCGTACTACTATTAAGAATGACCGACGCATCGGCCATACGCCCGTTTCGTGCACCGTTGTTGCCGGTCATCGCGACCGCAGGGGGCGTCGCATGCCTCTATCTGATTACGGGTCTGCAAGCGGCCACGTGGATTCGCTACGCCGCATGGTTGTCGATCGGCATCGTGATCTACGCGTTTTACGGGTACCGGCAATCGCGCCTGCGCAAAATTTAGCAGTCGAGCGGGGGCCTGCAGGTTGTCCGCGCGGTCGCCGTGGTATAATCCGCCGCACGGAGGGCCTATGCCAAGCGCCGACCCCGCGGTCTCGGACCGTTTCGAACTGATCGAGGTGCCGCGTTCACACGCTACCCGATCGTTCGCCCGCGACGTAACGGAGGGACTGACGTCCTCACCCAAGCGTCTGTCATCCAAGTATCTGTACGACGATGTCGGATCGGCGTTGTTCGACGCGATCACGCGTATGCCCGAATATTATCTGACGGCGGCGGAGACCGAGATTCTCCGCGACTGGGGATGGGAAATCGTCCGGATGCTGGGCGAGCCCATCGACTTTTTGGAAGCCGGCAGCGGCAGCGCCGCAAAAACGCGAGTACTGATCGCCGAAGCGCTGCGCGTACAAGACCGTTTGCGGTATAGTCCCATCGACATATCGACCGAAGCGCTACGTACGTCGTCGTTAGCCCTCGTCGAGTCGTTTCCAAAGCTGTCGATCCGCGCGTACGCCGGCGACTACTTCGATGTGTTAGCATCGCCAAAACTGCAACTCGAACGGCGCACGCTCGCCATGTTCATGGGAGCAAATATCGGCAACTACGAACCGCCGGACGCGATGCGCGTGCTCGAGTTACTGGCTGGTGCGCTGCGTAAGGGGGATGCGCTGCTGCTCGGCGTCGATCTCAAAAAAGATGTCGATATGCTCGAGCGCGCTTACGACGATCCGCCCGGCATCACCGCCGCATTCAGCAAAAATGTGTTGGCGCGCATCAATCGCGAGCTCGATGCAGACTTCGATCTACGTAACTTCAAACACATCGTACGCTACGACCACAGTCGCGGCAGCGTCGATTCGTTTCTCGAAGCGCAGGCCCCGGCAACGGTGGTCTTGCGCAAAGCCGGCATCGAAATCAATTTTGCGGCGGGCGAACTCCTTCACACCGAGTCTTCGTTGCAAATTCTCGGACGACGACGTCGCGCGTTTGGGCGCCGCCGCGGGCTTTACGGCCGGCAAGACGTGGCACGATCGGCAAAAGCGATTCGGCGTCCGATTGCTGATCAAAGCGTAGAGCGAATTCCATAGCGAGGAAACGCGATGTCAACGTTTGACGATCTGCCCTTGCGGCCGCCCGTCGAGCCGATGGAATCGCGCCAAGCTGCGAAGATTCCGATCGGAGACGAATGGCAGTACGAACCGAAATGGGATGGGTTTCGCTGCCTTGTTTTCCGCAGTGGTGGTAATGTAGAGTTGGAATCGAAGTCGGGGCAGTCGCTCGCGCGCTATTTCCCCGAGCTCGTTGCAGCTGCGTTGGCCGTCGATGCCGGCCGCTTCGTACTCGATGGTGAGATCTACATCGAACGCGACGCCGGATTCGATTTCGACGCGCTGCTGCAACGAATCCATCCGGCGGCCAGTCGCGTCGCGCGATTAGCGGTCGAGACCCCGGCTCGCTACGCCGCGTTCGATTTGCTCGTGAATGCGAGCGGCGAACGTTGTTACGAGTGGCCGCTACAACGCCGCCGCATCGAACTCGAGCGCTTCGCGCGTTCGTTCGCAGACGGCGGCACGTTCGCACCGTCGCCGGCAACCACGGACGTCGACGTCGCGCGCCGATGGCTCGCGGGCGATACCGCACGGCTCGACGGAGTCATCGCAAAACGCGTCGAACGCGCCGTACGCGTTCGGATCGCGCGACGCGGTGGTAAAGATCAAACGTATCTATACCGCAGACTGCGTCGTCGGTGGCTTTCGTCGATCGCCCGATGGCAAGATTGCGTCGCTACTGCTCGGGCTGTACGACGGCGACCAACTCGATCACGTGGGATTTGTTGGAAGTATGAGCGCCGAGCAGCGGCAGCGGGCGGCAGTGTTGCTCGAACCGTTGGCCGGCGGCTCCGGGTTCAGCGGCGCTGCGCCGGGCGGGCCGAGCCGTTGGCGCAAGGACCCACAATCGGCCGCCTGGGTACCGGTGGATCCTGCGATCGTCGTCGAGATCACGTTCGATCACGTGACGGCCAGAAGATTTAGGCATGCCTCAAAGCTCCTTCGCTGGCGCCCGGATAAGGCGCCGGAGCAATGCACGATCGACCAATTGTTACAGCCCAAAGACACAACCGAGCGCCATGCCCGTTAGGGCCGAGACGTTTCCGATAGGTACGACGTTAACAGGGGGTATGGCCCCTTAGAGAAAACTGAGAGTACCTTCACCTCTTTCAAACCCCAATGAGGAGTCTCGCGAATGCATAATGTTTCGCGGCTTGCCGGCATCTTCGCATGCGCGGCAACGCTGGCGGCGGCCGGTTGTGCCGGCAGTTCCGGTGTAGCCCCAACGTCCGGACCGGCGATCGCCGGTCAGAGCGACGCAGTCCAAACCCACCAAAAGATTTACATGCCGACCGTTAATAATGTAAATAACGCGCGTCCGCAATACTCCAACGCCGTATACGGTGGCGGAGCCTTACTGTACAAGCCCAAGATGTTCCTGATTTTCTGGGGCTTCAAGCAAGCCGGAGATCCGAATGGCGTTGCCAAGCTGCTCGAATCGTACGCAGCGTCGATCGGCGGCAGCCCGTACAACAACATCTACACGCAGTACCAAGGCACCACAAAGTTCATTAAAAACCCGAAGAACCAGAACGGCAAATTCTGGATGGATAACAAGAATGCCATCCCGAGCAGCCCGACCGACGGACAAGTTGCGGCCGAATCGCTTAACGGCGTGAAGCACTTCGGTTACGATGCAAACGCTTCGTACGTCGTCGTTACGGCCCACGGTCACAATAGCTCTGGCTTCGGCTCGTCATATTGCGCGTATCACAGCGCGACGAGCAGCAACGGTAATCTCGTTTCGTACACCAATCTTCCGTACATTCCGGACGCGGGACAGAGCTGCGGCGCGGGCATCATCACGCCGCCGGCCGGAGAGACCAGCGAAAACGTCGGCACGACGATCGTCGAAGGCCACGAGTACGGCGAGTCGGTGACCGATCCGAATCCGCCGAGCGGCTATTACAGCAACCAGTGGGGAGAAATCGGCGACATCTGCGCGTGGCAGGATATCGAGAACGACACGTTCGGACAGAATCAGTTCGCCTCTCAACCGATGTGGAGCAATGCGAGCAGCAGCTGCGTCCACAGCTACCAGAAGTCCAAGTAAACTCCAGGCTCTAGGTCACCGTGAGAGGGTGCGGCAAGCGCCGCACCCTCTCTTATCAATCTCGCACTGAGGGATCCCGGATGAAACGAAGCGTACTTTCTTTTGCGGTCGCGTTCGCAATGTTAGCCGGGTGCAACGGCGGATCGAGCGGACCCAGCGCCCTCGTCCCACCGGCCACCGGAAACGCGCTCGGCGCTACCAACGGTCGCACGAACCCGGATGTGGACGTCAATGAGTTGCCGCAGCCGCCGACGGTGAGTTCGGTCAACGGAGTCGCGAAACTCGACCTCGTGACCACCATCAATCCGGCGACCGGATTTCCCGGATTCGACTATCAGGGACAGCACAACGTCGTCCCGACGATCCGAGTCAATCCCGGCGATACAATCGTGGTTAACGTCGATAACGAGATGCAGCCGGTCAAAGGCAGCATGTCCGACGACATCAACTTGCACTTTCACGGACTCGTCGTTTCGCCGAACGCTCCGGGCGACGACGTGCTCGACACGATGGCCGGACCCGGACAGAAGCTGCACTATATCGTGCACGTCCCGAAGTGGCAAGAGCCGGGACTCTATTGGTATCACCCGCACGTTCACGGTGTCGTCAACTATCAGGTCGGCGAAGGCGGAATGTCCGGCGCGATCATCGTTAACGGCTTAGAGCGCCACATTCCGGCGCTCGCCAAAATGAAAGAACGCCTGATCATCGTGCGCTCGACCGGCATCGGTAACACGATACAGCCGAACCCAGGCAGCTCGAGCGAAATGGAAGGCATGCGGGGCATGGATTCGGACGATAGCGATCCGTCGATGCAGGCCGACGCGCGTCCCAACCACAGCAATAAAACGCCCTGCGGTCCCGATACGGGTTTGACGACGACCCTTAACGGCGCGTTGCATCCCGACATCACGATCGCGCCGGGAGAGCAGCAGTTCTTCCGCGTGGTTAACGCGTCCGGCCACAAGACGTTGAAGCTCGAGATCGACGGGGAATCGCTGCAACTCGTTGCGGTCGACGGTTACGCCCTCGACAGCTATCCGGGAACGCCTCCGACGATCACCGAGAAGTACATCATCGTTCCGGCGGCCGCACGCGCCGAATTCGTCGTCACCGGTCCGGCTAGCGGAACCGCAAAGTTCCGCAGCGATTGCTACGACACCGGACCCAACGGCGATCCGGATCCGGGGCTCGTGTTGGGCAACCTCACCCCGCCGAAGCATCGGGGTGCGATGCAGCACCCGATGGCGCTAACCGTCGCCCAGGGCACGCTTCCCGACAATGCATATTCGTCGGCGCTTCCGGCTCCGTCGGTCACGCGGCGAGTCGTGTTCAGTGAAGGTCCGGTTCATTTCTTCATCAACGGGAAGTACTTTAAGCCCAACGATCCGCCCATGTTCACGGCCAAGATTGGAACGATCGAGCACTGGCATATCATCAACGTTACCAAGGAAATTCACGCCTTTCACATCCACCAGATCCACTTCTTGGTCACGTCGATTAACGGCGTCAAGGTGCAGCATCCGTATTGGGCGGATACCGTCATCATCCCGCACCGCAGCAAGCGGGGTCTCAATGGCACCCCGGGCTATATCGACGCGTTGCTGGATTTCCGGGATAAAAACATCAAGGGCATGTTCGTCTTCCACTGCCACATTCTCGATCACGAGGATAGCGGCATGATGGCGAAGATCCAGGTCATCTAGTTACGTCCGGACGGCGCGCTCTGCAAATCGAAGCGTGCCGTCCGTAAGAATCGCGAGCACCGACGCGGCAATGCTGCCGCTAACGATCATAGCGGGCTGATGTAACGTCAGCCCGTTAAAAATTAAGACGCCTAATCCGCCGCCGCCGACGTAACCGCCCAACGTCGCGATGGCGATCGCGGCGATGGCCGCGACGCGCACGCCCGAAAGTACGATCGGTAACGCCAGCGGAAACTCGACGCGTACGAGCCGTTGCATGGGCGACATCCCGAGGCCGTTTGCGGCGTCGCGTTGCGCCGGGTTCGACGCCGCGAATGCCGACCGCAACGCTGCGCGCCAGCATGAACTGGGCGTACACGACCAGCGCCGCGAAAATCGGCGAAAAGCCTAAACCGACCGCTTGCACCAGCAGCGCCAACAACGCCAGGCTGGGAATGGTGTACAGCGCTCCGAGCGTCCCGAGAATCCAGACGCCCGCGTGCGGACGGCGCGCAGCCCACACGCCGAGCGGTACCGCGATCAGCGAGGCTGCGGCGAGCGAAACGAACACCAGCTCGGCGTGCGCGAGCGTCAGCCAGGCGATTTTTTCGAAATGTGTGACTGCGTACGTCATCGCAGTTCGTCGCGCAAATGCAGATAGTACCGGCGGTAGACGTCGTCGCCGGCGCGCACCAGATCGCGCACGTATTGCGTCGCCGGCGCGTCCAGCAGCTCGTCCGGCGGAGCCGATTGTTCGACGCGGCCGTCGCGCATCACAACGACGCGATCGGCCAATAGCAGCGCTTCGGAAACGTCGTGCGTCACGAACAGCGTCGTCGTCTTGAGCGTGCGCACGATACGAACCAACTCACGCTGCAGCGATTGACGCACGATCGCGTCGACCGCGCCGAACGGTTCGTCCATCAGCAACACGCCCGGTTTGCCGGCGATGGCGCGCGCCACGCCCACGCGCTGCGCCTGGCCGCCCGATAACTCGCGCGGCCGGCGATTGCGAAACGTTTGCGGTGCCAGATCGATCAAAAGCAACAGCTCGTCGACTCGTGCGTCGATGTCGGCACGGGACCAGCCCAGTAGCGTCGGCACGATCGCGACGTTCTCCGCGACCGTCATATGTGCGAACAGACCGACGGCCTGAATTGCGTAGCCGATGCTTCGGCGCAATTCGACCGCATCCAGCGACGCGACGTCCTCGTCACCCACCAGCACCCGCCCGCTTTGCGGCGTCACGAGACGATTGACGGTTCGCAGCAACGTCGATTTGCCGCAACCGGACGGGCCGAGTAACACCACGAGTTCGCCGGCTTCGACCGGTAGGGTTACCCCGTCGACTGCCAACGTTTCGCTGCCCGCATAGCGCACGCGCACGTCTTCGAACAGAATATCGGCCGCGCTCATGCAGAAACGCTCTTGAGAAAAGCGGCGGCGACGTCGCTCGGGTCCTGGCCGGATTCGACTGCTGCGTTCATCTGCCGCGCGACCGTGTCGGTGATCGCGGGCGAAACGCGGTCCAGAATGCGAGCGAGGTGCGGTTGCGTTTGCAGCGTTTGCTTCCGAACGACGGGCGCAACGTTATACGGCGGCCACAGCTTGCGGTCGTCGCGCAACACCGTCAGACGATCGACGGCGATCGCACCGTCGGTCGTAAAGGCGCTCGCGACGTCGGCCTTACCTTCGAGCAGCGCGCGATACTTCAATGCGATATCGTACGTGCGCACTTCGCGGAACTGAAAACCGCCGTACAACTTTTGCAGTCCGGGTATCCCGTCGGGCCGCACCACGAACTCTTGAATCGTCGCTAAGCGAAAGCGCGAAGCGACCGGCGCCAACTGCGATAACGTTTCGATGCGTTCGCGTTTGGCGAAATCGCTGGTGACCGCCAAACCTTGTGAGTCGTTCATCGGCGACGGCGTCAACCAAAACAAGTCGTAGCGTTCCGCGAACTCGCGCGCCACCGTGCGGTACAACTGAATTGGGTCGTGCATCGGCGGCAAGTGCAGCACGTCGATCGCGGCCGTTCCCGTGTATTCGGGATAGAGATCGATGTCGCCGCGGCGCATTGCGGCTAATGCGATCTGGGTCGAGCCAAGATTGAAACGCCGGTTAACCGGCAAACCAGATCGCTCGAGCGCTTGCGAGTAGATCTCGGCGATCACGAACGACTCGGTAAAGTTCTTCGAGCCGACACGAATGGTTTTGCGCGTTCCGCAGGCCGAAAGCGCGGCCGCACCCGCGAGATACGCCAGCGCGTCGCGCCGCGAGACGGTCATGCTCGGGCCTCGATCCGCACTGCCGCACGACCCAGCGCAAGCTCGACCACCAACGCGAGAAGCGCGACCGTTGCCGCACCGGAAATCAACGCGGTTGTATCGCCGGTCTGCATCCCGCGAACGATCAGGTCGCCGAGGCCGCCGGCCCCAACGAACGTGGCCAAGGTCGCGCTGGCGATCGTCTCGGTAGCGGCGGTTCGCACGCCGGAGAACGCGACCGGCAGTGCCAGCGGCACGACGATGCGTCCGAACGTCTGCGCCGGCCGCATGCCCATGCCCAGGGCCGCATCGAGCGCGGCGGGCGGGACGGCGCGGATTCCGGCGTCGACGGCGATCAGGATCGGGGGCGCGGCCAGGAGCGCGAGAGCCACAATGGCGGGGGCCGACCCGACGCCCAGCAGCGGAAGCAAGAGCATCAGCACCGCCAAGCTTGGGAGGGTGCGTCCGATGCCTGCTAAGGCCAACGCGGGGCTGCGGAGCGGCCGCAGAAGCGCGGAAGCGATGCCGATTGGGATGCCGGCCACGAGTGCTAGGAGCAACGCGGAGCCCGCGAGGTACACATGCGTTACCGCATGCGCGGCCAGGTCGCTCCACATTACACCAGAGTTTTGCCGAGCCGGGGCGAAACCCGTCCTGGGAGTTATGATAGAATCCACCGTCGCCGTTCCGAGTACGCTCGCCGCGACTCCGCCCCCGCTGCCGCTCGACGATCCGTCGCTGCTGATCAGCCGCGAGCTCTCGTGGGTCGAATTCAACGATCGCGTGCTCGAAGAGGGGCTGGACGCATCGAACCCACTGCTCGAACGGCTGAAATTCGTCGCGATCTACGAAACGAACCTCGACGAGTTTTTCATGATTCGCGTGGCGGCCATCAAGCAGCAAATCGAAGCGCACGTCGTGCGCCGGTCCGACGACGGCCGGACGCCCGCCGAGCATCTGTCGGCGATCTCACAGCGCTTGCGCGCGTCGCTTGCGATGCAGATGCTATTACTCAACGACGAGCTGTTGCCGGCGCTCGAACGTGAAGGCATTCGCCTGATGCGCGTCTCCGATCTCGACGACGAGACGCAAAGCGTGCTGGAGCATACCTTCGACAACTCGGTCTTTCCCGTGCTGACGCCGCTGGCCGTCGATAGCGGACATCCCTTCCCGTACATCTCGAATCTGTCGTTGTCGTTGGCGGTCGAACTCGAAGAAGCCGGCAAAGACGGCGTCGAACTGCATTTCGCGCGGGTCAAGATACCGCCGACGCTGCCGCGGTTCATCCCGATCGAGAATGCGCCGGCCGGCGAGCGGCACTTCGTGTTGCTCGAGGACTTGATCGCGCACCATCTCGACGTGCTATTTCCCGGCATGCACGTTCGAGATGCGTATCTGTTTCGTGTGACGCGCGACGCCGACTTAGATTTACAGGAAGACGAAGCCGACGATTTGCTGCGCGAGATCGAGTCGGAATTACAGCGCCGGCGCTTCGGCGAGCCGGTGCGCCTGCAGCTCGAGCGCGGCATGCCCGAGTATCTGCGAGACTTCCTGTGCAAGGAATTACACCTCACGGCGGTCGACACGTACGAAGTCAACGGCATGATGGCGCTCAGCGATCTTTGGTCGATCGTCAACCTTCCCGGCTACGACCGGTTGCGCGAGCAGCCGTTCATGCCGGCGATTCCGAAGCGTTTGATCGGAGTCACGGATATGTTCGCGGCGATTCGCGAAGGCGACATTCTGCTGCACCATCCGTACGAATCGTTCGACCCGGTCGTGCAATTCGTTACGCAGGCGGCAGAAGACGAAAAGGTACTCGCGATCAAGGCGACGCTGTACCGGACCTCCGGAAAAAATTCGCCGATCACGCAAGCGTTGCTCGATGCCGCCGAAAACGAAAAACAGGTCGCCGTCGTGATCGAACTCAAAGCGCGTTTCGACGAAGAGAATAATATCGAGTGGGCGCGGCGCCTGGAACGCGCGGGCGCGCACGTCGTCTACGGCTTTGCCAATCAAAAGGTGCATGCTAAATCGTTGCTCGTGGTTCGCGAAGATGAAGACGGTTTACGCCGCTACATGCACTTTGGAACCGGCAATTATAACGAAAAATCGGCACGTCTGTACACCGATTTGAGCCTGTTCACGTGCCGCCCCGAGCTGGGAGGCGATATCGCGCAGCTCTTTAATGCGCTGACCGGCTTCTCGAGAATCACCGATTACGAAGATCTCTGGGTCGCACCGGTCACGCTGCGCGGCGAAATTCTCTCTGCCATCGAGCGCGAGACCGAACACGCGCGCGCCGGCCGTCCGTGCGGCATCCGCGTGAAGCTCAATCACATCAGCGATGTGGAAGTTATTCGCGCGCTGTATCGCGCGTCGCAAGCCGGCGTAAAGATCGATATGCTGGTTCGTGGCATGTGCGAACTGCGTCCGGGCGTTCCGGGCGTGAGCGAAAATATCACCGTGTGCAGTATCGTCGGACGCTTTTTGGAACATTCGCGCATCTACTCGTTTACCAATGGCGGCGACCGTCGCGTCTATATCGCCAGCGCCGATTGGATGGGCCGCAATCTCGACGGCCGCGTCGAAATCGCGACGCCGGTACTCGACCCCGTGATCGCCGAAACGATCGACGGCCAAATTCTATCGGTCTTGTTGGCCGATAACGTCAAGAGCCGCGAACTCGTCGAGAGTGGTTCGTATCGCCGGCGCTCGCCCAAACCCGGGCAGATTCCGATCGACGCGCAACGCGTATTCCTCCATCAAGCGCAAGCGCTGGGTTAAGCCTTCGCGTTACGACGCGCGAGTTCGAGGACGATGTCCCATTCGTGGGGCATCACCGGCTGTACCGACAATCGCTGACCGCGTTTGAGCAATGCCATGCCGGTGAGACGCGGTTCGGCGCGCATTTCGGCCAGCGTGACCGGGCGAGCAAACTGCTCGACGAACCCGACGTCGACCATCATCCAAATCGGTTTGTCCGGCTTGGCGCGACCGTCGAAGTACTCGCCGTCGCGATCGAACTGCGAGAAGTCGGGATACGCCTCTTTTACGACCCGGCAGATCCCCACGGCCGCCGGTTCTGCGATGCTTGAATGATAGAACAGCCCGAGGTCGCCGAGCCGCATTTCTTGCATGGTATTCCGGGCTTGATAGTTCCGCACGCCGGTCCACGGCGTCGTGCCCTCGCGGCGCAGCCGTTCGATCGAGTACGCCTCGGGTTCGGTCTTGAGTAACCAATGACGCATCGCCGCGCGCTTATCGTCGTGGCAGCCCGGCTCCTGGTGTGGTAGGCTTCGAAACATGAACGAGCAGCGGCGAATTATCCGTGCTTCGAGCGACGGGTGGCACGGGGTCGAAGCCGAGGGTTACCGGCCCGGCGACTCGGTCGACACCGGTGTTTCGCGTCACACGCTGATCGGGAGTCGCAAGGAAAACGCGAGCGACGACGGTCCCGGCAGCGAATTGCGCTACTTCAAAGTCGGTCCGGGCAAAGCGTCGCGTCTAGAGAAGCACGAGCACGAGCACTACGTGGTCGTACACGAAGGCGAAGGCTACGCGATCGTCGGCGATGCGGTGAGCGAAATTGCTCCGGGCGACGTCGTGTACGTCGGGCCGATGGAGATTCACCAGTTCGTCACTCGCGGCGACCGGCCGTTCGGATTTTTCTGTATGGTCAACGCGTGCCGCGACATTCCGCAAATGCCGTCGCAAGAAGAGCTGGCGCGGCTAAACGCATCGCCGGCCGGAGCATTTGCAAAGCCCGACGCGGTGCCGCCACCGCGCGTTCGCGAAAAAGAGCTACGCTAAGGTCTTCTACTCTTTTCCGGTTGCGATCGGGCGCGACGGATCGGCGATCCATTCGCTCCAGGAACCGGTATAGACGCGCGTGTGCGGGTAGCCGGCGTGCGTCATCGCCAACTCGTTGACGGCGGCCGATACTCCCGAGCCGCATTGGTGCACGACCGACGCCGGATCGAGATCCAACTCGACGAACTCGGCGCGTAACGTGTCGGGCGATTTCCACGAGCCGTCGTCGTTGTAGTTGTGCTTGAACCAGCGGTTACGTGCGCCCGGAATATGCCCGGGTATCGGATCGACCGTTTCGTTTTGTCCGGCGAAGCGATCGGCGCCGCGTGCGTCGAGCAGTTGCATGTCGCCGCTATCCAAACGCGCCGCTACAAAGCCGGCATCGACGACCATTTCCTCGCGCACCTGCGCTACCACGTTGCCTTCGCGAACCGGCGTGTGTGCCTGCGTCGAGACCGGATAGCCGCCGTTCGCCCATCCGGGGTATCCGCCATCGAGCACGGCCACCGCTTCGTGTCCGATCCAGCGGCACAAAAACCAGAAACGCGCCGCGAACATGTCGGCACCGGCATCGTAGGCGACGATCTGCGTGTCGTCGTTTACGCCGAGACCGCGTAGAAACGCGGCGAACTCGTCGGGATCGGGCAGCGGATGACGGCCGTTCGCGCCCGTTTTCTTTCCCGCCAGATCGTATTCGACGTCGGCAAAAAAAGCGCCGGGAAGATGGCCTTCGTCGTAGAGGCGTTTACCTAGCGAAAAATCGGCCAGCGAGTGACGGCAGTCGACGATCGTGAGATCGGCCGAACCGACGGCTTGCGCGACCGATGCGGCGTCGATGACGGTGTTCCAGAACGGCATGATTCGTTGCCTCAGTGCAGGTTGATCGTTTGTTTTTGCTCGCCAAGCGGCTGGCCGAAAGCGTTTTCGAGCACCGTTTTCAGTTCGCCGCTCTGCGCCATCGGTCCGAGAATATCGGTATCGCCATAAAACTTGCCGTCGATAAACACTTTCGGCAGCGTCGGCCAATCGGTCATGTCGGCGAGCACTTGTCGCTTGGGCATGTTCTCGAGCACGTCGATCACTTCGAACGGCACGCCGAAACTATCAAAAAACTGAATCGTTTCGAGCGTAAAACCGCAACGCGGTGCGGTCTTGGTGCCTTTGCCGTATACCAACACTTTGTTGGCGGCGACTTCGCGCCCGATTTCTTCTTGCAGATCCTGTGACATTTACGTCTCCGATATGATGGTAGTCAGTTCGACCGCGTGAACGCGGCCGTCTTTGAGCGCATCCGACAGCGCTGCATATACGATTTTGTGCTGCTCCAGCAAGGGATGTCCGGCGAAGCCTCGCGAGCGTACCGTTACGTTGAAATGGTCCATCGTGCCGGTGCGATCGAAAATACGAACGTCTGCATCCGGCAGTCGCGCGCGGATCAGACCGGTTAACGATTCGTCGTCGATCATGAGCGTAAGCGGCCCGAAGTGGTCATCGCCTCTGCCAACCCGCGGGCCTCGCCCAAGGTTTCGGGCAGGCGCGGAGCGTTCTGCATGAGCGCCGACGTGACGCCGCGCGCTAAAATGATGCCGGCGATGCCGATCATGATCGCCGGAACGCCCGAAGCGCGCACCGGCCCGACTTCGATCTGAAACGTCCGTTGTACGCGGGCGATGCCGCGCAAGAACGTTTTCAGGCCTTCCACTCGATTGCTCATATCGACCGCTCTACGGCGTGGGCGCGGAGGAGGCCTGGCATCGGTACCGGCGCGAACCGCGGCCTCGATGGAAGCAAGCGGTGCGAATAAAATGATGCGTGCGGCGCGTCTGCACGAGATCGGCGGACCTTGGTCGCTATGCGTTGAGGATATGCCCGTTCCGCAGCCCGGATCCGGTGAGGTCTTGGTTCGCCTACGCGCTGCGGCGTTGAACCGGCGGGACGTCTTTATTACGCAGGGGCTTTATCCAGGCATCACGTTGCCGCGGACGCTCGGCTCCGACGGAGCCGGTGAAGTTGCGGCCCTGGGGGCCGGCGCAAAGGCTCCGCCGGCCGGCACCGAGGTCGTGATCGATCCGATGCTGGGATGGGGTCCGAGCGGAGACGCGTGGGATCCCGAAACGAGCAATATTCTCGGAATGCCGCTCGACGGAACGTTCGCGCAATACGTCTGCGTGCCGGCGTCGGCGATCTACCCGAAACCCGCGCGCCTATCGATGCAGCAAGCGGCAGCGCTTCCATTAGCGGCGCTAACTGCCTACCGTTCGACGATCGTGCGCGGCAGCGTTCGCGCCGGACAGACCGTCCTCGTAACCGGAATTGGCGGCGGCGTCGCTACGTTCGCGCTCTTATTCGCCAAACGGGCGGGGGCGCGCGTGATCGCTACGTCGCGCAGCGATGCCAAGCTCGAGCGCGCTCGCCAACTCGGCGCCGACGTCACGTACAACTACGAGACGCAACCCGAGTGGCACAAAGAATGTAAGCGCCGGGAAACGCTCGAGGTCGTCATCGATTCGTCGGGCGGCGATACCCTCGCAAAGGCCCTCGACGCATTGCGGCCGGGCGGCCGGATCGTCGTCTACGGCGGTACGCGCGGAGAGGCAACGATCAAACTGTTTCCGTTATTCTGGAAGCATCTATCGCTGCTCGGTACGTCGATGGGCAGCCCGCAAGACTTCGCGGAGATGCTAGCGTTGTTTGAAGGCTCCGATCTCCAACCGGCGATCGACAGCGTCTACCCACTCGACAACATCGTCAACGCCGCCGAACGTATGGCGGCGTCGGATCAGTTTGGAAAAGTCGTTCTCTCGATCGACTAGATCCTTACAGATCCATCAGTCGATAGGAATGCACGGTGTCGATTCGTTTGGTCGAACCGAGTTCGGCCTCGGCGACCAACGCGGCGCGGGCGTCATCGAAGGCGCGTTCGACGTGTGGATTGAGGATGGTCGATTCGCGTTGCGTCATCGCGCGCGCGACGTCGTCTGCGGCCACCCGGCCTTCCTCTTCTAATTCGATGAGATGCGCCAGCACCTGGCGCGCCATCGCAGGCCATAGTTCGGGCCGGTCGTCGCCGTAGATTCGCAGCACTAGCTCCGGAATCGTTTGCGTTCCGCCGTCCGCCAGCGCATCGACGATCTCGCGTTCGCGCATCTGGCGGTGCGCGATATATTCTTCGATTTTGGCGCGGACGTCGCGAACCGGCGGTCCGTGCCCGCCGTAGATAGTGCGCGCCTGCGGAAATTCGTGGAGTAGACGTTGCAACGTGTGCCGGTAGGCGTGCATCGAACCGTGCGGCGGCGCGATCAATACCGTGCCCTCGCCCAAAATCACGTCGCCCGTAAAGAGAGCGGCATCGTCGGGCGCGTACAGCACGACGTGTTCGAACGTGTGGCCGGGCGCATCGATGACCGCGATCTCGCGATCGCCGACGCGAAACGCGCCTTCGAGCGGCAGGTCCGCGTCGTGCGGCACCCGGCTGGCCGGATGCGTGAGCACCGGCGCTCCGGTGCGGCGTGCCAATAGTGCTGCTGCGGGCGCATGATCCGGGTGGCCGTGCGTGACGGCGATGGCTTCGATTCGCAGGTTTTGCGCTGCCGCGGTCGCGACGATCCGCTCGACGTGCGCCTCGATGTCCGGGCCGGGATCGATCGCCAACGCCGCGCCACGCCCGCAGTTGAACCAGGTACGAGTTGGTTCCGTCGAGCGTCATCGGCGATGGGTTGGGGGCGCGAACGGTGGTTACCATGCATTCTCCAGCGCGGACGGCAGTTCGAACCGGCCAGGTTCGCCCCCCGGAAGGATCGTTATCACCGCTTTGCTGCGGGCGAAGCGCTGCAGCTCGCCGACCGATTCGATTCCGCTTAAACGTTCGAGATGTTTGATCGTGGGATACACCAGATGCATCGCGCCGTCGCGATACCGTTGCAACGCGACGGCCGGCGACAGCCACACGCCGTCGTGCGTTTCGGACGCATCGGCGAATCCGCTGCGATCGCCGGCAACCGCCGCGACGAAGAAATGCGTGTTGAAGCGCCGTCCTTCACTCTTGGGCGTGATCCAGTGCGAAAACAACGTCAGGCGTGTGGCATCGGCGAAGGCGTCGCGCCGCTCGAGCGCGCTCGCGAACGCGCGCGCGTCGTCGCGTACGGTCGCTCGTTCGGGGTCGTCCGCGTCGACCGATTCGTCGCGTTCGGCGCCCGCTGCGGTGCGCGTTAACAGTATGCCGGTTTCTTCGAAGAGCTCGCGCAGGGCCGTTACGAACAGCGCGCGCGCGGATGCGGTGTCGATGTCGGGCTCGGTGCTCGGAAGTTCGGCCGATCGCTCGGCGCGGAAAGCTGCGCGCACGCGTTCCTCGTCGATGCCGCTTACGCGCGACTGCACGTGCGAATCGTAGTCGGCCGGGTCAACGGCGCCGCCCGGAAAAACGAATGCGTCGGGTGCGAACGCACTACGGGCGTTGCGCCGCGTGAGATACACTTGCATTCCGTCAGGGGCGGGGCGCGCGACGATCGCGGTGGCGGCTAAGCGCGGTTGCAGCATATCCCTCTAAAAAGAGCAGGAGGGTGGGGCAATCGCGCCACCCTCGATCTGCCGTCCGAGCCGTTTGCAGAACTGGTGCTGCGCGCGGCTACTCCACCTCCGTTCGGCTCAACTTGCGCCGGGCCTGATTCGGAGAGGGTGATTCTACCGAATTACGTTGACGAAAACAATAGGCCACGCGCTGCTCCCCAGAGGCACAGGGCGGCCAAGAGCCAGTTCACTACATGCCCCGTCCAGCAGTACGGACAGGCGCGTCGCGTGACGTAGAGGAGCGAATAACCCAGAAAAATCGAGGTTGCGGCCGCTAGTATCGTCGCCAGGCATGCCGCCAACGCCGCCCAGGCGCCGTGGAGGGTCCACACCGCCAGCGCCAGCGCCGTGTAATAGATGCCGCCGATTGCCGCATTGGGCACGCCGCCGAAGACATGAGCGCGAGCGGTTTGCACCACGCTTGGCTCGCTCAACTGGCCCCGGGCGGCCCGGACGGTCTTCACTAGCATGAAAACCGACACATAGAGACCAACACCGCAGAGTAGCGTGACGAACGTCTTTAGTAGCATCCGCTTTTGCCTTTGAGCAACCTCCTGCGACGCCTAGGGGGCTTCGGCTTACTGATCGCGTCGTTCGCGCTCGCGTTCATGGTGATTCGCTTTCAGCCGAATGTCGAGCACGAGATTCGCGTGCTGGGACCGCTGGCCTATCCGTTGGGGATCGCGATCTTTGCGGTCGTCGCGTCGGCGCCGTTTTCGGTTACCGACGCGCTGGCGATCATGAACGGCGCGATCTTCGGGCCGCTGGGCGGCTCGTTCGTCGACGTCGTCGGACTGGTTCTGGCAGCCATGCTCGGCTACTGGGTCAATAAGCGGGCCTCGCATCTCCTGGACTTGCACGCCTATCTCGACCGCTTACCGGAATGGGTGAAGCGCTTTCCGGTCGGGTCGCCGGCGTTTTTGATCGCCGTCCGCGTTATTCCGGGTTTCGGTGGAACGGTTGCCACCGCAAGCGCGGTTGCTTTTCGCGTGCCGCTATGGGTGCACGTTTGGACGATGTGCGCGATCGCGGTACCGATCTGCGTGTTGCTATCGATCTTCGGAGACGGCGTCACGATTTGGGTGCACGGTGAGACGCACAGAGTCTATTTGCTCACGCAACACTATTGTCACACGCACCGTTGTCCGCACATGCGTTTTCATAAAGAAAGGGTGAGACCGACGCCGTGACCGCACAAGTCATCGTCGAAGATGCGGCCGGTTTGGCCGCCCTGTGTAGCCGCATCGAAGCGGCCGGGCGCGTCGGGCTCGACACGGAGTTTCACGCCGAACGCAGCTACGCCCCGCGCCTCATGGTCGTGCAGTGCGCCTTCGACGACGGCGTTGCGATCGTCGATCCGTTGGCACTAGGGGATTTGCGTCCACTCGCAGAGGCGTTCGCGCGAACCGCGGTGATCGGCCACGCGCTGTCGTCGGACCTCAAAATCTTCGCCGATCGCTTCGCGGAGGTTCCCTCCGATGTGTTCGATACGCAAATCGCGGCCGCGTTTCTCGGATACGGCATGCAGATATCGTTGGCCGATCTGGTTCGCGACTTGCGCGGCATACGGTTGGCGAAGTCACAAACCGTCAGCGATTGGTCGTCGCGTCCCTTTTCGCCGCGCCAGGTCGAGTATTTGGTCGACGACGTCGTGCATCTGCTGCCGATGCGCGACGAGTTGGCCGAACGGTTGCAAACGGCCGGTCGCTACGAATGGGCGATGGACGAGTGCGCGGAGCTGGGCGACCTGAACCGCTATCGCGTCGACGAACGCCGCGCGTATCTGCGCATACCCGGCGCGACCCGAATGAATCGACGCGAGCTGGCGATTCTCAACGAAATAGTGAAGTTACGCGACGGCATCGCTCGCGATCGTGACGTTCCGCCCAAATACATCATTCCCGACGACGTGGTCGGCGGGCTGGCGACGCTGCGGCCGAAACGCGTCGAGGAACTGAGTCAGTTGCGGCGCCTGGATGCCGGCGTGCGCCGCCAACTTGGCGAGGCGATCATCAAGGGCGTTGCCCGCGCCGAGGCGCTCGACGAATCCGAGCTGCCGGAGCGGCCCAAGCGGCCGTTAGGCCCGGCGCGCGACACGTTAGCCGCACTGATGGCGGTCGCCGTCGGCGAGATCGCCCGGCGCCAAGACGTTCCGGCCAATTTACTCGTGCCGCGCAGCGTTCTCGAGCGGATCGCGCGCGAAGTCCCGCCCGATCGCGAATCGCTCGAGAGCTCGCTGGAACTGCGCCCGTGGCGTCTGGCGCTCTTGGTCGATCCTCTCTGGCGGCTGCTCTCCGGCGAAGCGTCGCTGACGGTCGAAGGCTACGCCGACGGAAATCCCAAAATACGCTTCACCCATGAACCGTCATCTGGATAGCTTTAACGCGCTCGATACGCTCGCCGTCGGCGACCGCACGTATCGCTACTTTCGTCTGAATGCGCTGGAACGCGCCGGCTTGGCACGACTCGACCGACTGCCGTACTCGATCAAGATCTTGCTCGAAAATTTGCTGCGCTTCGAGGACGGCCGGTCGGTAACGAAGGCGGACGTCGAGGCCTTGGCGTCGTGGCAACCGGTTCGGAAAGCCGAAAAAGAAATCGCGTTCCGGCCCGCGCGCGTGCTGCTGCAAGACTTCACCGGCGTTCCGTGCGTGGTCGATCTGGCGGCCATGCGCGATGCTATGGCCGACATGGGTGGCCGTCCGGCGGTCATCAATCCGCTCCAGCCGGTGGAACTCGTGGTCGATCACTCGGTGCAGGTTGACTATTTCGGATCGAACGAAGCGCTAGCCAAAAACGCCGAGTTAGAGTTCGAACGCAATCACGAACGCTACGCGTTTTTAAAGTGGGGGCAGTCGGCGCTCGACGGGTTCCGCGCGGTGCCGCCCGATACCGGAATCGTGCATCAAGTCAACATCGAATTCTTAGCGCGCGTCGTCTTTGGATTCGACGATACCTCGAACGAGCCGATGGCATATCCCGACACGGCCGTCGGAACCGACTCGCACACCACCATGGTCGACGGATTGGGCGTGTTGGCGTGGGGCGTCGGTGGAATCGAAGCCGAAGCCGCAATGCTGGGACAGCCGATCACCATGTTAATTCCCGACGTCGTCGGCGTACGGCTCGACGGCCGTCTGCGCGAAGGCGTCACCGCAACCGACTTAGTGCTGACCGTCACCGAAATGCTTCGCAAGCGCGGCGTCGTCGGTGCGTTTGTGGAATTTTTCGGACGCGGGCTTTCCGGATTGCCGGTCGCCGATCGTACGACGCTGGGCAACATGTCGCCGGAATTCGGTTCGACCGTCGCAATGTTTGCGATCGACGATCGCACGCTCGAGTATTTACGTTTGACGGGCCGCAAACCCGAACACATCGCGCTGGTCGAAGCATACGCGAAGGCACAAGGGTTGTTCCGCACCGACGAAACGCCCGATCCGGAGTTTAGCGAAGTGCTCGAGCTCGATCTTTCGTCGGTCGAGCCGAGTTTGGCCGGTCCGCGCCGTCCGCAAGATCGCGTCGCGCTCGCCGCCGTTCCGCAGTCGTTTCAAACCGCAATGGAAGGCTGGCAGGCCGCGCGCGAACCCGCCGGCGGGGCGGTGGGACGCTTCGAAAGCGAAGGCGGCGGCGGTACGGCGACGATCGCCGAAACTGCAAAGGACGTTTCCGACGGCTCGGTCGTGATCGCGGCGATCACCAGTTGCACGAATACGTCGAACCCGTCGGTGCTGATCGCAGCCGGACTGTTGGCACGCAACGCCGTCGCACGCGGATTGAAAACCGCACCGTGGGTGAAGACCTCGCTCGCACCCGGATCGAAAGTCGTCACCGATTACTTAGCAAAGTCCGATTTACAGAAATCGCTCGACGCGCTGGGGTTTAACGTCGTCGGCTACGGTTGCACCACGTGCATCGGTAACTCCGGTCCGTTGCCGCCCGACGTCGCCGAAACGGTTGCCGAACAACAATTGATTGTGGCAGCTGTCCTGTCGGGCAATCGCAACTTCGAGGGCCGCATTCATCCGCAAGTGCACGCCAACTATTTGGCGTCGCCCCCGCTGGTCGTCGCATACGCGCTGGCCGGGCGGATCGATGTCGATCTCACCTCCGAACCGCTCGGCCTCGACGGCGCCGGCGTACCGGTGTATTTAAAAGACGTGTGGCCGAGCGACGACGAGGTCGCCAAGACGATCGCGGGCTGCATCCGCCCCGAAATGTTCGAATCGCAATACGCCGACGCGTTTCGCGGCGATGACAACTGGGCCAAGCTGATCGTGCCGAAAACCGAGCGCTACGCCTGGGATCCGAAATCGGAATACGTGAAGAAGCCGCCGTATTTCGACGGCATGCCGGAGCGTCCGCAACCGACGACCGATATTTCGGGCGCGCGAGCGCTGGCGATGTTGGGCGATTCCGTAACGACCGACCACATATCGCCGGCGGGGAATATTGCGCGTACCAGTCCGGCCGCCAAGTATTTGATGGAGCACGGCATCGAGCCGAAAGACTTCAACTCCTACGGCGCACGCCGTGGTAATCACGAGGTGATGGTGCGCGGAACGTTTGCCAACGTACGTCTGCGCAATCTGTTGGCGCCCGGCACCGAAGGCGGCGTCACCCGTCATTTGCCCTCCGGCGAAAAGATGTCGATCTTCGACGCGGCCGAGTTGTATCGCAGCGAAGGCACGCCGCTCATCGTGTTGGCCGGGCGCGAATACGGTTCGGGCTCGTCGCGCGATTGGGCGGCGAAGGGTCCGTATCTGCTCGGAATCCGCGCGGTGATCGCCGAATCGTTCGAGCGCATCCACCGCAGCAACTTAATCGGCATGGGAATTTTGCCGCTGGAATACACCGGCGGCGCCGACCGCACCACCTACGGTCTCACCGGCGAAGAAGTGTACGACATCACGGGTATCGCCGGCGACTTGCAGCACCGTTCGACGGTCACCGTGACGGCGACCGACCCGCAGAGCGGCAAATCGGTGTCGTTTCAGGCGCGCGTGCGCATCGACACACCCGACGAAGCCGAATACTACCGCAACGGCGGTATCTTGCAGTACGTGCTGCGCCAACTGCGCGCCCGGGAGCAAGCGGCTCCGGCATGATTCCCAAGGACTCGACGGTCGGAGCGGACGCCGAACGGACGCTCCACCGGCTCGAGGCCTTTTCCGATATCGTCATCGGCTTCTGCATCGCGGAGATGGGCATCAACCTGCTCGTGCCGCAGCACGCGTCCGACGTACGAGCCATCGTCACGGCGATAACCGGATTTTCGGTTTCGTTCGTTTTGATTTCGTTCGTCTGGTGGTTCCACCATCGAATCTTCAGCACGTACTTCGTTCTAACGCGGATAACGCTGATTCTGAACTTTACGCTGCTCGGAAGCCTCGTGTTGATGGTATACGTCCAACAGATCGCGCTGCACTTCATCGCTATGGATAGCAATCCGACGAACGTAGTGCGCATGTGGATGGCGGGTTATGGGGTAGTGTATAGCCTGCTTGGCGCTATGCTTTGGATCGGGTTGCGCACCCGCTGGAAGGCGTTGACCCTCGCAGACTTGCGCTGGGGGTTGAGTCGCGCCTCGGTTCTCTCCGTCGGGGCGGCGATTTTTTTCCTGTTCGCTTTGGGCCTCTCCGGCGTCCAAGGCAGAACGATTTTGATCGTCGGCCCGATCGCCGTGCTGATCATGCGCGTGTTCATCCCGAAGCTCGTAGATCGCGTTATTACGGGGCACGCATAAGCAAGGTTAGCGACCGGACGAGCTGTTTGCACTCCAGTCGTGCCAGGCGCGAGGCGCTCGCCCGATAAACACGTTTCTTCAACGATTCAACGTTCAAGGGAGTTACGTCATGAACACGACTGGTTTTGTTAGATTCACGAGTGCTCTCGTCGCACTGGCGATATGTTCGGCGTGCAGCGGTGCGGGCTCCGGTTCGGCGGTCGCGCCATCGAACGCCACACCCAGCGTCCAATACAAAGGCGGAACTGCGTTCGTGAACGGACGGCCGGTAACGGCTGCGCGCCCGAACCTCAACGCACCGGCGCATTACCCGGAAATCGTACTGGATCCGACTGCGAAAGCGAAGACGAAGAACTTCGATTACATCATCAACAATTATGGCAGCTACGCCAGCGTCTTCAACTATCCGAAAAGCATCAAGCAGATCGCGACGGTTACCAACGTCGGCGGCCAAGGTTGCACGAACGTTCTGAACGGCTACGGCAAGAAGATCGTGTGGATCATCGCCGCGTACGATCAAATCAGTGAATACAAAGCCCCAGATACATTGGTTAAGTCGCTTTCTGTCGACTCCAATAGCTTCCCATCCAGCTGCGCCATGAATACCGATGGCGATCTTGCCGTCGGTATTTTGGCCGGCACGAACACCGGCGCTATGGTCATCTTCAAAAAGGCAAAAGGCTCGGGCACCATCATCAAGACGCCGTTGGCTCAAGAGTTCTTCGACGGTTACGACAACAAGGGCAATCTGTTCTTCGACGGCTATAACGCCAGCTTCGAGTTCCAGTTGGCCGAGATCCCGAAGGGTAGCACGACGGCTCAACCGATCACGCTCAGCAATAAGATCGAGTTTCCCGGCTCGGTGCAGTGGGATGGTAAATACGTAACGGTCTTCGACCAGCTCGCGAACAACCTGTATCGCTACACGATCAAGGGAACGACGGCGAAGCTCCACGACACGATAGCGTTTACGGGTGTCAGCGATTGCGCGCAGACCTGGATCGCCGGCGACGTCGTCTATTGCGGCGACGCGGGCCTCGACGATGGTGAAGTGTTGAACTACCCGGCCGGCGGCTCCCCGATCGCGGTGTTTACCGGAAACTTCGATCTGCCGCTCGGCACGGTAGCGACCGCGAAATAAGGGTATTGCGATGAATACGCTCGGCTTCATCAAAGCTCTCGGCGCCTGCGTCGTTGTGGCCGTGTGCTCGGCGTGCAGCGGCGGAGGTGACGTGTCGGTCGTTGCGCCGTCGAGTGTTTCACCGGGCGTTCAATATACAGGCGGAACGGCATTCGTAAACGGGCGGCCGGTAACGGCCGCCCGTCCGAGAGCCGGCGCGCCGGCCAATTATTCGGAAACGCCTCTCAGCGCGTTCACGAGTGCGCATGCAAAGAGGTTTGAGTACATCATCAACAATTACGGGAGCTACGCCGGCATCTTCGACTATCCGGCGAGCGTCAATCAGGTCGGCACGGTTACGAACGTCGGCGGCCAGGGCTGCACGAACGTTCTGAACGGGTACGGTAAGAAGATCGTTTGGATCGTTGCCGGCTACAACCAGATCGACGAATATAAGGTCAAGGATAAACTGGTCAGATCGCTCTCCGTCGATTCGAGCAGTTTTCCATCGAGCTGTGCAATGAATGCCGCGGGCGATCTCGCTGTCGGAATCTTGGCAGGGACGAACGGCGGCGACATGGTGATATTCAAGCACGCCCGAGGTTCCGGTACCGTTATTCCCACGCCGTTACACAAAGAATATTTCGATGGCTACGATGATAAGGGCAATCTGTTCTTCGACGGTTACGACGATAACTATGCCATCACCCTCGCGGAGATTCCCAAAGGCAGCAACAAAGCGATTAGGATTGCGTTTACCGACACGATATATTTTCCCGGCTCCGTGCAGTGGGATGGAAAGTATCTAGCCGTCACCGATCAGGGCGATAGCACGATCCACCGGTATTCCATTCACGGAACGAAGGCGACGCTCGAAGGCGAGCTCACCCTCGCCGGCGCCGGCGACTGCGCGCAAACCTGGATTGCGACGGGTGTCGTCTTTTGCGCGGATGCGTATGCCGACGCCGGCGAGGTATTCAAGTATCCGGGTGGTTCGGAATTGGCCGTCCTGTCGGGAAACTTCGACACGCCGCTCGGAACGGTAGCGGCGCAAAAATAATCTCCGCGCCCGCTACAGCGAAATTCGCTTAAACTCTCCGAGGAGCGACGACACGTAGGCTAAGAAACGGGCCGCGCCGGCGCCGTCGATCACGCGGTGATCGTAACTCACGCTAATCGGCAGCATCGTGCGCGGTTCGAACTCCTCGCCGTTCCAAATCGGTTCGACCGACGTACGCACCGCGCCGAGAATCGCCACTTCCGGCGCGTTCACGATTTGCGTGAACGCCGTTCCGCCGATTCCACCGATCGACGAAATCGTAAACGACCCGCCCTGCATGTCGCCGAGGCCGAGCTTGCCGTCGCGCGCCTTGGCCGCGAGTTCGGCCGTCTCGCGCGCGATATCGACCAGGCCCTTCGAATCGGCGCCTTTGAGGACCGGCACGACCAATCCGTTGGGCGTGTCGGCCGCGAAGCCGATGTTGTAGTACCGTTTGCGCACGAGGTCGTCGCCCTCGAGGGATGCGTTGAAATCCGGAAACCGCTTGAGTGCCGCTACCGACGCGACGATCAGAAACGCGAGCATCGTGAGTTTCGCGCCACCCGACTTGGCCTGCTCGGCGTTGATCTGCGAGCGGAAATCCTCAATGTCGGTGACGTCGGCGCGGTCGTAGTTGGTAATATGCGGGACCGAGACCCAATTGCGATGCAGGTTCGGACCCGATAGTTTCTTGATGCGCGAGAGCGGCGCGCGTTCGATCGGGCCGAACTGCGCGAAGTTGACGCGCGGCCACGGCGGCAACGAAAGGCCGGCGCCGGTGCCCCCGCCACTGCCGCGATTCTGCAACTGCGTTTTGACGAACGACTGTACGTCTTCGCGGGTGATTCGTCCGCGCGGTCCGCTGCCGCGCAAATCGTCGAGCAACACGCCCAGCTCGCGCGCGAACCTGCGAATCGCGGGGCTCGCATGCAGGGCAGTGCCCGGCGCTGCAGGTTGCGGAGCGGGTGCCGGAACCGGAGCGGGCGCAGATTGCGGAGCCGCCGCGGGCGGTTCGGCCGGTGTTGCGGCTTGCGCTGCGCCGTTCGGTGAAGCGCCGTTGGCCGATGTGCCATCGCTCGATAGCGTGATGATTACCGAGCCTTCCGATACCATGTCGCCGACGCGCACTTTGATCTCGCTGACGACGCCCGCCTCGCTGGACGGAACCTCCATCGACGCCTTCTCGCTTTCGAGTACGACCAGCGGAGCATCTTTAGCGATCGTCTGTCCCGGCTTGACCAATACGTCGATGACCGGAACGTCTTTGAATCCGCCGATATCGGGAACGCGTACGTCGATGGTTGAGCTCAACGCTGATCCTTTCTCAAACGGTGATCGGATTGGGCTTTTCGGGATCGATCTTGTATTTGCGAATCGCCTTGGCGACGGTTCCCGGATCGATCGAACCTTCATCGGCCAACGAACGCAGCGCGGCCAGCGTGATGAAGTGGCGATTGACTTCGAAGAACTCGCGCAGTTTGCGCCGGAAATCGCTGCGGCCGTAGCCGTCGGTGCCGAGCGTCACGAACGGGCGTCCCGCGAACGAGGCAATCTGCTGCGAGAACGCATGGATATAGTCGGTCGCCGCGATACCCGGGCCACGCCGGCCATCGAGCGACGTTTCGATAAACGAACGGCGCTGCGTTTTGCCCGGATGCAGTAGATTCCAGCGACGAGCGTCGATGGCGTCGCGCTGGATTTGGTTGAAGCTCGTGACGCTCCAGACGTCGCTGTCGACGTTCCAATCGTCGCGCAACAGATCGGCTGCCGCCAGCGACTCGCGCAAGATCGCGCCCGAGCCGAACAACTGCACGCACGGGCCGTTGCTCTCGCCGGCCGCGTCGCGTATACGATGCATTCCGCGCAGAATGCCTTCGCGGGCGCCCTCGCGCATCGGCGGTTGCGGATAGTTTTCGTTGAGCAACGTGATGTAGTAGAATACGTCTTCTTGCTCGACCAGCATACGTCGCAGTCCGTCGGCGATGATGACCGCTAACTCGTATCCGTACGTCGGATCGTAGCTCATGCAGTTCGGAATGAATGACGCCGCGACTTGGCTGCTGCCGTCTTCGTGCTGCAGACCTTCGCCGTTGAGCGTGGTGCGGCCGGACGTCGCGCCGAGCAAGAAGCCGCGGCTGCGACTGTCGCCGCCGGCCCACGCCAGATCGCCGATCCGTTGGAAGCCGAACATCGAGTAGAAGATGTAGAACGGGATCATCGGCAGGTTGTGCGTGGAGTACGACGTTCCGGCCGCGATCCACGACGAATAAGCTCCGGCCTCGTTGATGCCTTCTTGCAGAATTTGGCCGAGCTTATCTTCGCGATACCACATCAACTGTTCGGCGTCTTGCGGATGATATAACTGGCCGACCGACGAGTAGATGCCGAGTTGGCGGAACATGCCTTCCATCCCGAACGTGCGCGACTCGTCGGCGACGATCGGCACCACGCGCGGCCCGATCGTTTGGTCGCGAACGATCGTGTTGAGGATGCGCACGAACGCCATCGTCGTGGAGATCGCGCGTTCGCCGGTGCCTTGCAACACAGAATCGAACGCCGGCAGCTCGGGAACCGGAAGCGATGCCGATGTGCGGCGGCGCTGCGGCACTTGGCCGAGCGCGGCCACACGCTCGCGCAAGTATTGCATTTCGGGTGAGTCGTCGGCCGGTTTGAAGAACGGCACCGACTCGATATCTTTGTCGGGAATCGGAATCGAGAAGCGATCGCGGAACGCGCGCATCGCCTCCAGTTCCATCTTTTTAGCTTGATGCGCGATGTTCTGCGCTTCGCCGGCCGCGCCCATGCCGTAGCCCTTGACCGTCATAGCGAGCACCACGGTGGGTTGTCCGCGATGTTCGGTTGCCTTGCGATAGGCGGCGTACACTTTGAGCGGGTCGTGGCCGCCGCGTTGCAACGCCCAAATCTCGTCGTCGGTCCAGTCCGCAACCAGCGCTTTGGTCTCGGGATAGCGGCCGAAGAACGCATCGCGAACGAAGCGGCCGTTACGGCTCTTGAACGTCTGATAATCGCCGTCAACGCACTCCGTCATCAGCTGAACCAACCGTCCGGTGGTGTCTTGATGCAGCAGCGGATCCCACTTGCTGCCCCACACGACTTTGATAACGTTCCAGCCGGCGCCCTTGAAAACGCGTTCGAGTTCTTGGATGATCTTGCCGTTGCCGCGCACCGGACCGTCGAGCCGCTGTAGATTGCAGTTGATCACCCAAATCAAATTATCGAGTTTCTCGCGCCCGGCCAACGAGATCGCTCCGAGCGATTCGGGCTCGTCCATCTCGCCGTCGCCATGAAACGCCCACACTTTGCGATCGGCAGCTTCGATCAGCCCGCGATCTTGCAAGTAACGCATGAAGCGCGCTTGGTAGATCGACATGATCGGCCCGAGGCCCATCGAGACCGTCGGGAACTGCCAGAAGTCCGGCATGAGCCACGGGTGCGGATACGACGATAATCCGTTGCCGTCAACTTCTTGACGAAAACGATCGAGGTGCGCTTGGTCGATGCGGCCTTCCAAAAATGCGCGAGCGTAGAAGCCCGGCGCGGAATGGCCCTGCAGAAAGACTAAGTCGCCGCCGAAGTTTTCGGACGGCGCGCGAAAGAAATGGTTGAAGCCGACATCGTATAGGGTTGCGGCCGATGCGAAGCTGGCGACGTGGCCGCCCAGCTCCGAGCTCACTTTGTTCGCGCGGATCACCATCGCCAAGGCGTTCCAGCGAACGTAATGGCGCAGGCGCGCCTCGAGTTCGCGGTCGCCGGGCATCGGCGCTTGGTCGCCGACGTCGATCGTGTTGATGTACGGAGTTTCGAGACCGAGCGATACCATCGCGCCGCCGCGATTCGCTTCTTCGACCAGGCGGCCGATGAGTTCGCGCGCGCGGTCAGGCCCCTCGGCCGCCAAGACGCCGCGCATCGCGTCGAGCCATTCTTGCGTTTCAATCGGATCGGGATCGGTGGCGAAGCTCGTCATCGTTCGCAACCCTTTGCGCGCCTAGGGGCAATCCCTTGCGACGCGTCTAAGCGTCGGGGCAGCGGGAGCTCGCCAACGGCGGGCTGAGAGGGCAGATGCCGACCGCAAGCACCTGATCCGGGTAATGCCGGCGAAGGGAGGAACATGAAAGTCTACATCCAGGGCAGCGACCCGTCGATTCGGGTACCCATGCGCGAAATTGCGCTCACGGATGGAACGTCGCACACGGTGTACGACACCAGCGGACCCTACTCCGACGCGACGCCGTTCGACGACATTCGCGGCGGCCTGCGCCCGTTACGAGAGCGTTGGATCGAGGGGCGCGGCGACACCGAAGTGCTCGCACGACCGACGTCGACCTACCGGCGCGGCCGCGAGGCCATGCCGCAACTCGACGAGGTACGTTTTCCGCACCGCGCGATCGTTCGACGAGCCAAAACCGGGCAGAACGTGTCGCAGATGCATTACGCGCGTCGCGGCGAGGTGACGCCCGAGATGGAGTTCATCGCGATTCGCGAGGGCATGGATCCGCAGATCGTGCGCGACGAAGTGGCCCGCGGCCGCGCGATCATTCCGGCCAACATCAATCATCCCGAAAGCGAACCGATGATCATTGGCCGGAACTTTCTGGTGAAGATCAACGCCAATATCGGCAACTCGGCCGTGAGTTCGTCGATCGACGAAGAGGTCGAGAAAATGACGTGGGCGACGCGTTGGGGCGCCGATACCGTGATGGATCTATCGACCGGCAAGAACATTCACGAAACGCGCGAGTGGATTCTGCGCAACTCGCCGGTGCCGATCGGAACGGTGCCGATCTATCAGGCGCTCGAGAAAGTCGGCGGGAAAGCCGAAGAGCTGACCTGGGAACTGTTTGCCGATACGTTGATCGAGCAAGCCGAACAGGGCGTCGACTATTTCACGATCCACGCCGGCGTGCTGCTGCGCTACGTTCCGTTAACGGCGCAACGCATCACCGGCATCGTTTCGCGCGGCGGATCGATCATGGCCAAGTGGTGTCTGTCGCATCATCGCGAGAACTTCTTGTACGAACATTTCGAAGACATCTGCGAAATCATGAAAGCCTACGACGTCGCATTTTCGCTGGGTGACGGCTTACGGCCGGGGTGCACCGCCGACGCCAACGATGCCGCGCAGTTCGGCGAGCTCGAGACGTTGGGCGAGCTCACGCAGATCGCGTGGAAGCACGACGTGCAGACGATGATCGAAGGCCCGGGCCACGTACCGATGCACCTGATCAAAGAAAACATGGATAAGCAGCTCGAAGTCTGCGGCGAAGCGCCGTTCTACACGCTCGGACCGCTCGTTACCGACATCGCGCCGGGTTACGATCACATCACCAGCGCGATCGGTGCGGCCATGATCGGCTGGTTCGGCACGGCGATGCTGTGCTACGTCACACCCAAAGAGCACCTAGGCTTGCCGAATAAAAAAGACGTCAAGGACGGTGTGATCGCGTATAAAATCGCGGCGCATGCGGCCGACCTTGCAAAGAACCATCCGCGCGCCCGTCATTGGGACGACGTGTTATCGAAGGCACGCTTCGAGTTTCGTTGGGAAGATCAGTTCGATCTGTCGCTCGATCCCGAAACGGCGCGCGAGTTTCACGACGAAACGCTGCCGTCGGCCGGCGCCAAAGTCGCGCACTTCTGCTCGATGTGCGGCCCGCATTTCTGTTCGATGAAGATCACGCAAGAGGTGCGCGAATTCGCGCAACGAGGCATGGAAGAAAAGTCGCGCGAGTTCGTCGAGCTCGGCTCGGACGTTTACGTCCCGGTTTCGTGACGTTGCCGCGGTCGTGTTCGACCGCGACGAAACGTTGATCGTCAACGTTCCGTTCAACGGCGACCCCGATCGCGTCGTCATCGATCCGGACGTGCGGGCGGCGCTCGACCGGCTACGGGCGGCAGGCTTGCCCTTGGCGGTCGTGAGCAATCAAAGCGGCGTCGGCCGCGGATATATCACGCTCGAGCAGGTTGACGCGGTCAATCGCCGCGTCGACCAACTGCTCGGACCGTTCGCCGGTTTCTTTCTGTGTCCGCACGCTCCGGAGGACGGCTGCGACTGCCGCAAACCGCAACCGAGGTTGATTCTCGACGCCGCGCGCGCGATGAACGTTGCACCGCAGCGCTGCGTGGTGATCGGCGATCGCGATAGCGATGTCGAAGCCGCCGTGCGTGCCGGCGCGATCCCGCTAAAAATACAAGGGCCGCGAGAACTTCCCGCGGCCGTCGATCGAATTCTACAAGAACGAGCGGGCTAGCGAACCGCAGCCGACGCCGATCCGTCGAGCCAATAATCGACATCGGGTGCGTGTGCGATCGCGAGCGTTTGCAGCGGAAGGTGCACGGTTTTGGCGATTGCCTTCCACGCGTTCATCACGCGGACGACGTAATTTTGCGTCTCGTCGAAGGGTGGGATGCCGCCGTAATCGGTCACGGCTTTGGGACCGGCATTATAGGCCGCGAACACGAGATCGAAATGGCTGGGTCCGAATCGCTCCATCAGGCCGGCGAGGTAGCGCGCGGCACCGGAGAGATTTTGCCCTGGGTTGGATGGGTTGACGCCGAGCACGGCGGCCGTGCCGGGCATCAGTTGGCCTAAGCCGATGGCTCCGGCTCGCGATACGGCGTGGGTGTGCCAGCGTGACTCGACGGTTACGACGGCTACCAGCATGTTTGCGTCGAGGCGCCAGCGCTCGGCACTGGTGAGCACCCGGCGGGCGAGATCGCGGCTTTGCCAGCGCGGCAGCTGCGGATTAATCCGGTGCAGCACCCGCGCATAGACGGCGACGGTCGCGGGCGTGGGTTTGACCGGCTGCTGTGCCGCCATTCCTGGCCGGCAGCAACATCCGAACACGGCAGCAGACAACGCCGCTATCCGCAGGGCACGAGACCTGAGCATCGCCTCTGGGTTCGGTCCACCGCCTATCCGGCCTCCCCGGGAAGGCACCGCCGCGGGGAAAAAGGGTAGGGGTGAGCAGTTCGCCCCCCAACCGCCGCCGGCGCTTCTGGACCATCTTTTCCATTGCGGCCTTCGTTGCAATGTGCCTCGCCATCGGCGTCTCGGAGTGGTGGGCGTATAACGTCAACGTGCCGCACTACAAGGCAGCCGGGCGCGCCCAGCCAGGCAGTCGAAGCTCTCAACCATGAAGGCATCGACCGTCCCAGCCGCGCTGGCCGTTCTCGCGCTAGCCGCCTGCGCATCGCAAACTGCGCCGGTGATGCCGGTGCAGCAGATCGTTCAATCGCAAAGCCCGCAGCAGCCCCTCGGCCTCGTCCAATATAACGGCGCAACCAACGTCGCCGCAGCCTGTCCGGTTCCGGACACCGGCATTCCGGGCGCTCCCCAATGCTACGCCCTGCTACGCATCGACGCCGCCGGGATGGCCGGACACATACTGCCGGCCGGCCAGACTCCTGACGGGTACGGCCCGAGCGATTTTCGTTCGGCATATAACCTGCCGTCGAAAGGCGGAAGCGGACAGACGGTCGCGCTGGTCGATTTCTACGACGATCCGAACGCCGAATCGGATCTCGCGGTATATCGCGCCGAATATGGTTTGCCGCCGTGCACCACCCAAAACGGTTGTTTTCGCAAAGTGAATCAGGATGGCAAACAATCGCATTACCCCAAGCCCAGTGGTGGCTGGGCCGGGGAGATTGCGATCGACATCGAGATGGCCTCGGCCGTGTGTCCGCAATGCCATATCCTGCTGGTCGAAGCCAGCACGTCCGGCAACAAGGGCGAAGATACGGCGATCGCGCTCGGCGCCGACGTCGTCAGCAACAGTTGGGGTTATTACGGAAAATCTCCGTACGACAAAGCGTTCGATCATCCCGGACACATCATCACGGTTGCGAGCGGTGACTCCGGTTATTCCAAACGCGCGACGGTTCCAGACTCGCTGTCGACCGTCGTTTCGGTCGGCGGCACGGCATTACGTCGAGCGACCAACACCCGCGGCTGGAGCGAAACGGCGTGGCGCGGGTCCACGAGCGAATGTAACGTATTGGTAAAGAAGCCGTCGTGGCAGCTCGATACCGGTTGCACGGGACGCACCGAAACCGACGTGTCGGCGGTGGCCGATCCCGGCACCGGCGTTGCGGTATATGACTCGTACAAAGCGCCGGGTTGGGTGATCTACGGCGGCACGAGCGTGGCCAGCCCGATCGTCGCCGGCATTTACGCCCTCGCGGCGAACGAGAAGTCGTTAACCTACGCGCAATCGTTGTATACGAATGCCGCCAATCTCAACGACGTCGTGACCGGCGACAACGGAGACTGCAACACGTATATCTGCGATGCGGGTCCGGGCTACGATGGGCCGACCGGCAACGGTACGCCGAACGGATTGAAGGCGTTCTAGCGTAACCGGCGCAGCATCGCGTCGTGCTTGTACGAAGCGCCGGCGCCGAAGTGCACCACGGCGGCATCGGACGACGCGAGCACGTACAGGCCTTGGCCGCCCGATCCGCTCGCATATGGAATGACCGCCGCGCCGCCGGCGGGTGCGTCGAGCCACCAGCCGAGGCCATAGCGCGGGTTGGCGGCCGTGCCGTTGAAACAATCGGCAAACGCATCGCTCCGCTCGAGCACGTAGCGTCCGTAGTTCGACCACGCCGCCGCACTCATGGAGGCTCCGGTCGGCAGCGGTTGCGTGCCGTCCGATAACGTGCGCCACGTGGCAACTTCGGCGTTCGCCGGTTGTAAGACGCGCTCGCGCAAGTACTCGTGCGGCGTTATGTCGAGCGCGCGCAGTTTCTGCGCGAATACGGCTCCGAAGACTTGCAGCGATATGCCGGTGTAGGTGAACGTGCTGCCGGGTTCGTTGGCTATCGGCATCTCCAACGCGCGGTCATAGGTCGGAACAGCCGATCCCAAACCGCCGAAGGCGTGGCCGGCCGTCAACGTCAGCAGCATTCGCAGCGTGATCCGCCGCTTCCACGGATCGTCGCGCCACGTTTCGATCGTTTCGCATACAGGCTCGTCGAGTTTCAGAATGCCTTCACGCTGCGCGATGGTCGCGGTGATACCCCAGAAACTCTTCGTACCGCTGAACAGCTTGTGCGGTGTTTCGAGCGAAAATCCGTCGCCGTACGCTTGCGCGACCACGTCGGCGCCGCGTCGTACCACGAAGGCTTCGAGACGGTGCCGTCGCGCGTATTCGAGGGCCGCATCGGTATCCATCACGGGAGGAGCGTTCGCGAGCCAACCGCAACTGCCGCTTAGATGAGGCCGTACGTTCTGCTGGTCGCATCCGTCGCGGCACTCGGCGGATTATTATTCGGCTACGACACGGGCGTAATCTCCGGCGCGATCCTCTTTATCACGCGAGATTTCACGCTCGATACGCGCGCCCAAGAGTTCACCATCAGCGTGGTGCTGCTCGGATGCATCGTCGGCTCGGCGGTCACCGGTGCGCTGGCCGACGCGATCGGCCGGCGCCGGACGCTGTTACTCGCAGGATTGGTCTTTCTGGTTGGCGCGTTGGTCTCGGCGCTGGCACCCACCGAAAACGTGCTGTTGTTGGGGCGTCTGATCGTCGGCATCGGGATCGGCTTCAGCTCGGTCGTCGCGCCGTTGTACATCTCGGAGGTGGCGCCGGCCTCGGTGCGCGGTGCGCTCGTTTCGCTGTATCAGTTCGCGATTACGGTCGGCATTCTCGCGGCATACATCGTCGACTATGTCTTCGCGCATTCGGGCGCCTGGCGCTGGATGCTCGGATGCGCGGTGGTTCCGTCGCTGATCCTGATCGTCGGAATGGTGGTCTTGCCCGAATCGCCGCGCTATCTGTTCAAGATCGGCCGCGATCGCGCCGCACGTGAGGAACTTACGCGCATTGCCGACACGCCGGCGCAAGCGACCGAAGAGGAACGGTTGATCGTTCGACAGTCTCAAAACGACCGGCGGCGGCATCGCCGCGTTGTTCGGTCCGTCGGTCCGCTTCGCGCTATTCGTCGGGATCGGGCTGGCGGTGTTGCAACAAATTACCGGCATCAACGCCGTCATCTACTACGGGCCGCAGATTTTTCAGATGGCGGGGGTCGGATCGGCATCGGCGTCGATTCTGGCCCAGGCGCTGGTCGGAACCGTCAACGTCGTGCTGACGCTGGTGGCGATTTTCTTCGTCGATCGATTGGGGCGCAAGCCGCTGCTGTACATCGGCCTGGCCGGCATGACGTTGGCCTTGACCGCGCTGGGACTGGCGTTTGCCGGAACGCATCCGGCCGGCGCGACCGCCGACGTCGCCCTGACCGCGATGATGGTGTATGTCGGATGCTTCGCCTTTAGCCTCGGGCCGATCGTGTGGCTGCTGATCTCGGAGATCTTTCCGTTGCGGGTTCGCGGGATCGGCATGTCGATCTCGACGCTCGCGAACTGGGTTGGGAATTTTCTCGTATCGCAATTTTTCTTAACGATGGTCGAGCATCTTGGACGATCGGCAACGTTTTGGACGTACGCTGCAATTTGCGTGGTCACCATCGTTTTCGTCTGGCGCACCGTTCCGGAAACCAAACGCGAGCTGCTGGAACAGATTCGCGTCCGCCGCGCGTAACCACGCATTGTGATCGCCGCCGTCCGCTACGCCGAAGATGCACCCGGCCGCCTCCGCGTTGAAGAACGCGCCGATCCTCGTCCGGCGCGGGGAGAGTTGCTGTTACGCGTGCGCGCATGCGGTGTCTGCCGTACCGATTTGAACATCGCTAATGCCAACCTCGTGCCGCATCGTCCGTCGGTGGTCCCCGGCCATCAGATCGTCGGCACCGTCGAGGCCGTAGGCGAGGGCGTCGAAGCCTCTTGCGTCGGAAACCGGGTGGGCGTTTCGTGGGTGGGCGGCATCGACGGCACGTGCGAGCAGTGTTTGGCGGGTCGCGAAAATCTGTGCGACGCACCGGTGTTTACCGGCTACGATCGCGACGGCGGATATGCCGAGCTCGCGTGCGTTCGGGCGGATTTCGCGCTGGAGCTGCCCGACGGTTTGGACGATTTGCGCGCCGCACCGCTGCTGTGCGCCGGAATCATCGGGTTTCGCGCCCTGCGCGTTGCCGGAGTGGAACGCGGCGAGCGCGTCGGGTTGTTTGGATTTGGCTCCTCGGCACATCTCACGTTGCCGGTGCTGCAGTCGTGGGGCTGTCAAACCTACGTCGCGACGCGTGGAGAAAATCATCGCGAGTTCGCACGCAAGCTCGGCGCCGATTGGGTCGGCGACGCTCTCGACCGTCCGCCGGTACGTCTCGACCGGGCGATCACGTTCGCACCGTCGGGCGACGTCGTCATCGCCGCCTTATCGTCGTTGCGCAAGGGCGGTGTCGTCGCAATCAACGCGATTCATCTCGACCGCATACCGTCGTTCGACTACGACTCGTTGCTGTGGGGCGAGCGGCAAATACGCAGCGTCGCCAACATGACGCGCGACGACGCCCACGAATTTCTGAAACTGGCGGCGGAAATCGCCATCGTCCCGCAGGTCTCGCAATTCGAACTGCGCGACGCGTCGCGCGCGCTCGAGGCGATAGCAGACGACGGGCTCGATGGTTCGGCGGTAGTATCGGGGAACGTGATACAAACATGTCGATGAAAAGACGCGCAACGCTGGCTAGTTGTATGGCGGCGCTCGCGCTGGCGGGATGCGGCACGCAGCCCGCACCGCTCGCTTCGCAGCGTGTTTGGACGACCTATCAAATGGATTCGACCCATAACGCGGTCGTACCGAACTCCTTGGGGCCTACGCGATGGACGCTGCAAGTACATAGCAAGATCAACGGCGGCTTGGCATACGATGGCGAGCGGCTTTTCGCGGTCGACTTCGGCAAAGAACTGCTGGCGATCGCGCCGCGCGACGGCCGAATGCTCTGGAAAGCTCGCGGCGACGACGTACTGATGTTGACCCCGATCGTCGCCGAAGGTCTGGTGTTCGTCGGTTCGGGCACGAACGCGATCATGACCGGTTCGAACGGAACTCCCATTTGGGGGCGCCGGCGTGGAAACCACTGGTATGCATTTCGAGCCGATAATGGGCGTTTAGTTTGGTCGTATGCAACCGTTGGTGAAGCCATGCCGTCGGCGGCGTATCGTGACGGAGTTCTCGTGTTCGCGACGGGCGACGGCTTCGCAACGGCAGTGCGGGCCGCGACCGGACGGCCGATCTGGAAAGTGCCGCTTCCCGGCCACGTTTCGATGGCGTCGGCGGTGATATCCAACAACCTCGCGTACTTCGTGACGACGAAAGATGAAGCACACCATTTTGGAGCGTGGGGAAGCCAGACCGTCGCACTCGACTGGCGCTCGGGGAGGCGCATCTGGTCCGCACCGTTCGGAAATTCCGATTGCACGCCGACCGTTTTTGGTGGCGATTTGTTCGTTGAGGGCGTGAAAGACGGACCGCTCGGACCCCGCGAAGCGATCGGCTACAACGACGTCGTCGCCCTTAGCTCCAGCACCGGAGCCTTGAAGTGGCGGTATCTCGGCGGCGATGGGTTTTATTCCGGAGTCGGAACGAACGAACGCGCGATCGCCGGCACGTATGCGAACCAAACGCTGTACCAGTCGCTGCCGTCGTCGAATCGGCTGGTCGCATTGCGTACCGCCGACGGAAGAGTCGTTTGGTCGGCGCGGACGAGCGGGCCCGTAAAAATGAGCCCGTTGGTATGGAACGGTCACGTTTACGCCGGAGACACATCCGGTGTGCTGTATTCGTTCGATGCACGCACCGGCAAAACGCTGCGCGCCTCGGCTTTCGACGAGCCTTTCACTTCGGCGCCCCCGATCATCGTCGGTCGTACCATGTTCGTGCCGCAGAGCGACGCCGTTCGCGCCATACCGCTCGGTGAATTGTGACGGCGTTGACGCCCCAACGCGTCCTGCTCGTCACCCTTCCCAACGCTTTCGGGCAGCCCGGCGGCGCGAAGACGCAAGTGTTGTTCACGAAGCGAGCGCTAGAGGCGGCCGGCGTAGTGGTCGATATTGCCGCGACGCTCGCCCCCGACGCGCGCGGTTACGATTTGGCCCACGTCTTCGGCGTGTACGACCCGGAAGATGCGCAACAGCAGGTCGAAGCGTGTAAGGCCGCCGGCGTCCCCATCGCTCTTTCGCCGATGTGGTGGGATCTGTACGACTTCTTCGGCCGGTCGCGCGGACTGAATGCCGTCTTGGCGGGCCCGGAAAAGCGTATCGCAGCGGGTTTGCAGCGCTTTCGAAACACGAAAACGGATCGTTTTCTACGGCCTAACGAGCGCCGGAAGTACGCGGTTCGGTTGGAACTGCAACGCACGATCATGCGCGCCGCCGATGTGTTGCTGCCGAATAGCAGCGTCGAGTCGTTTCTTTTGCGCAAAACCATGCGGCTTGCGGACCGGCCGATGGTCGTCGTGCATCACGCCGTCAACGTGCCGATCGGCAACCACGGCTCCCAGGCGCGCAGCGGGGTTCTGTGCGTGGGGCGTATCGAGCCGATGAAGAATCAGGCAGCGCTCCTGTACGCGTTGCGCGATCTTGACGTTGACGTGACGCTCGTCGGAGCGTGTTACGAGCCCGAGTATTTCAAAATCGTCGAGCGCTATCTGGGCGGCAGGCGCAAATGGATCGGCGAGCGGACCCGTCAGGAAGCACTCGACGCGATGTCTCGCGCGGCCGTGCACGTTCTGCCGTCGATGTTCGAATTTCCAGGGCTCGTATCGCTGGAGGCCGGGGCCATGGGCGCCCGCGTCGTCGCGGGGGCGTACGGCACCGAGGGAGAGTATCTCGGCGACTGCGCGCTCTACGTGGATCCGGAGGATCCGGCCAGCATTCGCGTTGCCGTCGAACGCGCGCTCGCATTGCCGCCGAGACGTTCGGGAGACGATTTGGATACACGCCTAGCTGGGTTCACCGAACGTTCGGTCGCACAAAACACGCTTCGCGGCTACGACATCGCCCTGAAACGGCGTCCGCATTGAATTCGGACTCGACGTCCCCGAAGCGGTCAGGATCCGGGATTCCCGGAATTTCGTCACCGGCGGTGGCGGCGATTGTCGGCGGTCTCATCGCAGCCCTCATCGTGTTGCCGGGGCTGGGTCTCGGTACGCTTTGGGACAACAGCGAAACGACGTACGGCGAAGTAGCGCGCGAAATACTGCTCAAGCACGACTGGCTGATCATGCACTTCAACGGCTCGAAGTACTTCGTGCAGCCCCCACTGTATTTTTGGCTAGCGGCCTTGTGCGCGAAGGCGTTCGGCGTGAGCGCGTTCTCGCTGCGTTTACCCTCGGCACTGGCAACCATCGCATTGTCGGCCATGACCGGATACGCGGTCTCGCGTCAAGCCGGCGTACGAGCCGGCGTTTACGCCGGCCTCTTATTGTTGACGTGCGTGATGCAAGCGGTGATCGGCAGGTTGGCGATCATGGACGCATTGCTCGATCTAACCGTCTCGATGGCGATCTTTTGGTGGTTTCGCGGCTTGCAAACCGGCAGAGCGCGCTATTATGCGTACGGCGCCGCGGCCGCGGGTTTCGGTTTCCTAGCGAAGGGGTTCGTCGCTCCCGTCGTAGCGCTGCTCGTCATCGTCCCGTATTTTTTTTGGAATCGCCGCTACGAACGGACGATCGCGCCACCCGCGCGCGCGTGCGTCTTGGCCGCTGCGGTCTTTCTCGCCGTTTCGTTGCCCTGGCCGGTGCTGCTCTCGTCCAACGAGGGCTTCTCGACGGCACCGCTCGCAATTCTCTTCGGGCAATATACGATCGGGCGCTACACCGGAATCATCGAAAATCAGGGCGGCCCGCTTTGGTATTACCTGCCGGTCATCATCCTTGGATTTTTTCCGTGGTTCGCATTTTTCCCGATGGCGGTCGTTCGAGGCGTGCAGCTCTTGCGCGGGGGCTGCGATCCCGCGCGAGCCCGCTTGTTGCGCCTCGCTTTCGTTTGGATCGCCGTTCCGCTCGCGTTCTTCAGTTTAGCGCAGACCAAGCTGCCGAACTACGTCGCATTGGAATTTCCCGCGCTCGCGCTGTTGACGGCGTTGTACTTCGACGATGCCGTCACCACCGGGCCGAAACGAGCGACGGTTATTTCCGCGGCGTTCGTGCCGGTGACGATCGGCGGATTGGTGATCGCCATCGCGGCGTTCGTGAGCGACAACAAGCTGCACGCCGCCGCCGCTGCGATCCTTCCCGTACTCAGCGCGCTCGGTGCGGTAATCTTCGTATTCGCGCTGGTGGTGACGGTTCTGATTGCGTCGCGCTCCACCGCCTGGGCCGCGCCGGTCGTGTTGGCGGCCGCCGCGATCGTTGCGATGGACACCGCGGCGATCGTGCTGTTGCCGGTGGCAGAGGTGTTTAAACCGGTGCCGCGTCTCGCCGCGATCGTGCAGCGCGAACGCCTGCCCGGCGACGTGGTCGCAATTCAGAATACGCGTGGTGGAAACGCCCTACTGTTTTATACCGATCCAAAAGTCGCGGTTCTGGCGCCCTTCGGATCGCGCAATGCCGGTCGCGAGGAAGGCCTCGATCCGCGTGCCGCGATTTGCGGCGCGACGCGGGTGTGGGTCGTCGCGCCGCTGCCCAAGTCCGGCGAGCCGCAAACGTTCGGCCCGACGTTCGGACGTCTGCGACGGTTGGTCGCGACCGACCAACGCGATGCGCTGCTGCTGTATTACGGCAACGGCTGCGATTGAAATTTCCGGCCGTACGCGATCCGCACGGCGATTGCGAACACCGCCGCCAATGCGCACCACACCGGCAGTTTCGATAGCAGCCATAACGGCTGGTGCGTTTCGAGTCCCGCGATCACCGCATGCCATTCGATTTGCAGCAGCGAATTGGGTGCAAACGCACCAACCGCGAGCGGCGCCGGATGCGGAAGTTGCGGCGGATTCAGCTCTAACCAATAGATCCCGCCGGCAAATGCGAAGACCATCGCCACCGTGGTCCACACTCCGGCGCGTAAACAATACGCCGATGCCGTCACGACGAAGATGCTCGCAAGCCATAACTTTTTGATTCCCGCGACGAGAATCCACGGCACCGCCAGCACCGCCGTCGCGAGGATCGCGAGCGTCCGCCACCACCCGGGCGCATAGATCGCGAACGTCAACGCGGCCGGTATTGCAAAACACATCTCGACGACGTGCACGAACACGCCACCCATCACCGCGGTCGCTGCCGGAAAGAACACCAACAGTTCCCGGCGATCGAGGCGAACGCAAAGGCGCGGGGCCATCGCCAATCCCGCAACCGTGAGAACGGCGAATGAAGCGAAGCCGGCACCTAGCGCGACCGAATCCGATGCGCCCAAAAAATGCAGCGCGTAGCTCAGGCTGAATTGCAACGGAAATACGAGCTCGGCGCCGGCTTGCGCCGGCAGCACGTGCGTGAGATACACGATCGAAGTGCTCGGACCGACCGCTAGCCACGCCGTTATTGCGAACAAAGCCAGCATCGCTATCGCGCTCGCGCGGGCTCGCGGAACGAACAATAAGGTTGCCAAGATAACCGGCGTCCCGAGATGCGGTTCGATCGCCGTTGCAGCCGCGAAGACGCCGGCCAGCGCGTCGCGCCGCCCGGCCAACATCCATCCGCAAATGGTTAGCGCGACGAACGCGAACGGCACGACTTGCCCGGCGTCCATCTCTTCGAAGCCGGCCGATAAAACCAAGGCGGCGATGACCGCGCCGAGCGGTAAGCCCAAGCGCCACAAGGCAAACGACGCCAACGCCAGTGCCGCTAGGATTCCGAGCGACCATAACGCTCGCGCGACCGGATATGAAAACGTTGCGAGGGCCATGAGAGCCGGAAAATCGTACGGCGGCTGCGGAGCCGGCATCGCCATCGCCGGATTCGCGCGAAACGATGGCGACGTAACGACGCCATGTTCGCACGTGCGCATGGGTTCGTATCGATACGGATCGTGTCCGGAGTCGAGCACGTTGCCGGCGCAGTAGAACTCCGGCAGATCGTAGGCGACCTTCCACGGCAAATCGCCCTTGAGTTGCGCGACGTCTCGCAACGCAACGATGCCGAGCAGCAACAAGAAAATCGCGACGCCTTTCGACCACCAAGTCGAAGGCGCGCGGCTTGTCGTTTTCATCGGACGTTCGTTCGGCGACTTGCTAGAAGTTCGAAAGCGGCAGAGCGCGTAGGTACTCCGTGTCGGTAACGAACAGCGTCTTGCCAAGAATGACCGGCGGCGACGTGGTGTACGGCCGATCGTAAGGAACTGCGGCGAGAAGGGCACCGGTGCGGGCATCGAGCCGGTAGAAGACGCCGGCGGTGTCGCCGACGTAGACGCTCCCGTGGTCGATCACCGGGCTCATCTTTACGGACGCGTTGGTACGCACGCGCCACTTCACGTGTCCGGTCGCGGCGTCGAACGCCATCAACTCCGAGGTGGCCGGGATCGATTGATAGAGAACGCCTCCATCGTACGTTCCGGTGACCGCGCGTTCGTTGGAACCGACGGCCGTGTAATATCCGGCCGAGCTGGTGTAGCGCCACCGCATTTTGCCGGTCGTTTCGTCGAGCGCGACCACGCTGTTGGTGCCGGTGGCTTCGAGCGGACCCTTCGGACCGTCTTTCGCGGACTCGACGAACACCATGTTTTGCGCGACCGTCGGCGTGCAATCGCCGTTGCCAAACGGAGCGCTCCAGCGAATCGCGCCGGTGTGCAGATCTAGCGCGAGCGTGTGGCTGCGGTCGATCTCGTACACTTCGGGCTTACCCTGCGTCGCGGCGAGAAAGACGACCCCGCGATCGATCATGGCTGACGCCATCGTCGGAACACCCGGTAGCTGCGTCTTCCAAAGCAATCGACCGGTTGGCGCGTTAACCGCCTGTGCAAGATTGTCGCCGGTCGCGAACACCAACACCCCATTGTCGTACGCGGCCGACGGCATCGCTTCGCCGACCGTCGGATATTGCCACACCGCCGCGCCGCTATCGGCTTTGAAGGCGTACCAGTGATTGCCCGACGGCCGTCCCCATGCTGCCGACCCCTTGCGCTCGTACAGTTGGCGGTTGGTGCCGGAGCCGACGAACACGAGGCCACCCGCGACGATGGGGCTCGACATCAACACGTCGTCGGCGCGGCTGCGCCATTGCACGGCGCCGTTGGCCGGATCGATCGCCATGAGATCGCCCGCAAACGTTACGGCATAGAGCCAGCGCCCGTCGTATGCGAGTCCGCCGTTCATCTTGGCCCCCGAGTCGATCGCGTACGTCGTTTCGGGGAGTTGCGAAGGAAGGACGGCGTTATGGGTCAAGCCATTCTGATACATCGTCCAGGCGGAAGGCGAAGAACTGGTGGCCGGACGGTCGCAAGCCGAAACCGCGAGCGCGACGAAAAGCGCGCCCGCGACGACGGATGATAACCGAAACAAGGGAACTAGTCGGGCATGACGCAGGCGAGTTGATTGTGCCACTTCGCCTGCACGTTCTTTGCGGAAACAGTGTGATTGTGGCCGTTGGCCGTGACGACGGCCGATGCGCCTGAGGAGGAGCGCGTAAACGTGATCGTATCGATGCCGGACGACGATGTGTTCAACCTGCTCGGTGACGCCCGCCAAGCTGGCCGAGCGTGCGTGTCCGAGCGTGAACGTAACGCTTCCCAGCGCGCCGCTGCACGCCGATGCAGCTTGTTTGAACGTGAGCGTGGAGGGCGAAAGCGTCACCGCCGATGCGGCCGGCGCTACGGTTTGCATCGCCGCTGCCAGCAACGCGGCCAGCGCCAAACGAATGACCGGAGATTTCATGCGGTCGATAACTCCTCGATGCTAGGTTGAACGGTTGAAAAACTTACGCGAAGCCCGCCTAGTCCCTTTAATCGCGCTGCTGGCGAGCGTTCTGTCGGCATGCGGTGGCCGCGCCTCCGTGCCGGCTTCGACGTTCGCATCGTTCGAAACGCCCGAAAGCGCTCGCTGCCACGTCCGTTTTTACGCGCCGAAAGGCGTACCGCATCCGCATCCCGGCGTCGCGCGCGGGCCGGGCCTGGTGATCGGAGGCGGCGGCACGGACGTCGACGCCGAGTTCGTCTGGATGCACGACACCGTGGTTGGATCGCATACGCGCCGGGGTGGCGACGTTGTGGTGCTACGGGCTAACGGCAGCCAGGACTACGACGATTATATCTATCGCCTGGCGCCGTTCTGGTCGGTACGAACGATCAAGTTGCCGCCGTGCGCGACCTCCGCCGATATCGCTCGTGCCGCCGCGATCGTCGCACGATCGACGATCGTATTTTTCGCGGGCGGCGATCAAGCCGAGTACGTCATCTGGAAAGGCACGCCGCTGCAGGCCGCCGTGCAAAACGTGTACGACCGCGGCGGTGTCGTCGGCGGCACCAGCGCCGGAGCTGCAATCCTAGGCCGCGACGTGTTCGATGCGGTCGCAGAAGGCGACGAACAAACGACTACCGACAACGCGGTGCACGATCCATACGAACGCACGATCAGCTTTACATACGACTTTCTACGATTCGCGCCGCTGCACGACACCGTTACGGATACGCATTTCGTCGCTCGCAATCGCTTCGGGCGCGAGGCCGTGTTCGTGGCGCGACAGATCGCCGATGGACGCGCCGCAAAGCAGCCGCCGGTCGCTTACGGTCTGGGCATCGACGAAGCGGGATCGATCGTGATCGACAAACGCGGCGTCGGCACGCTGCTCGTGCAATTCAACAATGGATCGGCCTTCGCCATCGAAGCGCATGCCGCGCGACGGATCGTAGCAGGACGACCGTTCGTCTCGTCGGTGCTACACGTCACGCGTCTCGGCCCGGGCGATCGCTACGATTTTCGACGGCATTGCGGCGACGAGCCGTCCTACGACGTGACGGTCGACGGCGACCGCCCGCATCCGATGATGTACGTGCCGAGCAATCCGTACCGCATTCCGCCGGGCAGCCGGCCAAGGCGGTGCCCGCATCGCGGCTAGCCACCGACCCTGAAGTGCGAAACCGAATTCCATAGTCCGAAGACTTGCAGCAACCACACGACGACCGCGATCACGACCACGGCGTTGAGAATCGATTTGATCGGTCCGGCCATCGGAATGTACGTGTTGATCAACCACAATACGACGCCCACCACGATGAGGACGATGACCACTTCCAATAACGGCATGCTGCCCTATACCCAGCATGGCGTCCGGCTTCACGTCGATGCCGGTGCGCGAGCGTCCCAGCAGTGGTCGCATCGCGATTCGATTCGCGCCGGGGCGGGTATTCCTACACTCGAGATGGATGAAACAATAAAGCCCGACCTGCCGCGCGGCGACAAGCCGCTCTCCTCGGCCGAAGCCATTCGCGAGCAGCGCGATACGTACGGGGATTCGAGCGAGTCTCCGAATCGCCAAGATCAAGAAGACGAGCACGCGGGCGCCGAGGACTCATAACGATGGCGGAGGCCCGCTGGTCGCAAGACGTCACCGAACATAGTAACGCGCTCGATCTGAAGCACGACGTCTTCGCACAGAACGACCCAAAGGCGATCGCCCGTTCGTTGAAGCGCTCGGCGCTCGAAAGCCATCGACGCAAGAGTTCGCCGTATCGTTCGGCGATGTCGATGTTGACGTTCTACATTAATCGTGCTGGGAAAAAGTTGCCGGCCGACCGGCGCGATGTGCTCGAACGCGCCAAGGACGCGTTACGCACCGAGTTCGGCCGCTAGCATCGTTCCGTTCGAGAGAGCACGGCGCGGGGAATGGCAGCGGTCGCGCAGTAAGGGGCTTTCGATGACCTTGCGGCGATCGTTAACCCCGCTCTTATTCGTATTAGCGGCAATCGTTATCGGGCTAATCCTGGGCGGTCTTGCGATTCGAAACTCGATGGCGCACTCGTTTGCCACGGGCCAACAAATTCGTGGGGTGCGAACGTTGCTGTTCGGCGCGGTCGAATCGCAACTGAATGAGGAAACCGGAATTCGCGGTTACGCGGCCACCGGCGATCCGAATTTCTTGCAACCGTACTCCGCGGGGCGCGCGGCTTTGCCGGCGATCTTCCAACAACTGGAAAGGCGCCTCAAGGCGTTGCACATGAGCGACGCATTGGCTGACGTTGAAGGAGCTCGCGACACCAACGACCTCTGGTTGCGTGTCGTCGCCGAGCCGGTTCTGCGCGACCGCCGTCAGCACGTGCTCGAATACGCTCGTCTGGGCAAAGTGCTGGTCGATCGGTTTCGCGCGCAAGCCGCACGCGTCGAGATCGCGATGGATGCGCAAAACGTGCTGCTGCAAGAATCCTACCAGCAAGATTTGGTCGAGCTCGGCCTGATCGTCGGGCTTGCCGCCATTTTGTTGCTCGCGGCCGGATTGATCTTCGCCGGCGCGCAGACGCGCTCGTGGGATCGGATTGACCGGCAGCGTCGCGAACAACTCGAGCAGGCGATGCGCGAACGCGACTTGCTGGCGACGCAGCGCGGTTTACGTGCGGCCTATGAGGCCGAGAAGCGCGTCGCCGACACGTTACAAGAGGCGTTCTCGCAGAAACAGTTGCCGGCATTGCCCGCGGTCAGCTTTAGCGCAACGTACGTGCCGGCGACCGACGAGGCGCGCGTCGGCGGAGATTGGTACGATGCGTTCGACATCGGCAACAATCGCATATTGTTCAGTATCGGCGACATCGCCGGTCACGGTTTGTCGGCGTCGGTCGCCATGAGCCGCGTCCGCAACGAGATGTTGTCGGGCGCGCTGACGGATCTTAACGCCGAGGCGATTCTGACTCGCGTGAACCATCGCATCCTGGCACAAGGCCCGCAGGCGCCGATTGCGACGGCGATTGTCGGAATCGCCGACGCCGAACGGTACGAGTTCGTGTATGCCACGGCCGGCCATCCGCCGCCCGTACTGATCGAACCGGGCCGGCCGGCACGACTGCTGGCCTTCGGTGGATTGCCGTTGGGCGTGTCCGAAAAGAGTTCGTATCAAACGCGTCGCGTTCAGACCGTCCCCGGCGCGCGGTTCATCTTGTATACCGACGGCGTCATCGAACACACGAGAAATATTTTGGAGGGGGAGCGCTTGCTGCTGCAGGCGGCGGATGCAACGTCGACGGCCGACGATGCGGCCGAAGCGATTTATCGCACGATCTTCAGCGAGCACGGCGCGACCGACGACGTCGCCATTCTCACGATCGGCTTTTCGTTGAACCGGCGGCTGGGTATGACTGTTTCCGCCGAGGACGGAAACGCTTCGTTCCGCGGCAACGTGCGCGGCGCGGAAACGTCTCCCGCGCCGGAGGGCCCGGGCGTCGCGAGAGGCGTTTCGGCATTGTGGGGGCTGGCGTCGTGAGCGATCGTTCAACATTCGAAGTGATCAAGTTGGCCGGCGAGCTGGACGTCGCGCGCAAAGAGGAGTTGCACGCCGCGCTGGTGATCGGCGCATCGGCGCGCGCGATCCTCTTAGACATGAGCGAGGTCACGTACGCCGACTCTACCGCTCTTACCGAGATGCTGCGCTTTAGCACGCAGGCCGAACGGGAGGGCGTTCCGGTGGCGATCGTCGCGACGAGCCCGCAACTCGATCGCATCATCCATTACGCGGGCCTCAACGAAGTGTTCGAGATCTTTACCGATCGCGGCGAAGCCCTCAGCTACCTAGAATCGGCATCCTAAGCGTGGTTAGAGGCGAACTGAAGCTGCAGCGTCCGGCGCTCGTGCACGCGGCCAAGCCGATGCGCCATGCATTGACGGCATTTCTATCGGCCCTGGAAGTACCCGAAGTCGAGCAGGTCAACGTGATAACGGCCGTTGGTGAAGCGTTAGCCAATGCCGTCGAGCACGCGTATCGCGGTTCGCAAATTTCCGATGTGTCGTTACGGGCGCGGCTCGATGCGGACGGAACGCTGGCGGTCGACGTAATCGATGGCGGCCGTCACAAGCCGGTCGTACTACACATCGATCGAGGGTTCGGTTTGCGGATCATCCGTTCCATCGCACACTCGGTCGAGCTGGACGCGGCCGATGGTACCGCGCTCCGCATGTTCTTCAAACTAAGCGCGTAGGCGGCGCCGGAAGCCCGGCGCCGCCTACGCATCACGTGACTAGCAGCCCTTGATGATGTTCTTGAGAACGTAGTTGACCGAAGTGATCGTCTTGGCATAACACGAGCCGTCAACGTTCGACGACTTGTATTGCTGGCGGCTCTTGCCGTCGCTTGGCGTGGCGTTCTGGCCGATGATGGTCAGCGTATCGGTGCTATTGACGGTGTTCTGCTCGAGCCACGTTTGTGCGTTCTTACGCTGTTGGTCGTACCCGTTGCCGGTCCGCGTTTGCAGAATCGACACGATTTGCTTGGCGCTATTTTGTCCGACCGTGTAGTTGTAGCCGACGTTGAGCGGCCACTTGAGCACCGCGTGCGATTGATACGAGCGCCCATTCGTTTTGGTCGAAACGTTCGAGGTGAGCGTCATCGTTTGCGCGATGTTTTGCTTGTACTGCGAATCCGTGTCAACGATGGATTGATGGTTGTCGAACGCGATGCTTTGCGTCACTCGCGTCTGGATCCGGCCTTTCGACGTGATGACGTATCCGTTCAAGCTGACCGGATGCGTGGCCGACACGTCGATCGTTCCTTGGGCACCGCCCGACGGCGTCGACTTCACGTGTTCGGTGACGACTTGGTTCGGGCTTACCGCGGTACCGTTGGAAATTAACCCGCCGGTCACTTGCGACGAACCGTGATCTTCGTAAATTAGCAGCGCGCCGCTGGTTGCAAAGTAGTTGTCGTCGTTGAAGACCGACACCGAAACGGTGTGCGGGTTGCCGTCGTCGAGCGTCCCGGCGAACGGCGTCAGGTCAACGCGATACGGCTTGAAGTTGAGCGTGTTGACGCCCGGAATCGGAACCCACAGATTCGGGTCGAAGCCGCCCGTAAAGATGAACGGATAGATCGGCGCGACGCCTGCCGGCTGGCCGTCAACCGACACTTCACCTTCGCGGAAACCGGTGTTGCCGCAGTTCCCCAGCTTTCCGGCTAAATCGTTGGGGAAACACGAGTACCAAAACTCGTCGTTGCTTTGCGGTTCGAGGAAGACGTCGAGATACGCCGCCTGCACGTTTTGCGGAAACGAGAACGTGCCGGTGAGCTGATCGGTCGGCGAATCCAAATATACGTAGCCGCCGGCCGTGCTGGCTGCCATCGGGTACACCGCATCGGCGACGTCGGACGGCGCCGGATACTGCTTGGTGGCCGGATAGAAATCCAACTGCGCGGTGCCGTAGATGATGCCGGTGTATTGCGAGTTGACGATGTTATACACCGACGCTTGTGCGGGGGCGGCATTGGCGAATGCCGGCGCGTATTCGGTAACGTCGCGCTCGATGGTCCACGCAGGGCTCATGCCCGGGCCCGGCTCGGAGGTCGTTCCGAAGAAGACGTTGGTGCCGCCGATCCACACGGCGCCGGTGCGATCGTATTGAATACCGGCCGTAACGCTGAACTTGATCTTCATGATGATTTTCGCATACGGACCGGGGCAGTTTGCCGGCGGTGTGTAGTTAAACGGGTGATCGCCGTAGTCTGCAAACGTGCCGACGTCCGAACCGCCGGTCGAGAGCGGCGGCGTATGCGGGTCGAACAGTTTGTCAACGCACGGCGTTACCGGTGGGTGCGAGACGGGTGGATCGGCCGTCACCGGATAGTCGCTCGAGCCCGCAGCGTGCATGCCGCCGCGTCCGACGATGCCGCGAATTTTTTGTGCGCTGCGCGACAGCGAGAGCGGGCCCGAAAGCGCGGCGTTTTGCGCGCTCGTGCCTTGTGGAAAGAGCGAAGCGCCGTTGTCGTGGCCGGCACACGCGGTGCCGGCTGCGGTCAGCGCTATGACGGCCGACCACTGCGCCATACGATGGAAATAATTACGCATCCGAACCTCCTAGAGGAAGTGCGAGGGGTTGGTGCGTTTCCGCAGGGGCCAAGCGACTCCTCGACGCGTGGCGGCAGAGATGCAGCCCGCCGCCACGCATCGCTCGTCCGAAGCTACATTGCCGGGGTGGGCGTGGCTTCGGGCGAGATCGTGCCGCTGGCGAGGTATTGGTTCGCCATCGCAAGATGGGCTTTGAGGATCGGAAGCGTTTCGGCGGCAAAGGTGCGTAACTGTCCGGATCCGCCGTTACGAGCTTCGTTTTGGAACAGCAAGATCGCGTCTTGGTGCTCCTTGACTTGCAGCTGCATGTACGAACGCGCCGACGCCGGCGACATCATCGCTGCCGAACCCGAAGCCGGCGGCGGCGTTCCCGCTCCGGTAGCGCTGCCGGTCTGCACGTGCGAGTTGGGATAGCTGAGGTTTAATCCATGCGCGATCGCCGCGAGCGTGCTGCTTGCGGCGGTATGATCTCTGATCATCGTGTTTGCGAATAGACGGATGCTGGCATTTGGATGGTTTGTCAGAATGGCGCGTGCTTGATCGATCTCGGTGTTGTTGGCGTGCATTGCCATCGTGACGAATTTTTGGTCGAAGGCGTTCGAGCCTTGGCCGGTTTGCGCCAACACCGGTATCGAGATAGCCGCCACCGCGACGGCGACGAGTGCGCTGAAAAATTTCATGTGCGTTCCTTATGGGTGAATTGTTTGCAACATCGTACCCATCGCTCTTCCCTTTCCGTACATTCCGAGCGCCCGCTCGCTTAGTAGCAAAAAAGATCGGGGCCGCGAGTGCGGCCCCGATTCGGGATCACGGTAAGTTAGTGCATTGGACCGATCCTTTGCTGTCTTACACAAATATTGTACCCGCGACCGGCCGCCTCAAACTGCGCGCCCGGGTTTATGACGTTCGTTATCTTCCATGCGCGTTCGGAGCCAAAGCGAGGCCGTAGCGCTCGCATTTGAAGGATGCACTGACGGCGACCCGTACTGCAGGCCCGTGCTGCTTTCGGAGCGGGTCATCCGTATTTGGTCGGCAATCGCGACGGCTATGGCAAGCGCTGCCCTGGTGGGCGGCAGCGTCGCCATGCTCTCGAACCTCGGATGGCTCGGCGGTTCTTCCCGTGATTACCACGAGGAAGGCGTCGCTTGGTTTGCCGGCGCGGCCGCCTTCATTCTCATCGCGCTGGCGGTTGCGATCGTTGCGTCGCCTCGCCGTCGCGCATCGAATTCTCGAGTTGCTCGATGGGAACGCGCAGCGATGGTCGCCGGAACGCTGGCGATCACGTGCGCGGTCATCGTCGTCAAAGAAGCGCTCGAAACGCAGTGTGGCGGAATCGCGCCGTTCGACGCCGGCTCGATTCTCATCCAGCACGCGCCCGCCATCTTCATCGCCTACTGTATCGTCGCGCCGCTCGTAGCTGCCGTCGTTCGCTGCAGTCTGCGCGTCGCCGTCGCGGCGGGCGAGATTGCAATCGAAACGCTCGTTCGTTTTCTGTCGTTGGTGCGGCATTCGCTGCCGCCGCGCGACTTCGTTTGGGCCTGGCAGTCTCGTGTTGCACGCCGTTCGTTGCTGTTCTCGTTAGGTGTGCTGACGTTTCGTGCGCCGCCGCTGCGATCGTTCCATTGGACCGATAGCACTGTGACTTAGGCGGCTGCGGCCGCCCGAAAGGCGGCTCATGCCACCACTCTTGACACGCGCGCGGCGCATTCTCGCCGTTGTTGCTTTTCTGTTCTTCGCACTGCCGATCGCATCGCCGGCTGCCGAATCGACCACCGGCGCGATCATCGGCAACGTGCTGACCGCTGCCGGCAAACCAATCGCCGGAGCGCACGTTTTGGCGCAATCGCCATCCGGCCGGTATGCGGCGACGACCGATTCCAGCGGGCGATATTCGCTGCTCAACATCACTCCCGATACGTACAGCGTCTCGAGCGATGCTGCCGGGTATTCGTCGGCCACGCGCGATGGCGTAACGGTGCTCGCCGGCCAAACGCAGTCCGTCGCGTTCACGATGCAGGTAACGCTCAAAACGATCGCTTCCGTTCGCTCGAGTGCCAAAGCGTTTGCAGTCGGTTCGACCGCCGACACGTTTACGGTAACCGGCGACGAGGCGAAGGCGACGTATCCGGTGGCCGGCGCGGCCGGCGTCGCACAATATACGCAAGGCACCGTTCAGGGCGCCATTGCGACGGTTCCCGGCGTCGATCAGGACGCGTTTGCAAATGCCATCGTGCGCGGCACGAAAATCCAGGACGCCGTCTTCGATTACGACTCGGTGCCGATTCCGCAAGGCCTCGTCGCCGAACCCGGCGGTGCGATCGATAGCGCGCAACTCTTTACCACCGGAGTCGGGTCAACGACCACCACGCTGGCCGGATTCGAAGCCGAAGGTCAAAACGCGCTCGGCGGCGTGATCGATCAAATCCCCGCCGTCGGTACGTATCCCGGGTCGTCAACGCTCGACGTGTGGGACGGAGTCGGCGCGCTCAATCAGGGGTATGAGTTCGATTACCTCGGCGCGACGCCGGATCTTCGGTGGCGGTATGCGTTTTCTGCCGGCGGTCAAAACCAGTACCTATCGTACGGCGACGGCACCACGTTCTATCCGGCCGAAGGTGGATACGGGTTGGCGCTGCAATCGCGCGGCGATTCTACCGCTTCGGGAAACATCCACTTTCAGTTGACGCCGAAAGACGATCTCTCGGTTCTCGGGGTATGGGGAAACGCCGCCTACGATTATTACATGACTCCATTTGCCGGTGAAACCAACGGGTTTTTGAACGGTAAAGTGACGCAGTTCCCGTGTGGTGGCTGCGACCAGAACGCGCTGGTTAACACGCCGGGTCGCGTGCTCGGCAACTACAGCGTACTCAAAGCCCAATGGGTGCACACCGGTGCGCATACCACCGCGCGTCTCCAGACCTATCTGTCGCAGTTTGGTTCGAATAGCGGCGGCGCATGGTGGGACGACGACAGCTTTCCGGATGGCAGCATTTCGCTGCAAGCCGCTCAGGGTGGGAAGCTCTTCGGCGCCAGTTACGACGTCAACGACTACGCCAATTCGCGCAACCACATCAAGTACGGCGCGCAGTACACCACCAATAGCAGCTATCTATATCAGCTCGTCCCGACGGCGGACGAGTTCATCCACTCGAACCCGACGATCTTTACCGAACTGCTGTACCTCGGCGATACGTATTCGATCGGCAGCCGGCTCGACGTAACGGGTACGTTGCGGACCGAGTTCAACCACATCGTACCGAGCGGCGGCTACATCTACGATGCGAACTTTATCGATCCGCATCTTGCGTTTGCGTACCGCGTCGGCAGCCGGTACTCGTTTCGAGCAACCTACGATCGCACCAGTGTGGCCCCGCTACCGCTGGAAGCCGACCGCTACGACACCACCAATCCCGCGCCGTTCACCGCGCTAGCGCCGGAAACGGGAAATAGCTTCACCTATTCCTTCGAGGGCGGCGGCAAGACGCAGTTCCGCGCTACGTACTACGCCTATAACGAGGCAAACGTCATCGACGTTCTGCCGGTAAACTTCCGGCAAGCGGTCAGCGCCGGACAGAATCCGCTCGGTGTCGGCGTTCCGACCAACGCCGGTGAGTTCAGGGCGCATGGCTTCGAACTGTGGGTCAAGCGAGCTGGATTTACGCTCGATACGAATCTCGTCAAAGCCTATTCGGGCAGCGCCGCGCAGTTCGCGCTCAACAGTCTCAACGCTGCAGCGCAGGCGGCGGGGCATCTCTTTCCGGTGGGTTACGTTCCGGATTTTACGGCGAGCTTATCCTACGAGGCCGATTTCGTTCACAGACACTTGCGGATTACGCCGCAGCTTTCGTACGAATCGGGCTATCCGTACGGTAACGGCGCCGACGTTTGGATCTTTAATTCCAAAGGCGTACCGATCCAAGTCCCCAACGACAACAATCTAAACCCGGGTTACAACTACTACTTCCTCAAAAATCCGAACTGCCCGTTGAATCAAGTTCCAGGCAGGGTGGGCGGAAAACCCGGATGCGTTGCGGGTGTCAATCCGTATATTGCGAACCTCGGCGGCGGCGAGGGGGCGGATCCGAACTCGCTACGCACGACACCGCAGCTGATCACGAATCTGCACATCGAAGGCGACCTTTCGGCGCGGCTCATGGCATCGGTCAACATCGTCAACTTGTTCGGCGTCGCCACGCCGCAGCAGCTGATCGGAAACCAGTACCTGATCGGACCGCCCGGCTATACGGGCGGCAATCCGATCTGGTCGCAGTATTATGCCGAACAAGTCTGCGGTGGGAAGTGCCCGAAAGGCACGTCGTACCCGTACGGAAACGGCATTCCAACCAACTACTTCTACAACACGCCGAAAGGCGAGAATGCGATCCGCCAATCGATTCCTTGGAGCTACGGAACGCAGGGCTACATGCCGCTCGGGTATCCGATGGCGCGAACCGTTGAGTTCCGGTTACGCTACCGCCTGAAGTAAGGTGCGCGACGGCGCGTTCGTTACGCGGACGCGCCGTGCAGTGCGGCTTGCAGCATTCGCAGCGAATGCAACGAACGCGGATTTCCGGTCAGGCGCACGTTGAGATCCAAGGCGTGCAGCTCGAGTAGCGGACCGCCGTCCCGCGATAACTCGATCGCCCGTTCGCTGCAACGCCGCGCTTCGGCGCCGCGCCGCAACCCGCTCAACGCGATCGCTTCGGCAACTTTGGCTCGGCCGATCACGCGCGGCCAACGTTGCGAGCGCGCTTGCACCTCGCGCGCCAGATCGACCGCCGGCTGCGGGCGTCCGGTGAGTGCCAGTGCTTCGGCGCGCGATACGGACAACGCTTGACGCACGGTAAACGCGTTACAACTCGAACGGTCGGCTAACGCGATCCACTCTAGCGCGGCATAGCCGTCGCGCCGATGCACGTCGATGCGCGCCAAGCTCGAGAGCACGACCAGCCGGTCGAGTTCGCTTCCGAACAGATCGATCAGGGCCCAAGCTTCCAACGCTTGGCGTTTCGCTTCGTCTGCGTTTCCGAGCGTCAACAGATGCGACGAGATCGCTTGTAGTCCCAGTCGCAGCGCGCGCACGTCGCCTTGCCGCGCCGCATCGGCGACGATGCCGCGCGCGTCGTCCAACGCTGCGCCGACGCGGCCGGCGTCGAGCGCTTTCAAGCCCGACGCACGAATGCGCACGTCAACTGCGAGCCGGCGATCGACCAGCGGAAATTTGCGCGCCAGCGTTCCGGCTTCGTCGACCGCCGATCGTGCCGCTGCGACGTCGCCTTGGCCGAACTGCAGCGACGTCTCTTGAATCAACGCTTTCACCAAGACCGGAGCGAGCGAAGCGTTGCCACGCTCCACGCGCCGGCGTAAGCGCGCGATCGCCGCGCGCCGCAGGTCCGGCGACTCGGGCGATCCCAAACAATACGCCGCTTCGTAGTCGGCCAACTCGCATTCGGCCTCGACCGCCTCGCGCAACGTGATATCGGCTCCGTCAACCAGGCATTTGGCTTGTCCGGCGGTTTGACGCGCCGCCAAGAAATCGCCGTTTTCGATTTCGAGCTCGGCGCGTAAACACAACGCACGCGCCGCATCTTCGCGGTCGCCCGCGCGTGCCAGCACGTCGGCCATGGAGGCCGCTCGCGCGTATTGTCCGCCGTCACGTAACGCTTCGATCGCGAGAAAGCGGGGATCGATCGCCGGAGCCGCGCCGCCCGCCAGCCGTTCGGCGATCGCGTCGGCGAAGCGTTCGCGAGCTTCGCGCAAATCGCGATAGAACTGGCTTCGCGAAACTCCGACGTCGCCGGCGATCGCATCGTGCGGCTCGCGGTCAACGTCGCACCGGCGCAAGACGTCGAAGCGACGCCGGCCGTTCGGTTCGGACGACAGTTGCGTCAACACGTCTTCGATCGCGGCCGCCAGTTGGTTGGGCGCGTAACCGTCGTCGCTGCCGGCCAAAGCGAGCAGCGCCGGCTTCGCCCGTCCGAGCGCCGAGCGGCTTTTCAAGCCGCGAAGCAGCGTGACGGCGGCGCGGCGCTTCACCCGCGAGCTGTCCATCATGCTCGGCGATTCGGTTCGCAGACGTGCGTTACCCGGGCGGGAGTGGGACTAACGAGAGACTACGGCGGCTAGTTACTGCAATGCGATCCGGAACAAGTGCCGTCAACGAACGACGATCCATAGGGGGACCCAGCATGAAACGTTTTTCCGGTTTGACGCGCACGGCAATCGCCGCTAGCGCCGTTGCGCTGCTCGCCGCAGGCTGCTCCGTCGGCGCGTCGCAAAGCTCCAGCGGATTCGCTCCGGCCGCAGCGTCGCGGCCAAGCGCCGGCACCTATCGCCCGATGATCGACGCGCGCGGTGTGATGTCGCAGTGGCCGCAAGGATTTGTGCCGAACGGGCTCCGCCGCGCGTCGTTGCGCATGGCGCCGGATGCGGTGAAAACCAGCGTTGCGGTCGCTCAGTTCGGCGGTTCGAGCGTGCTCTGGTTCGACAAGATCGATAATAAAAAGAACGTACCGCCTACCAACTGCGTGCCGGCGCAGTCGACCAACGGCATCCGCGTGGATCGCCACAAGAACTTGTGGGTACCGAACGGTGTCAACGACACCGTTACCGAGTACGCCCCCAACTGCGGCGCAGCGTTGCTGACGATTACCGACACTACGGGCGAACCGGCCGACGTCGGCTTCGACCGCAGTAACACCGTCTACGTGATGAACATCAACAACATCAGCGGACCGCCGACGGTCGCGGCATATTCGGCGACCGGCAAATTCAAGCGCACCTTGAGCGATCCGACCTTCAACATATTGTTCGGCGTCAACAGCGATCGCCTGGGCAACGTGTACGTTTCGAACCTCACGTCGCAAAACGTCGGTACCGTCATCGAGTTTCCCAAGGGCAAGATGCCGGGAACGGCGCTGTCGGGTATAAACCTCGGCTTACCGGGCGTTCCCGCGTTCGATTCGAAGGGCAACCTGATCATCGCCGATTGGGAAGCGCTGACGCTGGACGTCTTCGCGCCGCCGTACACCGGCTCGCCGGCGACATCGCCGATCGAAGGTTCGTCGATCTGGTGTCCGCTCGGACCGCAAGAGAATCGCGTCTACTGCGGCGACGCCGACAACGGCTCGATCGACGTCTTCAAATATCCGGGCGGAAAGTATCTCTACAGTTACACCGCGGATCTTTCTCCGAGCGAACTCGTGACCGGCGTTGCGCCGTCTCCGGCGTGGGGATATTGGAAGTAACGATCGCGTAGGACGGCCGGTACCGGCGGCCGAAACGCAATCCGTACCGATGTCCGAACAAAAATCGTACGCCGTCCTCGCTTTGACGTTGCTGTTATGTGCCGGCGCCGCGCCGGCACATCCATCTGCGGCGGCCTCTCCCGAGCCTACGGCGCCCAGCGTGCCCGACGCGGTCACGCATCATAGTCTCTCGATCGCATCCAAAACGTACGACTATACCGCACGTGTCGGAACGCTCGTCATCTACAACAAGAAAGAGCAGCCGCTCGGAACGATGAGCTACGTCGCGTACACACTCGACGGCGCAGCACCGGCCAGTCGTCCGGTTACGTTCTTTTATAATGGCGGTCCCGGAAGTTCGACCATGTGGTTGCACATGGGGTCGTTCGGCCCGATGCGCGTCGTGACGCCCAACGGCCAGATGCCGGGGCCCCCGCCGTATCGCATCGTCCCGAACCAGAGCTCGCTGCTCGATCGCACCGACGAAGTGTTTATCGACATGCCGGCCACCGGCTTCGGAAGAATCTCGGGAGAGGGCAAGCCGTCGGATTTCTTCGGGGTCGATAAAGACGTCGATGCGTTCGCGCAATTCGTCGAACGCTATGTCTCGACGTTCGGCCGTTGGAACTCACCGAAGTTCTTGTACGGAGAGAGTTACGGAACCACGCGTTCGGCCGCGCTTTCCGACGAGTTAGAACAAGGCGGCATCGCACTCAACGGCGTCGTGTTGCAGTCGTCGATCTTGAACTTCGGCCTGGATAATCTCACCAGCGCGGCTGCGATCGGCGGCCCGGACAGCCATTTCATCTTCTATCTGCCGACGATGGCGGCGACCGCGTGGTACCATCACGCGTTGCCCAATGCGCCGGCTTCGCTCGATGCATTGCTCCCGGCCGTCCAACAGTTCGCCTTGGGTGAATACTCCGACGCGCTGGCGCGCGGTTCGACGCTCGACGCCGCAACGTACAACGACGTGGTCGCCAAGCTGCATCAGTACACCGGCCTGCCGGAAGCATTTATTCGAAACTCGAACTTACGCGTACCGTATCCACGCTTCCAAGCCGAACTGCTGCGCGGTCAAGGCGTCTTAGTCGGACGGCTCGATTCGCGCTTCTCGATGGACACGCTCGACGGCCTGGCCGATAGCGCCAACGACGATCCGACCGAGGCCGCGATTAACGGGCCGTTTACTGCAGCCGTCAACGACTATCTGCGCGGACCGTTGGCGTATCGCACGCCGTTGTTGTACCGTTCGAACGCCTACGACATTATTCAAGATGGCGGCGGATGGGATCACAAACATAACGGCAATCAGGTGACCGACGTCTCGCCCGATCTGGCGCACGCGATGACGTTCGATCCGCATTTGCAGATTTTCTCAGCCAACGGCTACTACGATTTCGCGACGCCGTATTTCGCAACGGAGTTCACCTTGAACCATCTCGGAATCGGCCCGAGCTTACAACGCAACATTACGTATGGCTACTATCCCAGCGGACATATGATGTATTTGGTGCCGTCGGTGCTGACGCAGATGCACGACGATCTCGAACGTTGGTACGCAGCCGCGCTGAGGCCGGCGTCATGATGGTACGCAAATATGCGGCCGCGCTGCTGGCGCTGGTCGCGACGCTCGGGGTGGTGCGGCACACCCGCCCGGCTACCCAATCGTCCGCGCCGGTTTCGGTGCCGTCGGGTTACGTGATCCCCGATGCGGTCACCCATCATTCGATCGTCTTAAGCGGCAAAACGATTCCGTACACCGCGCGCGCCGGAACGATCGTGTTACGCGATAGCGACAACCACCCGACGGCGACGATGTTCTACACCGCATACACGCGCGACGGCGTCGATACGCCCAAGCGTCCGGTGACGTTTTTCTACAACGGCGGCCCGGGAAGCTCGACGATTTGGCTACGCATGGGATCGTTCGGTCCGGTGCGGGCCGTGACCGGAGCCAACGGCACCATCACGCAACCGCCGCCGTACCATCTCGTCGCGAACAGCTACTCGCTGCTCGACGCCAGCGACTTGGTGTTCGTCAACATGCCGGCCAGCGGCTACGGCCGCATCCTGCCGGGCGCCGACGCCAAGAAAATTTTCGGCACCGATAACGATGTCCGCGCGTTCGCCGATTTCGTGGAAGACTACATCACGAAATTCAATCGTTGGAACTCGCCGAAGGTTCTGTACGGCGAATCCTACGGCACGCCTCGCACGGCGATGCTGGTCGATACGTTGGAAACCGACGGCGTCGGTATGAACGGCGTGGTGCTGCAGTCGTCGATTCTCAACTATGCACTTGCATCGCGCGAAACGTACGGTGCCACCAGTACCGACGATTGGCAGTACGTGTTCAGCATGCCGACCGAAGCGGCGACCGCGTGGTACTATCACGCGGTTTCGGGCGCTCCATCGAGCCTGAGCGCCTACATGCGGGAGGTGAGCGCCTTCGCGATGGGCGACTATCGCCGCGCGCTGGACGACGGCGACTCGATCGCGCCGGCCACGTTCGATGCGATCGTGGCAAAGCTGCACCACTACACCGGACTTCCCGAGCAATACATCCGCGACGCGAAGCTGCGCGTCTCCGGCGAGCACTTTTTGATGGAGTTCCGGCGGTCGCAAGGCAAGATTGAAGGCGCGTACGACTCGCGCTACCAGCTATTCTCATTGGACCGTGCGGGTGAATTTCCGGATAACGAGGCCACCGGGGCGACGATGGACGCGCCGTTCATTTCGCTGGCTAACCAGTACATGCGCGAAACGCTCGACTATCGTACGACGCTGCCATACCTCACCGACGCGTACGGCGCGATCCGAAAAGCCGGCCCGTGGGACTTCAAGCACAACGGTTCGCCGGTGCTCAATACCGCGCCGGATCTGGCCGACGCGATGGTCATCAACCCATACTTAAAAGTGTATTCGGCCAACGGCTATTACGATTCGGTGACGCCGTTTCTCGCAACGGTCTACGCCCTGGATCATCTCAATCTCCCGCCGTCGCTGCAGCGTCACATTTCGTACGGATTCTATCCGGCGGGACACATGATGTACCTCAATATCGATGCGTTGGCGCGACTGCACTCCGATCTCGAGCGCTGGTACGCGCAGTTGCCCCAACGATAATGCGCCGTTATGCCGCGCTCGCGGCGGTGCTCGCGACGGCGTTGGCGGCATTGCCGTCCAACGAGGCTCGACTCGAATCGACGTATCTGCAGATCCCGTCGTCGGCCGGTGCGAGCGCTAGTTCGCGCGTGTTAAACGAGGTGTATCACTACGCGGGCACGCCGGGCGACTACCGGTTGGCCGTATACATGCGCGACACGATGCGCAAGTACGGATTGAAGGCCTGGATCGAATCCTTTCCGGCCCTGATCTATACGCCGCGCGTGCTGCAGCTGCAGTTGCTGACGTCCCCGACGGTCACGTTCGATCTGCACGACCAAAAGATTCCGGTCGATCCCGACGGCTCGCGTTCCGACGCGGGCTTGCCGTTCAACGCGGGTAGCGGCAACGGCGACGTGCGCGCTCGCGCGGTGTACGTTAGCCGCGGTTTGGATGCCGATTACGCGACACTCGCTCGCGCCGGCGTTTCGATGCGCGGAAAAATCGCGATCGTCCGGTACGGTGCCGAGTTTCGCGGCGGTCTCGCTAAACGCGCGCAAGCGCACGGCGCGGCCGGCGTTATCTTCTATACCGATCCGAAAGACGACGGTTACGGCAAGGGAGCCGTTTATCCGAACGGGCCATACCGTCCGCTGGGCGTCGTGCAGCGCGGCGTCGTGGCGGGAAGTCACGCGCTATCGATTCCGGTATTGCCGGTTACGGGCATCACCGCGACGCGACTGATCGCCGATACGACGGGCGTAGCCGGTCCGCCGGGATGGGCCGGCGATCTGCACGTGCGCTATCCGATTGGAACGACGCGCTCGCTGGTGCATCTGCATGTCGCGCTGAACCTGCGAAGCACGACGCTATGGAATACGATCGGCGAGATCACCGGAGCGAATCCGGCGCAATCGGTCATTTTGGGCGGCCATCGCGACGCATGGGTGTACGGCGTCAGCGACGACGGTTCGGGAATTTCGACGCTCCTCGAAGTCGCGCGCGGGCTCGGACGCTTGAAGCAGAGCGGCTGGGTGCCCAAGCGCAGCATTCGCATCGCCGGCTGGGACGCAGAAGAAGTCGGCGAGTTGGGCTCGGAAGATTACGTCGCCAAGCATCGCGCCGAATTACTGGCCGGCTGCATCGCGTACGTCAACACCGACGAGGCGGCGTCCGGGCCGACGTTCGGCGTCGCCGCGGCGGGCGCGCTCGAGCCGGTCGTCGTTCCTGCAGTCACCCAGGTGCTGAACGTGCAACACCCAGAGGTCGACGCTCCGTCCGGCGGATCCGACTTCACCTCGTTCATCTACAAACTCGGGACGCCGATCGTCGATTTGGGATATACCGGTCCGCTCGGCACGTACCACTCGCCGTACGACGACTACCGGTACGCTTCGATGTACGCCGATCCGGGATTCGTCCATCACCGGACGATCGCACAGACCATCGGAATCATCGCGTTACGCCTGGCGAACGCGGACGGGATGAGCTACCGCTTCAACCCGTACGTGGCGGCGCTACAAAATGGTCAAAAAACGTTGACGAAAGCGGCTTCGAGCGCAAAGTTAACGCTCGCCCCCGGACTCACCGCCGCCATCGCGCGATTCGCGACGGCGGCGCAGGCCTACGACGCGTCCGGTAGCGATGGCGGGACACAAGCCTTACAGGCAGCGCAACGCCTCGATTTGGTCGCGTATTCGGCCAACGGTTATGCCAGCGTCGCCTTCCCGGCGATCGCAACGGCGATCGCGACCGGTTCCCAAACCAACGTCGATGCCGCAGTGCAGTTGACCGCAACCGAACTCGACGGCGTGACGGGACTGTTGACCGCCGAGAAGTAGTTCGCGTGCGCGTGTGTCGGGCGGTGCTTTGGCTGCTGGTCGTGTTGTTCGTGCCGGCCGCCGCACATCCGCAGACCGCGCCTGCCGTCGCTCCGGCTGCGAAGCCGGCCGAAATTGGAATACAACTGACGGCCGTGGGTGGCTCGAACTGGTTCGAGGGCGTTCGAAAGCGCTATTTCACGCCGGCAGTGATGCACGACATCCGCGACAATCTGCACGCATCGTTCGTCCGCATCGGCTGGTTCCCCAACGACCTGCACGTCGAGCGAATTCCGTGGCGGCGCGAGGACGAAGCGCTGGATACGATCTGCGGCGCGGGCTTGCGAGTGTTGTTTTTGATCCCGAGCCCGAAGGACGATCCCAAGGGCACGTCCGACGATCTGCACTCGACCGGTGCGTTTCTCGATCGTTACACGCATCGCGAGTTCGGCTGCATCGAATACGCCGAGGTCGGTAACGAATCGGATCTTCCCGTTAACGGTTTTTCGAGCGTCAACCAATATGCAACGTTTTACGAAGCGATGGCTCCGATCGTTGCGTCGTACGGCGTGAAAGTCATCACCACCGGAACGTCGGGCGAAGACGTACCGTGGACGCAGCGGTTAGCGGCCCTGTTACGCTCGGACAACCCTGCTCCGCCGCTCGATGGATTCGGCTTTCATCCGTACGGCGTCGATCCGTCGCAGATGGCGGCCGCGACGCTGTCGGTGCGGCAAGCCGGTGGTGCGTTGGGAGTGACGCCGTTGCCGGAAGTCTACGTTACCGAGATCGGCGAGCACCGTCCGGACGATTTATATCGGGCGATCGTCGCGCTCGCACCGGTGACGCCCATGATTACGATCTACGAGTATTTGCCGCGTCCGAACGAAGACGCAGGCTACGCGATCAAGAGTAATCCGCAACTATACGAAGCGGTCGTACGTGCGTGGACGACCTTGCACGCCCACGCTTCACGGAGCGAAGTGAATGGCTCCGTAGCAGTGCGACGATGAATCCATGTGCAACACCACGTCGTAGGTTTTCGCAGGCTTTACCGTTATCGCGTGCGAGACCGCGCACTCGCGTTTGATCTGCGCGATCAGTCCGTAGGGTCCGGGCTGCATGCCGTGAAAGGCGAACGACCCGTCCGTCGCGGTCGCGGCACCGGCGAACACCGTCTTCGAGATGATCGACACGAGCAATACTTGTGCTACGACGATCGGTTTGCCGTGCGCGTCAACCACGCGTCCGCGAACCGTCGATTTCACCGGCTGTCCGGCTTGCGCCGCGTACGCGCCGTTTGCCAGCGTTACGACGGCCAAAATAGCGGTCGCGAGGGCGCGCCGAACGCCGCCTACGGTCACGTTTCTTGAACGAGCGCGGTGGCGTGTTCCGGCAAGCGTCGCGGACCCGGGGGCGGCGCCGTTTCGCCACGCCGACGTTTGGGTGCGGGCGCATCTTTGGGCGCCAGCCACATATAGACGTTAGGAATCAGTAGCAGCGTCAACACGAGCGAACTGACTACGCCGCCGATCACGACGATGCCTAGGCTAGAGCGCGAGCTCGAACCCGGCTCGAGCGCGATGGCCAGCGGAATGTTGCCGGCGACCACCGAGAAGCTGGTCATCACGATCGGACGGAACCGCGTGTGCGCGCTCTCGACGATTGCGTCGAGTTTTTCCACGCCGCGAGCTCGCAGCGTGTTGGCGTAGTCGACGAGCAGGATTCCATTCTTGGATGCGATGCCGATCAGCAAGATCGTGCCGATCAGCGAGAATAAGTTCAACGATTTGTGCGTCAGCAGCAGCGCGCCGATGGCGCCGATCGCAGCGACCGGAACCGAGAAGATGATGATCAGCGGCGAGATGTAGCTGTTGTACAAGGCGACCATCAGCAGGTACACCAGGATGATCGACACGATCATCGAGACGCCCATGCCGAGCAGCGTTTGATGCATGAAATCTTGCTGGCCTAACGGCGCCGGTTTCACCGAAACGTTGGGCGGCAAGTGCAGGGACGGCAGGCGCTTCATCAAGCCGGCCTCGACCGCCGAGAGCGACGACGACGAAGAATAGTTGGCGTCAACGTGGACCACGGTGTTGCGGTTGCTACGCGTCATCAGCGGCGGCGTCGGCGTCGAAACGAAACGAGCGATATCGCCTAAGTAGACGATCGAGCCATTCGAGGAACGAATCGGGATCGACTTGAGCGCCTCGATGCTAGTTTGATACGAGTCGGGATAGATGACCTGAACCTGCTCTAGGCCTTGCGACGTTTCGAACTGCGTCGCGACGTTGCCACCGAAGGCAGCGCCGGCGGCCTGCGCGGCTTGGCCTAAATCGACGCCCAGCGCTTGGGCTTTCTCGCGATCGAACTGTACCGAAATCTCGGGCGCGCGTTGCGTGCCGCTGCTGTTGACGCTGGTCGCGCCGGGTACGGTCTTGAGCAAGTCCATGACGCGTTGCGCGTAATCGGTCGGATCTCCGCCGGTCAGGTCGGAAACGAGGAGGTCGATCGGTTGGGAGTTGCCGGCTTGGGTTCCGGTTGCCGGAACGACGTACGTCTCCACGTTGTTGGGCAGGTAGTCTTTCGCGATTTTCTCGAGCTGCGTCACCCAGTATGCGGTTGAACGCTGGTGCTCGTCTTTGAGCCAGACGTGGACTTGGCCGACGTTGCTTTGCGATACGAATCCGCCGAACGCGGCGGAGTACGCGCCGGCCACGGCCGTGTTTGCGAATACGTCTTTTGCGTCGAGGATCTTTTTCTCCAGGCCGAACACCCCTTTTTCAACCGTCGTGATAGGCGTTCCGATCGGGTAGACGACTTGGACGTAGACTTCGCCGCGGTCAACCGGTGGGATGTATTCTTCACCGACCAACCCGAGCGCAACCAATCCGATCGCGCCGACGAAACTCAACGCGCAGAGCGCGGCTACTAATTTTCCGTGCTTCAAGGACCACGGCAAGGCTTTCCCAGTGTACCAGTTGCGTAGATCGTCGAAGCGGTCGCCGAATGCGTGGACGATCTTCGGTGGGTTCCAATGCGATTTCAAAGACCACAAACCGGCCAGCGTCGGGGTGACGGTAAACGAGACGAAGAGCGACGTGAGGGTCGAGATGACCACCACGATCGCAAACTCGGCGATTTGCCGTCCGACCTGGCCTTGGATGAACGCGATCGGAAGAAAGACGACGACGTCGACCAACGTAATGACCACGGCCGCCGCGCCGATCTCTTCGCGCCCGTGAATGGCGGCTTCTTCGGGCGGTTCTTTGAGCTCGGTGAAGTGGCGTTCGATGTTCTCTAAGACCACCGTCGAGTCGTCGACCAAGATGCCGATCACCAGCGACATGCCCAGCAGCGACACCGTGTCGATGGTTAGATGGAGTAGTTTCATCGCCGTTACGGCAATTGCGAGCGACGTCGGAATCGACACGCAAACCACGATGGCGCTGCGCCACGAGCGCAGGAAGAACATCATCGCGAGGCCGGTCAGCAGAATCGCCTCGCTCAGCGTGCGGACGACGGCGTCGATTTGCTGGCCGGTGAACTTCGACTGAACGTGGATCACACGGAATGCGATTTCCGGGAACTGACGCTGAATTTCGGGCAGTACCTTGATGACGTTATTCGAAGCGTCGACTTCGCTGCCGGTCGACGCTTTCTGCACCTGCATGAACAACGCCGGTTTGCCGCTAACGTGCGCGAACTGCAAGCGCGGCTCGTAGCCGTCGGTGACGGTTGCGACGTCCTCGATGCGCACCACCGAGTTGCTGGCGGTCCAGGGGTTAACCGCGCCGGCGAGCGACGACAGTCCACCGGTAAGGTTTTCGACTTGCGATGCCAGCGTACCGGGCGATCCGCTGGGTTTGATGATTGCGAGGTTGCGAACTGAGTCGAGGTTCTGAATGTCGCCGCGGATATCGATGGTCGTTTGCCGGTTGGTTTCGTAGGCGTATCCACCCGGAACGCGCTGGTTATCGGCCTGCAGCGTGTCGATCACGTCGTTGATCGTCAAGCCGTTCGCGGTCAACTTGGCGGGATCGACGACCACTTCGTAGGCCGGCGTCACCACGCCACCGACGTTGACGAACGAGATGCCCGGCACTTGTTCGAGACGCGGCGCGATCACGTTGGTGGCGTACAACGCCAGCTTCGAAAGCGACAGTTTTTGCGAGTACAGCGCGATCGTGACGACGACCGATTGCGTCGGGTCTTGCAAATTGACCGTCGGCGGCGTCAAGTTCGTCGGCAAGTACTTGGCGGCGGCTTGCACCGCTTTGTTGGTCAGTGCCAGGTCGGTCGCGGTGTCGGATTGCAGGTCGAAGATGCCGGTGATCGACGCCCGGCCCTGTTGCACGACGGCGTTGATCGTCTGCAGATCGGGCGTGCCGGCCAGATTCTGTTCGATCGGCTGCACGATGCTGTCGCGCATCTCGGTGACCGACGCGCCGTTGTACTCCACCGAAATCGTGACCGTCGGCTGGCTGACGTCCGGAAAGAGTTCTTTGACGATCGTTGCGGTCGAGACGACGCCGGCAAACAGCATCAACGAGACCAGCACGAAGACCAGCGTCGGGCGCTTGATGAACAGCCGCGTTAAGCTAAACATTGAAGAAGTACCGCGGCTTAATGGAACTGCACTGTTTGGCCGTCACCGACGCTCTGTTGGCCGTCTTGCAGAATGCGCGTTCCCGAAACGATGCCGGTCACGATCGAATCCTTCGTGTCTCCGCCGATTTCGGTGACCGTCGTGGTCTTGAGCGTTCCGTCCGAACGCACCACCATTACCGCGGTGTGATTGTCGTCGGTAAATGCCGTTTCGGGCACGACGATGCCGCGAACCGCGGGAAGCGGAACGGTGCCGACGATGGCCATACCGGGGCGCAGCCGCCGGAATGGATTCTGAACGACGACCTTCACTTGAAAGTCGGTCGAGCCGGGATTGATTTGATTCAGTACGCCGACGACAGTACCGGTAAACGTCGCGTGGTTGCCAAGGTCGGCCACGAGCACGTTCGCGCGCACGCCCGGTTGGATGTTGGCCACCTCTGCGCCCGAGCCGTGCAACACCGCATACACCGGATCGACTTGCTGGAGCGTAAAGAGTTGGCGCGTGCCGGGATACTCGCCCGGATTGAAATTGCGGTTGACGACCACGCCGTCGATCGGCGAAACGATCGTCGCTTTTGCGATCTGCACTTGTACTTGCTCGGCCTGGGCTTGCGCGACGGCGACTTGGGCCTGCGCTTGCTGCACCGTCGATTGCTGCAAACCGCCCGAACCAAGCGTACCGTTGGCTTGTACGTTCGAGCGGGCCGACGATAAGAGCGAGTTTGCGTTCTCGAGCGTCGCTGAATCGTCGCGACCGGTGGCTCGGTCTTGCTGCAACTGTGCCAGCGACACATAACCTTTGTTGTAGAGGTTTTGATCGCGGGTGAGCTGCGCGGCGTCGCGGTCTTGATTAGCCTTGGCTTGGTTGACGGCCGCGGCGGCGGCGCGCATCGCGTCGGCGCCTTGCGCGATCGACAGCGATCCCTGGTAAACCGCGTGGCTGGTCGTCGCAACGTTACTGTTGGCGGTCGCTTCGTCGGCGCGTAACTGCGCCTCCAGGTCGGAGGTGTCGAGCACCGCGAGCACCTCGCCCTTGTGCACGACGTCGCCTTCTTGCACGTTGACCGAGTTGGCCGGCTCGGATAACGTCGATTGTACCGCGACGTTTTGATATGGAGCGATAATTCCGGCCAGCCGGCGGCTTGGCTGGACGGCCCCGATCCGCACGATCGCCGTCGTAACGAACGGAGTTGGCGGTGGTGGCGTCTTGTGCGCGCACGCGGCGAGTAGCACAACGGGGAGTAACGTACGAATTCTCAAGCATCTCAAACCGTATCCGCCGGTGCTGGAAATTGACCAACGAGCTCGGTTTGTGGAGGGGAGGGGCGGCGACCGGCGCCGCCCCCGGATTACCCTAGCACCAGCGGCCTTCGACCCAATAATATCCGTGCGCCGTATGCGCCCAGTGGCCGCCACACCACGCACCGGCATGATGGACGTAGCGTCCGCCGTACCAGGCGTACCTCGAGCCGGTCCAGCGGTAGTGGCCGCCGACCCACACGTATCCGGCACCCGGCCGGGCCGGAGCGCGCTCCACGACGGCAACCGGCGGAGCGGTTGTAACGTAGACCACCGCGGCTTGGGCCGGAGTAGAACTAACAAAAATTCCGGTCGCCACGGCGACGGCTACGAGAAGATGCTTCAGCATACGAGTCCTTTCAGCTAGAGCGGCCGTTGTGCGTTACGCAACGGCGGTCGGATTGGGTACGGGGCGGCCTTCGTCGAGATCGAGCAAATCGAACCACGTAACGATCTCGGGACGATCGGGTGCGACGCGTTGGCGCTCGCTATCGAAGAATGCGGCGGAATCGGTTCCGGGATCCGGATGCCATTGCTCTCGTTCGTGGTTGAAGCGATCGATGTCGGCTCGCGTCTTGCGCGGCAGCGACGAATCGGAACGTAACCATCCAACGATCGCGTCGTCGGTGTCGAGTTCTTTCACCTTGCGAGCGAACCCGGGCGCGTCAACCTCCAAAAATGCGAACAGCGGCTTGTCGTGCGGACAATCGTAGTGATAATCGCCCAAGTGCCCGTCGTTGTAGGCTTTGGCCTTATCGATCGTGCGTTTCAGAGAATCGAGGCCGGCCAGTTTGTCTTTCGCGCTGCGCGGCGCGGCATTCGTTAAGTCCATGGAATGGCGTTCTGCGCGCCTTTGCCGGTTCCGCCGTATGGTGGAAGGCGCTCGGCTGCTGGTAGCGTACCGACACGGCATGAGTTCGGCCGACGCATCGCGGCCGCAAATTCGCGAGTCGCGTGCAAACAAAGCGCTTGAAAAGTTGGTACCCGAGAAATGAATTTGGACCGTCATGCAATTCCCGGTAGCGAACGCGAACCGGTACTCGGAGCGAAAGCCGTCGCACCCGCCGATCCCAACGCGTCGATCGAGGCGACGGTGGTGCTCAAGCGCCGTTCGCCCGACGAGTTCGGCGCGTGCGTTCGTCGCGCGGTCGATGCGTGGCCCGGCGCCCGCCTAAGCCGCGACGAATTCGCGAACCGCTTCTCTGCCGATCCCGCCGATTGTTCGGCCGTGCGTGCGTTTGCGAAAGCCAACGGTTTGCAAGTGGCCGGCGAAGATACGGCGGCGCACACGATTCGACTGAGCGGCACCGTTGCTGCGTTCTCGGCCGCATTCGGCGTCGAACTGCACACCTACGATTACCATGGCGGTTCGTACCGCGGCCGCGTCGGCTCGGTGCACGTGCCCGAGTCGTTAGCGTCGGTCGTGGTGGCCGTGCTGGGGCTCGACGACCGGCCGCAGGCGTCGCCGCATTTCCGCATACGGAAAGCGCCGGGGAAGGTCGCGCCGCGCGCGCAAGGTGCATCGTTCGACCCCGTGCAGATCGCCAAACTGTACGGTTTCCCGGCGGGAGCGAAAGCGACCGGCCAATGCATCGCGGTTATCGAGCTGGGCGGCGGATACAAAGACGCCGATCTACAGGAATATTTTAGCCGTCTCGGCGTGCCGGTTCCCGAGGTCGTTGCGGTCTCGGTCGATTCCGCGCAGAACGCGCCGACCGGCAGTGTCAACGGTCCGGATGGCGAGGTAATGCTCGATATCGAAGTCGCCGGCGCGATCGCGACCGGCGCCAAGATCGCCGTCTATTTTGCGCCCAACACCGATGCCGGATTTCTCGACGCGATCGCGGCCGCGATTCACGACACCACCAACAAGCCGTCGGTCATATCGATCAGTTGGGGTTCGGCGGAGTCAACTTGGACCAAACAGGCCACGACGGCCTTCGACGCAGCCTTTCAGGCCGCGGCAACCCTTGGCATCACGGTGACGGCGGCGTCGGGCGACAGCGGCTCGAGCGACGGCCAGAACAGCGGTAATCACGCCGATTTTCCGTGTTCGAGTTCGTATGCGCTGGCGTGCGGCGGCACCAAAATCGCGGTGTCCGGACAAACGCTCTCGGGCGAGACGGTGTGGAACGAAACGGCCTCGGATGAGGGCGCTACCGGTGGTGGCGTCAGTGCCGTCTTCGCGTTGCCTGCGTGGCAAAAAGGCCTGTCCGCGACGTCAACGTCGGGAGTGGCGACGCCCTTGGCGCATCGCGGCGTTCCCGACGTTGCGGGCAACGCCGATCCCGAGACCGGCTACGCGGTTCGTATCGACGGAACCGATACGGTGCTGGGTGGCACCAGCGCCGTCGCGCCGCTGTGGGCAGCGCTGATCGCCCTGTCTAATGCGGCCGCCGGGGCGAACGCCGGCTTCATCAACGCCAAACTGTATTCCAATGCGACTGTCTGCCGGGACATCACGCAGGGCAACAACGGCGCGTACGAAGCGGTCAAAGGATGGGATGCGTGTACCGGCTTGGGAAGTCCGAACGGCGCCGCCGTCCTAGCAGCGCTAAGCGCCAAATCCTAAACGCGATATCACTCAAGCTCGTGGAGAAGTCCGCATGCCGAATCCAGTCGTTCACTTTGAAGTCGTCACGCGCGATCCGAAAGCACTGACGGAGTTTTTCAACGCGGCGTTCGACTGGAAGGTCGATACGCAACATCCGGGCACCGGCGCGGGTGACGTTCCGATCTACTTTTACGCCGCCCCCAACGGCGACACGCCGCCCAGCCAGGGTATCAACGGCGGAATAGGTGGAACTCCCGACGGTTACGACGGACACGTTACGTTCTACGTGGCAGTCAACGACGTTGGCGAGGCGCTCGAAAGGATCGAGTCGCTGGGCGGCTCGCGCATGGTGGGTCCAGATCAAGTTCCCGGCGGCCCGGTCATCGGTCTGTTTAAAGACCCACAAGGCAACACCATCGGTTTGGTTTCTTTGCCTGCCGAGGAACGTGCATGAGCATCGTCACGCTCGTCGCGCGCATGCTTGCTGCAAAGGCATAACGCTTCAAAACGAATCGTCGCAACAAAGAGAGGCCGCGGCAAACGCCGCGGCCTCGTGCATTCGATACGTTCGTATAACTAGTTCTTGGGAGGCGGATACACCGCGACGCCGGCCGGATTTCCAGAAGAAATCGTCGCGTACGGCGCCGTTTTGTTTTTCTTGAACGCGGTGACGTCGCCCGGATAGTGGCCGCTGTTTCCAACGTACAGGCTTGCGTTCTTGCCGAATGCGATGCTGTACGGGCCGGCGAGGTCGTCGTCGATGCTCGATAACGGCTTGGTGTCACCGATCTTGAACTCGACGGCTAGGCCGGACGAGTAGTTCGCCACCCATAGGTGTCCTTTCGGATCGATCGCCACGCCGACCGGGTCGTTGAGTTCGGTTAAGTTCAGATTCTTTGGTGACGTCTTGCCTTTCGGAACTTCCCATACGGCATTTGCAACCGCGTCTCCGACGAACAGATCGCCTTTTTTATCGGTCGCGAGACCGACGGGTAACTGGAAGCCGTTGATCTGTTCGCTCGGGCTGGTGGCGCCCTTCGGGAACACGAGCACGTAGCATTGGCCGACATACGCGCCGCTGGTAACGTACACGGTTCCGGCATTATCCACGGCTACGCCGTTCGGATATAGCAGTTCGTCCGAGAGCGTCACGCTCGGGCTGCTCGCTCCGAGCGGATATTCGGTGACGGTGCTGTTACCGTTGTTGGCGACGTATAACGTTCCCGACGCGTCAACTGCGTCGTTGATCGGCTCGTCGATGCCGTCGGTGATCGACCCGCTTTGTTTGGGGTTCTTTGCGTTCGCCGGATAGAGCTCGATCGTTTGTGCGTCGAGATCCGAGATAAATAGCGTCGCTTGCGTCTTCGCCGACGAAGCGTCGCCGCGACCGCGGTGCTGTAGCGCTGCATCGAGCTTCGAGCCGGACAATCCGAAGCGGACGTCGGCGCGCACCGATGCGACCACGCGGCCTTGTGGCGCCACGGATTGCACGGCTGGGGTCGGAGACGATGCCGACGAACACGCGGCGAGCAGGGGAAGGACCATCGCTGCGACGGCTGGGTATGCGCTCTTTTTCACGATACCTCCTGAGTAATGACGTTGAAAAATAAAACATTCGATGGCAGAATCGGGGAGCGAAAGGTTCTCGTAACGAGAAGGGGCACCTCCGGTACAACTATGTCGGCATTTCTCGATGCTGCCCGCGGAATTGACGCGGCGCGCGCTCCCATCTGGATCATGCGTCAGGCTGGGCGCTATCTTCCGGAATATCGCGAGATCAAACGGCGATCGTCGTTTCTCGAGATGACCCGCGATCCGGCGATCGCGGCAGAAATTACGCTGCAGCCGCTACGGCGTTTCGAACTCGATGCCGCCATCGTGTTCAGCGACATCATGACGCCGCTCGAAGCGATCGGAATCGACGTCCGCTTCGATCCCGGTCCGAAGATAGCGGAGCCGGTGCGCACGGCGGCCGCCGTAGACGCGCTGCGCCGTACCGGGCCGCCCGCACCGTTCGTCGGCGAAGCATTGCGCCTGGTGCGTCGCGCACTGTCGCCCGAGAAGGCGCTCATCGGCTTCGCCGGCGCACCGTTGACGTTGGCGGCCTACGTCGTGCAAGGCGGCGGCAGCAAAGATTTCGAGGCGTTCCGCGCGCTGCTGCATGCCGATCCGCAAACGCTGCACCGGTTGCTGGATACGCTGACCGAATTGACCATCGAGTATCTGCAGATGCAAGTCGCATCCGGCGCGGACGCGATTCAGCTGTTCGATAGTTGGGCGGGCTTGCACGACGACGCTACGTTTCGGGAGTTCGGGGTTCCGTATGCGGCGCGTATCATGCGCGCGCTCGAATCGACCGGCGTCGCGCGCATCTATTTTGCGTTGGGCGCGTCGCATTTGCTCGACGCCGTCACCGAAATACCGTCGGAGATCGCGGGCGTGGATTGGCGAACCGGATTACGCGACGCGCGCAGCCGGCTGCGACGTACCGTGCAAGGCAATCTCGACCCGGCGGTGTTGTTCGCCGATCGCGAAACGATCGTCGCGCGCACGCGTGCCGTGCTCGACGACGGGCGCGGCGGCCCGCACGTGTTCAATCTCGGCCACGGCATCTGGCCCGAGACGCCGATCGACGCCGTACAAGTGATGATCGATACCGTGCGCGGATACGACCGGTCGTGAGCGTTGCGCCACGCGACGCACGCGAACGCGTTGCGGAGTTCCTCGCGGACGCGCAAACGCTCGCCTGCGCAAGGTTCGCGGCGCTCGAACCTAGCGCGACATTTGCGATCGACGAATGGGAAAACTCAGCCGGCCGGAAAGCTCGCCGGCTCCGGATCGACGCGGACGATCGCGGGTGGTGCGACGTTTGAGAAGGGCGGTGCGAACACGTCGATCGTGACCGGCGGCGAGTTGCCGCCGAGCGTGGTCGCGCAACGTCCCGAACTGCAGGGACACGAGTTTTTTGCAGCCGGCATCAGCATCGTGATGCATCCGCGCAATCCGCTCGTGCCGGCCGCACATTGCAACGTTCGCTATTTCGAAACCCGCGCGAAGGACGGCTCGAGTGGCGCGTGGTGGTTCGGGGGCGGCGCCGATCTAACGCCCTACTATCCGGATCTCGGGGACGTGCGCCTATTTCATTCCAAGCTGAAATTGGCGTGCGACCGCAACGACGAGCGATATTATCCGGCGTTTAAAGCATGGTGCGATCGATACTTCCGGTTGCCGCATCGCAACGAGGCGCGCGGCGTCGGCGGCATCTTTTACGACTACCTGGACGAACGCGGCTTTGGCGCGGCCGGCTCGCGAACGACGTTGGAGCGGCCACTTGCGTTCGACGATGGTTTTGCGTTGATGCGAGACATTGCCCAGGAGTTCGCATCCGCCTATTCAGCGATCGTCGCAAAACGCAAGGACGAGCCGTACGGCGAGCGCGAGCGTGCGTTTCAAACGCTACGACGCGGCCGATACGTCGAGTTCAACTTGTTGTACGATCGCGGGACGCTGTTCGGGCTGCAAAGCGGCGGGCGCACCGAATCGATCTTGATGTCGCTGCCGCCCGAGGTTCGCTGGGCCTACGACGAACGTCCGGAGCCGGGTAGCCGCGAAGCCGAACTTGCACCCTTCCTGCAGCCACGCGATTGGCTTTCGGCGAACCCGTTGGAGACATGAGTTCGAATCCGATTCTGTTGGTCAATCTCGGATCGCCGGCGTCGACCGACACCGGCGACGTGCGCCGCTACCTCGACGAGTTTTTGATGGATCCGTACGTGATCGACGTGCCGTTTCCGATTCGCGCGTTGATCGTGCGCGGGCTTATTCTTCCTCGCCGTCCGGCCGCATCGGCCGAAGCGTATCGAAAGATTTGGACCGAAGACGGTTCGCCGCTGGTCGTCATTTCGGAGCGTACGCGCGCCGCATTGGAAGAGCGCACGAAGATTCCGATTGGCTTGGCGATGCGCTACGCCGAGCCGTCGATCGAGACCGGCATCGACGCGTTGTTGGCGCGCTGCGGTAGCGTCGATTCGCTGACCGTCGTTCCACTGTATCCGCAGTACGCGATGGCGTCGACCAAAACCGTCGAAGAAGCCGTCGATATCGCGCTGCGCCGGCGCGCCATTCCGTATCGGTTCGTGCCGCCGTTTTTCGACGATCCCGGCTATCTCGACGCGATGCAAGCGCGCATCGCGCCCGCCATCGGTGACGCACAATACGTGTTGTTCAGTTATCACGGCATTCCAAAACGGCATCTGCGCAAGGTCGATCCCACCGGCAATCACTGTTTGGGATCGCCCGACTGTTGCGATGTCGCGTCGGCAGCGCACGCGACGTGTTATCGCCATCAATGCATGGTAACGACGCGCTTGCTGGCCGAGCGGTTGAACCTCGAGCCCGGCGGCTATGGCCTGTCGTATCAATCGCGCTTAGGCGGCGGATGGCTGCGTCCGTACACGGATTTCGAACTGGCCGAACTTCCGGCGCGCGGTATCCAGCGCATCGCAGTTGTTTGCCCGGCCTTCGTCGCCGATTGTCTGGAAACGCTCGAAGAGATCGACATGCGTGGACGTGACTCGTTTATCGGCGCCGGCGGCACGTCGTTTACCTACGTGCCGTGCCTCAACGACGATCCGCTATGGATCGATGCCTTGGCGCGATTGTGCGCCGCATCCGGCACGTCAACGCAATGAAGATCGCCGTCATCGGCGGCGGTCCGGCGGGCCTGAGTGCGGCGTGGCGCTTGCGCGAGCGGCACGACGTGACGGTGTTCGAAGCCGCCGAGCGTGCCGGCGGTGCCGTGCGTTCGCAGCGCATCGGCGGCTACGTCTTCGATTGGGGACCGAACGGTTTCTTGAGCAGCGCTGCCGGCCTATCGCGATTAGTGCGCGACGCCGGATTGGACGGCGATGCGGTTCCGGCGGTCGCCGCATCCAAACGCTACGTGTACTGGAACGGGCGATTGCACGACGTACCGCTCAAACCGCCGCAGGTGTTATCGACGCAGTTGGTGACGCCGCTCGGCAAATTGTCGGCGTTGCGCGATGTGTTCGCCCGTGCGGCAGCGGATGGCGAAGACGAAACCGTTCAACCGGTTTTTCGCGCGGCACTTTGGGCCGCAAGTGGCCGAACGGATCGTCGCCCCGGCGCTGCTCGGCATCACCGGCGGGGACTCCAAACGTATCAGCGTCGCCGCGTTATTTCCACGCGTGGTGGAGATGGAGCGCGCGCATGGCTCGCTGCTGCGGGCCGCGATGCGCGCCGGTCGCCGAACGCCGGGCGTGTTGACGAGCTTTCCCGGCGGCATGCAAACGCTGAGTGACGCTCTGGCCGGCGGACTCGGAACGCAACTGCACACCGGTGTGATAGTGGCGTCGATCGCGCGCGCCGGCACGGGCTGGCGCGTTCGCTTGGATGACGGAGAAGAGGCGGCGTTCGATGCGGTGCTCCTGGCGGCGCCGGCATATGCGGTGGCGTTGACCGTCGAGCAGTTCGATCCGGAACTCGCCGGCTTGCTGCGTACGATCGAATACGTGCCGATGCGCGTGGCCGGCATCGCGTTTCGCCGCGCCGACGTGCCGAACGCGCTCGACGGATACGGATTCTTGGCGGCACGAGGCCAGGGCGTGCGAATCCTCGGCGGCCTGTACACGTCGTCGTTATTTCCGGCGCAGGCCCCGCCGGACGTTGCGTATCTGCGCGTCTTTCTCGGCGGAGGGGTGGACCCGCAGGCGGCACTGTGCGATCGCGACCAAGCCGAAACGATCGTGCGCGACGATCTACGTCGCGTGCTTGGCATCCAAGCTGCGCCGGTCGCATGGCACGACATGGTGTGGCCGCTCGCGATCCCGCAGTACGCAGTGGGTCACGTCGCTCGCGTTCGCGCTATCGAAGCGCGCGCTGCGGCTGCGGGCGGTCTATCGTTGATCGGAAATGCGTATCGCGGCGTCGGTATAGCCGACGTCGTGCGGGATGCGTTCGTTACGGCCGAACGCCTGGGTTGAGGCCGTCGATCTAGGCGGTTTTTTGATGCATCGTCGCGATCAACGCGGAACGCGAACGTACCCCGAAGATCGAACGCACCCTGGCCGCGTGGTTCTTCACCGTTTCCGGCGAGATCCCGAGCGACTCGGCAATAACCTTGTCCGACAGTCCTTCACACAGTAGATCGAAGACTCTGCGCTGGGCGCGGGTCATCGAACTCAAGCGCGTGTCGTCGAGTGCGGCGGCGCGTTGTTTGATATCGCGTGCGACCGAACTCTCGGAGAACCCAGATACCACTTCGCCCGCGCGCTGCAGCCACGTGCGATCGTCGGTGATCGAGTGCAGCAGCATCGCCGCGGCGGCGGCGCGCCATCCGTACTGGATGGATTCGAATGTGAAATAGGCTTCGCGCAGCGACTCGATCGCATCGAAGCGGCGCCCGGCTGCGGCGTACACGCCGCCGCGCACGTAGTTTTCCATCGCCTTTAGGCGGCGGTCGTGCGCCAGCGCCAGACGATTCGCCAGCGGCGCGGTGATCTCGTCGTACAGCGTCAGCAAGCGCTGCGCGCCTTCCAGATCGTCATCGACCGTCAGCTCGATCAGGTTGAGCAGTGCGATGCGCTCTTCAGACGTACATTGCCAGTCCATCGCGAGCGCGTTCTTGACCGCATGGCGCAACATCGCTTCCGCGCTGCACTGCTGGCCGGCCATGCGCGCGAGGTAGGCTTGGTCGGCGTAACATGCCGTGATCCAACGCTGCGACGGGGCGAGGTCGCGCGATGCATACGCATACTCGAGCGCCCGTTCGTGCGATCCGCGCAGGGCGTTGGCCCATGCCAGACCGCGCAGCGTCAGGAAGCGTTCGGTCTTGAGGTCGTCCGTCCACGGCAACGTCTCGGCCATCTGCTCGACAAACGCGTAAGCCTCGGGCGCCGCGATTTCACGGACCAGATGCGTCAGAGCCTGCGTGGCGTGCGCTAAAAGAACGACGTCGCGGGCTTCGGGGTGCTCCAGCACGTGCTTGCAGGCGCGCTCGAGCAAGACCACCTGGTCGGAATAGCGCTCTTGGGCGCCGGCCAACCACGACGATGCGTAGAGCCAGGAACCGTAGAGTGTGGGTTCGCTTTCGACTTCCACGGAAGAGAGCGCGGTTTCCATGGACTCGATGGAACCTTGCGACCAGCCGATCAGGAAGCGGGCGTACGCGATCTCAAATTGAACCGTAAGGGGCAATTCTCGCGGCCGCACTTGGGCAAGTACTCTGCGGGCCATCTCATCCGAGCCGGCGAGAGAATGGCACACCGACTCGAGGGCGCGCAGTAGCGCGTCCTCGTCACTCGTTGTCGGTTGAAGCTCGACGACCTCGTCGAGGGCTTGCTCATATTTTCCAAGCCGCATCAGCGCGCGCACGCGCAAAATGCGATCTGTCATAACAGATGAACGTTCCGTCGCCTCTAGACAGTCGGTGAGGCGACCCTCACTATACAGCTCACGCGGTCCCAAACGAAAATTACTCCCTGCTTCATAACGGCGAAATGCCGTGATCGACGCGTCGAAGTTCGTTCTTGTCCGTTGTACCTCGTACGAAACGATACCTCTCGACGAAACCTCAGGAAAATCACAATTTACGTTAAGAGAAACGTCGAGAGGCGGGGAATCGTTAGCGTCTGGTGATCGGGATCGGTCCGCCCGGCGTATCGTTCGGCGTTACACGCGGCTGCGACGCAGCGGTGAGCGGAATAGGCCCTCCGGGCGTGTCGGCCGGCTGCATAATTGCTGCCTTAATGGGGATAGGTCCGCCGGGGGTATCGGTTGGGTGAACGATTGCGAAGAGGAATGCAAGCAGAAAATCCATGATGGTCTTGATGGTCCTTTTTCTCGGAAGTACGAGCGAGTGTAGTAAAAAGGTACTATAAATGGACTCGGGGACCTGCTTGGCGGGTCCCCGGGCACGGCTAAAACTTTGGCGGCTGCTTCCTTATACTGCAACCGCCGGACCTCAATGGGGGCTCGGCTCTATCGCAAAGCGAGCGGGCGAGCGGCTGCGGTGAGGTAGTAGCCATTCTCGCCGGGCGATTCGCGCCTCACCCGGTTAACGATCAAACCGAGCAGGTTGTCGATGCCGATGCTCTTGACGTAGGAGATGACCTCGCGCGTCGAGCGGCTGCCGGTGGTATCGGCCGAGACGACCAGGACCGTGCCGTCGACTTTATCGGCAAGCAGGGCGGCATCGACGACCGGCAGCACGGCCGGCAGATCGACGATCACCACCCGGTACCCGCGCTCTTCGGCTTCCTTGAGCACGGCCTTGAAGTCCGATGTTTGTAGCAGATGGGCCGGCGAACTCACCGGGATTCCACTCGTGATTACGTCGAGATTGGGGGTTGAGGTGGCCTTAACGCTCTCGGCAAAGTTGGCTTTGCCGCCGAGCAGATCGGCAAGTCCCAATTCGTTCTCGACGTGCAGCAGCTTGTGGAGCGACGGACGGCGCAGGTCGCCGTCGATCAACAGAACCGGTCCCTCGAACTCGGCCAGGGTGCGGCCCATGTTCACTGCCACGGTGCTCTTGCCGTCGCCGGCGCCCGGGCTGGTGAAGGCGATCGAGCGGGCGCCGCGGCCATTGGAGCACTGCAGCGTCCGGACGATTTGCAGCAGCGACTCGAAGGCCATCGCCTCCAGGGTCGGCCGCGACTGCTGATCGGACCATGAGAGGTCGGGGATGTAACCGAGGATGTGACGGCCGAAGCTGGCGCGCAGCTCCTCCTCGCCACGCGGGCGGCGGTCGAGCCACTCGAGCAGCGCGACCAGCGAACCGGCCAGGATGAGGCTAACGATCAAGCCGATCGCCAGGGTCATAACGCGGCTGGGCTTCGACACCGCATCGTCGGGAGAGGCCTGTTGGGTGATCGTGACGTCGCCGATGGCGGTGCTCTTGGCAACCAACGCGTCGCTCATGCGTTGTTGCAGCGCGTCGTACACGGCTTCGGCTTGTTTGGCATCGCGCTGTAACGCCGAGAAGCGCAACGTGTCGTCGGGCAGCGACTTGGTTTGTGTCAGCAGTTGTTTGCGCTGAACGCCGAGCTCCGTCAGACCGGCATCGTCGGCAGCGAGTTGCGTGCGGTAGTTGGCCTCAGCCTGCGACAGTTGCTGGTAGATCGGATTGGGGACGGTGCTGGTCCCGGCTACGATCGTCGCCGGCTGCTGCGCAATCTCTTGCAGCAGGCGCGCGTGCTGGGCTTCGAGGCTCACGACCAGCGGATAGCGTTCGGTATAGGTGCGGCGTGCAGCGCCGAGTTGCGTCTCGACGTCGGCCAACTGCGTGCGCAGCTGCTGTACGACGGGATTGGGCGCCTGCGATTCCGAGCCGGCGGTCGTGGCTTGCATGCTCGCCATTTGCGTGTCGTCGGCCTTGAGCTGCGCGGCTTGTTGGCGGCGATCCAGCATCAGCTGGCCGATACGTGCTTCGACGGAGTTCAGCGAGGCGAGCGTCGCCGTCGCCTGCGCGCCGATATCGGCGGCATGGTGATTCTTTTCGAACTGAACCATCGCGGCTTCGGCGGTTTTCTGGCGGCGGGCGGCGTCGGGCATTTCCTTCGTAAGGAACTGCAGGGCGGAGTCGGCTTGCGAGGTGATCAGGCTGCGTTCGCGATCGACGAACGCATTGGCGAAACCGTTGGCGATCTGCGCCGACATTTGCGGCGACGACCACGTGGCCGAGATGCGGATCATCGACGTGTTGTTGATCGGTTCGGCCTTGATGTGGTTCAACAGCTCTCGCGGCGTCATTTTGAGGTTGAGCGAATCGATGACCGAACGTGCGACCGGCGATTCCGTGAGCAGCTCGGCGTACGTTTCGCCCGATTGCACGCCCGAGACCACCATCAACGCGTTGAGAATCGGAAGATTCGTCGCCGAGTCCGCGGTCTGCGTGGGCTGTTTGGCCATGCCGACGATGATGCCGGCATCCGTGGTGTACGTTTTCTTGGTCGTGATCGTGAAGAGCAGCAACAACGCCAGCATCGAGCCCATCGCGATTGCGAAGACCTTCCAGCGACGCCGCGCCACCGCGGCGACCTCGTTCATCAACGCCGACGCGTTGTTGGAATGCGACGCCTTGAGCGACGTCGTCAGGGCGGTACGGTAAATGTCAGCCATCGTTAGAATCCTACGATCATGCGAAGAATGTTGAAGACGTTGCCGGGATTCGTTCCGGGCTTTCTCGCTTGCGGAACGTACACGACGTCGCCGTTTTGCAAACGCGGATCCGACGCCAGCTGCCCGTGCTGCAAGGCGTCGTACAGATTGATTTCCTGCGACGTCGTGCCGGTCGGTGTGGTGCGCGTAACATAGATGTGATTGAGGTCGGCCTGCGCGTTCACGCTGTTACCCGCTTTGGCGATCGCGACGCTGAGGCGGTCGCCTTCGTGCATCTGGACGTCGCCCGGATGGTCAACGGCGCCGACGACTTCGATTGCGAAGGTCGAGCGCGATTGTACGTACACCACCGCGTTATCCGACAACGCGAGATCCTCGCTGTCGTCGCCTTGGCGCAGGAGCTTTTCGAGCGAGATCGTTTGCACGGCGTCGTTGGGGTTCTGCACGCGTGCGACCGGAAGCGGGCCGACCAGCGACGTGTCCAGTCCGCCGGCAGCCGCCAGGGCGTCCGACAGCTTACCGCTGGAGCGCAGCAGGTATTTGCCGGGCGTCTTGACGTCGCCGAGCATCAGCACGCTGATCTGTCCTTGGGTCGTTACCTCGACGGTGACCATCGGCTTACGGATGTATGAGACAAGTTTATGCGACAGCATCTGCTCCGACGCCGAGGTCGTGAGCCCACCGAAATGGACGCGTCCAACCAGCGGCAGATCGGCCGAACCGTCGGGAAGAACCGTGACGGTTTGCGTTAACGTAGCTTCTCCGTAGACCGCTACGGCGAGTTGATCGCCGGGATGGATCACGTACGTGCTCGGACTTGCGGCGAACGCGGCCGTTTGTGCGGCGGCGAAGGCAATGACGAACGCGGCAGTTCCTATCAGACGACGCATGAAGGACTCCTTATGCATTTGCAAAGTTCTCCTCAGTACTGACCGAGGGTACCGTCGTGACGTCCGCGCTGCACCGTGCGCGCGAAGACCCACAACGAAAGGGGAAGCAAAACGGCCGTCAAGCCGACCATCCACAGCACTTCGAGGCGCAGGCTCCACAGCGAAGCGCCGTAGATCGCTCCGCGGAAACCGTTGAGCGCGTGCGTGATCGGCAGCATCCAGCCAACGGCCTGCACCACGAGCGGCAGTTTGGTCAACGGCAAGTACACGCCGCCGAGCAAACTGGTCGCGCTGTTCACAGCGAACGCCAGCGGCTGCGTCTTTTTGAACACCATGGTCGCAGCCGCGGCTAAGACGCCGAGCGGCGAGACCGCGGCGACCGTCAGCAGAATGAACACGATCCCGGTCAGCCAGTTCATGTGATGCAGGTTGAGGCCGAAGCACATCGCCAGCAAGAAGTATGCGACGACGCGCGCTAGCGTCAGCGAGAACGACCACAGGCCGGTGCCCAGCGCGATCAGCGCCAGCGGCGTCGGCGTTGCGAGCATCGCCTCCAGCGTGCCGGTGGTCTGTCCCTCGCGAATCGATTCGGCGAAACTCAGGATCGCGTTGTTTTGAAACGTCACGAATGCGAAGCTGACGACCAGATACGTAAAGTAGCTGCCGGTCTGCCCGTTGGCACCGAACGACGACGACGGTGCGACGATCATCGACAGGTAATACGCGATGGTTACTTCGACCGCGATCGCCACCCATTGCGAATGGAAGTAGGCCGGATACGAGATGGCCATTTTCAAATCGCGGGTAAAGATCGCGCCGAGCCTCGTGAACGCGATGCCGCCGAACAACGACGTGGAGCGAACGTTAGTTGCCATGAGTAATCGCCTTGAAGAGTTCGATCGGCGACGGATCGACGACCGAGAAGGAACGCATGCGCTCGTGGGCGCCGCCCGTGAGGCGCATCAAATCGTTGAGCGAGCCGTCCTCGACGGCATCCAGCTCGAGCACCGTCGTTCCGTTCACGTGCGTGGTGGTCACGAGGTGCCCGTTGGCTTGCAAGTCGGCGGTGATGCCGTGCGCGGCTCCTTCGAACTCGATACGGTAGCGCGTAGCGCGCCTGACGGGATCGAGTTCGGAGGGCGGTCCGATGGCCACGATCGTTCCGCGGTTGACGATCGCGACCCGGTTGCAAATCGCCCACGCTTCTTCCAAAATGTTGGTCGCCAGGATCACGGTTTTGCCGTCGCGCTTGACTAAATCGTCGCGAATCATCCGGCGAAGTTCATCGGAGTGAATCGGATCGATGGCGCGCGTCGGTTCGTCGAAAAACAGAATCGGCGGTTCGGCAAGCAGCGCGCGCGCGACGATCAATCGTTGCCGCATGCCGGTCGAGAACGTGCCGAAACGCCGGTCGATCGCTTCGGATAATCCGACTTGCTCGAGCGTCTCGGCGATGCGGCGTTGCAAGAACTTTCCTTGCAAGCCGGCCAGCGCGCCGAAGAACTTGAGATTTTCGCGCGCCGACAGGCGGAAGTAGAAGCTGCGATCGTCGCTCGTACAAAAACCGATCAGCTTGCGGGCGTCGGCGGCGCGGCGCGCGATGTCGATGCCTTCGACCTCGATGGAACCGCCGTCGGGTAACGTCAGCGTGGCCATCATCTTGAGCAGCGTGGTCTTACCGACGCCGTTCGGCCCGAGCAATCCGAATAGTTCGCCGCGGCGCACGTTCAAATTGACGTCGTGCAACACTTGGCGGAACTTCTTGGGGGCGCCGGGCAGCAAATCGCGCACGCTGTTGGCGAGCGGGAAGCTTTTTCCGACGTTGTGGACGGCGATCGAAACGCCGTCAGTTCGTTGCGACATGAAACCTCGAATATAGTGCTGCATGTTGGCGCGCCGTCCAACGAATGTCGAAGCGGCTGCGGGCCGCGGCGTAGGCCGCGTCCACCGCACGCATCGACGACACGCGATCTTCCAGCCAGTCGCCCAATGCGATGGCGACGTCGGCTGGTTCGTAACTTGGTGTGATGCAGCCGAAGGCGCCGTCCTCGAGCAGTTCGGAGGCACCGTTCCAGGGGGTCAACACGATCGCCAGCCCCGAGTACATCGCTTCCAGAATCGTGAGCGGCATCGCTTCGTTGAGCGACGTCACGAGCAACGCATCGCAGCGTCGCATCAGATCGTTGACGTCGTCGCGATATCCCAAGAACCGAATCGAGTCGGCGACGCCCAGCGAAATCGCCAGATGACGCAGCTGCTCTTCGTCTTCGCCGGCACCCACGAACGCCAACACGTAGCGGTGGTTGGGACGGCGATGCCGCAGTTCGGATAGCGCGCGAACCGCGAGCTGTTGATTCTTGACCTTCGCCAACCGGCCGACTTGCACGATCAGCTTGGAGCCCTCGGGCACCGGCGGATCGATTTTAGCCAGCGCGCGGCGCGAGCGTCGCATCGGGCGCGGAACGCCGTTCGGAATCACGACCACACGATCGGCCGGGACCGCATCTTCTGCGACGAGCCGGCGTGCCAACGTTTGCGAAAACGTCACCACCGCGTCGGTGGAGTGGTGCAGCGCGGTGTTCACCGCGCGTTGGATCGGACGGCCTTCGAAGCTGCTGTCGTGCTCGGTGTGCACGATGCTCCGAACGCCGGCCAAACGAGCGGCCAAACGGCCCCAAATTTTTCCGTGATAGCCGTGCGTGTGCACGACCGCCGGCTTGCACTCGCGGATCACGCGAACCATCCGCCACAAGAAACCGATGTCGTAGCGCGATTTCCGCGCCACCGTAAGCACTGGAATACGTCCGAAATCCGTCGAGTCGCTCTTGATGGTCATTACCGCAACGGGAACGCCGAGCTGATCGAGTTCTTTAGCCAGCGAAAGAACGAAATGTTCGGTGCCGTAATTCTGCGATCCGCAGATCACGTGCATGACCGACCCAGATCTACTAAGCGGCATACAAGCCGGTAACCTCATCGACCCAGCGGCGCAGTCCGAAGCGCGCGCGGGCCGGCGCGGTTTCATCGTAGCGGCGTAAAGTGGAGCTTCCTAACGCGTTGCGGATTTGCAACGGATCGTTGGGCACCAATGTGGCTCGGACGCCTGCGCGTACGACCTCGGCGAGCGCGGGAATGTCGCTGGCGACGATCGGCAATCCGGTCGAAAACGCCTCGAGCATCGTGAACGGCGTCCCTTCGCGGCGGCTCGGCATCGCGAGCACGTCGGACGCCCAATACAGGGGCGCGCTATCGCTTGCGAACGGCACGTTAACGGTGCGCACGCGTTTGGAAAATTCGGCCGTCGCATCGTCGGACATTCCGACACCGAGCAGCGTGATCGAGGGTTTCTGATCGAACGCGCGCCACAGCAGATCGGCGCCTTTGACGTTGACGTCGCGGCCAAAGAAGAGCACGACGCGTTCGCGTTCCGAAATGCCGAACTGGGCGCGCGCCGCCAGGCGTTCTTCGTTCGTCGGCGGCGCAAAGTGTTGGGTATCGACGGCGTTGCGAATCAACGCGATGCGATCGCGCTCGATTCCGAGATCTGCCATCGCTTCGCCCAGGCTGTCGGAAACGACGACGAACTTATGCACGCCCGAACCGAACCAGCGATACTTGGCGACTTGGCGCAACCGCCGGACCGTGCCGCCACCCTCGCGCATAGCGCTGTGCAGGTGCCAAATCACGCGCGTTCCGCGTAGATAGCCGGCTAACGTCGCGGGTAGCGACCAACCGACGAAGTGAACGTGAATCACGTCGGGTTGGGCCTTCCACAGGAAATCGAGCATTTCGCGCGGCGACCGCGCGGCCGCGAAACCATCCAGGGTTTTGCGGGCACGATCGTACCACACGGCGTTCGACACATTTTTGGAAACCAGCGAACAGCGGTCGGACGTGCGATGCAAATCGTCGGCGACGGCCAAAATCGACGGAACGAAACTTCCCGGCGCCGGATTTCCGTAATCGGCAACGTGCACGACGTGTTTCATGCGATCGCTCCGATCGTCTGCGCCAAGCCGCCCATGATCGTGTCGCGATCGAAATAGTCGCGCACGAACGTACGTCCGGCGGCCGAACGCGACTCCATCGTTTCGCGCTCGTCGCAACATTTCACGACGCCGCGTGCCAACGCAACCGCGTCGTTCGGCTCGACGTGCAGGCCGGTCTGGCTCCGCGCCAGCAGCTCTACCGACTCGCCGCGTGCGCTCAGAATCATCGGACAGCCGATCGCCAGCGCGTCGAACATCTTCGACGGGATCGCGTCGGTCAAACCTTTGTGTAGCGGAACGATCGTGGCGTCCGCGAGCGCGAGTAGCTCCAGGCTCTCGCGCCGCGATATGACGCCCCGGAACTCGACGTTGTGCAAACCTTCGGTTTTGATGCGGGCTTGTAGCGTAGCGGCGTCCAACCCGCCGCCGGCCAGCACGAACCGAATGTCGTCGCGTTCGCGCAACAGCGCGGCCGCGTCGAGCAGCATGCCGAGTCCGGTCGCCAACCCCATGTTACCGGCGTAGGCGATAGTGAAGGGACGGCGTTGCGAACGTTCCGGGCGCGGCACGATGCCTTGCGAAAACGCGAAGCCGTTGGGCGCGAGCAGCACGCGCTCGGGCGGAACGCCATGTTCGAGAATCGAGCGGCGAGCCGAAGGCGTCACCGCCACCACCAAAGCCGCGTGACGGTATAGCATGCCGACCGCGGCGCCGAGCGCGCGCACGATCGGGCCGCCGGCTTTCCAAACGCCCAAGCGCACGCCCATATCCGGAAACACGTCGCGAACGTCGATGACCAAACGCGCGCGATGGCGCCACGCGCCGAGCAGGGCCGGCAGCGTCATGGTGATCGGCGGCGACGAAACCACGACCGTGTCGAAGCGTTGACGAGAAAAGAGAATCGCGCGTGTCACGGCCAGCGACAGCGAAAGCCAACCGCGCGCGCGTCCGCCGCGCTCGCCGTTCTCGGCGACAAACGCGCGACGTCGCTCGATGCGCACGCCATCGGCGTACTCGGTGCAGCGTTCCTGTCCGCGGTAGTCGGCGTGCACTTTGCCCCACGGGAAGCTCGGCATACCGGTGAACACCGTCACGCGATGCCCGCGGTTGGCGAGGTTCTGCGCCAACGACGAAAGGCGATTGCTGGCCGCGCACGGCTCCGGCTCGTAAAACTGCGCGACGATCGCGATCGATTTGCGGGTGTCGAGCTTCATGCCGACCGCCGCAAGATGCCGCGCGCGATGTTCTTGGCGGTGAAGTATCCGTTGCGGCCGGCGTTGACCGCGGCTACGCGCAACGTACGCCGCGTGAGCGTTACGTGGTTGCTGAGCCGGGTATCGGTCGCAAACGACTTCTTGTAGGTTTCCTCGCCGCGCGAAAGATCGTAAAACGCAAAGCCGGTTTCGATCGCGGTGCGGATGCTCAGCGCGACCAGGCTGCTGCCGGGCGAAACGTGCGAGTAGGCCGGATCGAAGCCCATCATGTAGGCCAGCAACGTCTTCGAATGTCGATCGATGAACGAACCTTGGCTCGCGACCGTGAGGTCGCCGATCTTGATCGAACCGATTAAGAAATTGCCGCTGGCGTAGCAGCGGCGGAACAGCTCGCCGAACGTTTTCTCACGCTTGCTGCGGCTCTTCTTCCAGCGAGACGCGTTAAGAAAGAGCAGCCGGTCGATCGCAGCGTCCGCATCGTTGGCGCTCGCGATTTCCCAACGAAAACCCTCGAGTGTTTCCAGCTTGCGCATTTTGGCTTTTAGGGTATGGCGCATGTGCCGCCCGCGGCTCTTCATGTACTCGTCCCACGTCGCGGGCAACGTGACGAAGGGGCACGGCGACGGCTCGGTGGTTGTCGTGCGATACTTCATTTCGGGAAATTCGGCGATCATCGCCGCGATGCGATCGTCGGGCCAATCGTTGAGCGTGAAGTTATCCCACTTCAGACTTTCGATGTAGCGAGCCAGTGCCGGCAGAACGCGGCTTTCGTATCCTTTGGCGACCAGCATGCCGGTGTAATCGGCGCGCGGAATTCCAGCCAGATACAGTTCTCGATTGAGCGGCGGTCCGACGGCGGGGAAGCGTCCGTCGCCAAGCGGCAAGAACGCGACGTAGGGTCCATCGCCATCGCGTACGCCGAGGACCATCCACTGGTTGCGCTCGGTCATGAGACACGCGTGCAGCCATTCCCACGACGTAAAGAAGTGTGCGTATTCGTCCTGCTGATGCAACTCAATCCATCGAGCTTTCAGCGATTCGAGTTGCGGGACGCTTGTTAATCGATCGACCACCATCACGTGAAAATGATCCCATAACACGCGAGCGGGCGTAAGAAGCGAAGGTCTAGCGCACCGATGACTTTCGGACGGAACCCTCGCTCAAAATGAGGGCGCTGACTGGGCCTAATGTCCCGGTCGCTCCCGTTCGCCAGTACGCACGCCCCCCCGTCGCGGAGCCGTTGGAATCGAGCACCAGGACGCGCGCGTACCGGCGTTTCAGCTTTGGCAGCGGCTGGGCGGACTGTGTGGGATTCACGATCGCGGCGCACGCGCCGATCGACGCGCCCCACTGATAGCAGTTGGCGAACTCACGGACGTAGGTCGCACCGCGCGCAAGATCGCGAACGTGTGCGCCGGCGGACGACGACGGCTGCAACGGAACGATGTCGAATTCGGGGAAAATCGTATTACCGGCGGCGTCGGGTGCGATCGGCGCGGCCACCGAATAGCGTGGATCGTAGGTCAGCCACCACGAGGCGAGCGCGTAGATGCGCGAGTCGGGCGTCGGTGCACCGTTCATCATGCACAGCGAAAATTTTCCGAAGGGCCGGTCGGCGAGCAATCCGTCGGCTTGCTGTTGCCATAAGCCGCGCGAGTCGTTGACTCGCCCACCATAGTAAGCAGCGTTGAAACAACCTTCGTGGTTCGAACCGGCGACGTTGGGGTTCTTCAAGAACGCTCCGGCGTATGCCGGGCGGAACAAATCGCCGCCGTTGATGATCAGTTTGCGCGGCGCCGCCGACAGCATCGCGTTTTCGGCCGCGATCCACGCCTTGTCGTCGCGGATCTCGACGCCGGCCGCGTTGAAGCCGTAGAACGCGCCGGACATCGTCGTTCCCTTCGGCCCGACGAATATCGAGCCCGAGTCATCCGAGAAGAAAAAATCGAGGCGCGGTGACTTTTGCAGGTAGCCGTTCATCCAGGCCACGATCGCCTTGCGGGCGGCCGGCGAGCCCGGGTTCAGAAACTCTTGATACTGCTTGGTGTAGGAGTCGGCGCGGTTGATGCGCGCGTTGTTTGCGTCGTGAAACCAGGCCGATTCGGCCGGATTTAGGTTGCCGATTTGCCCGGCACACGCACCGGCCGGCGCCGTGAACGGCGGCACGCAATACGGAACGAAGGTCGGATCGATGTAGGTGACGCCGTAGCGTCCGCCGGCGGCCTTGAACGCGTTCACGCCGGCATTATCGAAGCCGCTGGTCTCGATGAAATCGGCGTGCTGCGCCATGTACTGCGGGCTCAGCTTGTCGTTGACGCGCGTCGCGCCGAACGATTGATGGTAGTACAGAAACGTGAGAACGTGTTTGGGCGCAGCTGCGGCCGCAACCGGTAGCGCCGCGATCAACGCGGCCGCCGCCGCCGACTTCAGGTCCATACGGGAGCGCTTTCGCGGCGGGCGGGCAAGAGCGTCGCGCGGGCGCGAACCAGCGCGACCAGCGAGAGCGTCATCCAGAAGATCTTTCCGCTGGTGAGATCGACGAAGAAACCGGCCACGCACAAGCCGAGCAACGCGCCGGCGATGGCGACTCGGGTGCCGTACAGCGGGCTGCGCTTGTCGATGATCCGCAGGCTGCAGAACGTTGCGACGACCGCGGCGATCATCAAGAGCGCTCCGATAATGCCGTACTGGACCGAGTTCTGCAGCAGCATGTTGTGCGCGGCGCGCGACCAGCCCATGTCGTACTGCTGGAAGACTTTGAGGTACACGTCGTTATAGGCGGTCGCGAACGAGCCGCTGCCGGATCCGATCAACCAATGTTCGCGGAACGCCGCGCCGCCCGCGCGCCAAATGTCCAACCTTCCCGAGCCGTCGCTTTCCGACGAGGTCGTGAAACGGTGCAATAGATTACCGTTGAGGCTTGCCAACACGCCGAGAACACCCGCCATCCCCATCAGCTGCCAACGCTCGCGCAGCATGACGATGAAGTAGACGAACATGATGGCGACCGCGACGAAGGCTTCGCGCGATGCCGCGATGCTCATCGCGTACAGTAACACGCCCATGCCGCCCAAACAGGCCGCCTTGAAGAGCAGATTTTTCGCTTGCGCCATCATGACGACCAAGATGGCCATCGCGGGCAACAAGCTGTCGGCGAATTCGTTGATGTCCAGTTTCTGGTTGCCGACCAGCAGCGGGATGCGGTCGGAGACTTTATTGATCAGCTGTTGCGCGGCGCTCATGTGCGAGAGTTCGTGAATGCCGAACAGGCCCGCGGCGAGTCCGCCGACCACGACGCCCGTAAACACGACGCGCAGATCGCGCGCCGAAGGCGGCATGACCGAAGCAATGGCATACAGTAAGCCGACCTGCAGTATCGAGAGGAACTCGCGCGTACCGTTGACCGGGTCGAGCGACCAGAGCAGCGATAAGCCCGCCCAGCCGAGGTAGGCGAACCATGCGGCGAGCGCCCAGCCGGGTTTGACGAAGTTGCGCGTGCGCAGCAGCCAAAACAACAACGCGACACCCGAAAGGGCGCCGCACAAGCGTGCCGCCGTGCCCAGCGCCGGTATCGACAGCAAGAGATCGAAGGGCACTAACACGACGTACGCCGCGTACGGAAACTGCAACGGGGCGCGGAACATGGCGATCGCCAGCAACGGCAGCGCGGCGATGATGACGGCCTCTGCCGCACCGATCGGACTGGGCGACATGGCCTGCGTCATCGCGAACGCGAACAGCCCGCACACCACGCACAGAATGACGATGAGCAGCTGAGTCGCGTTCGACGGCGAGGCTTGGCTGCGGCTAACGAGCATAACTGACCTTTGCAAAACGGAACGCGCGTGAGGCGACCCGCAACAGGCGCTGCCCGATCAATCGCGGCGACGCCCACACGGTGTGTTTGGCGTCGATTGCGACCATATCGTTGGCATACGAAATGGTGTGCGTTCCGTCGGTCTTCGCGCCGGTCGCCGTGCTATCGAAGGTGCTCACGAGCTCCTCACGATATTCGTGCGGCGTCAACTTGGCGACGCGGCTGAACGCGATCGCGCTGCCGTATCCGTCGGCACAGTCTTGCCCGGGGCGGTACAGATCGCCGTCGTGCTCGAACGGCATTCCGGCAGGGCGCGCCGAGCAAATGTCGGTTTTCACCGGATTGGCCATGTGCGCGTTCCACGGACCGGCGAGATCGTCGGCGTAGTAGGCGAATAAATTCAGATTAACGTCGCGCGCTTTATCGGTGAAGAACAGCCACCAGCGCCCATCGCGCCGCAGGATCGTGCTGTCGCACGCGGCCACGTTCTCGATCATCGTTGTGACCGGCTCCCATCGATAGGGAGCATCGACCGCGCGATACAACACGATGTTGCGCTCCTCCGCGCTTTCCGGAACCATGTACCACGTGCCGTCGTGCTCGAACGTAAACGGGTACGATAGATGCGTCGGCGCCTGCATCACGTTGCGCTCGTTGACGACCGCACCCTCGCCATCGAGTTCGACGCAGCGGATGAACCCGTTGCGCGTGGCCGGATCGAGCGCTTCGCCGAGAATGAAATCGCGGCCGTCGCGTTTGAACACGAACGGATCCGCGAGAAAATCGTCGGACTCGCGCGGCAGCCAGCGGATCGCCGGACGGTAATCTTCGAGTAAGAAGCGCGCGGGCGATCCTTGGATCGTGCCGACTTTCCAGCGTGCGTCGGTAAACAAGTTCGCGAAGACGTGCCGCACGAATTGGCGCGCGACCGCCAGCAAGAAATGCACGGGCCGCAGGCGCCGCACTTGCGCCGTCGGCGAGCTCGAACGCCGTTCGGGCGATCCGCCGAGCGCATCGTGTACGCTGGCGGAAATGGCCGGCCAGCGCGCGCATTCGCGCAACGCGACGTCCATCGAACGATGATACAAATACAAGGATTTGAAGCGTCCCGAACGGAGGAGCGAAAAGACGCCGGCTCCGTCGTAGCTCCGAAGTTCGACCGTAAAGGTTGACGAATCGCCCGCGATTTCGCGCGCGCCGGGAAGTTCGCCCACGGGCTGTCCCGCACCATCGCAGAAGAACCAGCGGCCGTAGCGTGCGGCCGGCGACGGTTCGAAGCGAGGCGTCGAACGCAGATCGAGAATCGCGTCGACGCCGGTTGTGATTTCGGCGTCGGGAGATCGCAAAGCGACACGCTGTAAGGCGCGCCCGCCGAAGGTGCCGGCGAACGCGGCTTCCCCGGCACCCTTGGCGACCGGACCGGTGCGATGGACGATCACGTCGTTGCCATCTCGAAGGAGGTTGACGCAGTCGCGCTTCCAGCGCGGTACGCCGCCGCCGTCTACGAGAACGAGAAACTTCACGGCAGCGTTTGCGCTACCGCGGCCGGAGCCGGGATCGAGAACGTTTGTGTTCCACGGCCCAAACCGTAGACTGCAAATCCGGCATTCTTCCACGTCGCTTTGTCGTAGAAGTTGCGGGTGTCGATCAGCACGCGCGAGCGCATCAGTTCGGCCACAGCAGTCGGATCGAGCGTGCGGAACGCATCGTGATCGACTGCCAGAACCACCGCGTCGCTATCGCGCAGCGCTTCGGCCAGATCGTGATGCGTGAGTGCGGGGTGCGCGACCGGATCGTATACCGCGGTGCGGTATCCGAGGTCGTCGAGCAGCTCGCGAATGCGCAGCGCCGGGCTTTCGCGGGTATCGTCAACGTTGGCTTTATACGAAGCGCCCAAGATCGTGATCTTGCGTTCGCCGTCGGCCTCGCCCACCAAATTCGTGACGCGGCGGACGATCAACTGCGGCATGCGCTCGTTGACGCGGCGCGACGCTTGAATGAGTTCGGTCGCGAACGGATTCAGATCGGCCAAGAACTGCGGGTCGATCGGAATGCAGTGGCCGCCGACGCCGGGGCCGGGCTGCATGATGTTCACGCGCGGGTGATTGTTGGCGAGGTTAATCGCGTTCCAAACGTCGATGTCGATCTCTTCGCAGAACAGCGCGAGTTCGTTGGCCAGCGCGATGTTGACATCGCGATACGTGTTTTCGATCACCTTCACGAATTCGGCGGTCCGTAGATCGGTCGTGTGAATGCGCGCATCCACGAACGAGGCGTACAGCTGGCGGCCGGCCTCGGCATCTTCGGGCGTGCGGCCGCCGACGATGCGATCGTTCTCGCGCAGCTCGCGCAGGATCGCGCCGGGCAAAATACGCTCGGGGGCGTGCACCACACGGACGGGCACGAAACTCTTACCGGCGGCGCGCATCGCTTGACGCACGAGCCGTTCGGTGGTGCCGGGCGGCACGGTCGATTCGATCGCGATCAGTTGACCGTCTTGCACGACCTTCGCCACATCGGCCAACGCGGAGTTGACGTAGCGCAAGTCGGGGCGGTCGTGCACGCTCGGCGTCGGAACGCACACGATGTACGCGTCGCCGCTTTCCACGCCGTCGCACACGTGCAGGCGTCCGTGCTGCATCATTTCGACGGCTAGCTCGCACACGTCGGCTTCGCGGCCGCGGACGAATCCGTCGCGCAGCTCTGCGCGCATCGCCGGATCGCTGTCGTAACCAAACACCTCGTGTCCGGCGGCGGCCGCCAGCGCGGCCGTCGGAAGTCCTACGTATCCAAGTCCCAATACAACGATTTTCATGATGCCTTCACTAAGTTAGCGAGAGTTGGTATGGTGCGCCGCACGTTGAAGTGTTCGGTGACGCGGGCGCGGGCGCGCACTCCCATCGACGCGCGAAGTTCGGGCGAATTTGCCAGCCGCAGGAGGCCGTCGGCGAACGCCTTCGGATCGTTGGCCGTTGCGACGACGCCGCAATCGGCTTCGATGAGTTCGGGAATCCCGCCCGAATCGGTGGCGACGCACGGAACGCCCGCGGCCATCGCCTCCATCAGCGCGACCGGGATGCCTTCCATGTATCCGCCGCCTTCGTTGCGGCTGGCTAGGAGTTTGATATCGTAGTCGCCGCGCCGCAGCCGCTCGAGCAGCGTGGCGTGCGCGATGCGTCCCAGCATGAAGATCTTGCGGTCGAGGCCGAGTTCGGTGATGCGGCGCGCGAGCGCGTTCCACAACACGCCGTCGCCGGCCAGGTCGCAGCGGAAGTCGACGCCGGCGTCCGACACCATCTTCAGCGCTTCCAGCAGATCCATGTGACCCTTTTTACCGACCAGATTGGCCGCGCACACGAACCGCAGCGGCTGCGGCAAATGCGGTGCGGGCGTTTCGTCGATGTCAACGCCAACGAACACGCGCGTGACTTTCTCTGCGTCGTTCTTTTCCATGAACTTGCCGAGATCGTGTGCGCCGCGATCCGAGATGGCGCGAATGAAGCGCGCCGTTTGGCTTTATGCCGGATCAGATTGTTTTCGTAAATATCCCACGCGTGAGCGCTGGCGCTCCAGGGCGTTCCGGTCATTTCGGATGCCACGAACGCGACGGTCGCCGGCGCGGAAAGCCAATAGGCGTGAATGTGGTCAACCTTGTCGCGCTCGATCATGCGAGCGACGGCCAGGGCGCGCGGCATCACGACTAAATTCTTTGCTAGCACCGACGGCCGTTTCGAACCGGCGACGACGGTGCGCAGTGTCTTGAAGAACCGTTGCGGGCGCTTGCGCAGCATGGCAGCGGCATCGCGCAGGGTCGAACGCGAGAAGAGTTCGCTGCGCGCCGGTATCACGCTAACGTCTTCGAAGTGCCCGCGCAGCTCTTTGAGTTCGGTGCCTAAGAACGTTTCACCGCGACCGGGAAAGCGCGAAGAGATGATCGCGACCTTCATGCGGCGATCCGGTGCATCAGCACTTCGCACGCGGTCTTGAAGATGATCGTCAGATCCATGATCGGCGACCAATGCTCGATGTAAAATAGATCGTACTCCGTCCGTTTGGGAATCGCCGATGCATCGACGTCGCGCGCCATGTACACGTGCGATAGGCCGGTGATGCCGGGGCGCACCAGGTGCCGCTCGTCGTAACGCTCGATCTCCTGGTTGAACTGGTCGGTAAAGATTTTGCGCTCGGGACGCGGACCCACGATCGACATCTCGCGGCGCAGCACGTTGAAAATCTGCGGAAGCTCGTCGAGGCTGGTCTTACGCATGAACTTGCCCACGCGCGTGGTCCGGTCGTCGTTCGATTTGGCCCACACCGCGCCGCTGCTTTGCTCGGCATCGACGCGCATCGAGCGGAACTTCATAATCTTGAAGACCTTACCGTTGCGTCCCACGCGTTCTTGACGGTACAAAATCGGACCGCGGGATTCGGCGTAGACGGCTACGGCCGTTATCAGCATCACCGGGCCGAGCACCAGCAGGCCGAGCGCTGCGAACGACAGATCGATGATCGTTTTCGGCAGATGCGATTCGGCTCTAAGCGCTTGCGGAACGAGCGGAATCAGTACCGGCTCGCCGCCCAGGTGATCTACCGCAAAGCCGGTCGGAAAGCCAATTCGTTCGGGCGATGCGAAGGCGATCGGAATGTTGTATCCCGCTGCGAGTGCGCTCAGCGCCGTGATGGTCTGCATATCCGGAGGCGTCGTAAACACGATTCGGTCGGCGCGCCACGTTTTGGCCGATGCAAACCAGCGTTCGAATTGATTATTCGCGCCGCCGTTGAGTCCGAAGTCGGTGTCGGGCCAGTTCGGCGCCGGCAGGATCAGCGTTTCGGTGTTACCCGGCAAGCCGAACCGGTTGTCGGCGCGCTGTACTTCGAGCGGGGTTCCAACGAAGGCGATCCGCGGCTTGAGCCGCCCGCGGCGGTCCCACCTGCGGCGCACTATCGCACGCCAGGTACCGATCACGAGTACGTTGACGGGAATCGTTACGACCAAGAGTAGCCGCGACGACGAAATGTGCGGGATCATGGTGAACACGAGCATCAACGGTACGATCGCCAGTGTCGATACCGCCGCTACCCAGTAGAACTCATCGCGCCACGAAGCGGCGAACGAGCGGCGGTAGAAACCGACGTAGTTGAAGATCGCGAACCAAAGGGCGCCGGTTACGAGAGCCGACGCGGCCGCCGGTACTGGATCGAAGTCGCGGTGGCCGACCCGCTCGAGCAATACTGCCGAGACGATGGTGGCCAGAGCGAGCATTGCCAGGTCACCGGCAATCAACCGGACCGATAAACGGGCCGGGTATCGAACCAGCTGCCTCGCCGCGCTATCGCGGTCGAGTAAATTGCGACGAATCGCTTGCTGCATACTATGACTCTAAAGGGAGAACGTTGGGGACTAAAGAGTCGGTGGGACCGAGTTTTTGTTCGGATGTACCCCGAGCATTAGAACCTTGGTCCTATTCCGTTGGTTATGCGAGCCCGCTACGCATGGCGTAAATGACCACTTGGGTGCGTGCGGTTACATTTAATTTTGCGAAGATGTGCGAGATGTGATTCTTAACGGTTTTGTCGGAGAGGCCGAGGCGATCGCTGATTTCGCGATTCGAAAGACCGGCCGCGATCAAGCGGACGATATCGGACTCGCGCGGCGACAACTCGTTGGGGTCGCGACGGCCGATGCCGGCGTGCTTGCGCAGAATCATTCCGACCAAACGCGGATCGACGTACAGGTTTCCACCCGCCATCGCTTTGACCGCGCCCAACAGTTCGTCGGGCGTGATGTCTTTGAGGATGTAGCCGTCGGCGCCGGCCGACAACACGCGTTGCATCGCTTCGGAGCTAAGATGCTCGGACAGGACGCCAATGCGAGCGCGGGGGGAGGCTAAGCGGCACATACCGATTGCGTTGCTCAGCGCGTCGAAGCTGATGCTGCCGTCGAGCAGGATGAGCGTCGGATTCGCTTTTGAAAGCTGCATGCCGTTGGCTTCGATCGCATCGCCGACCACGTTCACGAACGGATCGCGTTGCAACACGTTGCCGAGAGCTTTCGCCATAAGGGCGTGCGGCTGAATGATGAACACGCGAGCCGGTGCCGTCAGGGTGGCGGGGGTCGCGGGGGTCGCGGGAAGCGACGTCACCGGCGTACTAGTCACGCCATGTAGGGTCTGCACGATTGAACTCCTTACTCTCTTGTTAAACCGCGATTGTTTCCGGTTAAACGCAGGTTCGGTGAGCGTCGTTCTGCCGTAATTTTTTTTTCGGCCTTGAAATCCCAAACTCGGTTCCAAATTTTCTTTTTGGTATAGTATGAATTTGGGGAGATTTTGGGCCTTTCGTACTACGTAGTTCCGATATACCGGCGCAGAACAGGCGACACTTCCGGGCTTATGGTACCCCCGGCGGCGTACAAAATCGTACGGCGGTTCTGCTGCGTGACAACGCAGTTCATCAGCCTGCGAAAAGCTCGTTAAGAAAGTGTGAAAGCGATCCGTTCGCGTTGACGTGCATGGCGTCGCGGCACCTTTGAATTGACTAGCTTACCAAGCGATGCGAACGCGCTTACATCGAGCCTCGATCCATACTATGGTGGGCGTCAACCGCCCAAATCGCGTCGTCGGTCGTTTCGTTGGGCCAGACGTGCACCATCCATCCAAAGACGAGCGGAACGAACGTGCCGCCCGCCTGTGCGCAGGCTTCGGGCGTTTCGATCGAACCTCTCAATCCAAAGCGCGCGTTCGAGGCGAGCAGATCGGAGATCGGCGTGCCTTTCGGAGGCCGGCAGAAATCGACGTGGCGGTGCCACGTGCCGAAGCTCAGCGGAACGCGCCGGTCGAGTTCGCCGCGGTCGGCTGCGTTCGACGCGGTGTACATCACGCCGACGAGTGTAAGCGTCGTTCCCGAGCGCTGGAAGATCAGCGACGTCGGATGCATCGGATCGAAGTGACCGAACCACGCTTCGAGCGCGTATTTACGGCTCGTGTAATGCTCGACGGGCAGCGGAACGTTGGGCAGAAACTTGCTGAAGCCGGCGGCTTCGGCCGCATCGACGGTGGGGTATTCGGCCATCACCCGTTTGGCCGCGGCGACGATCGCATCGGCGCGCGCCCGATCGCCCGGCTGCTGGGCCTGGCGAATCGTCATCTGCATGTGCCCTCGCTGCATCGACGGAATCGCCGAGCTGGTCGCGCGCGCCACACAGCTCCACGGTAACGCCAGCGCCAGCAGGGCGGCGAGACAGCGCGAAGCGGTACGGGCGTTCATCGACAAAAGTATACCCGCACGCACGCTGAATATCCGGCGTATGCCGGTCGCCACGCCCCCACCAATCGTACGTGCCGCGACGCCGGCGCCGCACCGCGCCTACGTCATCGCCCAGCCGGAGCACCCGCGCGATGCGATTCGCGTGGGCGACGTCTATCTGGTGCCCGTCTATGACGGTAAGGTTTCCTACGTCGCCGGTCCGTTGAAGGACGCCGGTCACGCGACCATCCCGTATCGGAGCTTTTCGCTCGGATCGGTGCGCCTCGGCTCGAACCGTGCCGAAGCCTTTCGCGTCACCGGCAGCGGCGATGCCACGGTGCTGGTCGTTTTGACGGCGGCGGCATACAAACAGGTGTGCGTGAGTTGCCGCACGGTCCATTTCTTCGCCGCTTCTACAAATAAGTAACGGGCGAGAGCCGCGTTGTTGACCGGCCTTTGGCTGTTCGTCGCCGGCTTCGTTACCAGCGTCGCGGGATCGGTCGTCGGACTCGGCGGCGGCTTTTTGCTGGTGCCGGCGCTGCGGTTATTCTTCGCGCTGCCGCCGGCGGTGGTCGCCGGCACGTCCCTCGCGTTGGTGGTGACCAACAATGCAACGGCGTCGATCTCGTATGCGATGCAGCGGCGTATTCGCGTTCGCACCGGTTTGCTCGTCGCGGCGGGCGGAATTCCGGGCGCGATCGCCGGCGCCCATGCGGTTCGCGGCATGTCGGCGGTGGCGTTCGATTATTTATTGGCCGCACTCACACTGGCGGTCGCCGTTAACGTATTGGTGCGCCGCAACGCGCGGGCGGTCGAGAGCGAGCGGCCCAAACGCGAGCCGGCATGGTGGGCGATGAGCGGGACCGGCGCGATCGTCGGCGTGCTGTCGGGGCTCTTTGGTGCCGGCGGCGGCGTCATCTTAATTCCCGCCTTGATCTATCTGACCGATCTGACGCCGCACGAAATCACGGCAACCGCGCAGTTTTCGATCCTGTTCATCGCGATCGCCGGATTGACGATGCACCTGTTACAGCACGATCTACGCGTCGGATTTGCGCTGCCGGTATTGATCGCCGCGCTCGCCGGCGGACCGTTGGGGGCGCGGTTATCGGCCCGATTGCATCCCGCTCGGCTGCTCTTATTTGTCGGCTTGGCGTTGCTCGTAGCGGCCGTGGCGCTGGTCCTGCGCGAGCTATGATGAGCGGGCGCCGAACCGGCGGCGACGAAGACGCGAGGATGAACGATCTCGCCGTCATCGGCCGTCATTTCGTCGCGCGCAACGAAGATTTCGATTGGGAAGCCTTCGGCGCCGCGATCGACGTGTCGGCACCGATACGGCACGTGTGGCAAGCATTCGCCTTTCGTCCACAAGTGTTCAACAATCTGAAGAACGTCTTGAACGGCTTGCAGTTCGGTTACGGTTACCATCCTTCCGACGTGCACTTGGTGTTCGCGCCGCACGGTCCGTCGAGCGCCTACAACTACACCGATTACGTGTGGAAAAAGTATCGCATCGGCGACGCACTCGATTTGCGCGATCCGGCCGGCAAACGCGTCGAATCAAACACGTTCGTCCTTCCGAAGCCAAACATTACGGCGTCAACCGATCTCGACGACGAAAACGGCGTGTATCAAGACACTTCGATTCAGCGCCTGCAAGAACGCGGCACCACGTTTTTGTCGTGTGCGACGGCCTTGCAAGAACAGGCGCGCATCGTTCGCAACGGCGGCTTTGCGCCCGACGGCATGAGCGTCTACGAGATCGCGACCGATATGCTCGAGCACCTGATTCCGAACGCCGTGCTGGTGCCGTCTATGGTCGCGACCGTCATCGTTCTCGAGCGCCGGTACGGTTATACGTACCTGACGCTCGACACGTAATGCCCGGCGGTTCCTTCGACGTAGACGTCGCCGTCGTCGGCGGCGGATATTGCGGTGGGATGCTGACGGCGCACCTAAGCGCCGTTCCCGGCCTGCGGATTGCGGCGTTCGAACGCGACGCCTGGGCATTGGGCGTCGCGTATGCGACGCATAATCCGCGCCATCTTTTGAATTTGCGCGCCGGGCGCATGAGCGCGTTTCCCGACCGCGAGAACGATTTCGTGGAGTGGGCCGGCGACGTCGCGCCCGACGCGTTCGTGCCGCGACGGCGCTACGGCGCCTATCTACAGTCGGTGTTCGAGCGATCGATCGAAGGTATAGATCGCGTGCACCGCTTACACGCGCAGGTCACCGGCATCGTAGAAGAAGACGGTGGTTTTCGATTGACCGCGGCGCACGAGACGGTGCGAGCGGCGTGCGTGGTGTTGGCGTTGGGAACGTTCGCACCGAGCGACGATTTCGCCGGCGACGCGGCGCGTTCGTCGCCGCACTACGTCAGCGATCCGTGGAAGGTTCCGTTCGACGACTTGTCCGGCGACGTGATGTTGATCGGAAGCGGCTTGACGGCGATCGACGTCGTGGTCGAACTCGAACACCGGCACTATGCCGGCGACGTGTATATGCTGTCGCGTCACGGATTGCTGCCGCAGGTGCATCGTAACTATGGCCAACCGATCGAGAGCGAGCTGGATACGGGTTCGGCGTTATCGATGCTGCGGTCGGTACGCGCGGCGATCGCGCGTGCCCAGCACGACGATCTGGATTGGCAGGCCATCGTTGACGGAATCCGGCCGTTAACGCAAGGCATTTGGCAATCGTGGCCGTTGCGCGAACGCCGGCGCTTTTTGCGCCACCTCCGAGCGTATTGGGAAACGAGCCGCCGCCGCGTGCCGCCCGAAGTGGAGCAAGCCGTGCGCGACATGCGCGAACGCGGAACGCTGCATCCGATGGCCGCGCGTATCCAATCGATCGAGCGTCGCGGGGACGGTTTCCGCGTGACGGCCCGGCATGCCAACGAGATGCTGGTGCGCGACGTCGATTGGCTGATCAACTGCACCGGACCGCGTGGCGACGTCGCAAAGATCGACGATCCGCTGATCCGCTCGATGCTCAAAAACGGACTGTTACGCTCGCACGCAACGCGCATGGGCGTCGATGCCATGCCCGATGGGCGCATCATCGATGCGGACGGCAACGTGCGCGATCGTCTGCTGGTGGCCGGCTCATTTTTGCGCGGCGTGCTCTACGAAAGCGTGTCGGTGCCCGAACTGCGCGTCCAAGTGCGCGCACTGGCCGGCCGCGTCGCCGAATCGCTCGCTCGAACACCAGGCTAAGCATGGAGTTCGTCGCGAACGTTGCCGGATGGGTGCGTTTAGACGATGGTTTCGAGCCGTTATGGCTCTTGCGCTGGCAGCGTCGGCGCAAGCGTGCGGCGGCGGAAGTGTTGCCGTGCCCGTTGCGGGACGTGCGGTCGCGGTTGGCGTCCAAGCGCCGGCAACGGCGCACTCGGCCAACGGCCTAACGCACGCGATCGTCGGATTTCTGGTCGACACGCCGCAACGCGCGGCGTTGGCGGCGTCGCAAGGCATCGACGCGACGATTTTGTACGGAAACTCTCCCGCACCGAATTCGGCGCTGGCCAAAGCGCTGCAAGCGCACGGCATCGTTGAAATCGACGGCGAGGTTTCGTCCGAACTGCAGTATTGGGAATGCCATCGCACGCACACGGTGGCGCCGCCGCCCGGCGGCCGTAACGATTACTGCCATAACGATTATAAGCCGCAAATCGATTCAGAGCGCGTCGTGTTGCACGACGTATCGATCGAGCTCGACAAAGACGCCCAACGGCCATACGTGCGTGGATTCTGGGTGCTCGACGATTGGCCGTATTGGGACTATGGCAGCGCACACGGCCTGTTGCAAAAGATTCACACGTTGATCGCGGCCAAGGCACCGCACGAACCGGCGATCTGCGGATTCGGAGCGGAGCTGGCGCGTCCCGGAAAGATCAATTGGGAGCCCGGCTTGGCCAAAAACTATTCGAACGATGGTTGCGATATGGTCGGCTGGTACATCTATGCGCCGTTTGGGCGGCTCAAACCATCGAACGGGCAAGACCTCGATTGGTCGATGCATTCACTGCTGCCCGCGATGCGCGACAGTCTTGCCAAGCATGGGTGGTCGCTCGACCGCGCGCCCCTCTTGGGCATCGGGCCGGCGTGGTCGGGCCGCTACGGCGAGCGCTATTATCAACCGGGATTGAGCCGCAAGCAAATGCAGACGCAGGCGTCGGCGTTCTGCACCTTCGGCGCGACCTCGATTTCGTGGTGGGCGTGGGATGACGGCGCGTACAAACCCAAAACCAAAACGCCCGAAACGTCAAAGACGATCGCAGCCGGAATCGCCGGCGGTATTCAAGCCTGCAAGAACGTGTGGAACCCGGTATAGTTTTGCGTCGGACGGTTCGTACGCTGGGTATAACGTCGCGGTATGATACGAGCGATATACGCAGGGGTCGTGGCCGGGGATCTGGAGCGGGAGCGCGCCTGGTACGAAGCGGTGTTCGGCCGGGCACCCGACGCCGCGCCGATGGACGGCTTATACGAATGGCATCTTGGTGACAATTTTTTGCAGCTCGTCGCTCTTGCAAAGGTGCGCGAGATACAGAAGTTGCCATCCTGGGGAGCGCGCGGCGTATCGTCGCTAACGCTTGCGGTGGACGATGCCGACGCATCGCTTCAGGCCGCGCTCGATGCAGGCGGGTCGTGCGTTTCGGCCTTTGGCAACGACGCCTTTCGGACGATATCGGTCGCCGATCCTGAGGGTAACCTGGTTACGTTCTTGCAGCGATTGTAAACGCGCTCGCAGAAGTCGGCCGCGTGCTGAATCTACGTCTTGTACGGTTTTCCGCCTTGACCGGCGTGCTTGCATGCGCGCTCGCGTCGTGCCAATCGGGAGGCGTGCATCTCGACGGCACCAGATGGGCGGCGCACCACCGTGGTTCGGTCGAAACGATCTCATTTCACGACGGCGTCGCCGATATTGCTTGGGATATGACCCGAATGTCGGTGCCGTATCGTTCACACGGCCCAAACGCGATCGAAGTGAACGATGAAGGCGTCCACTGGGTGCTAACGTTGAATCCGAACGGACAACTCGATGCGGTGGACCCGTCGGGCGCGCCGATGCACTTCGTCAAACAATAGCCTTTCGGCCGGATGCGCCGGGCCGTTCGGAAGGCGCGGCCACTCCTCGCGCGTAAGGGTTTTTGCACTTACCCTCCGCGCGAGGTATCGGCCACCGTGAAGTTCGGAATTTACGTTTACGGCTTAGCCGCCATAGCGACTGGAATCGTCGATTTGGTTTGGGGTGCATTCGACCCCGCCGAACAGCCGATTCAGGCATTCGGCGATCACGTTCCCGGCGCGCATCTTTTCGCTTATTTGATCGGTCTCGCGCTGGTAACGGGCGGCATCGCCGTCCTCAACCGGCGTTCGGCCCGCATCGGCGCTCCGATTCTAATGGTCGCGTACGCGCTGTTTGCGATCTTTTATTTGCCGAGGTTTATCACGGCGCCGCACTATCTCGGACAACACGCGAGCGTCTACGTGAGCGTGCTTGTCGGCGTCTGCCAGCAACTGATCGTAATCTGCGCGGCGGCGCTGATCTATGCCGCCAGTGCCGGCGGCACTTCGTCGCGTAGCGTGAAGCTCACGCGCGCGGTTTGCTGGGCGTTCGGCATAAGCGCGATCGCGTTTGGTTGCAACCATCTACTGTCGATCCGCGCCAGCGCTCCGTTCGTACCAGCGTGGATGCCGCTCGGTCCGTCGTTCTGGGTTGCGTTTACCGGTATCGCCTTCGTTGCGGCCGGCGTGGCGATCGTCATCCGAATCGCCGACGTCCTCGCAGCGCGGCTGCTCGCGTTGATGTTGCTGGTATTTAGCAGCACGACACTCGCTTCGTTCCTGATCGCCGCTCCGAAGATGGAAGGGAACTGGGGCGCCAACACCTACAACATTATCGCTGCTGCGTCGGCATGGATTCTAGCCGACTGGCTGGCGGACATTCCTTGGTAAAAGCACCGGCGTGGAAAGATGCAATTCAGCACATCGTGCTCGGACTTCGACGCGAGTTTTCGCTCGACGATGTTCTGAGGCATCGCGACGCTCTGCAGAGAATGTTTCCCAACAACCGGTTCGTCGATGCGAAGATCCGGCAGAGCCTGCAAGTGTTGCGAGATCAAGGTTTGCTGCAGTTTATCTCGCCCGGCCGTTATCGGCGGAACGACATCGCGCCGGTCTTCAGCCCGATCATCGACATGTCGGTGGCGGCGGAGTTCTTCAGCCAGTCGCAAGTCGCGCGGGTGGCGCTCGAAACGTGGGCATCGTTCAACTTGTACTGCGTCAACTGTGAAAGCGACGCGCTCGACCAGCTCCGCGATAATACACCGGTCGCCGACTTTCAATGCTTCGTCTGCGACAAGACCTACCAACTCAAGGGCAAGAACGGCCGGTTTGGCGAGATGCTCGCCGGAGCCGCCTACGAGCCGACCATCAAAGCGGTGCGGGAAGGGCGAATGCCCGAGTATATTTTGGTGGAGTACGATACGCGGTTCCGCACCGTCGTGTTCGTCGATGCCGTTCCGGGCAAATCGATCACCGAAGATCGGGTGATTCCGCGGAAACCGCTTTCGGAAAACGCGCGCCGTGCGGGTTGGATCGGTTGCAACATTCGCATCGATGGATTACCGTCCGTGCGTCAAGTCGCGCCGGCGGGCGTCGATCGGGCGCTGGTTCGAACCGAATGGAAAATGCTCGAGGTCGCCAATGTCGAGCATCGGACTCGCTAGCGCCGTTTCGCTGGCGCTTCTGCTGAGCGTTACTGCGTGCAGCGCGTCGCCTCCGAGCGCAACCGCTCAGAGACCAGGTCCAGAGCCAACGATCGAGGGATCGGGGCCTTTCCCGTCTCCATTGCTGTGGCCGAGTTATAAGGCTCTCGACTATCGAACGGCTCAGCCGCCCCTTACACCAGGCGAGGCGGGTCATATCCGCCGCATTCTCGCTCGCGTGAAGCCCTGCCAGCGCTCGATCGCTTCGTTATGTTCTTTCAGTCACCGCACGACGATTGGCCACACGTTCTTGAACAGAAAAATCTGTACTACAAGAAAGATGTCGGCACCACGTTTGCGCTGCATCCCGCCGGCTGGTCCGATTTTAGCCTTGCGGCGGATATCCGCAGCCATCCCTGTTCCGGCGAAGAGGGTCCGGTTGGTGCGACGGTCTTGGGTCCGAACTAAGACAATATATGGTGATAGGAGAAACGACGGCTATGGTTACTACAATCGGACGCGTCATCTCGGCTTCGGCGGCGCTCCTCTTTGCGACCGTTGCGGCGGGGCCGATCGATCAACTCGACCGGTTCGCGGGCACCTGGCAGACGCAAGGGACGTTCGTCGAGACCCCCTATAGCACGGCCGGCAGCGCATCGGGAACGGCGACCTGTGCGTGGTTAACCGACCATCAATACATGATCTGTCAGCAGAACAACGTGCTCGCCGGCAAGCAGGACGACGACGTTGCGATCTATTCGTACGACGACGCCGCGCAGGCGTACAAATTCTACAGCGTGCGCCCGAGTCGATCGACGACGGCAACGATCGCGATCGACAAGGACACGGTCACCTATCCGTTCTCGTTTACGAACAACGGCGAAACGGTATCGATTCGCACGCTCAACACATTCACGAGCCCCGATTTTTATAACTGGCGCAGCGAGTTTTCGATCGATCTGGGAAAAACGTGGACGTTAATGGCGTCGGGGACGTCGCAGCGAACCAGCCACTAACCGGCTAAATCGGAACGGCGTTTTCCGCGATACGGTTCTTTGAGAGCGGCCGTACGCCGCCGAGCGCCAGTCGTTTGAAATGCTCGGTTTGATAGTGCGCGGCCAGTGCAGCCTCGTCGGTGTAGACTTCCCACAAAACAAATCGTTCGGGGTGCTCTGTACTGCGCGCGATATCGAACTGGATCACGCCCGGCTCGTTGCGCGATGCATCTCGAAGCTCCCGAAAGATCTCTTCGATACGGTCGCCGTCTTCGGGCGCGAATTCGTAATGGATCGATTGAATCAGCATGTCAGCGATAGCGTTGCTTCAGCCGCTCGACCAGCCCTTTCGCCTTCGCGACGGCCGAGGCAGGCGCGGCGACCCACGCGTCTCCGCCATAACTCAACGCCCAGCGCACCACCTCATCGACGTCGTCAACTTCGAGCGAAATCGTCACGGTGCCGTCGGGGTTGTGGCGCACTTTCTGGCCGATCTGCCATTGGCGCGATGCGGCAGCGTCGCCGACGGCCTTCGAAAACGTCACGTTAACCGTCTGCAGCGGTCCGTCGCCCTTGAAAAACCCGATCGCGTCGGTCGAGAGATAGCGCGCCGGCGGTTTGGTGCGCGTAAACGTTCCGGCGCGTTTCACCGGACCGACGATCAGGTCCATGGCGAAGTTGCGCCAGCCGTTGCGACCGAGTTTGACGTCGCGACCTACTAAATAGTAGCGACCCGAGCGCACCAACGCGATGGCCGGTTCGACCGTTCGCCGTTCGCCCTTGTAGGTGAACTCGACGCGCGCGTTGTTACTCCACGCTTTCTCGAGTTCTTCGAAGACGGTCGTAACGGTGGCTTGCGCGACCAACTTTGGAAGCACGAACTGGATAAACGACTCGTGAGCGTCGCCGCCCTCCAGGCCCTTGGCGATATCGCCGACCGGGCCGCCAAACGCCTTGAACAGTTCCGACATCAACGCTCGCAAGCGTTTCTCGCCTGCGACCAGGTTGGCCGGACGCCCATCGAACTTCGACAGCGAAAACGTGTCGCCGTGCGCGCGGTCGCTAATGGTGAAGCCGGTGGTCATGCCGATCTTGCGCAGCTCTTGCAGGTCGCGCAGCACCGTCCGTTCCGATGCGCCGTACAACGTTTCGCAGGCGCGCAAAGAAATCGCCCGATTGCGAACGAGATCGAGCAAAATACCGATCTTGCGCACCGTCGCGGGCGCGGGAAGACCGGATTTCCGGGGCTTTCCTATGCGGCCCGCCATGCAACGATTGTGCGACGTGTCGCCGCGACCGCCTGCTCCAATGCCATACGTATGGCACGGGCTGCTCGTACGATCGTCGCAGGATGAACGGCAAACAGGACGAGCGGCAAACGGCGGTTAAGGCCGCGCGCGGTGTATCACTCCAAATGAGTCGCGCGGATCTCTCCGGCGCGCAAGACATCCTGGCGAAGTATGACGCCGGGAATCTTGCCGTAGAAGCGGTTCCCGGCGCCGGCAAAACGAGCGTTATCGTTCGCCGTCTCGAGCATCTGGTAGAGTCCGGCGTGCCGCCGGAACGCATCCTCGCGCTCACGTTCTCGCGGCGAGCGGTTCGCGAACTGCGCGATCGGATCGGCCGCAGCTTGCCCGGCGTTTCCGGCCGGATGGAGGTGCGCACGTTCCACGGGTTCGCGTCGCGCCTGCTGGGCATCGATCGACCCGGCTTCACATCCGGCCGGCTGGTCGAACGTCCGGTCGCCGAACTGGTCTTGCGGGAAGCATTTGCGTTGACGCCTGCGCGCGGCTTTGCCCCAAGAGTGCTGCGTTCGCCATCGTTCGTGCGCGACGCCGAGCGGTACGTCGCCGATTTGCAGCGAGCCGGCGATTCGGTGCGCACCGAACTGACGCACGACGGCAGCGAACGATTGCGCGACCTTATCGCGGTGTCCGAACGCCTCTCGCAGCTGCGTCGCGACCTGGGCATTGCCGACTACGACGATCTAGTCGCACGCGCCACCGCGTTGGCGACCGATCCATCGTCGCGCGTGCATGCCTGGCTGCGCGATCGATACGACCACGTGCTGGTGGACGAATTTCAAGACACCGATCCCCAGCAGGTACGGCTGGTCGAAGCGCTGGATGCGACGGTGTTTGCCGTCGGCGACCCGGCGCAAGCGATTTATGGTTTCCGCGGCGCCGCGCGCGATGCCATCGAGCGCGCCGTACGAACGCTGCACATGCATCGCGAGCGTCTCGACGCATCGCGCCGCTGTCCGCAGGCGATCTGCGACATGGTCAATGCGATTCCGGGACTACCGGATGCGCAACGCATGACGACCGCGGTCGAGCACGACGGAAACGCGTCGGTACTCGTGGCCGCAACGCCGCTCGACGAAGCCTCGCTGGTCGCCGATCGAGTTGCAGCTGCATGTGAAGCCGGCGTGGCGCCATCCGAAATCGCGGTGCTGCTGCGATCGCTCGAACCGCTCGGCAGCTTCGTTCGTGCGGAAATCGAACGGCGCGGCATCCGCGTGGCGATGTCGGGCGGCGACGCGATCGTGCACGAGCCGGTGGTACGAACGCTGCTCGATGCGCTGCGCGTCGTCGCCGATCCGTCGCAACTCGATTGCTGGGCCGATCTCTTCGCGTCGCCGGTGCTCGGCTATCCGCGGTTGCGAGCGTTCCGTGCGCTGCACGCTGCGAAACCCGATAGCATCGACGCAGCGTGCGACGTGCTACAGTCGTGCGGTTCCGGACGTGTCGATGCCGGCGCGGTGCGGCACGCGCTGCTCGATGCGCGCACGGCATGGGAAGGCGGCGATGTCGATCGAGCCGCCAACGGCCTCGCGATCGGGCTCGATCTGCTGGGCGCCGTACTCGACACGAGCGATGCCGCCGCGCGCCGCGCCGGCCGCCGTCTGCGCCGCACGCTCGAAGCACTCGAAGATATCGCAACGGCGCAGCGCCGGCTCGGTCGCGGCGGAAACTCGGATGCGGTGCTATCCGCGTTGCTGGAACATTCGGCGCAGTGGCCCGACGAAGCCGACGAGTCGAGCGACGGCGACGCCGTGCGCGTGCTGACGATTCACGCCTCGAAGGGCCTCGAGTTCGATACGGTCGTGCTGGCCGATGCGGCCGACGGACACTTGCCCGTCGAGCTACGGCGCGAAGGCATTCTCGACGAATCCGATCTAGCGCTGTCGCGCAGGCTCGGCTGCGATCTCGGCGCCACGCCGGCCGAACACGTGGAAGAAGAACGCTCGCTGTTTTACGTGGCGGTCACGCGTTCGAAGCGCGAGCTGATCGTTACGTTTTCGGCCCACGGAATCGACGGAACGCCGCAAGCGCCGTCTCGATTCTTACCGTTGCACGAGCGCGATCGCTTGGCGGACGCCGAGCCGTATCGCGCGCCACTGCTGTTCGACGGTGCGGCAAAACTGCTGCCGGCCTTCGAACCGCGTCCCGTAACGCTGCCGCGGCGCATCGGCGTTACGCGCATCGACGACTGGTTCTCGTGTCCGCGCAAGTTCTTTTATTCTGCCGTCGTCCGTTTGCCGAGCGAACGCGCGTTCACGATGACGTTCGGCGTCCTCGTGCACACAACGCTCGAACGGTTCCATCGCGAGCACGGACGCGTTGACGGCGACGCGGATGCGTCGGCATGGAACGAGCGCATGCGTGCGATTCGACGCGAGGTATGGCTCGACGCCGGCTTCGATTGGAAGCTCGAGAGCGATGCCGCCGGCGCCAGTGCCGACCGAATGCTCGAAACCTACGTCCTCGAAACGATCGGGCAGGGACGCGAGCGCCCGTTTACCATCGAGTCGATCGAACGGTGGGTTGAGGCCGACGTTAACGGTAACGAGACGATCGGAAAACTCGACCGCATGGACCGTTTCGACGATGGCTCGTCGCGCATCGTCGATTACAAGACCGGCCGGTTATACAACGAGCTTCAGGGCGGATTGGAAAAGCTGGTTGACGCGGTCGCGAACGACAAGCTCTACGGCGAAACAACGCCGAAAATCGCCAGCGTCCAGTTGCCGTTATACCGGCGCGCGCTTGGGGGCGATCCCGAAGTCGAACTGATTTATTTGCGCGGCAAGGATGGCGGCAGCATCGCGTTCGACGGTCTGGACCGTTCGGGAGAGGTCGAATTGTTGGCTCGGGTCGACGGCGCCGTGCGCGCCGGCTTTACCGATGCGGTGGTGCGGCCACAGGCGATGCAACGCACGACCGGCGATTTGCGGGTCTGCCAGCAATGCAATTTCTACGCGATATGCGATGGCGCGCTCGAAGCGGTGGACGCACAAGAATGAGCGCGTTCGACGTTCGGATCTTCGGCGAACGGCAGCCCACCGCCGAACAACTGCGAGCCATCTCCGCACCGGCCGACGGCCGCCGCGCGATCGACGCCGGCGCCGGCACCGGAAAGACCACGACGCTCGAGCTACGCGCGTTATATTTGGTCGCGAGCGGCGCCATTCGACCCGAAGAATTGCTGGTGGTCACGTTCACGCGTAAAGCCGCCGCCGAAATCGGCGAACGCATTCTGCGGACGTTGGACCGCGAGCGGAAGCGCTTCGAGGGCGATCCACACGGCGTGACGTGCTGCACGATTCACTCCCTCGCGTCGCGCATTCTCGACGAGTTCTCATACGCGCACGGCGAAGCGGCGCCGCCGCGTCCGCTGGCCGATGCGGAGGCACGCGCGTTATTCGACGAAGTGATGGACGAAGCGTTCGATGGCGGGTTGAACGCGCCGGTTGACGCGCTTCCGGTATTCGAAATCAAACCGGCCGAACTTCGCAGCGCGTTCGCGACGTTGGTGCTACGGCTCAAACAAGCCGGTATCGATCCCGAGACGTTCGAACGCGAAGGACTTAAAGCGGCGGCGGTATTGGGCGCCCAACCGTGGGGTCAACTCTGGCAAGTGGGCAAATCAGGCAAACCGATAGGGCTCAACTCCGAAGCCGGAACGCACCGAATGGCGAGCGCCGTATCGAAGCCGAGCGTGAAGCTTCCAACGTGCGCTTTGCCGCTGCCGTGTACCGGCGATTCAATCGCCGGCTCGAAGAAGCGCAAGCCGCGACCTACGGCGATCTCTTAACGCAAGCGACCGCGTTGCTCGAAGCGCACCCGGAGATCGGTGCAACGCTACGCCGGCGTTGGAACTACGTGCTGATCGATGAGTTTCAGGACACGGCGCCGGCGCAGATGTCGTTTCTGCGGGCGTTGTTCGGCGATCCCGGGCATCCCGACCGCGCGTTGCTGCGCGTGATGGCGGTCGGCGATTTCCGCCAAGCGATTTACGGCTTCAACGGCGCCGACCCGTCGATCATGCGAGACTTCGCCGAAGACGCCGACGACGTATACGCGCTCGGTGAGAACCGCCGTTCGACCGCGCAGATTCTCGCCGTGGCGCACGGCGCGCTGTCGGCAACCGCCGGCGAATTCGATCCGGGCGACCCGATGACGGCACGGCGCGGTGCGGCGGCGGCGGCCTGCGTCTTTGCCGGCGTATTCGGCGCGTCGGGCGATCCGATCGCACAGCGCATCGAAGCCGAAGCGGATGCGATCGCCGACGAGATCGCACGCTTGCGTACTGAGAACGTCGCGGCCGGCGATATCGCGTTGCTCTTGCGCAAACGCACGCACGCCCATCGCTACGTACGCGCGCTGGCGCGCCGCGGTATCCCGGTCGCGCTCGACCGCCGTTCGGGCCTACTGGAGATGCCCGAGATTCGCGATGCGCGCGCGTGGCTGCGTTTGTTGGCCGGATTCGGTAAACCGACCGCGCTGACGCTCGCATTGGTGCGCGTGCTCCAATCGCCACAGGTGCGTCTCGACGACGAGGGGCTGGCGCAAATCGCGGCGTGCGCGGACCGCGATTGGGCCGCTGTGGTGCTCGATGGAACTGCGGACGAACGGCTCGACGAGCGCGTTCGCGCGAAGTTGCAAAGCGTGCGGGAGTGGTTGACGGAACTGCTGCCGGGCCGCACGGAGACGGCGACGCTCGGCGTACGGCGGCTCTTCGCGACGGTGCCGTTGGCCGCATCCTACGCCGGCGATACGCAAGCCGAGCAGCGACTGGCGAATGTGCGCGCGTTCGAACTCTTGGCGCAACGCTTTGCCGCCGACGCGGTTGACCCGAGGTTGCCGGAGTTCGTTCGCTATTGCGAGCGCTGCGTCGATTTCGAGGAAGCGGTAGAAGAAGCCGATCTGGATGCCGGCGGTGTGGCCGTTATGACCGTGCATCAGGCCAAAGGCTTGGAGTGGAACGCGGTATTCGTTCCGGGCGCCGATCCAATGCACTACGCCAATCGACTGACGGTCGGGCCCGTTCGCTGGGACGACCGGCATGGCGCACTGGTCATGAGCCGCGACATCGACGATTGTGTGACGTTACGCAATATTATGATGAGATACGATTACGATCCTCAGACGGGAGAGTTCGCCAAGGAGGACGCCCGCAAGCGGCGCCGCGCCGACGAAGAGTGTCGCGTGCTGTACGTCGCGCTCACTCGTGCGCGCGACCGGCTGTACGTGTCGAGTCCGAGCGGCGAGAAAAGGACGCACCCGAGTTTCGATGCGATCGTCCGGTCGGCGTCCGCTTGGCCCGAATGCCCGGTCGAAACATCCGAGGAACCGCCACGCGTGCAGCAGCGAACGACGCGCGTGGAAGCCTACGAACCGTTGCGGTTGCCTTTCGACGACGTGCCGGCCCCGGTACCTTCGTTCACGGCGTTATCGACGTATCGAACGTGTCCGCGATTGGCGCGCTACAAGTACCGCTTGCGATTGCCCGAACTCGAAGGCCTGCACGAACGCGAAACGCCGGGAGCGGCGAGCGAATGGGTGCTCGATCCGGCGTCATTTGGTTCGCTCATTCATCGCGCGCTGGAATTATGGGGTCAAGCACGAATCGACGGCGAGCCGATCGATACGGAACTGGCGCTGCAGAACGCGTTGGTCGACTTCGACAATGCGTCCGGCGCGGATCGCATGCGCGCTCGCGCGGTGTTGGCAAAGGCGGTACCGGTCCTCGACAGCCTGACGTTCGTTGCGGTCGAGACGGGATTCGATCACGAGGTGGATGGCGTCAGCTTAAGTGGTGTGATCGATTTGATCGCGCGCGATGCGGATGGCACGCTGCTGGTGGTCGACTACAAGACCGGCACGGCGATTGCCGACGAGTATTACGCGTTGCAGCTCGATTTGTACGCTCGCGCCGCCCGCGAGCGCTACGCGGGCGAACAGTTGCACGCCCGTATTTTGCGGTTATCGGAATCGCAAGCGCAGTGGCGCGATGCGATACCGACGGCGCCGCGAGAGCTCGAGCGGCTGCTGCGCGATTCCAACGGATTTCGCTCGGACGAACCCAAGGTGGGCGCGCATTGCGCGACGTGTCCGTATAACGGCGCGCCCTGCAACGCGCCTAGTGGACGGTAATTCGGCCGATCGCGCTGGGCGATTGTACCGAAGCGAACCACATTGCACCGTCGGGACCCGCGACGATTGATGCGAGCGACGTAAAGCCCGAACCGAGGGCGTAAAAAGCGAACTTTCCCGACGTCGTGAGGCGCCCGATGTCGGCGGAATCGGCTGTGTCGGTAAACCACACCGCGCCGTCCGGCCCTGTAGCGATACCGTACGGATCGGTATGCGGGCTCGGCAGTACGTAATGTTTGTATTTTCCTGCGGTCGTCAGCCGTCCGATCGCGCCTGCGGATTGTTCGCTAAACCATAGGGCGCCATCCGCTCCGACGCAGATCGACTCGGGTCCCGCACCGACGGTATATGCCGTTACTTTGCCGCTCGTCGTCATCTTGTACACGCGATTCGAAAAGTGCGATCCAAGCGCGGATTCTGCGATCCACAGATTCTTGTCGGGGCCCTCAACGATGCCTTCGAGTGCTGCGTTTTGCGATCCGACGGTAAAATGCTTGATCGATCCATTCTTGGCGCGGTGCCCGACGGTTCCGTTGGACTCGGTGAACCATAACGTTCCGTCCGTCGTGGTGGTAATGTCTTGCGTGAACTCTCCCCCGTGGTCTTTGTACAGCGTTACTTTGCCGCTCGTCGTTATCCGGCCGATGCCGCCCTCATCCAAACCTAGCGTAAACCAGAGATCATTGCCGGGTCCGACCGTGATTCCTTGATCCACCTCGGTTCCCGTCGCCTGTTGCAGCGTGTACGTTCCGCCCGTCGTAATTCGGCCGATCACGTCGTTACCAGGATCGGTGAACCACAACGCACCGTCTGGGCCGGCCACGATCCCTGCGGGGGTCGCATCGCCGAACGTATCGTCGTACACGGTTATCGTGCCGCGCTTGTCGGGCAGTACGTGCGAACGAGCGGCAGCGAGCGAACCCGTCGATGGAAGGGCGGAATGGCCGGCGCACGCGCCGAGAGCGATCGACGCAATAAAGCCGATCGGTAGAACGTTTCGCATTAGCGAGTTGCCTCCGTAAGGTATTCTGCAACGTGGTCGTGCCCGGCGTATCGTGCCCACTCGAGCGGCGTGGCGTCGTGGCGAACGTCGATGATATCGGTGCGCGCCCCGTGTTCGACGAGATATTTCGTGAGCTCCAGATCGCCGTTCAGTGCGGCCTGATGCAAGGGCGTTCCGTGCGAGTGCATTCGCGGCGGCGAAAATCGGTTGGGATCGGTTCCGGCTTCGATCAGCAACCGCACGATGCCGGCGTGGCCGAACTGCGTCGCGAGCGACAACGCGCGTTGCCGTTCGAGCTCGGTTGCGGTGGCGAGCAAGTCGGTCGCTTCGCGCAACCGGCCAGTGGCTGCGGCGACCGGAAGATCGAGTTTGGCACCGTTGCGGAGCAGTTCTTCGACGGCTTCGAATTGGCCGTAGATCAACGGCGCGAGCAACGCGTCGTTCGGATCGGCCCCAGCGGAACTGAGAACGCGGATGAGCTGGGGTTGCAAGCCGCTTTGGTGCGCGACGGCACTCGACGCGACGAGCGCGAGCGTATCGGTGAGCGTGTGACGGTCGTTCTTCGCGCCCGCGTCGATCACGATCTGCGCCAGCTCCGGTGCGTTCGCGGGCAATCGTCCGTTACGCGTGGGATTCTCGGCGATGAACTCCAGCAACGTCGGATCGTGGAAATAATTCATTCCTTCAAGATCCAGACGCTGCGTTGCGAGCGCGGGATTGTGCTGCAGTAACGTTCGCAGCGCGGCTGCGTTACCGGCGTCGAGCAGATCGACCGCCTCACGAAAAAGCGGATCTTCGATACGCAAATGGGCCGGTTGAAAAACGTCGGGCCGTTCGGGCAGTTCGGCGAACGCTTTGAGGCTCGTCCACGATTCGAAGCCATATTCGCGGGCGATCGTCAGCTCTGCATCGGCTTGCGAGAACGGAGCCTCAGCGATGCGTTCGTCGGATGCGTCCGAAAATCGGGGATGAAACTCGCGAATGCGCTGACAGGCTTGCAGCGTTGCCAGCGGCCGGTCGCGCAGCAGCTCGCGCGTCCGCCGTTCGATATCCGAAAAGGTCGTGGATGCGTTCAGAACCCGCGTCGGCATGGCGAGTTTTGCGGGATATCTGGGCCGCCCCCTGCTTTTAGGACGCGGCCAAACCTGGGTCGGCAGCGATACACGCGAGGAGCGCGAAATACACGGGCTATCGCATACGTCCTCTACGGTCTGAGGTGATTCAATGTCGAACTACATCACGGTCCCGATGAACGAAAACGGCATGATTTTCGACCCGACGATGAACGTCGTCTTTGCCGATGCCATCGCTCCGGAACCGTTTGGATTCCAAGACGTGTACATCTATTCGCACGGCTGGTTGACGAATGCCGATCGCGCGCTCGATCTCTACAATCAGTTTTCGATCGAGCTATCGCGCCAAGTGTTGTTCGCCAAGGCGTTGTCACCGAGTCCGATGGCCAATCCGCCGCAAAACTCGCTTGGCGTTGGAATCCATTGGCCGTCGGAAATTACCGAAGACCCGACCAGCCTTCTCAACGATTTGCAGCTCTTCTCGTTTTACACGATGGAACATCGCGCCGATGCGGTAGGGAAGAACGGCGTCTATTCGATATTGCGGTTGCTGTTGAGCCAGCGCGCCGGATCGGAATTGCCGCTGCGCTTGTTCTTGCTGGGCCACAGCTTCGGTTGCAAAGTCGTTTGTTCCGCGCTCAACGACATGCAGGGCGACATCGCGAACGGCACGATTGCCGTACCCAACAATATTTCGTTTCGGGTGGTGCTCTTGCAAGCCGCTACCGATCACGACAATCTCGAGACAACCGATATTTACAAGCAGGTTTGCGGAATCTCGAATCTACGTTTGCTGATGACCACCTCGGCGGCGGATAAGGCGCTCGGCACGTGGTATCCGGCCGCAGCGCGCATCGCGAACATCTTTCACGGGGGCGATCCGACGCCGGCGCTCGGTTCGGCCGGGCCGACCTCGGCGACCGTGGCGGCGTTTGGCGGTTCCGGCGAGCTGTCGGTGAATATCGGTTTTACGGCACAACAAGCGGCTGCACAAACCGCGCGCTTGGTCGTCGCCGATCTGACGCCCGCGCACGAAGCGCGTATCGGCAACAAACAGTACGACGGCGGCGCCAGTGGTTCGCATTCCGATATTAATTTTGCCGAGGTTTACCAGCTGGTGCTCGGCTTTATGTTCGCTTAGGTTTTCGCCCGGCGCCTAAAGGATAACGAACGCGATCACGGCTCCGAATGCGAAGACGGCCACGACCATCGCGAGGAGGAGCCCAAATCCGGCGCGGCTCGTTTTCGGGACACTCGACGGGCTTCGGCCTTCCATCAGTGCGACGTAGACCGGGAAATTCGGGTTACTCGGATCGAGCGGTCCCATGGTACAACTCCTGACTTGGATAACGAACCGGATTGTCATGCGTGACCCAGGCAAAACCGCCGGCCTTGGAAAGCATCGCTACGCAGGCGGATTCAGCGAACGTGCTCGTTGTGACCAGCGCCTCGGCCATCCGGACCATCTCGCGACGTCGGCAACCCGGCCATGGCCGCCATGAACGGCGCGGCGTGCTGCGACTCGACCAGTGCTTGTAACTCGCCGCGTATCGCGCCGATCAGGTCGGGATGGATCCCATCGACGATCGTATCGATCGTCTCACGGTGCGCGAACGGGACGACGCCCGCATCGAGATCGACCCCGATGTTCACCGCTTGACGAAGCATGTAGCGTAAGCGTCCCGCGACCACCGTGCCGACCGAATAGACCAGCACCGACGGAAACGGTTCGTCATCGCCCATGCCGGCGATCGCTATCCCGCTCTCGTCGTGCGGGTGGCACCATTCTTTTTCGTACATCAGCGCAAGAACTAAACGCAGCTCGGCGCGCAGCTGTTGCGTGAGCTGCATATCGCCGAACGCATCGTCTTCGAGTTCGTCGATCTGTTCGCCGTACGTCGCGACGACGCGCGCGCCGAAACCCTCACCCAAGGCCGCCACGTTCGGCCGGCCTTCGCAATCGTGCCGGTCTTCGCGCAGAATCGTGGCGAGTTCGGTGCGCCGTTCGCCTGCGGACGTCGTCGCGCGTTGGTCCGCAATCGCTTCGATTCGATCGCGGTAATCCGTCCATAGGCTAGCGATGCATCGCCGAACGCGCTCGGCCTGCAGTTGCGGCGGACACAGCGCAGCCGAGCGCTCGATAAACGCAAAGAAACTCGCGGCGTATTCTTCGAGCGTGGCGTACGTTCGCGTTCCGAGTTGTCGCGCGTACATTCGCACGATCGTTTCCCATGGCACGCCCATCATGTCGTTCGCACCGAACGCGACGATGGTCACCGGGACGTCCGGCGCGATGAAAAAAATGTTTCAGGCATGTTCGCAGCGAATGCGACCCCCCGGCGGTTCATGACCGCTACTACGCACATCATGCACGTAGCGTATACGGAGCGCACGCCACCCGTTTGGCGCGTGGAGGCTTGGCGTGCGCTGCGTACGTCATCGACGTTCGTTATCGACGTCGAAATGTATCGAACGTATGTACGATAGTTAGCCGGGCTTTGCCATGAACTCATACAACTGGCCGTGGTAATCTGCGGTTCCCGAAATCGTACCGTCGGCGAACATCTGACCGGTGAACGACATCGCGCCGCCAATTTCGAACTGCACGTTGTCGCTGCTGCGATCGACCGTTCCGGTGATCGGAACGATCCGTCCGTTCATAGGATCGGGTCGCACCGACGTGCCGGTGTACGTGCCGGTCACGTATCCGTCGTCGATCGTTAACTGCATCTTGCCCGATAGGGGACGCCTTGGTTACCGAACGACGGCGTAAATGCAGCCACGTACGGCATCGGAACCGCGGGCGACGCGGTCGTAGTGGCCGTGGCCGGAATGGCGGTTCCGAAGATCAGAAACAACGCTGCCGCCAGCGCCGCGCGACTGGATTTTGACTTCATACATGTAGTACAACGGCCGGGCACACCTAATAGTTCTGCTGCAGAGTAAACCCACCATTAAAGTTTGGCGCTCGAAACGGAGTGTAGGGCTTTTAGGGAAAGAGCCGGTCGCTCGACAAGTGTCCAGCAAGATACGCGGCAACCATCGAAACCGCTAGCGACAGAGCGAAGTATGGAACGAACCCCCAGGCATTGTATCCAAAGGTGAACAGCAAAACCTGAAGCGGGAAAGCATAGATGTAGATGCCGTACGACAGGTCAACTTTCCGGTCGAAGCCTTTGATCGGTAGATTCGCAGCGGCGAATAGCACAAGGTACGCAATACACGGCGGAGCGACGACGCGCCAAGCAGGGGTGGGTCCCGTAGCGACCGTGGCAACCACTGCGGCTACGACGATCCACCAACGCATGGGAACCCGATCGCGCATGAGGTACGCCAGCGAACCACAGCCGAAGTACAAGAACAGAACCAGCGTGTTGATTTGACCGTACGCGGCAACCGGGACTGTAACGATGAGAATCGAGATTGCCAGCAGCACGCTTGCCGTACCGATGGCGACGACCCTAACGCGCCACCACGGAGCTAAGGAGCCGATGACGATAGACGCCATCAGGTAGCAGATAAACTCCCATTGTAGCGTCCAAAGAGATTGGTTTATAAAATCGTTGGATCCGATATTCCCGATAGAAGTCTGCACCGTTACGAGTGAAGCGTTCTTGAGAACGTAAAGCCATGGGTCGAGCTGTAGATAGCCGTGCAACGTCCCGAACTCATGCGCGTACGCGATCGGAACGAGGACGAACGCCGTCACGATGAGGCATACCCAAAGCCGGGGAATATCCGAAGGATGCGATGCCACAGGAACGGTGCTATCCAGGCCTGCGACTTCGCGTAATGAGAAAGCCGCTCAGCGTAAAAAATCCCCCGACAGCCAGCTCACCCGCCGTGAACTGCCAGTGGCTCCACGAGAAGACCCGGTCGAAGTTTCGGTAACCGAACTGTCGGATCGAGAACGCATGCGACCAAACTACGACAACGGCGAATAGAGCCGCAAAAAGCCGATGGCGTTCGACTTAAAGTCGAGCTGACCGAGAGCAGCTTTCACAGGCCACTAATATACCACGCTGGGCCCGGGCGGCTCTCGACCTGGCTTCCACATACGGTGGCGGCTATTGGGACGGGACAGCGCAAGACCTAGCAACGTACGGCCCCACTATGGCGCCAGCAATGATGCTTCACACTCTGCTGCTGCGCTCGGCGGGTGGTGCGCGGTCTAATCGAAGGAACGGTGTGATACTTCTTAGGTCAGCGCAGGGCGCTCGATCAGGAACCAACTAACCGCGGCAACCGACAGGCCGCCGGCCATCACAGAGAGCAGATAGATCGCGCCGCCGAAACGGTTCAATCCGAACAGCGTTCCGAGCTTGGAGACCGGCATCGTGTACACAGGTACAGTCCGTACGATAGATCGATTCGTCGGTCGAAGCTGCGCACCGGAACGATCATCGCAGCGTAGAGCGCGAGGGACGCGATCGGGATCGGAATCAACTCATGGCGCCAGCGTGTCGCAAGGCCGATTGCAATGAGAACGGCTGCTGCGAGAGCTAGTCACCAGCGCATCGGAACTCGATCTCGAGAGCAGACCACGCACCGAGCCAAAAATAGCTGAGCAATCCGAGCGCCGGAATCATGCCTATAAGCGTCGGGTTGTGAACTGTCTCGAACCGAGCACTCGTAAGGAGAAGCGCGACTGCGCCGATTGGTGCGAGCTTTGGAAAGCGGTAGATCGTGAACGCACCAAACAGCCCCAAGGTGATGTAACAGTTGATTTTGAAGCCAGCGTCCACAGCGAGCTGTTCAGCGCAAACGCATCGGGATACGACGACATCAGTTGACCGATGTTCTGCTGCGTGATGATTAGGGTCGCGTTGTGGTAGACGTATGCGATCGGCCCATCGTTCATCGCGAGGAAGCCGTGCAACGACTCCAGTGACCACGATGATCGGCGCGACGATGAATGCGGTCACGATCAAGCACGTCCAAAACGCCGGATAGATAACGCAGTACTCGGTGCCAAAGAAAGCGCGTCGGACCCGTGCGTCCACCGCTGCGCGCGAGCAAAAAGCCGCTCAGTACAAAGAATCCGCCGACGGCTAAAGACCCGGCATTTAGGATGCCGAGCGTAAGAGTCTCAACCGGGTCGTGACCGAAGCCGCCGACGTTCCAGCCGTGCGCCATACGATGGTCGATGCGAGCACGATCCGTAAAAAGCCGATAGCGTTCGACTTAAAGTCGAGCTGACCGAGCGTGGCTTTCACAGGCCACTAATATATCACGCCACGCCCGGGCGGTTCTCGATTGGCCCAGAACTGGGTCGCCAGGCAATCCATCTGCCGAGCGGGCTCGTTGTAAGGCTGACATACACAACGATCCTAAAGGAGATGGATAGATGAAAGACTCAAGAGCATGGCGCTCGCGCTCGTTATCGCAGGAAGCGTGACGACGGCCGCCTTCGCGCAAAGTTCGATGCAAGACCCGATGGTCGGCGGCGCGGCCATGTACCCCAGCAAGAACATCGTGCAGAACGCGATGAACTCGCCGGATCATACGACGCTGGTTGCCTTGGTAAAGAAGGCAGGCTTGGTCGCGACGCTCGAAGGCCCGGGGCCCTTCACGGTGTTCGCTCCGACCAACGCCGCGTTCGCAAAGCTGCCGCAGGCGACCGTTAACAAGGTCACCGGCGACAAAGCCCTCTTAGTGAAGGTGCTCACCTATCACGTGGTTCCGGGTCGCATCGATTCGAAGCAGCTGGCGCAGATGATCTCGGCCGGCGGCGGTAAGGCGATGCTCAAGACGGTCGAAGGCAAAGCCTCACCGCCTCGATGAAGGGCAATTCGATCGTGCTGACCGACGAGCACGGCGGCATGGCCACGGTCACGACCGCAGACGTCTATCAGTCCAACGGCGTAATCCACGTAATCAACTCGGTTTTGATCCCCTAATACCGGCTGGAGGCGCGACGGGAATTACCGTCGCGCCGCCCAATCGACGGCGTCCACGAAGTCGGAATAAGCCTCGTGTGAATTAGCCAATTTGGTATAGACCCTTTTGGTTATTTCCGCGTCCAGATTTTCGTCGGCGTGGAGAGCGGTCTGCAAAGCGTCGGCCAAGCGTTTCTTTTCGAGACGGTCCCGGGTCGAGCGCAATTGCGCCTCGATCGATTCGATTTCTTCATCGATTTGTTTCGAGACGGTGGAACGCTGTCTATTCCATTCCATGACGGCGGCTTCGGCAAGCGACGCCAATAAATACCATGGAATGCGTTTTCCGTCGCTGCTCGTAGGCATACGGCGTATGGTTTTTGAGGCCGATACCGGCTTCGGTGCGTCGGCGTTAGGATAGAGCTTTAGAATGTATTTGGGGCGACCCGTTGCGGGTTGCCGGCCGCGCGTCGGTGCTTGCAATACTTCTGCAAGTCCGCGCACGCGCAGACGATTGGCTAAAGCGGTATCTTCAGTAACTCGTAGATTAGTGCCCGTTTGTCGTTTACTTCCGGACGTCCAATCGCGATCGATCGGCTCTTTTAAAGCCATAGCTATGGTGAGTAAATTTCGATGCGGGTCTGGGTGTCATTCTATCGCCTTCTGACTCGTAGGTCGATTTCTTTTTTTCATGATAGCACGTTGAATAAAGAATTAATAAAGCCGATAGCGTTAGTACCCAGGAATTGCGCCTTTGAGACACCCCCCGCGTAAAGAGCGAATTACGGCCGAACGGTGATGGGTTCGACGATACTCTCTTGGCCGAAGCCGTCGGTGAAGTTGGCCATCACCGTGAACCGGGTCGGCACCTTGACCGTGGGCGCGACGAGCGTAACCGTCGTTGCGTCGGATCCGACGATGCGACCGGTGACCTCGTGGGTGGCGTCGTTGAGGGAGATCCGCATGTCGTTGCGGGGCGAGAGGATCTGGACGTGGATCGAGCCGCCTGAGAGTACGACCGGCGTCGTCACTTGGAACGTGCCGTTCGCGCCCGCTTCTGCGCTGGACACCTGCGCGGAACCGTCGTCGCCGGCGATCTGCGCGGCCGGAGCAGCGGCAACGGCCGCAGCCGGCGGAGCCACTGCGACGATGAATCCAGCACTCGATTCGGCGGCCGAGCCGCCCTTGGTCACATGGACCACGACGCGCATCTCGTGCGTGCCGGCAAGCGGCGGTACCACGAACGCCGTGCTGCCGGAGCGTGAAAACGGCTTCTGGGCCCAGATGGCGCCGTCGCTTCCGGTCAGGCGCACGTAGCCACCGTCGGCGTTGGCCGCATACGAAACCGCGATGGGCTGGCCCGGCTTGGCCGCGATCGGGGAGACCTGCACGCTGGCGACCTGGGCTCCGCCGCCGCGCTTGAGCGGCAACGCATTGAGCACGCGCACCTCTTTGGCGTTTCCGAACGGGCCTTGCATCGACATCTGAAGCGTATAGGCACCGGAATCGGTCGACGCGGGAAGCGCGACCGGAATCGCGCCCGAGTGCGCGTTTAGCGTTCCGCCCTGCAGCCGGTGTCCGTCGGGAGCGGTGATTTGGTAGGCGAGCGTTCCCGCGCCGGATGCGGAGTACTCGGCTTGCACCGTCGTGCCCGACAGCGCCATCGGCGGAACGGCGAAGGCCGCGATGTGCGGCTGCGCGGCGGAGAGCGCCGTCGCGCCGGCAACGACACCCGCTAACGCCAGCAGCGCAAATGCGCCGCATGCGACGGCTGCCGAGCCGGCACCGCGACGCGGCGCCCGTGGCAGCGAAACGCTCTGCACGAGGCAGCGCACGTCGTCGCCCGTTACTTCGGCCATGGCGCGCTCGAACGAGTCGAACTCGCGCGGACGCACCGGAACTTGTGCTGCGGTCGTAGAGAACGGCTTGATTTCGAAGTGCAACGGATATGCCAGCACGGGCGACGCGCTTCGCGTTACGGCCCAGATGCGGCAGATCAGCGTTGACGCGCTTTGGTTGACGATCCGCAAACCGTACAATGCGACGCCGGTCCGTCGATCGTAGGTTTCGAAGACGAAGAGCGCCGTTACCGTGCCCGAAAGCGTTTGAACGGCGGCTCCCGGCCGATTGATGAAGTCGGAACTAATGCCCCGTGTGCGCGCACGACGAGGGCGCCGTTATCGCGTTCCGTACGAACCTACTGCGAGATGACCATCTGCGACGAGCTCTGCATCGCTATCCCGGCCCGTGGGAAGAATGGCGCGATGAACGCGAACGGATATCTGACCGTCACCTGGACAACGCACCCAGGGCCGTTCGTGGCCGCGCCGGTCGGACACGACAAAGGCGTCTCGGTTGCCGTGATGCTGCTCGTCGTCATCATGCCGGTGTTAAGGCTCTGGACGTACGTCTGCAGTGCCGTGCTTCCCGCGCTGCAGTTGTCGATAACCACTCCGTTGCCGCTCGTGCACGACAGCGAGCCGCGAACGATCATCCAACGCGCGCCCAGACGAGCGGCGTTTGCGACCCACGAATACGTGTAGGTCATGCGACCGAAGTCGATAATACCGAATAACAGCAACAACACGATGCTCATCGTGATCGCCGTTTCGGCCATACTCGCGCCGCGTTCGGAATGCTTTGCGCGGGTCATTGGTTCACGACTCGCATGGTCGAGCTGCCGGTAACTTGAACCGGATTCGGAATGCCTGGGTACGGAAACAACGGGTGGAACGAGCCGGTAGTAACGACTTGCACGTAATACACGGAGCCCGGCGTCAAGGTTCCCGAATTATTAGGCGGACAAGCCGCCATACTACCGTTGTTGACTGCCACCAAGCACGTTGGCAACGTCGAAAACTGCGCGAGCGACTGAGCGTCGGCAGTCGCGGCGGCGGCGATCGCTGTATTTTGCGAAACATGCTCGAGGTCTAACGAGCCATATTGTGCGCCGGCGCGAGCTGCATTGGCCGCGAGGATGGAATAATACGCATACCGTCCGGTATCGATCATGCCGATCGCCAAGAAGATCATGACCGGCGCCAAGATCGCGAACTCCACCATGCTCGTGCCGCGCTCGCAACGGTGTAATGCTCGCAGCAAGCGAATCACAGTTCTTGCAATCATTGCGCCAGCGTCGGATTCTTGATGAGTGAGTTTCCGGTGGTGGGTCCTGCATAATCGGCGGTGTTCGTGCCGTTGAACTGCATCGTGTCGAACACCATCACGGCGTATTGACCACCGGTTCCGTTGACCTGACCGAGGGAACCCGGCGCATAAATCAGTCCGCCCAGGCTGTTCGTTCCACCGTTGAACTGTACGATTTCGTGTTCGAGGGAACTTGGTAGAACAAGACGCCTGCCGTCGGTACCAGTCGTCGTGGGCGTAAACGTTTCGGAGCTGCCGTTGAACTGGAGAGAGCCGCCCGGTCGAGTATGTAGAAGTAACGTTGTTACCGACCACGCTGCCGCCGTTCTGTTGAAAGATGCCCGTGATGGTGTAGATCCCAGCAGCCATCGTGAGCGTTCCACCGTTGACTTGAATCTGACTGTAACAGCGGGGTTACTGATGCTGCCGCCATTGATCGTTTTTGAGCCGCCGTTGAGTTGGACCGACTGTGCAGTTCGATCGTAGGCTGGGGATTTGCGGCTAAGTATGCGCATCCGGTGATTTCCGCACACGGATCGGCGAAAGTCGGGATTTTCTGTGGCGTGGCTTTCGGGAACGACGTCGCGTTGTTTTGCAATGACTGCGCGTATCCAAAGCCGGCGACCGATACGGTTCCGCCGTTCGTTTGTACGAGCGAACTGTTGGCCATGATGCCACAGGTCGGAGCGGTGATGTTCACCCCGTTCAATTGAAACGTCTTCGTCGGATCCATCAGGAAGATGCAGCCGTCGTTGTTTGAGATCAACGTCGCTACTGCCTGAGTCGAAACGGGAATCGTTTTTCCTTGACCCAACATGGTTGTGAAAAAGCGGTTGACTTTGTTGTTCGTCATGACTGCGGAGACCGAACAGCTTTGGCCGGCGTATGGCCCGATTAGTCGACGGACTGTTGATCGTCACGTCACACCACCGCTGCCATTAGTGTATCCATTCGCCTGCGCATCGTGTTGTCCGGCGGTTTGCGCGGACGTAACGCTCGCTGCATCCCGCGGCCAGCAGCGCTTGTGCTCCGCCGAGCGCGGCTGCGTCGGCTGCATTCTGCTGCTGGCGTTGCTGGTACGACCAATAGCCGACGTCGACTGCCAGGCCGGCGAATAGCATCAACACTGCGAGAGCAGACGGCGATCAGCGGTAGAACTTGTCCACGTTCTGAGTGAGCTTGCGATCATTGCGGAACTCCTAGCGATTCACGATCTCAGGGGTCATAACGAAGACCACGTCGGATTGCTGAATTTTGGTACTGCGTCGAGGTAAACAGTTTTCCGAGGATCGGGATGTCCGAGAGTAGCGGAATCTTGTTGACGATCTTCCGCGTAATGCGCTGCACCGAGTCCGCCCATGACGATGCTTTCGCCCGGCCGTGTAATCACGTCGGTTGAAAGTTTGCTCTCCGTCAGCGCAGGAATCAGGAATCCTGAAATTTCGACGGCATTGGATAATCGAGCGCCGAGATGTCCGGGAGTGATCGCCGCTTCGATGGATCCGTTTCCCAGAATAGTCGGCGTAACGTTCAGCTGCACGCCGTACGGCTGATACTGCACGTTCACCGACCCTAAACCGGACGTGGTCACGACCGGTATCGAGCCGCCTACCAGGAACGAGGCCTTGTTTCCTGGGCTAGTAACCAAGTTCGGGCTGGCCAACGTTTTACGTGGCCTTCTTGCATCATCAGGTTGAGGGTCGGAGCAAGCGTCTGCGTCCGATAGAACGGCGAGATCGTAAAGCTCTTACCCGAGCCCAGCTCGGCGACTTCGATGAAAGGAATCGCCGGCGAGATGAAGTTGGGCGTCATCTTGCCCGGCGACGGGCTGCGCGGCAAAGAGCTGCAGGCCGAGGTTGGACTGAGCCGTCTTATCGACTTCCAGCACGTACACTTTGATATCGATCTGGCTGTTCTTCAGGGAGCTGAGCCGGTCGATCAGCTGGCCGTTGCTGGCGAGGTAGGGACCCGAAGGCCGCGCGCCCGGTCGAGGATCGCTTGTGCGGTGACGGCGTCGGTCGCGTTGCCACTGACGATGACGTTGCCTTTGCCGTCCGGGTCCACGCGAATATCGGTCGCGCCCGGGATGTTGGCGATCGCCTTCTGCAGGTCGCCGAGGTTCTGGGTGATCGTCACGGCGTTGACGATGACGCCCTTTTGCTCTTTCATCATCGTGTCGAAGCGGCCGATGACATCGGTAACTTGCTGGAATTGGGCTCCGTCGCCCACCGTGCCGCGTACGACGATCGAATGGCCGAAGCTGACGACCTGCACTTGCGGCGCCGAGATGGCGGCTGCGCAGCATCTCCGCGACGTCGTCGAGTCTCTTGCGCGGTGACCGTTACTTCATATGAAGTGCGGCGGCCGTTGGCCCAAACGAACACCGTCGTGTGGCCGGGCGACTTACCGTTGATGACGACTTGCGAGGTTCCGATCGGCAACGCGCCGGCGATCTGGCCGTCGCCGACGGCGACGCGGGATCAAGCCCGAAGCCTTCAGCACGACCGAGTGTCCCGACTGAATCGAGATCATGGTTACTTGATCGGCGACAGCCGGCATGGCGCATACGGTGATACCGAGTGCGACAGCCACTGCGACAAGCATACGAGTAAACGAAATCATCCGGCTCCCTACGGCATAGGCGATGAGCGGGCGCTCCAAGGCGTCCGTTAGATGAACGCATTATGGCACGGTTTCGTGCGTTAACGCGTTAACGCGGCGGATACGTTGAGTTAGAATGTCGCGAAACGGAACGTCCACGGTTGCAAACGCGTTGACGTGGGTGTAATGATTACCCGGCACCAGGAGGCATGGAGGTTGTACGTTTTGCGGCCGTTTAGTTGGTTCGGGATTTTGGCATTGTTCGGTTCGATCGCGGCGCCGGGTGCCGCGATCGCTGCCGCGCAGCAAGATCTTTCACTGACCAGCGTGGCTCGCGTAGCTCATCTCGACTACGCGTGGCTCGCAGCGGACGAAGCCGTACAATTAAGCGGTCCCGACATCGTGCTGGTTATTCGCCCCGGCAATAACCTGTACGACGTCAACGATCGGGTCGAGACGACCTCGATCGCCCCGCGCTATGCGTCCAACGACATCTACGTGTCGCCGCAGCTCGCCGCCCGCATCGAAACCCTGGCGCGGCAAGCCTGGCACACGTACGCGAACGCACAATCCGCCGGAAGCGCGGAAGTGCGCAAGATGTCGCGAGCTTAAACGAGCTTCGCGGAACCATCGTGATGAATGTGACCCAGCTCAAGGGCGCCGAGGCGCTCATGATCACTGGGCAGGCGCCGCCCTCGGCGCCGATTCGGATCACGCTGCTCGCAACGCTCTCCTCGGACTTGCCCAACGTGCTTATAGGAAGGCACGACATCAACTCCGGCGCGGACGGAACGTTCCAAGCGATCGTTCCGATCGGTCCGGACTACATCCAGCAAACCTTCTTGCACGTAACGGCCACTTCGGGGCCGGGCGTGACGCCCGCAAGCGCCCAGATCCTGGTTGACGCACCTAATGCCGGAGTCAAAGTCCCTTGGGAACAGATTCCCGGCGGCATCTGGTAATCACACTCCCTTCACGCACTACTTAAGGAGAAACACATGATCAACTCGTTCAAGTCCATGATTCGCGACGAAGAAGGCGCCACGATGGTCGAATACGGCCTGCTCGTTGCCTTCATTGCTCTGGTCGCCGTTGTCGGCGTCAAAGTGCTCGGCAGCAGCCTCAGCGCCATGTTCACCGCCGTCGCGGGATCGGTCTAACCCACCAAACCCGGAGCGTGGACGCCGAGCTTGCGACGCGTCCGCGCTCTTTCTTTTATACAGAAGTTCACATGAACGTTCCCAAAAAGCTCCGCAGTTGATACCCGTATGGTTAACGCTCGCGTGGTGTGCTGTCGCGAGTTACGGCGACGTTCGAACGCGTCGCATTCCCAACTGGCTCACCGGATCGCTGGCGCTTGCGGCGCTGGCGATTCACTCGTTTTACGGCCTTCGCGCCGCGCTCATCAGTTTGCTGGTGATGGCCGTTCTCACGGCCGCGGGCACGCTGGTCTACTCGCGCGGTGGTATCGGCGGCGGCGACATCAAGCTCGCGATCGCCGCATCGGGAATGCTGAGCTACCCGCTATGCTTGCCGTTCTTATTGTATTCGGCCATCGGTGGCGGCTTGCTGGCCATCGGATTTTTACTACTGCGCCGTCAGTCGCGAGCGAACGCCTCGGGTAAGCGCGAAACGCTGCCGTACGCGCTGGCCTTCGTCTTTGGGGCGGTGCTCGTCGCACTCTCGCAGAGCTACGCTCCCTTTTTAAGGATAACGGTTTAACATGAACGTTCGCCGCACGACGCTGCTGATCGCCATCATTCTCGCGGTGGGAACCGGTTGGCTCACGCTCACGTATTTATCGTCGTTGCGTCCGGCCAACAGCGAACCGCGCCAGGTGGTCGTTGCGACCCAAGATATCGCGGCGCGCGAACGCATCACGCCGCAGATGTTCCACGTTGAAACGCGCGATGCGAAGACGCTGCAGCCCGACGCGATCTCCGATCCGAGCCGCATGGCCGGCGCGCTGGCTCTGATTACGATTCCCGCCGGTTCGCAAATTACCGCGTCTGACGTCGGCACCAACGTCGAGTCGGCCCTACCTGTGCGGTTGCGTCCGGGTATGCGCGCAGTCAGTATCCCGGTGGATCACGTTAAGGGTGTTTCGGGACTGATTCAGCCCGGCGACCGGGTCGATGTGATTGCCGTCCCGCCGAAGGACGGCGACTCGGCCGGTAAAGCTGTCACAATTATGCGCGGCATTCGCGTGCTGGCGGTAGGTTCGACGCTGGAATATGCCTCGGCGACGCCGTCACCACAGGATCAAGGAGCACCGACCGTCACGCTCGAGGTGAATCCGAAGCAGGCCGATCTTCTAACATGGGCCGACTCCGACGCGACGATCCGCTTGGCGTTGCGTTCTCCGCTCGAGCCGATCCGCTCGGAGCCGGTCGAAGCGCTGGTTATCAATACCGGCGACAGCGCGCCGGCACCGATGTTGCCGCCGCCTGGCCCCGTTCCTCCGTTGACTGCTCCGGTAGCCGCTGCACCAGTCGTGGCGCAGCCCGCTCCGAACCCCGTACAAGTGATCATCGGCGACAAAGTCGTCGATCCGTCGAAGGCGCAGTAAGCGGGGATACGAATGCCTTCAATGCATCGCGCTCTTCATCGGTTCGAAAGGCGGGGCCGGCGCGACCACGCTCTGCAAAGAGTTGACGGCTGCGCTCAAGCCCGACGGCAACGTCGCACTTGTTGACGCCGACTTCAGTGGCCGACGCAGTGTCGCGTTGTTACACGAACTCGTGACCAATCTCGATGCCGCGCGCAACATGTCGTCGATTTCGAGCGTCCGCAGCGATGGCGTGACGGTCGTCGAATTGGCACACCGCTACGACGCCGCGTTCGGATTGACCGAAGAAGATGTTCGATCGTTTCTCGACGGCATGAGTGGCTTCGACACCGTGTTCGTCGATGCGCCACAACCGTTCGCAGCCGCCGTACGTCCGTTCGTCGCGCGAGCCACGCGCTTTTTCGTCGTGCTGGAGCCGACGCTGCTGGGAACGGCCGGAGCGCAAGCGCTGATCGCCGACTTGCAACGCTTTGGGATTCCAGCCGACCGAATCGACGTTGTAACCAATGCGCGCAGCGAAATCGGTCTCGTGCAGCGTTCGGAGATCGAAGGCGTGCTCGGCGTCCGTTTGGTCGCGGAAATTCCGATTTCAACCAGCCGGAACTACGGCCGCGCCATCGGACAACTCAAACGCTACATAGAATCGGTCGTTCCCGAGCAGCCGATTACGTCGCTACAGCCGTCGGTCGCAGCGATGGGTGGCGATGCACCGAAGCGGCGGAGCACGTTCGTGAACGGTAACGGAACTGCGCGCAAGAACGATGCGCTCGAAGAGGAACGCGACGCGTTCAAGCGCGACACTCACGAGGCGCTGCTGCGAGAGGTTGACCTGGTTTCGGCCAGCACCGCGCATACCGATGCCGCCAAGCTCGCGGAGTTACGAGCTAACGTTGAAAGCGTAACCGCACGGCTCGTGGCGCAACACCAGTTCCGAGGTTCGGCCGAAGACCTCGCGCAGCTCCGACAAGAGATCGTCGACGAAGCATTAGGCCTGGGGCCGCTCGAGGACTTGATCAAGGACCCCGACATCACCGAAATCATGGTCAACGGCGCGGACACGATCTACGTAGAGCGCAACGGCGTGATCGAGCCGACAACCAAACGGTTCACCGACGACCGGCAGCTTCGCCTGATCATCGAACGCATCGTAACGCCGCTCGGCCGGCGCATCGACGAATCCTCGCCGATGGTCGACGCGCGCTTGCCCGACGGTTCGCGCGTCAACGCGATTATCGAGCCGCTGGCGATCGACGGTTCGATCTTAACAATCCGCCGTTTCGGATTCCACCGTTTAACCGCGGAGGACTTAATCGCCAACAACTCGATCCCCGCGGAGGTCGTCGAACTTCTTGCGAGCTGCGGTACAGGCGAGGTTGAACTGCGTGGTGGCCGGTGGAACGGGCTCCGGAAAAACGACGTTCCTCAACGTGCTCTCAAACTTCTTGCCGGATCGCGAGCGCATCGTAACGATCGAAGACGCGGCCGAGTTACTGCTGAACCAGTCGCACGTGGTTCGACTCGAATCGCGGCCTCCCAATGTCGAAGGGAAAGGCCAGGTCCATATCCGGGATCTGTTCCGCAACGCGTTGCGTATGCGTCCCGACCGCATCATCATCGGTGAGTGCCGCGGCTCCGAAGCGCTCGACATGTTGCAGGCAATGAACACCGGCCACGACGGGTCGCTCACGACGATCCACGCCAACAGCCCGCGCGATGCATTGTCGCGTATCGAAACGATGGTTCTGATGGGCGGCTTCGATTTGCCGGTTCGGGCCATCCGCGAACAAATCGCCAGCGCGATCGACCTGGTCGTACAGATTTCGCGTATGCGCGACGGCAGCCGTAAACTCGTCGCGGTCAGTGAAGTGGTCGGAATGGAAGGTGAAGTCGTGACGATGCAAGAGATCGTGCGCTTACTCGCAGCACGGCGTCGATGCCGATGGTAAAGTGATCGGCGAGTTCGCCTACACCGGCGTGCAGCCGAACTGCTTGAAGAAGTTCGAAGAATACGGCGTACCGTACGACGCTAACCCACTCAACAAGCTCGCGTTGCTGCACTCGTTATGGTAACGTCCGTCGCGCCGCTAGCGATTTTCGCCGGCGTCGCCGCCACCGTCGTTCTCGTATTCTTTTCGATTTGGGGCTCGTTCAACCGGCGCGCGACGGCAAAGGTCCGAGGCTTATCGGACAGGCTCGATCGGGCCGGCATCCGCATGAGCGCACAAGACATCGTGCTCACGATTGCTGGTTGCGTCGTGGTCGTATGGATTGCGATTCTGATTCTGTTGCACCCCTCTTTGTTGGTGTCGCTGATTCTGGGGCCCGTGCTTGCTGCCGCCGGCGCGCTATTTTTTTACGCCTACTTAGACTTTCGGATGAAGCGCCGGCTCAACGCGTTTATCGAACAGCTTGAGTTGGCTTTGCGCTTGATCGCGGGCGGTATCCGAGTTGGACTTGGACTGCGTCAGGCTTTGACGATGGTAATCGACGAACTGCCGGACCCCTCTAAGCACGAATTCCGGCGCGTCATCGGGCAGACGAATCTTGGAATCAGTGTCTACGACGCGATCGACGATATGGCCGAGCGTATGCCGAGCAACGAAACGCTGATGCTCGCGCGCGTCTTCCGCGTCCAGTCTCAGACGGGAGGCGACCTCTCGCACATTCTCGATCAACTCGCCGGCACGATCAAAGACCGGCGCCAAATTCAGCGTAAAGTTGCGACTTTGACTGCGGAAGGTCGCATGAGCGCTTGGGTGCTGACGGCGATTCCGATATGTTTAGGACTGTTCATCATCGTAACGCAGCAAGATATGGGCCACGCCATTCTCTTTACCAGCATGGGGCACATCGTAATAGGTATCGTACTCGTGCTCGAGTTGCTCGGCTATCTTCTGGGTTCGTCAGATGCTCAAGGTGAACGCATGACCGCGCTACCTCTGCAGATCATCATCGCCATTCTCTTTGCTGCGCTGGCCTTTCTCCTGGCGGTCTCGCTCATCCCATCGAAGAGTGTGCTGTCCGAGCAGCTCGACGCGCTCAAGGCGCGCGAGCCCATCGCCGGCGACGGAAAGAAACTCGGCTTTCTCGAGCGCATGTTCGGTGGCGACCGCCGTGCTTGGCTGCGCCAGCAACTGATCGAGGCGGGTTGGTATACCGACACGCCCGCAAAATTTCTGTTACGAGTCGCCGCCGGCGCCTGCTTCGGAACGATTGCGGCGCTTGTCTTATGGCAATTTATAGGATTGGCCGGCAGTGTGGGTATTGATCGTCGCAGTGCTGTTAGTGTTTGCCGGCGCGTACCTGCCGTTCATCGTTCTCAATCGGGCTTGGAAGCGCGCAAGGGTGCGATCCAAAGGACGCTTCCGGAGTTCCTGGATATGGTCGCGTCGACCGTGCAAGCCGGCCTGGCACTGAATGCCGCGCTCGCCTATGCCGTCGATGCGGCGCCCGGGCCGCTGGGCGAAGAGATCCGAGAAGCGCTCTCGGAGATTCGCCTCGGTCGCCCGCGCGCCGACGCGTTACGAGCGGTCGGCGATCGAACGAATCAGCCCGACTTACGCAACGCGCTCCGCGTCGTAACGCAGGCCGAGCGGATGGGCGCGAACGTCGCGAAGCTGTTGAACGATCTCGCCGACGAGGCTCGCAATCGGCGACTCATGCTGGTCGAAGAGATGGCGGGTAAACTTCCGGTAAAAATGACGCTCCCAATGATCGTGTTCATGATACCGTCGATCTTCGTTATTATCTTTGGTAGCGTCGCAGCTAACTACTTCGCACCAAAATGATTCTAGCGGCCTCGGTGTGCGCGGTGTTCTTCGCCTGCGTCGCGTTGGTTGGAGCGGAACTCAGCCGGTTATACTGCGCACGGATCCAGCCGTTTGCCGATGGCCCTCAGCCGGGTCGCGCCCCGGTTGTCGTGCTTGCCGTCGCCGCGGCCGTTATCGGCGGATTGCTCGCTTTCTGGAAGGCGCCGCCGTTACAAATCGCGTTAGCGGCGATCGTCGTATTCGCACTCGTCGCATGCTGGTGTAGCGACGCACTGTGCGGCATCGTTCCCGATATCTTCACGCTAGGGCCCTTAGCCGTACTATTGTTGTTCGCGCTGTCGCAACGAAACTGGGAAGTATGGCTGTCGGCCGCGATCCCGTTCGCATTTTTTGCCGCCGCGGCGCTGTTCACGCGGGGTAAGGGCATGGGTTGGGGTGATGCGAAATTGGTCGCGCTCACTGGAGCTGCCCTGGGCGCTCCGCTCGCTCTCGTGGCACTTCCTATCGCATGTATTGCTGCCGTCATCGCACAGCGAATCTCCAAGGCCAAAGGGACCCCGATGGCGTTCGCGCCATATATCGCCGCGTTGACCGGGATCGCGTTGCCGCTCGGCATAATTCGGTGATCGCTGTGGCTCGCTTGCGTAACGTTACCCTCGATCGTGTCGTTGCAGAGCGCGTCGAGCGCGCGCGTTCGGTATGGGAGCGAATGATCGGACTGCTGTCGTATCGCAGCGTCGCTCCCGATCTTGGCCTGTGGTTCGATCGCTGCTCGTCGATACACACGCTCGGCATGCGTGCTACGATCGATGTCATCTTTCTCGATGCGAACTCTCGGGTTATCGATATCCGGGCCGGGGTTCGTCCGAATCAACTGCTGGTGTGGAACTTTCGAGCGAAGTCCTTGATCGAACTCGGTTCCGCTCCACTCGAACGGGTCGACCTGCGCATTGGCGACCAACTGGAGCTGGAAAGCTGATGCACCGTCAAGACTTCGTGTTCGCGTTGACCGCGGCCGCATTGGCCGGTATGTCGCCTGCCGCCGTTCGAGCGGCGACACCGCAATCGACAAAGCGCGTTCTTTGGCTGCGGCGCGAGGGGGACTCTACCGATGTCTCCGCGCCATTCAGCATCGACGGCCGCAGCGTGTATGAGCCGGGTTACCGAGAGATTTGTTGGCTGATGCGCGACCGAAGCGTTGCTTCATCGCAGGGTTACGTGCGATTCGATATCGTCGAGATCGAAACGCTGTGGGAAGTACAGCAGACGTTAGCATTGATGGGCATCCATCAGCCGTTGATCATCACGAGCGGCTATCGCACGGAGCAGACCAACGCCGCCACCGAAGGCGCCGCCCGAAACAGCATGCACCTGTATGCAAAAGCCGCAGATTTTTACGTGAACGGCGTTTCCACGCGGGAACTGTTCGATGCGTGCTGGTCGCGCCCGGGTTCCGGAGGGATGGGCTACTACAGCAGCCACGTTCACCTCGATTCAGGAACGCGCCGCTATTGGGTTGGGCAAATACCGCTCCCACGCTTCGTTGGTTAACGAATGAAGTCCAACCTCGGTCAGCTCGACTTTAAGTCGAACGCTATCGGCTTTTTGCGGCTTTTGTTAGCAGCGATCGTCGTGTGGTCGCACGGAAAAGCTTTGATTGGTCATGAGCCGATTTGCCATGGCCATGAGTAGGACAGCGCTGATGACGGCATTCGGCGCGAGGACAAATAATCCTAAATGCATCGTTTCCCAGCGCCTTCTTCGCTCATGAACGCGCTCGCGATCCAAAGCTGGTGAGTCGATAAGCGACCGGGAACGCGCGTCAAGGGCACCGGTGATCGCGAATCATCCAGGACGTTAGGAGCAGTCTACTCGATCACCGCGTTCTTATTCGCGCCGATCGTGTACTATCAGTCAATCAGGGCCGCTGGAACGGCTGCATCCATCGCTCCCGACGGGACGAATCGTCCGTCTACAAGAGCAACAGCCGGCTCGGCGGACAGCGACTCGGGAATCTCGATCACGATGGCCCGCCCCAGCCAAACCGACGATACGCTCTGGACGCTGCCATGGGAAACAGTACGATATCCTGCCGCTATATCTGGCCTCGCAGTCTGGGCGCGCCGAGCTCCGGCCACGACTGTGACAGCGCTGTATCTTGATTGTCGCGGAAACCTCCGACAACGCATGTGCCGGCAATACCATAGCGAAGTACTGCACGTTGTAGCGCCACACCGCCCGCAAGCACCGATATGCGCTCAAAAGAATCGAGCCCGCGATGTCGATCGGCACTCGCGCATTTCGGAACGCGACGAAGAAGCCAATGGCCGCTGGGTAGCGCGATCGTTGGTTCGATCATCGCGATTGCCAACGGCCATGTTGAAGCAACGCACTCCCCGCGTCCGAAAGCGCGCCCGACCGTTATCGCCGCCACCGAGAGCGGCATGACATTTCCTTCGGAAAAACACGTCAACCCAAGGGATAGCGCAAACGCGGCGTAACCAACGAGAAAGGGCCGTTTCACAGCGACTGAAAGCGCCCACGCTCCAGCTGCGATTGCCGTAGCGAGCGCGAGCCACCAAACGATCATGGCCGCCGTAAACGGTAGAAACGCAATGGAGCGAGCAGCGCTAACGCGTACGGCGGATATGGCGCGGGAACGGTAATGGTTCGCCACCGTAGAACGGGACGGGTTGAGCCTCACAGCGTGCATCGGCTCGCGAAATACGGATCGCGCCCGCGCGTGGACGACGCCGGCGCAGTAATAGCGCGCGAAAATCGATCATCGCCCAGCCGGTGTGACGCGATCGGCTAAGGTTTGCGCGCCGATAGGCAGTAGCGTGCAGACTGAATTGCGAATCAAGCGAAGGCTTGCGCGAGCCGCTCAAGTGCTGGCGGCATTCGCTTGCGTTGCGCTTCTTGCGCTAAGTCACCGATAAGAAGCAACAGTAGCCCACCCCATGTGGGAAGCGCAACGATCCATGAGACGGAATCGTGCGCGGGTAAAGGTCTGCGTAAACTCGCTCCAACTATACTCGGCGAGCTTATGGTCGATACCGACTACGGTTTGAATTGTTGGGCTTTGCCGTGCGGCGTGCTCACGAGCAGTAGCGATATGCTGCAGTGGCGATGGCGGCCAACAACGCGCTGCGTAGCTCTTTCCAGTAGTACTGTGCGATGTAACGCGACCGGGAACAGGCGGCGAAACCAGTACGGCGAGCGAGACGACCCATCCCCATGGTACGCTTAGCGCCAACAACGCGATCACGGCAGCCGTCTTGGTCTTGCCGTTAGAATATGTGGCGAGCAGACATCGCCGCCGGGATGGCAACGGCGATCTGGGTCGCATGAATGAACGTTCCACCGAACACTGCGAACGCCGGCGGCACGCATACCGCGAATGCGGCGTTACCGGTATTCCGTGCCAAACGAGGCCGACGAAAAGTCCGAGCGCGACCATCGCTACATACCATATCGTCCCGGCTTCAATTGCCGAGCTTAATGGAAAGCCAAACGATACGAGCAATTCGGTCAGGCTGTACTGCGTGTCGCGAAAGATTTCCGAGAGAACATGCGCCGGCAGAACGCTCGTAAAGTACTCGATGTTAGTCGATAACCCGAGCGTCGCGAGCGAAGCGAGGCCGAGCAGCACGATGCCGAGACCAACAAAGACGCGCGTGCGCGGCGCATACAATGACAAGCCTATTGCCGCAGGCAACGCGAGATGCGGTTCGATGAACGAGCAGAGCACGGCTAGCGACGCTACAGCCATCGTTACCGACCCAGACAAAATATGCAGACAGGCAGATGCAGCGCGATGCAAATCGGAACGACTTCGCCAAATCGCACTCGAGAGCACGCCGAGCGATAGTGAAAAAGCTGCTAAGCTTACTTGCCACGGTATGCTGGCAAAGCGCGCGACGCTTGCGATCGCCACGATGCAAGCCAGAATGAGTAGCAAGACCCAGATGACCGACGCCGCCGGAAACGGGAGTAACGTGAGTGGCCGATCAGCGCGGCAAAAACATATCCCGGAACGGCGCAGGCATCGTGAGTCCAGGAAGAATGCTTGAAGAACTCCGCGAGACCCGGCGATCGATTCGCACGTTCGAAGCGGCTCGGTAAGATATGGATCATGATGTTCGCCGCGTTACTTTTGCGGCGCAGTAAAAAGCGCGAAAATCCCCGACCGAAGAATCCGGTGCGACCGACGACCCAAAACTGCGTTCCCAGCGCGACCAGCGAAACGGCCATGATGAGCTGCGCTGAGCCACGCGTTACGCATTCTATCCGACTGCGAAGCGGTTTCTAGCAGCAAATGCTGCGCGAACGGCGATACTCGGCTTGCTCTCGAGCAGTCGTTCGGAGACGATTTGGTAGCGAGCTTGCAGCGCTTCGGCCTGTTCGGCAGCCCACGATTCCTGACGATCGCCGATCAGCAGATCGCCGCGATACAGTTCGCTCGCGCGTCCATAATATTGATAGGCGACCCGAACGTCTCCGCGTTCGTACTCTTCGTCGCCATCATTGGCAAAATCGGTGAAGTTGCGAACGTTGACCACGACGTTGGCCGGATCGATCGCGACGTCGCCATTCGCGAAGAAGTACGAATCGACGGTATTAAAGCCGACGATGTTTCCGATCGCCTTGCGAATGTTCGAACACGCGGTGCGCAAGCATTGCGACACCAACTGTTTTTCGCCGCCTGGCCAGAACACTTCGCCGAGTTCGGCGCGCGTTGCTCGTCCGTCGGGCTTGAGCGCGAGATACTTGAAGATCTGTTGGTCGCGCCGGCGGACCCACTTGATCTCACGTCCGTCGACTTCGGCGCGGAACCAGCCCAGCATCTGCACTTGCAGCGGGTGTAGCGACTCTTTGCGCGCTTCCGTGAAGTGGTGCGACTCCACACGAGCGAGCGGCCGCAACGGGCGGTATTCGTTGTCCTGGTGGATCACGAACAAGCCTTCGCGTTCCAAATGCTGCATGGGCTTCGAGGCATCGTCGTAGCGGTGGCCGTGCATGAGTTTTCCGACGAACTCGGCATCGGCTTCGGACGCGTCCTCGAGCGAGGTCGCGATGAACTCGTTGAACAGGTGCCCGCGGCGCTTGCGCCAGTTCTCGTAGGCCCCGGAAAGGCTGCAGGCGTCCTCGGCGGCGCTGCGGAGCGCGCCGCTCACGACTTGCGGCCAGCCATCGGTCACGTCGATGAAGCGGGGGATGTCGCCATGGACGAACGTGACACCGCAGGCATCGGCCAGATGGGCGACTTCGGCGGCATCGAACGCGAGCCGGTGGGAATCGCACAGGGTTGCCAGGCCGCGCGTCACCATGCGCCCGGAATCGAAGGCGGCGCGCGACCGGCAAGCGATCAGCAGCGACACGCCTTCTGGAGCCTCGTTGATAATTTGAGAGATGGCGGCGACGCCGCCGGCTTCCGGCAGCCCCTCGCAATCGAGGGCCAGTTCGAAGGGCGCGGCCTTGGCGAGAGCGCGCAGCAGCTCACCGTGCGAGGAAAACGTTCCGCGCACTTGCATGGCTCGAGCGATGGCGGCCCAGACCCCAACGGCGCTCGTGCCGCTGGGCAGGCTACAGTAGATTCCCTTGGACGTTGAGTGGTGCAAGTAGCTCACCAGCGCCGTCGTTTTGCCGAAACCGGGCGGTGCGAGCAATAGGCGAACCGGAACGCTGCTAAAGCGTCCTAGCCACTCTTCCAACCGCGGGCGCCGGATCGTCGATGGCGCCAAGCGTGGACCATGGGTAATCAAAGCTTCCTCATGGAGCTTGACATGCTAGCCCTCCTAGCCGGGTTAGTATATGGCCTTTCCCGTCCGCTTGCAAGTGGTACGGGCATCCAAGAGCATAATACCCGAAGCCGTTAGTGCCTGGAATCCCCCAAATTTATCAAATTTGTGTTCGAGTTGTGGTCTGCACGGACCAACGGTAAAAAACCCGGTGTGGCCTCATGAAGCCCTACAGTGCAGCCGCTAATGTGCTGGAAACGAAGCCGGGGACACCGGAGTTCCGGACCGGACAAGGGAGCGGTTCGTGGTATGCTAGGCGGCAGTGGGGCTGCCGCTTCGAATCTCGAGGGATCGGATCGTGCTGTATGGTTCGGCGATTTTCATCGCCGGGTTGTATCAGCTCGTGGTACAGGTCGTCCGCGACCTCAACCGGTCGGACTGGTCGAGCATCTGGTCGGGCGGGGCCACGGTCGGTACGCCGGCCCTGATGGATCCGAAGCTTCACTGTGCGTTTCAGCAAGCGCACCACGTATGGTGCGGAATTTGGGCCTATCCGCCGGCGGTCGCGCTGTTCGTCTGGCCGGTCGCAAAATTGTCCATGCCGCTGAGCTATGCGATCGATCTGACCGTTATGTCTGCGTTGGCCGTTATCGCCGGCATCGTACTCGCGGATGCGTTCGACGTTCCGCGCTGGCTCGGCGTGTTCATGACGCTCGTATGGCCCCCCACCAAATATGCGATCGTGAGCGGGCAAAACGAAACGTTGGCGCTGCTGCTCATTGCTCTGGCGATCGCTGCCGCCAAGCACAATCGGCAACTGTTGGTCGGACTCGCCATCGGAGCGCTTCTCTTTAAGCCGACGGTCGGACTTCCGTTCGTCGTCTTGATCGTGCTGCGACGAGAATGGCGCGCACTTGCTGTCGTGGCGGTGATCGCTGCCGTCTGGTATTTCACAGGCGTCATGGCCGCCGCGAATTCGTGGCATTGGCCGGCACAATATGTGGCCGACCTGCGGGGTTATTTTGCCGGTGACTTTTTTTCTAATGCTTCAAAAAGCGCGAGTTTACCGGACGTTCTCATGCAGGCCGGTGCTTCGCCTGTTATCGCGACCGTCGCCGGCATCGTACTCTTTATCTGCGCGGTTCCTCGATTGCTGCGCGTGCCGCTTTCAGCTGCTTTGGCGATCGTTTCCATCGTCGGAGTGGCGATCAGTTTGCACGCGTGGAACTACACGGTGACCGTCGGACTACCGGCGATATTCTATGTGATGCGAGCCGTAAAGGAGCCGATGCGAACGTGGATAGTAGGAGCATCATACGCGTTGTCTATTTTGTCGATCATCTTGATTCCAGGCTTCACGGCATGGAATTTGGAGGCGGTCGTAGTATTGGGCTTGACTGCGATCCTCATCACCGGCGCCTTCACCGAGCCGTCGCCGGAGGCGGCCCGGGTTTAGCCGCGGACGCGCAGAACGCTTAACCCGTGTGCCGTAATATCAAGGACCTTCATAACTTCGCGCCGCCCGCCAACGAGGACGAAATTCAGGCGTCGGCCCTACAGTACGTGCGCAAGATCAGTGGCGCGACCCACCCCTCGAAAGGAAATGAAGCCGCGTTCGAGCGCGCCGTCGAGCAAGTGACGGAAGCGACGCGAACGCTACTCGCGAGCATCGTGACGGCGGCGCCGCCGCGCGATCGTGTCGTCGAAGCCGCCAAAGCGCGGGAGCGCTCTCTGCGCCGGTTCGGCGCCCCCGCGAAGGCTTAGCCTTTTTGCCTTTCACCGCGGCGCACGTAGGCGTCTTACCGGCTTTGCCGGTCATCTCGAAGTAGACCGTAGGCTTGGCGTTCACGCCCGTATTGCCTTGAATGTTGACTGCGATCTTTGAGCCGGAGTTAACGTTCGCGATGTCGCCACCGGTCGTTCTTCATGCCATGTTCGGTGTTGTTGACCGACATGATGTACGAGCAATTCGTGAAGTCGCGCGTGCGGCGCGCGCATTCGCCGCGTGTTTGTTGAAGACGGCGAAAAAGGCGTGTAGGCACTGAAAGCCTGCAACGGCGCGTCCCAAGTGTCGGTCGTTATCGTGAATGGCACGATATACACCGGATGTTACACGCTGTGCGCTTGCGCTATCCCGGCCAAGAAGAGCGTACGTAGCGCTCTTCTTCACATTTAAGAGGAATTAAGCAAGGTGGCGTTCTACGGGACGCCTACTAGCTCGTTCCCTCGGCGAGCAGAAAGGCTCTGATATGAAGCCCTGGATAGCTGTTGCATTTGGAAGCGCCGTCGTGGTGATGGCGATCAGCGCGACACCGCTCGTGTCGGCCGCTGCACCCGCGCCGGCACCGACGCCGGTTGCTATGGCCAAACCCGACTTCTCCGCGCAGATGTGGATGGTCGGCTCGTGGTCGTGCACGCAACCGCTCCGCGGAAAAACCCGTCCGGAAACCGACGTCAACTCGATCGGCATGGACGGCATGTGGATGGTGACGCAAACGACGGCACCGCCGTTCGACCAATACCGCACCACCACGATTAACGGCATAGGGTATACCGGCTACGATCCGGTCGCGAAACTGTGGATACAAACCGGCGTCGATAATGGCGGTGGTTACGGCATTCAAACGTCACCGGGCTGGCAGGCCAACATGATCACGTGGACCGGCAAAAATCCCGATGGCAGTAGCTCCACCGACGTGGTCACCAAGGTCAGCGATACCGAAACCAGCGATGCAAACACTGCTACCGATCCCCAAGGAAACACCACGAGCCGAACGATTCGCTGCGTAAAGAGCAGCTAACAACGTCGTGGGGACGCGAAGAAGCCGGTGCAGAATCTGCGCCGGCTTCTTTGTTTATTTGAACTAAGTCTAGTCCACTCGTTCACAAATCGGCAATGGCCGTTTTGACTATTGGTGAGCCTTTTTCGATCTACAATGAGCCAATGAAGTGTTCGATCGCTCCGATTCGGCCGCGCATTCCCCGAAGAGTCGTTCCTTGGACAACATAGCCGTCTCGTAGCGTAAATGTTGCGTAAAATTTGAGGTTGCCGATTTGTGAACTGCTTAGCTTAGTCTAGTCCGAATTCCGTTGCGCTCGAAACGCTACATCTGCTCCAGCAGGTAGGTCTGCTCCCACGAGCAAGCATCGCCTCAAGCGGACCGCGCATCAGCGCTCCGCTCGTGAGAAAGGCGTGTGTGTTTTCATGATTTCTAAGTTTTCATCCGGCATCGCCGCTGTCGTGGCAGCAACTGCGCTTGCCGGTTGCGCGATGAATGGCTCGCCGTCGCAGGAGCCGGCGGCACAATCGATGACCGTCGGCGCGCGAACGATGAACACGGGATCGTATCCGCTCGGAGCGTACGGCTCGCGAGGTTCGAACATTGCGTTGCGCGGCTCCGGCGTGGTGCACGGCAACGGCCCGCATTATGCGGTAAAAAAGGGCGCCAAACTGGTCTACGTTTCGAACCTCGGCAACGGCGCGATCGACGTGTACGACCAGAAGGGCAAAACCCAACAACCGATCGCGGCGATTACCGACGGTATTTTAGGACCCGGCGGCCTGACGACCGATGCCAAGGGTAATCTGTACGTCTCCGACGAGGGGCAAATCAGCGGCAAATGGACCGTCGAAGTGTACGCGCCGGGCGCGACATCGCCGACCAAGAGTTACACGACCGACCTGTCTTCACCGACCGACGCAGTGGTCGCCAAAGACGGCACGATCTACATCGCCAACTTCAACGGTTTCAGCAACGGCTGGGTGACGGTGTATCCCAAAGGCAACGTAAAGAAAGAGTACCGTCTTTCGGACTTTCAAAGTGGCGCGCCGCTTTCGGTGGCCGTCGATAAAAAGCAAAATCTGTACGTCATGTACGATTACAGCCAGAGCAGCGCGGTCAACGAATATGCGCCGGGCGCGAAAACCGGAACGAACCTGAACCTGGCGTTCGGCAGCGGCGGCGGCATTCAAGTTGACCCGGCCGGCAACATCATCGTCGCACAGCAACTCGATCCGTCCGAGTTCTTGGTCTTCCCGCCCGGAAAAACGCAGCCGTCGAAAGAGATACCGACGCCCTCCGGTGGCGAGCCTTTCAACTTCGCGCTGAACTATAAAGCCAAACTACTGTTTGGCGCCGAGTATTTCAGCGTGAACCAGGTAGACCGCTTCACCTATCCTTCGTTCAAGTTTCAGTATATTCTCGCGAATGGTTTCAACAATCCGTCCGGGGTGGCCGCCGCTCCGTACGAGTTCTAGCGCCCAGTTTTCGCAAACGGTGCCGCTTTGGGGACCTCACCTTATGGTTCCCAAAGCGGACGCATAGCGCGAGCAGTTCCTCGAGAGGCCTCGGAGTTAGCGGCTCACTAGCGTTTGCGAGGGCGCTTCGCCGAACATCACGCGATAATCGTGAGCGAAGTGGCCCATGTGCCAAAATCCCCATTCGGTCGCAACGTCGATCACGCGCGTGGAGCGAGGATCGGATCGCAGCAACATGCTGCGCACGGAGCTGAGGCGCAACCGCTTCAAATAATCCATCGGGCTAAGCCCGACGATCGCCTCGAAGGCATTGATCAGCGAACGCGAGCGCATTCCGCACGCGGTGCTCAAATCGATGAGCGTAATCGTTTCATCGATGTGCTCGCGCATGTACGCCGCGCACGCTCGGACGGCGGCGTAACGACGATTTAAACAGTGGGAGCGCGCGATCGAGTGATTCTCGATTTCCGCGACCGTGGCAGCGAGCAGCGCGAGCATGGTGCCGGCCGCAGTCGGTGGCATGGACGATTCGGCGGCACAGACCTGGCGCACGGCGGTGCGCACGCGGTGTGCGGCTACGAAGTTTCCAGTAACGCGGTTATTACCCAAGCGTTCGACGATGTCGGATGCATCGAGCGAATGGTGGTAGTGCCTTTGCAAATCCGGTTCGTCAACGGCGATCGCTAGCAGTGTCGATGCGCCGGTCGTACGAACGTTAACCTCGTCGCCGGACGCAATATGGGAAGCCCCAAACGCGGAGCCGCGCCAGCGCGCCTCGGTCGCAGAATCGATGGTGACGACGCTACGGCGGCCCGGCACGACCTGCGCGGTTCCGTGAAACGCCAAATTCATCGTACGCGAAGAGATCACCAGCGGCGTGGTCGCGAGCACCTTGAAGGCGACATCGAAATTTCCGGGCTGCAGTTGCTGCCACCGGATCGTGGAGGGGACCAACGAAACGAGCTTTGACTCATCGACGAAGCTCGTGTGTTCGACGCTCATCATGGACACCCGAAGCGAGCGATTACCGGTTAGGAGTCGGGCCCCCCTTCCCCCGGAGGGCTCAGAAGCTCTTCAAGCAAGCGCTCCCTTGCAATATGGGCCCGGTCGGCGGCATCGCGTGCCAGCTCGGCAAAGAGCGGCTTCATATTGTGACCCAGGGTCGGGGTCGCATAGCCTAGCCGGCGCCAGCGGTCACGGAGATCCGCATCGATTTGTTGGTAGAGGCCGGCGTTAACTTCGTTGCCTTCTTGGAATCGCTCGTCGATGCGTTCGCGACGCGCTTCTGCCAGTTCCGCATCGTACGCAGCCGAATCTTCCCACACGGCTTTACCGTTCTTGAATATCTGCAACGCGCTCAGGCCCTTGCGCCGAAGCTGTTCTTGCTCCCATTCGCTCTCGTTGACGGACCGCGCCACGGCCGCGCGCACGCTAAACTCGACGATACGCGCTAGCAGCGTATCGTATGTCTCACGTTGCGCGATGCAGCACGACTCGCCGATCTGCGCCGAATAGCGATCGAGATCCATAACCAGGCCTTTATTGTAGTGCCGTTCGGTGGCCGTTGCTATCCCGGAATGGCAAGTGGATAATGCAGTTTTGGGATAGAAGCAGGCTCCGACACGTGCTAGTCTAAACGCGGAGGATATGAAGATGAAACACGTTGCAATTTCGCTATGCGGCGCGGTCGTACTATTTGCCGCGTCGATCACGGCGGGGGCCGCGAGCCCGCCAACCCTGACCGGAACCTGGCAGATCCAGCAGAGCGGTAATAATGGTTCGTCGACCACGACGGTCACGCTCACGCAATCGGGCGGATCGGTGATCGGCAACAATGCCGCAAACGGAAACGGGTTCACCGGCACGTTCGTTACGGATTCCAAAATCAATGGTAAGTGGCATGGCCCGAGTGGCGCCGGCTGGCTCACGGTCTACGTTAGCGCTAACGGGCATAGCCTGAACGGCGTTTGGGGCTACAACGGGACGAAGCCGAATGGCTCGTTCGTCGGCAATAAGGTCCTGCCGCCGTCGCCCATTACGGCGAAGGGTTCGTGGAACGTGGTCGGCGCGGGCGGCCCTGCCGCATTCGTCGGCAGAATGGTCTGCACGGAGTCCGGTCCGACCGTCGTCTGCAAAGTCGGCCCGTACGTTCTCAACGGCAAGTTCCGGTCCAAAGATAAGGTTCGCGCAACGTTTAGCGGGCCGACCGGACCCGGTTGGTTCTCGTTCTGGTTCAACGGCGACAACAACAGCTTCAACGGGCTGTGGGGCAAAGGGTCGGATTCGACTCCGCCGGTTGGTCGCGTGATCGGCCAGCGCTCGCTCTAACATGCACGGCAGGGCGGATAGAATCGTCAACGTTCTATCCGTCGTGCTGATATCGGTGGCTGCCGTGCTGACCGCGCTGTGCGGATATCAATCCGGGCTTTGGGAAGGCGAGCAGACGCGCATGTACAGCACCGCCAACGCCGACCGCCTGCACTCCACCGAAGCGGCCGATCGCGCCAACGCGTTAGCGGCCATCGACGTGGCAGTCTTCGTCCACTACGTGGAGGCGGTTGACACCAACAATGCCCGGTTCAAGGATTTTCTCTTCCGGCGTTTTCGTCCGGAGTTCGTGCCGGCGATGCGGGCTTGGCTCGCGACCAAGCCGTTCGAGAACGTCCGCGCACCATCGACGCCGTTCGCCATGCCGCAATATCGGTTGAAGTCGCGCGAGGAGGCCCGCGAGTACGAAAAACGTGCCGCCAACGACTTCGACGAGGCCGGCAGAGCCAACCACAACGCCGACGAGTTCGTATTGCTGACCGTCATCTTCGCCGGCGTTTCGTTTCTTGCGGGCATCAGTACCAAGATGGTGTATCCCAGTCACACGATCGTCGTCACGCTCGGGCTCATCGCCACGGCCTACGGCGTTGTCAGGCTGTTCGAACTTCCGCTCCATGGGATGAATTAGCAATGCACGCATCGATCAAACCGGAGCAAATCTTCGCAGCGCTCATGCTGGTCTCGCTCACGCTGGGCGCCGGCCTCGAGGTTGACCGCGAACACCTTCGGGCGACGCTCAAGCGCGTCGGTCTGAGCGTCCGCGCGATCCTCGCCAACTTCATTATCGTACCGCTGATCGGCGTCATCGTCGTCAAAGTATTCCGCCTTCCGGCCGAGGTCGCGACCGGCGTATTGTTGATGGCGATCGCGCCCGGCGTGCCGTTCGTGCTGGCGTCGGTTCGTAAACGCGGCGGCCGCCTCGCGCTGGCCGTCGAACTCGCCGTCGTGTTGCCGTTGTTGTCGATCGTAACGGTGCCGATCACGGCAGCGCTGGTGTTGCCGTCGATCGCCGAAGCGCATCTGCCCTTCGGAAAATTCGCGCTAACGCTAGTGTTGTTTCAGTTGCTGCCGCTACTTATTGGAATCGTAGTCGGCGGGAGCTGGCCGAAGCTGGCGGAGAAGCTCGCGCGGCCCCTGCAGTTTGCGTTTTTCGGCGCGGCTTTGATCCTGATCGTTCTGCTGTTCCCGCAGATCGTCGGCAGCATCGCAACCGTCTATGGGTCGTTGGGAATGCTCGCATCGTTCACCATCGTGCTGCTATCGATGGCGACGGGATGGCTGCTGGGCGGACCGGCCGTCGAAGACCGGCGCGTGTTAGGCATCGGCACGACGTTGCGTAACGTCGGTCTGTGCGCGCTGATCGCGACCTCGTCGCTAGCCAACTCGCGAGTGGCCGCCGCCGTCTTGTGCTATCTCGTCATCCAAATGATCGTCTCGACGATCTTCGGTGCGATATTCTCGCGGAAAACCAAGGCGGCGCGCGCGTGACCCCGCTCATCCTTTCGAAGTTCGGCATCTGGACCTTTACGCTGGTCGATTATATTTCGCTGATCGCGGCGACGACCAACGCCTTCAACGGAGCGCTGCTGGCGCGCCGCCCGGACCATTACAAGAATTTCACGGTGATGGGCATCGTCATCCTGGCGTATGCCGGCGGCATCGGCGGCGGCGTCATTCGCGATATTCTCGTCAACAAAGTTCCGTCGCCGTTGCAAAATCCGTGGTACATCGTTGCGTGTTTGGGAGCGGCCGGAATCGCGTTGCTGATCGACTACGCGAGCGAGCAGAAGTTCAAAGACGGTTTATTCCAGTTTATGACGGCCTTCTCGTTGCCGTGGTACGCCATCGTCGGCGTACAGACGGCGCTGGCGGCGCACTTGGGATACGCCGCCGCGGTGCTGATCGGCATCATTGCGACCACCGCCGGTCGCTGGATCATCGACCTCGCCTGTCAATGCGTTCCGAAACAACTCGTCCGCGGTGAGTTTTTTGTGACCGCGGCAGCGCTGACCGGAATATCGTATCTGGTTTGCGATCAGATGTTCGGGCTGCCGGTTATTGCGTCGACCGCGATCGCATTCTTCATCGGCTTCGGTTTCCGGTTGCTCTCGCAATATCTCGGATGGGAAGAATGGGAGCCATGGGAACCGGCTACAGTCGTCCAAACGCAGAAGAAGCGCAAAACGTTAGGCGAAGGGCTGCACGCGGAGTTTCGCGACCCAAAGGGTGAGTAAAGAGTCAACATGATTCGCATACCGGGTGGACAGTTTCAGATGGGGTCCGAGCGATTCTATCCCGAGGAAGCGCCGTTGCGCGACGTTTCCGTCGGCGATTTTTCGATCGACGAATACAGCGTGACCAATGCGGACTTCGCGAAGTTCGTGCGCAAGACCGGATACGTTACCGTCGCCGAACGGCCGTTAAAAGCCGAAGATTACCCCGGCGCTCCGCCCGAAAATCTCGTTCCCGGTTCGCTGGTTTTTCACATGACGCCGGGACCAGTCAACTTTAACGACTACCGGCAATGGTGGTCGTGGACGCCGGGCGCAAGCTGGAAGTATCCGGACGGACCGGGCAGTTCGGTTGCGTCGCGCCCCGATCATCCGGTGGTGCATGTGGCGTTTGAAGACGCGCAAACGTATGCCACGTGGGCTGAAAAGCGTCTGCCGACCGAAGCTGAATGGGAGTTCGCCGCACGCGGCGGTCTCGACGGCAAAGACTTCGTGTGGGGCGATGACATGTTGCCGGATGGAGAGCCGGCCGCGAACACATGGCAAGGTTCGTTTCCCTATCGCCACACGTCGAAGCAGGGTCCGCGCACGTTGCCCGTCGGCAGCTTCGCCCCGAACGGCTACGGTTTATACGATGTCGCCGGCAACGTGTGGGAATGGACGTCGGATTGGTACGTTATCGACCGTGCTGCGCCATCGTCATCGCCGTGTTGCGGCGGTGACGACCTGCGAGAGCGCAGTTACGATCCGTGCAGTCCCGGGATACGCATTCCGCGCAAGGTGCTCAAGGGCGGGTCGTTCTTGTGTTCGCCCGAGTACTGCTTACGTTTTCGGCCGGCCGCGCGTTCGCCGCAAATGATCGACACGGGCATGTCGCACATCGGGTTTCGCTGCGCGAAGGATTAGTCGTGGTGCCTCATACTAGTGCGCTTGTCGATCCAATTCGCTAACGGTTGCAGTACCAGGTTTAAGAAGATGATTGCGACGGCACCGGCCGTCGCTTCGCGCCAGAATCCAAATCCCGCCAGCGCGCCGACGGCCGCCGTCGACCAGATCGTCGCAGCGGTATTTAATCCCGAGATGCCCGATCCCGAACGGAGGATGACGCCGCCGGCGATGAAGCCGACGCCGGTCACGACGCCGGCGACGATGCGCGTCGTGTCACCGGCGCCGAGAACCCCGTCCAGTAAAGCAAACAGCGCGGCGCCGATCGACACGAGCGTGCTCGTGTGTAGACCGGCGGAGCGCTGACGCCATTGACGTTCGAAACCGATCGCGATTCCTAACAGCGCCGCGACGCCGAGACGCGTTAGGAAAACGCTAACGCTCACAGACCAAACGTGTAGCCGAACACCGGCCCGCCGAGATCCAATCGTTGAACGTGCGCCGTATCGGGAAATCCGTAGTAGTCGAGCTGGCGATAGAGCAACAGAAACGACTGGCCGTGCGGAAACGCATAGCCGAGGCCGGTGTAGGCTTCCCACGTCGAATTGTTGTTGCCGCCGCCAAAGTCGCCGTAGTACGGAACGTACCAGCCTTTGTCGTTGAAGAAAATCCGGCCCTTTAATCCAAAAACTGCATCTTCGGTTTGATCGCGAGTCGTCACGTTGCCGCTCGGCGCGATGATGCCGCGCTTGCCGACCGTCGCATTGTAATCGACGTTGAGATTGATCGGAAAGTCGCGGTAGCCGAGAAACGTGCTGAGATCGGCGTAGTGAGTGCGAGCAACCGTAAACCCAATCGCTCCCTCGTAAATTCCGCTGGCGAGTCGCGCCGAACTATCGACGGTTATGGGAATATTAACGTGCCCGTGCGGTCCTCTAATGGAACCGACGATCGTGGCGGACGTTAACGCATTCAGGTAAACCGCGTCCAGATACAGATCGAAATTGCCCTTACGAATGTCGATCACGCCCATTACCGCCGAGTTGAGTTTCGGAAGATAATCGCTCGGACCGACTTCGACCGTTTTCGACAGCACGCCGCCACCGCTACTAGTACCCCCGGCCAGGCGCTGGATGGGAAACTGGAAGTTCGCGTGGACGCTCGGTGCCCATATATACGGAGCGGCCGTTATGTGCAGTTGACCGTCGTACTGGCGATCCATGAGGGTGGGCGCCGCCGTCTGTGCGGGTGCCGGCGTAGGCTGCGCATCTTGCGCGCGCGCGACTGCGCCTGCGGCGCAAAAAGCGACTATGGCCGCCGCCGTGGCGAGGCCCTTGAAACGATCCATGAGTTGAGACGCCTCCTTGTAATCGCGATTGTAGGCGCTCGTTCGAGGCCCGGTCTATCCGATAACCGCAAGTTCGAAAATCCAGGTGCGCGTTTCTTTTTTGGGATACCTCTATGGCCAGGAGTTGCCTAGTGAAGGTACGATTAAAGTCGATTGGCGATCCTGACCAACCTTCGGCTAGATCCGTTTCGAGCGAACCGGACCCTGAGGAGTGAAGGCCCCGACGCTCGCGAAAGACGGGCCTCACACGTGGACCGTCTCTCTCGGAGGAGTGAAATGAGTAAAACGCACGACAAAGCGCCCGAGAACTCGCTGGTAACGCACCGCGAGTTCAAGTTGCTTTTGAAGCCGGAGAAGTTTCCCAACCGTCGGGCGCTGCTTACGTTCAACCAAGTGTTGGCGGACAGTGCAAAAAAGCTGGACGTACACTACGAACCGCTCGAATCGCTCGATTCGCAGCTTCGCATCGTGCAGTTTTACGACACGAAGAATCAAGATCTACGCAAGAATAAACTGATCTTTCGTATTCGTCAGATCCGTGAAGGCGGTTGGCCCGACGAGAGCTGGGAACTGACGTTTAAGTGTCGCGCACCGGAATACGACAAGGCCGCCGGCTTCGACACGGATACGACGCTGAAGAACGTTCAGCTCAAAAAGTTTAAAGAAGAGCTGATTCGCGGCGAGTCGCCCGGAACGATGGAAAGCATTTTTTCGAACAACGTGATCGTCGAGTATCCCGAAATCGAGACGGAGTTTCCGATCGGCCGCCTCGCTAAGGCGTTGCCGCATCTCGGCACGATCGGCGTGGATCCGGAAGAGAAAATGTCGATCGTCGCCGGCGCCAAGGTGTTCGAGATTCAGTCGACGCTTGGCAACCTTTCGTTCGGACACGGCGTGACGGCGCATGCGTCATTGGCGCTGTGGGCACGGCCGACTACCGACCGGTTCCAGCCGATGGTCGCGGAGTTCGGCTTTTCGACGCACGTGCTGCGCCGCGATGAAAAAGAAGCGAAAGGCCAGGCCGCGGCCGATGCATTCTTTAAAGCGCTCCAAGTGCCGCTGCACGACTACCTGGCCGAAGGGACGACCAAGACGGCGCTGATTTATGACGACGGAGCTTCTTGACGAATCGGTCCTGCGCGATCCGACCGAACGGCCGATTTTTTATGCATCGGTAGCGCTCAACTTCGTCCTCATGGCGCTCGCAATCACGCTGGTGTTTTACCAGCCGGCGTGGTTGCGAACGCATCCTGTGCTGTCCAAGGATATCGGATTTCTGCGGGTACTCGCCGTTAGTGCCTTGATCGGCATTCCGCTGCTGGTGCTCAATCGCAACCGGCGAGAAGCGGCGATTCGCGGAAGTTCGGTGCGTTTGTCGGAGCGCCAGTTTCCGGAAATTTACGCGATACTGAAAGCGCACTGCGCCCGGCTCGGGATGGAGCATCCTCCCGAGCTGTTTTTGACTGGAAGCACGATTCAGCCGTATTCGCAGACGTTTTCATCGTGGCGCGAAAACTACATCGTACTGCACCAGGTCATTATGGATATCGACGACCGCAAGACCCTCGATGTCGTTTCGTTCGTGTTGGCGCACGAGCTGGGTGCGATCCGGCTGAAGCAGACCGCGATTTGGAACGAGATGATGCTCACCTACTTGTCGTCGATCAAGTGGCTGCGCAGTCCGCTCGAGCGCGCGCGCACCTATTCACGCGACCGGTACGGCGCGGCACTTTCGCCGACCGGCTTTCGTGGATTGCTGGTCAACGCGATCGGCCGCCGTCTGATGGGTCACGTCGATATCGAAGATTACTTCAGCCAAATGCGAAACTACGGAGGGTTGTGGTCGGGGCTGAACATTCTTTTCGAGAGCAAGCCGCAGGTTTTCGTGCGTTTGCAGCGCTTGCGCGCCGCGGGGTATCGCTATCTGCCTCCCGAGCCGCCTGCCTGACGGGCGACGAGCGGTAGCGACGTGCCCGTAGACTCGATCGTCAAGGGGGACGCTGAAGCTACGGCGAGCGCTGTGGTCCCACGCCGCCGGATGCACTTCGTGCGCGGCTTCGGGCCGGGCCTCGTATCGGGCGCATCGGCCAATGATCCGACGACCGTCGGCTCCATCGCTGTCGTCGGCGCGGCGACGGGGTATGCGATGGGCTGGCTCGTGGTGCTGCTGCTGCCGCTGCTGGCAATCGTCCAGTCGATTGCGGCGTCGGTTGCGACGGGATCGCAGAAGAGCTTGCAACAGGCGATTATCGATACGCTTGGGCGCCGAGCTGCTGTGGCTGCGGCGGTGTCGATCGTCGTGGTCGGTTTGTTTACACTGGGCGCGGATATTCAGGCCGGCGCGCAAGCGTTGGCGATCATTTGCGGCGGTATTGCGTACCAGCTGTTCGTGATTCCGCTGGTTGTCGTGGCGGGTTGGTTGCTGGCGACGAAATCGTACATGCGCGTCGAGCGGATTCTGGCCTGTTTCACGCCGGTGTTTTTGTGTTACTTGGTGAGTGCGATTTTGGCACGGCCCAACTGGGGTGAAGTGCTGCGAGGTATCTTTGTGCCGCACATCGCGTTCGCGCCGTTGTTCTTAACCGGCGCGATCGCGCTGCTCGGAACGACGCTCACGGGTTACGTGTATTTTTGGGAGTCGATCGAAGTTGCGGAACGGCATCCGCGTCCCGGAGATGCTGCCAAGATGAGCGCCGACGCAGCGATCGGCATCGTCGTTGCCGGCTCGAGCTTTTTATTTATCTTGGTTGCGACCGCGGCGACGGCCGGCGTGCATCATCTGCCGATGCAGACTGCAACGGATGCTGCCGTTGCGCTCAAGCCGCTGGCCGGACCGGCAAGTCAGATTCTATTCGGCATCGGGCTGCTGGCGTCGGCCGCGATCGCGATTCCGATCATCGCGGCGACGAATGGCTATGTGATCGCGCAGACCATCGCTGCTCCGGCCGGGCTGAGGCACGGAGTTCGCGAGGCGAGCGTGTTTTACGGCGTCATCTTTGCATCGTTGGCTGTTGCGTCGGCGTTAGCACTCGCGCCGATCAGCACCATGTGGCTGCTCTATTGGGCGTCGGTCGTAGCCGGAATCGCTACGCCGGTTACGTTGGTGATGGTGATGCTCGTGGCTACGAATCGAAGCGCGATGCACGGCCGCCCAGTGAGTACGTTGCTGGCCTGCGGCGGCTGGGCTGTCACGGGAATCGTGACGCTTGCAGCCGGCGGATTTATGTGGTCAGTTTTTTGAGGCGTTGATCGCCGACGGCTAGCGTACTTCCGGGTCGGCTTTCCAGAGCCGAGTCATAACGAGGAACAAGAACGCAGTACTGATGCCAAACAACAACATACCGTCGGCCGCCTCGGCGGCGCCCATCATTCGCCATTCCCGCACCGCCGTGAGACCGGAAGAGCCGCGCGTCGTCATCGAGTTCGAACCGAATAGAGCGTGGCGTCGGCTGCAGAGCCGAACGCATTGAGGTGTACGTAGGCGAGGGCCCACACGAACGACTCGACGCCGTGCAGCACCGCCAGCAGCAGAGCGACGATCACGAGAAGGGCGATCGCCGTAGGTGTACTCTCAAGATACGGACGGCGCGAGCGCACCAGTTTGGCTCGAAACCGCGCGATCGCATTCGCAATCGACCCGATCCCGACAATGTGGATGGTAATCGTAACGGCGATAAGCGCGAAGCTCCAAGCCAAGCTCGCATCCCACGCGGTCCAGCCGTGCATGGTTAATTTATAGCACAGGACACGTAGCGTTGTAATATCCTAAAATCGCAAACGCAAAGGTTTGTTTGGTTGCGATCCTCTTAATCTCGCGTCAGGCGTGTGCCGCGAGCGGCGCTGATAATCTTTGCGTGAAGGCAGATGGATGTGACGATGCCGGGCCGTCCTGCCCCAGGTGCGGTGCGCCGAACCCAATGCAAATCGCCTACGGATTCCCGGGCAGAGAACTATTTGAAATGGCGGAACGCGGTGAAGTTGTACTGGGTGGCTGCTGCTTTTATCCGGGCATGCCGTTCAAGTGTTGCCGGTTCTGTGGCAAGCGCTACGGCGCAGCAGGCGAGTGAAATTAGATGGACGAGAAATGCGTGTGCTGTTAGCGTCAAAAACGGATGCTGAGCTATGGGCGAGCCCGAGTGGTTCCTGTCTCGCTACACCCCAAAGAGTCCAAACGACCCAACTTCGACTTCTCCACAATCGGCGACGCCTACTCGCCCGCGAGTCCACCGTGCGAACGACCAAGCAGGACCGCTCGCCCAGAACTCGTAGCATTCCGGCTCGGAGGGACTAGATTTGAGAGCGATCTTCGGCGCGCTTATTATGGCGCTCATTTGCGTTGGTCCGGCGCTCGCGGATACCGCTGACCAGACCATGAAACTCACGAACGGAGGGACGGCCACTGCCTACAATCATTGCGGGGACATGGACCTCTGCGCTCGTTTGACATTCCCGAACGGCGATATTCTGTCGATTTATTCGGAGGGCGCTGCGCTTTGCCAGCCATACTATCTGCATTTCGTGATGCAGAATAGCGCCGGGATCACGCAGTACGAGTTCGCTCGTTCGGTCAATCATACCGATCTTCGCGATAAGGGCTGCGGCCATACGCTCCCTACGCAGATGGTGCTCGATCGAGGCGCGGTCCACATGACCGTGGTCGAAAATTTGGACGGTACGCTGAATCTGGTCTTTAGCGCAACTTCATGAGGTCGATGTTTCTGGCTTTGGCGCTGGTTCTGGCGACGAGCGCTGCGGCTGCCGCAGCCAGTGTTTCTGTAACGATTACGGCCCAAGCCGATTCTCCGGTGTCGCTCTTGACGTGCAATTTGCAAAAACAGTTCGTTACAATCGCTCGCGGAGTTTCAGTCGAAGGATTTCGAACGGGGGTTACGTTCAAAAACGTTACACAGAGGCCGATTGCGCGTGTCGTGTTTAAGTTCGTGATGCGTGACGCTGCCGGAGCCGAGATCGACAGCCATACGCTCCAAAGTGTCGGAGCCTTCGGCCCTGCCGTTGAGATCGACAATATAAGTTGGAGCAACGTTGACAATTGGCCAACCTTGGGAGATATGGACTGCTCGATTGAGCGAGTCGTTTTTCAGGACGGCTCCTTCTGGGACGCGAAAGCTGCTTTCTAGTAGACCGTGTTGAGTTCCAGCGTTTGATGAGAGACGCCCGCTCCGTCATAGGCGAGTTGTTATCGGCTATGGAGACCACGGTGGACGACTACGGCTCGCTCGGCCGTACAAACGCGACGCTTGAGTCATTTATAAATGGTACCGCCGCGTTCCCTGGCGGTTCCGGATTATGGCGCGGGGAGCAGATCAATGGACCGATGCCAAAAAACTTCCCTTCGGAACCGATTATGTTGATCGCTCATAATTTTGATAGCCAGCGGTCGCATGACCGGTCTTTGCTTCGAGGTTCTGAGTGGCTTAGGTCGCCATTTTGGAAACATCTTCGAGCATATCTGGATCACGCCGACATTCCGCTGGAAACTTGTTTCTTTACGAATGCCCTTATGGGGCTGAAGCCTGGTTCGGCGACTGGTTCAATGACGTCGTCTGATCTGTTCAAGAAGCAGTGCCGCGAGTTTCTTCAGCAGCAGATTGAAATCGTGCGGCCAAGAAGGATAGCGATCTTAGGTTCGGTTGCGTTAGATGAGGTGAGGCACGTACACCTCAGTCGCCCGAACGTTGCCCTGCTCCACCCGAGTGCACTAACGTACAAAAAGCTTGCAGTGCGCGCGGACCTGATCGCAGCGCAGGGGCAGAAGCTCTCGTCCCTCTGGAGAGATGAACACATTGCGCTCGTCCGGAGGAGCTCAAAGCGTGTGCGTCTTTAGCTCGCGATATTCTGTTATCGCGTTGCCATCCCACACGAGTTCGAGCTCGCGAGCCGTTCCTTTTACATTTCGAACCGCGGCGGGCTTGAACGTCGCGTAACACGTGCCGCCTGACGAACGAACGCTGTCATACCAAATGCCCTGACGACCACTGGCACGCGTCCTTGCTCCGAACGCTTGTGCCGCGTCGTAAGAGATGGGATCGTAAATGGCTTCCTCTAGCGCGTCGTCCGCGCCGCAGCGTCGAATGTCCAGATGGTCCGAATCATCTAGCGTGAGCTGAAGCTCGTATCGTGGCACGTTAATTGGATCTGCGATTCCCGCCGCCCGCAGATAGCGACCGGCGTGATAGCTCGACTCTCGCACCGCAACGATAAACGCGTTCGCGGTATAGAGAACGCCGAAGGTTCCCGGTGAGAAGCGGCTCTGGCCGATGATGAGGAACGGCGCCATTACCACCGAGGCGCGCGGGCCGAGATATCTGTCTTCGGGCGGCACCAACGAGAGGTTACTACGTGCATCCGCGGCGAGCGGATCGGTAAGTGCCCGAAGAGCGAGTAGTTCTTCGAGGTCTTCAGGCCGTTCGGCCAGATCCGCGAGAGCGGCGAGCGGAGGTCGCGGGTCAGGCACAACCCGATGGACGTTTACCAACCTTGGCGAGCGCGGTCGAGATAGTTTCGCACGAAGACGAGATCTTGCACGTATCCATGCAACATGCGTTGTAAGGGTGGCCGGCCGCCGAAGTCGGCGTTGTCTCGTTTGAGCCACGTGCGGGCCGGCTCGCCTCGTCCGAAGATCGCGGCAAGATCTTCCCATATCGCGATCAAGTGCGAGATTCGCTCTAGCGTGTCGGAGCGCATCTGGTCGGGGCGGTGTTCGCGGAACCATCTATGAACGGTCCGCGCGCTGATCCCCAAGAGCGTGGCACTATCTTCCGGGGTGAGCCCCCAAGCGTCGGCCATCCGCTCGTAGGCATTCAGAGCGACACGGGGGGACGGCGGCGCCAGCAGGTTTGTCACTTGTCAAAATATATCATGATTCTTGCCATGTGGCAAGAATGGCTCCAACTCTATAAGGCGTCGTTCCCGAGGATGAGATCAGTCGAGCGCGTCGCGGCGCCATCCTGAATTACGAGGGTAACGTGAGATCCGACGGGCCCGATTTCTAGCTGGTACCACGCGCCGTCGGCGAGTTGCTGCCGGTTTTGGCCGTCGATGCTGACGACGACTTGACCGACTTGTAAGCCGGCTCGCGATGCGGCGGTGTTCGGATAAACCGTGCGCACTTTCCAGCCGGCGCCGCTCGCGCTGAGATCGATGCCGATGCGATTAAATACATCCGGATTGCCGTAGTTCGCGTTCGGTTGAAACACGATGTACCGATCTGCGTAGTCGAACGTGAGGTTGAACTTCTGAAGAATCCCGATGCCGACGTTTGCCGATACGTATTGGTTAGCGTCGAAACCGAACTCTTGCGTCGAGATACGCGTCACGGGTTTGGTAACGCTCACCGCAGGACGTCCGGCAATATCGTCAAGCAAAACGGTACCGGCGCGATCGGCCCACACGCCGTGTGTCGCGCCGATCGAGGTTCCACCGTAGGGCAGATGCGCGTTGTATTTCTTTATCAAGTCGTATCGTCGCGCGAACGGCGCGGTCAGCAATAACGACGAGTCGTCGCCAGTATCGATGGCAAGGTGCGCGGCGATCCCGTCGATCGAGCCGGTGACTTCAGGTTGGTTGTCCTGAAAATGGAACGGAATCTTGATGCCCGTGCCGTCGAACCGATACTGTGACGGCGGCGTCAGCGTCATCTGCATCTTGTCGAAATCCAGCGCAACGACGTACCGCTGCAGCACTTCCAATCCTACGAGCATGCGCTCCGGGTAACGGCTGAAGAGCGGAAAGCTTGAGAATTGTTGCGGGCCAATCTTTGCGTCGCCGACCGATACCGAATCGATCGCACCCGAAGACGACGCGATCGATCCTTCGCCGCCGCCGGATTCGCGCCCGCCGGCGTGCGCGATGAGCTTGAGGTGTTGCAACAATGCGGGCGGAATTATGAGCGATCCGCCCGTGTCGAACTCGGCATCGAACGGGCCTTGGCCGTTGAGATACACCGGAACCAAAAGCTTTTCATTTACCACGCGAAACGGTATGGTGACGGGATGTTCGGCGATATCGGTCTTCGGCAACGGTGGAATCGAAAACGCATCATCGGCGTACGCGCCGTTGATCTCCACGTTTGCGAGATGGTCAACGTCGTCATCGTCGCTCTGCACGGCGAACGGAAGGCGAATGCCTTCGACCCAACGGTAATCGGAGAACGTCGTCGTGTCGATCTCTTCGGCGCCGCGTTCGACGTCGCGCGCGATTACGTGCGTTCTGGCATCGATCCACAACGTGAAGGGACGTCCGCCTTCGGGCGTGATTTGGATCGTATCGAACGTGGTGCCGCGATCGACTTGTTTGCCCGCGTACGCGATCGTTCCGGGATGGCGCGATGCAAACCACCACGCGCGTTCGGCGCGATAACTGTCGTTCGCAGCGGATAGTTGTGAGTCGCGATCGCCGAGCACGTAGGCAATGCCGCTTTTGCCTTGCGTCCATCGCGAAATGCCGTCGAAGCCATCGGCGCCGGCGCCGCTGCGCTCCACGAAGCGCCCGGCGACGACGTCGTCGAGTTCCACGAGGCCGGAGTCGTATCGAAATCGCAGGCTCTTCACCGAGGACCAACGATCGCCGCCGCTTGCGACGTACGCCTGCTGTAACACGCGCGTGGCATGGTCCGCGGAGCGGTCAACCTGGGGCTGGGGCCGGGCGGTCGCCACGACGGCCGCAAGCAGAAGACTCATCGCGTCTAGTGTGCCACGGCAGCCACTAGGGCGTCTTGAACAAACTCAACGTTTTCTGGTCTGGCGATACGCCCCGGGCGACATTCCGATCGTTGCCCGAAAGACTCGTGTGAAGTGGCTTTGATCCGCGAAGCCGGCCGATTGTGCGATCGCGGAGAGCGGAAGGTCGCTCGAGGCTAAGGCCTTGCAGGCGCGTCGCGCGCGAAGGACGCGCAAGTAACCGGCAACCGTACAGCGGAACGTGCGGCGGAATTCTCGCGCGACGTGCACGGGATGCACGCCGGCGATGTTCGCCAAGTCGTCCATCGAGATGCGCCGCTCCGTCGTATCGTGGAGCGCCTCGACCACGCGACCGAGCCACTTATGATTGCGCTCGTTCGAAACGCGGTCGCAAAACGCCGTGACGAACGCTTCGAGAATCAGACTTTCTAATGCCAGCGAGGATGCATCGTCGCGACGGTTTAGTTCCGCTTCGATGGCGTCGGCGAGCGAACTGTAGCTATTGGAGCGTTGCTCGAATGGTTGCTGTAATACGGGCGCGATGTCGTTTAGAAGCCGCGCTCGCGCTGGATCGAACTCGACGTTGAGCAGTCGTACCCCCGAAGACCCGTGAACGTTGGAGTGACGCTCTCCCGCGGGATGCACGATCAGCATGTCCGGTTCGCACCATCGTTCCCGCTTTTCGAACGTTTCGCGATAGTGCCCGTGCCGCACGAACGTTATGTTGGTCGAAGCATGCTCGTGCGGCGGCAGCGCACTTGCGGGGCGATACTGTGTCGTCGTAAAACGCAAACCGGCTTCGAGAGAACGACTAACATCCGGAGTTCCAAGGAGGTCGCTTTGCTGCACGCCGACAGATTTCCGCAGGCCGCTGGCGAGTCCCGCGAGGCGGTGACAAGGCCGCTTCGAGGCAAAGGCGCTTGATCAGCAGCTGCGGAGGGAACGAAAGCGATCTTATGAGCAATGACAAGCCCGACCAGCCCGACCAGCCCGATCCACAGAGCGAAGGCACCGGAATGCAGAAGAACGCCGGACGCCTACGCGATGGCGGCGGCGATATCGATCCCAAAAATGCGGCGCGCGAAGCGTCCGAAGGAGACGAGAAGTCTTCCTGACGGACTAGAGAAAACGGACTAAGTCTAGTCCACTCGTTCACAAAAAAATGACGCAAGCTTAACCGTTTTTCGTCGCTTTTTCAGGCGTTTGCATTCATGCGCGGGTCTCGTTCAGCGCGAAAAGGGGACAACGTGGATCAGCGGTCGGATTTTGCGACGCGAAACCCATTTCTAAAATGTGAACGGGTGGACTAAGTCTAGTCCGAATTCCACACGGTGCGCCGATGCGATAAGGGGAGCTTGCTCAGCCTATGCCTGTTCTTAATTAGATCGCTACATGGTCTAACAGGAGAGGGCTCGCTTGCGGTAAAGACCCGCGTTTCGCGATCTTCTTGAGGAGCGAAACGCTATGTTTGGAGCCGCGTGGCGCCCTTCTGTTCGGAGCATTACATGCGACTGATGCTGTTATCGTTGTTGGCGTTTGCGGCGTTGTTTGCCGCAAATCCGGCCGCTCGACCCGTAACGCCGAGATTCGAAACGTTCGCATGTCCGAAAACGGCAGAGCCGATGAAGGCGCTTTCGAACGCGCGTTGCGGTTTTCTGATCGTGCCGGAGAATCGCAACAAGTCGAACGGTCGTACGATTCGTCTTGCGGTCGCTATACTGCCGGCACAGCAGTCGCCCAGCCCAATGCAGTCCGAGCCCATCGCTTTTATGGCAGGCGGACCGGGTGAAGCAGCAATTCTCGATGCGCCGTTCTTAGTCGATGCCGGCATCAATCGCAAACACGACGTCGTGGTCATGAATCAGCGCGGCACGCTGTTCGACGATCCCGATCTTAACTGTCCCGAACTCGATCGATTTTATGCTCGCCAGGTGAGCCTCGTGTACGATGCGCCGTCAACCGGCAAGGCACAGGCAGCCGCGGCTGCCGCATGCCACAAGCGGCTCGTGGGTCGGGGCGTCGATCTCAGCGCGTATAACACGACCGAGAACGAGCAAGACTTCGTCGACCTCCGCCAAGCACTCGGCTATAAACAGTGGGATCTGTACGGCTATTCGTACGGAACCGACTTAGCGCTATCGATGATGCGCGACCATCCCCAAGGCATCCATCAGGTCGTGCTCGACTCGGTCGTTCCGCCGAACATCGTCGGTTTGGTGTGGACGTGGGGTAGCGCGCGCGAGGGCCTAACGACGCTCTTCAACGATTGCAAATCACAGCCCAAATGCAACAGCAAATATCCAAATCTCTTAGCGACGTTCACTCGCGTAGTGCGGCAGTTAGAAGCGCATCCGATCGTTCGCAACGTCGTCCCGCCGGGCGGTAAGACGCCTGTGAAAGTCGTTCTGGACGGCGGCACCATCGTTACGATGGCCGTCAGCAACGCTCCGAAGGCGCCCTATTTGCCCCGCGCGATCACCGAGCTCGCGCATGGTAACCCAAAGATTTTCTTGGAAACGCGAGCGGCCGCCGCGCACGTTGCCGAGGTGCCGGAACAGGCACTTGGCATGACCCAGAGTTTCATCTGCCGCGAATGGGTGCCGTACGGATCGCCTACGGATATATTGCTCGCCGGCAAGGCCGAGTTTCCCGATTTTCCCGACTCGGTCTTGATCAACGCTCCGCAAATGCCGTTCCAACATGAAATGTGCGCTGCGTGGAACGTTCCGACGGGACCGTCTTCGCAACGCGTTCGCGTGCACAGCGACATTCGAACGCTCGTCGTGTCGGGGGCGATCGATGCAAAAACCGGCGCGAAATGGGGACGCTATGCGGCCAACACGTTGCCAAACTCTACGTACGTACGCATGCCGGCCTTCGCGCACTGGGTGATCGTGCAGTCGTCGTGCGCGCAGCAAATCTTCCAGAACTTCGTGTCACCACCGAGCGGCAACAAAACTTGCGCGGCGACAGCACCGGGAGTGGACTTCAAATGAAACGCACGTCGTGGTTCGCAATTGTCGTCGGAATCGTCGTCGCGACGAGCGTCGGCACGCATTTGGTTTCGAAAGCCGCTCCGAGCGCGCCTGAGTTCGTAGCCGGCGCGTGTCCGAAGCCGCCCCAGCCGATTCCGCAGTTACAGCAGGCGACGTGCGGCACCATCACCGTTCCCGAAAATCGGAATCGCGGCGATGGCCGCACGATCACGCTTTCGGTTGCGATCGTCCCAGCAACGGCGGCGGCGAAGAAGAGCGATCCGATCCTATGGCTCGCCGGCGGACCCGGCGACGACGCGATCACCGAGATTCCGATGGCGTTAGCCGGTAAGCTGAATGCAGATCGGGACGTCATCTTCATGTCGCAACGCGGAACGTACACCGCTCGGCCGAAACTCACGTGCGATGCGGCCGATCGCTGGGCCGCCGAAACGCTCGATATGCCGTACGACGCGCCGGAAACGCAGCAAGCCTATTCGAGGGCAACGCTCGCATGCCGGCGCGAAGTGCTGACGCAAACGCAGGATCTCGGTGCATACAACTCACTCGAAAGCGCCGACGATATCGAAGCGCTTCGCGTAGCGATGCATATCGCCAAGTGGAACGTGTACGGTATTTCCTACGGTACCGACCTCGCGCTGACGTATATGAAACTGCACCCGGCCGGTATTCGTTCGGTGGCGATCGACGGCGTGTTTCCGCCGCCGCTCGCGGGCGGCGTCGCGTCGTGGACGAGTGCCGGCGAAGGAATCAACGCGATCTTCAAGGCGTGCGGGCAACAAGCCGCGTGTCGCAAGCGCTACGGCGATATCGGCGCGACGTTCCGGCGTCTCGTCATTCAATACGAAGCCTCACCGAAGACGGTGCGAGTCGACGTCCCTGGACACACGGGTAAGGTGAGCGTCAAGATTAGCGGCGGAATGCTACTGCAGTGGACGGTGTCGCCTGGAACGCATCTTGCGGCGAAGGTTCCGGCGGCGCTCGATGCTCTCGCGCACGGCAATCCGGCGCCGATCGCGTCGACGTGGGCGATTCCGAAGTTAGATCCGAACGGTATCGGGGTTCTGAGCAACGGTCTGTTTTACGGCGTGTCGTGCGGGGAGTGGGTGCCGTACGAAACCGAGGCGAGCGTTATCGCGTCTGGCCGGCGCGCTTTCCCGACATTCCCGCTGTCGATCCTGAAGAACGCGCCCAACCTGCCATTCATGCGTCAGAACTGCGCCGAGTTGAAGTTGCCGCGAGTATCGGCGGTCGTTCGGTCGGTGACGCGGAGCGGCATTCCGACGCTCGTCGTCAACGCCCAGTACGACGCTCAAACGGCGTCGTCATTCGGCGCCTATGTTGCGAAAACGCTATCAAACTCGACCGTCGTGACGATTCCAAATGTCGCTCACGTCGCGTTCGGCAGTCCGTCAGCGGCCGCGAATAAATGTGCGTTCGCGATCGCGGCGTCGTTCTTCGACGTTTTGAATAAAGCCGACACGAGCTGCGTCGCCAAGGTGCCGCCCACCAAATTCGAAATGTAACGCTCGACTATAAGGTGGGCTTTTCGCTGATACCGGTTCAAGACTCTAGGCCGCCACCCGGGCGGTCCAAAGGCAGGCGCAATACACCCCACAATGGTTTTGCTCGCTTAGCAATTAAACGACTGTTCGCTTCATCGACGGGAGATCTGCCCGGAGACTTCCCAGGCAATAAATAGTAAGTCTAAATGGACCAGATGCTCAGGGCGGGGCCCATCCCCGGGGCATGATCGGCTCAGCGACCTTAGGAAAGTGATATCGGTGCCAACTCCGTTGCAAGCTAGACAGGCTAACAGGGGCTTGTGAGCTTAGGACAAAAGCGTCGTGAGACTAGCTTTTATTAACTAGTCCGGTCAGAGCAAGGAAGGAGCTCATTATGATTCCGACACCTTGGAAATATCGACGCGCCGCGTTGGCAGCGATTCTCGTTTCAGGCCTGAGTTTACAACTTTGCATAGAAACGGGTCCCGCAATCGCGCAGTCTACTGGACCGATGCCGTTTAATTTCGTCCTCACGTCTATAGCTCTTCGGAACTCCAAGGGTTTTCGAAGGAGCAATTAAGTCGAACTCGTCATTGCACTGCAGAGTCAACGGCAGCAATCTATTGCGAGCACGTTTACCAGCACTGACGAGGCCCAGCCATCGACACAGCCACTGCGTCCGCTCGCTATAATAGGCGGGATATTAGGAAGTTTGGGAGCGTCCCTTGTTGCAAGCCGTTTTCAGTCTCGTTCCGGGATGTTGCCGGCGGCCCAACGATATAGTGCGAATGGCGCAAACGCAAGCTTCGCGCAGATGGGTCTTAGAGCACCTTCGTATTATAGGGAAACCTCACAACGATTGGTTGTGCCGTCCATCTCCCTCATGCGGATGGCAAGGGTGCGCCCCGCGACCTCTGAACATCCTCCCTCTTTACTGCAGCCTACAACAGTACAAGGTGCAACGGCCTCTTCGTCATCTTGCAATTCGCACGCGCAGCTGTTTTGCAACGTTAACGTAACGCAAGACACCTGCACCAGTCTTCAGGTGGCGCAGGGAGCGTTCGGATCAATGATGCTACAATAGCTGCGGGGCAATCTTCTAGCAAGGCAACCAACGTAAATCCAGATTCGCCCGACGTAATTAAGCCCTCGGTAAATTTGAGCACGCCATCTCCCACCTATAGTGCGATGGTGGCTCAAGCGAACCTCGGTAAATGGCCAACCGCAAAATAACGGCGGTCAAAGCACTGTTCAAGCTGCGTTAAATCAACTTGGGGCTCCATTAGGCGTTGTCAAACTGAGTTCGAGTTCGCAACCAGAGATATCTACTGCCACCAGTGGCAAAGCCACAACGATAACCTACGCGGGAGCGACGGGTAACCTACTGTTCAGTTTAGCCAACATATGGGTTGGCTGTAACAATCAAGTTACTACGACGACGAGTCCTGCGCCAAGTGCCGCTCCAAGTTCATCGCCGAGTTCGAGGCGTCCAATCCACTAAGAGTGGTAGAATCGCTTGTCCAGCCGGCGCTTGAATCTGCGCCGACTGGACAAGTTTCACGCCTCACACTCACCAAGTCTATGATCACGGCCGAGTGGATAGTGAGTACTGGCGGCGAGAAGTCAGATCCGCGAATCCGACTGCGGTCCATAAACCGCATTTAGGCGACGTGCGAAGCGGAACGCCAACACGGTCAACGCGGCCACGGCGGCGACGGGAACGATTGCATAAATCGAATCGGCAAAGCCGGCGTTCATCGCTTGGAGCGCAACAGCGGCCTGGAGTTTCGCTGCCGTCGCGCCTTGGGCGAAGAGGCGCTGCACTTCGGGGTTGGCCATCGTAGCCAAGCCGCGGTAGATGTCTGAGTGGAAGTACATGCGGCGGTCGAAGATCGTAATCAGCAGTGCGCTGGCGATCGAGCCTCCGAGCTGCACCGACAATGCGATAAACGAACTGACCTTTGGGCTGTCGGCCGGCGCTACGCTGCCTAGCATCGTCACCAGCAGCGGCACGAGGAACATGCTCTGGCCGATGCCGCTCAGCACGAGATAGAACTGGAACGAGCCGAAGTCGCTTTCGGTCGTCATATGCGATGCAATCATCGCGAGACTGAACGCGCTCAATGCCATGCCGATGAACAACAGAATCGGCGGCCACACCTTTTGCACGAAGCGGCCGATCAGCGGCGTCAAGATAATCACCGGCAGCGCGCGTGCCAGAATAAGGAACCCACTCATGATCGTCGTAAAGCCAAGCACTTCTTGGACGTACTGCGGCAGTACGACGATCGGCCCGAATAACACGACGCCAATCATGATCGCACACGGCACGCCCAACTGCACGACTCGATAACGGAAAATGCGCAAGTCGACGATCGGGGTCTTGGTGCCACGCAATTCCCAATAAACGAACGCTGCTAAGCCCAGAACCGCAGTCGTAGCTGCGAAGAGGATGCGTCCGTCCGAAAACCAGTCGTAGCGCTCACCTTCGTCGAGAACGAACTGCATCGACCCAAGACCGATCGCGAGCAACGCGACGCCGATCGAATCGAACGGCATGCGCTTCGGGTCCGCGGGATTACGTAGCGTCGTCAATACGATGAATAGAGCGATGGCGCCGGGCACGATGTTGATGTCGAACACCCACTGCCATGAAAAATTGTCGGTGAGAAAGCCGCCCAACGTCGGTCCGAGTGCCGGACCTACCGTCAGGGCGAGCGCGAAAATCCCAGAACTCGTGCCGATCTGCTCTTTCGGAAACGTTTCGCGCAGAATCACTTGCGACGTGGCGATCAGGCCGCCCCCGAACGCGCCCTGCACTACGCGATAGAATATCAGCTCGCTAAGCGTTCCGGCCGTGCCGCACAAGAACGATGCGACCGTGAAGCCGGCGATGCAGATCGCGTAGTACTGCCGGCGCCCCAGGCGCGTCATTAAATATGGCGCGAGGGGAATGACGACGACGTTGGAGATGATGTAGCCCGTAATGATCCACGTGCCTTCATCGATGCTGGCGCCGACGTTGCCTTCGATCGTCGGCAGCGCGACGTTCACGATGGTCGCGTCTAGCGTTTGCAAGAGCGCGGCCATCATGACGCCGGTGACGATGAGCAGCCGGCGCCGGCCGAATTCAACGACGTTGGGCATGCGGGAAGGTTAGTAGGTCGCCAGTTCTTTTTCGAGCGATTTGTGGTCGGCGAAGAAGCTCTGCGCAAGGCCCGCGGCTTGTGCGCCGGCATACACGTCGTCGTCGCCGCGTTCGAGCGCAGCGAAGGTCTCGTCGGCGACGTCATAGGGCGACATTTTGGGAGCCTCGAGGCCTTTGGTTAAGTCGGTATCGACGAAGCCCGGCATTACGCCGATCACGCGGACGCCTTTAGGCGCAAGTTCGGCGCGAATCGCTCGCGTTGCCGATAACGCGGCGGCTTTCGAGGCGCTGTACGTCGCGAGACGGGGGAAGCCGATCAGGCTTACGATTGACAGCACGTTGACCATGGCAGCGGGTGCGTTGCCGGTGAGAATCGGCGCGAACGCACGACTGACGTTGAGCAGACCGAAATAGTTCACGTCCATGTCGGCGCGAGCGTCGTCGAGTGAGTCGATGTCGGTAACGCCGCCCATCCGCGCCGTGCCGGCGTTGTTGATCAACAAGTTGACATCGGTGGAGCGCGCGGCGGCAGCTTCGATCGACGCGGGGTCGGTCACGTCGAGCGCGATCGGCCGGACGTTGGGGTATTTAGCGGCGAGGGACGCAAGCGACGAGATGTCGCGGGCGCCGGCGTAGACGCGGGCTCCGGCGGCGGCCAGACGTTCAAGATAGGCGCGGCCGATGCCGCGATTGGCGCCGGTTACGAAGGCGACCGTCTGCGCCGAGATCGAGGGGTGCTTGCTATTATTCATTGCGAGCGCAATCATAACACCGAGCCGGGCGCTTTGCAAGAGGTTTGATTGCGAGTATAATGATTGTCATGAAGGTCACGAAGGAGAAGTCCGCCGAGAACCGCCGCGCCCTGATCCATGCGGCCGGCAAGTTGTTCAAGCGGCACGGGATCGACGGGGTCGGGGTGGCCGATATCGGCCGCGAGGCGGGCCTCACGCACGGCGCGCTCTACGCGCAGTTCGATTCGAAAGAAGCGCTCGCGGCCGAGGCGCTAGCGGATAGTCTCGAGCGTGGCTACCAGCGGCATGTCAAAAGCGCCGGCGACGACTTCGACCTCGGCGACTACCTCGATTGGTATCTCGGAAAACGCCACCGCGACAATCTCGAAACCGGCTGTGCGATGACGGCATCCGGCAGCGAGATCGCGCGCCAGGGAAAGAAAGTGAGTCGCGCCTTCGCCGACGGCTTCGCCAAGTTCGCGCAAAACTTCGAGCGGAAGCTGAGTTATTCGAAGTCGGGCGCGAGTGATCGCGAACGCGCCTTGGCAATAGCGTCAGCGGCAATCGGCGCCGTTATCGTTTCCCGTGCAGTAGCGAAGGCGGAGCCGAAATTAGCGGACGCTATTCTCGCTGCGTCGCGAGAGTACTTGGGCGATTGCTGGGGAGCGTAAGTGGCTGGTTGACTAGTACCGCTCGATCTGAGTAGGGCGATCTGAATGATCGCTGAGTTGTAGTTGCTAGCGGCAATGCCAGCCCAGATAGCGCACGTTATCCACACAAACGGGCGGCAACCCGGCTGTTGCTACGCTCACGATAACGCCTCCGATAAGCATTATCAAGTCCGCCCATGGGGCTGGCATAAAATAAGCCAAATGGTCCGAAGATGAAACCTAAGAAAATCGCGACCCCACACTTTTCCCGGGTCGTAGTATGACGGGCGCAGCGACTTGCACTTGCTGTGTAACATATACAGGCGAGGGTGCTGCGTAAGTCGGGGCGTGGGGGCGGCGGTGTACGCTATACGCGCGGGCGGAGCCGCTTTATTCACAGCTGGTCGCGAGGAGGCCGGATGCACCTCGACGAGGTGGTGTCGTAGATAGTGGCCTGGATATCCTGATGGATCGGCCACAACCGGAGCAAAAAGTATGCTCATCGGAAGATCCAGCGACCGCAGGACGTACAAAACACGCAATAGTACCTCACGATAGCTAACCGAGGAGGCTAGGTTATGCCGGTTAAGTTCAGCCACCTTCTTAGCCGTAAGCGCGAGCCAGAATCGGAGGCAGAGCTTCGCTTAAGCGCAGAAGCCCTCGGTCAAAAGCCTAACTGACGAAGCGAGTAATTCCTACGACATCGCGACCTGCGACATCGCAAAAAAGACGTCGAGAGATCACGCGTAACTCCCGTGCGGTCGTCAGAAGCGGAGCCGAAATTAGCGGATGAGATTAACGCAGCCGCTCGCCGTAGTCACGGGCGAAGTCGGAGGGATCGGCTAGGTGCGCACGGCCGCTAGAGCGTACTCCTCATTCCGAGGAGAAAGCCGGGATTGTGGGAATGGCATGGCTGTCGCCCGCGAAAGAATCCCCGCCTAAGGAGCTGCCGCTCTGCGCGCGTGGAGCCCGATGGTAGCAGGCGCGATCGAGGTTAAACGGTTGCTCCGCGCGCGTTTAGACGTCGGTCAAACTGGAACGGCTCGTAGCGACCTTCGGCCAGAACGCGGCCGCTGGACTGTTGGGACTCGATGCGGGGCAAATGAGTCATGCCTCAAAGGGCAAGAAAACATTAGCTCGTCCACTGCGGAGCGAATTGTCGATTCGAGTATATGCTCGATTGCGCGTTGCGAGTGTTTTACCCTGACGAAGTTGGACCGTGGCTTAGCCAACCCGAGCCGTTGTTGGGCGGAGCGATCCCATTGAACGTGCTCGTCCTTCGCGGAAGCTCGCCGGTGATTGCTGCGTTGTCGCGCATCCGCGCTGGATCCTCTGCCTAGACTCTATCGCGTTCTATATCATGACGCCGCCGCCGATCCTCACGGTCCCGGTGGCATTTTGTTTATACCTCCTCAAGGTGACGGCAGACTCGACAATCCTAGCGCGTACGAAGTGCTGTACGTTAGCGACTCCGGCGCCGGCGCATGCGCGGAACTATTCAATCGAGGTAAGTATCGCATGGAGTGGTCGCACGATATGTTACGGCCACACCCCAGCGATCCGCGGCTTGTACGTTCTCTGGCCTGGTTCGATGTCGCCGGCGCAACGTCAATCTCTGACTTAGACGATCCAAACGAGTTGCTCTCGCGCCGGTTGCGGCCGTCAGAAGTCGTCACGCGCGACCGCTCGCGTACTCAGACTTGGGCGTTGGGCATTTTTAGTTCCACGACAGTCGCTGGCATTCGTTGGTGGTCGTATCACGATGCACGGTGGGCGAGTCTCGGCTTGTGGGATCTGTCCGTCATCACAGACTATGGCGCCAATCCGCTCGGGATGAACGATCCGGCAATACAGGACGCAGCGGATGTGCTTTCGATTCGGATCGTGTAGCAGAAGCGGCGTCGTTGAGGGCCCACGACCGTGCAGCCTGATTACCGTTCCCGGCTGCATATCGCTGAAGGCCTTGTAGCAGCCGCACCTCCTCTTCGGTCAGATCCGGATGCCACAGGTCTACGACGAGAACCGTCCGCGTGAAAGTACTGTCGTTCCACGCCTCGTGCAGAAAGCTGTTGTTGAAGACGAGGCATTTTCCAACCGTCCAAGAGCGCGACTCGTCCGCAACGCGTATCCCGCAATCCGGTGGGACATCGATCCCGAGATGGCAGCGCAGTCGTACATTCGTCGGTCCGTGATGGCGTGCGACCCGCGTTCCGGGTGCCATCCGCGAGAAATAGACGAGACCGGCCAGATCGCGAACGGTGCGGTGCTGTTCGATAAGTTGTGCGGTCACAGGACACGCTGCACAATTCGCTTCATGACGGCGACCGCGATCGTATAGAAAGAACACGTCCCAGTTGCCCGTTCGTGAAATTGGCTCTCGTTTCGCGGTGGAACGCGCGCGCGTCGATTGCGGATGCTTCAAGCGCAATCTGCTTGGCCGCACTTTCGAGAGCCCGAACTAAGGGGAACCGGGCGGGATCGTGCCATGGCTTCGACGTCAAGCCGGGGTAATGCAACATCTGTGAGCCATCGCCATCCTGTCGCAATTGGGCGATGTAGGATGAAAAGCGCGCTGGAAGCGGCGAATCGAGCATCTCTGTCATGTTGCTCTCCGAAAGCGAAGGTTAATGAGAAAAATCAACCTTAGCGAAAAGTTACGGTCTCTTCCACGAGACGTGGCAGCCGAAGATCGTCGGCGAGCTCAATGATTTTCACGTCAAGCTCGTGAAGGTCGAGGGAGAATTCGTCTGGCACCATCACGACGTCGAAGACGAATTGTTCATGGTGATCGAGGGCGAAATCGCGATGCACTACCGCGACGGCGACGACGAGCGAGTCGAACACTTCGGTCCGGGCGAATTTTTAATCGTGCCACACGGCGTCGAGCACAAACCGGTTGCCGCGTTGGCAACCAAACTACTGTTGCTCGAGCCGAAAACCACGGTCAACACGGGCGCTGTCACTGGGGATCGGACCGCTCACCCCGAGTGGATATAGTCCCAACGTTAAACTAAAAAGGAGCAAGCAAACTTCGCCGGAATGACGACGTACGATGATGTTGTCGGTCGGACGCTTCACGACGTTTGCAATTCTTGCGCTGACGGCGATCGTTTGGTCAGCTGCGCCCGCTGCCGCGCTCATCACCCCGTTGACGTCGTACGCGGCGGCCTACGCGTTCGATATCTGCACGCCTAATATACCGGATCTTTCGTCGTTGCGGATCGACTTCTTCAACTACTTGGTTCCGCAGAAGTTGCTTCCCGCGGACAACCCGTTTTGCGTCATCCCCGTGGGCTGCCGCACCGGCGTATTTACCTACGACTACAGCGGGAGCGTCGAAGCGTTAACACTGATGTACGGCGACGGCAGTAAGGCCCTTCATGCCGATGCGATGCAACGCGGAACGCTGCATGCGGGAGCACTTCTCAGCGTTCCGATCTTCGACGACAACGCGAACGTCGTACCAGCACTGTACGGATCGGCCGCGCGTTCTGGCAGCGTGGCGGATACGTTGTGGGACCGGCGCTACCCGCCGTCAGCGTCGAGGCAACTCCAATCCTAGCGGGAACCGATCCGGACTCCCTCAACTATGCGGTTGTGTTCGTTGCTTCATCGTTTACGTCAACCACCGATGAAGACATGACGGCGTGGTATCTCATACCGTACTTTGGATTGCGTCTCCCGAAAGTTACGCTCGTCAACTACGGTTCGCAGCCGGTCAACGTCGTCGCTTCCGGTATCGTCACAGCGACCACGAACCCACAGCAGATCGCGACGCCGTTTTCTCCGGACAACCTTCAGGCGCTCGACTCGCTGAACGCCGAGGCGATGCCAGTTGGTGTGGGAGCTCTACATTTCAGGCGTTGAGACCTGAGCCACCCAGACTCTGACGCCTTCGGATAAGGCAAATGCCATGATCTGGACCGCGCAATGAAGCGGAGCGATTTCGTAGTAAGCTGCGCCTCCGCTGCAACTGTCGTTGCAACAGGGTTTACTGGCGGGTCCGCCCTGGGACAGTCGCAAGTCGGCACGTCTATTGCCGAGAAAATCGCCGGAAGTCTGATAAAGACATACGGAGGTAAGGTGGCCGGCTCGGTCGGCTTGGGTAGCGTATGGAAGTTCTTTAGCGGAGACAGCGGGTTGGATCATAGTGAAGAGATTCTGGCAAAGCTCGATGATATTTCCGCGCAGTTACAAGGAATCTCTAAGCAGATCGCCAGACTGCAAGACGATACGAAAACTGCATTTAAGCGAGCAAGCTTCGATATCGTAGTACAGCCTCTTCAAGCGTTGATGGATGCGAACGACACGCTGAAGGACGACTATAGGCGGCTGTTCGTAGCGCTTGCTGGTGATAACGACCGAGACGTTGACAAGGCGCTGAACCAAATTCAAAAGGACCTCGGGCTGGTAAGTAAGGGCCCAGAAACGTGGCACAACCACCTGATCGGAACTGTCGGAACCAGCGTGCTCGTAGCTGCCAGCGGCATCGCGAGCGACGACCCTGAGTTCTACACGCAGAAGTCCGCTCAGACGTTCCAGGATACGTGGGACCTCTTCGATGCGCAACAGGCGATGACGCTCTTTTATTACATCGAATATCTTAATGCGACGACGGAACAAGACCGCGATCAGCCAGAAGGCAATCAGCCAGCCGCTGTGCTCGACACGATAAGAACGTATTTGCACCATCGGCAACAGCAATTGTTCTTTTACGCGGTCAGAAACGTAACGTAACGCAAGTCATGACGCTTTCGATCAGCGGCAATCCGCGAATGTTGCACGGCACGTTCTCGGGGCCGGCGCTTCCTCCGGACACGGTTGTGGCGCTGAAACCGCCGTACACGATGTGGTCGCTGCAACTGACCGGTCCTACGGCGCAGGGCAGCTCTATGTATGAAATTTTCTGCTCGAGCCGCCAAGACGTCATGCGGTTTCAGAATCAGGAACGAGATTCGGTGCGAGCCGCTTTTGAGAACGTAAACCAAGTCCAGATTGACGGCCTATTGTTTGAAAGGCCCGTCGGCAAGCAATTCGAGGATCTGGTAACCGCGGCAAAAGGCACAAACGACGGATTCTACAAGACGCTGGGAGACTTAGGGTTTGTATTTCCGACTGGCGCTGGCAGTATCTGGACGCTTCCGACAACCGACGAGTCCGATGAGTACCTCCGCATTACACCTAACTCGAAGTTCGAGTGCCTGGCGAGCAGCACGACCGACGACATCCGCCGTTCGGGGATATTTTTCAGCGGTAACAATCTTTACCATGAGAACGCTCCGCCGGAGACTCCATGTAGCGATCCGAACGCCTCGGGTCTTTCGATTTACTACCATGCCACCCAAGGCCAATACTTTTACACCTAATGCCGATGATCGACTTCAATGCCCTGACGGCGATCGGCTCGATCGTTTCCGCCGCCGTTCTGTTGATCGGCGGCGCGGTCGCGGTGTATCAGCTGCGCGAAACGCGCCGCGCCGCCCAATTCGACGGAACCCAGCGCATACTCGATCGCTTCCTCGAGCGCGACTTCAATCGCGCGCTTCGCTTCGTGATCAACGACCTGCCTGGGCGTCTGCGGGAGCCGGAATACGCAAACGAGCTCGAACACGCGCGCGGGTGGGATCTTGATCCGGACCGCCATCCCGAGCTGATCGTCCTAACGCGGCTTGAGGAAGCGGGTATCTACCTGCGGCATCGCTTGTTGTTGGGGGATGCGCTGCTCGATTTCGATTCGATTCTGATCATGCAGAGTTGGGAGCACCTCAAGTCCGTCGTCGATCTTATGCGCAAATCGCATCGAAATCCGCACGTTTGGGGTAATGCCGAGTATCTGTACGAGCGCGCGCGCGCGGTACGCTCAAAATGACGGAACGTGTATTTGAAGCAGGCGCGGTGTATGAAAGCGATCATCGAGGCTGCAGCTCCATGACGCATCATCAACATTCGTCGCCATTCGTAACGATCGTCTTGAGTGGTGCGTACGTCGAAGTAAACGAGACGGTGCCCGAATTGTGTCGCGGTGGGGCGGTCGTGGTTCACCGAGCCGGAGAGGAGCACGCCGACCGGTTCGCGTGCCATACGCGCTGTCTGAACGTAGAACTGCCGAACGGTTTGGCCGCGCTGGCGCCGGATCGAACCTCAGCGCTCGGGTTGTCAACGGTTCGGGAAGCCGCGCGGGGTGTCGTTACGGCTTTTCACCGAGACCAGTCGTCACTGCAGACCACGGTGCAACATCTGCGCGCCGCACTAGAGTCGCGCGGCGCAGAGCGAGTGGAAGCGCCGCCCTGGCTGCAGCGCGTGTTCGACGAATTTCCCTGGACCGACGCTGTCCCGTTACGCGAAGCGGCTGCGCTCGCAGGCCTGCATGAGACGCACTTCAGTCGCGTTCCGCCAGCACACAGGCATAACCGCCAACGAATATCGAGCTCGGGCGCGCGTTCGCTATGCGTCGCAACTGCTGCTCGGGACTACGTCGTCGCAATCTCACGGGTGGCGGCGAACGCCGGGCTATCGGATCAGAGTCACCTGACTCGTCTGTTTAGCGAAAGACTAGGAGTCTCGCCCGCGGCCTACCGCCAGACCTTCGCACGCTGAGCCGACCTGCGATTTAGGATTCGTTTTGCCTGGTGATGTGCGCGGCGAGTTGTGCGCGAGTGGTGAAATCGAAGCTTCGCATAAATCGACGTAACGTACTTTCTCGACGGTTTTTTCGCGAATGCCGAGCTGTTCTGCGATCCGCCGATTGGTGAGGCCGCGCGCAATCAAGTTTGCAACCTCGAGTTCGCGTGTCGAAAGTTGACCCGTTGCGGGTCGGTTCGCTACCGACGGCACGTGATGCAGCTCCAATCGGCGTACATCGCGTACGCTGCCACAACTTCGAAAGATCTCTAACGCTCCGGTTTCATCCCCCGCTCGTTCTAGCGACAGCGCCTCGTGGATCGGCCAGCCAAGTTCACGATAGCGTTCGGCGGCGACCACGCTGTCGCCGGAAAGCAACGCAAAACACGCTTGCGCGACGCTTGCGCCGGGTCGAGCGGCCGCGACGGTGCAGTGCTCCAATAGCTTCGACCGCTGTGGCGGCGTCGCGTACTGCGACGCGAGCGGCCAAAAGTGTACGACGGCGAACGGATGTTGCTCCACCGCGAGAGATTCTTCCAAAAGAACGCTCGCCTCAGTTTTTCTTCCTAGCGAAAATAACAACAGCGCCCGCATCCCTCTGAAAAGCGATATGGCCGATCCCATACCGGCCTCTTGAATCGTCACTTCGGACTCTTTCTCGAGCAGCCGCTGCGCCAGAGCGTCTTGACCGAGCGCAAGCGCCACCGCCGACGCTCCTATCGCTAACTCGATTCGGACGACAAATAGGCCGGACTCTTCAAGCGCCGCATCGATGCACGAACGAGCCTCGACAAGCCGGCCGCGAACGCCGAGAATGCACGCCTTAACGGCATTTGCGAACGCGAGCGCCCGAAACAATCCGAACTCATTGTCGATCGCGATCGCCGCATCGACGGCGCGCCCGCCCACGTCAGTCTCGGCAAGGAGAATCGACGTGCTAGCGATCGAGTGCAGCATCTGCGAGCGCATGAGCGGATACGTCTCCGGATTTCGCCGCTCGAGTGCATCGGCGGCGCGCCTCCAGCCGCGCACGTCGAGCGCGTGTTCGCTGGTGAAGAGTTTCGCAAGCCAATACACCTGATGGGTAAACGCATCGAGTTGCTGCGGATCGCGAATCTTTTCGAGCGCTCGCGTCGCCAGATCGAAATTGTCGCCGGCGGTCGCAATTCGGGCGAGGTTGGCGTTCACGCGATCGGCCGCCTCGCGCGGCAAATCGGCGCCGCAGGTTGCATCGTACGCGATGAGCCGTGCGAGCGCATCTTGAATGCGGCCGCTATTGGCTTCCTCTGCGGCGGCGCGCGTCAACGCGGCCGAAGCGCCGCTATAATCGGAGCGAGCGAGCAGCAGATGGTGTTGGGCTAAGAATGCCGGCACGGCGCGGCTAAAATCGCTTTGCTGCAGCCAAGCCTCACCGCTTTTCCCGAACAGACGAATGCGCGTGTCATCGTCCGTGACCAATTCCAGTGCGCGCTCGAAATACGTCGCGGCTTGCGCGGCGGCCCGAACGCCGAGTGCTGCATCACCGGCGCGTTCGCTATACTCCAACGTGCGTTCGCGAAGATCCGCGCGCCACGCATGATAGGCGAGCGCATCGACGTCCGGTTCGGGTTCGCGCTCGAGTATGTCTACGATGTTTGCGTGCATCGAGCGTACGGTTTCGGTTGGAAGTTCTCCGTAGACGATCTGCCGCACGAGCGCGTGCCGGAAGCGGAGTTGTTTTGGAGCGGAATCTTCGAGCACCACGCCCAGCTCTTGTAAGCGTTGCATCGCCAGCATTACTTGCTTCAGAGGCTGGCCCGTTGCCGCAGCGAGGGTCGTTGCTGCAAACCGTTGGCCGAGCACTGCTGCGTAGTCGAGAACTTGACGGTCGGAAACGTTCAAGTGCGCCACGCGTTGCAGCGTCAGTCCCCGAATCGATATCGGCATCGGAGCTGCGAGGCCACCGCGCTCGATTTCAACGGCACGTTTGAGCATTTCTTCGACGAAGAACGGGTTGCCGTCGCAGCCGGCAACGACGTCGCGGAGCCGATCCGGCGACAACGCAAACGCACCATCAAGCGCATCCTCGATCAGCGCCCGCACATCGTGATCGGCGAGCGGCTCGAGCCTGACGCTTCGAACGGTATGCTCGCGAAGCAATCGTGCGAGTGGTGCGAAGAGCCGATGCTCCGGGCGAATGTCGTCGTCTCGATAGCTGCCTACAAGTAGTAAACGAGTCGTTCCGATTCGCGGAGCTAGATGACAGAGTAGTTCGAGCGTCGCCGAATCGGCCCAATGCAAGTCTTCAAGCACGACGACGATCGCTCGTTTCTCGGCAACCGCTTCTATGAATCGCGTGACGCCGGTGAAGAGCTCTGCTTTTTCCACGCGCGCTCGCGCGGGAGCCGTGAAACCGGCTGCGGTTACTGCATCCGGAACGAGCGCTCCGAGCGCGCGGTGCACGATCGGCGGCGCCGCCTCAATGACGCTCGGCGAAGCGGCGACCAATGTTTCGAGCACCGAACGAAACGGCCCAAACGGTCGCGGCGCGTCCTCCAACGCCTCGCCCGCGGCGCGAAGCGGCGCGCGGCCCCCGCGCAGCGTCGCCGTAAACTCCGCGAGCAGCCGGGTCTTCCCGATGCCCGCTTCGCCGCCAACGAGCACGAACGACCCACGCCGGCCGGAAAGCGCCCGGCGGGCCTCGTGTAACAGTTGCAACTCCAGATCTCGCCCGACGATGCGTCGGCTGGAGATGCGCGGGGCGATCATTGAGCCTGCGCATTCGCGGGTGGCCGGCGTTTACCGCTGGCTTATTCCAACGCGAGATAGCGGTTTGCGCGTTCTGCGTTTCCGGCCGAACTCCAATGATGCGCCAGAAGTTCGGGAGCAGCGTTCACTTCGGGTAGCCGTTCGAGCGTTGCCGCAATCTTGGCGTGCAGTGCGCGGGCGAGCCTCGGATCGAGCCCGTCGCGAATCGCGGACCGATATAAGCCGTGTGCAAAGCGGTAGCGCCCTTTATCCGGCGACTCGCAAACCAACAGCCCACAACGACAGGCGCGTCCCAGTTCGCGCGACACGATCCTCGTACTGCACGTGCAGCACGCAGCGAGGATGTTCGCATCGAAGCGGTACCCGAGAAGTGCGGCGCACTCGATGAGGCGTCGCACTCACGGGCCGAATACGATGCCGGCCGGCAAGTTTAAGGCTTTTGTGATTGTGGTAAGCGGCTTTCCGTTGTACGGAGACGCGTATTCGAGGACCTTGTTCACGCCATACAGACCAACGAACAGATTCTGCTTTGCATCGAATGCGATGCCGTACGGTTCCGAAGCCGAGCCCGTAACGATCGTCTGCGCCGGTGCTCCGGTGTACGGCGCCGCGAAGACCTGCAGTTCGTCAGCATTAAAGCTATTCACATACAGCTTATTGTTGGAGAAGGCTAGACCGGTCGGGCCGTTGAGGTAACCGCTGCCGATCGAAGCGATGGGCGCATTCGTGTAGGGCGGTGCGTATTCGGTTACGGTATTCGTAGCTTGATTCGTAACGAAGAGGTCGCATTTGGTGTCGAATGCCAGACCGTCCGGACTGCCGATCCCGTTCGTGATGGCGATCTTGGGCTTTCCAGTATAGGGTGGCGCGAGTTCTACGACTTGGTTGCCGAGGAGATCGGCGACGAACAGATTGTTATGTGCGTCGAGCGCGATACCGTACGGTGACTGGAACGTCGCTTTGGTTTCGGCGATCGGCTTACCGGTGTAGGGTGCCTTAAATTCCAATATGCTGTTCGTGCCGGCTTGCGTCACGAAAAGATGCTTCTTGCTATCGAACGCGACGGCGACTGCGTATTGCACGGAAGCGAGCGTCTTCGGTGCACTCTTATACGGGGGCGAAAACTCGAGCACACTACTCGACAAATCGTTGGCGACAAACAAGTTGGTCGCGGTCTTCGGCGTGGATTTGCAAGTAGCGCCGGCATCGGCCGTAACGCTGGAAACCGGGCCATTGGCACTATCCGACATTCCGGGTAGCGTACCGGGCGCCGAACAGCCGGCGAGATACGCCGCTATGACGAGCGTGAAAAGCCTTCGCATCATCGAGTCCCTCCTCAGGTTGCGAGCACTACGAGCACTCGTCACTAAGGACCATACAAGAACTCGACGCTTAAAAGTATTGGGGGAACCCCCACGCTAAGAATCTTCAAGACGCCGGGGAGGCGATGGCATATAATCATGTGATGCTTGCCCTGATCGCCGCTGCCACTATCTCGTGTAATCCGGCCGCCCTATTCGGGCAGGTCGCCGCCGCGACGGGTGGCGCGGCATGGACGACCGTCGGTGAGGTGTCGGCCGTCGGAAGCCTGACAAGTTCCGGCTTGCGCGGAATCGCCGAGTACCACTGGGGCGTTCGAAGCGGCCGGTACGCGAATCGTCAGACGTTGTCGGTCGCGGGTGAAACGCTCGAGGTGTACGACGGGCAAACCGACTGGGTCCGCGATATCTCCGGCGGGGTGCACGCCTACGATGCGTGGTATCCGCGCGCGCTCGCACTGACGCAAGCCTATCTCACGCGCCGCGCGTATCTCGCTCCCAACCCGCAGGGGACGTTCACGTGCGCCGGCACCGGATCGAGCGGTGGAGATCAAACCCAGCTCGTCCGAGTGCAGCCGCCCGGCGGCATTGCGGCCACACTGGCAATCGACACGCGAACGCATCTCGTCGAGTCGATCGCGATCCGAGCGCCGATCGAAACCAACATTACGACGTTCGCCGATTATCGACAGGTCGGCCGGCTGGTGCTGCCGTTTTCGATCTCGCACGCAAGCTCGTTCGAACCGGAAAACGGCGATCGTACCGACGTAACGCGCTACACGGTCAGCGCCAACGCAACCGCGTCCGACTTCCAAAAACCACGTGAAACCGATAAGGCGAGGATGCTCGCGAAAGCGACTTCCACGACGGTGCCGGTCGCGCTCGAAGGCCATCAGTTGCTGGTCTGGGCGTCGATCAATGGCCGCCCGCCGATGCCGTTTATCCTCGACACCGGCGGTCACGCGATACTCGATACCGCTGCAGCCAAGATCCTCGGCGTGCGGGGCTTCGGCGCGGGCGTCAGCGGAGGCGCGGGTTCCGGAACGATCGGGCTGCAATATGCGCGCGTGCGCAGCATGCGCATCGGCAACGCGGAGTTACTCGACCAGCCGATGCTGGTGATTCCGTACCCGTACGATTTTTACGAGCGCGGCAAGCGCGTTCCGCTGGCCGGAATCCTCGGCCTCGAGTGGTTCGAACGCTACGCGGCGCGGATCGATTATGCCAAGCGCAATCTCACGCTAACTCCGCTCGCGAAGTTCGCGTTCCGCGGCACGGCGACTCGCGTACCGATTCGTTTTCAAGAAGACATGCCGCTAGCAAATGCGGCGGCCGACGGAAACAACGGATGGTTTGGCGTCAACACCGGTAACGCCGGATTGCTGATCTTGTATGGCGACTATCTGCGCCGGACCGGATTGCTGGCGAAGTATACGCCCGGCGCGACGATCAAGGGCAGCGGCACGGGCGGCTCCAACAGCGGCACGATCCAAGCGCTGTCGAGCTTTGGGATCGGCGGTAGCAACATCCGCGGCCTCAAAGCGGACTTCACGCAGATGAAGACCGGCTCGTTCTCGTCGTGGACGGAGGCCGGCGATCTCGGCCTAACGGTGCTGTCGAACTTTACGCCGACGTTCGATTATGCGCGTCAGACCTTATATCTCGAACCGGTGGTGCATCCGCTCGCTATATCGCCGAACCGCTCAGGAATCGCGTTTACGAAGAATCAGTCGAGCACGATCGACGTCGAGGCGGTTCGCCCGAGCTCGCCTGCCACCGTGGCTGGAATTGCTGCCGGCGACAAAATCACTGCGGTCAACGGCACAAGCGCGAGCGAATTCTCAAGCGCGGATTTCCTCGACCTCGTTACCGCGCCGGCGGGAACTGTCGTTCGGCTGACCGTTCAGCGCGGTGCGAACACTCGCGCGGTCGAGCTAACGTTGCGGCAGCCCTGAGGCCTTTTGGAAGTTCAACACGCACCCGCACACTGCTGGCGATCGCCCTCCTGAAGGGTACTTACGCAAGAAATCATCATTTCGAAGTATGTGGGGCGGACCCGACGCTTTCGCTTAACCCGTGGAATGTTCGGCATCGGAGACCTAGAGAAGTTCTTGGAAAAGTATGCCAAGAGCACCGATATGGAGCAGCGACTGTCGCAAATTCGACGTCGCCCTCGCCGCCGATCGAAAGCGATCTAAGTGCCAATCACTGTTGAAGTGAATTGGGCTGGTCTCAGTTTGCCCACACACGATGTGTCGGGCGCGCGATCCGGAGCGGCGTAGAACGAATCGACAACCGCGCGGGCGCATGGTGACGAAGCCGTGACGGTATGCCCGACGCCCGGAATGCTGATGATCGTTGCGTGCGATAACCGCGATGCCGCAGTCTTGGCCCATGCGAGCGAGGTCAACGTATCGAACGTTCCGGAAATGAGCAGCGTCGGAATGCTGCTCGCGACGGGTTCGCGCAGTGCAGCCGGAGCGGCCGGCACGTTCCACACCTCGCGACAATCTTCGTTGACATACGCCCAGCCGCCGACGGCTTCGCGTTGGATCGATGCCGGATAGTCCGGAAACGCTGCTCGTCCGGCGGCGAAGAGTTCTTCCGCCGTCCCGAATGGATAATCTTCACGGCACGAGACGCCGAAGGCTAAGCCATCGCCCAGAGCGACGGCGCCGGGATGATATGCCGGTGCTCGACTCGCTCGATCCTTCGCAATCGCTTCGATTGCATCGTTGCGCCCAGCGGCGAGACCGCCAATGGTATTTGGCGCGGCCGCAAGCGTTTGCAGGCTATACGTTTGGTTGCGCAACCAGTCGATGAGCGCGCCGCCGTCGATCACGACCGTAACGTTCTTTTTCGTATACGGATCGGCGATGGTTGGCTCGAGCGGGTGCGCTTGCAGCTTGTTCACCAATCCGGTGAAGGTTTGTTCGAGATGGGGATGCGACGCGTTGCACGCTGCTTGCGCCATGCAGGCCTTGAAGATGTTCTGAAAGCCGTAGCGCGCGTTCCACCAGTTTCCGGGAATCGAAAGAGTCGGCGCCACGACGGAATCGAGGACGACGCTGCGGATGCCTTTGGGGTGCGCGCGCATCAGCGTTTGCGCCTCGTACGTGCCGTACGAATTGGCGAACACATTCCACGTAGAAATTCCGAGTGCCGTACGTAGATCGTTGAGGTCGTCCGCGCTTTCGCTCGAGTTGTACGCGGCGAGATCGGCGCTCGTCGCGCTCAGTTCCTTGTGACAGGCTCGCGTTGCCGCTAGGTGTGCGCGCTTCGTCGCCTCGGAGTAAAAGCGCATGCTAACGAACTGTTGGGAGAAGTCGTTCGTCGCCGCGCAGATCAGTGCGGGCTTCGACGACCACGTGCCGCGTTGACTAACGATCCAGATGTCGCGGTCGCGGATGAAATGTGCCTTGATAATCTCGTTGGCTTCGAGCTGGGCGATGTCGCCCGGTCCGCCCTCGAGATACAGAATTGGGTCGGGTTGCTTTTCAGCGGATCGTGCGCTCACTTTTGTGATCATGAGTTGAATCGTCCGACCGTTATGCTTCGAGCGATTCTCAAGCACGGTGAGATAGCCGCAACTCGCGTTCGCGAGCCATTCTACGCCCTCCATTTTCGGACACGTTGTAGGCGTGTATCGCGGCACCGCTGCGGGTGTCGCTGCAGCGCGCGAAACGACCCGGTCCCGAGATGAACGACGCGAGGATGAAGGCGAGTACGAGAATTAGAGGCCGGCGCAAAAGGCGCCGGCCTCTACGATCGTTGTATCGGAAAAAGGCGACGGTTACTTACCTTTTGCCGTATTGCATGTTGCGGTGCCGCCCGATTGCGACGTCATCGAAAACTCGATCGACGGATACTTCAGTTTCGTCACTTTCTTGGGCGCTTTCGTGAAGAACAGATTGTTCGTCTCACCGGTCGTGCCGCTATTGGACGGACAGGCGGGCGCCTTCTTGGAGCCGTCAACTGCCTGGATGTTTACGGAGATCTTCGATCCCGAATTAAACGTCGCGGAATCTCCGCCGCCGTTACCAATGATGTTGAATTCGGCGCCTTGCCAGTGTTGCGACAGATCGGTGATGCCATCGCCTTGCACGTTCTTCATGCCATACGCGTTCTTACCGACCGTTATGTAGACGCTATCGCCGCTCGTGTCTGCATCGCCGGTCAAGACCGCGCTGCCGATCTGCGTGACGTTGATGTTGGGAAGGTACACGCCAAACGGACTATTCTGCACGCAACCGATGCCAAGGTTTTGCCATCCTTTGTTCGGCGGGCAATTGCTGAAGCCGGATCGAGTCGTGGCGACGAGCCAATCCTGAATGAACAGCGCTCCCTCTTCGGTGCCCGGAGGGTTTTCATACACGAATTGCGACCAGCCGACGCAGTTCGAAAGCGTTCCGCATTGGGCTGTCGTGAAGAAGTTCGAGTTCAGCTGCATCGTGTACGAGTCTTGCTGTCCACCGCTGACCACGCTCGTCACGCCTTTGACTTTCGGGAACGCGCCGATCGCCGATGAAATGATGTTCGGCGTGGCGTCGAGTGTGAAGTCGTTCCCGTCGCCAACGCTTTGTCCCAGATGTGGCTTGCGGGAACGCGGAACTGGATACCAATTGCGCGGCGGCGTGCCGCAGGCAATACGGCTCCACTGGTTAGACGGATATGTCGCCTTGAAGCAGCCCGCGCTGGGCAGTTTGTTCAGGGCGAGCGAGTCATGCCAGGCATCCATCGTACCTGCGATGGCCGCGGGATTGGTAACCGCACTCGCGTTGGTTCCGGCTGCCGGTAATGATTGCGTCGAGCTGGAGCACGCCGATAATGCAGCTGAAAGAACCGCTATGGCGGTTAGTCGTGGAAGATTCACTTCATCGAACCTCTCAAAAGGCACTCTTGCAATGGGGATTAAGGGATACGTCGCATCGGGATGGCTCACCTCGTCCCGCGAATCGGTTGCGTCCATCGGGCATTTCAGAGATACGGGATCGGGAGGCTCGCTTGGTTTGTGCCACTGAGTTTATAAGAGCGCCTTGTTGCGTTCATCCAAAGAATGCGAACAAAAGTTGTCCGACTTCAACAGGGTTCTTACGAGTTACGTGGCCATGCTTGACGACTCGGGCAGGCTCTCTGCGTCGCTTTGACCGCGATGGTTCTCCGGCACATCGAAAACGTAGGAACGACCGTGCAATCCGGTTAAGCGTGTTCGCCTACTCCTTACGATTCGAGGGGGGATTTTATGCGCACGACACTGTCTTTTTTTGCGATCGGAGCCGGGCTGCTTGCATCGACTGCTTGCTCTCCGACGGTCTCGACACCAATGGGTCCTTCGCCGGCTCAATCGTCGATACTCGCTTCAAGTGCGGTTCCAAGGCCATCGGCCACCGCACTCGAGCATCCCAGCCGTGGAGCAAAGCCGCTCGGCTGGATGCAGAAGGGCGCTCCGTCATCGGTCATCTACGTCGCCGCCGGCAACCGAGTGATGGTGTACCCGGAGAATGGTTCCAACCCGCCGGCCGTTGGATCGATTACGAACCATGTAGCTAACGCGTGGGGGTTGTTCGTAGACGGGAGACGGAACTTGTACGTCGCCAATAACAAATCGATATCGGCCTATCACCCGCGTGCGTTGACCCCGTTTATCGTCTATTCCGATCCAGATCGCCCGATGTACGTTGTACTCGATCACGCGGGCCGGCTCTACGCCGCCAACCATAATGGAACCGTCACCGAATATCCGCCGCATCAAACCAAACCAGATCGTACGTTGCAGACCCCCGGAGGGGAAGCCGACGGAATCAATTTAGACGCTGCAAATAATCTATACGTAGCGTATCGTGGCGGTTCGACAAGCGGTAGCATTGAAGAGTTTGCGCCGAACTCTACCCAAGGCCGTATTCTGGGCATGCAGCTCGTCGCACCCCAAGGCCTACAGCTCGACCGCGCTGGAAACATTCTCGTCGTGGAGACCGAAAGCAAGCAAGTTGTAGACATATTTCCGCCCGGAAGTACATCACCGTCCCAGGTCCTGTCAGAAGATTTTGGTGTCGAGCAAATCGTTCTTCGTGAAGGCGAAGACAATATGTACATTTCGAATTGGGCCTACGGTAGCGACGTCTACATCAGTCACTATCCTCCAGGCGAGTTCCAATCGAAAATCGACGCCAATTTGAATTATGTTCAGGGGATGGCGCTGAGTAACGAAGAGCGTTGAGTACGAACGAAGCACGGATTGCTCGTGTCAAGGACCCGGTGCCTTCTCGCTGAAACGATCGGCCTATGAATGAAGATGTCGCAAGTAAGATTGCCGAGCTGTTACAGCAGGTCGGCGAGACGCATCATATCGTGTTCTCCGATACCGAGGGCAACGATGATGACTGGGCGACCTTCTACTCGGATTGGCTGTTAACGCACTCCGAGCTGCCGAAGCTGTTGGGCCGCCGGCCCGTTCGCAGTCATCTCACGCACGATCTCGTCGAACTCGACGAGCTGTACAGCGCGCAACACCCAAGCGACCCGTGGCCGGCGTGGTACGCAGAGCGCCTCATCGCAAAATACGCCTAACTGACGTTAAGCCGGGACCGGCGAAGCCGGCGACTCGTACAGATTGATCAAATCGTTGACGCGCCGGAGCGGTTCGGTGGCTAGGTCACGCATCGCGAATAACGGGCAGTGGAATCGAACTTCTCGTAACGCGGTACGCGAGCGGATCGCGGTCTTGTACGCGTTGACCGGGTCGCCGATACTGTTGTACGCGATGCTGAGGTCCGCAAGATCGACGCCCTCGATCTCCAGCGCTGCCCAATGCCAAAATGTGGTAGAGCGCCGGGCTAATGCGGCGTATCTGTCCGCGGCTGCTTTGCACCATCTGATCTGCCCGCTAGTGTCATCCGCGCGATACGCTGCACCGCAGCGTGCCTGAAAGTCATGCGGCGTCTGCGCATTCGCTCTCGTACCCGCGAGTGCAAGCAGTAACATCAACACGCACAACAACCGCATGCCGTTTGATTGTCGCTTGCTCGTGCTGCCAAGCGTCTGGCGGGACGAATGCGGTTATGCGTTAGCCAACGGCTTCGATGAGGAATGCGCGGCCGTAGCGCCGGCCGAGTCGAAATGTCTCTTCCTCCGCGAGCAGAATTCGTTCGGTCAGGCCGTTGGGCGCGCGCGGAAGCCACGTCAGCATGAGATTGCAAAACGCGACGATGCCGGATGCCGCTTCGAGCACGGCGCCGTTGACGGCTTCCGGCCCGCGCGACACCATCAGGTAACTGCTATACAGATCGCCGTGCAGCACTTTGCTGGCCGAGGCGTAGCGTCGTGCCGCATCGTCGCCGAGTCCGATGCGAATCATATCCGAGATCCGGACTTTGTTGAACGGCTGCTTTCCGGCCGCCCCTCGGGCTTCGGGCGTTAGCTCCGCATATTTACGGCGGGCGTGGCTGATTTGATGAATCAGCGCCATGCGTTGTTCGGCCGTCGTGGCTTCGTTTTCGATCAAGACTTGCAGATGTTCGACCTTCGCGTACCACAGCGCGTGCTCGGGCTCGTGCATGAAGTAGCTCGCACGCCCGTAGTATTCGATCGCGGCGCGTTCCAGAACTAACACCGCGCCGGTTGCGTCGTGATTGAGCAGCGTCACCATGCCGAATGTGGCTTCCGACAGACACCGCCCGAGATTCAGCAGGATCACGCGCTGGGCTTCGGCGGTTTCGTCGCCGCCTTGGGCATTTTGTAACCAGTGGTAGCACTCGGCGAGAAGCGCGTTGCACACGTTGATGTGGCGCATGACGCCGATGTCGACGCTCTGATGCACGGGCACGCCGCAGGGCGGACGCGCGGCCGTCTTCGGGGGCAACTTGCGTCGCTGCATCGTCCTCGCTCCTCGGCTTAAAACTACGATAGCCCTAGCGTAAACACTACGGTTGTCATGGTTCAGGGTCACGCCAACCGTCCGGCAGCGCTGTAGGGCATAGTTAGGTTTGGCCGCTACCTGCCCTGCTGGGTCTAGGAGCGTTCTAAGTAGATTATTAGAATCTAAGGAGATTATTACAATGTCCGAAGCACTGTACGTTCGAGTAGAACAACGCCTTCGTGGCGATACGGTCTCGATCGCCGGAACGCTCGCCGGTCTCGCGGACCTGCTGGAGGCGCAGGTTGACGGCTCGGTGGCGGGCGATCTTCCGAGTTCGCCGGAGGCGACCCGGTCGCAATTTCTGGAAGTCGTTTCCAAAGAAAGTGCGCGCCTGACGCAATCGTTCGCGCACGCCGGCCCGGCATTCGAAGCTGCGGTGCGGCCTTCCGGTGGCTCGCGCGACTATGCGGCGGCGTATGCCGGTCTTTTATGCGAGCTGCAGTCGGCTGCGGATGCGGTTCGCAGCGTACGAGCGCGGAAGTCGATCCGTACTATGACGCTCTGCTGAAAGACACGAACGCCGAAGGAGCCGTGAAGAAACCAATTCAGAAGATGTTCTTTCACCCGAGTACTCCCCCCGAAGTGATTCTCGATGCAATTCTCAACGGCACGTTCGGCCAACCCGACAATGATTAGGAGTCTGACTCCCGCGTTACCGCTACGCGGCTTAGCCGGTTCATAAACGTCGTAAAGATGAGGCCCGGCGAGCGACAGCAGCGCGACGGCGATCCCCGAGATCGACGCGGCATCCATTCTCGTTGCTTGAAGATCCGGATCGACCACGATTCGAATCGGCTTCTCAATATGGATGACGTTCGCCCCGGGCAAGTGCAGCATTCCCGTCGCGAGCAATACCAGCATTCCATCGTGTTGCGGAACGACGATCCAGCTCCACTTCACGAAGCACGGATTATTATCGTCGATCGCCGGCTCCGTCGATGATGTGATGCCGACGCTCACGATGTGAAGCTGGGTCTGCTTCACGGCCTCGTGCAACTTCGGATCGCATTGATTGGTCTTCATGCCGGCGTCTTGCAGCTTGGCATCGAGAACGAACGCGCTGCCGACGAGTGCATGTTTGCCGGCGATGCTGTTCTCGTTAAACGCAGAAAACAGTAAGCGCGGCGTCACGCGCGCCTCCGTATACTGCTCGTCTTGAAACTCGCGTGCCAGTTTCTGCGATTGGTGAAGTGCGCGATTCGAATCGACGTATACGCCGACCCAGTGCGCGCTGGCCATCGCTAAGATCAGCAGCACCGCGAACGCGCCCATGTAGTCGAGCGCGCGTCCCGTGCGCCGCCGCAACTGGTAAATCTGCAACTGCGAAGGGTTGACGACGTGCTTTGCAACCTGACGGCGGAGTTCGCTCGAAACGACGTAATACACCACCGTCGCAACGGCGAACGCTACGATCACGAACCAAAAGACGAGCAACATCGTCGACGTCATGATACACCCTCGACGGTCGGACCTAGTTTAGTAGTCTCTCCACAAGATCGCGGCGACCGTTCCTTCGTCCTGGAACACATTGGTGATGTCGCAGGATCTCTTTGATGGGAATGTTGTTGATCGTCAGTTCGAACGTCAGGTGGCGGCCGCTCTTCGTATTGATGTATCCGCCGAGTGCTTGCGCTTTGAGTTCCATGCCGCCGGTGGGTCCCGCGCCGACATAGGTTCCGGTCTTGGCATGAACTTTCGCAAGGGCGCCGGCCAACGTCGGGTCCTTAGTGAAATCTTTGACGAAGGCCAACGAACCATCGACGCCCAGGCTCGGCAGCGCATCTTCGAACGCTGCCGCAGCCGGACTCTTCGTCAGCTCCTCGAGCATCGTCGTCACCGCGATATTGGTGGCGGTCGTTTCGCCGCCGCCGCTGCCGTCGATAAAGTGGTATTGATCCGCGTTGACGTTCCAATGCGTGGCCAAGTCCTTGCGCTCCCACGCCAGTGCGGCCGGCATGGAATTCGCGCCATACTTCGTTCCCAGCAGAACCAGGCTCGTGTCGGCGCCGATGTTGTAGCTAATCTTCAACACAAATTTCGCGTCTTGTCCGTAGCGCATGCCGGTGAGCTGCGCGACGCGATTGGCGGCGCGGTACGATCCCCACGCCGGCAGCAGCGCGACGGGATTCTGTTGCACCGCGGGTGCCGCGACCGTCACGCCGGCCGTGCGAAGTTGTTCGATGAAAACCGTGCGCGCGTAGTTCGACGGCTGCACGATGCGCACGGTCTGGACCAGCGTCGGCTTTCCGGTCAGCGGCGGTTTGAAGTCGCTGGGTAGCGACCCGGTAATCGTCGAGGTGCAGCCGGGCTTGCCGATGCACGCCGGTAGCTCTGGATCGATCTTGAGCGTGTCTTTGCTGTTGGCCGCGCCGACGCGCAGCTTGTTCACGATTTGCAGCGCCGACGAAACCGGTCGCGAGGTCAGGTTGGCGGTCGCACCAGTCTTGCCGCCGGGAACGATCGTCATGTCGACCACGTCGTCGTTCACGAAGATCGGGCGCACGTTGAACTGATCGCGGAAGAACCACGGCTTGAACAGGCGGTCGTCGATCACGACGTTGCCGGCGACCCGCTTGATGCCGGCCGCCCGAATCGCCTGCGCGAGGCGCGCGTAGCCTGCCAGCGGATTGGGCTTGGTAAGGATGGCGTTGCCGAGGCCATCGGCTTCGTTGTGGTCCCAGTCGCTGACGGCGATCGTGCCGTCGGGATTCAAACGGCCACCCATCGTCAAGTCGCCCGACGCGACGACGATCAAGTTGCCATGCAGCACGCCGCTGCCATCGATCGTTCCGGTACGATAGACCGGCGTGTCGTAGGTGTGGTTCGGCCCGACCGCGTTGAGCAGTTGGCCGACGCTGAACACTTTGCGAACCGATCCGATGTAAAATTTGCGCTGCGAGTTGAGATCGATCAGGACCTTATCGCCGTCCATCACGCGCAGTCCCCAAACGCCGCCTTTGTAGCGCGCCTTATCCAAGACCGCCTGAATGTTGGACGGCACGGCCGTCGCAGAGGTGTCTTGCGCAACCACCGTCGAGCGCGGCGTTAGCGCCGCACCAACAGCACCCACGAGAGCGAGCGAAATAGCTACGTAACGAAATCGCGCATGACCAATCATTTACCAAGCACCTCCGACACTCGCGGGTTCGCGAGCATGGTTGGCTTGCCTGCTTGCGAAGGGCGGGTCGTCGGGCGACTCGAATTCACGCGTCCCGATTGCGAGGTCAAGTAATTGCCGTACGCCGACCCAGAGAAGTCGTTTGACGCCGCCGTCAATCATTTGTTTCGGCACTTGGCCGACGCTTCGGCGCTGCGCAAAAATCCGCTGACCGCAACGTTTTTCACGGGTAAGAAAACGAAAACTGGCGACGCTGGTGCGCTGTTTGCCATTCGAAATCGGATCGCGTGTGAAGCCGATGCGTGTTGCTCGGACGCTGCGATTACCGGCTCCGGCGAAGGCGCGCGCCGGCAACGAGCGATCATCCAAGCCATCCTCGCCGGCGACGACATCGCAGCGGTTGCCAAACGCCTGAAGCTTTCGCGCCGGCAGTATTACCGCGAGCGGCATGCGATCTGTTCGCACATCGCGCAGCGTATGCGCCCGGCCAAGGACACGTCACCGCGTATTTCCGCCTACGACTCAAAGCAGTTGCTGTTCAACCGCGCTTCCGCATTTTGCGATCAAGGTCTCGGCGCGCGAGCGGTCGCCCTCCTCGACCATGCTTGGAGCGGCTTTTCTCCAGGTCACGGACGGTTAACGGCCGGTCTCGAACTTGCCGGCGCGCTGATTGTCGCCGGCCAGTTGCCACGCGCGCGAAAACTGTTAGATCGCAGCGCCGTCGACATCGAAACAAGCGCCGGCGACGAATGGACGGCGTTGTCGGAACGAACCGCCCTCGTGGAAGCTCGCTACGCCCTGGCGCTTGGCTCGGATGCTACCGCTGCCGCAGCGCTCGAAGAGCTAGTAAACCGTCAGACGCATGCGCAACGGGTCAACGACCTCGCGCTCGACGCGCTGGTCGAATCCGGACTGTTGCATTGCGCGAACGCGCGCTTTTCGCCGGCGCGCAAGACATTGAGCCGCGCGAACGTCGTTGCTTCCAAGATCCAAAACCTCGCGCCGCACCGCCGGGTATCGCTCGCGCTGCTGAACGCATATTGCGCTGAGGATTTAGCCGACGAATACAGAGGATCGTATCAACGCTTCTCGTCGGCGCTCGAACTAAGCATCGCCAATGCGTCGGTACGCGGAGCGCTCGAATCGACGATCGGTCTGATGGGCTATTACGGCTCGGTCGGCCGCAACGACGAGATGCTGACGATGGCGGAGCGTGCTTTGGAGCTTGCGCGCGCGACGGAGGGTCAGCGCTATTTAGTCTTCGCGGCAGCGTGGATCGCAACGACGCTCCTGAAGACGCCCTATTGGCAAGCCGCCGATCCGCTCGTCTTCGAAGCCGAACGCATCGCGCTGCCGGGCACGCTGCACTGGACGTTCTTAAAGGAGGCGCAGGCCGATTTCTTCGCCCACACGGCGCGCTATGCGAACGCCGAGCAATCGTTCGCGGAGGCCGGCCAAGCCGCGTCGAGCTTGCAAAACAAGAAGTGGCAGGCGATCGTTTTGCGCGACTCGGGACTCATGCTAAAACGGATCGGAAACCTCGCAAGCGCCGAGTCGATGCGGCGTGCGGTCGAACTGGCAGAGAGCGGCGCCGGAGCGTGGACGCTCTCGCTGACGTATCGAGCCGCCTCGGAAGTTCTGCCCGAAGCGCGTCCAGCGCACAAAAAGGAGTCAACGACAACGGCTGCCGCGGTGCAACGCAAGCGTAGCCCCGGGCTTACGTTGCTTGGAGGCGTCGCTCGGTAACAGAAGCGCCGCTTTGTGCCACGCCGCTCTCCGTTGTGCCATGCACTCCGAAGGGGCGGCTTTTTTTATACGACGAAGGCGCGATTCGTACCGACTTCACCATGCCGTATTTGGGAGAACGACCATGCTGCTTCGGATCAAATTCGCACTTCTTGCCGGCATTCTGCTCGGCTCGACCGCGCTAACGGTAGACGCACGGGGCGGCACATTACGCAACGCGCGACCATCTCCGGCACAGCTGGATATCGCAATCGGCGTACCAGCGTGCGAAATCGAGCGGCTTGCTGTTCGTTTCGGATTTCGGCAACCACGTGATCGATATATTACTCGGCGACGAATCCGTCGAAGCCCGATCGGACAGATCGAAGGGTTGTTGAGCCTTCCGGCGGCTTTGGCAATCGATAAATCGAATAATTTGTACGTCTAGATGACGTGCGGATCAATCAGATTTAGAGTTCAAACCTCCGTACACCGGCGGCCACGGTAAAGAGGTTTTCGGGTTTTGAAGGACCATCCCGAGTCTTGCCGTCGGCGCGAACGGAACGCTGTATAACGCCGAATCGCTCAACCAGGTGACGAGTTTCCGCACGGCCAGACAAAGCAAGTTGATCAATCTTCCCGTAACGCCGAAGGGCGTAACGATCGATTCGAGCGGCAATCTCATCTGCTCGTATAACGCCTCGGCGCCTCCGGCGATTCCGGCTGAGCAAAGGCCGGTCATTCCTACGAATTTGCTGATTCCGCTCGAAACAAGCACCGCCGATATGGCGTTCGACAACACCGGAAATTTCGTCGCTGAAGATTCGGATGGAGCGTATATCAACGTCTATCCGCCGGGTTCAACCAAACCGTCGAAAACGTTCATGACGGGTTTTACAAATCCGAGCCACATGGTGTTCGATGCGAGTACGGCAAAATCTGTACGTTTCCGATTTCGGTACAACACAGTAAAAGTATTGTCGTATCCGTCTGGGACCGTGCAGGCGCAACTCACCGGTTTTGTTAACGCGAAAGGCGTGGCCGTAAGCCCGGCCGCTGATCCCGTAACTCGACGTAAGGGGAGAATAAACATGCGCTTTTTGACACCGCGAGCTCATGCGCTAGCCGCGGTCACCCTTATCGCTCTCGCCATTGGTTGCGCCGGCCGAGCATCGCAGTTCGCGCCTTCCGTACAAAGCGCGGGGGCCGTCGCAACGAGCCGGGTGCCGCAGCGACTGCAGCGATACGTCCGCAACGGCCTCGCGTCGTTAGTCCCGCTCGACATGCGACGGCCATCGCCGCCAAGTGGAATGCGCTTTAAGAGCCCAGGACACAACGATGCCGCCGAAGTTGCGTGGGTATCCGGCTTTGAGTTTCCGTCGCTGATTGGGGAGTTTAACATTCCCAACAAAAATAACGACGGTCCGATCTGTCAAACGCCAGGAGTGAGTGCCGTCAACAGCTTGGGCACTGACTCAAGCGGCAACTTGTGGGTTCCTGCGGGCAACAACGGGCCTCCGACCGGCTCGACGCAGCAGTTTACGTGCAGCGGCGGAGTCGGGCTGAGCATTCCCGATCCGTACGGCCAGCCCGGAGACGTCACCTTCGATAGTAAAGGCGACATAATCGTCGGGAACACTATCGACTACGCGCCCTTCAACGGCGGTTACTACATAGTCGCCGGAACGGCGAATATCTACAGCGCGAGCGGAGTACCGATCGGTGGGTTTTCCGACCCGTCATTCTCTGCACCGCATCCGCCGGGGTTCGATAACTTTAACGAGCTTATCGGCGTCGCAGTCGACGCGCACGATAACTGCTACGTCTCTCATTACGATTTGACGGGCGCAGGCGAAGTCGTCGAGTTTCCAAGCTGCAAGCCCGCAAACAAG